>CAWBDI010000001.1:0-393666 GCA_963787555.1 uncultured Solirubrobacterales bacterium
AAGCCGACGATCACCGCCACCGCGATCCCGAACACGACGCCCGCCCACGGCGTCCGGCCCAGTTCAGTCCGCCTCACTGTTGATGGTGTGTACGACGTTGCCAATCGCAAAGCCCGCGATCCCGTAGATGGCGACCTGCGCCAGCGAGGTCATGCCGCCATACCTGTATAGGAACGTGAGGCTGACGCCGGCGATTCCCAGCCCAGCGCCTGGGTCAGGATCTGGCTGAGCCAGAAGGGATCGAAGATCTCAGGCGCCAGCAGCAGCACGATCGCGATCGCAACGAGCACGGCCCAGCCGCCGATCGCGATCCCGCCGGGACGTGAGCGCCTGGCCGCGGCCGTGCTTGCCAAGGTGCTCATGCCGGCCTCCCGAACAGGCCGAGCGGCCGGACCGCCAGCACCGCGATCACCAGGATGAACGACGTCGACGCCGTAGTTGCTCAGGTCCACCGAGCCGAAGTGCAGGTAGATGGCCGAGTAGGACTGCACCAGGCCGAGCAGGAGCGCTCCGATCGCGGCGCCGGGAAGGCTGCCCATCCCGCCGATGATCACGACGATCAGCGCGTCGAGCAGGAACTGCGTGTCGAGCCCGGGCCCCACGGAGATCATCGTGCCGCCGAGGCCGCCGGCAAACCCGGCGAGCATCGCGCCCAGGAAGAACGCGCCCGCGAACACCAGCTGCACGTTGACGCCGAGCGCCGAGAGCATCGAGCGATCGTCGACCCCCGCAGAACGATCATCCCGAACCGCGTGCGCTTGATCAGCAGATACAACAGCAGGCCGACCAGTAGGGCTGCCCCAGCACCACGGTGATGCGGAAAAACCCGTAGCAAAGGAGCCGACAACAATACTGTTTGGCCAACTGGTCGGTTGCTGGATTGACTCGACGACGCCCCCGTAGTGGGCGACCATCTGATCGGCGAAGATGACTGAGATCGCGATCGTGATCAGCGCTTGGCGCAGTTCCTGCCCCTGGTTCCAGCGCAGGAACACCTGTTGGATCGCCAGGCCGACGAGTCCGATCACCACGGTCGCGAACACAAGCGGCACCACGAATCCCGCGACGCTGATGTTCGCGGCGCCGCCGAGCGAGAACTGCGATGTCCCTCCCGCAAACCAGTGTGTCTGCGCAACGTAAGCCACGTACCCGCCGAACAGGTAGAGCGAGCCGTGGGCCATATTCACCACCCGCATCAGCCCGAAGATCAGCGTGAAGCCCGCAGCCACGACGAAATACAGGGCGGCGTCTGTGATCCCGTTGAGCGTCACCTGGAGGAACGTGTTCCCGCCATCGGTGGCCTTGATGACCAGCCACACGACGACCGCGATACAGAGTGCAATCAGCACTCCCTGTGGCATCCGCCTCACGGCAACTGTCACCCTCGCTCAGACCTCCTTCATCCTAACCATATCGAACCCGCGGCCAGGCAACACAGACGAACGTCGGGATAACAATCAGCTAACCCTCTACTCGGTCGCCGGAAGCGGGCCACGGTATCCCCTCCGCGTCGTTAGGGCAAAGACGCATGTCCCATCAGTTCGATAGGGCTTTACCTATATCCTCTCGACGTGACCTTACGACAGGTGTCGTACTTCTTGGCGGTCGCGGACGAAGCATCGTTCACCCTTGCGGCGCGCAGGCTGCGCATCGCGCAACCATCGTTATCGCAGCAGGTTCAGGCGCTCGAGCGGGACGTAGGCGCGAAGCTGCTCGAACGGACCTCGCGGGGCGTGCGGTTGACCACTGCGGGTCGCGAGTTCCTCCCCGAGGCGCGCGCGATGCTGGCAGCCTCGCAACGCGCGCGGCTGGCCGTGCGTCAAACCGAGGCCTTGGAGGGGGGCGAGCTGGAGATCGCCACGGTTCGTTCACTCGCGGTCGGAGTGCTGCCGCCGCTGATCGGCCGGTTCCGCCGCCGGCATCCCGGCGTGCGCATCTGGCTGCGGGAGTTCTCGCACCGCGAGCGCCTCAACGATGCCGTGCTGTCGGGTCTGTCAGACATCGCCGTGGGCCCCAGACCCGGTGTCTGGTCTGGTCCCCTGGTCGCGCTCGGATGGGAGGAGTTCGTGGTGATCCCGCCGCCTTCCGATCCGGTCGCCGAGCGCAATGGCGCGCTCAATCTCCGCCAATTGTCAGAGCGCGAATGGATCCTCTACGAGCCCGGTCACGGGCTGAACGATGTCGTCCTGTTCGCCTGCGCTCAAGCGGGCTTCACGCCGCGAGCGGCGATGCGCACCGGGCAGGCAGAGGCCGCGGTTCGCTTGGCCGCCTCGGGACTGGGCGTCGCGATGGTGCCGATGAACGTGGTTCCAGAGCAGCTCGCCACGATCTCGCGCCGCCTGCGGCAGCCGGTCACCCGGGAGCTTGCGGCATACACCCGCACGCAGTTCTCGCCGGCCGCCGAGGCTTTCGCGACGGTCGCCGCTGCCGCCGACCGCCCGCCGCGGCCTCCGCGAGCGATCGTCTTCCGGTGACCGGTCACGAACCGAGATATGCGGTGGCCTCGATCTCCAGGCGCGCGCCCGCCACCGCGAGCCGGCTGACCTCCACGAGCGTGCTCGCCGGCCGCGCCGGGCCGAAGAACTCCTGGCGGACCGGATTGATCCGCTGCCGGTCGTCGACGTCCAGCAGGAACACGGTTACCTTGACGATGTCCGATGGCTCCACCCCGGCGGCGGCCAGAACCCGTCCCATGATCGCGAAGATCTGCCGCGCTTGCGCGACCACGTCGTCGCCGCCGACGAGCTTCCCCGCCGCGTCCACGGAGACGATCCCCGAGATGTAGAGCAGCTCGCCGGCTTGCACGGCGTCGGTGTAGTGGCTGATCGGTTCGGCCAGGCCCTCGACACGGAGCTCCCGCCGGGTCATGCGACCGCGTTCGGGATCTCGGTGATCACGCCGGTCATGCGGCCGCATTCCGGATCTCGCTGATCACGGCTGGACCGGGACCTCGAGCAAGATCCTCGCGCGCTGGGTCTTTGGCTTCTCGGCGTCGGCGGGATCTACGTAGCGGATCGTGCGCTGACCCGCGAACTGAGCGGGGAGGAGGAGCACCCTGGCAAACGCCGAGGGCTCGGTCGCCGAGGTCGTGGCGAGCACCGGCTCGGGCCCGCTCTCAAACCAGGGCTGCCCGGGACCAAACGTACGCTCGGCCCCCTGGGTCTCGATCGTGATCTCGCCGAAGAGCAGGCAGCGGATGCCGGGCCCGGGGTGCGTGTGGCGGTAGGCGATGCCACCGGGATCGAAGTCGACTCTGTCGCAGCGCATCAGCCACAAAGTCGCCGGGTCGAGCTCCACCTCGGCCGACAACAGCGCGCCGGGCGCGTCGCCGTCGGCGAGCCGCCAAACCAAGGCGGCGCCAGCGACTGAAGCCGGGGCCTCGCGGGCGGACTCGCCCTCGAGTTCGTAGACGATCGTGTTCGCGGACTGGACCCGGGCGCCGTCCGGGCGGGAGTAAAGCGCGAGCCTCAATGGAAGTACTGGCCGCCGTCGATGACCATCGTCTGGCCGGTGATGAAGGTGGCCCCGGGACCGCAGAGGAACACCACCGCGCCGACGATGTCTTCGGGCACTTGGTCGCGGCGCAGCGTCCGGGCGCTGATCGACACATCGCGCAAGGCCTCGACCACCTCGGGGTGCGCGCGCACGCCGGCGCTCATCGTGAAGCCGGGAGCGACGCAGTTGACCAGCACGTTGTCAGCGCCCAGCTCCTTGGCCAGCGCGCGAGTCAGGGCCACGATCGCGCCTTTGCTGGTGACGTAGTGCAAGACGAACGGCACCCCGCGGAACGGTGTTCCCGAAGAGATGTTGATGATCCGTCCGCCGCCCTGCTCGCGCATGCGAGGGACGACCGCGCGGCAGGTGAGGAACATGCTCATCACGTTGACGTCCATCACCTGGCGCCACTCGGCAACGGGGATCTGCTCGAACGGACGCATCGCCAGCGAGGCGTAGAGCCCCGCGTTGTTGACGAGGATGTCGATCGCCCCACAGCGCTCGATCGTCGCCGCGGCCATCCGCTCGGTGTCGGCCTCCGAGGCCACATCGACGGTCAGGCCGACGCCGTCGGGCAGGCTTCCCGCCGCCTCCTCGGCGCCCTTCAGGTCGGCGATCACGAGCCGGGCGCCTTCGGCGGCCAGCCCCTCGGCGATCGCCCGCCCGATGCCCTGCGCTCCCCCGGTGACGATCGCCACCTTGCCCTGCAGGGCGCTCATCGGATCGGCGAGCAGTTGGTCGCAGTCACGACGATCATCGCTTCCTCACAGGCCACCCAGGCACAGATACTTGCTCTCGAGCCACTCGTCGATGCCGTATTTGGAGCCTTCCCGCCCGATCCCGGATTCCTTCATCCCCCCGAAGGGCGCCACCTCGGTGGAGATCACCCCGGTGTTGATGCCGAGGATGCCGTACTCGAGCGCTTCGGATACCCGCCACACCCGCGCCATGTCGCGGCTATAGAAGTAGCTACTGAGCCCATAGGGCGTGTCGTTGGCCTTGGCGATCGCCTCCTGCTCGGTGGCGAAGCAGGAGATCCCGGCCACCGGGCCGAAGGTCTCCTCGTTGCTCATCGCCATCTGGTCGGTGATCCCGGTGAGCACCGACGGGGCGAAGAACTGAGGGCCGCGTTGATGACGCGCGCCGCCCAGCAGCAATTCGGCGCCGTGCGCGCGGGCGTCCGCCACGTGGCGCTCCACCTTCTCCACTCCGGGGACGTCGATCAGCGGCCCCACGTTGACCCCCTCGGTGAAGCCGTCGTCCACCGTGAGCGCGGCTACGCGGTCACAGAATCGCGAGACGAACTCGTCGTAGACCGGATCGTGCACGAGGATGCGGTTTGCCGAGATGCAGGTCTGGCCCGAGTTGCGGAACTTGCAGATCAGCGCCCCTTCCAGTGCGGCGTCGAGGTCGGCGTCGTCGAAGACGATGAACGGCGCGTTCCCGCCGAGCTCGAGTGACACGTTCTTGACCTGCCCGGCACACTGGGCCATCAACAGCTTTCCGATCTCGGTCGAGCCGGTGAACCCGAGCTTGCGAACGATCGGGTTCGAGGTCATCTCGCGCCCGATCTCGGGAGCATCTTCCCCATCGCCGGTGACGATGCTCAGCACGCCGGGGGGGAGGCCCGCCTCCTCGCCTAGCTTCATCACCGCAAGCGCGGTGAGCGGGGTTTGCTCGGCCGGCTTGAGCACCATCGTGCATCCGGCGCCGAGCGCCGGGGCCGCTTTGCGAGTGGGCATCGCGGCGGGGAAGTTCCACGGCGTGATCCCCGCGGTGACCCCGATCGCCTCCTTGGTGACGAGGACTCGCCGATCCTGTGAATACGTCGGGACGGTATCGCCGTAGACCCGCTTTGCCTCCTCGCCGAACCACTCGAGAAAGCTCGCCGCGTAGGCGATCTCCACCCGCGACTCCGCCAGCGGCTTGCCCTGTTCGGTGGTCAGAAGCGCCGCCAGCTCGTCTTGATGCTCGACCATCTTCTCCGCCCAGCGGCGCATGATCGCGGCCCGCTCGCGGGCAAGCATCGATCGCCAGCCGGGCAGCGCCCGCTGCGCGGCTCCAATCGCCCGACGCGTCTCAGCGGCTCCCATCCTCGGCACTTCGGCGATCGTCTCTCCGCTCGCCGGATTAGTGACTGAGAAGGTCCTGCCGGAGTCGGCCTCGACCCACTGGCCATCGATGAAGCCCCGGCGCAGCACGAGCGCCTCCGTCACGGCGGCCATGCTCACGCTCCCATCGCCCGCGCTATCTCCGCGCAGGACGCGACCTGTGCCACGTTGGTCATCGCGTAATCGAGCGCCGCATGCTGCCACTCATCGCCTGTGGTCGAGGTACCGTCAGAGGCCACCACCACCTCATAGCCGGCATCGGCGCCATGACGCGCGGTGTGCTCGATGGACATGTTGGTCCAGGCCCCGGTGATCACGATCGTGTCGGCCCCCAGGCCTCGCAAGAGAATGTCCAGCCGGGTGTCATAGAAGCCGTTCATGCGCATCTTCTCGACCACGTGGTCGCCCTCCTGAGGCTCGAGCCCATCGGCGGGCGCAGCGCCCCAGCTGCCACGCACCAGCGCGTTCGCATCGCGGACGCCCTGAAACAGGGGCGCGTTGGTCCTGAGTCCCGAAGCTCCCGGCTCGACGATGTACCAGATGTGGATCACGGGCATCCCGCGCGACCTGCAGGCCTGCGCCAGCTCGCGGACGTTTGCGACCGCGTTCTGAGATTTGGCGTGCTCGGGCGCGCCTGAATCGGCGAACGCGCCGCCCTCGATGATCACATCGTTCTGCATGTCCTGGATGATCAGAGCCGACCGCTGAGGGTCGAGCTGCAGCTCTGGCTCGCTCAAGTCATCACCTCATGTAGGAGACGCGGTTTCCGGATACCCGGCAGATGATCCGCCACAGCCGGGTGGAGGCACAGACGAACAGCCAGGTCCAGTCCGGCCCGCCCCAGCCGATGTTGCCGACGCCCTCGGGAGCGTCGATCGTGCCGAGGTGCGCGCCCTGGGGGCTAAGCACCAATACCCCATAGGTACTGTCGACGCCGGGACCGGTCACCCAGATGTTGCCCCGCTCGTCGCACTTCATTCCATCGACGAGGTCGCCGACGTCGAGGTCGCCAGATCCCAGGCCCTCGGCGAGCGCCCGGCCGCGATCGATCGTCCCATCGCCGGCGACCTGGAACTCGCGAATGTGGGCCCGGCCGGTGTCGTTGATGTACAGCTTGGACTCGTCGGGAGAGAAGCACAGCCCGTTTGGCTGCTGGAAGTCGTCGATCAGCAGCTGTGGCTCGCCGCCGTCGGACGCGATCCGGTAGACGCCTTGGAAGGAGAGCTCCTGCTCGCGCTCCACACCGAAGCCGGGCATCCGTCCGTAGGTCGGATCGCTGAAGTAGATCGAGCCATCGCGCTTGACGACCACGTCGTTGGGGCTGTTGAGCTCCTTGCCCTCGTGATGGGAGGCGAGCACCTGTCGGTGGGCACCGCTGCCGTCGGGGTCCATGCGCACCAGTGAGCTGGTGGCGTGCTCGCAGACCAGCAGCCGTCCGTGGGCGTCGAGCGTCATCCCGTTGCCCTTGTTGCTGGGGCTGGCCACCTCGGCGACCCCGGCGCGCTCGTCCCACCGGCGGCGGGTGTCCCCCGGCATGTCGCTGAACAGCAGAAAACCGTCGGGGTTCCAGATCGGTCCCTCGGTGAAAACAAACCCGCTGCCGAGCTCCTCGAGCTCGGCGTCCTCCGCCACCAGCTCCAGCATCGCCGGCGCGTTCACGCGCACTGCCATCGTCGACCTCTCCTCCAAGAATTCGCAGTGAGCCGGCGAACCTAACAGATGACGCGGTCTCGGTGGTGCGCGGCGGCGCGTGCGAGCCCCTCGGCGGTGCGCGGCGGCGCGTGCGACCCCTCGGGGAGGTGCCCGGATGCTCCTACCCGAGGTGTCGGTGGGCGATGCCCGCGAGCAGGCCAGAGAGCGCTTGCAGGCTGGCCAGATTGTGGCCGCTCACGAAGCGGTCGACGAACGGCAGCGCCGCGCGCATCCCGCCGCCGAGCGGCTGATAGTCGGAGCTTCCGAGCAATGGGTTGACCCACACGACCGCGAACGCGGCCCGGTGCAGGCGAGCCATCTGCTCGCCGAGCTGCGCGTGGTCCCCGCGCTCCCAGCCGTCGGAGAAGATCACCACGACCGCGCCACGGGTCAGTGCCCAGCGCCCCCAGACGTCGTTGTAGGTCTTCAGGGAGGCACCGATGCGGGTGCCGCTGGCCCAGTCGACGACCCGCTGGGCGGCGCGCGCGAGCGCGGTCTCGGGGTCACGCGACATCAGCTCGGAAGTGAGGCGCGTCAACCGCGTTCCAAACGCGAACACCTCAACGCCGTCACCAGAGCGGACGCTCGCGTGGAGATACAGGAGCAGCGCTCGTGTGTAGGCCTCCATCGAGCCGGAAACATCACACAGGATGACCAGCTTGCGCGGCTTCAGCGAGCGCTGGCGGAAGCGACGCTCGATCGGATCGCCTCCGGTGGCGATCGAGGCACGGGCGAGGCCCCGCATGTCCAGCACCGAGCCGCGGCGGCTGGGGCGCGAGCGTCGCGAGCGGCGCAGGGGGCGATCGGCGGCGAGGGCAGAGACCAGCGATCGGGCAGCGGCGAATTCCTCGGGGCTCATGGCCGCGAAATCCTTCTCGCGCAGGACCTCGTGCGGGCTGTGTCCGATGCTCTCCGGTTCGCCAGCGTTCGTTTCCTCCGCGCGCGCCGGCTGGGCGTCCCGTCGCAGCCGCTGCACGCCCTTGCGCAGTTGGCGGGGATCTTCCCCTGCACGCTCAGGGGGCCGCAGCGAGCGACGCAGAAACCAGGCGTCGAACGCTCGGTTGAAGGGCTCGACTTCCTCGCGGCGCGAGACCAGCGTGCTTTGCAGCGCCCAGTAGACATCCTCCTGGCGGGTGAGATCGATCGACTCGAGGCCCCGCAGCGCGTCGGCGATCCGCCCGGGGCCGACCTCGAGTCCCGCTTCACGCAGAACGCGGCCAAAAGCGACCACCTGTCGGGTGAATGCTTCGCTCACCCGACGGCAGCAGCGGCTATCGCCCGCGCTTCGCGCACCAGTTCCATCACGGTGTCGTCGCGCACCAGCTCGAAGTCCTCGTAGTGCTTGAGCACCGATCCCAGCGTCTGCTCGACGATCGTCGCGTCGAGCTCGACGCAGCCCAACGCCCACAGCGCGTTGGCCCAGTCGATCGTCTCCGCCACTCCCGGTCCCTTGGCCAGGTCGAGCTCGCGCAGTCTTCCCACGAACGCCGCGGCCTCGGCGGCCAGGCGCTCTGAGACGCCCGGCACTCGCAAGCGGACGATCTCGACCTCGCGCTCGAGCGTGGGGTGGGTGATCCAGTGAAACAAGCACCGGCGCTTGAGCGCGTCGTGCAGCTCGCGGGTCCGGTTCGAGGTCAGGATCACGGTCGGCCGGCGGCGGGCTGAGATCGTGCCTATCTCAGGAATCGTGATCTGAAAGTCCGAGAGCACCTCGAGCAGAAACGCTTCGAATTCATCGTCGGCGCGGTCGATCTCGTCGATCAGCAGCACCACCGGCTCCGAGGAGCCGATCGCTTCCAGCAGCGAGCGGCGGATCAAGAAGTCGGGGCCGAACAGCTCCTCGTCGGAGACCGATCCCTCTTGAGCCGCCCTGATGTGGAGCAGTTGTCGCGCGTAGTTCCACTCGTACACGGCGTGGGCGATGTCGAGTCCCTCGTAGCACTGCAGGCGGATCAGCCGAGCCCCGAGCGAGCGAGCCAGAGCCTTGGCGGCCTCGGTCTTGCCGACCCCAGCTTCTCCCTCCAGCAGCAGCGGCTTCTCGATCGCGAGCGCCAGGAACAAGGCGGTGGCGAGGCCCCTCTGAGGCAGGTAGGAGTGAGCCCTCAACGCTCGCTCGAGTTCTTCGACGGACTGAAAACGGATTGCGTTATTCAAGAAGCAAACCTCGGGTACTGTATAGCCGTCCTTAGCGGTGCTTCTGCTCTGAGAGGGAGAATTGCATGACGAGTTTGCTGGAGGCGACGGAAGTCATCGTGCCAAAGTCACGCGAGGAGGCGGTTGCCGCTTTCGGCGATGGCAGCGGCGTGACGGTGGTCGCCGGAGGCACGATCGTGATGCCGGATATCACCTACGGCCGAGTCAAGCCAGCGCGGGCGCTGGTTCTTTGCCGCTCTGGGATGGCCGAGATCAGCCGCGACACGGGCCACGTGAGAATCGGCGCGATGGCGACCGTGGCCGCGCTCGAGCAGGCTCCCGAGCCGCTGGCGGCGAGCGCCCGCCAGGTGGCAGATCCGGAGATTCGCGCCCAGGCGACACTTGGCGGCAACCTCTGCGCGCCGCCGGGACTCGAGAGCCCGCGCGGTGACCTGCAAGCCGCCCTGATCGCGCTCGGGGCCGAGGTCCGTTCGATCGGCGCAGGCGCAGAGCGAACGGAGCCAATCGAGGATTTCCTCGAGGGCGGACCGGATCGACGGCTGGTGCTCGAGGTGGAGTTCTCAGAGCCGCAGGCCGCCGCCCAGGCGTCAGTCCGGCGACCTCATGCGCACGCGTACACGATCATGAGCGTGTGCGTGGCTCGTCTCGACGGCGAGACACGCGTCGGCGTCTCGGGCGCCGGGCCGCGAGCGGTGCGCTGCCGCGCGGTCGAGCGCTCGCTGTCCGAAGGCGCCAGCGCGGAGGAAGCGGCCCAGCGCGCCCTCGACGACGTTACGCCGCAGGACGACGCCCTGGCGTCGGCGTGGTATCGCCGCAAAACCCTGCCGGTGGTGGTTCGTCGAGCACTCACCGACCTAAGCTCCGAAGAGGTGCGATGAAACTGACAGTCAACGGCGTGCAGCGAGAGCTGCGCTCGCCACCACTTGCGACGTTGCTCCACGCGCTACGCGAGGAGCTCACCGTGACGAGTCCGAAAGCAGGCTGCCAGCAGGGCGGCTGTGGCGCGTGCACCGTTTTGATCGATGGCGAGCCGCGCCGCGCTTGCCTGACCCCACTCGCGGCGGTCGACGGGGCGCAGATCACGACCGTGGAGGGCCTCGGGACGCCCGAAGATCTAGGATCGGTGCAGGCGGCGTTCTATCAGCACTACGCCGCTCAGTGCGGGTTCTGCACCTCGGGGTTCATGATGGCGGCGCAAGCGCTGCTCGACCGCGGCGAGCAGCCCTCCGAGCAGGAAGTGATCGAGGCTCTCAGCGGCCACGTGTGCCGCTGCACGGGGTATGTGAAGATTCTCGCCGCGGTGGGCGCGGCCGCCCGCGGGGAGGTCGATCCCGCCCGTGCGGAGGTCGACTCGGGACCCCAGAGCGAAGACGCCGTCACGATGATTCCGGGGAGCCCGGCATGAAGGCGGTTGGCGCCAGACTTCCTCGCTACGACGGCATGGGGCACGTCACCGGGCGGACGGCGTACGTCGATGACGTCCGCGTGCACGGGGCGCTGTGGTGCAAGGCGCTCCGCTCGCCGCTGCACCACGCGGCGATCCGGCGCCTGGACACCAGTCGGGCGCTCGCGGTCCCCGGCGTTCATGCCGTGATCAGCGCCGAGGACGTGCCGAAAAACGTCTATGGCCACCTGGAGGCTCTCGGAGTCCCCGCCGATGAGCCACTGCTCGCCGACGGCGAGGTCCGCTACAAGAGGCAGCCGATCGCGGCCGTGGCCGCGGAGAGCGAGGAGATCGCGCTCGCGGCGGTTGACGCGATCGAGGTCGAGTTCGAGGAGCGCCAGCCGGTACTCGACATTCGCACCGCAGCGGATCCCGGCGCCCCCGCTTTTCATCAATGGGGGGCGGTGTATCCACACTTCGGCCCCCACAACCACCGACGAGTTCGCAAGGGCGACATCGAAGCCGCCCTGGACCGAGCGGACCTGATCGTGGAGGGGGTCTACCGGCCCCAGGCGATCGAGCACGTGCCGATGGAGACCCAGGTGGCGCTGGTCGTGCCCGAGCCGAGCGGCCGGCTGACGATCTACTCGTGCACTCAGGCCATGTATTTCTCGATGGGCGTCGTCGCGGCCCATCTCGAGTGGCCGTTGAACAAGCTGAAGTTCGTCGGCGGCACCGTGGGCGGCGGCTTCGGTGGCAAGGTAGACACCGCCACCGAGACGATCTGCGCGCTCCTGGCGATCAAGTCACAGCGTCCGGTGAAATGGCGCTTCACGCGCGAGGAGGAGTTCCTGGCCTCCTCGACCCGAGCGCCGTGGCACATCGAGATTCAAGATGCCGTCAGCAAGGACGGCTGGATCCTTGGGCGGCGGACGCTGACCCTGCACGATGCCGGCGCTTACTCGCGCTTCTCGCCCTACGGGCTGACCAAGCATGCGTTCCACCACACCGGCGCCTACACGATCCCGAATCTTCGCTTCGACGGATTCGTCGTCTACACCAACCGCGTGCCGACGACCGCGATGCGCGGCTTCGGAGTCACTTCCGTATCGCTCGCCGTCGAGATGCACCTCGCTCGCGTGGCCGAGCAACTGGGAATGGATCCGGTCGAGGTGAGGCTCAAGAACGCCAACCGTGTCGATGACACGACTGGAAACAGGGTGGTGATGCACGATCCCTCGACCGTCACCGTCACCCTGGCGGCCGCGCAAGCGGTCGGCTACGAGCTCAGCGAGGAGTACCGCTCGATGACCAACGACCGCCGGACCGGCGATCTGCTGCCCGAGCACCTGGTCTCCCAGCAGGCGCCCGAAGGACGGCATCTGGCGACATACGATCCCAGCAAGAACGGAGGAAGTCGCTGATGGCCAAGCACCGCGGCCGTGGGTTCTCGATGATCGAGTATCCCACCGGGATGAACCAGAACGGCGACCCCAGCCAGGCCTGGATCAAGCTCAAGCCCGACGGGCGGGTCGACGTTTTCTCGGGCACGGTCGACATCGGGCAGGGCTCGAAGACGGTCCATACCCAGATCGTCGCCGACGCCCTCGGCGTGCCGTTCGACTGGGTGACGATGGACAACACCAACACCGATTCCTCGGCAGTGTGCACCGGCACGTTCGCCTCGCGAGGCACGTTCATCGGCGGCAATGCCGTCCGCTACGCCGCCGAGAAAACGCGCGAGCGGGTTCTCGAGATCGCCTCCAAGGAGCTCGAGATCTCACCTGACGACCTCGAGATCGTCGAAGGCGAGGTGCTGGCAAAAGGAGCGCCTGACCGCAAGATCTCGCTGCCTGATGTGGCCGGCGCCGCTACCTACGTGTACGGCGAGCTGATCTCTGGCAGCGGCACGGCGCTCAAGCCGCTGGCGGAGGTAGACGACGACGACGGATCGGTGACACAGGAGCCGCATTCCGCGATCTCCTACGCGGCCTGCGTGATCGATGTGGAAGTCGACGACGAGACCGGCGAGACCACCGTGCTGAGGATGGTGCAGGTCTACGACGTGGGGCGCGCGATCAATCCCACGCTGGTCGAGGGCCAGATCGAAGGCGGCGCGATGATGGGCCTCGGGCTCGGCCTGCTCGAGAACTGCTATCCCTATTACCCCTCCGCCGAGCATCGTGGCGATCAATTCGGCGCCTACCTGGCTCCCTCGCTCGAGGACTTTCCCAAGATCGAGAGCGTGATCCTCGAGAACCCGTCGGTGGATGGGCCGTTCGGCGCGAAAGCGATCGGCGAGATGGCCAACAACGCGCAACCGCCCGCGATCGCCGCCGCCGTGCATGACGCGGTGGGTGTGTGGGTGACCGAGATGCCGGTGACTCCGGAGCGCGTGCTGCGCGCGCTGGAGGGGGCCAAGGAGCCCCGCCGCGAAGGCAAGCGCGTGATCTACGACGAGGAAATCTCTGTCGCCGCAGTCAGCGCCAACCGCGGCGAGGCGTATTGGGGCACGGATGCCTGAGAGCTCTCCATTCAAGACCTGGAATGGAGTAGAGCCGTTCGAGTTCGTGGATGGGGTATCCCTCCACGCGATCGGCGGCGATCAAGTGCTGCTCTGCCGCGTGCGGTACGAACCTGGCAAGCGCGTCAGTCGCCACTCACACGAGGACACAGAGCAGCTGATGGCGGTGATCGACGGGTCAGTGACGATGACGATCGGCGAGGACACGCGCCAGCTCGCCCCGGGCGACGTGGTCTGCGTGAACCGGGGGATCGAGCACGAGCTGTACTCCGCCGAGGGGGTGACGTTCTTCGAGGCGCTCGCCCCCGTCCCGCTCGATCACGTCCCCGACCGCCGGCGCGATCTGGTGCTGGCCGAGGGCGGCGCCACGCACGTGGCGCGATGACCTAGTCGAGCGTCTCGTAGAAGCGGCGGTCGCGTTCCTCCATCAGCCCGAATAGCTCGCCGGCAGCCAGCCGCTGGAAATGCTCCGTCTGCCCGTGCTCCTCGAAGGCCGACTTGTCCCGGTACTGCTCATAGATCAGGAAAACGCGATCATCGTCGGGGTCGCGGTGCGCGATGTACTGGTTGCAGCCCGGCTCCGCCCTCGACGCCGGGACCAGCTCGCGCATCAGTTCCTCCGCTCGGCGCTGCTCGCCGTCGCGGGCCCTCATCCGAACCACCAGCGTATATGCCATCTGAAAACTTCCCTTCTCGACCAGAGCTAGATGGCGAGGGAGCCTATAGGAGGAGCAGGGCCACGGCCCTAGCGCGCACCATTAAGGTAAGGGGTGGATCTTGAGGGAGACACGGTGAACGCCACAACGGTGATCGCGGAGCGACCAACTCCGGCGCGGATTCTGGCGCCGGACGGCACGGTGCCAGAGGGCTACCGGCCGCCGCTATCCGAGCAAGAGCTGCTCTCGGCCTATCGGCTGATGTTGCTCTCGCGACGGGTCGATGAGCGCGCGTTCAACCTCCAGCGACAGGGCAGGCTGGGGACGTTCTCGCCGGTGCACGGTCAGGAGGCGGCCGTGGTCGGCTCGGCGTGGGCGCTCGATCCAGCCCGCGACTGGGTTGTGCCCCAGTATCGCGAACTGCCGGCGATGCTCCGGCAGGGGTACACGCTGGAGCGATTCTTTCTGTACTTCAAGGGCAACCCGGAAGGCAACCGGATGCCCGACGGCGTCAACCTGCTGCCGTATCAGATCTCCCTGGCCACGCAGCTTCCGCACGCCGTCGGTCTCGCCTGGGGACTTCGCCACCAGCGGCTCGACGGCGTGGTGTGCGTCTACTTCGGCGACGGCGCCTCCTCGGAGGGCGATTTCCACGAGGCCTGCAATCTCGCCGGGGTGAGGCGGGCCCCGGTCATCTTCCTGCTGCAGAACAACGGCTGGGCGATCTCCACGCCCGTCAGCAAGCAAACCGCAGCCGAGAGCTTCGCCGCGCGAGCCACCGGGTACGGGTTTCCGGGCGAGCTCGTCGACGGCAACGATTTCTTTGCGGTGTACGAGGCCACCGTCAGAGCCGTTGCGCGCGCGCGAGCCGGCGAAGGGCCGACGCTGATCGAGGCGCTGACCTACCGCATGGGACCCCACAACACGGCCGACGATCCAAGTCGCTACGTCGACCAGCGTGAGCTCGAGGAGCACCGTCCGCTTGATCCGATCGCTCGCCTGCACGCCTACCTCGAGGACGCCGGGATCCTGCGGTCCGGAGCGCGGGAGCGGATGCGCGGAGAAATCGAGCTCGAGGTAGAGGAAGCGCTGAGAGCCGCCGAGGCACGCGCGCAGGCGCGGCCGGAGCAAATCTTCGACCACGTCTACGCCCAGCCCCCTGCCCGGGTGGCGGCTCAGCGTCGTGCGCTGATGGAGTGAACGGGTCAGATGGCGGTGATGAACATGATCGAGTCGATCCGGGCGACGCTCGCCTCCCAGATGCAGCGCGACGAGCGGATCATCCTCCTCGGCCAGGACATCGGGGGCAACGGCGGCATGTTCCGCGCCACCGACGGACTGCAGCAGCGCTTCGGCGAGGAGCGCGTAGTCGACATGCCGCTCGCTGAAGGGGTGATCGTGGGCGCGGCGGTGGGACTCGCGTGCAGCGGCCTGCGCCCGATCCCCGAGCTCCAGTTCCTCGGCTTCGGATCGCAAGCCTTTCACCAGGTCGAGGGACAGGTGGCGCGGATGCGGTTTCGCTCGCAGGGGCGCTACTCGATGCCGATCACGATCCGCGCGCCGTTCGGCGGGAACGTCCGCACGCCCGAGCTGCACTCCGACGCCCAGGAGGCCAAGTACGTGCACTCCCCGGGGCTGAAGGTGGCGATGCCAGCGAGCGCGTGCGACGCCAAGGGACTGCTGAGCGAAGCGATCCGCGGGGAGGACCCAGTGCTCTTCTGCGAGCCGCTGCGTGGCTACCGGCTGATCAAGGACGAGGTCCCCGACGAGGACTACACGATCCCGTTCGGCCAGCTGCGGGTCGTCCGCGAGGGCACCGACGTCACGCTCGTCGCGTGGAGCGCGGCGGTCGTGGTCGCGCAGAGGGCCGCGGAGCTGGCGGCCGAGGAGGGCATCTCTTGCGGGGTGGTCGATCTGCGCACGCTTGTCCCGCTCGACAGCGAAGGCCTGCGGGACGCGGTCGCGAGCACCGGGCGGGCGGTCGTGATTCACGAAGCTCCGCTGACCGCCGGCTTCGGCGCGGAGGTGGTGGCGACGATCGTCGAGGAGGCGTTCTGGTCGCTCACCGCTCCGGTTCTGAGGGTTGCCGCGCCCGATACTCCCTACCCGATCGCCGCGCTGGAGGAGCTCTATATCCCGAGCGCGGAGCGGGCGCTGGTCATGATCAAGCGGGTGATGGACCGCGGCTGAGGCGATGGCGCCGCTCGAGTTCAGGTTTCCCGACACCGGCGAGGGGATCGATGCCGGTGAGCTCGTCCAGTGGTATGTGAGCGAAGGCCAGGACGTTCGCGAAGACGAGCCGATGGCGGACGTCCAGACCGATAAGGCGGTGGTCACGATTCCCTGTCCCACCACGGGGCGGGTGCTGGAGCTCAGGTTCGCGGTCGGCGACACCGTCGCGGTCGGCGAGGTGATGGCGGTGTTCGAGTCAGCGGACGGGGGCACCGCCGCTCGCCCAGAGGCCTCGCCCGGCACCACGGCGGCGACCGCGGAAGGCGCGCTGCCCGCCGACCGGGCCGCTCTCTCCGGAGCGGCGGCGAGCGAGCCGGCGCCGGTGCTCGCCTCGCCGGCGACTCGCAAGCGCGCCGCCGAGCTCGGCATCGACCTCGCCAGCGTGCGCGGAAGCGGTCCGGGGGGACGGGTGGAGCTGGGCGACCTCGACTCGCAGGCCAGCCGCGATCGGGTGGTGCCGCTGCGGGGCGTCCGGCGCGCGATCGCCCGCACCATGTCTGAGGCGTGGCGGACGATTCCCCACATCATCGACTACCGGGAAGTCGACATGACCGCGCTGATCGGATGGCGCGAGCAGCTCCGCGCGCGGGCGCCCGACGAGGAGCGGCGGCGCGCCTTCACGCTGACGCCGCTGCTAGTCAGGATCGCCGTCGCGGTGCTCCCCCGCCATCCCTACGTCAACGCCTCGATCGACCTCGAGCGCGAGGAGATCTCTCTCCACCACAGCTACAACATCGGCGTCGCCACCGCCGCCGCGGATGGGCTGGTCGTCCCGGTGGTGGCGCACGCGGACCGGCGTGAGCTCGCCGAGCTGGCGGCTGAAGTGAAGCGGTTGACCGCCGCCGCCAGGGAGGGACGGTTGCGCCCCGAGGAGCTGAGTGGCGGCACCTTCACGGTCAACAACTACGGCACGCTCGGCGTGTGGCTCGGGACGCCGATCATCAAGCCCGGCGAGGTGGCCAACCTGGGTATCGGCCGCACGCAGGAGCGCGCAGTGGTGCGCGTAGGGAAAATTGTCGCGCGGCCGATCGCGGCGCTGGCGGTCTCAGGCGATCATCGCGTCCTGGACGGACACACGCTCGGCGCCTTCGTCTCGGACGTGGCCGCCTTGATCGAGGACCCCTCGCCGGTGGTGTAACGCGGGGGCCGGGTGTCGCCAACCGATGACACTACCCGCGCACCGACACCCACGGCTCCTCCCCAGAGACATCGACGAGCCCGTAGCCGGTGTCCACGCCCAGCGACGGCGCGATGATCACCTGCAGGTGCGCGGTTTCCTGGCTGTCGTTGAATGACGCGTGGACCACGTCCGCCTCGATGAACACCGAGTCCTCCGGTTGCAGGGTGGTGGACTCACGCTCGAGATACTGGGTGATGCTCCCGCGCTTGACGATGATCATCTCTTCCTGACCTGGATGACGATGAAAGTCGTGCCCTTGCCCGGGCTCCAGCGACACATCCATCACCACGATCGACTTGGCGCCGGTCGCGGGCACGCAACGCCACCCGATCACGCCCCAGTCGAACTGCTCATCCTCGACGTCGCTCTTCTTCACGAACCTGCTCATCGTTGTTCCTCCTCGGTGGGGCAGCAGTACTCATGAGGCGCTCAGTGATTTGAACCGGCGCATGTTCTCGGTCATCGCCAGCTCGGTTGGGATCCGCTCCATGCTCGAGGCGCCGAAGAAGCCGACGACCCCGGTAGTACGTTCCAGCACGTACGCCGCGTCGTCCGGTTCGGCGATCGGTCCTCCGTGGCAGAGCACGATCACCTCGGGATTGATCGCCACGGCAACGTCACGCATCTCCTGAATCAACTCGACGCAGTCGTCGAGCGTGCGAGCGGTCTGGGCGCCGATCGTTCCCTTGGTGGTGAGACCCATGTGCGGGACCAGGACGTCCGCGCCGGCGCGGGTCATCGCTTCGGCGTCGGCCGGTCCGAACACGTACGGGGCGGTCAGCAGCCCCCGTTCGCGCGCCAGGCGGATCATCTGCACCTCGAGCTCGTAGCTCATCCCGGTCTCCTCGAGGTTGGCCCGAAATACGCCGTCGATCAGTCCGACGGTGGGAAAATTTTGCACCCCGGCAAACCCGGCTTGCTCGATCTGCGCGAGGAAGCGGTCCATCAGCCGGAACGGATCGGTGCCGCACACGCCCGCTAACACCGGCGTCTGTTTGACCACCGGCAGCACCTCGCCGGCCATCTCCATCACGATCGCATTGGCGTCGCCGTAGGGCATCAGCCCGGCCAGCGACCCGCGCCCCGCCATCCGGTAGCGCCCCGAGTTGTAGATGATGATCAGGTCGGCGCCCCCGGCCTCGGCGCACTTTGCCGAAAGGCCGGTTCCCGCTCCCGCGCCGATGATCAGACCGCCTCCGGCGAGCGCCGCGCGCAGCCGCTCGCGCGCCTGCTCTCCCGTCACGTCCCGGTCTCCTCCAGGTAGGTGATCAGCTGCTCGACCATCGCGAGCGCGAACTCGGGGTCGTTGACGTTGTGCTCGAGCTCGTGCAGCTCGACGTTCGCGGGCAAGTGGTCCCGCAACGCCGCAAACAGCGCCTGGTCGGCCGCCGGGTCGTAGAAGGGGCCGCCCTCGACGTCGATCGCGGACACTCCCTTGAGCGGGACGAACAGAGCCACCGGCCCCCGCGCGCCCGCGAGCTTGTGCGCGATCGTCCGCCCGAGCTGCTCGCATTCCTCCGGGGTGGTCCGCATCAGCGTCACCGACGGGTTGTGCTCGTACAGGTTGCGACTTTGCAGCTGCGGCGGAACGGTGTCGCGCGCGCCGAAGTTGACCATGTCGAGCGCGCCGAGTGAGACCACCTGCGGCAGGGCCTTGCGTCCCGCCACCTCGAGGCGATCGGGCCCCGCCGCGAGCACGCCGCCGAACAGCTCGTCGCACAGCTCGGTCGTGGTGATATCGAGGACGCCGGCGATGAAGTCGGAGTCGATCAGTCCCTCCATGGCCATCCCTCCGGTGCCGGTGGCGTGGAAGACCAGCACCTCGTAACCACGCTGCTCGAGCGCCTCGCGAGCGGTGGTCACACACGGCGTGGTGACACCGAACATCGTCGTCGCGATCAGCGGGCGCTGCTCGCGCAACTGCACCGGTGGCGCGGTGACCATGCCGGCCATCGCCGCCGCGGCGTTGGCCAGAATCCGAGCGGAGATCGAGTTCACGCCAGCGATGTCGGTCACCGAGGCCATCAGCGCGACGTCGCTCGCGCCGATGTAGTCGCGGGTGTTGCCCGCCGCGACGGTGGAGACCATCAGCTTCGGCACACCCACCGGCAGCGCCTGCATCGCGGTCGTGGCGATCGCGGTGTTGCCCGAGCCGCCCGCGGCGAGGACCCCGTCGCAGCGACCGTCCTCGAACAACCGGCGCACGATCGCCGCCGCCGCTGAGGCCATCGCGGTGACCGAGCGCCCACGATCTCTAGCCGCCAGCAGCTCGTCGAAATCGATGCCTCCCGCCGCCGCGACCGAACGGCGATCGATGTCGGGCTCGGTACGCGGCTCCCCGAGCGTGCCGACGTCGACCAGCAGCGTGCCGACCTGGTGCATCTTCAGGCGCTCCCGCAGGTAGGCGTATTCGTCGCCCTTTGTATCGAGCGTCCCCAGCAGCACCACGGTCCTGTCGCTCACGGGCTGACCCTACAGCAGTCCGGCGACCGGGTGCTCGCTTCAGTAGGTCGCCCGGCCTCCGGAGAGGTCGAAGGTTGCGCCGGTGGAGAAGCTGCACTCCTCGGAGGCCAAAAATGCGATCAGCGCCGCGACCTCCTCGGGAGACCCCAGCCGCTTCATCGGAATCCGCTCCACCATGTACGAGACGTGCTCTTCGCTCATGTCGCCGAGCATCCGCGTCTCGATCACCGCCGGGGCCACGCAGTTGACGAGCACGCCGGTCTCGGCCAGATCCTTGCCGATCGACTTGGTCATCGCGATCACCGCCGCCTTGGAAGCGGAGTACGCAGCCGCCATCGGGTTGCCCTCCTTGCCCGCGATCGAGGCGATGTTGACGATCCGTCCATAGCCTCGCGGCCCCATCGCCGCAGCCGCCGCGCGATTGGCGAAGAAAACGCCGTCGCAGTTGACTCGGAACACCCGGCTCCATTCCTGGTTTGAGACGTCGGTGGTGTGCAGCGAATCGCCGCTCACGCCGGCCGCGCAGACCAATATGTCGAGTCCTCCGAGGTCGGCTTCGACGCGCCGGATGGCGCCGTCGACGTCCCCGGAATCACTGACATCCCCGGTCAGCGCCAGCACCCCGTCGAGCTCCGCGGCGCGGAGGTCGAGCGTCGCGACCCGTGCGCCGCACGCCGCCAGGCGGAGCGCTGTGGCGCGGCCAATGTCTCCGGCCCCGCCCGTAACCAGCGCGACCCGCTGCGAAAGGTCATACCCGGGAGCCATCGCGGTGCAGTCTAGTGTCGCTTCACGGTAGGGTCGGGTGCGGTCCCCTGAGAGAGAGGAGAGAGATGGCAAGACCCGTCACCTTGTTCACCGGCCAGTGGGCTGACCTGCCACTCGAGGAGCTCGCGGCGAAGGTCGCCCAGTGGGGTTTTGACGGACTCGAGCTGGCCTGCTGGGGAGACCATTTCGAGGTCGATCGCGCGCTCGCCGACGAAGGCTACGCGCGCGAGAAGCGCTCGCTGCTCGAGCGGCACGGGATCGACTGCTGGGCGCTCGGCGCTCACCTCGTCGGCCAGGCGGTGTGCGACCCGATCGACAGCCGTCACCAAGGCGTCCTGCCGCCGGAGGTGTGGGGCGACGGGGATCCCGAGGGCGTTCGCCAACGTGCGGCTGGGCGCATGCAGGACACGGCGCGCGCGGCGGCAGCGTTCGGCGTGACGCAGGTCAACGGCTTCACCGGCTCATCGGTTTGGCACATGCTGTACTCGTTTCCTCCCAACGACTTCGCGGAGGTCGAGCGCGGGTACGAGGACTTCGCCGAGCGGTGGACGCCGATCATCGAGACGTTCCAGCGAGAGGGAGTGCGCTTCGGGCTCGAGGTGCATCCCACCGAGATCGCCTACGACTTCGTCACCACGCGCAAAACGCTCGCCGCGATCGGCAATCACGACGCGTTTGGGATCAACTTCGATCCCAGCCATTTCGCGCATCAGTTCCTGGACTCGACGGCGTTCGTGGAAGAGTTCGCGCCGCGCATCTACCACGTGCACATCAAGGATTCACGCAAGCGGCTGGACGGGCGCAACTCGATCCTCGCAAGCCACCTGAACTTCGGAGACCCCCGGCGTGGCTGGGACTTCGTCTCCCCCGGTCACGGCGACGTCGACTTTGAAGCGCTGTTGCGGGCGCTCAACCGGATTGGCTACCAAGGCCCGCTCTCGATCGAATGGGAGGACGCAGGAATGGACCGCGAGTGGGGCGCCCGGGACGCGCTGGCGTTCATCAGAAGAAGCGACTTTCAGCCTTCGGCGTTCGTGTTCGACCAGGCGATGCAGCGGAGTGGCCGATGAGCGAGTCACGCGTCGGCTTCGTCACCCAGGGAGCTGCGAGCGGTGGCGTGGAAGTCACCGAGATCGGAATCGGCGTGATCGGGTACGCGTTCATGGGCAAGGCACATTCGAACGCGTACAGAACGCTCTCCTATATGACCTGGCCGCCGCCGTTGCGCCCGGTGCTCGTCGCGCTCGCGGGCCGCAACGAGTCGGCGGTGGAGGAGGCGGCGAGGCGCTACGGCTACAGCGAGGCGATGAGCGATTGGCGAGCCTTGGTCGCCGATCAGCGCATCTCTCTGGTCGACAACGTGGGCCCCAACAACCTGCACGCTGAGCCGACGATTGCCGCTGTACAGAACGGTAAGCACGTTATCTGCGAGAAGCCGCTCGGACGCACCGCCGCTGAGAGCCACGAGATCTGGCAACACGCCGCGCGTGCCGGCGTCAAGCACATGTGCGCGTTCAACTACCGCTTCGTCCCAGCGGTGCGGTTGGCGCGGGAGATGATCGAGGCAGGCGAGCTGGGGGAGATCTACCACTTCCGCGGCCGCTACCTGCAGGAGTGGATCATCGATCCGCAGTTCGAGCGGGTCTGGCGGCTGCAGAAGGACGCCGCCGGTTCCGGCGCGCTGGGCGACCTCGGCGCTCACGTGATCGACCTGGCGCGATTTCTGGTCGGGGAGATCGCGGCGGTGTCGGCCGTCAGCCGGACCTTCATCGACACCCGCCCGGGAGGGCGGGTCGATGTCGACGACGCGTTCGAGGCCGCCGTCGAGTTTGACCATGGGGCGGTGGGGACGATCGAGGCCTCGCGTTTCTGCCACGGGCGCAAGAACGCGCTCGCGTTCGAGATCAACGGCTCGAAGGGTTCGATCGTGTTCGAGCTCGAGCGGCTCAACGAGCTACAGGTGTACCTCGTGGGGTCCCGGCCAGGCGAGCGCGCTCAAGGCTTCAGGCAGGTGCTGGTGAGCGAGGCCGACCACCCCTTCTGGGAGTGGTGGTGGCCACACGGGCACATCATCGGCTGGGAGCACACGTTCGTGCACGAAATCCACCACTTCCTGCACGCGATCGCGACCGACGGCCCAGTCAGGCCCTACGGCGCTGACTTCGAGGACGGCTACCGTGCCGCCGAGGTGTGCGATGCGATTCTGCGCTCGAGCGAGACCGGCGCTCGGCAGGAGGTCAGCTACCGCGAACCATGAGACCCGGGCCCGAAGCTCAGCGCGGGACCATGGGTCGCCTGCCATACGCGGCGGTCGGGACCGGGCAATCGATCGCGATGCTGGCGGGCCTGTCCCCGACCACCGGGATCGATGGAGCGTGGATGCTGCGCGCGACGCTCGCACCCGCCGCGGAGCTCACGGCGAGGAGACGCCTGGTCCTGTTCAACCGGCGCCCGCACCTCCCGCAGGGGATGACGATGGCCGAGCTCGCCGGCGAGCATGCCGAAGCGATCCGCGAGGGCCTCGCCCCGCCGGTCGACGTGATCGGGACCTCGACCGGTGGCAGCATCGCTCAGCAGCTGGCGGCCGACCATCCGGACGTGGTCCGCCGGCTGGTGCTCGTCAGTACCGCCTGCCGGCTCGGCGACGCTGGTAAGACCACCCAACGACGCGTTGCTGCCCGCATCAGAGCCGGGGCCGCGCGCAAAGCGCTTGCAGTGATGGCGGCCGACCTCGCCTCCTCCGGCGCGGGGCAGATACTGGCGGCGCTCCTCGGTTGGGCGGTCGGCCCGGCGCTCGTCAAGGACCGCAGCGACCTCGAGGACATGGCCACCACGATCGAGGCCGAGGACGCCTTTGACCTCGCTCGGTCCGCGAGGATCACCGCGCCGACGCTGATCCTCGCGGGCCGCGAAGACCGCTTCTACCGTCAGGAGCTGTTCGCGGAGACCGCTCGACTGATTCCCGGCAGCGACTTGCGGCTGTTCGACGGGCGCGGGCACGTGAGCGTGATGACCGATCCGGGCTTTCGCGGCGCCCTAGCCGCTTTCCTGTCGTGATTACCTTGGCAGATCATCCGGAGGATCCGCGTAACTAGCTCTCAGTAAGCAGATCGTGGTGGAGGTGGTGGTTTGGAGATAGTCCTGGCGCTGGTTTCCGCGCTGCTGTTCGCGGTGGGCAGCGTGCTGCAGCAGAAGGCGGGGCTGGACGAGCCGCCGGTGGGATCGAGCTCGGGGCTGCTGCTGCGGATGGCGCAGCGGCCGATCTGGTTGGCGGGGATCGCCTCTGATGCCCTCGGCTTCGTCGCGCAGGCGGCGGCGCTCGGCGCCGGCAGCCTGGCGGTGGTACAGCCGCTGCTCGTGACCAGCGTGGTGTTCGCGCTGCCGCTCGGGGTGTGGCTCAGTGGCCAGCGGCTGCGGCGCAGTGACGTGGCCGCCGCGGTGCTGGTGGTGGTGGCGCTGGCGGGATTTCTGATCATCGCCGAGCCCTCGGGGGGGCGAAGCGAAGCGCCCGTGACCGACTGGCTGATCGCCGGCGCGGCGTGTGCGGCGGTGTGCGTCCCGCTGGTGCTGCTGGGACGGCGCGGCCCACCGCGGCACCGGGCGGCGCTGCTGGGCACCGCGACCGGGATCCTGTTCGCGCTCTCGGCCGCGCTCACCAAGGCGGTGGTCGACGAGCTCCACGCTGGGGTGCTGCACGTGATCGGAAGCTGGGAGCTGTACGCGCTGATCGCGGTCGGCTACAGCTCGATGACGCTCAACCAGCTGGCGCTGGACACCGGCGCGCTGGCTGCCGCAATCGCCACTAGCGCATCGTTTGACCCAATCGCGAGCGTGGTCCTGGGACTCACCCTGTTCGATGAGGTTCTGCACGCCAGCACGATTCAGGCGGCCGGAACGTTGGCCGCCCTGGCGCTTGCGCTGGTCGGGATGATGGTGCTGGCCCGCCAGCAGGTGCAAGCCGTCCAGCCCGCGAGCGCGGCGGGAACCCCCCAACCCGCGAGCCCATAGGATCGGGGGTGATGAGCACGAGCGAGGAGAAGGGCTTGGACCGAGCCGCGGCCGCGGCCACGAACGGGGCCGGCGGGCGGCTTGACTTCCAGACCGAGATTCGCGGCCACCGGCTGACGAAGCTCGAGGCGCTGCGCCAGCGCGGCGTCGAGCCCTACCCGGTCCGCTTTGATCGCGACGCAACCGCCGGCGAACTGCAGCTGGAGTTCGTCGGGCTGGCGGCGGGAGTGGACACGGGCCGAGTCGTGCGGTTGGCAGGTCGCCTACTAGGCGAACGCCGCCATGGTGGGCTGGACTTCGCCGACCTGCGCGACGAGACCGGTGCGATCCAGCTGATGATCACCCGGGATGAGGTCGGCGAGCACAAGCTGCACGACTTCTCCGACCTCGATCTGGGCGACTGGATCGGGGTCCAAGGGACCGTCGTCGCCTCCGAGCACGGCGAGCTCTCGGTCCGTGTGACCGATTTCCAACTGCTCTCCAAGAGCCTGCGGGCGCTCCCGGACATCCGTCACGGGCTGGCCGACCCCGAGGCCCGCTATCGCCAGCGCTACCTGGACCTCACGCTGAACGAGTCCTCGCGGCGGACCTTCGCGATCCGCTCGGCGGTGATCGCCGCTACTCGCCGGGTGCTGACCGAGCGCGGCTTCCGCGAGGTGGAGACACCGGTGTTGCTGGGACAAGCCGGAGGCGCGTCGGCAAGGCCGTTCATCACCCACCACAACGCGCTTGACATCAGCATGACGTTGCGGATCGCGCTTGAGCTGCCGCTCAAGCGGTTGATCGTCGGCGGCATGGACCGGGTGTTCGAGATCGGCCGCGTGTTCCGCAACGAGGGGCTCGACACCCGGCACAGCCCGGAGTTCACGCTGCTCGAGGCCTACCAGGCGTTCGGCGACTACCAGGACATGATGGATCTCACCGAGGCGATCGTGGCCGCGGCCGCGATTGAGTCGATTGGCACCACGGTGGTCACGATCGGGGGGCGGGAAGTGGACCTCAAGCCGCCGTGGCGGCGGGTGACGATGGCCGAGCTGATCCGCGAGAACCTCGGCGTTGAGATGCACCCCTCGATGCCGGTAGAGGACGGTCGAAAAATCGCCGACCAGTTGGGGATCGAGTGGCTGAAGGCGTGGGGATCGGGCAAGCTGATGAGCGAGGTCTACGACGAGAGCTCCGAGCACAAGCTGATCGAGCCGACGTTCGTGATGGATCATCCGCGGGAGGTCTCGCCGCTGGCCCGCGCCCACCGCGATGATCCGGCGCTGACCGAGCGCTTCGAAATGGTGGTTGCGGGGCGCGAGCTGGCCAACGCCTACAGCGAGCTCAACGACCCGGTCGACCAAGCAGCTCGCTTCCAGGCCGAGGCCCGGTTGAAGGCGGGTGGCGACGAAGACGCCGAGCCGGTGGACGACGATTACGTACAGGCGCTCGAGTACGGCCTGCCGCCAACGGGCGGGCTGGGAATCGGACTCGACCGCTTGGTGATGCTGATCGCCGGCGAGGACGCGATCCGCGACGTGATCCTGTTTCCAACCTTGCGGCCCGAGGGGCGCGAGGGAGCCGACGGGTCGGCCGCGGTAGTCGGCGAGGCGACGCCGTCGGCCGCGGACTTTGGCGCGCCGACCGCTGAGCCCGGCGAGGCGGCGGGGATTCCGGCGCCTGAGCCGGCGGCCCCCGCTCCCACCCGGCGGCCCCGCTCGCTGCGGCCGCTGGCCTGGGTGAGCGTGATCGTGGCGATCTTCTCGGTGCTGCCCACGGCCACCTCGGTGCGCTTCTCGCTACGGACCTTCAGCTTTGTCTCCCAGTCCGACCGCTCCGCCGGACTCACCGCTTCGGTGGTGATCGGGCTGGGGCTGATAGCCGTGGCCCGCGGCCTGAGCCGTGGCAAGCGCCGGGCGTGGGCGATCGCGCTGGCATTGTTCGCGGCCGCTGCGGTGGTGAATCTGCTCCAGGGCCCGGATCCGCTCGCGGTGCTGCTGTCGGTCGGGATGCTGCTGGCGTTGATCTGGTTTCGCCGCGACTTCCGCGCGCAGTCGGACCGCGGCTCGCTGGCGCAGGCGATCGCATTCGTGCCGCTCTACCTGCTCGGCGTGCTGATCTTCACCGCGATCACGCTGTTTGCGTCGCGAAACCACATCACGCCCGGCCTGTCGTTCGGCGGCCTGGTGCGCACCGCCTATCCGGGTTTGATCGGGATCAGCGGTCCCTACACCTACCACCAGCACTTCTTTCGCCACTTCATCAACGATGCGCTGCTGGTCTTGGGAATCGTCGGCGCGATCTTCTTCCTGTATCTCGTGCTGCGCACGTTCGTCCAGTCAGAGCCGCCCAGCGAGGAGCGCCGGCAACGTGCGCAGCGGATCGTGCGGGAGTGGGGCGACGACACGCTCGACTACTTCGCGCTCCGACGCGACAAGAACTACTACTTCTCGATCGACGGCCGGTCGCTGATCGCCTACGTGTACGTGCGCGGCACCGCGATGGTCGCCGGCGACCCGATCGGGCCGCCGGAGGACACGGCGCGGACGATCGACGAGTTCCTCGCCTTCTGCGCCGGCCGAGGGTGGCGCGTGGGGTTTTTCGCGGTCCGCGAGGCGGACACGGAGATCTATCGCGCCCGCGGCATGCACGCGATCTACCTCGGCGACGAAGCGATCCTGGGGTGCCGCGAGTTCAGCCTGGAGCGCCCGGGGATGAAGGCCGTCCGATCCGCGGTGCGAAGAGTCGAGCGCGACCACGAATTCGAGCTGATCGCCGAGACCGAGGCCACCCCGGAGCTGGTCGCCGAGCTCAACGAGATCAGCGCCGAGTGGCGTGACGACGCACCCGAGCGCGGCTTCACGATGGAGCTGGGCCAGGACGTCGAGGGCCTCGAACCCGACTTCGTGATCGCGGTGGCGCGCGAGCGCGGTGGGCGGGTGGCAGGGTTCCTTCGCTTCGTGCCCGTCTACGGCGATCGACCGGGCTACTCGCTCGATTTGATGCGCCGGCGGCCCGACTGCGCCAACGGCATCACCGAGTACCTGATCGCGCGATCGGCGCTGGCCCTGGGCGCGCGGGGCTTTCACCGTCTGTCGCTGAACTTCGCCGCCTGGGGCAGGCTGCTCGACAGCGCCGAGGACGCCGGCCTCGCCGGCCGCCTGCAGCGGCTGATGGCCAAGGGACTGAACCCGTTCTTCCAGATCCAATCGCTGCGCGACTTCAACCACAAGTTCGGACCAGAGTGGGTGCCGCGGTCGGTGGTGATCGACGACGTCTCGGACCTGCCGCGGATCGCGCTGCTGTACGCCAGCGTGGAAGGTTTCCTCGAGCTGCCGCTGCTCGGGACGGTGTTGGAACCCCCGATCCGGCAGCGGATGGAGGCCAAGTAGCGCCGGCGTCCTCAGGAACCGACCGCGGCGGCGACCGGCGAGCCGATCACGCCATCGTCGCGGAGCTGTCCGATCTCGCTCCCGGAGAGACCGAGCAGCTCGCTGAGAACCTCCTCGTTGTGCTCCCCGAGCTGCGGGGCCCGACGCACCGGCTCGCGCTGGACCGCTGAGAAGTCAAGCGGCGTGCCCGGCATCAGGTACGAGCCCACGCCGGGGTGCTCCACTTGCTCCCACATCTCGTTGGCGAGTCGCGGGTCCTCGGCGACCAGCTGCCCGAACGTCTGATAAGGGCCCCATGAAACTCCGGTGCCGGCGAAAGCCGCGCGGATCTCACTGAGGTCACGGGCGGCGAACCAGCGCCGCAGGATCGCGGCGATCAGATCGCGATCCTCGAAGCGGCCGGACTCGGTGTCGAGATCGACGCCGGTGGCCTCCTTGATCTTGTCCATTTGCTGGTGGGTGCCGGTTACCTCGAGCAGCGATTCCCACTGCCTGTTGGTGAGCGCCACGACCATCACGTGCCGCTCATCGCGAGTCACGAAGTCGTGGCCGAAAGCGCCGTAGAGGTAGTTGCCGTCGCGGCGGGGGTAGTCGCGGGCTTGCAGCTGCGCCTCGGCAACGCGGCCGAGGTGGCCGACCACCGCGAACGCCACGTCCGACAGCGCAACCTCGACCCGCTGACCGACGCCGTGGCGTTGGCGGTACCGGTCGGCGGCCAGCAGCCCCACCGCCGACAGTTCGCCCATCGCGATGTCCCAGGCCGGAAGCACCGAGTTCAGTGGCTCGGTGAGGTTGCGCGGGCCGGTCGCCCAGGGAAAGCCGGTCGCCGGATTGACCGTGTAGTCGACTTCGCTTGTGCCGTCGCGGTTGCCCTTGAGATGGACCATGATCAGATCCTCGCGCCGCTCCCTGAGCGTGTCGTAGGCCAGCCAGCCGCGAGCGGGGAAATTGGTCAGGAACGCGCCCGCCCTGGCGATCAGCTCGCTCACCAGCTCCCGGGCCGCCGGTGAGCGCAGGTTCACGCTCAACGAGCGCTTGCCCTTGTTCATCCCCGCCCAGAACAGCGATTGCCCGTCGGCCGCCAGCGGCCACCGGGTGTGGTCCAGTCCGCCGCGGAGATCGTCGAACCTGATCACGACCGCACCGAGCTGGGCCAGCGTCATTCCGCCCAGCGGCGCGGCCACATACGCCGACCCCTCGACCACGGTCAAGCCCTCGAGAATTCCGCTCATCGCACCGATCCCGCCTGCGGGCGATCTCCACTCGCGTGGGGCTTCGTCATGGCATCAATCCCACCAGTGCCCATTCGAGCACATCGCGAGCCGGCTCGCCCCCGCTGGTGGCGCTGGTCTGGACCTGCAGGTGCACCAGACCGGGAGCTCGAAGATCCGTGATCAGCAGCCGCGAGCGCAAACGGTCGCCCTCGAAGGTGGGCCCCAGATGCTCGCAAGATTCCCATGCCAGGACCGTGGCGAGATCGGGCAGGGCGCGGGTTACGTGGGCCGCCGCGATCCCGATCACGTGTCCGCCGTAGACCAGCCGCTCGCCGTGATTGCTGGCGTCAGCGTCGGTGTGGGCATGGGCGAGGTTCAGCGACATCCTGGCGAGCTCGGGAGCGGCGGTGACGGTCTCGGCTGCCTCGATCAGATAATCGTCGCCGGTGCGCAAATCCGCGAACAACGGGCCGAGGCGCGTCTCCCGCAAGGGCGCTAGATCCCAGCCGGCGGGGATCAGCCGGGCCGCGTCGACCGGCTCGCCGATCTGACTGAGGTCATCGCCTGGCCCATCCTCGTCGCGATGATGGACCGGCAACAGCGGCGCCCGCCAGAAGTCGAGCACCGGTGTCCCTTCGGCATCTACGGTGCTCACGCGCAGGGCCACGATCCCGCGTGCACCCGAGGTCGGCCGCCGCGCGACGACGGTGGTGGTCGTCCGCAGCGTGGTCCCGATCGGCACCGGCCGCGCCCCCAGACCGCGGTAGAAGAGGTTGCCGAGGACACGAGCACTGGGGGCTGTGGACTGGCCGATCGCGATGTCGCACACCAGCATCGGATGGGCGAGCAGTCCGGGAGTACCCGTCACCGCCTCATATAGCTCCAGGTCGAGCGACAGCCGCAAGCGGTCGCCGACGATCGCCTGATGGAGGCTCGCTTGCCCGTCGGTGATGGTCACGGCAGGGGCGCGGAACTCGGTGCCCGCCTCGAGATCCTCAAAGTAGGGTGCGCTCACTTGGTGACTGGGACCTCGCCGCTCATCGAGCGACGGCGCCTGCGGGAGGGCGAGCAGCCGGCTGGCCTGACGAACCATCGCGGCGTCGACCATGGCGCCCTGGACCGCTACCGCGCCGGTTCCGGTCTGACCCGCCGAGCGCAGCGCGCGGGTGACGCGCTCGGCCCATTCCCGCTCCTCCGGCGTGGCGCCATAGGTGGCGTTCAGCAGCGGAACCTGGGCGGGGTGAATCGCCCACTTGCCGTCGAAGCCGAGCATGCGGGTGTGCCGCGCGGCCGCCGCCAGACCGCGAAGATCGCGCAGCGAGAAGTACGGGCCGTCGATCGCCTGGACGCCCGCGCGGCGGGCGGCGGCCAGCAGCGCCTCCTGGGCCACCAGCCAAAGGGCGGGATCGGTCCCCGGGTCCCGGCGACCCAGCGCCGCGCCGAGATCGGCGTAGCCGAGGATCAGCGAGACGACCGCGTCGTGGCGAGCGATCTGGGCCCCGTCGGCGAGTCCGGCCGGCGTCTCGATCAGCGCCTGCACCGGGGCCACCGCGGCCGCCGGCTCGAGCTCGTCGGGCGACTCGACCTTCGGCACCACGACCGTCAGCCCGTCAATTACGAGCTCCGCGCACATCGCCAGGTCCTCGGCCTGCTCGCCGCCGTCGAGCGAGTTGACTCGCACCGCGACGGTCCGCTCGTTCCACTCGCGCTCCAGGAGCGTCGCGGCCACCTGCTCGCGCGCCTCCGCCTTACCGTCGGCCGGGACCGCATCCTCGAGATCGAATACCACCTCGTCGGCCTGCGAAGACAGAGCCTTGGCGTGCATCCCAGCCTGGTTACCGGGGACGACCAAGCAGCTGCGACGAGCGGCGGAGTGCATCTTGTCTCGGACTGTAGTTCAGGCGCGAGCACCATCAGTCGCCACCGTTCCCCGGCGGGCGCCCGCGAACGTTGGCAATCTCGGTCCGGGGGGTGGACCCAAATCGACAAAGTTCGCTTAGATTTCGACGCACCGGAGCGCTAGCGATGGCCTTGACAACCACCCCGACCGACCAACTGCGCGGAGCCCTGGAGGAGGTGGTCGGCTCAGCGCACGTTCGCGCTGACGACGGGGCGCTCGTCACCTACTCAACCGATGCCACGCCGCTTCAGCGCGGCCGGCCGGATGTGATCGTGTTCCCCGCGACGACCGAGGAGGTGGCCGGAGTGCTGCGTCTCGCGGACCAGGCGCGGGTGCCGGTGACCCCTCGCGGATCGGGAACCAACCTGAGCGGCGGGACGGTGCCGCACCAAGGTGGGATCGTGCTGGTGCTTACGCGAATGAATCGCTTGCTGGAGCTGAGCCAGGGCGACCTGCTCGCGGTCTGCCAGCCTGGTGTCCGCACGATCGAGCTGGCCCAGGCAGCCGCCGCCAAGGGACTGCTGTTCCCGCCCGATCCGGGCAGCCACACGACTGCCACTCTGGGGGGTAACGTGGCCGAGTGCTCTGGCGGCCTGCGGGCGCTGAAGTACGGGGTCACGCGCGACTACGTCCTCGGGGTGGAAGCGGTGCTGGCCACCGGTGAGGTGATCCGCAGCGGGGGTCGCCTGGTAAAGGACGTCGCCGGCTACGACCTGCGTCGGCTGCTATGCGGGAGCGAGGGGACGCTCGCGGTGATGACCGAACTGACGCTTCGCCTGATGCCCGCCCCCGAGGGGTCGGGCACCGGGATCGCATACTTCCCCGATCTGGCCGACGCGGCGCGTGCTGTGTCGCGGGCGCTGGCCTCAGGCGTGCTGCCCGTGACCCTCGAGTTCCTCGACCAGGTGTGCATCCGCGCGGTCGAGGACTTTGCGCGGATCGGCCTCGACACCGACGCCGGCGCACTGCTGATCTTCGGCCAGGATGGCGACCCCCAGACCGTGGAGCGCGACCTTGGACGGATCGCGCAAGCGTGCGTGGCTGAAGGGGCTCGAGAAGTTCGGATCGCGGGCTCCTCCGAAGAAGCGGCCGAGCTCCTCCAGGCCCGCCGCGCGGCGCTACCCTCGCTCTCGCGTCTCGAGCCGCTGACGATTCTCGAAGATGCCACCGTGCCGCGCTCGCGGATCGCCGAGATGGTGGAGCACATCCAGACGGTCGCGCAGCGCCGCGGCTTGACGATCGGCACTTTCGGCCACGCCGGGGATGGGAATCTCCACCCCACCGTGGTCCTCGACCCGGCTGACGAGCACGGGGTGCACAGTGCGGAGGCCGCCTTCGAGGAGATCTTCGCCAAGGCGATCGAGCTCGACGGCTCGATCACCGGAGAGCACGGCGTCGGCGTCGTGAAGCTTCCGTACCTCGAATCGCAGCTCGGCTCCGAGCACGTAGCGCTGCTGCGGAGGATCAAGGCGGTGTTCGATCCCCATGGCATCCTCAACCCCGGCAAGCTCGGATCGTGAGCACGATCTTCACCCCCGAGCTGCTTGACCGCTGCATCTCCTGCGGATTCTGCCTACCGGCATGCCCGACATACGCGCTCGAAGGGGTCGAGACATCTTCGCCGCGAGGACGGATCAACCTGATGCGGGCGATCGAATCCGGTGCGCTTGCAGAGGACGATCCCACCGTGCTCGAGGAGTCCTCGTTCTGCCTCGGATGCCGGGCCTGTGAGCCGGTATGCCCCGCGGGGGTCCAGTACGGAGCGCTGCTCGAGGAGTGGCGCGATCGCCTATGGAAAGGGCGCCGGAGGGCCTGGCCGTTGCGGCCGCTGCTGTGGGCCGTAAACGGGACCCTCCGAGTGCGGGCGCTAGGGATGCTGCGGCGTCACGCTCGCACCAGGCGGGGGGACGGCACGGAGGCTTACCTGATGCTGGGCTGCTTCGAGCGCGCGCTATATCCGCATGTCAGCCGCAGCGCGCGGGACCTCGCGCCGCAGCTGAGGGCGCCACCGGGCCAGGGCTGTTGCGGTGCGCTTCACGCACACAACGGCGAGCGGGGGCGAGGCGAGGAGCTCGGGCGAAAACTCGGGGAGGCGCTTCCAGGAACGATCGTCACCACGTCGGGCGGCTGCGCTGCGCACCTGGCGAGCGTGCTCGGCCCAGAGCGTGTGCGAGAGCTCTCGCAATGGCTGGCGCAGAGCAGCACGGCTACCGAACCGACCAAGGCGCGAGGCGAGGCGCGAGCGCTCGCGAGCTCTTCGGGCAGCGATAGCGGTGAGCAAGCCCCGCGCGAGCCCGGAGAAGTGGGGTCTGACCGAGAGCCGCGCGTGCGATCGGTCGGGAAGCAGCGCCCGCGAATCGGTCTTCAGGACTCGTGCCATTTGCGCAACGGTCTCGGCGTCTGGCGCGAGCCCCGAGAGCTACTGGCCCGCATCGGCGGCGAGTACGTCGAGCTGCCGAGCGCGGCAGCGTGCTGCGGTGCCGCCGGGACCTACGCGATTCTGCGCCCGGACGACAGCGCGAGAGTTCTCGACCGGCACCTCGATGAAATCGCGGACGCCGACCTCGACGTGATCGCGGTCGTCAATCCGGGCTGCTACCGCCAGCTCGAGCAGGGCGTCAAGCGCCGCGGTCTGCGGACACGGGTGATCCACCTTGCCGAGTTGTTAGCCGAGCATGGGTCGGGCTCCACCGGCTAGCGGAAGCTGTAGGCCGGGAACTCGGCGATCTCCGCGTGCATCGCCTCCGGCTTGATCGCGACCCCACCGGTGAACGGCAGGTTCAACGTCAAAATCGTGACTCCCGACAGTGCGATCACCGCGGCCAGCGACGACACCATGACCGCCTGAGCGCGGAAGCTCTCGAGCCCAAAGAAGTACGTAAATCCGACCGTGATCACCCCACCTCCGATCAGCACAAGCCACAGTGGCGCGGGTATCTCGCTGTTGCTGTCTCGTATTCGGACACGTCGGTCCTGGGTCGCGGTCGCGACCTCAGTGACCGCGAGCTGAGTAAAGTCAGCAGCGATGGGGTCCCTCGGTCGCAGGCTTGTGACCGCGGCCCAGACCTCATTGAGGTCCGGGTCGATGCGGGAATTCTCTTCCAGGTGCGTTGCCATGTACGGCCACTCCAGATCTTCGACGCCTACGGCATATCGCTGAACCGCGACGCGCAATTGCCGACCCTGGGGCCCAAGAGCCACTCCGTCCCGGTAAAGGCTGCCAACCGCGGACGCCTCGTCGCTCACCGCGCTTTCGGCGGTGTCGAACTGCTCCCACACGATGATCACGACGAACGCAAGCAGCACCGCGTAGATCACGCCGACTACCGCGATCAGAAAGCCGGCGACCTCATGTTGAGCCTGGAACTTCTCCAGCTCCATGTTTTTGCGGACGATCACCAGGCCGAGCAGCGAGAGCCCGACAGAACCCAGCACGAGTCCGACCCCGAGCCACACGGTCGGAATATTCACGAGGAGGAATCTCGCCACCATTTCGCCGACACCGCGCCTTCCCGCTCGTCATTATTCAATCTCGAACGAGCGAAGTCCAGCGGATCCGTACGGCTAGTCAGCCGATGCTTGCGACGAGCTGGTCGCTCGATCGGCGGAGGTGCTGCTCAGGCCGCTCAGCCGACTCTGCCGTCAGCAGCCGACTCCGGGGCGGGAGCTCCCGGGCGCCCAGCAGCTGATCTGTACACGGGGTCCGCGCCGCGCCCGGATCGTGAACGCGTAGTACTTCGCGATCCACTGCGGGCGGCTGATCTCGACAGAGACCTGCGCTCCCACACGCAGGTGGCGATTCTTGAACGCCGGCGCCAGGTCGACGTTCGTGGTGGCCGGGCATTTGTGCTTACTGTTCTTGGAACAGCGTGCGTACTTCGCGACTACGGTGGTGCGCTTGCCGTACGGGCACCCGCGGCCGTGGCATGTCACCACGACGGTTGCGCTGGTGGACGCCCCGTTGACGGCGAGGGAGAGGACCTTTGAATAGGTGGGCGAGTAATAGAAGGCCCACTGCATCGGGGAGGTGACGATCCCGAGCACGGGCAACGGGACCACCTTCACGGTCTGCGCCGACGCGGATGAGCCGTTGAAGTTTGAATCGCCGCCGTATCGGGCGGTGATGCTGTGGCTGCCGAGCGTCTTGTAGGTCACCGTGCAGGTCGCCCTGCCATTCACCAGCTCTTGCCTGAGGCACGAGGAGATCGGTATCCCGTTGTCCAGGAACTCCACCGAGCCCGACGGTTCAACCGGGCCGGGACGGATTGGGGGAGGTGCGACCGCGGCGGTGTAGGTGATGCTATGGCCCACCACGACGGTGCGCGACGCAGCCAGCGATAGAGACGTCGAATCGGGAGTGACCGTCAGGGTCGTGGTGCCCGTGGATCCCGGCACGGTCGATCCGCGGCTAGGGGTGAAAACCGCGGCGAGCTGCACGGGCGAGCCGGAGGCGGCAAACGATGTCTGGCAGGTGACGGCCGGGATCGAGGGCGTGACCGGCTCGGCGACGCAGTTCGGGATCGGCGCGCCACCGTTCTCGAAGGTGATCGTTCCGGAGGGAGGCCCAGAGGAAGAGTTCGCTACCGCGAACAGCGTCACGGCTTGGTTTGTGACGAGAACGGAGGGAGATGCCACCAGCGAGGTGGTAGTGGCGCCGGCGGTCTGGGTGAGCGTCGCCTGACCCGAAACAGGGGGCGCGACCGAGATGTCGGTTGCCGTAATAGTGGCCAGCTCGGCGGCGGTGGAGGCTCTGATCGCGACGCTGTATGTGCCGTTGTGGTTGTTCGCCACTTGCCCAATGAACTCGCGCGGGTCGGTAGAGGAAAAGAAGACCGCTTCGGAGCTCAGCAGATGCCCTTGGGCGTCCTTCACCGTCGCCGTCGCAGTGGTGGTGGAGCTCCCGTTTGCGACGATCGAGGTCGGGTTCAGCGCCACCGTGACGCTGGCGACGGGGCCGGCTGTCTGGGTCAGGACCGCTTCGCCCGAGACCGCGGGAGTGCCAGTGCTGTCGGTTGCGCTGATCGTCGCGGTCCCCACGGTCGTGGAGCTCGTGATCGTGGCCGTGTAGTTGCCCCCGCCGGCGTTGGTCGTGGCGCTGATCTTCTCGCCCGGGTCGCTCGACTTGAAAGCGACCTTCGTTTCCTTAGCCAGCAGCGCTCCCCTGGCGGCCCTGACGGTTGCCGTAGCGGTGGTGACGGAACTGCCGTTGGCGATGATCGTGGCCGGCGAGAGCGTCACCACGACCGAGGCAGCGGGAGCCGCCTGCGCCGTCCCAGCGAGCGCCCCGCAGCTCAAAACCGCCGCAACAACGAGCGGCCAGATCAGGAACCGCGGGCGCGCTCGGCCCGCGGAGCGCGCAGACGCTTGCAGTCGATGCCTGATCTCAACCACCACGCCCCCCTTAGAGCGACTTTGGACGAACCCCATATGCTAGCTCTCTCAGCGTATTATTTCTGAGGGAGGTGGCGTGTATCGGCAGAGGAGCTCACTTGGGGGCTGAATCGGCGGTTGGCGGGGATTACTTGAGCGTGATTAGAGAGTTGTGTTTGAAGGCCCCTGGCGCGGCTGGGGACATCGTCGTTTGCGGAGGGTGGCATGGCGTTGGCTGACGGAGACGATCGCGGCGATCAGCGAGTCGACCCCGAGCACGGCGGGCCAGCTGGAGGTCTCGCGCAAGCCACGGCCGCCTACAGCCCGGAACAGGAGCTTGCTGATCCCACGGCGGCTTTTGATCTCGGCGTCCAGTTAGAAGAACAGGGCCAGCTCGCGGCCGCCGAGGCCGCCTACCGCCGGGCCGATGAACGAGGGCACGCCGCCGCCGCCTGCAACCTCGGGGTGCTGTTCGAGGAGCAGGACCAGCCGGTTTCGGCCGAGGCCGCCTACCGCCGCGCCGACATGCGGGGAGACGCGAACGGCACCTTCAACCTTGGCGCGCTCCTAGAACGCCAGGGCGAGCTGGACGCCGCCGAGGCGGCGTACCGTCGGGCGGATCGAAGAGGCCTCGCGGCCGCCGCATCGAACCTCGGCGTGCTGTTGTGGGAAAAGGGTGACCTGGACGGCGCGGAGGCCGCGTTTCGCCGCGCCGATCAATCTGGCTACTCCTACGGGACGCTGAATCTCGCGGCGCTGCTGGAGGAAAAGCGTGAAGCGGCGCAGGAGGGCCGACGCACTGCTCGGCCGAGCGAGGGAGAGGTCGCTGCAGCCGGCGCCGCCCCGCTGGTCGAGCCTCCGGAGCCGCGCCGGACTGCCCGCGAGGATCGGGATCGTGCCGCGGCCGTCGGTGGCGCCGCGGCCGGCGGCGCAGCCGCTTTGGCCGCCGACGACGCCGCCGCCGGCCGAGGTGCGCGCTTTCGTGGAGGTTCGCAATCTCGTTTACACGTGCCGGGGCGCAAGTGGCTGCTGCTCGCCGCGGGGATTCCGATCATCGGCTTCGGGGTCGCTGGTGCGGTCAAGGTGGCGACCAGCTCGTCAAGCTCACATCATGCCGTGGCTGCTCGCTCCGCAGGCTCGAGCAACCCTCAGGGCGCGGTGGTTTCCCCGGGGCTGACCGCGCACGCGGTGAAGGCACAGGCCACACACCACGCCTTGAGGCGCATACACAAACCCCGCCCGCCCTCGGCGGCCCCGCGCCACCCGTCTCAGACACCGAGTAAGCCCGCACAGACGGCGACCGCATCGGCCCAGACGGCGACCTCGGTTCAGACGGCGACCGCGGCCGCCCCATCGACGGCTGCCCCCCCCGCCGGCAGCGCTCCGGCGCAGAGCGGTTCCGGAAGCTCTGGCGGTTCGTACGCCGGTGGTGGAGGCGGTGGCGGTGGCGGCAGCGCTCCCGTCCAGAGCCCCGCCCCAACCGAGACTTATAGCGGCGGCGGCTCCGGCGGCGGCTCCAGCGGCTCGGGCGGCGGCGACAGCGGCTCAGGTGGCGGCTCGAGCGGGTCCAGCGGCAGTGGAATCGCGAGCGGCGGCTCGGGCGGCGGCGGCAGTTCGAGCAGCAGCGGCAGCGGGTCGGTCAGCAGCGGCGGCGGCTCTGGCACGAGCGGCGGCACCGGGACGTCCTCGGGCGGCGGCTAAGCCGTCAAGTCGCGCGGCCGCAAGCCGACCGCGTGGCCGCGTTCGCGCGGCCGTGAGCCGATCGCGTGGCCGCGCGCCATGCCCGTAGCCGACGACTCGGAAGCGCCCTCCAGTGGTAGGGTCCGCGCAGGCATCCAATCGACGACGTCTGAGGCTGCTAAGGGGACGTGGCACCGGGCACTGGGGGGCTGATGGCACTTGCACGGCATTTCTCCACGGCGCTGGCCCTGGCACTGGTCGGTGTGCTGATCTTCGCCTTGCTGATCGTGGCGGCACCGGTGAGAGCACAGACGATGGCCGTCCCGGCCTACTTCTACCCGGGCGCCTACTGGACCCAGATGGAGCAGGCAGGCGCTCCGCTCCGTCTCGCGGTGATGAATCCCGCCAACGGGCCGGGGGCTGCGGCCGACCCGAACTACGCGGCCGCGGTCCGCGCCGCGCAGGCCGCGGGCATCACCGTCGTCGGCTACGTCTACACGAGCTATGGGGCTCGCAGTCTGTCGGCGGTGGAGTCCGATGTGAGCGCCTACTACCGCTGGTACGGCGTGAACGGGATCTTCTTCGACCAAGCGAGCACCAGCTGCTCCTACGCCTCGTACTACACGACGCTGAACGCGTTCGTCAAGGCCGAAGGCGGCGTAGCGCGCACAATCCTCAACCCGGGGATGCAAACAAACGAGTGCTACGTCTCGGCAGCCGACATCCTGCTCACGTTCGAAGGCTCGGACGCGCAGTACGTGAGCTCCTATTCGGCCCCGTCGTGGGTCGCGCGATACTCGCCGAGTCATTTCTGGCACATCATCTACGGCGCGTCGACGCAGTCGGCGATGACGAACGCGGTTGCGCTCAGCAAGCGTCGTGGGGCGGGGTTTGTGTACGTGACGCCGGCGACGCTGCCGAACCCATACGACGTGTTGCCGACGGGGGCCTACTGGACAAGCGAGCTCGCCAGCATCAAGTGACAGACGCGGCGCCCGGCGGCCTGTGAGTCGCGGCTTCTACCCAGCTCGAGAGTCGTTGTAGACCTCAGCGGCGGCCAGATGGAAGCCCTCGGGCTGATCCGCGCCCGCGTAGTCGTCGCGATCTGGCGCATCTCGCCCGTCCAGCGCCGGCCCTTCTCGGCCGCGTCTCGCTGAGCTGCCGCCAAGCGGTCGCTGAGCTGAGGTTGCGAGAGCGCCCATTCTTGGCGCAGCGAGCCCTCCACGCCCAGCGCAGCGGCCGTCCGCGCGATCGCCAGCAGGAGGGCGGCGGATCCCTTGGTCCAGGCTCCGTATGTCATCTTCAGCGCCGAGGCAGCCATCGGCCCGGTGACCGCCAGCACCGGAGCGTCGACTCGAGTGCCGGCGAACGCGCTTGCGACCTCACCGGCCCTTTTCCCCCACAAGTACATCCGCGTCGTGCCCGCCCGCTTGGGCGGCGGCCCGATGATGCCCCCGTCAACGTAGCTGCCCCCTACCGTCTCGGCGACCTCCACGGCGGTTTGGGGAGCGATCGCATTGGCATCGACGAAGATGCCCTGGAAGTCGGCGGCCAGCGCCGCGACCTCGAGGGCGGAGTCGGGCGGGCAGATCGAGAGCACGATCTCGCTGCTGGCAAAGAGCACCGAGAGCTCGCCAGTGTCCTCGAGTCGAGCCTCGCGCGCGCGCTCTGCGGTCGCGGCGGTGCGTCCCTCGGACGCCCACAGGACACGGTGACCTCGCTCGGCCAGCGCGGCGCCGACGGCCGACCCCATCGCTCCCGGGTGCAGCAGTCCGACAACCACACACGCTCGATCCTAACGGTCCTCTGGCGGATCGCACGCTCGCGTCACGCCGCTCGACCGCGTCGGCGGGGCGTGGACGGGTCGGCGACCTGGTCCCGCCGCCGACCGCTGGCGTACCCTTCCGGAATGACGCCCTACGACGACGATGACGACTGGGTGGGCGAGCCGCCCGAGGGCCGCTACTCCCGCGATCGCGCGAAGCCGGAATTCTGGCGAGGGCGCTGGCCGCTCGCCGGCGCCGGGCTGGTAATCGTCGTGGTGCTGCTGGTGGTCATCATCGCGACGCGGTGAGCGCCCGCTAGAGCACTAGCCGCAGCGGGCGCTCGAGCAGCTCCCGAATCTCGGAAAGGAAGCGCGCCGCATCGGCGCCGTAGAGGATGCGGTGATCGCAGCTGAGTCGGAGCGTCAGCAGATGACGATCGACGATCTCGCCATCGACCCGCGCGAGCACTGCCCGGATCGCGCCAACGCCGAGGATCGCGGCTTGCGGCGCGTTGACCACTGGCGTGATCGCGGTCATACCGTACATGCCGAGGTTCGACACCGTGAAGGTGGCCCCCGAGAGCTCTGCCGGGCTGATCGTGCGGTCGCGAACCTTGTCGGCGAGGCTTCGCGATTCAAAGGCGATCGCTCCGAGCGACTTCCGATCGGCGTCGAACACCGTCGGGACGACCAGCGACTCTCCCGCGGCCACCGCGATACCGATGTTCGCGCGCGAGTAGAGCTCGAAGCGCCCATCGCGGTATGCGCCGTTGACCCGAGGATGACGCCGCAACGCAAGCGCCGCCGCCTTGACGATCAGATCGTTGAGCGACGGAACGCTGTCGCCGGTCTCCGCGAGCTCGCCGCGGAACGAGATCACCCGGTCCATCTCGACCTCGGTCTCGACCTGAAACTCGGGGATGCTCGCCTTCGCGTCAGCCATCCGTCGCGCGATCGTGCTCTGGAGGCGCGTGAGCTCGACGGCCTCCACGCCGCCTTTGGCGGCGTCCGCCGCTGCAGGCGCCCGCTCCGCGGTGGAAGGCTCGCCGCCGGGCGTCGGCGACAGCCCGGCCTTGGCAAGCACGTCCCCGCGAGTAATCCTTCCCAGAGGCCCGGTTCCGGCAACCTGCTCGAGCGGGACGCCGTGGGCTCTGGCGACGCGCCGGGCGATCGGCGTCGCCTTGACCTCGCGGTCATCACCCGCGATCACTCCATGGCCGTTGCTCGCCGCGGGGGTGGTGGTGGGAAGGTCGCTCTCGGGCTCGCCCGCCTCCTCGTCTTTGGAGACCGCGCGTGCCGCTCCGGTGCTCGCTGCCTGTGCGTCGCCCGCGGGCGCCGGCGCCTCCTCGCCCACGCCGGCGATCGGCTCGCCGACCGCGAGCGTAGTTCCTTCGCTGGCGATCACGCTGAGAGTCCCGGAGGCCTCGGCGGGATAGGTCACGGTCGCCTTGTCGGTCTCGATCTCCAGCAAATCTTCGCCGGCTTCAACGTTGTCGCCGTCGTGCTTGAGCCAGGTCAGGATCGTGCCTTCCTCCATCGCGTCAGTGAGCTTGGGCATGGTTATGACTGGCATGGCGGCCCGGCCTCCAATAGATCGACGGCGGCGTCGATGATCGTCTCGGCGTCGATGCCGAAGTGTCGGTACAGATCCTCGACATCTCCGGACTGGCCGAAGTCCGTGACGCCGAGGCACGCGATCCGGTCGCGCCGGATCGCCGCCAGGAAGCTGAGCGTGTGCGGGTGACCGTCGAGGACGCTGACGATCGGCGCCGCGCGTTCAGCCGGAAACAGCTGATCGAGAATCGCCTCATCGCCGTCGCCGAGTCCCTGGCGCCCCTGCAGCGCTCTGAAGATCAGATCGGGGGAGGTCAGACAGACAACATCGCAGGCGATCCCCGCGCCGTCCAGCGCGCGCTCGGCCGCGATCACCTCCGGCACGATCGCGCCGACCCCTACCAGCGTCAGCGCCGGGCGCGATCGCGTGGTTCGCAGCAGATAGCCGCCGGCCAGCGCCCCGCGGCGGCGCTCCTCTCGCTCACCGGGATCGTCGGCCAGGGCGCTCAGCGCTTGCTCGATGGGTCGCGTCGTCAGGCGGAAATACGACGACGTGCCGTCGGGCCTGCCCAGCAGCGTGAGCGCGTGGAGCAGAGTCCACTCGAGGTCCTGACTGAAGGCCGGCTCCCAGGCGATGCAACGTGGCTGCTCGAGGCCCACCGACGGCGTGATGATCGACTGATGGGCCCCTCCCTCGGGCGCCAGCGTCACGCCCGAGGGGGTTCCCACGAGGATTGACTGGCCGCCCGCGTAGATGCCAAATGACCACGGCTCCAGCGCGCGATTGACAAACGGGTCATACAGGGTGCCGATCGGCAGCAGCGCCTGACCGTCGCGAGACCAGGTCGCGCCGAGCTCGCCGAGCAGGCCCACGAGGTTGCCTTCGGCGATCCCAAGCTCGATGTGCTGGCCGTGGCTGCTCTCCCGCCAGCGAACCAGCGTGTCGCTGTCATCGGCGAACCAGTCGATCCGCTCGCCGAGGTGCCACACCCCGACGTGGTTGATCCACCCGCCGAGGTTCGTGGAGGACGCCACGTCAGGGCTGACCGTCACGATCCGGGCTGCCACCTCGGGCGCTTCGTGGGAGAGATCGACGAACAGGCGCCCGAAGGCCTGCTGGGTCGAAACCCTTCCCCGGTGCGTGCGGGCCAGCGAGGGAGGCACGGCTGGGGCCGGCGTCAGCTCGATCGGTTCCCGCCGCAGGCGCTCGGCCGCCTGGCGGCATAGCTCATCCGCGGGAGAGTCGTCGGCAAAGCGGGCCCAGGGGTCGTCGGGATCGGCGCCAGTCGCCGCGGCCAACCCGCGCCATTGTTGCTCGGATAGCAATGCTGAGTGGTTGCCGGGATGGCCTTGCGTCGCGAGTCTCCACGCCTTGATCGTGAACGCGAAGATCACCGACGGGCGATCGCTGACCGCGTCGGCCTCGGCGAGCGCCTCCCTCAAGTCGAGCAGATCGTGGCCGCCGAGGTCGCGGATCGCAAGCAGCAGTTCCTCGTCGGCGATGTCGTCGATCAGTCGGCGGAGCGTCCGGCTGTCACGGCCGTTGCCGGGCAGTCGCGCTCTCAGCTCGGCCGCAGAGGAGCGAAGCAGCCGCTGGTACTCCTCGTTTGGCATCTCGTCGATCCGCCGGCGCAGCGCTTCGCCGCCGTCGCGCTCGAACAGCTCGCGTAGCCAGCGTCCGTATTTGACCGTGATCGTGTGCCAGCCTGCGGCCCTGAACATCTCCGAGATCCGGCCCGCGGCGATGTCGGGCACGATCCGGTCCAGCGATTGGCGATTGAGATCGACGATCCACAGGACCTCACCGAGGCGGTGGACGACTGGATCGACCACCGTCTCCCAGATTGCACCTTCGTCGAGCTCGGCGTCGCCAAGCAGCGCGACCTGCCTGCCACCCCGCGGCACCTCGAAGTGGCCCGCGACGTAGCGATGCGCGAGCGCGCTCCAAACAGGCGCCGTCGCCCCGATCCCGACTGAGCCGGTCGAGAAATCGGCTGGCACCGGGTCCTTGAGCCGGCTTGGGTAGCTCTGCAGCCCTTTGAACTCGCGCAGCGTGGTCAAGTACCTCGCGTCGAGCTGGCCTAGCAGGTACTCGATCGCGTGAAGCACAGGTGAGGCGTGCGGCTTCACGGAAACCCGGTCCGGCGCGCGCAGGTGCTCGAACCACAGCGCGGTCATGATCGAGACGATCGACGCCGACGAAGCCTGGTGGCCGCCCACCTTCACGCCCGACGCGGTGGCCCTCACCCGGTTTGCGTGGTGAACGATCGAGGTCGCGAGCCACAGGACCCTGTCCTGGACGGCCTCGAGCGTCGCAAGGTGTTCCTGCTGCCGGTGCTGCTGCTCTGTGGCCACCAGCGGGTAGCTTCGCGCGTGGGCCCGCCGACTCCAAGTCGGTTCGTCGCCAAGTGCGAGACCCGCGAGGAAATTTTGCGTCAAATCAGCTTCGAACGTTAAGATTTCTTCGTGTTTCGGAGAGATCTCGACGCTGTTGATGAGCGCGTCCTCGAGCTGCTGGTCGAGGATGGGCGCCGATCCGCGAGCGAGATTGGGCGCCGCGTGCACCTCTCGCCGGCGGCCGCCAAGCGCCGGATCGCCCGCCTCGAAGAGCTCGGCTACATCCGGGGCTACACCGCGATCCTCGACCACGCGATGCTGGGCGGCCAGCTCGAGGCCTTCTCAGAGCTGCGGTTCGCGCCCGGTACTCAGGTCGATGAGATCGACGCGGCGGTCGCTGACCTGCCTGAGCTCGTCGAGTCCTTCACGCTGGCCGGGGATCCCGACGCGCTGGTGAGACTCCGGGTCTCGGATGTCGATCACCTCAAGAGTGTCCTTGACCGGGTCCGGCGGGGCCAGCAGGGCAGCGCCAAGATCATCGGCACCAAGACGCTGATCGTGCTGGGGTCAAGAACGGGCGCGGCCGGGACCCGCGGCTGAGCGCTGGCGGTTTGCCGACGGCTTGACTTGGGGCGTTGGATGTGACTAGCTATCGATGGCGGGGGGAGTCAGCGGCTTCCTCACATCACCGCCAGTCGCTGCGGTGAACCGATCGGAGTTGAACGCATGTTGCCGACCCATGTGGCGCTGGTGCCGTATGAGAAGGAGCTTGTCGCTACGCAAGAGCTATTACACGTGGCGGCTGCACTTCAGACTCAGTTGACCAGGGATGTCAACCCCTTGTGGGACGTGGTCGGAATCGTCTCGCCGTTTGCGGCCCTACCCGACGTCCCTCCTGGCTACCTGCCGTTGGTAATTGTCGCCAACGGATCGCTCGAAACGCGGGAACGAGCCTTTCACTTCGCCCCGGGCGGTCAGCCCCTCGCGCTCCTCGAGCACCGGCAGGCCGCCGGATGGTCACTCGCAGCCAGTCATGAGCTGATCGAGATGATCTGCGACCCGTGGGGCAATCGCACCGTTCGCGGCAGCTCCCTCGAGAGTAGCCAGGGTCAGGTCGAGTACCTGGTGGAAGTTTGCGACCCGTGTCAGCACTCGACTTACCTGATCAATGGGGTCACCGTGTCGGACTTCGTGACGCCGCTCTATTACGGCCCGGTAGCGGCGGACGGTCAGCGTTACTCGTTCACTGGCAGCGTCAAGCGGCCCCGTCAGCTGGGCCCGGGCGGCTATATCAGCTGGCGAGCCGGCGGACTCGATGCGCAGATCTGGCAGGCGACCGCGGACAAGAACGGAAAGCCCCACGTCGCCCCACTCACGAGCGGCGCACCTACGCTGACCCGGGCTTGGGTGGACTCGCACACGCCCGCCAAGACAGGAGTCCCGACTAAGCTCGCGCCTGGGGCGCCGCAGGGTGGATCGAAGAAGGCGCTCGAACGCGCGCGTGATTCCGCCAAGCTGTACGGGGAGCGACTGGAGGCCGACATTGCAAGCGTGCTCGGAGCGCTGAAGCCACAGCCGCCTCCGAGCATTGACGACGTCCTCGCGCTGCTCGAGAAGTTGGCGAACAACAGGTCCTACTGGACGAAGTTTCAGGAGAACTACCAAAAAGAACTGTCGAAACACAACATCGATCCCGATGGAATCGAGCCGTTGGATCCGTTCCCCTCGCAAGAGCAATACGCGCGGGTCCTCGAGGGGGTAAAGCGTGGCAAGGCGCTGGGGCCGGGGTTCGACCAGCCCGAGTTGGCCCAGGGCCTACTCACGCTCGGAATGTTCGGGATGACCAGCTAACCGCGCTGCGGTCATGGCGAAGGTCCGCCGGACACCGTATGCGTTCTATTACCTTGACGACGACTACCAACTCGACGTCGCTGCACTGCTCCACGGCGAGGTCCCCAAAGCGGCCGCGCAGGCGCGAATCGTCGCGCTTGCGGTCCTAACCGGCGAGCGTTACCAGCTCCGCCGGGACGAACTTGAACTGCTGCTGAGCGTCCCCGCCGAGCAGTGGATCGATGACGCGGACCTCGATCCGGAGCTGTTAGGGACGCTGACGCAGACAGGATTACTGCTGAGCGATGCGACTGACCCGCGGCTCGTCGCCCTGCGTGAGCGTGATGAGGCGTTGTCAGCCAACGAGTGGAACCTGTACGCCGCGCTCTACCACTACATGACCCAGTGGAGCGCGGTCGACATCGGCGACGACGGCGAGAGCGATCTGGAGCTGAGCATCAAAGCCAACGAGGCCGCGCGCGCGCTGGTAGCAGAATATGGGCCACCACCCGGGGAATTCGCGACATCCCGCTCGACTCGCGTGGTGAAGCTCCCGGGTCTTGAACGCGAGGGCGCGCTGTACCGGAGTTTGATGGCTCGGCGGACCACCCGCGCGTTCGACCAGCAGATGCCGATGAGAATCGAACAGCTGGACACCGTGCTGCGCTACGTCTTCGGTTCCCATGGCTACAGAAGCACGGTGCCAGACGTCGTATGCATCAAGCGCACGAGCCCGTCCGGAGGTGGGCTACACCCGATCGAGGTCTATCCGATCGTCACCAACGTCGAGGGTGTCGCCCCGGGGATCTACCACTATGACGGGCGCGAGCATTCCCTCGGGATGCTCGCGGAGCTGGACCAGCCCGAAAGCGTGAGAATCGCAACGTCGTTCATGTGTGGTCAACGTTACTTCGGCAACGCGCACGTCTCATTCGTGCTGACGGCCCGCTTCTATCGCAACCACTGGAAGTACAGGCGTCATCACAAGGCATACGCTGCGATTCTGATGGACGCCGCGCACCTCAGCCAGACGCTCTACCTCGTGAGCGGCGAACTGGGGCTTGGCGCCTTCATCACGATCGCGATCAACGCCAGCGATATCGAGCACCGGCTGGGATTCGACGGCATCGCCGAGGGAGTCATCGCGATGACCGGGTGCGGACCGCGGGTCGAGAGTGAGTCGCCGCTCGAGCTTGATTTCGCCGAGCCGCTCGTCGTACCCGTCCCCGAGAGACGACCAGAAATCGCGGACGCCGACTACGACGCAAGCGATGCACAGGAGCGACGCGCCGCGTCTGCCGCGACCCGAATGCCCTTCCGCTCATAGAGCGCAATCGCCAGCTCGAGGTCCCCGGCCGCTTCGTTTGAGCGGTCGAGGATTTCCAGTACCTCCGCCCGATCTCTCAATGCATCCCCGTGCACCATCAGAAAGTCGGTTGTCTGCGCAAGCGCCACACCGCTATTGACCAACTCCAGCGCACGTTCGGACTTCCCGGCGTGGGCCATGACTCTGCCGTGAGTGCCTCGCCAGATCACTTGTGTGCCGACGTCATCCCTGGATGCGGTCTCTTCGCTGATTAGGCAGAAGCGGTGGGACTCGTCGTAGTGACCCTGTGCGCAAAGCAGTCGTGCAAGCACAGCTGCGGTCGTCGCGCGGCGGTGTCGCTCGCCAATTCGCTCGAGCAGCGCGTAGGCCTCGGCGACCTCCGGTTCGGCGTTCTCGGGGTTCCCGGCCATCAGCTCGATGAACGCGCCATACATCTGCAGCACGGCTACTGTCACATTTAGTCCGACACCTTGGAGGCGACGCTTACTTCGGTTCGCGCGCTCGCGTGCTTCTCCGAAGTTGCCGCGCATCGCTTGCAGCACGGCCATCATCGTCTCCGTCACCGCGGTGAGAACGACATCGTCGGCGCCGCGCGCGAGGATCGCATCACAGCGCCGGATACCGTTGTCGACCGGCCGCGGCCCGGTGACGGCGGCGCGCGCAAGATCGCCGAGAATGCGGGACTGTTCCCGCCAATCGCCAGCCCGCTCAGCATGCGTCAACGCTCGCTCGAGGACCCGCTCCATCTCGGCAGCTTGGCACCGGATCCAATGCACCTTGGCAACGTGAAACCAGGCCCGCGAGATCCCGCTGTCGTCGCCGACCTGGTCGAAGACCGCGATCGCCCGTTGCGCGACCCCGAGCATTTCCCCAACCGGGACTGTAGGATCGACGAGCGCGCGGCGGTAAGAGAGCTCGATCAGGGCGCGTGCGCCGATCGCGTCTGCCTGAGTGACCCGCGCCTGGGCGAGCGCCGCCTCGAGTACTTGCTCGGCGTCGGAGAAGTCGCCGCTGTCGCTGAGCGCGCTGCCGAGGTCGAGCACCACGTCGGGGCGGGCGCTACCGCTGGCTTCAAACAGGTCAGCCGACCGCCGCAAGAACTTGACCCCTGCGTTGGTGTCGCCACGGGCGATTGCTCGCCGGCCTGCAACCGCGAGCGCTTCACCGGCTCGGGTGCCCAGCGCTTTCACCGCCGCATCTGAGCGCTCGAGCTCGTTTCTGTAACGGAACGCCTGCTCCAGGTGATAGCCGATGAACTCCTCGTAGCCGTCGCCGCGGCGCTCGATCCAATCGGCGAAACGCTCGTGCAGCTCGCCACGGAGCATCTTGGGAGTGCCGCGATAGGCCACCTCCTGAATCAAGATGTGGTGAAAGCGCAGCGCCTCCTCGCCGGCCATCGTGCTGCGGTCCGGGTGGAGCAAACCGCGGTGAACGAGCGCTCGTAGGTGCCCGGCGGCCGAGCGGCGGGCCTCGACGGGCAGAAGCTCGACGACGGCGGATTGCCAGAACTCACGACCGATCACCGCTGCTCGCTCGATCACGGCGCGCTCGCCGGGACCCAGCCGGTCCAGCCGCGCCGCAAGCAGGCTCTGGATCGTCGGCGGGATTTCTCCTCCGCGAGTCCATCGCGGATCCTCCGCGCTCATTGCCAGGAGTTGCTCGACGAACAGCGGGTTGCCCTCCGCGGTCTCGATGATCCTCGCACTCTCGGTGGCGCCGAGCGAACGCTCGCCTTGCTGGTGCCGGAGCAGTTGCTGCGCGTCCTCGTCTTTGAGCGGGTCGATCACGATCGAATTCACGCGCGAGTGCCCACCGCCCCAGCCGGGTCGGACCTCCAGCAACTCCGGCCGCGCCAGGCAAACCACGAGCGCAGGAGCGGTCAGCCAATCGATCAAATAGTCGACCAGGTCCAGCAGGAGCGGCTCGGCCCAGTGCACATCGTCGATCACGAGGATTACGGGACGTTCGCGGGCAAGCACCTCGAGCAGTCTTCGGAATGCCCATGGAACCTGCTCATCAAAGCCCTGCGGTGCTGTCAACCCGAGCGTCGCCGAGACGATATCCGCGACGAGTTCGGCATCCTCGGCCCCATCAAGCAACCCGCGGACAGCATCGCGCGACTCGCCGCCGGCGGCCTCTGTAAGCGCCTCCCGCAGGGGCCAGAAGGCGATTCCTTCGCCGTAGGAGAGACAACGTCCGGTGAGGACGGCCGCCTCGTCTGCAAGTTGGTCGACGAGCTCCTGGCAGAGCCGGGACTTTCCGATGCCCGGCTCGCCCACCACCGTCAGAAGATGCGGCTCACCGGCACGCTGCGCACGGGCGAACGCGGAGCGCGCGATAGCCATTTCGTCCTGACGGTTGACCATCGCCGTCCCGGTGTGTCGCCGGCGCATCGGAGCATCCGCGATCAGTCCCAGCAGTCGCCAGGCTGAACCGGCGTGCACCGCCTCGACACGAATTGCCTCGGATGCCACGCGATGGGTTGCCTCGCTCAGCAACACCTCGCCATCCTGAGCCGCGCGCGCGAGCGTGATCGCGCCGGTGAGGGGGTCCCCGAACAAGTTGTCCGGTCCTTCCGCAATGACTTCTCCGGTGTCTAAGCCAACGCTCGCCGCGAGCTCGCCCGGCTCCTGTACGCCGGGTGCCGCGAGGTTTGCACGGATCTCGTCGGCCGCGCGCAGCGCCCGTAACACATCGTCCTCGCGTGTCAGCGGCAGGCCAAAGACGCCGACAATCTCGCCGCCCAGCGCCGGCATAAAGGTGCCCCCGTGCGCGGTTACGATCGCCTGCGCTCGCTCCCGGGCGACCGCGAGGACTCTGCGCCCCGCCTCGGGGTCGACTTGTCCCCGCGCTCGTTGGCGCGCGATCCTACCGACGAGCACAGTCACAACCTTGCGCACGACTGCGGCGACGCTCGGCTCGGCGCTCGGCGGCGTCGGCGCATCCGGCTGCTGCTCGGCTTCCGCCGCTGACGCGCCGGCCAGCGCCGGCTCGGCCACATCATGCGGTAGCTCAGTCGCCGCGGGCAGCGACGGAGCGAGCAGCGATTCGTCTTGGCGCAGGATCGCCTGCTCGAGCTGTCGGAGCGCCCTGCCCGGCTCCACCGCTAGCTCCTCGACCAGCATCCGCCGCGCCTGTTGATATGCGTCGAGAGCCTCGGCTTGCCTGCCGCACCGGTAAAGCGCCAGCATCAACTGGCCTCTTGGACGCTCGCGAAGCGGATGCTCTCGGACGAGCGCCTCGAGGTCCTGGAGGATCTCCGCGTGATGTCCGCTCGCTAACTCGGCCTCGATCAGTTCCTCTCGGCTGCTAGTGCGCAGCTCCTCCAGCCGCGCGATCGTGGCCTGCGCAAATGGCTCGTAGGTGAAATCGGCGAGCGGCGGGCCGCGCCAAAGCGCTTGCGCTTCGGAGAGCAGCGCGCTAGCACGCGCCGGCTCTCCCGCAGCAAGCGCCGCGCGCGCGGTGGCGTACAACTGCGCGCAGTGATCGGCGTCGATTTCGTCCGGGCCGATTTGCAGCAGGTATCCCGGCGCCCTGGTGAGGAGCCGCTCGCCGGCATCTCCGAGCGCCCCGCGCAGCCGGGAAACGAACACGTGCACGGTGTGCTGCGCGGTTGCGGGGGGATTCTCGCCCCATAGCTCATCGATCAGACGGTCCGTTGCAACCGCCTGATTGGCGTGGAGCGCGAGAACGAGGAGGAGCGCTCGCTGCCGACGGCCTCCTAAGGGGACCGCGGCGCCTCCGTCGATGCGCAACTCAAACGGTCCCAGGAAGCCCAGCGAAACCGCGACTCCCACGCTGCGAACGGTAACAGGCGAGCGCTTTCGCCGGTGAGCGGATGTATCAGGTGCGCCGGCTATGGCTCTGTTCATGTGAGTCTCCATCCGACCGGTGAGCAGATCGTGAGCGGTTGGTGAGCGTCTGCTGACCGCCTCCACGGATCGTTCCCCCACAGTCAACTACGAGGGGAACCCGTGATCGTCAGCAACCACATCACCCAACTGCTTGCAAACGCGCGCGTGGCCGACCTGCACCGCGAGGCAGTGGCTAGTCGGCGGCCGCACCGCGACCTGGTCGCCGGTCGGGGACCGTCCGAGTCCGGCTGGGCGCCCGCTCGCCGGATGCGCGGAATCCTTCGCCGCCGCACAGTGGTCCCCACGGCCGTTTCGGAGGAGCGATGATCACCGCCGCCGGCGCTAGATCTGATCGGCGCGCTGCCCGCGAGCCGAGCTCCGCCAACGAGGTCGTCGCTTTGGTCAGCTCCGCGTCGGCCGGCGAGGAGCGAGGCTGGCAAGGCCTGGTGCGCAAGTTCGGCGGGCTGCTGTCGGCCGTGGCCCGCGCCCATCGGTTGCGGGAAGCCGACGCGGCCGATGCCGCTCAGGCGACCTGGCTGCGGCTGATCGAGCACCTGGATCGTCTGACCGATCCAACTCGCGTGGGGGCCTGGCTCGCAACGACCGCGCGGCGAGAGTGCCTGCGGGTTCTCCGCGACGCGCCAAGGCAGCTTCCGTACGGGCACGACGCTCCGGAGATGCAGTGGTCGGAGATGGTGCCCGGCGAGGACTTGCTGATCGCCGAGCGCGACGAAGCGCTCTGGCGCGGGTTCGCTCGCCTGCGGGCGAGTGACCGGGCGTTGCTAGCGCTGCTGATGGCCGAGCCGCGTCCACCGTACGAACAGATATCGGCGGTCTTGGACATGCCGATCGGCAGCATCGGGCCAACCCGGACCAGGGCGCTCGAGCGCCTGCGAACAGAGCTCGAAAACGACGGAACCCTCACCCTACTTGCCGCTTGAAAAGGAGTCACAGCAATGACTGCAGAAGCCAAACATGAGATTGCGGAGATCGGAGTTCGCCTGCTCGATGGAGCCTACGTGGCTTGGCTGGTCGAGGAAACCGAGTCCGAGCGGGCGTTGCGCGCCTGGTTGGACGCCGGCTCAAGCAACCACGCGGCGTATCTCGCCTACCGTGCTGCGATCGAGCGCGAGGAGGCCGCGGCACGCGACCTCGAGCGCCTGTGGACACTGGCTTCCCCATGTGAGGACGCCCTTGCTTGCCACGAGGAGCGCGCCCTCGGGTAACCGGTGGAGCCCGCCGTATTTGAGGACTTGAAGATGGCCAGCGACCAGATGCTTGCGAAGCCGGCAGCGTTTGCCAGCCGCCACGCGCTCGGCGACGACCTCGGTTTCTCTGCGCTCGGCGGTACCGAGCGCAAGGTCGTGACGGTGCTGTTCGTCGACGTCAAAGGCTCGATGGGCCTGATCAGCGCGATCGAGCTCGAGGAGTGGTGGTCGGTGATCGATGGCTTGTTCGAGCTGATGTGCGAGAGCGTGTATCGATTCGGTGGCTGGGTTGCGAGCTTTACGGGCGATGGGATCAAAGCCGTCTTCGAACCGCGAGCGGGATGCGATCATCATGCCCGGCGAGCATGTCGGGCCGCGCTGTGGCTCACGGATGCGATCAGCGGGCCAGCCGCCGAGCTCCGCAGCGACCACGGCCTGGAGCTGTCGGTTCGAGTCGGGATCAACTCCGGCGAGGTCCTGACGGGCACGATCGGTGACAGGTACATGCGCTACTACACCGTCAACGGCTACGCGGTCGCCCTGGCAAAGCGGATCGAAGCCCTCGCTCGCCCTGGGACGGTGTATGTGAGCGAGCACACCGCGCCGCTCATCGCCGGCGCCTTCAGGCTCCACGACTTGGGAGCGTTCGCCGTGAAAGGCGCGGGTCTCCCGGTGGGGGTTTTCGAGCTCGTGGCCGAGCGAGCAGCAACAGTTTCTACGGCGGCGTCGGGCGCCCGTCGTCGGTCAATCCGGGACCAGGTACGACGCCAGGCGCGCATCGAGCGCCGCGAGCGCCGGTCCGGTGGTGGTGCTCGCGCGAAAGCCAACGTGCCCGTCCGGTGAAGGTCGCCGCATCCGAAGGCGCAGACGCCGCGGCTAACGGCTGTCGCGGTCCTGCAGCGCTCGCCAGACTCGCTCGGGCTTCATCGGCAGCTCCCGCAATCGCGCCCCTCCGGTGGCCGCCGCGATCGCATTCGCGACCGCACCCGGAACGCCAACGACGGGCGCTTCGCCGACTCCTTTTGCTCCGTACGGCCCTTCCGGAGCGGGCACCTCGACGATCTCGGTGTCGATCGGTGGGACAACGGTCGCGGTCGGTAGCGCGTAATCGACGAACGTGCCGGTGATCAGCTGGCCGTAGCCATCATGCGCCAGTTCCTCGAGCAGCGCCCATCCGAGGCCTTGCGTTGCGCCGCCGTGCATCTGGCCCTGAACCAGGGCCGGGTTCAGAGCGCGGCCCACATCCTGTGCGACCACATGCGCCAGAACGGTGACCGCGCCGGTGTCGCGATCGACACGGACATGCGAGAGATGCGCAGCGGACTGGGGTGCCTGCGGCAGAGAAACGCGACCGTGGCCCTCGACAGGCGGATACGGGCTCCCGAAGCGCAGGATCTTGCCCGCGAGTTCGTCGATCGCGAGTGCTTTTGCGGGCACGCCGACGGGTTGCACCGCCCCGTCGATGATCTCGAGATCCTCGGGTGCGATCTCGAGCTCTTGGGCCGCTACGTCCAGTAGGCGCTGCCGTGCCTCGGTGGCGGCGCGCTCGACCGCACGACCGACGGTGTAGGTGATCTTGCTGCCTCCGCTCGTTCCGGCGTACGGCGCTGCCGCGGTGTCGGCGTGGACGACCCGGACGCGCGAGGGGTCGACGCCGAACGCATCGGCTGCGATCAACGCAAAGCTGGTCTCGACTCCGGTCATGTCGGCTGCTCCGGTGACGATCGTCAGCCGGCCGTCGGCGTCGAGCCGGCACGCGGCGGCGGCTGGCTCGTAGCCTCCCGGCCACCATCCGATGGCCAGCCCGATGCCCTCGCCAGCGGGCAGCTCGCCTCGGCGCGTCCACAGGTGGTGGCCGCTTATGCGCTCCAGGCACTCCCGCGCCCCGAAGATCGAGAACGGCTGTCCGGAAGGCGCCCGGTCGCCTTCCACCGCGACGTTGCGCAGCCGCAGCTCCAGGGGGTCGATTTCGAGCCGCAGCGCGAGTTCGTCGAGCAGTGACTCCACCGCGAATGCGGCGGGCGCTGCGGTCGGCGCGCGGTAGGCGCCGAAGGTCACGCGGTTGGTGGCGATTCCCAGCGCTGTCAGCTCCTGAGCGCGCCAGCGGTATGGGCCGGCGGCGAGCATCGCGGCGATCGGCTCGACGCCGAAGTCGTCGGTCGCGCCGCGGTCGACGAGCACGCGGGCACGAACTGCGGTCAACTTGCCGCTGGCATCGGCGCCGACCTCCAGGCTTAGAACCTCAGCACCCGCCGGGTTGGCCGCGGCCATGTCCTCGGTTCGGGTCATCACCAGCCGGACAGGACGGCGAACCGCGATCGCCGCCGAGGCAACCAGGGGTTCGACGACCATTATCTTGCCTCCGAACGCTCCGCCCAGTGGCGCGGTGCGGACCGTGACTCGGTCGGTCGGCATGCCGAACAGCTCCGCCAACCCATCCCGGGTGGAGAACGGAGCCTGGCTCGAGGTGCTGACGATCAGCCCACCATCAGGCTCGAGCCATGCGGTCGCGGTCTGCGGTTCGAGATAGCCCTGATACATCCACGGGGTCGTGAACCGGGCTTCGACGACGATCTCGCTGTCGGCCAGCGCCCGCTCGATATCGCCGTGTTGAAGCCGCGCCGTATCGAGCACGTTCTCGGAGAGCTCCTCGTCTTCGTCCAGCTCGTCGGTCGAGACCGACGCGTGGGCGTCGGCGACATCCGAACCTGCGCCCTCGGAACGCGCTTTGACGCGCGCCTTTGGTGCACCGGGACGCGCTGCGGCCTCGACGTCAAGCACGGGCTCGAGCGGCTCGAGCTGGACTTCGACCTGCTCGGCGCCGTCCTCGGCCAGCGCCTCGCTCTCGGCGATCACCAGCGCCACCGGTTGGCCGGCGTAGATCACTTCCTCGTGCGCGAGCGGCTCGTACATCCGTCCCCGGCCGCGTGCAACGATTGGCAGGTCAGCAGCCGTCAAAACCGCTACCACGCCCGGGAGGGCGACCGCGGCCTCGGCCCGAATCGCGGAGACCATCGCGTGTGCCTCGTGTGCGAGCACCAGGCGAGCGTGGAGCAGCCCCACAACCGGGGGATCGGCGGCGAACCTAGTGGTGCCGCGTACCTTCGGCTCGGAATCACGCCGGGGGGTGGAGATGCCGATCGCGGCCATCAGCCCAAGCTAGCAACCAGCGCCGCTCGGGCTGGGCGCGACGCTCACTCGCTGCCGGGCGCGACGCTCACTCGCTGCCGGGCGCGACGCTCACTCGGTGCCGGGTAAGCAGGTCGCCGGCCGCCGCGAGCTCGTGGCTTGAGAGCTTGACCGGCATCAGGCGATAGCGCCTCGCGTAGGACTCAATCAGCGCCCGCTCGACCTCCTCGATGGTCACGCCTGGGACCTCCTTCGCTACCCAGCCGAACGTGCGCGGGTCCCAAGCAAGTTCCAGCTCACCGTAGACGTGTTCGAGGACGTGCCGCAGCCGGTTCGCTGACCGCACCACGACCACGGTGGAGAACAGCCATGCGCCGCGGACGATCCGCTGGGCCGTGCCGATCAGCTTGGTCGCGCCGCGAGCGTTGACCGTGAATTCGCCTGGGCAGTATTCGCCGGCGACCTCGCCGACGCGGGCGTCGACGCCCAGCCGTCGCAATGCTTGCGTGAGCCGGTTGGCTTCATCCTCAAAGCGCGCTCGGATGCCGATCGTGGAGTCGGTCGTCGACATGATCTCGTCGAAAACGATGCAGCCATCGTCAAAGGCCGCGGCGCGCCCTCCTGCGCTGCGGATCACCGGCGTGAACCCCAGCCGCAGGGCGATCGCGGCCGCCCGCGAGAAACCAGGCAGCAACGCGTCCCGTCGCCCGAAGGCGACCATGGCCGGTGGGCGGTAGTGCCGGAGCACCGGACCGCGCTCGCCGTGGCTGACCATCGTGAGCAGCGCCGGGGGGAGCGCCACCTCGAGCGCGGGCTCGCCGCCGGCGCGGCCTTCCAGCAGCTCCACATCGCTGATCGCCACGGTTGCCGGTTTAGATCGCCGCTACCCGCTCGACGGTTGCCTGATGTATTTCGAGCGCGGCTACGTTCTCGCTGATCTGCGCGGCGGAAGTGGCTCCGAACAGGACGCTCGTCACCGAGTGATTTGCCAGCGCGAAGGCGATCGCCAGTGCTGCGGGGCTCTTGCCCAGCTCCCGCGCGAAGCGAGCGGAGCCGAGCGCCCCGCTCCCGGGCGGCCGCAAAGCGCGTACCTGTGTACTCACGGGTTGCGCGGCCCGTCTGCCCGGCGTCGTACTTGCCAGTCAGCACGCCGCCAGCGATCACGAACGAAGCCACCACGCCGGCGCCCGACGCCTCGAGGGCAGCGCCCATCTGGGCGCTCTCGACCCATTCCCGTTGGACGATGCTGTAAGGCAGCTGCGCGGCGCAGGGGAGGGTAACTCCTTGCCGCTCCGCCTCCCGGGCCGCCTCCAGGAATGGCTCCGCCTCCCAGTTGACGATGCCCCAGGCACGCGCCCTTCCCGACTGCACCAGCTCGCCGACTGCGGCCACCATCTCGCCAACCGATACCCCGGCCGGGGGCGGGTTTGCGTAGATCAGGTCGACGTAGTCGAACCCCATCCGCGCGAGCGACCCGTCGAGCTCGGCGGCGGCGCTTTGCTCGGGCCAGAACTCCCACCACAGCTTGTTGGCGACGACCGTGTCGGTGCGGTTCCAGCCCGCGGCGCGAAACAGCTCGCCGAACACGACCTCCGAGTAGCCAGTGGCGATCGGGGCGCTGCCTGTCTCGTCGTTGTAGCGCGCGTCGTCGAGGAAGTTGACTCCGTGCTCCTGGGCGGCGCGCATAACAGCCAGACCGTCATCCATCGAGATGCGCTCAAACGTCCGCCACGAGCCGAGCGACAGTCGCGAGACCTCGAGTCCCGAGCGGCCGAGCGGTCGCCGCTCGATCCGGTTCATCGCGATTGCCGGCCGCTCGGCTTTTGCGCTTGACGCATGCCCGCCATTATCGGAAATCTGGGCCGTTGGCAGCGTCGGGTCGATAAGGGTGGGCGTTGCGCGCGCGAGGCCCGACCCACACCCTTTGATGCAAGGGCGTGAGGCGGGCCTCCGTTGCTACCGCGATCCGTTGGCTCTAGGTCGAGAGCAGCCGCTGGAAGAATGAGCGGTAGCGCTGCATCGCCACGCGAAGGTCTTCAGTCGAGATGTCCTCGCCGCGACCCCATTGCGCCTCGAGCCCCTCTCGCTCTTGCGCGAAGCCTTCGGCGAGCTGCTGCATGACGTTGGCTACCAGTCGATCCGCGTCCTCGACCGCGCCCTGGGGGTCATCCACGAACCTGGTCTGGACCTCCTCCCAGCGCCGCTGGAAGGCGGCACTCGAGTCGGCGGCCAGCAGCGGCTCGTTGCTGGCGGTCTGGGCGTCTGCGGACGGTGTCGAAGCCGCGGAGGGAGCTGCCGCGGGAGCGCTGCCCGTCGCGGATTGCGTCGAAGTGCCCTGCGCATCCGCCGGGGCCGGAGCGCGGTCCATCTCGGTTGGGGCGGAGGTCATGTCGGCGTCGGCCGCCGCCGGAGATCCGTACGCGTCGGCCGGTGCTGGAGTGCCCTGCGCATCGAGCGGCGCGCGACCGCTGTCCGTCTCTGCGCGATCAGTAGCTTCCGCGTCCCTCGGCGCCGGGGCGGCCGCCGCCTGTGCGTCGGGCACCTGCGTCTGATCGACAATCTGCAGCGGTGCTCCCTCCGGCGCTGAACCGTGAGCGACGGGTTCCGTCGTGGCGCCAGTATCGGACCGTGAGGCTGCTGGATCGTTAGGCGAGGCAACCGGATCGTTGGGGGAGGCCAGATCCCGAGTGCTCAGCGACTCCTCGTTACGTTCCATCGTTACCGCCCTTTCGTGCTCGCGCTTGGCGTGACGCTCTGATCCCCGTCACGAGCTCTTGATGTGTCGCTGGGTGCGAGCAAATCGTCGAACAGCGCCCGGAAGTGGACCATCGACTGACGGAGTTGCTCGGTGGTGGCCTGTCCGTTCTGCGCTCTGACAGAGATTCCGTGTGCCGCGCGATAGTTCTCGACCACATCGGGGTGCTCGACGGAGATGTCCGCAGCACGTTGATCGAAGTCTTCATCGACCGGATAGCCGCGGTCGTGCATGACCTGCTGGACGAGCACGTGGGCCTCGCCTACGGCCGCGACCGGCTCGTCGACGAAACGTCGCTGAGTAGTCCTCCAACGCTGCAAGTACCGCTCACGGGCCGACGGTTCCAGGTCACGGATTTGAAACTGGTCCAGGCGTTGCCGCCGCTCGGCCAGTTCCCGCTCGGCGGAGCGCTGGTCTCCGTGCTCGGCCACGACCCGCTTGTATTCCGGACCAAAGCCTTTCCTCAGCTGACGCGAGCGCTGCTCGCGCACAAGCAGCGCCGCGATTATCACTAACAACACGACCACAACACCAACGAGCACCCAAATCATGGGGCCTCTTCTCCTTTCACCCTCGCTGGCGAGGGATCACCCTCAGCGATGAGGGGTCGACGGTCTCGTCGGGACCGTACCCGCGCGTCGATGGTGCGAATCGAAACGACGTCTTCGCTCGGACGTCTCGCCGCCGACGCGGTCTTGATCGGAGGATCTGCTCACCCTAACGTGAAGCGATCGCGACTCGGAGGACCGATGCTAACTGGCGAGGTGAGGGTAGTGTCTCGGAAGTGGACGACAGATGCCTTCGGTAACAGACCTGATCAGCATCGTTGACGCCGATCCGGAGCTCGCCGATCTCCTCGATGAAGCGGAGCTCGCCCGCGCGCGTCGCCAGGCGCTGACCCGCGAACGCCGTCTCTCGACCGGAGATTGGGATGCGGTCGGAGCGGTCGAGCCGGACAAACACCATCGCGGTTTTCTGATCATCGAGGGCCTGCTGTCACGAGAGGTCGACGTGCTCGGGCGTACCTGCGTCGAGTTGCTCGGGGCAGGCGATGTTCTCCGTCCCTGGAGCTGGGACGCCGAGGGGTCGCACGTCCATGCGGAGGTCGGATGGGTGGTGCTCGAGTCAACGCGTCTAGCGGTGCTCGATCACGGCCTGGTGATACGCATGAACCCGTGGCCGCAGCTTGGCGTCGAACTGTTTGCCCGAGGCACCAGGCGCGCGCACCACTTGGCGGTTGCGCTGGCCATCGCCCATCACCAGCGTATCGACGATCGCCTGCTGCTGACGCTCTGGCATCTGGCCGAGCGATGGGGACGCGTTCGATCAGGCGGGATCGTAGTCCCGTTGCCGCTCTCCCATCAACGGCTGGCCGACATAGTCGGCGCCCACCGTCCATCGGTTACCACGGCGATGGGGGAGCTGGCTCGCTCAGGCGTTATCAGCCGCGCAGAAGACGGGAACTGGGTGCTTCACGGCGCTCCGCCCGCTCAACTGCGCCATCATCGCCTGGTCGCGGCGATGACCTGAGCCGGCGCGCCGGCGCGGCAGGCGAGGCGGGCTGTTGCGAGCGGGTCTACCGGGGCGGTTACCGCGGATCGCGCGTCCTGAAGGGGCGAGTCGGACAGCGTGGCTCAACATGCGGCCAGCCCGCCACACGGGCGGGCTGGCGTGAGTTGGCGATCCGCCACGCGGGCTGGGTCGCGGATGTGGCGATGCGTCCTTTCAGAAAAGCGTCCCGCGACGGCTGCCGAAGAACGCCAGAACGGCGAGGGCCGCGAGCAGGAACAGCAGCGGGTGAACCGTGAGGCCACCGACGACCGCGAGTATCAACAGGATGATTGCTATCGCGAGCAGCATGCTCACCTCCGAGTTGATTTCTGGGTGATATATCCCGGGCGGCGAGTTTCGGGACGGCGTCCCGTACGCGCTCAGACGTCGCCCTGCATACGGGCGCTGCGCGGGGTCCGATTGGGGCATTGACCAGGTACTTCTCGCGGTTCAGCGTCGTGCCCGGCCGACGTTCCCGGCTCGTGACCGCCCGCCCGCGCGCGGCTAACCGTCACGGCTCCTGACTCGTCACCCGCCCGTGCCGCCGGCCTCCCTGCGTCGCCGCCTCACGCCCGGTCGGCGAAGACCAGGATCTGGCCGCTGTACACCGCCACCCAGATGTCCCCAGTGGCCGCGTCGTACGTGATCCCGATTGGATGGACGCCGGTGGGGACCGTCTGGAGGACGCTCAAATCTGAGGCCCGCAGCTTGGTGATGGTGTCCGACGAGTAATTGACGACGTACAGGGAGCGACCGTCCGCTGATATTGCGAGCGAGCGGCAATCGTCTCCGGTATGGGTCTCGCCGACGACCGAGTCGGTGGCCAGGTTGATCTTGACGACGTCCCCCGGGCCATTCAGGGAGGCGTAGAGAAAATGGCCGGTCGGGTCGATCACCAAGTGGCGGGGGTTCTCGCCGACGACGAAGCTGCCCTCTTCGGTCAAGTTCGTCAAGTTCACCTTGACCACCGTGTCGCCGCCCATGATCGCAACGTAGGCGGTCTGGGAGTTGGGGGAAATTGCGAGACCCCGGGGGTAGGCCCCGATCGGCAGCCGTGCGACCTGTTTGCCCTCGGCGATGTTGACCACGCTCAAATCGTAGGAGCACCAGTTGGAGACCAGGAGGTACTTCCCGTTGGGCGTCACCGCCAGGAACTTGGGGACCATTCCCACCTCGATGACTTGATCGATCGCCAGCGTCGAGGTGTTGATCCGGTAGACGTAGCTGTTTGTGTCCCCCGCTGCGTCGGCGCTTGCCGGCGTGCAGTCGTCGTTTCCCTCGGGACCGAAGCCGGTGCCATACATCGAGTAGTTCGAGACGTAGACGTGCCTGGCGTCGGGCGTGAATGCCGCCTCGACCGGAGCGCCGTGGGTAATTCCAGGATGCCCCGGGAAACCGAAGCTCGCCATGTTCACGGTGTCCGGGATCGTCTTCACCAGCGATCCGGCGCTGCTGTAGACGGTGACAGTGTGGGTGTACATCATGTTCTGGGCGAACACCAGCCCGGTGTCAGACGCGGCCACCGATTTCGGTGAGATGTGCCCGCTGATCGTCTTGATCAGCGCGAGCCGGCGCTGATCGGTCGGCGGTCCCGCGGGAACTCGCCTGAACGGGGACACCGCGGCTGACTTGTCGGCGCGCGCGCCAGACCCGTCGGCAACGGTCGCGCTGGCGCCGTGCCTACCGTCCGAGCGCGCTGCGGAGGCAGTCGACGACGACGTCCCCCCCGAGCTCAGCAGGACCACGATCAGTCCGATCACGACAACGAGCGTGGCCAGCCCGAGCATCGTCCGACGGAACCGAACTTGGCGGCTCAGCTTTCTGGGCGCTCGCCTCCGACTGCCGGTCGGCGCTCGGTCCCGACGTCCAGACGGCGCTCGGCGATGGCCGCCGGACGGGACTCGATCGCGACCGCCGGGCGGCACTCGACGACGACCGCCGGACGTTCCGGACATGCCGGAAAGCTATCGATCAGCGCGGATGCGTCGGTGAGTCACCCCTGTGCGACCAGGGGAACGGTCCCTTCACGGTGTTCGCGCCCAGGGTCTACGTCCAGCGGACGAGGGTGATCACTGATCAGGGCGCCACGTCCGGCACCAAACGCCCGTCTTCGAGGTACACGCAATGCTCCGCGCTTAGGGCGGCGGATACCCGGCGCTGGAGCGGCCCGCTCAGGAGCGCCAGTGCCTCCTCCGGCTCGACCAAGCGGTGGTCCTCGATCTCCGCCTCCTGGAGCCTGATCGCGCCGAGCTCGCGGTCACTCGCGGTTCCGCAGTCGAAGAGGAACCGAATGCCGCCTGGCCGGTCAGGTTTGGGTCGCAGGAAGTCGACGCACGCCAGCCGACCGTGCTGGAGCTCGACGCCGCACTCCTCGACGGCTTCGCGCTGGCACGCCTCCCACGGCGACTCGCCGTTTGCGTCAACCTGACCACCGGGGACTGTCCATCCCTTCTTGTAGGTGGGCTTCAAGATCAGCAGGCGTCCCGCCGCGTCAAAGATCAAGGCGCCTGCTGAGGCCGGGATCCGCGGGAGAGCGGAAGCGCTCACCTCGAACCCGGGCGCAGCAGCAGCTTTCCGGTCGTCGTGCGCGCCTCGAGGTCTTCGTGTGCCTGGCGGGCCTCGTCGAGTGGGTAGCGCGCTCCGATCCGCACGTTCAACAGGCCGTTCTCGATCAGCTCGAAGAGCCCGGCGGCCCGCTCCCGCAGCAGCTCCGGCGTGCGCGTGTAGGTCATCAGCGTCGGCCGCTGCACGTACAGCGATCCGGCAGGCGCCAGCGACGCAACCACGAGCGGCTCAGGCTGACCGCTCGCCGCTCCGTAAAGGATCATCCTCCCCAGCGGGCGTAGCGCCTTCAGACCCTCGACGAAGGTCGCCTTGCCGATCCCGTCGTAGACTGCCGCGGCCCGCTCGCCTCCCGTGATCTCGGCGACGCGATCAGCGAAGTCCTCGTAACCGATCGTCTCCTCCGCGCCGGCCTCACGCGCCAGCGCAGCCTTTTCGGGCGAGGAGGTCGTCGCGATCACGCGCCCGCCGCGCAGCTTCGCGATCTGGGTCAGGAGCAGGCCGACGCCGCCCGCAGCGGCGTGCACGACCACCCAATCGCCCTCTCGAACCGGGTAGGAGTCGAATGCGAGGTAATGAGCCGTCATGCCCTGAAGCAGCGCGGCCGCCGCGATCTCAGTGCTCACCGGATCGGGAATCGGCACGAGGTTCTCCCGTGGCGCCGCGACTCGCTCGGCGTAACTGCCAGGCACGTGGGCCCAAGCCACGCGCTCGCCGGTATCAGCGATCCTCCCGGCTCCTTCAACGCCGACGATCGCTGGGGGAGCCGACCCGTATCCGCCTCCCTGACGTTCGTAGACGTCTCGGAAATTGACTCCGACCGCCTCGACCTCGACCAGCGCCTGCTGCTCGGACGGAGAAGGGTCCGGAACCTGCTGAGGCTCGAGCACTTCCGGGCCGCCGTTGCGCTCAAAGACGATCGCCAACATGCGGCGTAGCTTACCGGCGCCTGGCCTCCCATATCGATAATCGATATGATCTCGGACTTACAACTTGTGAAGGGAGGTCCACCGTGGCGCGATCCAGAGGTTGGGCGAGGGGGTGGACGTTGGCCATCGGAGTCCTCTGGTGGCTGTCCATCGCGGCGACGATCGCCACGGCGACGGTGCTTGTGGTCCTCGCGACCCACGGCGTAAGCGGCGGCGCGCTGAAGCTCGATTTCCACTTTCAGCTTCCGCCCTCCGCGTATCACATCTCATCCAGCCAGCTGGGCGCATCGTCGGCGAAAGTCGGGGTCAGCGGCGGCCCGCTGAGCTTTGCCCGTCCACGGCTGTCGTTCGTGCTCGTCGCCGCAGCCATCCTCGCCCTGGCCGCGGCCTGGTGGCTGTTCGTCCTGCACCAGCTGCGCGCGCTCCTGGCGGCGCTACAAGCCGGCGACACGTTTGCTCGCGAGAACGCGCTGCGGCTGCGGCGGATCGGCTTGGCGGTGATCGCGTTCGAGCTGGCTCACTCGCTTGCGATCTGGGCCGGCGGGCTGTACCTGGAACACACGGTGGCCGCTCGCGGCCTGAGCCTGCGATCGCATTTTGGGATCGACGTGCTGGTGCTCGTCGTGGGCCTGTTGCTGCTCGCGCTGGCCGCCGCGTTCCGCGTCGGCTCCGAGCTCGCCGACGAACAGGCGTTGACGGTCTGAACGAGGCTTGCGATGCCGATCGTGTTGCACCTGGACCGCCTGCTGTACGAGCGCGAGCTGAGCCTGACCGACCTCTCCAACCGGATCGGCCTGACCGTGGCGAATCTGTCGATCCTGAAGACGGGCAAGGCGAGAGCGATCCGGTTCTCGACCCTGGAGGCAATCTGTCGCGAGCTCGATTGTCAGCCGGGCGATCTTCTCGAGCACATTGCCGGAGGGGACGCGAGCGAAGGGCTGAGCGAGGAAGAGCCGGCTGGGTCGTGGCGGCGAATCGAGCCCGGCGACGATCTAAGAGGAGGCTGACCAGATGGCTTCTGCAGTGGTTGAGTTGCTGATTTTCAGCTTGCCGTCGATGGTTTGGGCGCGCAGGTTGCGAAGCTCGGGATGGTCGCGACAGCAGGCCCTGGTCGCGGTGGGGCTGCAGCCGGGGACGGGGTCAGGGTATGTGCTTGCGCTCGCGCTGGTGATTCCCGTGACCGCGCTGGCCGTGCTTGCGCTGAACGTGATTCCTAGCCACGTGCTGCACGGCGGCTCGAAGAACGTCGTCGGGGCGCCGAGTAGCGCCGGTGACTATGTGGCGATCGTTCTACTGGCGCTGGCCGAAGAGATGCTGTTTCGCGGCTTCCTCGCGGGCGTGCTGTTCAGGCGCTTCGGCTTCCAATTGGGGAACATCTTCCAGGCGCTGATCTTCTTCGCACCGCACACGCTGCTGCTGCTGGTCAGCCTCTCGCTGTGGCCATTGCTTCCCCTCCAGCTGATCGCGGGCTGGACGCTCGGCTGGCTGCGGGAGCGCTCGGGCAGCATCGGCCCTTGCTGGCTTGCGCACGCCTTGACCAATTGCCTGCCGGCGGTGCTGTTCGGTCTCTGACCGCAAGGAGTACGCGTTGGTGACCAAGGTCCCACGACGCGCCGATCGCTCTTGGGAGACCGCCTCCTGTGGACGGCGTAGGCTCGCCAGCGGCGGACGCTCCTCGATCGGGACCCGTGCGACGCTGAGATCGTCCCACGGCCGCAGGTAGGCGCCGGTCAGCGGGGTGGTGCGCGTGCCAAGTCGCCGCTCGGCGGCCGCTAGCACGGCGTACGCCATCTCGCCGAGCGCTCGCAGGGGCTGGTGGCGGTTCTGCCGCGTACCCAGGTGGCACTCCGCGAGCGCATCGAGGCCGAATAGCCGCAAAGCATCGATCAGCACCGCGATCTCGACTCCGTACCCGACCGGAAGCGAGACAGCTTCGAGCAGCTCTCGTCGCGCTGCCACTTCACCAGCCAGCGGCTGTGCGAACCCCGCGAGCAGCGGCTCGTGCAGGTTCAGCAGCGGTCGCGCCATCAGCTCGGTCACCCGGCCACCCTCGTTGACGAGCTCGCCTGTCCCGATGCGAAGCGGCCGGTCGAAGGCCCCTTTGACCAGCTGCAGCGCGCGATCGGTGATCAGGGGGCCCAGCAACCCCGAGAGGTGTCGCGGGTCGGAGTTGCTGGTGTCGCCGTCGAGAAAGCAGACGATCTCGCCGCTGGTCTCGTGCAGCGCCCGCCACATCGCATCGCCCTTGCCGAGCGCCGGCCCATATTCCTCGAGCAGAGCGTCCTGCTGCAGCACCCGCGCACCGGCGGCCGATGCGATCGCAGCCGATCCATCGCTTGATGCCGCATCCACAACCAACACCTCATCGACCAGCCCCTGCTCCGCCAGCGGCCGCACGGTCGCGCGCAAGACGCCGTCGATGGTCGCCGCACATTCCTTCGTGGGAATGATCACCGCCACGGAGGCGGCGCCCTTCAAGGCTCGCAGGCGCTCTGGCGTGAACTGGTCAGCGCGGTAGCGGCGCCGCTCCGCCCAGCTGGAGACGGCCAGGTCGACCGATAAGCCGCGGGGTGTGCGGCCCACCGCCCTGGCCGAGGTGTGAACCACCACGTCCGAGGCACGCAAGATCGGGATTCCATGCCTTCGCAGTCGCTCAGCGAAAGCGGCGTCCTCGAGCGCCGGCACGGGCTCGAGCCCGCCGACGTCGCGGTAGGTGCCGGCGGTGACTCCCAGCGATGCGCCCGCGAAGTGGTGGTGGGCCGCGTCGGGCTCGCGCTCACGCACCCGCTCGAGCCGTGCTGCGGCGTCGCGCGCGCGGCGGCGCGGGACCGCGGCCGGAAGCTCGGCGGCCTCCTGCGGATCGAGTTCGATCACGCCGGCGATCGCCATAGCTCCCGCGCGAACGTGCGAGAGCTGCCGCGCGAGCCACAGGGGCGTCGGGCGCGAGTCGGCGTCGGTGCAGGCAATCAGGCCGTGTTCGATGCCGGCGTCGAGCAAACGTCTGGCGGCTGCGTCCATCCCGAGCCGTCGCGCGGTTCCCGCACCCTGCCCGGGCCCCTCGAGCAGCGTCAGCGCAAGACCGAGCGACGAAGCCCTCGACTCCGCGACCTGCCGGGTCGCGTCCTGACAGGCGTCGATAACGACGATCACCTCGAACGACCCCGCGGGCACCTGCTGCGCAGCGAGCGCATCCAAGCAGCCTCCGATGTGTTCCTGCTCGTCGTGAGCGGGGACCACGACGACGCCTATGAGCTCCACGGCTCGCCCTTCCCGATCAGCTCTTTGCCCCGCTCGTATTCCTCATCGGCCTGGTGGGTGAGCACCCCCGCGAGCAGCCCGTCCTTGCCATACCAAGCGGTGAATCCGCCGTCGCCACGGTGCTCTACACGCGCCTGGTCGAAGCCGTCCCCCCAGGCCGCGTACTTGAGCGTCCTACGTCCGATCGTCGACCAGAAGCCCGGAACCTCCGACCACGCCGCGCGCTCGCCGGCCCCGGTCCGGCCTGCCACTTGCCCTTGGCCGAGCGCGTCGCCCCAGTGCTCGACCCGCAGCGGCCGGCCGGCGGCTTCGTTGTGAGCCTTGCAGACATCTCCAACCGCGAGCAGCGACGGAATTGCAGTGCGCATCGACGAGTCGACCGGCACGGCGCCGTCGGCGAGCTCCAGACCACATCCTGCCGCGAGCTCGCTGCGCGGCGCCACCCCCGCAGCCATGACCACGACCGCTCCGCGGGCACTGCGCTCGCTGGCGCTGACCTGAAGCCCTCGCTCGCTCCGGTCGATTCGCTCGACGCCGGTGTCGAGCATCAGCTGCACGCCGTCGTCCTCGAGCCATCCTCTGAGCTCCTGCGCTGCTTCCAGCCCCAGGCGCGTGGAGTTCGGCGCCGGCTCGTCCGATACGAGCGTCACCGGGTGGCCTCGCAGTCGCAGCGACGAGGCGATCTCACAGCCGATGAACCCAGACCCGATCACAACCACCGGGGCAGCTGACTCGAGCCGTCTCTGCAGCTCGCGCAAGTCGGTGATCGTCCTCATCACCCGCACCGCCGGGTCGTCCGCGCCAGGTAGCGGGAGGCGCTTGGGCTCCGCGCCGGTGGCGATCGCGCAGCATACATACGAGAGCCCGCGCCCGCCCGAGAGCGCGACTGCGCGACCGTCTGGGTCGATCGACACGGCGCGACCGGAGACCAACGAGATCCGCTGCTCGCGGAGCCAGTCCTCTTCAGCCAGCGGCAGCTCCTCCTCGCTGCTTTCGCCGCGCAGGAGATCCTTGGTGAGCGGCGGGCGGCGGTACGGCATGCGCGCCTCGTCGGTGACGATCGCTACCGCTCCGCTGCCGCCGGCCTCCCGATAGGAAGCCGCGGTGGAGAAACCCGCGGGCCCGCCGCCGAGCACCAGTAGCTGGAAATCGTCGCTCATTTCCGAACCATCACGTCGAGCAAGTACTCATCGGTGCCTGCCGTCTCGATCGTCGTCAGTGCCGGCGCGGCGTGGAGGATCGCGTGGACCTGCTCGGCATCGAATGGCCGCTCGGGCCCGGACGCTCGCCAGTGGACCGCGACCACCCGTGCCCCCTCCGGCATCCGCTCGGCCAGCGCCTCGAGAGTGTCGCGAAGCGTGACTGGAGCGAGGTAATAGAGGATCTCAGAAGCCACCACCAGGTCGTAATCGTGGTCAGGAATCGCGTCTGGGATCTCGCCGAGTATCAGATCGACCTGTGGGTGCGGTGAGAGCCGGTCGCGCGCGCTGGCGACCGCCGTCGCCGACGCATCGATCGTGACGAGCCGCCTGCACCTCGGCGCCAGCATCGCGCTGAAGACGCCGATCGAGCTGCCTAGCTCGAGCGCGCAGCGGAAAGGCCCGGGTCCACAGGCCGCCAGCGTGGCGGCATACTTGTCGCGCTCATACTGGCTGTGCGTGTAACCCCAGGGATCCGGATTGCTTCGGTAGCGCGCCTCGAAGTCCGCGATCGACATCCAGTTCACCGCGAGCGCTCCGACAGGGCGGTCTCCCCGAGCCGTGCGAGGAGCGGCTCGAGCCGATGTTGAAGCAGGAACACCTCGAGGTCTCGTCGCGCTCTGTCGAGCGTCGCCGCGCGCGCGAACGGCCTCGATCCGACCGCGCGAGCCGCGGTTTCCAGTAGCTGTGCGCCCGCATCGGCGATTGCCACGCGCGCCTGGACCGCGATCTGCGGCAGCTCTTGTCCGGCCGCGTCCATGGCCCGTCCGGCGGCGTCGATCCACAGATGGATCGCCCGCTGTGCTGTGAGGATGCGCCCGCTCGCGAGACCCTCGAGCGGCCCCTGCTGCGGTCGCGCGGCGAGCTCGTCGAGCGCGCTGCAAGCGGCGCTGTCGGCCATCCCGGCCCAGCTGGCCGCCGTTCGCAGCGCGTCGCGACTGAACCAAGGTTGCGCGCCGATTGCGCCGGTGCCGCCGAGGCGCGCGAGCACCGGGGCGTCGTGAAACACGACTCGGTGGGAAACCGATGCGCGCAGCCCGTGCGCCCGGTACCAGCTCTCGTCGATCTCGACGCGCCGGCTGTCGGTGAGATCGATCCACACCGACAGCGGTGGCCCGCCAGCGGGAGTTCTCGCCAGCACCAGCGCGCGGTTTAGGCCCCCCGCGCCCGAGCAGAACGTCTTCACGCCGCGGAGAACCTCTCTCCCTGGTTCGCCGACGACCGCTGCCGGGGGACCTTCGCCCGGGAGCGGATCTCCGCCCCATACGCCAGCGCGCAGGACGCCGGCGCGCACTGCCTCGAGCTCTCTGTCCATCAAAGCGCTTGGAGCCTGCACCGCCAGGCGCTCGACCGCATTCAGATGCCCGTCGAAGACGCGGCCGACCGAGCCGTCCGCGCGCGCGACCGCCTGAACGAGCGCAAGCTCCGCAGCGGCGGGCGGTCTCACCGGGCCAGGTATCGCGTTCCAGGCCATCGCCCCCTGACGTTCGAGCTGGACGATCGCCTCTTCCGGAAACACTGGATCCGGACGTGCGTCGCGGGCGGCCGCGCCGGCAGCGATGAGATCGAGAGCCCGCTCGAGCTCCGGCGGCGGCGTCCGCTGACCGGGTTCGCTTGCCACGATCACGTCAGCGCTCGCAGCTGCAGCCGCCTGCTCGAGGCGTAGGACCCGATCAGCCGCACGAGCTCGATGGTCTGGCGGATGGAGCTCCGGCGCGCCCCCGGGCCGATCCCGTCGTGCGCCAACACCACCGCGCCGTCGTGCAGGTCCGGCCGCACGTGCTCGAACATCGCGGCGGCGGCGTCGCCTCGCCAGTCGTGCGTGTCGGTCGTCCAGCCGACGATTCGTAACTGATGCTCCGCGGCGACTTGCTCAGACCACGGCGCGAGATCGCCCCACGGGGTCCGCCACAGCGAAGGCTTGGCGCCCAGCGAGTGCAGCGCGCTGAGCGCTCGGGCGGTGTCGACCCTGAGCGAATCGAGGTCCCGCTCGGAGTGCCGCAGGTGCTGATCGCAGTGCACGCCCACCGCGTGCCCGGCCGCGAGGATCCTCGCGATCAGCCGCGGCTGCGCAACCGCTCGGACCGCGATCGGAAAAAAGGTCGCGTGCGCCCCAAGCTGTGAGAGCAAGTCGAGCAGCTCGGGCGTGCCGCGCGGATCGGGACCGTCGTCGAAAGTAAGCGAGAGGCTCAACACCAACCAGGGTAACCGGACCGATCAGCGCTTCGATCTCAAAGGAGAGAGGCGGCGGTGCGAGTACTTATGCCAGCCGGCCTCTCCGTGTTCGCGCCGGTGACCGCCGTGGAATCAGCGCTGTGCCGCTTCTGAGACCTCCCGCCACGCTCGCCAGGTCGCGAGGCGCCGCTCGTATATCTCTTCGACCGCTGCCGGGGGAAACGTGCCCAACAGCAGCCGCAACGGCGGCTGCTCGGCGTCGACCACCTTGAGGATCGCCCCCGCGGTCGCGGCCGGATCGCCCACGTCTCTGCTGGCGCTAACTGCCTGGCGCGCTTCCCGGACTGCGTCGTAGGCGGCAATCGGGTCGGCGTGGACAGCCGAGCTGCCGCTCCAATCGGTTCCGTACGGGCCCGGCTCGATGATCGTCACCCGGATCCCAAAATCGGCGACCTCCTGCGCGAGCGCGTCGCTCATCGCCTCGAGCCCCCACTTCGAGGCGTTGTAGAGACTGAGCGTCGGGAAGGCGCCGATCCCGCCGACGCTGGAGACCTGAAGGATGTGGCCGCCACGTTGCTCGCGCATGATCGGCAGCACCGCTTGGGTGACCCACAGTGCCCCGAACAGATTGGTCTCGATCTGCGCTCGTGCCTGGGCTTCGGTGATCTCCTCGACCATCCCGAACAACCCGTAGCCGGCGTTGTTGACGACCACGTCGAGACGACCGAAGCGGTCTTTCGCGGTGGCCACCGCATCGAACACCGCTGAGCGGTCTGTGACGTCGAGCGATAGCGGCAGGAACGCCTCGCCGTAGTCATCGGCTAGGGGCGAGATCGAGGAGGGGTCACGAGCGGTCGCGGCGACTCGATCGCCTCGCTCCAGTGCAGCTTGTGCCCACACACGGCCAAAGCCGCGAGATGAGCCGGTGATGAACCAAGTCTTGGATGTGCTGTTCGAGCTCATATCCACCACCTACACCGATTCGCGCGCTCCTAAGCACATGGGATCACAGGAGGTCAGCGAACTGCGCGCGGTGCCCGGAAGGCGAGCCCGTGGTCAGGTCACCTCGCGCAGCCGGCCAGTCTCGATCTCGTAGATGAAACCGCGAACCGAGTCTTTGCGCGGGATGAAAGGCGATGCCTTGATCCGGGCGATCGACTGGCGGACGTCGGTCTCGAGATCCGAGAATGCCTCAGCCGCCCACTCTGGCTTGATCCCCGTCTCCTGCTGAATCGATTCCTTGAAGTCATCGTCGCTGAAGGTGAGCATGCCGCAGCCGGTGTGATGGATGAGGATGATTTCCTCCGTGGCGAGCAGCCGCTGCGAGATCGTGAGTGAGCGAATCTCATCGTCGGTGACCACTCCGCCGGCATTGCGGATCACGTGCGCGTCGCCCTCCTGCAGCCCCAGTGCCCCGTAGACGTTCAGCCGCGCGTCCATACAGGCGACAACCGCCACTTTACGAGCCGGAGGAAGCGGCAGCTCTGCCATGTCGAATGAGGCCGCGTATGCCTCGTTGTTCTTCAGCAGCTCGTCGGTCGCGCTCATCGGGCTCCTTCGTGTCGATTTTGCAATTAGTCTATCGAATTAGTGGAATTTGCCGAGAGGTCGCTAGGCGTTCTGCGTGGTGAGCCGGACATGCCCTGGGGCCGCCGGAATGTCGGTGCTCTGGGGTGGTGAGCTCACGCCAGGGCCGGCGCCTCCGGCAGCCCCGCCAGGGCCGCGTCCAGATCCTGCTCGGAGAACACGGGGTCCTCGAGCTTCCCCGCGAGGTAGGCATCGTAGGCGCTGAGATCGAAGTTGCCGTGGCCGCAGAGACCGAGCAGAATCACGCGCGGTTCGCCGGCCTCCCGCGCCGCGGTGGCTTCTTCGATCACCGCCCGGATCGCGTGAGCCGGCTCGGGCGCGGGGATGATTCCCTCCGAGCGAGCGAAGCGCACGGCGGCCTCGAAGGTCTCGTTCTGGCGGTATGCCCGCGGCTCCACGAGTCCCGCTCTGACGAGCGCGCAGACCAGCGGCGAATCTCCGTGGTAGCGCAGGCCACCCGCGTGCACGGGTGGTGGGACGAAGCCGTGCCCGAGAGTGAACATCGGCATCAGCGGGGTCAGGCCGACGGTGTCGCCGAAGTCATACGCGTAGACGCCGCGGGTGAGGGTGGGGCACGCTGAGGGCTCTGCGGCGATGAACTTGGTTCTCGCACCGTCGCGGATCACACGGCGCAGGAACGGGAACGTGAGACCGCCAAAGTTCGAGCCGCCGCCGACGCAAGCGATCACCAGGTCGGGCTCTTCTCCGGCCATCGCCATCTGCGCGAGCGCCTCTTGACCGATCACGGTCTGGTGAAGCAGCACGTGGTTGAGCACGGAGCCGAGCGAGTAGTTGGTATCGGGGTTCTGCGCCGCGACCTCGACCGCTTCCGAGATCGCGATCCCAAGCGAGCCGGTCGAGTGCTCGCGCTGTGAGCGCCCGGCTTCGGTGACCTCCGACGGTGAGCGGTGCACTGTCGCCCCCCAGGTTTCCATCATCGAGCGGCGATAGGGCTTTTGGTCGTAGCTCGATCCCACCATCCAGACCTCGCACTCCAGTCCGAACAGCCGGCAAGCGAACGCCAGCGCCGAGCCCCACTGACCGGCGCCGGTCTCGGTGGTCAGCTTTTTGATCCCGGCCGAGGCGTTCTCATATGCCTGCGCGACCGCGGTGTTTGGCTTGTGCGAACCGGGAGGAGAGCCGCCCTCGTACTTGTAATAGATGTGGGCCGGCGTATCGAGCTCCCGCTCGAACCTCAAGGCGCGGTGCAGCGGCGTGGGCCGCCAAAGTTTGTACGCCTCCAGGACCGCCTCAGGAACCTCGACCTCTGGCTCGGGCGAGACTTCCTGCATGATCAGGCTCATCGGAAACAGCGGGGCGAGATCGTCCGGACCCACCGGCTGCTTGGTGCCGGGGTGCAGCGGCGGCGGCGCGTCGCCGGGCAGGTCCGCCATCAAGTTGATCCAGTGGGTCGGTATGTCCTGCTCCTCGAGCACGAACTTCACTCGCTGGTCGGTCATCGCCCTCTCCTTCGATCGCTCGCGTGCGGGCGCGATTCTATGCGTCGGAGCTCGGATTCGGCGGCCGTCTCGCGCTAATGCTCGAGGCGAGGAGGACTCGCGCCGTCGGCGACGAATCCGGCGATCATCACGGCTACGGCGACAGGTCACCTACAGCCATGGTGGGAGCAGCCCGCGAAGTCTCCGCCCGGCGCTGGGCTGGAGGCAGAGCGCGAGCACTTGCGGGCCGAGCTGGCGCGGGCCCGGCGAGCGGCGAGCTCCGAGTGTCAACGTCGTGACGTGCAAGCGCTTGCGCCGCTGCCGTATTGGCCCGCCGCGGTCTGATTGCGCTTGCTGATTGCTCGAAGAATCCGGCGCTGGCGCTAGGGTTCATCCGAGATGAGCGATGAGCACCAGACCGAGGAGCTCAGGGAAGCTCAGCGTAAGCGCGAGCAGGTCGAAATCGAGCAGGCGCGCGCAGCGGACGATGAGCAGGAAGCCGCTCAGCATCAGCGGCGAGCGGACAAGGCGCGGTATCTGCGCCGCAAGCTCGAAGAGCGCGCGTCGGCCGAGCGCGAGGCAAAGCGCGAGGCGTGAGCGATGACACCACCGCTGATGGCCTGAGAAGGCGGGGCACCGTTACGTTCGACGCGGAAGCGGCCCCGAAGTGCGACGTTCGCCCTCCCGGATCTCCCCGTCGCCGGCCTCGGACGCCCACCGGCTCCACCTAACGCCCTCATCCAACCTCTTAAGCAGCTCTCACGATTCGCGCTTACATTCGCCTCGCATAAATGAGCTCGCCGAAGCATTTGTGGTCGGGGGACTGGCAGGACGAATCGGACGCGCTGGCGCGTGAGCTGGCCAGGCGCCGGGCCACCATGCCTGCTTCCGACCGCTCGTCCCTAGCGGAGCAGCGGCCCGGGCCCGAGCGGCCGCCGGCCCCGAAACAGCGGCCCATGCCAGCGCAGAAGGAGCGCCTCGCCCGCATTCCGCCGAGCGTCACGGCGATCCCGCGTCCCCGGCGCCAGTGGCGACAGCGATGGCCCCTCAGGTCGATCTCGCTTCGCCGGCCCAGAATCGCAAAACCACCCTGGCTCCGCGCGGCGCTGCTGGCCGCGGTGGGGCTGCTGGTCGTCGCCGGCGGCGCATACGGCCTCACCCGCGCGCTCGGATCGGGTGGCTCCCAGAAGGCGTCGGCGAGCGCCGGGACCCCGTGGCTGGGAGTCGAGCTGGAGAGCCTGCCGATCAATCGGGTGGTGATCACCGCGGTAGTCCCCGGTGGCCCGGCCGATGCTTCGGGACTGGGCCCGGGAGATGTGATCACCTCCGTGAACAACCGTCCGATCGAAATGCCGGGCGACGTCACGGCGGCGGTTGCGGGCATGCACCCGGGCGACCGGGTCCAGGTTCAGATTCAACGCGGCGGACTGCCGCTCGCCGCACAAGTGAAGCTGGCCGCGCGGCCGCCCGGCTATCCATGAGCTTTCAGTCGCCGTTTGTGCTCCTGGCGCTCGCCGCGCTGCCGCTGCTCGTGTGGGCCTACCGCGGTCAGCAGCGCCGGCGGCAGCGGGCCGCCGCGGCGTTCGTGGCCCCGTCGCTGACGCCGTCGGTGGCGCCGCGGCGACCCCGCTGGCGCCGCCATGCGCCGATGCTCGCGTTTTTGCTGGCGCTCGCGATCCTGATCATCGCCGCCGCCCGCCCGCAGCGAAGCGTGGCGGTCCCCGTCGATGACGGAGCGATCATGCTCGCCACCGACGTCAGCAGCTCGATGAATGCGACCGACGTGGCCCCGACGCGCCTGGGAGCGGCGCGCGCCGCCGAGCAGCGGTTCATCGCCGGCGTGCCGAGCTCGATTCGGGTCGGGCTGCTCGAGTTCGCGAGCAAGGCGATCGTGCTGCAGACCCCGAGCACCGATCACGCGCTGAGCAGCCAGGCCCTCGGGGAGCTGCACACCAGTGGCGGCACGGCGATCGGCGACGCGCTCCTCACCGCGCTGCGCCAGCTCACCAGCCTGCGCTCGAGCAACGGCAAGCGCCCGCCGGCGGCGATCGTGCTGGCGTCCGACGGCGCCTCGAACGTCGGCACCAGGCCGCTGGCGGCCGCGCATCAGGCGGCCGCGCAGCAGATCCCGGTCTACACGATCGCGCTCGGAACGAACCGCGGCACGATCCCGATCAAGCGGGGATCGACGACCGTGGCGGTGCCGGTTCCGCCGAGCCCTCAGGAGCTGGCTCAGATCGCGAGCATCTCCGGGGGGCGCGCGTTCACCGCCGCCGCCACCGGCCAGCTGAGCGAGGTGTACGCGCATCTGGCCGCGAAGCTTGGCCACAAGCGGGTCAAACACGAGATCAGCTCGACCTTCGCGGGAGGGGGCCTGGTGCTGCTGCTGCTCGGGAGCGCGATGTCCCTACGCTGGTTTGGCCGCCTCGTATAGCAGACAGTGACAGGAGGAAATAGATGACGGAGATCGAGCAAACCAACGAGGCACGGCGGGAGGCGCGTGACGCGCTCCAGGAAGCGCTGTACGAGATCAAGCGGGTGATCGTCGGTCAGGACGCGATGCTCGAGCGGCTGCTGGTGAGCCTGCTGGCGGGCGGCCACGTGCTGCTCGAGGGGGTTCCCGGCTTGGCCAAGACGCTGACCGTGAAGACGCTGGCCGCGGTCCTCGGCGGCTCCTACAGCCGCGTCCAGTTCACGCCTGACCTGGTCCCGGCCGACCTGATCGGCACGCGCGTATACCGGCCCGACAGCGGCACCTTCGACACCGAGCTCGGCCCAGTGTTCGCCAACTTCCTGCTGGCGGACGAGATCAACCGCGCCCCCGCGAAGGTTCAATCGGCGCTGCTCGAGGTGATGCAGGAGCAGCAGGTGACGATCGGGGGGACGCCCTACGGGGTGCCGTTGCCGTTCATCGTGATGGCGACCCAGAACCCGATCGAGTCGGAGGGCACCTATCCGCTCCCGGAGGCACAAGTCGACCGCTTCCTGATGAAGATCCTGGTCGACTACCCGAGCGTCGGCGAGGAGGCGGCGGTCGTCGGTCGCAGCCTCGGCGCGGCCGTTGCGGTTCGGGAATGCCTTTCGCTCGACGACCTCCGCCGTCACGCGACAGCCGCTCAGACCGTGCTGGTCGACCGCGAGACGATCGGTTACGCGGTGACGCTCGCCGACGCCACCCGCCACCCCGGCGGCTACGGGCTGGAGGAGATCGCGCCGCTGATCGAGTTCGGCTCTAGTCCGCGCGGTCCGATCGGTCTGGTCCAGGCATCTCGGGTGCTCGCCCTGCTCCGCGGCCGGGGCCACGTCGTGCCCGAGGACATCCGCGACCTCGCGGCGGACGTGCTCCGGCACCGGATCGTGCTCTCATACGACGCGCTCAGCGAAGGGGTGACCGCGGACAAGTTGCTCGAGCGGATCTTGACGGCTGTCGCCGAGCCGGGAGGCGATCAGCTGCTGCGAGCCACGCCGCCCGTCCCGAGGACCGGTGAGCTGAGGTCGGCGTGAACGCAGCGGTGCTACAGCCGCCGGCGGCGCGACATGGCCCGGGTCCGCTTCCGCAGCCGTTGATCGACGCGCTCGATGTGGCCGTCAACCGGCTCGTCACCCGCACGCTCCCGGGTGACCGCCGGGCGGCGGGCGTGGGCATCGGGACGGAGCTGGCGCAGCTGCGCCCGTACGAGATTGGTGACGACGTCCGCCACATCGACGCCGCGGCGACGGCTCGCAGCGGCCAGCCGCACGTACGCCAGCACGTGCCCGACCGCGCGCTCAGCACCTGGATCGTGCTTGACGTGTCGCCGTCGATGGCGTTCGGGACCGCGCGCCGGCTGAAGGCGGATGTCGCCGAGGGAGTGGCGCTGGTGTTCGGTCGCCTCGGGGTTCGTCGGGCGGGCAGCGTAGGGCTGGTCGCGTTCGGCGCGGGAGCGCCGCGCGTGCTCGCGCCGCGCGGCTCAAAGCCCGGAATCGTCGCGCTGCGCCGGACCCTCGCCGAGGGAGTCGCGCCAGACGGGCAGCACCAACCCGAGGGGTTCGCCGACGCGCTGCGACGGGTGGCGCGGCTGGCGCGCCAACCCGGGCTGGTGGTGGTGATCTCCGATCTGCGCGATCAGCGCGGATGGGAGCGGCCCCTTGGGTCTCTGCGGATCCGTCATTCGGTGCTCGCGGTGGAGATCAGCGACCCGCGCGAGCGAGAGCTGCCCGCAGTCGGGCACCTGGTGCTGGTCGATCCCGAGACCGGCGCGCGGATCGACGTCGATACCTCGCGTCGGCGCGTCCGCGAACGGTTCGCGGAGCTAGAGGAGGAGCGGCGCGCCCGAGTCGCGCGCGAGCTGCGCCGCCTGCGGGTCGATCACGTGCCCGTGTCCACCGATGAGGATTGGCTGCTGGCGCTCGGGCGCCACTTGCGATGACCTTCAGCGCTCCTTCGTGGCTGGCCGCGCTGGCGATCGTCCCCGCTGCGCTTGCGGCATACGGCTTCGCCCGCCGCCGCGCCCGTCGCTATGCGGTCCGCTTCACCGCGGTCCCGACGCTGCGCCAAGCGGCGGGGATCACGCCAAGTTCGTGGCGCCGTCATCTCCCGGCGTCGCTCGCGCTGGCCGCAATCGCGGCGCTCGTGCTCGCGCTCGCGCGGCCCGAGCAGCGCTATCGCGTCCCCATCCAGGAGGCATCGATGATGCTCGTCACCGACCACTCGGGCTCGATGGCGGCAACCGACGTGGCGCCGACGAGGCTCACGGCAGCAGTGCGTGCCGCCAACGCGTTCATCGATCAGCTGCCGAGCAAGGTGCGCGTCGGCGCCGTCGCCTTCTCGACCTATACCGACGCGGTCCAGGGTCCGGTCACCGATCACGCGGCCGCGCGCGCGGTCATCAACGCGCAGAGCGCCAACGGCGCGACCGCCACGGGGGACGCGCTCGAGCTGGCCCTGCAGCTGCTCCGCGGCGCGTTCAAGCACCCTCCCTCCGCGATCGTGTTGCTCTCTGATGGAGCGGCGAATGCGGGGGCAAATCCGGTGACCGTCGCTCGCCAGGCGGCACAGGAGAGGATCCCGATCTACACGGTCGCGCTCGGGACTCCCAACGGAGTCCTGATGAACCCCGACCCGCAGGGACTCCCCGAGCCGGTTCCTCCCGATCCGCAGCTGATGGACCAGATCGCTCGCACTTCTGGCGGACGCGCATTCGATGCCCAGAGCGCAGATCAACTGGGTTCGATCTACAAGCATCTCGGAAGCGAGCTGGGCACGGTGACCCGCGAGCGCGAGGTGACCGCCGGGTTTGCGATCGCCGGTTTGGTGCTGTTGCTGCTCGCGGCGGCGGCCGCAACGCGCTGGTCGGGACGACTGCCGTAAACGCGGCCTGACTCGCCTACTCCGTGGGCTGAGCCCACTGGGTCAGGGTGTAGCTCGCATCCCAGAAGGCGAGCTCGTGACGCGTCGCCGCGCGGAACACCGCGGCCAGCGAATCGAACTCGCCCTCGTCGAGCCGGGCGGCCCGCGAGTCGACCAGCGCGACCATCTGCTCGGCGAACGCCTGCGCTTCCGGTGAGCTCTGGTAGGCGAACCAGTCACTGAAGATCGGGTGGTCGGCGACACGGCCGCTGTAGGTGCGACCGATCTCGGCGTAACTCCACGGACACGGCAGCAGCGCGACAGTCAGCTCGAGCGAGGACCCTCGAAAACCGACCTCGTTCAGAAATCCGGTGTAGGCGCTGGCGGCGGGCCCGAGCTCGAGGCTCCCACCGCGGTCCGGCGCCCCCTCGATCACCGCCAGCTGGTGCAACCGCTCGTTCTCGACCAGCTCCTCCTCCAGGGTCTGGCGAAGCGCGGCCGCGAACCACCGCAGCTCCGCCTCATCACGCGAACGCGCGGCTGCCAGCGCCAGCGCCCGCGCGAAGTCGAGCAGGTAGAGGCGGTCCTGTTGGAGATAGAAGCGGAAGCGATCGAGCGGCAAGGTGCCGTCGGCGAGCTGGGCGACGAACGGATGCGCGAGCAGCGCTCCCCACAGTGGCTCGCTGGCCTCGCGCAGACGCTCGCAAAAGCCCTCGGTCATCGGCTCGGGAGGTAGCCGTCGGTCATCACGCTCGCGACGTTGACGGGCTTATCGATCAGGCCACTCGCGTGCATCCAGTTGGCAAAGCTCTGCCAGGAGCCCGCATTCATCTGGCCGAACCCAAGCGGGTTGTCGAGCAGCGGCGCCGTCGCCGCGATCATCTGCCGCAGCTGATCCGCTGGATAACCCTTGACCACGTTGCTCATCGAGGAAGCGCCGATCGACGGATGCGCGACAACAACCGCGTTGCCCTGGGCCAGTGCCGCGAGAAACTCGCGGACGGTCTGCTGATAGCGGGGGTCGGTCTTCAGCTTCTGCGAGTTGGCGATTATCACCAGCTCGTCGTACTGCGGCACGCCGGCGTCGGTGATCGGGATCACGGTCGGCTTGAGCCCCAGGTCCCTGACCTGAATCGCCTCAACGTTCCGGTAGCCGCCGAGGATCGCATCGACCTTCCCCGATACGACCGAGGGGAGGAGGCTGGCGCCCACGTTGACCTTGTGGATGGTGCTCTCGGGGATGCCGGCCTTCAGCGTGATCGCCTTCAGGAAGGCGTCGTCGGAGGGCAGGCCGGAGACGCCCACCGACTTGCCCTTGAGCCCCGCGGGGATGGCGATCCCCGACTTGGCGGGGGCGATGATCGAGTTGAGCGCGACTGGCACGAGCGCGCCGACCGCGGTGATCGGAAGCCCCGATGCGCCCGCGATGATCGTGTCCGGTTCATATGAGATTCCAAGCGGAACATCGCCAGTCGCCACGAGCTTGGCCACGTCGTCGACGTTCGAGGGTGGCTGGAGGGTGACGTCGAGGCCTTGGGACTTGAAGTAGCCCTTCGCGAGGCTGGTGTAGAGCGCCAGATGATCGGGGTTCGGAACCCAATCGAGCATTACCTCGATCGATTTAGTCGGCTTGCCGCTGGTGCGGACAGCGGCGGAATTGCTCGAGCTCGATGAGCTGCTCCCGCATCCGGTCAGGACGAGCATGACCACCGCGATGCCCGCCAGTAACGCGGAGGTCCGTCGATTCATGTTGTGGTCCTCTGTACATGCGCCCAAGGTGCGATCAGTCGCTCGCACAAGGTGACGGCGAGAACCAGCAACACGGCCATCACCGTCAACAGCAGCACCGCCGCGAGCACGCGGGCGGTCTGCAGCTCCGGGCCGGCTTGCAGCATCACGTATCCGAGCCCGTTGTTGGAGCCCGCGAACTCTCCGAACACCGCCCCCACCGGCGCGAACGCGGCCGCGACGCGCATTCCCGAGAAGAACGACGGCAGCGCCGAGGGCAGCTCGATCCGGCGGAACGTCAGCCACTTCGTCCCGTGCAGCGTGCGCATCATCCTCACGTAGTCGGAATCGACGCCTCGCAGCCCGTCGAGCGTGTTGATCGCGATCGGGAAGAAGCAGACGAGCGCGACCACCACCAGCTTCGAGCTGATGCTGTAGCCGATGATGATCGCGAGGATCGGCGCCAGCACCACGATCGGGATCGCCTGAGATGCGATCAGCAGCGGATACAGGGCCCGGCGGATGATCGCCGAGAAGTGCAGGAGCACGGCGATGCCGAGCCCCACCGCAACCGCGATCAAGAAGCCGACGAACATCTCTTCGAACGTGATCACCGTGGCGCTCCGGAGCACGCTGCCCCAGTCGCGGTAGAGCTCGGTGATGACCTGGTCGGGCGCCGGCAGGATGTACACCGCGACGAGGCCACCGCGGCTGACCGCTTCCCAGATTCCCAGGATCAGCAGGAAGACCAGCGCCGAGAGCCCATAGCTGCGGGCTAGCTGGGTGGCCGAGAGCAGCCGGCGCCGGCGGCTCGACGGTGCTGGCGCCTGGGCGCGCTGCTGAGCGGCGGCGGGGCTGGAGATCACGTCTCGAGCGCCTCCATCGCGCGTTCGCGAAGGGTGAGGAACTCGGGCTCGGCGACCACCTCGCGGCGGCTGCCCTGCTTGGCGACCGAGACCGGGATTCGGTCGACGATCCGCCCGGGACGGGCGGACAGCACGACCACCTCGTCGCACAGCAGCAGCGCTTCCTCCACGTCGTGGGTGACGAGCACGACGGTGCGTGGTTCGGCATCGAGCGCCCCGCTGAGCCAGCTCTGCATGCTGGCGCGCGTGATCGAGTCGAGCGCCCCGAACGGCTCGTCGAGCAACAGGACCTCCTTCTCCGCCAGCAGCGTCCGCAGGAACGCGACCCGCTGACGCATCCCGCCCGACAGCTCGCTTGGGCGCAAGCGGTCTGCGCCGGCCAGCCCGAAGCGCTCGAACATCGGCGCCACTCGCTCGCGCGCCTCGCCGCGCGAGAGACCCTTGTTCTCGAGCGCCAAGCCGGCGTTATCGATCGCCAGGCGCCATGGCAACAGGAGGTCGCGCTGTGGCATCAGCGCGCAGCGAGCAAGACGCTCGCTCGGCTCGGTCTGACCCTGGACGCTTACTTCGCCGGCGTCGGGCTGATCGAGGCCACAGATCAGCGACAGCAGCGTCGATTTGCCGCCGCCGCTGGCGCCGACGATGCCCAGCCGCCCGTGGAGCTCGAGCTCGAGCTCGAGACCGTCGAGCACGTGGCCCGAGCCAAACCAGCGGCTCACGTCCCGCACGGAGATGCAGGTGTTGGACGAAGAGCTGCCTGGGGCGATCGGCATCTGCTGCTGCATGTCCAAGCGTAGACAGGGGCTTTCGACGGTCCGGTCCGATTGAAGCGCGTTCGAGCCGGTGGCGGCGACAGCGGGCACCGGCATCGCACGTTCCCGCCGTCCGCTAGCGATTGGAACCCTGATGCGAGGCTGCAGCGGTCGCCACATCCTGGGCGTATGTGTGACGGGCCCGGGCGAGGAACACCCCCGCGGCGACGAGCGAGACCAACATCACCAGGAAGCTGATCTCGAGTCCGTTCGCCGCGGCCGGCGAGATCACTTCTGGATGGGTGCCGATCGGCGCCTGGTGCGGCGTGAATCCGGCGACCAAGTCCGCCACGCCGCCGAACAGAAGCGGCGCCAGCGCTTGCGCGAGCGAGCGCAGGAAGGTGCGAACGCTCTCTGCCCTGCCCCAGAGCCCTGCGGGCATGATGTCGAGCCGCGCGGCATCGAGCCCCGGGTTGGCAGCGGAGATCAGGGCCGCTCCCGCGACGTCGAACCACAGGGCGGGCGTGAGCGTGCTGCTGACGAACCCCGGGACCAGCAGCACGGCTGCTCCGAAGTAGCAGATCGTCGGGACGAACACTCGCGCCTCGACGAACCCCCGCCGGAGCAGCAGGTCGGTGAGCCGGCCGCTGATCAAGGTGCCGATCAAGGCGCCGACCACCAGCATCGCCAGAACGAGCTCCGCGGTTGCCTGGCTGGCGTGGTAGTGGCCGCGGACGAACAGCAGCGCGAACGTCGAGAGTCCGGAGAAGAAGAAGTAGCCGAGCGCCGAGCCCATGATCAGCCGCATGTTCGTGGGAACCCGAAGCGTGTAGCGGATGGCCCGTCCGAGCTCCATCTGGGCCGGATCCTCGTGTAGCAGGAGTTGCGGGTTTGGGGCCACGCCGCGCCTGCGGACTTCCTCCTGCGCCAGCTCATCTGGCTCCGGCTCGGGCTCATCGGCCTGCTCGCTAGGCGCCTCGGCCTGCTCGCTAGGCGCCTTGGCCTGCGCCTGGGCGCTCTCCACCGCCTCGTCGAGGTCGACCACGCCCGCCTCCAGCCGGCTCTGTCCGCCGCGGAGCGGCTCGGGCACCGTCCGCCACAGCGACCGGGCCAGGAAGAAGCCCGGGAGGGCGAGTACGACAAAGGCCGCGCGCCATGAGATCACGCTGGCTACGGTGCCGCTGATGATGAACCCGGCGGCGGTCCCCGCGATCTCGCCGCCAAGAATGTACGCGTACACTCGGCCGCGCTCGCGGGCGGGGAAGTAGTCGCCGGTCAGGGATGCGATTGCCGGTCCCGCAGTGGCCGTCACAGCCCCCAGTCCGACCCGCGTCAGCAGCAGGTGGCCGTAGCTGCCCGAGAACGCGCTGGCCAGCGAGGCGATGCTCCAGAGCACGATGCTGATCGACAGCATCGGGATCCGCTTGAAGCGGTCGACGAGCATGCCGACCGGGATCACGAACACCGCTCCTACCAGAAGCGCGACCGAGCTGAGCAGGCCGATCCTCGTGTTGCCGATGTGCAGCGCGTGCTCGAGCTGGGGCGCCACCGCGCCGACGGTCGCGGTGTCTGCGCCGTTCAGCGCCAGCACCGCGCCGAACAGCAAAATCACCCGCGCCCGGGCCGGACCGCCGACTGCCTGCACCACTTGGCCCCGCGCCAGGCGCCCCGCCCAGCGGGCGCCGCGCAGCATCGAACGGCTTGCCCCCCTGGGACGGTGACCCCGTGGGATTGCCTGATCGGTATCGGCCATCTTCAGAGAAGTCAAGCGAAGTGGGAATCTGTGCTGCTGGCGAATACCGGGGTGGGGAGCGCGCCGGGCGATCGCTTCGCCAGAATCAACGCTCGATGAGCCTCTATCAACTCGAAGACCAACAGCGTCAGATCCGAGAGCTCGCCAGAGACTTCGCCAGCCATGAAATCGCGCCCCACGCTGCCGAATGGGATCGTAAACACGAGTTCCCGGCGCAGGTGTTCGCCAAACTCGGCGAGCTCGGGCTGATGGGTGCCTGCGTGCCCGAGGAGCATGGGGGCGCGGGCACCGACTATCTCAGCTACTGCCTGGTGATCGAAGAGCTCTCCCGAGCCGACGCCGGCGTCGGCGTGACCGTCGCCGTGCACACCGGCGCCGGGACGCTGCCGATCCTCGCGCACGGCAGCGCCGAGCAGGTGGAGCGACTGGTGCCGCCGCTGGCGGCGGGGCGGGAGCTCGCCGCGTTCGCGCTGACCGAGCCGGGAAGCGGATCCGACGCGGGCGCGATGCGCGCTCGCGCCGATCAGCAGTGCCGGATCACCGGCAACAAACAGTGGATCACCAACGGCTCGTATGCGAGCACGTTCATCGTCTTCGCACGCGACCCGGAGGTGCCGTCCGCGTTCATCGTGCGGGCGGGGGCGGAGGGCTTCGCGGTCGCGGGCGAGGCGGAAAAGCTGGGGCTGAACTCCTCCTCCACTGCCGACCTGGTGCTGGAAGAAACCCCCGGCGAGCGGCTGGGCCCGCCGCGCGCTGGGATGCGGATCGCGCTCTCCACGCTCGATGGCGGCCGGATCGGGATCGCCGCGCAGGCGGTCGGGATCGCCCAAGCAGCCCTCGACCTGGCGGGGGAGTACTCCGCGCAGCGAAACGCTTTCGGGCGCCCGATCGGCAGCTTCCAGGCGACCCAGCAGAAGCTCGCCGAGATGCAAACCGAGATCGAGGCCGCTCGCGCGCTGATGTGGCGCGCGGCGCAATTGAAGGACGCCGGCCGGCCGCACACCGTCGAAGGCGCGCAGGCGAAGCTGTTTGCCTCGCGCGTGGCGCGCCACTGGACCGGGGAGGCGATCCAGATCCTGGGCGGCTACGGATACATCCGCGAGTTCCCCGCCGAGCGGTACTACCGCGATGCGAAGGTGACCGAGATCTACGAGGGCACGAGCGAGATTCAGCGGCTGGTGATCGCTCGCGAGCTGCTCGGCGAGACCGCTCGGGGATGACAGCGCGGTCCGGATCAGCGGGGCTCGCAATCGCCCTGGCGCTGGCGCTCGCCGGCTGCGGATCGAGCTCGACGTCGACCAGCTACACGGTGCCGCTGGCGGGGACGGCGCTCGCGAAACCAACCCGCGTGACGCTGATCCTCGACTTCATCCCCAACGCCGTCCACGCCGGCATCTACACCGCGATCGCGGCCGGCTACTACAAGGCTGAGAACATCGATTTGCGGCTGATCGAACCGACCTCGACGGCCGACACGCTGCGGCTGATCGACGCCGGCAAGGCCCAGTTCGGTCTCGCGGACGGCAGCGACGTGGCCGATCAGATCGCGCTCGGTCGCGACGTCGAGGCGGTCGCAGCGCTCGTGCAGAGGCCGCTCGGTGGCCTGATCGCGCTCGCCAGCGAACACCTCCGCTCCGCCGCGGCGCTGCAAGGTAAGACCGTGGGAATCACCGGCGTGCCGTCCGATACGGCGACGCTCGATACGGCCGTCGAGCATGCCGGCGGCGACCCAGCGAAGGTCCACGTGGTGACGATCGGGTTCGACGGGGTCCAAGATCTGGAGGCCGGGAAGATCGCCGCGTTCACCGGCTTCTGGCCAGACGATGGCGTCCAGCTTCAGGTCAGCGGATACCCGATCAAGGTGTTCAAGCTCGACGAAAGCGGTGGCCCGGCGTATCCGGGCCTGGTCGCGTTCACCACCGAGCCGATGATTCGCTCCGATCCGCGGCTGGTGAGAGCGTTCCTCGCGGCAACTGTGCGGGGCTACCAGGAGACGCTCCGCGACCCCCAGCGGAGCCTCAGCGACCTCCTGCGCCTCAACCCGACCCTGGGGCGCAGGCTCACGCAGGCCTCGCTCGAGCAGTATCTGCCGCTCTTCGCGGGAAACGGGGCGGTTCCGTTCGGCACCCTTCAGCCCGCGAAGGTCGCTGCGCTCGTCAGCTGGATGCTGCGATACAGGTTGATCGAGAAGCCGATCAGCCCGGCGCGGTACGGGACGAACGCGTTGCTCGCGAAGGGGCAATGATGCGATGAGGCTGACCTGCTCGAATGTGACTAAGACGTTCCCCGGTCGCGAGGGCGATGTGACCGCGCTCGAGGACATGAACCTGGAAATCGCGGAGCGAGAGTTCGTCTCGATCATCGGCCCGAGCGGCTGCGGCAAGTCGACGCTGTTCAACATCATCTCGGGCCTGCTGGCGCCAACCCGAGGCGAGATCACGCTGAACGGGGAGCGCGCGCCCGAGTTGCTCGGTCGCGTCGGTTACATGCCGCAGAAGGACCTGCTGATGCCCTGGCGCAGGGTGCTCGACAACGTCACGCTCGGGCTCGAGCTGACAGGCCTGCCCCGTCGCGAGGCACGCGCGCGCGCGGTGGGGGAGCTCGATCGCTTCGGGCTCGCGGGATTCGAGCGACGGTGGCCCGCGAGCCTCTCAGGCGGCATGCGCCAGCGAGCTGCCCTGCTGCGGACCTTCCTCGCCGGCCGCGAGCTGATGCTGCTCGATGAGCCGTTTGGGCCCCTCGATGCCCTCACCCGCCAGACCACGCAGGAGTGGTTGACGGGAATCTGGCAGAGCGACCGCAAGACGATTCTGTTCGTGACGCACGACATCGACGAGGCGATCTACCTCTCCGACCGGGTGTACCTGATGTCGCCGCGGCCGGGCCGGGTGCAGCTGTGCATCGAGATCGAGCTGCCGCGGCCACGAGCGCTCGAGGTCATCACCACCCCGGAGTTCGTGGGGCTCAAGCAGCGGCTGCTGGGGCCGCTTCGAGAAGCCTCTCGGGATCCATTCGGGGAGGTCGGGTGATGGCGGCGGTGCCCGACGGCGCCGTCGCCGAGCGGCCGGCGAAGCGTGCGCCCGGCTGGATCTCCGGCCGGCGCCCTCCGCCGGAGCCTCGCCACGTTGGTTGGCGGTCGCGGCTGGGGCAGCTGCTTGCTCCGCTGCTGTTCGCGATCGCGGTGCTCGCCGCCTGGCAGCTGTATGTAGCGCTTTCAGGCGTCAAGGAGTCGAGCTTGCCCGCGCCGAGCGAGATCGCGAGGGCCCTCTGGAACGATCGCAGCCTGCTCCTGACAAACGGCTGGACGACCGCCGAGGAGGTGGTGCTCGGGTATCTGGTGGCAGTGGCCCTCGGCGTGTGGCTGGCGATCGTGGTCTCGATGTCCCGTATTGCCGAGCGGGCGGTGTACCCCTGGCTGGTGATCTCGCAGACCGTGCCGATACCCGCGATCGCCCCGATCCTCGTGGTTTGGACGGGCTTCGACATCCGGCCGAAACTAATCGTGATCGCGCTGGTCACGTTCTTCCCGATCGCCGTCAACGCCGTCGACGGCCTGAACTGCACCGATCCGGAGCTGCTCGACCTGTTGCGAACGCTCGGGGCCGGCCGCTGGCGGCGGTTCCGGATCGCGCGCCTGCCGGCGGCGATGCCGTTCCTGTTCTCGGGCTTGAAGGTGGCGGCCGCACTGGCGGTGATCGGAGCGGTATTCGCCGAATGGGTCGGCGCCAGCAGTGGGCTCGGATACCTGATCCTCAGCTATGACAACCAGACCAGAACCGCCGATGTGTTTGCCGCGGTCGTCGCGCTGTCGCTGATCGGAATCGCGCTGTTCTTCATCGTCGCGGCGCTCGAGCGCGTTGCGCTGCCGTGGTATCACGATCCGCGAGCAGATCGTCGCTTCGAGCGAGGGGTATAAGCGTCGAGATGGCCCGCGCGTATCTGAAGTTCCTCGGCTGCGGCGACGCGTTCGCGAGTGGGGGGCGCTTTCACACCTGCCTGTATCTAGACGGCGCCGAGCAGCCGCTGGTGATCGACTGCGGGGCCAGTGGACTCATTTCGCTCAAGCGAGGCGACGTCGACCTCGCCCGGATCGGGCACGTCGCTCTCAGCCATCTGCACGGCGATCACTTCGCCGGGCTTCCGTTCGTGATCCTGGACGCCCAGTTCTCGGCGCGGACCGACCCGCTCGTGATCGCCGGTCCAGAAGGGACGAGGTCGCGACTGGAGCGGACCTTCGAGGTGCTGTATCCGGGGATGTCCACCGCTGAGAGGGCATTCGAGCTCCGCTACCTGCAACTCGATCACGCGACGCCTTGCCGGCTCGGCGCCGCGGTGGTGACGCCATTCGAGGTCGAGCACCCCAGTGGCGCGCCGGCCTACGCTCTCCGGATCGAGTACGACGGCAAGCTGATCACGTTCTCCGGCGACACCGGATGGACGGACAACCTCCTCGCCGCAGCGGCCGGCGCTGACCTATTCGTATGCGAGTGCACCCACTACCGCAACCAAGCGTCAAACCACCTCGACTACCTCACGCTGCTCGAGCAGCGTGAGCGACTGGACTGCAAGCGAATCGTGATCACTCACATGAGCGACGAGATGCTCGCCCGACTTGACCAGCTCGAGATCGAGCCTGCCGCCGACGGCGCGGTGATCGCACTGTGAGCGCTAGCTATGACGCGGTGTTGTCCGCCAGAATCTCGCGGCCAACCCGCTGCAGGTCGCGCAAGTAGCTCAGATGCCACTGCCATTCCTCGACCGCGCCCTCATGCGCGAGCTGGACGGTGTCGTCATGAGCATCCAACAGCTCATACACGAGTCGCGTCAGATCATGAGGCACTTGATGGGTTGTAGATCGAGATGCAGTGAGCGGTTCCCTCATGTCCCGAGCTCGTTCGCGTTTGCCGTTCCATCCCTCCTTGCCCATTTTCGCGACCGCGGAATCAAGCTCGGCTCACAATCGGAAGCGATTTCGATCAGCGGGTCGCTTTCTTGACCGAGCTGCGGGCCCGGCCGACTGTGTTCTTCGTCTTGCCCTTCAGCTCCTCCGCGGCGCCGCGGCTCTCGGTACCGGGATGGCCCGCCTCGCGACCGGCGTCGCGCTTGAGCGCGCCCTTGGTCTCTTCGGCCTTGCCCCGCACTCGCTGTGAGCGATCACCCATCGGTATGCCCTCCTTTGTGGCTTATGAGAATCGTCCTACCCGCGGCGCCACCGCAAGCAACCGGCCCACGCCATAAGACTCCGAACAGCGCCGGGCGCCGCACGCTCACCGCAGGATCACGTTCACCGCGAGCACCAGCACACCGAGCACCGCCCCGAGGATCGCTTGCTTGGCGAACTCCTTGCCGGTCAAGTCAGCGCGCGACCCGGCCACGATCTCGATCAACAGGATCATCAGCGCCGAGGTGCGAGCTCCCCAGTCCACCGCGGTGGGGAGCCTGGCGCCAGCGGCCCAGCAGATCAGAACCGCGAACAGCGGGACGGCCGCGCCGCTCAGGATCGATAGCTCGCCGCGCATCGTCGCGGTCAGCGTCGCGAGCGTTAGCGGCGTGCCCTCATCGAGACGGCGCCCCAACAGCTCCGAATAGGAGTGCGCGAGCCAGTACATGAGCAGTGCTATCACGACGGCGATCACGGTCCTTCCGTAGGTTTCGTGCGCTCCGCTCTCCGCTCCCAGCAGCGCTCCGACCGTGATCACGCCGTACACGAGGGCGCGGGATTCCATCGCCTCATTTTGTCGGTGCGTCGGATCGAACGGCCGGATAGCCCCGCTTGGACCCGTCGACACTAGAGTTGCCTTCACAGATGCGCGATGCCGAGCTGATGCTGCGCCGTGCAAGCCGTCCGCTCGTCATCGGGATGGGTGGCGGCGGTGATGTGGTTGGAGCGTTGGCTACGGCCGAGCTCGCGCGCGTGTACGACAGCGCCGATCCGGTGCTCGGCGGTCTCACCTGGGAGCGCCGTCCAATCGACCCCGTCCCCGGCCCTCGGCGCGTGAGCGAGGTCGAAGGGGGAAGGGAGCTCGCGCCGGGGATCATTCTCGCCGGGGCGCAAACGCGCGTCCGCGGCCGGGAGGTCTACTTCGCCGAGTCCCGGATGGCGGAGTTCCTCGGCCAGCCCACGGTGTTGGTCGATATCCACGATGGCCCCGCCGCGATCGCCGCCGGGCTGAGAGGGGCGGCCAGCCAGCTCGGGTGCGATCTGCTCGTGTTCGTCGACGTCGGGGGGGATGTCCTCGCCCGCGGCGACGAGCGGGGGCTTCGGAGCCCGCTCTGCGATGCGATCATGTTGGCGGCAGCCGAGCGGCTGGCTCGCGGGGGCCAGCAAGTGCTGCTCGGAATCTTCGGCATCGGCTGCGACGCCGAGCTGACGGCGCGCGAGGTGCTGGCCCGGCTGGCTGAGGTCGCCGCGGTGGGAGGGGTGTGCGGGGCGCGAGGGTTGACCGAGCCAGTCGCCGAGCGGCTCGAGGGCGCCATGCGCATCGTCCCGACCGAGGCGAGTGCCCAGGCGGTGCGCGCTTTCCGCGGCGCGTTTGGGCTTGCCCGGATACGCGGGGGAGCGAGGTCGCTGGAGCTCAACCTGGCGGCCGCGCTCACTTTCTACCTGGATGTCACCGCCACGATTGAAGCCGCCGGGCGACTGGCGCGCGCGGTGGCGGAGGCGGTCAGCCTTGACGAGGCCAATGACGCCCTGAATCGCGTCGGCGTCCAGACCGAGCTCGATCTCGAGATCGAGGCCGCCCGCGAGGATGCCGAGCGTTGACCTCGCGCCTCACACCGGCACGATCGACGAGTGCTGCCAGAATGGCGTGATGGCCAGGGTGACCGCGCGCGCGAGCAGGCAGGTCGGAGCCCCCGTCGAGCGAGTGCGGGAGTTCCTGCGCGACTACCGCGAAGCGCGGCCGCGGATGCTGACCGACAACTACAGCGCCTATCGGGTCGAGGCCGGGGGAGACGGCGCTGGCACCGTCGTCGCGTACCACTTCGCGGCAGGCCGCAGGGAGCGCGACTACCGGCTGCGCGTCGAGGAATCCGGCGGCTCCCTGCGCGAGCGCGACGAGCTGTCGTCGTTTGTCAGCACGTGGACCGTGGCGGCAGCGGGCGCGGGCAGCACGGTCACGGTCGAGAGCTCGTGGGAAGGTGCGGGGGGCGTCGCCGGCGTCTTCGAGGGCTTCTTTGCGCCGCTGGGGCTCCGCCGGATCTACGGCGAAATGCTGTCCCGGCTGGCAGCCGCGCTCAGCGGCTGACCGCCAGGCTCGAGCGTGGTCGCGATCCCGCGAATCCTGCTGGTCGACTATGGCGAGGTAGTCAGCCGACCCCAGCCGCCCGAGGCGATCGCGGCGATGGCCCGGCTTGCCGGGCTCGAACCGGAGCGGTTCCGCGAGCGCTACTGGGAGCACCGGCCCGGATACGACCTCGGAGCCAGCGCCCGGGAGTACTGGTCGGCGGTGCTCGGCGCCGAGGTCAGCGACGCTCGGAAGCTCGACGAGCTGGTCGGGCTCGATGTCGCGGGCTGGAGTCACCTCAACGTCGATACGCTCGCGGTGTTGCGCTCTGCGCATCGGTCCGGGGTCAAGATTTCGCTGTTGTCGAACGCCCCGCACGAGCTCGCCGTCGCGGTCAGGGCCAATCCAGCGCTCCAGATGTTCGACCGCATGAGCTTCAGCGCCGAACTGGGCGTGATCAAGCCCGATCCGGACGCCTTCCGAGCGGCGCTCGACGGGTTCGATGTCAGCCCGGGCGACGTGCTGTTCATCGATGACCGACCCGAGAACGTCGAAGGCGCGATTCAGGCGGGGCTGCGGGCGGTTCAGTTCAGCTCTCCGGCCCGGCTGCGCTCGGAGCTGCCGGGCTAGGGTCGATGCGAATCGCGGTCGTGGGCGGAGGGATCCTCGGGCTAGCCGCGGCGCGGCAGTTGGCGAGTGCCGGGACGGACGTGGTCGTGCTCGAGAAGGAGGTGGCCGTTGCCAGGCACCAGACCGCCCACAACAGCGGCGTCGTCCACGCGGGCTTGTACTATCCGCCGGGCTCGCTGAAAGCCACCCTGTGCCGTCGAGGGCTGGGGCTGCTCCGGAACTTCTGCACCGAGCGGGGAGTCCACTACGAGGCCTGCGGGAAGTTAGTCGTGGCGATCGAGCCACGCGAGCTGGAACCGTTGCGGCGGCTAGCCGAGCGGGCGCAGGAGAACGGCGTTCCGAGGCTGCGGTGGCTCGAGGGAGGCGAGCTGGCCGAGGTCGAGCCCCACGTGCGTGGGATCGCTGCCCTGCACTCGCCGGAGACCGCGATCGTCGACTTTCGCGAGGTCGCACGTGCTCTGGCGGCAGAGGTGATGAGCGGCGGCGGCGAGGTCCGCACGAGCACAACTGTCGCTCGCACTGTTCGCACCCGGCGCGGCGCGAGCGTCGAGCTCGCCGACGGCTCTTCGCTCGAGGCGGACCGCGTAGTGGTGTGCGCGGGCCTCCACGCGGATCGTCTGGCGCGGGCGTCGGGCCAACCGGCGGCACCGCGGATCGTCCCCTTCCGCGGCGAATATTGGAGCCTCGTGCGGGAGCGCGCCGAGCTGGTCCGCGGTCTCATATACCCCGTGCCCAATCCGGCGCTGCCGTTCCTCGGCGTGCACCTGACGCGCAAGGTCGACGGCTCGGTGTGGCTTGGGCCAAACGCGGTGCTGGCGCTGGCGCGTGAGGGCTACCGCCGATGGGACTGCAACTGGCGCGACCTCCGCGAGACCATCGCCTGGCCGGGCACCCGGCGAATGATCAGGCGTCACTGGCGGGCCGGCCTCGGTGAGCTCGCGCGCTCGCTGCGAAAAAGGGCGTTCCTCTCCGAGGCCCGACGGTACGTCCCGGAGCTCTCGGTCGCTGACGCCGTCTCCGCGCCGGCAGGCGTCCGGGCTCAGGCGATCGATCGCGATGGTTCGCTCGTCGATGACTTCCGCCTGAGCGTCGACGGCGGCGTGGTGTGGGTCCGAAATGCCCCCTCGCCCGCGGCGACCTCGTCGCTCGCGATCGCAGAAGAACTCGCCACCCGGGCGATCGGGTGATCGTCACAACCCGGCGCAGCAAAACCAATCGCGATCTCCTAAATTGGCCCCCCTGATTGCTGAGCTCTAGACCCACGACAGGCGAATTGGTAGCGCGGCTGCGACCGGCGATTGCCTATGCCCAGCGCCAGCACGTGGGGCAGCGACGGACCGTCGACGGCGCACCGTTCATCGTGCACCCGCTCGAGGTAGCCGCCGTGCTTCACAGCGCCGCCGCGCCCGAGCGGGCGATCGCTGCCGGCCTCCTTCACGACACGCTGGAGAAGACCGACGCGACCGCGCAGGAGCTGCGCGAGCACTTTGGAGCGGCGGTCACCGCGATCGTGGAGGCAGTCAGCGAGGACGAACAGATAGCCGATTACAGCCAGCGCAAGGCCGCGCTGCGGGGTCAGGTTGCGGCGGCAGGCAGCGACGCGCTGATGGTGTTCGCCGCTGACAAGGTCTCGAAGGTCCGTGAGCTGCGGCGCGCGGCGTCAACGCCAGCGGCCGCGTGGCCTGCAGGCTCGCCTCCGCTGGAGCTTCGCCTGGACCACTACCGGCAATGCTTGGAGCTGGTCGCGAAGCGGCTGGACGGGTCGCCGCTGGTCGATTGGCTGGCGACCGAGCTGCAGCGGCTGATCGCCGCGACCGGCGAACGGCGAGTGTGCGCGAGCGCGGTCGCGCCCGCCGCGGGGCTCACTGAGCGGTGAAGACTATTTTCCCGAACATCTCCCCGGCCAGCATCGCCTCGAACCCGGGGCGAGCATCGCTCAGCGAGAAGCTCTTGTAGATCGCGGGCCGCACGCCCTTGTGGACGCAGAATCGGGCCAATCGCTCGAGCTCGTCGCGAGTTCCCATCGTCGAGCCGATCACCGATAGCTGCAAGAAGAACACCCGCGTGAGCTCGGCGGGCGGCGAGTCTCCGCTCGTGGCGCCCGAGATCACGAGCTTCCCGCCGGGCTTCAGCGACCGCACAGAGTGCTCCCAGGTCGCGGCGCCGACCGTCTCCATCACCGCATCCACGCGCTCGGGCAGGCGCCCGCCGGGCTCAAACACCTGATCGGCCCCAAGCTCGAGAGCTTGCGCGCGTCCCTGCTCGGAGCGTCCAGTCACCCAGACCCGGATGCCCGCGGCGCTGCCCAGAACCGTGAGCGCCGTTGCTACGCCGCCGCTTGCTCCCTGCACCAGGATCGTCATTCCCGGTACCACCGCGCCACGCGTGAACAGCATCCGGTAGGCGGTCAGCCACGCCGTCGGCAGGCACGCCGCCTCGTCGAAGGAGAGCTCCGGGGGTTTCGGGATCAGGTTTGCTCGCGGCGCCGCGACCTGCTCGGCGAACGTTCCGGGGTGGCGCTCTGAAAGCAGCGAGCGCTTGGGATCGAACGTCTCATCGCCTCGCCAGCCGTCGCTGGTGATCACCGAATGAACGATCACCTCGTTGCCGTCCGCGTCGGTTCCTGCCGCATCGCAGCCGAGGATCATCGGCAGCTGCTCGCTTTTCAGGCCGACACCGCGCAACGCCCACAGATCGTGATGGTTCAGCGAGGCTGATTTCACGTTCACAACCGTCCAGCCCTCGCGCGGCTCGGGCTCCGGGCACTGATCGATCGAGAGGCCGGCAAGCGGGTCGTCGCGGTTGATTTCCGTAGCACGGACGGCGAGCACCCGGGAATCATGCCTTACTTGCGCCGAGGCGTGCGATCAGGCTCCAGTCGCGAGCACGGCGCGGGCGGCGTTGTGACCCGGAATGCCGCTCACGCCGCCGCCGCGACGCGCTCCCGATCCGCACAGCCAGATGTTCGGATGCGCGGTCTCCCCGCCCCACTTGCCGATCTCCTCCTCTTCCTCCGCGAACGGCCACATCAGATCGCGATGGAATATGTGACCACCGGGCATCGCGAGCTGAGCCTCGAGTTCCGGAGGAGAGATCGCCTCGAGGCATGGCGTCCCGTCCGCGGCGGTCAGCAAGCATGCCTCGATCGGCTCCGCCAGCACCGAGTTGAGCGACCGCAGGGTCGCGGCGACCGCGTTCGCCTTGTCCGTTGGGTTGGCGAATAGGCGCGCCGGCATGTGCAGGCCGAACAGCGTCATCGTGTGCGCCCCGGCGGCCTGCAGCTCCGGACCGAGGATGGTCGCGTCGGTGAGCGAGTGACAGTAGACCTCGCAGGGCGGAAGCGACGGCAACACGCCGCCGGCCGCCTCCTGGTAGGCCTGCTGAAGCTGCCCATAGCCCTCGTTGACGTGAAAGGTGCCGCAGAAAGCGTCGCTTGGCGCGACGCTCGTATCACGCAGCCTCGGTAATCGTCGCAGCAGCATGTTGATCTTCAGCTGGGAGCCTTCCGGTCTCGGAAGAGCGCCAGCCTCGCCGAGCATCGAGGAGAGCACCGCCGGGGCCACGCCCGCGAGCACGTGCGATGCGGCAAACCTGGCCCCGTCCGCGCACTGCACTTCTGCCGCTCGCCCATCGGTCTCGATCGAGACGACTTCCGCCCGCGTTCGGAACTTGGCTCCGGCGCGCGCGGCGCAGGCCACGAGCGCATCGCTGACAGCCCCCATGCCTCCGACCGGGACGTCCCAGCGGCCGGTGCCGTTGCCGATCACGTGGTAGAGGAAACATCGATTCTGTCGCAGCTCCGGGTCGTCGGCCGGCGAGAACGTTCCGATGAGCGCGTCGGTCAGCGCCACCCCCCGCAAAACATCCGAGCTGAAGGTGCGCTCGAGGATCTCAGACAGGGGCTCCTTGAACAGCGATCGCCAGAGCGCTGAATCGTCAACTAGCGCTCGGGCCTGCTCGCGGCTGCGTAGCGGCTGAGTCAGGGTCGGGAACAGACTGGCGGCTACGCGCGCGAGCGTCGCGTGAAAGCGTTCCCAAGCATCGAACTCTCTCCCGGCGCCAGTGAGCTGGTCGATCGAGGAGCGAGTGAGCTCGGGATCGCGGTGTATCAGAAGCCCCGATGCTCCCTGCGGGGTGTAGGCGACAACGCGCCGGATCCGGAGCTCCACCGGCAGGCCGAGCGCCCGCAAGAGCGCGGCGGGAAACAGGCTGACCAGATACGAATAGCGCGAGACTCGCGCTGGGATCCCGGGGAACGGTGCCTGTGAGACGGCGGCGCCTCCAAGCTCGCCGCGGCGCTCGAGCACGAGCACGGTGCGTCCGGCGCGCGCCAGCAGCGCGGCGGCCACCAGGCCGTTGTGCCCGCCGCCAACGACGATCGCATCGAAGCTCCGGCTCATCATCGCTTGAGCGCGCAACGATACCGTGCATGATCTGTTCCCTGATTCCCACCGGTCAGCGTCTACGGGGTCGACATCAGCGGGGAATAGCGAGAACTAGGTGCCCCCCCGGATGCGAGATCGCAGCCCTAGGCGTAGGTTGACCGCAGCTCACTTACCTACCACAAGGAGAGGCGCGATGCCGCTTATCAATGTCAAGGTCATCGAGGATGTGTTCACACCCGAGCAGAAGGGTCAGATCGTGGAGCGTTTGACCGACGCGATGGTCTCGATCGAGGGAGAGAACATGCGGGGCGTTACCTGGTGCGTCGTCGAAGAGGTCGGCAGCGGCGACTGGGGTATCGGCGGTAAGCCGCTGCGCACCGAGGACGTAAAGGCGCTTGCCGCCGGGGCCGTCGCCTAGGTGTAGTTCCTGAGTAGGTTGGTCCATCCGGGCCTCCTTGGAGGCTGAGAGCTGGCAAGCAACTCAGTCCCACCAAGGAGGACACCGGATGAGGCTTCACGCTAACGCGGCGCTCAGTCTGAAAGGTCGTCGAGAGCTCTGTCGTCGGGTTGTGGAGGGGGAGCGGACGGTGAGCGAGGCGGCCGCGGCCGCCGAGGTCAGTGTCCGCTGCGCGCGTAAGTGGGTGGCCCGGTATCGCGCTGAGGGCGAGCTCGGGCTGTTGGACCGTTCCTCGGCTCCGAGGTCGATCCCGCATCGCACCAGCGAGCGGCGTGTCCAGGCGATCGCCGCTTTGCGGCGTCTGCGGTTCACGGGGCCCGAGATCGCGGAGATGCTGGGGATGGCGCTGTCCACCGTCTCGGGGATTCTTCAGCGGATCGGGATGGGCAAGCTCGGGCGGCTGGGACTTGAGCCGCCTCAGCGCTACGAGCGCGAGCGGCCGGGCGAGCTGATCCATATCGATGTCAAGAAGCTGGGGAAGATCAAAGGCGGCGCCGGCAAGCAGGCGACGAGTGGGGTCAGGCGCAACAAGCGCATTCGTCGACGTGACAGTGACGGTGTGCCCCGCAACATCATCGGCTGGGACTACGTCCATATCGCGGTCGACGACTGCACACGGATGGCCTACGCCGAAGTCCTTGAGGACGAGAAGGCGATCACCGTGGTGACGTTCCTCAGGCGGGCCGTGGCGTTCTTCCTGCAGCACGGCATCACCGTTGAGCAGCTCCTCACCGACAACGGCTCGGGATACCGCTCCACCATCCACTCGATCGCGTGCCGCGCGCTCGGGATCCGGCACCTCCGAACGCGCGCCTACCGACCCCAGACCAACGGCAAGGCCGAACGGTTCATCCGTACCCTGCTGGGCGGCTGGGCCTATGGCGCTCTCTACGGCAGCAGCCACCAACGCACCGCCTCTCTCGAGGGCTGGCTGTGGTACTACAACCACCAACGAAAACACTCAGCCCTCGGCCACAAGCCCCCGGTCGCTCGCCTCAAACAGCGAACCAACCTCCTCGGGACTTACACCTAGGGCAACCCCACGCGGCTCGACTGAGCGGGCAAGCTAGTAGAACGATGTAGCTGGCGGGCGTTGCCCGCCAGCCGTTCCACGCCTGATCGGTTCAGCCGGTGACCGTCAGCTCCTCCAGCATCGGTGGCTGGGTACCGGTGCCGGCCGTGATCACCACCCGCACGAAGCGGGCGCGTGTCGGGGCAAAGCGGAGCACATCCAGCGTGCCGGTGGTGCGACCGGAGACGGTGGCCAGGGTATGCCAGGTTTGGCCGTCGAGCGAGGCCTGCAGCGTGTAATCGCTGGCCCGCAACGTGGTCACCGGACCGGGAGGCGGCGGCACGTTCGGCGCCGGCGACGGCGGCCACTGCTGGCCCCAAAGCAGCGTCGCCGAGGTCACGGTGGCTGAAGCGCCGCCGGCGATCGGCGCTGTCAGCGTCGCGGGAAGCGCCAGCGGCTGCCAGTCGGTCGCGAGGCTGCCGTCCACTGCCGCCAGCGGCGGCGCGCCGATCTGTGAGCTCGAGGCCGACGCATTCGTGCAGCGCACCAGATCAGCCGTTGGCTGGAGGTCCGGACGGCGGGTGGTGAGCGTCAGCGGCGCACCGGTGCTCACGGTGCGGATCCCGGACGGCGTGCTTACCGCAAGCGGGGCGCCCTCGATCAGTCTCAGCGTCGTGGTGGTGGGTCCGATCGAGATCTCAAACCGCCGGCCACGCCACGCGAGGTTGTGCAGCACGATGCCACCCAGCTGGCTGGTGAGGACCGGCGCGAGCGAGATGTTCGCGGGGTTCCAGCGGAGCCCCGAGTAGCCGTACAGGAACTCCTGCAAGAAGCCGCCGATGCCGGTCATGAACGTGAACGCTCCACCGGTCTTGGTCTCCGAGAACTGATCGAACAGGTCGCGGATGAACGGCTGGTAGCTGCGCTCGGTGTAGACGTAGCTGGCGCATCCCGGCGAGCCGAGGGCGGACGTGTCGATCGAGTTGACCGAGTCGCTCATCGATGGCCCGGTCGGGTCGGTGCGGGGGACGTAGAAGTTGAGGTCGTTCTGCGCCACGGTCGCGGGCATCGGGTACTGCCACGGGTACTGGAGCAGCGTCACGTCCGCCTGCTTGACCAGTTGCCCGGCGTAGCCGGAGAACTCCGGATGAATCTTGAGGCTCGGGTCGTACAGCACGACGATCTTCGAGGCGATCCTCGACCACGATGGCGGAGCAGTCAGCCCGAGGACCTGAGCCGCCAGCGTCGCGTCCTGCAGCGTGGTCTTCGCGGCGACGTTCGTGTAGACCTCGTCGTTGACGTCCGGGTTCTCCTCATCGGGCCCGGTCACGCCGTTGATGTGATACAGGCCGTCGCTGCCGAGCGTCACTCGCGAAGCCCAGAACTTCGCGGCCTGCGAGATCACCGGCCAGCCCTGTTGCGCGAGCCAGGTCTTGTCCCCGGTCGCGAGGTAGTACTGCCATTGCGCGAGCGCGATGTCGGCGGTGATGTGCTGCTCGTACAGGCCTTCGCTGTTGACCGACACCGGCGGCGGGATCTGCTCGGTGCCGTCGAGCGCGCTCTCCCAGGGATAGCGAGCTCCCTGGTAGCCGGTCTCCGCCGCGTGCTGCTCAGCCGCCGCCAGGCGCTGATAGCGGTAGGCATTGATGCCGGCCGCGAGATCGGGATGCTGAGCCAGCAGCGCCGGGAACATCCACGTCTCTGCGTCCCAGAAGATGTGACCGTTGTAACCGTTGGACGACAGCCCGGCGGGGGAGATGCTCCAGTCGACGCCCTGGCGGGTGCTCGACCACAGGTAGAACTCGCTGGCGTTGACATCGGTGGCGAGCGTCGGATCGCCGAGCACGTCGATCCGCCCACGCCACAGCGAAGACCACGCGGCCGTGTTGGCCGCCAGCAGTGTGTCCCAGCCGGCGGCGGCGGCGCTGCTCGCCTGCGCTTGCGCGGCGGATCCCGGGTCAGTGGCGTCCTGTGAGCTCTCTACGCCGACGTACTTGGTGAACGTGTAGGTGTGGCCCGAGGTGACCGGGAAGCTGAGCTGCTGCCCAACGCTCTGGTCGGTCGATTGATCAACCTCGGTATAGCTGGCCTGCACGTTGCCGCTCTTCTGCAGCTGGCTCGCAAGCGCGGCGTCGATCCCAGTCCCCTGGGTCCGCACGATGACCCAGTCGCGCTGCGCGGCGGGCACCCATCCCTTGCTGACCTGGGTGGTGAGGGTGGCCGGTGAGCCGTCGATCTCGTCGGTGACCGTCGCCGTGCCGGACCAGCTCGGGGTGAGCTCGAGCCGCACCAAGCCGACGTACTGCCGCGCGCGGTCGGTCAGCACCTGGTACTTGATGTGGGTGAGGTGTCCGTCGGGAGCGGTCCAGTCGGCGGTGGTGGTGATCACGCCCGTTCTTAGGTCGAGCGATTGGCGCCAGTTGCTGGTGGTGCCGCTCGACAGCGAGAACGGCTGTCCGCCGTCCGCGAACGTCAGCGTTGACCAGGTAGGAATGTTGGCGCGCTGCTGCACGCCGCCGGGCGGCTGCGCATAAAAGCCCGCGAGCTCCGATTGAGCTGGCACCGTTCCGGGGGCATATCCCTGACCGGCGGGCGGGACGCGCACCCCGAGCATGCCGTTTCCGGTGAAGGTCGGCGCGTAGCTCGAGCCGGTATTGGTCGCGGTCAGCACGTACGAACCCGCGCCCCCGGCGCGGGCGGCAGCGGTGGCCGCACCTGCAGCTGTGATCACCGTCGCGAGCGCACCGACGATTGCCAACGACCTCAGAGCACGCATCTGTGACCTCTCTCCTCCGACATCAAACTGTGAGAGGTATTCCCACTTATGGGCGGAGATGAAACCGCGGCCGGGGCTCAGCGTGAGGCGGCCTCGCCGGTACGATCGGTGCGCCGATGAAGGAGTTTCACGGGACAGCCGGCACCACGGTGCTCGCCCCGCTCGAGCTGAGCTTTGCGACCGTCTATGCGGTCGAGGACTACCCGAGCTGGAATCGGGATTTGTTTCGCGCGGTCGAGGTGCTCGAGCGCGACGCGGATGGGGGAGCGAGCAAGGCACGGGCGAAGCTGCGCGTTGCTCGCGGCCGCTTCGTGAAGGAGTTCGAGCTGCTGGTCGCGGTCCGGGCGGAGCGACCGAAAGCCGTCTACATCGAGCGTATCCCGCACGAGCCCTTCGACCAGGAGGGCCTGCAGTTGACCTGGGCGCTGAGCGGCGATGAGGGGCAGACCCAAATCGAGCTCAGGTTCGCTGCCGCGCTCTCCTCGCTGCCGTCGCTCCTACCCTTAGGGGGAGCGGGCGATCAGATTGCGCGCACGCTGGTGCAGGGAGTCGCCCGCGCGCTCGCCTAGGATCACGCGGGAAAGCTGAGCACCCCCGCCTCGAGCTCGAGCAGGAGTCGTTTGCGCTGAAGGCCCCCGCCGTAACCAGTCAGCGATCCGTTGGCGCCGATCACGCGATGGCAGGGCACGATCACCGCGATTGGGTTGCGCGCGTTCGCAACCCCAACCGCCCGGGCGGCGGTCGGTTCGCCGATCGCCGCCGCGATCTGACCGTAGCTGACGGTCTCGCCGTAAGGGATCTCTCGCAGCGCATCCCAGACCCGCAGCTCGAACTCGTTGCCGTCGAGCGCCAGCGAGAGGTTGAATTCGCGGCGAGACCGGTCGAAGTATTCGCGCAGTTGTCGGCGGGGCTCGGCAAACGCCTCCTCCGCGCGCTCCCAGCGGGGATCGATGGGCAGTCGCGCGCGGCCGTCTTGCAGGTGCAGGCGGTGCAGCGCGTGGCCGTTCCCGACCAGCAGCAGCTCCCCGATCGGGCTCTGAACCGTGGTGAATAGGTGAGCAGTCGTCATGGGCAGTAAGACGAGCGCGGCGGTCGTGGCGTGAGATCAGGCGCGCGCGGCGGCGAGCGTTCGCGGCTCCAGCTCGAGGAGCTCGGCAAGCAGCTCATAGGAGCGGCGGCGCACCTGATGTTCGTGCGTGATCGTGACCACGATCAGCTCGTCGGCGCCGTAGTCGGCCGCCAGCTGCTCGATCCCGGCCCGCACCGTCTCGGGGGAGCCGACGATCCCGCGGCGCCCCGGGGGATCGGCTGCGGTCGGCTTGCCCTCGCGTGCCAGGAACTCGATCGCCTTCTCCGGCGCCGGGACCGGGATCAGCTGGCCTCGCCGGAGCAGCGTGAACGCCATTCGGCTGCTGGCCGCCAGATGCTGAGCCTCCTCATCGCTCGCAGCGCAGAGCACCCACGCGGCGACCGCGGTGCGAGGCGCCTGCAGGTCGCGCTGGGGGACGAACCGCTCGCGGTAGAGCGCCGCCAGTCGCGCGCCGTCGGGGTTGATGAAGTCCGCGAACGCGTACGGCAGCCCCAGCTGGGCCGCCCAGATCGCGCTTTGAGGTGAGGACCCGAGCAGCCAGGTGACCGGCACCTCGGGCAAGCCCGGCAGCGTCGAGGCCAGAGGGTGAAATGGATGATCCCCGGGGAGCGCGTCTTCCAGGTACGCGAGTAGCTCGGCGAGCTGCTGCGGGAAGTCGTCGGGGGCCGCGTCGCGCCGGTCGCGCTGCAGCGCAAACGTGGTCAGCGGATCCGTCCCCGCCGCGCGACCGATCCCCAGATCGATTCGGCCCGGAAACAACGCCGCGAGCATCGTGAAGGTCTCGGCGACCTTGAACGGGCTGTAATGAGGGAGCATCACCCCGCCGCTGCCGACGCGGATCTCGCTGGTAGTGGTCGCGATCGGCCCGATCAGCGCCTCGGGGCTCGCGCTGGCGAGCATCGGGCCGCCGTGGTGCTCGGCGACCCAGTACCGCCGATAGCCGAGGCGGTCGGCCAGCTGCGCAAGGTCGAGCGTGTTGTGCAGCGCATCGGCGCCGGTCAGGCCCTCGGGAATCGGCGACTGGTCAAGGACGGAGACGAGCACCCAGGTGATGGTAGGAGCTCGGCGGCCGGGCGGCCGACGCGAGCACCGATCAGCCTCGCCGCATCAGCCGCCCGACCGCTGCCATCAGCTCGCCCGTCTTCTCGTTGCGCTCCGCGGATGAGTCCGCGCCGATCACGCAGTGGTGGGCGTGGTCATCGAGCAGTCCTAGGGCTACCTTGTCGAGCGCCGCCTGAGCGGCGCTGATCTGAGTCAGGACCTCGATGCAGTAGCGATCCTCCTGGACCATGCCCTCGATGCCGCGGATCTGGCCTTCGATCCGGCGCAGGCGTGCAAGCAATTGATCTTTAGTGGCGCTGTAGCCGCGAGTAGGAGTTGCAGGTAGTGCCATCGTCTTATGCTACCCCCTAGGGGTATCCTGGGGTAAATGGGCTCAGTTCTCGACGTGGTGTGGCACGGCCTCAGAGACGCGTTTCTGATGGCCTGGGAGGTGTGGTGGGCGCTCGTGTTCGGCTTCACGATCTCGGCGATTGTGCAAGCTTGGGTTCCCCGCGAGCGGATCGAGCACGTGCTCAGCGGCTCAGGTCCACGCCCGGTCGCGTCGGCGGCAGGACTCGGCGCCGCGTCATCTTCGTGTTCATATGCGGCGGTCGCGATCGCAAAATCCCTGTTCGAGAAGGGCGCGAGCGCTGCCAGCGCGCTCGCCTTCCAGCTGGCCTCGACGAATTTGGTGTGGGAGCTCGGCCTCGTGCTGTGGGTGCTGATCGGTTGGCAGTTCACGGTCGCCGAGTACCTCGGCGGGCTGGTGATGATCGTGCTCATGACGGTGCTGCTGCGGCTGTTCGTTAGCCGCCGGCTGGAGCGCGACGCGCGTGCCCATGCGCTCGCCGCCGACAGCGGCCACCGGCATCAGAACGCCGGCGGGGGGCTCACCTGGAGGCAGCGGGTCACATCGCTGCAAGCGTGGTCGGACGTCGCGCACAACTTCCGCGGCGACTGGCGGATGCTCTGGAAAGAGATCACGATCGGTTTTCTGCTGGCGGGGTTCATCGCGCAGCTGGGTAACGGCTTCTTCTCCTCGCTGTTCGTCAGGCACGCGCCGCAGCCGATCCCCGCGATCGAGAACGTGCTCATCGGACCGGTGATCGCCGTGCTCAGCTTCGTCTGCTCGGTCGGCAACGTGCCGCTGGCGGCGGTGCTGTGGTCAGGTGGGATCAGCTTCGCCGGCGTGCTCGCGTTCCTCTACGCGGATCTGATCGTGCTTCCGATCGTGTGGATCTATCGCAAGTACTACGGCGGTTCGTTTGCGCTCCGGATCACCGGATTGATGTTCGTCACGATGGCGCTCGCCGCGCTGATCGTAGCCGGCCTGTTCGACCTGCTGGGCCTAATTCCATCCGGTCCGCGGCCCACGCGGGCGGACATCTTCGGCACGATCCAGGTCAACTACAAGCTCGCGCTCAATGTCGCCGGATTGGTGATCTTCGGCGCCTTCTTCTGGCTCACCATGCGCCGCGGCGAGACCGACCCGATGTGCGGCGTGACCGTCGACCGCGGGCGAGCGGTGAGCAAGCAGCTCGCGGGCCACACCCTGTACTTCTGCTCACATCATTGCGCGCACGCCTATGAGGCGGCTACGGCGCCGGCAACGTCAATGTCGCCGCGCTCGCCGCGGGCACCTTGACCACATAGCGGCCGCTGACCGCCGGCACCGAGTCGTCGTGTGGGGTCCCCACCAGCGACCCGGTTGTTGAACCGAGCGTCTGACCTCCCATGGTCACGCCGGAGGCAGCGCTCACACTCCGTGCCTGCAGCCGCTCGAGCATGGCGCTCGCCTTTGAGGTGGTGCGAACCGCGACCGTACGTGCGCCGCTCGTGGCTTTGTTGATCAGCACCACCCGAACCTGGCCGTTCGGCGCCTTCGTCGCCCAGATGCTCAGCGTGCCGCCCGGCGCGCCGGCAACCTTCAGCATCCGCGCGCCTCCTGGGGCTGCCTGGGCGAACATCATCAGCCCGTAGTACTCGGGATGGATGTCTGCCTGCCACTTCCCCTTCACCTGCTGGAAGTTGAACAACTGGTTGAAGCTCTTCGGGGTGGTGTGGATGTTGACTCCGTCGATACCGGCCCTGGCCATCGCGAACAGCGCGTCGACCGCCCACAGGGCCGTGGAGAACGTGTTGCTGACCCCGAGCTCGCCGCCACACGAGACCGAGTTCATCTCGTCGATCCGCAGCGGCACGCCATGACCGTGAGCGATTCCTGCGTACGGCGCGACGCTCGCGGCGAGGCCTAAAGAGGAGGCGCTGGACAGGAGCTGGCCGATCGTCACCTGCTGGGAGGCGGTGCACTTCTTCGTTGGATACCGATGTAGCGTCGCGATCCGCACTCGCGGCTGGCTCTGCAGGAACTGGCCGAGGATCGGCGACCAATTGTCTGAGCCGATGCTGGGACCAGCGAGTGGAACCGAGGTTGGGAGCGACTTCGAGATGGTCGAGAAGTCGTGAACGTAGTCCGACCAGTCGTAAGCGTGCTGGCGGCCGTAGTACGGCACTCCATGGGTCACGAACCACGGAAGGCCTCCGTACAACTCTGGCTCGTTTCCGAGCTCGAGCGCGTCGATCCACTGCTTGCCGATGCCGCTGACCATTGCGCCCGCCTCCGCGCCTGCCACCTTGCCGCTGTTGACTTCCAGATTGATGCCCAGGATCAGGCGCGCATTGGTCTCCTCGGCAAGCGCCTTGGTGAGCGCGAGCCAGTTCTTGGTGATCGCGTATCGCACCCCAATCGGGCGGCTCATGTGGGGGATCGGCCACCAGCTGAAGTCGGTCGTCTCACCGCCGAATCTCAGGATCGGCTGCGGACCGAGGTTGCGTACGAGCTGCACGAACACCGGGTTGAGCGCCTTGGGGTTCGTGCCGACGTAGTTCTCGAGCGTCCGCATCTCGATCGACAGCCCCGCGAAACCGGCCGGAATCGGTCGCCCTACCGGTGTCCCGAGCGAGATCGTGGTCGCGCCGCGAGGAAGGGCGCCGGCGCGGCCGTTGGACACTTCGTTCGCGGCCGGCTGGGAGGTTGCGGTCGCGGCGTTGCGCGCGGCGGCGGACCCCGATGCTGAGGATGAGGAGCTTCCGCCACTGGCGGCGAGGACCGCTGTCGCAACCAGCGCGACAGCGACGATCACGGACGCGGCGACCAAAATAGTTGTCTTCGTACGCACGCGGGCATCGTGGCAGACTTCGCCGCGACGAACGCCAGTCCGGCGGCGAGTCCGCTGGGCCAGGTCGCGTCTGGTACGCGCGCCTGGAGCCGTTTGTGCCCTGCTAGTGACCGCCGCCGGAGGGTTGATCGCGAGGGCACCAGCAGGCAGTTCGCCCGGCGATCGTGGCCCACCTCAGGCGCGCCCCGCAGCGCGGGCAGATTGCCCGCCGATCGTCGCGCACGCGAGTAAGCCAACGCTCGCCGTGGGGAACTCGGCCGTAGCGAATCGATTCGCTGACCGTCGCATGCAGCGCCTCGAACAGGCGTCCCCGTTGCCGTGGCCCGAGGCTCGCGACGGGGTTCGCGGGGTGAATGCGCGCGCGCCACAGGATCTCGTCGGAGAGCAGGTTGCCGAGGCCCGCGATCAGACGCTGGTCCATCAGCGCAGCCTTGATCGACCCCCGACGCTTGCTGAGCAGCTCATCAAAGATCCGCCGCTCCAGCGCAGCCGCGTCCGGGCCTAGCGGCCCGGTGACCGCTGCCCGTTCTCGCTCGTCGCGCGCTAACCAGATGCCTCCGAAGCGCCGCATGTTGTTGTACCGGAGCTCTCCGTCGTCGCAGTCGAAGATCACCCGGTCGTACGGGTCGCGAGGCTGACCGCGGCGCGGATCACGGGGCTCACCGTGGGTTCGGTCGCTCGCGGAGGACCAGCGCAGGAACCCGGTCATCCCGAAGTGGAGCAACAGCTCGACCTCTCCGACCGGCGCGATCAGCCACTTGCCGTGCCTCAGGGGGTGAGCGAAACGCTGCCCTGTGATCGCCCGGCGCAGCGCGCTCGGGCTGCTGTTGCGGATGAGCTCGCGGTCGGGCACCTCGACGCGCGCGATCCGGTGGTCCTCCGCGTGGCGCGCGAGATAGCGGCGAAAGCCCTCCACGTCGGGCAGCTCCGGCATCAACTGTTGCTACCCGGATGTACGCCGGCGCGGTAACCTGGACCCGTGCCTGGTTGACGCTAGAACGCGGCGTTCTCTGAAGCTCGTGGGCTTGGCCCTGAGTGGACCGGCGGTGGTGCGCGTGCCCCGCCTTGCCGTAGTTCTACGGTGCTGACGTCAGCTCGGCGAGATCGCGATCTCTCCGCGCCGCGATGCGGTGCTCGGCGTCTTGCGCGGGGCGCTCGGTGCGGTTGCGCGCTCGGCATGCTCGTGCACGATCAGCACCGGCAGCTTGCAGTGGTTCAGCACGTGGTGGTTGACGCTTCCAAGCAGCGACGCGGTGAGCGCGCCGCGACCGCGGGAGCCCATCACCAGCAGGTCGTAACAGCCGCTCTCGGCCTGATGCAGCAGCGCATCGCGGATCGGGTCGTGCGTGAGAATCTTCGTCACCGGCACCTCGTCAGGGACGGTGTCGACGGCATCTTCGAGGATCCGCGCCGACTCACGCTCGTAGTCGATCGCCAGCTGCTCGGATGCGCAAGCGGTCATCGGCGTACAGATCCATCCTGGAGGCTTCGGGATTGCGGTGAGGATGGTGAGGCGAGCCCGGCTCGCCACGGCGAGGTCGATCGCTTCGGCAAGCGCCCGCTTGGAGTGAGGCGATCCGTCAACGCTGACGAGAATGTTGCGGAACACGATTGCTCCGTCAATCCGAACTAATTGGCATGCCAAATGTTAGCATGAGGCTGAGGTACGCTCAAGGCGTGGAGACATCCGTACTCAGCGAGGTGGGTTCGGTTCCCGAGGACCGGTTTCTGGCCTCGTTCGAGGCATTTGCGCAGGCTGTGAGGCGCGCGCGGGGGGCGCCCGCGCAGGCCGGCGATCGGGCGCTGACGCTGTCGCAGTATTCGCTTCTTCAAGGACTGACGGATCGAGACGCCGCCAGGGTGCAGGAGCTGGCCGTCGACGCCGGCATCACCGCCTCGACCGCGACTCGGATTCTCGACGTGCTCGAGCGCCGGGCGATAGTCGAGCGCACCCGATCAGATCAAGATCGCCGCGCGGTGATTGTGACCTTGACCGCATCGGGACGAGCGCTGCTCGAGAGTCAGACCGAGTGGCTGCGTGGCTGCCAGCGGCAATTCTTCGCGACGCTCCCGCGACGCGAGCGCGAGCTTGCGCCCGACTTGCTGCTGCGGCTGTCCGCCTTCATTGACGAGTTGGCGGCCGGGCCGAGCGAGCTGTAGCTGCCGGCGCTACTCGGCGAGCGCATCGCGCGAGAGCGCTTGCCGGCGCCGCGTCTCGCGATGGACGCGATCCCGGAGGAAGCGTCGTGGGCCGCCAAGCGACAACAGCGCCACGAGTGCGACCGCCACGGAGGTGACGGCGCCGAGCCCAAGTCCAGCGCGGGCACCGGCGACGGCCATCAGATAGCCGACGATCGGCCCTCCGATCGGCGTCGAGCCCTGGAATGCGACGAACCACAGCGACATCACGCGCCCCCGCATCGACGGTTCGGCGGTGAGCTGCAGAGTCGAGTTGCCGGTCGACATGAACGAGATGCTCGCCGCGCCGACGAGCGCCAGCGCGAACAACTCAAAGCCCAGCCCGGGAGCGAGCGCGGCCATCGCCATCGCGCCGCCCAACCCGGTGGCCGCGACCACCAGCGGCAGGATTCCGGTGCGACCGCGGGCGGCCACGAGCAGGCCGCCGAGCACCGCGCCGACGCCCATCGCCGCGGTCATGAAGCCGTAGCCGGCCGAGCCGACGTGCAACCCCCGGCTGGCCATGACCGGCAGTGAGACCTGAAACTCGTAGGCCAGGCACCCGGCGGCGCCCATCATCAGCAGCGGCACTGCGAGCTCGCGCTTGGAGCGGATGTAGCTCAGTCCCTCTCGTAGCTGACCTTTGGCACGGGGAGTCGGCTCGGTCGGCCGCAGAGCGCTTCGATCCATCGTCACGAGCGACGTGACAACCGCGGCGAAGCTCCCGGCGTTGATCAAGAAGCAGACGCCGTCGCCGACCGTCGCGATCAGGATTCCGGCCGCAGCCGGCCCGACGATTCGCGCCACGTTCACCATCACCGAGTTGAGCGTTACGGCGTTGCGGAGATGATCGGCGCCGACCATCTCGAGCATGAACGACTGACGCGAGGGGTTCTCGAACGCGTTGTTGAGACCCAGCAGCGCGGCGAGCACCGCGATTTCCCACACGCGCACCACGCCGGCGACGGTCAGCAGACCGAGCGCCAGCGCTTGCAAACCCATCGCGCTCTGCAGGGCGATCATCATCCGTCGCTTGTTGACGCGGTCGGCGATCACGCCGCCGTAGGGCGCCAGCAGCAGTACCGGCAGCGTCTGCAGCGCCACCACGACGCCGAGCGTGATGCTCGAGTGCGTGAGCGTCAACACCAGCCACGCCTGGGCGGTCATCTGCATCCATGTGCCGACCAGCGAGATCGACTGACCGCTGATGTAGCGCCGGTAGTTTGGTACGGCTAGTGCAGCGAAGGTGACCCGGCCCGCGCGCTCGACGCGCGTCATGGGTGGCGCTCCTTCAGCGCTTCAGCCAGGTGCTCGAGAGCGGGCAGCGCCTGCTCTAGCTGCTCGAGTTCGCCGGGCGCGAGCGCCTCGAGCGCGCGGATCAGAACATCGGTGCGCTCGCTGCGCATTTCCTCTGTCAGCCGACGGCCGCCGGGAGTCACCGTGACCTGCGCCGCTCTGCGGTCCACGGGGTCGCAAGTCCGTTCGAGCAGCCCGGCATCGGTGAGGTCGCCGACGATCCGCGAGAGCATCGTCGGATTGATGCCCTCCATCGCTGCGAGCTCGGATAGGCGGATGGGCCCCTGGCGGACGACGGTGAAAAGCAGCGACAGGCGGGTAGGAGTCAAGCCAGCGGCCACACCGGCCGAGGTCGGGCGCAGGCGACGATGCAGCCGCCCAATCGCAGCGCGAAGGCGTGTGGCTGAGTCGGTATCGAATGCTGACGCGGGGGCCGCCAAAAGATCTCCGGAAGAAGCTTGCTTGCCGATAGGCAATAGTTTACCACAGTGGCCGCGACACCGCGCCCGGTCTCCACCGAGTACCTGAGCGAGGCCGCCCCCGACCCCCCGCCTGTCGGGTATTGTCCGCGCCCGTGTTGGCGTGACCTTGCTCTTGCAGCAGCTTGTGGAGAGTGAGCGCGACCGCAGAGTCAAACGAATCGGCGGCCACGGAGCTTCGCCCAGCGAAGACCGGAGCGGCCATAGCGTCGGTCGGCGTCAGCGTTCCGGCCAAGGTCGTCGAGAACCCCGAGATCGAGGCCAGGCTGGGCGTCGGGGAGCGCTGGATCGAACGGCGGACGGGCATTCGGGCGCGCCGTATCGCCGGCCTCGAGGAGCGGCTGTCGACTCATGCGGCGCTTGCCGGTAAGCAGGCGCTTGATCGCGCCGGCGTGCTCGCAAGCGAGCTCGACCTGGTGCTGGTCGCGACCACGACCGCCGACGAAGTGATGCCCAACGCCGCACCGCTGGTCGCGCACTCGCTCGGCGCCGGCCGCGCCGGGGCGTTCGACGTCGGCGCTGCCTGCACGGGCTTTCTGTCGGCGCTGGCGGTGGGATCGGCGCAGATCGAGGCCGGCCGCGCGCACAACGTGCTGGTGGTGGGCGCTGACTTCATGTCCCGGGTCACCGATCCCGCGGACCGGGCGACCGCGGCGGTGTTCGCGGACGGCGCCGGGGCGGTGGTGCTGACCGCGATCGCGGGCGGCGGGCGCGTCGGGCCGATCGTGCTGGGTGCTGACGGCGACGGGGCGGACCACATCTTCGTTGGGCGTAGCGACGGGCTGATTCGGATGCGCGGTCACGAGACGTTTCGCGAGGCGGTCACTCGGCTGTCGCTGGCCACGCTCGAGGCGACGCGGGCAGCCGCGATCGACCTCGATGAGATCGAACTGTTCGTGTACCACCAGGCGAACGGACGGATCTTGGCGGCGGTGGGCGAGCGACTGGGGCTTGCGAGCGATCGGGTGGTCGACTGCATCGGCGAGTACGGCAACACCTCCGCGGCGACGCTCCCGCTAGCGCTCGCCTTCTCCGAACGCTCCCGCGCGCTCAAGGCAGGCGACCGCGTGCTGCTGGGGGCGTTCGGCGCCGGCTTCACCTGGGGCGCGACGGTCGTCGAATGGGGGACTCCATGAGTAGCCGGGTTTTGATTACGGGCTTGGGCGCGGTGACCCCGCTCGGCGTCGGCGCGCAGGCGCTGCACGAAGGCTGGCTCGCTGGGCGGGTTGGGCTCGGGAACGGCGAAGGTGCGTGCTCGGATTTCAACACTGCCGACTTCATGACCTCAAAAGAGGCCCGAAGAAGCGACCGCTTCGCGCAGCTGGCGATCGCCGCGGGCTCGCTGGCGCTCGCGGACGCAGGCTGGGAACCGGACAACCCGCCCTGCGATCCGACCACGGTCGGGTGCGTGATCGGCTCCGGTATCGGCGGGATGAACTCGTTCGAGGGCTCCCATGACACGCTACGCGATCGCGGACCGGAGCGTGTCTCGCCGCTGGCCATCCCGCTGATCATGGGCAACGCCGCCTCCGGGTTGCTGGCGATGCGCCACGGCCTGCGCGGGCCGGTGTTCGGCGTGATGTCCGCCTGCGCGTCGGGAACGCACGCGATCGGCACCGCTGCCCGGATGATCGAGTCCGGCGAGGCGGACGCCGTGATCACCGGAGGCGCGGAGGCGACGCTGACTCCGCTCGCGAAGGCGGCGTTCGCGGCGATGGACGCGACGTCGCCGACGGGCATCTCGCGTCCGTTCGACGCTCGGCGTGACGGCTTCGTGATGGGCGAAGGGGCCGGCGTGCTGGTGCTCGAGTCCGAGGACACCGCGCGCGCTCGTGGCGCCCGTGTGCTTGGCGAGGTGCTCGGCTACGCCGCGACCGCCGACGCCCATCACCTGACCGCGCCGGATCCCAGTGGTGACCCGGCGGCGCTCGCGATCTCCCGCGCGCTCGCGGACGGCGGCCTGACGCCCAATGACCTCGACTACGTCAACGCGCACGGCACCTCGACGCCGCTGAACGATCGCTCCGAGACCGAGGCACTGAAACGCGCGCTCGGCGATCGCGCTTACACCACGCCGGTGTCCTCGACCAAGTCCGCAATCGGTCACTTGCTCGGCGCGGCCGGGGCCGTTGAGGCGATCGCCACCGTGCTGGCGCTGAACGATCGGGTGGCGCCCCCCACGCTCGGCTACGAGCAGCCCGATGAAGGGCTCGATTTGGATTACGTTCCGGACGGACCGCGACCTCTGGCGATCCGTGAAAACGGCCGTGGCCGGAAGCCGGCAGTTGCGATTTCCAACTCGTTCGGTTTCGGCGGGCACAACGCGGTCGTCTGCCTGGGCGGCGCGCGATGAGCTTGGCACTGGCTCCCCGCCCAGTGGCGCCTCTGACCGCCCTCGAGCGCCTCGAGGCCCTGTGCGACCGGGGCTCGCTCGAGGTGATCCGATCGCAGGTCGTCTCGCCCGAGATGGGCGACAAGGCGCGCCCCGGTGACGGCGTTGTCGGCGGCGCCGGGCTGGTCGATGGACGACCGGTGTTCTGCTACGCGCAGGACCCCAGCTATGCGGGCGGCTCGCTCGGCGCGCAGCACGCCGGCACTATCGTGCGGGTGATGGAGCTGGCCGATCGCGCGCGTGCGCCGGTGGTGGGATTCGTCTCCTCCGGTGGCGCCCGGATGCAAGAGGGAGTCGCGGCGCTCGGCGGGTACGGCCGGATCTTCCGCCAGATCGTCACCCTCTCTGGCCGCGTGCCGCAGATCTCGATCGTCACCGGCGTGTCGGCCGGCGGCGGGGCGTACTCGCCGGCGCTGACCGACTGGGTGGTGATGACCGACGAAGCGGCGATGTTCCTGACCGGCCCCAGCGTCGTGCGCGAGGCATTGGGCGAGGACGTGACCGTCAGCGAGCTCGGCGGAAAGCGAGTACATGAGCGAAACGGCGTCTGCCACTTCGTCTCGCCGAGCGATCTGGACGCCGCGTACCTCGTCCGCGAGTTACTGGGATACCTACCCAGGCACCGCGATGACCCGCCGCCGCCGGCGGATTCCCGGCCGGCGCCGAGTCACGACCCCGGGTCGCTGGTCCCGGACGACGCGCGGCGCGTCTACGACGTGCGCGAGGTGGTCCGCGCGCTCGTCGACGATGGAGAGCTGCTCGAGGTCTCAGCCGGCTGGGCGCGCAACATCGTCACCGCGCTGGCCCGGATCGACGGGCGGGTGGTCGGCGTGATCGCCAATCAGCCCCGGTATCGCGGCGGGGTGCTCGACGCCACGAGCTCGCAAAAGGGCGCCCAGTTCGTGTCGAAGTGCAACACGTTCGGAATTCCGATGTTGGTACTGGTCGATACGCCGGGGTTCATGCCGGGTACCAGTCAAGAGTCGGCGGGCGTGATCCGCTTCGGCGCCACGCTCGTGCATGCGTTTGCCGAGGCCACGGTGCCGAGGGTGACCGTGGTCTTGCGGAAAGCGTTTGGCGGTGCGTTCATCACGATGAATTCGAAGGACCTCGGCGCTGACTATGTATTCGCCTGGCCTCAGGCTGAGATCGGGGTGATGGGCGCCGAGCCTGCCGTGGGGATCATCCATCGCCGCGAGCTCAGCGCCGCGGAAGACCCGGTGCGGGAGCGCCAGCGGCTAGCCGCCCGCTACGCCGACGCGCAGCTGCGCCCGCAGGTCGCCGCCAGCACCGGGTACGTCGACGAACTGATTGCCCCGTCCGAGACGCGCTCGCGCGTGTCTTGGGCGCTCCGTTCCCTCCAGGGGACAGGATGAGATCCACCGAGGGGGCGATACTCCTTACCGGCGCGACGGGCTTCGTCGGGATGGAGCTGATGACGCGCCACCTCGAACGCGGTGACCGCGAGATCGTCGCGGTCGTGCGGGCCGACAACGACGAGGCGGCGGGCGCGCGGGTCCACGCCGTGCTCGAAAACCTGTTCGGCTCGCGTGCGGTGCGGTACGCCGGCCGGGTGCAGGCCGTGGCCGGGGACTTGACCGCACGGCGCGTCGGGCTGGGCGCGGCACGATGGCGGGAGCTCGCCTGCAGGGTGACGACGATCATTCACAGCGCTGCATCGGTGTCGTTCGATCTGCCGCTCGAGGAAGCGCGGGCGATCAACGTGGAGGGAACCAAGCGGATGCTGGAGCTCGCGGCGGACGCCGCGACCTGCGGCGGGCTGCAGCGCTACGCCCATGTCTCGACGGCATACGTCGCGGGCACGCACGCGGGCTCGTTCCGGGAATCAGACTTCGATCTCGGTCAGGAGTTCCGCAATACCTATGAACAGACGAAGTTCGAGGCCGAGCAGCTGGTGCGGGGCGCGCCGGAGTTGCCGTTCACGATCATGCGGCCGAGCATCGTGGTGGGCGATCGCCGCAGCGGCTGGACGGCCGCCTTCAACGTGCTCTACTGGCCGCTGCGAGCACTGGCCCGCGGGCTCTACACCGCGGTCCCGGCGATTCCGTTCGCCCCGGTTGACGTCGTCTCGATCGATTACGTCGCCGACGCGATTCACGAGCTGTGTCAATCCGACGGCGGGATCGGCGACACCTACCACCTGACCGCCGGTCCTCAGGCCAGCACGATTCAGGAGATCGCAGCCGTGGCGAGCCGGTACTTCAAGCGGCCGATGCCGAAGGTCCTCTCCCCACGGGAATTTGCCGCGCTCGCGGGCACAAGCGAGGGCATGCAGCGCTCGGCGATCGAGAGCTCGAGCGTCTACTTCCCATATTTCACGGTCGGGACCGTGTTCGACGACACCGCCGCGCGCGCGCGGCTCGCGCCGGCCGGAATCGAGGTATCGCCGTTGCCGGAGTACCTGGAGCGGCTGCTGGACTTCGCGACCCGTAGCCGCTGGGGCAAGCGGCCGATCGCGCGGGTCGAGGCGCTGGCCGCCTGACGCCTTCCCCCCACCCGGGGGGTTCCGTCCACGCGCCGCTTGCCGGGCTTGGTGCCGAGGGCCATTTTCGTCCGATGGGCACGGCCACTCACGACACCGCGCGGTTCCGCGCCGACGATCCCGAAGAACTGGTGAGGGCGTCGTTTGCTTGTCCGGTCTGCTTGCACGGCGGCGAGGTCGAATGGAAACTCGAGGGGGATGGATACGATCCCTCAGTTGAGTGCGAATGCCATCACTGCGAGGAATCGTGGCGCGTCTACGTGACGCCCGACCAGGTTTTGCGCCTCGCCTTGATGGCGGTGCGCGGGTCGTAGCGATTCGCAAGCCGGGGCCGTGAGCACGACTCCGTCGATCGGCGGACGCGTGAGCGTCGAGGCGCTGGAGCTGTTCGTCGAGGTGCTCTCGCAATCCGAGCAGGGAGCGGCGGGCGACGCTTTCTACGATCGCCTCTGCGAAGCCGTGTGCCGGCTTGCGCGGATGCGCCGCGCGGTGATCTTCCGCTATGACGCCGCCCGCCGGCGGGTGCGCGCGGCGGGAGCGCACGGGCTGGATCTGGAGCAGTTTGCAGCTGCTCACGTGACCGTCGAGTCCTCACCGCTCGCGGCGCAGGCTCTACGCGAGGATCGAGTGGTGGAGGCTGACGGCGATGTCCGCGACCAGTTCCCGCCGGAGTTCAGGGGGCTGTTCCCCGAGCCGGTGCGGCTGGTGTGCGCGCCGATGGCTGCCGCCGGACGAGCGGTCGGGGTGCTGCTGGCCGACCGGCTGCTGTCCGCGCCGTCGCTCGACGACGCCGAGCGGGATCTGCTGTGGACACTGGGCAAAGCCGCGGCGCTGGCGTCGGTCGCGCGGATCGTCGCCACCCAGGCGGAGAAGGCGCAGCAACTCGAGCAGCGCATCGACCTCGCGCGCGAGATCCACGAAGGGGTGATCCAGCGGCTGTTCGGTGTCTCGATGGCGCTCGACGGCGACGGCGACCTGCCCGCGGCGGCCCGCGCTCGCTGCGCGAGCGAGACCCAAAGCGCGCTTGCGGACCTCCGCATTGCGCTGCAGCGGCCTCTTGGTCGCGCCCCCCGGGCGACGAAGACCACGCTGTTCGCCGAGGTCGAGCGCCTGGCACGCGTTCACCCCGATCTCGGCGTGACGCTCGAGCGGGGAACCGAGGGCGACGTCCCGCTGAGCCTCGAGCCGCTTGCGCAGTCGATCCTGGCCGAGGCGGTGCGCAACGCCCACAAACACGCCAAGCCGAGCCGAGTGAGCGTTCGCGTCGGGCGCCTCGAGAGCGCGTTCGTGCTGGAGATCGACAACGACGGCGTCAAGGACGGCCGGGGGCGGGCCGGGATGGGGCTGAGGCTCGCTGCCTTGGAGGCGCTGCAAAGCGGCGGTGTGATCGAGTTCGGCGAGCGCGAGCCCGGCACGTGGCAGGTCCGTCTGGTCGTCCCGCACGATGCAGAAGGCGAACCAGTGGGGTCCGGTGCACGACGGCGCGCGGAGCCCTGAGCGCCTGGGCGTCCTGGTCGTCGACGACCACGACGTCGTGCACTGGGGCTTTCGGCTGATGCTCACGCAGCAGCCCTGGGTCGAGCGGTGCATCAGCGCCTATTCGGCTCACGAGGCGCTCGCGCTGGCGGCGCGCTACCGCCCCCACGTGGCGCTCGTGGACCTGTTCATCGGCGAAGAGTCGGGCGCGCAAGTGTGCGAGCAGCTGCGAGCGGCGGAGCCGAACACGCGCGTGCTGCTGTTCTCCGGAGCCGGAGAGATCTCTCCGTCGGCCGCGCGCGCGGCCGGCGCGTCGGGGTTCGTGTACAAGGATTGGCCGGCGCAGCGAATCGCCAGCGCGGTGAGGCTGGTCGGCCTCGGGAAGACAGTATTCGAGCGCCAGGAGCGCACCGGGGCGCTGGGACTATCTGACCGCGAGCGGGCGGTGCTCGAGTTGATGGCCTCAGGGTCCACCAACCCCGAGATCGCGAGCGCGATGCATCTCTCAAAGCACACAGTCAAGGAGCACACGAGCGCCGTGTATCGAAAGCTCGGCGTTCGCAATCGCACCGAGGCGGTACAGCGTGCGCAGCGGCTCGGTCTACTTGCCTGAGGATCGCTTGTAGCTTTAGCGGATGGACATCAGTCGGCCTGGGAGATCGCGCTGCACGCCGGACTGAGCGAGACCGCGCGTCTGCTCGCGCACAGGCCGCCGTTCGACGCGCTTGCTCCCGAGGAGCTCGGGGAAGTCGTCGCCGAGACCGAGCTGGAGTTTTACGCGACCGGCGCGATGATCCTGACCGAGGACGGAGGACCGGTCACGTTCCTGCGGGTGATTCATTCCGGAGCCGTGGACATCGTCCACGAAGGCAAGCTGCTCGACCTGCTCGCTCCCGGGGACACGTTTGGGCACGCCGCGATGCTGTCGGGTCTGCCGCCCGGCTTCGAGGCACGCGCCGCCGAGGACACGCTCTGCTACCGGATTTCGGCGGCGGTCGCGCGGCCGCTGCTGGAGCGCGCCCGCAATCGCGAGCTGCAGATCGGGACCTACGAGCCCGGCCACCAGGCGGTGGTCAAGCTGATCCGCTCGGCGACCGTCACTTGCCAGCCGATGGCGAGCATCCGCGAGGTAGCCCGGCGGATGACCGAAGCCGGCGCAACCTCGGCGATCGTCGAGTCTCAGGGACAGGGCTACGGGATCGTGACCGACCGCGACATCCGGACCAGGATCGTCGCTGCGGGACTCCCGCTCAGCGCGCCGGTCTCGAGCGTCATGACCACCCCGGTTTTCACCGTCACTCCCGACCGGCTCGGCGGCGAGGTGCTGTTCGAGATGCTGGAGCGCGGGATCCGGCACGCGCCCGTCGTGAACGAGCGAGGCGGGCTGATCGGGGTGGTGGAAGACGGAGACCTGTTCGCGATTCAACCGCGCTCGTGGTTCGGCGCCCGCCGCGCGATCGCGCGCGCCCACGACCTCGAGTCGCTGGCGAGAGCCGCGCGTGGGCTGCCCGAGATCATCGTCGATTTGCACGCCTCGAGCCTGCGTGCGCTCGAGATCGCGCGGGTGCTCTCGGCGCTGATCGACGCGCTCACGGTCAGAGCGCTCGAACTGGTCAGGCCAAGCTCGCCCCTGCCCGCCGACGGTTTGGTTTGGGTGGCGGTCGGCAGCGAAGCGCGGCGCGAGCTGACGCCCGCCTCGGTCGCGCGCGGCGCGGTCGTCTGCAGCGAGCCACCCCCCAGCGGCTGGACGGACGCCGTGGCCGGCGCTCTCAGGGCATGCGGATTAGCCGGCGAGGTGATTGCGAGGGCCCCGGATGAGTGGCTGGCCGCTGACGGAGATGAGCTGGCGCTGACCGTGCTCGTGGAGCGTCGCGCGTTGTGGGGCACGCCGCGTGAACCGCTGCCTGTCCCCGAGGGGGAGCTGCGAGATCAGGTGCTGGACGCGCTCTCCAGGCGCGCGCTCGAGGTCAGGCCGCCGACCGGCTTCGATGCTGACGCGGTGCTCGAGTCGGACGGCACCCGCCATGAGCTGCTCGACATCCGTCGCGCTGCGGTGGTTCCGATCGTCGAGCTCGCGCGCTGGGCGGGGGCGGCGGCGGGCCTGCTCGAAGGCTCGACGCCCGAGCGCCTCCGCGCCGCCTCGCGGGACGGGGTGCTCGCCGGCGCCGACGCGCAGACGCTGATCGACGCCTTCGAGCTGGCGCTCGAGCTCCGCGTCGACCATCACATGCAGCAGCTGCGAGCCGGCGCCGATCCGGATGATCAGCTCACTCCGGCGACCCTGAGCCCGCTTACCCGCGACCACCTTCGCGACGTGTTTCGCGCCGTCGCGGGCGTGCAGCGCAGGCTGCGCAGATGAGATTCCCGGGCTCGCGGGACCGCGCGGCGGCGGCCTTCGCCCTCGCGGGAAGGCCGTCGGCATCGACTCCCTGGCGCCAGGCGGGTTGGTGCGCGCTGGATCTCGAGTTGACCGGGCTCAATCCGCGCAAGGATGTGATCATCGCGGTGGGGGCCGTGCCGATCGACGACGGGCGGTTAGTCCTGGGGAGGGCGCTCTACTCGCTCGCGCGCACCTCGAAGCGCTCCGAGCGCGCAGCGGTGCTCGTGCACAAGCTGCGCGTGGCCGACCTCGCCGATGCGCCGCCGATCGACGACGTGGTCGCGCGCCTGCTGGAGACGCTCTCAGGGAGGATTCCCGTGTTTCACACGGCGGCGGTCGAGCACGCGTTTCTCGGGCCGCTGCTTCGCCGCCGCAGGTTGCGGATGCCGGCGGCGGCGGATACCGAGGCCCTCGGCCGCTTGTGGTTGCGCCAGCGCGACGGCCGCGCTCCGGCGGGTCTGCCGCTCGCAATGCTGGCGGGAAGGCTCGGGTTTCCCGTGGAGTCCCCTCATCACGCGCTCGGCGACGCGCTGACCACGGCGAAGGCGTTCATCGCGTTGGCCGCGCACCTCGACGCCCGCAAGCCGCAGACGGTCAGTTCCCTGATCCAGGCCGACACACGGCTGGCCCCGGTGCGGAGGTTTGGGGCCGGCTAGCGTCTCGCCCCCGCGAGCTCTCAGAAAAGCTGCAGGTAGCGATCCAGCTCCCACTGAGTGATCTGCTCGTGGGCCGCCTGCCACTCTCGCTGCTTGACCTCGACGAAGTAGTCGATGTAATCGCCGCGGGGGGTCTTTCCGAAAGCCGCGCGAAGGGCCGCGTTGCGCTCGAGCTCGCGGGTTGCATCGAGCAGGTTGGCGGGCAGCAACTCGATTCCGCTCGCCGCACGCTGCTCCTCGCTCATCTCGTACAGGTTCGCCGAGTTGGGCTTTCCCGGGTCGAGTTTGCGCTCGATCCCATCGAGGCCGGCGGCGAGCATCGCGGTCGCCGCCAGGTACGGATTGCACGAGCCGTCGACGGTCCGGTCCTCGATCCGTCCGGCGGCAGGGATCCGCAGCATCTGAGTGCGGTTGTTGTAGCCGTAGGAGACGTACGCCGGTGCCCAGGTCGCGCCACTCGTCGGGGCGCCGACGATGAGCCGCTTGTACGAGTTGACGGTCGGCGCGGTCACCGCGATGTACGCCTTGGCGTTGGCCATCAGTCCGCCGATGAACCGATACGCGAGCTCGGAGAGGCCGAGACCGCGTGGGTCCTGGGCTGCGTCCTGCTCGAACACGTTCTCCCCGTCCGCGCCCCAGAGGCTGACGTGGAAGTGGCAGCCGTTGCCGGTCAGGTTCGCGAACGGCTTTGGCATGAAGGTCGCGATCAGGCCCCGCTGCTGGGCGAGCGACTCCACCATGTACCGATAGAACACAGCCCGGTCGCAGGTGGTCATCGCATCCGTGTACTGGAAGTTCTGCTCGAACTGCCCGTTGGCATCCTCGTGATCGGTGGCGTAGTTGTCCCAGCCGAGCTTGGTAATCGCCTGTGAGACCTGCGAGACGAAATCCAGGTTGCGGGTCAGCGCGCGCATGTCGTAGCACGGCAGCTCGAGCGTGTCGAGCTTGTCGGCGACCTCGATCCCCCCGTCTTCGGTTCGCCGGACCAGGAAGTATTCGAGCTCGGCGCCCATCTTCAGCTCGTAGCCGAGCGTCCTTGCCCGCTCAAGCGCTGTGCGCAAAATCGTTCTGGGGCAGTACGGCCACGGTTCCCCCTCAACCGTCACATCGCAGGCAAATCGCGCCACATTGGGCTGCCAGGGCAGGATCGTGAAGCTCCGCGGATCGGGAATCGCGATCAGATCCGGATCGTGGGGGCCCTGTCCGATATCGCCCGCGGCGAAGCCGGCAAAGCCCGCCCCCTCGGTGAGAAGGTCGTCGATGTGGTGAGCGGGGACGAGCTTCGCGCTCGGCTTACCGTGCATGTCGACGAACTGCGCGAACAGAAACTCGATACCGCCCTCTTTGATGATCTCACGGACGTCGTCGGCCGTCTGGGGTTGGGGATCTGCCGTCTGCGGCAGCGGGTCAAGGGTCGCCATGGTGGAGGTATATCCATCCAGCTGAGGCAGGGCAATAGCCGTGGGCACCGCATACCGGCGGCTAGCATGTTCGGCCCGCACATAGGCGGTGCCCCCGGCAGTGACAATCAGCGAAGATCGCGAAAAATCAACAGACGCCGAGCTTCGCGCGCTGCGCGAAGAGAACCGGACGCTGTACAGCGTGATCAAGCTGGTTTCGTCCTCGCTCGAGGTGGTGCCGATGCTCGAGGGCGTGGTCGGTCTGGCCACCGAAGCCACCGGATGCCACGCCTGCTTCGTCTACCTGCTCGAGGACGGGCGGCTGACGATGCGGGCCGCCTCGCCGGTATTCGAGCGCGCGGTGGGGACGGTCCGGATGTCGGTGGAGGAGGGCTTGACGGGCTGGGTCGCGCGCCACCGGACGCCGGAGTTCATCCGCGAAAAGGCGATGGCGGACCCGCGGATGAAGTACTTCCCGCTGTTGCAGGAGGAGCGCTTCCAGTCGATGGTCGCGGTTCCGATTCTGTCCCGCGCCGCGGGAACGATCGGCGTGATCGTCCTGCACACTGAGGCGCCGCACGAGTTCACCGAGGAAACGCTGAAGCTCCTGGTTCACATCGCCTCGCTGGTGAGCGGCGCGATCGAGAATGCCCAGCTGTATGACCGCGAACGGCGCCGGGTTGACTCTCTCACCGGACTCTCGAGCCTCGCCCAACAGGTCGCTCGCGCCACCGCGGCCTCCGAGCTCGGTCAAGTCGTAGCGCAGGGTACCCGCAGGCTGCTCGGCGCTCAGGTCTGCCAGCTGTACCGCCTTGAAGGGGACGGCGCCGGCTTGCAGATGCTGGCATCCGATCCCGCGGGGATCGTGGCGGCGCCTTCGATGTCGGCAGCCGGCCTGATGCTGGCGGCGCTCGACGCCCCCGGCGCCCGGCCGCCGGCAAGGGGCCTGTGGCCTGATGCCGAGGTCGGCGACTTGCTGGTGACGCCGTTGTCGGCCGGCGGCGAGCGGATCGGGTTGCTGTGTGCGGGAGCTCCGCCGGGCCGGTCGTTCGGCGACGAGGATGCTGAGATCGCGCGGGCGATCGCGCACCTGGCGGCGGTCGCGATCAAGCGCGCGGATCTGATCGAAGGACTGACCAAGGCCAACATCGTCAAAGACCTGTTCGAGGCGCTTGCCGCCGGCGCGACGACGTTCGCGGCGGCGAAGGCCGCCGAGCTGCAGTGCGATCTGACCACTCCTTACTTGATGGTGTGCGCCGAACCCGCTGGCGGCCGCGAGCAGTCCTCGGGGGAGTGGCGGGCGATCGCGGAAACGCTGGGTCGGCGGCTGGCCGAGCTCGCCGCCCGCGCCGCGATCGACGCCGGCCCCGGCCCGGTGCGCGCGGTGCTGCCGCTGGGGACCCAGCGGCCTGGACGCGTCGAGGAGGTGCTGCGGAGCTGCCGGGAGCTGGGCCGCCAGATTGGGGCCGCGATCGGGATCAGCGAGCCTCGAGGCGGACCGGGCGATGCAGCTCGTGCCTATCGGGAAGCGCTCGACGCGGCCACGATCGGGCGCGCGTTGCTCGGCGAGGGGGGCGCGATCGCCTACTCCCAGCTCGGCGCCTACCGGTACCTCGTCCAGATCGCCGCCGAGGATGCGCCGCGAGACCGGATGCGGGAGGCCGTCGATCGGCTGATCGACTACGACAGCAAGCGGCGCACCGCGTTACTCGACACCCTCGAGCGCTACCTGGCAGAGCGCCGCAGCGTGATCGAGAGCGCTCGCGCGCTGTTCATCCACCCGAACACCTTGCGCCAGCGGCTGGCGCGAATCGAAGAGCTCACCGGCTTGAACCTCGACGACGACGATCTGCTGTCGCTTGAGCTGGCGATCAAGTTGGCGCGCCTGCACGGGCGGCCGGCCGCGGCGCCCCGGACCGGCTAGTCGTCCAAGACCAGAAACACCGGCACCTTCGCGCGCCTGCGGACCCGCTGTGGCTCCTGAGACCAGATCATGTCGGCGACGACGCGGTTGCGGTCCGGATCGGCCGCCATCACGATCGCATCGCAGCCCTCGGTCCTCGCCTCGCCGATGATCCGCTTGGAGGCGTTGCGCGTGCCGATCACGTGACCCCGCGCGTCGATCCCCTTGCGCCGGAGGCGTGCGACCGCCTTGCGAACGCTCTCCCGTTGCTCGTCCCACTCGCGCTTGGTCGGCAACAGGCCGGGATTGGGGAGGCCGAAGGCGACGCCGTGGACGCGGGCGATCGACAGGACGTGGACGCTGGCGCCGGACGCCCGCGCCAGCTCGATCACCCGGGCAATCACCCGGTCGGAGATCGCGCGGCCCTCTGAGGCGAGCATGATCCGCTCAAACCGGGCCGCCCGCTCGGCATCGCAATCCGGCTTGCGGCCTGCCATCACGCTCATGGACTGCTGCCTGAGGTCGCGACCGCGGGCGCCTCGTCGGAGTCGGCGCTGTGCGCCGGGTCGCGCTTGTCCTCGATTCGTTTGCGATACCAGTACAACGGCAGGTAGGTGAGCAGCGTCGCCAGCCCGATGAAGTAGTACGGGAGCGTCTTCTTGCCCGCGGCGTTGCAGGCGCAGTTGGCGTAAACCGGCCCACCCCAGACGTAGACCACGGCGTATAGGGCGGCTAAAGCGAGCGCCGCGTACTTCATCCACTCGGGCAGCCTGAACGGCCGGCGCACGTTCGGCCGGTTCTGGCGGAGAAGGTAATAGCCGATCAGCACGGGGATGAACGAGAACAGATAGCCGACGTTCGAGAACGTGTAGATCTGGACGGCGCCGCCCATGAACACGACGATGATCGAGCAGACCACGTTGAACGCCATCGAGTGGGCGGGGACGCCGTGCGAATTCGTCCTCGCGAAGAACTTCGGGAAGTGGCCGTCGGTCGACATCTGGTGCAGCGACCGCGCTGTACCGGTGATCGCGTTGAGCGCCGAGAGCACCAGCGCGATGATCAGCATCCAGCCGACGAGCCAGTCGAGCACGGTCGACGCGGAGCTCGTCCCGAACACCTTCGAGGCGAAGGTCACGAACATCGTCTTCGGGTCAACGAGCGCCGAGTTGCCGAGCGAGTGGACGCCGAGGACGATCACGAACGCGATCGGGATCATCGTGTAGATAAAAACCCCGTAGCCGCCCTCGAGGTTCATCGCGATCTTGGCGTCGCGATCGGGGTTGCGGGTCTCTCCGATGTAGCACGCGGCGGCCTCCATCGCGATCACGTTCCAGGTCAGCAGGAACGAGAACCCGATGTACAGCGTCAGCCAGCTGTGGCCGAACAGGGGGCTGAAGAAACCGCTGCCGTTCGTATGTTGGAAGTGGGTGAGCTGGCCGAAGTCGACGACCGAGGGATTGAAGATCCAGGAGATCGCGAGGAACGTCAGCGGGATCATCGACAGCATCGCCAGGGTGGTGGCGAACACCGTTCCGAAGCGCAGGCCTCGGTATGAGGGGATGAACAGCAGCAGGATCCCGACGACGGCGATTCCGATCGTCCACCAGGCGATCGGCGTTCCGAGCAGCGAGATCCCGCTGGTCGTGTTCAGTTTGAACAGGTCGGCAATGTAGAACGACGCCAGGATCATGTTGAGCGGCGCGACCGGGAACCAGCCAAGCCAATATCCCCACGCGGTGATCCCGTTGACGTGCTCGGCGGCTCGGGGCCAGCGATCTCTATATGCAACGTACGCGTACGTGGGCGAGCCGCCCGAGCGGTCGGGCATCATCCCCGCGAGCTCGGCGAGGAACATGCACAAGAGCCAGCCGCTACAGGTGATCAGAAACGTGATCGGAATCGACGCGGCGCCGAGCGAGGTGACCATCACCGGAGCGATCCCGGTCACCAGGATCGTCCCCGCCAAGCCGATCACGAAGGCGCTCCACCAGTTGCCGGTCTTCGGCAACCCGCCGCCCGTGTAGGTGAGTTCGTCGTGGTCTGCCGCGGAAACGTCCGCCATACGACCTCCAGGTCAGATCCAGTGGTGGTTGAGCGAGTTAGGCTGACATGTCACCCGGGCGCGTCCCAGTCGTGATGCGAACACAATTACCTGGCCCGACATGGAGCACTTGGACACATTTTTGGCTCGTCACCCCCCATTCGATGGGATCGCTCGGGAGCAGCTGCGCGAGCTTACCGCGGACGCGCAAATGCGCGCCTACGACACCGGGGATTCCGTGCTCGTCGAGGACGGGATGCCGGCATCGGGACTGTGGGTCCTGCTCACCGGGTCGATGGACGTGCTGCACGAGGGGGAGATGATCCAGGTACTGGAGCCGGGCGAGTGCTTCGGCCATCCATCGCTGCTGACCGGCCTGGCGCCGGCGTTCACGGTCCGGGCGCGGGAGCCCTCACAGTGCGCGCTGCTGGCTCCCCAGGCCGGACGGCGAGTGCTCGGCAGCGAGGCCGGCGCGGCATACGTCGCGGCGACGATGCGCAAACGAATGACCGGCGCCGGTCACACGGTTCACGGCCTCCCCGAGGTTGGGACCACGCCGGTCTCGGCGATCATGCGTCCTGCGGCTTTTTGCGAGTCCGAGGAGTCGGTGCGGGCCGCGGCGCGCCGGCTCGGAGCCGAGGGTGTCTCCGCGCTGCTGGTCCGGCTCTCAGGGGAGGAGCTCGGAATCGTGACCGACGCCGACGTGCGCGCGGCGGTGGCCTCCGACGGGGCGCGGTTCGACGCGCCGGTGCGGGAGATCGCCCGCACTCCCACCCCCACCGTCCCGGTGGCGCAGCTGGCGATCGAGGCGACGGTCGACATGCTCGCCGAGGGCACCGAGCACGCGGCGGTGCTGGAGTCGGGGCGCGTGGCGGGGATGCTGTCGGCGGCTGATCTGCTGGGGCTTGATGCGCGCAGCCCGATCGCGGTACGCCACGCGATCCTGGGTGCCGCCGACGAGGACGCGCTGGTTCGCTCGGTAGGTCGCCTTCCTGCACTCTTTCGGCTGCTGGTCCGGGCAGGGGTGCAGCCGCGTGACTTGGGGAGAGTGCTGAGCTTGCAGCACGATGCGGTGGTCGCACGGCTGATCGACTTCTCGATCTGGCGCCACGCGCCCGCCCCGGTGCCTTGGGCGTTTCTCGATCTCGGGAGCGCTGCCCGGAGGGAATTTACGCTGGCCTCCGATCAGGACAACGCGCTGGCATACGGCGGACCCTGATCCCGGTACGGAGGCGGAAATCGACGGCTACTTCCAGCGGCTTGGATCCGACGTCAACGACGGGCTGGCCAGGTGCGGGATCGGCAGCGACGACAACGGCGTGCTCGCGGGCAAACGCTTGTGGCGGATGTCGAAGACCGCCTGGCTGCAGACGTTCGATGAGTGTCTGCGGATCCCGGACGAGTCACATCTGATCAGGGCGACCGTCGCGTTCGACTTCCGTCCCAGCGCCGGGGGACTGGCGGTGGTGGCTGAGCTCACCGACCGGATGCGCGCCGCTAGGCTTCATCCCCAGTTCATGCAGCTGCTGGCGCGAGCCGCGGCCGGTTTCCCGGTCGCGCTCGGTTTTCGCGGGCAGCTCGCGACGGGTCGCGATGGCGATCCGCCGGACAAGCTCGACCTCAAGCGCGGCGCGATCATCCCGCTGGTGAACCTGGTTCGATTCCACGCGCTCGCGAGCGGCGTCACGATCTCGAACACGCTCGACCGAATCGACGCCGTGGCGAGCATCGGCGGCCTCGAGCGGGGGGTGGCGGACGCGCTGAGCGAGTCGTTCGAGGTGATCATGCGGCTGCGGTTCGGCCACCACGCCGCGCAGATCGCCGCCGGGGCCACGCCGGACAACCTGCTCGATCCCGCGGATCTGCCTCCGATCGCGCGAGGGGAGCTGCGCGAGGCGCTGCAAGTGGTGCGTCGCGCGCAGAAAGCAATCGGAGCCTGGAGCCCACCGGGCCCCTAGCCGTTGCGCCGAACGCGACCGTTTCTGCGCTGCGAAGCGCTGAAGCGGCGTAAAGACATATTGCTTGCGACCACATTTGCGGGCAAAAGTGTGCGCGCCGGAGCCATTCCCGAGTCGGATCGCAGGGATTACTGTGGTTGTCGTGTGCGGGATAGCCGGTCTTTATCTAAAGTCGCCCGCGCTGCAGGGACAGCTTGGCGGTCTGCTCGCAGAGATGCTCGAGCAGCTCTCCTCGCGCGGTCCCGACAGCGCCGGCGTGGCGTTCTACCGCGATCCGGCGCCTCTGGGTTGGTGCAAGGTGTCGCTGTACTCGAGCGATCAGGAGCAAGATTGGGAGGCGCTCGGCTTCGAGCTCGAGCGGACCTTCGGCGATCGTGCCGGGCCGAACGTGCGCGCGACGCACGCGACGTTCGCGATCGCCGGCGGAGGCCGCCGATGCCCAGGCTTGGCTCGCCGAGCAGCACCCCGAGCTGAGCCTGATGAGCGCTGGCAGCACGATCGAGATCTACAAGGACGTGGGGCTACCGCGCGAGTTCGTCAGGCGATTTGCGCTGGAGGAGATCAGCGGCACGCATGCACTTGGTCACACGCGGATGGCGACCGAGAGCAGAGTCACCACCCAGCACTCGCACCCGTTCTCGACCGGCCACGATCTCTGCTTGGTGCACAACGGCTCGCTGTCCAATCACAACCGTCTGCGCTCGGCGCTGAGGCGCGAGGGGATCCGGTTCCAGACCGACAACGACACCGAGGTCGCAGCCGGTTACCTTGCATGGCGGCTGCGTGAAGGCGCGGCGCTCGAGGAAGCGCTCGAGGGCTGCCTCGACGACCTCGACGGCTTCTACACGTTCGCCGTCGGCACGGTTGACGGCTTCGCCGTGCTCCGCGACCCGATCGCCTGCAAGCCCGCGGTGATGGCCGAAAACGACGACTGGGTCGCGATTGCCTCTGAGTACCGGGCGATCGCGGGGCTCCCTGACGCCCAGGACGCCGCATCGTGGGAGCCTGAGCCCGGAAGGGTGTACAGCTGGGGAACGGCCTCGGTGGTGTGATGCCCACCTCTGATCTGACCCGCGAGGCGCTGTCGATCGACTTATCGGTCGAGACGGTGAGGTCGTTGAACGAGCAGCTGCACGGTTCGCTGCCGCCGCAGTTCGTGCGGGTGCTCAACCCGAGCGGGAAGCACGCCATCGCCGTCGGGATCGATGCCCCGCACGAGGTGGAGGTCGAGGGGCATGTGGGCTATTACTGCGCCGGAATGAACAAGCACGCGATGGTTCGGGTCCGCGGCAACTGCGGCGTCGGCGTCGCGGAGAACATGATGTCCGGCAGCGTGATCGTCGAGGGGAGCGCCTCTCAGTCGGCGGGGGCGACCGCTCGCGGCGGGCTGCTGGTGATCCACGGCGATGCGTCGGCGCGCTGCGGGATCTCGTTGAAAGGCGCCGAGATCGTCGTTCGGGGCTCGGTCGGTCACATGAGCGCATTCATGGCGCAGAGGGGCTGCCTGGTCGTATGCGGCGATGCCGGCGACGGCCTCGGCGATTCGCTGTACGAGGCGCAGCTGTTCGTGCGCGGATCAGTGGCCGGGTTGGGCGCGGACTGCGTCGAGAAGGAGTTCCGTGACGAGCATCTGACGCAGCTGCGCGAGCTGCTCGAGCGGGCTGAGATCGAGGACGTGGACGCGACCGAGTTCCGTCGCTACGGATCCGCGCGGCAGCTCTACAACTTCAACGTGGATAACCTGGGGAGCTACTGAGATGGCCGGCAACGGCTGGCACCCGGGGCTTCGTGAGTCGGCCACGTTCGACCGCAACGCGATCGCGGAGATCCAGCGGGCCGCCCGCGAAGGGATCTACTCGATCAAGGGCTTCGGCGCCAAGCGCCCGGTTCCGCACTTCGACGACCTACTGTTCCTCGGCGCGAGCGTCACGCGGTATCCGCTCGAGGGCTATCGGGAGCGCTGCGCGACCGACGTGGTGATCGGAACGCGGTTCGCTCGCGAGCCGATCCGGCTGGAGATCCCGATCACGATCGCGGGAATGAGCTTCGGCGCGCTGTCGGGCCACGCCAAAGAGGCGCTCGGACGCGGTGCGAGCGAGGTCGGCACGAGCACCACCACGGGCGACGGCGGGATGACAGCGGAGGAGCGCGAGCACTCCCGCACGCTCGTCTACCAACTGCTGCCCTCGCGCTACGGGATGAACCCCGACGACCTGCGCAGGGCCGATGCGATCGAGGTGGTCATCGGTCAAGGCGCAAAGCCCGGCGGAGGCGGGATGCTGCTCGGTCACAAGATCTCCGACCGGGTCGCGCAGATGCGGGACCTGCCGCAGGGCATCGACCAGCGCAGCGCCTGCCGCCATCCCGACTGGACCGGTCCCGATGACCTCGAGATCAAGATCGAAGAGCTGCGGGAGATCACCGACTGGCGAATCCCGATCTACACCAAGATCGGCGCCTCGCGGCCCTACTACGACGTCGCGCTGGCGGTGAAGGCCGGCGCCGACGCGATCGTCCTCGACGGCATGCAGGGCGGCACCGCCGCGACGCAGGAGGTGTTCATCGAGCACGTGGGAATCCCGATTCTGGCCGCGATCCCACAGGCCGTGCAGTCGCTGGTAGACCTGGGGATGCACAGGGAGGTGCAGCTGATCGTCTCCGGCGGGATCCGCACCGGCGCCGACGTGGCCAAGGCGCTGGCGCTCGGCGCCGACGCCGTTTCGATCGGCGTCGCCGCGCTGATCGCGCTCGGCGACAACGCGCCCGAGCACGACGAGGACTACCGCAAGATCGGCTCCGCAGCGGGCTACTACGACGACTGGCAGGCCGGCCGTGATCCCGCCGGGATCTCGACCCAGGAGGAAGCGCTCGCCGCTCGGCTCGACCCCATCGAGGGTGGCCGGCGCCTGGCCAACTACCTGCGTACGCTCACCCTTGAAGCACAGACGCTCGCCCGGGCGTGCGGCAAGTCACACCTGCACAACCTCGAGCCCGAGGACCTCGTGGCGCTCACGATCGAGGCGGCGGCGATGGCAAGGGTGCCGCTCGCCGGGACCAGCTGGGTTCCGGGGGTCGGCGCCGGGGGTTGAGCGGGCGCCCGCGGCCCACCCCGCCGCCCGCGCGGCCCCCGCATCAGGGCCGCCCTCCGAGCGCACGCGTCAGCGCCGCGGCGCCGGCCAGAAGCTCGTCGAGCACGCGGAGTGGGTCCTCGAGGCGGCTCGCCGGTGCCTGAAGTCCGAGGATCGCCGCCAAGTTTTCGCTGCGGTCGAACACCGGTGCGGCGATCGCATTCACGTCGACATCGCGCTCGCCGAACACAGTTGCGTAGCCGCGCTCGCGGACGCCTCGTACTTCCCTGGCGAGAATCGCCGGGTCGGTGATCGTGCGGCCGGTGAACGCGACCAGGTCTCGCTCGCGGGGAAGCGGCCCGCCGCCGAACGCGAGCATCACCTTGCCGACGGCGGTGGCATGGGCGAAGCTGGGCCTCCCGAGCCGGGCCATGCTGACGACGCTCGAGCGCGACGGCGCCGAGTCGACGGTGATCGCCTCGCGTTCGCCGGGCAGCGACAGCGTCGAGGTCTCGCCCGTGTTCTCCATCAGCTCGACGAGGATCGGCCTAGCCAGGGCCTGAAGATCGAGCCGGGAAAGGACCCGGTCGGCTAGCGTGACCAGCGCGAGGCCGAGCCGGAACGGCCCGTTGCCGTCGCGCTGCACGAGCCCGAACGACTCGAGCGTCGCCAGCAGCCGCGACGCGGTGCTCGCGTTGACCTCGATCCGGCGCGCCAGCTCGTTGACCCCGAGGCCCTCCTCGCTGTCGCGGAGCTCCTCCAGAAGCGAGAGGGCGCGGGCTACGGAGGCGACGGGTCGTGAGGCAGTGTATTGCGCCATATGCAACAGTATTGCGTGCTCGGCCATGAATGTCTAACATGCGCCGCGCATGTCCTTCGTGCTCGAGTGCCCCCACTGCGGGATCCGGGAGGTGGCCGACTTCGCTTACGGCGGCGAGGTGACGGCGAGGCCCCGTCAGACGCCAAGCTTCCGCGAGCTCAACCACTACAACTACTTCCGTCGGAACGTGGCCGGCGTACAGCGCGAGTGGTGGTACCACCGTTCGGGATGTCGAAGCTGGTTTCAAGCTGAGCGCGACACGCGCACGAACGAGGTGCTTCGGGTGGGCCTTCCGGGGCAGCTCGGTGGTCGCGATCCGCAGCCTGGCGACTCTGGCCTTGGGGGTCCTGGCGCCCGCGGGGCCACCGGCGGATGGGCCGCGTGAGCCGGCTCGACCATCAACCCGGTGAGCTGATCGACCGCAGCAAGACGGTCACGTTCAAGTTCGACGGCAAGCAGGTGACCGCGCTCGCGGGCGACACGATCGGCTCGGCGCTGTACGCCGCCGGGCAGCGCACTTTCTCGCGCAGCTTCAAGTACCACCGCCGGCGGGGGTTGATGTGCTGCTCGGGTCACTGTCCCAACTGCCTGGTCGCGGTGGATGGCGCTCCCGGCGTGCGCGCGTGCACCGAGCCGGTGCGCGAGGGCGCGAACGTCGAGCATCTCAACGCAGAGCCGAGCCTCGAGTTCGACGCGATGTCGGTGACCGACGCGCTCGGAGGTCCGCTGACCCCTCCGGGTTTCTACTACAAGACCTTCATCCGGCCTCGGCGCCTGTGGCCGCTGTATGAGAAGGTGCTGCGAAACGCGGCCGGTCTCGGCAAGCTCCCCGAGCGGCAGGCCGACCGCAAGGTGCGAAGCGAGTACCGCCGCCGGCACGCCGACGTGCTCGTCGTCGGCGGCGGCGTAGCGGGGCTGGCGGCGGCGATCGCCGCCGCTGAGGCGGGCGCCGATGTGGTGATCGCGGACGATGGCCCGGTGCCGGGCGGCCGTCTGCTGTGGGAGGGCGGTCACGAGCAGGCGCGGGCAATGACCAGCCGTGCGCGGGCAGCCGGAGTCGAGATCCTCTCCTCGGCCCCCGCGCTCGGACACTTCGACGGGCTCGTCGCGGTCTGGCAGCAGAACACCCTGCACCAGATCCGGGCGCGCCACCACATCTATGCGACCGGCGGTATCGAGCAGCCGCTGGTGTTCTCCGGCAACGACCTGCCGGGAGTGATGTTGTCGGCCGGCGCGCGCCGGCTGACGACGCTGTACGGGGTCGCGCCCGGCACGAGGGCCGTCGTGGTGACGACATCCGATCGCGGCGTCCGCGCCGCGCTGGCGCTGCGGAGCGCCGGGATCCAGATCGCCGTGGTGGCCGACCTGCGGCGCCAGCCCTCGCGAGCCGCGGCACGGCTGCCCGCGAACGGCATCCAGGCGCTGCACGGCTGGACCGTCGTCGGTGCAAAGGGAAGGCGCGCGGTCACGAGCGCCGTGCTGGCGCCGCTCGACAGCATGGGTGGGGCGGCGGCGCCCACCAGGCGGCGGGAGGTCGACTGCGATTTGCTGATCGTCTCGGGAGGCGAGGCGCCGGCGACCGCGCTGCTCACGCAAGCGGGCGGCAAGACCGCCTACGACTTAGAGCACGGCCATTTCCGGATCGCGGAGCTCCCGCCGCGCACCTGGGCGGCGGGTCAGCTCGCGGGTCAGGGAGGTTTCCGGGTCGCGGAACCATCCGGCGAGTGCGTTGGGCTCGAGGTGGCGTCCGAACTCGGACTCGGCAACAGCCGGACTTCGGCCCGAATCTCAGAGCTGCGGACGCATCTCGCGGAAGGCCACGGCGGCACCAGCGCCATCCCACCCGCTGCTGCCACCGACGGTTCGAGCGCTCGTGCGTTCGCCTGCTTCTGCGAGGACGTGAGCGCCAAGGACATTCATCGCACGGTCGAGGAGGGCTACGACTCGATCGAGTTGTGCAAGCGTTTCAGCACCGTGACAATGGGTCCCTGCCAGGGGCGCATGTGTCAGCTGCCGTCGATTCGGCTGATCGCGCGCGAGACGGGACAGAGCCTCGCGCAGGTCGGCAGTACCACCGCTCGCCCACCCTGGTCCACTGTGCCGCTGGCTGCGCTCGCCGGCCGCCCGATCGAGCCCGCCAAGCGTTCCTCGATCCACGGCCGCCATCGCGAGCTCGGGGCGCGAGTCGAGTGGGCCGGCGACTGGCGGCGCGCGTATGACTACGGCGATCCCGAGGGCGAGGCGATGGCTGTCCACAATGGCGCCGGGCTGATCGACGTCTCGACGCTTGGAAAGTTGCTGGTTCGCGGTCCCGAGTCGGGCGCGTTCCTCGATCGGCTCTACCCGAACCGGATGTCGACGCTGAAACCGGGCCGGGTCCGCTACGGCGTCCTCACCTCGGATGCTGGCCGGATCATGGACGACGGCACGGTCACCAGAATCGATGAGCAGACGTTTTACGTCACGACTACCTCGAGTGGCGCAGGCGCCGTGGAGCAGTGGTTCTCGTGGTGGTTGGCGGACTGGAAGCTCGCCGTCCAGATGAGCGACGTGACCCAGGCGATCTCCGCCGTCAACCTCGCCGGTCCTCGAGCCCGCGATGTCCTCGCGCGGGTCACCGATCTCGACTGTTCGCCAGAGGCTTTCATCTACCTCGACGCGCGCCAGGGGCGAGTTGCGGGGGTAGCATGCCTGCTTTTGCGGATCGGTTTCGTCGGCGAGCTCGGTTACGAGATCCATTTCCCGGCCGCGTACGGCGAGGACCTCTGGGACGCGCTGCTGGAGGCCGGCGGGCCAGACGGAATTCGGCCGTTCGGGCTCGAGCCGCAGCGGCTGCTGCGGCTGCAGAAGCAGCACATACTCGTTGGGCAGGACACCGACTCGGAATCGACTCCGTTTGGCGCCGCGATGCCGTGGGCGGTGAAACTCGACAAGGAGGAGAACTTCATCGGCAAGTGGGCGCTCGAGCGCGCGGCCGAGGTCCCGAGCGAGACAGCGCTGGTTGGCTTTACGCTCAGCGACGGCCGCGTTCCCACCGAGGGCGCGGTCGTCCTCGACGAGCGCGGCGGCACCGCCGGTCAGGTCACGAGCGCGCGGCGCTCGCGCAAGCTCGGGCAGGTGATCGGGATGGCGTGGGTGCCGGCCGCACTCGCGAGCGATGGCTCCACGATCACGATCGCAGACAACGACGCGCGGCTGCAGGGCTCGGTCGTGACGCGGCCGTTCTATGACCCCGATGGGGAGCTGCTCAGGTCGTGAGTTCGCTCGGCTTCGTGGTCCCCGACGCCAGTGCTGACTCGGTGCTCGCCCGTTCGCCGATGGAGCGGCGCGCGCGAGCCGCGGGAGCGCGCTTTGAGCGTCGAGACGGCTGGAACGTGGCGAGCGAATTCGGTGGCGGGCCGGAAGCCGAACGGCGCCTGATCGAGCAGCGCGTCGGGTTCATCGATCGCTCGTCGATGTCCAAGCTCGAGCTTCAAGGCGCGCCGGAGGCGCTCGCGGAAGTCGTCGCCTCCGCCAGCGGCGAGGTGGCGCTGACGCCGGGAGTGGCGAAGCGGGTCAACGGGACCTGGTGGTGCCCGGTGACACCCTCGCGGGTGCTGGCGCTGGGTGAGCTTGGCAGCGCCGAGGGGTTGCGGGCGTCGCTTCAGGAGGCGGGGGCTGATCAGATCACGGTTGTGGACCTCACTTGTGGGCTGGCCGCTCTCTCGCTGATCGGCCCAGGATGTCGCGAGCTGCTGGCGCGCTTCTGCGCGATCGACGTTCGCCCGGCGGTGACGCCCGCGGGCGGCTTTCGCCCTGGATCGATCGCGCGCACGCCTGGATACCTGCTGTGCGAGGACCAGGAGCGGCTGCTGATCATGGTGGGCTGGGCGCTCGGCGAGTATCTCTGGGAGGTGGTCGCGGACGCTGCCGAGCACTTGGGCGGCGGGCCGGTCGGCGCCAATGCGGTCGCGGAGCTGCAGCGTGCGTGAGATCTTCCGCCCACGACGGATGTGGCGGCGTCGGGGCGAGCTGCGCGACAGCTATGACGTGGTGATCGTCGGCGGCGGCGCGCACGGGCTCGCGACCGCCTACTACCTGGGCAAGCTCGGTGTGCGGAACGTCGCCGTGCTAGAGAAGAACTACATCGGATCAGGCGCGGCCGGCCGCAACACCACGATTCTTCGCTCCAACTACAAGACTCCCGAGGGCGCGCGCTTCTACGACGAGAGCGTCCGGATGTACGAGCGCCTGTCGGCCGAGCTCGACTTCAACCTCCTGTTCTCGCAATGTGGGCACCTCACGCTGGCGCACTCGGACCGGGCGATGTTCGTGATGGCAAATCGAGCCGAGGTCAACCGCCTGAACGGGATCGACTCGCGGCTCGTCGACGCTGCGGAGGTCAAACGGCTGTGCCAGCCGCTGAACGTCTCGGAGAAGGCGACCCATCCAGTCATGGGCGCCCTCTATCACCCGCCGGGCGGCATCATCCGGCATGACGCGGTCGTCTGGGGCTACGCGCGAGGAGCGGACCGCGCCGGCATCGAGATTCACCCGTACACGGAGGTCGAGGGGTTCGAACGGGCGAACGGCAGGATCACCGCGGTGCGAACCAACCGCGGCACGGTCAAAGCCGGTCAAGTGGTGAGCGCCACGGCGGGCTGGAGCACCTTGATCTGCGACATGGCCTCTGTCGAGTTGCCGATCACGACCCATATCCTGCAGGCGTGCGTGACCGAGCCGGTCAAGCCGCTGCTCGACGTGGTGATCGTTTCCTCGCAGATGCACGTCTACATCTCACAGTCGGATCGCGGGGAGTTCGTGATGGGATCCGAAATCGAGCCGTGGACCACCTACCGCATGCAGAACACGCTCAACTTTCTCCAGGACTTGACCCGCCACACGCTGGAGCTGTTCCCGCAGCTGGAGCAGGCCCGACTGCTGCGGGCTTGGGCGGGTCTGTGCGACCTCTCCCCTGACTACAGCCCAATCCTCGGCAAGACGGAAGTCGAGAATTTCCATGTCAGCGCGGGCTGGGGAACGTACGGCTTCAAGGCGGCGCCGATCGTCGGAAAGACGCTGGCTGAGCTGGTGCACACCGGGAAAACACCCGAGCTGATCGCGCCGTTTGCGCTCGAGCGCTTCTACGAAGACCGGCTCGTGTCCGAGCTGGCTGCTGCGGCCGTCAGCCACTGATGGCGGCCGTGTCGCCCTCCGGGAGCACAGCGACGCGGGCCGCTACGTTTGCAGCATGAACCATCGAACACTTGCCACCACTGGCGTGAAAGTGAGTCCGCTCTGCCTCGGCGCGATGATGTTCGGCGACTGGGGTAACAGCGACCACGACGACAGCATTGGCATCATCCATCGCGCGCTCGACGCGGGAATCAACTTCATCGACACCGCCGACGTCTACTCGCGGGGAGAGTCGGAGGAGATCGTCGGCAAGGCGCTCGCCGGCGGCCGGCGTGACAACGTGATCCTCGCGACGAAAGTGCACGGCACGATGGGAGAAGATCCCAACGAGTTCGGCAACTCACGGCGCTGGATCATCCGCGAGGTCGAGAACAGCCTCCGGCGGCTGAAGACCGACTGGATCGACCTCTACCAGATTCACCGACCCGAGGCCGACAGCGACATCGACGAAACGCTCGGCGCGCTCACCGACCTGGTGCGAGCCGGCAAAGTCCGCTACATCGGGTCCTCGACGTTTCCCGCCAGCCAGATCGTCGAGGCGCAGTGGGTCGCGCAACAGCGCGGACGCGAGCGGTTCGTGTCTGAGCAGCCGCCGTACTCGATTCTGGTTCGAGGCATCGAGAACGACGTTCTCCCAACCTGTCAGCGCCACCGGGTTGGCGTTATCCCCTGGAGCCCGCTCGCGGGGGGATGGCTTTCGGGTCGCTACCGCAAGGGGGCCGAGCTCCCGAGCTCGCGTCGCGCCGAGCGGATTCCCGGCCGCTACGACATGTCGCTTCCCGGTAATCAGCGCAAGCTCGAGGTCGCCGAGGAGCTCGCGAGGCTCGCCGAAGAAGCGGGCATCACGCTGGTCGAGATGGCGCTCGGGTTCGTGATACGCCATCCGGCGGTCACCGCGGCGATCATCGGGCCCCGCACGATGGAGCACCTCGAGTCACAGCTGAGCGCGGCCGAGGTGGAGCTCTCAGACGATGTGCTCGACCGGATCGACGAGATCGTCCCGCCGGGCATCAACCTCAACCCGGGTGACGCCGGCTGGCAGAACCCAGCGCTCGAGCCCGCGGCCCGGCGGCGGTGACGCGCGCCGGCCGTCGGGTTTATCCTGAGCGCTGGGTGGGAGGATCCGCTACAGCAGTTGGGGACAGGGAAGCGGTCACGCTGAGCGCCCTATCGAAGTCGTGGCCGGCCTCGGCCGGGCCGGTGCACGCCGTGCGCGGGATCGACGTGTCGATCGCGCGCGGAGAGACGGTCGCCCTGCTGGGGCCGAACGGGGCCGGGAAATCGACCACGATCGACATGATCCTGGGGCTGGCTCGTCCGGACAGCGGCACCGTGTCGGTGCTGGGCGGCTCGCCGCGGGACGCGGTCAAACGGGGTCAGATTGGCGCGATGCTCCAGACCGGGGACTTGATCCGCGACCTACTGGTGCGCGAGCTGATCGCGATGGTCGCGGCCCTGTATCCGAGCCCGATGGACGTCGAGGAGGTGCTCCAGCTCGCGGGACTTCGCGAGGTGTCCGAGCACCGAACCCAGAAGCTCTCAGGCGGGCAGACTCAGCGCGCGCGGTTCGCGGTCGCGCTTGTCAGCGACCCGGAGGTGCTGATCCTCGATGAGCCCACGGTGGCGATGGACGTGGAGGCCCGGCGCGCCTTCTGGGCGGCGATGCGGCGGTTTGCCGCTCGCGGCAGGACCGTGCTGTTCGCGACGCATTACCTCGAAGAGGCCGATGCCAACGCCGACCGCGCGGTGTTGATGGCGCACGGGAGGGTCGTCGCCGATGGCCCGACCACCGAGATCAAGGCCAGGGTCGGAACGCGCACGATCCGCGCGACCCTCCCCGGCGTCTCTCAGGAGGACCTGGCGGCTCTGGCGGGCGTGAGCTCGGCTGAGCGCCATGGTGACGCGGTGATCTTGACTTGCTCTGACTCCGACTTGGCGATCCGGCTGCTACTCGACCGCTACGAGGCTGCGCGTGACATCGAGATCACCGGCGCCGGACTGGAGGATGCGTTCATCCAACTGACCGGCGAGGGGGGCTCGGAGGCGTCTGCCTCACGGGCTCCCGCTCCGGCTCCGGCGGAGGCGAGGCGGTGAGCGCGCTCGTCTACACGCGCTATGAGCTGCTGAGGACGTTTCGCAATCGACGCTTCTTCATCTTCACGCTCGCGATCCCCGTGATCCTGTTCTTCGTGATTGCCGGCCCCAACCGCAACGATGCGAACTTCCTCGGGACCGGCGTCTCGGCGCCGCTCTACTACATGGCCTCGCTCGCGTCGTTTGGAACGATGATGTCGATGGTGTCCTCGGGAACGCGGATCGCCGGCGAGCGACAGGCGGGCTGGACACGGCAGCTCCGGATCACGCCGCTCTCGCCGCGAGCGTATCTCCGTGCCAAGGTGGTGACTGCCTACGCGATGGCCGCGATGAGCGTTTGCTCGCTGTATGTGTGCGGCGCGGCGCTCGGAGTAAGCCTCGCCGCAGACAAGTGGCTCGAGATGACCGGCCTGATCATCGTCGGCCTGATGCCGTTCGCGGCGCTCGGGATCATGTTGGGACACCTCCTGAACGTCGACGCGATCGGCCCGGCCACGGGCGGCTTGGTGTCCCTTCTGGCGCTCGTCAGCGGCACTTGGTTCCCGGTCACGCACGGTTTCCTGCACGACTTCGGGCAATTTCTGCCCTCCTACTGGCTGGTGCAAGCGGGGCGCGTCGCGATCCACGGCCATGCCTGGGGAGCGCTGGGGTGGGCGGTGGTGCTGGGATGGACGGCGATCCTCGCGGCACTCGCCGGCGTTGCCTACAACCGGGACACGGGACGCGTTTAGTGCTGCGCACGCGAGAGCGCTTCGCGTCCCACACGCTGCAGCTGGCGCAGATAGTCGACGTGAGCATCCCAGCGCCGATCGCCGATCCGGTCCTGCGCGAGCCGCACCGTGTCGTCATGAGCATCGAGCAGCTCGTAGACGAGGTCCGCCAGCGTTGCGGTGGGCTCCGCAATTGATTTCGCGTGCCAGATTTCCAAGTGGCCCCCAGCGGTCGCGGTGTGATCGTGATTCGCATCCTAAGTCCGCCAGCGGCGGCAAACCGGCGCCGCGCGGGGAAGTATTAGGGCAGTGAACGAGATCTCAGAACATGATCAGAGCGCCCGTCCCCCCTGGGCGGCGCACCTTCCTTCCGGCACCGGCGCGGACGTCGACCTCGTCGAGGACCGCAGCCTCCCGGGCCGCTGGGTGCATCGCTGGCGTGAGCGGCCGGCGTGGCCACAACTGCGCAATCTCGAAGATCGCTGGATCTCGAGCGAGGAGCTCGAGGAGCGGACCCGGCTGGCGGCGCGCGGACTGCTCGGCGCGGGGCTACAGCCGGGGGATCGCTTCCTGATCTCGGGTGCCATCTCGACGGAGCTCGTCACTGCCTACATCGGTGCGCTGCGGGCCGGACTGGTCGTGGTGCCGATGAACACCGCGTACACGCGCACCGAGGTCGAGCGGATCGTGAGTGACGCGAATCCGGCCGGCGCGGCCGTCGAGGACGATCGGCGCGCGGGGTGGATTCGTGAGGCGGCCGGAGGAGGCATGTCGCTGGTTTGCGGTCTCGATCTAGCAGACCTTCGGAGGTCCCTGAACTCCGATGATGGCGAGCTCGATACGGCGGGATCAGACGATGGAGCGCTGCTGATCTACACCTCGGGAACGACCGGTGAGCCCAAGGGCGCGCTGCTCTCGCACGGGAACCTGCTGTCGAGCGCCACCGCGGTAAATCTCGCCTGGCGGTGGGAACCCGATGATCGCTTGCTGCTGACGCTGCCGCTGTTTCACGTCCACGGTCTCGGCGTCGGCCTGAACGGCAGCCTCTGCGCCGGTGCCGCGGTCGTGATGCGGCCGAAGTTCGACGTCGATGATGTCGCCGAACGAGCTGCCGAGTCGTCGTTGTTCTTCGGCGTCCCGGCGATGTACGGACGGATTGCGTCGGCAGGCAAGGCTTCTGCCCTTCGTAGCCTGCGGCTGCTGGTGTCGGGATCGGCGCCGCTGCCCGCGGCGCTCAGCGACGAGATCGCCGCGGCGGCGGGGCATGTCCCGCTCGAGCGATACGGGATGACCGAGACGGTGATGCTCACATCCAACCCGTACCAGGGCGAGCGCAAGGCGGGCACGGTCGGCTTCCAATTGCCCGGCGTCGAACTCCGACTGGCGGATGACGACGAGGTCGAGGTTCGCGGGCCCAACGTGATCTCCGGCTACTACGAGCGGCCGGACGCGAACGCGCAGTCGTTCACCGATGACGGGTGGTTCCGGACCGGCGACCTCGGCGAGCTCGATGATGACGGGTACCTCACGTTGGTCGGTCGCAGCAAGGAGCTGATCATCACCGGGGGCTACAACGTCCACCCGCGCGAGGTCGAGGAAGCGCTCGCCACGCATCCCGGCGTAAGTGAGGTTGCGGTCGTAGGCCGTGCCAGCGAGGAATGGGGGGAGGAGGTGACGGCCGTGGTCGTCGCGGACGGTCCGGTGGAGGTGGAGGAGTTGCGCGAGCACGCCGCCCAGCAGCTCGTCTCCTACAAGGTGCCGAAACGGATCGAGTTCGCCGACGAGCTGCCCCGCAACGCAATGGGAAAGGTCGTGCGTAGCGAGCTTTGAGCGGGCGGCGCGGGGAGCGCCCGATCAGCGGGCCGCGGTGCTCGCGCGCGCGGCGTCGAGCAGCTCGGAGTGCCTGACCAGCTTGACTCGAGGTCGGCCGTGCGGTTCACCGGCGCGGCGCTCGTACTCGTCGATCGCCAGCCAGCCCTCCCAGGTAACCGCCGCGGGAGCACGCTCGGCGATCCATACGGCGGTCTCGTCGGGATCTGGACTCGCGGGGTCATTCAGCGCGCCGGTCTGCGCATCCTCGAGCACCTTGGCGACCGTGTCGGTCGCGTCTTTCTTGTTGGTGCCGATTACGCCCGTGGGCCCGCGCTTGATCCAGCCGGCCACGTACTCGCCGCGACAGAAGCGCTGCTGCTCGTCGCACACCCGCCCGCCGATGTTCCGAATCAGCCCGCGCGCTTGGTCGAACGGGATATCTTCGAGCGGCGTACCGCGGTAGCCGATCGAGCGCAGGACCAGGCCGCATTCGAGCTCCTCGATCTCCTCGGTCGGGACCGCCCGGAGCCGCCCCTGTTTGTCGCGCTCGAGCCGGTTCCGGACCACCCGCAGGCCGGTCACCGGCCCGTCCTCACCCTCGCCGAGAACCGCGATCGGCGAGCGCAGGAACTGCAATCGGATCCTGTGCGTCTTGCCCTGAGGCTCTCGCTGTGCGTACTCTCGCAGTATCTCGACGTTGCGCTTGGCGGTGGCGTCGGCCTCCTCCTCGAGCCAGCGGGCGCTGTACTGATCGAGTTCGACCTCGGCGGGATCCACGGCGATATCCGCCCGCGTCAGCTCACCCAACTCGCGGAGCTCGGGATTGGTGAAGGCGGCTTGGGCGGGCCCGCGACGACCCAGCATCACCACGTCTTCGATCCCCGCCGCCACAAGCTCGGCGAGGGCGTGATCGGCCGTGTCGGTCAACGCGAGCTCGCCTGGCTCGAGCACCAGCATCCGCGCGACGTCGACCGCAACGTTGCCGTTGCCGATCACCACGGCCAGCCTGGCACGGAGGTCGAACCGCTCGTCGATCGCGTCCGGATGACCGTTGTACCAGGCGACAAACCGCGTCGCGGGATAGGAGCCAGGGCGGTCCTCGCCTGGGATTCCCAAGCGGTTGTCTTCCGCGGTGCCGACCGAGTAGATGACCGCGTGGTAGTGCTCGAGCAGCTCTGCCCTGGTGACATCCGCACCCAGGCGAACCCCGCCAAAGAACCGAAAGCCCGGTTTTGCGGCGGTTTTCTCGTACATTCGGGTGACCGACTTGATCTTCGGGTGATCCGGTGCGACGCCAGCGCGGACGAGCCCGAATGGGGTCGGCAGCGCGTCGAGCAGGTCGACCTCAAATCCGGCGCCGAGCAGCTGATCGGTGGCGTAGAAGCCCGCCGGACCCGCGCCGATGACCGCGGCGCGGCGCGTGGATGTTGGTGTGCTCATCACCTACTAATTGTGGCGGCACCTCGGTCGGCGTTGGTGGCCGCTGTTGGTTTTGTCGAGAGCTGCCCCATTCCGCGGGGTGCGCGCGGAGCTATGCGCGCTGGAGCGTTAGATTGACGCTCACATCCGCTAGAAAGGTTCGCGTCTATGTCCGAACGTGCCGCGCTCGTCACGGGAGCTTCCCGAGGTATCGGCCTCGCGCTCGCCGAAACCCTGGGTGAAGAGGGCTTCGCGCTGACGCTGACCGCCCGCAAGCCCGATTCCTTGGAGGCGACCGCGCAGTCCTTGCGTGAGAAGGGCTATGAGGTGCAGCACCTGGCCGCCAACATGGCCGACGAAGACGGGATCCGGGAGGTCGTCAAGCTGCACCGCGACCATTTCGGTCGGCTCGACGTGCTTGTGAACAGCGCCGGCGTGGGGATCGGCGCGGCGGCCGGCGAGCAGCAGACCAAGTACGTCGACATGCAGCTCGACGTCAACGTACGGGCGATCGTGCTGTTCTACCGAGAGTGCCTGGAGATGCTGAGCGCCGCGGGTGCCGAGCACCGCAACGCACTGGTGGTGAACATGGCCTCGCTGGGCGGCAAGACGCCCGAGCCGTGGCTGTCGGTGTATTCAGCGGCGAAAGCAGCTGTCGTCGCGTACACGGTCGCGATGAACAAGGAGCTGAACAAAGAGGGCATCAAGTCCGTTGCCTTCTGCCCGGGGTTCGTCGACACGGACATGGCGGACTGGGTCAAGGACAGGATCCCGGCCGAGGAGATGCTCCGCCCCGATGACATCGCGCAGGCACTACGGTTCGTGCTGCACGTCTCGCCGGCCTGCGTCGTGCCCGAGATCGTCTTTCAGCGACCTGGGGAAGCGCTGTAACGGTCACCCTGTTCACAGTCGGGCACTCCACCCGAGCGCTCGGGCAGCTAGTGGGGATACTGCGAGGAGGTGGCGTGCGGCGGCTGGTCGACGTTCGCACCGTCCCTCGCTCGCGGCGCCATCCTCAGTTCGCCCGCGAGGCGCTGGCGCAGTCGTTGCCGGAGTGCGGGATCGCTTACCGGCACGAGCCCGCGCTCGGCGGCTTTCGCCGGCCCTCCGCTGATTCGCCCAACCGCGGTTGGCAGCACGAGGGGCTGCGTGGCTACGCCGACTACATGGCCAGCGAGGAGTTCCTGTCCGGGCTCGAGCGCTTGCAGGCAGATGCGCGCGAGGACCCGACCGCTGTGATGTGCGCGGAGGCGCAGTGGTGGCGCTGCCACCGGCGGCTGATCGCGGACTCGCTCGTGGTCCGCGGGTGGCGGGTGCTGCACCTCGGGCTGCGGGCCGTGCCGGTCGAGCACGAGCTGACGCCGTTCGCGGTGGTCGTGGGAGGAGAGGCGCTCGGCTACCCGGCGCCGCAGGGGTGAGGGCGCGACTCGGGTGACACGGGATCGGGCCAGTTGCGGTCTGGCGGTCCGCTCCCCGTGGCAACCTTGCCGCGGTGGCGCAACCGCTCCCGTTCGATCCGATCAGCGAGGCTGGCCGACAATGGCGCAAGCATTGGGGCCCGGCACCGGTTCCAGCGATGATGGCGGTGACGTCCGTGATGCGCGTGCAGCAGATCCTGATCGCACGGCTGAACGAGACGCTCGAACCGTTTGGACTGACGTTCGCCCGGTATGAGGCGCTGATGCTGCTCTACCTCAGCCGCGCCGGTTCCCTTCCGCTCGGCAAGATGGGAGCGCGCCTGCAGGTCCACCCGACCAGCATCACCAACCTGATCGACCGACTCGAGAAAGCTGGATACGCGCAGCGGGCCGCGCATCCGCGCGACCGCCGCACGACGCTCGCGACGATCACTCCACGCGGTCGCGAGGTGGCCGAGGCGGCGACCGAGGCGCTCCACGAGATCCAGTTCGGAACTCCCCCTCTACGTAAGGGCGAGCTCGAGACGATTACCGATCTGCTGCGAGTGGTGCGGTCGGCGAGCGGCGACTTCCTGACTGATTAGCTCCAAAATACTTTGCCGTCCTACTATTTATCGACCTATAATCCCGGCGGCGATGGCGGTTGTCGGAAGCATCCCGGTCTCCGAGGAGGAGTGGCGTGCGGCCTACGGCCTTGCTCCGGAACGGGACGCGCCATTTACGACGCTCTCGGGCGAAGCGATAAGGCCGCTGTACACCGAGCGTGACCTGCCCGCCGACCGCGAGGCGTCGATCGGCCTGCCCGGTCAGTTCCCGTTCACTCGCGGCGTCTATCCTTCGATGTATCGCGGACGGCTGTGGACGATGCGGCAGTTCGCCGGGTACGGCACGCCCGAAGAGACCAACGCGCGTTTCCGGTACCTGCTGGGCCACGGGCAGACCGGGCTCTCGACGGCGTTCGACATGCCCTCACTGATGGGGCACGACTCCGACCATCCCCGGTCCCTCGGCGAGGTCGGCCGGGAGGGCGTCGCGGTCGACTCGGTGCTCGACATGGAGACCCTGTTCGCGGGGATCCCGCTTGACGAGGTCACGGTCTCGATGACGATCAACGCACCCGCGGCGATCATGCTCGCCTACTACGTCGTCGCCGCGGAACGTCACGGAGTCGCAAGCGAGCAGCTCGGCGGCACCATCCAGACCGACATCCTCAAGGAGTACATCGCGCAGAAGGAATGGTGCTTCCCGGTCGATCCGGCGATGCGACTCGTGACCGACATGATCGAGTGGTGCTCGCGACACATGCCGCGTTGGCATCCGATCAGCATCTCCGGCTACCACATCCGCGAGGCCGGAGCGACCGCCGCCCAGGAGCTCGCGTTCACGCTGAAGGATGGGCTGACCTATGTGGAGCACGCGGTCGCGCGTGGGCTTGACGTCGATGACTTCGCGCCGCGGCTGAGCTTCTTCTTCAACGCCCAAATCGATTTCTTTGAGGAGGTCGCCAAGTACCGAGCCGCTCGCCGGATCTGGGCTCGAGAACTGCGGGACACGTTTGGCGCCCGCAAGCCAGAGTCGTGGCGGATGCGCTTTCACACGCAGACCGCGGGTGTCTCGCTGACCGCCCAGCAGCCGCTCAACAACATCGTCCGCACGGCGATCGAAGCCCTGGCCGGCGTGCTGGGTGGGACCCAGTCGTTGCACACCAACTCCTACGACGAGGCGCTCGCGCTGCCGACCGAGGAGGCCGTCCGGATCGCGCTGCGCACCCAACAGATCATCGCTCACGAGACCGGCGTCGCTAACACGATCGACCCGCTCGGCGGCGCGTACTTTGTCGAAGCGCTGACCGATCGGATGGAAGAGCTCTGCTACGAGTACTTCCACAAGATCGATGAGCTCGGCGGGATGGTCGAGGCCGTCAAGCGCGGCTTCCCCCAGCGCGAGATCGCCGACGCGGCGTTCGAACTGCAGCAGGAGATCGACACCGGCCGCCGGATCGTCGTCGGCGTCAACGCTTTCACCGATGGGGACGGCGACGAGACCATCATTCTGCGGATCGACCCGGCACTCGAGCGCAAGCAGATCGAGCGCCTTCGGATGATGAAGGCCGATCGGGATGATGAGCCGCTCGAGCGGGCCCTCAGGGCGCTGAAGGACGCAGCTTCCGGCGAGACCAACTTGATGCCGCTGCTGATCGACGCTGCCCGCGCGCAGGCTACCGAGGGCGAGATTGTGAAAGCGCTTCAAGAGATCTGGGGCGACTACCGCGAGCACCCGACCTTCTAGGCGCCCGCCGTCGCCCACGCGATCAGGCCCTGTCGGTCGCCGGCAGCAACCGGGTCACTGCGCCAACAGCCAGGAGAATCACCACCAGGGCCGCCAGGCTCTGCTCAAACGCCACGGCGAAGCCCGAGCTGAGCGCGCCGAAGAAGATCACGCCGATGACCGCGATCCCAATGGCGTTGCCAACCCCCTGCATCGTCGAGAGCAAGCCTGACGCTGCCCCGGCTTGAGCCGGCGCCATCGAGGACATGATGATCGTCGCGAGCGGGGTGATGCCCAGTCCCATCCCCGCGCCAATCAGCAGCAGCCCCGGGACCAGGGCGGTGATCGAACCCCCGGTTCCCGTGGCCGCGACCGCCACCAGCAGGGCGGCATGTCCTGAGGCGAGCACCAGCGCTGCCACTGCAAGCACTCGGCGCCCGTGGCGGATCGCGAGCCCAGGCGCTCCCAGAGATGCGACGAGATACGCGGCCGCGAGGATCGTGAAGACAAGCCCCGCCTGCAACGGGCTCAGTTCGCGGCCCTGCTGAAGGTACAAGGCGAGTACCAGGAAGAACGACGCCTGGCCGCACCAGAAGACCAGTTGCGCAATCAGGCCGGCACTGAACGTGCGCTTGGAGAACAACTCGAGCTCGAGCAGTGGCGACCCCCCGTTGCGGGTGAGCCGGCGCTGCTGCACCAGCAAGACCGCCAGGATCACCGGCGCCGACGCGAACGACAGCCACGTCCACGCCGGCCACCCGTGCTGGCGCCCCTCGACAAGCGGCAGCACGATCGCGGTCAGACCGACTGTCACGAGCAGCGTGCCGACGACGTCGATCCGGTTCGATTTGGGAGCTCGGGATTCGGGGACGAGCAGCGGAGCCAGCGCGAGCGCGAGTAGTCCGATCGGGACGTTGATCAAGAAGCAACTGCGCCAGCCGAGGCCGGCCACGTCGACTTGCACCAGCGCGCCGCCCACCAGCTGCCCGCCGACAGCCGCGAGTCCCATCACCATGCCGTAGGCCGACAGCGCACGGGCGCGGTCTTCGCCCGCGTACAGAACACCGATCAGCGAGAGGACGTTGGGCATCAGCAGCGCTCCCCCGACTCCCTGCACCAGTCGCCCAGCGATCAGTGCGGCGGGACTATCGGCGACGCCACATGTGGCCGAACTGAGAACGAACAGCGCGAGGCCCAGTGAGATCGCTCGCCGTCGGCCGATTCGGTCACCGAGGCGACCGGCGGTGATCAGGAAGACCGCGGAGGTTAGGGCGTATCCCGCGGCAACCCACTCGATCGCGCCGCTCGAAGCATGGAGATCGGACTGCATCGATGGCAACGCGACGTTGACGATGAAGAAGTCGAGCACGACCATGAACGTCCCCGTCAACACGACTGGTAGCGGCGCCCAGCGGCTCGCGCGCACTCGAGCGAGAGGCGCGGCAGGGGTACTCGCGGCGGTGGTGGCTGATTGCGTGGTCATGGCAGAGACGGTCCCAGTCGCGGCACCACCTGTCGATTACTCGCGAGGTAAGGGCGTCGCGCCGGACCAGGTCCACGCAGTCGCGAACGCCGGGTACCGTGGCTTATCAGCTCGAGGGCGCGTCCATGATGCTGTCGCCCTGTTCGTAGAGCCCGTACGGCAGCGGATCGCCGACTCGCCAGGATCCCGTGAACTGCACGCTATCTCCGGACTCACGGCTGCGCGCGAGCACGCGTCGCGCGAGCTCGAGCTGGCGCGCCTGCCAAAACCGCAGCGCCCGGGCAACGACGACATCGCTTGCTCGCAGCGCCTCGCCAAGCTGGTAGCCGTCCTCGGCCGCCTTCGCCGATCCCGCCGCCGGATGCGGGCGCAACGCCACGGCCGCGTCCCCGACGAGGCACATTCGTCCGACGGCCATGCAAGGCACGTCGACGTCGTAGATCGCCTGCAGGAATGGTTGTGCGGTCCGGCGCACGAGTTCCGCGAACGGTCCTGGCAGCAGCTGCTCGGAGGCCTCGCGCAGCTCCGCGATGTATTCGGGGACGACGGACCCCGGTGGAACCGAAACCTCGCGTCTCACGCCGTCCGCGTCGGTCATCAGCTTGTCCAGGTCGCGGCCGAATTTGACGTTGCGATACCAGAGCCAGTTCATCAGCGCGGTGTGGGAGGAGGGAATGGGGTACGCGATTGTGTGGCTGTTCGGAAGCAAGCAGTACGTGATCGCGTCGTGCAGCGCCCGCCGTGTGGACTCGCTCAATTCTGAGCGCACGACGGTTCCCCGCCAGCCGACGTAGCCGGCGTAGCGACCCTCCGACTCAGGGACGAGCTGCCTGCGTCCCGTGGATCTGATTCCGTCGGCCCACACCACCAGGTCGCACTCGCGAGCCTCCCCTGAGGCGAGGTGCACCACCGCGCTGCGGTCGTCTTGTTCGGCGCCCAACACCTCCTCGGCGAGGTGGTAGCGGCTGCGGCCGAAGGCAGCCATGAATCTGCGGTAAAGCGTGTCGTAGGAGGTGAACGTGAACGGCGAAACGAGCTCGGCAGCGGGGTTGCCGTCCGCGTCCATGTAACGCAAGAACCGCGCGGAGTGACCAAGTCCGTCGGTCTTTCGTTCCTTCTCGACGAACCAGCGAATCGTCGCTGGATTGAGCACGATCCCCGCTCCCTGACCTTCCAAAGGCAGTGGCGAGCGTTCACAGACATCGACCTCCCAGCCGGCGTCGCGCAACCACAGGGCCGCGGACAAGCCACCAAGCGACCCACCCACCACCACGGCCCGCCGAGCGGCCGGACTCATGCCCACCGCGAGTGAGACTGGGCACGCGCTCGGTGCAACGTCCGCTTCCGTTTTGGGCCGCCGCCGCAGCTGGTAACTGTCGGTCTGGGAGCGTCGATGCTGCTCATGTGCGAATAGACGGTCGCTCGCTCGCGAGGCACGATTCGAGCTAGCTTTCAAGTGGCGTGGAGCGTGGCCGGTCCGGGGGGCCGCTGATCGTCCGGCTGTGCCCGCGCATCTCGGCCAGGAGCGCCCCGTCGCCAGCGCGTCTCACCGCGACGTCGTAGATGCCGGTGCGGCCTTCGTAAGCTCGCTCGACGGCGGTTGCGACGAGCTCGTCGCCCGCGAACGCGGGAGCGAGATACTCGATCAGGCAGGAGCGCCCGATCGCTAGGTGACTGTGGGAATTGCACGCCATCGCGAACGCTATGTCGGCGACCGCAAACAGCGCTGAACCATGTGCGCTGCCATGCGTGTTGAGCATCGTCTCAGTCACGGTCATGTGAGCGGTTACCTCCCCTGGCGCCACCCGGCTGACGGTGATGCCAAGGGCGCGAGCGGTGGCGTCGGCCGCCAAGAAGGCTCTCACGGTGTGCTCGGCGGCCTGGGCGGGGTTTCCGGCGGTTGAAGTCATCGGGTGCAATGGCGCGGGGGCTCGTACGTGATTCTTACCGTCTTCCTACGCCGCTCCGACACACGCCGGGGAATCTGTAGTCGGTCGACGAAAGGAGATAGTCCATCAAACGACATCGACTCAAGCCTCTACTTGCAACCCTCATCGCCACCGCCGGTCTCGCCGGCGGTGGGGCAGCGCTCGCCAGCGCCGCCACCTCGACGTCGTCCAGCACCGCGACGGGCCACAGCACGACGACGACCACGGGCCCTCCCTCGCAGGGCGCGCCAGGAGGCAGCGGCGGGCCAGCGTCGGGAGCGAAGCGAGGGTCGGCGGCTGCGCCGGGGGCGCGACCCGGCAGCGGTTCCGGGCCCCGCTCTCGCAATTGTCCCAACATGTGAGCGCTCTCAGAGGCCGGTCGAAGGTAGCTTCGGCCGGCCGTCTGGGGCAGCGGGTGGGGAGAGCGTGCGGAGTGGGGCCGGCTGGAGGCGAGTGGGGTGTTGACCGCCTGAAGCGAAGAAGTTGAACATCCACTCGAGGTCCAAGCGGTGTCGGGTGGCTCTTGACGAGGTGACGATCACGCCTTGGTCACATCCGGATCGCGCGTCTCGGCAGGCGATCGCGTTTCTCCAGCGCCCGACTGGCCTCCCGCGGCGCGCCGGTCGGATCAAGTCGCGGCCCCGCCGCAGTCGCGTTCCGTCGCGCCGCACCTGATTGACGGCGCTGACCTGCATCTGATATATCAGAGACTGATGCGCGCAGAAATTGATGTGGCGAGCGGCGCCGGCCTCGTCTGCGACCTCATCTCTAACCACAATCGACCTCCAATGAGCGTCTTGACTCCAACCCCGGTCGACCTCCGATGAGCGCTGTCGGATCGTCGGCGACGCAACTGCCGTCGGCTCAGCGAGTGGTGGTCATTGGCGCGGGGATCGTCGGCAACAGCCTCGCCTACCACCTCACCCGGCTCGGCGAGACCGAGGTGACCTTGATCGATAAAGGGCCGTTGCCGAACCCCGGCGGCTCGACGGGCCACGCCTCGAACTTCATCTTCCCCGTCGATCACTCCAAGGAGATGACCTCGCTGACGCTCGAGAGCATGCGCCAGTACAAGGAGCTCGAGGTGTTCACCGAGTGCGGCGGAATCGAGATCGCGCGCAACGATCAGCGGATGCAGGAGCTCACCCGCCGGATCGCCTCGGCAACGGCGTGGGGCATCGAGCCGGCCTCGCTGATCACCCCCGCGGAGGTCAAGGAGCTCGTGCCCTACATCAACGAGCAGCTGATCTTGGGGGGCTTCTACACCCCCGGCGCGGGCGTGGTCGACTCGCTGCGGGCCGCGACGATCATGCGCGAGCGGGGGCAGGCGGCGGGACTGACGGTCTCAGCGAACACGGAGGTGCTGGGAATCGACGTGGAACATGGTCGGGTCCAGCAGGTCCGCACCTCGAAAGGCGACATCAAGGCAGACAGGGTGGTGATCGCCGCCGGCTGCTGGAGCCCGGCCCTGGCGCGGATGGCGGGCGCCTCGATCCCGCTCACGCCGATGATCCATCAGATGATCGACATCGGTCCCGCCCCGCGGTTCGCGGACGCGACGGGCATGATCGAGTACCCAATCGTCCGCGACATGGACACGAACATGTACGAGCGTCAGGAGGGGACCGGGCTCGAGATCGGCTCCTACGCACACCGGCCGATCACGCTCGAGCCGGAGGAGATTCCCTCGATCGAGGAAGCGGCGCTGACCCCGACCGAGCTGCCTTTCACGCAACAGGATTTCGATCCCCAGATGGAGCTGGCGCTGGACCTGATGCCGGAGATCGTCGGCGACGAGAGCGTGGGCGTGAAGTACGCGATCAACGGCGTGCTGTCGGTCACCTACGACGGAATGCCGCTGCTCGGCGAGACCCCAGAGGTGCGCGGCCTGTGGTCGGCGGCGGCGATCTGGATCAAGGAGGGGCCTGGCGCCGGGAAGACGGCCGCCGAGCTGATGGTCCACGGCGAGTCCGAGATCGACGTGTTCGAGTCGAACGTCGCCCGCGCATACCCCTGCCAGCGAACCCGAACCCACATCAAGTCGAGGGCCTCGGAAGGCTTCAACAAGATGTACGGGATCGTTCATCCCTCCGAGCAGTGGGAGTCTGACCGGAGGGTGCGGCTCTCTCCCTTCTACGAGCGCGAGCGCGCGCTCCGCGCCGTCTTCTACGAGGCGGCAGGTTGGGAGCGACCCCAGTGGTACGAGTCAAACGCGCCGTTGCTCGAGGAGTACGGCGACCGGATCAAACACCGGGAGGCCGAGTGGGACGCGCGCTGGTGGTCGCCGATCATCAACGCGGAACACCTGGCGATGCGCGACCGCTGCGCGATGATCGATCTCACCGCGTTCGCGATCTTCGACATCGTTGGCCCCGGCGCGTTAGACACGGTCCAGCGAGTGGCGATGCGCCAGATGGACGTGGCGATCGGAAGAGTCGTGTACACGCCGCTGCTCACCCCCGGCGGCGGTTTCAAGCAGGATCTGACGATCACGCGCCTGGCGGGTGACCGGTTCCGCGTGGTGACCGGCGGCGCATACGGGATGTCCGACCTCCAGTGGTTCAAGAACCACCTCCCCGAAGATGGCTCCGCCCAGCTCGCCGATCTGACGAGCGCGTGGTGCACGCTCGGCCTGTGGGGCCCGCGCGCTCGGGACATCCTGGCGAGCGTGACGAGCGACGATGTCTCCACCGAGGCGTTGCCGTTTGCCCAGTGCCGGACGCTCGAGGTGGGCCCGCTGCAGGTGCTCGCCTCGCGGATCTCGTATGTCGGCGACCTGGGGTGGGAGCTTTACGTGCCAATCGAGCAGGGCGCACGGCTGTGGGACATCATCGCCGAGGCCGGCGCCCCACATGGGATCGTGCCGGCGGGGATCGGGGTGTACGGGACGACCGGGCGGCTCGAGAAGTGCTACCGCGCCTACGGCGCCGAACTGGAAGCTGACTTCAACGCGGTCGAGGCGGGGATGGCGTGGGGGACGGTAAAGGAGCAGGATTTCATCGGCAAGGAGGCGCATCTGCGCCACCGCGAGGAGGAGCCGGCGGCGATCCTCTGCACGCTGACCGTCGATGACCACACCTCCAGCAGCGGGGTCAAGCGCTACATGCTCGGCGGCGAGCCGGTGCTGACGCGCGACGGGGCCCCGCTGAGGGACCGTAAGGGGCGCCGCGCGTATGTCACCAGCGCCGGCGCGGGCCCCTCGATCGGCAAGCACATCCTGATGAGCTATTTGCCGCCGGAGCACGCGGTGGCCGGCGAGCAGTTGACGGTTCTCTATATGGGCGAGAGCTATCCGGTGACGGTCGCGGTGGCCGACTCGACGCCGGTCTTCGATCCTCAGAACGCGCGCGTCAGGAGCTAGCCATGAACGTGCTGGTGTGCGTCAAGCGCGTACCGCTGACCGGAGGGAAGATCGTGCTCACCGAGGATCAACGCGCGATCTCCACTCGCCACCTCGGTTTCACGGTGAGCCCGCATGAGGAATGCGGCGCCGAGGAGGCGGTCCGTCTGATCGAGCAGCACGGCGGCTCGAGCACGGTGTTGACCCTCGGGCCGCCGGAGGCGGAGGAGCAGCTGCGCGACATGATGGCGATTGGTGTGGACCGCGCGATCCACCTCGTGACCGGAGGCGAGGAATGGGATCCGCAGGCGACCGCCGCCGCGATCGTCGAGGCCCTGCGCGCTGAGCCTGAGCAGTTCGACCTGATCCTGTTCGGCAACGAATCCGCCGATGCGGGCAACTACCAGGTCGCGATTCGCGTGGCTCACGCGCTGGGGCTGCCGTGCGTGACCGGGATCAAAGCGCTCGCGGTCGCGGACGGCCACTTGCGCTGTGAGCAGGAGGTCGCCAGCGGGCGCGACATCTACGCGCTGCCGCTACCAGCGGTGGTGACGGTCAAGGAGGGCATCAACTTGCCCCGCTACCCGTCCGTCCCAGGCCGTCTGCGGGCGAAGAAGAAGCCTGTTGCCGCGTCAAATCCCGCCCCGACCGACGCCCGCCTGGAGCTGGTTCGGCTGAAGCTGCCGCCCGACTCCGGCAAACAGGTGAAGGTGCTCGGCGAGGGGCCGGCGGTTGCCCCGGCCGTGGTGGAGATCCTGCAGGAGATCGGGGTGCTCAAATGATTCTGGTGTTTGTCGAGGATCCCGCCGAGGAGCTCTCGCGGCAGGCGGCCAAGTTCGCGCGCGGGTTGGGCGATCAGCCGCAAGTCGTCACGATCGCAGCGGACGGCTATTCGCCGGGAACCTACGCGCAGGCGCTCGTGGAGTTGATCGAGCAGCGCTCGCCGTCAGCTGTGCTGGCTCCGGGCACCGATCGGGGCAACGAGGTGCTCGCGCACGTCGCCGCCCGGCTCGACCAGCCGATGGCCGCCAACTGCGTGTCGGTGACCGGCGAGGAACCACCGACCATCACCAGGTTACGTTGGGGCGGCAGCCTGCTCGAGGAGGCACGCGTACACGGCTCGCCGCTGCTCCTGACGGTCGCTCCACACGCCGTCGCGGCTGACTGGGATGGCGACGTAGAGGTCATCGAGGCGGGCGACAGCGGCGAGACGATCAAGGTCTCCGAGCGGGTGCCCACGGTCACCGCCGGCGTTTCGTTGTCGGACGCCGACGTGGTCGTCTCTGGAGGACGTGGGGTCGGCTCAGCGGAAGGGTTTGCGGCGATCGAGGAGCTCGCCGCGCTGCTGGACGGAGCGGTCGGCTGCTCGCGAGCGGTCACCAGTGCCGGTTGGCGCCCACACACCGACCAGGTCGGGCAGACCGGCACAAAGATCTCGCCGGAGATCTACATCGCGTGCGGAATCAGCGGCGCGACCCAGCACATGGCCGGCTGCAAAGGAGCGAAGAGGCTGCTCGCGGTCAATCCGGACGCGGAGGCGTCTATCTTCAGCAACGCCGACTACGCGGTGATCGGCGATCTGCACGAGGTGGTGCCGGCGATCTCGGCGGAAATCAGGAAGGTGAGGGGAACATAGCCTCGCCGGTCGCCGCGGTGCTGCTCGCCGCCGCGCTGGCGGTGAGTGGCGGCCTGTTCGCCGTGCGCGCGAGGTTCCTGATCTCGCTGATCCGGCGCGGGCGCCCGGCGGCACGCTCCGGGCAGCTTCCGCGCCGGGTGCGGGCCGAGACGACCGTGGTGCTCGGGCAGCGCAAGCTGCTGCAGCGCATCGGTCCGGGGCTGATCCACGCGTTCATCTTCTGGGGTTTCCTGGTGCTCGCGCCGACGATCGTGATCGCGATGATCGCGATCGTCGACAAGCATGCGACGTTCCCGTGGCTGGGCCATCAAGGCTGGTACGCGCTGCTGGTCGACGTGTTCTGCGTGCTGGTGCTGCTGGGCGTCATCTGCGCCTTGTGGATTCGCAAGGTGCTGCGTCCGGCGCGCTTCCGCGGAAGCCACCTCGGCGAGGCAGATCTGATCCTCGCGCTGATCGCGACGATCGTGACGACGCTGCTGCTGTGGCACGCCACCCGGATCGCGCTCGGGCTGAACGAGTGGCCGGCGTCGTGGTCGCCGGTGTCCAAGGCGCTGTCACATCTGTTCGCGCGCGATCAAGCCACGCGCGTGCTGGAGCGCGCATTCGTGTGGGCGCACGTGCTCACGATCCTGAGCTTTCTCGCCTACCTGCCGCGGTCCAAGCATCTCCACATCATCACCGCCGCGTTCAACGTCTGGTTCGCGCGGACCGGGCCCGGAGGACGGCTCGAGCCGCTCAAGTTCGACGACCCCGAGGTTCCGGAGGAAGAGATTCGCTTCGGCGCCGGCACGGCCGCGGACCTCACCTGGAAACAGGTGCTGGACACGTTCTCCTGCACCGAGTGCGGGCGCTGCCAGGACGCCTGCCCGGCTTACGCCACCGGCAAGATCCTATCTCCGAAGCTGGTGGTCATGGGACTGCGCGACGAGGCGATGGCGCAGGGAGGCGAGCCGCTGGTCCCCGCTGCGGTGCCCGAGGAGTCCGTCTGGGACTGCGTTACCTGCGGCGCGTGCGTTCAGGCCTGCCCGGTGTCGATCGAGCACATCGACCACATCGTCGACCTCCGACGCCACCTGGTGATGGTCGAGTCAAGCTTCCCCGCCGAAGCGGAGCCGATGCTGAGGGACGTGGAGCGGGCGTCCAATCCTTGGGGGAGGTCGCAGTCAGAGCGAGCGGACTGGGCCACGGAACTGGATGTCCGCGTGCTGGAGCCGGGCGATCCAGCGCCCGAATATCTGTACTGGGTCGGGTGCGCGTCTTCGTTTGACGAGCGCGCGCGGCGTACCGCGGAGTCGACCGCCAAGCTGCTCCGAACGGCGGGCGTCGACTTCGCGATCCTGGGCCCGCGTGAGAGCTGCACCGGTGATCCGGCACGGCGAATCGGCAACGAGTACGTGTTTCAGGCGTTCGCCGAGCAGAACGTTGAGACGCTCAATGACGCCGGGGTCAGGAAGATCATCGCCAACTGCCCCCACTGCTTCAACACGCTCGCCAACGAGTACTCGGATTTCGGGGGCCGATACGAGGTCATTCACCACTCGGAGCTGCTCTCGTCGCTGGTGCGCGATGGAAAGCTGGCCCCGAAGCGCTCACGCGAGCTAAAGATCACTTACCACGACTCCTGTTACCTGGCCCGCCACAACGATGTCCTTGAAGGTCCACGTGAGCTGGCCGGCTCGGTGGGGGAGACGGTGGAGATGAGCCGCAGCCGCAAGCGCACCTTCTGTTGCGGCGCCGGCGGGGCCCATATGTGGATGGAGGAGCGGGCAAAACCGATCAACCAAGAACGCGTGCGCGAGGCCGCGGCAACCGGCGCCGACACGCTCGCGGTCGCGTGCCCGTTCTGCACGGTGATGCTCGACGACGGGGTGCAGAGCGCCGGCGAGCAGCTCAGAGTGGTCGACGTGGCAACGCTGCTGGTGGAAGCGATCGACGACTGAGCCGGCGATCCGGTGTCGATCACCACAGGCCTTCGATCTGTCGCCGCCACGCGCTATGTGACTCCCCTGAGGGAGGGCGGCTCGCTGCCAGGACTGGTCGAAGCAGACGACGACGGCCTGTACGTGGCAAAGTTCCGTGGGGCCGGACAGGGATCGCGGGCGCTGGTGGCGGAGGTGATCGTTGGTGAGCTCGCGCGAGCACTCGGCTTGGTGGTTCCCGAGCTGGTGAGGATCGAGATCAACCCGGTCCTCGGTGCGGCCGAGCCGGATCCCGAGATCCAGGAACTGATCACCGCGAGCGCCGGATGGAACCTCGGGGTCGACTTCCTGCCCGGCGCGCTCCCCTATACGCCGGCCGGAAGCTGGGCGCCCGACCCGTCGCTGGCGGCCGACATCGTGTGGCTCGATGCGCTGGTTACCAACGTCGACCGGACCGCCCGCAACCCCAACCTGCTGCTGTGGCACGGACGGCTGTGGCTGATCGACCACGGCGCGGCGCTGTACCTGCAGCATCAGGGCTTGAATCCGCGAGCGCACGCCGAGCGACCGTTTCCGCTGATCGCCGAGCACGTGTTACTGGATCGCGCCGGCCCGATCACCGCGGCGCACAAGCGTCTGGCGGGCCACGTCGATCGCCTGTTGCTCGAGCAGGTGGTCTCGACGGTGCCAGGTGATTGGTTTTCCGCTGACGTTGGCGAGACCTATGTCGAGTACTTGCTGAGGCGGGTGAATAGTGGTCGCTTCGCGGAGGAGGCTGAGCGTGTCCGGCCCGCGGCATGATCCGTTCTCATATGCCGTCCTGCGGGTGGTGCCGCGGGTGGAGCGAGGTGAGCGCTTCAATGCCGGCGTCGTGCTGTTCTGCCGCCAGCGCGATTTCCTGCAGGCCAGGGTGGGGCTCGATCCAGCCCGCCTGGACGCGCTCGCCCCCGGGGCGTCTGCGGAGGAGCTGCGCCGCCACCTCGAGTCGCTGGCGAGGATCGCGCGAGGTGATGCCAACGCCGGCCCGATCGCGGCAATGCCCGCCTCGGAGCGCTTCGGTTGGCTGGTCGCCCCGTCCAGCACGATGATCCAGCCCTCAGAGGTCCACACGGGCCTCTGTGAGGACCCCGCCGCGACCCTGGACCAGCTGTTCGAGGAGCTGGTGGCGCCGCCGGAACCGTGACCGCGGGACCGGTCAGGCCTGGGTCTGGCGGAGATTGGCCTCGCCGCTGTCGTGAGCTGGCTGCGGCTCAGCTGCGGCGGCCTCGCGTGCGGGATGCACGCTCACCTCCTGCGTCGCCAACGAAGTGACCGCCGGGACCACCACGATCGGGATCAACAGCGGCAACAGCAGCAGGTGCATCCAGTCCCACAGCGTGTTGCCGTGAAATCCAGTCCAACGCCAATCTCCGAGATAGCCGCCGAGCAGCGGAATCAGGAAGATCAGGAACCCAGCGACCACGATCCGCCAGTGTCGCTCGTCCCAGCTGGCCTTCAGAACTCCGATCACCGGAGTCAGCGCGACCGCGACCGGCAGCGCCAGCAAGTTGTGCCAGTCCCAAAGGGTGTTGCCGACGAACCCGGTCCAGGCCCAGGGGACCAGGTATCCGAGCAGCACCACCAGCGAAAACACACCCAGGAACGCCCATGCCATGACCTTCTGCTCCGTCCGGAGCTGCGCGCCGCGCAACCAGATCGGCAGCACGGCGACCACCGGGGAGCAGCAGCAGGTTGAGCCATTCCCACAACGATGCCGTGTGCTCGTTGATCCACGTCCACGGCCAGCGATGGCGGTAGCCGCCGTACGCCACGATCACCAGGCAGACCGCGCCGACTGAGAGCAAGGTCGTTTGACGCCTCGACAAGCGAGCTGCTGCGCGGTGGTGCCCCGGTCGCGCAGGCTGTGGCGAGACCCCTGTCTCCGTCATCGCCGGCCCAGATTAACGCGCGCCGAGCAGCTGTTCCAGTTCTCGGCGGTGCGAGGAGAGCTCGAGGAGTTCGTGATGCGGCGGCGGGCGAAGCTCGGAGACTAGCCGCGAACGCCGACGATCGTGCGTTCTGCGGGGCGTCTCGAGGGTATGCTCATAATCTATGAGTCGTATATCACTCCTCCAACGCGAGGGGGGAAGATCGTCGACGGTGGGATCCGAGGACGCGGGGCGGCTCAGGGAGCGGCCCAGAAACCCCGCCACGCGCGGCGACGGCTCTCACCGCGAGCTGCTGGCAGACCGCGCCTACGCCCAGCTGCGCGACCGGATCGTGATGCTGCGGATCGCGCCCGGAGAGCCGATCGACGAAGACGTGCTCGGCGAAGAGCTCGAGATGGGGCGGACGCCGGTCCGCGAGGCGATCAAACGGCTGGCGCTCGAGAACCTCGTGACAGTGTTCCCGCGCCGGGGCACGTTCGCGTCCGAGATCAACATCACCGACCTCGCGCACATCTCGGATGTGCGGATGGTGCTCGAGGGGCACGCGGCGTACCGTGCCGCGCAGCGGATCACCGACGGCCAGCGCGGCGAGCTCCAGGAGCTGCTCGCCGATCTCGGACGCAGCGAAGGCAGCGACGATGTTGAGGCGCTGATGACGCTCGACGCGCGAGTGCACCGGTTCATCTATCGCTGCACGGGCAACCCGTATCTGGAAGAGACGCTCGGCCGCTACCTCAATCTCTCCCTGCGGATCTGGTACCTGGTGCTCGACCGGCTGCCGCACCTGTTCGCGCGGGTCCATGAGCACGACGATCTGCTGCATGCCATCGCGGCCGGAGATGCCGATCGCGCGCGGCGGGTACTAGCCGAGCACGTGACCACCTTCGAGCGAGAAGTTCGGACGGTGCTCTAGCGCGGTCGCGCGCTGCGCGGTGCGTGCGGCTACCGGGTCAGGCGCGACCTCGGCGGCAAGCGTCATCGCTCATCTCATCGACCGTGGGGAGTCAGTACCACGGTCTGCAGCTCGGTAAACGAATGCATCACCTGTGCGCCTCCCACGCGGCCGATGCCGCTGTCGGTTCGCGAGCGGCCGCCGAACGGCAGATGCGCCTCCCAATAGTTACTCGACTCGTTGACGTTCACCCAGCCGGTCCGCACGCGATCGGCGAACTCGAGCCCTCGCTCCAGGTTGGCGGTGAAGATCGCGGAGAGCAACCCATAGGGCGATGCGTTCGTCAACGCGATCGCTTGCTCGAGCGATCCGATCTCCACAACCGGCGCCACCGGGCCGAAGGTCTCCTCGACCGCGACGCGCGCGTCGGGGGGAACGTCGGTGAGTACGGTCGGCTCCCAATACAGGGAGGTGGGGAATCCGCTCGCGCGGGCCCCTCCGCTGACGACGCTCGCGCCCCGCCCCAGCGCATCCTCCACATGCTCATCCATCTTGTGCGCGACCGGCTCGTTGTTGAGCGGCCCCATCGTGGTGCCCTCGTCGAACGGGTCGCCGAGCACCACCTGCTCGGTCACGCGACGAGCGAGCAGCTCGACGAACTCGTCTCGCACCGCACGGTGCACCAACAGCCGCTCACCAGCGGTGCAGCTCTGTCCCGCGCACAGGTAGCAGGCCGTCAAGGTCGCCTCGACCGCGCGCTCCAGATCCGCGTCGTCCATCACCACCAGCGGGCCATTGCCGCCCATCTCGAGGAGCGCGGCCTTTCCGGCAGCGGCCTGCGCCACGAGCCGACCGGTCGCGGTCGAACCGATGAACGCGACTCCGTCTGTCCCGGGATTGCGCGCGATCTCATCGCCCACCACCGGCCCCGGCCCCGTGACCATGTTGAACACGCCCGGTGGCAGATCCGCCTCGGCGATGCACCGGGCCAGCGCGACCGCGCAAAGGGCCGTGGTCGGCGCCGGCGTCCACACCACCGCATTGCCGCACGCAAGCGCCGGAGCGATCAGCTCCGCGGGCATCGTGTAGGGCCAGTTCCAAGGGCTGATCACCGCGACCACACCCCGCGGCCGGCGGACCAGCAACACGCGCTTGCCCGCGGAGAACGAGTTCGGCAGCTCGCCGCCAAGCCGCTTTGCGTCCTCGGCCGCCATCGACCAATACTCGATCAGCTCATCGACCTCGTCGTAGGCTTCGGCGCGCAGAGGCTTGCCTTGATCGAGCGTCAGCGTGCGGGCCAGCTCCTCCCGGTGCGTCTCGACGATCTCCGCGACCGCGCTCATCTTGGCGGCGCGCTCAAACGCGGTCAATCCCGCCCACCCATCGGCCGCATGGCGCGCGCCTTCGATCGCGCGCCGGGTGTCGTCGCGGTCGCCCTGCGGGATCGTCGCGATCTGCTCGCCGGTCACGGGGCTCGTGGCGTCGAAGGTCTCTCCCGCCGCGCTTGACCGCCACTCCCCATCAATGAACATCTGCTGCGCGGTGCCCGTGGTCAGCTCCTTCCCCGCAGTGCGTTGACACAGTTAGACAACTGATATATAACAGCTAGATCAGGCCCGGGTCAATGACTTCAAACCAGTGGGCAGCGCACCGGGGGCGCGGGCCTGGTTGTGGTGTTCGAGTCGCCGCGCCTGTCCGCGCGGATCGGGGAGGGTGATTGATGGCAACCACAGAGGTGCCGCAGGCCGAGCCGAGCGTCGACAGCAATGAGCTCGCGGGCTTTGGTTATAAGCAGGAGCTCGACCGCTCGCTCGGCAGTTTCTCGTCGTTCGCCGCCGGCTTCAGCTACATCTCGATCCTCACCGGCGTGTTCGAGCTGTTCGGTTTCGGCGTGCTCAACGCCGGGCCAGCGGTGTGGTGGTCGTGGCTGGTCGTGTTCGTGGGCCAGATGGCGGTCGCGCTGTGCTTCGCGGAGCTCGCCGGTCAGTTTCCGCTCGCTGGCTCGGTCTATCAGTGGTCCAAGCGGATGGGGAGCGATTTTGTCTCCTGGATGACCGGCTGGATCCTGATCATCGGCTCGATCGTCACGGTCGCCGCAGTGGCGGTGGCTTGGCAGGTCGTGCTGCCCCAGGTGAGCACCAAGTTTGAGTTCGTCGGCGGCGCGGCCAACGCAGGGCTTTACACCACGCCCGACGGAGCCAAGAACGCGCTGATCCTCGGCGCGATTCTGGTCACCTTCGCGACGATCATCAACATGCTCGGTGTCAAGATCATGGCCCGGATCAACAACTTCGGGGTGATCGTCGAGCTGATCGGCTCGACGATTCTGGTGATCCTGCTGCTGTTCCACTTCCACCGCGGACCGGCAGTCGTCACCCACACGCTGGGCACGGGCGCCGGGCACTCCTGGGGTTATTTCGGCGCCTTCCTGATCGGCGGCATCATGAGCGCGTACGTGATGTACGGCTTTGACACCGCGGGGACGCTCGCCGAGGAGACGAACGATCCACGGCGGGCGGCACCCCCGGCGATCCTCCGGGCACTCGCCACCGCCGCGCTCATCGGCGCGCTGCTGATTCTGTTCGCGCTGATGTCGGTCAAGAGCATCCACGACAAGAACCTCGGGGCGCTCGGCCTGCCCTACGTGATCAAGCAGGCGCTCGGCAACACGCTGGGCAACGTGTTCCTGATCGCGTCGGCGATCGCGATCACGGTGTGCTGCCTGGCGGTCTGCACCGCCTGCATCCGGATGCTGTTCTCGATGGCCCGCGACGGGCGCCTGCCGTTGGGCAGGCACATCGCCCGGGTCTCCGGCCGGGCCAGAGTGCCGATCGTGCCGGCGCTGCTGGTGGGCGTGCTCTCGCTGGTGCTACTGGCCGTCAACATTGCCAACCAGTCGGCGTTTGTGACGCTGACCTCGGTGGCGATCATCATGTTCTACCTGCCCTATCTGGCGGTCACGGGGTCGATGCTCGCGAGGCGCCTGCGTGGCGAGTGGCCGCGCGCCGAGCACGGGCCGTACTTCAACCTAGGGCGCTGGGGCATGCCCGTCAACGTGTTCGCCGTCGTCTACGGAACATTGGTGGCGTTCGAGATCGCCTGGCCCCGCTCGGTCGTGTACGGGACGAAGTGGTACTTCCGCTTCGGAGCCTATGAGTTCATCGGCGCCTCGTTCATCGTCGGATGCTTGTACTACTTCCTGGTCCAGAAGAAGAAGCCACCCGAGGTTCTGGCAGAGCACCGCGCCGAGGTTCCCTCACTCGCGGGCGAGCCCATAGGCGAGGTGGCGCCGTGATCGACGGAGGCGAATTTGACTATGTGATCGCCGGTGGCGGTACGGCCGGTTGCGTGATTGCCGCGCGTCTCTCAGAGGATCCGAACGTGAGCGTCTGCCTGCTCGAAGCTGGTCCGTCGGATGTCGATGATTCCGCCGTCCTGCGACTCGAGGACTGGATGTACCTGCTCGATTCCGGTTACGACTGGGATTACCTGATCGAGCCCCAGGAGAAGGGCAACAGCTTCCTGCGCCACGCCCGCGCGAAGGTGCTCGGCGGCTGCTCCTCGCACAACTCCTGCATCGCGTTCTGGACCCCGAAAGAGGATCTGGACGAGTGGGCGGCAAGCGGGTGCGAGGGTTGGAGCGCCGCGGACTGCTGGCCGCTGATCCGGCGGCTCGAGACCAACGACGGGCCAGGCGATCATCACGGTCGCGACGGCCCGGTGAACATCCGCACAGTTCCGCCGGAGGATCCCTGCGGGGTTGCGATTCTCGAAGCCGCCGCCCAGGCTGGCTTGCCGACGAGCCGCTTCAACGAGGGACGTACGGTGACCAACGGAGCTGGCTGGTTCCAGATCAACTCGGCGTCCGACAACACTCGGATGTCGTCCTCCCATGCGTACCTGCACCCGATCATCGCTCAACGGCCGAACCTCGAGATCCGCACGCACTGCTGGGTGGCGCGCGTCCAGATCGAAGAGGGTCGCGCGACCGGGGTCGAGTACCTCACGCCGGACATCCTCACGCACGCCACGGTGCGAGCCCGCCGCGAGGTAATCCTCAGCGCCGGCGCGATCGACACGCCGAAGCTGCTGATGCTCTCGGGTGTGGGGCCGGGCGAGCACCTGCGGGAGTTCGGGATCGAGACGATCGTCGACTCGCCGGGCGTGGGCGCAAACCTCGACGACCACGTCGAGGGGATAGTTCAGTGGAACGCAAAGCAGCCGATGATCCGTCACTCGACGCAGTGGTGGGAAATCGGCGTGTTCGCCACCTCGCAAGAAGGTCTCGACCGACCCGATCTGATGATGCACTACGGGTCGGTCCCATTTGACATGAACACCGCGCGCTGGGGTTACCCGACCACCGAAAACGGGTTCTGCCTGACCCCGAACGTCTGCCGGGGTCGCTCGCGTGGAACGGTTCGCCTGCGCTCGCGCGACTTTCGCGATCGCGCGCGTGTCGATCCTCGCTACTTCACCGATCCCGACAGCCACGACGAGCGGGTGATGGCGTTCGGCATGCGCCTCGCAAGGAGCATCGTTTCGCAGCCGGCGATGGCGGAGTGGGCGGGGGAGGAGCTGGCTCCGGGGCCGGACGCGCAGACCGACGAGGACCTGATCGACTACATGCACAAAACGCACAACACGGTCTACCATCCGGCGTGCTCCGCTCACATGGGGCCGGACTCCGATCCGTACGCCGTCGTCGATCCGCGTCTGCGCGTGCGTGGGGTCCGTGGCCTGCGCATCGCCGACGGCTCGATCCTTCCGTTCCTGCCCGCCATCAATCCGTGTATCACGACCATGATGATCGGCGAGAAGTGCTCGGACATGCTCAAGGAGGAGGCGCGAGCGGGCGCGGAGGCGGTGGCGCCGTCGGCGACCGCGTAAGCGACGGCCACGCTGCGCATGAGGTCGCTTGGTTCCTGACCGCATACCCGCCGTTCGACGAGCTCGAGCCGGAAGTGCTCGCGCGCGTCGCGGCGGCGGTCGAGGTCGAGACGCACCCCGTCGGAGCGACGATCTTCCGTGAGGGATCCCGACCGGTCGAGAACTTGCGCGTCGTCCGCCGCGGCGCGGTCGAGATCCTCCATCACGGCCGGATGCTCGACCTGCTCGGCGAGGGCGAGCTGTTCGGGCACGCTTCGATGCTGTCCGGGCTTGCGCCAGGATTCGAGGCGCGGGCCGCGGAGGAGACGGTCTGCTACCGGATCGGCGCGGATGCCGCGCGAAGAGTCTTGGGAGATCCGCCCGGGCTCCGATTCGTAGCGCGGTCGCTGCTCGAAACCGCGGCCGGCCTCGCGAGCGCCGACCGCGAGGCGGCACGTGACGCCGCACACCGCCCGGTTGGGGCACAGATCCGAAGCGACCCGATCGTCTGCGATCCCCAGACGCCGATTCGCGACGCGGTCGAGCGGATGACCGCCGGCGGAGCGACTTGCGTGGTGGTCGAGCTGCCTGACGGCTGCTGCGGAATCATGACCGACCGGGACCTGCGCACCCGCGTGGTGTCGGGCGGCCTTGGGGGCGACGCGCCGGTGTCGGCGGCGATGTCCGCGCCCGCCTATACCTGCCGGCCCGACCGGCTGGGCGGCGATGTGCTGCTCGAAATGCTCGACCGCGGCTTCCGGCATTTGCCGGTGGTGTCGGCGACCGGCAAGATCCTCGGGGTCATCGAGGACCTCGACCTGCTCGCATCGCATGTGCGTTCTTCCTTCTTTCTGCGCCAGCGAATCGCCACCGCGCAGAGCGTCGAGGACCTGGTCAGCGCCGCTGGTGAGCTTCGTCCGACCGTGATCGCGATGTACGACGGCCGCGTCGCCGCGGCGAACATCATGGCCGTCTACGCGGTTGTGGTCGACGCCTTGACGCGGCGCCTGCTCGACCTCGCGCTCTCGGAGCGGGGTGAGCCGCCGGCCCCGTTCGCATGGCTCGCGCTCGGCAGCCAGGCGCGACGCGAGGCGATTCCGAGTGGTGACATCGATAGCGCGATCGTTTGGTTCTCCGAGGACGAGGAGCGGGGGGAGCGCGATTCGGATGGCAGAGCAATCCGTGCGCGGCTGCACGCGCTCGGGGCCCAGGTCGTGGCTTACCTGGAGAAGTGCGGCTTTCGCGCGGACGTCCACGGAGCCTCGGCGTCGAACGAGTTGTTCGTCCGCTCGCTCGAGTCCTGGCAGCGTGCGGCGCACAGCTGGATCTCCGACCCGACTCAGGAGAAGGCGCTGATCCTCGCGTCGGTGCTCGTCGACAGCCGACCGGTCTGGGGCGTGCACACCGGCACCCCGGTCGCGGACACGTTTCGGTTCGCGGATCAAAACCCGGCGTTGCTTCGGCTGCTCGCCCGCTTCGCCCTCTCCTACCGTCCCCCGACCGGCTTCTTCCGCGGGCTCGTCGTGGAGCACAGCGGTGAGCATCGCGGGCGGCTCGACCTCAAGCATGGCGGGATCATTCCGATCGTCGACCTGGCGCGCTGGGCGGGCATCGCGGCGGGCGTGACCAGCGCCTCGACGATCGAGCGGTTGCGCGCGGCGGGTACAGCGGGCACGCTGGCGCCGGCTGACGCGCATACGCTCGAGGACGCCTTTGAGCTCATCGCTGCGCTGCGGCTTGCACATCAGGTGGAGCAGCTCCGCGCCGGTCAGGAGCCCGACGACTTCGTCGATCCGGCCGCGCTCAGCGCGCTGACGCGTAGCCACCTCAAGGAGGCGTTCCGGGCGGTGGCCGCAATCCAAAAGCACGTCGCGGCAGATCTGCAGGTGGCGATTCGGTGAGCGAGCGCTCGTGAGAGGCGACTGGCGCGACTGGCGACCCTCGATCTGGCTCGCAATGCTCGGGATCGCGGTGGCGTTGCTGGTCAACCCGCCCTACGTTGCCGCGATTTTCTGGGGAGCGGCGATCGGCATCGCGCTGCGGACCTGGCAGCAACGGCGACGCGCGGCGGCCGCGGCGAGCCGGCTCGATCGCGATGGCGGCAGCGGTGGGCCTCACCGGGAGCGGCGAAAGCGCGCGCCGTAGGGAGCTGTGCCCCCGCGGCGGGTGCGCGCGTGCTGGGACCGGAATCATCGGTCCGTTAAAGTGGCCGCGTGGCCTCCGAGGCACATCATTCGGAGCGAGTCCATCCGAATGTGATCCTGGCTGTCCTTTCGCTGGCGGGACTCGCATACGCGGTGTTGAGCTCCGCCGTGATCCCGGCTCTGCCGACGATCCAGCACAGCCTGCACACGACTGAGACCGGCGTTACCTGGCTGCTGACCGGCTATCTGCTGTCGGCGTCGGTGGCGACGTCGATCATCGGGCGGCTCGGCGACATGTACGGCAAGGAGCGCTTGCTGCTGTACACGCTGATCCTGCTCGCGGTCGGCACCTTGATCGCGGCGGTTGCGACGTCGTTGATCGTGCTGGTGATCGCGCGGATCATCCAGGGCGCAGGCGGCGGGATCTTCCCGCTGGCGTTCGCGATCACCCGCGATGAGTTCCCGCGCGAGCGGGTGGCCGGGAGCATCGGGCTGATGTCCTCGATCCTCGGCGTGGGGGCGGGCTTCGGGATCGTCACGGGCGCTCTGATCGTCGAGCATCTCGACTGGCACTGGCTGTTCTGGATTCCGCTGGCGACGACGGTGATCGCGGCCGTGTGCACCTGGCGGTTCATACCTGAGTCGCCGATCCGCGTGCCCGGGCGCGTCAACTGGCTCGCCGCGGCGCTGATGACCGCCGGCATCTCGATCGTCCTGATCGCGATCTCCGAAGCGACCGTCTGGGGATGGGGATCGACCAAGACGATTGGATTGATCCTGGTGGGATTGGCGATCTGCGCTGTTTGGGTCGCGGTCGAGATCCGCAGCTCCGAGCCGCTGATCGACATGTCGATGATGCGGATCCGCGGCGTCTGGACCACGAACCTGGCCGCGTTCCTTCTGGGCGGCGGGATGTACTCGTCGTTCATCGTGTTTCCCGAGTTCGCGCAACTGCCCAAGAGCACGGGCTTCGGCTACGGAGCCTCGGTGGTCGTCTCAGGCTTGTATCTGCTGCCGTCCGCCCTTGGGATGGGGTTGCTGGGGACCGCAGCGGGAGCCGTCTCGAGGCGCTACGGGTCCAAGCTCGCGCTGCTCGCCGGCTCGGGGGTGACCGGACTCGCGTTCGCATGGATGACGGTTCTCAACGGCCACCCGTACGACATGCTGATCAGCGCGGCGCTGCTCGGGATCGGGATCGGGCTCGCGTTCTCGGCTCTCGGAAACCTCATCGTTCAGGCGGTCCCTCCGCACCAGACCGGTGTCGCGAGCGGAATGAATACAGTGATGCGCACCCTGGGTGGAGCTCTCGGCGGTCAGATCGCGGCGACCTTCATCACCAACAACACCGTCCACGGGTTGCCTGCGCTGACCGGGTTTACCGAGTCATTCGTCATGGCGACCGGATTCTTGGTGGTGTGCGTGCTGGCGGGGTTGCTGGTGCCCACGATGGGTCGAGGGCCTCGCGCGGTAGCCGCCGAGGAGCAGTCCGCCGCGGCGGCCACGGCGGATCGGCAGCCCGCGGCGCAGGAAGCGGTCTAGCCCTAAAGCCCGGGCGCGCGCGGGGCTGGCTGGCTAACCAGCCCGACGAGGTGGGCAGGACTTCCGCGCAGCGCGAAGGTAGCGAGCGCCGAGTAGGAAAAGCGTCGCGCGCCGATTAGGAAACGCGTCGACCGCGGTCACTAGAAAAGCATCGCTCACTCCCCCCAGCCCACACACCCGCGATGTTTGACCAGTCAATATTTTGCGCCGCGCACGATTGAGTGGTAGAATTATCCTTGCTAAGGGTTCTGTCAGGAAAGGTTGCTCGTATGGAGCAGCGGAGCGCGCCAGACGAATTTACGAACACTTCCGATCATGACGCTCATCGCCTGCGGAACGGGGTGATCTGGACCGCGGCGCTGTTGGTTCTACTGCTCGGGGTCGGCCTCGCGATCCCGGATTTGCGAGGTGTGCTGGAGCGAGTTGCCGACGCGAGCCCGGGCTGGGTGGTTCTGGCGATCGCCCTGGAGGTGGCGTCTTGCCTCGGTTATGTCGCGGCCGTCCGGCTTGTCCTGAGGCGAGGGCCGGCTCGCGAGGTTCGCCGGCTGGCGTGGGCCGAGCAGGCGTTCGGCGCGGTGGTGCCGGTCGGGGGTGCCGGCGGGCTTGCGGTCGGCGCCTGGGCGATGCGCGCGTGGGGGATTGAGTGGTCTCGGATTGTCAACCGCTCAGTGGTGATCTTCCTGTTGACAAGCGCCGTCAACGCGGCGGTGCTGGTGCTCGCCAGCTTCGGGATCACGCTCGGGATCGGTGGCCATGCGCCTAACCTGGCCTACGCGCTGGTGCCAGGCGTGTTCGCGCTGCTCGGATTGACCTTTGCGATCTTGCTGCCTCGCTTTCGCCCGCGCGAGGACCGGTCTGGGCCGATCGCCGCGGCGCTTCGCAGGTCCGCCGATTTTGTCAGCGACACCGAGGCGATCGCTTTACATCTCGACTGGCGGCTGATGGGAACAGTTGGCTACCTGCTGTTCGACATCGCGATGCTCTGGGTGTGCATGCGGGCGGTTGGATTGAACCCGCCGGTGCTGGCGCTGGTGATGGGCTACCAGATCGGCTACCTGGCCAACCTACTCCCGGTTCCTGGCGGCGTAGGAGTTCTCGAAGGCGGCCTGCTGGGCGCATTGCTCCTGTACGGCTTCCACGCCGGCCCGACGGCAGCCGCGATCGTGATCTACCACGCGATTGCCTTATGGGTGCCTACCTTGGGCGGGATTTATGGGTTCGCGCGGCTCCGTCGGGTCGTAGCCGCGGGGCCCCCGTCGGAGCGGGCGCAGGGGGTCCCGGCTCCCTCCGCCCAGCGGCGACCAACGCGCTCCGCGCGGCAAGCGTCGCGCTCCGCGCAGCCCAGCTTGACGCCGGCAGCGAACGAGCAAGCTGCCGGGCCATCGGTACCGCGCCCGCGGACGGCCGAACTGGAGCGCAATATCGAGCCCTCCCGACAGGCTTCACGCAGGCAGGTACGAGACGCCGCAGCCTAGACCTGGGCGATCTAGGGGCCATGTACGCCCTCAAGATCGACCAGGTGCGCAGAGGGTTGGGTTCTGGGAGGGTCCGACCCTCTGCTCTACGATCATGGCCGGCATGCCGGGCCACCCCGGCCTGGCCTGCCGGATAAGCGCATGACTGTGGCCGACCCAACAAGCTCTGTCGGTCCCAGCGAGACCAGGAGCATCCAGACGGAGGAGCGCCGCCGCTGCCTCCCTAGTGATCGTCTCGGATGGTGTTGGTTGTCGCTGGGGCTCGCCGGCTCGATCGCGATCACGATCGCCTCCCCTCGGGTCACGGGCGGTGGCTGGTGGTTCGACGTCCGTATGCCGCTCGGCTACGGCGCCAACACCGCTCTCTTCTATTTCGGCGTCGCGGCCCTGTCGAGTGCCTGGCTTGGGGTCGGCGCGCGGCTTCGGAGGCGGGACAACACCCGGCTCTCACAGCTATGGACGCTGGCCGCGATCTGGTGCCTGCCGCTGCTCGTTGCGCCTCCCGTATTCAGTCGCGACATCTACAGCTACCTGGCCCAGGGAGCGATCTTCCACCTCGGGCGCAATCCGTATCACGAGGCGCCGGCGATCCTCGCCCAGCTCGGCCAGCGCCATCTCCTCGACGCGGTGTCGCCGTTCTGGCGGCAGACCACCGCTCCTTACGGTCCGGCGTTCATCGCGATCTCGGGCGCGATCGTCGCGGTCAGCGGCTCACACCTGATCTTGGCGGCGATCGTCGCACGACTTCCCGAGCTAGGCGGCCTCGTGTTACTGGCGGTGTTCGTTCCCCGGCTCGCTCGGCGCCTGGGAGCGGATCCGGTGCGGGCCACCTGGATTGCGGTCACCAGTCCGCTGGTCGTCTGCCAGCTGATCGGCGCCGGTCACAACGACGCGCTCATGGGGGGGATGATGGTCGCGGGCGTGACACTTGCGCTGGAGCGCCGTCAGCTGGTCGGGATCGCGATCTGCGCGGCCGCGGCGACGATCAAACTTCCCGCCGCCGCGGCCGTGGTGTTCATCGCAGTCGCGTGGGCGCGCACCGCCTCGGGTGCCGGAGCGAGGACGCGGATCCTGGCGGTATCGATGGTGGCGTCGGTGGCGGTGATCGGCGCGGTCAGCCTACTCACCGGGCTTGGCCTCGACTGGGTCTCGACGTCGCTGTTCTCGACTCCCGGGAAGGTCCATCTCGCGCTCACGCCGACGACGGCGGTTGCATGGTCGCTCGGTCCGCTGCTGGGAGTCAGATCGAAAGGGCTTGCCCACGCGCTGGGGGTTGCCACCGCGGCCGCGACTGCCGTCCTGGGCGTGGCGATGATTCGGCGTGTTCGGTTCGAGAACCTGGTGCGTTACCTCGGCGTTCTCCTGCTCGTGGCCGCGTTCGCGGGCCCCGCCGCATGGCCGTGGTACTTCGTGTGGGGATTGGTGCTGGTGGGGGCATGTCCAGAGTTCCAATCGTCGCGAGTGATCCCGCTGGCTGTGGTGCTGTCCGTGTTCCTGGTCAAACCGAACGGGAGCCCCGTGCTCCACACTCATGCGGCGCCCTATGTGCTGTTCCTGTACCTCCTGCTCGCCGCGCTCGTCTGGCAGCGAGCGAGGTGGCGTCCTCGGCGATCGCTACGCGGCGCGCCGAAGTGACAACGCCAGCAACGCGAGAACCGCGGGCGGCATGACCCACCACGCGTTGGCGCCAGCGCCGGCGAGCACCGCCGTCAGCGCGAGTGCTGCGACCACGCCAACCGCCGTGACCCAGTCGTCGCCGACGATGAACTCCCAGAGCGCGCGGAGCAAGCTACCGACCGCGTTCATACCGTCTCGGTCACCGTGCTCGCGCGGGCGGGGGCGCGGCGCAGCCAGCGGATCATCGCCAGCGCAGCGAGCAGAACGCCCGGGACGATCGCCAGCAGCGCGGCGTCCCCGCCGGGCCACACGGCGCCGGCTCCCTCGGCGCCCCAGAAGATCCCGAAGGAGCTCAGCAGCACCCCGACCGAGAACTTCATCGAGTTCTCGGGCACTCGGGCGAGCGGGGCGCGGGAGGCGATTCCGGCCGCCAGGACCACCGCGATCGCGGCTGCGGCGGCCGCGGAAGCGAGCCCGATCCGATGCTGGTTTGCGCCGAAGGTCAGCACGATCACCGCCACTTCGAGCCCTTCCAGCACCACACCCTTGAACGCGATCACGAACGCGTAGGCGTCGATTCCGTGCAGCACGCGGCTCGACGCCGTGCGGGCCGCGGCTACTTCCTCGGCGTACGTCTGCTCCTCGTCGTGTAGGGCCTTCAGGCCCGCGGCTCGCAGGATCGCCTTGCGCAGCCACTGCAGGCCGAACACGAGCAGTAAACCGCCGACGACCAGCCTCAGCGCGCTGACGGGCAACGATGTCAGCGCGGGACCGAGCGCGGCGATCAGCGCGGCCAGCGCGAATACGGCCGCGCCGCTGCCGTACAGCGCCGAGCGCCAGCTCCTGGTGCTGCCGACCGCCAGCACGATCGTGAGCGCTTCGACCGCCTCGACCGCGCACGCGAGGAACACCGACAGGGCGAGTCCAAGCTCCGTGCCTGACATGTGAATCAGTATGGCGCGGGCTGGAGCTGCAAGCCGAACGTCTCGCGCAGCCCCTCGTAGCCGGCGTCGCTGATGTGCACCGCGCGGCTGCGGCGCGCGCGGCTGACCCAACCGAGCTCGAGCATCCGATCCGCGAGCGCGGCGCCGAGCGATCCCGCCAGGTGATGGCGCTGTTCGCTCCAGTCGACGCAGTAGCGGATCAGCGGCCGCCGCCGCTCGTGCAGCGACTCGAAGTCGATCCCGAACTCCTCGAGTACCTGCGCGCCGCGGCTGGTGAGCCGATAATCGAGGTCGAACCCCGGTGCCGAGAGGCGGTCGTTGTTCGCTGCAGCGGGACGAAAGACGCCGTCGCCGCCGGCCAGCAGCTGACGCTCGATCAGCGCGGCCATCAGCTCCGTCCCCAGGATCCCCGCGAGGTGGTCATAGCAGGTGCGCGCGAACCGCACCGCGTGCGCCTTGCTCCCCTGCTTGAGCGATCGCACGGGCGCCGGTGGCGAGAGGCGCGCCAGTGCCTCGATCAGCTCCGCCACCGCCGGGCCGGAGACGCGGAAATAGCGATGGCGCCCGTGGCGCTCCATCGCCAGCAGATGGGCGTCGACGAGCTTTGCGAGGTGGGCGCTGGCGGTGGAGGCCGCAATCCCGGCCTCGTCGGCCAGCACGCTCGCCGGGAGGGCACGGCCGTCGCCGAGCGCGAGCAAAATCTTCGCCCGTGCCGGATCGGCGACCAGCGCGCCGATCTTCGCGATGTCCGCGTCGCCGCGCACCGCTTCATCCTAGAACCTCGACATTTCGATCTGCGACGAAGTGTCCCGGGTGCACCATAGGAGCATGCGAAAGCACCTTCCGCTCATAGCTATCTGCCTGGGATATCTGATGGTGATCGTCGATGCGACGATCGTGAACGTGGCGCTGCCGGCGATCGGACACGAGCTCGGCGGCGGCGTCAGCGGCCTGCAGTGGGTGATCGACGCCTACACCGTGGTGTTCGCCGGACTGCTGTTGTCGGCCGGGTCGATCGGGGACCGACTTGGCGCTCGCCGGGTATTTGACGCCGGCCTGGCGCTGTTCACGCTCGCTTCCGCGGGCTGTGCGCTTGCCCCTTCGATCTCGCTGCTTGTGGCCGCGCGGCTGCTCCAGGGCCTCGGCGCCGCGCTGCTCGTCCCGAGTTCGCTGGCGCTGCTGCGCGCGGCGTACTCCGACACCGCCGAGCGGGCCCGGGCGGTGGGCGCCTGGGGCGCGATCGCGGGCATCGGAGCGGCATCGGGACCGGTTCTCGGCGGGGTACTTGTCGGGCTGATCAGCTGGCGCGCAGTGTTCGTCGTCAACGTGCCGCTCGGGCTGCTCGCGCTGCTGCTCGCCGCGCGTCACCTTCCTCGGGCGGGCGACCGGACGGGGACCGGGTTCGATCCGCCGGGGCAGGTGCTCGGGATCGTCGCCTTGACGCTGTTGACATTCGGCTTGATCGAGAGTGGATCGCGTGGCTTCGGCTCGCCGATAGTGCTCGTGCCGCTGATCGCGTGCTTGCCGGTGGCGGCGGCGTTCATTCTCACCGAGCGGCACGCTCGGGAGCCGATGCTCCCGCTGTCATTGTTCGAGAGCCGTACGTTCTCGGGCGCGAGCGTGGTGGGGTTGCTGATCAACCTCGGCTTCTACGGGCAGCTGTTCGCGCTGTCGTTGTACTTCCAGCACTTCCGCGGCTTCTCAGCGGTCGATACGGGCCTCGCGCTGCTGCCCGAGGGGATCTTCGTGGCGCTGTCCTCGGCGCTGTCGGGCCGGGTCACCGCGCGAACCGGTTCGCGGCGGCCGATGCTGGCCGGTCTCTGCTGCGGCGCGCTCGGCTTTGCTGGGCTGGTCCTCGCCGGCCGGGCGACGAGCTATGGGGTTCTCGTGGCACCGCTGATCGCGGTCGGCTTCGGGATGGCGTTCACGATGCCGGCGGCGACTGCGGCGACGATCGAGGCGGCGCCGGCCGAGCGCGCGGGGATCGCGTCGGGGGTCCTGAACGCGAGTCGCCAGACCGGGGGCGCGATCGGGGTCGCGCTGCTCGGCACCCTGATCTCGAGTCGCGCGTTTGTCTCCGGACTTCACGCAGCGATGGCCGTCTCCGCGGGAGCGTTCCTCGTCGGCGCCGTGGTCACGGCGCTGATGGTGGAGCGGCGCGGCCCGGCCAAGCGCCACCGACCCTCTCTAGCGAGCGGCTCCGGCGAGCGCCCAGCGATCGCCTCGAAAGCGACTGCCGCGCGCCAGCAGACGGGCCGCAATGAACGCCACGATCGCGAACCACACGCCGACGATCCCCCAGCGCCCGGCGCCGGAATCGCCAGCAGCGCGATCCGCCGGTCGTCGGGACCGAGGCCCAGCCGGCGCGCGAGGCCCGGCCGCACGATGTCCTGACAGCGAGAAGCGATCCCTCCAGCCTAGGACTCGAGTCCGGGGCGCTGTCATCATGGACCTAGACGATGAGCTTCTCTTCAGGACACGGAATGAGCTCGGCGCACGGCGCTGTCCCCGGCTCGATGCGCTCGCTGCGGCGCCCCGACAACAAGCCCCCGCCGCTGATGGACCCCGAGCGCGAGCGGGATCGGCGACGGATCCTGCGGCTGTTCAAGCCCTACCGCTGGCGGCTTGCCGCGGTGCTGCTCCTGATCGTCTTCTCAGCGGGCCTGAGCATGCTGTCGCCGTTCCTGCTGCGGGATGTGCTCGACGAAGGCATCTTCAAGCACAACACGACCCTGCTGACCGAGCTGGTACTGGCGATGATCGCGATCGCGATCGTGACCGCTGTCTTCAGCGTCTGGCAGACCTACATCTCCAACGCCATCGGCCAGCGGGTGATGCACGACCTGCGGGCGGCTGTCTATCGCCGCTTGCAGAAGATGTCGCTTGCGTTCTTCACCCGGACCCGAACGGGCGAGGTGCAGTCGCGGATCGCGAACGACATCGGCGGTCTCGACAACGTCGTCACCAACACCGCCACGACGATCGCCCAGAATGCGACCACTGTAATCGCCTCCGTGGTCGCGATGTGTCTGCTCGATTGGCGTCTTGCGGCGATCTCGCTGGTGTTCGTGCCGCTGTTCGTGTGGATGACCAGGCGGGTTGGAAAGCTCCGCCGGAAGATCACCACCGAGCAGCAGCGCCGGCTCGCGGACCTCTCGGCGCTGGTAGCCGAATCGCTGTCGGTGTCCGGGATCATGCTCGGCAAGACGATGGGCCGCGGCGAGGACCTCGCGGGGCGGTTCACGCGCGAGTCGAACGATATCGCCGACCTCGAGGTCCGCTCGCGGATGGCCGGTCGATGGGTGATGTCGACGATCCAGATGACGTTCGCGATCCAGCCGGCGATCGTCTACTGGCTCGCAGGGCAGAGCATCGGCGGGCATGCGATCTCGATCGGGACCGTTGTCGCGTTCACGACCCTGCAGGCGCGACTGCTGTTCCCGATCCAGCAGCTGCTCGGCGTCGGCGCGGACGTCGAGGCGTCGCTGGCGCTGTTCGATCGCATCTTCGAGTACCTCGATCTGCCGATCGACATCGTCGAGTCTCCGAACCCCGTCGAGCTGAGACCCTACGAGCTGCTCGGCGAGGTCAGGTTCGAGGGGCTGTCGTTCCGCTACGGCGCAAACGGCTCGAACGTATGGACCCTGCGAGACATCGACGTGGTGGTGCCCGCCGGCACGCGCACCGCGGTGGTCGGCGAGACGGGGGCCGGGAAGACCACGCTCGGCTACCTGGTGGCGCGGCTGTACGAGCCGCAAGAGGGGAGGGTCACGATCGACGGGGTCGACGTCCGCGACGCGTCGCTGACGTCGCTCGCGGCGACCGTCGGGGTGGTCTCGCAAGAGACGTACCTGTTTCACGCCAGCGTGCGCGAGAACCTGCGCTTTGCCCGTCCTGATGCCTCCGACGAAGAGATCGAGGAAGCGGCCCGAACGGCGCGGATCCACGATCTGATCGCGTCGCTGCCCGAGGGCTACGACACGGTCGTCGGCGAGCGCGGTTACCGCTTCTCGGGCGGCGAGAAGCAGCGGATGGCGATCGCGCGCACGGTGTTGCGCAACCCGCCGGTGCTCGTGCTCGACGAGGCCACCAGCTCGCTTGACACCCAGACTGAGGCAGCGGTGCAGGCCGAGCTCGAGCGGCTCGCCGAGGGGCGGACCACGATCACGATCGCGCACAGGCTCTCGACCGTGCGCAACGCGGATCAGATCGTGGTGCTCGATCGAGGCCGGATCGTCGAGCGCGGAACTCACGAGGAGTTGCTCGAGCGCGGGGGGCTGTACAGCGCGCTGGTGTCGCGGGACGTCGCCGACGAGCGGGTCGAGGGTTAGCTCACCTCGACGTAGCGCATCTCGACCGGTCCGAGCGCGATCACATCGCCATCTTTGATGTTCGTGGCGACGATTCTGCGGCCGTTGAGGAACGTGCCGTGCGAGCTGCGGTTGTCGAGCACCCGGGCGTAGCGGCCGTGGCGAACGATGATCGCGTGGCGTCTGGAAACTCGCTGGTCCTCGAGCCGGACCTCCGAACCGAGACCCCGCCCGAGATGCGTGATCTTGTTCTCGAGCGGGAGCAGCCAGGTCTGCTCGCCGTCCCGCAGCAACAAGTAGGGCCCCCGCGGCGCCAGCCCCGGTGCGATGGCGCGGCCGCGGGTGCGATGATCGAGCAGCGAAAACGAGTCGGTGACCGGCGCGACCGGGTGCGCTTCGATTGGCGCGGTCTCGCGCTCGCTCCGCGCGGTCTCGCGCTCGCGCGACGGGGCGAATGGAGCCTGACTGCTCATGGGATCAGGTCATCACGTGATCGACAGAGAAACGTCAGGAGTTGCGAAGAGATTGCGAAGACCGATTACGCTGACACGACGATGGCCGAGATTCCGAGCCTGTCGCTGATTGGCGGACCGACCGCGGTGATCACGTACGGCGGGCTGCGGATCATGACCGACCCGACGTTTGATCCTCCCGGCGAGCATCCGCGGCCCGGTACGAACATCGTCTTGCGGAAGCTGGTCGGGCCCGCTCGCTCGCCGGATGAGCTCCCGGGAATTGACGCGGTGTTGGTGTCACACGATCACCATGCGGACAACCTCGACACGGCGGGCAGGGCGTTCCTGCCGCGCGCGCGCCGGGTGCTCACCACGGTTGCCGGTGCGCAGCGACTCGGCGGTGAGGCGACCGGGATGGAGGTGGGCGATGCGGTCGTGCTGGAGAGCTCGCACGGGCAGCCCGTGACCGTGACCGCGGTCGCGGCTGACCATGGGCCGCCGGAGGTCGCGGCGAAGAATGGTCCGGTGATCGGCTTTGTGCTGCGCGGGCCCGACCTCCCGACGTTGTACGTCAGCGGCGACAACGTGTCGCTCGATGTCGTCAAAAGGGTGCTCGCCGAACATGGACCAATCGCGGTCGCGGTGCTGTTCGCGGGCGGCGCGCAAGTGCCCGAGGCATGGGGTGAGGCGTTTCTGACGCTGACCGCGGACACGGCGGTGCAGGCCGCGCGAGTGCTCGATCCGGCACTGATCGTCCCGATCCACCAAGATGGCTGGGCACACTTCACCTCGAGCGCCGAGGATCTGCGCGGCGCGTTTGCGGCCGCGGGCCTGACGGGCCGGTTGCGGGTCATCGAGCCTGGGGGTGAGGTGTCGCTCGCGTAACCGGCGGGGTCGCGGCCCGCCCGCCGCGGGCGGAGATCAACTCTGCTGCTTGACCCAGCTGAGGATCGCGCGGGAGTGGGTGATCACCGTGCCATCTGGCAGCTTCAGCGCCGGCAGCTTCGCATCACCCGTCGCCGCGCGGAGCTCGTCCCGCGAGCCTTTGCGCAAGAACGGTAATGGGCTGCCGTGGCCGGCGATCACTTTGTTGTACTGGATCCCCGCGTCGCGCAGCGCTGCTTGCACGCGGCGACACGGATGCACTCGCGGGCCGCCGTCATCACCATGGCAGACGAACAGGGTGGGGATCTCGGCTGCGGGCGGATCGGCCGACGTTGTCCCGTGCGTTTGATTCTCGGGCATCTCTTCTCCTAGCGATACGGAGGGCTCACGCCACTCGCTCCAGGCATCAGCGCTTCTCGGCCCAGGGCGATTGCTGGCGCGCGAGCTCCTCGTCGGCGCTGATCACGTGCATCACCGCGTTGATCAGCGCAAGGTGGGTGAACGCTTGTGGAAAGTTGCCGAAGTGCCGGCCGGTGCGCGGATCGATCTCCTCCGCATACAGCCCGAGCGGGCTGGCGTACCCGAGCACTCGCTCGCAGAGGTCGCGGGCGCGCTCGTGCTCGCCGATCTCGCCAAACGCAGAGACCAGCCAGAAGCTGCAGATCAAGAAGCTGCCCTCCGACGTGGAGAGGCCGTCGTCGGTCTCCTCGGGGCGGTAGCGCAAGACGAGGCCGGCCTCGGTGAGCTCGTCGGCGATCGCGAACACCGTGTTGCGGATGCGCTCGTCGCCCGGTGGCAGGAAACGCAGCAGCGGCATCAGCAATAGCGCCGCGTCTAGCGCGGTGGTGTCGTAGTGCTGGACGAACACGCCACGTTCGTCGATCCCGTGCTCACAGATGTCGGCGTGAATCTCGTCCGCTGCCGCTCGCCAGCGCTGCACGTGGACGGTGTCCTCGCGCATCGCGGCCAGCCGGGCGCCGCGGTCACAAGCCACCCAGCAGAACATCTTCGAGGAGGTGAAGTGCCTGGGCTCACCGCGCACTTCCCAGATGCCGCGGTCGGGCTTGCGCCAGTTGGCGATCGCGGCCTCGACCTGCCGCTTGAGGATCGGCCACACCCGCTCGTCGAGCGAGTCGCGCGAGCGGGTGTGTAGATACACCGAGTCGAGGAGGCTGCCCCAGACATCGTGCTGGCGCTGCTTGTAGGCGTCGTTGCCGACGCGCACCGGCCGGGCGCCGGCATAGCCGGCGAGATGCTCGAGCTGCTGCTCGTCGAGCGCCCGCTCGCCACCGAGCCCGTACATCACTTGCAGGTCCTCATCGGCGCCGGCGACATCGGCGATGAAGTAGAAGAAGTCGTTTGCCTCCCAGTCGAACCCGAGCGTGTAGAGCGCCCACAGCATGAACGTCGAATCGCGAATCCAGCTGTAGCGGTAGTCCCAGTTACGCTCTCCCAGCGGCGCCTCGGGCAGCGAGGTGGTGGCGGCGGCGAGCAGCGCACCGGTCGGCGCGTAGGTCAGCCCCTTGAGCGTCAGCGCGCTGCGCTGCAGGTACTGCCGCCAAGGATGATCGGGAAACGTGCCTCCGTCGAGCCAGTGCTGCCAGTGGTGCGCGGTCCACACCAGCCGGGAGTAGGCCTCGGCGAAATCCTGCGGCGGGGCGTGCTCGCTCCAGTACAGCGCGCAGTAGATCTGCTCGCCCTCCTTCATCCGATGCCGGGCGGTGGCCCTGGGACCCTCGAAACCCAGCCTGAGATCGGTTCTCAGCTTGAGCTCGACGTCGACCTCCGGGCAATGGGCTGCCCCCTCGTGGTAGCCGGGACCGATGTACTCCCAGCTTGAGCGCTTGCGGCCGTAGTCGTAGGCCGGCTCACACTCGAGCACCAGATCGACCTCGCCATTCACGCAGCGCACGGTCCGCAACAAAACGTGGTCGGCGTCGTAGTCGGTGGGAGCGCGCCGATTGGTGCGCGAGCGCTCGTGCTCGTGATGCCAGGCGCCGATCAGCAGCACGTCGCGGACGATGATCCAGCCAGCCCCGGTCCACCAGCTCGTCTCCAGCACCATCGTCCCCGGCAGATAGCGCCGGGACGCGGGGACGGTGATCCCCTGCGGCCCTAGGCGAAACGAGCCGGCGCTCCGGTCGAGCATCGCGCCGAACACGCTCGGCGAGTCGACGCGCGGGAGGCACATCCACTCGACGTTGCCGCTCGGCGCCACGAGCGCGACGGTCTCGCAATCGGACAAAAATCCGTAGTCGGCGATCGGAGGAAACGGGCTGCCGCGCAGCTGCACTCCGAGCGCGAGCTCGGGGGTCGCCGCGTGCGCGGAGTCCGGAGCGGTAAATCCCTCTGCTCGTGATCTTCCGTCAACTCTCTCCACGAACGCAAGTATCCCGCCTCTGCGCCTGGCGCACAGGCAGAGGCCTTGCAGCCGCGGCGCGAGACGCTAGCTGCCTTCCAGCAAGCGGGCGAGCTTTGCCGGCGTCTCGTGCTCGGGCAGCGGCGTGTACAGGACCAGCCGAAGCTCTGGGTCGATCGCGGGATGAAAGACGGCGTGCTCGAACAGCATCACGCCCGCCTCCGGGTGGTGTACCTGCTTTCGTCCCTCGCCGGTGACGGCCACCTCATGGAGCTTCCACTCCTTACAGAACTCGGGGCTCGATTGACGCAGCGCGGCGATCAGCTCCTCGAACGCGGGGTCGCCGAGGTGGCGCGCGCTGTCGGCGCGAAACTTGGCCACCAGCAGGCGGGAGCTTCGCTCCCAGTCGGCGAACCTGGTCCGGCGGGAGGGGTCCATGAAATGCAGCCACACGTGGTTGCGAGCGGACCGAGGGATCGCGTCGAAGTCTCCCAACACCGCGCACGCTGCTCGGTTCCACGCGAGATAGTCCCAGCGGCGGCCGAGGATGTAGGCCGGATTTGCGCCCAAGTTCTCGATCAGGCGACGAAGCGTGGGCGAGACCCGCTCGGCTGGCGACTTGGACGGTGGCGGTTCCTCGCCACGGCCCAGCAAGATCAGGTGGGTTCGCTCGGCGGGCGTGAGCCGCAGCGCCTTCGCCAGCGCCTCGAGTACGTCCAGCGAGGCACGGACGTCGCGTCCCTGCTCGAGCCACGTGTACCAGGTCGTCCCCACGCCGGCCAGCAGCGCCACCTCCTCCCGGCGTAGTCCCGGAGTGCGACGCCGGCCGCCGTTCGGCAGCCCCACGCCTTCCGGTGTCAGGCTCGCGCGGCGGCGGCGCAGGAAGTCGGCCAGCTCCGCCCGCCGGCGCTCGCCATTTTGGCTCGAGTCGGCCCTGTCAGAAGCGATGGGTGTGATGTCTACTACCAGGATAACTTCCTCTCTTGTACCTGGATAGAGATTGTCGCACACTGGACCGCGTGAATTCAATTACCGCCATCAAAACCTCTCGGCGGGCATCCACGAACGCGCTCCTGTCCGTGGTCTGCCTGGCTCAATTCATGGTCATTCTCGACGTCGCGGTCGTCAACGTGGCGCTGCCCTCGATGCGCGACGGACTGCATTTCTCAACCACCGGCCTGCAGTGGGTGGTCAACTCCTACACGATCACGTTCGCCGGCTTCCTGCTGCTGGGCGCCCGTGCGGCTGACCTGCTGGGGCGCCGACGGGTGCTGCTCGCCGGCACGGCGCTGTTCGCGCTCTCCTCGCTCGCGTGCGCCCTGGCCGAGTCCCGGGGACTGTTGATCGGCGTGCGCGCGCTGCAGGGATTCGGCGGCGCGGTCGTGTCTCCGGCGACGCTGTCGATCATCACCGCATCGCTGCCTGAAGGCGCCGAGCGCAATCGAGGCCTGGGACTGTGGGCGGCGATTGGCGGCCTTGGCGCGACTTCCGGGGCGTTGCTGGGCGGAGTGCTGACACAGGCATTCGGGTGGCCGGCGATCTTCGCGATCAACGTCCCGGTCGGCGCGATCGTGGTCGGACTCGGGCTGCGGGTGATTCCCGCCGACCTCAAGAATCCGGGCCCGCGGCATTTCGATCTCACCGGCGCGCTGCTGGTGACCGCGGGACTGGTGGCTCTGACGTACGGAATCGTGCGCACCGACGCGCTCGGATGGGGATCGACCGGCGTGCTCGTGCCGCTCGCGGCGGCGGCGCTGTTGATTTCGTTGTTCCTGTTCGTCGAGGGTCGCGTGGCCACGGCCCCGCTGATACCGCTCTCGATCTTCAAGCTGTCGCAGCTTCGGACCGCGAACTCGGTCGTCGTGCTGATGTACGCCGCGCTGTTCTCGATGTTCTTCTTCGTGACGCTGTATCTGCAGCAGGTGCTCCGCTTCGACGCGCTCAAGGCCGGCCTGTCGTTCATGCCGATGACGCTGGCGGTGTTCACGGCGTCGTCGTTGGCGCCGCGCCTGGTCGCCCGCGCGGGCGTGCGCGGTGCCGTCACCGCAGGCCTGATGCTGGCCGCCGCCGGTCTCCTGCTGCTGACCGACGTGCGACCGGGCGGAAGTTATTTCGCGCTTGTGCTTCCCGGAGGCGTCCTAGCCGGCCTCGGGATGGGGCTGGGGCTGGTCGGGTCGACGATCGCCGCCACCCAGGGCGTGCCATCCGGCCAGAGTGGGGTGGCGTCCGGATTGCTGAACATGTCGCGGCTGTTCGGCGGCGCGCTCGGCCTCGCGGTCCTGAGCACGATCGCCGCGGGCAATTCGCACCCGGTCGCCGGCGTCAGCGCCGCTACCTCGCTCACAAATGGGTACACGATCGCGTTTGAGCTCGGCGCCGCGATCTGCCTCGTCGCCGCGGTGCTCGCGCTGGTCGGACTGCGGCCTCGCGCTACCGCGGGGCTCGCGCCGGCCGCGGCTGAGCCTGAGCCCGACGGGCTCGACGAGGCCGAGGCGCTGGCGGCGTGAGCTCTCGCGTCGCGGCTGCGCTGGCGGCGGCGCGAGCCGCCGGCATGCGGACGCTCGAGCTCGAGACGTTCAGCCGCCTCACGACGGTCGCGCAGCTGTATCGCGATGCGGGCTTCCGGGTCGAGAGCTCTCACCAGACCGATCAGTGGGGCCCGGCGATCGTCCTCCAGCGATACGCGCTCGAACTACGATGAACTGGTGGCCGCTCGCAGCGCAGGGATCTTGCTCTACCGCAAGCACGCCGGCGCGCTCGAGGTACTGCTCGTGCACCCCGGAGGTCCGTTCTGGGCGCGGCGGGATGCGGGCGCATGGTCGCTCCCAAAGGGCGAGTACGAGCCGGGCGAAGATGCGCTAGCGGCGGCGCGCAGGGAGTTCGCCGAGGAGCTGGGCGTGCGACCACCGGACGGTCAGGCGCGCGAGCTTGGGCAGGTGCGGCAGAAATCCGGCAAGCTCATCTCCGCGTGGGCGCTCGAGGGCGAGCTCGACGTCGAGGCGGTCACGAGCAACACGTTCGAGCTCGAGTGGCCGCCGCGCTCGGGGCGCGTGGAGGAATATCCAGAGATCGACCGCGCCGAGTGGTTCCCGCTGCAAGCGGCTCGCGAGAAGGTCAACCCCGCGCAGATCGAGCTGCTCGAGCGGCTCCAGCGGATCGCCGGCTGAGGCGTTTGGGTTCTACAATTGAGTCATCAATGATCCTCGCGACCCTCTATAGCGATCCGGCTTGCCCCTGGGCCTATTCGGAGAGCCCCGCGCTGCGGGTGATCGAGTGGCGCTACCGAGAGCAGCTGCGCTGGCGGCTGGTCGTGATCGGCCTGACCGAGTCCGCGTCGCAGTACGAGGCCCGCGGTTACACCCCGCTGCGCGGAGCGCTCGGGCAGCTTCGCTTCCGCGAGCGCTACGGGATGCCGTTCTCCCCTGCTCCGAAGGCGCGCGTGAGCGGGACTGCCCGGGCCTGCCGGGCGATCGTCGCGGCGCGACTGGAGCATCCGGGCAGCGAGTGGTCGGTGTTCCGAGCGCTGCAGCTGGCGAATTTCACTACCCCCTTGCAGCTCGATGACGATCGGCAACTGGCCGCCGTGCTCGAGCCGGTGCCGGACGTTGACGCGCGGGCGATCATCGCCAGGCTCGACGACCCGGAGGTCACCCGGGCCTACGAACTAGACCGCGCCGAGACGCGAACCGCGGCCGGTTCGCCGGCCGAGCTGCAGGGCAAAACCGCGACGACCGATGGGCCGGTCCGCTTCACCGCGCCGTCGGTCGTGTTCGAGCGTGACGGGCTGCGGCTGACCGCCGGCGGCTTCCAGCCGGTGGAGGCCTACGACGTGCTGGTCGCCAACCTCGACCCGACGCTCGAGCGCCAGCCACCTCCGCAGACGCCCGCGCCGCTGCTCGCGCACTTCACCGGCGGGCTGACGACCCAGGAAGTCGCGGCGCTGATGGCCGAAGGCAACGACGCGCCCGACCGGGTAGTCGCGGAGGCCGCGCTGCTCGAGCTGGTGGCGGCGGGCCGGGCCCAGCGCCAGCCGCTCGGCGATGACGCGCTGTGGAAGGCCGCCTGAGCTACCGGCGATTTGACGTGGACGTTCTTAATCCGATATATGCGGGTTCAGATCGTCCAGGTCGGTGAGCCGGACTCAGTCGTCAATCGGCACGTGTTCCGGCGAGGCGGCAACGCGCTCGAGCCAAGCCCGCACCGCGCAGTAGGGTTCGAGCTCGAACCCGCCCTCGGGCGCGACGTGCGTGTAGGCGTAGAGGGCGATGTCCGCGATCGTGTAGCGCTCGCCGACCAGGAACTGTCGCTCGGCCAGGTGCTTCTCCAGCGCCGCGAGTGCCGCGTGGCCTCCGCGCAGCTTTCCCTGCAGCTCCTCCTGCGAGGGCTCGATCTCGGCGAGCCTCCAGAAACGCGCGACCGCGATGTAGGGCTCGTGGCTGTACTGCTCGAAGAACAGCCACTGCAGAACCTGCGCGCGCTCGAAGCGCTCGGCGGGGAGGTATGGGGTGCCCTCGGCGAAGTAGCAGAGGATCGCGTTCGACTCGGCGAGCGCGCGGCCGTCGTCGAGCACCAGCGTGGGCACGCGCATGGCAGGATTCAAATCTCCGAGTAGCTCGCGGCGGCGTGAGCGATCGATTACATCCACCTCACGGCGCTCGTAATGCACGCCGAGATGGGCGAACAGCAGCCTGACCTTGTAGCAATTGCCTGAGACCTGGGAGTTGTAGAGCAGCATCAGCCGGACCAGGACACTTTATGCCGAAGGTCGTACGCAAGGCCCAAACTGAGGATGCGCATGCGCTCGCGCTGGTCGTCGCGGCGGTCGCGGAGGAGGGGTTCCTCGGCGCCGAGCCGCCGGTCGACGTCGAGGAGCGCGCGCAGCGGCTGCGGGAGACGATCGAGGGCGAAGGCCGGGCGGCTGCCTGGGCGCTCGAGGACGGCAGCAGCGTGGTGGGAATGGCGAGCGTGGGGGAGCGATTTCGCGGCGTCCTGCAGCTGGGGATGGCGATCTTGCCGGCCGCGCGGGGGCGGGGAGGAGGGCGGGCGCTGCTCGAGGCGATCATGCAACACGCGAGCGTCACCGGAGCACACAAGGTCGAGCTCGAGGCCTGGACCGACAACGCCCGCGCGATCGCGTTCTACGCCGCCGCTGGATTCGAGGTCGAGGGCGTTCGCCGCGATCACTATCGCCGGCGCGACGGGCGGCTCCGCAGCTCGATCCTGATGGCCCGGCAGCTGTCCCGCTAGTGCGACCCGCCGCTGTCGCCGACAGGGGAAGGCGAGCGATCCTGGATCACCCGCACCCCGGCGCGAGGCGCCAAGGTGATCGCCCGGAACTGAACCTTCTCGAGCTCGGGGTCAGCGGCCTCGCACATCGTCGCGGCGTGGGCTCGGATGTGCCCGCCGTGAAACGGGCTTACGGGTGCGCGGCGGGCGCCTGCGACGCGGCCGCCTTCGGGTCGAGGTCCGCCAGCGTCAGCTGATGTGCGGGCGGTCGCTCGAGCGGCCGGGTCACGGTTGCCGTCAAGCCGTCGTCGACGTGCAGGAGCGCGCCTGACTCGAGCGGCCGCCACCCGGGGTCCTCATCCATCCGCTCGGTGGCGACCACCACCGCGGGGCGGCTGGCGAAGTCGGCGCAGCGAACGCGGACGCTGCCCCGCGCGCTCGCGTGCTCGAGATGGCGAGTGCCGGTGGTGCCGCCGGAGGCGCGCTCGAGGACGAACAAATCGTGCACGTCCGGGTAGCGCAGCGCCCACAGCTCGGAGTCCGTGATCAGCACCAGGTTGAGCGCGAACACCGGCAGCTTCTCAGCCACCCAGCTGGCCGCTCGCGCGATCCCCTCACCGACGTCACCGGTCCGGTCGATCTCTCTGGTGATCAGCGCGAAGAACCGCTCGGAGTCGGTGTCCCCTTTCACTTGTTCCATCGCGTCGCCGAGCTCCTGCTCGAGCCGCCCCAGGTCGCCGATCACGCCGTTGTGGGCGAACACGCGGCCGCGCTGCTCGAACGGGTGAGTGTTCTGCGGGGCGATCGCGCCGGTCGACGCGTAGCGGACGTGGGCGACGAACGTGCGCGAGGAGACCTCGCGTGCCTCGCTCGCGAACACCTGATCCTCGTAGGCGGCCAGCGGTTGCTTGAAGATCTCGGGACTCCCGTCCTCGCCGAACGCGCCCAATCCGGTTCCATCGGGCTCGCGGCGGCTCTGCTGCGCGAGCGAGTCCGGCGCCTCCAGCAGCCAGAAGGTCGCGCGAACGCGCTCGCGGCCGCCACTCATCCCAAACAGCCGGCACATGCCGATCAGACGTTACCGTGCTAGGGCTCTGCCCCGCGGGCGGACTCGGGTTGCGCTTTGTATCGCCTGAGGGGCTGGATCGCTCCGGCGATACACAGCGCCACCCGGGCACGGGCCTGGAGGCAGAGCCCATCTGTCAAAGTAATTTCAAGCTTTCCGCCTACCGTGGGCGATGTCACGAGAAAGGTGGAGTCGTCATGAAGTTCTTGCGCACAGCCTCAACAAAGCGCCTGCTGGCGGTGATCGCCGGCGCCGTCGCGGTGATCGCGGCGGGGACCGCGATCGCGGTCGCGGCCTCGGGCCCTGGCCCGGTGCCGCCGCAGAAGAGCCTCGCCGCCGCCGTGCACACGGCGATCTCGGCTCCGTCGCCGCAGGGGATCAGCGCGCGAATCAGCTTCACGAACCACCTGATCGACGCCAGCGACATCCAGGGCTCTGATCCGATCCTGAACGGGACGACCGGCCGGCTGTGGGTGACGAGCGAACAGCTGCGGCTCGAGCTTCAGGGCACCAACGGCGATGCGCAGGTCGTGGTCAACGGGAATTCGTTCTGGGTCTATGACCCGACCTCGAACACGGTCTATGAGGGCAAGCTGCCGGCCGAGGGATCGGCAAAGAGCAACGGCAGCCAGGAGGCGCTCCCGTCGGTGACCCAGATCCAGTCCGAGATCACCCGCCTGATGGACCACGTGGATCTCTCGGGCGCGATCCCGGGCGACGTCGCCGGCCGGCCCGCCTACACGGTTCAGATCTCGCCCAAGCACGCCGGTGGCTTGCTCGGCTCCGCCCAGCTGGCATGGGATGCGCTTCGCGGAGTGCCGCTGCGGGTCGCGGTCTACGCTCGCAATGACAGCTCGCCGGTGCTCGAGCTGAAGGCGACCAGCATCTCCTACGGCACCGTCCCGGGGTCGACATTCGCGATGTCGGCGCCGAGCGGCGCGAAGGTCGTGACGGTCTCGACGCCCGCCGGCTCGGGTCACGCGCCCAAGGCGGGCAAGCACACCGAGATCTCCGGCCTCGCCGCGGTCGCGCGCCATCTCTCGTTCCCGCTGGTGGCGCCGAACAAGCTCGTCGGGTTGCAGCGACAGTCGGTGACGCTGCTCGACTGGGCCGGTAGCCCCGCCGCGCTCGTGACCTACGGCCAGAACGCCGGCGCGATCGCAGTGATCGAGCAGCGCTCCGATCAGAGCGCCACCAGCTCGAGCGGCGATCACCAGGGCCTCAACCTCCCGACGGTGTCGATCAACGGGGCTACCGGTCAGGAGCTGGACACGGCGCTCGGGACGATGCTCCGCTTCAGCCGGGGCGGCGTCAGCTACACGGTGGTCGGTTCGGTTCCCCCGACCGCGGCAGAGGTGGCCGCGCGGGCCCTATGAGCGAGGCCCCGATCGCGGGGGCGGCCCCGCCGCCCGTCGAGGTCCGGGGCCTCGTCAAGCGCTATGGGACCCTCACCGCCGTCGCCGGCGTGGACCTCACCGTCCACACCGGCGACGTGTACGGTTACCTGGGGCCAAACGGCGCCGGGAAGACGACCTCGCTGCGGATGATGCTGGGGTTGATCCGTCCCACCGAGGGAACCGTGCGGCTGTTCGGACGCGATCCGATGGAGAGCGTTCAGGCGCTGCAGGGCGTCGCCGGGTTCGTCGAGGCGCCGACCTTTTACCCGTACCTGAGCGGTCGGCGAAATCTCCAGCTGCTCGGCGCCTTCGACGGCGATGGCGCTTCCGGGCGGATCGAGCAGGCGCTCGAGACGGTCGAGCTGTCCAATCGGGCCGGCGACCGCGTCGGCGGGTACTCGCACGGGATGAAGCAGCGGTTGGGGATCGCGTCCGCGCTGCTGCGCGACCCGCGGCTGCTGGTCCTCGATGAACCAGCCACCGGGCTCGATCCCGCGGGGATGCGGGACATGCGAGTGCTGATCAGGCGCCTGGCCGATCAGGGAATCACCGTCCTGCTCTCGAGCCACCTGCTGGCCGAGGTGGAGGAGCTGTGCAACCGGGTGGCGATCGTGCGCAGAGGCGAGATCGTCTACGAGGGCGAGATCGCGGCGCTGAAGCGAACCGCGGGAGCCACGTACAGGCTGTCAACGACCGACGACCAGCGCGCGCTGGCGGTTTGCCGCGCGCAGGCCGGGATCGAGGACGTGCGCGAGCAGCACGGGAGGATCAGCTTCACCGCCGAGGACGGCGCGGTCGCGGAGCTCTCGCAGGCGCTGATCGAGGCCGGCGCGTTGATCCGAGCGCTTGCGCCGCAGACGATCACGCTCGAGGATCTGTTCTTCTCGCTGACCGAGGGAGATGAAGCGATCGACGGCAGGCTGCCCGAGACCGTGGAGGCGGTTCATTGAATCCCACCGTGGGAACCGTCTACCGCTGGGAGCTGATCAAGCTCCGCTACCAGAAGCGAACTTATCTGGGCCTGGGAGCGGCGGCGCTGGTGCCGATCATCTTCGTGGTCGCGATCCACTTCCGCCACGACCGACACGGTGGCGACTTCGCGTTCTCCTCGTACCTGGCGCGCAGTGGGTTGGCGGTGCCGCTGGTGATCCTGCTGTTCGGCGCGGTGTGGATGTTTCCGCTGATCACCGCGCTGGTGGCCGGGGACATCTTCGCCTCCGAGGATCACAACGGCACGCTGAAGACGATCTTCACCCGCTCGCTGGAGCGCGGTCAGATATTCGCCGGCAAGGCGCTGGCCGCGGCGACGTACGCGGTAGCGGCGATCCTCCTGAACGGAACCGTGGCGGTGGTCGCCGGCAGCATGCAGTCGGGCTTTAACTCGCTGCAGAGCCTGTCGGGCACGATCGTCTCCGCGCCCAAGGCGCTCGAGCTCGTGTACGTCAGCCTGCTCGTGTACCTGATCCCGATCGCGGCGATCGTGTGCATCGGGCTGCTGCTGTCCTCGATCACCCGCAACAGCGCCGCGGCGGTGGTGGGGACGCTGATGATCTCGCTCCTGATCCAGCTGATCGGCATCCTGCCCGGGCTGGGCTCGCTGCAGCCTTACCTGCTCAGCACTCAGTTCAACGCGTGGCAGGGCCTGTTGCGCACGCCAATCGATTGGGAGCCGATCACCCGCGCCGCCTGGGTGTGCGCGCTCTACGGCCTTCCTTCGCTCGCCGCCGCGTACCTGGTTTTCCTGCGCCGCGACGTCGCCGGTGGTTGACGCCGCCCGCGGCGAGCGCGTGCTCGTCGTCGACGATGACCCGCCGCTGCGGCGGATGCTCGAGCGAACGCTGGTGGCGGAGGGGTTCGAGGTGAGCGTCGCCAGCGACGGCGGGGCGGCGCTGGTGGCGGTCGAGCGCTTGCCGCCGGACCTGATCGTCCTCGACCTGACGATGCCGGTGCTCGACGGGCTCGCCGTTTGCCGGCGGCTGCGCGGCAAGGGTCTACCGACCCCGATCCTGATGCTGACCGCGCGCGACGCGGTCCCCGATCGAGTCGCGGGCCTGGAGGCGGGCGCCGACGACTATCTCGTCAAGCCGTTCGCGGTGCAGGAGCTAGTCGCGCGGCTGCATGCGCTGGTGCGTCGCGGCTCGGACGCGGCACCGCTGCTCTCATATGCCGACCTGACCCTGGACATCGAGACGCGGACCGCCACGCGGGGCCCGCGCAGCGTCGAGCTGACCGGCCGCGAGGCAGCGCTGCTGGCAGTGCTGCTGCGGGAGCCGGGGCGGACCCTCACCCGGGAGCGGGCGATCGAGGAGATCTGGGAAGGGGCGGCCGAGGCCAACGTCGTCGACCGCTACGTCACCCGGTTGCGTCGTAAGCTCGGTTCGCCGCCGCTGATCAGGACCGTCAGGGGGACCGGCTTCACCGTGCGTGCCTGATCCACCGCGCGGTCGGCCGCGTCGCCGTACAGTGGCCCTCATTGGGCTGGTTTGTGAACGTTGTCCGGACACTTCGCGGTCGCCTCGTGCTGGCCGCCGGAGGCTCGATCGTCGTCGCGGTACTGCTGTTCGGCGTCGCGAGCGTGATCCTGACCTCGCGCCAGCTGCAAAGCTCGCTCGATACTGCGCTGCGAGAGCGGGCGCAGGCGGTGGCCGAGCTGGCCGTCTCCGCTCCGGCGGTGCTGAGCGCCCAGGGCGCACTCGAGAGCCCCGTCTCGGGGCGCCAGATCGTGGTCGAGGTGGTCGACGCTCGCGGGCGGATCCTGGCGCGATCGCTGACTCTCGGGGCTAGGCTGCTGCCGCAGGATCGGCTGGTGGAGCGGACGCTGAGCGCGGGTCAGCCGGGATTCGAGAACATCCGCATCGGGGGACGCTCGTTCCGGTTCTATGCGGCGCCGATCGCCCAGGCAGGCGGGCCGGCCGCGGGCGGCGCGGTGCTGGTCGCCTCCGACACCACCGACATCTCGCAAACCATTCATCACCTCACGGTCGTGCTGACGATTGTCGGCGTGGTGGTCGCGCTGCTGGCGGTGCTCGCCGCCGCGCTGTTGACCCGCCAGGGCCTGCGCCCGCTGCGCCGGCTGGCGGGCGCTGCGGGGGAGATCGAGCGAACCGCGGATCCCGCGCGGCGGCTACCGGCGACCGGGGTGGAGGATGAGATCTCGCAGCTGACCGGCGTCCTCAACCGGATGCTGGCCTCGCTGGAGCAGGCGCGGGCGAGCGAGCGCCGGTTCTTGGCCGACGCCTCGCACGAGCTGCGCACGCCGGTCACGGCGCTGAAGGGAAACGTCGACTACGCCGCTCGCCACGGCGCCGACCCCGAGGTGCTGGCCGACCTGCAGCGCGACGCCGACCGGCTCGCGCGGCTGGTCGATGCGCTGTTGGTGCTCGAGCGTGAGGCGGGAGCCAGGGGGCAGGTGAGCTCGTTCGATCTGCGCGAGCTCGCGAGCGACGCAGTGGGAGTGGACGGGCGCGTCCGGCTGGGCGCGGTGGAGGCGGTGTGGGTCCGGGGGGAGGAGGGCGCGATCCGGCGGGCGCTCGACAACCTGATCGAGAACGCGCTCGTGCACGGTCCGCCCGGCGGCGTCGTGACCGTCACGGTCAGGCGAGAACGCGAACGAGCGCTCCTGACCGTCCGCGACGAGGGCCCCGGCCCGGATGCCGCCGACCTCGAGCGGCTGTTCGAGCGCTTCTGGCGCGGCCGAGACGCCTCCGAGCGGCCCGGGTCGGGGCTTGGGTTATCGATCGCGCAGGCGATCGTGGAGCGTCACGAGGGCCGGATAACCGTCACCGGCTCGGCCTTCACCGTGGAATTGCCGGCGCACCCCGGCTCCGCTTAGTCGGCCGCCTGCCAGCGGGAGGGTGGGATATATCTACGTCTATACGGGAGTTATCTACCACCCTCATCGGGGCGGCCCCGGCTCGGCCGGCGCTGCGCCCGCCGGCGGGCGCTCGCGCAGCTGCAGTTGCCACCAACCGACGTCCCACCACTGGCCGTGCTTGAAGCCGACGCCGCGGTAGACACCGACGGGGACGAACCCCAGCGACTGGTGCAGGCCGACGCTAGCCTCGTTCGGCAGCGTGATCCCGGCGCAGGCCACGTAGAAGCCCTGACGCCGGGTCTGCTCGAACAACGCGCTGTACAAGGCCCGCCCGATCCCGCGACGGTGATAGGCGGCGTCGATGTACACCGTGACGTCAGTGGTCCAGCGGTAACAAGCGCGTTCGTGATGGCGGGAGCTGTAGGCGTAGCCGGCGATCGCTCCCTCGAGCTCGGCGACCAGCCAGCTGTGGGTCAGCAAGATCCGCTCGATCCGCCCCGCCATCTCCCGGTCATCGGGCGCTTCCTCCTCCAGCGAGGCGATCCCCTCGATCACGTACGGCGCGTAGATCGCCGCGCAGGCCGCGGCGTCACGCGAGGGATCGGCGTGGCGGATCATCGGCTCCTGCTAGGACATCCCGCCGAGCTGGCCGCCGGTGACGTTCAGAACCTGGCCGTGCACGTAGTTTGACCACGGCGAGCAGAGGAAGAACACTCCGCCGGCGGCCTCGTGCGGGGTGCCCGCCCGCCCCAGCGGGATCAGCATCGGCGCCACCTGGCGCATCTGCTCGGGAATCCCGAGCTGGACTCGCTCGCCCCCGATCTCGATCGCGTTTGAGTCCTCCTTGGCGGCGGTCAGGCGCGTCTCGATGAACCCGAACGCGACCGCGTTGACGTTGATCTTGAACCGGCCCCATTCCTTGGCCAGCGTCTTGGTGAGGCCGACGATCGCCGCCTTGCCCGAGGAGTAGTTGGCCTGACCGGCGTTTCCCATCGTGCCGGAGACCGAGGAGACGTTGACGACCTTGCGGAACACCTCTAGGCCTTCCTCGCGCTCGCGTTTGGCCGGCTCGCGCATGTGGGGCGCGACTGCGCGGCACATCCGAAACGGCACCACGGTGTGGATGTCGAGCATCCGCTGAAACCACTCGTCGCTCATCTTGTGAATCGGTGCGTCGAGCGTATAGCCGGCGTTGTTGACGAGGATGTCGATCTTGCCCCACTCGCCGACCACCCGCTCGACCAGCTCGTCAGGCACGCCGGGCTTTGTCAAATCGCCGCCGAACACGAGCGTCTCGCCGGCGACCTCGCTGGCTGTGTGTTCCGCGAGCTCGGCGTCGAGATCGTTGATCAGCACCTTCGCCCCCTGCTGCGAGAGCAGCTCCGCGGCCGCGCGTCCAATGCCGCGTGCGGAGCCGGTGACGATCGCCACCTTCCCATCGAGGACTGTCATCTGGTTGCCCTTTCCATTTGCGCTGGCTGAAGCGGGGCATCATGCCAGGCGGATAAACGGGCGGAAGACTTCGCTAGCTCTGGGAGAATCAACGGTCGTGGTGGAGAAGCGGACGCGCGGTGGCAGTCCTCGGCTCGCTCGAGCGGTTCACTCGCTCGATTCGATCGAGGTGCTGGTGCGGGAGCTCGCCGAGCAGCTCGAGGCCAGCCTCCAACGAGAGTTTGTGAGCGATTCGGCCGAGCTCGCGACTGCGCAGACCGCCGCCCGCACCGGGTTAGGATTGGGTCGAGTCACGTGATCGGTGGCACTGGCACGTTCTTTCCCGTGCTGCTGGCAGCCGCGGCGGCGCCGGTGATCTCGGCGGGGGCCACCCGGGCGTTGCCCGCGGTGGTCGTCCCGATCGCGGTCGTGGAGCTGACGCTCGGTGCAGTCATCGGACCGCATGGGCTGAAGCTCTCGCACGTGGACCCGGCGCTTCAGGTGATGGGAACGCTCGGCCTCGGGTTCCTGTTCTTCTTCGCCGGCTACGAGCTCGACTTCAAGCAAATGCGCGGCGCACCACTACGCCTGGCCGCGGTGGGGTGGGGAATTTCATTGGCGCTGGCGTATTCGATCGCCGGCGTGTTCGCGGCGACCGGCTTTGTGATCTCGGGCCTCTTGACTGGCTCGGCGATGTCCACCACGGCGATCGGCACGATCCTGCCCGTGCTGCGGGACACCAACCAACTCGAAGGGCGATTCGGTCCTTCGATGCTCGCCGCGGGGGCGGTGGGAGAGCTCGGACCGGTGATGATCGTGACGCTGTTGCTCAGCGCGTCGGCCTCGAAGGTCTCCCAGGCGCTGATCCTGGGAATCTTCATCGTCGCGACGATCGTCGCGGCGCTGGTCTCGAGCGGCGCCGCGGGGCGCGCGAAGGGCTTCCTCGGCGAGAGCCTCAACACCAGCGGCCAGCTGCCGGTGCGGCTGACCGTTGTGCTGGTGTTCGCGCTCGTGGTGCTCGCTGACTCGCTGGGGCTCGACGTGATCCTCGGCGCGTTCGCCGCGGGGTTGATGGTTCGCTTCGTCCTCCACGGTCGCACCAACCAGCGGTTTGAATCCAAGCTCGACGCGGTCGGGTTCGGGTTCCTGATCCCGTTCTTCTTCATCGAGAGCGGGATGAACCTCGACCTCAGCGCGCTCACCTCGAGCGTCGAGGCGATCCTGAAGGTGCCGCTGTTCGTCGCGTGCTTCTTCATCGTGCGCGGGCTGCCGGCGCTGTTGCTCTATAGCCGCGAGCTGAACCTGCGCGACCGCGTCGGCATGGCGCTGTTCAGCTCCACGCAGCTGCCCCTTGTGGTGGCGATCACGACGCTGGGAATCCAGCAGGGCAAGATGCGCGCGACCACCGCGGTGGCGCTGGTGACGGCCGGCGTGGTCTCGGTGCTTGTGTTTCCGACCGCGGCAATAATCGTGCGGCGGGTGGGGCGACCGACCTCCGAGGAAGCTGCCGTGCCGGAGCCCGATCTCGAGTTGGCGTAGGGTCCGGCGCCATGAACGCACGCGAATGGCTTGATGCTTACGCCGAGAAGCTCGGCACCTCCCCTCCCAGCACCGATGAGTTCAAGGCGGTGCTCGACCTCGCCGGGGAGGCGGCGCACTCGTCAGACCGGGTGGCCGCGCCCGTGGCATGCTGGCTTGCGGCGAAGGCCGGGGCCGGACTCGAGGAGGCGATGAGGCTCGCCCGCGAGGTCAGCGCGAGCGATGGCTGATCGCGAGCACGACCTGGTCGTGTTCGGCGCCACCGGGTTCACAGGTGGATTGACGGCGGAATACCTCGCGCGCCATGCCCCGGCGCAGTTGCGATTCGCGGTGGCCGGGCGCAATCGCGCCAAGCTCGAGCAGCTGCGCGGCCGGCTGGCCGCAATCAATCCCGCTTGCGCAGAGCTGCCGCTGCTCGATGCGGACGTGGAGCAGCCATCCTCGATCCGGGCGGTTGCGGAGTCGGCGAAGGTCGTGGTCAGTACCGTCGGGCCGTACATCCTGTACGGCGAACCACTGGTCGCAGCTTGCGCCGCCGCCGGAACCGACTACGTCGACCTGACCGGGGAACCTGAGTTCGTCGATCTGATGTGGCTGCGCTATCACGAGCAAGCGGTGCAGACCGGCGCCCGGATCGTCCATTCGTGCGGTTTTGATTCGATCCCGTATGACCTCGGCGTGCTGTTCACCGTGGCGCAGCTGCCCGAGAACGCCGCGATCCACGTAGACGGGTTCTTGCGGGCCCGTGGACGCCTCTCCGGCGGGACCTATCACTCGGCGGTCCACATCATGGGCCGCCTGCGCCGGGCCGCGCGGGTGGCGCAAGAGCGCCGGGAGCGCGAATCCCGGCCGCCGCGACGGTTCGTGAAAGGCGCCCCCGGCAAGCCCCACAGCGACTCCTTCGCCGGCGGCTGGGTGGTGCCGCTGCCGACGATCGACCCCCAGACGGTGCTGCGCTCTGCCCGTGCGCTCGACCACTACGGGCCCCATTTCAGCTACAGCCACTACCTGGTGGTGGGCCAGTTGGCGACCGCGATCGGCGTGACCGCAGGCGCGGGCGCGATGATCGCGCTTGCGCAGTGCAAGCCGACTCGCGACGCGCTGCTGAAGCTCAAGGACCCCGGGCAGGGCCCCTCACGAGAGCAACTCGAGAAGGCATGGTTTCGAGTCCGGTTCGCGGGCCGCGGCGACGGCGCGCAAGCGGCGACCGAGGTCGCAGGCGGCGATCCGGGCTACGGCGAGACCTCGAAGATGCTGGCCGAGTCCGCCCTGTGCGTGGCGCTCGACGAGCTTCCCGAGCGCTCCGGCCAGCTGACCCCCGCGGTGGCGATGGGGGAGCGGTTGATCGAGCGGTTGCGCAGGGCGGGAATCGAGTTCCGGGTGCTCGCGTGATGTCCTCGAACTGGACAGCCGCAGACGAGCGCGGCCGGGGCGCGGATCCGGCGGCAGGGAGCGGGGCCGATCTGCGCAGCGACGGCCGCGCGGCGCTGGAATGGGCGGCCAGCTACCTGGAACGCGTCGCCGAGCTGCCGGTGCTCGCCCAGGTCAGTCCCGGCGAGATCCGCGCTCGCCTGCCAAAAAGCGCGCCCGAGGAGCCCGAGCCGTTTGCAAACGTGCTCCGCGATCTCGATCAGGTGCTGCTGCCGGGCATCACGCACTGGCAGCATCCGCGGTACTTCGCCTACTTCCCGACCGGCGCCTGTGAGCCGGCGATCCTGGCAGAGATGCTGGCGGCGACTTTGAACTCGGTCGCGCTGCTGTGGCGGACCGCGCCGGCGGCCACCGAGCTCGAACACGTGGTGCTCGACTGGACCGCGGAGCTGCTGGGACTCCCACAGGGCTGGCACGGGCACATCGAGGACACGGCATCGACCTCGACCCTGAGCGCGATCATCGTCGCGCGGGTCCTCACCGGACGCGATTTGATCGTGGCCTCCGACCAGGCGCACTCGGCGGCCGACAAAGCCGCTCGGATGCTCGGCATGCGACTGCGCAAAGTGCCATCGGATGAGCGGTTCCGTCTAATGGTGCCGGAGCTCGGGGATCTCAGCGAAGCGGCGGTCGTGATCGCGACGGTCGGCACCACGGCGACCACATCGGTGGATCCGGTGCCCGCGATTGCGGACGCCTGCAACGAGGCCGGTGCCTGGCTGCACGTGGACGCCGCCTACGCCGGCACGGCGATGGTGTGTCCGGAGCACCGCTGGGCGTTCGCCGGCGTTGATCGCGCCGACTCGCTGGTGGTCAACGCGCACAAGTGGATGCTGACGCCGATGGACTGCTCGCTTCTGTGGACGCGACGACCGGCGGACTTTCGCCGCGCGTTCAGCATGATCCCGGAGTTCCTGCGCACGCCCGACGCCGAGGACGCGCTCTCGCTCAGCGAGTATGGACCCGCTCTCGGCCGCCGCTTCCGGGCGCTGAAACTGTGGGCGGTGTTGCGCTGCATCGGGCGCTCCGGACTGCAAGCCCACATCCGCAACGGAGTGCAGCTCGCCGAGAAATTCGAGCGCTGGGTCGACGCCGAGCCCGGCTGGGAGGTGTGCGCGCCGCGGCCGTTCTCGCTGGTGTGCTTTCGCCTGTCCGGTTCGGACCAGCGCAATCAGGCGCTGCTCGAGCGCGTCAACGCCAGCGGCGAGATCTTCATCTCTCACGCGGTGCTCCACGGCCGCTACGCGTTACGACTTGCGATCGGCCAGATGAGCACGACCGAGGACGACGTTCGGCGGGCATGGGAGGTTCTGCGTCGCGAGGCGGCGGTCCTCGATTAGCGCGCCTCTGTTGGTGCTCTTATGAAGTTCTTACCTTCAGCGCGTCATGCTCACGAACGTGCGCGTACTGATCGCAGAGGATGAGCGCCGTCTCGCTGAAGCGATCGCACGCGGGCTGAGGCGCGAGGGGATGGCGGTCGACCTGGCGCCAGATGGGTCCGATGCGTTGCTGAAGGCCCGGGTGATCCGCTACGACGTGATGGTCCTCGACCGTGACCTGCCGGGAGTTCACGGCGACGTGGTGTGTCGAACGGTGAGGGGCGAGCGACCCGAGGTGGGGATCCTGATGCTGACCGCTGCAGGCGCGCTCGAGGATCTCGTCGAGGGGCTCGCGTTGGGAGCCGACGACTACCTCGCCAAGCCTTTCCGGTTCGCCGAGCTCGTGGCCCGGATCCGCGCGCTCGCCCGCCGTTCGACCCCGAGTCGGCCGCCGGTTCTTCGTCATCGAGACCTGGAGCTCGACCCCGCCCGTCGCAGGCTGACTCGCAACGGAGAAGTGATCGAGCTCGCGCGCAAGGAGTTCGGCGTGCTCGAGGTGCTGATGAGCGCGGACCGGGCCACGGTTTCCGCCGAGGAGCTGCTCGAGCGGGTTTGGGATGAGCACACCGATCCGTTCACCAACGTCGTTCGGATGACGATCATGACCTTGCGGCGCAAGCTCGGTGACCCACCCGTGGTGGAGACCGTAATCGGCGTCGGCTACCGGATGGTGTGATGCGGCTTCGCCTGCCACGACCGAAGCTCGATGGTCCCGCGCCGACGATCCGGCTGCGGATGACTGTTCTCTACGGGCTGATGTTCCTGCTCACCGGGGCCGTGCTGCTGACGATCGGCTACGGGCTCGTGCGACACAACCTCAATGCCCACCATGACTTCCGCGCCGAGCTGCGCTCGCTTGGGCTTCCCGCGCCGGCGGGTCCACCGTTCTTCGGGCGCCTGGGGTTCGGCCCCGGGTCGCCCGGGGGGCGTGTGGCGCAGGCGGCAGCCGCGCAGCTCCGCAGCGACGCGCTGCACAAACTGCTCGTCGAGTACCTGCTGGCACTGGGGCTGATGACGATGATCGCGGTGGTGACGGGGTGGCTGCTCGCCGGCCGGGCACTGCGCCCGCTGCGCGACATCACAGCCACCGCGCGGCGCGTCTCCGGCGAGAACCTCGGCGAGCGGATCGGGCTGGTCGGGCCCGCCGATGAGCTCAAGCAGCTGGCCGACACGTTCGACGGGATGCTGGAACGGCTCGACGCGGCGTTCGGCTCACAGCGCCACTTCGTCGCCAACGCTTCACATGAGCTGCGGACGCCGCTCGCGATCATGCGCACCGAGGTCGACGTCGCGCTCGCGGACCCCGATGCTGATGCGATCGAGCTGCGAGCGATGGGCGAGGCGGTGCTGGAGACCGTCGACCGCTGCGAGCGGCTGATCGAGAGCCTGTTGATGCTGGCGCGCAGCGAGGCCGCCACGGGGGGCGGGGAGGAGGTCGATCTAGCCGCGATGGCCGCCTATTGCGTGACCGATTTACACGCGCGCTCCGAGGAGGGCGGGGTCCAGGTCCGCGACGAGCTAGAGCCGGCGTGGACGCGGGGCGAGGCCGGCCTGCTCGAGCGGATGATCGCCAACCTGCTCGACAACGGGATTCGTCACAACCAGCGCGGCGGGTTTCTGGAGGTCCGCACGCGGGTGGTTGGCCCCACCGCGCAATTGCTCGTGCGCAACGGCGGGCAGCCGATCGATCCCGCCACCGCGCAGACCCTCAGCGAGCCGTTCCGGCGCCTGGATCGGGCGGTGGGAGGGTTCGGGCTCGGCTTGTCGATCGTGCGCTCGGTGGCAGAGGCGCACGGTGGCACGATCACCCTCACCGCGCCCGCGGAGGGTGGCCTCGAGGTCACGGTCGAGCTTCCCGCGATCGTGCCCGCGGCCAGCGCCTCTAAGCAAACGCCAAGAGCGCTTATGGAGAGCTGACGGGCGGCGCGTTACAACAGCGGTGGGAGGCCGTCTTTCGGTGCTCCCAGCCGATGGCGCTCAGCATCACCCCTCGTACTTGCCGGCAAGCAACCGTGCTCTCAGATCACGACACCCCGGGCTCGGGCAGCCGCTGACACGCCAGCGCATGAGCCGCCATCGGGATAAGCCCGGCAGGCCCTGGCATCTCTACCTGCTGGGGCTGGCAGCGATTGCTGTTGCCGTGTTGGCCGTTGTTGAGATCGGACCGCCAAGCAGCTCCGCGCGGACGTCTCGAGAGGTCGTCACCGCGGAGCCGGGCGTCGTCCAGTCCACGGTCACCGGGACCGGAAACGTCGAGGCCGGTACGGACGTCGACGCCAACTTCCGGGCGAGCGGAACGCTGTCGGCGGTCGACGTCTCGGTCGGCCAGCACGTAACTCAAGGGCAGCTGATGGCGACGCTGAACCCGACCGTCGCGCAGCTGACGCTCGATCAGGCCGAGCAGAATCTCGCCGCCGCTCAGGACCAGCTGACCGCGATCGAGAACGGAACCGCCACCTCCAGCGCGGGCGCCGGCGGGGCTGGGGCGGCCGGGTCTAATTCGAGCGCCGCGAGCGGGAGCGGATCGACCGCCAGCACGGGCGCCACGGCGGCGGTCTTCGTGCCCGGCTCGAGCAGCACCGAGTTCGCCGCATATAAGCCCGGATCAGGGCGACCGCACTCCACGACCACCTCGTCGTCGTCGTCGTCGACGACGACGACGACCAGCTCGACGACGACCACCTCGACGCCGAAGAGCGCCAAGCCGAGCAGGCCGTCAGGGAGTTCGCCGAGCAGCGGCGCGAGGTCTTCTTCGAGTGGAAGCACACCGCAGAGCTCTTCGAGCCGCCCGAGCGGCGCCGGCGCCGGGGGAGGCGCTGGAGGCGGCTCCACGACCCGGGCAACCACGACCACCAGCACGAGCACCACGACGACGCCCTCGCCGGCGAGCATCGCGTCGGCGCAAGCCTCGGTGTACGCCGCGCAAGCCAGCGTCCAGAACGCCCAGACCGCGCTGGCGAACACCAAGCTGTACGCGCCGGCCAGCGGCACGATCGTCTCGCTCGCGAACCTCTCGCCGGGCGACACGGTCTCGGCCGGATCGAACTCCAGCGCGTCAGGCAGCACTTCGTCCTCGGGCAGTTCCTCGAGCGGCGGCACCGGGAGCTCCGGCGCCAGCGCGACCGCCGGCAGCCTCGGCGGCGCGAGCGGGTCCTCGTCCTCGTCCTCGGGCGGGGGCTCGGGCGGCTCGTCGGGTGGCTCGAGCTCGCCGTTTGCGGAGATCGTCGACACCAGCAGCCTGACGATGACTGTCGCGTTCAGCGAATCGGACATCAGCAAGGTTCACGTGGGGCAGCCGGCGACGATTACGATCGATGCCCTCAGCGGGGTCCAGCTGGCGGCGCATGTGAGCGCGATCTCGACCGTTGGGACAACCAGCAGCGGGGTGGTCTCCTACGACGCGACCTTGACGCTCGACCAGACCGACTCCCGGGTGAAGCCGGGGATGAGCGCCTCGGCGTCGGTGATCGTCGGCCAGGCGCAGGGCGTCACGGTGCCAAACCAGGCGGTAACCGGAAGCGGCTCGCTGGGCACGGTCAACCTGCTGAAGGGCGGCAAGACCGTGCCGCAGCAGGTGGTCGTGGGGTTGCGAGGAGACAGCCGGACGCAGATCATCGGCGGGCTCGAGGCGGGTCAACAGGTGGTGGTCACGATCACGCTGCCCTCGCTCAGCGGCTCGCCCACCAGCACCAGCGGCGCGAGCGGAACCCTCGGCGGCGGCCGCTTCGGCGCGGGCGGGTTCGGCGGTGGCGGCTTTGGCGGTGGCGGCGGCCTTGGCGGTGGCGGCGCGTTCTTCCGCGCCGGCGGCGGAGGGACGCCGTGATGGCTCGCCCGGCTCGCCGTCCTCCCCGGCCGGCAGTGCTGCGCGCGCAGCGGATGCTGCAGGCGCGCAAGTCCCCCAAGCCGCAGCCCGCGAGCGCGCGAGAGCGCCCGGTACGCAGGCCTGACGCTTCGGTGATCGAGCTGCGGGAGGCGCGCAAGACCTACCAAGTCGGCGACATCGCGGTACACGCGCTGCGAGGCGTCAGCATGACCGTCGAACGCGGCGAGTACCTCGCGATCGTCGGCGCCTCCGGGAGCGGCAAGACGACGTTGATGAACGTCCTTGGCTGTCTCGATCACGTGAGCGCCGGCAGCTACCGGCTGAACGGGCTCGACGTGCGCGGGTTCGACGAGGACACGCTGGCGGACGTGCGCAACCGTGAGATCGGCTTCGTGTTCCAGAACTTCAATCTGATCCCGCGCACGCGCGCGCTGGCGAACGTGGAGCTGCCACTCGCCTACGGGGGTCTGCACCGCGAGGCTCGCCGGCAACGAGCGTTGGCCGCGCTGCAGCAGGTGGGACTCGGGCAACGAGTCGACCACTTCCCGAACGAGTTGTCGGGCGGTCAGCAGCAGCGCGTGGCGATCGCGCGAGCGCTCGTGACCAACCCGGCGATGATCCTCGCCGATGAGCCCACCGGCGCGCTGGACACCGTTTCCTCCGCCGAGGTGATGAGCATCTTCCGCCGGCTGAGCGATCAGGGGCGCACGATCATCCTGATCACCCACGAGCAGGACGTGGCGGCCCACGCGCGCCGGGTGATCCGCCTCAGCGACGGCAGGATCGTCGCCGACGAGCGGCCCGAGAGCACGGAGCTGGTCACGTGATCGAGACGATCCGAGTTGCGGTGGGAGGGCTGACCGCGAACAAGCTTCGCACCGCCTTGACGGTCCTCGGGCTGATGATCGGGGTCGGCTCGGTGATCGTGCTGATCGCGGTCGGCACCGGCTCCTCCGACGCCGTCGAGAAGCAGATCGATGCGCTTGGCAGCAACGTCCTGCTGGTTACGACCACGCCGACGCTCGGCGGCCTGCGTCGTCAGGCCACCAGCAGCACCCAGCTGACGCTGGCCGACGCCGACGCGCTGGGTAATCAGTTCGAGGCCCCGGACGTGCAGAGCGTCTCGCCGGTGGTCAGCGCCAACGGCGTGACCGTGACCTACGACAACACCACGTACACGCCGTCCTCGTTCGTGGGCACCACGCCGAGCTACGAGCAGGCCCGCAGCTATTCGATGGCCGAAGGTTCGTGGTTCACCAGCGCGGACCTGAGTAACCACAACCGGGTGCTGGTCGTTGGCCCCACGGTCGTCAGCGAGCTGTTCGGCGGCCAGGACCCGGTCGGCGACACCGTTCAGGTCAACGGCACCGGTTACCAGGTGATCGGGGTGACCGCGTCGAAGGGATCCAACGGAACCTCCAATCAGGACGACGTCGGGATAGCACCCCTGACTGCGGTGCAGGACACCCTCACCGGCTACGGGAGCATCAACCAGATCGTCGTTCAGGCCAAGTCGCGCCAGCAGTTGAACGCGGCGCAGACCGAGGTCACCAACATCCTCAATCAGCTCGACCCGCCCACTGCCGGCTCCAGCGCGACGAGCAACTTCAACGTGATCAACCAAAGCTCGATCCTGCAGGCCTCGACCTCCAGCAGCAAGGTGTTCACGACGCTGCTCGGGGAGGTCGCGGCGATCTCCCTGCTGGTCGGCGGGATCGGGGTGATGAACATCATGCTGGTCTCGGTCACCGAGCGGACCCGTGAGATCGGGATCCGAAAAGCGGTCGGCGCCCGGCGCGGCGACATTCTGATCCAGTTCCTGGTCGAGGCGGTGCTGGTGTCGTTCTTCGGCGGCGTCGCGGGCGTGATCGCCGGCATCATCGGCAGCCAGTTCAAGATCGCCGGCGTCCAGCCCTCGATCGCGCCCTATTCGATCGCCCTCGCGTTCGGCGCCGCCGTCCTGATCGGGCTGTTCTTCGGCACCTATCCCGCTGGTCGCGCGGCTTCGATGCGACCGATCGAGGCCCTGCGCTTCGAGTGAGCAAGCACGTCCATTGAAACCCACCACAGGAAACGATCATGCACGCAATCCCCTATGACAGCCCCCAGGAGGATTGGGACCGCTACGAGGAAGGCGAGAGCGACGAGCCGCTCCCGGGCCGTCCCCGTCGCCAGTTCTTCAACCGTCGTAGCGCCGCGCTGTTTGCCGTGGTCGTGGGCGCAGTCTGCTTCTACGCGGGCGTCCGCGTCGAGAAGAGCCAGCTGAGCAGCTCGACCAGCACCGCGCTGCCGTCGTCCACCGGGGCGGGCGCGGGCGCGCGGACGGGAGCGGCAGGCGCGGGATCCCGCGCGGGAGCCGCTGCCGCCTCCGCGGGCCGCGGCTTCGGAGGCGGTGGCGGAGGGGCGGCGGCGTTCGCCGGCGCCGGCGGCGGCGCCGGCGGGAGTGCGTCGTTCGGAACCGTCAGCGGCATCAGCGGGGACACCTTCTTCATCACCGAGAGCTCCGGCAACACGGTCAAAGTCAAGCTCTCGAGCGCGACCAAGATCACCAAGAGCGTCACCGTCGGCAAGTCAGCCGTTCGTCCCGGCGACACGGTCGTGATCCGCGGCCTGAACTCGAACGGCACCGTGAGCGCGACGTCGATCAGCGACTCCGGCGCCGTCCTCTCGGCCTTCGGCGGCGGCTCGTCCGGCGCTGGCGGCTCCGGCAGCGGCGGCTCCGGTAACGCGAGCTCGGCCGTCAGTTCCCTGTTTGGCTCCGGAAGCGGCGGCTGATCGACATCGTTCTGAACACAGAAAGGACTCGAACCATGATCATCAACATCGCGATGCGGCGGGCGCCAGTGGCGCTTGCCGTGCTCGTCACCGGCTGCGCGCTCGCTGCGTGCGGCAGCAGCTCGAGCAGCTCGAGCACCTCCACCAGCTCGGCCAGCGCAAGCTCGACCGCGGTGGCATCGTCCGGCAGCTCCACCTCGAGAAGCGCACGGCGCGCCGCGCTGGTCGCCTGCCTGAAGAGCCACGGCGTGACGTTGCCCTCGCGGCCCGTCCGCCCTCCCTCTGGAGGGGCGGGCGCCGGCGCGCCCGGAGGCGGAGGCGGGTTCTTCTTCGGCGGCGGCACGCCCAACCCGAAGCTGCAAGCCGCGCTGAAGGCCTGCGGCGCCAACTTCAGCGGCCGGGGGCGCTTCCGCGGGGCGATCTCGCATCAGAACATCGAGAAGTACGTCGCCTGCGTGCGCGCGCACGGTTACAACATGCCGAATCCCAACTTCTCGGGCCACGGCTCCGTGTTCCCGGCCAACATCCGATCCAACCCCAAGTTCCAGGCCGCCAGTCGCGCCTGCCAGAGCTTGCTGTTCCCGCCGCGGAGCGGGAGCACGTCGTCGAGTACCGCGTCGAGTGCCTAGGCGCATGCAGCACGATCGCCTACTAGCGCAGGAGGAACAATGAAGCTCAAACTACCCTCGAGCAACCGAGCGGCGAAGGCCGGCCCGCCCGCCTCGCCGCCGGTCCCGGCAGCCTCGCCGCCGCCTGCGACGCCGCCGGGCGCGCCGAACCCGTCGGCGCTATCCGGCGCGCAAGAGCCGGCGACAGCGCCCGGTACCGTGGTCGGGCAAGTGCTACCGATCTACTTCGTCGGCGACGAGTCACACTCGATGGCCGGGGCACCGATCGCGGCCGTCAATCAGGGCCTGCTCGACCTTCGCGACGAGGTCGCCAAGCATCCCCTGATCGGCAAGAAGGTACGCTTCGGCGTGATCACCTTCGCGGACACCGCCGAGACGCGGTTGGAGCTCTCGGAGCTGAGCGAGGAGCTGATCCTGCCGGCGCTGTCGCCGAGAGGTCGCGGGACCAGCTATGCGAGTGCGCTCGAGGCGCTGCGTCATACGATTCCTGGGGATGTGGCGCTGCTCAAGAGCGGCGGCTACCAGGTACATCGTCCCTCGGTTTTCTTCCTCAGCGACGGCCAGCCGACCGAGAAGGAGGAGAAGTGGCGGGCGCGTCTGGACGAGCTCAAGGACGCCGGCTTCAAGGAGCGCCCCAACATCCTCGCGTTCGGAGTCGGCGACGCTGAGCCCAAGGTCATCCAGCAGCTCGCCAGCACGCCCCGCTACGCCTTCATGATGAGCGACGGGGTGTCGACTGCGGGCGCGATCTCCGAGTTCGCGGCGTCGATGCTGGGCTCGATGGTGTCCTCGGCGGAGCGGCTCGAGCGTGGCGAGCAAACGATCGAGTTCGAGAAGCCCGAGGGGTTCGTCCAGCTCGACGCGCCCCTGGTGTAGCCGCTCGCGATGGCGTCGTTTGAGCGGGACCGCAGCGCTGGCCGGGCAAACGATGCCAGGCGGCCCGACCGGCCCCTACGCCTCCCGAGGGCCGCGGTGTTGGGGCGTCCCGGCCGTCTGGCGCGAGGCCCGCTGACGATTGGCGATCCCGCTCCCGCGGTCGAGGTGCGGCTTGCGGCCGCCGAGCCCTACCGCCCCGATTCAATCGCCGACGGAGGCAGCGCGTTCGGCCTGACGGCGAGAGCGGCATCCGTTCGAGGCCTGTACAAGCGCTATCTGGGTGGTCCGCGACAAGACGACCTGTGCCTGGGCCTGCATGAGCCTTCCCGCACCGTGATCGCGGCCGTCGCCGACGGCGTCTCGAGCGCGCCGCGCTCGCACCTCGGCGCGGCGCTTGCGGTGCGCCATGCGGCGGCCGCGGTCGCGCGCCAGCTCGACGACGGCGCCGATGAGCTCCGCTGGGAGCAGGTCTTCGAGCACGCCGCTTGGGCGCTCGTCGATGAGCAACGCCGCGCTGACGGGAGTGCGGACGCCGGCGTGGAGGACGCCGCGGCGTCTTTGGCGACGACGCTGGTGGTCGCTGCGATCACCGCCGCGCGCTCCGAGGCTGCGGTCGACGGGAACCGCGGCCCGGTCAGGGAGGAGCCCACCCCGCGCGTGCAGCTGGCAGCGGTCGGCGATTCACCGGCGTTCCTGCTCGGGGACGGCGCTTTCAAGCCGATCGCCGGTGACTTCGACAGCCCCGATGCGCTGCTTGGCGGCGGCGTGCAGGCGCTGCCGCGCAGCACCCGTCCGGCGTACGAAGATACGCGCATGCTCGAGTCCGGCCACGCGTTGCTGCTGTGCACGGATGGGCTGGCGCTGCCGCTGGCCGGCGGTGCGAGCGAGGTGGGCCGGATCTTCGCCCGCGAGCTATCGAGTCCTCCGGACGTGCTCGACTTCGCCCGGCTGCTCGATTTCAGCCGCAGTACCTACGACGACGATCGCACCCTGGTCGCCGTCTGGTGGAGGCCATGAGCACGCTTGATTTGGGAAGCGGGGCCGGGTCGCGCCGGCGCGGCACCGGCCCGGGCTCGGGAGTCGATCGCGGCAGCGTTACGCACGCCCACCGGGCTCCCAACGGAGCCCGGGCTCCATTCTGCGCGATCGGTCTCGAGGCCTTCGGTGAGCTCGCGCCGATCAGCCGGCTGAGCGGGCAGGGCCGGGTTCACCGGCCCGCGAACACGCCCCGGGCGCTTGCTGGCGGACCGATCGTCGTCAAGCTGTATCGCCGCTCGCCGCCGCCTGCCGCGGCGCAGGTGCTCGCCGAGATGGTCGCTTGGAAGCGGTCGCTGGAAGAGACGCAGCGCCTGCGGCTCGCGCACCTGGCCGCGTGGCCGCTGGCGGTCGTCACCTCCGGCGGACAGCCGGTGGGAATCGCGATGCCGGACGTCAGCGAGCGCTTCGCGGTGCCGTTCGTGATGCCGAGCGGTCGCCGCCCGCACGTGCTGCTGGCGCTCGAGCACCTGCTGGGAGGGGATGCCTATCTGCAGATGCGGGGCCTGGACGTGCGGCTCGACACCGCGAGGCGAGCGCTGATTGCCGAGCGAATCAGCATGGCGCTCGCGTTTCTGCACCGTCACGCGATCGTCGCGAGCGACCTCGCGCCGAGCAACCTCCTGGTCTCGTTTGGCGCCCAGGGCCCAGCGGTGTGCTTCATCGACTGCGACTCGATGGTGTTCCGCGGCCGCCAGGCGCTGGCGTCGGTGGAGACCGGCGACTGGAACATCCCGGCGGGATTCTCCGAGCTGGCTCGTACCCGCGGCGCCGATGCGTACAAGTTGGGCCTCGTGGTGCTCCGCCTGTTTGCCCGCTCCCACGACGCGCGCGCGGTGGAGCCCCACCGGGACGACGTGCCCGCGCAGCTGCGCCCGCTGCTCTCGCGCGCGCTCGCGCCGGACGCCGCAAACCGCCCGCCGGCGGGCGAGTGGCAGCGCGCGCTCCGCCAGCTGCTCGCCGATCGGCACATCAACGAGCGCTACCCGGGACCCGCTCCCCGCGAGCCCGTCGCGAGCGCTCGACCACCCACCGCGCGCGCGAATGCCCGGCCGCTCACCGCGCGCCCGAGCGCTCGGCCGCTCACCACGCCCGCGAGCGCTCCCGGAATCATGGCCTCCGCGCGACCGTCCCCACACGCGTCCGCGCCGATCGGGGCACGGCGGACCGTCGCGATCCTCTGGATCCTCGCCGGGACCGTGGTGCTGTTCCTGCTGCTGTCGCGGCTGTTCGCGGCCGCGATTCCACAGGGCATCGAAGGTGGCGCTACCGGGGTGGGCGGGGGCGCGGGCGGCGGCGTCCCCTACACCTACCGGTACTCCTACCCGCCGCCGGGTGGGGGGCAGTTCCGGGGCGCGGGGCAAGCGCTGTTCCCCGGCGGGGGGCAAGGCACGCAGTCCCCGTAGCGCCCCCAGAGCCCCTCGCGAGGATGGCTTACGGAGACCTTACGCCTGCTTCCTAGACTCCGGCTCATGTCGTTTCGGCGTCCTCAGATGGAGGTCATGGAGGACGGGACGAGGCACCCCTGCACCACGTCCGGTTGTCGCCGCCTCTCAGTTCGCCGATCGGCTGCGACGAAGTGCGCCTCGTCGCAGAGCGGGCTACCCCCCGCAATCCGAGGCACCGGCGGCGGCCTGGACCGCGACTCCCATCCTGAGCCGCTCGCCGGTACCTTGGGCTCTTAGCACAGCGCGGGCGGGTTACGCGATACTGCAATGGCGTGAGCGAACCGCAGCTGTTGTGGAGCCCCTCTGAGGAGTGGATCGAACGGGCCACGGTGACCCGATATCAAGCGTGGCTCGGTGAGCGCCACAACCTGCGCTTCGACAGCTACGAGGAGCTCTGGAGATGGTCGGTCGACGACCTCGAGGCGTTCTGGGCCTCGATCGTCGAGTTCTTCAACGTTCGCTTCGAGGTTCCCTCAGAGGTGGTGCTGGGCGACCCCCAGATGCCGGGGGCGCAGTGGTTCCCGGGCGCTCGCATCAGCTACGCGGAGCACATCTTCCGCGACAAGGATCCCGATGCGGTCGCGCTGCGAGCCGCGTCGGAGCTGCAGTCGCTCAGCGAGTGGACCTGGGATCGGCTGCGCTCGGAGGCCGCCGCGATCGCTTCTGGGTTGCGCTCCGAAGGCGTCGAAGCGGGAGATCGCGTCGCCGCCTACATGCCGAACATTCCGGAGACGGTCGCGGCGCTGCTGGCGTGCTCCTCGATCGGAGCGATCTGGTCCTCGGCCGCGCCCGAGTTCGGCGCCCGCAGCGTAATCGACCGCTTCGCCCAGATCGAACCGAAGGTGTTGCTGGCGATCGATGGCTATAGGTACGGCGGCAAGGACTTCGACAGAAGCGCGATGGTGGAGGAGATCGCGGGCTCGATTCCGTCGCTGCGGCGCGTGGTGAGGCTCTCCTACCTCGAAGGGGGCGGCTGGGAGGACGGATTTCTCGGCCCCGACCCGCTCGAATTCGCACAGCTGCCGTTCGACCATCCGTTGTGGGTGCTGTACAGCTCGGGCACCACTGGGCTGCCCAAGCCGATCGTCCACAGCGCCGGAGGCATCCTGCTGGAGCAGATCAAGTCGACTTACCTGCACCTCGATGCCCAGGCCGGCGACCGCCTGTTCTGGTTCTCGACCACCGGCTGGATGATGTGGAACTTCCTTGTCGGCGTGCTGCTGAGCGAAGCCTCGATCGTGCTGTACGACGGCAACCCCGGGTATCCGGATCTGGGCACGCTTTGGAGCCTCGCCGCCGACACCGAGATGACCTGCTTGGGCACCAGCGCCGCGTTTATCGCGGGTTGCATGAAGGCCTCAGTGACGCCGCGCGAGGGCCGCGACCTGAGCGCGCTACGCTCGGTCGGCTCGACCGGCTCGCCGCTTGCCCCCGAGGGCTTCCAGTGGATCTACGATCAGCTGGGCGCCGATACGTGGCTGTTCTCCACTTCCGGCGGTACCGACCTGTGCACCGCGTTCGTCGGCGGCGTGCCGACGCTGCCGGTGTACTTGGGCGAGCTGCAGGGCCGGATGCTGGGAGCATCGGTGGAGGCATGGGATCCCTCTGGCCAGCCGCTGGTCGGCGAGGTGGGCGAGCTCGTGATCACCAAGCCGATGCCATCGATGCCGATCTTCTTCTGGGGCGATGAGGATGGGTCCCGATACCGCGAGAGCTACTTCGAGCAGTACCCGGGTATCTGGCGCCATGGCGACTGGATAGAGATCACCCCACGCGGGACCGCGATCATCTACGGGCGCTCTGACTCGACGATCAACCGGGGCGGGATCCGGATGGGGACCAGCGAGATCTACCGCGCGGTGCTCTCGGTTGAAGATGTGCTCGACGCGCTCGTCGTCGATGTGCCCAAGGAAGGCACCGATGGCTGGATGCCGATGTTCGTGGTGCTCCGCGAGGGAGCTGAGCTGGACGACGACTTGACCAAGACGATTCGCACCCGGATCCGCGAGGACTGCTCTCCTCGCCACGTGCCCGACGAGATCCAACAGATCTCCGAGGTTCCCCGGACACTGTCGGGCAAAGTGCTCGAGGTCCCCGTGAAGCGAATCCTGATGGGCGTGCCGGCCGATCAAGCCGCGAGCCGAGAGTCGCTCGCGAACCCCGAGGCGCTCGACTACTTCGTCGAGCTGAAAAGCTAGGCCACGCCGTCAGGCGGCGGCGAGTTTCTTACGCTTCTCTGAGCTTCGGCCGAGAAGATGCATGGCACAGGCGGCTGGGATGTCCGGCCGCCCGGCCATCTGCAGGAGTCACCACTTTGCAGGTCAACATCAAGCGCAAGCTCGCGATCGGGACCACCGCGCTCGCCGCGGCCGCCTTTGCCGGCGGCGCCTACGCTGCCACGCAGGAGCCGGGAGCCACAACCCGTCAGGCGTTTCTGAACGACGTCGCCAAGCGGCTCAACGTAAATCCCGCACAGCTGAGCGCGGCGCTTCGTGGCGCGCTCGACGATCAGCTGCAAGCCGCGGTCGCCGCCGGCAAGCTCACGCAAGCGCAGGCGGACGCGATCAAGCAGCGGATCCAGAATGGCGGGGCGCAGCCGAGAGGATTGTGGTTCGGACAGCGACCGCCCGGCCCCCCGCACGTGGCCGTTGGAGGGTTCGGGTTGACCGCAGCCGCCAAATACCTGGGCCTGAGCGAGCGCCAGCTCCTCGACCAGCTGTCGGCCGGTAAGACCCTCGACCAGGTCGCCAAGGCGCGCGGCAAATCGGTCGCGGGACTCGAGAGCGCGCTCAGCTCCGCGCTGCGGTCCCGGCTCCAGAAGGCGGTTGCCGACAAGCAGATCACCAGCGCGCAAGAGCAGCAGATCCTGAGCGGCCTCTCGCAGCGCCTAAACCAGGAGATCAACGGCACTTATCCCGGTCCGGGGTTCCGAATGCACGGCAGCTTCCGCAGCTCGCACCGTCCCCTTGGCCCGCCCGCAGGGCCCGGAGCGGTGGCGCCCGGCTCGCCGCCAGCGCCTCCATCGGGGCCGGCTTACTGAGCTCTTACGCTCTTCTTCTCAGCCTCTGAAAGGTTTCTCACAGGGGCCTGCTGTACTGAACTTGAGATTTCAGCTACGCGCATCAGGAGAGCAAACTGACCATGAAGACCCTCAGCCGTCTGATTCCAGTGATCGGCGGCGCCGTGGCAGGGGGAGTCATCGCGTTGATAGTCGCCAGCGGCGGCGCTTCGACTCACTCGGTCACGACGACCGTCGTCCAGCCATCCAGCCCGTCGACGATCCCCACGTCGCTCAGCTCCGGCCGTGGCATGACCGTCAATCAGATCTATCGCTCCGCCAGCTCGGGAGTGGTGGACATCGACGTGACCGAGCAGGCCCCGAATCAGGGCGGGGGCGGCTTTGGCTTCGGCGGCCCCGGCGGCGGATCGCAGCAGTCGCAAGGCGAAGGCGCGGGCGTGGTCTACGACAAGAAGGGCGACATCCTCACCGATGAGCACGTCGTCGCGAACGCCTCCTCGGTGACGGTCCACTTCCAGGACGGTCTGCAGGCCTCCGCGAAGGTGCTCGGCAGCGACGCCTCAACCGACGTGGCGGTGATTCGCGTCAGCGTTCCCGCCTCCGAGCTTCATCCAATTCCGTTTGCGGACTCCTCGCAGGCCCAGGTCGGCGACCCGGTTGTCGCGATCGGCAGCCCCTTCAGCCTCCCCGAGACGACGACCGCGGGGATCGTGAGCGCCACCGGCCGTAGCATCACCGCGCCGAACAACTACACGATCGCAGGCGCGATCCAGACCGACGCGGCGATCAACCCGGGCAACTCCGGCGGACCGCTGCTTGATGCGAACGCCCACGTCCTCGGCCTGAACGATCAGATCCAGACCAACTCCGGCTCGAGCGCCGGCGTCGGCTTCGCCACCCCATCCAACGAGGACGCGCGAATCGCCAACGCGATCATCGCGGGCAGCCCGGTCAAGCATGCCTACGTCGGCGTCCAGCTGAACGGCAGCTCGACGGGCGGCGCCGGTATCAGCGCAGTGTCGCCCGGCTCGCCCGCCCAGAACGCGGGGCTCCAGGCGGGCGAGGTGATCACCGCGGTGAACGGCACCGCGATCAGCTCAACCGAGCAGTTCATCGCCACGGTCGACAACTACTCCCCGGGCACGACGATCACGCTCACCGTCAAGAGCGGCGGCGCGAGCAAGAACGTCAAGGTGACGCTCGGGACCCGTCCGAACGCGCCGAGCACGGGCTAAGCCCTCCGACCCCCTGGAGCCGGCCGTCTGGTCGGCTCCTCACCCCCACCCGCGGAGCCGGCCGGGCGCTTACGTGCTGGCCGGCTCCGTCACGCGGGCTCGGCGGCCCGCGATGAGAGCTCCCAGCAGGCCCACGGTGAGAATCGTGAGCAGCACTGGACCGAGTACCCCGGCGCCGAACAGATCCGCCAGCCAGTAGGCGCAGGCGGCCAGCAGCGCCGCGCCGGGAAGCGTCAGCGTCCACGCGAGCGCGATGTTGCCTGCGATCCCCCAGCGGACGGCGGACAGCCGTTTGGCAGCCCCGGCGCCGACAATTCCTCCAGAGATCACCTGGGTGGTGGAGAGCGGGTATCCGAAGTGCGAGGAGAGCAGGATCACCACCGCGCCCGCTCCTTCCGCCGCGAATCCCTGGGCGACGTCCATCTTGATGATCCGGCTGCCGACGGTGCGGATGATGCGCCACCCGCCGGCGTAGGTGCCCAGCCCGATCGCCGAGGCGGCACTGATCACGACCCACGCCGGGACGTGGAAATGGTGGGCGTCGAGATCGCCGTGGGCGACCAGCGCGAGCGCGATCACGCCCATCGTCTTCTGGGCGTCGTTGGTGCCGTGGGAAACCGCCAGCAGCGAACCGGAGATCACCTGCCCGAACCTGAAGCTGCGCCTCACGCCTCCCGGCCGGCGTCGCGCGACCAGGCGGTAGATCAACAAGATCGCCACGCCCGCGACCGCAAACGCCGCCAGCGGCGCGACCAGCGCCGGCAGGATCACCTTATCTAGCAGCCCGCCGACGTTCACTCCGGAGCCGATCGACGCGAGCATCGCGCCGACGACACCCCCGATCAGGGCGTGCGAGGAGCTCGATGGCAGACCGTAAGCCCAGGTGATGAGGTTCCACGCGATCGCGCCGACCAGCCCGGCGAACGCGATCGTCTCGGTCACCTTGGCGGTGTCGACGATTCCGGTCGCGATCGTCGCGGCCACCTTCAGCGAGATGAACGCGCCGGCGAAGTTGAGCACCGCCGCGATCGCCACCGCCTTCCGTGGCGACAGGGCCCCGGTTGAGATCGAGGATGCGATCGCGGTGGCGGTGTCATGGAACCCGTTGGTGAAATCGAACCCCAGCGCAGCCGCGATCACCAGACCGAGCAGCAGGTCGCTGTGCATGAAGCCGCTCGCGCCTGGCGACTTCGGGCCGAGCCCTAACTCGCCGCGCTCGCGGCCTGGGCCAAGGATCGCTCCATCAGCTCGCGGTGCACGGCGCGGGTACCGCCTGACCGGCGGGTCCAGCTGCCGTCGGAGTGGAGCGTCCAAGAGAACGTGTCATCGGCGAGACACCGCTCGAGCGTGTCCTCGAGCTCGAGCTGAAGCTCTGGCTCGTCAACCGGCGCGAGCAGCTCGACCCGCGTGTCGAGGTTGCGCGGCATCAGGTCCGCCGAGCCGATGTAGTAGACGTGTTCCTCGCCGCGGTGGAACGAGTAGATGCGCGAGTGCTCGAGGAAGCGCCCCACGACCGAGACCACGTTGATCGTCTCGCTGACGCCCGGAATGCCCGGGATCAGGCAGCATATCCCGCGTACGTTGAGATCGATCGGCACGCCCGCCTGCGAGGCCCGGTAGAGCGCCTCGATACAGCGCTGGTCGACGAGCGAGTTCATCTTCATCGCGATCCGGGCGGGCTCGCCAGCCTGATGAGCGCGGACCGTTTCCTCGATCTCCTCGATCAGTGGCTCGCGCATCGACGAGGGGGCCACCAGGACCTTGCGCTGGCGCTCGGGATGGCCGTAACCGGTCAACGTGTTGAACAGGTTCGCGACCTCCTCGCCAATCTCGCGATCGGTCGTGAACAGCCCAAAGTCCTCGTACAGGCGGGCGTTCTTGGCGTGGAAGTTGCCGGTCCCAATCATCACGTAGTGGCGCACACCGTCGCCTTCGCGACGCACGATCAGGATCGCCTTGGCGTGTGTCTTCAGACCGGGGATCCCATGGACCACGTGCGCTCCGACTTCCTCCAGCGCCCGTGACCAGCGAATGTTCCGGCGCTCGTCAAAGCGGGCCTTCAGCTCCACCAGGCACACCGCCTGCTTACCCCTCTCCGATGCCTCGATCAGCGCCGGGACGAGCGCGGAGTCGTCGGAGGTCCGGTACACGGTCATCTTGATCGCGAGCACGTCGGGGTCCTCGGCGGCCTGATGAACCAGGCGCTCGAGGCTGGTCGCGAACGAGTGATACGGATAGTGAACGAGGATGTCCCCGGCGCGCATCGAGGAGAACACGTCTGGTCCTTCGTCGCTCTCGCCGCGCGGGGTCTCGAACGACGGGTGGGTGAGCGGTGTCCACGGCGCTTGGCGCAGATCGGAATGGCCGTTGATGCCGGCGAGCTCCCAGAGATCGCCGAGGTCGAGCATGCCATCGACGTCGTAGACCTGAAGCTCGTCGACGCCGAGCCAATCGATCAGCCTGCTCCGGAGCGCCGGGTCCATCGCGGCCCCCACCTCGAGTCGCACCACCTCGCCGAATCGCCGCCGGCGGAGCTCGTCCTCGACCGCTTGGAGGAGATCGTTGGCCTCGTCGGAGACCTCGAAGTCCGCGTCGCGAGTAACGCGGAAGAGGTTGTAGCTGATGATCTCCATTCCCGGGAACAGGACATCGAGGTTGGCCGCGATGATCTCCTCGAGCGGGATGAAGGTGTCCTTGTCGGTCACGATGAACCTCGGCAGAACCTCCTTGGGCACCTTCACCCTCGCGTACGCGTCGTGCTCGAGCGCCGGATCTCGCAGGCGAACGATCAAGCTCAACGAGAGATTCGAGATGTACGGAAACGGCCTTCCCGGACCGATCGCCAGCGGAGTCAGAACGGGGAAGATCTGCTCGCGGAACTGGCGCTGGATCACTTCGGCGGACGCGTCCGATTCCTTGCAGGTGACGATCTTGATCCCGTGCTCCGCGAGCTCCGGCCGGATCACCTCGGAGAACTGCCGGGCATGCCGGCGGTCAAGCGCGCGCACCTTGCTGGCGATGCCTTCGAGCGTCGCCGAGGGAGGAAGCCCGTCGGGTCCGCGGGCGTCGATCCTCGCATCGAGCTGATCGTGCACGCCGGCGACGCGGATCATGAAGAACTCGTCCAGGTTGCTGACGAAGATCGCGAGGAATTTGAGCCGCTCAATCAGCGGCAGCGATTCGTCTTCGGCCAGTTGCAGGACGCGGTCGTTGAAGTCAAGCCACGACAGCTCGCGATTGATGTAGAGCGCGGGGTCGGTGAGGTCGCCTCGCTCCGAAACCCGGCCGTCGACGGCGAGGGCCTCCGCTTGCATCGACTGGATACCGGGCTCGCTCATGCCACCCGCTCGTCGGCAAACGCGATCGCCGCCAGGTCGACGGGACGCAGCAGGGCCATCAGCTCGCCCTTGGCGACGCCGGCGACGGCGCCCTTCTTCAGCCTTGCCTGGGTTCCAGTCAAGTCGTGAAGCGTAAGCGAGAACGAGGGATCGTGCCCAACGAGCAGCACATCGCCGAGGCCCGCGGTCAAGGAATGGACGTCGAACGGTTCTCCCGCCAGCGCCGGCTCGATCGTAACCGGCACTCCGAGCGGTTCGCAGGCGCGCTCGGCGGTCTGGAGGGCGCGCAGCTTCGGCGAGCTCAAGCACGCGTCGATGTGGGTTCGCAGCACCGCCAACCCGCGTCCGGCAGCGTCCGCCTGGCGCATTCCCCGCTCCGTCAGCGGGCGCTCGTCATCAGGTACCCCGTCGGCCGCTTCGCCGTGTCGCAGCAACCAAAGCATCCTTGAACTGTACGACGCATTGCATGCAATCGCTAGCTGAGCGCTCGGCATGGTATCTGCATCCCCGCAGCCGCTATCCGATCAGCAGGCGCCGTCCGAACACCCGCTGGAAGACCTCTCCGTCGCCGTAGCGTTCGACGCTCCAGCGCGGGAGGGTGAGGTCGCCGGCGGCCTCCAGGTGGAGATCAACGCCCTTTCCGTTGGCTCGAAACCGCGCCTGCGACACCGACTGGTCGCGGCCGCGCTCGAGATGCTCGGCGAGCCTCAGGATCACCGAGCAGCGGTCGAGCAACTCCTCATCGCCCGGCCGCGCTAGCGCCGCCATCTCGCCGAGCTTCGGGGCGCCCTTCCGGTGATAGCGGCTGATCTGGGCAATCAGCGCTCGCTCGCGGGGGTTGAAGCCGGGCAGCTCCGCCGAGACGATCAGGTAGCGGGAGTGCTTGTGGTGATCGTCGTAGGAGATCGTCATCCCGACGTCGTGCAGCATCGACGCCGCCCACAGCAGCTCCCGCTCGTCCCGGCGCGGCTCGAGCAGGCCGCTGTCGACCAACGAGTCGAACATCTGTAGCGCGAGCCTCGCCACGTGCTCGACGTGCGTGATGTCGGACTCGTACTGGATCGCGAGGTTGCGGACCGCCGCCTCGCGCACGTCATCGAACAGCGGCTCCCCGCCCGCCAACAGCGTGCGGGCAAGAAAAACGCCTTCGCGCAGGCCGGCTTCGGTCACCTCGATCCCGTCGAAGCCGCCGAGCTCGAGCACCGTCTCGATCGTCAGCGCCGCAGCCAGGATGATGTCTCCCCGGCCGGGCTTGATGCCGGGCACCGTGCCGCGCTCCTGCACCGACATGCCGGCGAGCGTCTTGACGAGCTGCGCCATCATCTCGCGCGTGATCACGAACCCCTGCACGCCGATGTCGAGCTGCTCGACGACCGGTTGCGCGGCGGCCGCGAGATTGCGCACCGCTCCCCCGACGCCGACCAGCGCTCCATCGATCGTGCGCAACCACTCGATTTCCGCGAGGGTGTCGCGCACCCGCGCGCGGACGCGCTGAAGGTCTTTCTTCTTCGCCGGACCAGTTCCGGGAAGAAACTCCTCTGTGAGCCGGACCGCCCCGAGCGCAAACGAGCCGAGCGGCCCAGCGTGACGATCCGTCACCCCGATCAGCTGCATGCTGCCGCCGCCCAGCTCCAGCACCACGCCGTCGGTCAGCGTCGAGGTGTTGACGGCCGCGACGTAGCCGTAGCGCGCCTCGTCCTCCTCCGAGAGAACCTCGATCGTCAGGCCGGTGCTCCGCTCCGCGCTCTGCAGGAACTGCTCGCGGTTGGAGGCGTCGCGGATCGCGCTGGTCGCGACCGCGTAGACGTCCGACGGCGCCAGCCCATTGGCGGCGCAGAAGCGTGCGAACACCCCGAGCGTCTCCAGTCCGCGCTCGATTGCCCGTTCGCTGAGGCGCCCGGAGGCTCCCAGCCCCTCGCCGATGCGGACGGTCTCGTACAGCTCGTCGGTGCGCTTCCACCACGCTCCCGGGGCATACGTGAACACCACCAGGCGCCAGGAGTTTGAGCCCAGGTCGATCACCGCGATCTCCCTGATCGCCTCCTCAGTGCGTCCGGCGGCGCGCGTCGATCGCCAGCTCACGGCCAGATCATCCGCTCCGTCGCGGACAGCTCGCTTCGTTCGATCCCGGAGTGTCTAGAAGGTCGACTAGCAGGGTCGCGAACCCGAACCCCCTAGCGGCGAGGCCGCGACCGGCGAACGGGTGCGAGCTCCAGCGCTGCCAGCGCCGCAGGGCTGGGAGCGCATACGTGCAGCAACTCGTAGCGACGTTTGGACATCGCCTCCTCGATCGCTGACGGGCTGGGCGCGATCACCTCGAGGTCGTGGCCTGGGATGTCGCGGTCTAGCAGCTGCGCCAGAGGGTGCCTGACGCCGCCAGCCCATCCGATCGCATTCGCGACCACCGCCACCCGCGTCGGTTGCGGCGCGGGGCGCGCGAGCTGCTTCGGCGCCAGGTTCGCCCCCGCGGGGATGGAGGACACGACCGATGGGCCCGCGCGGCTGTCGTTGGTTTGATCGTTCATAACACCGCAGGTTCATCCGCAAACTCCCCGAAATCGTGACCGAACGGCCAACTTCTTGTGACTTACATGTGAACGAGGCATCCCGGGGAGCGGGCGCGGCTCCAGCTTGCGCGCGTCCGACCCGCCTGCGCCTAACCCGGGGGTGCCGAACCAGCTTCCGGCCTCGACCTCCGGGAGCCGGCATCCGATCTCCACTACGTCACTGACAGCAGCTTCACCCTGCGGGCGGTTCCTCGCGCAAGACGCGGTAGCCGGTGAGGATCAGCAACAGCGTCATCAGCACCGCGCTGCTCACGCACCACTGACAGATCGCTTTGATCGTGAACAGCTCGCGGTAGGTGAGGTAGGCGCTGAACAGAAAGCCGATCAGCGCGATCCCGAAGCCGGTGGCGCGACCGATATCACCGCGGATCGCGAGTGAGGCGAGGATCAAGACGTAGCCGCCGAGCCCCAGCACGGCCACCGGGATCCCATCCAGCTTGGCGTATGTGGAGGCCTGGACGGTTTCGCAGCCGCCGCTCGAGAGGCACAGGACCTTCAGCCCGGCGTAGTGGACATAGGTCAGATAGCCGGCGATGCCGATCCCGATCAGGCACAGCACCCCGATCGCGATCGCGAGCCGCCGATCGGCATCGCGGCGAACCTCCGTCGCGGCGTCCGGCCCGCGCACAGCCGGCGTGCGCTGGCGCTTCGGGCTCGCGACGCGGGCGTCGGTCATGAGACCTTGCTGATCGCGCTTTGGAGATCCGAGTAGCTGGGCACGCCCGCGCTCGGCGACGTCGAGCCCTTCGGGCCAAAGAAAACCAGCGTGGGAGTGCCCTGGACGCCGATCGAGTTGCCCGACTGACCGTCGGACTCGACTTGCGCGAGCAGCGCCGGATCCTTGCGGTCGGTGTTCCAGGTGCTGAGGTTGAGCCCCGCCTGCTGCGCGAGGCTGGTCAGATAGCCCTCGGTCACGTAGCTGGTGTCCTCGGTGCCCTGCTCGTGGTAGAAGAGCTCCATGAAGTTCCAGAACTTGTCCTGCTTGCCGGCCGCGAGTGCCGCGACCTGCTGCGTCTGGAAGGTCTGGGCACTCGGGGTCGCGGTCTGGAAGGCGCGGTAGACGACCTTCACCTTGCCTTGCCGGATCTCGTTTGCGACGAGCTGCGGCCAGCCGCCGTTGAGCGTGAAGTCGCGGCAGATCGGACACTCCAGATCGCCGTAATAGTCCACCGTGACCTTCGCGCTGGGATTCCCGAGCGTGGCCCCGGATTGGGGAATCCCCGACAGGAAAGAGTTGACCTGCGCGACCGTCTGGGAGCTCTTGGTTCCGGCTTGGAGACCGGTGCCACCGCTGCTGCTGCCACCACTGGAGACCGCGATCGCAATCGCCACCACGATGACCGCGCCGAGCACGACGGCACCCACCATCCGCAGCCGGCGGTTGCGCCGGGCCTGCTCGGCGTGAGCGCGCTCCTGAGCGAGCCGGCGAGCGCGTGCTTCTTCCTTTTGCTTGGTGCGGGAGGCCATCGGAGATGCGGGGAGTTTGCGACGACCCCGTGCGCACTCAGGATAGCGACGAGCGACGTGCGAGACTCCAGCACACCGCCAGCTAACGAAGAGTTCGCGAAGAGCTGAGATCGGTCGGCGGGCGCCTTTACTACCAGGCCAGCGCGGAACTAGGCCTGCGCAGGCGAGCCCGCCGCTGGCGGCTCATTGCAGGGCCGCCTGCAGAGCCTGCCGCAATTCGTTACGACCGAAGGCCCCTTCCAGCCGCGCGGCGATGATCCCTTGGCGGTTGATCGTGAACAGCCAGGGTTCGGTCTCGAGATGGAACGCCTTCAGCTGGGGGCGAAGGCCTTGCGCAGGCTGGTTGTTGACGTAGACCTCTTCGTGGATGAACGCGATCCGGCTCTGGTACTGCTGCTCGAACTGGACGGCGATGTCGGTGACCGGTCCGCACACCCGTGAGGTGCAGAGCTGCGGCGTCGAGAACAGCAGCGCGATCGGGCGCTTTCCCAGCACATGCTCGAACGAGACCCGGTGCATGTCCTCGGGGGGGATGCGGGTCGTGAGCAGTGCGGTGTTGCCGTGAACAGAGGCCACCGTGTCGGTCGCGATGTCGGGGGGCCGCTGGCCGGCATCGGGGATCTGCGAGGAGGTGGCGACCGCGACCTCACCCGGCGATCCGACCAAGCCCTTCGGCGTCTTGGTCAGCGCCAGCACCGTGTAGGTGCCCGCTGATCGCAGATCCACGTTGGTGTGGTAGATCGCCTGGATCCCGCCGGGGCCGGAGTTCTGCTCGCTGCGGTACTGCGGTGCCACCGACATCGGATCCGCCGGGGCGAGGGACGGGCCCTCGGCCGGAGAGTTCGGGCCCTTCCCGATGTAGAGGGCGGTCGGGGCGTAGACGTAGGCGCCGGAGCTCGCGGTTAGCGCAAACGCAACCCGGCGTAAGCCTGGGGTGAATGTGCCGGTGGCGGCGCCGAACTGAGCGCTCGCGGTCGCGAGCCTCGCGAGCTGTTGCAGGGTGCGACCATGCGGGGAGGGAAACGCGCCTGTGCTGGGACGCTCGGCCGCGGCGAGTTCGTTGACCGCGGGCGGAAGCCCAGCGGAGGTTTGAGTTGCGGCCGGCTGACTCGCGCTGCTCCGCGCTGCGGTCGACGAGCTTGAGGAGCCTGAGGATCCACAAGCCGCAGTCGCCAGCGTCGCGAGTGCCGCGAGTGCCGCGGGACGGACTCTGCGCGTGGGGTTCATCGCTCGATCATGTCGCGGATTCATCCGCGGCGCGTCACCACGCGGCCGGGCGCGGCGGCCGTGATGCCAGTTCCCGAGCGGCGGTTCGCGGCCGCCATTCAGCCGCTTTTTGCGTGTAAACATGCTGTTACTCGGCGAGGAAGCGGCCGATGCCATGACGACGATTGCACTAGAGTGCTCAGCATGTCGCCCGAAAGGAGCGACGAGCAGTCGGGGCCGCCAGCGGCCTCGCCGCGCTCGCATAACCGGCTCCGGCTAGCGGTCATCGACCGCGACCCCGGGTTCATGCAAGTTCTCTCTAACCGGCTCGACGCGCTCGGCTGGGAGTATCGAGCCGTCTCGAGCCCGGTGACCGCCGACGCGCTCGTGTCGATGCGGTTGAACGCGATGGTGATCGATGTCACCGTGCTCGGACCCGGCAGCTGGGAATACCTGGAGCGCGTTTGTGCGCGGCTTCCCGGGCTCGCGGTGATCATCTGCACCGGGCCGTCCTCCGTGGCTCAGCGAGTACGAGGCCTGCGCATCGGCGCCGATGCGTGGCTGACCAAGCCGTGCCATCCGGAAGAGCTGATCTGCGTGATCGAGGCCGCGATTCGCCGTCACCGGCGCAACGAGATGCCCGAGCTCGAGGCCGTGATCAGAGTGGGCGAGATCACCGTGCGACCTGACCTCTACCAGGCGTATGCCGGCGCCGCCAGCCTCGAGTTGACCGCCCGCGAGTTCGAGATCCTGCACCTGCTCGCCCAGTCCGATCGCGTCCTCCGTCGGGAGGAGATCTATGAGCGCGTGTGGGGCTACGCGATGGCGCACGGCGACCGTTCGGTCGACGTGTTCGTGCGAAAGCTGCGCCAGAAGCTGCGGGCCGCGTCACCGCAGTGGGCCTACATCCACACCCATTTCGGCGTTGGCTATCGATGCGCGCCCGAGCGCGAGCACGATGGCGTCGAGACCGTGAGCGAGCCGGTCGCCGCCCACGATGGACAGGTCTCGGAGGTCGAGGCCGACGCGGGTCTCGACCCAGCCCTCAGCGACTGACGCGAAGATTCAGCGGCCGGGTGCTTCACCTGGTCACATCTTGTTCACATCGGCGTTACTAATTGATAACGCGAGATCGCGCTGGCCGGAGCAGCATCCATGCGGATGTCGGCAACCATCCCGTCACGGCGGGAGGTGCTCGAGGTGGGGCCGCTCGAGATCCTCCCCGATGAGCACCTGGCGCGCGCGAGCGGCCGGGCGCTGATGCTCTCGATTCGAGAACTTCGGCTGCTCACCGAGCTCGCGCGGCGAGCCGACCGGATCATGGCGCGCGAGGAGCTGTTCAGCCTTGTCTGGGGGAAGGAGATGCGTCCGGGGGACCGCTCGGTTGACGTGTACGTCCGCAAGCTGCGAGTGAAGCTCGAGCAAGCGCTGCCCGAGTGGCAATTCATCCATACGCACTTCGGCTTCGGCTACCGGATGGCGGCAGAGCGCACACACAGCCGCAACCATCGGTTCACAGCTGGATAACACCGCAAGAGGCCGATCCGCAAAGACTCCCCCGCACACCTAGTGAAGGAGATGACGTTGAGTACAAGTCGCATCAGGGCGGTCGCCTCGCTGGTGGCCGCGTCGCTCGTGGTCGCTGCATGCGGCTCGAGCAAGTCGAGCTCGAGCTCGACCTCGAGTTCACCGGCCGCAGCGTCCTCGAGCTCGCCGAGCTCGGGCAGCAGCGCAGGAGGCAAGGGCACCATCAATGGCGCGGGCTCCACGCTCGCGGCTCCGATCTACCAGCAATGGGGATCGACGCTGAAATCGCAAGGGCTTACCGTGAACTTCAACCCGGTCGGGTCAGGGGCGGGCATCGCGGAGCTGCAGTCCGCCACGGTCGACTTTGCCGGGAGCGATCCGGCGTTGAAATCGGCCGACAGGTCGAAGGCCAAGGGGCCTCTGTACCAGTTCCCGGTCGCGTTTGGCGCGATCACGGTCTCCTACAACCTGTCCGGGACCAAGAGCGGACTGAAGCTCGATGGCACCACGCTGGCCAACATCTTCCTGGGCAAGATCAAGACCTGGAACGATCCCGCGATCAAGTCGCTGAACCCGGGGATGAGCCTTCCCAGCACGCCGATCACGGTCGTGCATCGCTCGGACTCCTCGGGCACCACCAACGGGTTCACGACCTATCTCTCAGACGTCGACCCGACATGGAAGTCCCAGGTCGGGGCGGGCAAGGACGTCAAGTGGCCGACCGGCACAGGCGCGGCGAAGAACTCCGGCGTCGCCGCGGCGGTCAAGCAGACCTCGGGAGCGGTTGGCTACGTCGAGCAGGCGTACGCGATCGAGAACAACTTCACCTACGCGGCGGTGAAGAACTCGGCCGGCACCTACGTGCTGCCCTCGATTGCCAACACCTCGGCCGCGGCGTCGGGTATCAAGGTCCCCTCGGATCTCGGGATCTCGACGATCAACTCGCCGAACCCCTCCGCTTACCCGATCGTCTCGCAGACGTTCCTGGTTGCCTACGAGGACATGTGCAAGGCGGGCGTAAGCCAATCGACGGCATCCGCGGTCAAGCATTTCCTTACCTACGCATTCGGGCAAGGGCAGAGCACGCTGGGCGCCGGAAGCAACCAGCTGCCTTACGCGCCGCTGCCGGCGGACATCGCGTCGAAGGACAATGCGCAGCTGGCAAAGATGAAGTGCAACGGATCACCGCTCTCGTAAGGACGCGTGGGTGGAGTCAAGCTCCGTCACAAACGTCTCCGGCGGCCGCTCGGTTTTCGAGCGGTCGCCGCTAGGCCGGTTACCAGATCGGGCGATGCAGGTCGGGCTGACCGCGCTCGCGGTCGCGATTCTAGCCCTGCTCGCCTACTTCTTCATCAGGCTGATCGGCCAGTCACAGAAGGCTTTCAGCCAATTCGGGCTCAGCTTCATCTTCGGCAACGACTGGGACGTCGCGCGCAACATCTACCACGGCGCGGCGCTGCTGGTGGGAACGCTGATCACCTCCGCGATCGCGCTCCTCATCGGCGTGCCGGTCGCGATCGCCACCGCTCTGTATCTCACGGAGCTGTGCCCGCGCCGCGCTCGCGCGCCGCTCGCAATCCTCGTCGATCTGCTGGCGGCAGTGCCGTCGGTCGTCTACGGGCTATGGGGCGTGTTCGTGCTGATCCCCAAGTTGCTGCCGGCGGAGAAGTGGTTTGCCAGCACCTTTTCGTTCATTCCGTGGATCGGCGGCGGCACAACGACGGGCCCCAACTACTTCATCGCCGGACTGATCCTGGCGATCATGATCCTTCCGATCGTGTCCGCGATCTCACGCGAGGTGATCGCGACCGTGCCGCCCGAGAACAAGGAGGCGGCCCTGGCGCTGGGTGCCACGCGGTGGGAGATGATCCGGATGGCGGTGCTGCCGTACGCCCGACCCGGGATCACCGGCGGCGCGATGCTGGGGCTGGGGCGAGCGCTCGGCGAGACGATCGCGGTGGTGCTGGTGATCGGGAACGCGCCTGTAATCGGCCATCACCTGTTCAGCCAGGGCTACAGCCTCGCGGCGGTGATCGCGAACGAGTTCGGCGAGGCGGCCAACACGCCGATTCACTCCTCGGCCCTGTTTGCCGCCGGCCTGGTGCTGTTTGTGTTGACGCTGATCGTCAACATCATCGCGCGCTGGTTCGTCGCTCGGGGACACCGAAAGCACCGCGGGACGGGCGCTACGGGCGCGACCGGGGCGCCCGCGGCCCCAGCGCCGGCGGCGGCGGCTGGTGAGGCAGCATGAATCTGGCCAGCCTTCCCCAGGTCAGCGCGCGCCGCCGCCGCACCGATCAGGTGATGCGAGGCCTGCTGCTGCTCGCGACCCTGATCGCGCTGGTGCCGCTGTTGCTGGTGATCTATTACCTGCTGCACAAGGGGCTTGGTGCCTTGAGCGGCAGCTTCTTCAGCTCAGATCCGAATGGGAACTTCTTCGGCGATCCCGGCGGCACCCGTAGCGCGATCTTCGGCACGCTGGAGATCGTCGGGCTCGCGACGCTGATCTCGGTGCCGATCGGGATCGGCGTGGCCCTGTACCTGACCGAGTACGGCCGGGACTCTGGCTTCGGGAACGTGATCCGGTACTTCATCGACGTGATGACCGGCGTGCCGTCGATCGTCTTTGGCTTGTTCATCTACATCTCGCTGGTCCTCGGCCACGTCGGCGGCAGCGGGTTTGCCGGTTGGAAAGGGTCGATCGCGCTCGCGTTGCTGATGCTTCCGATCGTCACTCGCTCGGCCGAGGTTGTGCTGTTGCTGGTGCCCGACAGCCTGCGAGAGGCGGCGCTCGCGCTTGGGGCCCCTCGCTGGCGGGTGGTCCTGCGAGTGGTGCTGCCAACAGCGATTCCCGGCCTGGTGACTGGTTCGCTGCTAGCGGTCGCGAGGGGAATGGGCGAGACCGCGCCGCTGCTGTTTACGACCGCGGGCGCATTCGCGCTGACCGGCAGCCTCAACGCGCAGATGAACGCGCTCCCGCTGCAGATATACAACGACATCCTTTCCCCAAGGTCGGTGGTGATCCAGCGTGCCTGGGGCGCGGCGCTGACGCTGGTCGCGCTCGTTTTGATCCTGAATCTGATCGCTCGACTCGCCTCGCGAAGGAGCCGCATGGCATGATCCCGCCAGAAACCACGAGCAAGGAAACAACTGAAATGTCGAGTGCCGGGGGCCAGTCAGGACAAGCCGAAGCGGCGCCAGATGTCGCCGCGCTCGGCGTCCGCGAGGGCGCCGGCCACGCGGTCAACGTCAAGGACCTGCACGCCTACTACGGCCAGCTCCACAGCATCAAGGGGATCAACCTCGAGTGCCCGGCCAACCAGGTGACCGCGTTGATCGGGCCGTCTGGGTCGGGCAAGTCCACCGTGATCCGCTGCATCAATCGGATGCACGAGGAGATTCCGGGCGCGCGCGCCGAAGGCAGCGTCACGCTCGATGATCTCGACGTCTACGGGCCGGGGGTCGATGTCACCGCCGTCAGGCGCATGATCGGGATGGTCTTCCAGAAGCCCAACCCGTTTCCGACGATGTCGATCTTCGACAACGTGGCGGCTGGTCTGAGATTGAGCGGCACGCGCAGCGACAACCTGCGCGAACGGGTACACAGGTCGCTGCGCGCGGTGGGACTCTGGAACGAGGTCAAGAACCGGCTGAATGAGCCGGGGATCGGCCTCTCGGGCGGGCAGCAGCAGCGGCTGTGCATCGCTCGCACGGTCGCCGTTGAGCCCGAGGTGATCCTGATGGACGAGCCTGCCTCGGCGCTCGATCCGATCTCGACGTTGAAGGTCGAGGAGCTGATCGACGAGCTCAAGGAGCGCTACACGATCGTGATCGTCACCCACAACATGCAGCAGGCCGCGCGGGTGGCGAACTCGACTGCGTTCATGCTCGACGGGGAGCTGATCGAGCACGGCCCGACCAACGACATCTTCACCAACCCCAACGACGAGCGGACCGAGCGCTACGTCACGGGCAAGTTCGGCTAGGGGGCCCGGCAATGCAAGAAACTCGCCATCAGTTCCGCGAGACGCTGAAGCAGCTGGAGAAGCAGGCCCTGGGAGGGCTCGACATGGTGATCGGGCAGCTTGATCGGGCGCTCGAGGCAATCTCCTACCAGGATGTCGAGCTGGCCGGGATGGTCGTGGCCGACGATGACCGGATCGACGGGCGCTACCTCGAGGTGCACCAGGGGATCCTCTCCACTTTGGCGCGCCAGGCACCGGTGGCCGGAGACCTTCGAATCGTGGCGGCCTTGCTGCACGTCATTCGCTGCGTCGAGCGGATGGGTGACCAGTGCGTGAACATCGCCAAGCTTGTGCCGCTGTCCGGTTACGAGGCACCGAAGGACAAGGACATCCTCGACCTGATCGAGCGCATGGGACAGCTGGCCCGCTCGCAGGTCATGCAGTCCAAGGATGCCTTCGCCTCGCGCAACGTGGCGCTCGCCCAAGACCTGGTCCATCAGGACGCGGGAATCAATCGGCTGAACCGTGACATCTTCAGACGCGCGGTCGAGGTCGGCGAGGAGCAGGAGGTGCGCGAGTGGGCAATGTTCATGATCTTGGTCGCACGCTGTCTCGAGCGGATCGGCGATAACACGGTCGACATCGCCGAGCAGACCGTGTTCGTTGTCACGGGCCTGTTCCGCGAATTCGCAGACGCCTCGACGCCCTCGGAGGCGGCTCCGGCTTCATGAAGCTGGAGGGGCCGGCAGGCAGCCGGCCCCTCGCCCGGAGAGAGAGAAGGCGAGCGTAATTCACCTTGCCGCGCCCCGTGTGACGATTTCATATACGCGGCGCGACAATTGGCCCAGCGCCAACTGACTGCGGCCTGGCTGATGGAGCGCCGCGCGCGACACAGATTGTCCACGGGGCCAATGACCAGCTCCCGTGAGGCGCCCTATCGTCTCCACATGCGCGCGCGGCCGCCTCAGATCGTTGCGTTTGGGGGTGGGGGCTTCTCGACCGAGTGGGGCAACCCGTTGCTCGACGATCACGTGCTCAACCTGACGGGCGTCGATCGCCCTCGCGTATGCTTTTTGCCGACCGCCAGCGGCGACGCCGACCATTACGTGGTCCGCTTCTACCGCGCGTTCGCGGCGCCGCGCTGCGAGCCTTCGCATATCTCGCTGTTTCGACGCGAGACGGGCGTTGGCGATCCCCGCGCGCACCTGATGGCTCAGGATCTGGTGTACGTCGGCGGGGGCAGCCTGATTTCGCTGCTCGGGACGTGGCGGTCCCACGGAATCGATCTCGCCTTGCGAGACGCTTGGCGCGCGGGCGTCGTGATGTGCGGAGGCTCGGCCGGTTCGCTGTGCTGGTTCGCGCACGCCGTCAGCGGTTTTCACCAAGGCCCGGCGAGACGGATCGAGGCGCTCGGCTTCCTGCCATGGAGCAACGCCGTTCACTACCACGAGGAACCTGACCGCGCAAGCGCGTTCACCGCGGCGGTCGCCGATGGGTTGCCGCCGGGGTATGGGGTGGGCGACGCGGCAGCGCTACATTTCATCGGTACCGAGTTGTCCGAAGTGGTCGCATCACGCCCTCACGCACGCGCCGTGTACGTGTCCTCCGATGGCGCCGGAGGCGCGACCGAGCGTGAGTTGCAGGTTCGGTTCCTCGGCACGCAGACAGCCTGCAGCGGCCAGCCGATCGCAGCGTGACGCCGGCGGAGCCAGCGCCCGAGGGCGCTGACCGTCGCCGCATCCTCGCGGTGGGAGGGGGCGGCTTCACGATGCAGGAGCGCAACCCGGCGCTCGACAGGCTGGTGCTGACGCTGACCGGGAAAGCGCTGCCGCGAATCTGCTTCCTGCCGACCGCTAGCGGCGATCCCAAAGATCAGCTGACTCGCTTCTATGAGCGCTTTGGCGGTTGGCCATGCGAGCCGAGCGCGCTGTCGCTGTTTCATCTCGGGCGCGATCGGATCGATCCGCTCCAGCACCTTCGCTCGCAGGACGCGATCTACGTCGGCGGCGGGTCGATGCGCAACATGCTTGCGATCTGGCGGGAGCATGGAGTCGATGAAGCGATGCGGGAAGCGTGGCAGTCGGGCGTCGTGATCGCCGGCTTGAGCGCGGGCGCGATGTGCTGGTTCGAGGGCGGCGTGAGCATCAGCGGTGGCGCGCCGCAGCCAGTGGCCGGGCTGGGACTGCTGCCGGGCAGCTTGTCGGTTCACCTCGGCAACGAGTCAGGAAGGCTGCCGGTGTACCGGGCGGCGGTGGCGGCCGGCGAGCTGCCACCGGGGTACGCCGCGGACGACGGGGCTGCGCTGCTGTTCGTCGGCACGCGGCTGGCCGAATGCGTCGCCTCGCATCCGCGGGCGCGCGTGGTCCAGGTCAGCCCTGACGGCGACGGTGGCGTGCGCGAGCGCGAGCTCGCGGTCAGGCTGCTGGCGGGTCGGCGGCGCCGCGGCGTCAGCGACGAGGGGGCCGACGGCGTCTCGGAGCTTCGCGCGCTACGCGCCGGTCGCCATCGCTGGGACTGAGGCGAAGCCCGCCGCGGCGCTGGGCGCGTCGACTGCGGGTTTCACGGTGTCGAAGCGCCACCAGAACGCCCGCCGTTGCGAGCGCCGCGAGCACCAGCGCGATCAGCAGGATCGTGCGCGATGAGCTGCCGCCGCTATTCGACGCCGACCCACTCGAGCTGCCTTTGATCGGGTGGCCAGCCGCCCCCGCGAGCTTCCCGACCGCGGTGATCGCTGCCTTCGCCAGATCCTCGCTGGCCCGGCCGGCCGGCTTCGGAAGCGATCTGACAGCGGCTGCGGTTGTCGCGCTCATGCCCTGGACCCCGTAACCGGCCGCCATCACCACCAGCAACGGCTGCCGACCGGAAAAGCTGATCTCCTGGTCCAGGAAGTTGGCGTAGGCCTGCGGCTTGCCGAACACTTCCGGGATCACGCCGAGATCGACCGGCGAGGCGATCAGCGCGACCTTGAGCGGGAAACCGGCCTGCCTGGCCGCCGCGGTTTGCGCGTTGAGGGCGTTCTGGGTCGCGGTGGAGACCGGCGGGGTGTACGGATAGAAGACGTTCTCTCCCAGCAGCACGTCGCTCGCGGGATCACCATCGGCGAGCGACGATGCCGGCGTCAGCACGAGAGCAGCGAGCAGCGTGACGAGGATCGCGGCGAGTCGAGCTGCCATCTCGGGGGAGCGTACAGCGATCCAGGGGGGCGGTTCTGGCTGCCGAGAAGCCGCTTGCTCAGCGCGTGCCGGGCGCCGCTGGCACGTCCGCCCAGAGGGTGGAGCCGTCTGCGCGAAGCGGCGAAGTGGGGAGGCGAAGCGTGAAGATCGCGCCACCATCGGGCGCGTTCTCGACCGCCGCGGAGCCACCGTGTTGCTCAGCCACCTGCCGCACGATTGCCAACCCCAGGCCGCTACCTTGGCGCCCCCGGCTGTTGGCACCGCGAAAGAAGCGATCGAATACATACGGCAGGTCCTCGCTCACGACGCCGGTCCCGTGGTCGCGCACGCTGAGACCATCGGCGTTCACGGTCACCTCAACCATGCCGCCGGGCGGCGAATGACGAGCCGCGTTGTCGAGCAGGTTGTTGATCGCGCGCTCCAGCCGTTCGGGGACTCCCTCGACGATCACCGGCTCGAGCTCCGCCTCGAAGTGCACGTTGGCAGCGTTGCGTCGCGCCCAGTCGACCGAGTCGGCGGCGATTCGGTCGAGGCGCACTTCCTCGGTCGCGCCCGCGGGCTGGTCGCCGCGTGCGAGCTCGATGAGGTCGCCGACCAGCGTGGTCAGCTCCTCGCTCTGTTCGACCACGTCGCTCAGCAAGCGGCGGCGCTCCTCATCGTTCAGGTGCGCCTCGGCGAGCAGCACCTCGACGTTGGTGCGCAGGCTCGTGACAGGCGTGCGGAGCTCGTGGGAGGCGTCGGCGACAAGCTGGCGCTGCGCCCGGACGGACTCATCGAGCGCCGCGCGCGATGCCTCCAGTCGCTCCAGCATCGTGTTGAAGCGATCCGCGAGCTGGCCGATCTCATCGTCGGCGTGGATGCGCAGGCGCCGCGAGAGATCATCGGTCTCGCCGATCTCCTGCGCCGTCTGGGCGACCTCCGCTAGCGGCGCCAGCACATGGCGGGCGGCGACCCGCCCGAGAGCGGCGGCGAGCGCCACGCCGCCCGCACAGAGCAAGATCAGCACCAGGCGAAGATGCGAGAGGATCCGATCGACGCCCGCGAGCGGGCGCGCGAGCTCGACCGCCACCGGCGCGCCATTGTTCGTGCTGTCGTGGAAGGTGATCAGGCGCAAGTGGTTGCCGTAGATCGTGACGTCTCGAAGCGTCATCGCGGGTTGCCCGGAGGCGACCGCCTGGGTGCTCGAGTCGGTCGGCAGGTTCTCCCCACCCCAGCTGTCAAAGGGCGCGCCAGCGCCGCTGACGATCTGCCCGTAAGGCGCCGGCCCGCCGGCGTTGGGAGGGAGGGAAGCGACGCCGCCGCCGAGGCCGGCAGGCCCGGTCTGGATCACCAGCGCCGCCTGAGCCCTAAGCGCGCTGTCCACCTGGCCGCGCAACTGGCCCCGCACGACCATGTAGCAGATGGCGCAGGCGAGCACGACCGCGACTGCGACCGCGCCGGCGGCTGCATATGCGAGTCTGCGACGCAGCGGCACCGCCGGCGATCCTCTCAGTCCCGCAGGATGTATCCGACGCCCCTGACCGTGTGAAGCAGGCGAGACTCGCCTCCCTCCTCGGTCTTGCGACGCAAATAACCCATGTACACGCCGAGCGCGTTAGAGGTCGGACCGAAGTCGTAGCCCCAGACGTTCTCGAAGATCTGCGAGCGCGTGAGCACCTGGCGCGGGTGACGCAGGAACAGCTCGAGCAGCGAGAACTCGGTGCGTGAGAGGTCGATCTCACGCTCGCCGCGATGGACCTCGTGGGCTACGGGGTCGAGCACCAGATCCCCGTATCGGAGCACCTCGCCCTGGGCGGCGCCGTCGCTCGTGCGGCGCAGCAGCGCTCGCAACCGCGCCTGCAGCTCCCTGAGCGCGAACGGCTTGACGAGGTAGTCGTCAGCGCCGACGTCGAGGCCTTGGACGCGGTCATCGATCGCGTCGCGGGCGGTGAGCATCAAGATCGGGGTTCGATCACCCGCCTGGCGCATGCGCCGGCAGACCTCGATCCCATCGAGGCGGGGCATCGCGACGTCGAGGATCACTGCGTCGGCCGGCGAGCTCGCCAGCGCGTCGAGTGCTTCCTCGCCGTCGGCCGCGAGCGCCACTTCGTAGTTGTCGAGCCGCAGGGCGCGCTCGAGAGCCCGCCGCACAGCGGGCTCGTCGTCGACCACGAGAACGCGCGCCATTTCACAAATGATGCCGCGTGCGCGTAAAAGTTGGTGAAGAAGCCCTGCAGGTCGTGATGCGCACAAATCGATCGTAGACCGCGCGCGCGCCAGAATGAGGACTGATGCCTCGCGACCGCCTGGAGGGCTACAGAGACAAACGGGACTTCAAGCGGACCTCCGAGCCCGCCGGCTCCCGATCCTCGGATGGAGCCGGCGATGCGCCACGGTTCGTGGTCCAAGAGCACCACGCGACCCGACTGCACTGGGATCTGCGGCTGGAGCACGACGGCGCGCTCGCCTCGTGGGCGATTCCCAATGGGATTCCGCCGGACCCGGCAGAGAACCGTCTTGCGGTCCACACCGAGGATCACCCGCTCGAGTACCTGGAGTTCGAGGGAGAGATTCCCAAGGGCCAGTACGGGGCGGGCACGATGTCGCTCTGGGATCGCGGCACCTACGAGCTTCACAAGTGGGACCCGCGCAAGGTCGAGGTCACCTTCCACGGCGAGCGGCTGAGCGGACGCTACGGGCTGTTCTCGATCGGCCGCGACGAGGCCTCGGCCAGCGACTGGATGATTCACCGGATGGATCCTCCGACGGATCCGGGACGTGATCCGTTCCCGGAGCGGATCGTGCCGATGCTCGCCCGCCCGAGCGCGAAGCTCCCGGCGCCCGAATCGGACTGGGCGTTCGAGGTCAAGTGGGATGGGGTGCGCGCGATCGCCTATCTACAGCCCGGAAGGCTCCGGCTCGAGAGCCGCAACCTCAACGAGATCACCGACGCCTATCCGGAGATCCGCGGCCTGCTCGGCCAGCTCGGGATGCGGGAAGCCGTGCTCGACGGCGAGATCATCGCGTTCGACGATCGCGGGCGCCCCAGCTTCGAGCGCCTGCAGCGGCGTATGCACGTCACCTCGGCCTCGGCCGTCCGCCGGCTGGCGGCCGGCACGCCGGTCGTGTTCGCGATCTTCGACCTGCTCTACCTCGACGGTCGCTCGCTGATGGAGCTGCCCTGGAGCGAGCGACGCGCGAAGCTGGAGCAGCTGGCGCTGAAGGGACAGGCCTGGCACGTCCCGGCAGCACAGCGCGGCGAAGGCGAGCCGCTGCTGGCCGCGACCCGCGAGCAGGGACTCGAGGGCGTGCTCGCGAAACGCCTCGACTCACGGTATGAGGCGGGGCGACGGACCGGGGCATGGTTGAAGGTCAAGCACACGCTCCGGCAAGAGCTGGTGATCGGGGGCTGGATCCCCGGCGAGGGCAGGCGCGCCGAGCGGATCGGGGCGCTGCTGATGGGCTATAGCGAAGACGGGGCCTTCAGGTACGCGGGGCGCGTCGGCACCGGCTTCACCGAACAGACGCTCGAAGATCTGAGGAGCCGTCTGAGGCTGCTGCGGCGAGCGACGAGCCCGTTTGCTTCCGGGCCAAGGCTGCCTCGGGATGCCGTGTTCGTCGAGCCGTGCCTGGTCGCCGAGATCGAGTTCCGGGAATGGACCGGCGAGGGGGTGATGCGCGCCCCGTCCTACAAGGGCCTGCGCGAGGACAAGTCGCCCCGCGACGTCGCCCTGGACACGGAGTCGGTCGCGGCGTCGCCCGACGCCCCGCAAGCGCTGTTCGATGAGGTCGAGGTCCTGCCCGAGGGCGCGATCGCGGTTCTCACCGAGGGGCGCCGGCTGAGGATCTCTAACTGGGACAAGGTCCTGTTTCCTCGGACAGGCTTCACGAAGGGCGACCTCGTCGCCTACTACGGGCGCGTGGCGCCCGCGGTGTTGCCGCACCTTCATGACCGGGCGCTGACGCTCAAGCGCTACCCGAACGGAGTCGAGTCGCAGTACTTCTACGAGAAACAGTCGCCCTCCCATCGCCCCGAGTGGATCACCACCGAGCAGATCAACGAGGTGAACTACACACTCGCGCAAGACCGCCCGACGCTGATCTGGCTGGCCAACCTCGCCGACGTGGAGCTACACACCTCGCTGTCGCTCGCGCACGCGCCCCAGCAGCCGACGATGCTCGTCTTCGACCTCGATCCGGGGGCGCCCGCCGACATCGTGCAGTGCAGCGAGGTCGCCTTGGTGCTGAGGGGGTTGTTCGAGCAGCTCCGACTCGAGACCTACGCCAAGACCTCTGGTTCGAAAGGCCTCCAGGTCTACTTGCCGCTGAACACGCCCGTCGACTACGGACAGACGAAGCCGTTCGCGCGCCGGATCGCCGAGCTGCTCGAGCAGCGCATGCCCGAGCTCGTCGTCTCGCGCATGACCAAGCGACTGCGCCCGGGGAGGGTGCTGGTGGACTGGAGCCAGAACGACGCGCACAAGACCACGGTCACCGTTTACTCGGTTCGCGCACGTGAGCGCCCAATGGTCTCGACGCCCGTCAGCTGGGATGAGGTGGTCCGCTGCCGCGATACCCGCGACGGCGAACTGCTTGCGTTCGACACCGAGCAAGTGCTCGCGCGGGTCGACGAGCAGGGCGACTTGTTCGCGCCGCTGATGACTGTCAAGCAGAGGCTTCCGGCGCTTGGATGATCGATCATCGCGCTCCTGCGTTCGATGTCCCCCGCGCGAGTCTCTGGGCCTTTAGGATGATCGCTGTTGAGCCCGATGGACCCGATCACGTTGCGCAACCGGCTGCTGGTCGCGACCGGGATGTGGAAGGAAGCGACAGGTGAGCCGCTGCCGCGGCTTGCCCCCGGTGATCCTGCCGACCAGATTCAAAGCTTCGAGCTCAAGCTGGTCGACCGGCTGTGGGAGACCGCGACGCCGGAGACGGCGCGCGAGGTCGCGGACCGCACATGGGATCTCGTCCACGATCGGCCCGACGACGACCCGGTCAAGCAGCGGGTCGTCGAGTGCCACGAGGCGCTCGCGCGGATGACGCGGCTGGGAGATTGACGCGCGTCGCGCATGCGCCACGAGCGTCACTACACGGTCGAGCAGGCGAACGCTGTCCGTCCATGGGTCGCGGCGCGAGTGAGATGGATTCGCGAGGCCCAGGCGCGGCTGCTCGCGCTCGGCGAGCGAACAGCGCAAGCGATCTCGGCGCTCGACGATCGGGTCGGCGGCGCGTATCCGGGGCGTGACGTCGCGCGGCTCGCTGGTCGAGCTGAGCCGCGCCCTCGCCGAGCTCGATGCCGTCGAGGTGGTCCTACGCGACGTCGATCGGGGACTGGTCGACTTCCCCGCGATTCGCGACGGCCAGGAGGTCTACCTGTGCTGGCTGCTCGAGGAGGACGAGATCGGCTTCTGGCACGACCCCGAAGCGGGCTTCGCCGGCCGTCGCCCGTTGTAGTCGTGACACTAGGCGGGCTCGATCACCGCCGGGCGCTCCGTGTCCACCACCGCGGGATTGCGCGAAAGCCGTGCCGCCGCGTAAGCGTCGACCTCATCGAGCGTCTCGTGATGGAGCAGCGATGCGACCAGCGAGTCGAGGTTTTCGCGGTGCTCGCGCAGCAGGTTGCCGGCCTCGGTATGGGCGGTCTCGACGATCCGCCTGACCTCCTCGTCGACGAGCCGTTGGGTTGCTTCCGAGGTCTCGGAGGAGCCGGGGAGCAGTGGGCCCATGCCATCGATCGGAATCACCGCGATCGGCCCGATCGCGCGGCTCATTCCCCAGCGGCCGACCATGTGGCGGGCGATCCGCGTCAGGTGCTGGATATCGGATTCGGCGCCGGTGGTCAGGTCGCCGAAGACGATCTCCTCCGCGGTGCGACCGCCGAGCGCGACCTTGATCTGCGCCAGCAGATGTCGCTCGTCGAAGTTGAAGCGGTCCGCGTCGGGGGAGGAGAAGGTGACGCCGAGAGCCTGGCCGCGAGGGATGATCGAGACCTTGCGAACGGGATCGGCCCCGGGAGTCAGCATTCCCACGAGCGCATGACCGGCCTCGTGATAGGCGGTGCGGCGGCGGTCGTCCTCGCTGATCATCACCTTGCGCTCCGCGCCGAGGACGATTCGCTCGAGCGCGTCCGAGAAGTCCTCCGAGGTGACGCGAGTGTGTCCGCGCCGTGCCGCCAGCAAGGCTCCTTCGTTGACGAGGTTCGCGAGATCCGCTCCCACCATTCCGGGGGTCGCTGACGCGATGTTGCCGAGCTCGACGCCGTCGGCGAGGGGCACCGAGCGCGTGTGGACGCGCAGGATCGCCTCGCGCCCGGCGCGGTCTGGCGGCTGGACCGACACGCGGCGGTCAAAGCGCCCGGGACGCAGCAGCGCCGGGTCGAGGATCTCGGGACGGTTCGTCGCGCCGAGCACGATCACTCCGGTGCTCGGGTCAAAGCCGTCCATCTCGGTGAGGATTTGGTTGAGCGTCTGTTCGCGTTCGTCGTGACCGCCCGTGATGTTGGACCCACCGGCGGCGCGCGAGCGGCCGATCGCGTCGAGCTCGTCGATGAAGATGATCGCCGGCGCCGCCTGCTTGGCCTGCGCGAACAGGTCACGCACGCGCGAGGCTCCGACTCCCACGATCATCTCGACGAACTCCGACGCGGACATCTGGAAGAACGGAACGCCGGCCTCGCCGGCGACCGCGCGCGCCAGCAGCGTCTTGCCCGTGCCGGGGAGCCCGCTCAGCAAGACCCCACGCGGAATCCGTCCCCCCAGCCGCAGGTACTTGTCGGGATTCTTGAGAAAGTCGACGATCTCGGTGAGCTCTTCCTTGGCCTCGTCGATGCCCGCCACGTCCTGGAAGTTGACCGGCTGCTCACTGCCCTCCACGCGCCGCGCTCGTGAGCGCCCGAACGACATCAACCCGCCGGCGCCTCCCCCCGCCGCGGCGGCGCGCCGCATCACCAGCACCACCAGCAGGATCAGCAAGAGCGTGGGCCCGAATCCGAAGACCAGGCTGGTGATCAGCGATGGGCCGGAGTCCGGTGGCTTGGCGTCGATCGTCACGTCGTGCTGCTGCAGCAGTTGCGAGAGCTGATCGTGATTGGCGAACGACGGGATCTGGGTTGAGAAATCGGTCGTCGCCTGCGCCCCCGAGTTGGCCGGGTATTTGACCGCGGTCTTGAACGTGCCCTGGATCGCATCCGAGGTGGAGGTGATCTCGCTGACGTTGTTGGCGCTGACCTCGCTTAAGAACGTCGGGCTGTAAGGAATCTGAACCCGCGCGTTCGGCTGCAGCGCCCGCGAGGAGATCCACAAGTTGAGTCCCAGCAGCACGAGCACCAGCAGCGCCAGCATCCATCTCACGTTGGGCCGGCCTGGCGGCGGCTGCCGGCGCCCACCGCGGCCATCCGGAGCCGGGGTCACCCTCCAGCCGGGCGGGAGCGTCGGCTCACGGCGAGCGCGCTGCGGAGGCTCTTGGCGGCTGCGCTGATCGGCCATCTTCAGATTGTGGCAAGCCGAACCCTGTAAACCCGGACATTCTTGGGAGGTCCTTAGGATCCTTCCGCCTTGGCGCTTGCGTCTGCGCAAGCCTTCAGGCTGGCCGCCGCGGGGTCACTCCTCCGTCTCGAGCCGAGTGCGAAATGAGTCCGCGCCCTCGACGGTCGCGCCGGCGGCGTACGCGCGCTCGGCCAGCCACCGATCCGAGGTGACGACCCTGACGGCGGCGGGATCGGGTTCCGCTGCGAGGCGCCTGACGATCTCGTCGTCGGCGGAGTTCGGACGAGGCCGAGGAGCGTGGGCGACCTCGATCACGGTAGATCGAATCGGCGGCGACGGCGGCCGCTCGAACACCACCGTCACGTCCTCGCCGGAGCCCGCCGCCCACCGCTCGAGCGTGTCGACGAGTCTCAGCATCGCGGCGTCGCGATCCCGCCACCAGCCGTCGGGCCGCGCACCGATCACGTTCATTCCATCGACAAGCCAACGCACCGCTCGATCATCCTTGCAGCCCGTCGCTGAGTCATCCTCGCAGGCGCGCCGCGCGGCTCAATCCTCCTCGCGGGGCGCGCGCCGTGCGCGCTTGCGCTCGGCCTGCCGTCGTTTGCCCTCGAGTCGTCTGCGCACGGAGGCCTTTGTCGGCTTCGTCGGGTGCCGCGGGCGCTGGACCGCGAGCGCTGAGGTCAAGCGCGCGCGGAGGCGCTCGAGCGCGAGCTCCCGATTGCGCGCCTGGCTACGCGCGTCCTGTGCCACGGCGACCACGCGGGGCCCGGCGCGAGCGATGATCCGGCGCTTCTGCGCGTCGGTCAGCGCGGACGAGGCCGCGACGTCGAAGCTTGCCTCGACGCGCGAGGCGGTTACGTTCGCGTGCTGGCCGCCTGGGCCTGAGGAGCGCGAGGCGCGAACCGTTACTTCACCTAAGGGAATCGCTGCGTAGCGCCCGAGCTGGATTGGATCTTCCACTGCAATTTGTGTTCGGGTTGTGAACATGCCCTAGCAGCCTGCGTGACCGCCTGAAGCCGTGCTACCTTCCTCCGCCGTCAGGCCGCTCGTGGGCAGCTGCGGGCGGCGAGAAGCAGGTGCAGGCTCCGGGGTATCGCAGCACATCCTCCGCGGAAGCAGCACTTCAAATCGACGGAGGAAGATCTCCAGATGGCAACAGGAACCGTCAAGTGGTTCAGCGACGAGAAGGGCTTTGGCTTCATCACGCCCGATGAAGGCAGCCGCGATCTGTTCGTCCATTACTCGAGCATCAGCTCCGATGGCTATCGCTCGCTCGCCGAGGGCGTGAAGGTCTCCTACGAGGAGGAGATGGGCCCGAAAGGGCCGAAGGCCATCAATGTGACCAAGCTCTAGGCTGGCTGTCAGCCCGGTCGATGGCGGACTGGGTAACGATCTCATCGCTCGCGACCGCCGGTGGCACGCTGGTGCTGGCGGTAGCGACCTTCAGCTCGGTGAAATCCGCCAATCGGTCCGCGCGGGTCGCGGAGCGCTCGCTGCTCGCCGGGGTCCGGCCGGTGCTGATTCCCTCGCGAGATGACGATCTGGTTCAGCGGGTGCGCTTCGGAGACGGCATCGTGCTGCAAGTGATGGGGCACCGAGCGGCGATGGATATCCACAACGACAACGTCTACATGGGGCTGGGTTTGCGCAACGGTGGCAACGGGCTGGCGGTGATTCACGGCTGGCGGGTGGAGGTCGGTCAGCCGAGCGGCTCGACTGCGCCTGACAGCGATGATTTCCGCGGACAGCAGCGCGATCTCTACATCCCCGCCGGAGAGACCGGTTTCTGGCAAGGGGCCATCCGAGATCCTCGCGACCCGGGCCGGGAGCAGGTGGCGGAGGCGATCAAGCGGGACGCTCGCGTGATCATCGACATCCTCTATGGCGATTACGAGGGTGGCCAGCGGACGATCGCGCGCTTCGGGGTCGGCCGGGAAGAGGATGACACCGATGGCTACCGGGCCGAGGTCGTGAGGTACTGGAACGTGGACGGCGCCGACCCCCGTGCCAGGCCTGTCGGAGATGCTGCGTACAATCGGCAGCAACCTAACGAGACGCGGCGGCGCACAGGGCAGTGATCACATGACTAAGGCAGTGGAGGAGCGCGAGCGGGTCGTCGTCCGCTTCGCGGGAGATTCGGGCGACGGGATGCAGCTCGCGGGCAGCCGCTTCACAGACGCGACCGCGGTGGTCGGCAACGATCTCGCCACGCTGCCGAACTTTCCCGCCGAGATCAGAGCGCCGGCGGGGACGCTCGCGGGCGTGTCCGCGTTCCAGATCCATTTCGCCTCGCGCGACATCCTGACGCCGGGCGACAAGCCGAACGTGCTGGTGGCGATGAACCCGGCGGCACTGAAGGCCAACCTCGCGGAACTCGACCGCGGCGCGACGATCATCGTCAACGAGGACGCTTTCTCGAAGCGCAACCTCGAGAAGGCCAACTACGCGACAAACCCGCTCGAGGACGGCTCGCTGACGGAGTTTCGCGTGCACCGAATTCCGATGACCACCTTGACCACTCGAGCGGTGGAAGGAATCCCGGGCGCCTCGACGCGCGACGCCGGCAGAGCCAAGAACCTGTTCGCGCTAGGGGTGCTGTCGTGGCTCTACGGCAGGCCAATGGACGTCACGCAGCGGTGGATCGAGAAAAAGTTCGCGGGCAAGCCGGGGATCTTGGAGGCGAACTTGGCCGCCTTCAACGCCGGTTGGTCGTTCGGGGAGACCACCGAGCTGCTCGACGTCCAGTACCGCGTCAGTCCCGCGACGGACGTCCCTCCGGGCGTCTACCGGAACGTCAACGGCACCACCGCGCTGTCGCTCGGGCTAATCGCGGCGGGTGCCCGCAGTCGACTACCGCTGCTGCTGGCCAGCTACCCGATCACGCCCGCCTCCGAGCTGCTACACGAGCTCTCCCGCCACGCTCACTTGGGCGTGCGCACGATCCAGGCCGAGGACGAGATCGCGGCCGCGGGCATGGCGCTGGGCGCCGCATTCGGTGGTCAGCTCGGAGTGACCGCGACCAGCGGTCCGGGGATGGATCTCAAGGCGGAGACGATCGGTCTGGCGGTCGCGCTCGAGCTCCCGATGATGATCGTCGACGTGCAGCGGGCCGGTCCTTCGACCGGGATGCCCACGAAGACAGAACAGTCGGACCTGTTAATGGCGATCTTCGGTCGCCACGGCGAGTCGCCGTTGCCGGTGATCGCGCCGAGCACGCCGGGGGGTTGCTTTGATGCAGCATTCGAGGCGGCATCAATCGCGATCCGCTACCGGACGCCGGTGATCCTGCTCTCGGACACGTTCCTGGCCTCCTCCTCCGAGCCGTGGCTGATCCCGGACATCGGGGAGCTGCCGCAGATCGATCCCGCGTTCGCCACGGCCCGCCCGGAAGACGAGACGTTTCTGCCCTACAGCCGCGACGAGCGCCTAGCCCGGCCCTGGGCAATTCCGGGCACGCCAGGGCTACAGCACCGGATCGGCGGGCTGGAGAAGGCCGACCGAACCGGAAACATCTCCTACGACGGGTTCAACCACGCCCGCATGACCGAGCTGCGAGCTGCGAAGGTGGCGGGCATCGCCAAGGAAATCCCGCCCCTCACCGTCGACGCGAGCGGAGACGCCAGGCTGCTGGTGCTGGGGTGGGGCTCGACTGAAGGCGCGATCCGCGCGGGTGTCCGGCACGCGCGCGAGGCCGGCCACAAGGTCGCGTGCGCTCACCTTCACCACCTCAACCCATTGCCCGAGAACACCGGCGATGTGCTGCGCTCGTTCGATCGTGTGCTCGTACCCGAGCTCAACAGCGGTCAGCTCGCGGTGCTGTTGCGGGCGCGCTTCCTCGTCGACATCGAGTCGTTCTGCAAAGTCCAGGGACAGCCGCTGTTCGCGGCCGAGATCGAGGCTGAGATCGCCAAGCGGGTAGGCCCTGACCAAACCACTGCCTTGCAACCGGCTGAGTCTGAAACCTTCACGGAGCAACGATGAGCGCGATCACGAGCAACGGCCACGGGAACGGCGACCGCGCCGGCGAGGGCGCAGTGGCCGGGAACCGGGCGGGAGCCGCCGGCGAACCCGGTGCCGCCAGGGTCCTCGAGAAGGCGGATTTCCAATCCGATCAGGAAACGCGCTGGTGCCCGGGCTGCGGGGACTATGCGGTCCTCTCGGCGGTCCAGCAGTTCATGCCTGAGCTCGGGATCCCGCCGGAGCGGATCGTGTTCATCACCGGCATCGGCTGCGCCGGGCGGTTTGCCTACTACATGGATACCTACGGAATGCACGGGATCCACGGTAGGGCGCCGGCGCTTGCGACGGGCCTTGCCGCCACTCGCGAGGACCTGTCGATCTGGATTGTCACCGGAGACGGCGACTCGCTCTCGATCGGGGGCAACCACCTGATCCACGCCCTGCGGCGCAATGTTCCGGTCAAGATCCTGCTGTTCAACAACCAGATCTATGGCCTGACCAAGGGTCAGGCGTCGCCGACCTCGGAGCTCGGGAAGATCACCAAGTCGACCCCGTTCGGCGTGGCCGACAATCCCTTCAACCCGGTCGCGCTCGCGCTCGGGGCAGAGGCGACGTTCGTCGCGAGGACGATCGATCGCGATCGCCATCACCTGACCGAAGTGCTCCGCGCCGCCGCCCAGCACGAAGGTGCGGCGCTGATCGAGATCTACCAGAACTGCCCCGTTTTCAACGATGGCGCCTTCGCCGCCTTGACCGAAAAGCAGGTCAAGGATGCCAACCAGATCCGGCTCGAGGCCGGCAAGTCCATTCGCTTCGGAATCGATGACGAGCGAGGCGTCGCGCGTGGTCCGGACGGCGGCTTGGAGATCGTCGACGTCGCGGGGGTCGGCGAGGAGGCGCTGATCGTTCACGACCCGCAGCGTCCCGATCCCGGGCTCGCGTTCTCGCTCGCGCGCCTGGCCGAGGACCCGACGGGGCCAACGCCGATCGGGATCTTCCGGTCGGTCCGGCGCCCCGTTTACGGGCGGGGCGGTGCCGCCCGGGAGCCCGCGTCAGACGAGCAGCTGGCCGGGCTGCTGGCGGGCGGCGACACCTGGACCGTGGCCTGAGCGAGCGCGCGCCGGCCCTGCCTGCGCGCCCGAGCTGAGTACCCTCGCACCTGTGAGTACGCCCAGGATTGAACTTCTCTGGTGGGAAGGTTGCCCCTCGACCGAGCGGGCGCTCGAGGAGCTGCGCGCGGCGATCTCCGATCTCGGTCTTGCGGGGGCGGAGGTTCGGACCCGCGAGATCAAGACCGAGGATGCGGCTGTCGATGCCGGCTTTCGCGGTTCGCCCACGATCCTGATCGATGGCGTCGACGCCGTCGGCGCCGAGCCCGATGAACCCACGGGCCTGACCTGCCGGGTGTATCGCCGACGTGACGGCAGGATCTCCCCGACCCCGGACCCCGATGATCTGCGCGAGGCGCTGCGGCGCGCCGCCGCGCGCACGGAGGTGAGCTGATGACTCTCGCGGTAGGACAACAAGCACCCGAGTTCAAGCTGATCGACACGTCTGGCAGCCAGCAGAGCCTCGACGGCGACGCCGGAACCGCGACGGTGGTGGTCTTCACGTGCAATCACTGCCCGTACGCGCTCGCCTGGCATGAGCGCATCGCGCAGGCCGCGCGCGATTATTCAGATCGCGGCGTCCGCTTCCTCGCGATCAACTCCAATGACGCCAACCGGTATCCACGGGATTCCTATGAAGCGATGCAGCAGCGAGTCGCCGCGGAGGACTGGCCGATGCCGTATCTGCACGACGAGACCCAGGACGTGGCGCGGGCGTACGGCGCCAAGACCACCCCGGACGTGTTCGTGCTCGATCGCGAGCGGCGCCTGCGCTACCGCGGCGCGCCGGATTCCGACTACGACGACCCGGGCCAGAACGCGCAGTGGCTGCGTGACGCGCTCGACGCGGTGCTCTCCGGCGGCCAGCCCTCGCGAGCCGAGACGCGGCCCGTCGGCTGCTCGATCAAGTGGAAGCAGTAACGACTCAACTCGGCGCCACATAGCCCTCATCGGGCTCGAGCGGTAGGCCTGCGGCATCCCACGCGAGCAGGCCGCCTGTCATGTTGTGTGCGTCGTAGCCAACGCCACGGAAGGCGTCGGTCGCCATCGCCGAGCGTGCGCCGCTGCGGCAGTAGAACACGACCGGCTTATCGCGCCCAATCGTGTCGGCCGCTTGCGCAAGTCGTGCCAGCTCGATCAGCCTCGCACCGGCGATCCGTCCGGCCTGGTACTCGTGCTGCTCGCGCACGTCGATCAGCTGGATCCGATCGCTCGCCAGCAGCTCGGCGACTCGCTCCGGACTGTAGTCAGGGTCCACGCGCCCAGCCTAGCGCCTCGATTCGCGGACAGCGGCGCGGCTAGCAGGCTTGCTCGCGCGGTCGCGTAGGATGCAACGAAGGCATGTCGGCGCTCGCTGAGCTGTACACCATCCCACAGGAGTACGTGGACTTTCGAGACACGATCCGGCAGATCGCGCGCGAGCAGATCGCGCCCCGAGCCGCCGAGATCGACGAACGCGCCGAGTACCCGCACGACTTGCGCTCGCTGCTATCCGAGCAGGACATTCTCGGGCTCCCGTTCGAGAGCGAGTACGGCGGCACGGGCACCGGCAGCTTGATGCTCAACATCGCGATCGAGGAGATCGCGAAGGCGTGTGCCTCCACCGCGCTGATCCTGATGATCCAGGAGCTCGGCACGCTGCCGATCAAGCTGTTCGGCACCGCCGAGCAGAAGGATCGTTTCTTACCGCGTTGCGCGACAGGGGAATGGACGCCCGCGTTTGCGCTGTCCGAGCCAGAGGCGGGTTCCGATCCGGGAGGCATGCGGACCCGGGCGATCAAGGACGGCGAGGAGTGGGTCATCGACGGGACCAAGAACTGGATCACCAATCTGGGAATCGCGGATTTCTACGTCGTGTTCGCGGTGACCGATCCCCGGGCGGCCCATTCGCGCGGGATCACGGCGTTCATCGTCGAGGCCGACCGACCAGGTTTCAGCATCGGCAAGCTCGAGCACAAGCTGGGGATCCGCGGCTCGCCGACGGGCCAGCCGATCTTCGACGGCGTGCGGGTGCCGGAGGCAAACGTGATCGGCGACGTCGGCGGTGGCTTTAAGGTCGCGATGGCGACGCTCGATCGCTCGCGTCTGGGAGTCGCCGCGCAGGCGCTCGGCATCGCGCAGGGCGCCACCGACTACGCCGCGGCCTACGCTCGCGAGCGGCGCCAGTTCGGCAAGCCGATCAACTCCTTCCAGGGGATCCAGTTCAAGCTCGCCGACATGGAGACCCATTGCGCGGCGGCTCGCGAGCTGCTCTACCAGGCGTGTGCCCGGGTGGATCGCGGCGATCCCGAAATCGGCAAGTACTCGGCGATGGCGAAGCTGTTCTGCTCGGACATCGCGATGGGGGTGACGGTGGAGGCGGTGCAGGTGCTGGGCGGCTACGGCTACGTCAGGGAGTACCCGGTCGAGCGCATGCTGCGAGACGCGAAAATCACCCAGATATATGAGGGCACGAACGAGATCCAGCGGCTCGTGATTGCGCGGACGCTCCAGTAATCGTGATGCGCGGATCGCCCCCGACAGCTCGCCGCGTGTTGCTCTCGGCGCTCGCCGCGCTCACGGTGGGATTCGGCACGGTGAGCTTGGTCGTTGGCTTCAGCGACTCGTTTCCCGTCAGGCTGATTCAGGGCCTGGCCGTGTTCGCCGCCGGTGCGGTGATCATCGGCGGCACCGTGGTGCTGGTGCTGATCCGACTCGCAAACTGGCGTGACCCCGAGTCAGAAGAGGATTTCGAGGCGCTGGTTCAGCGTGCGGAGCGCTTGGCAGCTGAAGGCTCATGGGAAGACTCCGAGGAGGATTACGAGCCCGAGGAAGAGGAGCACCCGGCGCTCGATCCCGCTAACGAAGAGGACTTCAAGGCGCTGGTCCGAGCCGCGATTGACGATCTGCCACTCGAGTTCCACCGCGCGCTCGAGCATGTTGCGGTTGTCGTGTCCGACCGCGGCTCGATGGCCGGGTCGGTCAGGCGCGGGATCCCGCGCGGGGCGTACGGGCTGTACCAAGGCGACACCGTCGCCCGTGATTTCTTCCACGACCGGATCGTGATCTTCCGCGACACGCTCGTGCGCGACTTCGGCCACGATCCAGAGCTGCTGAAGGCGCAGGTCACGCGCACCGTTCGCCACGAGCTAGCCCACCACTTGGGGTGGGACGAGAAGGGCGTGCGCGGGCTCGGACTGTGAGCGCCCGGCCGTTCCTACCACCATTGCCAACCTCGCTAGGAGGAGCTCGTGCCCGAAGCTGTGATCGTTGACGCCATCCGTACCCCAATCGGGCGCGCAGGCAGAGGCTCGCTGAAGACCATCCGCGCCGACGATCTCGCGGCAATCCCGATCAGGGCGCTGATCGAGCGCAATCCGGAGGTCAACTTCTCCGAGACCGTCGACGTGCTGATGGGCGCGGCCTCGGGGGTCGGAGAACAGGGCTACAACATAGGCCGGAACGCCGCGCTGCTCGCCGGACTCGACCACCATGTGGCGGCCTGCACCGTGAACCGCTTCTGCGCGTCGTCGCTGATGACGATCAGGATGGCCTCGCACGCGATCAAGGCCGGGGAGGGCGACCAGTACATCGCCTCGGGGGTCGAGGCGGTCTCCCGCGCCGGTCTCGGCGCGGGGATGATGGAGGAGGCCCGGCACCCGCTGCTGAACGGATCGGAGGGCTCGCTGTACGACGTCTACATCCCAATGGGGATGACCGCAGAGAACGTCGCCGAGCGCTGCCGGGTCACGCGCGAGCAGCAGGACGAGTGGGCGGTGATCTCGCAGTCGCGCGCGGTGGGCGCCCGTGACTCGGGGCACTTCGACGCCGAAATCGTCCCAGTGACCGTGCCCGCGCACAGCGAGGTCGACAAGGAGGGCAACGAGATCGATGTCCCCGAAACGGTCGTGACGAAAGACGATGGGCCACGGTCCGGGACGACGGTGGAGGCGCTCGCGCAGCTGAAGCCGGCGTTCAAGCCGGACGGCACCGTGACCGCCGGCAATGCCTGCCCGTTGAACGATGGCGCCGCGGCGATGCTCGTGGTCTCCGAGGAGAAGGCCCAGCGTCTCGGGCTACGTCCGAAGGCGCGGATCATCGCCTCAACGGTCGCCGCGATTCGTCCCGAGATCATGGGCCTCGGTCCGATTCCGGCAATCCAGTCGCTGCTCAAGGAGACCGGGATGACGATCGACGACATCGACATCGTCGAGATCAACGAAGCGTTCGCGGCACAGGTGGTGCCGTGTCGCGACGAGCTCGGGATTCCGGACGAGAAGCTCAACCCGTTCGGAGGGGCGATCGCGCTCGGGCACCCATTCGGGATGACAGGCGCCCGAATCATGACCACCTTGATCAACGGGCTGAACGCGCTCGACGGGACCTACGGGATCGAGTCGATGTGCGTCGCCGGCGGGATGGGACAGGCGATGTTGATCGAGCGGCTTTAGGCCGAGGTCGGCGCTACGTCACTTCGGGGGCATCCGCAGCGCCCCGTCGAGCCGGATCACTTCCCCGTTGAGCATCTCGTTCTCGATGATGTGGACGGCCAGCGCGGCGAACTCGTCGGGGCGACCGAGCCGGGAGGGGAAAGGAATCGCGTCGCCGAGCGACTCGCGGGTTTCCGCCGGCAGCTCGCCGAGCAGCGGCGTGTCGAAGATCCCGGGGGCGATCGTGCAGACGCGGATCCCCGAGCTCGCGAGGTCGCGCGCGGCCGGCAGCGTCATCCCGACGATCGCTCCCTTTGATGCGGAGTAGGCGATCTGGCCGATCTGTCCGTCAAACGCCGCTACCGAGGCCGTGTTGACGCACACGCCGCGCTCGCCCGAGGGTGTGGGTTCGTTAGCGAGCATCGCGGCGCTGGCCAGGCGCAGGACGTTGAAAGTCCCGATCAAGTTGACCGCGACTACCTTCTGAAACGGCTCGAGCGCATGCGCGCCGCGCTTGCTCGCGACCCGCTCGCCCCAACCGATTCCCGAACAGCAAACGCAGATCCCAAGCCCACCTGGCTGGGCGGTCGCGGCATCCACCGCCGCCTGAACCGCCTCCTCGGAGGTCACGTCGGCGTGGACGAACGACGCGCGATCGCCGAGTTCCGATGCCAGCGCGCCGCCGCGCTCGCCGTTCAGGTCGGCGATCAGTACCCGGGCTCCGCGCCCGTGAAGCAGCCTCGCCGTTGCCTCACCGAGCCCCGAAGCGCCCCCGACCACCAGTGCACCACAGCCTTCAATTTTCATACCGCGAACCCTAGGCGATCCGTCTCCCAAGCGACACCGCGAACTGCTGCTCCGGATCGGTGTACCACCCGTCGAGCGCCAGCCCCGCGGCTGCGAAGTCGGCCTCGAGCCGTTCCGGTGTGAACTTGGCGCTGATCTCCGTGCGCAGCTCTTCGCCCGCGGCGAACTCGACTCGGAGGCCCAGCGCGCCCACCAGCACGCTGCACGGGCGCAGCGCCCGCAGGCGGATGTCGATCCATTCGTGCCGGCGGTCGAAGAAGGCTACGTGCTCGAACGCATCGGGCCAGAAGTTCGCATCGAGCTCGCGATTGATGACCCGCAAAACGTTGCGATTGAAATCAGCGGTGAGGCCTTGGGAGTCGTCGTACGCCGCCTCGAGCAGGGCCGGGTCCTTGACGAGATCGGTTCCGAGCAGCAAGCGGTCCTCCGTTCGCAGCAGGCTCCCGATCGCCCGCAGCAATTTGCGCCGGGTGCCGGGGGGGAAGTTGCCGATCGTCCCGCCGAGCAGCGCCACCAACCGCGGCGGACCGTCGCTCTCGGGCACGCGATCGAGATGGCGCTCGAAGTCCCCGATCATCCCGTGGATCTGCAGATCGGTGTAGGTCTCCACGAGCGCCTGGGCGGCGTCGCGGACCGCCTGCTCAGAGACGTCGAGCGGAACGTACCGGGTGAGCGTGCCAGCGGCGGCCATCGCGGCGAGCAGGATCCTCGCCTTGGTCGCCGATCCCGAGCCCAGCTCGACGAGCTCTCCGGCCCCGGTCCGCGCGATGATCTGAGCGGCGTAGCGCTCGAGGATGGCCCGCTCGGTCCGCGTCGGGTAGTACTCGGGCAGCTCGCAGATCTGCTCGAACAGCTCCGAACCGCGGGCGTCGTAGAAGTGCTTCGGCGGAATTTCCTTGAACGGACGGGTGAGGCCGTCGAGGACGTCGTTCGCCAGACAGCGCTCGTCCGCCTCCGATAGGAACGACTCGATTCGGATCGCGTCGGTCTCGAGCAGCGCCTTCATCGCCCTTGATCCATCGCGATCCGAAAGCCGGAGAAGATCTGGCGCCGCTGGGGGTAGTCCCAGTTGCGAAACGTCGGCGTGGCCACACTCGCGCGAGTAGCCCAGGAGCCGCCGCGCAGCACCTTGTACTCCGGTCCGAAGAACACCTCGGAGTACTCCTTGTAGGGGTGGGCAACGAAGCCGGGATAACCGCCGAAGTCGCTGGCGGTCCATTCCCAGACGTCGCCGATCATGTCCAGGCAGCCATAGGGGGAGCTGCCGCCCGGGTAGGCGGTCGCCGCGACCGTCCCGCCGCCGAGCTGATCCACGTTTGCCTGGACGCCCGGTGTCGGAGGATCATCGCCCCACGGATACGGTCTGGCCTGCCCGGTTTCCTGATCCCAGGTCGCCGCCTTCTCCCACTCGGTCTCGGTGGGGAGGCGAACGCCGTGCGCACGTGCGAAGGCGTCGGCCTCGAACCAGGAGACGTGGACGACGGGCCGGTGCGGATCGAGCGGCTCGAGCCCTCCCAGCTGCCACTCGGCCGCAAGGTCGGCCGTCCAGCCCATAGGTCTTGTGATGTCGTACTGCTCCTTCCACGACCAGCCCTCGTCGGACCACCACTCGCGCCGCCGATAGCCGCCGCCCTCGACGAAAGTCAGGTAGCTGGCGTTGGTGATCGGGGTGCGCCCGATCAGGTAGCCGCGCACGTCGGTCATGTGGCGCGGGCGCTCGTTGTCGTACGCGAAGCCTCGCGTCGAGGTGCCGATCGTGCACGCACCGGCGGGGATCTCGATCAACTTGAGCCCGCTGGCGGTGGAATCGGTTGGCGGCGGGGCAGCGCGTCCTCCGTCGAGGCGGTAGTCGTGCAGGCGGGCGAGCTGAATCGTCTGGAGCATCGTCTCGTCATGCTGTTGCTCATGGCGGAGCACCAGCTCGTGAAGCGTCCCGTCGCCGATTCCGCAATGCTCGACGACTTCTAGCGTGCGCTCCCGGACCTCCTGCAGGTAATGATGGGCCGCCGCCGGACCGAGTAACGGCAGATCAGCACGTTCGGCCCGTGGCGTCTCGAAGGCGTCGTAGAGCTCGGCGAGATCGGTTCGCAGCAGCGGCCGCTGTCCGAACCGGTGCACCACCCATAGGTCCTCGTAGGCGGCGATGTGGGCGAGATCCCACACCAGTGGGCTCATCAGAGCGGAGTGCGCGCGCTCGAGATCACGGTCTGAGACGGGAGCGACGAGCGCCAGCGTCCGCTCACGCGCTTCCTGCAATGCGTCTACGAGCTGAGCTGCTTGTGGACCGGCCGAGGCTGCGATCGAGTCGCCCACTCGCACTTATTCTGGCATCCTCGCCATGCGGGCAACGAACCAGGTTGTGAACTCTTATCTGATCGCGTAGCGGTGGTACAGCGAGGCGCGTCGCTCGAGCAGCCATTTCAGCTCGAGCAGCTGCGGTTCCGGGAGCTCAGGGCCGCTAGCGAGCGTCGGTGCCCGGCCGCCGCCGGCGAGCTTTGGAGCGATCGTCAAAAACAGCTCATCGACGAGGGCTTCCCGCAGCAACGCTCCGAACAGAGTGGGGCCGCCCTCGCATAGCAGCAGGCGGATTCCAAAGTCCGAGCGCAGCCGGCGCATCGAGGTTGTCAGCGTCATCTCGCCGGGGTCAAGCATCACCACCTCGACCTGCGCGGCGCAGGCCGTGACGTCGATCTCGTTCTGCAAGAACAGGACCACCTTCGCCTCCGGCGCGGAGAACAGCGGCGCATCGAGGGGCAGGTCACCGCTGCGGCTGACAACGCACGCGAGCGGTTCGGGCGCGAGTCCCCTTTGTACCCGGCGCTCACGGCGCTCGGCGCTGCGGATGATCCGGCCGTAGCGCTCGGTTCTGATCGTCCCCGTGCCGGCCATCACGGCGTCGACTTGCTCGCGCAGCCCGTGGAACATCGCCCGGTCGCCGTCGTCGCTGAGGGTTCCGGAGCGTCCCCCAATCGTCGCGCGGCCATCTGCGCTGACGACGAAGTTACCCAGCATGTATGGACGTTCGGGAGGTGCGGCGGCGGCCCCGTCGAGCGTCGCGAGCAGCTCGAGGACATCGACGGTGGCGCTTCTCGGAAGCAGCTGATTGAACTCCACTATGGCGCGACGCTACCAGCCGGGTCACGATGTCGGCGCGCGCCATGTCGATCTGAAAAACCGGCTACGCTGCGACGCGATGGCCGCACTGCAAGTGTCGTGAGCTCCTCTTCGCGTCAGCGTCCCGATCGCAACCTCGCGCTTGAGCTCGTTCGGGTCACTGAGGCGGCTGCGCTTGCGGCCGCTCGGATGGTTGGCCGGGGCGACAAGGAAGGCGCGGATCAGGCGGCCGTGGACGCGATGCGCCAGGTCCTCGACGGCGTATCGATGGACGGCGTCGTGGTCATCGGCGAGGGAGAGAAGGACAAGGCGCCGATGCTGTACAACGGCGAGCGGATCGGCGACGGCACCCCGCCGCAGGTGGATATCGCGGTCGACCCACTCGAGGGGACACGGCTCACGGCGATGGGGATGCCGAGCGCGCTTGCGGTGATCGCTCTGTCGGAGCGGGGGACGATGTTCGATCCGGGCCCGTGCGTGTATATGGAGAAGATCGCGGGCGGCCCGGAGATCGCCGATGTGCTGGATCTCGACCGGCCGCTCACTGAGACGCTTCATCTCGTCGCCGAGCGGAAGGGAATCGATATCCGCGATGTGATGGTCGTGATGCTCGACCGTGAGCGCCACCACGAGGCGATCCACGCGGTTCGCGAGGCGGGAGCGCGAGTGAGGTTGATTATGGACGGCGATGTCTCGGCGGCGATGTTGTCAGTCAGCGACAACACCCCGGTCGACCTGCTATGGGGAATCGGCGGCACCCCCGAGGGAGTGATCTCCGCGGCCGCGATCAAATGCATCGGGGGCCAGCTGCTCGGTCGGCTGTGGCCTCGCGACGACGAGGAGCGCCAGAAGTCGATCGACGCCGGTTACGACCTCTCGCGGGTCCTGACCGCGGACGACCTCGTCTCGGGCGACGACGTCTTCTTCTCGGCAACCGGCGTCACCGACGGCGATGTGCTGCAAGGCGTTCGCTACCAGGGCGACCGGGGGGCGACGACCGAATCGCTCGTGATGCGCTCGCGGTCGGGGACAGTGAGACGGGTGTCGGCGCGCCACGATCGCACCAAGCTCCGGGCGGTGGTGGGCGTCCGCTACGGCTGAGACCAGGCGCTGCGCTCAGCCTTCCTGGGCCCCGGATCCGCCGTCCGGCTGGTCGCCCGGCGACCCGTGCGCGAACCGGCCGACCTTCGACTCGGCAAGCTCGAGCTTCGCGAGCGAGCGCAAGAACGCGTGGGTCACCAGCACATGGATCACCGCCTGGGTCGCCTCGTAGGCGTAGATGCTGATTCCGGCCGCGATTGCGGGATAGAAGTTCGCCACCTCGACTTCGATCCGCAGCTTCGAGCGACCTTCCGCATCAGGTTCCCCGCGGCGCTCGATACCGATCGACAGAAAGCCGCACCCACGTCCAGAGCGCGCAACCAGCAGCCCGTCTCTGATCCGCCACCGGACCTTGCCTAGTTGCTCCTCGAGCAGGTACTCGGGTGCTCCGAACCGCAGCAGCGTCAGCGGCTTTGCGAGCAGCACGATCGAGCGCTCGTTGGCGCTGTAGATCACCCGAATCAGGCCGAGGGTCGCGCGCGAGAGGAAGCGCCAGTAGGTTCGAGCGAGGTTCTCGAGGTTGGTCGGGCCCCAGATGCGCTCAATATCAGCTTGCGCGACCGTCAGCTCTGCTGCCTGCAGCGATCGGACCGCGCCGTCGCGAGCGATCACGGTCGACTCGCTGGGCGAGACGATCACCGCGCGGGCAGGGAGGCGGCGGCGGCGCCGCTGGCGGGCCGCGACCAGCGCGGCTAGGGCTATGAACACGGCGGCCAGAGGCGCCACGGAGGGATTCTCCCCGTTTTGTGGATGGAGATGACGCCGTTCCGTCAGCGGGTCGGGGGCTCGAGCGAGCCATCCTTGAGCGGGTGAGGGACTCGAGCGCGCCTTGCTTTAGCGAGCCAGCGGCTCGAGCGCGACCGTAGTACCTGCTTGCACCTCACCCGGACCGGACGGGATCAGCGCGAGCGCATCGGCGCCCAACAGCGAGCTCAGGATGTGCGATCCCTGAGGTCCGTTCGCGATCGCGATCGTCGCTCCGTCACGGCGCTCGAGCCGAACGCGCAGGGCTTGCTCACGGTTCGGATTGCGTGCGACGGCGTGACCGAGCATTCCCTCCCGGTCGAGCTGGCCGTCACTGGCCGCGCCCTGGAGCGCGGCGATCGCGGGGCGAGCGAACAACGAGAAGGTGACGGCCGCGGATACGGGATTGCCCGGCAGTCCGAACACCAGCTGTCGTCCACGTTCGCCGAACCAGGTCGGCTTGCCGGGTTGGAGCGCCACCCCCCAGAACCGCTCCTCGACGCCAAGCGCCGCAAGTGCCGGCTTGACGTGGTCGTGGGGCCCCACCGAGACGCCGCCCGAGATGATCACTACATCGGTGCCTTCAAGCGCGCGCGCGAGGGTGGCCTCGGTTGCAGCCCGGTCATCGGCGATCCGCTGAGCTGCTTTGACCACTGCTCCGCAGTGCCTCGCGAGCGCTACCAGCATCGGGGCGTTGGAGTTGTGAATCTCGCCAGGGCCCAGGGGCTCGCCAGGAGGACGCAGTTCATCGCCCGTACAAAGGACCGCGACCACTGGCCGGCGCCGGACCACCACATGCCCCGCACCGGCAGCGACGGTCGCGCCGAGCTCGGCCGCCCGCAAAACGGTCCCGGCTTCCAGGACCAGTGTCCCAGAGCGCATGTCCTCGCCGGCATGGCGAAGATTGACTCCGGGATCGATCGGCACGCCGGTGGTGACGGTCCCGTCTCGCTGATCGACATCCTCTTGACGGATGACCGCCTCCGCGCCCGCGGGAATCGCGCCGCCGGTCGAGATTCGGATCGCCTCGCCCTCGTGAACCTCCCGCTGGGCCGGCGTGCCGGCGCGCGACTCGCCGATCACGGTGAGGGTTCTGCCGGCAGGTCCTGCCTGGATCGCGTATCCGTCCATCGCCGAGCAAGGAAACGCTGGCACGTTTCCGGCAGCGCGCAGGTCATGAGCGAGCACGCGGTCAGACGCTTCCTCGACCGCAACCGTCTCGGCCGGGAGCGTGCGCGCGGCGCGCAGCACTCGCGCCCGCGCCTCGTTGATCGTGATCAAGCTCTCGGCCATATCCGCATTGTCTCGCGCCGGGGGTTTGCCGGTGCCGTGGACGACTCTGGCCGCGGGTGTGCGGGCTAGCTCGGGATCGAGACCGCGCCGACCGTCCCCACGCCGACGTCTGCGAAGCCGAGCTTGTTGGCGGTGGCCTCAGTGAGATCCCAGTCAGCGTTGTTGGCGTACGGTCCGCGATCGATCACCGGCACGATGATCGTTCGGCCTTGGAAATAAAAGGCAACCTCGGTCCCGCACGGAAGCGTCCGATTTGCGACGCCGAGGATCCCCTTGCGAAGCTTGACTCCGCAGGCAGTGACGGTCCCGAACATCCCAGGGCCATACCAGCTCGCGATCGATGGCCGGTAGACGATCGCTGTCACCGACGGCGAGGCGGACCCCGCCCGGGCTGCGCTGGCGAGGCCGATGACCGCGCGGAACTGGAAGCGACCGATGTGGTCCGTGTACCACACGATCGTGAATGAGCCGCTGGCGCTCGCGGTGGCGTGAGCGGTGTTCGCCCACGTCCAGCCGGTCTGGCTTCCCCGACGCTGCAGCTCGATCACCTGGCCGGCGGCGGTGGCTGGCACCGTGCCGGTGAAGCGGAGCTGCTGGCGGAGCATTGCGGACGCTCGGCTCTTGATCGAGATCCCGTTGCCGCTGGCTGTCACGGTGCCGCTGGCCGCCTGCACGACCCCCAGGGGATTGCTTTGCTTGGTGCTGCCCCGGGCCAGCGGTTGCGACTTGGAGCTTGTGCCGGAAGCGGGCCCTAGGCCGCTGCCGCCAGACGCCGCCATAGCCGTGGATGGCGCCAGCAGGCCGGTGCCCACGGAGAGCACGGCAAGGGCAAGCGTGGTTGCACGAGAACTCGCGGTCAAAGCTATTGGTCCTGATTCGGGTTCCGCCTACGGGGTGAGCTGACGGGCTCGCGCCTTGTGAGCGCTACGGCCTAGAACATCGACCGATTCGCCCCAGTGGACCTGACGGTCCACAAGTGGGTCCCCCGCCGACCATCCGCGGACGGATGATCGTTCGGCGTGGAGTGCGCGGCAGTATATGCACCGCCGGCGATGTATACCTCTCGCGCAAGCTGAATTGCGCCGTGCGGCGGGTGCGCCGGCGACAGCGAGCGCGGGCGGGAGTGGCGGCTCGGCGGGCGGCGGGCGCCCCTGATCATGAGCGGGCTAAAGTCGCATTCGAGTCGAGCCGTGGGGGCGACGGTAACGTTCGCCCGTCGACCGTCGCCGAACCAGCGGCGCGCTGGCGCGCTAAGGCCGCGGCAGCCGCGAGACAGCGTTGGCGCGCTATGGCCGCGGCAGCCGCGAGACAGCGTTGCGGAACACCTGCGCGCCCGCAACAAACCCGATCTCAGCAAGCTCGGCGGCCGCCCGGAAGGTGATCTCGACGATCTCGGCGCCCGTCGGCGGTGGCGGCTTGCGAGCGCGCGAATCCGGAGGCAGACCGCCAGGCTGAGCGGGCTGTCGTAAGCGCTTGCCGCGCGCGGGTCGCGCGCGGTTGGCATCTCGCGTGGCGTTTGCCGGGCGCGCCCCGGCGGCCGCCGGCTCGGCGGCCGGCCGATCATCCGACACCCGCGAGCGCTTCTCGCTGCGCCGATGTGGGCGGGTGCGCGGAAGTGCGCCTAGCACAACGGAAGTTCGTTTCTGGCTCATCGGATCGACCTCCAGGGAAGTTTGGCAATTTGGGTCCGCCCCCCGGACCCAAATTGCCAAAGTTCCCGTGGCGTGCGCGTCAGACGGAGGGCATTGCCTAGCGCTCCGGGCGGGGCTTGAAACATCCGAGCCCGTTCTGCGTAATTGTCGTGAACGCCGTGAGTACGGCGTTGACGACGGACGGCGTTGCTTGGCAGGGTTCGGCGGTCCCGCGTTCAAAAAATATGCGCCTATACTGGCGCCCATATGGTTGAGTAGCGAGCTTACGCCTTCAGCTGGTGTGCGCTCTTGATCCTCAGTGCCGGTAGCCATCCAGGCACCCGCGCAAACGACGGAAACGGAATCAGATGTCAGTAGCGGAACTGCAGGAACTCGAGGAGATCAAAGGTCTCGTAACCCGGGGGCAGCAGCTTGGCGTGCTTACCTACGCCGACATCGCCACCGCGGTATCAGAGCTTGATCTCGACGAGGCCGACGTCGAGGAGCTGCACGGCTTCCTCGAGCGCGCGGAGATCGAGCTTGTGGAGGAGCTCGATCCGGCGCTCGCCCCCGCCGAGGTAGAACGTGCGCCCGACAAACGCGGTCGGCGCAAGGCCAAGACGGCGCTGGATCTCAAGCCCGACATGACGACCGATTCCCTTCAGCTGTTCCTGAAGGACATCGGCAAGGTACGCCTGCTAACGGCTCAGGAAGAAGTAGATCTCGCCAAGCGGATTGAGCGCGGCGACCTCGACGCGAAGCAGAAAATGGTCGAGTCAAACCTCCGGTTGGTCGTCTCGATTGCCAAGAACTACCGGAACCAGGGCCTTCCGTTCCTCGACTTGATTCAAGAAGGAACGCTCGGGCTCGTCCGCGCGGCCGAGAAGTTCGACTATCGCAAGGGATTCAAGTTCTCCACCTATGCCACTTGGTGGATCCGGCAGGCGATCGCCCGGGCGCTGGCGGACAAGGCGCGAACGATTCGCATCCCCGTCCACGTGGTCGAGAAGCTCAACAAGATCGGTCGTGCGGAGCGCAAGCTAGTCACTGAGCTCGGGCGCGAGCCGACTGCCGAGGAGATCGCCGAGGTGACCGGCATCGAGCCTGAGGAAGTCGAATCGATCAAACGCTCGGCCCAGGCGCCGGTTTCGCTCGAGAAGCCGGTCGGCGACGAAGAGGAGTCGGAGTTCGGGCAGTTCATCGCCGACGAGCGAGCGGAGTCGCCCTACGAACGCGCAGCGGAGATCCTCACCAAGGAGGCCCTCCGCGAGGCGCTCGAGAACCTGAGCTACCGCGAGCGACGCGTGCTCGAACTTCGCTACGGCCTCGGAGGTGAGCACCCGCGAACGCTCGACGAGGTCGGGCGCACGTTCAACGTCACCCGCGAGCGCATCAGGCAGATCGAGAATCAGTCGCTGAAGAAGCTTCAGTCGCTCGCTGAGGCGCAGAAGCTCCGCGACGTAGCCTGACTCTCAATAACGCAAGATTCCAGCCCACCGCTCGTCGCGCAACGAGTGGAGGGTGACTCTCGCCGCAGGGTTCCATTAACCCAACCTCTCACTGCTGTGCGCTGGACACGGCGGTAGGCTTCGGCCCAGGGAAGCTAGCCGGTTACTTGGCGCGGGAGACGATATGCGTAAGTGGAGGACGTTCGTGGCCGGCGTCAGCGCGCTGGCAATCGCTGGTGCAGTCTGCTTCGAGGTGCTGCCTTCGGCGGCGACAGCGCAGGGGCAGAGTGCGACTCGACGGGTGATCGTCGTGCTGAAGAACCAGGAGACGAGCCTGCCGCCGACGCAATCGCACCTGGCGGCCCGTAGACGCGCGATCCAAAACCTGCAGGAGCCGATCGAGCGACAACTATCGAGTTCGGCGGCGCGCAATCTCCACTCCTACGACGTCATCAACGCGGTATCGGCCACGGTCTCGCCAAACGAAGAGTCACAGCTGAAGTCAAACCCCGCGGTCAGCAAGGTCGTCCCCGATCAGGTGATCCAGCTCGCACCGGCGCAGACTTCGGGCACATCGGCAACCGGACCCGCAACGGCGCCTCTCCCTGGCGCTTGCGCGCCGCCCGGCAGGGTGCAACTAAACCCCCAGGCGCTGCAGACGATTCACGCCGATTCGGCCAACCCGAAGGCACGCACCGCACGCTCGCTGGGACTAGATGGCAGCGGCATCACTGTCGCGTTTATCGCCGACGGCCTCGACATCAACAACCCCGACTTCATCCGCAACGGCAAGTCCGTGTTCGTCGACTACAAGGACTTCAGCGGTGAAGGAACCGGTGTTCCAACGGGCGGCGAGGAGGCGTTCGGCGACGCGAGCTCGATTGCCGCACAGGGACACAACACCTACGACATCAGCCACTACGACGATCTGCCGCTCAACCGGCCCTGCGACATTCGGATCGAGGGGGTCGCTCCGGGCGCGAACCTCGTCGGCCTCGACATCTTCGGTGCCGAGGACGCGGGCTTCAACTCCTCGTTCCTACAAGCGATCGATTACGCCGTGTCGGTCGACCACGTGCAAGTGCTCAACGAGTCGCTTGGCAACAACTATTACCCCGACGACCAGGCGAGCCTCGACTTGATCAAGCAGGCTAACGACGAAGCGGTGGCGGCCGGGACGACGGTCACGGTGTCCAGCGGCGATGCGGGCGTGACGAGCACGATCGGCACGCCGTCGACCGACCCGGACGTGATCTCCGCCGGTGCGACGACGACCTATCGGCTCGATGCCCAGGTCGGATATGGCGGCGCCCGGTTCCCTGGAGTCACCGGCTGGCTCAATAACAACATCAGCTCGTTCAGCTCAGGCGGCTTCGAGCAGAGCGGTCGCACGGTCGACCTGGTGGCGCCAGGCGAGCTCAACTGGGCGCTGTGCTCGATCAACACCAAGATGTACAGCGAGTGCCTCGACCCAGCGGGCACGGCACTCGGAGTCGTCCAGTTCGGCGGCACGAGCGAGTCGGCTCCGCTTACCGCGGGCGTCGCAGCACTCGTGATCCAGGCTTACCGGAAGACCCACGGGGGCGCGTCGCCGACGCCGGCCGCGGTCAAGGAAATCATCACCAGCACGGCCGACGACATCGGCTCGCCGGCTGACCAGCAGGGCACCGGCCTGGTTGACGCGTACAAAGCCGTCCTCGCAGCGGAGTCCTACAGCGCGCCAGCCAGTTCGCCAACGCCGGCGGGGGCGACGCTGCTCACCAGCGCCGATCAGCTGAACGCGATCAACTCTCCCGGAACGCCAGAGACCCTCACCGACAAAGTGACGAACAACTCCGCGCGGACCGACACGGTCTCGGTCTCGACCCGCGCCCTCGGTAGCTACCAGACGGTAAAGACCGCGACCATAGATCTGAGCGATAGTGGCAGCCTCCACATCATCGACTGGAACGGCGTGACCGACAACTACGAGCCGGTCACGTTCGAGGTGCCGCGGGGCGAGAATCGACTGAGTGCCTCGATCGCGTTTCAGAACGCATCGTTGACGGATCTGAGTGCGCGCGTCCGTTTGACGCTCGTCGACTCCGCAGGACATCTTGCGGCGTACTCGGTGCCACAGGGCGACGGCAACTACGGCAACGTGCAAGTGACGAACCCGCTCCCGGGAAGGTGGACTGCTTACATCTACAGCCGTAACTCGACCGCCGGCGGGACCACCGGGCCGGTCGTGTTCGGGGCCAGCGTGGCCAAGTACGCATCGTTCGGTCACGCGAGCCCCGCGACGCTCACCCTCGCACCCGGTCAGACAAGCACGGTCACGCTCGATGTGACGACTCCGGCGCAGCCTGGCGACACGTCTGGAGCGATTGTCCTCAGTAGTAATGCGGGTCCTGCGTTCGGGCGGGTGACCACGATTCCGGTGACCCTGCGCAGCCTGATTCCGGCCGGCCCAGAGTCATTTAGGGGAACGCTCACGGGCGGCAACGGCCGGGAAATCATTACCGGCGAGACGTTCTACTACCAGCTCAACCTGCCCGCCGGACGACCCGAGTTGAACGCGACCGTGAAGCTTGCGGACAACCCGAACAACCCGTTGAGCGCTTGGCTGGTGAGCCCATCGGGCGAGGCGCTCGCGTTCTCATCCAACGACCTCCCGAACACGTTCAGCGCCGCTCCGAGCGAGGTCACCAACGAGATCGGAGCGCAGCTCCACGTGCTCTCCCCCGCGCAGGGGGCCTGGACGCTGATCGTTCTGTTCGCCCCAGCCGTTTCGGGAACCGCGCTATCGGAGCCGTTCACGGTCACCACGGACCAGGCGTCCGTCCCGACCTCGGCGCCAGGGCTGCCGGATTCGCCGAAGATCACGCTTGCCGCGGGACAAGCTCACACCTACGACGTCGTGGTCCACAACAGTGGCCCGGCGCCGGAGGCGTACTTCATCGACGCGAGGCAGCCGGTCACCACCACGCTGAACCTCGACTCGTACACCAGCCCGGACACGACCGAGCCGCTCACGGCGAACGCAAACATTCCCATGTACCTCGTGCCGACCCACACCACCTCATTCGCCGAGCAGGCGAGCACTACGGGGCCACAGCCGATCTTGTTCGACTCGACCTCGCCGGCGGGCGACCCGGACATCGGATCGACGGCCGGCACCTCGGCGAGCGCGTCGTTCAGCGCGAATCCGATCTCACAGGGACTGTGGGACATCGCGCCCGTGGAGGTGGGTCCGTTCGGCACCGCCCCTGGTCCGTCGGAGCCGGTCACCACGTCGATGCAGGTCACGACCAACGCGTTCGACCCGGCCGTCAGCTCGCCCACCGGCGATCTGTGGCTGGCGAGCGGGGATCAGACTCAGCTCGCGAAGTTCAGTCCGGTGATCGTGCAGCCCGGCCAGACCGCGAGCATCCCCTTCACGATCACGCCGACGGGAGCATCAGGCGCGACGGTCAGCGGCACGCTGTACCTCGATGATGCGAACTTCATCCTCGACGAGGTGTTCGCGCAGCCAAACGGCAACGAGGTCGCTGCCCTGCCCTACAGCTACACCGTGAAATAGCGCGCCCATCCAAGCACCCCCGGCCGGCGCGCCTCGAACCCCAAGCCGAGCGACGCCGGCCGGAGTGCGCCGCAAATCATTGCTTCAGTTCGTGAAGCATTGCGGTAGAATTGGGTTTCTGATGAGTTCTAATGACACCTGTCCGGTGTGCCGCACGGCGGAGATCGTGTGCGGCAAGTGGACTCTGCTGGTGATCCGGGACCTTGCCGACGGACGGTCGCGATTCTGCGAGCTCGAGCGGTCGTTGCGCGGGATCAGCCCGCGCACTCTTTCCCTGCGTCTGCGGGCGCTGGAGGAGGAGGGGATTGTCGAGCGCCAGACGTATCCCGAGGTTCCGCCTCGCGTCGAGTACGCGCTGACCGAGAAGGGTGAGGCGCTCGTGCCGTTGATCGAGGACATGCGCGCGTACGGGCGGGAGTGGCTGCCCGAGTGTGCCCAGGATGAAGAGCAGGCGTCCGAGCCCGAGCCGGCCGTTGCGGCTGCCTGAGTAGTCGAGCCGATGCGAATCGCGCTCGCGGCTGACGAGCTGACGGGTGTCGCGCAGGCGCTCCCGGAGGAGCTGGCCCGCCGCGGTCATGAGCCCATCCTCCACGGTGCCTACGCCGACGAGCGCGCCGACTGGGCGTGGGCGAGTGAGCGCGCCGCGCGCGATGTCGCCGAGGGCCATGCGCAGCAAGCGATCGTGGCGTGCTGGACGGGCACTGGGGCATCGATTGCAGCTAACAAGGTTCCCGGCGTACGGGCCGCGCTGTGTGGGGATGCGCGAACCGCAGAGGGGGCGCGCCGCTGGAACGATGCGAACGTGCTCGCGCTAAGCCTGCGGCTGACTTCGGCCGCCGCACTCGAGGAGATCCTCGACGCGTGGTTCGCCGGGCAAGCGAGCGCGGATTCAGACGACGTCGAGAACATCTCACATCTGACCGAGATCGAATCCTCGGCGGGCGCTGCAACCTGACGTTCGGCGAGCAGGAGGCGCAGCGCCGGGAACGAAACGGCGGGCGTGCGCAACAACACCCTCCACCAGATCCTCGAGGGATTCACCGCTGATGCGGCGGGCCAGCTTGTGGCGGAGACCGCCCGTGGGGCGGAGATACCCTTCGAGCTGATCGAGCAGCCGGGCGGCAGCTCGCCGCTGTACTGCTATCGCCCGCTGACCGGCGCCTTCATCCGAGAGCGCCACGGCATGCTCGCGGCACTCCCCAGTTATGCCGCTGCGGTACGAGCGCTCGCCGCGCTGGACGGGATCGAGGCGTACCTGCGTGAACGCGGAGAGCCACGGATTCCCGCGCAGCCGCGCGAGCGAGCGGATGCCGCCCTCCGTTGCCTGCTCGCCCGCGTGTTCGCCGAGCGAAGCGAGTTCCGATTCGATCCTGCGCGCTTTGAAGCTGCCTACGAGGAGCTTGAACGCGCGCTGTACGAGGGTCGCTGCATCACAACGGTCGTAGCGCCGCTGCTTGGGATTGCGCTCGACCACCGCAGCAGCGAGCTCGCGCTCGGCGACGGGCTGTCGCTGGTCCGCGGCGAGACGTTCGCGGATGCGCCAACCGAAGCCGTGTGGGGTGACGGAGAAGACCCGAACGTGCTTGCGGTGCTGGTCGTCGCGCAGGACAGAGCGGTGCCGCCACCGGTCTCGATCGCGCGAGCGCGATTCAGGCGCATTTTGAGCGCCTTGCGCCTGTTCGAACGCGGTGGCTATGCGATCGGCCCGATGGGCTGGACGCGGACCGACAGCGGCTCGTGGCGGCCAGTGGCGCTCGGGGGAAGTGGGCGCCCGCGGTTCGTGACGCTGATCTCGCCGGCCCACGAGGACGAGCTGCGAGCGTTCTGCAACCTGATCGCCCGGCGCGTGCCCAGTGGCGGGGAGCTGGCCTGGGCGCTGAGCCGCTTTGAGATGGGGTGCGAGCGACTTGCCCAGTTCGAGGCGTTGAGCGATTACCTGCTCGCGCTGCGCGCGCTGCTCGAGCCCGAGGGCCCGGCCAGCGGCCGTTTGGCGCAGCGGCTGGCGGTGATCTGTGCGCGTCCAGGGGAGCGCACCGCGCTGGCTGAGCGGACCGCACGCGCGATCGCACTCGAGCGCGCGGTGATCGCCGACCTCTCTGCCGCGCAACCGGGCGTCGACTCGCTGGTCGATGAGCTCGCCGAGCACCTCCGCGCGCTCCTCAGAGATGCGCTCTGCGGCCATCTCGACACCGACCTGCGAGCGGCCGCGGACGCGTTGCTGGCCGACGCCGTGACGGCCGAGCCGGCGATCTCCTGACGACCTCGTCGGCGCCCGCCCGCTACGCTGAAGAGAGGCCGCTCCCTACTCGGTCCGGTCCCGGATCGGGATTGTCTTGCCAGCCAGGCTCGACAGATAAGTCCTGGGGCTCTAAAGAAGTTAGGGGGAGCGCGACCTCAGTTACGAGCGGGCGTCGGCCCGCTCGTGCTGTCTCTGGCTACCGGGGGGAGCGTCACTGTAGCTTCGCCAGCGCCTCGCCCAGAGCCTGGCGCGTCGCCTCGAGCGCTTGCGGGATCACGTGGGTATCCGCCAGCAACGGCATGAAGTTGGTGTCTCCACCCCAGCGCGGAACGACATGCAGGTGGAGGTGATCGGCGATCCCCGCGCCTGCCACCGTACCCAGGTTCAGGCCGACGTTGAAGCCGTCCGGTGACATCACCTCTCGCAGGCAGCGGATCATCGTCTGCGCCTCTTGCATCATCTCCAGCAGCTCGTCGGCGTGCAGCTGCTCGAGCTCGGCCAGATGTCGGTGGGGGGCGATCATCAGGTGGCCGGGTGCGTAGGGAAACGCGTTCAGCATCGTGAAACAGTGGGCTCCTCGCAGAACGACACGGTTTGCTTCCTCGCCGGTTCCGGCGGAGGCCTCGCAGAAAATGCATTCGCCGCCCTTGGGACCCGTGATGTACTCGATCCGCCAGGGGGCCCACAGGGGTCGCTCATTCATCTCGCAGCAGCCGGAAACTCTAACGTCTTCCGCGTGTTCCACATCGAGCTACGGAAGTTCCCCCACGTTGCGCGGGCGTTGAATCTGACGGCGGCCGAGCTCCACGAGCGAATCGTGGGACCGTGGATTCGGGACGAGAAGATCCAGTTGGACGACCGTCGCTGGCTGCCCGCCCAGGCGAAGCTGACGATTTACGAGGCCCCCGAGCTGCCCGCCGATCAGATCGGCATCGGCCGGGGATGGGCGAACGTCACGCGGTCGGGTGAGGAGGTCACGGATCGTGTCCTCGCCGATGCGCGCGGGGCTGCCGACGCTCCGCTCGCGGGGCTGCGGGAGGAATTGCTGGCTCGCGTCGCCTCAGACGTCGTGACGATCGGAGAGCTCGTCGGCCTCGTCAACGCCCGCTTTGGTCCGATGCGCGTGAGTGACCGCTTGGCGCTTGCCGAGCAGTGCGTGTGGGAGCTGCTGCACCGCGGTCAGCTGCAGATTCTGATCGACGGGGCCGAGCGCGAGCCCGCGCGAGTGGATCAATGGGAGCCGATCCTGCTCGCCTGGGAGACCTGGAAAGGCGATGGCGCTCGCGTGCTTCTGGCCCGCAAACAACCGGAAGGCTGACCGCTACGCGATCACGTCGGCGATCAGCCGCTCCCGTTCGGGCAGCGAGGCGAACAGATATCGCTTGACGCGCAGCAATCCCTCCACATCATGGACATCATCGTCAAAGTGGGGCACGAGCAGCAGCGGGCGGCCACCGAGCTCTGTCGCGAGGCGCTCGATGTTGCGGCGATCGCGCCGAGCGAGCACGTGGTAGTCGAGAAAGTTCTCGGCCACGCGATCGGCTAGCTCGCGGCCGAGCTTCCTCGCCAGCGCGCTCGCCACATCTTCCGGTTCGCGATCCTCGAGGATGTCGTGATGGACCCGATTGACGACCACGCCCGCGAACGGAAGGCCGCTCTGCTCGAGTGTGCGGCGGAACCACAGCGCCTCATCGATCGATCCCTGCTGCGCCGAGGTAACCAGCAAGAACGCGGTGGTGTTGGCGTGGAGCATCTTCTCGACCTGCTCGGCGCGAAGTGAAAAGTCGTGCGTCATGCCGCCAAGCAGCCCGAAGAAGGTCGAGAGGTCAGCGAGCAAGTCGATCCCCGTCACTCGCCGCAAGGCGGCAAGCAGGGGCGTGGCGCCGGCACCGAGAAATCGTATTCCGAGCCCGGTCGGCCGGATGAACGCCTTCAACGCCCGCCCCTCCAGAAACGAGGTCAGCCGCCCGGGGGCGTCGAGGAAGTCGAGCGCGTTGCGCGAGGGTGGCGTGTCGAGCACCAACAGATCGAACGCACCCTCGCGATCGAGCTCGTACAGCTTCGCGATCGCCGTAAACTCTTGCGAGCCCGAAACAGCCGTCGACAACTCCCGATAGACGCGGTTTGCCTTGATTTCCTCCGCCCGGCCGGGATCCGGCGCCACCCGCTCTATGAGCTCGTCGAACGTGCGCTTGGAATCGAGCATCATCGCCCACAGTTCGCCGGTGATCTTCAGGCCGGGCCCCGCAAGCCGCTCCGGCTCGACCCGGCATGGCTCGTTCTGGAGCTGCTCGAGGCCGAGGGCATTCGCCAGCCGTTTTGCCGGATCGATCGTCACTACCGCCACCTTCGCCCCGCGCGCGGCCATCCCGAGCGCAATCGCCGCCGAGGTGGTCGTCTTACCCACTCCGCCGGAGCCGCCGCACACGCAAACCCGCTTGCCTTCGAGCAGCTCCGGAATGCTCACGCCGCCCTACTCTAGTCTACTTGCCGCGGAATAACTCACTGAGGGGCTGAACCAGGAACGGCCGCACCTGTCGGGGTGCGGCCGTTTGAGGAAGTGATGGGTTTGCTCTGGTCGAGAGAGCGGTTGGGAGTGTCTCACCGGGGTCGGACGGTGAGGGTGTCGGCGTTGTGGCTGAGGATCGCCCACTCAGTCCAGATCTGCTGGCCCTGGTTGCCCTTGAGGCGGCTGCGGTCCAGTCCGTAGCGGCGTTTGAGGTGACTGATCCGGCCCTCGGCGCCGGTTCGGTAGCGCTGCAACCGCCGCTGCGTGCGTTTCGAGGCCGGTTGCTGGCGGCCGGCGATGAACGCTTGCTTGGCTGTCAGGTCCTCGAGCGCGGTGTTCGTTGGAGTGGGCATGAACCCACCATCGAGCGCGACCTCCCGTGGCGCGATTCCCAGCCGCTTGAGTTCCTCCACGGTGGCGGGCAGCAGCGTGTTCTCGCTCGGATTCCCGAGCGCGGTCGACGCTGGCAAGATCAGCCCTCGCGCTCCCGGCTTGGTGTGCTCGGTCACCTCCGCCACCTGTGTGACGTACCCGAACTCGGTCGGCTTGCCCAGCTTGCCCTTGCGGATCGGCCGGGCGTCTGGATCGGCCAGGGAGATGATCCGGTCGGTGATCTTTTCGCCCTTCACGCGCTGGCGGATCTGCCCCGCGACCTTCTCGCAGCGATCGGCGAGCTCCTCGAGCTTGCCCGCGGCCTTTAGCTTCGCGTTCGCGCCGCGCCCACGCGCCTTGCGCTTCGCTACCACCGCGAGCCGACGCGCTTCCTTGACCGAACGCTCCAACAGCTGACCGGTCTGCTCGGTGAGCTTGAGCACCTCGGCCCTCGCCTCTCCAGTGCGCCGGCGAATCGTGCGCGAGATCGCCCGCAGCGTTGGACCCATCGAGCGGGAGCGGTCCCGCACCCGGCGCCCGCTTCTCGCCGATCAGCTTGGCGAGCCTGCGGCCCTCCCGCGCCAGCGCCTTCACCCCGTGCGAGGCCAGCCCCGAGTCGGTCGGGTACCTCACATCGGCCTCGATCACCGTCGAATCGATCCGTACCGCCCGCGGCCTGAACCGCTTCTCCCGCGTCGCCTTCACGATCAACGCGCGCGTCATCTCCGACACCGTCTCCGGCCCGATCCGCCTGGTCAGCTTGCGCACCGTCGACTCGTCCGGCACCCGCTCTGACAGCGAGATCCGGCAGAACCGGCGCAGATGAATCGAATCCGACACCTCCGCCACCAACGACCTGTACCCCCACCGGTAGCGCTGCTTGAGCACCATCAACCGGACATAGATCTCCAGCGGGATCGTCGGCCGGCCCTCCGTCAACACCAGCCGTCCTGTGTCCTCGAACTCCTGGCGCCACCGCTCCACCAACGGAAACAGCAACTCGTGATCGGACAGCAACACATCCAGCGCTGCCAGATCCGCCGGCAGCGCCTTCACCCCGACCGGCAACGACTCGTCCCACAGACAATCCGGCGCAGGCGCCAAGAGCGTCAGCATGCACTCCCCTTTCGACCAGAAACCCCATCAGATGCAGGGAATCCTGGCCGTCACCTCGGACGGAAAAGCCCGCTCACAACCCCTCACTTTTTCCGCGGGAAGTAGTCTAGGACCGCAAGCGCATCCGCAAGCAGCTCGAGCTCGGCCGGACCGAAGTTGTCGGCAAACACGTACGGCAACGGGATCAGCTCCATCCCGAGGCCGTCAGCCAGACGCTGTTGCTGGAGACGCTGCGCCCCCGCACGCGCGTGCTCGGAGAGCGCTGCCCTTGCCGCAGCCCGGGCCAGCGGTTCGGTGTCGCCTCGCGCCGCCTCCGTCAGCGCGGTCGTGTGCCGGTCTTCGAACCGCGCCGGATAGAGGCCGTTGACGATCACCGCGTCGAGCTGCAATTGGTCGCGCTCGAGCGCGTCTCGCAGCGCGAACGTCTCGTTGACCGGCATCTCCTCGGCGGTGGTAACCGCGACCACCGCGGTGAAGCCACGGTCGGCGATCGTCACCGCGATCGTTCGACCCTGGTGGGCGATCGGGCCCACTCGAGCGATCTCAGCAAACGTCCGAGGAGTCCTCAGAACGCCGACGCCGTGGCCGGTCGCGGGTGCGTCGACGATCACGAGATCGTACGGCGCCGCCCCCGCGGTCCTGCGCTCGAGCTGCGCCAGTTCCCACACCTTCCCGATGCTCAGCAACTCGCGCATCCCCGGGGTCGCCATCGCGAAGGCGCCGAACACCCGGCTTGAAGACAGCGCGAGACCGACCGGGCCCGTCTTGACCCGTAGGTACTCCTCCATCGCGTACTGGGGATCGATTGAGATCGTGAACAGACCCGGCGCGAGCTCGACCTCTTTGAACTGCCGTCCGTCGCTTGGCTCCCGCGCCGCGGGGTCGAACGCCCGCTGCACTCGGTCCTGACTCGAAAGCTCGGCGACGATCGTTCGCAGCCCGCGGCGGGCGGCGAGCAATCCGAGCGCGGAGGCGACCGTCGACTTGCCGACTCCCCCTTTGCCGGTGACGAAGATCAGTCGTCGATCGAAGATCGCGGGCACGAGGGCGGAAAATACTGGGACGCGGGAGGCCGGGAGCGCGGAGGATTCGGCGAGCTGGCTGCGAATACAGGCGCGTATGAGTTCCCCGACGCATGGAACCTGGAGGGACCTCTCGTGACGGGCAGCGCCAAAGTGATCGCGTTCGCCAACCAAAAGGGCGGCGTCGCCAAGACTACGACCGCGCTCAATCTCGCGGTGGCGTTCGCCGAGGAAGGCCATCGCGTGCTGTGCTGCGACATGGATCCGCAGGGCAACTTGACGATGTCGCAAGGAATCGATCCCGATGCGCTCGAGAAGTCGATGTACGACGTGTTGGTCCACCGCATCCCGATCCGCGAGGTGATCCGCCAGCGCGAAATCGACGTGGCCTGCGCCTCGATCGACCTAGCCGGCGCCGAGATCGCGATGTCCACGATGATCGGCCGGGAGCGCTCGCTCCAGAAGGCGCTCAGCGACGTGCTCCCGGACTACGACTTCGTATTCATCGATACCCCGCCCAGCCTCGGCCTGCTTACGATCAATGCCCTGACCGCTGCCAACAAGGTGATCGTCCCGGTGCAGTGCGAATACCTGTCGATGCGGGGTCTAGTGCAGCTTCAGAACACGCTCGCGATGATTCGAGAACATCTGAACCCTGACGTGGAGATCGAAGGGATTCTGCCGACGCTCGTGGATACGAGGACCCTGCATGCGAAGGAAGCAATTGAGCTGCTCGAGGAAAACTTCGGAGATCGGGTATTCGCCTCGAGAATTCGCAAAACGGTGCGTTTTGCCGAGGCCCCTGTGAAAGGCATGTCCGTCCTCAAGTACGATCCCGACGGCTTGGCCGCACACGCCTACAGGCAGCTCGCTAAGGAGGTCCTCTCAAATGCCAGCCGGTAAGCGCGCGAGCATGCGCGAGGGCCCGCTCGCGGCTCTCTTCCGCAAGACCGCAGAGGACGCCGCAGTGTCTGACAAAAGTGCCGGTGGTGTTCCGCAGCAGGGCGGGGGCCCTGCCGACAAGCCCTCCGAGGAGGCTGCCGGGTTCGCACCGCAGGCAGAGCTCGGGGAGCAGCCCCTCGGGGAGCCTCTCGCCGAGGAGCCTCACGAGGAGCAGCCACAAGTTCCCTCTCCCCAGGAGCGGCTGCGCCACGCCTTCTCCGCCGACATTCCGGAGAACGTACTCGAGCGTCGCAAACCTCAGCCGGCCGAAGGCGACGTTTATGCCCGGCCAGAGCAGACCCGCGATCCCTTTCCGGTCCCGCGGCCGCTAGGTACGCCGATCCTGCGCGTGGTCGGCGTCGGGGGGGCGGGCGTGAACGCGGTCAACAGGATGGTCGAGGCGGAGATCGAAGGTGTCGAGTTCCTGGCCATCAACACCGATCTGCAGTCGTTGCAGCAATCAGCTGCACACGACACCCTGCACATCGGCGAGTCGATCACGCGAGGGCTTGGCTCTGGATCCGATCCGGATCTCGGTCGCCAGGCCGCGCGCGCCGAATACGACCGCATCAAGTCGATGCTGCGTGGCTCAGACATGGTGTTCATAGCGGCCGGAGCCGGCGGCGGCACGGGCACGGGCGCCGCTCCAGTCATAGCGCAGATCGCGCGGGAGCTCGGCGCGCTGACCGTTGGAATCGTGACCAGGCCATTCCAGTTCGAGGGCACGCGGCGCCAGGCCCAGGCGGAGACCGGGATCGCTGCCCTGTCGGCCGAGGTCGACACGATGATCGTCGTGCCAAACAACCGGCTGCTGACCGTGCTGGACCGCAACACGTCGATGGTCGACGCGTTCCAGGTCGCCGACGACGTCCTCCGCCAGGGCGTTCAGGGGATCTCGGACCTGGTGACGCTCCCGGGCCTGATCAACCTCGACTTCGCTGACGTGCGAACGATCATGTCCGACGCCGGCAACGCGCTGCTCGGGATCGGGATGGGCACAGGCGAGCGACGCGCGATCGACGCAGCCGAGCAAGCAGTAGCCTCGCCTCTCCTCGAGACGAGCATGGAGGGCGCCCGCTCCATCCTCCTATCGATCACCGGCGGCCTCAACCTGTCCCTATGGGAGGTCAACGAGTCCGCGAAGGCCGTCGCCGATGCGGCGCATCCCGACGCCAACATCATCTTCGGCGCGCTGGTCGACGACAAGCTAGACGACCAGGTGTGGGTAACCGTGGTCGCCACCGGCTATGGCGATGCTCGCGCGCGACGGCGTGAGCGCCCTGGAGCCGGAGAACGCGAGAGCCTCGAGTCAGGTAGCGCACTGCGTGAACCGCAGGGCGAGCCCAGGGTCGCGAGGATGCGTCGGCGGCCTAGCTCCGCGCTGGACCTAGACGTACCAGAGTTCATTCCTAGGCGCTGAGGCCGCGAGAACCGGCCGCCCCGTCCGGCCGGGAAGGTTCGGTCACGGAACCGACAAGGCCGCGGCGCCGGCGGGGACGCCCCGTGGGTCACTCGGCCTTGCCATGCTTGATCACGGCCCGTGAGTACAAACCACACCCAGCGCGGGGTCATCGCCGCAGGTCATCCCGTCACCGCCCGGATCGGAGCCGACGTGCTGCGCGACGGCGGAAACGCGGTCGACGCGGCGCTCGGCGCGATGCTCGCCTCGTTCGTATGCGAGCCGCTCCTCACTGGTCTCGGTGCCGGGGGCTACATGCTCGTCGCCAAGCCGGGGGAAACACCGGTGCTGCTGGACTTCTTCGTCGAGGCTTCAGGGCGTGGAGCTGACCCCTCCTCCCGCTCGGAGCTGGTCCCGATCAGCGTCTCCTTCGGCGACGCGATCCAGGTGTTCAACATCGGTGCCGCCTCGGTGGGGGCTTACGGGCTTCCCGCGGGACTATGCGAGGCCGCCACTCGCTTTGGCCGGGTCCCGCTGGCGGAGCTCGTGAAGCCCGCCATCGCGCTCGCGCGCCAGGGCGTCGAGCTGAACGCGCAGCAGGCCTACGTGGCCGAGATTCTCGGCGGGATCGTGACGGCGACGCCGGAATCGGCAAAGCTGTTCGCCCCTGGAGGCAGGCTCCTGCGCGCGGGCGAGATCATGCGCCAGCCAGAGCTCGCGGAGGCGCTCGAGAGGCTCGGCGAGGAGGGCGCTGACCCGTTCTACCGCGGCGATATCGCGGCTGCGATCCTCGACTGGCTGGCCCCACTCGGCGGGATGCTGACGGCGGCCGATCTGGCTGCCTATGAGGTCCTCGACCGACCCCCGGCGCGCGTGTCCTACCGTGGCCGAGATGTGCTCACGAATCCGCCGCCGTCGGCGGGCGGAATCCTGATCGCCCGCGCGTTGGCGCTGCTGCAAGCGGTGGCCGAGCGGCCGGATGTGGAGCGGATCGTTGAGGTGATGGAGCGCACGCAGGCCGAGCGCACGCCCGAGTTCCTGCAGGGGCTGGCCGACCCGCAGTTCGTGACGCGTTTCTTGGCCCAGCGCCCGTCGCTCGGCTCGACCACGCACATTGCTGTGATCGACTGCGACGGCTGGGCGTGCTCGGTGACATGCTCGAACGGGTCGTGTTCGGGGATCGTCGTGCCCGGCACCGGCGTCCACCTAAACAACATGCTGGGAGAACAGGACCTCAACCCGCTTGGATTTCATCGCCATCCTCCCGGCAGACGCCTGCCGAGCATGATGGCGCCGACGGTGGTGCTGCGAGACGGCGAGCCGGAGCTGGTCGTCGGCAGCGCCGGCTCCAACCGGATCCGATCAGCAATCCTGCAAACCATCGTGCGGGTGCTCGATGACGGCCTCCGAGCACCGGACGCGGTCGAGGCGCCGCGAGTCCACTTCGAGGAGGGGGTGGTGTACGTCGAGCCGGGAGTCGACACAGCCAGACTCGAGGCGGCGGGGCGGGCGATCAGCCGTTTCCGCGAGCGGAACCTGTTCTTCGGAGGAGTGCAAGCGGTCGAGCGGGACACGGGCGGCGAGTTCTGGGGCGGGGGCGATCCACGACGAGGTGGCGCCGCGCTCGTGGTCGGGCCAAACGAGTGAGATTGGCATTTGCACCGCTGCTGCTCGCGATGGCCCTCGCGGGCTGCGGGGTGGAGATCCAGCAACCGGATCTGTTCTTGCTGAAACGAGTAGGCCAGCGTAAAACGCTAACGATGTTGGTCAACGATTCAGGCACGATCAGCTGCAACGGCGAGAAGAGCAAGATGCTCCCCGATCCGCTGCTGCTGCAGGCGCGCGACCTGGCGGGCACGCTCGACAAAGATGCTCAGGCAAAACTGAACCTTCCGGTCCCGGCCAACAGCGCTTTCTCGTATACGATCAGGCTTCAGGACGGAACGATCTCGTTTCCTGATACGGCAGCCTCAAAGCACAGCGAGCTGGCACAGGCCGAGTTGTTCGCCACCCAGGCGGCCGAGCAGTCATGTGGCCAGGGCGGGTGAGTGGTTCGCCCTGTCAATGGATAACTTGCGTTTGGGAAGCCACAACTTATTCATCACCAGACCCTTAGGCGCCGATTAGCTCGGCCGCTACGGTTCCCGGCTCGTGCTGACGATCGCTTCCACCACTCATCTGATTACAACGTTCCAAGCGATCGTCCTCGGCGTGCTTCAGGGGGCAACGGAGCTGTTTCCGATCTCGAGCCTGGGACACACCGTCCTGTTCCCGACCCTGTTTGGCTGGAGCAACATCGTTCGCTGGCAGTCCGAGCCCGAATCGCCGTGGCTGGCATTCGTGGTGATGCTGCACGTGGGGAGCGCGGTCGGGCTCCTGATCTACTTCTGGCGGGACTGGGTGGCGATCATTCGGGCGTTCTTCGCGACGCTCGCCAAGCGGCGAGTTGAGACGCCCACCGAGCGCCTCGCCTGGCTGATCATCGTCGCCACGATCCCGGTGGGCATCCTCGGATTGCTGCTGGAGCACGCCGTGCGGGTAGCGCTCGCGAAACCGCTTGCCGCGGCGATCTTCTTGGTCGTCAACGGCTTCATCCTGCTCGGCGCCGAGCGTTATCGCAAGCGCGCCGAGGTGCGGGAGCTGGCAGCGCGGGAGGGGATGAAACGCGACGGTGGTCGTCGGCTAGACACGCTCGAGTACCGCGAAGCGGGCGTGGTCGGCTTCGCCCAGTCGTTGGCGCTGATCGCGGGAATCAGCCGCGATGGCATGTGCATGACCACCGGCCTGGTGCGCGGTCTCGACAACAGCGACGCGGCACGGTTCGCATTCCTTCTGGCGACCCCTCCGATCCTCGCCGCGGGGGTGCTCAAGATCGGCGATCTCACCGGGCCGCTCGGCACCGGCGGCATCCGGGAGGCGGCGCTGATTGCGGCGATCGCGGCCGCCATCACCGCGGTGGCGACCGTTCATTTCCTGACCAGGTACTTCAAGACGCGCACGCTGACGCCGTTCGGGATCTACTGCGTCCTGTTTGGGCTGGCGATGGTGATCTATACGGCCTAGCGGCAGACCGGCCCGGCATACCGGGTCAGCCGGGTCGCGCTCGCGCGTACCGGCCCGCCCCGCTCAGCGCGGTCGCGCTCGCGCGCCGCCGCGGCCGACCTGCTCACCAGCCGTTAGCCCAGCCTGACCTTGCCGTTGGAGCGGGCGCGGGCTTGAGCGCGCTCGACGAACTCCAGGCGCTTGATCGCGGCACGGAACAGGCGCGTGACGAGGCGTAGCCGGGCGTTCTCGGACCTGAGGTCGAGCAGTCCTTGCTTGGCGTCGAGACCGAAGTCGACGGTGGCGGCCATGGCGTAAGCGCTCATCGCGGCCAGCTCCTCCTCCTCAGGGTCACGGTCGGTGGCCAGCTTGACGAGCTCCGCGTAGGCCTCATGGGCAGCTTGCGCCAGCTCGTCGTCGACCACGTCGCTGCGGTCCTCGACGAACTCGATCACCCCGGCGGGGTAGGCAAGGTGGGCCTGACGTTCGAGCACTCGGAAGGGTCGGGTGCCGCGCGCGAGCAGATTCATGCGGCCGTCCTCCATCCGCTCGAGCACCTGCTCAATCTCGCACGCGCAGCCGATCTCTCGCAGGCCGTCGTCCGACAGCCACACGATTCCGAACTCGCCCTCGTTACGCAAGCACTCGTTCATCATCGTCTTGTAGCGCTCCTCGAAGATGTGGAGCGGAATTGCCTCCCCCGGCAGCGCGACGATCCCCAGTGGGAACAATGGAAAGTCGTGCTCGCGTTGATCTGCCATCGCAATCAGTCTACGAGCCGCCGCCAGTGGGGCGGCTCTCAGGGGCGCCGCCCGGTCAGCAGCAGGTTGTAGAAGACCGCCGCGGGGAGTCGCGGCTCGAGCAGCCGCTCATCGAGCCGCTGCAGGAGCAAGTAACCGTGGAACGCGTACTGGCGCCACAGCACCGGCACCTGATCGGGGTCGGCGCTGGCCTCGAGCCCTCGGTTGAACCAGCCGAACCAGTTCGCGATTAGCTCCTCGCCGCGCACTCGCACGTCGGCGAAACCGAGCCCGTTGCGCGAGCTCGGACAGCTCCCCCGGCGCGAACGAGTGAACGTCGACGAATCGCTCCAGATCGTGATCGTCCTGGACGGTCGGCGTGGACCGGGCATCCGAGGAAGCCGAAGCGCTCGCCGCCGCCCGCATCATCGTGCGCCACAGCGGTGCCGCTGCGACCGCGCCGCGCTTCGGGATCCGCGCCAGCCGATCGCCCAATCGTGACGGCTCACCCGCGAACACCATCCGGCCGCCAGGCTCGAGCACTCGATAAAACTCCGCGAACGCCCGCTCGAGATCTGGGAGGTGGTGGAGCACCGCGTGGCCGAGCACGAAATCAAAGCTGCCGCTTTCAAACGGGAGCGACTCGGCCTCAGCGCGGGCAGTTTTGACTTGCAGCCCCAGGCGCTCGGCGTTGGCGCCAAGGCGCGCGATCATCCCGGTCGAGATGTCGGTGCAGGTGGCCTCTCCGACCAGCCCACTCTGCAGCAGGTTGAGGCCGAAGTAGCCGGTTCCGGCGCCGACCTCGAGCGCTCGCTGATAGCCCTGTTCGAGCTCGGGGCCGACGATCTTGCGGAGCTTGCGCTGCACCTGCCCCTGCCCGGTCTCGCCGAAATCAATGCCCCATTTCCAGTCGTAGCCTGTCGCCGCAGAATCGTGATAGCGAGCGTTGACATCGCGGATCTCCTCCGCGGTCCTGCGTGCCTCCATGGCGGGGGCACATTACCTTTTCCGGCCTCCTGGTGAGCGGCTACGTTCAGCGAGATCAGCCGCTGGGCGTGCCGCCGCTCGAGCTGACCGGCGAGCGGACGTTGCCCGACGTGCCGGCCGAGAACTATTGGTTTCGCCGGCACCAGGCGGTGTACGACTGGATCCGGGAACGGGTCACCGGCAAGCGGGTGATCGACATGGCGTGCGGCGAGGGCTACGGCTCCGAGCTGCTCGCGCGCTCGGCCGCAACCGTCCTCGGTGTCGACGCAAACCCCGAGGCCTACGAGCACGCGCGGCTGCGTTACGTTCGCGAGAATTTGCGCTTCGAGCGCGGGCTCGTGGAAACGTACGGCGATCCGGGCAGCTTCGACGCCGTGGTATTTCTGCAGACGATCGAGCACGTCCAGGATCCGCTGGCTGTGCTCGAGCACCATCGCTCGCTGCTCGCGCCGGGCGGCGTCGCGTATGTCTCTACGCCTAACCTGCTGACGCTCGCGCCGCCGGGAGCAGAGCGCTCCGAGAACCCGTGGCATCTGCGCGAGTACCGCGCCGAGGAGTTCCGCTTGCTGTGCGAATCGGTGTTCGGGCAGGTCCGGCTGCTCGGCCTGTTTCACGCCCGCAGGCTTCGCGCGCACGAGCTCGCTTTGCAGCTCGGGTGGGATGCGGTCCATCGGCGCCTGCGGATCACCAGGCGCTTCTATGGTTGGTTCACGCCCGCGATCGCCGGGCGTGACTTCGCGCTGCGCCCGAGGCGCCTGAACGCGGCGCTCGATTTCGTGGCCATCTGCCGCGACTGACGTCTCGAGCTCGCAAGCTCAGATTCCTGCTCGCGACTTCAGTCCTAGCTGGAGCGTGCCGATACAGAACGTGGAAACGGGGCGACTACCAAGAAGCTGGTGGTCGAAGTTCAGAGACGAGCACTATCAACTAGCAAGAAGGGGTGATGGCGGATGGATCGATCGCGCATGCAGTCAATACGATCCTGGGGTGACCAGGAAATGCACACTAATCGCGCCGGTCGAGCGCTTCATGCCGCGGACCGCCACGAGCCCACTGGGCCACTCGCTGGTAGGAGCACGCCGAATCGCATTCGCGTGAATCCGCTACCTCCGCTTCCGCATCCGCGGGTACGCACGGTGGCGGTGAGAAGTCGGAAATCGGAGCATCGCTAGGAACTACGAGTCACGGTGAGGGGCCCTTCAAAAGCAAGGATCCCCTGAGAACGGAAACGAACAGGGAGATGAAGCGCTTCGCGACTACCAGCCCGTCCATCCACCAGTAGGCTCGGGCGGGCTGTTCGTGTCGTTGGTTTCCACGAGAGGAGCGCCGTGGATCAGCTCGTTCGGCACCGGAGTGCCATCCGTGTAGTCGTTGATATCGAGCGGATCCGCAGTGCTGTTGTCCAACACGGCGAATCCAGACAGGCTAGTCCGACCAGAATCCGGCCCGTGGTTCAGGGTCTGCAACACGCCGTCGAGATATATCCCGTACACCTCGCCGCTTGAGCTCGGGCTGTTGTTGGTGCAGATACTGACCGTGTGCTCTCCGGGCGTAACGGTTGCGGTCCAGACCGGCTCCGTGTTATCGAAGTTGGCGAAGTCGATCTCGAACTGCCACGCGCTCTCGTTCGTGTAATAGCTGTTGAGAGCCATCTCCCAGGCCGCATAGGCGCTCGCATAGTACTTCTCCTCTGCGAACTGCGGACCTTCGAAGTCACTCGACAGCGGCACGTTGACCACGTCGATCGGCACTGACGTACAAGTGTTCTCGTCCGCCTCGTAGAGGAACGCGTTCGAGTCGCCGCCGGCGCTGTTGTCGCAATTGGGACTGGAGCACATATCGGTGCGGAAGTTCCCGCTCCCTTCGGGGTTGCACGACGAGGTCAGCTCGAACGTGACGTGAAGCGAATCGTCGTACGTCACGCAGCTGCCGTAGAGGCTGGGAAAGTCGCCCGTGCTGCTGTCCACCGGATGGACAAACGTCAGGGTCGCCACCTTGCCGACTCCACCCGCTTGAATCGTGCTCGTCTCAGCTGACGTGGCAGATGTCGAGCCGTAGCTGCCCGTCGCCGTCACGACCACGTCGACCGTATCGCCGACATCGGAGGACTGCAGCTGGTAGCCCCTTAAGGTGGCGCCGTTAATGTTCGCGCAGCTCCCGTTCGAGCAGTCTTGCCATTGGTAGGTGTAGCTAGCGGGGCTGCCGGTCCACGTGCCGGGAGTCGCGGTGAGGGTGTCGCCCTGCACGTCGGTTCCGGAAATCGACGGAGAAGCGGTACTTACGAGCGCAGAGGGGCCGGAAGCAGACTTGAACAGCGCCTCGCACGCCGTCTGTCCAGCGGAGGGAGCGGGAGAAAGGGCGAACGACTGAGCCTGGTCGGGATTGGCGGTTTGTGAGACATCCTCTTCGGCGCTAGTGCCGTTGCTGCCAGTGAGGTGATCGCGAAGGGTGCTGTCGGGCCCAGCGTCAACGGTGATTCCGGATGAATACGCCCCTACCCCAGCCACCGCAAGATCCCCAGCGGCGGAGCCATCGGCCGTTCCGGTGCTCGCAGTAGCGCCAGTGCTCGTATTACAGGACTCGCCATCCAGCGCACTTGTCCGCACAATGCCCGAGTACTCAGCGAGGACAAGGCGCATGGCCCCGCTCGAGCTTCCTGTCAGGGCTACCGTGGTAGCACCGCCCTCCGCGTCCTGGTAATACCACATCGAGTTGACGCCGTCGGGCGAGGACTGCGTTTCCGTCCAGTTGCCATCCCGGTTGTCAGACACCGACGTGATGCCCGCGGTGCGGACCATCGCGACGAGTAAGTCGGCGGGCGCTACGTCGGTCGCGTAGCTCTGAGTAAGAGAAGTGCCCGACTCACTGCTAGTGGTCCCCTGTACGAATGCCGGCTGAGCGAGAGCGGGTGCTGCGAGCATCCCCAAAGCCGCGGCGACTGCTCCGAAAACGAGGTAGCGTTTCACTAGACAACTCCTTCCGCCCGCGTACCGCGCGCCTCCGTTCGCGATCAGCTCCACGGGTCACTGTGTGACGACCAGGCGACCTGATCGATATTTGGCCCAAGCCGGCTCGGGAGCGAGTGGAACGCCGCCAGAGCCGCGATAGGTGCTGCTTAGGAGGCTGACGCCTGAAGCTGATCTTGGATAGCTCGCACAGCCTCGGTGCACGTTTTCCGCAACCGGCACATATCAGCGTCAAGGTTCACGAGCGCGAGGAGTGGGACAGGCAGCGAGCGACTTTCGCAAAGGAATCGGCTCCTAGTAAAGATGTGCGGAGAGCGCTTCCCTGCGCGAAAGGCCTACGGTGTGGCTCAGAAGAAGACTTCAGCGACGCTGCGCACGGACGGTAACTTCCATCAAACGCCGCCGACCAAATCGTGCTTGTGCGCAGGAGAGACTTCAGGAAGGGACTAACCGAGCGGACATCTTCCACCAGAATGGTCCGTCGAGGCGGCCATGACGCTAGTTATTCAGGTTCACCCGCTAACCCCGTACAAGAACTGGTCCGCGCCCGGACGATGTAAGCAAGTGGTTAACGAGCGATCGGTCAAGACAGTGCGAGCTGGTTAGCGATTGTGGAGGGTGATAGCGTTGCTGAAGGGATGGAACAAACAAACCATGACCTAGGTTCCCACGGCGTCACTGGTTGATCCGCGGCGACTAACCTGTGCAGGTCTACAACGAGGTGTGACGGTACGAGGTAGCGGAGGCGAGCGCGACGGTCAGCTGGCGCCGGGTGAGCAAAGGACCGCGCGCCGGTCACCGGGCGCACGGGCCGCCCCAGGGGTGACTGTCGCCCGGCGTGCCGGGACGATTGTCGACGAGGGCTGCGTCACTGCCAGCGGAAGGTGCGCGGCGCCTCACGCATCCGGATCACCCGCGCCGGGACCCCGCCGACGACGGCGTTCTCCGGCACGTCGCAGGTGACCACTGCGTTGGTCCCGACGACCGCGTTGTTGCCGATCGTGACGCCCCGGAGCACGCAGGCCCCGTATCCCATCCAGACGTTGTGGCCGACGTTGACATCGCGCTTGTAGATCCCTTGCTCGCGGATGGGACGCTCGGTCTCCACCATCCCGTGGTCGAAGTCGATCATCATCGCCCGGTCGGCGATGATGCACTCGCGTCCGATCGAGATGTGCTGGTAAGCCGAGATCGTGCATTCCTGGCCCATCACCGTCTTGGCGCCGATTGAGAGCTTGCCCTCGTGCACGCGGATCTTTGAGCCGTGGCCGATCCACGACCACCGGCCCAGTGTGACGTAGGCGCGGCGGCCGATCTCGAACTTGACCCCCGGGCCGACGAAGCACAAGCCGTCCGTGCGCAGCCGCCCGCGCCAGCGCACCCTGAGCCATAGCCAGCGGGCAATCAGCGGCAGGTAGCCCGGGCGCAGCATGTGGTGCTCGCTCGCGAAGCGCGCGAATGTGAGCAACCCTCCGTGCAGCGGCGGCGGTGAAGCCCGGAGTATCGGTTCCGTGAGCGGCGAGCGGAGCTCGCGCGCGACCCGCTCAGTTGGCGCGGACTGCACGGGCTGGATCGTACGGCGTCGAGCGTCGAAGATGGGGGTGCGCGGCCGCCCTGACATCATCCTCGCTTCGATGGCCAAGCACGAACAATCGCTCGCTGAGCGTCTCGCAGCCGGAGACAAGCGCGCGCTCGCGCGGGCGATCTCGCTCGTCGAGAACGACGACCCCGCCGGTTGGGCGCTGGTGCGAGAGGTCTATCCGCGCACCGGGCGCGCCGCGATCATCGGCTTCACCGGCCCGCCGGGAGTGGGCAAATCGACTCTGTTGGGGGCACTGACGAAGCTGGAGCGCGAGCGGGATCGGACCGTCGCGGTGCTCTCGATCGACCCTACCTCCCCGTTCACGAAGGGCGCGCTGTTAGGCGATCGGATCCGCCTGAGCGACCATTTCCTCGATCCGGGCGTGTTCATTCGCTCGATGGCGAGCCGGGGCGCGCTTGGAGGCTTGAGCGAGGCTGCGCTGCAGGCGGCGCTGCTAATGGACGCCTCCGGACGAGACGTTGTTTACCTGGAGACGGTGGGGGTCGGTCAAGCCGAAGTCGACATCATCGATCACGCGGACACCGTGGTGCTGATGTTGATGCCCGGCTCGGGCGACTCGATTCAGGCGCTGAAGGCGGGGGTGATGGAGATCCCGGACGTGATCGTCGTCAACAAGGCTGATCACCCACTAACGGACACGATGGTGCGTGAGATCAAGGGCATCCTCGCGCTCGGTCCGCAAACGGGCTGGCAAGTCCCGATCGTGCGCGCCGAAGCGATCCGCGGCGAGGGGATCGCGGAGCTGGCGGAAAGGCTGGCCGAGCACCGCGCCTACATTGAAGCGGAGGGAGCGCTGTCGGACCGCCGGCGGCGCAATTTGCTGAACGAAGTACTCGCGATTGCGGCCTTCCGGATGCGCCAGGAGCTCGAAGCCTCCGTCCGCGAGGACCCTCAGGTCAAGGAGCTGCTCGACCGCGTGGTCTCCCGCGAGCTTGATCCCGCGAGCGCCGCGAAGAGCATCCTCGGGCGGACAGAGCCGGGCCCCGACAGGAGTTGAGCACCCTACAAGCTTGCGCAATCGGCGCCGACGTGAAAGGCTCCCTCAGCTAAGAGAGGTAGGAGGTTGGGTTGGATACACCGATTGATCGTCGTGGCTTCCTCGCTGGCGCGGGGGTGGCGGGTTTTTCGCTCGCCGGCGGAGCAAGCGTCGGCCGAGTGGCTCGAGCTGCAGTTCGTGGCGCCGGACCGCCGATTCGGGGGCAGGTGATCAGGCGCGGCCAGTCCGGGTTCCTCCAGGCCGCGCACGTCTACAACATGCGCTTTGACGGCTTCCTGCCGTCGCTGGTAGCGCGCCCGGTCGATGCGAGCGACACCCGAGCCGCGGTCCGCTGGGCGGTCGGCAACGGCGTTCCGCTGCGAGTTAAGTCTGGAGGCCACAGCTACGCCGGATACTCGACGCAGTCAGGCGGCATGGTGCTCGACATGCGCAACATGGCCGGCATCAGCGTCAACACGCGCAATCGCACCGCGACGATCGGCGCCGGGGCGCAACTGATCGACGTGTACGCTCCGCTGGCCGCCCGCGGAGTGACGATTCCGGCCGGCTCCTGTCCCTCGGTGGGAATCGCCGGCCATGCGCTCGGCGGTGGGATGGGATTGGCTGGCCGCCAGTTCGGCTTGACCGCGGACAATCTGCTCAGCGCACAGATCGTGACTGCGGACGGGCGCGTGCGAACCGCGAGCGCCAACAGCAACCCCGATCTGTACTGGGCGCTCCGGGGTGGCGGCGGGGGGAACTTCGGCGTCGTGACGAGCTTCACGTTCCGAGTACACGCAGTGCCCCGAACGGTGGCCGGATTCGAGGTTTTCTGGCCATGGTCGCGAGCCGCTGACGCGCTCGCCGCGTGGCAAGCTTGGGCACCCTACGCGCGCTCGCAGCTCACGTCGATCTTCCATCTGAACGGCGGCGGCGGCTCCACCTCGGTTGCCGTGAGCGGTCAGTACTTCGGCCCCGCGAGCGACCTGGGCCGGCTACTCGGTCCGCTGATCGCATCGGGCGGAAGGATCACCACGTTCAACGACGGCTACCTGCGGATGCAGCAGATCTGGGCGGGATGCTCAAACATCTCGCTGACGGCATGCCACACCGCGGGCACGCGACCCGGCGGAACGCTTGGGCGAGAGAGCTTCCAGGCGAAGTCGGACTACGTGTCCAGGCAGCTCCCCGCAGCCGCCCGTAACCTACTGGTGCGGGCGACGGAGGCCCGGGCGAGCATCGGCGGTTCTGGGGCGATTCTGTTCGACTCCTATGGCGGTGCGATCAACCGTGTGTCGCCGGGTGCAACGGCGTTCGTGCACCGCAGCGTGCTGTTCTGCATGCAGTACCTCAGCTACAACGGTGGTGGCTCGTGGCTGAGCTCGACCTACTCGAAGATGTTCCCATACGTAACCGGCGGGGCTTACCTCAACTACACCGATCCAGACCTGAAGGGCTGGCAGACCGCTTACTACGGATCCAACTACCGGCGCCTGCTCGAGGTCAAGCAAGACGTCGATCCCCACAAATTCTTCACGTTCCCACAGGCGATCGGCCGGTAGCCCGCAGTGCTCACGGCCGGTGGCCGGCACCGGTCGAGGCGACGCGCTGCGCGAGCTCGGCCAACAGCCTGACGCCGAACCCCGTCGCGCCTTTGTCGGCGAAGTAGCGGCGCGGTACATCCCATGCAGTGCCGGCGATGTCGAGGTGCGCCCAGGGTAGCTCGCCGGCGAAGTGCTGCAGGAATGCCGCCGCCGTGGAGGGCATCGCCTCACGGCGCTCGGTGCGGTTGGTCAGCTGGGCATAGCGGCCCTTGACCATTTCTGTGAAGTCCGCATGGAGCGGCATCCGCCAGACGAGCTCACCGGTGTCAGCTGCCGCTGCGAGAACCTGTGCTGAGAGGGCCTCGTCGTTTGACATCAGGCCGGCAAAGGTCGACCCGAGCGCGACGTCGATCGCGGTCAGAGTCGCGATGTCGAGCAGTTGATCGCAACCTTGCTCGCGGGCGTAGCAGAGGCAATCGGCGAGCACCAGCCGTCCCTCGGCATCGGTGTTGTTGACCTCGATCGTCGTCCCGTCGAGCGCCCGCACGATGTCGCCCGGCTTGACCGCCCTGCCGCTGGGCAGATTCTCGGTCGCGCCTACGACCCCCAGCACGCTGACCGGCGCGTGCAGCTCAGCGAGTGCCCCGATCGCCTCGATCACGGCGGCGCCGGCGCTCATATCGAACTTCATCTCGTGCATCGTCGCCGGCTGCTTGAGCGAGATGCCGCCGGAGTCGAACGTCACCGCCTTACCGATCAGGCCGACTCGAGGGCCACGCTGAGGTGCGCCGTCGTATTCGATGCAGATCATCTGCGCGGCTTGCTCGGAGCCTTGCGCGACTGCCGCGAACGCCCCCATCCCGCCTGCGCGGATCTGTGGCTCATCGAGGACTGTGACCTGGACGCCGGGCACCCGCCGCGCGTAGTCGGCGAGTGCCGAGGGCGTCAGGTCGTTGGCGGGGGTGTTCGCGAGATCTCGCGCCCGGTTCTGCGCGCGCACCGCGACCGCCGCTCGCCGGACCGGGTCCGAGATATCGTGATGGGCGCTCAGCAGCAAACGCGCCAGCGCGTTCTCAGAGCCGGACTCCGGCCGGTAGCGGTCGAAGCGGTAAGCGTGGAGCAAGGTGCCGTGCACGAGACCGGCCACCACCTGGTTCTCGACGTGATGGGGCACTTCCCAGCAGAGCGTCCGCGCGCCGAGCTCGCGAGCGCGCCCGTGCGTCAGCGCCGCCACCTCGCGGGCGCGCTCGCCGTCAAAGCGATCACGAGCAGCGAGGCCGATGAGAACGAAGCGGCGACCCTCGGCGTGGGTCACCGCTAGGCGTCCGAACGATCGATTGGCCTCGCCTGACTCGAGCAGCGCCGCAAGCGCGCCGTCCGCCACGTCGTGGGCGACGCTCTCGCCTTCGAAGACTCCGACGGCGATCGTGTCGGCTTCCGTGGCGAGTGGACCCGCGGTGGTCGCCTGCAGTCGCATGCGCGGAACCTAGCAACGGGCTCGCGGGTTACCGGTGACTAGCATTGGTTATCTGTCCCGAAGCGAGAAAGCGACGCCGATGCCCAAGACCGTAATCCTGTCTTCCGCCCGGACACCGATTGGCAAGCTCGGAGGCGGGCTTGCGACCGTCGACGCGACCGAGCTCGGCGGGACGGTGATCGAGGCCGCGCTGCAGCGCGCAGAGGTCTCCCCGGACCAGGTCGAGCATGTGGTGATGGGCCAGGTGATCCAAGCGGGCCAGGGACAGATTCCATCCCGTCAGGCGCAGATCAAGGCGGGGATTCCAAACTACGTCCCCTCCGAGACGATCAACAAAGTATGCGCATCTGGGATCCGTGCGGCGGGGGTGATCGATGCGTCGATCCGCGCGGGCGATCTGGAACTCGCGGTCGGTGGCGGGATGGAGTCGATGTCGGGCGCGCCGTACTTGCTCGAGCAAGCTCGGTTCGGCTTCCGGATGGGAAACGGAAAAGCGATCGACGCGATGGTCAACGACGGGCTCACCAGCCCCTTCTCGAAGAAGCACATGGCGCAAGAGGCGAGTGAGGTAGCCAACGAGCTCGAGCTGAGCCGGGCGGACATGGACCGCTGGGCACTGCGCTCGCACCAACTTGCGGTCGAGGCGACCGATGAGGGTCGCCTGCCCGAGGAGATCGTGCCGGTCACGGTCAAAGGTAAGAAGGGGGAAACGGTCGTCGAGATCGACGAAGCGCCGCGACGGGAGGCTAGCCTCGAGGCGCTTGCCAAGCTTCCACCGATCTTCATGGAGAACGGCTCTCACACCGCCGGCAACTCGCCCGGCGTCAACGACGGGGCCGGCGCGCTCGTGCTCGCCAGCGAGGACTGGGCCAAGCGCAGCCGCAAGCCGGCTCTGGCAAAGATCGTCGCCCAGGGGCAGGTGGCCGACGACTTTCCATATCTCGCGCGCACGCCCGCGAACGCGGCGCGGCAGGCGCTCGAGAAGGCCGGGCTGAAAGCGGAGGACATCGACCTGTGGGAGATCAACGAGGCGTTCGCATCGGTGACGCTCAACTCGATCAGGATGCTCGGCATCGATGAGAACCGGGTCAACGTCAACGGCGGCGCGATCGCGCTAGGCCATCCGATCGGCGCCTCGGGAGCCCGGATCTTGGGCGCCCTCGTCTACGAGCTGCGCCGTCGCGGGGGCGGGCTCGGCTGCGCGGCGATCTGCTCCGGCGGCGGGCAGGGCGACGCGATGATCATCGAGGCCAACGGCAGCTGAGAGGCGTCGTGGAAGGCGAGCCGGCCGCGCCTCGGCCCGCGGCCGCGTTCTTTGACCTCGACAGGACGCTGATGGAGGGCTCGTCGGCGTTTCAGTTCGGGCGCGCGGCCTACAGGGCGGGGCTGCTGGGACGGCGCGAGCTGATGGCGGACGGCTGGGCGAACCTGCGCTTCCGGCTGCGGGGAGCGACCGACGAGGACACACATGCCCTCCGGGACCGGATCTCGAAGTCACTCGAGGGCATCCGGGTGCGGGATCTGGAGCGGCTCGGGGCGGACGCGCTCGCAGGGATTCTGCCCCGGATCTACCCCCAGATGTTGGCGGTTGCCTATAACCACCAGGATGTCGGGCGGCGCGTTTACATCGTCACCGCGGCCTCGCGCGAAGTGGCGGACATGCTGGCGCGCGTGCTGGCATTCGACGGCGCGATCGGATCGCAGTTCTCGGAGGTCAAGGACGGCGTCTTCACCGGCAGGTCGGGCGGCTTGTTCATCTACCGCAGCCAAAAGGCGCGGGCGATCAGCGCGCTGGCGGCGCGCGAGGGGATCGAACTCGCCGACTCGTACGCGTACTCGGACTCGGAATCCGACCTGCCGATGCTGCGCGTTGTCGGCCATCCAGTTGCGGTCAACCCCGACCCGGCGCTGGCGCGGATCGCACGCCAGGAGAGGTGGGAGGTGCTTCGGTTCGACCGCCTTGGCCGGCGGTTGAAGACGGCTGTGGCGCTCGCGGCCGCGGCAGCCGCGGGCGGGATCGGGAGCGCTGCGCTGGCGTCGCGCGGGCGCGGACCTCGGGGCCTGCGCGGCTGAAGCCTCAGCGGCGCGTGCGGCTGGTACCCGCCCCGCGGCTGACCGTGAGCGCGACTTTCGTGCCGAGGCGGCGGCGCGCTCCTGCCTTCGGGGAGGTCGCGATCACCTTTCCTCTCTTGACGCGCGTGGAGCGCGTCTGCTTCACCTTGCCCACTGCGCAATGCGATTGACGGAGCGCCTTCTTGGCAGCCGCAAGCTGCTTTCCGCGCAACCTCGGCACCGTGCACTGATATGGCACGTATCTGACGATCACCGACGCGCTCGCGAGATTGCCGGCCTGATTGATGGCGGTCACGTTGATCGCATTGGACCCGAGCCGCAGCGGCACGCGCGGGGTAAACGATCCGCCCGCGGCCACTCCCACAGCCACCCCGTTGACCTTGACCGCGGAAAGGCCGATCGGGTCGGTCGCAGTTCCCTGCACCGTGATTGTGGAGTTCCTGGAGATCGAGCGGTTTGCGGGCCTACGGATCACCACCGTGGGGGTGAAGAAACGGTCGAGCTCGCCGCGCGCGAGCGGCGTCAGCGCGGCCAGGGTCGCGGCCTGGGCGAACGACCAGTCGTATGAGACCGAGCCGTTGGCCGGCACTGTGTCCGTGTAGTGCATGACGAAGGTCGCGGGATTGCTGGCGCTCGCGGAGATGAAGTTCGCGCTCGCGGGCGGCCGGCTGTAGGCGATCGCGCCAACCGGGTTGGAGGTGGCGGGCGCGGCCGCTGAATTTGCGATCACGTAGATCGAGCCCGGGCCCGATGAAAACGTCGAGAACGAGTCCGGCGAGGAGTGGCTGACCAGCGAGCTCTGGCCCGGAAACGCAAACCCCGGGGTCGTGCCCGAAGGCCCTTGCACCGATTGACCAAACAGCGCGTCGATGGTGTGGGCTTTGCCGTCGGTGCTCGCGAAGCGCTGTGAGACTCGGGCCACTTGGCCGCCTGGGAGAAGCGTGGTGCTCTGCTGAACCTGAGTCCCCGAGTCGTGCAGCGAAGGGCAGGTGGACGACGTTGGCGGGAACCCGCCGGGAGGATTGCAGCTGACCAGAGTGTCGGATTCGGCGATCGTGACCGCGTCGTGGGCCGCGTCGAACGAGTTTGAGTAGGTCAGCGGCACAAATCCGGCCTCCCCAGTCAGACCTCCTCCCTGATTGGAGGTGGCCCCGATCGCTCCCGGCGGGTAGGCGTTCACGCCGTCGATCTGAACCGCTGAGCGGGTGTCGAGATCGGGCGCGATCCCGCTTGTCTGAGTCAGGCACGCGTTGCCCGCGAACAATTGGAAGCTGCCCTCGATCGAGGGGTTGGTGACCCACGACCCGAACACCGGACACTCGCCCAGCGACTCGAGCTCGAACGACCACGACAGCGGACCGGCCAGCACGTCGTAGCCGTAAAGGACGCCGTTTGTCGAATGGGAAGCGCTTCTCGTGACGCCGATCGCGGGACCGGCAAATGCAGCGGCTGCCGCTCCCGTCGGCGTGGTCCCACTCGGCACCAGCGCCAGGCGACAGACGAAGCCGGCGATCGGAGCAAGCGAGACGTTGACCGCGAAGCCGCCGGAGCTGACGTCGATTCCTGTCGCCAGCGTGGTCCAGGCGGTGTCCGCAGCCCAGTAGCAGAGCAGGTCTCCCTGAGAGCCCGACGTCGCGCCGATCGCGGCGCCGCTGACAGTCACGTTTCCGGAGCCGCTATCACCGTTGTAGTACAGCTGCGTGCCGGTAGCCGGCGAGGTGATGGTCGATGCGGTGATCGCCGCCTCGGCATGCGCGGCGCAGACAAGGCACACGAGTATCGACGCGACCCCAGCGAGCAGGATTCGCGTAGGAATCCCTCCAGTGAGCAGCGGCGCGCGTCCCATCCCCAGTCACAGCGTAACGCCGGCTGGATGAACAGACAAGGCTCCGCCTGGCTGCGCCCGAGCTGCTCTGGCAATACAATCTCACCCCGCTTGTTTGTCGTGTCACGCGCTGTGGCGACCGCGGCGCGGCTTGCCGATCCTGATGGCCTCCTCCACCGAGAAGAAGATTCGCGTCGTCGTCGCGAAGCCCGGACTCGACGGGCATGACCGGGGCGCGAAGATCATCGCCCGCGCCCTGCGCGACGCCGGCATGGAGGTGATCTACACCGGCTTGCACCAGACGCCTGAGCAGATCGTCGAAACGGTGATCCAAGAGGACGCGGACGCGGTCGGTCTGTCGATCCTTTCCGGAGCCCACATGACGCTGGTGCCGCGGATCGTCGACTTGCTCAAGGAGCAAGGCGCCGATGATGTCGTGCTCACCGTCGGAGGGACGATTCCATCCGACGACATCGCGGAGCTCAAGCAGCTTGGAGTCGCTGAAGTGTTCACGCCCGGAGCCTCGACGCAACAGGCGATCGACTTTATTCGCGGCGCCGTCCGCGCATAGTGCGCCGTCCGGGGCCACTGAAGCGCTCCCGTGGGCACGCGAGCAACCCGCTGTCAATCCGCTCTCGCGGTCCACGCGCAACCCCCGTGTCGCGGCCCGCTCAAGCCGCTGGCGGCTGGCCGTCGCGGCCCGCTGTGGGAACCGATTGACTCGTCAGTCAACGCGATACTATGTGCTCGGTAAAACAAGGAGGCACCGTTGAAAATTTGCGTCCTGGTCAAAGAGGTGCCGGACGCCGCCGTCGAGAAGCGAATCGATCCTTCGACGGGGCGGATGGACCGCTCAGGGGAGAAGAATCTCAACCCATATGACACCCACGCGATCGAGGCGGCGATGCAGATCCGCGAAGGCGGCGCCGCCGAGGTAGAGGAGATCGTCGCGGTCACGATGGGCCCTGAGTCGGCGGTCCGCGCGCTGCACAAGGCGGTGTCGCTCGGAGCGGATCGCTCTCTTCACCTATCCGACGCCGGGCTCGCGGGCTCCGATGTTGCCGCGACCGGCTACGCGCTCTCCAAGGCGCTCGAGAAGGAGGCGCCGGACCTCGTGCTCCTCGGCCAGCAGTCAGACGACGGCGAGTGCTACACGATCGGCGCGGTGGTCGCCGATCATCTGAAGATGCCTTCGTTGACCCAGGTGATCAAGATGGACGTGCAGGAGGGCGCGCTGCGCTGCGAGCGTCAAGCGGAGTACGGCTACGACACGGTCGAGATCGGGCTCCCCGCCGTGATCTCGGTGGGAGACGCGATCAACGAGCCGCGCTACCCGTCGCTGAAGGCGATCATGGGAGCAAGGAAAAAGCCGCTCGAGAGCCTGGCGGCCGCCGATGTGAACATTGATTCCTCACTGGTGGGTGAGGAAGGATCGCGCGTTCAGTGCGGTGACTTTCACGACCCGCCGGCGAAGGCGGCAGGTCGGGTGATCGAGGACGAGGACACCAACGAGACCGTCGAGAAAATCGTCGCGTGGCTTGACGAAAGGAAGCTGATCTAGTGACTCGTCCCGAAAGCTTTCACTCACTGACTCGCGGAAGGAGCCTCTGATGGCCGACGTCCTCACCTACGTTCTGCACCACGAGGGTACCTTCAACAAGAACTCGCTTGGAGCGGTCTCCGAGGGTGCCGCTCGCGCCGGCGAGATCGGCGGGGAGTGTCACGCGGTGGTCGTAGGCGGCGATCACCTGACGGACGAGCTCTGCCAGTCGCTCGGGGCCTACGGGGCGACGAGGGTGTTCCGCGCCCGCGGACCCGAGGGTCTCGCTCAGCCGGTGGTCGATGTCATGTCGAAGGTGATCGACGATCACGGCCACGGATACGCGTTGTTCGGGGGCGGTCTGCTGGGCTTCGAGATCGGAGCTGGCCTCGCGGCGCGCAAGCAGGCCGGCGTGACGATGGAGGTGACCTCGGTGCGGGCCGAGGACGGCAAGCTGCTCGCCGAGCGTCCGATCCTTCAAGACTCGAAGATCTCCGTGTCGCGGTACCGGGGCGACCTGGGCATCATCATCGGGCGGATCAACACGTTCGAGATCGTCTCCCGCGACGGTGGCCCCGCGGAGGTCGTCGACGTCGACGTCGAGCTGTCGCCGTGGTCGACCAAGGCAAGAATGATCCAGCGCGGCGAGCAGCGCGGCGCTGACGTGAACATCGAGGGCGCTGACATCCTCGTCGCCGGCGGTCGCGGGCTGGGCAACGCCGAGAACTTCAGGCTCGCCGAGGATCTCGCGGGGGCGTTCGGCGGCAACACGGCAGTCGCCGCGACGCGAGCGGTGGTCGACGCGGGCTGGTACCCGTACGCCGCCCAGATCGGCCAGACGGGCAAGACGGTCTCCCCGAAGCTCTACCTCGCGGCCGGCATCTCGGGCGCGATCCAACACAAGGTCGGCATGCAGTCGTCGGAGAACATCGTCGCGATCAACAAGGATGCGAACGCCCCGATCTTCGAGTTCTCCGACCTCGGAGTCGTTGGCGACCTCAACAAGATCCTGCCGAAGCTGACCGAGGCGATCAAGGCGAAGAAGGGCGGTTGATCGCGCGATGTCCTCGCACGACGGTGGCGGAGCCTACGCACCCAGCGAGTTCCCACCTCCGGTCGATTCGGTCAAGGAGTTCATCAAGCGGGAGCTCGATCCAGAGGACGAGCGGATCGATGTCGGCGTTGTAATCGTAGGCGGCGGCACCGCTGGGCTGGCCTGCGCGAACCGTCTCCTGCAGTTGCTCGGAGACGACTCCGAGACGATGGAACGCTTGGGCGAGGTGCCGGTGGCGGTGGTGGAGAAGGCAAAGACGTGCGGTGGTCACAACCTCTCTGGCGCGGTGATGAGGCCGGAGCCGCTCGAGGAGTTGTTTCCCGAGCTCACCCGCGAGCAGTGGCGGGCCGAGCGGTTCGCATTCGGCGAGGTCACCAAGGAAGCGGTCTACATGCTTCCGAACGGAAAGTCGAAGATCCGGATCCCAACGCCCCCGCCGTTCAAAAACCACGGCAACGAAATCGTCTCGGTCTCGGCGCTCGCGCGCTATCAGCAGCGCCAGGCCGAGGAGGGCGGCGCATACGTGCTGACCGAGACCTCCGCTGCGCAGCTGATCGTCGAGGACGGGCAGGTGGTCGGCGTGCGCTCGGGCGACAAGGGACGAGGCAAGGACGGGGAGCCACTCCGGAACTTCGAGCCAGGAACCGACATAAAGGCCGAGGTGACCGTGCTCGCTGAAGGCTGCTGGGGCCATCTGACCGGCGCGGCGATTCGCGAGTTCCAGCTCGGGCAGGGACGGGAACCGCAGGTTTGGGAGCTCGGCGTCAAGGAAGTCTGGAAGGTCCCCAAGCCGCTCGACCGAGTGATCCACACGATCGGCCCTTGGCCGCTGAAGCTGTCCCCTAAGTACGGACAGATCGGCGGCACCTGGATCTATCCGATGAAGGACGCCAAGACCGGCGATGACCTCGTCAGCATCGGTTTCGTGGTGGATCTCGAGTACGCCGACGCGACTACCTCACCTCACGACTTGTTGCAGCTGTTCAAGCTCCATCCACTGGTCCGCGGGATCTTGGAAGGTGGCGAGCGCGTCGCCTGGGGGGCTAAAGCGCTGCCGGGCGGCGGATACTGGTCGATGCCCAAGCTCTCGATGCCGGGCGCGCTGCTCGTCGGCGACGCCGGCGGGATGGTCGACACGGTGGCGCTGAAGGGCGTACACCACTGCCTCCTGTCGGGCAAGCTCGCCGCCGAAGCGATCTACGCCTCCTTGTTGCACGACGAATCGCTGTCGAGCTACGAAGAGGCAGTCGAGCGCTCGACGATCGGCACCGAGCTGTGGCAGGTACGGAACACTCGCCAGCCGTTTCAGCGCGGCTTCATCCGTGGCGGCCCGCTGGTCAACATGATGATCGCGACCAAGGGACGGTTTCCGGGGGGACGTTGGACCTGGCATCGCAACGACCAGCAGCCGATGTTCGTGGGCGACACCCGCAAGCGCTATCCGAAGCCGGACGGCAAGTACACGTTCGACAAGCTCTCGAGCGTGTACGTCAGCGGCAACGCCACTCGCGACGACGCGCCGAACCACATTCGCGTGCGCAGCAACGTGCCCCGCGAGATCGCCGAGACGTGGCAGTGGATGTGTCCAGCAGGCGTCTACGAGGTACCTGAGGACGCTCCACCGGAGGGGCCGGTCGACGTCACCGTCAACTACACCAACTGCGTCCAATGCGGCGCGATCACGGCCAAGGGCGGGCGGCTGACGCCGCCCGAGGGCGGGGACGGCCCGCTGTACACCGTGACCTGACGCGAGCGAGGGTTCACACCCTGGAAACTTCCGCCGTTTGGAGCTGTTAATGAGGCGTGCGCAGATTGCTGCTCGCCGCGTTGATCGCCGTCGCCGCCGCCCTCGCGGCGGCCAATGTCGCAGGCGCAAGTACAGGTGCCTCGCGCGCGCAGATCGACCGGTTCGTCTGCCAGGACGCGCTCGCTCCCGCCCAGCGTGAGATCTCAATCCAGGGCGTGATGCGCCCGGTGGCCGGGACGCTCCGGATGGCGATGCGCTTCGAGCTCCTCGAGCGGACGCAGCGAGGCGGCAGGCTGACCGAGGTGACCGGCGGCGATCTCGACCACTGGAAGACACCGCCAAACCCCACCCTCGGCCAGCGGCCAGGTGATGTCTGGAGTGTGGATCACCCCGTGGTGGGACTCGCGGCGCCGGCGACTTATCGGTTCCGAGTCACGTTCCGCTGGACCGGCAAACACGGCAAAGTGCTGGCGACAGTCCAGCGCCAGAGCCCCCTGTGCGTGCAGCGAGAGCTCCGTCCCGACCTGGTCGTCTCCACGATCACGGTCAAGCCGATTCCCGGCGTCCCGGCGCACGACAAATACATCGCCGCGATCCGAAACAAGGGCGCGAGCGCTTCCGGCTCCTTCGAGGTCCTGTTCATTCCCGGTGGGGCGTATCCGCAGCAGACCAAGACCGCCGCCTCGCTGCGCGCGCACGGCGGGCGCTCGGTGACCTTCACCGGACCGCCCTGTTCAGCAGCGACGGCGCCCACGGTGATCGTCGACCCGAGCGATCAGGTCGATGAGCTCGATCAGTTGAACAAGTCGCTGACCGCGACCTGTCCGGCGGGCTGAGTGCGCCTATGGAGGGCGGCGGGCGAGTTTGCTCGCGCGGCGGAGCCGGGCGCGGATCGAGGCCACCGGCGCGCCCCGTAGCCCCCGCTAAACTCGATCGTGAGATGAAGACCGATATCCATCCAGAGTACGTCGATGCTCACGTGCGCTGCACGTGCGGCAACGAGTTCATGACCCGCTCGACGAAGCCGGAGATCCACGTCGAGATCTGCTCGGTGTGTCATCCGTTCTACACCGGCAAGCAGAAGCTGGTTGACACCGGTGGACGGGTGGAGCGTTTCCAACGGCGAGTCGCGAAGGGTCGCCGCGCCGCACGAACGACCGCCGGCGCATAGCTCGGGGGCCGTTCGTGGGTCACGGCGGCGCGGCGCAGGGACCGCTGACCGCGTCGCGTGACGCGCCACTTGGCGGCCAGGCCGTACTCGAGGGGGTGATGATGCGCGGCGTCCGCAACTGGGCGGTCGCAGTTCGCAGCCCTTACCTCGATCCGACGACGCCCACGGCCGGGGCCATCGCGGTGCACTCGTTTTCGCTGGTCTCCTGGACCAGGCGCCGAAGCGTGTACAGGTGGCCGGTGATTCGCGGCGTGGTCGCGCTGGTGGAGTCGCTTGGGATAGGCATGCGAGCGCTTGGGATCTCCGCCAACGCCCAGCTTCCCGACGCCGATCAGGAGATCTCGGGGAAGGTCTGGACAGGGACCGTCGCGCTCGCGGTGATCTTCGCGATTGGGCTGTTCTTCGTCGTTCCGGTCACGCTGACAAGCCTGGTCAAGCACCAGCTCGGGTCTTCAGGGCTGTTCTGGGCAGTTGAGGGCGTGGTTCGAACCTGCATCTTCCTCGGCTACCTGATGCTGCTCTCCCGCGTGCGCGATCTGCGACGGGTGTTCGAGTATCACGGCGCCGAGCACAAGGTGATCTCCTGCTATGAGGCATCCGATGAGCTCACGCCGGACCGGGCCAAGCTCTACTCCCGCCTGCATCCACGGTGTGGCACCAGCTTCTTGCTGATCGTGATGATCATGGCGATCTTCGTGTTCGCGCCGATCGGCCTCCCGGCGTGGTGGTTGCTGGTGTTGACCCGGATCCTCGGGGTCCCGCTGATCGCGGGGCTGTCGTTCGAGGTGATCAAGTGGGCAGGTCGCAACCGCCGCAGGGGCTGGGTTCGGGCGCTCATGTACCCGGGCCTGCAGCTACAGCGACTGACGACGCGCGAGCCCGATCTCGATCAGCTCGCCGTTTCGATCGCGGCGCTCTCGGCGGTGCTGGAGGTGGAGCGCCCTGGCGAGGCTTCGGCCGAGGACATGGTCGGGGTGGAAGTCGTGGCTTAGCCGCGCGCCGCGGCCTAAACTCGATTACAGGATGATCGATGAACTGGTCTCGCAAATCGAAGAGCGCATCAGCCAGCTCGAGGACGAGCTCTCCGATCCAGTCGTAATCGGAGATCGAGCGCGGTTTGCCGCGGCCAGCCGCTCCTACCGCGAGCTCGAGCCGGCCGCGCGGCTCGCGAGCGAATACCGACGCGCGGCCGACGATCATGCAGGCGCGCTCGAGCTGCTGGCCGAGGACGGGAATGACCCCGAACTGCGCGCGCTGCTCGAGTCCTCGCGCCAGCGGATGCAGTCGCTCGAGGAAGAGATCCGCCTGGCGATGGTCGAGCGAGACCCGGCCGACGACAAGAACGTGATCGTCGAGATCCGACCCGGCGCCGGCGGCGAGGAGGCGGGCCTGTGGGCGGGGGATCTCTACCGGATGCTGACGCGTTACGCCGAGCGGCGCGGCTTCACGGTGGAGCCGATGTCGATCGGCGAGGGCAGCTATACGTTCGCGGTCAAGGGCGACGGAGCCTATTCGGTGTTCAAGTTCGAGGGGGGCACCCATCGCGTCCAGCGCGTGCCCGAGACGGAGTCGCAAGGGAGGATCCACACCTCGACCGCTACGGTCGCCGTCCTGCCGGAGGCCGACGAGGTTGAGATCGACGTCGACCCGGGCGATCTGCAAATCGACGTGTACAGGAGCTCGGGACCGGGAGGCCAGTCCGTCAACACGACCGATTCGGCTGTTCGAATCACCCACAGGCCGACCGGGATCGTGGTCTCGATGCAGGACGAGAAATCGCAACTTCAAAACCGCGAGCGGGCGATGCGCGTGCTGCGCGCACGGCTCTACGAGCGGGCGCTCGCCGAGCAGCGTGCCTCGATCGACGCCTCGCGGCAGGCGCAGGTGGGGACCGGAGAGCGCGCCGAGAAGATCCGCACCTACAACTTCCCCGATAAGCGCGTCAAGGACCACCGCATAAACCTGCTGGTTCATAATCTCGACGGGATCCTGATGGGGGAGCTCGATGAGGTAACCGCGGCGCTTCAGGACGACGAGAAGCGGCGGCGGCTGACGGAGCAGGCGCTTGCCTGAGACCGTCGCCGGCTGGTCGGTGAGCGCGTCGGTAAGAGAGGCGCTGAGGCGAGCCAAGAGCGTCCTCTCGGAGGCACGCTGCGAGGCGCCGCGGCTCGACGCGGAACTGCTGCTGGCGTTCGCCCTCGGATGTGACCGAGCTGAGCTCATCCTGCGTGCCCGCGAGCCGCTCGACGCTTCCGTGCAGGGGCGCTTCGAGGAGCTGCTGGCGCGACGACTTGCGAGAGAGCCGGTGGCGTACATCACCGGCGTCAAGGAGTTCCGGTGGCTGTCGCTGACGGTCGACCGGCGGGTGTTGATTCCGCGCCCCGAGACCGAGCTGCTGGTGGAGGTAGCGCTGTCGCTTCCCGAAGGTGCGCGCGTGGCGGATGTCGGCACCGGGAGCGGCGCCGTTGCGCTGGCGCTCAAGCAGGAGCGCCCCGATCTCGAAATAGTTGGGATTGACCTCAGTCCCGACGCGCTGGCGGTGGCCCACGGGAACGCCGCGCGGCTCGGTCTTGACGTGATCTTCCGGCAAGCGGATCTGCTGGACGGCGGCGACTACGACGCGGTGCTCGCCAACCTGCCGTATGTCGCGAGCTCCGGCGAGCTGGCGCTCGAGTCTTCCCTGTACGAGCCGGCGATCGCGCTGTACGCGGGCGACGACGGGCTCGCTGCGCTGCGGCGGTTGATCGCGATGCTCGCGGTGGCCAAGGTGCCGGTCACGGCGCTCGAGGTGGCGTTCGATCAGGCTGCCGCGGTCGAGGCGTTGCTTGTGGCCGCTGGCTTCGGATCGGTCGAGCGCTTGCCGGACCTGGCGGGGCATGATCGCGTGGTCCTCGGCCGGAGGTGAGTCCGCCGCCCGGTTCCGCCGAGCTGTTCGAGCGCTGCATGGCGGCGGGTGGGATCGCCGTCTTTCCTGCCGATACGGTTTACGGCCTCGCGTGCGATGCTGCAAATCGGGTCGCGGTCGAACGCCTCTACCTGCTGAAGCGTCGCTCCCTCGAGAAAGCCTCCGCGGTGATGTTCTTCGACCCGGCGCTGGCACTCGAATCGTTGCCTGAGCTCGGCGGACGCACACGGGAGGCCCTTTCGCGGTTGTTGCCCGGCGGCGTTACGGTGCTGCTCCCGAACCCGGCGACACGGTTCCCGCTTGCCTGCGGCGAGGATCCCGCCACGCTCGGCCTGCGCGTTCCCGCGGTGCAACAGCTCGCCGGCGTTCGCTGGCCGGTGCTTCAGTCGAGCGCCAACCGGGCGGGTGGACCTGACGCTCGAAGACTCGATGAGGTCCCCGAGTTTCTCCGTACCGCCGCGGATCTGGTGATCGACGGTGGAGAGCTGCCCGGCACGCCATCGAGCGTGGTCGACCTGCGAGGCTACGAGCGCGCCGGCGAGTGGTCGGTGGTCCGAGCGGGTGCCGTAAGCAGAGAAGCGTTGGCCGCGTTACTGGGGTGATGGCTGAAGCCGCTGATATCGTCGCCTGTTCAGTGACCGCCGAGTTGCCGCCTGACTTCTTCAATCGGCCGCTGGCCGAAGTCGATCCCGAGATCGCGGATGTCCTTGCGCTCGAGCTCGAGCGCCAGCAGCGAACGCTCGAGATGATCGCCTCTGAGAACTTCGTCCCCGTGTCGGTGCTCGAGTGCCAGGGCTCGGTGCTGACGAACAAGTACGCGGAGGGCTACCCCGGAAAGCGCTACTACGGCGGCTGTGAGTACGTCGACATCGCGGAGCAGCTCGCGATCGACCGCGCCAAAGAGCTGTTCGGCGCCGACCACGCAAACGTCCAGTCTCATTCCGGGGCGCAGGCCAACGCCGCCGTTTACCACGCGCTGCTGCAGCCAGGCGACACGCTGATGGGATTGGAGCTCGCGCACGGCGGCCACCTGACGCACGGGATGAGGATCAACGTCTCCGGAAAGCTGTACGACATCGCGGCCTACCAAGTCGACCGGGAGACCGGCTTGATCGACATGGACGAGGTCGAGCGGATCGCATTGGAGCGGCGGCCGAAGATGATCCTCGCCGGGTGGTCCGCGTACCCGCGGCAGCTGGACTTTCCCCGGTTTCGCGAGATCGCGGATGCCGTCGGCGCCTACCTGGTCGTCGACATGGCCCACTTCGCCGGGCTGGTCGCCGCCGATCTGCATCCCAATCCAGTGCCCTACGCCGACGTTGTGACGACCACGATCCACAAGACGATCGGCGGCGGCCGCGGCGGGATGATCCTGTGTCGCGAGGAGCTCGCGAAGCAGATCAACTCGGCGGTCTTCCCCGGGCAGCAGGGCGGCCCGCTCGAGCACGTGATCGCCGGCAAGGCCGTCGCGTTGCGGATCGCGATGTCAGAGCCGTTCCGCGAACGTCAAGAGCGGACGCTGGCCGGCGCCCGCGCCGTAGTCGCCGAGCTGCTGGGCGCCGGCGGCGGCGTCAACGTCCTCACCGGTGGCACCGACGTCCATCTGGTGATGTGTGACCTGCGGGAATCGGAGCTGGATGGCAAGCAGGCGGAGGACCGGCTGCATGAGATCGGGATCACCGTGAACCGGAACGCCGTGCCGTTTGACCCGCGACCGCCGGCGGTCTCTTCAGGACTGCGGATCGGGACACCAGCACTCGCGACTCGAGGGCTGGGAATCGAGGACTTCGTTGAGGTCGGCAAGATCATCGCGGCTGCGCTGCAGCCAGGCGACTTCACCGCGGTGCAAGCCGAGCTGGCCGAGCGGGCGATAGTGATCGCGGAGCGGTTTCCGCTGTACGCGGCCCTGGGGGCGGCGGCGGCGGTCTAGGCGGTCCGGCCCGGGTGGGTGCGGCTCCGGTGGCCCGCGCAAACGGAAATGAGAGACGTGGCGCGGCCTACGGTCTGGTACGGCTGGCATCCTAAGACTCCCCATGCGCTACTGGGACGCCGTGTTCTCGTTCGTCGTCGCGATGGCTGTCGCGGCGTCGCTGACTCCGGTCGCGGCGCGGCTGGCGCGGCGGATCGGGGCGGTTGATCGGCTGAGCGAGCGAGGGCTCGCCGAGCGCGAAACTCCCCTGCTGGGGGGCCTTGCGATTCTCGCGGGGGTGCTGGTCGCGGCGGCGATCTGGATGCCGGAGACGATCAAGCTGGCTCGAGTTCCCCATGCCGCGGCCGGCTCAGGCGGCGTGGTGCACACCTGGACACTGGTCGCGGGCGCGGTGCTGATCACGCTGGTGGGCGCGATCGACGACGTGTGGGACCTGCCGCCGCTCGCGAAGCTGCTGGGTCAGATCGCGGCGGCGGTGATCGTCGTCGAGGGTGGGGCGGTGGTGACCGACGTCACGGTCCCGTTCGTGGGAGCGCTGCAGTTCCCCAATGAGGGCGGCGTCCTGACGGTGGTGTGGCTGGTCGGGTTGATGAATGTCGTCAACTTCTCCGACGGGATCGATGGGCTGGCGGCGGGGCTGTGCACAATCGATGGGATCGCGTTCTCGATCATCGCGTTCGATCTGGGCGTCAGCGGGGCGGGGATCCTCGCCGCTTTGACCGCGGGGGCCTCGCTCGGCTTCCTATTCCACAACCTGCACCCAGCGCGGGTGTTCATGGGGGACTCGGGGGCCAACCTGCTCGGCTACCTGCTCGGGGTCACCGCGGTCGCCGGGTCGCTGAAGACCAACGTGGTCGTAGCGCTGGTTGTGCCGCTGCTGATTCTCGCGGTGCCGTTCCTGGATACCAGCTTCGTGGTCGCCAAGCGGCTGAGGTACCGCCGCAAGCCCTGGTCGGCCGATGCCGAGCACTTCCACCATCGGATGGCTCGGATCGGCTTCTCTCAGCGTAAGACCGTCGCTTACCTGTACGCCTGGTCGTTGATGCTCGCGGGGCTCGCGGTGGCGCTGCGGTTCGTTCCCTACCATCGCGCCGGGCGCTACCACATCGGCTGGCTGGTGGTGATGGTGGCGGTCGGGTTGGTGGCGTTGGCGGCGAGCGTCTACCTGATCTACGTGCTCGAGATCTTGAAGCTGAAAGGCCGGCGGATGCGCGAGCTCCGCGACGTCGATCCGGACACGAGCGAGCACGAGATCGACGACCGGGTTCGCCGGGACATCGAGACCGGCGAGTTCGAGCGCGTGCGATAGTGCGGGCGATGAAAAAGGCCAATCTCGCTGAGCTGCGGTCGTTCATCACGCTCGACGGGTCCTCGATTCGCGAGCTGGCGGGAACCTCCTGGACGGCGGCGCGCAAGCAGAGCCTGGCGGAGGCGAGCGTTCCTCCCGGTGGCGAGACCGCCGAGCACTACCACCCCGTTACCGAGGAGCTCTACTACTTCGTCGGCGGGTCGGGACGGATGCGGCTCGGCGAGGAGGAAGCCGAGGTCCGTGCGGGAGATTGTGTCGTGATCCCGCCCGGGACTCCCCACAAGCTGTGGAATCCCGGGCCGGACGCGCTCGTTCTGCTGTGCTGCTGCGCTCCGCCCTACTCCGACGACGACACCGTGATCACCGGGGGCTGAGAGCCTCTGCGCGGCCTCACTAGAACCGAGCGTCGGCTGCTCGGTGCAGTCGCGCTCGCGGTCGCGCTCGCCGGCGTAGCCAGATATGTAAGCGGGATCTCATCGATCGTCGCGTTCGTGATCGCCACGATCGCGGTGGCGGGGGTGGCCTGGATCGTTTCACTCGCGACCGAGCAGCTCGGGCTGAGCTTCGGTCCCGGGCCGACCGGCCTGCTGCACTCGACGCTCGGCAACCTGCCCGAGTTCTTCATCGTGATCTTCGCGCTCGGCGCGGGCGAGAAGATCGTCGCGGAGACGGCGATTCTCGGCTCGATCCTCGTCAACGCGCTGCTGGTGCTGGGGCTGGTGATCGTGGCGGGGGCGAGCCGCGCCGGCGACGGCGTGATGCGCTTCAGCCCTCGGCTGCCAAACGACACCGCCACACTGCTGCTGCTGGCGACCTTCATCATCGTGCTGATCGGGCTGACCGACGCCGCGCAAGATCCCGCCAGCCACCACACTCGGACGATTTCGATCATCGGCGCGGTCGCGATCCTGACCGTTTACGTGCTCTGGACGGTGCAGTACCTGCGCAGCGGCCAGGATCAGCCAGCGACCGGCGAGCGTCCGCGGCTCTCGGCCCGAACAAGCTCGATCATGCTCGCCGCCGGCGCTACCGCATCAGCGTTTGTCTCGGACTGGTTCGTGCACGCGCTGCGACCGACGATCCACACTCTTCATATTTCGCAGGCGTTCGCCGGTCTCGTGATCGTGGCCATCGCGGGCAACGCGGTCGAGAACGTGGCCGGAGTCGCCTTGGCTTACCGGGGCCGAACTGAGCTCGCGATCGCGGTGGTGAAGAACTCCGTCGCGCAGATCGCCGCGTTCCTTTACCCCGTGCTCGTGCTCGTGTCACTGCTGACGGCCACCACGCTGACGTTCGCGATCGCGCCGGTCTACATCGGAGCGCTGTTCGGGACCGCGGTGATCGTCTGGCAGATCACCGGCGACGGGGAAGCGACGGTGTTCGAAGGTGCGGCTCTGGTCGCGACGTTCGTGATCCTTGCGACGGTCGCGGCGTTCGAAAGCTGACCGCCGGCGCACGCGCCGCTATTCTCACGTTAACGTAAGGATCACGCTCAGGAGCTGCGCGGCTTGCAGACGCTTTCGCGACGACCACGGATCAGCACCCCTCGGCTCGGAGCCGATCGCGACCACGACTCCTACAAGTGGTGGGCGCTGTCGTGCACGAGCCTGGGGATGCTGCTGGCGACGATCAACTCGGGCACGCTGATCATCGCCCTGCCCGATCTCGAGCGGAGCCTCCACACCAGCCTGCTCGAGCTGGTGTGGGTGATCCTCGTGTACATGATCGCCTCGACCGTGCTCGTGCTCAGCGCCGGCCGTCTTTCGGACCAGTTCGGGCGCAAGCGCTCCTACATCCTGGGATTCGTGGTGTTCGCGCTGGCCTCGCTCGGCGCGGGCTTTGCCGCCAACGGGACCCAGCTGATCTTGTGGCGGATCGTCCAGGGAATCGGGGGATCGTTCCTGTTCGCGAATGCGGCTGCGATCGTCACCGACGCCTTCCCGCGCGAGCAGCTCGGCCTGGCGATGGGAACGAACACGATGGTCGCGGCGGTGGGGCTCGTGATCGGCCCCGTGCTCGGCGGGGCGCTGGTCGCCATTTCATGGCCGTGGGTGTTCTGGTTCAACGTGCCGCTGAGCCTCGCCGGCTCGGCTTGGGGCGCGCTGATCTTGCGCGAGCTGTCTCGCAGTGAGGAGAGCAAGACGTTCGATTTTGCGGGCACCGTCACGTTCCTCGTCGGCCTCACCGGGCTGGTGCTCGCGATCTCCAAAGGCGGGCTGACCGGATGGGACTCGCCGGTGGTGATCGGCGGCTTGATCGCCGCCGCGGTCCTGCTGCCGCTGTTCGTGTTGATCGAGCGTTATCACCCGGCGCCGATGCTCGATCTCTCGATCTTCGCGAGCAGGCTGTTCTCCGCCGCCGCGGCCGCGGCATTCATCAACGGGCTGGCGCGGTTCGCGCTGATGTTCGTATTCGTCTTCTACTTTCAGGGCGTCCAGGGCAACTCGCCGATCCTCGCGGGGATCAAGCTGGCGCCGCTGGCGCTCGGAATGCTGATCGCCTCGCCGCTGTCGGGTATCTGGGCCGACCGCCGTGGCTCGCGCGGCATCGGGGTCCTGGGAATGCTGGTCCAGGCTGCCGGGCTCGCGCTGATGACGACGCTGGGACGCGACACCGGCTACCTCGCGAGCGGCTCATACCTGTTCATCACCGGAGTGGGCTCCGGGATGTTCATGTCCCCCAACACGGCCGCGATGATGGGGACGGTCGCACCTTCCCGGCGGGGGATCGCGGCCGGGGCCAGAGTTCTGGTTATGAACACGGGAGCGGTGATCTCGATCGCGTTCGTGCTGGCGATCGTGACCAATTCCGTGCCCAAGAACGTGTTGTTCAGCGTCTTCTCCGGGCTCGCCCACCACATCTCGACGGCAGAGCTCGAGCCGTTCATCAGCAACATGCACACCGCGCTGTGGTGTCTTGCCGCGGTCTCCCTGCTCGGCGCGTTCGTCGCCGCGGCGAGACCGTCGCACAAGGAGTCGACCGCAACCGAGCCACGGGTGGCGACATCATGAGCGCGGCGGCGACCACCCCGCTCGAGAGGTCCCTGCGGATCGGCGAGGTCGCCGAGCGCACCGGCACGACCCCGCGTACGATCCGCTACTGGGAGGAGATCGGGTTGCTGCCCGCGCGCGGCGATCGCACCCATGGCAAGCACCGTTGTTATTCGGAGAGCGACGTTGATCGCGTCAACGAGATCGTCCGGCTGAAGCAGCTGCTGGGCCTGTCGCTCGAGCAGCTGGCGAGGCTGGTGGAGGCCGAGACGGCGCGTGCGGAGCTGCGGCGCGAGTATCACCAGACCGAAGATCCAGCGGCCAGGGAGAGGATCCTGGAGGAGGCGCTCGAGCACATCGCCGACCAGCTCGAGCTGGTGCGAGCGAGGCTCACCGAGCTGCTGAAGCTGGAAGCCGAGCTGGTCGAACGTCGCGGGCTGCTGCAGGAGCGGATCCAGTCGAGTAACCCATAGCCGGCTGTGATGTACTTGTCCCGAGCAAGGTAGATCGTTGCCGCCTGGCCTGTAGTCGATTTCGGCGGGCGCCCTGAGCACGCGATCGCCCGAGCGCCCGCTTAGCTGCCCGATGCAACGCTACTCACACTGGTCTCCGCGTCTTGCTGCCCTGGCTGCCGGGCTCGTCGGTCTCGTCAACGTCGCCTCCGCGCTGACGCCCAACATCCGCTGGCGGGGCCACCTGCTGCTCGACTTCGAGCCGGTCACGGCGATGCGGCTGTTTCACGCGCTCGCGCTGCCCGCCGGAGCGGCGCTGCTGCTGGTTGCGCCCTACCTGCTCAAGCGCCGCCGGCGCGCGTGGCAGAGCGCGATCTTGCTGATGGTCGCGCTAGGGGCATTCGACCTGTTGAAGGGCTTGGACTTCGAGGAGGCCGCGATCACCTGGCTGACCGCCGCGCTGCTTCGCGACAAGCGGCGCCGCGTTCCAGGTGCGCCACGACCCGATCACGCTGCGCTCGGCGATCTGGCGGGTGCCGCTGCTTGGACTCGCCGGGGTCAGCGCGGTCGCGTTGGCGACCTGGGTCTCCCAGGGTCACCCGTCGGCGGCGACGGTTTGGAGCGAGACCTCAGACCTCCTTCGCTGGCAGGCCGGGCCGCTCCACTTCGAGGCACACACCGCGCTGCATCATCACTTCGCCTGGATCCCGCTGAGCGTTCACGTGATCGAACTGGGAACGCTGCTCGCAATCGCCTACGTGGTATTTCGCCCGCTGGCGGCGCCGCGGGCGTTCCCTGAGCACCGCGCACAAGTGGCCGCCGCGGAGCTGGTCCGCGCGCACGGAACCGACACCTTGTCCTTCTTCAAGCTCCGCTCCGATGAGCACTACTTATTCAGCGACGACGGGCAGGCGTTCGTCGGCTACCGCATAGAGAACCGGGTGCTGCTGCTGTCGGGCGATCCGGTCGGTCCGCGCGAAGCGGTTCCGGCGCTGCTCGCGCAGCTGCGCGCGTTTGCCGATGCGAGGGCACTGAGGCTGGGCGTGGTTGGCGCGAGCCAGGAGCTGCTGCCGCGCTACCAAGAGCTCGGGCTGCGGACGATCTACCTGGGCGATGAGGCGATCATCGAGCTCGAGAAATTCTCTCTGCAGGGCCGCGCGATTCGCAAAATCCGCCAGTCGGTCAGCCGCCTCGTCAAGGCGGGCTACAAAGCCGAGCTGCACGAGCTGGGCGCGCTCGATCAGAGCACGCTGCGCGAGATTCAGAGCGTGCTCGACCGAGGCCGCCAAGGCGCCCCCGAGCGCGGCTTCTCGATGGCGATGGATTCGCTGGGAAGCATGCTGGGCGCCGAGACGCTCGTGGTGCTGGCCCGCGACGAGCAGCGGTCGATCCGTGGGGTCCTTCATTTCGTGCCCTGCTATGGCCGCCCGGCGGTCTCGCTCTCGTTCATGCGCCGCGATCCTGACACCCCGAACGGCTTGACCGAGTTCCTCGTGGTCCAGGCGATCGAGCTTCTCCGCGCGCGTGGATTGGCCGAGCTTTCGCTCAACTTCGCCACCTTCGCGAGGTGGATGCACAGCCCGGAAAGGCGGGCGGAGCGGGCGCTCGGCAAGCTCGTGGCGCTCGCGAATCCGTTCTTCCAGATCGAGAGCTTGTATCGCTTCAACGCCAAGTTCTTCCCGCGCTGGGAGCCCCGTTACCTCGTCTATGAGGGGCCGCTCGGACTCCCGCGCGCCGGGATCGCGGCAGCATGGGCAGAGGGCCAGCTACCGAAGCCATCGCTGCGGTCGCGGCTGAACCCGGCCGCAGCACGCTGACCGCACAACTGCGCTCAGTTCCCGCTAACGTTGTGCTGCCCAGGCAGTCTCCGCGCGTGGACTTCAGTCGGCGGCGGGCGCCGCACGTGCGAGGCTGCTCTTAGGCGGAGCACCGCCAATGAGCGCCTCGCGGTCTCGCCGGTTACGCTACCGGCCCACAGGCTCTTGTGGTCAGCTTGAGAAGCTCCGATCAACATCATGACCAACAGTCGTCCCCCGTTCACTGGCAGGGACGCAGCAGGCGCTGGGGCGCTGATGCTCTCCGCAAATCTCGTCTGTGCAGGGGTGGGGGCCGCGGTCGGTGTCCTGGTCGGCGCGGTGGTGCCGCTGCTCGTGAGCGGCTTTCTCATCGGCTTCTTCGTGGGGATCGCGGTTGTCGCTAAACGCTTCCGCCACATCTGAGTCGCCCGTGATCCTGCTGCGCTACATCGACGCGGTGCTGGTGCTTCTCGCGGCGCCGATCGTGTTGCTGATCGGCGTTCCGGCCCTTGGATACGGCATCGGCGCCGGAGCTTGGCTTGTGCTCCGCGCGATCGGGGTAGCGGTTGACCATGCCGCGAGCGCAACCGCCGACGCCAGGGCTGAGATCGTGATGCGACTTAGTTACATGCTCGGACGGATCTTCCTCCTCGCGCTGGCGGTGATACTCGCGCGCCGAAGCGGGGGACGAGACGACGGGATCACGGCGCTCGCGGTGATCGTGTTCGCGTTCACGATGCAACTGGCCACGTCGGCAGTGAACCGGCCAAAGCGGCAATGAGCAACACGCGCAAGGTCCTGCTGGGCATCCTCGGCTTCTACCTGTTCGGCCTGGTGCTACTGGCCGTGCTCTTCGGGGTTTCCGGCCACAAGAACAACTCGTATCAGATCCAGAACGAGTTCCAGCTCACCAAATGGGTCAACCTCGGACTGCTCAGCATCAACCGCGCGGTGCTCTACCTACTACTGGCGACGATCGCGACCACGGTGACGATGGTGTGGATCGCACGGCGGATGCACTCCCGACCCAACCGCGTGCAGACGGCCGTCGAGACGATCTTTTCGCTGATGCGCGACAACATCACGCGGGGAAACATGCCCGACGACATGGCCGCCAAGTGGTTTCCGTTCCTCGGCGCGCTGTTCCTGTTCATCTGGTTCTGCAACCTGATCGGCTACATTCCGCTGCCCACCAACACCGCGGCGAAGTTCAACGTCTTCGGCCTCAAAATTCCCAGCTTTGCGTTGTACGCCGCGACGGCGAACATCTCCGTCCCGCTGGTGCTGGCGCTGGTGGTGTTCGTGTGCTTCAACTGGGCGGGAATCCGGGCGCAGGGACCGATCGGCTACGCGAAAAGCTTGATTCCGTCCGGCGTGCACGGCCCGATCTTGATCCTGATTGCCCCGCTCGAGTTCATTTCGACTTTCATGCGGCTGATCTCGCTGACGGTTCGATTGTTCGCCAACATCCTCGCCGGTCACCTGATCATCCTGTTCATGGCCGGTGCGCTCGGCGTGATCCTGGGACTGAAATTCCTCGGATGGTTCACGCTGCCTTTCGGGATCCTGATCTACCTATTCGAGCTGGGGCTCGTGGCGACGCTGCAGGCGTTCATCTTCGCGACCCTCTCGGCGATTTACCTCGGTGGCGCGGTCTCTCATCACTAAACGAACAAGGAGCTGAACTCAAGTGCTTGCACACTTCCTCACCTTGGCGGCCTCCTCCTCCTCTTCATCGTCGTCTGCCGGACTGGGCATCGGTATCGGCGGCGGTCTCGGCGCGGTGGGCGCTGGCGTCGGCATCGGGATCATCTTCGGCAAGGTGATCGAGTCCGTCACAAGGCAGCCCGAGATGCGCGACGAGATCACGAGCATCCAGTGGCTCGGGTTCGCGCTGACCGAGGCGGTGTTCTTCTACGGGCTGGTCGCCGGCCTGCTCTCCTACGTGCTCAAGTGATGGACGCGCTAGCCATTCTCACTCCCGTCGCATCCTCGAGCGGTTCGTTCCTGATCACGCCCAACGTCGGGCTGATGATCTGGACGCTGCTGTTGTTTGGACTCTCGATGGTGATCCTCTGGAAACTCGCCTTCCCAAGGATCTCGGAGGCGCTCGATCGACGTCAGCACGCGATCGAAGAATCGATCGATGCCGCCGAGCGGACTCGCAAGGACGCCGACGAGCTGCTGGCCGAATATCGTGAGCGCTTGGGGGAGGCCCGCCAGCAGGCGGAGGACATCGTGCAGCGCGCGCGCAAGGCCGCCGAGACGCACGAGCGCGACGCCACCGAGGAGGCGAGGGAGAAGCGCGAGCAGATAATGGAGCAGGCGCGACGCGACATCGAGAGCGAGACGCGCCGGGCGATCCAAGAGATCAGGCGCGAGGTCGCCGACCTGACCGTGATGGCGACCGAGAAGGTGACGCGCAAGACGCTCTCCGAAGATGACCAGCGGCGGCTGGTCGAAGATGCGCTCGGCGAGCTCGACTTCAACGCGCTCGCCAACGGAGGACAGAACTAGTGGAAGAAATCGCCCAGGTATGGGCGCGTGCGCTGTTCGAGGTCGCGATCGAGCGTGGGCTGCTGGACGAGATCCGCACCGACCTGCGGGAGTTCGCGCAAGCGCTCGAGGAACACCGTGAACTGGCCGTCTATTTCTTCTCGCCTTACTTCTCGACCGGGGAGAAGAAGGATGCGCTGAACCGGACGGTCGAGGGCGCTGACCCCGCGTTCATGAACTTCCTCGAGGCGCTGTTGGAGCGTCACCGGATGCCCGCGATCTTCCGCATCCGAGACCGCTACGAGGAGCTGTGGGACGAGGAGAAGAAGCTGCTCCCGGTGCAGGTGACGAGCGCGATCGAACTGGACGAATCCACGGTCCGCAGCATCGGTGACCGGGTGGGCGAGCAGACTGGGCGCGAGGTCGAGCTCGCGAGCAGCGTGGACCCCGAGATCCTGGGCGGAATCGTGCTGAGGGTCGGTAACTTGATCCTCGATGCCTCGATCAGGAACCGTCTGGAACAACTTCGCAAGCAAGTCGCGCAGGCCTAACCATGGCTGACCGCGTCCTCAAGGAGCCCCTTCATGCAGATCAAGCCTGACGAGATCACCTCAATCCTCAAGACGCGGATCGAGGGTTTGGACACCTCGAGCGCCGAGCTGACCGAGGTGGGGACGGTGCTGTCGGTCGCGGACGGCATCTGCCGAATCCATGGCCTCGACAACTGCATGTCGTTCGAGATGCTCGAGTTCCCCCACGACATCAGCGGCCTGGCGCTCAATCTGGAATCGGACAACGTCGGCGCGGTGCTGTTCGGCGAATGGGAGAAGCTCGTCGAGGGCGACACGGTCCGGCGATCCAAGCGCCTGCTCGAGGTCCCCGTCGGCGATGCGCTGCTCGGACGGATCGTCGATCCACTGGGCAATCCGCTCGACGGCAAGGGCGAGATCGCGACCACCGAAACCCGTCCCTCCGAGCACAAGGCGCCGGGAGTGGTGCAGCGCCAGCCGGTCAAGGAGCCGATGCTCACCGGGCTCAAGGCGATCGACTCGATGATCCCGATCGGACGCGGGCAGCGCGAGCTGATCATCGGTGACCGCCAGACCGGCAAGACCGCGATCGCGGTCGACGCGATGATCAACAACAAGGACCGGGACCTGCGCTGCGTGTACGTCGCGATCGGGCAGCGCAAGTCCACGGTGGTCGCGCTGGCCAAGACCCTCGAAGACGCGGGTGCGCTTGAGAACACGATCATCGTGATGGCCGCCGCCGATGAGGCGGCGCCGATCAAGTTCCTGGCCCCCTACGCGGGCTGCGCGATGGGCGAGTACTTCCTCTACGACGGCAAGGCGGCGCTTGCGATCTACGACGATCTGACCAAGCACGCGTATGCCTACCGGCAGATGTCGCTGCTGCTGCGCCGTCCGCCCGGCCGTGAAGCGTATCCCGGAGACGTCTTCTATCTGCACTCCCGGCTGCTCGAGCGCGCGGTGAAGCTGAACGACGACCTCGGGGGCGGTTCGCTGACCGCGCTGCCGATCATCGAGACCCAGGCCGGCGACGTGTCGGCGTACATCCCAACCAACGTGATCTCGATCACCGACGGCCAGATCTTCCTCGAGCCGAAACTGTTCTATTCCGGCGTCCGCCCGGCGATCAACGTCGGTATCTCGGTCTCGCGCGTCGGCGGCAACGCGCAGATCACGCCGATGCGCAAGGTTGCAGGCCGGTTGAAGCTGGAGCTCTCGCAGTACCGGGAGCTCGAGGCGTTCTCGCAATTCGGATCGGAGCTCGACCCCGAGACCCAGCGCACGCTCGCCCGCGGCGAGCGATTGGTGAACACGCTGAACCAAGCCGAGCGTCACCCCCTTGCGGCTGAGGACCAGGTGGTCCAGATCTACGCGGCGACCAACGGCTTCCTGGACCGGATCCTCGCCGACAAGGTCGAGCGATTTCTCGCCGGCCTGACCGAGAGCGTGCGCGGCAACGAACCGGAGCTGCTGAAGAAGATTGCCGACAGCGACTGGAGCGACGACACCATCTCTCAAGTTCACTCGGCCGTCGAGCAGTACGCGGAGGACTTTGGCTTCGATCTCGACGAAGAGGGTCACCCGATCGACGAAGAACCGCCGGAGCGGCGCGAGGAGCGCCGCTCAGAGGACCGGACCGAGGAGCCGGAGGAGGAGCAAGAGCAGGGTGAAGAGCGCGAGGAGGAGGCGGCGTAAGCCGTCTGATTGGGGAGTCCGATGGCCACCTCCCAGCGTGACGTTCGCAACCGGATTTCGGCGGTCAAGAACATCGAGAAGATCACCCGGGCGATGGAGATGGTCGCGGCGGCAAGGCTGCGTCGCGCCGAGCAGCGAATCGAGGCATTGCGCCCTTACGCGCGCGCGATCAGACGAATGACTCGGCAAGCGGCAGAGGCCGCCGGCGACATCCCTCGCTTGCCGATCCTGGCCGAGCACGAGCACGTCTCGAATGTCGGTTTGCTGCTGATCGGGGGCGACCGGGGACTGGCGGGAGCGTTCAATTCGAACATCGTGCGCGGCGGTGTGGCCGCGGGCCGCGAGCACTCCTCCGAAGGCCACACGCCCGTGTACTTCGCCTCGGGGCGGCGGATCGCCTCGTCGCTCACGTTTCGCGGCATGGAGCCGGCCGAGAGCTTCACCGGCTACACCGACCGTCCCTCGTACGCCGATGCGCGCCGGATCGCCGAGCGCGTGATGGCCGCCTACATCGACGACGAGGTCGACCAAGTGGAGATCTTTTACAACGGCTACATCTCCCCGATCTCGCAGGAGGTGCGGCGCGAGGTGCTGCTGCCGCTGCAACGCGCGACGGTGCTGGAGGAAGGCGATTCGGAGGACGGGGAGGATGAGGAGCGCCCCGAGCATCGGGCCCTGGTCGAGTACGAGCCCGATCCCGAGGAGATCCTCAAGCGACTCGTTCCCGATTACGTAGAGGTGTCCATCTTCCGTGCGCTGCTCGAGTCGACCGCCTCCGAGCACGGCGCCCGAATGACCGCGATGCGCAACGCATCCGACAACGCGGGCGACCTGATCGAGAACCTGACGCTCGAGATGAACCGCGCTCGCCAGGCTGAGATCACTCAGGAGATCATGGAGGTTGTCGCCGGAGCCGAGGGGCTGGCCGGTTAGACCTTAGACTGGAGACCTTATGGCACTGACAGCAGAGACCCCAGCGGAGGAAGGCGAGGCCCGCAGCGAGAACATCGGCCGGATCGAGGAGATCCAGGGCGTCGTGGTCGAGGCGGTGTTTTCCGACAAGCTTCCCGAGATCAATCACGCGCTCAAGGTTCGCCGGCCCGAGGCAGCACGCGCCGAGGAAGACACCGACATTGCCGCCGGCGAGGAGTCGTGGCTGATCTGCGAGGTCGAACAGCATCTCGGCGACGACCGGGTGCGGGCGGTGGCGATGGACACCACCGATGGACTGTCGCGCGGAACTGAGGTGATCGACACCGGTGGCCCGATCACCGTGCCCGTGGGAACCGCCACGCTCGGGCGGCTCTTCAACCTGCTGGGCGACCCGATCGACCTCGGCGAGCCGCTGCCCGAAGACACTGAGCGCTGGCCGATCCACCGCGAAGCGCCCACCGTCGAGGCGCTGATCCCGACGGCGGAGATGTTCGAGACGGGGATCAAGGTGATCGACCTGCTTGCTCCGTATGCCCGTGGCGGCAAGGTCGGCCTGTTCGGAGGCGCCGGCGTCGGCAAGACCGTGATCATCCAGGAGCTGATTCACAACCTCGCGCAGGAGCACGGCGGCTTGTCGGCTTTCTGCGGCGTCGGCGAGCGCTCGCGAGAGGGCAACGACCTGTGGCTCGAGATGAAGGAGTCGGGGGTGCTCGAGAAGACGATGCTCGTCTTCGGGCAGATGAACGAACCTCCCGGAGCCCGCATGCGGGTCGCGCTCTCGGGTCTGACGATGGCCGAGTACTTCCGCGACCAGGAAGGCCAGGATGTGCTCCTGTTCATCGACAACATCTTCCGCTTCGTGCAGGCCGGCTCGGAGGTCTCGGCGCTGCTCGGCCGGATGCCTTCCCAGGTGGGTTATCAGCCGACGCTGGAGACCGAGATGGGTCAGCTGCAAGAGCGGATCACCTCGACGAGCAAGGGCTCGGTGACCAGCATCCAGGCAATCTATGTCCCTGCTGATGACCTCACCGACCCCGCGCCGGCGTCGGCGTTCGCGCACCTGAATGCGACCACTACGCTCTCCCGCTCGATCGCGGAGAAGGGGATCTACCCCGCGGTCGACCCACTCGACTCGACCTCCACCATCCTCAAGGCGGAGATCCTCGGCGAGGAGCACTTCAACATCGCCAACCAGGTCAAACAGGTGCTGCAGCGCTATCAGGAGCTTCAGGACATCATCGCGATCCTGGGAATCGACGAGCTCTCGGACGAGGACCGCCGGACGGTGCAGCGGGCGCGCAAGCTCGAGCGGTTCCTCTCCCAGCCGTTCCACGTGGCGGAGCAGTTCACCGGCACCCCCGGCGTGTATGTGCCGATCGCGGAGTCGATCCGCGGCTTCAGGGAGATCCTCGAGGGCCAGCACGACGATCTCCCCGAACGCGCGTTCTTCATGAAGGGCACGATCGACGAGGTGGTCAGGGACGCCCGGGGGGAATCAGAGGAAGAGGGCGAAGGCAAAGACGAGCAAGAGGGCCAGGGCGAGGGCTCCGACCAGCCGCAGGGCGAGGGCTCCGACCAGCCGCAGGGCGAGGGCTCCGACCAGCCCGAGGGCAGGGGCGATGAGCGCTCGGGCGACCGCCAGGACGGCTCAGAGGGCCGCGAGCGGCGGTCAGATGACAGCGATGGAGGCTCGGAGGACCGCGAGGACTCCTCGGAGGAGTAAATGGCCCACGAGAAGTTCCAGGCCGAGGTGCTGACTCCCGAAGGGGAGGCCTTCAACGATGAGGTCGAGATGGTCTCGACCAGGACAACGGTGGGCTCGATTGGCGTGCTCGCCCACCACCAGCCGATCCTGGCGATGCTCGAGCCCACCGAGCTTCGGCTGTACAAAAGCGAGTCCGAGGTGGTGCGCTTCGCGCAGGCAGAGGGATACATGCAGATTGCCGGGAATCACGCCCTGATCCTGGTGGAGGAGGCGCATGCCCCGAACGAGCTCGACGCGAGCGACCTGCAGGAGCGGATCAAGCAGGCCGAGAGTGAGCTCGAGAGCGCCGGCGACGACACCGAGCGGCGGCGGGTGGCGCAGCGAGACAAGCACCGCTGGGAGCAGTTTCTAAGAATTCTGGATTGAGCCTGATCGCACTCGGGACGCAGCCGGAGCTTTGCTCGAGTGCGTCCCGGAGGCGATCAGGCTCCCATGCCGCGCGTGAGCGCAGGCGCCGATGCCGAGCTCGCAAGCCCTCAACCCTTTGCTTATGCCTACGACACGTCCAACCCGTACCCTCACCACTCGATGACCCACGAGCGTGTGCTGGCAGAGCGGTTGATCTCCTACGACACCTCGCGCCAAGAAGAGTTAGTGGCTGCCGCAGGATTTGTGAAGGGATGGCTCGAATCGAGGGATATCGCGGTCCGTGACTATGAGCACAATGGCGCCCCGGTGCTGGTGGCGGAGGTCGGGCCGTACGGGGGCCAACCGCCGTGCGTGGTCTTCCACGGCCATCTCGACGTGGTCCCCGGGCACCAGGAGCAGTTCGTGCCCCGCGTGGAGGGAGATCGCCTGATCGGCCGTGGCGCGTATGACATGAAGGGCGGCCTGGCGGCGATGATGTGCGCGCTCAAGGACCTATCCGAGCAGGAGCGGGTGCTGGTGCGGCTCGTTTGCGTGCCGGACGAGGAGTCCGAGGAGCTCGATGAGCGCTCGAGCGATCAGATCGTGAAGTTGGGGTTGGGCGGCGACTTCGCCATCACCGGCGAGCCGACCGACATGCACATCGGTGTCGAGGCCAAGGGTGTTCTGGTGATGCGAATCGAGGTTTTCGGTCGCTCCGCACACAGCTCGACGCCCTGGCTCGGCGACAACGCGGTGCTGAAAGCGGTAGACGTCTTCCGCGCCATCGAGTCGCTGCCGTTCAGCCGCGAGTCCTCCGAGCTGTTCGATCGGCCGTCGATCAGCCTCGGACGGATCCAAGGTGGTGATGCGCTCAACAAGGTGCCCGATCTCTGCACGATGGCGGTCGACGTCCGCTACCTGCCCGATCAGGATCCGGGCGACATCCTGGCCCAAGTGCGAGCGATCGAGAGCATCGAGGTCACGCGCACGTTCATATATCCGCCTGTCACCGTGTCCCGCACCGACCCCTACGTGCGGGCTCTGCGCGAAGCTGTTGCGCGTTCGGCGCACGGCGAGGTGATGAGCGTTGGGCGCGACGGCGCCTCTGACACCGCGGCGTTCATCGGCGCGGGCATTCCGGCGGTCGAGTTCGGCCCCGCGGGAGCCGGACACCACGGCCCCGACGAGTGGGTCTCGCTGGCCTCGATGGCGCGCTACCGGCGGGCGCTTGGGGATTTTGTGCGAATGCTCCCTATCTGGCTCGAGGACGGTCGCCCTGCGGATGGGGGGCTACGCGCGGTCGACGGGGGCCTGGCGTGAGCCTGATTCCGAGGACTCGCGCCGGAACGCTGTGGCGATGCGCGTTCGCGATCGTGATCGTGATCAGTGCCACGGCGGCCACGACCGCTGTGGCTGGGCTCCTCCAGTTCAAGACGCTGGCCACGGAGATCGGTCTCTCCCCCTCGCTGGTGCATGCCAACACCACGATCCCGAACCCTGGTAGTCCGCAAACGGTTCTCGTGATCGGCTCCGATCACCGCGCCGGGGAGCCGTTCAGCGCCGCGAATACCGACACGATGATGCTGGTGAGGCTCGACCCGAACTCCTCGACCATCAACGTCCTCTCGATCCCCCGAGACCTGGAGGTCCAGCTTCCCGAGGGGGGCGCCTCGGTGACCAACAAGCTGAACGCGGCCTACTCGGTGGGCGGGCCGAATCTCCTGATCAAGGTTCTAAAGCAGCAGGTGTTCCCGGCGCTGGCGATCAACCACATCGTCGACGTCAACTTCGGCGGGTTCTCCGCGCTGGTCGACGCGATCGGCTGCGTTTACACCGACGTGGACCACCGCTACTACAACAACACGAACCTGACCGACTACTCGAGCATCGACCTGCAGCCCGGCTATCAGAAGCTGTGCGGCCCGGACGCACTGTCGTTCGTACGGTTCCGCCACACCGATAACGATCTCGTGCGCAACGCGCGCCAGCAGGACTTCATCCGCTGGGCCAAGGACCAGTACGGCGCCTCGCAGTTGATCGCCAACAGGGACAAGCTGCTGACGATCTTCGGCGAGCACACCGAGACCGATCACAACCTGCACACCGTCGACGGTCTCATCAATCTCTTCAACCTGGTCGCCTTCTCCGCGGGCCACGCGATCAAACAGATCAAGTTTCCGGCACAGTTCGGGCCCTGTGGCGGCACCGGCCCAGGCGCAGCGCAGACCCCCTGCTACGTAACAGCCGACTCCGGGGCCGAGCAGCGCATCTACAACCAGTTCATGAGCCCGTCGAGGGCCGCTCCCGCCAAGAACCGTGCGGCCATCGACAACCCTTCCACAAACCACGGAGGCTCACCCACCCAGGGGGCACAGGTCACCTCCGACGTGAGCGACGGCAAGGCGCAGGCCGCGGCGCTCCATGGCGTCTCAATGCCGATCTACTACCCACGGGTGATCGCGTCCGGATCCAGCTACTGCCTCAGCTCGACCGGTAATTGCGAGGTGGAGATCCCCAGCCCCGGTTCCTATCCGCGTGCTTACCTGATCCACGATCAGGCCGGCAACGCGTATCAGGCATACCGCATGACGCTGGTGATGGACGCCGACAACGGGCAGTACTACGGGGTCCAGGGCACGACCTGGCAAAACCCGCCGATCATCAACAACCCGACAGAGACGCGGACGGTCAATGGCAAGCAGTTGATGCTGTACGCGAACGGCGGCAAGCTGGCGATGGTCGCGTGGCGCACGCCGACGGGCGTTTACTGGGTCTCGAACGACCTCACCAGCGACCTGAGCAATCAGCAGATGATCGCGATCGCCGCATCGCTGACTCGCGCCTGATCCTGGTACCTCGCCCTCGCTACAGTCTCGCGTTCGATGAGTGCAGTACGCCAACCGATAGCCGTGATTGGCACGGGCTACGTCGGGCTCGTAACCGCCGCGGGCTTCGCTGAGCTGGGGAGCGAGGTGTGGTGCGTCGACGTCGACGCCGACAAGATCGCGCGGCTACGTCGCGGGGAGATCCCAATCTACGAACCCGGGCTGGAGGAGTCACTGGCCCGCACCAGGGAGAGGATGCATTTCTCAACCGAGCTTGGCCCCGCGCTGGAGCACGCGCGGTTGCTGTTCGTCGCGGTCGGTACCCCCCCGACGTACTCGGGCGACGCCGACCTCTCGGCGGTACATGCTGTTGTCAACGCGATGCCGAGCTCCCGCGGGCACGCGATGGTGATGAAATCGACGGTTCCGGCCGGCACCGGGGCCGCGATCAAGCGGATCTTCGCCGACCAGGGCAAGGCCGACTTCGCCTACGTCTCGTGTCCGGAGTTCCTCAAGGAAGGCTCGGCGCTGGAGGACTTCCTGGCACCGGATCGGGTGGTGATCGGTGACGACGGAGACTGGGCCGGCGACGCCGTGGCGGAGCTCTACGCGCCACTGCAGACGCCGGTGATCCGGACCGACATCGCCAGCGCGGAGATGATCAAGCTTGCGGCGAATGCGTTCCTCGCGACGAAGATCTCGTTCATCAACGAGATCGCCAACGTGTGCGAGGAGACGGGCGCCAACGTGCTGGAGGTGGCCAGAGGAATGGGTCTCGATCACCGGATCGGCAGTCATTTCTTGCGTCCAGGGATCGGCTACGGGGGTTCGTGCTTCCCGAAGGACGTCTCCGCCCTGAAGCAGCTGGCCGGGAACTCCGGCTACCACTTCCAGCTGCTGACCGCGGTGATCGAGGTCAACGAGTTGCAGAAGCGGCGCGTGATCGGAAAGCTGCAGAAGCACCTTGGCTCGCTGGTGGGCAAGACCGTCACGCTGCTCGGGCTCGCGTTCAAGGCGAACACCGACGACATGCGCGAGGCGTCTTCGCTGGTGCTCTCCGCGCGACTGCAGGCGGACGGAGCGCAGGTACGCGCTTATGATCCGATCGCCGAGCAGGAGGCGCGCAAGCTCATGCCAGGGGTCGAGTTCGCCGATTCCGCGCTCGATGCCTTGCGAGGCGCCGATGCCTGCATCATCGTGACCGAGTGGCCGGAGTTCGCCGAGCTCGATTGGCGCGCGGCAGCGGAGCGGATGAACCGTCAGTTGGTGATCGACGGGCGTAATTTCCTCGACCCTCAATCGATCAAGGACGCCGGCTTCGCGTACGAAGGCATAGGGCGTTGATTTGCAGGCATTGATCCTGGCTGGAGGAGAGGGGACTCGGCTGCGGCCGCTGACGTCGACGATTCCCAAGCCGGTGGCGCCGCTGGTCGGCAAGCCACTCGTGTGCTACATGCTCGAATGGCTGCGGGGCCACGGCATCGACGACGTGATTCTCGCGTGCGGGTTCATGGCCGACGGGGTGCGCGAGATACTGGGAGACGACACCGGCCTCGGCTTGACGCTGCGATACGTCGAGGAGCCGCGTCCGCTCGGAACCGGCGGAGCGCTGAAATTCGCCGAGAAATTGCTCGACGAGCAGTTCTTCATGCTCAACGGCGATGTACTGACCGACATCGACCTGAGCGAGCAGCTTCGCCAGCACCAGCGGACGCGAGCGCGCGCGACGCTAGCGCTGATCGAGGCCGACGATCCGTCGGCGTACGGGCTGGTACGGCGCAATCCCGATCACTCGGTCGCTGAGTTCGTCGAGAAGCCGGGTCCGGAGGAGATCGAGACCAGCCTGATCAACGCTGGGGCCTACATCCTCGAACGCGAGGTGCTCGACGAGATGGCGCCCGCGGGGACGAACATCTCGGTGGAGCGCGATCTGTTCCCCGCGCTCGTCGGTCGGGGACTTTTCGGTTACCGAGCAAGTGGATACTGGCTCGACATCGGGACGCCCAGTCGCTACCTCCAGGCCACCTTCGACGTCCTCGAGGGAAACGTGCAGACTGAGATCGGGCGCCGTCTTGGCGAAGCATCGCTGGTGCTGGTGCATGACGCGACGGTCGAGGGCAAGGTCATCGCGCCGGCCACGGTGGGTTCCGGCAGCCTCGTCTCCGCGCACGCAATCGTGGGAGGACGCGCGGTCCTCGGAAACGGCGTCACCGTCCTCGAGGAGGCGCATGTGGAAGCCTCGGTGGTGCTCGACGGCGCCAAGGTCGGCGCCCGGAGCACGGTCACCGGCTCGATCGTCGGTCCGAGCGTGGAGATCGGCGAGGACTGCCACATCGGCGCCGGCGTGGTGCTCGGGGAAGGCGTGACGATCGGGGCAGACAACGTGCTTGCCGCCGGCGCGCGTATCTTCCCCGGAGTGCGGTTGCCAGCGGGAGCGATCAGCTTTTGATGGGCTCCACCGATCTGAGTCGTGAGGCGATCATGGCGGTCGATACCGCCGGGCAGCTCAACGACGTCCTCAGCCTGCCCGATCAGCTGCGCGACGCGGTCTGGCGGGTCGAGTCGGCGAACCTCGATCCCTACGATTCGCCTGGCGGCCTGATCGTGGCTGGAATGGGCGGCTCCGCGATCGGCGGCTCACTGGCGCGAGCGGTCCTGGGAGACCGGGCCTCCCGTCCGATCGTGCTAACTCGGGGTTACGCGTTGCCGCCCTGGGCGACCCCGGACACGACCGTGCTGTGCGTGAGCTATTCGGGGAACACCGAGGAGACGCTCGCCGTATATGAAGCTGCGGGAGCACTCGGTGCGGCGCGAATCGTGGCCACCACGGGGGGAAAGCTCGCAGATCAGGCGCGTGGTGAGCGGGTGCCGGTGATCCCGCTCCCCGGGGGCTTTCAGCCGCGCTCGGCTGTCGCATACACGCTGGTCGTGGCGCTTGAGGTGGCCGCCCTGTGCGGGGCGGGGGAGCGCCTGCATGCGGAGATCGACGTAGCTGCGGCACACGCCGAGGAGTTGGTGGCGCAGTGGGGCCCGCAAGGGCCCGATGACTCCCTAGCGAAGGAGCTCGCTCGCGGGCTGCGCGACACGGTCCCTCAGGTTTACGGCGCTGGCCTGACGGCGCCCGTTGCTTATCGCTGGAAGACCCAGCTGAACGAGAACGCCAAGGTTCCGGGGTTCTCGCACGAACTGCCCGAGCTCGACCACAATGAGATCGTCGGCTGGGAAAGCGCGGGCCGCCTCGGGCAGTTCAGCGCCATATTCCTCGACGACTGCGATCTGCATCCTCGGATCCGGCAGCGGATCGAGCTGACCCGCGGGCTGATTGCGGGCCACGCCGCGGCGACCTACCGAGTTGAGAGCGTCGGCCAGAATCGAACCGAGCGCTTGGTCTCGCTGGTGTTGCTCGGAGATCTGGTGTCGGTGTACCTCGCGGTGCTGGCCGAGATCGATCCGACGCCGGTCGTGTTGCTTGATCAGCTCAAAGGCGCGCTCGCCGGCGGCTGAGGCTCCTGGCCTGGCAGCGCGATCCCGCGCTGCTCATAGAGGCGACGGTCGGCGACGTGCAACAGGTCGTCGAAACTGTCGCCGTCCTCTGGGAAGGCGGCGATCCCGATCGTCAGGTCCCAAGGCGCGGTGAGGGTCATCGCCGACCGGCTCGCGGGGATCTGCGTCCGAATCCGCTCGGTCACCGCCGCCGCGCCGTCGGGCGATTGCTCGGCCAGCAGCAATCCCAGCTCATCGCCACCGAGGCGGCCGACCACATCGGCCGCGCGAGCGGAGTTGGTGAGGATTTGCGCGACCTCCTTCAACAGCTTGTCGCCCGCGAGATGGCCCTCGGTGTCGTTGACCTGTTTCAGTCCACGCACATCGACGTAGGCCAGCACGAACGGATGCCCGTACCGGCGCGAGCGGGCGAGCTCGCGCTCCGCTGCGTCGGTGAACCCACGCCGATTGAGGACTCCGGTGAGCGGGTCCGTCAGCGCCGCCGCGGTGACCGCCGCAAACGCGCCCGCCTGCATGCGCGCGCGGCGAGAGTACCGCACCGCCGCAGCGCCACCGATCGCCGCCAGTCCGAGCGACGCCGCGATCGCGATCCAGACGAAGCTGGGAATCACCTTCTCCACGCTGTTGATGATCTTGGTCACGGTCGTCGGCTGCTGCGCGCTGGGTCCCGAGCTGGACGTATGGGTGCGGGCGCCCGGGGTTGTCGTTGCGCGCCCGGTAGCGGCGCCAGGCGCGGGCGTGCCGGTGACCCCCGCTGCGGGTGTCGGCGCGGCCGCGGCAGCGCCGGGGGGAGCGGCAGCGCCGAGCAAGCCAGCGGGAGCGACTCCGAGCGCGACTGGGCCGCCCACGAACACGGTTCCGGGAGCGGCCGCTCCGCCGCCGGCCGGCGCCGCCGGCAGGAAGGCTGTCGATTCGAGCTGTTGCGCAGATGAGCTCGCGAGCGGCACCGTTACCGGACTCCCGGAAGGGGCGATCGGCGTCGCCGGGGTGCCGGCGGTGGCGGGCGATGAACTCGGCGACGGCGTGACGGTGATCGGGGTGAGCGGCGAGACCAAAGCCTGAGGCACGCTGACCGGCGAGCTCGATGAGGTGCTGGAGACCGGTCCCGCCGGGGCAACCGAGCAGAGATCTCCGCATCCGGTGACGACCAGCTGACTGGCTCCCGCGTCTGTCCCGCTGCTGGTTTCGGTGCCTCGCTGTCCCCCGAGGCTCGAAGCGCCGCTGGATTGGAGGCTGCTGGCGGTCGATCCGGCGGTGAGAACGTGCGGGGAGGCGCTCTGACTGCTCTCGTTCTGCCCGCTCGAGAAGCTCCCGCGCTGGCCGCCCAAGTTCTGAGTATCGCTGGACGACACGGTCTCGGCCTGTGTTGTCGTCTCGTCGCTGCCGGTAGAGCTCGGATCGCCGCTGGTAGAGCTCTGCTCGGTGGCGGTGGTGGTGCTCTGTTGCGTGCTGGTACTGGTGGTCGTGGTGGTAGTGGTCTGGTCGACGACCACGCGCTGGGTGATTTGGGTGACTTGGGTGGTCGCGCTGTCGTCCGCGGTGGTCGCGCTGTCGTCCGCGGTGGTGCTGGTAGCCGAGCTCTCGCTGGTGGTCGACGTGGCGCTGGTGGTCGAGGTGGCGTTGGTCGTCGACGCGGCGTCGCTCACAACGCGATCACGTGCGAGCGCGCCGGGGACGCTGAGCAGCGTCAAGGCGAGCACAGCAAACGCCGCGAGCAGGCAACGCTTTCTAGCGAGAGGGATTCTGCCTAGGGGCATACGGGACCCTTTCACGGCCCGCTCCAACTCCCGTTCAGGCCGCTGGGCGACTCCATGGTAGGCCGCTAGTTGCAGCCCCGATCATCGTTGTGGACAAGTGTCGTAGGAGTGTTCCGGGGCCGAACTTGGACATGCTTGCGCAAAGCTCGTGCTCCTTACCCCGACCGAAAACCTTAACACGATCGTGCTAATGTTTGGCCGGATGGAGTCGCTGACGATCCAAGAGGCGGCGCAGACCACGGGCTGGTCTGCGCGAATGCTGCGATATGTGGACCGCAGTGGGTTGGTGTCGCCGACCCGCTCGTCGTCAGGCTATCGCCTCTACGGACCCGCTGAGCTGCAGCGGCTGCGAACGCTGAAGGAGCTGCTGGCGCGCTTTGATATCGGGCTCTCGGATGTCGCCTTCGCGGCACGGATGAGCGCCAGTGCCGAGCTACGTGATGCCGTCCAGGCTTGGCTTGAAGCGCAACCCAGCCGGCCCGAGGATGTCGATCCGGCCGATTGGCTCCAATTTGAACAGGACAAGCATCAGAAGCTGCTGGCCGCGGCCTGAGCGCGAACCCCGACAACAGCCGAGGAGACTATGAGCACGACCGCCACCAAACTCGACCACAAGGTTGCCGATCTCTCGCTGGCAGACTTCGGCCGCAAAGAGATTCGGCTCGCTGAGCATGAAATGCCGGGTCTGATGGCGACTCGGCGGGAGTACGCGGAGGCTCAGCCGCTGGCGGGCGCGAGGATCACCGGATCGCTTCACATGACGATCCAGACGGCCGTCTTGATCGAGACCCTGGTGGCGCTCGGAGCCGAGGTTCGGTGGGCGTCGTGCAACATCTTCTCGACGCAGGATCACGCCGCCGCGGCGGCGGTGGTCGGGCGGGAAGGCACGCCGGCCGATCCGCAGGGAGTCGCTGTGTTCGCGTGGAAGGGAGAGTCGCTCGAGGAGTACTGGTCGTGCACCGAGCATGCGCTCAGGTGGCCGGACGGGGAGGGCCCGAACATGATCCTCGACGACGGCGGCGACGCGACGCTGCTCGTGCACCGGGGAGACGAGTTCGAGCGGGCGGGGGCGGTCCCCGATCCGGCGAGCGCTGATTCCGAGGAGTTCAGGATCGTGCTGGAGCTGCTTCAGCGATCGCTAGCCGAGGATCCGCAGCGATGGACCAGGATCGCCGCCGGGATCAAGGGCGTAACCGAGGAGACGACCACGGGAGTGCACCGGCTCTATCAGTTCGCAGAGCGCGGCACGCTGTTGTTTCCGGCGATCAACGTCAACGACTCGGTCACCAAGAGCAAGTTTGACAACAAGTACGGCTGCCGCCATTCCTTGATCGACGGGATCAATCGCGCGACCGACGTCCTGATCGGCGGCAAGCTCGCGGTGGTGTGTGGATACGGAGACGTGGGCAAAGGCTGCGCGGAGTCGCTACGCGGCCAGGGCGCGCGCGTGGTGGTGACCGAGATAGATCCGATCTGCGCGCTCCAGGCGGCAATGGACGGATACCAGGTGACTACGCTCGAGGACGTCGTCGGGCATGCGGACATCTTCGTCACCGCCACCGGGAACAGGGATGTGATCACGGCCGGGCACATGGCGAGGATGAAGCACCAGGCGATCGTGGGCAACATCGGCCATTTCGACAACGAGATCGACATCGCCGGGCTGGCGACGGTTCGCGGGGTCGAGCGAATCAACATCAAGCCGCAGGTCGACGAATGGCTGTTCCCCGATGGGCACGCGATCCTCGTCCTTTCCGAGGGACGGCTGCTGAACCTCGGCAACGCGACCGGCCATCCCAGTTTCGTGATGTCGAACTCGTTCACCAACCAGGTGATCGCGCAGATCGAGCTCTACGGCCATACCGAGATCTATGAAAAGCGGGTCTACACGCTGCCAAAGCATCTCGATGAGAAGGTCGCGCGCCTGCATCTTGGAGCGCTCGGGGCGAAATTGACCGAGATGACTCCCGGACAGGCCGCGTACCTGGGCGTCCCGGTCGAGGGGCCCTACAAGTCCGACCACTACCGCTACTGAATACCTAGTCCGCGTGAGCTTGGATGCCGCAAGCGGCGCTTCCCCCTCATGACATAGGCGATCTCGCGCTCGCTTCCGAGGGCGAGGCGCAGATCTCCTGGGCCGCCGAGCGGATGCCGGTACTGGCCGCGGTCAAGCAGCGGTTCTCGCGCCAGCGGCCGCTGTCGGGTATCCGGATCGCCGCGTGCCTGCACGTCACGGCCGAGACCGCGAACCTGATCTGCACGCTGATCGCGGGTGGCGCGAGCGCCGCGCTCTGCTCGGCCAACCCGCTCTCGACCCAGGACGACGTCGCGGCCGCGCTCGTTTTCGCCCACGGCGTCGAGGTAAGAGCGATCCGCGGCGAGGATCTAAGCACCTACGCCGAGCACGTACGCGCGCTGCTCAGCCGCGGCCCGCAAGTGACGATCGACGACGGCGCCGATCTGCTGGTCACCGCGCACGAGAGCGGCAGCGGTGCGCTCCAGGGAGTGATCGGCGGAATCGAGGAGACCACCACCGGTTTGGTGCGGCTGCGTCGCCTCGAAGAGCAGCGGACGCTGGCCTGTCCCGTCGTGGCGGTCAACGAGGCTTGGACCGAGCGTGCGCTCAACGACCGCCACGGGACCGGGCAATCGGCGCTCGATGGGATCGTGCGGGCTGGCCACGTGCTGCTTGCCGGGCACACGCTGGTGGTCGTCGGCTACGGGCGAGCGGGGCAGGGGATCGCGGAACGCGCGCGCGGGGCCGGCGCCGCGGTGCTCGTGTGTGAGGTCGAACCGCTGCGGGCGCTGGAGGCGCGGATGGCCGGCTACGACGTGAGGCCATCGCTTGAGGCGGCACAGCGCGGAGACATCTTCGTGACCGTCACCGGTTCCCGGCGGGTGTTGCGAGGCGAGCACTTCCAGCTGATGAAAGACGGCGCTCTGCTGGCGAACGCGGGTCATTTCGATGTGGAGATCGACCTCCCAGAGCTGCATGCACTGGCGCGCGAGGTCCGCCAGGTGCGACCCCTGGTTCAGCAGTACCAGATGGACGACGGCAGGCGATTGAACCTGCTCGCGCATGGGCGAGTCGTCAATCTGGCAGCCGCGGAGGGTCATCCCCCGGAGGTGATGGACGTCTCGTTCGCACTCCAGGCGCTGTGCGTCGAACAGCTCGTGACGAACATCGGCAGGCTCCCCAGCGGAGTTCACTCCGTGCCGGCCGCGATCGATCGCGAGGTCGCACGGCTGAAGCTGTCCTCGCTGGGCGTCGAAATCGACGAAGCCACCGCCGAGCAGGAGCATTACCGAGAGTCGTGGACATGATCCGCGCGGTTTTTTGAGAGGATCCGCACATGCAAGCATCGGTCACCACAGGCAGCGCGCGTACCACTCGCAGCAGGCGCGGCGCGCGCTCCACCTCCACCGCGCGCGGTGGCATAGATCTCGGCGGCACGAAGATCGAGGCGGTCGTCGTGGACCCGCGCAACCAGGTAATCGGGTCATCGCGCCAGCCGACGCCGACCACCGGCGGACCCGAGGCAGTGGCCGCGCAGATCGTGCGCGCGATGACCGAAGCGGCTGAGGGGGCGGGGCTGGGTCGCTCGCGCCTGCGTGGCGTCGGCGTCGGCTCGCCCGGGATTATCGATGTTTCGACGGGCGCGGTCTCCAGTGCGCGCAACCTGCCGGACTGGGAGGGCTCCTACGAGCTCGGCGGCGTCCTCTCTAAGCAGCTCGGCACACCGGTGTTCGTCGGCAACGACGTGCAGGTGGCAACCGACGCCGAGTTCAAGCTCGGCGCCGGAAAGCCCTACAAGTCGCTGCTGGGCGTGTTCTGGGGCACAGGCGTGGGCGGCGGCATCATCCTCGACGGAAAGCCCTGGCTCGGGCGCGGCGGCGCCGGGGAGATCGGCCATATGGTGGTCGAGATCGATGGGGCACGTTGCCCGTGCGGGCGTCGAGGCTGCATGGAGGCGTATGCGGGTCGCGGAGCGATGGAGGCGCGGGCGCGCCGGCGCGTCGAGAAAGGCGACAAGACCGAGCTGTTCAAGCTGATGGAAGACCGTGGCCGGACGCGATTGACGAGCGCGGTCTGGGCGCGCGCGGTCAAGCACGGCGACAAGCTCGCGGTTGAGCTGATCGACAATGCCGTCCGTGCGCTCGGCGCCGGCATCGCGTCGGCGGTCAACCTGCTCGACGTCGAGGCGGTTGTGATCGGTGGTGGCCTGGGCGTTCGCTTCGGAGAGCCGTTCGCGGGTCGAATCGCGAAGGCCATGCATCCTCACCTGTTCCACGACGAGAGCCCGCCCGACGTGCGCGTCGCATCGCTCGGCGATCTTGGCGGCGCGATCGGCGCGGCGCTGCTGGCACGCCAGGCGCGCAGCTGAGCGGGCCGAGGCCTACACGACCTCGAACCTCTCGGCCCGCTCGGCCTCGCGCTCTGACTCGCTCAGCATCTGGACGAACAGCACCACCAGCGCGATTCCCATCACGATCGACTGCTCGAGCGCCATCACCAGACCCGCCATCGACTGGTCCTGGAGCGGTGTCAGGCCCCAGTAATCCGGTTTGTGGGCGTAGAAGGTGTAGATCATGTGGGGTGAGAAGGCGATCACCACGCCGAGAAGCCCCACCAGCAGCTTCGTGCTCGTCATGTAGGCGATCGGGCCCATCCCGCCAAGGCGCATCCGGCCGCGGATCGGGGAGAGCACATGCCACCAGTACAGGGCGCCGACGGAGAAGAAACACAGGTGCTCGAGCGCATGGACGGTGCCGTTGCCCTGGGCGCGGTCGTACATCGCCGGCAGATGCCACAACCACAGGAAACCGACGTACGCGAGAACCGCAAACGCCGGATGGGCGAAGAATCCGGCGCGTCGCTCGATCGCGTTCAGCCGCCTGGTGACCGGGCGCAGCAATCCCTTGGTGAGGCCCAGGATCAGGAGAATCGGCGCCACGTCCAGCAGCAACATGTGCTGGACCATGTGCATCACCATCAGCTGATCGCCCAGCGAATCGAGCGGGGAGACCAGCGCCAGCAGGATCGTGAGGATCCCAGCTGCGAACACCGCCAGGCGGCCGAATCCCGGCGGATGCGGCTCGCGCGGGGCGCGCGCTCGGAGCCAACCCCGGAGATAGAGCAGGACCAAGAAGGCCACGACGAGCAGGACGCTCGGATCGAAGGTCCAGGAGAGCGTGGGGGACACCGCCTAGATTGTCCCAATCGACAAACGTAGTGCGGGGTATTACTGTGAGCGGTTCAGCACACCACCAGATTGCAATCAAGGAGGTCGGCCGATGCGCATCGAAATCAAAGGGCGCAATCTGCCCGTTTCCGAGGATCTCAGGGAGCACGTTGGCAAGCGCTTCCGCAAGGTGTCGCGTCAGGTCTCGGAGTTGGCGGAGCTGGAGGTGGAGGTGTTCGAGGAGCGCAATCCGGCGATCGCCGATTCGCAAGTCGCCGAGGCCACGCTCCACCTGAAGAAGGTCACGCTCCGGTCACGCGCCGCGTCGCCCGACATCCTGCACTCGGTCAAGTGCTGCGCCGATCAGCTTGCCGTTCAGGTCAAGCGCCACCGCGACAAGCGCCGTAAGCGCCGGGAATCGCGCCCCACGGAGGCCTCGATGCCCCCGTCACCCCACGAAGTGGCCGCAAACGGAGCGCGCCCCGGCGGCGTCTCGCCCGCCGCCTAGAAGGCCGATCTCGGGCCAGGCTCCACTGCTACGCTAGCCCCATGTCCTTCCTGGACCGCGCGCTTCGCATGGGCGAGGCGAAGAAGTTCAAGTCCTACGAGCAGCGCGTCGGGCGGATCAATGATTACGAGCCGGAGCTCGAGCACTACACGGACGCCGAGCTTCGCGAGGCCGCCGACGAGTTGCGCAGCCGAGCCCGCGGCGGCGAGGGCCTCGAGGCGCTGCTGTACGAGTGCTTTGCGCTGGTGCGCGAGGCGGGCAAGCGAACGCTCGGCATGCGCCACTTCGACGTCCAGCTGATCGGGGGCATGGTGCTCCACGACGGGGCGATCGCGGAGATGAAGACCGGCGAGGGCAAGACGTTGACCGCCACGCTCGCGGTGGTGCTCAACTCCCTCGCGGGTCGCGGGGTGCATTTGGTCACCGTCAACGACTACCTGGCCCGCCGCGACGCGATGTGGATGAAACCGATCTATGACCTGCTCGGGGTCACCGTCGGCGCGCTGCAGAACATGCAGCCATACGAGGAGAAGCGAGCCGCATATGCCGCCGACGTCACCTACGGGACCAACTCCGAGTTCGGCTTCGACTACCTGCGCGACAACATGGCTACCTCCCTCGAGGAGAAGGTCCAGCACGGTGGGCGGCCAAAGCCCGAGGAGGGCAAGTCGCCCTACCACACGTTCGCGATCGTCGACGAAGTCGACAACATCCTGATCGATGAGGCCCGCACGCCGCTGATCATCTCCGGCGCGCCCGAGCAGGCAGCCGACCTGTACGTCCAGTTCGCGCGGCTGGCTCCCCACTTGCAGCCGGGCAAGACGCCCGAGGGGATGGACCCGCGGATGAAGAAGGAGTTCGTCGCGGACTTCGACTACGAGTTCGACGAGAAGCACAAGACCGTCGCGATCACCGAGCGTGGGGTGGCCAAGGCTGAGCGGTTCTTGAAGATCGACCACCTGTATCGCGCCGAGAATGGCCATCTGGTCAACCACCTGATCCAGGCCCTGAAGGCGCAATCGCTGTACAGCCGCGACGTTGACTACGCGGTGATCGACGACGAAGTCAAGATCATCGACGAGTTCACCGGTCGGATCCTCGAGGGGCGGCGCTGGTCGGAGGGCCTGCACCAGGCGGTCGAGGCCAAGGAGGGCGTTCGCATCCAGGAGGAGAACCAAACGCTCGCGACGATCACGCTGCAGAACTACTTCCGGATGTACGACAAGCTCGCGGGCATGACCGGGACGGCGCTCACCGAGGCGACCGAGTTCATGAAGATCTACAACCTGCCGGTGGTCCAGATCCCGACAAACCGCCCGATGGTCCGCGCCGATCTCAATGACCTGGTGTACAAGACCAAGGACGGGAAGTGGGCCGCGGTCACCAAGGAGATCGAGGAGCGCCACAACAACGGGCAACCGGTCCTGGTGGGGACGATCTCGGTCGAGGTCTCGGAGCTCTTGTCCGAGCGCCTCAAGCGACTCGGCATCGGCCACACGGTGTTGAACGCCAAGCCCGAGCACGCCGAGCGCGAGGGCGAGACGATCGCCGAGGCAGGCGCTCCGGGGGCAGTCACGATCGCGACCAACATGGCCGGCCGCGGCGTCGATATCAAGCTCGGCGGCAATCCGGAGCACCTCGCCGGGCTCGAGCTCGCGAAGCTCGGGCTGCGACCCGAGATGCCCGACTACGAGGAGCACTACGCCAAGGTTCTGCCCGAGATCGAGCGGCGCGTCGAGGAGTCTCGCGAGCAGGTGCTCGAGGCCGGCGGGCTGTTCATCCTCGGCACCGAGCGACACGAATCGCGCCGGATCGACAATCAGCTGCGTGGCCGGTCCGGACGCCAGGGCGATCCCGGCGAGTCACTGTTCTTCCTCTCTGCGCAGGACGATCTGGTGCGCCTGTTCGCCGGCGAGCGGATCTACAAGATCCTCGACCGCCTGGGCACGCTCGACGACGAGGGCAACGAAGAGCCGATCGAGGCGGCGATGCTCTCCAAGCAGATCGAGAAGGCCCAGAAGAAGGTCGAAGAGCAGCACTTCCTGATGCGCAAGCACACGCTCGAATACGACGACGTCCTCAATCAGCAGCGCGAAGTGATCTACAGCTACCGCGACGAGATCCTCGAAGGCCGCGACATGAGCGCTGCCGCGAGGGAAGAGGTCATGAACCTGATCGAGCGCCTGGTCGATGAGTACACGGCTGGAGACTTCGTCGAGGACTGGGACATCCCGGGACTGTTTCGCCGCGCCGAGGAGGTCTTCCCGCCCAGCGCCCAGCTGCTGAGCATCGATCCCGACCGGATCGATCGCGAGGACCTGACGCTCCGCCTGCAAGAGGAGGCGCTCGCCCACTACGACCGCCGCGAGCACGAGCTCGGCGACGAGCTGATGCGCGCGCTCGAGCGGTTCTTGCTGCTGCAGATCATCGATCAGCGCTGGCGCGAGCACCTGTACGACATGGACTACCTGCGCGAGGGAATCCATCTGCGCGGGTTTGCGCAGATCGAGCCGCTGGTCGCGTACAAGAACGAGGCGTTCGAGCTGTTCCGCGATCTGATGAACAGCATCTGGGGCGATTTTGCCCGGATGATCTTTCACGTCGAGGTGACGCCGGTCGACGAGCACGGCCAGCCGGTGACCCCGCCGCCCACCAGGCGGCCCAGCCCCAGCTCGAGTTCCTCCACCGGTGGGCGCAACGTCAGCTACTCGGGCGGCGGAATGGCTCAGCCCAGCGCGCTCGCGATGGCGGCCACCGGTGCCGGTGCTGGTCCTGCGATGGGAGCCGCCGAGGAATACGCCGAGCTCGAGGCGCCGCAGCCTGTGCAGCAGCGACGGGTGGACGAGAGCGAGCAGATCGGCCGCAACGATCCATGCTGGTGCGGCTCGGGCAAGAAGTTCAAGAAGTGCCACGGGGCCTGATCACCGCGCAGGCCGTTACATTGAGCGCATGGCAGAGCCGGGCGATATCCGTCTGTCCGACGAGCGGCGCGAGCAGGCAGTGCAGGAGCTGCGCGAGCACTACGCTGCCGGACGGCTCAGCGAAGACGAGCTGAGCGAGCGCGTCCAGCAGGTCTACTCGGCGCGGACCGAGTCAGAGCTGCGAGCGCTGCATGGCGATCTGCCGAAGCTGCCAGCCACTCCCGAGCAGCGACGTGCCGAGCTCGCGCAGCGGCGTGCCCTGCTGCAACGGCGGTTGCTTCAGGAGTCCGGTGGCGCGGCGGTGCTGTTTTTGATCTGCACCGCGGTCTGGATCGCCTCCGGCGCCCACGGTCAGTTCTGGCCGATCTGGGTTGGGCTCGTCGCGCTGATCCCGTTGCTGCGCAACGGCTGGCGGTTGTACGGGCCGGCACCCCAGCTCGACCAGGTCGAGGCCGAGCTCGACTCTCGTGAGCGTCGGGCTGACAGTCGCGGGCGAGCGGGGGACCGTCACGAGCGTCGGGCTGACCGTCTCGAGCGTCGGGCGGATCGTCGATCGGCCGCCCGCGACCGCCGGCGCGGCGGAGGCGCCTAGCCCTGCTTCACGTGCCGGATGTGCTCCGGCGAGATCACGAACTTGACCCGCTGCTCTCCGGGGCCCCGAAACGGATACTCGTCCTGATTGATGTACTTCTTCGTGAGCTGGTTGATGTGCTCGTCCGCGCCCGATTCGGTGGCGGTCGCGGTGCCTCGGATCTCGACGTAGTGGTAGGGGTTGTCCGCCTCATACACCAGCACGGTCACGCGCGGGTCGCGCTCCAGATTGCCCGGCCACAGGCGCCCGCGGGCGCTGTTGACGGTGACGGCGCCGTCCTCGGCGGCGATCCAGGCGATCGCGTTGTGAACCGATCCGTTGCGGTTGAGCGTCGAGATGACCGCGTAGTTCGGCTTCTCGAGGAGGTCCTTCACTTCGGGGTCATTGAGGCTAGCCATGATGGCTACTTTACCCGTCAGCGTTCTGCCGCAGCCGCTGCTGCTACGGTTGCTAATCGATGGCCACCGCCTCCTCCGAGCCACTGGCCCAGCGCCTTGCGGCGATCCGCGACCAGCTGAAGCTGCTCGCGGACTATCTTTGACCCGGCTAGGTTGGCCGAGCGCACGAGCGCGCTCGAAGCAGAGATGGGCGAGCCGGGCTTCTGGGACGATCAAGAACGCGCGGCCCAGGTCAGCGCCGAGCACGCCCGGATCAGCCGCAGGCTGGCGACCTACCGCGACTTGGAGCGCGACGTCGAGGACCTCGAGCCGCTCGCGGAGCTGGCCGAGGAGGACCCAGGCATCGCAAGCGAGCTCGAGGAGCAGATCAGCGGGGTCCAGGACCGGCTCGGTGCGCTCGAGGAGCAGCGTCTGTTCTCTGGCCGCTACGACACCGGCGACGCGCTGGTGACCGTCAACGCCGGCGCCGGCGGCACCGATGCCCAAGACTGGGCTGAGATGGTGCTGCGGATGGAGATGCGCTGGGCAGAGAAGCGCGGCTTCTCGGTCGAGCTGCTCGAGGTCTCGCCGGGGGAGGAGGCGGGGATCAAGTCGGCCACGTTCTTGGTTCGAGGGGAGAACGCATACGGGCTCTACGCCAGCGAGAAGGGCGTGCACCGGCTGGTGCGTCTATCGCCGTTCGATGCCGCACACCGGCGCCAGACGAGCTTCGCCGGCGTCGAGGTCTCGCCGGTCGTGCCGGAGGCCTCCGACGTGGACATCGACGAGGATGATCTCCAGGTCGATACCTACCGCTCATCGGGCGCCGGCGGCCAGCACGTCAACAAGACCGACTCCGCGGTGAGAATCACCCACCGGCCGACCGGGATCGTCGTGCAATGCCAGAACGAGCGCTCGCAGTCCTCCAACAAGGCGACCGCGATGGCGATGCTGCGCTCAAAGCTCGCCGAGCTCGAGGAGCGCAGGCGGCGCGAGGAGATCGCGCGCGAGCGAGGCGAGGCACAGGACGTCAATTTCGGCTCTCAGATCCGCTCCTACGTGCTGCACCCCTACACGATGGTCAAGGATCACCGGACCGACTACGAGATGGGCGACGCGGGTCGGGTGCTGGACGGCGATCTGGACGGCTTCGTGCGGGCCTACTTGCACAGGGCCAGTAAGTGATAGAGGCCGAGGTCGATCGCCGTGCGGAGGCGGAGCCGCGCGCGCCGGCGGCCCAGCCGACCGCGCCATACCTCGAGGCGGTCACCGCCTACGGCTTTCGCGGCTCCACCCGCTTTCACGTACCTGGCCACAAAGGCGGCGCGGGCGCGGATCCCGGCCTGCGCACGGCGCTGGGTATGCGAGCCCTGCTGCTGGACGTCCCTCAGGACATCGAGGGAATCGATGTGGGCCCCTCGCCGACTCCCTATGAACGCGCCGAGCAGCTGGCCGCGGAGGCATACGGCGCCGAGCGGACCTGGTTCCTGACCAACGGCGCGACGCAAGGCAACCACGCGCTGTGCTTGGCGCTCGCGCCCTCAGGCTCGCATGTCGTGTTGCAGCGCAACTCGCACGCGAGCCTGATCGATGGTCTGATCTTGAGCGGCGGCTCGGCGAGCTTCGTCGCGCCCGAGTACGACGAGGAGCTTGGGATCGCCCACGGAGTCACGCCGGAGGCTGTCGAGCAAACCCTTTGCCGCGCTCCGGATGCACACGTGGTATTCATCGTCTCCCCTACCTACTACGGGATGGCTGCGGACGTGCAGGGATGCGCGGAGGCGGCCCACCACGCCGGGGCCGCGCTGATCGTCGACAACGCGTGGGGATCGCATTTCGGCTTTCACCAGCAGCTTCCGCGCTCGCCGCTTCAGCTGGGGGCGGACGCAATGATCGCCTCGACGCACAAGATCGTCGGCAGCTTGGGGCAGTCCGCGATGCTGCTGGTCGGCTACGGCGACCGGATCGACGCAGACGCGGTGGCGAGAGCGGTGAGGCTGGTGCGTTCGACCAGCCCAAGCTCGCTTCTGATGGCGTCGCTCGATGCGGCCCGGCGCCAGCTCGCGGTTCACGGTGAGGCACTGCTCGACCGGACGATCAAGGCCTCGAACCACGCGCGGTCAGTGATCGACGCGGTTCCGGGTTGCGCGGTACTGGGTGATGGCCTGGTGGGGCGGCCGGGGGTCGCGGGGTGGGATCCGCTCAGGATCGTGATCGACGTCCGGGGCACCGGATGCACTGGCTACCAGGTGGCCCAGGCGCTGCGAGGGTCCTACGACATCTATGTGGAGCTGGCAACCCATGCCACGCTGGTCCTGGTGCTGGGCATGAGCCAGCCGGTCGACGCGCTCGAGCGGCTCGCCTACGACTTTGCGGAGACCGTCAGGCGGATGACCCGTCCCGGCGTGGCGGCCGCGGTCACGCGGCCGCTGGCCGCGCTCGAGGCCACGACGGAAGTCTCACCGCGCGATGCCTTTCTGGGCCGCAGCGAGGCAGTCTTGGTGCAGGACGCGATCGGCCGGATCTCGTGCGAGTCGATCGCCGGCTACCCGCCCGGCGTCCCGTCGCTGCTGCCAGGCGAGCGAGTGACGGCCGAGGTCGTCGCTTACCTACGCGAGCTGACCGCCGCCGGCGCGCGCCTCCATGGTGCAGCCGATCCGTCCTTCCGGACGGTGCGCGTCAGAGTCGAGTAATGGGACTCTCTCAGATGATCGAGGTCGGGATCGACGACACCGTCGGCCGCGCGTTGATCGAGGACGTTGGGACAGGCGATGTCACGACCGCGGCGACGGTACCGGAGGGGTCGCAGGCGCGAGCGCTGATCACGCAGAAGGCGCCGGGGGTGGTGTTCGGCCTGGAAGTCGCCGAGCGGGTGTTCCGGCTGCTCGACGGCGAGATCTCGATCCAGCGCTTGGCGCGCGAAGGTCAGTGGCGCGAGCGCGGTCCGGTGCTCGGGCTGAGCGGGTCGGCCGCCGCGATCCTGACCGGCGAGCGGACGGCGCTCAACTTCCTGGCGCGGCTGTCCGGCGTGGCGACCCTGACGGCCAGGTGCGTGCGCGCGATCGAGGGCACCGGCGCGCGAATCCTCGACACGCGTAAGACCACGCCTGGGCTGCGGGCGCTCGAGAAGGCGGCGGTCGCGGCCGGCGGCGGTACCAACCACCGGGTGGGCCTCTACGACGCGGTGCTGATCAAAGAGAATCACGCGGCGCTCGCACGCGGCGTCGGTGAGGCGGTCCGGCTCGCGCGCGCGCGAGCTCCGCAGCTGCCGATCGAGGTCGAGTGCCGGACGATCGAGGACGTGGAGGAGGCACTCGCCGCCGGCGCTCCCCAAATCTTGCTCGACAACATGAGCGTCGAGGAGCTGCGCGACGCAGTTGAGTTCGTCGGCGGCCGCGCCGAACTGGAAGCAAGCGGCGGCGTGACGCTCGAGACGCTCCGGGAGATCGCGAGCACCGGCGTACAATTCGTCTCAGTTGGGGCGCTCACACACAGCGCTCCGGCGCTAGATCTCTCCCTCTTGCTGGAACCGATTCGATGAACCTTCCGATGCTCGGCGCGACAGATGCACCGCTGATGCTGGAGAACATTCCTGCGCTGCAGGAAGAGGTGCGGGCGCTCGCGCGCGAGCGCGATGCGGTGATCTTGGCCCATAACTATCAGCTTCCGGAAATCCAGGACATCGCCGACTACGTCGGTGACTCACTGGGCCTCTCACAGCACGCGGCGAAGGCGCAGGCGGGAACGATCGTGTTCTGCGGCGTGCATTTCATGGCGGAGACTGCCTCGATCCTCTGTCCCGCGAAGCTTGTCTTGATCCCCGACCTCGACGCCGGCTGCTCGCTGGCGGACTCGATCGACGCACCGCAGCTGCGCGACTGGAAGCGCCAGCATCCCGACGCCGTCGTGGTGATGTATGTCAACACCACGGCGCAGGTGAAAGCCGAGACTGACTACTGTTGCACGTCGGCCAACGCGGTCAAGGTGGTGGAGCACATCTGCCGCGAACACGGCGAGGACACCGAGATCCTGTTTGGACCCGACATGTTCTTGGGTGCCTATGTCGAGAAGACGCTGGGGCGGTCGATGCACGTCTGGGATGGCGAGTGCCACGTTCACGCCGGGATCAAGCCGGATGACATCGCGGCGGTGAGGAGCGCGCATCCCGAGGCGGATTTCCTGATTCATCCGGAGTGCGGCTGCTCGACCAGCGTGATGGAGTACGTGGCGGCCGGGGACGTCGACACGCACGGAGTTCACATGCTCTCCACCGGCGGGATGCTGCGATACGCGCGCGACCAGCACGATGGAGTGGCGATCGTAGCCACCGAAACCGGCATGCTGCACCCGCTGCGGGAAGCCGCGCCCGATGTCAACTTCATCGCTGCCAACGAGGCCGCGCACTGCCGTTACATGAAAATGATCACGCTGCCAAAGCTGCGCGACGCGCTCCGGGACGGCGTCCACGAGGTCAAGGTGCCGGCGAAGACCGCCGATCGGGCAAGAGTGCCGATCGAGCGAATGGTCGCGATCAGCTGACGGCGAGCAGATCGAGGCCGCTGTCCACGGCCTCGCGCACGGAACGCATCGACTCACGCTTGCGTTCGAACTCGGACGGCGTGTAACAGTGCATATCGGCAGGGGCCCCCATCTCGAGTCCGTCCCACAGTGAACCCGCTTGGTAGACGCGCTCGAGCCATGGCATGCCGTCATATGCCGAGGAGACCAGCACCACGACAAACTCAGGACCACGCTCTCGTTGCGCCGGCGCTCCGTGCTCGTCGGCAACCCGGGCCCCACCGAGAAACGCAATCTCGATCGGCCAGCGATCATCGACTCGGGCGAGGTAACGCGCCAGCTCGCGCCGGTTCACAACCGTGCTTACCTCCACAGCGCGATTTTCGCTGCTCCCACCCAGAAAGTTCAATGGGGAGCAACGATCTTTTACGCTGCTGAGCGCTCAGTACCGGGCAATCGCGGCCACCATCTGGCCGATCAGCACCAATGCCTGCCAGTTGGAGGGGCCGTCGATCATCAGCGCGAACGCGAGGATGTGCCCGCCGACAACGTGACAGTAGCCGGCGAGGTTGGTGACGTTATCCAGCGTGCCTGTCTTGGCGACGCAGTGACCGTCCGCGGCCGTCTTCACGGCGATCGTTTGCACGGTTCCAACTTTGCCCACGGTCGGCAGCGAGTCCCACAGCCCGTCGCCAGCGGGCGTTTGATAGATCTCGCGCAGAAGATCGACGATCTCGACCGGGGAGGAGCGATCCTGGTGCGAGAGTCCCGACCCGTCGACGATCTCCGGGTGCAGGTCGTAGCCGGCGATCACCTGGCGGATCACGCCCGCGCCGGCGGCCAGGGTCCCCGCCCCCGCGAATCGCACGCCGAGCTGCTTGGCGAACAGGTCCGCAAACAAGTCGTCCGAGGGGACGTCCATCAGCTTCAGCAGGACTGACAGTGGCGGTGAGGAAACGACCGCGAGCAGGCGAGCATCGCTGGGGGTGCGCACGGTCTTTGCTGCGGCGTTGACGCGTAACCCCATTGCGCGGAGCGTTCCGGCCAACTGATGGGCGGCGAACGGGGCGGGACCGAGCGGTCCCGCGGTAGAACCGTGGTCGTAGGTCAGGGCGCTCAGCTGGCCTCCGTAGTCGGGGACGTCGGGCGCGTTGCCGGTGGCGGGACCGCCCCGGTGGTTGTCAAATAGCGATTCGTCGGCGATCAGATGCCCGGAGACGGAGTGGATCCCCTTTGACATCAGCTGCCCAGCCAGCTCGGTAGCTGTCGGTCCATAGCCTTGCTCCCAGGTCTTGTTGAAGGCGCCGTCGCCAAACGTGGGATCCCCGCCGCCGCGGAGATAGAGGTTTCCGTGCCAAACGCCCCCCGGGCCCAGATGACCGCTGCCAAGCACGGTGGTGTGTAGCCGCGCCGTCAGGCCGAGCTTCTGCAGCAGCGCGACCGTCGTGTAGAGCTTCTCGACGGAGGCCGGGGGGCGACCCACCCCAGCTCGCAACTCGTATAGAGAGGCCTGGCCGCTCAGGTCGTAGACCGACGCGCCCGAGTCCGGACCAGCCTTGTCGAACAGGCGTCCGAGCGCGGCGCTCAAGCTTGCTACTGCCGGGGTGACTGGAGCAGGACGGGTGGTGGGTACGGTGCCCACGCCGGTGCTCACGCTCCCCGCCAAGACGCGGCTCGCGCGTGGCCGCCGGGCAGCGAGGTCGGCTCTCGTCGTTGTCGGGCGGTGTCCCCCTCCACAGCCGGCAAGGCAAAGCGCAACGAACCCGCCGACGAGAAGCGTCTGCTTCAGACTGACTCCAGGTCCTCGACCGTGTGGGGCCCAACGCACGCCACCGATAGCTCATCGGCAACCTGCGCGCCCACGGCTTTGACCTCGTCGAACGTCACCTGATCGAGCAGCGCGATCGCGTTATCAGGATCGACATCCTCGCCAAAGACGATCACTTGCTGAGCCGCATGGCGGGCAACTGCGCCCGTGTTCTCGAACGCGATCGCGCGGGCACCTGCCGCGTAGGCGCGCGCGCGCTCGACCTCCGCTTCCGCGGGCCCCTGCTCGCGCAGCTCGCTGACGATCTCTCGCATCCTCCGGTACGCCTCGACGAGCTTCCCAGACTCGAGACCGGCTGACAGCTGGACGATCGGCACGTCGGCGTAAGCATGAGCGACCGAGTGCACGGAATAGGCCAGCCCCCGCTGCTCGCGGATCTCGTCGAACAGCCGCGACCCCATCGAGCCGCCAAGCAGCGTCGAGTAGATCGCGAGCGCGGCCCGCTCGCGGAGGTCGGAGACCTTGACCGCGGGCCGGTAGGACATGCGCAGGTGGGACTGATTGGAGTCGCGCTCACGCACCAGCACCCGAGGTGAGAATGACGGCGCGGGCTCGTATGGCTCGGGCTCCGGCCGCGCTTCAAAACGCCCGAACAGCTCGTCGAGCGTGCCATTCGCTTCCAGTGCGTCAAGGTTGCCAACCGCGAACGCCGCCCCCCGGCTCGGGGACCACCGGCGGGAGCGAAACGCGATCATCGCCTCGCGCGTGAACGTGTCCCTGATGTGATCGGCTGGTCCGAGTACCGGGCGCCCGAGGGGATGGTCACCGAACGCAGCCTCGTCGATCAGATGCTCAGCCATCATCGAGGGCTGATCGTCGGCACGAGCGATTTCCTGGACCACCACGCCGCGCTCGCGGTCGAATTCGAACGGATCGATCCGGGGGCGTCCGACAAAATCGGTCATCAGGTCGGCCGCCTCGAGCCCGCGCTGAGCGCGAGCGGTGATGTGGAACGCGACCAGGTCGTGACTGGTGTACGCATTCAGCACCGCGCCAATCCGCTCGGCCGCCTCATTGACGTCACGGTAAGTGGGGTAGTCCTCGCCGCCTTTGAACACCAGATGCTCGAGGAAATGGGCCATCCCGTTCTCCTCGGGTCGCTCGGTGCGGGCACCGGCATCAAACGCGACGAGCAGCGTGACCGCTCGCGTCCCGTCGACCGCGACCCGATACAGCGGGAGGCCATTGTCCAGTGTGGTGCAGGTAATCGCTGACATCACCCAACAACGGTAGCGGCCGCTCGGCGAGCTCGACGGGGTCGGGAGTGCCCGGCGGATCGACCGTCGCACTCCCCCCGCGGATCCCTGCTCGCGAAAATCCCTGCAAAACTCGTTGCAGAGGGCCTCTTTCGGAGGCGCGGCGGGAGAGCTCCCGCTAGGGTGCCTCCCGCCGATGGCCACCTCAGAATCCCAGACCCACACCCGGGGCCGAACGGAGGCCAGCACGGCTGTGCGTCCCTCCGGCGCGACCAAGCTGCGCGCGAAGGAGGCGCCCGCGCCGCCTCGCGCTGGTTCGCCGGTAATCGAGTTCGGGTCCGTCTCGAAGCTCTATGCGCCTGGCGATATTGGTCTCGATCACGCCAGTTTCTCGATCGACCGCGGAGAGTTCGTGTTCCTAGTCGGCGCGACCGGATCGGGCAAGTCAACCGTGATGCGCTTGCTGATCAAGGAGATCGAGCCGACCGAGGGCATGATCCGCGTCGCCGGGCGCGATCTCGCCGCGATCAAACGGTCGAGGATCCCGTTCTACCGTCGCAATGTTGGCGTCGTGTTTCAGGACTTCAAGCTACTGCCAAACCGGACCGTGTACGACAACGTCGCCTACGCACTGCAGGTCACGGGGCACTCGCGCAGGGAGATCCGCGCCAAGGTGCCCGACATTCTGCGGCTCACCGGCCTCTCGACCAAGCTGCACAACTACCCAGATCAGCTATCTGGGGGCGAGCAGCAGCGCGTCTCGATCGCGCGCGGGTTCGTCAACCATCCGCCTCTGCTGCTCGCGGATGAGCCGACCGGGAACCTCGACCCGGAGACCAGCATCGACATCATGCGGCTGCTGTACCGCATCAACCGCACCGGCACGACCGTGATCGTCGCCACACACGACCAGGCGATGGTGGACAAGATGCGCCGCCGGGTGCTCGAGCTATCCCGCGGACGGCTCGTGCGCGACGAGCCGACGGGTCTCTATGCGAGCGACGAAACCACGCGCGAGTTCGCTCGGCGGCTTCGTTCGCTGGCGACCCGGCCGCCAGGGCTGTAGGCGATGCGGATCGGCTTCTTCGTGCGCGAGGCGTTGCGCGTGATGCGCCGAAACGCGGCGCCGAGCTTCGCGGCGCTCGCCACCGTGCTGGTGACGATGCTGGTGCTGGGGGTGTTCATCCCGATCGTTCAGGCCACCAACGGCGCAGCCGAGAGCGTTCGCCAGCGCGTGATGGTCGACGTCTACATGAAGACCTCCGCCACCGCCGCCGACGATGCGCGGGTGCGTAACGAGCTGCTGGCGATTGCGCACGTGAAGTCGGTGCAGTTCGTCTCAAAGCAGCAGGCCTACGAGCAGCAATCAAAGCAAGACCCGCAGGCATATGCGCTGCTGGCTTCGAATCCGCTGCCGGACACCTTCCACGTGATCCCCGATAGCCCGGGCAACGTGCTGGCGGTCCGCGACTCTCTGACTCCGCCCACGTCCGGCGGCGGATCGCGGACGATCGACCCGGCGATCCAAAGCGTCGCGAACAAGCGCAACGACACCAAGAAGCTGCTCGAGGTGACCAACCTAGTGACGATCACCGCCGCGACTCTGTTCGTGCTGCTCGCGATCGCATCGGTGCTGCTGATCGCGAACACCATCCGCCTATCGCTGTACGCCCGCCGCCGGGAAGTGGAGGTGATGAAGCTGGTTGGCGCCACCGATTGGTTCATCCGCTGGCCGTTCGTAATCGAGGGAACGGTCGTGGGCGCGGCTGGGGCGCTGCTCGCGATCGGGGTCCTGGCGATCACCAAGGTGGCGCTGCTCGATCCGCTCGCCGACAACTGGACCTTGATCGCTGCCCCAAGGACGATTGCCTTCTCGGCGCTGATTGGGGTGCTGCTCGGCGCGGGCGTGCTCGTCTCGGCGCTCGGGTCGGGGCTGTCGCTACGGCGGTTTCTGCGGGTCTGAACCGCGGGTCGCGGGCTGGTCGCCGATTGCCCGCTGGCACGCGGCCAGCTCGACCGCGACTTGGATCAGGACCCACTCGACCGCGCGGCCGGCGGGTCCGCGACCTGCATAACGACCCACTCGACCGCGCGGCCAGGGCGAGTGGGGACTTAAACGGCCACCAGATGGTCTTCGCCCCACCGGCCGCCAGAGCTTGCTCGACTGGGATCTTGACCATGTATCGGCGGGCGCCACTCGACGCCGAGGGAGTCGACGAGGCGTCGACCCATGAGAACGCAGGTTGGTCCACGATTCCCGGCGAGCAACGTACCGAGCCGGTCACGCGATGCCAGAATCGCCGCACGCACCGCGTTCGGCGTGCAGCGTATGTGTTAGCGCTCACAAGAGTTGGGTATATTGAGCGGTCACCGAACAACCGCTTGCGCACAGCGGCCGGAGCAAGCGACTCCAAAAGGGGGAGATTCATTGCAACGCGTAATGCATAGTCAACGCCGGTCGTTGGGCCTGCTCGGAAGCAGCGCGGTCGTCGCGGTAGCCACGGTCGTGCTGGCCATGGCCGGCCCAGCCCAAGCAGCCCAGCCGAAGTCCCCAAAGGGCCACAAGAGCAAACCGGCTCACAGCTCTGGCAGGCCGACCATCAGCAGGGTCTCCTGGGGGAGCGTAAGCGGTACTAGCGTTTACCTCTACACGCTGCGCAGTGGGAACGGGATGACCGTCAAGATCACCAACTACGGTGGTGTTGTCCAGTCGATCTACGTCCCGAATCGTTCCAGGGGCAGCACGAACGTTGCGCTCGGCTTCCCGACGCTGTCCGACTACGTCAACGACTTCACCCAGGGAGCGACTCAGACGCCGTGGCCGCTGCCTGGCGGATCCGGGGACACGTACTTCGGCGCGATCATCGGCCGCTACGCGAACCGGATCGCGAACGCCTCATTCACTCTCAACAACACGACCTACAAGCTCGACGCGAACAACGGGACCAACACCCTTCACGGCGGATATCTCGGCTGGAATACAAGAGTCTGGTCGCCGACTCCTTCCGTCGCCAAGGGGTACGCCGCGTTGAAGCTGACTGCGAGCTTGCCGGCGGGCGAGGGGTGCTTGCCCTCCCTGAGCCCGGGCTGCACGGGCTTCCCGGCGCCGATCGCGGCGACAGTCACGTACACGCTGCTCACGGGCAACCAGCTGAAGATCTCCTACAAGGCGACCAACCAGTCGCCGACCCTGGCGACGGTCATCAACCTCACCAACCACACGTACTTCAACCTCGGTGGTGAGGCCAGCGGCACCGTCTACAACCAGCTGTTGGCGATGAACAGCGACCAATACACGCCGGTGAATACGAACCTGATCCCCGAGTCGCCGTTCTTCGTGAACGTCACCGGGACGCCGTACGACTTCCGCACGATGCACACGATCGGGAAGTACATCCGGGACACGACACTGCCCGATGGCACGACCGGCCCGTTCAAGCAGCTGCAGATCGCCCACGGTTATGACAACAACTGGGTGCTCCGCGGTTATCCGGGCTACAGGCTGGTATCGGTCGCGTCCGATCCGGCCAACGGCGTTGCGCTATGGACCTACACCGATCAGCCCGGCGTTCAGATGTACACCGGGAACTTCCTGGTCGGCGATCTGATCGGGACCAGCGGCCACACCTATCGCCAGTCCGACGCGTTCACGCTGGAGACCCAGCACTATCCGGACTCGCCCCACCACATCGGCGAAGCAGGCTGGCCGACGGTGGTGCTCAATCCCGGCGCGACGTTCACATCGACCACCGGGTACAAGTTCACGACGGAGGGGGCCGGCTTCCGGCACAACTTCTAGAAGTCTGCTTTCCGTCTGACCATTTGCGACCGGGTCGCTCCGGCGACCCGGTCGCTTAATGCTCGCCGCGGAGTGTCGGTCACTGGCTGCTCAGGGCTACTACTCTCAGTGCAATGCCCTTGCACCCCGCACGTGCACCCAGACGCGGCATCAAGGTGGCGCTGGCCGTTGTCGTGCTCGCGATCGGCATCTGGCTAGGAGGTCATCCGACTTGGCTGCCGACGCCGCTGCGCAGCGTGTTCGTGGATAACAGCGGTAATGGGCAGCTCGTCAACCAGGCGCTGAACATCATCGAGAAGGACTACTACCGCCGGGTGAGCCGCGCCCAGCTCGTCAACAGCAGCTTGGCGGCGGCCGTCGCCAGCCTCCATGACCCCTTCTCGCAATACATCAGTCCAAGCGACTACCGCTCTTTCGGCCATCCGAGCCCACAGATCAGCGGGGTGGGAATCGATGTCAACCCCGACCGCCTGGGATTGAAGGTCGTGGGGGTGTTCCCGGGGACGCCCGCCGCGCAAGCGGGACTTGCCCCCGGGGATGTCATCGTGGCCGTGGGCACAACGCAGCTCGCCGGCCGCTCGGCGGACTTTGATTCGGAGCTGATACGAGGCCGAGCCGGCACGGAGGTGGAGCTGACATACATCAGGAACGGTCGCCGCGAAGTGATGCGGCTCACTCGCGAGAGCTTCACGCTTCCGATCGCGGACGATCGCATAGTCAGCTACCGCGGGACCAAGCTTGGCTACGTCCAACTCACCACCTTCAGCGAGCAAGGGGCGGGAGCAGAGGTGCGGGCCGACGTCCAGCAAATGCTCCATCGGGGCGCCCGGGGGATCATCCTTGACCTGCGCGGCAACGGCGGCGGCTTGATCCAGGAGGCGGTGAACGTTGCCAGCATCTTTCTACCGGACGGCACGATCGTCTCAACCGACGGCCGCAATTCTCCCCGGCAAGTATTCACGGCGACGGGAAACGCGATCTCACCGAAGATCCCAGTGGTAGTTCTCGTCGACAGTGGCACCGCGTCGGCTTCAGAGATCGTCACCGCCGCGCTGCAGGACCGAAAGCGAGCTGTGGTGGTCGGCACGCACACGTTCGGCAAGGGCGTCTTCCAGGAGGTACAGCAACTACCAAATGGGGGCGCGCTCGATATCACCGCGGGGTACTACTACACCCCCAGCGGCCGCAACCTCGGAGGGGGCGGCGTCAAAGAGGGCGCCGGGGTGACTCCGAACGTATACGCGCCCGATAGCCCGAACAGCCCGCGCGCACTCGACACCGCGGAGCGGGTCCTGGCAGCCCAGGTCCAGTGAGCGCTTCTGCGGGGGGCGCCAGCGGCGCGCAACAGGTCGCAGTAATTGAGCGGCGCGGGAAGTTTCTTGTCGCCGAGCCGTTCTTCGAGCCCGGGCCTCGATTCGCGGTCAGCCGGGATCAGAAAGCGAGCGTGGGGGACCTGGTGATCGTGCGCGCGGCCTCGCGACGCGACGGACGAGGACGCGGACGCGCGGTGGTTGCGCGCCGGCTGGGACGCCCCGGTATTGCCCGCGACGTGATCGAGGCGTTGCTGATCGACCGGGGCCTGCGGCGTTCCTTCGATCCGGCTGTCGAGCATGAGGCTCGCGACAGTGCCGCGACCCTTCACTCCGACGGTCAGGAGACCTCTCGCCGCGATCTCCGTGAGCTGCCGACATTCACGATCGATCCCGCGAGCGCCCGAGATTTCGACGACGCGATTTCCGCCGAGACCCTCGACGACGGTAGCTGGCGGGTTTGGGTCCACATCGCGGACGTTTCGGCGTACGTCGAGTCAGGCTCGCTCGTCGACCGTGAGGCGTACCGTCGGGGAACTAGCGTCTACGTTCCTGGCACCGTCGAGCCGATGCTGCCGCGAGAGCTCTCGAACAATGCTTGCTCGCTCGTGCCAGGACAGGATCGGCTGACCGTCACGGTCGAGATGACGGTGCGTGGGGACAGCGTCAGCGGCGCAGCGTTTTATCGCTCGGTGATCCGGTCGAATGAGCGACTCGAGTACGGTCAGGTGGATCGCATCTTCGAGGGGCACGAGGCGCCAGGCGAAGCGTGGAGCTCGGCACTGGCGGCCGCCCGCTCGGCGGCCGCGGGCCTCGCGGAACGCCGAGCCCGGCAGGCGGCTCTGGTGGTTGAGTCCGGAGAGCCGGAATTCACCTTCAATCGCAGAGGAGATGTACTCGCCGCCGAGCCTGTCGCTCAGACGGAGTCGCACCGGTTGATCGAGCAGTTGATGGTCGCAGCCAACGAACAGGTCGCGGGACTGCTCGAGTCGCGTCACCTGCCGACGCTCTACCGCGTCCACGAACGGCCCGATGTCCCCGCCGTCCAGCGGCTAATCGAGCAACTGCACTCGCTCGGCGTGCCGACCCCGCCACTGCCAAGCCATCTGACGCCGCAGCAGGCGGCGGAGATAGTGGGAGAGGCCTCTCAACTCGTCGAGCGTCACGTGTCCCGGACTGGTCGAGGAAGGACTGCCCTGACCCGGCTCGTGCTCCGCTCGCTCAAGCAGGCACACTACGACCACCGCAATCTCGGTCACGCCGGGCTGCAGTCCCCTCGGTATTGCCACTTCACCTCCCCGATCCGGCGGTATCCCGATCTGATCTGCCACCGGGCGCTGCTATCAGCGGTCGCTGGCGGCCCGGCGCCCGAGTCCTCGTGGGTCGCCTCCGCCGGGCCGTGGAGCTCAGCCCGTGAGCGTGAGGCGATGACGATCGAGCGCGACGCAGACGACGTTGCTCGCTGCTTTCTACTCGAGCGCATGCTCCGGGAAGCCGAGCCGGACGCCGTGTATGAAGGCGAGGTGGTGGGGGTGATCGGATCTGGCGCGTTCGTCGCGTTTGGATCAGAACAGTCATTCGAAGGGATGCTGCCGGTGCGCCGGATGCGCGGCGACTGGTGGGAGTTGAACGAAGAGGGCACGATCATCCGCGGCGTTCACAGCGGTGGCGCGATCCGCCTCGGGGATCCGATCAAGGTGCGGGTCGGGCAGATCGACCCTCCACGGGGTAGGGTGGACTTGCTCCCAGCCTGGGACGAGGATTGACCCGATGGCAAAGACACGCAAGCGCAAGGCTTCAGCGGGTGACGTTGCGACTAACCGCCAGGCCTCACATCGCTACCACCTGCTAGAGCGGTTTGAGGCGGGGATCGCGCTGACCGGTACCGAGGTCAAGTCGCTGCGCGAAGGCAAGGCGCAGCTCAAGGACTCCTACGCCGTGGTTCGCGACGGGGAGGTGTGGCTGGTTGGTGTCTACATCCCGCCCTACGGCCCCGCGTCGCGCGAGAACCACGACCCTGAACGCGATCGCAAATTGCTCCTGCGGCGATCGGAGATCGAGCGACTAGTCGGGCGAACCCGGGAGCGGGGGCTCACGCTGGTGCCGACGCGGATCTACTTTTCCGGGCCAAGGTCGCGCGCGAAGGTGGAGATCGCGCTCGCGCGAGGTAAGGATCTTTACGACAAGCGCGACGCGATGCGCAAGCGCGACATGGCTCGAGACGTCGAACGGGAGTTGCGCGAGGCACGACGGTGATACGCTCACCACGCGCCGCGGACGGGTAGTGCGGCGTACATCTGGGTAAGGATTGGACATGGTCACCATAGGCACGGCGCTCGTGCTGATCGCAGTCGGCGCAATTTTGAAGTGGGCTGTGACCGCGCACGTGAGCGGGATCGACCTAGCGACGGCGGGAACCGTTCTATTCGTGATCGGGCTAGTTGCGCTGGTCCTGTCGATCGTCTACACGTTCTGGTGGGCGTCGCGGACTAATGATCAGGATCCCGGCGCGACTCGCCGGCCCCCCGGGGCGTACTAAGGCGCCAACGGCACGGGATCGGGCACGACGCTTAGGGGATCGTGCGCGGCAGGTTCGTCGCGTGCATCCCGACGACCAGTAACGCGATCAGGCTCAGGTATACGGCGGCAAGAAGTACTCGATCCAGCGGCCTGACGCGGTAGTAGCTCTCCTGCGCGGCTCCGCCCGCCCGACGGAGCTTCCAACGCCTCGCGGTCTCGAGGCCGGCAAACACGAGGATGATCAGGATCAGCGGGTTCGGAAAGATGAACAGCAGCGGAATCAGCGCCGCGAACCCGAGAAACCACATCCATGGGGCCATTGCTGCCATCGCACGACCACCGTCGAGCGGCAGCACTGGGAGCAGGTTGAACAGGTTCAAGAAGAAGCCGGTAAACGCAAGTGCCCGCCACAGGTCGTTGCCGGTGAGATGCCAAACGATGACGCACGCTGCCGCGCCGATACTCCCGAGAATCGGTCCAGCCAGGCCGACCCGAGCTTCCGCCAGCGCGTTCTCGCCGAGCGAGCGGGCGCTGATTACGGCGCCTAGGAACGGGATGAACATCGGCGCGCTGGCTTTGATGCCCTCGCGTCGCAGCGCGATCACATGACCCGTCTCGTGCACCAGTAGCAGCACCACGAACAAAGCCGCAAACTGCCAACCCCACAGCAAAGCGTAAGCGGCGATCGAAACAAGCATCGTCCCGGCGGTCGCCAGTAGCTTCACCTGCGGCAGCAGCAACAGGATCGTCTTGAGCTTCGCAAGGAGCGCCGCGATCGCGGCGATCACAGGTCCAAGCTTGCGCTTCAGGAAGGACCCGTGCCGATCGGGCGGCTGATGCTCCTCAGCCGTCGGCCGGGACCAGGTTGTCGTGGGCTCGAGCGGAGGCCATTCAGGAGACTGCTGGCTCGGGGTGGACCACCATCTGTGAGTGCTGCTCTCCATCGTGGGATTGATTCTCGCAGCACCCATCGCGGTTTCCGGCGGCTCTTACGATGTCCTTCGTCGCCAGCGGGCGGGACGGTGCGTCTAAAATCTCTATGTACACATACCCCCAGGGGACGACAGGCTTCGACGTGGTCGACTCGTGGGGGTGGTTGCGAGTCGAGGTCCCGGGCGGCCTCGTAAAACACCCGGGAAGAAAATAAGTGCGGACTCTCACGAGTACGCTCTCGCCGCTTAGTAACTAGCTAAGCCGTGAGATCTTGGCCCTCGCTCGCCTGTGGCGAGGATGTCCAGGATCAGATAGCAGGCTCACCCGGCGCGGACCGCTCCATCCAAGCCGGGGACATCTTTCGGAGCTGGTCCCCGACAACCCGGCCGGTGAGGCTAGTCGGGGACGAGATCCAGAGCGCCGGCTACGCTCGTAGACGCCACCTTGCACGCGACCGCGGACGCGGGTTCGATTCCCGCCGTCTCCACTAATTCCCCGCAGCTATGGGCTTTTTGGCTCATTCTTCGGGAGAAACTTCGTCTTTAGATTTGGGCCTCGAGCCAAGCCGCGTAGCGATCCATGGCTCGCTCCAGGTCGCCGGCGTCTTGGTGCCCATAGATCCCGAGGGTCGTACTTAGATCTGAGTGTCCGAGCGCCTGCGATGCTGCTTGGACACCGGCAACGCGGCGGAGCTCCAGCGCGAACATGTGGCGGGCTTGATGCATGTTTAGGCCCGAGGTGACGCCAGGGCCCACGAGCCCGGCCGCTTGCGCTTGCCGGTACCACCAACGATGGACCGCCGGCGCGGAGAGCTGTTGCTTCGGGAACCCGATGTGGCTCCAGATGACCTGACCCTCACGCCCGCGCCCGCTGGCTAGCCGCTTGATCGGATAGAGCAAGAAGTCATCGGGCTCGGGAGGCCGGCCGACGGACGGAAGATCAGCTGCCAGCATCAGACGAAGCTCGGCACTGATTGGGCCACGCAGGGGGATCAGTCGTTCCTTTCGGCCCTTTCCGAAGATTCGCAGCGTCCGCCGGAGGGGATCGAAATCGCGGATCTGGATCTCGGTCAACTCCGCCCGACGCACACCGAGCGTCGGCAGACAGAACAGCGCGAGCCGGTCTCGTGGATGCTTAGCGGCGGTCAGTAGCGCCGGCCGAGCAGTAAGCGGCAACACTCGCGCGACCTTGCGATCGGCCCGCGGACGGCGGATCCTCGCGGCCGGCGAGATTGCGAGGTAGCCCTGTTCCTCGCACCACGCCCAGAAGGCGCGAACGACGCTCGTGACCTTTTGGCGCGTCCGCGCAGTCTGCGCGGCCCACAGATCGATGACGTCCCGGAGATCCTCGGTCGTCACCTCGATCAGCTCGCGGTCAGCCAAGGTAAGGCTCATCCGCGCGAGAATCGCTTCGTAATCTCGGATCGTGGACGGGGTCGCGCCGTACTCGTTTCGCAACCAGCGGATGTAGCGGCCCACCATCGTTCCGACCGGGGTGGAGCGATAGGACTGGTCTTTCAAGGCAGCGCGCATCATCGGCGCAAGCACCGCCAGCGTCAATCGATCGCATGCGAGCGCGCTCATAACTGCGGCCTACGGCCGTATCCCGCTGTGGTGTGGCTGGGGAAGGGGGAGGGGTTGCTGCGATCATCGCTTCTCAGGACCCGTTCAGTTGACGTCCTTCTGGCGAAGCAGTGCGCACCAGTGGTCGTGTCGGCAGTAGGCGTATGGGCCTGTTAGCTCGATGTCTGGTTCGCAGGTGCAGCCGCTTGCGCGCGCCGCGGCGAGGGTTGCGTCGTGCGAATTGATCCGACCGATGGCGTAGGCGAGGAGCTGGGGTGGCCGCTGTCGGCGGCGGCGAAGGCGTCGGACAAAGGAGCTCAAAGCTGGATCTCCTGGTCGTCTCCGTTTGCGGCCCGGAACCCGCCAGTTTTGCGCGTTCCGAGGTCAAGGTGGTCACTCTCGGAGGCTTGGCCATCTTTGGGGGCCTGAGGGTCCGGATCGCCCGTATCTATGGACTATTGCCAAAGGTGGTCAGCCGACTGGTCCGCAAGGGTGGTCATCTCGGCTTGGCCATCTTTGGAGGCGTCGTTTAGTGACCATGACCAGGCGCCCTGGTAGCCGGCTTTTGAGACCTTGATCTCGAGTTTCTTCTTGGCCCTGTAGAGGGTCTTCTCCGAGATCCCTGCTTGCGCCGCGGCCTCTTTGACTTCGACCGATGGGCGCAATCCATCGGCCAACTCGGTAGCGAGGAAGTCGACGGCATCTTCGAGCGCGGACGATTCGTTTTTGCTCTCGTGGGAGCTGAGAAGGTCGCAGCCGGTCGCGTCTGACTGGCCGACGCAGGTGATGGCTGCGGTGACGATTTCCTCGCCCCTGTCGCCCCTCACGCTCGCGGTGCGGATCCCATAGAGCAACGACGGGGCGAGCTGAGCTAGGTTGCTGCTGCTCACGGCGAGGACTCGTCGTGGATCCGCGCTCGCCCTCGGGGTCGTCAGGGTCGGGGCCGAGGAGCATCGCTCCGCGCAGCACTTGGGTGAATGCTGCGCTGCCTTCGTGGCGGAGCAGGGGATCGGTCGACGCGCTCTTGTTGAGGTGGATGATCACGACGATCGCCACTTCGCTCTCGCGGGCGAGCCCGTTGAGCGCCGCGAGTGCGTGTCGTACGGGCTGGGATTTGTGCGCGTCGGTTTTGCCGTCGATGAACTCGATCAGCGGATCGACTACGACGAGTGCTGCGTTGGTCTCGTGGATCCGGCGGGATAGCTCCTCGACGTCTTAGGGTGCGGTGTTTCTGAGTTCGCGACAGAACGGTCGCACTTTTCATCCCAACGCTGAGGGCTGTGGCGGGGCGGGTTGGTGGGTGTTCGGAGCGAGCTCCGAGGCGGCCTCCATGCCGGGTTCCGCCGGTGTCCTTGCCGGCGGGCGACGACCTCGCGCAGGCACACTCCGTCCCGCTGAAGCACGGGCGGGAGAGCGTGGTCGATGGTCGGCGTGCTGGTCATGACTTGCTGGCTCGATTCTGCTTGATCCGCTCCGCACGGGCGCGGCGCATCCCGGCGGCGCGAGCGCGCCGGACCTCGGGCCCGCGGCCGTGATGCTCATCGTCGGGAGTGACGTACCCGATCGAGGCGTGCAGCCGAACGGTGTTGTACTCGGTGCGGATGCGGGCGAGCTCGGCATCGAGCGCGGCGGGATCGCGGAGCCCGGTGAGGTGCGGCCAGTCTCCCTTTAGGTGACTGAAGAATGATTCGACGTGCGCCTGATCGGTGGGCGTCCCGGGCCGGCCGTGGTGTTGGGCGATCGTCATCAGCGCCATGAACGCCCGGGTATCGATCGCGGTCATCTCCGCACCGTTGTCCGACCACGCGACCAGGATCGGACCGTCACCATCGCGGTCCGCCAGGAGCCCGTCCGCTCCGAGCAGCCCCTGGTCCTCGAGCGCCCGCGCGAACAAAAGCTGCGCCTGGGTCGAGGTCTGCTCGGTGGTGAGCAGGTAGCCGATCCAGTAGCGGGTGACGACGTCGACGATCGCGTAGGCGACCCGCTTGCAAGCGCTGAAGTGGGTCGCGTCCCAGATCCAGATGCGGTTGCGCTCCCAGGAAATCTCGGGAAACGCGGGCTTTGCGGGCCGTGGGCGGAACGGCTCGCCCGGAAGCACGACCCGATGCTTGAGCGCGACCCGCAGCAGCGTCGAGGGCGACACGAACACGACTCCGGTGTAAGAGCCGCGGTGCGCGAGCTTGCGGTGCGAGCGATCCACCCATCCCCACTGCTCGATCAGATCGAGGATCGCCTGCTCCTCCCAGTCCAGCAGCCCGTGCACCGCGCCGCCACCCGGACGACCGTCTTCGAGCGTGCCGGTGTCCCGCAGCCGCGCCCGCCAGTGATGTGCACGACTATCGGCCAGCTCCAGCACCCGGCACGCCCGCGCGTGCGCCCACCCGTCGGCGACGGCATGGTCGATCAGCCCCAGAAGCTCGAGCTTGGTCTCCGCGCTCACGCGTGCGGGGACCGGGCCGAATAGCCCGAGCGTTGCCTTCCCCGGAACAAGGTCAGCTCCACCGCCATCTCCTTCAGCGCCTCCGAAAGCCGGTCGTTCTCCGCTCTGAGCAGCTCCAGCTCGACCTGCTCGGGCGAGGGCACCCGCCCCGGCTTGGCCGACGCGAACGCGGCCAACGCCGCGTCCTTCGCCAGCGCTCGCAGCCGGATGATCACACTCACGTCGACCCCGTACTTCCGCGCCGCGTCGGCCTGTGAGATCTCCTGCGAGGTGACCTCCAAGAAGATCTCCCACTTCTCCGCCGGCGACAGCTGCCGGCGTCGGCGTCGCTTGCCGTTCTCCAACATCTCGTCCTCCTGGTTCAGGGCCCCGGAAGCCTCCCAGGATTAGGTTGAAAAACGGCGGCACCTCTGCCGCGAAGTCAGACGCGAACGAAGGGGATTCGGAACGGGACCGGCTCGTAGGGGCTTCCCATTTGGAAAAAGTGGACGCGCCGGAGTTCGGCGGCGACGGCCATCAGGCGTGGTTTTAGGGTGTCGCCGGGGTCGTCCTCGGTGGTGACGATGATCGCGTCTCGGGGTTCGCGAATGTCTCCGGTGAGCGTGCCGTGGGTGAGGTCGGCGATCAGCCGTGAGTAGATCAGGCCCTTGCCGATCTTCGGCCGTCCCGCGAGTCCGGTGATCTTGCTGAGCGCGACGCGGTCTTGCCAGAGCCACTTCACGGGCACCGCGACGATCTGATCGAACGAGACCAGCGAGCTCGCTGCGATGCCGTCACGGCTGGGGCCGTCTGGGGTGAATGACAACTCGGCTATTTGACGTGGCTCCTCGACCGAGCCGTTGCTGTCGCCGAGTTCGCGGCGCAGGCATTTCCAGCAGACCTTTCCGGGGATCGTCGGCCACGTGTAGAGCCCGGCGGAACTAGGGTCCTCGCAGCGGGTGCAAGGACCTACCGATGTAGCCGCCATCTCCTGCTCCCCCGCCTGCGGTGTCCTTCCCTAGCGTCGACGCCGTTCATTGCTTTGCTCCTCAAGTCGGAGGAGGTTTCGCGGCGGGCGCAATGGAGCCGAAACCGATGCTGCGGATACGGTCACGGTGAGACCCCGAGCGGTTAGGTGCCGGAATAACGTTTGAATGTCTCGCCCCACTGGGTCGTGTGACCCGGTGCGGGGTTGGCGGCTGCGGCGTCGCCTTCCTGGCCGGCGAGGGTTCGCTGATCTGAGGTTGCTGAGCCCCAGCCGATCTCGATCCCGGTGCCGGCGGCCGCGTAGTGCGCGACGGCCTGGCCGGTGGCGAACGTCGTGCCGATCGTCGTGGTGACGGGGATGATCTGCTCGGCGAGGTACCAGTACTGGTCGCCGTAAGGGGTGCCGCCTTGGGGTGTGTCGAACTTGAACAGGAGCAGCGGCTCGCCGTCGAACCAGTCGCCGATCACCTGGGCGAGCGTGCTCGGCCGCCATTGCGTAGATCGGCGTCCCGGCTCGGCGCGCTCGCGTCGACGCCCATGTCGTCGCGCTCGATCGTCCACGGCGGCGCGGGGATCGGATCCTTCCCGGAGCCAAACTCCGCGGCTGACGGCACACGTCACACCCCCGGTCACGTAGGAAGCCAGTACCGTCGTCGAGCGGGCACCGGCGGCGTTTAGCGCCTCGAGGGCGTATTGGCGGCGGTTGCTGTCCATGCACAGCGACCCTGGCGAGACGACCATGTAGGCGATGTAGCCCGAGCAGAGCTCGTAGGTCGTCTCGAACATGGTGGCGGCTTGCTCGGGCGAGGCCGCGGAGTTGAGCTCGGAGACCAGCTTGGGATAGCTGGAGTGCAGGTCAAGACGAGGTACTCGAGCTGCCCGGCCATGCTGGTCGGTGAGAGGCCGTGCCCGGTGGCCCATGCCGACATCTCGCTGTACCAGCGGGGTTCCATTGCGCTAACCCGCCGCCGCTCTCCGCCGGGTTTAGCGTCGACTCTTGCTCGAGGTTCCCGACGATCCCCGCCGCTGCGAACGGCGCGAAACCCTGCGACTCCAGGTAGCGAACCACCTGCCCCTCGCTTTCGGCGCGCCTTCGGGCGGTGCGGTTGGCGAGCTGGGCGAGCTGGTGCCGCAGTTCTGGGAGCTGCTGAAGATCGCGACCGCGGCGAGGATCACCAGCATCATCACCGCGAAGAGGAGCGCGGAGCCGCGGAGCGCCCAGTCTCACGCCGCCAGCCTCCGGAGCCCCGATCCTTGTAGTAGGCGCGGAGCGTGATCCAGGCCGGCGGGATGCGCCCGTAGACCAGCAGCGCGGTGTCGCGCTGGCCTGGCGCACGCGCCACGGCGGCGCGAGCGGCTCTAAGTGCTCGCCCGTGGTGGTGGATTTGCTGGCGTTGCCCTTGTGCTCTGAGCGCTGCTGTACGCGCTCGTGGCCCAGGAGCTCGGCGATGTAGCGCAGCGTCGGCGGGATCGCCGATTCCGGACGCGAACAGCTTCGCCGTGTGGTTCGCCATGATCGACTGGGCGCGCTCTTGGCCCCAGTGCTCGAGTGCCTGGCTGTAGTCCTGCAGGACGGTCAGCAGCAGTACGCCGGGACCTAAGCCGGCGCTCGCGTAGCGTCCGAGCGCGGGGATCGCCGCGATGTTCGCTACCTCATCGAGCGCGCATAGCAGCGGCGTGTCGAGGCGTTGCCTCGGTTTCCACGAGGCGATCGCCAACGCGTCGTCCACGGTCCTCATCAAAAGCGCGCCGTATAGGGACGCCAGCCGTCGCTGATCGTGGCCGCCGCCCACGATGTACAGCGTGTTTGAGGCGCTCAGCAGCCACTCGGCGGTGATGTCCGGGGCTGCGGTGGCGGCCGCGATCGAGGGCTCCTGCCAGGGATCGAGACCTTCTTCAAGGGTCGCGTAGACGCTCGAGGCGTACCTTTGATCCTTCAGCCAGAGCGAACTTAGGACTTCGCGCGCGCGGCCGGCGTTCGCGTCGACGGAGCGGGCGAGGAGCTGCTCGGGTTCGTCGCGTTCGGCGGTATCGATCCACCGGCCAACGTCCGCGAGCGTCTTCTTCCCGGCGTAGGCCGCGAGTAGGAGCGGAGCGAGGTGCCGTGCCGCGGCGGGCCGCCAGTGGGGGTCTTTGTCCTGCTTGGCCTGCTCCCAACCGACTTGCATCAGGTGGGATGCGACCTCCCGCGCTTGCGTCCAGCTTGCTGAGGCAGCGACGGGCGACCAGGTGGCCGTGGGGATCCCGGTTCGTCCCAGCGGATCGAACACCTTGACCTCGCCAAGCTCCTGTCGCCGCGGCAGGCTCGCATCGAGCGTGTCACGTTTGATCGACGTCGTCAGTACCGGCCCGTCCCACTCGAGGATCGTCGGGATCACCACCCGCGATGACTTGCCCGCGAGCTGCGTGGGTCCCATTACCAGCGTCGATGCGCGGTCCTCGGCCGCGATCAGGGACCGGTCAAAGCGACCGAGGATCACCCGACCCGGCCTGGGGCCAGTGACGCGCAGCTGCTTGAGATCGCCTCCCGTTGCCCAACGCGCCGCATTCGGCCTTGCCAAGTCGATGGTCGACGGCAAGGAATACCGCGAGGGCGACCGCGACCAGGGCGAGCAGTTCGACCCTCGCGGCGTTCATCCGACCACCTGCGGCGCGCGGGCCGCCATCCCCTCATCGGTTTGCACCAGCGGCCATTCCGCCGCGGCGATCAGATGACGCACCAGAAAACCGCGCTCTCCGACCCGCCACAGCGCCTCCCCTTGCCCTAATTGGGTGAGCAGCTCTCGCTCGGTCGAGCTGAGCTGCAGCGCCCGGGCGGTGAGGTCGGCCTCCTGGGCGGCCTGGCGGTATACGACTCGGGTGGCGCATTCGCTGACCAGCCCTTCCGCGAGCGTCTGCGTGCGAGTCCCGGCATCCCCGGTCGCTGAGAGGTCGGTCAACCGGTGCAACGCCAGCGCATACTGAACGCCGGTCTTACGCGACAGCTTCAACGATGCATTGTAGTAGTCGGCGGCGCCGGGAACTGCCAGTGCCCGCCAAGCCTCGTCGTTGACCCGTACGACCTTGCGAGGCGTCACCCCGGCTCTCTCGCTCCCGCCTGCGGGCGTCCAGAAACGACGTGCACGAGATCAGCGCGATCGCCAGCGCGACGTTCTCGTCCTCGCCGTAGGTGTGCTCTGAGATTTCGCTGATATCGAGCGCGAGCGCAGGGTTATACCACACCTCAGCGCCATGTGTCGTAGGGCCGTCGAACATCCCGCTCAGCGGTCCCGACCTCGAGATCACGGAGCGCGAGCATGCACTCCCGCAACTCCTCCCGCGACTGCTCTGGCCCATGTTGAGCTCTCTCAGCAGAGCCCTCCGACGGGCTCGCGGAGCTCCGCCGTAACGTCGGGAATGATCACGTCCCGGTCTGAGATCCGCTCGATCTACCGCCGATCAGCGCCGCGGATAGCCCAACCCGCTCGACCGGGGTCAGCTCGCGTCCAAGCAAAGCCCGCGCCACGGCTCGCAGCAGGCTCTCTCGAGAGCCCCGGCTGCCCTGGCGCTCAAGCGGGTTGATCCGCACACCGGGACGAAGCCGGAGGGTGACGCCGCCCATCGCGGCGATCACGCTCTCGTACTCCGACTTCCGATCGATCACCTCGATCCGCCGGCCGAACACCCGCTGACGAAGCGCGTAGCATTTCAGCAACGCGCTCTTGCCGAGGCCTTTCAAGCCGAGGACGATCAGGTTCGCGTCCTGCAGCACCCCCTCGGCGTAGAGCTGCCACGGGTCGATCGCAAACGCGCCTCCGTAGACGCTGCGACCAATCAACACGCCCCGATTACCGAGCGCAAGAGCTGGCCTGAAACGGATACAGCGCCTGCACGTGCGCGGTCGACGCGAGGTGCCCGTGGCGCTCGCCAGGGCGCGCCCAGCGCTCCGTCCCACCTGAGAGCCGGTGACGGCGCCACAAGCGGACGCTGCGAGGCGTGATCGGGCTTGCGCTTCACCGGCCTGCGATGCCTCGCCTTTTCCGCGAGCGCGGGCGACGGCGGCGTGCGTTGCTTGTCGATCCGATCGAGCTTGTTGTTTAGGGCATCAAGCGCCCGGCTCAGCGCTCCTCGCTTGTCGCTGCGCGAGCTCATAGCAGACCCCTGCAGAGCGGCAGGGTGTAGGTCAGCGCGTCCTGCTGTTCGCCGTGCATCCGCTCGAGCCGCAGCCCGACGGCGAGCGCTTGCGCCTGTACCCGGCCGAATGCCGCGTCCAGTCCGGCGATCCCGTGGCTCTCGGGGACGCTCACGGTGACGTAGCCAGCGAACTGGACGAGCGCGTGACCCCTGGCAAGCTCATCCTCGCTGCGTCGCGACGTGCTCGATCGCGGGCCCGGTCGCGCGCAGTTGTCCGTTTGCCGATCCGTTGCCGCAGCCAGCCCTCTGCCGAGGCCTCCTCGGCCTGGCGCTCGGCTTGCCTGACCGCTTTCCGCGGTCCCATCACGTGCATCACCAACGCCACCGTCCGCGTCGCTTGATGACCCATCAGAAGCCCCTGCAGGAACTGCGCGCGGACGTCCTGGCGCGGGAACTCCAACAAGTGCCCGGTGACGTGCAGGGACCCGTCCGCCCGCAGATGCGTCCAGTAGCGCGTCACGAGCGCCAGGACCAAACTGCGCCGGGTCGATCCCGCGCTCCCCACCCGCCGGTGGCTCCTCGCGCTCGTGGCGCGTGAACGGGTCGATCCCGTCGCGGATGATCGCCGCGAGCTGCCGCGCGTCCGGAACCGCCGGGTTACGAGCCCCGACCGGCTGCGTGTGCGTCGCGCCGATCCGGCTGAGCTCCTCGACGAGCTTTCCGACCTGCTCGCACAGCACCGCGAGAGCGCCGTCGTCGCCACCGCCACGCTGCCCGATCGCGCGCCGACCGTTCCCGGAGCTGATTTGCAGTGACACGAGCACCTCGTGGTCTAACTCCTGCCCCTGCGCGGCCAACAGCTGCCGCGTCGCGACCAGCCCCGAATCGTCCTCGGAGATCCCCGCCCGCGCGTTTTCGCGCAGGTATTCCTGGAGTTCTGAGCGTCCGCTGGGCGATGTTCGCTCATACCAGCCAATCCGTCTGACCGGCGAGTCATCGGAGGCGAACTGCGTCAATAGCGCGCCGTAGCTCGCCAGCAGCATCGCGCGCTCCTCCTCGCCCAGCAGGTAGAACGCGCGAGCGCTGCAGCGGATCGTCGCGGTGTAGGTCCGCGCTCGCTTGTCCTTGACGACGCCCATTGGTATCCCGCCTTGCGCGTACAGCGGGGTCTCCACCACAACCACGTCGGACAGCTCGCCAGGCAGCGAAATCACCGTCTCTACCGGCTTGGGTGCGATCGTCCGCTCCTCTGGGAGCTCCACCCACCCGCCCCAGCCCGGATGCCGGGAGCGAAAGATGTTTGTTCCGTCGAGTCGGGCGACCAAGAACCGCCCGACGACCGGCACCCATTCCAGCGACGTGTGGCCGGCGAACGTGACCCCGACCACCACGAACGCCAGTGCGAAGTCGATCCCCACCAGGCCGATCGACAGCGGCGCCTTGAGCCGCATCAGCGCCAGCGCGATCACGCCCGCGACCACGATCCCCACGATGTGACTGACGCGCAGGCCCAAGATCCAGCCTGCGTTCGGGTGCGGCCCGAACCTAAACCTTCTCTGCATTTCCGTCTCCTTCCGTTGATCCGAACACGTTTCGCCTCACGCTTTGAACGTCCGATGGCTGAGGAGGGGGGGCGGTCGAATGCGATGTCCTCGGCGGAGGAGTGGGAGGCTCCGCGTCACGTACCTCGGTCGAGATGTCCGCTGGGGATCCTCCGGATGCGGGGGGTGAGCTCGCTCCCGACGAGCTCCCGTTGGTGGTTGCGTATTGCGCGGGCGGCGTGCTCGCGCGGAACCCCGCCCAGGGCCCCTCACCAGGTGCGCTACCGCTTGCACCCGCCGCGGTGTGGATCCTCGCGGCGCCGTGCTGGGCGAGATGCTGTCCAGCGGCCGCTACGGCGGGCACCCATCCCGCTGCCGCGGCAACGGCGCCAGTGAGCGGCGCCGAGGTCGTCCCGCCCGATGACGCCCCGGATAAAGGGCGCGAGCCCTCCGTTGGCGAGCTCTGAGCACTGGTCGCGGCGGACCCGGTGTGACCGGAACGCCGGCTTGCGCCCACAGGTGAAGATGGGCCGCCGGTCCCCGTGACGGTTCCAGCGTTCAGATCCCCGCCCATGATTGTCTCGTTGTTTTTGCTCGACGAGCGCGAGCTGCTCTGCCGCTGCGAGATAGACCCGACCTCGCTGGCAAGCAGGTGCATCAGCGTCCAGGGCGCGAACGCCGCGAGCGCCAAGACGACCAGCCCAGAGAGGATCGTTCCCACCGACGGCGCGACGCCTCCCGCGATCGACACCCCACCCAGCAAGATGTTCGCCCCGGTCATCATCGTGAACAGCGCGACCGGCTTAAAAATGATGAACGTCGCGAGGATCCGGATCAGCTTCGCCTGTGCTCCAGCGAGCCGCGGCCAGATCGCCATCGCCAGCGTGAACGGGAAGAACAGCACCGCGAGGTAGATCGCCGCGTCCCGGAAGATCAGCTCTACCCACAGCAGCAGCGAGACGCCCATCTCCAACAGCGCCGCCAAGAAAGCCAACGCGGACGAAGCGAGGCCCCCAAACCCGCTTGTGCCCCACGCCCCCGACAGGGTCGTAAAGAAGGTCGAGGGCATTGCTTTGACGATGTCCCCCGAGATCCCGTCGACCACCGCCAGCGCCAGTAGCGTCAGCGCGACAACCATTCCGGTCAACAGCCCAGCGCGGCCGATACCGAACGCCACCTGGCCGAGGGCGCTGGGGTCATGGCGAATGCTTGCGCTAATGATCCCCGCGAGCGCGACGATCGCAGCGATTCCCGAGGCGTAGACGACAATCCAACTGAACTCCGCAGAGAACCAGCTTGAGGTCAGCTCCGGGGTCGTGGTCGCCGTGGCGCTCTTCTCCACGAACCCCAGCACCGACTTCGCGCCGTTTACCACCCAGTTGGTGACCTGGTCCATCACGTCGCCCGCGACGCCACCCACCAGGCCGCTGACCCCGCTGCTGACCAGACCGGTGGCGGCGCTGACGGGGTTGGTCAGGACTGAGTTTTGCTTGCCGACGTTCGCGAGCGAGCTGCCGAGCACCGCCCCTGCGGTCCCGGCCGGCACCTTCTTATAGGTCCGCGTCGTCGGGTCCGGTCCGTAGTAACAGCTCAGACACAGGCCAGCCGGGATCTGGTAGTCGATCGTTGTGCTGGTCATCGACGTCGTTGTCCTCGTGCTCGTTGCGGCCGTCGCGGGCGCGACCGGAAGCGCCGAGTCGATCACAGTGATCGCGAACGTGAGCGCCGATAGAAACGCGACGATCTGAGCGCGTGTCATCGCGACCTTCTTAGATCGAGCGCAAGGACGAACGTCCCGACCCAGAGCCCGTACACAAGCCAGGTCCCGGCATCCGGCGCCGACGACGCCAAGATATGCAGCACGATCGCGCCCACCACTACTGCGAGCGCGAGGGCGAGTACGCGCTCCCGGGTCATAGCGAGTACGCCGCGTTCAGGAACGCCCCGACCGCGCCCACCAGGAACGCGGCGACCAGGGACACGATCACGCCCTCGCGGCCGTGGGTGCTGAGCCGCTCGAGGTGAAAGCCCTTGCTCAGGGCCATCAGGAACAGGCTTCCGACAGCTCCGATTCCGCATGCCAGGAGCGCGTATTCGGCGATGTCGTTGGTGAGGTTGCGGATGCCGCTGACGCCGGGAGCGCTGCCGCTTGGATTGATCGAGAAGGACACGGCGAGGACCGCGGCCTTGCCGACTAGATAGGACACTGCTTCCTCCTTGAGGTAGGTCTCCCTGTCACAGCCTTTATGTGTGGGGTCCCGCTCCCGCCAGGGAGGAAAGCGGGAGCGGGACTCCTGACGCGCGCCCGTCAAGCGCAAGCGAACGCGCGACGCTGAGCACTTGGTATTACAAGTTGGCGAGGGGTATCCAACTTGTATTTACAAGTCAAGGGAGCGACTTCAGATTGTGGGAGCGGCCTGGAAACCGCTGGCGCAGCGCTATGCGGCGAGCTGCAGCTCGCCGGCGCGCCACCGAAGCAGCACCGGCGCGTGCTTTATCTGGGCACCAGTCTCCGCATCGACCTCGAATCCGCCGTACAGCGTGGTGGTGCTGAGGCTCGTGGCCGCCTGCCAGATGGCGTGAGGATCAACGCTCCCAGCGAGCTGAACACAGTGAGGGGCAAGCACCGCAGCTGCACCTGCCTGTACCGCTGGGTAGTCGGGCCATGAGCCCGTGATGCGGCGGTATGCAGCTACAAACTCGCTCTCGCCAGGACCAAGCTCAGGTCGCTTCACCGACCCAGGGAACCATTGCGCGATTCCATAGATCCCTTCGGATGGTTCGACCATGGAAGAGAAGTCGTGGACGCCGGCCGCGACCGAGCAGAGCATCCTCGGCGGCGTCGAGACCGACATCGCCTTCTTCACGATTGAGACATCGTCCTCGAAGGTGCCGACGCTGAAGAGGTCCCATGCCTCAGGAGGGTGGTCGAGCCAGCGCTCGTCGCGCGCGTCTTTCTCGATCGCCTCGAGCCCCAAGACGCTCGCTTCTCTAAGCGCGCCGGCGGCGACCTGACGGCCAAAGCGTCCTCGACCACGAGCCACCCATAACGTCGCGCTAGGCGCATCGGTGAGGCGTGCCCGCACGAACGGCTGGGCGTAACGGCTGGTGGGGGACAGCACCGAGACAACTCGCCCCGGGCATAGCGCTTGGACGTCATCGCCTGACCCTCCGTGATTCCACAGCAGCCCGTCTGCGTGCTCCATAACCCGGCCGGCCTCCCGCATCAACTGTGTCGAATACGGACCGAGCAGGATGTGGCAGTCGGCCGCGAGTTGTTCGAGCGCGCTCGCAACCCGCCGTGTGTCGCCGCCGTCGTCCTCCACCCGCAAGTCTACGTCTGAGCCTGAGAGGGCCTGCCATGCCTTCAGCCCGTCGGCTGCCTGGCGGCCAAAGCGAGCGTACCGGCCGGTGAGCGACAGGCAAGCACCTACACGCAGTCGTGTCATCGCATCGACACCTCGTAGCGAAATTCGTGCTTGTCGGCTGCAGCCACGGTGTCCTGTACCTCCACTGGATCTCCCTCGGAGTCATAGACCGTTCGCAGTGTGCGCACCACTGGCACGCCGGGCGCGAGCTCTAGCGCCTCCACTTCCTGAGGCGTAGGCATGCGGCACACCAGATCGTCAACCGAGCGCTTCAGCTTCCGCCTAATCGCGCCCGATCGATCCTCCATCACGCTGTACGCACCACCCTCGATGTTCTCTGGCTCGGCCAACGGGGTGCCATCCGCCATATCGCCCGGGTAGTAGCTATCGCACAGCGCCACTGGGCCGCCGTTCACCAAGAACAGCCGTCGGCGCACCACCACCGGCTCGTTCTCATCCACACCTAGGCGAAGCGCGACCTCCGGTGCAGCTTGGACCCAGCCTACGTCGAGGATGCGTTGCTCTGGTGTCTGCCCCTGCTCCTCGACCTGTGCGCTGAAGCCCGAACGCCCCGCTCGGCGATGACGGCGAAAGCTCCCGCCTGACAAGAGCAAACGCACGTGGGGCTTAGGCCGCACGAATACTCCGCGCCCCTGTTCGGTGCTGACGAGACCTTCTGCCTTTAGCAGGGCGACCGCCCGTCGCACGGTCGGACGGCTGGTCTCATAGCGCTGCGCGAGCTCGTTCTCCGACGGCAAACGCGCGCCGGCCTCAAGCCGCCCGTCGAGAATCGACGCCCGCAGGTCATCGATGATGTCTTGATAGGGAAAGCGACTTGGCAATACAAGCCAAGCCTATCTGCCGGGGGGCACCGGGTTGCCCGTGACATTGCATCACCAGCAGGCCCTTCGCTAGCCGGTCGCCGGCTAAACGGCTAACAGCGAAAACGGCACAGTCTGCACGCCCGTGCACCTCGGGTGCGATACGACCGGTACCGGCGCTAGCTTCGATCGCCAAATGGTCAGCTGGGCAAAGCTGGGAGCCGACCGCGTGACCTACTACGAGCACTCGGTGGCGGCTGGAAAAGAGCACTACTACGCCGGAGCCGGCGAGGCCCAAGGCCGCTACGCCGGCGAAGGCGCACGGCTCCTCGGACTGACCGGCGAGCTTCGCGACGGCGAGCTAACGCGGCTGGCCAGCGGACTTCATCCCGTCTCATGCGAACGACTCCGGGAGACGGCTGGGGTGAAGGCAGGGACGGAGATCGGTGCCTTTGACTTCACCTTCTCGGTCCCGAAGAGCGTCTCCCTCCTATACGCCTCCGGCGACCGGGAGCTGTCTGCCAGGATCTTGGACGCGCACGATCGGGCGGTCGAGGCCTCGCTGCGGATGCTCGAACAAGAGGCTGGGTTCGTCCGGCGGGGGCGGGGTGGAGCGATCAAGGAGCGGGCCGGCGGACTGGTCGCCGCCACATATCGTCACCGGACGTCACGCGCGGGCGATCCGCAGCTGCATCAGCACGCGATCGTCGCGAACATGGCGAGAGGCCCGGACGGCCGCTGGACGGCGCTCGACTCCGTCCGGGCGCGCGATGTCAAGATGGCCTTGGGCGCGATTCACGAGGCCGAGCTGAGAGCGAACATCGCCGAGCTCGGCCTCGGATGGAAACCGCTTGACCGCAAAGGGCTCGCCGAGCTGGAATGCATCGACAGACCGGTACTGCGAGAGTTCTCAAAGCGCCGCGCCGAAATCGAGGAAGCGGCACTGGGGTCAAAGGAGAGCGCCAGAGCGATGGCCGGAGCGGCGCTCAGCACCCGCCGTGTCAAACGCCAGGTGGACATGCCGGCGATCGAGCGCGCCGTCGCAGATTCGATTGGAGCCCCGCAGCTCGCGGCGATTCGCGACCTCACGGCTATAAGCCACGCGCGAGCTCCGGTTGCCGTCGACCATGACCGGATGGCTGGGCCGGAAGGCCTGACGATGATGAGGAACGCGTTCACGCGGAACGACGTCATCATCTCGGTGGCGCGTAGCGCCTCGCAGGGGATGCACGCCGGCGATCCTCTCCCACGCCGACCGTTTCCTCGAGCGAGCAGACGTGATCGAGCTCGCGGGCGGCCGGTACACGACCCAGGATCTCCTCAATGCCGAGCGAGCACGCCAGCAGGCCCAGCTCGGCCGCATCGATGACCGCGCGGGGATCGCGACCGATCGCGCGCTACGCAACGGCACCCGCGAGCTGAGCTTGAACGACGGTCAGCGCGCCGTCGTCGAGGCCGTCTTCCGTTCTGGAAGAGGGGTCGAGATCATCGAGTCCCAGGCCGGCACCGGTAAAACCTTTACGGCAAAGGCAATTCGAGCGGTGGCCGAAGAAAACCGCTGTCGACTGATCGGAACGGCGCCAACCGGTCGGGCCGCGCGGGAGCTTGAAAGCCAGGCAGGGATCGAGTCGCACACACTCGATTCGCTCTTGCGCAAGCTAGACCGCGGCGACCTCCAGCTGCGCTGGAATGACGTGATCGTTGCTGATGAGATGGGAATGGCGGGCAGTCGCCCCGCCGCCCGGCTGGAGCAGCACGCGGCCGAGGAGGGCGCGAAGCTGATCGAGTTTCGCGACAGTCGACAACTGCAGTCGGTGCTCGCCGGCGGCGAGCTCCAAGGCGACCACGAGCAGCTCGGAGGACTCGCGCGCTGACCGAGATCGTCCGCCAACGGGACCCGGAAGAGCGGCGCGTGCTCGGGCGCCTGCACGCGGGCGACATTGAGGCTTACATCGGCCACCAGGAGCGGCGCGGCCGAGTCGCGTATCACGCCACGATCGAGCAGGCCGTCGCTACCTACACGCGGTACGTCCGCGAGGTCGGATTCGACCAAGCGGCGCTGGTGGTGCCGACGAACGCAATGGCGCGCACCGCTAACGCGCTCGTACGAAGCCAGCGACGGGACGCCGGCGAGTTGGGCAAAGAAGCTGTGATCGGCGAGGTACGGTTGGCAGAAGGCGATCGAGTTGTATTCCGTCTCAACGACCATCGGAGCCACGACAAGCACCTGCAGGTGAGCAACGGCGACCGGGGAACCGTAACCCGGATCCACGGCATCGGTGTAGATGTCGAGCTCGACGGCAGCGTGCGCCGCAGCGTCCACCGGGATTACATCGAGGGCGGCCACCTGCAGATCGGCTACGCCGGGACGGTCCACACTCACCAGGGGCAGACAGTCGAGCGGGCTGTAGTCGCCGCGAGAGCGAGTGAGATGTACGCCGAGCTGGCCTACGTCGCCGCCTCGAGGGCTCGCGACACGACCGACCTTTACGTGATCGCGGACAACTGCCGATACACGGCCCGCGCGGAGATCGGACCGCTCAGCCACGAGCGCATCCGTGACCAACGAGATGAACTGATCAGAACGATGAGCGAGTCCCGCGGCGAGCAGCTCGCGGTCGAGCAGCTCCCGGAGCGTGGGCGAGACCTAGGGCTGGAGCGCTGCTGACGGCTAAACGAGTCATCCCCGCAATCATTGCCTCCCCTCGTGTCCGTCAAGCCGGTGATGGCCCCCGCCTACGGGGTACGACGAGGATCCGGTTCACCGGCTTGACAGCCCCTACGGTCACGCCAGGACGCGGCCATGACCGCTACCACCATCACCCCGGAGCTCACCGCCCATCTCACCAAACGCGCCCTCGAACTAGAACAGCTCGCCGACAGCGTCGACGCCAGAGTCATCGATCCCACAACGCTTGCGCCGGCACTTCAGCTCGTCACGATCGTGGCTCGCTGTCTCTCGGAAAGTTGCTCGGAATCGCTGCCCCAGGTCGTGGAGAAGCACCCAGGGAGGACGCGGTGCTGTCACCCATCAACCCGTACGCCCAGGAGACGAGCTCCGACGGCAAGCCGTGGCCGGAGCTTGACACCGTGCGCCCGTGGGGTGAGCTCTCGCCCGAGGAGCAGCGGCTGTTCGCGCGGATGGCGGAGGTCTACGCCGGCTACCTAAGCCACGCAGATGACCAGATCGGCCGCCTGCTGGACTACCTGGAGGACAGCGGCCAGCTCGATAACACGATCGTCATGCTCGTGTCCGACAACGGAGCGTCCGGCGAGGGCGGCCCTAACGGCTCCGTTAATGAGAACAAGTTCTTCAACGGCATCCCCGACACAATCGCGGAGAACCTCAAGTATGTGAACGACCTCGGCGGTCCGAAGACCTATAACCACTATCCCACCGGGTGGGCCTGGGCGTTCAACACGCCATTCAAAATGTGGAAGCGCTACAGCAGCTACGAGGGCGGCACCGCCGACCCACTGCTAGTCAGCTGGCCCAAGAGGGTCCGCTCGGACTCCACGGTGCGTCGCCAATACGCGCACGCGATCGATATTGTCCCGACGCTCTATCAGTGCCTCGGGATCGAGTTGCCCGAGGCGGTCAAGGGCTACACCCAAACGCCGCTCGAGGGCATCAGCTTCGACGCGTCGCTGACCGACCCGGCGGCGGACACGGGCAAGCAGACACAGTTCTATTCGATGCTCGGCACGCGCGCGATCTGGCATCGCGGCTGGAAGGCGGCCGCGGTCTCACCCGCAGCTCCGAACGCCTGGGCGAACTTCTCCCAGCAGCGCTGGGAGCTGTTCGATACAGAGGCCGATCCGACCGAGAGCCACGACCTCTCCGGAGAGCATCCTCAGAAGGTGCGCGAACTGATCGACCTGTGGTGGACCGAGGTGGGCCACTACCAGGCGCTGCCGCTCGAGTCCCGCGACGCAGTGGCGATTCTCACCACGCCGCGGCCGCAGCTCTCTAAGCCTCGCGATCGCTATATCTATTACCCCGGGGGCGCAGAGGTGCCGGAATCGGTGGCGCCAAACATCAGAAACCGCTCGTACACGATCGCGGCGGAGCTGCGTATCGAAACACCGGAGGCCGGCGGCGTGCTCATCGCCCAAGGGGCCCGTTTCGGAGGGCATGCGCTCTACGTCAAGGACGGCAAGCTCAAGTACGTCTACAACTGGGCGGGGGAGCTCGAGCAGATTTGGTCGAGTCCACCGAGGATCTCCCGACCGGGCACGTGGTGCTGTCAGCCTCGTTTGCAAAGGAAGGCGACACGATGCCAACCGAAGGCACACTGACCCTCCACGTCAACGACAAGCCCGTCTGCGAGGGGCGGATCAAGACCCAGCCCGGCAAGTTCTCGCTTGCCGGCGAGGGCCTGAACGTCGGCCGCGACGGCGGCGAGCCGGTGACCGACGACTACCCTGGCGAGTCACCATGGCCGTTCGTCGGCGGCGAAATCGAGCGCGTGATCATCGACGTGAGCGGCGATCCATTCATAGATCTCGCCAGAGAAGCCGAAGCACTGTTCGCGCGCGAATAAGAAACCCGAACGGGTCCTCTGCTGGCCCCGCACGTCCGGCGAAAGTCGCGCTCGCAGGCGGGAAAGTCGCGCTCGCAGGTCGAGCGCGACTCCCACGCCAAGCAGCCGGCCGCGGGCAGCGCGGTGTCCCGCGGGCAGTGCGGTGTCGGCGCCTGCCCGCGCTTGTCAGCCGGCGAGCAGCTTCTCCTTCTGTTGCGCGAACTCCTCGTCGGTGAGGATGCCCTGCTCGTGCAGCGTGCCTAGCTCTTGGAGCTTTTGGATTGAGTCCGAGCTGACGCCTTCGATCGGCGCCGCCGCGGGGGCCGCCTGCTGGCTCTCAGCGGGCTGGTATTGACTTGCGGCTTGCTCTTGCATCTGGGCGTGCCGCTGCCCCATGTAGTAGGCGCCGCCGCCTACCGCCGCGGCGCGTAGCAGGGGACGGCGTCGGATGAATGGCATTATTCAGCCCACCTCCTCCGTGCCCTCCGGTAGCGCCAATCCGAGCGCGACCATGATCTCCGGCGCGGCGGCGACAACTCTGGGCCCTCCGACCTGCGGCGCGACAGCGCGGAGCACGGCGAGAATGTCCTCCGGGGTCGCGCCATCGCTCAGCGCGTTGGCGACCTGCCAGGCATACGACGCCGGCGGCGCATCGAGCGCGATCAACGCCGCGATCTTCACGAGTGCGAACGTCCGCGCGTCCAACCCTGTCCGCTCGAGCTGCGCTTCGCGCAGCCCCAGCGCCTCGTCCAGCAGTGTGACGTCACCAGTCGCGACGCCCGACAATGTCTGGTGAGTTTCCGCTCCTACAACAGCCATTAGGTCTCCCTTCAGAGATCCGTCGAACAATTGCGTGCAAAGCTGACGATCGAGGCAACCCAGCAACGGCGCATCGACCGAAACGGGTGAAATTCCGTGCCGCCACCGGATGAGCGAGAGCCCCGGCTGGGGTTCCGGCGCAGTTCACGTATCGTGGGTGGCGCGGCGAGTCGCGGGGCGGGTCAGTCGTGGAGACTGGCGGCTGTTGCCGGTTGGCGCGCGAGGGGTAAGCGACAGAGGTATGCGGCCGCTTACGCTAGTGCCGTGGCCGGGGCGGGAGTGCACGGTGAGCTCGCCGCCGATAGTGGCAAGGCGGTCGCGCATGTTGATGATCCCGGCGCCGACGCGGGCATGATCGACAAGGAACCCAATGCCGTTGTCGGAGACCGAGAAGCGCAGCACGGAGTTGCTCTCCTTGAGGGCGATCTGTGCCGTGGTAGCGCCCTGGGCGTGCTTGGCTACGTTTTGGAGTGCCTCCACGCAGCAAAGGTAGACCGCGGTCGCGATCTCCTGCGGGTAGTCGGCCAAACCCTCCGTCGTCACGGTGGTGGGAATTGGTGAGCGCAACGCCGCCGAGCCCAAGGCCTCGGCGAGCCCGCGGTCGCTGAGGATCGCCGGGTAGATGCCGTGCGCCAATGAGCGGATCTCCTCGAGCGCGAGGTCAACGTCAGTGCCGAGCCCGCGCAGGTTGGCCGCCTCGGTGGGGTTCTCATGCTCCACTTCTCCGGCCGCGAGCTCGAGTTGGATGCGCAGCGCGACGAGCCGCTGCTGCGCGCCGTCGTGCAGGTCCCGCTCGATCCTTCGGCGCTCGCTGTCGGCGGCAGCGGCGACCCGCGCCCGGGACGCTTTCAGCTCGCGCAGCATTCCGGCGGTGCGGTCCGTCAGCCGGTCGCTCGCGGACGCCATCGTGGCCAGCGAGCTGGCCACGTCGATGAACGCGTGCTCCTCGCGAAGCGCGGCGTCGTGGAGAATCGCGACGATCCGCTGGCCGTCGTCGCGCACTTCGCTCAGATGCCGCCCCGAGCCCGAGTCGGGGGGGTCGACTGGGAGGCCGTCGGCGGCAATCCAGCGCCGTCGCTTGCGCATCCAGTAGCCGATCTGGAGGGCGGGATCCTCGAACTCATCAGCCAGCACGTCCCGCACCTGCTGCGGCGCAGGCATCCCGCGCAACCGCGCGTGGACCCGCAGAACCGCGGCGGCTATGAACACGCGCCAGCGCACCAGGCCCGCCAGAAACGCTAGCGCGATCACGGCCACCATCAACGCTATCGCCCACATCGCCCCGTGCGTTGCCCTCGAGTGGGGGCCCACGCGGCGCATCACTAGGGCCGCGGCGAACAGCAACCAGCGCGCGCTCGACGCCGCCAACACCGGCGCCAGCGTGCGGCGCATCAGCGTGTTCGCCGCGCGAAGCCGCGCGGTCACGCGGGCGGCGATCGCTACGAACAAGAGCACGAGCAAGATCTCGCGGACTGGGACTATAAAGCCGTCGATAAACGCCAGCTGGTGCCCGGCGACCATGAACGCGTTGTGGGGGCACCCGGTGTCGCAGCTATCCCACGGCGACGGTTGCGGGTAGCGCTCGAGCAGAAACGCCGTCGGCAAATACAAGATCGCCGCCAGTGCGACCCCGAGCGCGAGCAGCACCCGATCGATCCTCGCTTCCAGCCGCCCGGTGGGAAACGCCAACAGGGCCCAACCAAGCGCGACCTCGGAAATCCAGCTCGCCACCCGCCCCACGCTGTAAACCACGGGCGACGCCGACGACGACGACAAAGCGAGAAACCACACCCCGCTGAACGCCACCAGCAACCATCCAAACCGGGCATGAGCCGGCCGGCGGCAGGCGTACAACCCCACCGCCAAAGGCACCGCCACGATAACTCCCCGCACGACCCCCTCCACCACCGCGGTTGCGCCAGACACCCTCGTCGTCGCACGGACACCGGGAACCGCGACCAGCGCAATCACCACGCCCGACCCGACGCTCAGCGCCGTCGCGATCAGCGCCCACGGAACACCAAGCACCGTTCGCACCGGCTCGTGCCTGATGCCTCGGTCCAACTGAATCGCGCTATCGGGAGAGCTCACGGCAAAGCGAACGGAGCCGGAGAACTAGGCTGGGTCGTAGCCAGCGGCGGCGCATCTCGGTCAGCTCAATGTGAGAGGGATGCCGCATCATGCTCCATGGTGCAGGGGGAAGTTGCCTTCTACAACGCCCCCAGATGCCGCCCCGGCCGCCGCGAGCGCGAGCAGTTTCACGCCGACATCCGGCCAACGCCCCGCCAAGCGGTGCTCCGGCCAGACCTCAAGAAATCAATGCTAACCCGACAATCAAGAAACCACAAGCGCCGAAGTCCGACGTCAGCCGGTCTGACCGGCGTGATCCTACGCCGCGTCAGTACCCGGTGTGGGTATGGACGCGACTGCGGTCCGCGTCGTGCACCCGGCCCTTCGTCTTGAGCGTCGCGCAAGCTTGGGCGATGTCCTCGCCGAGCTTGTCCGTGAGCGAGCGCCCGAGTGTCTCCTTTACAAGGACGCGCATGATTTTGACGTGGTCGGCGTCGGGCGGCAAGGTGTAGGCAGGCACCATCCAGCCGCGCTCGGCGGCGAGCTGCGCAGCGATGTCGAACTCGTCGTAGCTCTGCTCCTGAGCGAGCTGGAAGGCGACGAGCGGAAGCTGCTCATCGTCCTCGCTGCCGACGATCGCGAACTCGCCGAGCGCGGCGATCTCGGAGGCGAGCCTGCGGGCGTTGGCTTGCATCGTGTGCATGATGTAGCTGTAACCGTCGTGGCCGAAGCGGACGAAGTTGTAGTACTGAGCAAGGACCATCGCCGAGCCGGTCGAGAAGTTCAGCGTGAAGGTGGCGTCGCGCTTGCCGAGGTAGTTCTCGTAGAACACGAGGTCTTCGGCGAGGTCAGCGGTCTCCCGGAACACGAGCCACCCGATCCCGGGGTAGACGAGGCCGTACTTGTGGCCCGAGACGTTGATCGAGCGGACCTGCTCCAGCCGGAAGTCCCACTCGGAGTGCGGGTATAGGAACGGCCAGACAAAGCCCCCGCTAGCCCCGTCGACATGGATCGGCACGTCGAGGCCGCGCTCGCGCTTGAGCCCGAGCAGGTAGTCGTTGATCCCTGGGATGTCGTCCGCGTGTCCGGTGAACGTGGTGCCAAGCACCGCGGCCACGCCGATCGTGTTCTCGTCGACGTGGGGCTCCACATCCTCCGGCCCGATCGTGTACTTGTCCTTCTTGAGCGGCACGATCCGCGGCTCGACGTCGAAGTAGCGGCAGAACTTCTCCCAGACCACGTGCACGTCACCGCCAAACACCAGATTGGGACGGTCGATCGGCTGGCCGGCCGCCTGCCGGCGCTGGCGCCACTTCCACTTCAACGACAAAGCTCCCAGCATGATCGCCTCAGAGGACCCGTGAGTCCGTGCGCCGGTCGTCTCTGACGGCGCGTGGAACAGGTCGGCGAGCATCCGGATGCAGCGCTGTTCGATCTCGGCGGTCTGCGGATATTCGGCGTGGTCGATGAAGTTGCGGTGTAGGTTCTCCGCGATCACCCGCTGCGCCTCGGGCTCCATCCAGGTGGTCACAAACGTCGCCAGGTTGTGCATCGGCTGGCCGTCGAGCAGCATCTCCTCACCGACCAGGCGCAGTGCGTCCAGGGCTGGCATGCCGGCCCGCGGCAGCTTGTGGTCAGGCGCGGCCTGGCGAAGGAAGCGATTGCCGTAGCGGCTTGCGAGCTTACTCAGCTGCTCATCCTCGGCCTGCAGCGTGCTCTGGTTGGTGCTCTGCGTGTCCGGCAGCATGGGTGTTCCCTCCTTTGAGCTTTGTCCCGCTGCGATCAGTCGAGTCATCCGCCCGACGCACCGGCTGCTCAGGGTCGACGCTCCCCGCCCCGCGTTCGCGGGTGCAGGCAACCGGCCCTGAGCACACACGGGAAGCTAGCCGCCCGAGTCGAGCCTGCATCCCCCGAAGTGGGTGATCCGCCAGCCGGCCGTGTCAGCGCCAGGGAGGCGGATGTGACGCTTTGCCGCTCCGACGGCTGCGGTCCCGGTCACCTCTTTGGGGTGATGCGCCGCGCCGGAGTCGGGGCAATCGTCTAGCGAAGTGTGATTAGCCGTGCGTCACGTAGCTCGGCGCTTTCACTGCGCGTCGCCGATGAGAACGGAGCACCTGGGTGTCTGAGACTCTGTCACCTAGCGAGGTTGGCAAGGAGATTGCCGAGCATCACGAGAAAACGACGGCGGACCACGCTTCCCGTGATCGTTTGATCTCGATCCTCGAAGCGATTCTCCTGTCGGTCGTGGCGCTGCTTGCCGCGTGGGCGGGATACTCGGCGGCGAAATGGAGCACGAACTCATCGCTATCGCTGGCAAAGGCCTCCGGGGCGCGAAGCGAGGCCGGCCTCGCCGAGGTCCAAGCCACCCAGATCCGCACGCTGGACTCAGTGTCGTTCAACGCCGCGGAAACCGCCTATGCGGCGAACGACTCCAAGCTCTTCAGCCTCGCGGTCAGGCGGCTGCGAGCTGGCTACCGTCCGGCGTTCGTGGCCTGGCTGGCTACCCATCCGCTCAAGAACCCCAACGCACCCCCGGACCCCTCGTACATGCCCCAGTACCACATCCCGCAAGAAGCGCAGGGGCGGGCTCTCAACGCAGAGTCCAATACCTATTTCAGCGAAGGCCAGGCCGCCGCGGGGACAGCCGATAAGTATGTCCGTTTGACCGTGCTTCTGGCCGCCGTGCTCTTCCTAGTTGGGATCGGCAGTCGCTTCCCAGTCCGCGCCGCACGGTATGGCCTGGTCGGGGTTGCCGCTGTGCTTCTCATCGTATCGGTAGTGCAACTCGTCGGGCTTCCCGGACCACCATCCTGAGCAGGGAAGTTGGGGGTCACCGCAGTCCCAGATCGCTCCGAGGACAAGATGCGCAGTAGCAACAATCAGCGAAGTCGGCGGCCTGACCTGAGCGGCGCTTTGCCCTCGCCGTGCTGAAGCTCGTCGTCGCCGTGGTGGCGATCGCGCTGCCCGACTGCATCAATCCATCGTTGATCGGAGCCGAGCTGTTCGTTGCCACGGGACCGCACCCGCGCCGTCGCACAGCTGTGTTCACGCTCGCCGCGTGGACGGTCACACTCGTCTTCGGCCTGGCCGTCGCGCTGGGGCTGGGTGATCTGATCCTCTCGCTCCTGCCGAGGCCGGGCGCGACTCTCAAGTATGCGCTGATCGCTGCGGCCGGGCTCGTGCTCGTCCTCGGAGGAGCCGCGGTCTGGATCCGCCGAGAGGGGCTGGCCAGCTCCAAGCCGCTGGATGATCGGCGCACGTCGGGTGGGTCGGCAGGACTGATCGGGGCGGGTATCGCGGGACTGGAGCTGCTGACGGCATTTCCATACTTTGCGGCGATCGCGATGATCGTCGGCTCGGGTGTCTCCAACGCCGCGAAGTTGTCGCTGCTGGTCCTTTACTGCGTCGTCTACACATTGCCGCTGATCGCGATCGCCGTCTTGTTCGCGTTGACGGGCAAGCGCGCCGAGCGCGTTCTGCGGCCTGCAGGTGACTGGCTGTTGGCTCATTGGCCCGTGATCGCCGGACCGCTCACGGCCACGATCGGCATCGGCGTTCTGACGTTCGGGCTCGTGGAGCTGAGCTCGACCTAGACGCTCCGCCCAGAAAGTTCATTCGATCGGGGTGATGCCGGCGCGACCAACTACGCCTACGCTGATGGCCCCGGCGAGCAGCTGGGTGGTGATGCGCGATCGTCGATCGGGAACATCGGAGAGCCAGTCAGCTGGATAAGAGAAGGAGTAAGGAGCAATGCCAAAGGTTGAATACATCGAGAACTGGCGCGGACAGGACGTGCTAGATGACACCGGCGAGAAGGCTGGGCGTCTAGAGGAGGTGTACTACGACACCGCCACGCAGGAGCCGGTGCTGCTCTCGATCAAGCAGGGCATGCTGGGGCGTCAGGTGACACTGGTTCCGATCGCTGACGCCGTGCTGAGCCGCGACTACGTCCGGGTTCCATTTAGCGCCGAGCAAATCGATCACGCGCAGAGCGGGAAGGCGGAAGACGAGCTGAGCACCGACCAGATCGCCGCGACTGCCGCCGTGTTCAAGGTCACGCTGCCCAGCGACGGCCCGCTTTTCAGCGCGAGCCTAATCGAGCGTCGCCGCGTGGAGGCCGAACAGGCCAACAAGCGCGCTCACGACCTGGAGGAGGAGGCGCAGCGGCGCGCCCAGGAGCTCGAGGAAGCGCGCAGGCGCGCAAGCGCTGCCGCTGAAGACGCAAACGCCGCGGAGCACCAGCGCGAAAAGGCGGAGGCAGCCGCGCTCGAGGCCAGCCCTCGCCCGCCTGCCAACGAGTAAGGGCCGCTGACGCGACGGCTCAGGCTCGCCCGGTCTACATAACGGCGGGACGAGGCGCTCTCACCGCCGTGGCACACTTAATAATGGAACGTTATGAGCGCACAGCGGGTCGAAGCGCAGTCCATCTTGCAGGTGGTAGTCACCACGTGTTCGCGAGGTCACCCGCTGGCGCGCGTACCTGCGCGACCGCCGTCGGAAAGTGCGCCATGAGCAGCGATCCTCCCCGCCCGATCCGCGTGGCCGTTGCGGAGGACGCGTACGTGGTGCGCGAGTTCCTGATCGCGGCGCTCGATCCGGCGCCGGAAGTCGAGCTCGTCGCGGTGTGCACCAACGGCAAGGAGCTGGAGGCGGCGATTGCGGCTGAGCGGCCAGACGTACTGATCACGGATATTCGGATGCCGCCGGGAGGGGCTGAGGGCATCCGCATTGCCAACTTGGTCCGCGACACCGACCCCCAGATGGGGGTCGTAGTCCTCAGCCAATATGCAGAGCCGGCGTATGCCGTCGCACTTCTGGAATCCGGCTCGAGCCGGCGCGCGTATCTGCTCAAAGAGCGAATCCGCCATCGAGACGAGCTGATTGGTGCGATCGAGGCGGTCGCCCGTGGTGGTTCGGTGATCGACCCGACGATCGTCGACGTGCTGATCGAGGCACGAGCGCGATCGGCCCGCTCGCCGCTGACCGAGTTGACCCGGCGAGAGCGTGAGCTCTTGGCGGAGATCGCAACAGGAAAGAGCAATGCCGCGATTGCCGACGCCCTGGTGTTGACGAAAAGAGCCGTCGAGAAACACGTGAACTCGATCTTCTCGAAACTAGGTCTGCCGGAGGACCAGGATGTGAGCAGGCGCGTCAAGGCGACGCTGATCTACCTCTCCGAGGGGGACGGTTAGCGCAACTGGTCACGTTCGGACGATCACTTATGACGGCAACGTTTGCATCATGCGAGGACCTGCTTCGGCGACTGAGTGCCGGTGACGAAGACGCGATTCGGACCGTGCTGGCGCTCAAGCCGGAGCTCCGTGAGGTCTCCGGAGAGATCGAGGCCCAGCTGATGCTCAGGATCAGGGTGCTGGTTCGGATAGCCGCGCTGGTTGCGGTCGACGCATCGACCGCGACGCTGCGGTGGGCGGTCGAGCAAGCTTGCTGCACCGGAGCCGACAGCGACGACATCGTGGCGGTGCTGGTGGCGGTGGGTTCCGACATCGGGTTGGCACGGCTCGTCGCCGCTGCTCCCCGGCTTGGTCTCGCGATGGGTTACGACATCGAGGTGGAGGGCTGGGACGGATGCTAGATCTGCTGCGTGCTGAGCGGACCTGTCGGGCTCCGGCTAGCTCCCTAGGAGACCCGCGTCGGAAGCTCGCGCGACTGCCTCAGACCGAGATGTGGCGTCCAGCTTCCGGTAAATCGCGTGCGCTTGCGTCTTTACGGTGTTGACCGACACATCGAGCCGTTCGGCGATCTCGCGAAATGAGCGATGGCTCGGAAGGAATCGCAGAATCCGTAGCTCGGCAATGGTCAACGACGACGGTCCCGACAACGCGGTTTCCGCGAGCGTGTCGAGCTGTGCCCAGGCACTGTCGAAGCACCGTTGGAACGTCACAACATCGGGAGTCCGGCGGGCGAGTCGGGAGGCGTCGGCCAGCAGCGTCCGGGCCCCCACGGAGTCCGCAAGACCGAGTGCAGCGCGTGCCAGCAGTAGCCGCGTCTGCACGCCGTACCACGGGATGAACTCGCCCAGCTCGGCCAGCAACTTGACAGCATGGCGGGAATCCAGCTTGGCCTCGTCCGCACGTCGTTGATGCGCGCGGGTGACGGCGGAAACGGCGAACACAATTGCGGAGATTGGATACTCCACCAGTCCGGGCTGCTCGGTCACGCTCCTGGCACGCTCGGCAAGCTCCGTTGCGGTCTCCCAGTCTTCCTGATCAATCGCGATGATCACAAGCTGCGCGAGGCACAGGGCCGTGATGCAAGGCGCCGAGATCGCGCTCAGTTGTAGGCCCTCCTCGAGCTGACGCGGGGCGCTCTGGCAATCGCCTCCTAGATGCTCAGCGGTCCCTCTCAACAGGCAGCAGATCGATCGCCAGGGGCTGTGTTTTGGCTCGGACTCGTAAGCGCGCTTCGCAATTGCCGCCATTTCGACAGCGCTGATCCGCGTCGCAGCCGCCTCGATGATCGCCATGCCGACGCTCAAAGACTCTGTGGCTTTGGCCGCCCGGCCTCGGTTTTGGGCATCGGCTGCGAGGAGGCTCCAGTGCCGGGCTTGGTCTAGCCCTCCGGTGGCCAGGGAGCAGTGCGCAGCGGCGAGAGCGAGTGGTGCGTAGTCGGCGATCTGGTCGGAACTGAAACGCTTTAGCCAACCTTGGACCGTATCGCTGCGTCCGTGCATGAGGTACCGCAGGATGTTTGCCCAAAGCAAATCGCCCGTCCGTTCGACATTGCCTGCGGCGACGGCGTGATCGATCGCGCGGTCTAGGTCTCCGATGCGCTCATGCCAGGTGCTGGCACGGTCGTGTAGACGAGTCGCAAGCCGAGGCTCGGTACGGCGTAGCTCCGCTTGGAGGGCGTCCCTGAAGGGAGCACGCCACCGGTATCGCTCACGGTTTGCATCCAGTGGCACGAGCATCAGGGTGCTCTGCGCCAGCTGTGCAAGCTCGAGGGCCGACCCTTCTCGGCTGAGCATGGCATCGCACAGCGGACCCGAGAGATGGTCCAACACCGATGTACGCAGCAAGAAGCGCTTGGGGTCTGACGCAAGCCCCGCGAGGAACTCCTCATCGACGTACTCGGAGATGAGGTGGTCATCGCCCGCGAAGCTCCTGACACCCGCGTCGACGTCGGATTGCTCGCGCAGCGACAAGGCGGCCAGATAAAGGCCCGCGGGCCAGCCCTCGGTTCGCCGTGTCAAGGTTCGCACCGCTTCGAGCTCGAGCTCGAGTCCTGCCATCCGCAACAGGGAAGCAGCCTCCTCCGGGCTCATCGTCAGATCGTGCGCACGCATCTCGATGAGCGTCCGATGTGCGCGCAGCCGACCAAGTGGCAGCGGCGGCTCCATCCGCGAGGCAAGCGCGAGCTGAGAGCCGGGGGTCAGGTGCTCAAGCAGACCATTGACCACGGCGGCCAGAACTGTAGGCCTCACCACGTGGGCATCGTCAAGCACAAGCACAAAGCCCCGCCCGCGTCCGCCGACAGCCTGCATGTTCTGCGCCAAAGTGATGCTCGCGTCATCCTCTACCGAACCGTGGGACGAGAACGGGATATCCGGCTCGGGCCAGTCGCGTCCGTGGAACGCGTGCGCGATCGATTGCGCGACAACTGCGAACTCGTCGTGCCGGTGTAGCTTCACCCAGAGGAACGGACGTTCATCGTGCTGAGCCCACTCGGCCAGGAGTGTGGACTTTCCGTAGCCGGCTGGCGCGGCAAGCACCGCCAGTGGGGCGCTGCGCAAGCGGGCGACAAGCTTGGGACGGCGAACCAACCCGCCGGGAGACTCCGCCGCTCCACGCTCTGTCTTGCGAGCGTACCCAAGGTCTGCCGGACCGGCCGAGACGAGAGCCTGCGTGCTTCGGTCCGACCAAGGCTCAACTTGAGCAAGCGCATCATGAGGCTTTCCGTGCGGTGGGAGCCGTGTCAATGTGCCGGCGGGTGCTGCGCTTTGGGGCAAGGGCCTTGTCGTCCGAACGAGGTTGCGGTACATACGCAGTTCTCCCGGAAGCGGGAGCTCTGGACAAGGAGGCATGCATTTGTCTTGGGGAAGGCCCACACCACCGTTGTGCTCGTGCGATCTGGCCATCCCTCGGATGCGAACGGGACATGGCCTTCTGTCCCAGCCCCGGCACTGCCGGGCTCGAGCTGCCGCCTTTAGCTCGACACTGCCCTAACCACGAGTGCCGATCGCATCGGCTACGGCGCCCCAGCCGCCCGGGGCGTCGGAGCGATCACGGCACCGATGATCCACAGAAGCGGAAAAAAGAAACCGAAAATGAACAACCCAATGTGGCCCTTGCGGAGCGTCGTCAAGCCAAGTACCACCCAGCACACTAGGTATAGGGCGCCGAGCAGGATCCAGAGAAACGTCGACATCAGTCCGTCCTCCTTCAGAGCAGAGATAGACCGGGCCTGACGGCTCGGTCGCTACTCAGGCTCAACCAAAGGGCTTCGCCCGTCATCACCCAGTCGGGGTGAAGGCGCGGAAGGCCGCAAACCGCGTAGCAGGCTCGCGGAGCATCCTTTCACCCGATTTGCGTGATGTGAAGGGGGCTGGATGCGCTTGGATTTCAGCCGTGGCGGAACAACAGGCGGCTGAGCCTGAGCGGCGGGGCGTCTTGGACCCGCGACTGCTCCGCTACGCCCGCGCAACACGAACGTTCATCGTCGCGTCAATCGCGCTCGGTGCGGTGAGTGCGCTGCTGATCATCGCTCAGGCCTGGCTGCTTGCCGATGTGATCGCCGGTGCGTTCGCTGGCGGCAAAGGCTTGGCGCAGCTACGCGTTCCGTTGGAGGCGTTGCTTGCCGTGGTGCTCGTGCGCGCTCTCGTCGCGTGGGCCACGGAAGTGGTCGCCAGTAGCTCGTCGGCACGCTGCAAGCAGCAGCTGCGGGCGGCTCTGCTCGAGCATCTCGCCACGCTTGGGCCCGGCCGCGTGGACCAGGAACGCACGGGCGAGATCGCGGTTCTCGCGACGCGGGGCATCGACGCGCTGGACGGTTTCTTTTCTCTGTACCTGCCGCAGGTGGCGCTGGCGATCATCGTCCCATTCACAGTGCTGCTGGTGGTGCTCGACCGCGACCCGATCTCCGCGGGGATCATCGCCTTCACGCTACCGCTGATCCCGCTGTTCATGGCGCTTGTCGGCGCCGCCACGCGCGATCGTACCGACGCCCAGCTGCGGACTCTGCAGCGGCTGGCGGGTCACTTCCTCGACGTCGTCGCGGGGCTGCCCACGCTGAAGGTGTTCGGCCGGGCGAAGGCGCAGATTCGAGCCATCCGGGACGTCAGCGAGCGCTACCGCATCACCGCCATGGCAACGCTGCGGGTCACGTTTTTGTCCTCTCTGATCCTCGAGCTTCTGGCCACGATCTCGGTGGCGCTCGTCGCGGTCGCGGTCGGACTGCGCCTGCTCGACGGCGATCTAGGCCTGCGCACCGCGCTGCTGGTGCTGGTGCTCGCTCCCGAGGCATACCTTCCGCTGAGGTCGCTCGGTGCAAACTTCCACGCGAGCGCGGAGGGCATGAGCGCGGCCGAGCAGGTATTTGCCGTTTTGGAGACGCCCGCGCCGGTCCGAGGTCACCGTACCGACGTGCCGGATCCGGCGGTCTCCAGCATCTACGTCGAGGAGCTGATGGTTGCGTATCCCGCTCGCAGGGAGCCGGCGCTCGACCGGATCTCGCTGCGCGTCGAGCCCGGCGAGGTGGTCGCGGTCACCGGCCCTAGCGGCAGTGGCAAGTCGACCCTACTTAACGTGTTGCTCGGATTCATCGCGCCTGATCACGGGTCAGTCTGGATCGGCGACTCGGACCTGGCCGCCCTCGATCCGGACGCGTGGCGCAGCCGGGTGTCGTGGGTACCGCAACGGCCCTATCTGTTCGCCGCGACGATCGCCGCGAACATTCGCATCGGCCGGCCCAACGCTCCCGATGAGGCGGTCTGGACGGCCGTCTCGGCAGCCGGCCTTGGCGAGGTCATGGCCAGCCGGCCGGAGGGGCTCGATGCGAGGTTGGGCGACCGCGGGAGTGGCCTGTCCGCTGGCGAGCGTCAGCGCGTCGCGCTCGCTCGCGCCTTTCTTCGCGACGCTCCCGTGTTGCTGTTGGATGAGCCGACGGCCAATCTCGACGGCGAAACCGAGGAGCAGGTGCTGGGGGCCGTGCGGCGGCTCGTCCAGGGTCGCACCGTGATCTTGGTTGCCCACCGCCCGGCACTGATCGCCTTGGCCGATCGTGTCTTCGAGCTCGATCGCGCACTGATAGCGGCATGACGCTCGCCACCGCTGTCGAGTCGATCGAGCTCAGCGAAAACCGCGACGAGTCCGCGGCCTCCATCGGCGAGACGCTCGCACTCGCTGTCCCGGCGCTGCGGCGATTGGTGCTGGCGAGCTCGCTGGGAGCCGGGGCGATCGGCGCCGGTATCGGGCTTTTGGCCACCTCCGCGTGGCTGATCTCGCGGGCCTCTCAACATCCCAGGGAATCAGCGCTGGCCCTGGCGATCGTCGCCGTCCAGTTCTTCGGCCTCTCGAGAGGCCTGTTCCGCTACGGGCAGCGGCTCGTGGGCCACGACGCCGCGTTTCGAGCGCTCGCGGACCTGCGGGTCGGCGTCTACACACGCCTTGAGTCGTTGGCCCCGGCTGGGCTCCCGGCGTTTCGCAGCGGAGATTTGCTGGCGCGAATCGTCCACGACGTCGACTCGCTGCAGGACCTTTACGTGAGGGTGATCCCCCCGTTCGCGATCGCCTTGCTGGTCGGGGTGGCAACGGTTTCGCTGGTCTGGTGGGTTCTCCCCGCCGCCGGCCTGATCGTGCTGATCGCGCTGGTGCTGGCGGCGACGGCGCTCCCGTTGCTGACCGGGAGGCTAGCGCGCCGAGCCGAGTCCAAACAGGCGGCCACTCGCGGAGAGCTGACGGCGGCAGTGGTGGACATGGTCGAAGGCGCGTCTGAGCTGACGGCGTGCGGAGCGATCGACGGACGGCTCAGAGGCGCATCCGAGATCGACGCCCGGCTCGCGCGCATCGCGCGCGCTACCTCCCTGACCGCTGGGGTTGGCCAGGGACTGGCGACACTGCTCCCGGGGCTCGCGATGCTGGGATCGCTGCTCGTGGGCGTCGCGGCCGTGCACCGGGGACGGCTCGAAGGGGTGCTGCTCGCCGTCATCGCGTTGGTTCCGCTGGCGGCGTTCGAGCTGGTGAGCGGACTTCCCGCGGCCGCCCAGACCCTGCAGCGAGTCCGCCGATCGCTGGGGCGCACGCTTGCGGTTGTGCAAGCCAAGCCGCTGGTCGTGGAGCCGGCGGATCCCAGCCATCTGCCGCAGGCGCCGCACTCGTTGCGCGTGCGAGGCCTGCGCGCGCGCCACGGCGACGACGGCGCCTGGGTGCTCGACGGACTGGATCTCGACTTGATCGCGGGCCGGCGGGTGGCAGTGGTGGGCCGAAGCGGCGCCGGTAAGTCGACGCTCGCCGAGGTGCTGTTGCGGTTCCTGCCCTACCACGCCGGATCGGCGACGGTGAATGGCGTCCGGATCGAGGATCTGGATGGTGACGAGTACCGGACCGTGATCGGCCTCGTCGCTCAGGACGCCCACATCTTCAACACCACGATCGAGCAGAACCTCCGCCTGGGCCGCCGCGATGCCACCGATGATCAGATCCGCTCGGCGTTGCGACGCGCGCGGCTGCTCGAGTGGACCGAGGGGCTGCCGGCTGGCCTCGCGACTGAGGCCGGCGAACATGGCGCTCGCCTCTCCGGCGGTCAACGCCAGCGGCTGGCGATCGCCCGTGCCCTGCTCGCGGACTTTTCGGTGCTGCTGCTCGACGAGCCCGGCGAGCATCTCGACACCGAGACGGCGGACGAGATCGTGGCTGATCTTCTGGATGCCACCGATGGGCAGACGGTGCTGCTGATAACCCATCGGCTGGCGGCGCTCGAGGCCGTGGACGAGGTGATCGTGCTGGAGTCCGGGCGGATCGTCGAACGTGGCACGCACGCCGAGCTGGTCGCAAAGGGCGGGCCCTATGCCGCGATGTGGCAGCGCGAGGTCAGCGCGTTGTGAGCCGGAGCGCTGTTTTTTGGGCTCGTCAGTACCTACGCGGAAGTTTGTGGGTGCTGCCGCTCCTCGGCGGTGTGCTGGGCGCGATCTTGGGCTCTCTGAACGTGATTCACACGCTGCACCTGCCCGCAATTGGCAGTACTCCCCGTCCACTGCCAGCACTGTGCTGGCCGCGATCGTGGGGGCGGCGGCGGCGTTGGCCGGGTTCGTGGTGACGGTCACGGTGCTGGTCGTGCAGATGGCCACCGTACGTTCTCGGCTCGGTACATGCGTCTTTGGTATCGCGACCGCACTCTGAAAGCGCTCTTGGCCTTGCTGATCGGCACGCTCGCGTTCGCGTTCGCACTGCTGCGGCGCACTGAGACCAACTACGTTCCCAACCTCGGGGTGTCGATCGCCGGGCTGTTGCTCCTGGCCAGCCTGCTGCTGTTCGTGATCTTTCTCGATCGGTTCCTCCATCGTCTGCGGCCGGTAGCCGTCGCGGTGCTGGTTGCGCGGCACGTCCATCGCGACTTCAAGCGCAACACGGCTGCGTTGACCGCCGCACCAGACATCTTCTCGGGCGCATTCGAGCCAAACGGTGAACAGCCGACGCTGGTGGTGCGAAGCTCGGCGCCGGGCGCTATTCAGGCGATTGACGTCAGTGCGCTCGCGGCCTGGGCGCGCGAGCATGATTGCCTCGTCGCTGTCCGCCACGCGGTCGGCGATTTCGTTCCCGCGGGTTCCAAGTTGATTGAGGCCTACGGGGATAAGACAATCGGCGCCGGCGCCGAGCGCAAGCTGCGCGGGAAGATCGTGCTCGAGTCTGAACGCACGATCGAGCACGATCCAGCCTTTGCGATTCGGATCATGGTCGACATCGCCGACTTGGCGCTGTCGCCCGCCGTGAACGATCCCACCACCGCCGTGCAGGTGCTGGACCACTTGGGCGACGTTCTTCGGCTGATCGGCACAGTCGACCTTTCGCGCTCGCCCTGGCCCAGCGATGTAGGAACGCGTCGGGGGCTAGTGATCCCCGTCCCCCAGTGGGAGGACTACCTGACTCCGGTGTAACCGAGATCCGCGAATACGGCTCGTCGGCGATCCAGGTGATGCGCCGCATGCGCGATGCTCGAGGAATTACGCGATGAGGTCCGACCCGAGCATCGCAGGGCCGTCGAGGAAGAGCTCGCCCGCCTCGATACGACGGTGGCACGCAAGCCCGGGGACTCCGTCGACGTAGACCGGGCGGGCACGCCTGATCCGCGGGGCATCGGCGGTCGGACGGAGGCGCCGGCGCAGGCCGCCGCGCTCCGCTCAGGGTCACCGCTGGGCCGGTTCACCCACGGCCCGGCACTAGAAGATCGCGATCGGGTTGAGCGGCGAGCCGGTGCCGCCGACGATGCGAAGCGGGGTGGCGGCGAACAGAAACTCCCAGCGTGCGGTCTTTTCGCATTCGGCGCGAAGGTCCTCGAACTGTAAGTAGTCGAGGAGGTGGACTCCCATCCCAGCTATCGCCAGGACGTGGATCGGGAAGCCCACTCCCTCGGTGCTGCTGTGCGCAGTGTCGTTGTTGCCGTCTGAGCCCAACACGGCGACGCTGCGATCAGAGACGAACGCCATCGCGGTTGGATGTAGGCCAGCCTTGAGCTCCGCCGTGTTCCATGGACCAAGCTCCGCGAGGCGGCGGGCGTGTCCGGTGCGCACCAGCAGGATATCTCCCGCGCCGACGGTCACGCTCTGCTCGTGCTCGGCGGCCTCGAGGTCCTCGCCAAACACGTGTTCGCCGGGCTCGAGCCACGGGATGCCGCGCAGACGCGGGATGTCGAGCAGCACGCCGCGCCCCACAAGGCCATTCTTGAGCACTTCGATCGTGTTCACCGCAGCCCCCTGTGGCGTGACCGAGTCCTCGGGCTGGTTGTTGTACAGCGACCCTTGGTAGGCGATGTGGCAGAGCGCATCGATGTGCGTATGGCCGTCGTTGTGGTAATCGAGTCCGACGTAGTCCTTGATGAAGCGCACCGCCTCGGTCGTCGCGGCGCCTTCTCCCAGCTGGGTCATGTGATGATCGGCTGGCTTGGGGTTGTGAACCGCACGCTCGGTGTCGAGGGGCAGGCTCAGCGTGACGGTGATGCCCTTGCGCACAAGTAGGGCGGCCACGGCAACGGATTTTGGAGTCAGATGGTGAAGAGCACCGCGCTCGTCGTTCGCGCCCCAACGATCCCAGTTGCTGAGCGAGCGAAACAGCGCTGCGAACTCATCGGCGCTGACGGTGGCGTTGCGCATGTCACGCTGCCGAAAGAGTGCTCATCCGTCCTGATCAAAGCCCAGATCCACGCTGCTCTCATCATCCTAAACAGATGACAGGCCGGGAGTGCTCCACCAGGCCGGGAACTGATCCACGCTGGGTCGCGCCAGAGGCTGCCGATGGGCATCACCCTTTTTGGGCGATGTGGAACACGCGACGCGCTCTTAGGTTCGCTGGCAAGTGGACGCCGCGGAACAGCTTCTTCGCCGCTTGGCACTGAACGACGAGATATCTGTCGGGATGGTGCTTGCAAGCGGATCTGGCCCGGGGTTTGACGTGGCGCTGACGCCAAAAGTAGACCTACTCGTCAGGCTGGGGGCGTTGCTCGCGCTCGGGGCGGCGACCACATCGCTTCGGCGCACGGTCGAGCTCGCCGTCGCCGCCGGGGCCACGAAAGCTGAGCTCGTCGGGGTGTTGGTCGCCGTCGGGCCAGCGGTAGGGCTCGCGCGGGTGGTGGCGATTGCTCCGAACCTCGCGACGGCAATCGGGTATGAGACGGACGGCGAGGAGTGACGTAGGACTCAGGCGATCGGGTTGTGTGTCAGACGACCTCTCCGACCGCCTCGATCACACCTTCGCGGGCCTCGCCGACTGCCCCCACGCGAATCACATTGCGGGCGCGCTGGTGCAAGGCGTGCCCAGCCCCGATCAGCGCCGCGGTTGGCCAGGACACCAAGCCAACTATCGCTACGGCGCCAACGGCGGAGTAGAAGACAGCGTCCTCGATCGTCGTGGCACCCACCAGCGGTAGCGAACAGACCACGTCGCCCGTACTCACTGCCGAAGATTCTGACCCCTCCATCGACGAGAGCATAGCGCTGTCCCGCACGGAATCGCCAGGGCGACATTCATCCGATTGGGGTGATGACCACAGTACGGCGCCGTCCTAGCGTGCACGGTCCCACTACTTGCCGAGGCACCGCTGCCCGGCCGCGACAAGGAGACTCAATGGCAGTGGCCACACATCAGCAGCAGGACAACCGCCCCGCGAGCTCGGAGAGCCCAAACCAGGCGGCCGACGCCCTCGTCGTATTCGGGATAACGGGGGATCTCGCCAAGGTGATGACGTTTCGCTCGCTGTACCGGCTCGAGCGACGGGGGTTGCTCAACTGTCCGATCGTCGGCGTGGCCAGTAATGATTGGTCAGCAGATCAGCTTCGCGAGCATGCTCGCAGCGCCATCGAGAACACTGGCGAGACGATCGATCCAACGGTCTTCGAGCGTTTCGCCGCCCGCTTCTCCTACGTACAGGGCGACTTCACCGACGCGGCGACATTCAAACACGTGGCCGAGGCGATCGCGGCGGCGAGGCATCCCGTCTTCTACCTCGAGATTCCACCGTTCCTGTTCGCGACAGTGACCAAGGGATTGTCTGAAGCCGGGCTCACCGCGGACGCGCGAGTGGTCGTCGAGAAGCCGTTCGGCCACGACCTTGCCTCTGCCCGCGCCCTCGCTGCAGACATCCATCAGTACATCGACGAGTCGCAGCTTTACCGGATCGACCACTTCCTCGGCAAGATGGGCCTCGACGAGTTCCTGTACCTGCGGTTCGCCAACGCGATCCTCGAGCCGGTCTGGAACCGCAACTACATCTCCAGCGTGGAGATCACGATGGCTGAAAGCTTCGGCGTGGAAGATCGAGGCCACTTCTACGATCGGGTTGGGGCGCTGCAAGACGTGGTCGTCAACCACCTGATGCAACTTGTGGCCATAGCCGCGATGGAGGCTCCAGCAGGCGCTGACGCAGACACGCTCAAGGACGCGAAATTCGGCCTGTTCCGCTCGATGGCCGACGCGGACCCTAAGCATTACGTGCGCGGTCAGTACGACGGTTATCTCGACATCGATGGCGTCGCTCCGGGATCTACCACTGAGACCTACGCCGCGCTGCGGCTGGAGATCGACAACTGGCGCTGGACCGGTGTGCCTTGGTTCATCCGCACTGGAAAGCGGCTGCCGGTCACACAGACCGAGCTGAGGCTGGTATTTCGTCGACCGCCGGGGCTGCGGTTCATCTCACCCAAGGGACAGCGGGCGCCAGTCGAGAGTCAGCTCGTGGTCAAGCTCGATCCAATCACCGGTATCCGGCTGATCGTGGACGCGCATCGAGCCGACCGGGGCGGCCCACAGGAGATCACGCTGGACATGGAGTTTGAGCAGGAGGGAGGCGAGGGACCGACCCCCTACGAGGTCCTCCTGAACGCGGCGATGGAGGGTGACAGCACGCCGTTCACCCGCCAGGACAGCGTCGAGGAAACCTGGCGAATCATGCGCCCGCTGTTGGAGGAGCAGCCGCCGGTGCATCCGTATGCACCAGGATCCTGGGGCCCTAAAGAGGGCAACGAGCTGCTCGCCGGAATGGATCGCTGGCACGGCCCGTGGGTCGCGTCATGAGCACCGCAGCCAAGGAGAAACCGGACATGAGTATCGCCACCAAGAAGAAGCCGACTGGTAATAACCATCGGGATAAGCCGGCGAAGATCACGGAGCAGCCGGTCCAAAGCGCCGCGGCGCCATCCCCGTTTACGCCGATTGCCGATTATGCGTTTCTGTCTGACTGTCATACCTCCGCGCTGGTCGCCCCGGATGGGTCGATCGACTGGCTGTGCGTTCCGCGCTTCGACGCTCCGAGCGTGTTCGGTTCGCTGCTCGATCGGGAGGCTGGATTGTTCCGCCTCGCGCCGTATGGGACCACCGTCCCCTCGGGCCGCGCCTACGTGCCCGGCACCAACGTCCTGGTCACAGTGTGGAAAAGCCCCCGCGGCTGGGTCGAAATCCGTGACGCTTTGACGATGGGGCCGAGGACGGGTGAGGACACGATTACGCCGCACACGCGGCCGCCCACGGACGATGACGCTGATCACATGCTGGTGCGGACGGTCACCTGCCTGGAGGGCGAGGTGGAGATCGAGCTGGTCTGTGAGCCGGCCTTCGACTACGGCCGCACTCCTGCCGAGTGGGCGCTGGTCAACGGGAGCCGTCAGGCCGCCGACGCCAGCGGTGCTGGGCAAACGATCCGGCTGCGCACCGACCTCCAGCTTGGTATCGAAGCCAACCGCGTACGCGCCCGCCGTTTCCTTGAACCCGGCGAGCAGACGTATTGCGCCCTGTCGTGGGGCGAGGGGCTGGTGGGGCCGGGCAACGTGGAGGAGGCGAACGGGAAAATCGATGCCACGATTCGTTTCTGGCGGCGCTGGCTGGGGCGCGCGCGGCCGTTCATGGATCATCGCTGGCGTGAACCAATTGAGCGCTCGGCGTTGGCGATCAAGGGGCTGACTTACATGCCCACCGGCGCGACGGTGGCGGCGGCGACTACCTCGCTTCCGGAGACGCCAGGCGGCGAGCGCAACTGGGACTACCGCTTCACTTGGATGCGCGACTCGACGTTCACGCTGCAAGCGCTGCATCTGCTAGGGCTCGATGAGGAGGCTGACGAGTTCATGCAGTTCGTCGCCGACGTCGAGCCCAACAGCGACGGCGGCTTGCAGATCATGTACGGGATCGACGGCCGGCGCGATTTGACCGAGACATTCCGCGATGACCTCTCGGGCTACGCATGGGCCAGCCCGGTCAGGATCGGCAACGCCGCTTATGACCAGCGCCAGAACGACGTCTACGGCGCGGTGCTCGACTCGATCCTCAAGCACACCATGCACAGTCAACGCCTCCCCCGGCGCCTGTGGCCGCTCGTCGAATCACAAGCCGCTGGTGCCACCCGGGTGTGGCGCGAGCCCGATCAGGGGATCTGGGAGGCACGGGGCAAGCCCCAGCACTACGTCTCTTCAAAGCTGATGTGCTGGATCGCGATGGACCGAGCGGCACAGCTGGCTGAGATTCGCGGCGACCGCAAACTGCGGTCCGAGTGGCAGGCCACCGCGGAAGAGGTCAAGGCGGACATCCTTGCCCACGGAGTCAGCGATCAGGGCGTTTTGCGCCAGCACTACGAGACCGACGCGCTCGATGCCTCGACGCTCCTGGCGCCGATGTTCGGCTTGCTGCCCGGCAGTGACGATCGTATGCACAACACGGTGATGGCGGTCGCGGAGGATCTGACGGAGAACGGCTACGTTCTGCGCTACCGCACGGACGAGACCGATGACGGAATGTCGGGCAAAGAGGGGACCTTCCTGATCTGCTCGTTCTGGCTGGTGTCGGGTCTCTCGATCGTCGGGGAGGCCCAGCGAGCGCATGACCTGATGGAGCGCTTGCTGCGCGCGTCGTCTCCGCTCGGGCTCTACGCGGAGGAATTCGACGCCGATACCGATCGGCATCTGGGCAACTTCCCGCAAGCGTTCTCGCATCTCGCGCTGATCGAGGCCGCCTCGCGCATCATCCTCGCCGAGCGGTTGGCACTGGAGGGACTCGGGCCACCGAGCTCGGGAGCCCTGGCAAGCTCAGTACCGCATACCCGATAGGAGATTGACCCCGTGACCGACTACGACGTGATCATCATCGGGACCGGTGCTGGCGGTGGCACCCTGGCTCGCCATCTTGCTCCCTCGGGCAAGCGCGTGCTGCTGCTCGAGCGTGGCGGATGGCTCCCCCAGGAACCCCAGAACGTTGCCGCCGAGGAGGTGTTCGTCAATGGACGCTACGTGACCCACGACACCTGGCGCTATCAGAACGGCGATGAGTTCCAGCCCGACGTCCACTACTTCGTCGGGGGCGCCACCAAGATGTACGGAGCGGCGCTGTACCGGCTGCGAGAGGAGGACTTCGGCGAGCTCCGCCATCACGACGGGATCTCGCCCGCGTGGCCGATCGGCTATGACGAGCTGGAGCCCTACTACACCCTGGCCGAGCAGTACTACCAGGTGCACGGCGCCCGCGGAGAGGATCCCACCGAGCCGGCGGCCAGCGCGCCTTATCCCTTCCCGGCGGTCTCGCACGCGCCGCGGATTCAGAAGCTCTCGGACGACTTGGCGGCGCTTGGTCACCATCCCTTCCACGCCCCCTGCGGGGTGATGCTCAACGAGAGCAACATGCCCTACAGCAACTGCATGCGTTGCAACAACTGCGATGGCTTTCCCTGCATCGTCCACGCCAAGTCAGACGCCGAAGTGCTGGGCGTGCGGCCTGCGTTGGAGCACCCCAACGTCGAGTTACAGATCGGTGCCGAGGCGGTGCGGCTGATCACCAGCCCGTCCGGCGCGGAGGTCACCGGTGTCGTTGTCGTACAGGATGGGTCCGAGCAGACGCTCAGCGCGGACATCGTCGTCGTCTCCTGCGGAGCGGCCAACTCCGCGAGGCTGCTCTTATCATCGGCCAACGAACAGCACCCGGACGGCCTCGCCAACAGCTCGGGGCAGGTGGGCCGCAACTACATGTTTCACAACAGCCAGGCGGTGCTGGCGCTCTCCAGGGAAGAGAACACCACGATCTTCCAGAAGACGCTGGGTCTCAACGACTTCTACTTCAGCGGGCCGGACTTCGAGTTCCCGCTGGGCAACATTCAGATGGTCGGCAAGTCTCAGGCTCCGATGTTCCACGGCGAGAAGCCCGGTGAAACGGCGCTTGCACCAACCTGGTCGCTCGAGGCAGTCGCGAAGCACGCGGTCGACTTCTGGCTGTCAACCGAGGATCTGCCGCGACCCGATAACCGCGTGACCGTCGACGAGCACGGCACGATCACAATCGCATACCAGGCGACGAACGAGGAACCCAAGCGGCGGCTGTACGAGCAGCTCAAATCGATGCTCGCTCACCTCGACATGGAGCACCACCACCTGCTTCCCCACCACGCCTATCTCAAGAACGAGATTCCGGTGGCCGGCGTGGCCCACCAGGCCGGCACCTGCCGGTTCGGTAGCGACCCCGGCACGTCGGTTCTGGATACCGATTGCAAGGCGCATGAGCTCGACAACCTGTACGTGGTCGACACGAGCTTCTTCCCGAGCATCGGAGCGGTGAACCCAGCGCTGACCGCGATGGCCAACGCGCTACGCGTCGGTGACCGTGTGCTCGATCGGCTGGGAGCCTCGTCGGCGTCGGCCACCGCGTCACCGGTGCCCTCATGAGCGCGGCGAACGGCAGGCATCGTGTCGTGATCGTCGGTGGGGGCTTTGCAGGTCTTGGCTGCGCGATGCGGCTGGCCGAGAACAAGGACGTCGACGTCACCTTGATCGACCGCAACAACTACCACCAGTTCCAGCCGCTGCTCTACCAGGTGGCCACCTCCCAGGTCGCCGGGAGTGACATCGCACATTCGCTGCGAGAGGTATTCGCCGGGCAAGAGAACGTTGATGTGAAGCTCGCCGAGGTCTCGACCGTTGACACCACCACGCGGACCGTGGCCACCAAGGATGGAGAGAAGTGGACGGGTGACGCGCTGGTGTTGGCGGCCGGCTCACAGCCGAACTTCTTCCACACGCCCGGTGCTCCCGAGAACTCCTTCCCGCTCTACGCGCTTGATGACGCGACGCGTCTGCGCTCTCGGATCCTTGGCTTGTTCGAGCAGGTCGATCGAAATCCGGCGCTGGTGCAGCGTGGCGCGCTGAACTTCGTGGTCGTAGGCGGGGGCCCGACCGGCGTGGAGGTGGCGGGCGCGCTGGCCGACATGATCAATGTGACCGTTCCCGTCGAATACCGCAACTTCGATGCCACGGCGGCTCACATCCATCTGCTCGACTTTGGGGATGCGCTCTTGAAGCCGTTCTCTGACAAGGCTCACGCGTATGTCGCCAAGGTCCTCAACGAAAAAGGGGTTGAGGTCCACCTCGGGGTCGGGGTCAAGGAGGTCGGGACCGGTCACGCGCTGCTCTCGGAGGGGACGGTGATACCGACGAGGTGCGTGGTGTGGGGGGGTGGCATCATGGCCGCCGCGGTCGCCGCAGACGGCGGCCTCGCGCAGGGTCGGGGCGGGCGCGTCGACGTCCAGCCTGACCTGACGCTGGCGGGCAGCCCAGGCGTGTATGTGGTCGGAGACATCGCCAATATTCCTGGTCCGGACGACACGTCGCTTCCGCAGCTCGGCTCGGTGGCGCTGCAGAGCGGCACCTGCGCTGCGGACAATATCCTGGCAGACTTCCGGGGCAAGCCGAGAGCGGATTTCGCTTACCGTGACAAGGGCATCATGGCGATGATCGGCCACGGCGCGGCGATCGCGGAGGTCGGCAAGAACCATCACGAGATCCACGGGCAGCTCGCGCACATGGCGTGGCTCGGAGTGCATGCCAGCTTGATGACGGGAACCCGCGCCAAGCTCGAAGCGATCATCGACTGGAGCTGGGACCGCTTCTCGACGACGGGCGGCCCACATGTCCTCGATCGCGGCGATGCGGCGCTGATCGACTGGGAAGACGATCAGGTAATGGCGTCAACCGCGCAGGCCCCAACGCCGTCTGGCTGATGGCGAAGATCACGCCACCTCAACCATCAACCTTGGATCATGCGCTCGACGCGAGATCTCCCACAAGTTATGGAGCGACTCAATGTGCCGCTGGCTTGCCTACACTGGTTCTCCCGTCCTCATCCATGACGCGCTCTACACGCCGGCACATTCGCTGGTGGACCAGAGCTTGCACTCACGCCTTGGCGCGGAGACGACGAATGGTGATGGATTTGGCCTCGGCTGGTATGACGCCGAACCGACTCCAGGCGTGTTTCGCAGCATCGAACCGGCGTGGAATGATCAGAACCTACGCGAGCTCACCAGACATGTGCGCTCCCATCTCTTCTTCATGCATATTCGCGCCGCGATTGGATCAGCCGTGCAGCAGACAAACTGTCATCCGTTCCGCCATGACCGCTGGCTGTGGATGCACAACGGATTCATCGACGGCTTCGACAGGATCAAGCGCGACCTGGTGCTCGCGATCGACGAATCGCTGTATCCCGAGATCAAAGGACAAGCCGACACCGAGGTGTTGTTCTACCTGGCGCTGACCCTCGGGCTCGAGGACGATCCGCCGGACGCAGTGGCGCGCGCGATCGGCCTGGTTGAGGCATGCGGACGAGAGCGAGGGATCAAGTACCCGTTCCAGGGCACGATCGCAACCAGCGACGGGGAGCGCTTGTGGGGATTCCGTTACTCCAGCGAGGGCAAATCCCGATCGCTCTTCCATTCGCGCGACGTGCACACGCTCAAAGAGCTCTACCCCGAGCGACAAATTCTTCAACAGCTCTCCGATGATGCACGAATGGTGGTCTCTGAGCCAATTGGCGACCTCCCCGGCGCCTGGCAAGAGGTGCCGGAATCGAGCTACGGGGTGGCCGGCCAAGGAAACGACCAACTGCTGCCGTTCGAGGTGAAGGTTCCCCCGAAGGGCGTCCGCATCACCGGCTGATCCAACGACTCAGTCACTGAGCACGCGGGCAGAGGGCATGGCGAGGAAGCCGGTCGGGGCGAGCTGATTCCCCGTCTTCAACGGGTTGGGCTGAGCAAATCATCAGGAGGTCACGATCATGACCACACGTGAGGGAACCGCGGCCACCCCGCCGCCGAGCCATCCCCGCGCAGTCAACGTCCTGTTGCGCAAGCCGCTGACTGCTCTGCGTGCTGCACGGATCATCGCGAGCCTCACCGTGTCCGTGACGATCGTCGCCGCGGTGCTGATCCACTTTACCGACCAGAAGACGTTCCCCAATATCGGCGACAGCCTGTGGTGGGCGATCCAGACGGTAACGACCGTCGGCTACGGTGACCTCGTGCCAACCAGCCCCCTGGGCCGGCTGGTTGCGGCGCTGGTGATGCTGGTCGGGATCGGCTTCTTGACCGTCACCACCGCGGCGATCACCTCAGCGTTCATCGAGACCGCTCGCCGGCGCATCCAGGGCACCACGACCGACGCGCTGTCCGCGAAGCTCGATCAGATAGGGGGGCGTCTAGAAGCGATCGAAGCCGGGCTTGAGCACATCCGCCGGGAGAACCCGCGATGATCCATGACGAGTCTCAGCGGCCGTGCACTGATCACCCGCTTGGGGTGATGGCAACGTGCCCGGGGGTGGTTGGATCTGATGCAGCTCGTTGCTTCCGGCGCGCCTGACTCGCGCTGAGGGAGCTGAGGGATTTCTACGCGATGAACAACCAACTCGTTGACATCTTCGTGCTGAGCCTGTTCTCGATGTTCAACCCGTCGCTGCTTGCCGCGGTGACGGTGATGCTGTTGCTTCCGAGCCCCAAGCGGTTGATGGTGGGCTATCTGCTCGGCGCTTACACAACCAGCGTCACGCTCGGCCTGGTGATCGTCTTCGCGCTTCCCGGATCCGCTACCGAGAGCACCAGCAAGCACACCATCGGCCCGGTCGAGGACCTGGTCGTTGGTCTGCTCGCGGCGGCCATCGCGTTCGTGCTCGCCACAGGGCGCGACCAACGGTTCCAGCAGCGCCGACACGAGAAGAAGGACGCGAAGCTGAGGGCTCGCGAGGAGGCCGGTAAGCAGACTCAGTCGTTGCCGCTGCGAATGCTGGGCAAAGGCGATCCCCGGGTTACGTTCGTAGTCGGAGCCGTTCTGAGCTTTCCCGGCGTCTCCTACCTGGATGCGCTGGATCACATCCACAAGCTCAAACCGGGCACCGTCCCGACCGTGCTATTGGTTGTCGGCTTCTGCCTAATGCAGCAGCTCTTGCTCGAGCTGCCCCTGCTTGGTTACGTGTTCGCGCCGGAGCGGACACAGGACACGATCACCACGTTCAGAGCTTGGATGGGCCGCAGCGGTCGGACCGCCGCCGTGATTGGAGCCGCCGTGATCGCCCTTTGGCTGCTCATCCGCGGCGTGATCACGCTGCTGTGACCGACTTCCTGAGGGCCCTCTCAGATTAGATAGTCGCCCGACCAGGGGTCGGCGATTCCGCAGGCTTCGGAGGCTCAGTCGGGGAAGGCGTCGTAACTCGTGCGCGGAAGACGTGGTAGGACCAACCTTGATAAAGCAGCACCAGGGGGAGGAAGATCACCGCCACCACGGTCATCACCGTCAGCGCGTACGAGGCCGAGGCCGAGTTTGACATGGTCAGGTTGAAGGCTTTGTTGGTGCTAGAGACCATGACGTTGGGAGCGAGCCCGATGAAGATCGACCCGACGGTAATAGCCATCGTGCTCGCAGAAGCAGCGAACGCCCAGCCCTCCTGGCGGCTTGGAACCAGAAAGGCGGTGCCGAGCACGGCGAGCACGGCGAGCGCCATCAACGGACTTGGGAAACCACGCCCGACCACGACTCGCGTCCAGATCGCGAAGCCGATCGCGGCGCCCACCGCCACCCATACGAGCCAGCGCGCTATTGCGCGCGAGCGCTCGTGGATCGCTCCGGACGTCTTGAGCACCAAGAACGTTGCCCCGTGCAGTAGAGAGAGGATCAAGAGGGTCAGCCCTGTCCATATCCCATAGGGCGTCAAGAGGTCGAAGAAGTTGCCGGTGTAGTCGTGGCTCTGGTTGATCGGGAGTCCGTGCAGGAGGTCTCCGAGGCCGATACCGAGTAGCAGCGGGACGAGCGCGCTACCGACAATGGTCGCCCAAGTCCAACCTCGGCGCCAGCGTGGGTCGGTGAGCTTGGAACGGAACTCAAACGAAACACCGCGGGCCATCAACGCCGCCAACCCGAGCAGCAGGGCGAGGTACAGGCTCGAGAACATGGTCGCGTACCAGCCTGGGAAGGCAGCGAAGGTGGCCGCTCCGGCGACCACCAGCCAGACTTCGTTTCCGTCCCAGAACGGGCCAATCGAGTCGATCGCGTCGGCTCGCTCCGCGTCCGTCCTCCCGACCACCGCGTGGAGCATGCCGACCCCAAAGTCAAAACCCTCCAGGACGAAGAAGCCCGTCCAGAAGAACGCGATGATTACGAACCAAAGGGTGTGGAGATGGAGCATCTCGCTAATAAGCCAGTTCTGGGATAGCGCCGTCCGGAGCCGCCGCCTCGGAGGATCGCTCAGGTTGCCCGTCATGGTCTTCCGGCAACCCCCGCCGCGCGTAGCGCAACATCAAGACCAGATCCGCGGCGCCGAGCACCAGATAGAGCAGCACGAACGCGATCAAGCTGATCCATATCTCAGTCGCGCTCACCGACGGCGAGACGCCGACGGTGGTCTTCATCAGACCCTGCACGATCCAGGGCTGGCGGCCGTTCTCGGTCAGCATCCACCCAGCGGTGTTCATAAAGAACGGGACGGCTGGGATCCACACGGCCAGGAGCAGGAATCGGCGGGAGTGCTCGAGCTTCTTGCGGTGCAGCAGCCATCCACCCCAGGCGGCCAGCAGGAACAGCCCTGCCGCGAGGTAGGCCATTACCCGCATCGACCAGTACTGGATGAACACATTCGGGATGTAGTTGCCGGGTCCGTACTGCTGGGTGTACTGCTGCTGGAGTTCGTTCATGCCGACGACCTTGCCCTTGAACGAGTTGGTGGCGAGGAACGAGAGAAGGTACGGGATCGCGATTATCTGCTTTGGCGTCTGATCGTTCTTGCCTCCACCGATCTGGAAGGCCGAGAATGAGCACGGTTGGCAGTTAGTCCACTGCGCCTCGGCAGCGGCGATCTTGACCGGCTGATACTTGGCCTCGACGACCCCGAGCTCGCTGCCTACAAACAGCGCAAGGCCGAGCGTCGGGATCAGCGCGACCAAGGCCAGATGCGCGGATCGCTTGAACGCTTCGACCTCGACTCTGCGACGTAGATACCAAGCCGACACGGCCAGCATCACCACGCTCCCGGTGACCACCGAGGCGAGGATGACGTGCACATAGCCCCACAGAAACGTGGGGTTGGTGAACAGCGCCAGGACGTTGCTCAGCTGGGGCTGGTTCGTGGAGTGATTGATCGAATAACCGACCGGGTGCTGCATCCACGAGTTGGCGGCCAGGATGAACGCCGCTGAGAGCATCGATCCAAACGCCACCAGCCAGATGCACGCCAGGTGCACCCGCTTGGGCAGCTTGTCCCAACCGAAAATCCACAGCCCCAGGAAGGTCGATTCGAGAAAGAACGCCGCGAGGCCCTCCATCGCCAACGGAGCGCCGAATACGTCGCCGACGAATCGCGAGTAGGCGGACCAGTTCATCCCGAACTCAAATTCCTGGACCAGCCCGGTGACCACCCCGACGACTACGTTGATCAGCAGCAGCACCCCGAAGAAGCGGGTCAGCCGCCGGTGTTCGGGGTTTCCCGAGCGGTACCAGATGGTCTGGAGAATGGCGATCAGGAATGCCAGCCCGATCGTCACCGGAACGAACAGGAAGTGATAGATGCTCGTGGTCGCGAACTGCCAGCGCGCGAGGTCGGTGCTCACTCAATGGATCGAAGCCGAAACCCCCGCCGTCCTCATCATCCCAAACGGGTGAGGCACCTTCTGGTCACGCTGGGCGAACTACGGTTGCGGACGTCGCGGCGCTGGGTCACAGTCCCGTCTCGGCCACGATTCTTCCGCCCTTGACCGCTGCGACGAGTTGTTGGTAGTCGCGCTCGTTCTGCTCGGCATAGGCGTCTGAGAACTCGAGCAGCGCGCGGTCAAAGGCGTCGCTCTTGCCGAGATAGGCGGCAATCGCGATCCGGTCGCCGCTGCGGGCGTGGGCGCGGGCGAGAGTCCAACCGCAGAGCCGGCCATACGCGGCCATGCCCTTCGGGACCATCTGCTCGGTCTCCGCAGAGCCTTTCCAGTCTTTGAGCTGACGGCCGTAGAAGTCGCGCTGCTTGTTATCGATCGGGGAGACGACGTGTACCCAACCGAGGAAAATGTCGCTGCTGGCCTGCATCAGCCGCTGCCCGGTGACCACTCGCTCGCCGTGATTCGAGAAGCCGCTCGGGCCTAAGAAATCCTCCAGCACCGATGCCTCGGCCTCCTTCATCTGCAGAAACAGCGGGTCCTGGCCGTCGCGGCCGAGCAGCAGCGCGATCCACGCGCGCGTGCCCACGCTGCCGACCCCAACTACCTTGCGAGCGAAGTCGGTCAACTCGAACTGCTTGAGCAGCTCGCGCCGGTCGAACTCCAGCGACTCGCGGTAGGAAAGCAGAAGCCCGTGCAGCAGCTCGAACATCTCGTCGCGCTCACCGCCCGGCGCGAGCTGCTCGATCGGCACGATCAGCGGCGACTGGTCAACGATCCGCACCTTCCCGTCCCCTACCTCAGTCAGCTTGGAGAACGCCGCCACGCTGTCCTTAGTACGAGCCTTCGCCAGTGTCTTCTCTGTTCGCTTGACCATCCGCTGCTTGAACTGCGAGCCGAAGTCCTTGACAACGCTCTCAATGTCCATGTGGGCGTACCACACGTCGAGGTTGTTCATCCCCGCGAAACGGCTCATCGTCGTGCGGTACTGCCCGAGGGTTTCGAGCACGATCTGGTCTTGATCTTTGGAGCGAAAGCCGTTGTCGCGGGCGGCGATCAGCATGCTCACTGCCAGCCGCTTGAGATCCCACTCCCACGGGCCGGGAAGCGTTTCATCGAAGTCGTTGAGATCAAACACCAGGCGCCGCTCCGGCGAGGCGAACACGCCAAAGTTCGACAGGTGCGCGTCGCCGCAGCACTGCACGTTGAGTCCCGACCGCGGCGTCGACGCGAGGTCCTCCGCCATGATCATCGCGGCCCCGCGATAGAACGTGAACGGCGAAACCAGCATCCGGCCGTACCGGATCGGTACCAGCTCCGGCACCCGCGTCTCGGCCTGCCGCTCAAGCACCACGATCGGGTCCGTGCGCAGCGGTGAGGGCTCGAAAGAGGCGTGGCTGGAACGCGGGACCTCGGCCCGCGCGGCCTTTCCGCGTGCCACCCGCTCGGCCACCGACAGATGCGGCACCGCCGAAGGTGCCTCGACGGTTTTCCGAGGCCGCGTGCTTGCGCGCTTG
>CAWBDI010000002.1:0-465117 GCA_963787555.1 uncultured Solirubrobacterales bacterium
CCGACGGCGACGCGCCCGGCGCGCTGTTGTCGGCCGAGGTGGAGCTCGACCCGGCGACTTTGTGGCTGATGCGCTGCGACAGAGTCGACTTCGATCCCGGTGGCATCGCCTACCGCCACACGCACCCCGGGCCCGGCATCCGCTGCCTGCTCTTCGGCGAGATCACGATCGAGACCCAGGGGGCCGAGCGTACGTTTGGTCCCGGGCAGCCCTGGTTTGAGAGCGGGCCCGAGCCGGTGCTCGCCACGACCTCGGCGACCGAGCCCTCGGCGTTTGCCAGGGTGCTCCTCCTCCCCGCTCAGTTCGCGGGTCAGCGCACGATCCGCTACGTAGATCCCGCCGACGCCGAGAAGCCAAAGACCCAGCGCGCGAGGATCTTGCTCGAGGTCCCGGTCCAGCCGTGATCAGCGAGATCCGGAATGCGGCCGCATGACCGGCGTGATCACCGAGATCCCGAACGCGGTCGCATGACCCGGCGGGAGCTCCGTGTCGAGGGCCTGGCCGAACCGATCAGCCACTACACCGACGCCGTGCAAGCCGGCGAGCTGCTCTACATCTGGGGATCGTCTCCGTGGACGCGGCGGGGAAGCTCGTCGGCGGCGACGACGTGGTCGCGCAAGCGCGGCAGATCTTCGCGATCATGGGACGGGTTCTGGCCGCCGCCGGGGTGGAGCCATCGGACATCGTCAAGGTAACCGTGTTCCTGCTGGACGTCGACGACCGGCAGCGGATCAATCCGGTCCGCCAGGAGTTCTTCGGCCCGGCGCGGCCGGCGAGCACGCTCGTGGAGGTCAGCCGGCTCGCGGTGGCGGGCGCGCGCCTGGAGATCGAGGCCACCGCATATCTCGGTTCGTGACCGGTCACCGGAAGACGATCGCTCGCGGAGGCCGCGGCGGGCGGTCGGCGGCAGCGGCGACCGTCGCGAAAGCCTCGGCGGCCGGCGAGAACTGCGTGCGGGTGTATGCCGCAAGCTCCCGGGTGACCGGCTGCCGCAGGCGGCGCGAGATCGTGGCGAGCTGCTCTGGAACCACGTTCATCGGCACCATCGCGACGCCCAGTCCCGAGGCGGCCAAGCGAACCGCGGCCTCTGCCTGCCCGGTGCGCATCGCCGCTCGCGGCGTGAAGCCCGCTTGAGCGCAGGCGAACAGGACGACATCGTTCAGCCCGTGACCGGGCTCGTAGAGGATCCATTCGCGCTCTGACAATTGGCGGAGATTGAGCGCGCCATTGCGCTCGGCGACCGGATCGGAAGGCGGCGGGATCACCACGAACTCCTCCCATCCGAGCGCGACCAGGGGACCAGACCAGACACCGGGTCTGGGGCCCACGGCGATGTCTGACAGACCCGACAGCACGGCATCGTTGAGGCGCTCGCGGTGCGAGAACTCCCGCAGCCAGATGCGCACGCCGGGATGCCGGCGGCGGAACCGGCCGATCAGCGGCGGCAGCACTCCGACCGCGAGTGAACGAACCGTGGCGATCTCCAGCTCGCCCCCCTCCAAGGCCTCGGTTTGACGCACGGCCAGCCGCGCGCGTTGCGAGGCTGCCAGCATCGCGCGCGCCTCGGGGAGGAACTCGCGACCCGCAGTGGTCAACCGCACGCCCCGCGAGGTCCGTTCGAGCAGCTTCGCGCCTACGTCCCGCTCGAGCGCCTGAACCTGCTGCGATAACGATGGTTGCGCGATGCGCAGCCTGCGCGCCGCAAGGGTGAACGATGCTTCGTCCGCGACCGCCAAGAAGTACGACACCTGTCGTAAGGTCACGTCGAGAGGATATAGGTAAAGCCCTATCGAACTGATGGGACATGCGTCTTTGCCCTAACGACGCGGAGGGGATACCGTGGCCCGCTTCCGGCGACCGAGTAGAGGGTTAGCTGATTGTTATCCCGACGTTCGTCTGTGTTGCCTGGCCGCGGGTTCGATATGGTTAGGATGAAGGAGGTCTGAGCGAGGGTGACAGTTGCCGTGAGGCGGATGCCACAGGGAGTGCTGATTGCACTCTGTATCGCGGTCGTCGTGTGGCTGGTCATCAAGGCCACCGATGGCGGGAACACGTTCCTCCAGGTGACGCTCAACGGGATCACAGACGCCGCCCTGTATTTCGTCGTGGCTGCGGGCTTCACGCTGATCTTCGGGCTGATGCGGGTGGTGAATATGGCCCACGGCTCGCTCTACCTGTTCGGCGGGTACGTGGCTTACGTTGCGCAGACACACTGGTTTGCGGGAGGGACATCGCAGTTCTCGCTCGGCGGCGCCGCGAACATCAGCGTCGCGGGATTCGTGGTGCCGCTTGTGTTCGCGACCGTGGTGATCGGACTCGTCGGCCTGGCGATCCAACAGGTGTTCCTGCGCTGGAACCAGGGGCAGGAACTGCGCCAAGCGCTGATCACGATCGCGATCTCAGTCATCTTCGCCGATCAGATGGTCGCCCACTACGGGGGCGTCGTCGAGTCAATCCAGCAACCGACCAGTTGGCCAAACAGCATTGTCGTCGGCTCCTTCCGCTACGGGTTTTTCCGCATCACCGTGGTGCTCGGGGCAGCCCTACTGGTCGGCCTGCTGTTGTATCTGCTGATCAAGCGCACGCGGTTCGGGATGATCGTTCGTGCGGGGGTCGACGATCGCTCGATGCTCTCGGCGCTCGGCGTCAACGTGCAGCTGGTGTTCGCGGGCGCGTTCTTCCTGGGCGCGATGCTCGCCGGGTTTGCCGGCGGCCTCGGCGGCACGATGATCTCCGTGGGGCCCGGGCTCGACACGCAGTTCCTGCTCGACGCGCTGATCGTCGTGATCATCGGCGGGATGGGCAGCCTTCCCGGCGCCGCGATCGGAGCGCTCCTGCTCGGGCTGGTGCAGTCCTACTCGGCCATCTACCTGCACTTCGGCTCGGTGGACCTGAGCAACTACGGCGTCCTGACGTCGTTCATCCTGGTGATCGCGGTGCTGGCGGTCCGGCCGCTCGGCCTGTTCGGGAGGCCGGCATGAGCACCTTGGCAAGCACGGCCGCGGCCAGGCGCTCACGTCCCGGCGGGATCGCGATCGGCGGCTGGGCCGTGCTCGTTGCGATCGCGATCGTGCTGCTGCTGGCGCCTGAGATCTTCGATCCCTTCTGGCTCAGCCAGATCCTGACCCAGGCGCTGTGGCTGGGAATCGCCGGCGTCAGCCTCACGTTCCTATACAGGTATGGCGGCATGACCTCGCTGGCGCAGGTCGCCATCTACGGGATCGCGGGCTTTGCGATGGGCAACGTCGTACACACCATCAACAGTGAGGGCGGACTGAACCTGGGCTGGACGCCGTGGGCGGGCGTCGTGTTCGGGATCGCGGTGGCGGTGATCGTCGGCTTCCTCTTCGGAGCTATCGCATCGCGCAGCTACGGGATCTACTTCCTGATGATCACGCTCGCTCTGTCGCTGCTCGTCTACTACTTCTTCGGCCAGGTGACGCAGCTGAGCGGCTTCGGCGGTATCCGCAGTGTCTCGCGGCCAGGCATGATAGGCGACCCGATCACCAATCCCACGCCGCTGTACTACATGTGCCTGGGATGCTCGGTCGCCGTCTACCTGCTGTTGCGCTACATCATCCGCACCCCGTTCGGGATCGCCCTGCAGGGCATCCGCGACGACCCCCCGCGGATGCGCTCGCTGGGCTACAACGTCCCCCTCCATCGGGCGCTTGCATTTGCCCTCGGCGCGTTCGTGGCCGGAGTCGCCGGGATCCTGTCGGTCTGGTTCAACACCCAGATCTCACCCGGCTCGATCAACATCACCCAGACGATCGCGGTGCTGATCATTGCGGTGATCGGCGGCCTGTCGCGCCTCGAGGGAGCGTGGATCGGCGCCTTAGCCTACTCGCTGATCGACTACTACTCTCGCCAGGACACGCCCACGTTCGGCCTGTGGCTGAACCCTGGGCGGTTCGCCACGATCATCGGAATCGTATTCCTGGTAATCGTGCTGCTCTCGCCTGACGGCTTGATCGGCATTGGGCAGCGGCTGCGCGGGCTCGGTCCCGCCGGCCGCGCGGGGAGGTCACCCTCCAGCCCGGCTCAGGGGGCCGGGGAGGAGGCTCTCCCAGAAACCGCGGGAACATTGACGTCCGGCGGTTCGTCGAGCTCGGGGGTGCAGGAGACCTGAGCGAAATGCGGAAACGGACATGGCAGTCCCTGAAAACGCAAACGTCGCTGAGGAGGTGACGAGGTTGGAGAGGCATGTCGGGCGGTGGGCGCTGAGGCGGCTCGCCGTAATACCGCTCATTGCTTTGTGCGGGCTTTGGATCGCGGCCTGCGGCAGCAAGAGCAGCAGCAGCACCACTAGCAGTGCCAGCAGTGCGACGTCGAAGGCCGCGGCCGCGCCGTCGAACGCAATTAAGATCGGGATCCTGTCAGACTGCGCCGGCGACTTCGGCGCGTGGTACAACTCAGACATCGGCGGCGCACAGGCGTACTTCATCGCGCACAACGGGGCGAAGCCCAACGGGCCGGTCCCCAGCGACGGCATCCACGGCGGCACGATCGCGGGCCACCCAATCGACATCGTCGGCTATGGGTGCTCGGACGACACCGCGGCCAAGGCCCTGTCGGAAGTCCGCCGCCTGGTCGAATCCGACGGAGCGCAAGTCGTGATCGGCCCGCTCTCCGGTGATGAGGGGATCGCGGTGGCGAACTACTCCAAGACCCAGCCCGGGAAGACGTTCATCAACGGCACTTCGGGTGCGCAGGACGCCACGCTCAAGGTCCGCTCGCCGAACTTTTACCGCTTCAACGGCGACGGCGCGCAATGGAGCGCCGGCGTCGGCGACTACGCGTACAAGAAGCTCGGCTGGCGCAACGCCGTCGTGGTGATGGACGACTACGCGTTCGGGTGGACGTCGGCGGCAGGCTTCATCGCCGACTTCTGCGCCGACGGTGGGACCGTGACTCGGGTCTATCCGCCGCTCGGCACCACCGACTACTCGTCCTACATAACTCAGATCCCGCAGAAGTTCGACGGCCTGTTCAGCGCCGTCGGCGGCGCGGGCCTGCTTGATTTCCTCAAGCAGTACACCCAGGCGCGAGGCGCGTTCAAGAAGAACACGCTGGCCGGGAACATCTTCCTCGGCGACCCGGCCACCATCGCGGCGGTGCACGCGGGTGACGCCGGCGCGTTGGAGGGCACCTCCACCACCGAGGACACGACCTCGCCCAACGCGGCCGCCTACATCGCCGCGCTGAAGCAGGCGTACCCGGGGAAGACCAACTCGCTGCCGGCGCCCGGCACGCTCGCGGGCCTCGCATCGAGCGTGTTCACGGTCAACTACTACGACGCGGCATGGGCGCTCGACAAGGCGCTGACCGCGGTCCACGGCGACCTGTCAAACGGCCAGGCGGCGCTGCACGCGGCGCTGGCCAAGACATCGCTGCCGGATGCTCCGTACGGCCCGATCACGCTGGACCAAAACCGCCAAGCGATCATTCCCAACTACATCGCGCAGGTCAGCGCGACCGGCGTAAAAACGATCTACGAGGTGCCGGGGGTGACTGAGTCCTTCGGTGGCCTGTTCACCCCGACGACTCCTTCGCCGGGACGCGGGCAGCCGACGTGTGTCAAGAAAGCACTGCCATGGCAGGGCAAGGAAAAGCCGGTCAGCTTCCACTGACCAGCGCACAGAAGTGGCAGTAACTGCCCAGACAGCCGAGAACGCCGAGCCGATCCTCCTCCTTCGGGGGGTCGGCCGGCGCTTCGGTGGGCTCCACGCCGTGGAGAGCGTGGACCTCGAGATCAGGCGCGGGGACCGCAGGACGATCCTCGGCCCCAATGGGGCCGGCAAGACGACCCTGTTCAACCTGATCGCGGGCGAGTTCCCGCCGACGGCAGGAGCGATCGAGCTGTTCGGGACCGACGTCACCCATGCCCCGGCGCGACAGCGGGCGAAGCTCGGTCTCGCGCGCACGTATCAGCAGTCGCGGGTGTTCGTGGGGCTGTCGGTGGAGGACAACATCTACCTCGCCGCACTCGGCGTCCGCAGCGGGCACGTGTTCCCGTTTCGCTCTGCCAAGCGCGACGGCCCGCTTCGCGCGAAGGCGCGCGAGGCTGCGAACGAAGTCGGGCTGGGCCATCGCCTGAACGCACTCGTGAGCGAGCTCTCGCACGGCGAGCGCCGGCAGCTGTCGATCGGCATGGCGCGCGCCTCCGACCCACAGCTGATGATGCTCGACGAGCCGGCGGCTGGGCTCTCACGAGCCGAGCGCCAGACGCTCACCGAGCTGCTGCTGGCGTTGCCCTCGCACGTCACCTTGCTGTTGATCGAGCACGATATGGACGTCGCGCTGCGCGTGGCAACGTGGGTGACGATGATGCACGACGGGCATGTGATCGTCGAGGGCACGCCTGCCGAGATCCGCGCCAACGAGACCGTCCACGAGCTGTACCTCGGGAGGCACCATTACGGTGAGTGACGGAGAGCTGCTCGAAGTCAAGGGACTGAACGCCTACTACGGGCCCGCGCACGTGCTCCAAGGGCTCGACTTCACCGTCGGCGAGAAGCCCGTGTCGATCATCGGCCGAAACGGCATGGGCAAGACGACGATGTGCCACGCGATCATGGGCATGCACCCGAGCACGGTCAACGGCTCTGTCCGCTTCGGCGGGCTCGAGCTGATCGGCAGACCGTCCTACAAGATCGCCAGAGTGGGGCTGGCGCTGGTACCACAGGGCCGGAGGCTGTTCGGCTCGCTCACGGTGGACGAGCACCTGCGGATCGTCGGGGGCAAGGGCAACGGGCAGTGGAATCCGAGCCGCATCTATGAGCTGTTCCCGCGCCTGGCGGAGCGAAAGCGCAACGACGCCACGCAGCTTTCGGGTGGCGAGCAGCAGATGCTCGCGATCGGCCGCGCGCTGCTCGCGCATCCCAAGCTTCTGATCATGGACGAGCCCTCGGAGGGCCTGGCGCCCCGGATCGTCGACGAGCTGGTCGAGACGATCCATCGGCTTGCGCAGGCCGGTGTCCGCATTCTGCTCGTCGAGCAGAACCTGGGCGTGGCGACCGCGGTCGCAGAGCGCCACCTCGTGATGCTCGCCGGCCAGATCGCCACCGAGCTCAGCTCCGAGCAGCTGACCTCCGATCCCGAGCTGCAGCGCCGCTACCTCGGCGTCGAGCCGCTGAGCGAGTAGTCCAGCCGAGACTCGCGGCACGGATCTGCGCGGGCGTAAGATCGCACCGACGTGGACAGGGCCAATCCGCTCGATCCCGCGGGCGTCGCGGGGCTCGCCGCCCGCATCGGCGAGAACGTTGCGCTTGCAGTCAAGGTCCCCGAGCGCACGCTGCGCGACGTCCTGGTCTCCCTTCTCGCGGAGGGACACGTATTGATCGAGGACCATCCCGGAGTTGGGAAGACCGCGCTGGTTCGCGCGCTGGCGCGGTCGATTGAGGCCGCGTACGCACGTGTTCAGTGCACCTCCGACCTCCTACCTACCGACGTTGTCGGCACGAGCATCTTCAATCAGCGGGAGGCACGCTTCGAGTTTCGTCCAGGCCCCGTGTTCGCGAACCTCGTGCTGGTCGACGAGATCAACCGCGCGCCGCCGAAGACGCAGTCGGGGCTGCTGGAGTGCATGCAGGAGCGGCAGGTGACCGTCGATGCGGCGACCCACGAGCTGGCCCGCCCGTTCGTTGTCCTCGCGACTCAGAACCCGACCGAGTACGCGGGCACCTATCCCCTGCCCGAGAGCCAGCTCGACCGCTTCATGGTGCGCGTCTCACTGGGCTATCCCTCGGCGGCGCGCGAGCTCGAGATGCTCTCGGAGCACGCAACCGGTGATCGTGTGCTCGCGCTCGAACCGGTGGCAACGGTAGCCGACGTGCTCGCGGCTCAGGACGCCGCGATCCGCGTCCACACCAGCGAGCGGTTGCTTCGCTACGTTGTCACGGTGCTGGAGCGGATCCGCGAGGATCCGCGCGTCGAGTTCGGCGCGAGCCCCCGCGCCGGGCTGATGCTGGTCAAGGCGGCTAAGGCCCGGGCCGCGCTGGAGGGCCGCGATCACGTGCTCCCCGACGATGTGCAGGATCTCCTGCCCTCGGTGCTCGCCCACCGGCTGCTGCTCGTACCGGCCGCCATCGATGTCTCACGGCTCGACGTGCTGCACGATGCGGTCGAAAAGGTGGCGGCCTTGTGAGGAGGGTGCTGCTCGCGATCGGCCTCGGTTTCGCGCTTTGTCTCGCAGGGGCCGGCTTCGCCGCCACGTCCTTGTACCTACCAGGCCTCGCGCTGCTGCTGATCGCCGTGGTCGCTGCAGCGTGGGTCGCGAGCGCCGCGCACGGCCTGCGCCTGCTGCGCTCGTTGGGTGGCACGGTCGTGGAGGAGCGCGCGGCTTTGCCGATCACCGTGTCGCTCGCGAATGCGCGCCTGCCGTCGCCCGGCGCGGAGCTCCGCGCATGGCCCGACGGTCCGGCAGTGGCGGTTTCTGGGTTGCAGGACGGCACGATCACGGCCACCGTGTGCTTCCCCCGTCGCGGGCGCCACCGGCTTGGTCCCGCGTCATTGCTTGTCAGCGATCCGCTCGGTCTCTGCAGCCGCACGATCACGTCCTCGGCCAGCGAGGTGCTGGTCCTGCCGAGCGTCGAGCCCGTGCACCTCGTGGAGGTCGGCGGCGAACCGGCGACGCTCGGGCGCCATGCCATCAGCGCATTGCACGCAGCGGCGACTGAGGTCGACTCGCTGCAACCACATCTTCCGGGGTCGCCGGGTTCCCGGATTCATTGGCCGACCGTCGCGCGTACGACGACGTTGATGGAGCGGCGCTTGGTGGCCGATGGGGAGACCGGGCCCCTGGTCGTGGTTGATCCCCGCGAGCCCTCGAGTGGCGATGCTCTCGACCAGGCAATGCGGGCGGCGGCCTCCCTGTGCCTGCACCTGGCGCGCAGCGGTGGAGGTTCGCTGCTGCTGCCCGGTGACAGCCGGCCCGCGAGGATCGAGCCGACGCTGTCGGGGTTCTCGGCCGCCCACGTCCGGCTCGCGCTGCTCACGCCGGAGGTGGGCGCGCCCCCGCTCGGCTGCATCCCCGGCTCGAGCAAACTGCTGTGGGTGACGGCGGCGGCCGGCCCGCCCGCACAGCTCGCGCAGTTCGCCGCACCGGTGCGGTATCTGGTGTCGCCGCATCCGGTGCCGCGATGGCCGGTGCAGTTCACCGTCGCCGGCTGTAGCGGCCAGCGGCTGGACCGCGACCCGGCGCACAGAAGAGCGGCGGAGCGGTGAGCGCGGTTGCGTTAGCCCCCAAGAGCGCCAGTTGGGCGCGACTTGCGGCGTTCGCAGGCATGAGCGGACTCGCGGCGTGGCGCTACGCGGGGGTGGAGACGCGGCCACCCACCGCCCGGGTGCTCGCCGTCGCCGCCATCGCGGTCGTGGCGGGAGCATCGCTGATCCTGATCCCGGTACGCGTCGAGTCCCCGCGCACGGCCCGTACTCGGGCCGCCGCGGTGCGGGCGATCGTGATCCTCGCAGCCGCGACGGGCGTCCTGCTTGCTGCGGGCGTTCCCTTCCCGCTGCTGCCGCCGACCGCTTGGGGGAGGCTCGCCCACGGCCTTCACGGAGGCCTCGAGACGGTCGCGACCACGCTGTGGCCCTACGCGGGCAGCGACCCCTGGACGCGCCTGGACATCCTCCTCGCGCTCGCGCTCGTTCCGGTCGCGGCCGCCGCGCTGGCCTTCTGGCCGGCGGGCGACGGTAATCCGCACGCCGCGCTTCGCCACGCCCTCCGCCAGCTCGCGGCGCTCGCACTGTTGCTGACCCTGTACGTGATTGGCGTGCTCGACTCAAATGGGGGCTCCGCCACCGTCGACGGACTGCTGGTGCTCGTGCTGATGGTGGGATGGCTGTGGCTGCCGGGCCTTCGCGCTCGGCGCGTCGTGGCCGCCCTGGCCTGGCTGGCGAGCGCCGGCGTGGTCGCGGCTGTGCTCGTCGGTCAGCTCGCCGGCAGGCAGGCATGGTTTGACTACCGCGCGTGGGACGTGCTCGGCGTGGGGCCCGGAACCACCGCATTCTCCTGGGACCAGACCTACGGCCCGATCCCCTGGTCGCGCTCGCAGCGCACGATGTTCACCGTTCACACGCGCGGCCCGCTGCTGTGGAAGGTGACCACGCTAGATCGCTTCGATGGGTTGCGCTTCGTGCGCTCGGGCACCGATCCCGCGACCGAGGCAGACCTCCCGCTGCCGCTCAACGACCGCTGGTACTCGTTTGCCACGTTTACGATCGCCGGGCTGCACTCCGGGCTCCTTCCGACCCAGCAGGGCACCACGGCTGCAGTCAATTCCGGGGACCCGATCCGCTACGAACAGGATGGCACGGTGTTGTCCGTCGGCCGCGCGCTGCGCAGCGGAGATGCGTACACGGTCATGTCGTATGTCCCGACGCCAACTCCCGCTGAGCTGCGCGCCGCGCCGCACGCGTTCCCGGCCGGGTATCTGCGCTACACCAACTTCGACCTCCCCTCGCCGAGTCAGTCGGGCCTGCGCATCGGCGCGACGGACCCGCCGCACCCGGGCCAGTTCTTCACCGCGCGGACGGTCGGTTCCCAGGCACCCGGAGTCCCCCTGCTGCGGCACCTCAGGTCCAGCAGCGAATTCTGGCCTCTCCCTACGGGCCGATGTACAGGCTCGCGCGCCGGCTCGCCGCCGGGGTACATTCGACCTACGACCTCGTGCTGGCGGTCGAGACCTACCTGAAAGCAAACTACGCCTACAGCGAGCAGAGCCCGGAGCGGCGGTACCCGCTCGAGTCGTTCCTGTTCACGGACCGCATCGGCTACTGCCAGCAGTTCTCGGGTGCGATGGCGTTGATGCTGCGCATGGACGGAGTTCCGGCCCGCGTGGCTGCGGGCTTCCTCCCCGGCTCCTATGACAGCACCACGGGCTCCTATCAGGTGCGGGCAGTCGACGCCCACTCCTGGGTCGAGGTCTACTTCACAGGCATCGGCTGGGTGCCGTTCGACCCCACGCCTCCCAGGTCGGCGGCGGCGCCGCAGTTGCCGCTGTTCACGAGCCAGAGATCTGTGAGCCCCTTGCAGGCGATCGCCGCGACCGTCGGCGGCCCGCTGCCGCTCTCTGATGTGCGAGCCTCGAGGGTCCGCCACAACCGCGTCACGCACGCCGGAGGCCTCGCCTTCGCCCTGTTGATTGCGGCGGCGGGGGTGCTGGGGTTGCTGATCCTGGCGGGGCGCTGGCTTCTCGGACACGCTCGCCTGCGCGGGAGCCTCGAGGGCGACGGGGAGCTGGCGACGATCGAGCTGGTCAAAGCGCTGACGAGGATGGGCTACGCGCTACCCGAGACGGCCACCCTGGCCCGGGTCGAGCAGCTCGTGCGCTTGCACGGCGGACCTGACGCTGCGCGCTATGTGCGGCTGCTGCGCGACCGCCGCTACGCCCCGGGAAGAGCACCGTCGGCGAGCCTTCGCGACAGGAGAGTGCTGCGAGCCCGACTCACCTCACGGCTGGGACTCGATGCTCGCCTGGTCGGTCTCTGGGCGCTCCCACCGGCCACCATCGGCTGGCGCATCGGCGCTCGTGCCGGTGGGTGATCACACCGGTGGCCCGTAGGCACCCTCCCAGGCACGCGCGACTGTGAACAGCACATTCTCGTCCCGCGCGCCGAGCTGCACGCTGCCGATCGCGATCGCCGGCCAGCCAAGAAAGCTAAAAGCTCTCGTGTAGCCCGAGAACGCCACCCGGATCTCGAGCTCATCGACGTCGCTTGGCGGAATCTCCCGGACCCCCAACGTCGGGCAGACGATCACGTCCGCGTCCACTTTGGTTTGCGTCCCCGACCGCCAGGATGCGAGCGCGGCTCGGGCAGCGGATAGCGCATCCGGATCCACGTTCTGCGCGGCGTCGAGCTTGGCGCGGATGGTTGCCCCGTAGCGTTCGCGCTGTGAGGGAAACGTGGACCGGTGGGTGGTGGCCGCCTCGGCATAGAAGACCGGCCACACGTCCGACTCGGGGACGGGCAGCATCACTTCCTCGGCGTGCATCCCCAGCTCTTCCAGACGTTGCGCGAACGCGAGCGCGCGGTCGTCCCAATTGGGGGTCGGCGCATCCGGACTGAGCCGGGGCATGCTCGTCAGCACACCGACCCGCAGCCCCCGGATGTCCCGCTCGCCGACCCCGGTGCCCGCGAGCAGCCCATAGCAAAGCGCACAATCCTCGACCGTGCGGGCCATCGGGCCAACGGTGTCGAAGCTCGGGCACAGCGGGAACACGCCATCCATCGCCAGCCCACCGAGCCGCGGCTTCATCCCGATCACCTGGCAGCACCCGGCGGGCATCCGTACGGAGCCGCCGGTGTCGGTTCCGAGCGCGAGCGGCGCGACGCCGGCAGCGAGCGCCGCGGCGTTACCACCGCTGGAGCCGCCGGTGATGTGCCCGGGCAGCAATGGATTGCCGGCGTCTCCGTAGAACTGGTTCTGGCCAGTTACTCCCCACGCGAACTCGTCGCAGTTGGTCTTGGCGATCACGATCGCGCCCGCCGCCTCCAGCGCAGTGACCGTGGGCGCGGATACGTCGGGTATCCGCTCGGCGTAGATGCTGGAGCCGGCCGTCGTGCGGATGCCCGCGGTGTCGATCACGTCCTTGACGAGCAGCGGCACGCCCGCGAGTGGGCCATGCACGCCGGCGCGGGCCCGAGCGAGCGCTTGCTCGGAGCAAACCGTGATCACCGCGTTGAGACCGGCATGCTCCTCGAGCTTGGCAAGCGCTTCCTCGATCGGCGCTGCTGGATCAAGCCTGCCGGCGCGGACCGCGCGGGCGATCTCGGTGGCACTTGGACCAACAGTCACTCGGCGACCCTACCGAAGCCCACGGCGGCGGTCATCCGGCGGCGGTGAGTGCCGCCTCACAGGGAACATTGGCGATTTGGGTCCGAATGGTGGACCCAGAGCGCCAAAGTTCGCGTGGGCAGACTGGGGACCCCGCGCTCCGCCCCGGAGCTCTCAGGACCCTCACCGAGCGGAAAACCCTGAGTCACGGGAGGCGATCGCGGGAAAGCTCCTCACCAGCCCACGATCTTCAAGCCCCCCGAGGGAAGGAGCAGGTATGAGCCTCGAAGTGAAAGTTCTCGATCTTGGCGACATCGAGCTGGATACGAGCTTCCTGGTGCTAGCGCAGGATCCCGGCCGCCGGCAGGAGGTGCCGACGTTTGGCTTTCTGATCACCGGAGGCGAGGCGCCGGTGGTGGTCGACACCGGCTTCAGTCACCCCGAGATCATGGGAAACCTCGGGATGAAGGGGTGGTGGCGTGACGGGCAGGGCATGGAGCGCCACCTCGCCAAGCACGGCCTCGAGATGGCCGACGTGCGGTACGTCCTCCATACGCATCTTCACATCGACCACGCCGGCTATGACGCGCAGTTCCCGATCGACCGCACGACGGTCGTGATCAACCGCAGGGAGCTCGAGTACTCGGCCTCGGGCCTGATGGGCGAGCAGTACCCGGCGGAGTACGTCAAGCACCTGATCGATCGACTGCATCACCCCGGCGCGCTGCGGCTGCTGGACCTGGAGATCGTCGACTTCGAGGAGATCATTCCGGGCGTTCGTTGCGAGGCCGCCGGCGGGCACACCGAGGGCTCCATGAACGTCCTGGTCGACACCGACGATGGCGTCGCGTGTATCTGCGGAGATGTCGTCTACGACGTCGTACACCAGCTGCACGCGCCGCACCTGCAGGTGATGGAGCTCGACCCAGCTGTCACCGGCAATCACGGCGGCTCCAAGCGCTCGGAGAAGGGCGCGATCCGCAAGGCGCTAAGCGGCGCTCGATTCCTGCTCCCGGCCCATGATCGGCCAGCCGTTTTGGAGCGCGGGCGTCCCGTGGGGCGGACGTTCGACAGCGTGCCCGGACCCGTGATCTCGATGGAGGAGTTCCCCGGGAAGCTGACCCGGGACCACAGTAAGGCGGCGGTCTAGCGGGGCATCCCGCGCGACCGATCAGCAGCGGCCCAGGGGAACTGAGCTCACATGGCCTCATACCTGATCAAGGACGCAAACCTGCTGACCTTGGACGAAGCGGATCACGAGCTCCGGACCGGCGACCTGCTGATCGACGGGCGGCACATCGCGGACATCGGCCCATCCCTCTCGGCCGCCGGCGCAGAGACCATCGACGGTCGCGGCATGATCGCGTTGCCCGGGATGATCGATACCCATCGCCACTGCTGGGGCTCAATGGTTCGCGGCGGCGCCTGCTACGGGAACCTCGGCGATTACTTCGGGATCGTGGTGTTCAAGTACGGCGCCGCGTTCTCGCCCGCTGACAACTACACCAGCGTTCGTCTTGGGATGGCCGAGGCGGTCAGCGGCGGGATCACGGCGATCCACGCCTGGGAGCACAACATCCAGACCCCGCAGCACGCTCGCGCCTCGCTGCAGGCGCTGCGAGATTCCGGGATGCGGGGACGCTTCTCTTACGGGCCATCCGCAGACCCCGAGGCGGGGAGCTCGTTTGTCAAGGGATCGGAGACGATCGATTTCGCTGACATCCGCCGCCTGCGCGAGCAGGAGTTCTCGACCCCCGGCCGGTTCGATCTCGGGATCGCATGTCGCGGCGTCGAGTTCTCCCAAGAGGAGATCTGGAAGCAGGAGTTCGCCTTCGCTCGCGAACAGCGGCTTCCGATCACCGTCCACTCGATGATGGTCCCCCACGATGTCGAGCATCACCGATCGGTGCAGATCTACCGCGAGCACGGCGATCTGGGGCCCGACCTGCAACTCGTCCACTGCATCCGCGTGAACGAGGAGGAGATCGGCTGGCTCGCGGAGAGCGGGACCAACGTCTCGATCTCGATCCTCTCCAACCTTCGTTGCGGCATGGGACTGCCTCCGGTCCTGGCGATGACCCGCGCCGGCGTGGCGGTCGCCCTCTCGTTGGACACGATGGCGGCGAGCGACAACGGAGACATGTTCGCGGCGATGCGCGTGACGATGGGGATCGAGCGCGCACGCGCCGACGACGGTTCCGCCTACCAACCGAGCCAGGTGCTCCATCAGGCCACCGCCGCCGGCGCCGCATATCTGGGACTGCACGATCAGGCGGGCGTGTTGCGCAAGGGGGCGCTGGCGGACGTGATCTTGCTGCGCGCCACCGACCTGAACATGGCCCCGCTGAACGTCGCCGACGGTCAGGTCGTGCTATGCGCGCAACCGTCGAACGTCGACACGGTGTTCATCGACGGCGAGCTGCGCAAGCGGAACGGCGAGCTGCTCGGGGTCGACCCCAAGGCGCTGGTAGAGGAGGCCACCGCGGCGATGGAGGCGCTGAGGCAACGCGTTGGTGTGCCAGTGGCGTGAGCGACAGCTGAAAGCCGCCAGATGGAGCCCGTTGCGTACAAGCCGCTCACGTATCTCGAGGCCCACGCCGAGGCGGATCCCGACCGCGTGGCGGTGATCGAAGGGGAGGTCCAGACGTCGTTTGCGGCGCTGTTGGCGCGGGTTCGCGGGCTGATGTCTTTGCTGCGAGCGCATCGCCTGCAGCGGGGTGAGGTGGTCGCGGTTTCGCTTCCGAACGTCTGTAGTTACGTCGCGCTCGAGATCGCGGTTCCCGCCCTGGGCGCGGTGATCATGCCGCTGCCGCCGGCGCTCGGCCCGCACGAGATCGGCTCGGCGCTGGAGCGCTCGGGGGCGGTGATCGCGGTGACCACACCGGACGGCACCGTGCAGGGGCTGGCGCGCCAGGCGACGGCGATCAGGGAGGTGCTGACGGTGCCGCTCCCTGACGAGAGCAGCCCGCTCGATCCGCCCCAGGCCGCCGACACCGGTCCAGATGACGTGGTGCAGATCGCCCTCACCTCCGGTACCACCGGATCTCCCAAGCTCGCCGCGTTCACCGCGGAGCTCAAGCAGGTGACGTTCGAGGGCTTCACCGTCCGGCTGGCGATCGATGCCGGCGATCGGGTGCTCCCGCTCTCGCCGATCAGCCAGGGTGCCGGCGAGATGTTTCTGTATTCGCTGCGCCGGGGGGCGTGTTTGATCGTGTCGGGCGAGCCGCGGTTTGCGCCCGAGCGCGCGCTGGCGCTGGCGGAGCAAAGCCGCGCCACCGTGATCGGCGGGGTCCCCACGATGCTCTCGCGGATGCTCGATAGCCCCGACTTCGGTGACGCCGATCTGTCATCGCTGCGACTTACAGCCGTCGCCGGCTCGCCGCTGCACCCAGAGCTGGCGAGAGCCTGGGAAAAGCGCACCGGAGCGCCGATCATCAGTTTTTACGGCGCGATGGACATCGGGCAGCTGGGGGTCCCGAGCCCCGAGGATCCCGCCGATAAGCGCTGGCACACCGTGGGGCGCCCGCACGCCAGCGCGGAGTGGGCGATTCTCGACCCGGAGGGAGGGGAGCTTCCGGCCGGATCGGAGGGAGAGATCTGCATGCGGGGCCCGCTGGTGCAGGGCCGCTACTGGGACCGCGAGAGCGGGCCTTACGCGGACGATGGCTGGGCGCATTTCGGCGACCTCGGGTTCATCGACGATGACGGTTATCTGCACGTCACGGGCCGGGTCAAAGACACGATCATCCGCGGCGGCAACAACATCAATCCATACGAGCTGGAGGAGGTGATCCGCGGTCATCCAGCCGTGAGCGACGTGGCGATCGTGGGCCGGCCAGATGCCGATGTGGGAGAGCGGGCGGTCGCGTTCGTGGTCCCGAGCGCGAAGGGCCCGGTCGAGCTGAAGCAACTCACCAGCTTCCTCGACGAGCGCGGATTCGCCCACTACAAGTGGCCCGAGGAGCTGCATCAGCTCGACGAGCTCCCACTGGGCCCGACCGGGAAGCTGCTCAGGGCCGAGCTGCGCGATCTCGCCAGCGAGCACAGCGCAACCGAAAGCGAGGGACATGCGAACCCGCACCAACGACATCGACACCGCGTGGTTTGAGATCGGCCGTGGCGACCCCGTGATCCTGATCCACGGGCTGGGCGACGACCATCGCGGGTGGCGGCGCCTGGTGCCCGAACTGGCACTGGAACATCGGGCGTTCCTATATGACTTCCGCGGTCACGGGCAGACGCAGCTCGGCGAAGCGGACGGAACGCTGACCCAGCTGTCCGGCGACCTGGTGTCGCTGATGGACGCGCTCGAGCTTGAGAGCGCGACGGTCGCGGGCTTCTCGCTCGGAGGCACGATCGCGATGCGCGCCGCGATCGATCACCCGCGGCGGGTGCGGGAGCTCGCGTTGATCGCCACCTCCAGCCGGGTGGGAGGCGCCGCCGCGCAGTGGTACCGCGAGCGCGCCGAGATGATCGCCGCCCACGATCCATCGCTGCGCGAGACGCTCGACCGCGACACCGAGGACGTGTACAGCAATCGCACCGAGGAAATCGAGGCCGGCTTGTTGATCCGCCGGCAGTCGACCGCCGATCCTTCCGGGCATGCCAACGCCTGCCTGGCGATGGCCAGCCTGAGGGAGCATCCGCTCGATCCCGAGCTTGGGCGGATCGCGGCGCCGGCGATCATCGTCGCCGGGGAGAAGGATCAGCACTGCCCTCCGAAGGCGGCGCAGATCATCGCCGAGGGCATCCCGGATTCAACGCTCGAGATCCTCGCCGACACCGGCCATCCGATTCCGGTCGAGCGACCCGAGGAGGTGGCGAGCGCGATCTGCGCGGTCCACCGGCCGAGAGCGACCGCGTGAGGAGGTAAGGCGTGGGCATCAGCATCAGCCTCGGCATCAGTCCTCGCGAGTCGTTCGCGGACTGGACCAGCTTCATCGAGGCGCTCGACCAGCGCGAAGTCGATCGGCTGTGGTTGATCGACTCGCAACTGGCGATGAAGGACGTCTACGCGGGGCTGCTCACCGCGGCCCTGAACAGTCGCCGCCTGCAGCTCGGCACCGGCGTCACCAACGTAATCACCCGCCACCCGACGGTCACGGCGAACGCGATCGCCGCGATCTCGGAGCTGTCGCGGGGACGCGCGGTGCTGGGTCTTGGAGCCGGCGATTCCGCGGTCTTCGGCGTCGGGAAACGGCCCTCGCGCGTGGCGGAGGTGGAGGAGGCGATCCGGTTCTTCCGGGAGGTGCTGGGTGGAGGCGAGGGCCGGTGGGAGGGCCGAAGCTACCGGCTCCAGATGGAGATTCCGCCGGTGAAGGTGTTTCTCGCGGTCAGCCAGCCGCGGATGTGCGCGTTGGCCGGACGGCTGGCCGATGGGGCGATCATCATGGGCCCGGCGCAGCCGGACCTGCTCGCCCGCCAGCTCGGCTGGATCGAACAAGGGCTCAGCGAGTGCGGCCGCGAGCGCTCCGAGCTCGAGGTGTCGTTCATCGCCACCGTCTCGATGGGCGAAGATCCCGACACCGCGCTCGCAGATGTCCGCGCCTGGGCCACCGGGCAGGCCCGGTTGCTCGCCGACTTCAAGGAGCTTCCGCGCTCGCTGGAGCCGTTTCGCGAGGAGATCATTCAGGCCAAGGACAGCTACGACTACTCAGAGCACCTGTCGACGCGCGCGGGCCATGCCGGGGCCATCAGCGACGAGCTCGTGCGAGCGCTGGCGATCACCGGCTCGCCGGCGGACTGTCGCGACCGGCTGCGAGCGCTCCTGGACGTGGGAATCGACAATCTGGTGTTCCCATTGATGGGCGGCGGACGGCTCGAGCGACTGGATCGCCTGAGCACCGAGCTCGCCCCTGAGCTACAGGTGTGAGCATGGATCTCGAGCTCGCCGACAAAAGCGTGATCGTCTCGGGCGGGGCGTCGAACATCGGACGCGCGATCACGCTCGGCTTCGTGGACGAGGGAGCGCGGGTCTGCGTCGCCGATATCGACGAGCAGCAGGGCTCGCGCCTCGCCGATACCTCGCCGGAGCGGATCCTGGCCCGGACTACCGACGTCACCGACCCCGAATCGGTGCGCGCCGTGATCGACGCGACGATCGAGCGGTTCGGCGCGGTCGACGTGCTGGTCAACTGCGCCGGTTGGACGGTCGACCGCCTGTTCTTGGAGAAGCCACGGGAAGAATGGGAGAAGGAGATCGCGATCGACATCTGGGGCTTCATCAACTTCACGCGAGGAGTGCTGGACCATATGGTGGAGCGCAGCTCCGGGAGGATCGTCTCGATCGGCTCCGACGCCGGCCGGATCGGCGAGTGGCGCGAGGCCGTCTATTCGGGGACCAAGGCGAGCGTGATCGCGATGTCGAAGGCGATCGCGCGCGAGGTCGGCAAATATGGGATCACGCTCAACGTGGTCTGCCCGGGCTTCATCCCCGGCCGCCCCGAAGATTCAGGCGAGCAATCGATCTGGCGCGGCGAGCAGGGAGCCCAGTTCAGCGAGGAGACGCTCGAGAGCGTCGCCAAGTCATACCCGCTGAGGCGTCTGGGAACGCCCGAGGACATCGTGCCGGTGGTGCTGCTGCTTGCCTCCGAGCGGGCGGCGTATGTCACAGGTCAGGCCTGGTCGGTCAGCGGCGGCTACACGATGATCTAGATCAGTAGCGCCGCCCGGCGTCGCGCACGGCGGCGAGAATCGAGGTGTAGCCGGTGCACCGGCAGATGTTCGCCGACATGGCCTCGCGGATCTCATCGTCAGATGGATGTGGGTTCTCGCGCAGCAGCGCCGTCGCCAGCATCAGGAAGCCGGGCGTGCAGAACCCGCATTGGAGCGCATGGTGCTCGGAGAACGCTTGCTGCAGCGGGCTGAGCGAGTCGACGCTGCCGAGACCCTCGACCGTTTCGACCTCGCAATCATCGGCTTGGACGCCGAACATCAGACACGAGCGGGTCGGATCACCGTCGACCAGCACCGTGCAGGCGCCGCAGATCCCATGCTCGCACCCCAGATGGGTGCCGGTGTAGCCGAGGTCGTGACGGAGTACGTCGGCCAGCGTCCGCCGGGGTTCGACTGCCACCTGGTGCTCGGTCCCGTTAACGGTGATTCTGACCAGGTGTACGTCGCTCATCGCGTGCCCGACTCCTGTGAGCGAATCGCGGTGGCCAGGCGCTCGGGAGTGATCGGCAGCCAATCGATCTCGACGCCCAGGTGCTGCACGGCGTCCGTCACCGCGCTGGCAATGCACGCCGGCGCGCCCATCGTGCCACCCTCCCCCATTCCCTTGGCGCCGGTCTCGGAGAACTTCGACGGCGTCTGGAGATGGTGGATTTCGACCTCCGGGAGCTCCGAGGCCGTCGGCACCAGATAGTCCATCAGCGAGGCGGTCTGGAGCTGACCCTCCTCGGAGTAGACGAGTTGCTCGTAGAGAGCCGCGGCGATCCCTTGGGCCACTCCACCGCGGACCTGGCCTTCGACGATCGCCGGGTTGATCATCACGCCGCAGTCCTCGACGACCACATAGCGATCGATCGCCACGGCGCCCGTTTGCCGATCGACCTCGATGATCGCCGCGTGGACGGCGTTGGAGAACGTGCCGGGCGGATCGAACGACGCCACGCAATCGAGCCCCGGCTCCTCGTCCGGCGGCAATCGCTGGGCTTCCAGGTAGGAGACTCGCGCCAGCTCGGAGAGCGCCAGCCCGGGCTGGCCGGAGCCGGTTACGCGCACGCTGCCGTCGACGAGCTCGAGGTCCTCGGGAGCCGCCTCGAGCAAGTGCGCTCCGATCCGCTTGAGCTTCTCCGCGAGCGCCGTGCAGGCGCGGCGAGTGGCTCCGCCGCTGACCACCGCCGAGCGGCTGGCGAAGGTTCCCCAGCCGTAGGGCGTGGCGTCGGTGTCGCCCTGGCGCACCTCGACCTGGGCCGGTTCGATTCCGAGCTCGTCGGCGGCCACCTGCGCGAGCGTGGTGAGATGACCTTGGCCGTGCCCGCAGGTGCCAACCAGCACGGTCACCCCGGCGGTCGGGTCCATCCGGGCGATCGCGGTGTCGTACCCGGGTGTGACCGTCATCTTGCGTTCGTTGAAGGCCTCCGTGCCGTAGCCGGTGCGCTCGGCAAAGCAGCAGAACCCCAGCCCGAGCAGCCGCCCTTGCTCTCGCCCGGCCGCCTGCTCGTCACGGAAGCCGCGCACGTCGATGGCTTGCTCGGCGCGGTCGAGCGCCTCGTGGTACGAGCCCTCGTCGATCACCAATCCGGAGCGGCTGGTCCAGGGGAAGTTGCCGGGCTCCACCAGGCTTCGCCGTCGCACCTCGTTGGCCTCGATCCCGAGCCGGGCCGCGGCCTTCTGTATCAGCCGCTCCATCGCCAGCACCATCTGCGGTCGCGCCACCCCGCGATAGGGCGCCATCGGCGCCTTGTTGGTCGCGATTGCGCGGGTGCGGCAGCGGTAGTGGCGAACCGCGTACGGCCCGCAGATCTCGGCCGCGGCCATCAGCGCTTCCACGCCGCAGGTGAAGGGATGCGTGGAGTAAGCGCCCACGTCCGAGCAGACGTCGACATCGAGCGCGACGATCCGCCCGTCGCGGTCAAAGCCCGCACGAGCGGTGAAGCGCTGCTCGTGACCTTGGTAGCCGCTCACCAGGTTCTCCTGTCGATCCTCTGTCCACCTCACCGGCCGCCCGGTGGCGCGAGCGGCCAGGCAGGTCAGCACCTCTTCGCGCGCGACCACGCACTTCTGGCCAAAGCCGCCGCCGACATCGGGCGCGATCACCCGCATGCGATGCTCGGGGAGGCCCAGGATCGGCGCCACCGTGGTGCGAACGAGGTGGGGAATCTGGGTCGAGGAGTGCAGGACTAAGCGCTGCTCTCGCGCGTCCCAGCGGGCCAGGCAGGCACGGCCCTCGAGGGGCAGCGCGCACACGCGGCCCGATTCGAACACTCCCTCCACCACGACCTCGGCTTCCCGGAGAGCCCTGTCGAGATCAGGGTCATCGGCGAACGGCACGTCGAGGAGGACGTTTCCATGCTCGTGGACCAGCGGCGCCTGGTCCGCGAGCGCCGCATCGATCGTCGTCACCGCCTCGATCGGGTCGTAGTCGACCACGACCAGCTCGGCGGCGTCCTCGGCGGCGTGAGGCGAGTCCGCCACGACCATCGCCACCGCCTCACCGGCGTGGCGCACCCGCTCGTGGGCCAGCAGCGCGAGCTCGGTGGGCACATACTCGGGACGCTGGAGCATCGGAATCCACGGCTCGACCTCCGGGAAGTCGTCGCGCGTGAAAACCGCGATTACGTGTTGGTGGTCCGCGGCGGGGCCGGAATCGATGTTCGCGATCCGCGCCGACGCGTGCGGAGAGCGCACGAACGCCAGATGCGCAAGCCCCGGGACCGCGATGTCGTCGACGAACGTCGCGGTGCCCGTCAGGTGGCGGGGATCCTCCAGCCGGCGAATGGGTCGTCCCACCCACCGTCCAGAGTTGTACGCGACCTCATTCTCCATATCCCACCGCCTCGGCAAGGCCCCGGCGCACCAGAACGTCGGTTAGTTCTCGTCGGTAACGCGCGGAGCCGTGGACGTCGCCGACGGGATCAATCTCCCGCGCCGCGGCTGCCGCGGCCTCGGCGAACAGCTCAGCGCTGGGCTGCGCTCCGCGGAGCAGCTCCTCCGCCTCGCGCGCCCGGACCGGCAGCTCGTCGACTCCCCCCACCACGATCCGCGCATCGTGGCAGTGGTCCCGCTGGAGGTCGAGCGCGGCGGCCACCGCAACGATCGCGAAATCCCCGTGGCGCCGCGCGAACTCCTCGAGCGACGCACACGGCCAGGGGCGGGGGAAGCGCACTTCGGTGACGATCTCATCGGCCTGGAGCGCGGTGGTCATGAATCCGAGCAGGAAATCCTCGGCCCTGATCTCGCGCCGCCCGTCAGGCCCCTCGCAGACGACGCTCGCATCCAGCGCCACCGCGAGCATGCACCACTCCCCCGCGGGATCGGCATGCGCGATGCTCCCGCCGAACGTGCCCCGAGCGCGAATCGGAAAGTGCCCGACCCAGGGAGCCGCGCGCGGCAGGACCTCATAACCGCTGGCCAGTTCGCCGGCGAGCTGCTCGATCACCCGGTGCCGGACGAGCGCGCCGACCGTGAGCGCCTGACCGTCTCGCTTCACTCGGTCAAGAGCTGGGACCCGGTTGATGTCGACGAGCGCGTTCGGGCGCACCAGGCGGAAGTTCATCATCGGCACGAGGCTCTGCCCGCCGGCCAGCACTTTTGCCTCATCCCCCAGTTGCGCGAGCAGCTCGATCGCCTCCTCGAGCGCGTGCACGCGGTGGTAGTCGAACGGCGCCGGCTTCACGCGTCGTAGCCGACCGGATCAGGCAAAACTACGCTGACCCGTCAACGCCCCTCCCACGATCAGCGTGTGGATCTCCGCGGTTCCCTCGTACGTCGCGACCGCCTCGAGGTTGGACATGTGCCGCATCACCGGATGGGCGAGCGTGACCCCGTCCCCGCCGAGCAGCGACCGGGCGGTGCGCGCCACGCTCTGCGCCACCCGGACGTTGTCGAGCTTGCCGATGCTGACGTGCTCGGGGGCAAGCCGGCCGTCGTCCTTCATTCGGCCCAGCTGCAGCGCGAGCAGCTGTGCCCTGGCCACGCCCACCGCCATGTCCACGAGCCGTTCCTGGACCAGCTGGTACCTGCCGATCGGCTGGCCGAACTGCTCGCGCCTCAGCGCGTGGGCGAGCGCGGTCTCGTAGCAGTCGCGGGCGGCACCGGTCACGCCCCAAACGATGCCGTAGCGCGCCTCCTCGAGGCAGGTGAAGGGTCCGCGCAGGCCCTCCGCTTTTGGCAGCATCGCATCGCCGGGAACTCGGCAGCTCTCGAAGCGAAGCTCGGACTGGATCGAGGCGCGCAAGGCCAGCTTGTCGGTTATGTCCTCGGCGCGGAAGCCGGGGGTTCCGCGGGGCACCAGAAAGCCGCGAATCCCGCCCTCGGTCCGCGCCCACACCACCGCTACATCAGCTACCGAGCCCATCCCGATCCAGCGCTTGCTGCCGTCGAGCAACCAGTCCTCGCCGTCGCGCCGAGCTTGCGTGCGCATGCTCGCGGGATCGCTGCCGGCCTCCGGCTCGGTCAGCGCGAAGCACGCGATCGCCTCGCCTCGGGCCAGCCGCGGGAGCCACTCGCGCCGCTGCTCCTCTGAGCCCCAGGCGTGAATCGCGGTCATCGCCAGCGAGCCCTGGACCGACACGAAGGTGCGCAGACCGCTGTCGCACGCCTCGAGCTCGGCGCATGCCAGCCCGTACTCCACGGCGCTGGCCCCGGCACAGCCATAGCCGTCGAGATGCATGCCGAGCACCCCGAGGCGACCCAGCTCCGGCACCAGCTCGAGCGGCCACCGCCCCTGCGCAAACAGCTCCGCAATCTGCGGTCGTACGCGCTCATCGACGAAGCCCCTCACTCGATCTCGGGTGCGGAGCTCCACCTCGGAAAGCGAGGCCTCGATCGCGAGCGGATCGTGAGGGTCGAGCCTGGCCGGCGCGTGCGAGGCGGTGCCGCTCATCGCGTCAGCTCCCGCAGGCGCCCCAGCAAGTAGCCATAACCAAAGCCGATCAGCGCGGAGATAATCACTGGCGCCGCCTTTTGCACCACCGGCGCCGTCCTCTGTAGCACCGGGCCCCCGAGCAGTCCCAATGCGTCGAGCTCGGGGCTCGCCTCGGGGTGGCGCGGCGACTCGGTCTTCTCCTTATCCTGGTCCTCGGCGGGCGGCGCGCCGTCGGTCATCTGCTGCTCGATGTTGTGTGCGAACTCGGAGAACATCCGCTGGGCGATCCGCTCGATCGTTCCGCGCCCGAACTGCGCCACCCGCCCGCGGAGCTGGAGATCGGTCGCCACCCGCAGTTGCGAGCCCCCATCTGACTCCGCGACCTCGGTCTCGATCCAAGCCTCGGCATTGCCCTGTCCTCCGGCCTCATCGCCGCGCGCGCTCATCACCGCTCGCCGCCGCTCGCGGTCGAGCTCCACGAAGCGCATCGTCCCTTTGTACGTGCCCCTGATCGGCCCGACCTTGACGTTCATCGACCCGTGGAAATCCTCGCCGCCACCCTGCTCGACGCTCGCGCCCGGCAAGCACGGCGCCACGCGCTCGACGTCGGAGAGGAACTCAAACAGCTCGTCCGCCGGGGCGGCAACCGCGATCTCGTTGACGAACTTCATTCGGCGGGCTCCGCTGTGGTCTTCCTCGACTTCAGTTGACTACCCGGCGGCCGGCTCCGAAAACGCCGGCCGGGCTGCAGCATACGCGCCTCACCTACGATCCCTGTTGAAATGCCCCCGCTCCGGTCACCGCTCCCCGACTCCGCGGACGTGGTGATCATCGGCGGCGGGGTGATCGGCGCAAGCGCCGCCTTCCACCTGGCGGAGGCAGGCGTGGACGTCGCGGTGATCGAGCGAGCAGAGCTCGCGAGCGGCTCCACGAGCCGAGCTGCTGGTGGCGTGCGCACGCAGTTCTCGGACGCTCTCAACGTCGAGATCGCCCAGCGCAGCCTTGCCGCGTTTCGCGACTTCGGCCGCCGCCCCGGCTGGGAGATCGACCTCCGGCAAGTCGGATACCTGTTCGTCCTCTCCAGCGAGCCCGACCTGGAGTCGTTCGCCGACAGCGTTGCGCTGCACAACCGGTTCGGCCTGGATTCCAGGATCGTGACCGCGACCGAAGTACGCGAGCTGTGCCCCCTGATCGAAGGGGACGACATCCTGGGGGGAGCGTTCTCGCCCAGCGACGGACACGCCACTCCCGAAGCCGTCGTCCAGGGCTACGCGGTCGCCGCCCGCGCTCACGGAGCGCACATCGAGGTGGGGTGCGAGGTCCGCGCGATCAACGTGAGGCGCGGTCAGATCACCGACGTCGTCACAGATCGCGGCTCGGTCCGGTGCAGCGCGGTGATCTGCGCCGCGGGAGCGTGGTCGCGGAGCTGCGGGGCGATGGTCGGGGTCGAGCTCCCGGTCACCCCGTTGCGCAGACAGATCCTGTTCACCGAGGCGATCGACGGACTGCCGCCGGACTTGCCGATGACGATCGACTTCGCTTCGAGCTTCTACTTCCATCGTGAGGGGCCGGGTCTGTTGATGGGGATGTCGGATCCCGATGAGGAGCCGGGTTTCCGCGTGCAGACCACCGACGACTGGATTCCTCGGCTGATGGAGGTGGTGCAGCGTCGCGCGCCGCGGATCGCGGAGGCCGGGATCCGGGGTGGGTGGGCGGGGCTTTATGAGGTGACCCCCGACCACAACGCGCTGATCGGCGAGGCCGCCGCGGTGTCGCGGTTTCTGTACGCCACTGGTTTCTCCGGCCACGGGTTCCTGATGGGTCCCGCGGTCGGGGAGATCCTGCGCGACATGCTGTTTCGCCGCCCGACCTTCGTCGACGTCACGCCTTTGAGCGCCGAGCGCTTCGACGCTGCCGCGCCGCGACCGGAGTACAACGTCGTCTAGTGGTTTCAGGGAGCACACCAATGGACTCGACCACACTCGCCGTCTCGTCTACTGAGGAGCTGCGAGCACGCGCCCGCAAGTCTCTCGAGCGCTGCGGAGTAGAGCTGAGCTCGAGAAGCGCAGCCGGGATCAGCGCGCGCTCGCCGATCACCGGGGGCGAGCTGTTCAGCGTGCCGACCGCGGAGAAGGAAGATGTGCAGGCCGCGATCGCCGCCGCCAAGTCCGCGTTTGCGAGCTGGCGCACGGTGCCCGCGCCCGTCCGCGGTGCGCTCGTCAAATGCCTGGGCGCGCTGCTCGAGGAGCACAAGCAGGACATCGCCGAGCTGATCACGATCGAGGCCGGGAAGATCCGGTCAGAGGCCCTCGGCGAGGTTCAGGAGACGATCGACATCTGCGACTTCGCGGTCGGGCTCTCGCGCCAGCTCGAGGGCCGCACGATGCCCTCCGAGCGACCGAGCCACCGGCTAATGGAGACCTGGCACCCGCTCGGGGTGGTGGGGGTCATCTCGGCCTTCAACTTCCCCGCAGCCGTCTGGTCCTGGAACACCGCCGTCGCCTTGGTCTGCGGCGACAGCGTCGTATGGAAGCCCTCTCCAATGACGCCGCTCACCGCGCTGGCGTGCTCGGCTCTGCTGGACCGGGCGGGCGCGGAATGCGAAGCGCCGCGAGACCTTCATCGGTTGGTGATCGCCGACGCAGCGGCCGGCCAGGCGCTCGTCGACAGCCCTGACGTCGCGCTCCTGAGCGCCACTGGATCGGAGCGGATGGGAGCCGAGATCGCGCCGCGCGTGGCGGGCCGCCTAGGCCGGTGCCTGCTCGAGCTCGGAGGAAACAACGCGGCATTGGTTGCACCGTCGGCCGACCTCGAGCTGGCCAGACGCGGGATCGTGTTCGCGGCCGCGGGAACCGCCGGGCAGCGGTGCACCACGCTGCGTCGGGTGATCGCGCATGCGGACGTCGTCGATGATCTTCTCGCGGGCCTGCGAAACGTGTACGCGAGGCTGCCGATCGGCGATCCGTCCGCCTCGGGGACATTGGTCGGTCCGCTCATCAACGAACGCGCTTACCGGGAAATGGTCGCGGCGCTCGAGGAGGCGCGCGCTGATGGGGGCGAGCTGATCTCCGGCGGGGCGCGGCGCGAGGCTGCGGGCGCTCCCGACGCCTACTACGTGGAGCCGGCGCTCGTACGGATGCCCGACCAGACCGCGGTGGTCCGCCGCGAGACGTTCGCGCCGATCCTGTACGTGATGAGCTACCGCGACCTGCAGGACGCGATCACCTTGCACAACGGCGTTCCCCAGGGATTGTCGTCCAGCATCTTCACTCGCGATCAGCGGGAGGCGGAGCGCTTCCTCGCGGTCGACGGCTCGGACTGCGGGATCGTCAACGTCAACATCGGCACTTCCGGGGCCGAGATCGGCGGCGCTTTCGGCGGCGAGAAGTCCACTGGAGGCGGCCGCGAGTCCGGCTCCGACGCCTGGCGGGCGTATATGCGCCGAGCGACCAACACGATCAACTACTCAGACCAGCTGCCGCTCGCGCAGGGGGTGGAGTTCGGGTGAGGCAGGAGGAGCTACCGCGCGCCGAACCGCGCGGATGAGGGCTCGCACATGCACGGGGCCACCACACGCCGAACCGCGCAGACGAGGGCTCGCACCCGGTAGCCTGAAGTGGTGACTGGCAACTGAGGCGGCGATCGAGGAGCGTGAGCGACATGACCAGGCAACCAACCTTGAGGGCATCAGATGCCGATCGCGAGCAGGTCGCCGAACGCCTCCGCCATGCCGCGGCCGAGGGACGGCTGCTGGCTGAGGAGTTTGAGGAGCGGCTGGGGGTCGCGCTATCGGCGCGCACCTACGGGGAGCTCGATGCGCTCGTCGCGGACCTGCCGAGCACCAGTGTCAGCTATCGGAGACGCTCCAACAAGCCGGCCGGGGTGCCGATCGGGCTCACCGTGGCGGCGTTGATGGTGCTGATCTCGGCAATCTCGCTCGGAGACCACCCACGCCCGTATCACCATTGGAGCGGTGGCGGCGGCAGCGCTGGAGCGATCTGGGTGGTGTGGATCGCGATCGCGCTCGGATTTTTCGCGCTCAGGCGCGCCCGCGCTCGCAGGTCGCAGTAGCGCCTGCAGACGACCGCCGAGCGCGAGCCCTCGGGCCATGGCCCTTCGCCGCGTCTGCGTCTATGCCGGCTCGAAGACGGGCCGCCGCGAGCAATACGCGACCGCCACCCGTGAGCTGGGAAGGCGGCTCGCGAGCAGCGGCATCGGAGTGGTGTACGGAGGGGGTCGGGTGGGCTTGATGGGCGTGCTGTCCGACGCCGCGCTCGAGGCCGGCGGCGAGGTGATCGGCGTGATCCCCGGCCATCTCGTGAAGAGCGAAGTCGCGCACGAATCGGTCACCGACCTGCGAATCGTCGGCTCGATGCACGAGCGCAAGGCGCTGATGTCCGAGCTCGCGGATGCTTTCATCGCGCTCCCGGGCGGAACCGGGACACTCGAGGAGCTAGTGGAGATGCTGACCTGGTCGCAACTCGGCATGCACCGCAAGCCGTGCGGGCTGCTCAACGTTAGCGGCTACTACGACAGCCTGGTCGCGTTCCTCGACGGAGCGGTGCAGGAGCGCTTCCTCGCTCCAGAGCACCGGGCGATGCTCGCGGTCAGCTCGGACGCCGAAGCGCTGCTGGCGGAGCTGGCCAGGCGGGCGAGCGTGATCGGCGACGGGGACGGAGGCTAGGCTTGGGGGCGGCTCGCGCTCACCCGCCTCAGCCGATCCGCGATAGCCACCTCTACCTCACTCGAGGGAGAGCTGGCGGATATTGCTCTTGGCGACCTGGACCACCTCGTCCCCGCGTCCTGACAGGATGCTTCGGGTCGCCCAGAGCGTGAACCCCGTGGCCTGCTCGGCGGTGATCTTGGGCGGGATCGACAGCTCTTGCCGAACGGTCATCACCTCGATCACAGCGGGACCGTCATGCGCGAACGCCGTCCGCAGACCTCCGTCGAGCTCGTCCGGATGCTCGATTCTCACCCCGTGCAGCCCGACCGCCCGGGCCACGTCGGCGAAGCTTGGATTCTCGAGGTTGGTCCCGTAGTTGATGATCCCGTCGGCCTTCATCTCGAGCTCGACGAACGCCAACGCGCCGTTGTTCAGCACGACCACCTTCACCGGGAGACGCTGCTGACGAAGCGTCAGGAGCTCGCCCATCAGCATCGCCACTCCGCCGTCGCCCGACAGCGTGATCACTTGACGCCCCGGATGGGAGGCCTGGACGCCGATCGCCTGCGGTAGCGCATTGGCCATCGTCCCGTGATTGAACGAGCCGAGCAGTCGCCTGCGGCCGTTCATCCGGAGGTAGCGCGCCGCCCACAGCGTCGGCGTCCCCACATCGGCAAGAAACACCGCGTCCTCGGAGGCGATCGTGTCGATGGCCGCGGCGATGGTCTGGGGATGGACCGGCCCGCGATCGCCGTGGCGTTGCGCCAGCGCGTCCAGCCGCTTGCGCGTGCGGCGGTAATGGGCTGTCATCCGCTCCAGGTGGGCCGCATCGCGCGCCGTGTCCAGCCGCGGCAGCAGCGCCTGCACCGTGTCCTTCACGGTGCCGACCAACCCGACCTCGACGGGGACGCGACGGCCGATGTGCTCCCCGCGAACATCGACCTGCACCACCCGCGCGTTGTCCGGGTAGAAGGGCCGGTAGGGAAAGTCGGTACCGAGCATCAGCAGCGCGTCGCAGTGCTCCATCGCGCGGTAGCCGGAGGCGAACCCGAGCAGTCCGGTCATGCCGACGTCGTAGGGGTTGTCGTATTCGACGTATTCCTTGCCCCGCATGGCATGGACCACCGGTGCCTTCAGCGCCCCCGCTACCGATATGAGCTCGTCGTGGGCGCCTTGGCAGCCGGCGCCGGCGAGAATCGTGACCCGCTCAGCCGCGTTGAGCAGCTCGGCGGCAGCGGCGAGCGCGTCGTCACTCGGACGGACGACTGATGAGCTGGCCCGGATCACGCCGGTCCGGACGTCGCGCCCGGCTGGGTGCAGGAAGATCTCGCCGGGGATCACCACCACGGCGACGCCGCCGCGCTCGAGCGCGAAGCGCATCGCGATCTCGAGCACGCGGGGCATTTGCCCAGGCACACTGACCAGCTCCGAGTAGACGCTGCACTCGCGAAACAGCTCCTGCGGATGCGTTTCCTGGAAGTAGCTTCCGCCGATCTCCTCGCGCGGGATGTGCGCGGCTATCGCCAGCACCGGCACGCGGCTGCGATTCGCGTCGTACAAACCATTGATCAGATGCAGGTTGCCCGGCCCGCAACTGGCCGCGCAGACCGCGAGCTGACCGGTCATCGCCGCCTCGCCGGCGGCCGCGAACGCCGCCGCCTCCTCGTGACGAACGTGCACCCAGATCAACTCCCCGTCGCGGCGCAGGGCGTCGGTGAAGCCATTGACGGAATCTCCCGGCAGCCCATATATCCGGCGAACGCCGGAGGCCTTGAGGGTCGCGACTATGACGTCCGCGACGGTGGTTGCCACAACGGCTCCTTTCTCGAGGCGGCGACCGGGAAGCGCGCCGCGTGGTTTGAATTGTCTCCCTCGGTCATGCCGGCCGCCCATTCGACGCTGACAGCAGTTCCAGGACAGTGGCCGTGCCGAGCCCGTAGACCAGGTGTGCGCTGAGGTCCTTGGCCAGTGTCTGTGGGTCGTATTCCCAGATCGGCTTGTACAGCTTGGCGGCGGGGAGGATCGCGTAACCGGCGGCCCAAACGCTCGCGCCGAACGGCAGCCCGTACACGACCCGCTGTCTTCTCAGCGATCCCGCGACCAAGCCGTACTGCGCGCCGCCGAGCATCCCATACGCCCAATGGGTGATGTTGTTGACGAGCGCGGCGCGTTGGGGTGGGAGTTCGCGTTGGAAGAGCCCCTCCACCAGGCGCTTGCCGACCTGCGCCGGGGCGGGCGCCTGGTCCCAGCTGCACAGGCCCGATGTGAACTCCCACTCAGCGAAGTCGCTGTCACCCCCATCGCGCCTGTACCGGACAAACCACAACGCGTCCATCGCCACAGTGCCGAACGCCCCCGCAATCAGCCCGCGGCTAACGGCGCCCACCGGGGTCAACCGACGTGTGTTCAACAAGCTGCTCATGGCGTATCTCCTAGTGCGTGAGGGCCTGCGTCGCGAGGCCCGAGCTTACTGTTGGGCGGCCGTTCGTGGACCGCGCGCTCCGAACATCAGACGCGTTGAGATGGCGAGCGACGCCGCTGGCCCTACGGTGCTGTGATAAGACCTAGCTATTCGAAGAGGCTGAGAATCAAGGAGACCTAGGTCTAGATGACTGCCACCGTTCCGCTGGAAATTCGCCCCGATGACTTCCTGTTCATCGATCGGGGTCTGTCCGACGAGGAGCGCGACATCCGCGGCATGGTCCGCGCGTTCGTAGCAGATCAGATCCTGCCCTTCGTCGGCGAGTGGTTCGAGCATGCAGAGGTTCCGATCGACCTCCTTCGCCAGCTCGGGAAGCTGGGGGTCCTCGGGATGCATCTGGAGGGATACGGATGTGCGGGAGCGAGCGCGACCGCCTACGGCCTGGCCTGCATGGAGCTCGAGGCGGGCGACAGCGGGATTCGCAGCATGGTGTCGGTGCAGGGCTCGCTCGCGATGTTCGCGATCCACCGCTGGGGCTCGGAGGAGCAGAAGCAGCACTGGCTCCCGCGGATGGCAGCCGGGGACGCACTCGGATGTTTTGGGCTCACCGAGCCCGACGCCGGGTCGGACCCCAGCTCGATGCGGACCACTGCTCGGCGCGATGGCAGCGACTGGCTCCTGAACGGACAGAAGATGTGGATCACCAATGGGTCGGTGGCCGATGTCGCGGTGGTGTGGGCGCGAGCGGATGAGGGGATCCGCGGATTTCTGGTACCCAAGGGCACCAAGGGCTTCACCACGCAGGACATCCACAAGAAACTGTCGATGCGCGCATCGGTGACCTCGGAGTTGCTGCTCGACGACGTGCGGCTGCCCGATGACGCGATGCTGCCCGAGGCGCGCACGCTGAAAGGCCCCCTGTCGTGTCTGAACGAGGCGCGGTATGGGATCGTGTGGGGAGCGGTCGGCGCGGCGCGCGCCTGCTTCGAGGCTGCGCTGGCATACAGCATGGAACGGATCGCGTTCGGACGGCCGATCGCAGCCACGCAGCTGCAGCAGCAGAAGCTCGCAGAGATGGCGGTGGAGGTCAATCGCGGCGCGCTCCTCGCCTTGCACCTCGGCCGGCTCAAAGACGACGGACTGCTTTTGCCTGAGCAAGTGAGCGTCGGCAAGCTCGCCAACGTCAATGCCGCGCTCGAGGTCGCTCGCACCGCTCGCCAGATGCTCGGCGCCAACGGGATCACGCTCGAATACCCGGTTATCCGCCACATGAACAACCTCGAGTCGGTGGTCACCTACGAAGGCACGGCTGACGTTCATGCGCTGGCGATCGGCGGCGCGCTGACCGGCATGCAGGCTTTCAGATGATTGGGCGCGATGATCCTGCTCGCCGCAGGGCGGGCGGGAGCTGGAGATAGCTATGGCCAAGGCAGTCCGTTTTGACCGTTACGGCGATCGCGACGTTCTCTATGTCGCCGACGTGGAGATCCCGCAACCGGCGCCAGGCGAGGTATTGGTCGAGGTCCACGCCGCTGGCATCAACCCCGGCGAGGCGAGCATCCGCTCCGGCGCGCTGGCCGAGGTATACCCGGCCACGTTTCCGTCCGGCGAGGGCAGCGATCTCGCCGGCGTGGTCAGCGAGGTTGGCGACGGCGTCACGTCGTTTGCGGTTGGCGACGAGGTGCTCGGCTGGTCGATGCGGCGCTCGAGCCACGCTGAGTACGTCACCGTGCCCGCCGATCAGCTGATTCCCAAACCTCCGGAGCTCAGCTGGGAGGTTGCCGGCGCGCTGTACGTGGTCGGCGTCACGGCATGGGCTGCGGTCCGCGCGGTCGCTGCCAAACCCAGCGACACAGTCGCGGTGTCGGCGGCGGCGGGCGGAGTGGGAACCGTGGTCACCCAGCTGTTGCGGGTCAAGGGCGCGACCGTGCTTGCGATCGCGTCGCCGCGCAACGATGATTGGCTAAAAGCTCACGGAGCGATCCCGATCGCCTACGGCGACGGGCTTGCCGAGCGGCTGAGGGAAGCGACGCCAGAAGGGATCGACGCCTTTATCGACCTGTTCGGGCCCCAGTACGTGCAGCTGGCGATCGATCTCGGTGTCGCGCCCGAGCGCATCGACACGATCATCGCCTATCAGAAAGCCGGTGAAGTCGGAGCCAAGACCGATGGCAGCTCGGTCGGCACCAGCGCCGAGGTGCTCTCCGAGATGGCCGCGCTGGTCGCCTCCGGACAGATCGAGATCCCAATCGCCGGCACATACCCGCTCGAGGAGGTCCGCGAGGCGTACGCCGAACTGGAAAAGCGCCACACCCGTGGCAAGATCGTGCTGGTGCCTCGGCTCTAAACGGTGCTCACGCCAGGAGCAAGGGTCAAGATCCGCATCCTTCCTTCGGTGTCGTCCTGCCGGACGGCCGCAACACTGACCTGTACCGACGTCTGAGGATCGACGTTCGCGATCGTGACCGCGTGGTCGGAGTTCGGCGTCACGTCCAGGAGCTCACGGCCGTCGCTCAGGTTGATGTCGACGTTGTAGTCCATCGGCTTTGCATCCGGATCCGCAGTGGTGCTGCCTTTCCACGTAATCGTCACGGAGCTACCAATGCGCCGCAGCGTCAGATTGGGCACCATCGATGGCTCGGGCTCGGTCGCCACCGTGTAGGAGGCCACCAGTTCCTTGTTCGTGATCTCGCCGTTCATCGTCGTGATCGCGTAGATGTGCCGGACGCCGGCGGGACCAGCGGCCGGGGTGAAGTGGATCTCCCCACAATGCGGGTGCATCTTGTCGCCCGGCGATGGCGGGCAGGGCTTTCCAGCCGCGGGACCGAGCTCTTGCTCGTAGCTGGCCCCGTCCTCGACGAACCGCGTCGAGTGGAGCGGTTCCGCCTGGTAGCTGTAGCTGAGCACCCGCTTGAAGCCGCTACCACCAACGCCCGCCGTCAGCGTCAGCGGTCGGGTGATGGTTGCCGGACGCACTGCGGTGATGATCGATCCGGGCAGCCCTTGCACGGTCCAGGTCCCTGCCTGCGGGTTGGCGATCATTACCGCGGTCGTCCTGTTGGCGAAGTCCTTGGCGAAGATCTCACGCAGCGGGACGATCTTTGCAGCCGAGTTCGGCGAGGTGTAGCGCGTCCCGTTTGGAGAGATCAGCACTACTCCCGGTGCGCGCAGCAGTCCCTGAGCCTCCAGCGTCAGCGCTGGCGTGTTCGCCGGAACGAGCACTTTGTAGACGCCCACTGCGGATGCTTGCGCCGTCCGCGCGGCCCGGTATGGACCAACGTCGCAGGAGTCACCCATCAGGCTAGCGCTGCCTCCCCAGCGGTATCCGATGCCCCCGCGCAGCGTGAAGCGACGAGTCTCGGTGTGAACCCTCCAGGGCGCATACCACGCCCAGTCGCCGTTCTTGACGATCGCGGGGTAATTGAAGTCGACCAGAGTGACACAGCCTGCGATGCCCACCGAGGACGCCGTTACTTCCCCACTGATACAGGCTTTACCGGCAAGGCACACCTTGCCGCTCCCGTCCACATTGAAGCGGAGCTGGTTGCGGGCCTCGATCCATCCGTTCAAAGAGGCCTCGAGGCTCGCGACCTTGAGGTTTATGTTCAAGTGGAAACCGAAGTCGATCGTGTTGTCCGACCTGTAGCGGAAGAATCCGTCGGCCACGCGCTCCCCCAAGACTTCGACATTACCGCGCGCCTCGATCACCCATGGAACGGAGTTTCTGAACTCCAGGCTGCCGTTGACTGTCACCGGCGCTTTGCCGTTCGTCACGGGCCCAATGTGGATGCCTGCCGCTCCTTTGAACGCCAGCGGCGGCGGCGTCACGCACACCGCCAGCGCGACGTTGTCTAAGTAAACGCCCGCGGCGATATGCACCGAGTTGCCGAGGTGGGATGCCTGGCCGCCGGCGTAGCTGAACATCCCGTTCTGCACGCCCGCGTATACGCCGATGTCGGGCTTGTCGGCGGTCGGCAGCACGATCTCCGCGGTCCCGTCCCAGCGGCTGACCGGGCCGGGGTTCTCGCAGGTGAGCAGGGGCTCCGCCCCAAACGGCGGCGGTGAACAAGGGGTGGTGCTGGTGCTGCCGGCGCCCAGGTAGGAGAGACACAGGTTCTTGATCTGCAGCGGTCCAATCCACGCGTTCGTGATCTGCGCCTTGACCGCGTCCGCATGGACGCCCGCGGGGTCGACCCTGAGGGCGACCGTCGCCGTCAGCCCGCCGGCCCCCTTCTCCGGTCCGTTTTTGAAGATACTCGGGAGTTCTAGATTGCCGATGAACTTGACGTAGTGCAGATTGTTGGTCGCGTCCCAGCCGATCCGGATCTCCACCGAGCCTTTGATGTCGAACCCAAACAGCTTCTGCCCGTTGGGAGTCGACGTGGAGACGACATTCTTTTCGTCGCCCTTGCCGCCGGCAGGAAGATTGACGCTGAGACCTTTGTCAAACGTCACCCCGGCCACGGATATGTTCGCCTGGACCGAGAGCTGACCTCCGGGAGAGGCGGCCGTAGGACCGGTTAGCACCAGCTTTGTACCGGGCAGCGCCGGAATCGACAGGCCGTTGATGCTGACCGTGTCCGTCGAGGTCCACACGCCTGGAGATGTTTGTGTGAGGCAGCCGCTGGTCGTCGCGTCGATCAGCTGAAATGCCACTTCCTTCTCACACGCCTGTGCGGCCTTAGCGGGCGGCGATGGGGACGCCGAGGCAAGTTGGGGGGCGACCGCCCCGAACGCCAGAAGTGACACGACGAACGCGACGATCACTCGAAGCGAGCGCGAAACCAATGAGCGACCCACGTCCAACCCTCCCTCGGCGGAAGACCCCAATGTGCGCGTGACTCTATGTGGAGCGAAAGCTCAATGTCAAGTCGGCGCTGATATTTCGACTGGCGTGCGGCCGAGGATCAGGTAGACATTGGTAGTTACAAGTAAGTTCGAGCGAATACCGATGAAGCGGCGCTCGATGATCACACGGCACTGGAGGCAGTGGCGGTGATCCCTGCCGGGATCGCTCAGGCGTCCTGGTAGACGGTGATCTCCTCGGTATAGAACTCGATCGCGGCGCGTCCCTGCTCGTGGGGCCCATAGCCCGATGCCTTGGTGCCTCCGAACGGCACGTGGACGTCGGCGCCGGCGGTCTGGGAATTGATGTGGAGGATGCCCGCCTGCAGCTCGTCGGCACACCGCGCGGCGGTCGCGAGATTCGACGTGAAGACCGCGGCCGACAGCCCGAAGCGGACCGCATTGGCGCGCCTGATCGCCTCGTCCAGCGTCCCGAAGCGGTAGAGCGAGGTAACCGGTCCGAAGACCTCCTCGCAGGAAAGGAAGGCGTCGTCTGCGACGTTCTCGAACACCGTGGGCGGGATCAGGTAGCCGTCGCCATCGGCTCGCTCGCCGCCGGCCAGCACCGTGCCGCCCTCCTCGCGTCCGCGCGCGATGCCGGCGAGCACGTCTTCGAACTGGCTCTCGTTGACGATCGGCCCAACCTCCGTCTCCGGGTCAGCGGGGTCCCCGACCTTGCCCTCGCCGACGCGCTCGAGCAACCGCTCCCGGAACTCCTCGTACACCCGATCCTCCACGTAGATGCGCCGCGTGGCCGTGCATTTCTGACCGGCCGACCAGAAAGCGCCAACGTAGGCGGCCTGCACCGCCGCGTCGAGCTTCGCATCGGCGGTCACGATCACCGGGTTGTGACCGCCGAGCTCGAGCTGCACGCGCTTGCCCAGATGCGCTGCTTGGTCGCGTACCCCGTGTCCGACCGGAACCGATCCGGTGAACGAGATCGCCCGTACCCGTGGATCGGCGATCAGCGGTTCGCCGACCTCCGATCCACGTCCGATCACGACGTTCAGCACGCCCTCGGGGAGCTCCGCCTCCTCGAGCGCCCGTGCGAGATGTAGCCCGGTTAGCGGCGAATCCTGGGCCAGCTTCAGCACCACGGTGTTCCCGTAGGCCAGGGCGGGCGCCGTCTTCCACGCCGGAATCGCCGCCGGGAAGTTCCACGGGGTGATCAAACCGACGACGCCAAGGGACCTGCGCTTCGTATACACGACCGAGCCGGTCGCCGACTGCTCGTACACCTGCCCCAGGGGGCGCCAGCCTTCACCCGAGAAGAAGCGGAAGATCATCGCCGCGCGACTCGCCTCGACCCGAGATTCGCGCAGCGGCTTGCCCATCTCGCGCGTCATGTCCTGAGCGATCTCCTCGGCTCGCGTTTCGATCGCGTCGGCGGCGCGAGCGAGGATCGCCCCACGCTTGGCGGCGGCCAGCGATGACCACGCGGGATATGCAGCCTCTGCTGCCTGAACCGCGGCGTCGACGTCCTCAGCGTTCGAGCTCGGGAATTCGCCGACCACCTCCGACGGCCGCCACGGGTTGTGCCGCTCGTAGGTGTTGGCGCCACGGCTGGCCGTCCACTTGCCGGCGATGAAGTTCAATCCGCGCTTGGCGGTAAGCGTCTCAGGCGTCATCTTTATCCTCCTCTGGCTCAGTTGATCCCGTCGACGAGGCGACCGGATTGCTCAGCACGCCGATCCCAGGGATCCGAATCTCAACCGACTGCCCCGGCGCGAGCCCGACGTCATCGGGCGGAACGAGACCGGTGCCAGTCAGCAACACGCTACCGGCGGGAACCGGGTTGTCACGGAATAGAAACGCGATCAGCTCTCCTATCGAGCGGCGCATGCTGGCCGTCGAGGTCTGCTCGCAAAATATGGCGTGGCCGCCGCGGTCGAGGATCCGGCACTCGATCTCGAACGTCTGCTCCCAATCCTCGGGCACCAGCAGCGCCGGTCCGAGCGCGCAGGCCCGCCCGTAGATCTTCGCCTGCGGCAGGTACAGCGGATTAGCGCCCTCGATGTCGCGCGAGGAGACGTCGTTGCCGATCGTCACCGCCAAAGGCGCTTCCCGGCCGAGTACTACCGCCAGCTCGGGCTCGGGGACGGTCCACGACGCGTCCGACCGCGCGGCGATCGCCTCGCCTGGCCCGACGGTGCGTCGTCCCGCGGCGTCCTTGAGAAACAGCTCGGGACGCTCATCCTCGTACACGAGGTCGTACACGTCGACGACCCGGCTCTCGTGAATGCGCGCCGAACGGCTGCGCTCGTAGGTAACCCCCGCGGCCCAGGTCTCTGGCGCCACCAGCGGCAGGAGCAGACGCCACGGCTCAGGGAGAGCGCAGCTCTCGTGGTCGAGGATTGGGACGCGGTCGACCACTTCGCCAAGTTCGCCACGCTGGAGCGTGCCGACGATGTCGTCGGTGGCGAGCACCGCGAGCTCTCCGTCGCGGGCCGCTCCCACGCGGATGCGGCCATCTCCGTCGCGCACTCGGAGCAGCCGCGCGCCGGTCAATGCTCCCGTCACAGGCCTACCTCCTCGCTATCCGACGACCCATCCACGTTACACGCCAGTACCCGCTACACGGCGTTTTGAGCAGGAAAGTGTTTACCTGCGGCGAGCGAGGGAAAAGGACACGGCATGGAGGAGAGCAGCGCTCACGGCGCAGCTCTGACACGTCGGCGCTTCGTCGGCGCCGCAGCACGCACCGTCGCTGGAATCACTGTCCTCGGCGCCGCAGGCTGCAGCGGCGCTGCTGGCTCGCGTGTCAAGGACAAGCTGAAGATCCCTTTGGCGAACTCGTCGATCGGCAACACCTGGCGCCTGGAGATGGAGAACACGTATCGCGCCGCCCTCGGCACCGAGCCGTTTCGCTCGCAAGTGTTCGGCGAGGTCTACAACGCCAGCAACGACATGTCCGACCAGGCCCAGCAGCTGTCGAACCTGATCTCGGCGCAGGTCGACGCGATCGTCATCGATGCGGCGTCGCCGACCGGTCTCAACGGCGTGGTCGGCCAGGCGATCGACCGCGGGATCCTCGTGGTCTCGTTCGACAACATCACGACCGCCCGCGGCGCGCTGCAGGTCAACACGAACCAGTTCGCGTTCGGACGAGACCTCGCGAGCTGGCTGGTGCGCGAGCTCGGGGGCAAGGGGAATGTGATCATGGTCACGGGCGTTCCGGGAACGTTCGTGGACACCCAGCGAACGGCCGGCGGGATGTCGGTTTTCTCCCGCTACCCGCAGATCAAGGTGGTCAACAAGTACTCGGGGATGTGGGACTCGAGCGTCGCGCAAACCAACACTGCCGCGGTGTTGCCGTCATTGCCGAAGATCGATGGCGTCTGGGCGCAGGGAGGCACGGACGGGATCCTGAAAGCCTTCCAGGCGGCGGGTCGCCCGCTTCCGCCGACCGCGGGAGAGTCCGAGAACGGGTTCAGGCAGTTCATGAGCGGCGCCAAGACCGGCAAGAAGCTGCGCGGGTATTCGATCGGTCAGCCGACCTACCTGGTGCTGCTGGCGCTGGAGCTCGCACGCCGCGTACTGCGACACGAGTACCCGCGGACGAACTTGACCGTTCCCTTCCAAACCGCCACCACCGAGACCGTCAAGGACGGAGTGAACGTGTTCCCTCAATTACAGGACTCGTTCTTCACTCCGTTCACCGACGTCACACCGGCACGCCTGGTCGACGTTCCTCTGTCTGACGTGCTGACGGGCAAAGCCACGCAGCCCACGATGAACATCAAGCTTCCGCCAGCATGACCAATCGCGACACCAGCGCAATCGAGGGAGCCGACCTCCGCAAGACATATGGCGGCGTGCTCGCGCTCGACGGCGCGAGCTTCTCCGCCGCCCCTGGAGAGGTGCACGCCCTAGTCGGGGAAAACGGCGCGGGCAAGAGCACGATGATCAAGTCGCTCGCCGGCGTGACCCGCCCCGACAGCGGGAAGGTCTTGATCCGCGGCGAGGAGGTGCGGCTGCGCTCTCCGGAGGAGGCCCTCCAACGAGGGGTGGCGACGGTGTTCCAGGAGCTCACGCTGCTTGACCGCATGACCGTGGCCGAGAATCTCCTGATGGGCCGCGAGCCCCGCGGCTGGGGGCATCTGATCCGCCGGCGCGACCTACCCGCCGCGGCGCAGGAGCTGCTCGCCGAGCACGGCGTCGAATCGGTCGACGCCGGCGAGCTGGTCGAGAACCTGCCGCTGGCCCAGCAGCAGCTCGTCGAGATCGTCCGCGCGGTCACGCGCGAGCCCTCGGTGCTGATTTTGGACGAGCCGAGCTCCGCCCTCTCGCGACGCGAGGTCCAGTGGCTGTTCGACCTGGTGCGACGCCTCCGTGACGAGGGGTGCTGTGTGGTCTTCACCTCACACCGCTGGAGCGAGGTGACAGACCTGGCGGACCGGATCACGGTTTTCCGCAACGGGACCGACGTCGGCACTCACGAACAGCTCGCTGAGGAGGACGCTGTCGCGCTGATGAGCGGCCGGCAGGTCGACTCGGCCTACGCCGAGCCCGAACAGCGCCCGGAGAAGGAGGTATTGCTCGAAGCGCAGGACCTCGCGGCACCGGGCCTGCACGGCGTGTCGCTGTCGCTGCGCTCCGGTGAAATTCTGGGTATCGGAGGGCTCGAGGGACAGGGCCAACGCGAGCTCTTTCACGCCCTGTTCGGGCTGCTGCCCCACAAGGGAAGGCTCACGGTTCGCGGCGGGGACCTACATCTGCGCAGCCCCCGCGAGGCGATTCGCGCCGGCATCGCCTTCATTCCCCAGGACCGCAAGGCCGAGGGACTGCTCCTGCCGATGACCGTACGCGAGAACCTCACGCTGCCGATCCTGCGCCAGGTCGCCACCGCCGGGGTGCTTCGCCCAGCTGGCGAGCGGAAAACCGCCGAAGGCATGATCGAGCAGCTTCACATCGATGCCCGTCGACCCGGCCAGCCGGTCGGCACGCTCAGCGGCGGCAACCAGCAAAAGGTCCTGCTCGGCCGCTGGCTGCTGGCGAAGTCGCAAATCCTCCTGCTCTACGACGTCACGCGGGGAGTCGACGTCGCCACCAAGCAGGACTTGTACGCGCTGATCATCGAGCTCGCGGCCGATGGTCACGGGATCATCTTCTACTCGTCTGACACCGAGGAGATCGCCCATCTCTGCCACCGCGTGCTCGTCCTCCGCGAGGGCGCGATCGCCGACGAACTGGACGGTCCCGGGATCGCGCCTGAGGACATCATCGGCGCCTCTTTCCGGGAGGAGAGCCATGCTTGAGCGGGTCGTCGCCGATCGCGCCGGCAGCCAGTCCGCCACGCGGGCACTGGCACGTCGCGAGCAGATCGTCGCTCAGAACGCGCCACTGGTCGTCGCGGTGGTTCTGCTGGTGGCGATGCTCGCGATCTACATCGTGCTGTACATCGTGTCGCTCGGCTCCTTCCCGGGCGCGTTCGAAGCCGCCTCGATCACCGACCACGCGGTGCCGCTGTCGCTCGCCGCGGTCGGCCAGACGCTGGTGATCCTGACCCGCGGAATCGACCTCTCAGTGGGTGGAATGATGGACCTCACGAACTCGCTGGCGGCCCTGCACCTGCAGGGTGGCCTCGCCACTGAGGTGCTGTGGACCGTGTTGATCCTGCTGGTCGGGGCGGTGGGCGGCCTGATCAATGGGTTACTCGTGGCGTTCGGTCGGATCCAGCCGATCCTCGTCACGCTGGGGACGCTCTCGATCTTCCAGGGAGTTGCGCTGTGGGTGCTGCCCTCGCCGGGCGGGCACGTGGCCGCCGGTTACACCAGCCTGTTCCTGAATCCAAACGCCCCGAGCGCCTTGTTCTGGGTCCTCCTGCTGGGCCTGGCGTGGGTTGCCTTCCGCCGCACTCGCCTCGGCGTGCAAATCTTTGCCGTCGGCAACGACGAGCAGGCTGCGCGCGCGAATTCGGTTCCCCCCGCGCGGACCAAGGTGATGGTGTACGTGCTGAGCGGAACGCTTGCGGCGGCGGCGGGCATCGCGCTGGCGACCACGACGACGGGCGGCGATGCCACCGGCGGCGATGTCTTCACCTTGTCCTCGATCGCGGCCGCGGTCGTCGGCGGCGTTTCGCTGTTCGGCGGTCGGGGCAGCGCGGTAGGGGCGATCTGTGGCGCCTTCGTCCTGACCGTGCTGATCGACGTCTTGTTCTTCGGAAACATCGATCCGCTGTTCCAGCCCTTCTATCAGGGGCTGTTCCTGGTGCTCGCCGTCGGCGCGAGCACGCTGCTCGGCCGCTACCTGGTGAGACGCCGATGAGCTCCACTACTGAATCTCCCCCCACGCCGAGCGCGCTCCGCACCGCGCTGAATCCCGACCGAAGGAAGGTCCTGTACGGGTTCGCCGCCGCGATCGGCTTGTTCGTGCTCGGCGACATCCTCAAGCCGGGCTTCGCCAGCATCAGCGGGATCCAGCAGGTCCTTCAGGTGTCGTCGTTCGTCGGCATCGTCGCGGCCGGCCAAACGTTCGTGATCCTGATCGGCGGCATCGACCTCTCGGTGCCGTGGGTGCTCAACGCTGCGGCGATCGTGGCGGTCTCGCTGGCCTCGGGCTCGAACGGGAAACTCGCGCTTGGCATCGTCGTCGGTCTGGCGCTGGGGGTGGCCTGCGGAGTGGTCAACGGACTGGGAATCGCGCTGCTCGGCGTCCCCGCGGTGGTGATGACGCTCGGCATGAACGGCATCATCGAGGGTCTCTCGCTCGGCGTCACCCACGGCCTCACCTGCAGCGGCTGCACCAAGCCACCGCCGACTTCGCTGGTCAACGCGATGACCGGGAAGACGCTTGGCATCGACACCAGCCTGCTGATCTGGCTGGCGATTATCGTGGTGGTTTCGTTCGTGCTCTCCTTCACCACGTTCGGGCGGCGGGTCTACTCCGTCGGCAACTCCCAGCGCGTTTCGTTCCTCGCGGGAGTGAACGTCAAGCTCGTCACGATCGCGCTGTACGCGCTGAGCGGCCTGTTCGCCGCCATGGCAGGAATCGCGCTGGCGGGTTTCGGCGGCGGCGCGACGATCGGCATGGGCGACCCTTACCTGTTTCAGTCAATCGCGGCGGTGGTAATCGGGGGGACCTACATCCTCGGCGGACGCGGCCACTACTTGGGAACCGTGGCCGGAGCGATCGTGCTGACGACGTTGGTGAGCGTGCTGCTGTCCGAGAACGCGCCCGACTACGCGCGGGATATCGTCTACGGCGTGGTGATCCTCGCGATCTTGCTGCTCTATGGGCGTCAACGAGGTGAAGCGTGAACCGCACCATCCCACCCCCATACTGGCGTCAACGAGGTGAAGCATGAAAGTGATCGTGTGGGAGGGCCCCCAGCAGATGTCGCTCGGCGAGCGTCCGGACCCGGTCGATCCCGGTCCCGGCGAGGTGGTGCTCCGTCCAGGAGCGGTGGGAATCTGCGGCTCTGAGGTTGAGGGCTACCTCGGTCACATGGGCAACCGCCACCCGCCCCTGATCATGGGCCACGAGTTCGCCGGGGAGATCGTCGCGGCCGGACCGGGCGCCGAGGACTGGGTCGGCTCGCGGGCCACCGTCAACCCGATCGCGGGCTGCGGTCACTGCCGGCTGTGCCAGGCCGGCCAGGAGAACATCTGTCGCCAACGGACGCTGATCGGCATCCATCACGACGGGGCGTTCGCGGATCTGGTGAGGGCACCCGCGTCGAACCTCCGCGAGCTGCCGCACGATCTCGATATCAGGATCGGCGCGCTCACCGAGCCGCTCGCCAACGGAGTGCACGCGGTCCGCCTGGGACTCGCCGGCCACGACGTTCAGTCCGCGGTGGTGATCGGCGCGGGCACGATCGGGCTGGTGACGCTGCAGGCAGCGCTGCTCAGCGAGATCGGACACGTCGCGGTCGTCGAGCCCCAGAACGTCAGGCGCGAGCGCGCGAGCAGCCTCGGCGCGCACGCGGTCTACGCCGACGGCGGGGCGGCGCGCGCCGCAGGCGACGAGCTCGGCGTGGACCTGGTGCTCGATGCGGTCGGCGCGCAGGCCACGCGGACGATGGCGCTTGACCTGGTCCGTCCGGGCGGGTCGGTGGTCTGCATCGGGCTGGCTGACGACGAGACGAAGCTGCCTTTCCACACGGTAATCCGCGAACAGATCGCGATCCAGGGCTCCTACGCCTACACGATGGCCGACTTCGAGCGCGCGCTCGAGTGGCTGGTGGGCGGCCAGGCAACGCTCGGCGAGCTGGAGCCGGTGCGGCCACTCGAGGAAGGACCCGAGGCGTTCGCGCGCTTGGTCGAGGGGCCGCCCGACCAGGTGAAGGTGTTCCTCGCCGGCGCGGGGCGCACCGGTTGAGCGATGGCTCGCTGAGCGGGCGGGTCGCGGTCGTCATCGGCGCGTCGACGGGGATCGGCGCGGCAACGGCCCGGGCGTTCGCCAACGCGGGCGCCGAGGTTCACGCCGCGGCGCGCCGGCGGCCGGAGCTGGACGGCGGCGTGATCGGGCACGAGCTCGACGTCGCCGATCGGGCAGCCGTGGACGAGCTCGCCGCGCAGCTCACCGCGAACAGGCCGGTGCACGCCGTGGTGGTCGCTGCCGGCACCAACATCCCCGAGCGGACGCTCGATCGCCTCGCCCCCGAGAACTGGGATCTGATGCTCGCGGTCAACCTGACCGGCGCCTACAACATCGTCCACGCGTTCCTGCGCGCGCTGCGCGAGGCCCGGGGCGACGTCGTGCTGATCGGTTCGGTCTCGGGCAGCTGGCCCGATCCCTCCGGAGCCGCGTATCAGGCCACGAAAGCGGGGCTGCTCGCGTTCGCGCGGGCGGCCGGCTTCGAGGAGCACAGAGGTGGCGTGCGCTTCACCACCGTGCTCCCCGGCATCGTCGACACGCCGATTCTCGACCGGCGACCCGAGCCGCCGCCCCCGGAGGTGCGAGCGCACATGCTCCAGCCCGATGACGTTGCCGCGGCGTGCCTGTTCGCGGTGACCCTGCCGCCGCGAGCCCACGTGCCCGAGCTGACGATCATCCCCACCGCGTTGCAGGCGGTCGGCAAGACCAACGTCCCGAGCCCGGAGCCGCCAGAGGGCAGGTGAAAACCGGGGCTCTGCCTCGCGGGCCGCAAGCGCGAGGCTGTGTATCGCCGGGCAGCCCGCCTCGTATCGGCGATACACAGCGCAGCCCGGCCGCGGGCCTCGAGGCAGAGCCCCCTCTCCGGGCCGGCGCGAGCGGTCAGCCGGTCGGAAGTGGCTCGATCCGCTGGACGATCACCAGATAGGAGAAGGCGCCGACCAGCCCGAGCACCCCGGAGAGCACCAGGGCGGCGACGAACGATCCCCCTGAAAGCGCGACCAGTGCGCCGGTCGTGGTGGCGCCGAGCACTCCGGCGAGGTTGGATGCGAAGTTCTGAATTCCTCCGATCGAGGCCACGTGTCCCGGGGTGGGAGCCACATCGGCGGGCAGCGCCCACACTGACGCCGCGGCGAACGTCAAGCTCGCGTAACAAACGCACAGCAGCGCCAGCGCCTCCGCCGCGGTGGGCACGAGCACGGCCAGCGCGATCACCGACGAGAAGGCCATGCCGCCCACCAGCGGAATCTTGCGCGCGGTGGTGAGGCTATTGCCCCTCTGCACCAGCCGATCGGAGAGCAATCCCCCGATCCAGCCGCCGGGAATCGCCACCAGCGCCGGCAGTACTCCGAAGATGCCCAGCTTCAGCAGATTGAAGTGCCGGGCGTCGACGAGATAGGTCGGAAACCAGGTGATGAAGAAGTAGATGATGTAGTTCAGGCAGAAGAACCCCAGCATCATCCCGAGCACGGTGCGGTAGCGGAACAGGTCGCGGTAGCGCACGTCGGAGGCGTGGAGCTGCTTCTCCTCGGCCTCCTTCTCCTCGGTTCGCGCCCCTCCCTCCTCAATGTACGCGACTTCCTCGGGCGAGACCTGCGGATCCTCGCGCGGCCGGCGGTAGTAGAGCAGCCAGATCAGCACCCACACCACGCCCAGTGCCCCGGTCGCGATGAACGAGCCCCGCCAGCCCACCCAGGCGATCAGCGCGGCAACGATCGGGAGCGCCACCGCGGTGCCCATCCGCGAGCCGCTGTCGTAAATCGAGGTGGCAAACGCGCGCTCGCGAGTGGGAAACCACACCGACACTGACTTCGCGCTGGCGGGATAGCCGCCCGCCTCGCCCGCGCCGAGGCCCAACCGCACCGCGATCAGCGAGGCGAAGTTCTGCGTCGCGGCGGTGAGAGCGGTGAAGATCGACCACCAAGCCACGGCAAACGCGTTGACGATTCGCTCCCCCCAGCGGTCAACGGCCCGACCCGCTGGCAGCTGGAAGACCGCGTAGGAGGCAAAGAACGCGGCCAGGACGATTCCCTCCACCCCGGGGCCGAGTCCGAGGTCGGTTCTCATCTTCGGCAGCGCCACGCTCAAGTTCGAGCGATCGATGTAGTTGATCGTCAGACCGAAGAAACACATCCCGACCATCAGCCACCGCCTACGGCTGCGCGGGCGTGTCACCGGTGAGGCCTCCGAGCCAGCCGCCGCGCCTGTACGGCGCTGTCCTCTCGATTTCCGTTGCCACGTCGATCCTCCCTCTCGCGATCCTCTATTCGAGTCTCACCCCAACGGTGCGCAGACAAACGCGGCGCCGCGGACGCAGGCGGGCCGCAAGGCAGGTTGTCTTTCGTCAGACTCGGAAGGTGGTGAGAACGATCCGCTCGGGCTTGCCCGCGAGCGATGTGGAGAGTGGCAATGTTCCACAGCCCGTGTGACAAACGGCCCGCGCTGATCGAGACGACCGCGTTTCGGCCCCGCTCGACGAAGGACCGCTGGTACCACACTCGATGGCCCGGACGATTCGCCGACACCGTGATCGCCCGCGCCCCTTCAGCGCGATCCGAAGCGACGTCTTTCGACTGCCTCCGAACAACGGCGTCAGGAGGCGCGCTGTGGTGCCGTCGCAGGTGATGTCGTTCACCACTCCCGGCATCTGCAGTCGACCTCTGCTAGGCGCGGGAACCAGGAAGTCCTGATCGATCACAGCCCCGTCGATCCGCGTGCTGAGATCGATCATCAGTGGATTGCTGCTCGTCCGGACGGGAATCGGCGCCTTGGCCTGCCTGCTCAGGGTCGAAATCAGCTTCTTCCTCGTAACCCCGTTTCTGGTGAGAGCCAGCGAGTACGTGCGTGCGGTATAGCGGGTGATGCCGCTATCGGGCACGAACCAGAGTCGGTTCTTGACCACCCTGAGCGCACCGAATCCCGCCCCGGTGCAGGCGCCACCCCAAAAACCTGTCGCCGGCCACGCTCCCGTCCCCGGCTGCTGTGGTGCAGGACAGGCACAGACGAACACGGTCTTGATGGTCGTCGAGGAGGCTCCGCTTGTGTCAGTGGCGCGAAGCCCAACGCGGTAGGCGCCCGGCGCCGGGAATGCGCGGGAAGCGGTTTGACCGGTGGCGCTCTGTGAAAGTGCCGCTGCCGGTCAGATCCCAGGTCTGGCTCGCCAGCTGCCCATACTTGTCCTGAGCTTGCGAGTTGAACAGCACGGTCTGGCCAACGGCGGGCTGCGCCACCGAGGTCGTGAAGGCAGAGCTCGGCACGCAGATCTCGGGTGGCCCCGGGACCGGAACGTGCGAGCGGGTGAGGTCAGCCAACGCGCGCGTCATCGCCTGCTGAAGCGGGGGGCTGGCCGGAGCGAGCGGTGGCTGGCCGGGGGCGGAGTAGGACGGGTCGCGCCATGAGTCAAGGCCCCAGGAGAACTGGAACGAGCCGGCGCTGAAGACCTCCGCACCCGAGCAGGCGGTGTAGCGCGCGCTTTGCGCTGCGACCGCTGGACCGCCGGGGGTGGCGGGAGGCCCGGAATAGCTGAGTAATGGGGTGGGGGGCGGGACATGACAGTCGGGATTGATGATGTCTGTCTCGTATCCCACCAACCCCGGGAGCACCGAACCATTGGTCAATCCCGTGCCGTCGAACCACGGGTCGCTCGCTCCGGTGACGTCTACCGTGTAGTCGAAGTACTGGCGTGAGAGGACCACGCCGGCGAACTGGACGCCCTCGAGCTGGCATTCGGGGCGAGGCACGGGCAGTTGCCGGAACTGCACCGTCTTCTCCGCCGGATCTGGATCGGGGTCGGGTGTTTGCTTGTAGGACACCATCGTCCGGTCGTCCTCTTCGTAGCGCACTTGCCAGAAACCCGTGTTGGCGCCCATGAACGCGAGGTTGACACCGGCGTCGCGCGCGGCTTCCCAGGCATCTCGCATCCGCTTGGTCCAGTACTCGTCGTGGCCTGCGGTCATATCGAGCGTGTGGTCCAGCAGGATGCCGGGATCCCGGTCGACGTCATCGTCGGTGACGTAGCTCACGTCCCAGCCGCCCCGCTCGAGGAAGCGGACTAACGGATACTCCCAGTCGAACAGCAGACGATGCGCGTAGGGTCGATTGAACGAAACCTTCACCGCCCGCGGGTTCGTGTAAAGGTCCTCACCACCCCAGGTGTTGTAGGCCTCCCAGGTGTTCGAAGGAACTTGAACCAGAATCGCCGCTCGATCGCCCACCGGTGCCTGGACGATGAACGGCGTGAACCCGGTCTCTCCCGCCGCGGGACCGGACGTGAGCCGGAACACCGCCAGGTAATAGCCGGTGGTCCAGCCGGAGGGCACGGTCAGCGTGTCCGTCACCGACCATCCGGCGTTGACCTCACCGGTTACCGGATCGGGCGCCGGCGCGACCGGCTGCTGCACTCCCATTTCGTCCTGCGTGCACGTTGTGTCGAGCTTTGTTGCCCACTAGACACCCCACCCGCCGACCGCCGGAGCCTCCGTACCACCCGAGGCGATCGATCTCGATCCGGTATCTGGCCGCGGGGCCGGTGCTGACGTGAAAGCCGATCGTCTCGCCCGGCCGGACGCTCGTCGCGGTCGCGTAACCCTCGACCGCCGAGTCGCCGACCGGGTCCTGGGTGGCGGCGGTCCAGTAGCTGTCACCCGGGTTTTGCGTTTTCAGCTTGAATCGAATTGGCCGCCGAGACCGCTGGAAGCGCGAGCAGCAGGACGCCGGCGATCAGCAGGACGGGCAGCGTGGCCAGCGTGCGCGCGGACCTTTCAGAGATGGCAGGACTAGGTCGGCAGGACATTGCGTCTCCCCCATTTGGCACCGCCGGTGAGCGGACATTCTCGCACGGCCCTCTCCGAGGTCCCGCGGGCAAACGTTACGCGGGGCGCAGCCTTCCGGGCGCGATGCTCAAAAGCCCGCGCCAGCGTGCGGCTTCGAAAACCAGAAACGCCCACGATCTGGAAGCGGCGGAGCCCCCGGGCACCCGACGTCGTATCGATGACGTATCATAATGACGGATGTACGCCAGCGCGTCTACCGAGCTATGAGTGCCGTACTAGAAACCATCACCAATCTTCGCCGGCCCGCGGAGGCCGCAGCCGAAATCCAGCGGCTCAACGACGAGCTAGCCGGCCGGCGCACGATCCCGGCGGAGCTCGAGGATGCGGTTAGGGATATCGCCGCCGGCATCGACCAGACAAACCTGCAGCGATGGGAGAGGATCGATCCAAGACACGCGGTGGTCGTCTTGCACTCCGCGCTCAGCGCACAGCGGGCGATCGAGGAGCCGAAGTCGCCGGCCGCGCGCGACCAGTTGCGCGTGGCGCTCGAGAGCCTGCGGCAGTCGCTGGCAGCGATCGCCGAACGCGAGCCGGTCAGCGACGAACGAAGCCCAAAGCAGATCATCCAGTGGCTGGCCGGACGCACGGAGGTCCCGCAAGCCAAGCTCGCCGAGCTGCTCGGGGTCAGCGCTCGCCAGCTGCAACGGTGGCTATCCGCCAGCGAGCAAGCACAGCCCGAAGGGGAGGACGCGCGCAAGGTTCGCGTCGTCGCGCGGGTGGTCAACCAGCTGCGGTTCGCGCTCACTCCCGCTGGGACGGTCGAGTGGTTTGGATGGCCTCGGTCCGATCTCGGCCACCGCCGGCCGATCGATCTGCTGGGCGACCCCGTGGAGGAGCCAGCCTTGCTGACGGTGGCCAGCTCGATGCGGAGCACGCTGGCCTACTGAGCGGGTGATCTCCTACCGCTTCGCCGCATACGCCACTCCGCTGCGGACCATACCGGCCTCGCAACCCGGTCGCTTCAACAGGGGCGACGAGGCGGAACCGACCCAGTACGTGTGCCTGCATCCTCTGGGGCCGTTGGCCGAGCTGATGCGCAATGCCGACCTGCGCTCCCCGCCGCAGGTGCGAGCGGTTCAGATGCGAACCTGGGCGCTGGAAGCCCCGATCGAAGACCTGCCGGAGATCAGCTTCGACACCGCCGAGTTCTTTGGTATCAGCGCCGAGCAGCTAGTCGGCGATGATCGCAGCGCCTGCCAGCAGCTAGCTCGCCGCCTGCGAACGCAGATTTCGGGGGCGATCGTCCCCAGCGCCGCGCTTCCCGGCACGCGCAACGCGGTCATCTTCGGGCCGCGCGTCGCCGCCCCTTACTTAGCCAAGCCCGTGAGCGCTCTCGACATCCCGGCGAGCATTACCGCCGACGGTGGCCGGCCGCTGCTCTCCCTCCTCTCGATGGTGCGCTTCGTCGGTCATCCGCACGCCGCGCTCGAGGCTTGGAGAGAAGGAAGACAGTTCGAGTTCAGCGAACCCGACTGGTCGATCTGACGCCGGTTGAAGCCGGCGCCAGATCGCGGCCCTTCTGCGCTCAGCGTTGCTCGACGACCATCAGCGAATGGCCGGTGGGATCCCGCATCCAGAACATCGGCGGCACCGGATCGCCCATCCGCGAGACCTCGGCATCGACGTCCACCCCGCGCGACTTCAACTCCGCGTGCGTGGCGTCGATGTCGTCCGTGGTCAGCGTGATTCCAGTCTCGACCGGATCGACCTCGCTCCCCGGCCGCGGCGGAGCCAGCGCGATTCCGGTCGAACCCTCGGGCGGGTACACCTCCACCCAGCGGTAGCCGCCGCCAAACGGCGTATCGGTGCGCTTCTCGAAGCCGACCGACTCGTAGAACTCGATCGCGCGATCCTGATCCGGCGTGGGAACGCAAACCAGGCTGATTTGGCGGATCCGGGTTGATGTGGTGCTCATACCAGAGGCCTCCTGAAAGTTGGGGTTACGCGGCATGAGACCGGTGCCGACGCCAGAACTCATCGGTCCGCGATCGGCTCCTGACCCGCGGCCCCTCGCTCACCGGGTCAGTCCGGTAGCTGCGATCGCAGCGCTCCTCCACTCCCGCGAGGATCGCCATGGGAGGCGCAGCTTGGGAGCAGGGCGCACCGTATCCGGGTTCGCGCGGTCGAGCATCGCGAAGTAGATCGCCGCCCGCGGCGTGATCTTCGTGAACCAGTGATGAGCGGGCTTGGGCCGTCCCCTAGCTCTTGTCAGCGTCGGGGCCGCGACCATCATCCAGTCGGATCCTGCCAGTCCGTCGATGGAACGTGGGGCGAACTTGCGTAGTCGCAGCGCGGGTCGCTGGTGGCGCGCTTGGCGGAGTCCCCAAACGCGAGCACGCAGTAGCTCGCCCTGGGGACACCGGTTCCGTCCTCGGCCCAGTCGGTATTGGTGAGGCCCAGGAGCGCCGAATCGAACGTGTCCGACCCCGTGCTCATCCCGTCGCCGTAGGTCTGATACTCGTACCAATACAGTCGCGAGATTTGGCCTTTGTAGGCCTGACCGGGGGCGCTGGCGAGGTTCTCAAACCCCGCCGCGGCATTCGCCTGATCGGTCGGATTCCCGTCCAGGTATTGGCCGTACTGAGAATCGTTCAGCCAAATAGCGGCTTCGGTAATCCAAAACTGCGGGTGGGAAGGGAACTGCTGGTTCACATAGGAGGCGACATCTGCTGTCTGGTGAGTGTTGTCGTGGCCGCTATAGCTTGCATCGACATCGGTATACGGATGCCACGACCAAATCGCGGGGCTCAGATGTTCGGCCTTTATAGCGCTGACGTAATCCCGGATAAACCAGTCCCCCGATGGATGGCCGCAGTCCGGATGGTTGGTCCCATCGAGCGGGTCGTCCTTATCCCAAAACGCACCCGCAACGAACGCGTCCGACGAGCGACCCTCTTGCGCAGCGGCTTGCGTGGCAAGTAACGCATAGTTGGCTGCATCGGAAGCGCAGATGCCCGATTCGGGCTCGTTGAAGTCCTCCCACTCGTGTACCCACCGGTTCCATCCCGGGCCAGCCGCGTACATGAGCGCTTCGACGCCACACAGGTAACCGTTGGGGGTCGGGTAGGCAGGATTATCTGCCTCCCCTGTCAGGTTAGGGTTCCCCCAGGTGATACTGAACATCGGATCGAGCCCATCCTGCTCCGCCGCCCCCAGCCAGCTGTACAGACTCTGGCCCGTGGCGTCGGGAGCACCGTCGTGCCAGACCCAGTTGTTGGGATCGTTGGCCGTGGATATGCAGCTGCCGGTCGCAGTGTCATAGGTAGCAAGCGCGTTGTACGGCACGTCGATCCGCGTATATGTGATGTTCAGTGCACCGTGTCCGCAGCTCGTGCCATTCCATCCACAAAGCGCGTGAAAGCTACTGGTGCCAGCGTACGCATCTAGCCCATGATCGCCGAGGCCGAACCCGACCGCGGCGGCTGTGGCCGGACAACCCGCCAGGACCAGGCTCACACCTAACGCGAGTATGTGCCCTCGTAGATGTTGCCGGGAAAGCATCTAGTTGTTCACCCCCAATGCTCGCAGCAGAGGCCGGCCCCCGCGATACAGTGCCCGTCCGACCGGTAACCCCAAATTATCCACCGCGATGACAAAAGTCAATTCGTCGGAGAGAGTCGCCCACGCCGAGCTTACCCATTCGTACCTGGACGTCGCTATAGCTGCCTACGAGTGACGCTCGAGCTCCTCTACTCTCGATGAATGCGAACAAGAGATGACGCTCGATGATTGCCGGACGGGCGTCACTCTGTCCCGAACCAGGCCGCCACGAGTACTGTCGGGCGGCGGCCACTGCCTACGACGCTCACGGGCGCCCCAGCTGGCCGAGCCCGCGCGTCGGCTGGGGTCAGCGCCAGTTGCCGACGGCGTGGTTCACAGCTGGCAACCGTCGACGCCGAACTGCCGGTCGGCGGCGGCCTGTTCGCTCAGCTTGCCCGGCGCCAGACGCTGCGAGCAAAGATCAATCGCCCGGATTGCTCAGCTCGGCCAGAGCCGCTCCCGCAGCCCGGACGCCCGCGTCACCGGCCGCCCCACCGCGGCCCGCACTCGCTCCTCGGTCCCCACCAGGATCAGGTGCTCACGTGCGCGGGTGACCGCGGTGTAGAGCAGCTCCCGGGTCAGGATCGGCGACTCCGCGGGCGGCAACAGCACCGCGGCAGTGTCGAACTGCGAGCCCTGGCTTTTGTGAATCGTCATCGCGTACACGGTCTCCACCGCGCTGAGACGCGAGGGGCGCAGCTCGATCATCTGATCGCCCCGCTCGAATACCGCGACCGGATGTCCCAGCTCGCTTGCGACGATCACCCCGGTGTCTCCGTTGTAGAGGCCGAGCTCATAGTCGTTCTCGGTCACCAGCAGCGGCCTACCGACGTAATCGCGCTGCTCGAGGTCGAGCCCCGCGACCGCGTCCGCCAGCCACGCCTGTTGACGCGCGCTCCAGGTACTGGCTCCGAACGGCCCGCGGCGGTGCGCGCACAACAGCCTGAACTCGCCCAGCGAGCGCAGCGCCCGCGCTGCGGCTCCCGCACCGGCCGCGTCGATCACCGCGCGGCCGGAGGCGAGGCTGTGGCGACGCACGGGCTCGAGCTGGGCCTCGTCCTCGACCGCCTCGAGGTCTACCTCGAGCCACTCGATCTCTTCCAGCCCGCCCTGCAGGACGCTCACGGTAGCGTCGGCGTCGCCGCTGCGGACCGCCTCCGCGAGCCGCGCGATCGCGGCGCCGTACCTGTACACCCGGTCGAGCACCACGATCCCGTCGCCGATCGACGTCTCGCCACCGGGCGGATTCGCGGCCGGGACCTCCCCGCCGACTGCCAGCGCGAGCTCGGCCCGCGCCGCGGGTCGCATTTGGAGCGTCCCGGCGGCCGGCCCGACGATATCGCCGAGAACCACCCCGGCCTCGATCGAGGTCAGCTGCCCCGGGTCGCCGACCAGGATCAGACGCGCATCCGGCCGCACCGCTTCGACCAGCCGGGCCATCATCCACAGCGAGATCATCGAGGTCTCATCGACGATCACCACGTCGTGCGGGAGGCGGTGATCGCGGTCGTGAGCGAAGCGGCTGTGGCTTCCGGGACGCCACCCCAGGAGGCGGTGGAGCGTGGACGCGCGCAGGCTCAACAGCAGCTCGGCGATCTCGGGCGCCGCGTCGAGCCGGCGCGCCTCGTCGTGCACCGCCTCGAGTAGCCGGGCCGAGGCCTTGCCCGTCGGCGCGGCGAGCGCGATCAGTGGTGCTCGCGAGTGCCGGGCAGCCGCCTGCTCGCCCAGCAGCGCCACGATCCTCGCTACCGTGGTCGTCTTGCCGGTTCCCGGACCTCCGCCCACCACGGCGAGGCCGCGGAGCAACGCGGCCGCGGCGGCGGCCCGCTGGAGGAGATCAGAGCCGGCCGGAAACAGCCGCCACAGCCCCTCTCGCAGCAACTTGAAGTCCACGTCCGCCGAGGAACGGGAGCTCAACGTCAGCAGGTCAGCCGCCACACGCCGCTCCTCGCGCCAGTAGCGGTCGAGATACAGGCGGGAGCCGACCAGCCTCAGCGGTCGGTCGTCAGCGGGCAAGTCCTCCCCCGCGGCGACCAGCGGGCTGCGAGCAAGCACAGCGAGCCATTGCTCCGTCGCTGGCCAGGAGAGGCGAGAGAGATCGACGGGCTCCTCTGACTCAACGCTCGCGGTGTCGCGGATCGTGGCCAAGTCGACGAACACGTGCCCGAGTCGTGGCGCTCGCACCGCGAGCGCGGCTGCGAGCATCACCGCCTCGCTCGCTCTCGGCCGCCGCGGCGGCGGTCCGCTGGGCAACGTGGACGTCCGCGGCCGACACCACGCCGGCCCGGTTGAACTCGCGCAGCAGTCCGGGTGCTCGGGCAGCGAGCCGGGCGTCGAAAGGATCGACCTCAACCGCGATCGCGCTCACGGCGGTGCTCCGCGGTCGAGAACATCGCTGAGCGCGCTGACCAGCCGACCGGGCGGGGCCCAGGAGAAGACACCGCACGGCGAGCCCTCGAGGACCGGGTTCTCGGCGCCGGCCATCCCGCGCAGGAACAGGTAAAGCACGCCGGCAAGGTGACGTTCGACTTCATATCCACGCAGCCGCCAGCGCAGATAGCGGTGCAGGGCCACGGTGTAGAGCAATGCCTGCAAGCCATAGTGCGCCCTTATCATCTCCGCCGCCAGTGACTCTGGCCGGTAGTGCGCAAGCGTCAGCGGTTCGCCTGCCGGCCCCAGCCAGTTGGTCTTGTAATCGACGATTGCAAACCGCTGGCCGGCCAGCCGGACCACCAGATCGATGCTGCCGGTGAGAAACCCGCGCACGCTCGCGCGCAGCGCCGGATCTTCGAGCCGGGTGGCGTAGGCGGCCATCGGATCATCCTCGGGCAGCTGCTCACGCAGGACCTCAGCGATCGCCTCGAGGGTCAGCCGTCCGCTCGGATCATCCCCTCCGACCAGCGGCAGCTCGAACCCGAGCTCATCCAATCGCTCACAGCGCGCCACATCGCGCAAGCGGATGTTTCCGACCACCCGCTCGCCCAAAGGCGTCTCGAGCGCCGCCCTGAAACCTGCGACTGCGGCGGCATCATCTCCCAACTCCAGCCGACTCCGCCGGCGGACGAGCTCGATCGCCGATGCCAGCGCGGCGTCGAGGCCGTCGGCGGCGAAGTCGGTGGCCTCCATCACCCGGTGCGCGAATGTCCCGAACCTGACCCCCAGCGGCATCTCGGCAAGTGGCGAGGGGATTCCGAGGCCAGGGATCGACGACGGTTGCGGCAAGGTCAGCGCGGGCGTCTGCGGCTCGTCGGTAAGCGTCGGATCCTCGGGCTCGCTCCCAACGAGCGGATCGTGGCTGGCGAAGGTGATGTCGCTGTATGAGGTTCGCCGCCAGCGCCGATCGAGCCGGCGCTCAAACCGCGCCGCCGCGAGCTGCTGTCCCGCCGCGGCGGAGGGCACCCAGTCGCTCGCCTGCGTGATCGTCGAGCGAGTGACGCTGATACAGCCGGGCGCGTCGGAGCTCAGTTGCTCGAGCCGCGCGATGACAGCGGCCTCGCCGGGAATCTCGGTGCCGCCGTCCGGGGCCACTGTGCCCTCCTCATCTCTGGTGAACAGGAGCCGGCCCAGCGGCGAATGCTGGCTGTCCCAGGCGCTGGCCCACCACAGCACCGCCTGATGCTTGGCCCGGGTGAGCGCAACGTAGAGCAGACGCAGGTCCTCTCCTCGCTGCTCGATGTGGTGCTGCTGCTGGTGAGCCCTGTAGCTCCGCCCCTCGAGGCCCACGTCGATCGTGCGGCGATCCCCGAGCGCGGCGTCGTGGAAGAACACCGGCTCGGGATCGCGAGGGCTCCAGCCGGGCGCCCACAGGAACGGACACATCACGATCGAGAACTCGAGCCCCTTGCTGCGGTGAATGGTGAGGATCTGGACCGCCTGCGCGTCTGACTCCAGGCGGCGCGTGCGCTCCTCTTCGCCCTCCTCCTGCTCGGTCGCCGCGATCTGCTGCGCCAGCCAGCCCCGGAGCGCCGTCGGCCCGAGGCGCTCGGCGGCCGCGGCACGGTGTAGCAGCTGCCCGAGATGACGCAGGTCGGTGAGACGCCGCTCTCCCTCGCGGATCGCGAGCACGCGCGCGGGCAGATTTTCGTCGAGCATGATCGTCTCGGTCAGCTCGGCCATCCCGCGCTCGCGCAGCACGCGGTTCCAGCGGTGCAGCCGCCGGTGCACCTCATCCCAGTCCTGCTCGCCCGCGGTGGCGACCTGCTCGGCGCCCCAGCCGATGAACGGGGTCAGCGTGGCGGACCGCGCGAGCGACGGGGTCGCGGGACGATCGATCGCCTCGAGCAGACGTAGCCAGTCACGCGCCGAAGGCGTGGCGAACACGCTGCCCGCTCCGTTGATCACCGCCGGTACGCGCACCGCCTCGAGCGCGCCCCGAATCAGGTCGGCCTGGACGTGGGTGCGGACGAGCACCGCGATGTCTCCGGCACAAATCGGCTCGCAGCCGGTGACCGTGCCGTCGGAGCTGCGCTGCTCGATCTGGGCGTCGGATGAGAGCAGCGTCACCACTTCCGCGGCGAGATCTCTGGCGATGTGCTCGCGCGTGGACGGCGCCTGCGGCAGCCCTGTCCGGGTGCGCTCGATCGTCGGCTCGTCGCGATGCACGACGCGCATGCGCAGCGGAGCCCCGTCAGGCGCCCGGACCAGCCGCGGCGTCTGGTGGGCATCCGTGGCCGTGGCCCGGCGGTAGACGATCCCGGGGTGGCCGAGCCGGGCGTTGGCGAACAGCGCGTCGTAAGCGTCCAGTAGCAGCTGGTCGCTGCGTCGGTTGAGCTGCAGCGTCGCTTTCGTCTCCGACGTGTTCGCCGCGAGTAGGTAGGTGTAGACGTCGGCGCCGCGAAAGGCGTAAATCGCCTGCTTGGGATCGGCGATCAGCACCAGCGTCACGCCGCCGCCCACGAACGCGCGGTGGAGGATCTGCCACTGCACGGGGTCGGTGTCCTGGAACTCGTCCACCAGCACAACCCGGTAGCGAGCGCGGAGCCGCGCTACCGCCGCCGCTCCGCTCGCTCCCCCGAGCGTCTGATGCAGCCGCGTCAGCAGGTCGTCGTAGGTAATGATCGCCAGCTGCCGTTTGCGGCGCTCGAGCTCCTCGCGGACCGCCACCGCCAGCCGGTAGCGCATCGCCTCGGTCGACTCCTGCGGAGCGCGCTGCGGTTCGAGCTCATCGGCTGGGTTGAACACTGCCGCCCGCGCGATCTTCAACGCCTGCTGGCGATCGAATGGCGCGCCGCCGCGCTTCTGGAAACGGCGGACGTAGAGATCGTCGAGCACCTCCTCGACCAGCTCGGAGACGTCCTCCACGAACTCCGTCCCGGGCTCCAGGTCGCCGATCGTTCCCAGTTCAGCGAGCATCTCCTGGCAGAAGCCGTGGGTGGTGGCGATCGTGGCGGCGTCGAAGTTCGCAATCGCCCGCACCAGCCGGTCGCGGCGCTGAGAGACCTCATCCCGGGATCCGGTGGCGAGCAGTGCGACGATCTCGTCGGCGCCGGGGTCCGGCGCTCCCAGGAGAATCCCCCGGGAGAGCTGGTCCTCGCAGGCGACCAGCCGCTCGCGGACGCGGTCGCGCAGCTCGCCGGTGGCCATGCGCGTGAACGTGATCAGCAGCATCCGCTCGAGTGGCATTCCCTCGGCCACATAGCGCGCCGCGAGCGCGGCGATCGTGTACGTCTTGCCGGTCCCCGCGCTGGCCTCCAGCACGGTCACTCCGGTGGGCAGCGGGCCCAGCAAGTCAAACTCGCGCACGGCGCCGGTTGTCCGAGTGGCGGTCATAGGTCGCTTACCACCTCCCGCGCGAGCAGTCCGTCCCACAGCCGGCGCGCATAGCGGCCGAAGCGAGTCTCCTCGGATACCGGCCAACCGGGTCCATGCTCATCGGCGCTCGGCCGCTGGCTGAGGAGCGCCCCGAAGCTGATCGGAGCGCCGTAGACGAGCTGATGCTCAGGCTCGCGGTCCTCCTTGTCGAAGCGGAAAGAGGTTTCCCAGTCAGATCTCGCGGCGGCCTCGGAGTCCTCGGCGCGGGCGGCTGCCTGCGCGTAGGCGGCGGAAGACTGACAGGCGATCGGCAGCGGCTCGCGCATCCCGCGGTCGTAGAGATCGACCAGGATCGCGAGCTGCTCGAGCGCAGCGCGCTCATCGAGCGGCGCGACGCGAGCGGTGGTGCAGTTGGCCTGGTAGGAACCCGCTCGCGCGCGCCCAATCACGATCGACTGGAACGGTCGCTCAGGTCGCGCCGCCGTCAGCGCGAGCAGCCTGACCCACGCCGCCAGGCGGTCTCTGGCTCGCACTCGCGAGTAGGAGACCGAGCGAATCGTGTTGCCGAGCACGCCTGGAACTGTCCCCGCCAAGGTCCTGCCGTCGGCCAGCCGGAGGTTGACGTCGAGTGACAGCGAGGGCCCGCTCGCTTGCGCGACCGCTTCGCCGGCGATCTGGCGCACGATCGGGCACACCCGCCTCAGCACGGGGTCGGCCAGCTTGCCGGGCGGGAGCGACCCGCGCGCGATCTCAGCTCGCACGCACTCCTCGAGCTCGGCCCCGGCCAAAAGCCCGTCGAGGAGGCGCTGTCCCACCCCCCATTCCTCGAGTCCATCGAGCCCTACGGGCAGCGCGTCGTGCAGCTCGTCGAGCGACGCGCGAACGGCGATCCCGAGACGCTGGCGCAAAAACGCTCGTACCGGGTGCTGCGCGAAGCGCACCAGGTGCTCGAGCTCGATCAGCTGTGAGTCGGGTGCCGGCAGCGGGCGGCTCAGGAATGCCGGGCGGCTTGACCGCGGACCGGTGATCGCCCGCGCGCCGGCGAGCGCGACCTGGTCATAGCTCCAGGGACCACCGGGCGCGAGCTCGTCCGCGAGAAAGTTGCGCGGGTCGAAGGGCTGCAGCGGATGGCGGAGATGAACGTGCTCGCGCGGGCTTGCGGCCTCGGTGCGCACGGTGCGGTCGACCACGTCGAGCAGCTCGGCGACCGGCACCGCAGGAGGGCGGATCAGATTGGTTCGCTCATCGTTGCCGGTGTAGGCGATGATCAGCCGCTCGGTCGCGGCCAGCACCGCGTCGAGCAGCAGCTGCCGATCCTCCGAGCGCGGATCCCGATCGCCGACGTGCGGGTCCTCCACCAGCAAGTCGTCCCCGTCCCGGGGCGCCTTGCGCGGGAACTCGCCGTCGTCGAGGCCGAGGATGCAGACCACACGGTGGGGAACGGAGCGCATCGGCACCAGCGTGCAGACCGTCAGATGCCCGGTGCGGAAGTTAGCCCGCGTCGGACGGCCGCGGAGTCGGTCCGACAGCAGCGCGCGAACGTCCGCCAGCTCGAGCGTGATCGAATCGGGCGCAGCCTCCGGTTGGGTCGCGTTTCCTCGCACGTCATCGAGGATCCGCTGCAGCTCCGCGCGCTGCCAGGAGTCTCGCTCGCTCGTGTCGGTGAGCGCATCGGCCGCGTCGGCGATGGCGGTAGCCCATCTCGCGACGGTCTGCGCGCGTCGCAGCTCGTCGAGCGCTCGGTGGACGCGATCGACGAACTCGGCCATCCGCCCGGCGAGATCGATCGCGCCGCTCTCGACGTCGTCGAGCGGCAACACGCCGCCGACCGTGCTCCGTCCCTCTTCGGTCATCGCGACGCCCAAGAGGATGCGGTCGATGCCGAATCGCCAGGTGTTTGCTTGCAGCACATCGAGTTTGAACGGCTTGCGGTGTGCTTCGTCCAGCCCCCAGCGAATCCCGCTCTCTACGACCCACTCTTCCATCCGGGTGACGTCGTCATCGTCGAAGCGAAAGCGACGGCGCACCGGCTCGCGATCGGCGAGGTCGAGCAGCTGGGAGGCCGTCACCCGCTGATCGGCGAGCTCGAGCAGCAGCGACACCACTCCCAGGACGGGATTGGTCTGGCGCAGGCTGCGGTCGGCGAGCCTGACGCGGAGATCGGGCAGGCGCTTGCCGTTGTCATCCGGTAGCTCGTCGTCGACATCCGCTCGCCCCGCGCCGAAGGCGGCTTGGATCAGCGGAGCCACGGTCTCGATGTCCGGGCACATCACGATCACGTCACGGGGTTGGAGCGTCGGGTCCTCGCCGAGCAGGTGCAGGATCGCGTCGCGGACCACCTCCACCTGCCGGGCGCGACCATGGCAGGCGTGGATCTGGAGGCTGCGGTCGCTCGGGTGGATCAGCGGGCGGGTGTCCGGCTGGCCAGGGAGCGGTGGACCTGCCGGCGATCGATCTCCCCGAATGTCGGCCTGGATCCGTTGCAGCAGGGTTTCGGTTGGCGGGTAGATCGGATGGTGATGGTCTTGGAGGCTTTGATCGCCGAGGACGAGTTGCAGCTCGCGCGCGTCTTGACCCCAGGACGCGAGCAGGCGATTCTTGGTCTCGGCAGCTGTGAAGTCATCTCGGCGCCGGCGGATCGGCGGGCGGTCTTTGATTGCTCGCGCGACCCGGTCCCACAGCGCGGGAGATGGGTGAAGAATCAACAGATGAACCTCTCGGGCGCTTGCCACTGCGCTCAAGACCTGCAGGTAGCTCGCCGGTAGACGGGTGAGGCCGAACACCGCGATCCGGGTGGGAAGCTCGAGGAGCTCGGGTCGGCGCGCGAGGCTCGCGGTCGCGGGCTCAAGGCGCTCGGCCGGGCTGGGGATGCCGATCCGCTCGCGCAGCCGCTGCCACAGCGCCGCCTGCCAACCATGCGCGGCTCCCTCGCCGCGCGCCCAGGCCTGCACCATCGCCGGACGAGCGACCCCATAGTGGTGATAGAGCTCTGCCAGGTGGCGAACCGTGGCGAAGCGGCGCGTTTGCTGCTCGCGAGCTGCGGCGCCGTTCCCCAGGTGGAGGGCTAACTCGCGCAGCCACCGCTCGGCCAGGCACTCCTGCACCGTTTGCAACAACGGCCAGACGAGGCGTTCGGGCGCCCACGGGTCGGAGTCGGGGTCGATGCCGGTCGCGATCGCCAGCGTCTGGCCGATCAGCGTGGCCGGGAACGGAAACTCGACGTTCGCGCACACCCCATCGCCGCGGCCCTCTGAGGCCCCGAGCTGAGTCGACAGGCGCTGCGTCAGCCAACGCTCCATCCCCCGCGTGGGGACGGCCACGATCTCGGCCGTCAAGGGGTCTTCGAGCGGCGTGCGAAGGGTCTCGGCAAGGGCGGTGGCAAGCGCGTCGGCGCGCTGCGCACGGTGCACGTGGAGCACTGCTGGTCAGCGCGCTCGCAGCGCGTCCTCCGCTGTTGCGCGCGGTAGGGCTCGCCAGTGGTAGGGCGTCGCGCTCATTCAAGGGCAGGTTGACAGATGCTTCGGTCCCGATCGCTTAGTCTGGATGCGGGAACGGAGGAGTTAGCGAGGAGTCCTCTCGCCCCGGGAGAACATCTTCAGAACAGGAGCAGAGGATGCCTGAGGTCCTGGTCGGTATCGATAGTGGCTTGACGGTGACGAAGGCGGTCGTGTTCGACCTCGAGGGTCGGGCAATCGGCGAGGCGTCGGCGCCTAACGAGCAGGCCTCGCCCCATCCCCACTGGGTTGAACGCGATATGGACCAGCTGTGGGAGACCGCGGCCACCGTGGTCGGGCGCGCGTTGCAGGACGCCGGGGTGCACGCTCCCGAGGTGCGCGGAGTGGGCCTGTGTGGCCACGGAGATGGGTCCTATCTGGTCGACGCAGATGGACGGCCGGTCCGGGCTGGCATCAGCTCGATGGACACCCGGGCGACCGATGTTCTCAGCCGGTGGGAGAAGGAGGGGTTGCTCGAGCGTGCGCTCGAGGTGGTGGGAATCACACCGTGGGCGCCGCTTCCGGCCACGCTCGTCACATGGGTACGCGAGCACGAGCCCGATGTGTATGAACGCATCCGCTGGCACTTGGCGTGCAAGGACTGGCTGCGCTTCCGGCTGACCGGTGAGATTCATACGGACTTCACCGAGGCAAGCACCGGGTTCACCGAGGTCCGCAGCCAGCGCTACGCGCCGGAGGTGTTCGCGGTTTACGGTCTCGAGGACTTTTCCGACAAGGTGCCGCCGGTGCTGGCCTGCGGCGAGCTGGCGGGCGAGGTGACCGGGGAGGCCGCGGCCGCCACCGGCTTGCTCGAGGGCACGCCGGTCGTCGCGGGGGCGCACGACATCGACGCGAGCGCTGTCGGCATCGGAGTGCTGAACCCAGGTCAACTGTGCGCGATCACCGGCACTTGGAGCATCAACGAGACGATCATTCACGAGCCGAGGACCACCGCCGACTGGGACTGTCGCAATTTCGTCGAGCAGGGCAGCTGGCTGTGTCTGAGCGGTTCGCCGGCTTCCTCGGCGAACCTCGAGTGGTTCGTTCGTCAACTCTGTGGGGCCGATGTCGCGGCCGCCGATGAGAAGGGCGCCTCTCCGTTTGAGTTCGTCGGCGAGGAGGTCAGCTCCGTGCTGAGCGACGACTCGCACGTGTTCTTTCATCCCTTCCTGTATGGCGCACCTGGCGGTGCCCCGCTGGCAGGCGCGTTCTTGGGCATGCGCGGTTGGCATACGCGCGCGCACCTGCTCAAAGCACTGTTTGAGGGAGTCGTCTTCAACACGCTCGGTCACATCGGCGACCTCCGCGGCGACCTCGAGATCACCGACATCCGCCTCACCGGCGGCGGCTCGCGCAGCCCGTTGTGGTGTCAGATGTACGCCGACGCGCTCGGCGCCCCGGTCACGACAACCGACGCGAGCGAGTCGGGAGCGCTCGGCGTGGCATTGTTCGCGGGGATCGGCACCGGGGTATGGGACTCGCTTGCGGAGGCGGTCGAGGCCACCGTCACTGTGACCAAGACCTACGAGCCCGATCCCGCGCGCTGCGAGCAGTTGGCCGAGGCGTATGACACCTGGAAGGCGCTCGCCGAGGCGCTAACGCCAGTGTCCGATCGGCTTGCCTGACCGTGGTGGTCAGCTCAGCCGACATCGCCCGCTCCACCAGCCGCCGCGTGCGCGCCGGCTTTCCCCTCCCTGCCGCGCGGAACTTTGGCAATTCGGGTCCACCCCTGCGGAACTTTGCCAATTCGGGTCCACCCCTCGGACCCAAATCGCCATTGTTCAAAAATCGTTACCCGACTACCTATGCGGATCGTCGATCAGGAAGATCCGCGTCGGGCTCTCGGCGAGGTTCCGCCCCCGATGGGCCCGGCCGGTGGAGAGGCAGAACGCCTCCCCCTCGGACAGGGTCAGGGGCTCACCTCCATCTTCAAACTCATACTCGAGCGCGCCCGCGAGCACGAAGCCCACGTGTCCATCCAGGCACCACTCGTGCCGGCGTGCTCCTTCGGCGTACTCCACCACCGCCCAGCGGCGCCCCTCCACGAGCGACGCGCGGTCGCGGATCCCGGGGACGTCGTCCTCCCAGAGCAGCTCGGGAAACCGGACCTGGCACTCGCCGCTCCAGAGCCCTGTCATCTCACGAGACCGAGACTTCGGCGAGGTAGTCGGTGTGGTACTGGCCGCGCAGGAAACCGTCGTCGTCCAGGATCCGCCGGTGGAACCGGATCGTGGTATCGATGCCCCCGATCTCGAACTCCTCGAGCGCTCGCCGACCGCGGGCGATCGCTTCTTCCCGATCGCGCCCCCAGACGATCAGCTTCGCCACCAGGGAGTCGTAGAACGGCGGAATCGTGTAGCCGTCATAGATTGCGGTGTCGACGCGGACCCCCGGGCCGCCGGGAAGCTCGAGACCCTCGATCTGCCCCGGCGAGGGCTGGAAATCCGCCTCGGGATTCTCTGCCGTGATCCGGAACTCGATCGCCGCGCCCTGCTGCGAGATCTCCGCCTGCTTGATCGCCAGCGGCTCGCCGGCGGCAACCCTCAGCTGTTCCTTGACCAGGTCGACGCCGGTGATCATCTCGGTTACCGGATGCTCAACCTGAATCCGCGTGTTCATCTCGATGAAGTAGAAGCCCTGGTCGCGATCGAGCAGGAACTCCACGGTCCCCGCGCTCGCGTACTCGGCGGCCTCTGCCAGCCGCACCGCCGCCGCCGCCATCTCCTCTCGGGTCTGGGGGTCGAGCCCAGGCGAGGGCGACTCCTCTAGCAGCTTCTGGCGGCGGCGCTGAAGCGAGCACTCGCGCTCGTAGAGATGCACGACGTTGCCCTGCCCATCGGCAAGCACCTGCACCTCGACGTGGCGCGGGATCTCGATCAGCTTCTCCAGATACAAGGACGGGTTGCCGAACGCCGCCTCGGCTTCTCTTGCCGCCTCCTTGGCGCTGCTCTCGAGCTCGTCGGGGCTGCGGGCGATCCGGATCCCCCTCCCCCCGCCGCCTCCGGCCGCTTTGATCATCACTGGATACCCGATGCCCTCGGCTACGCCGACCGCGTCGGCCGGCGACACCGTTCCCTCGCTGCCGGGAACCACGGGAACGCCGGCCTGTTGGGCGAGCTTCCTCGCAGCCGCCTTGTCGCCCATTTGATCGATCGCCGCGGGCGGGGGCCCCACCCACACTAGCCCGGCCTCCTCGCAGCGGCGCGCGAACTGCGCGTTCTCGGACAGGAAACCGTAGCCGGGATGGACGGCATCGGCGCCCGACTCCTGGGCGGCGCTGATCAGCGCATCGTGGTTGAGATAGCTGTGGCGGGCGGAAGCCTTGCCGATGCAGATCGCCTCATCGGCCTTGCGAACGTGCAGTGCACTCTGATCGGCGCTGGAATAGACGGCGACGGTCTCGAGCTCGAGCTCGCGGCAGGCTCGAATCACGCGGAGCGCGATCTCTCCGCGGTTGGCGACCAGAACGCGCACCGGGACTCCTACTCGCCGAGGACCGCGAGGTCCTGCCCTGCTTCCACGCTGTCCTCGTCTTCGACCAGGAACCGCTCGACGGTGCCGCTGCCGTCGGCCTTGACCTCGTGAAAGTTCTTCATGATCTCTACCAACCCGACCACGTCGCCCGCCTGCACGGAGTCGCCCTCGGTCACGAACGGGTCAGCGGCCGGGTCGGGCTTGCGGTAGAACGTCCCCGGCAGCGGCGCCTTGATCGTCTTATCGCTCATCGGCTGCTCCTGTTCGGTGGGTGGTCGATCGTCCTCAGGCGTCCTGGAGGTTGTCATCGCTGAGGCGCGCAGCCAGCTCTTGCTCGAGCGCGACCGCCTCCTCGAGCGAGACCTCGCGGAAGCGCACGTGGTCTCCAATCGGCCTGAGCTGACCGAGCTTCCAGAGCGACGGCCGGATCACCGTCGCGGCGACGATGAAGCCACCAGCCGTCGGGCCGTCCGGCCCGAGCAGAACCGGCAAATCACCGTTGATGTTCACCGCGCCGACCGGATACGGGTTGTCGAGGATGTTGGATGGATGGCCGCCCGCCACCCCGCCGCTGCGTCGCGCCCACTCGAAGCGGTGCGATTCGAGGCGGACGCCGGTGCGGTCGGAATTGCGATCGACCTTCCAGGAGCGCGAGAAGAACTCCTCCATGTCGCCCTCGGTGAGGTAGTCGGGAGCGGCCTGCGGCCCGCGCATCGCCTCGATCTCCCACTCCCGGCCATACGTCGGCCGCGCTGACTCCGCGAGCTTGCGCGGCCCGCCAGCGCTCGCGGCGCCGAGCGGCAGACGATCGCCAGCTGCGAGCGCGCGCCCCTCGAAGCCGCCGAGACCGCCCATCGTGTAGGTCGCCCGGGAGTCGAACAATTCCGGTACATCGATCCCGCAGGAGACCGCGACGTAGAAGCGAAAGCCCGGCCCGGGCGAGATGCTGATCCGCAGCTCGGAGCCGGCGCGGGCGGAGCGGCCACTCCAGGGCGCGAGCGCCTCGCCGTCGACTGTGACCTCGCCCTCAGCGCCGCACACGGCGACCGCGGCGTCGCCGTCGAGCCGCATCGCAAACCCGCCGAGTGTCACCTCGATGCCCGCCGCCTCGGGAGGGTTGCCCACCAGCAGGTTCGCGGCCTGCATTGCGAACGGATCCATCGCACCGGAGGGAAAGAAGCCCTGGCGGAGCATTCCGGGACGGCCCCGGTAATCCTGGACCGTCGCCTGGATCCCGGGCTCGAGCACCTCGAGGCTTTGCGACCGCGCAGCCGTCATCGCCGTGCGCGACTCTCACTCATGGCACGCCCACCGTTCGCGAAGCCTCCTCGCGGTGGCGGCGGCGCTCCTCTGACTCCTCACGGACCCTCTCCTGTAACTCGAGGTAGGCGCCGACGTCGAAGGCCTGCTCCTCGATCTGATAGCGATAGCGATCGGCGCGGACGTCCTCGAACGCCGACATCAGCTCCTCCTCGCTGGTGCGATGGAAGGTGACGCGATCGCCGGGCCGAAGCAGGAGCGGGTTCTCGCGATAGACCTCGTTGCGTCCCTGCAGGTCGTAGACGGGGAGGCTTCTGCCGAACAGCTGATAGCCGCCGGCGGACTCCACCGGGTAGATCGCGTAGCAGGGGCCGCCGAGGCCGACCGCCCCCTCCGCGGTCCAGGTGCGGGTCGGGTTGTACTTCGGCGCCACCACCGTGTAGCGCGGATCGACGGGGAACATGAACGGCAGGCCCGGAAAGAACCCGATGAACCCGGTCCAGTGCTCGGTGGCCAGCACCGCCTCGTAGAACGCCTCGCGGTCGGCGAAGCCGTTGTAGCGGACGATGTAGTCGATGTTGTTAGCGCCTTCGCAGTTGGGCGCGTCCTTGCGGATGCTGCCGATATAGCGCTCAACCGCGGCGCGCGACTGTGAATCATCGAACGCGATCGGCATCGCGATCACGCGGCTGGGTATCTCGATCTCCTGCTCGGCCGGGAGCGATTCGTGCACCTGTGAGAGATGGCTCACGAGCTCACCGGTGGTGAGCAGCTTCGGGTCGTAGCGGACCAGCATCGAGCGGAAGCCCGGAGCGTTCTCGAGAATCCCGTCTGCGGGCCGTTCGCGGAGCGCCGCATCCACGGCCAGCACGAAGAAGTTCAAGGTGAGGTCCATCTCCATCTCGCCGTACTCGATCAGCACCGAGCGATCGCCGGCCTGCCGATACATGACGGCCGGATGACCACCGGCGGGCTCGATTTGCTCGAGGATCGGGAAGGCGGCGGCGTTCATCGCATCTGCGACGCGGTCGTGCTCTCCACGATCTCGCGCAGCGGCCGGACCTGCACGCCGTCTTCGTCGAGCCGTGCTCGTACAACGCGCGCCACCTCAACCGCGTTCGGTGAATCGCCGTGCAGGCAGACCGTCGGCACGTTGGCCTCGAGATCGCTGCCGTCCTCCGCGTCGATCCGCCGCTCACGGGCGACCCGCAGCGCGCGCGTCGCCACCCGCTCTGGATCCCAGGGCTGCTTCACCGCTTCGATCCTCAGGCTGCCGTCCGCGCCGTAGGCCAGATCTGGAAACGCCTCGGTCACGAGGCGTACGTCATGCTGGCGGACGGCGTCAGCGACATCGTCGGTGAGCAGCAACAACAAAAGGTCCCGGTCAACCTCGGCCGTGGCCTGCGCCACCGCGCCGGCAAGCTCGGGATCAGCAGAGCACATCGCGTAGAGAGCGCCGTGCGGCTTGACGTGACCGAGCCTCCCACCCTCCGCTTCCACGAACGCCTTCAGCGCGCCGATCTGGTAGAGCGCATCGTTGCGCAGGTCCTCGGGCGCGATCGCCATACGCCGGCGCCCGAATCCGAGGACGTCGGGCAGCGCCACGTGCGCGCCGATCTGCAGACCGTGCTCCACCGCGGCGTGCACCGTACGGCGAATCGTGCCGGGATCCCCGGCGTGAAAGCCGCACGCGATACTCGCCGATGAGATGAACGGCATCATCCCCTCGTCGTCGCCCAGCCGCCAGCGCCCGAAGCTCTCGCCCATATCGACATTTACATCAAGCGCAACAAGCTCGTTCATCCGGATCTCCTCTCAGCATCTCATACCCGGACGGCGCGGCGCAATCACACCACTGCGCCAGTGCTAACGCTCGGGCGCGGCTTAGCGCAAGTGGGTTACGCTCGCCGCAATGACCGCAGCTGTTACTGAGCCGCCAAGACTAGGGCGGCGCATCGTGGCCCTGTTCATACCGCATCGCCGCGTGCTGGCGGTGATCGTGGTGATGATTCTGGTGACGTCGGTGCTGAGCGTGATCAGCGCGTTGCTGGTGCGTCGGGTGTTCGACCACGCGCTGTTCGTTCGCGGCGGTCCCGATCTCGGGGCGCTGTATCCGCTGGTGGCGGCGCTGATCGCGATCCCGATCGTCAATGGAGTGCTGAACGTGGCGCAGACCTACCTGACCGAGGTCGTCGGCAACCGGGTGCTGCAAGAGCTGCGCGATCGCTTGTTCGAGCATCTCGAGCGCCTGTCGTTGGCGTTCTACACGGCGACCCGCGGCGGCGAGGTCCAGTCGCGTCTGGCCAACGACGTCGGCGGCGTGCAGACGACGATCACCTCGACGGCATCGACTGTGGTCAGTAACGTGGTCACGCTGATCTCGTCGGTGGTGGGGATGTTGGTGCTCTCGCCCTTGTTGACCCTGATCTCGCTGGCGGTGGCGCCGGCGTTCGTGGTTTTCAGCCGCCGGGTGGGACGCGCCCGGCGAGCCGCCCGTCGCGACGCTCAAGCCTCCTTGGCGTCGATGGGTTCGATCACGCAGGAGACCTTGTCGGTGTCCGGGATCCTGCTGGCCAAGGTGTTCGGCCGCCAGGCCCACGAGGTCGACCGCTACCGCGCGGAGAACGCGAATCAGGCCGAGCTGCAGATCCGTCAGGCGATGGTGGGGCGCTCGTTCTTCGCGGTCACGCAGGCGTTCTTCGGGATCAGCCCGGCGCTGGTCTACCTCGTGGCCGGTTTGCAGGGAACCCATGGGACCCTGTCGCCTGGGACCCTGGTGGCGTTCACGACCCTGCAGAGCCGGCTGCTGATCCCGATCAATCAGCTGTTGCAGGTCTCGGTCGATGTTCAGTCCTCGCTGGCGCTTTTCGGACGGATCTTCGAGCTGATCGATCTGCGGCCGCGGATCACCGATCGCCCGGATGCCATCGCGCTCGACGCCGGGGAGATTCGGGGAGAGGTGGCGCTCGAGCGTGTGTGGTTTCGCTACGGCGGGGGCGAGCAGGACGAGCAGCACACGCCCGAGCAAGCCCTGCGCGACGTGTCGATGCTCGTCTCCCCCGGAGAGCTCGCGGCGTTGGTCGGCCCCTCGGGCGCGGGCAAGACGACGGTCTCGTATCTGGTCCCGCGGCTGTACGACGTCGAGGCGGGGGCTGTCAAGATCGACGGCCACGACGTGCGCGAGCTCAAGTCCGCGACGATCGCGGGCGCGGTTGGGGTGGTGACCCAGGACAGCTACCTGTTCGGCGGTACGGTCCGCGACAACCTCCGTTACGGGCGGCCGGAGGCCAGTGACGAGGAGGTCGTGGCGGCCGCGAAGGCGGCGTACATTCACGACCGTATCGTGGCCTTAGAGCATGGATACGACACGGTCGTCGGCGAGCGGGGCTACAGGTTCTCGGGCGGCGAGCGCCAGCGGCTGGCGATCGCCCGTGTGATCCTCGAGGACCCTCCGATCTTGATCCTGGATGAGGCCACCTCGGCGCTCGACACGGAGAGCGAGCGCGTCGTGCAGCGGGCGCTCGAGGCGCTCATGCAGCGCCGTACCACGATCGCGATCGCCCACCGGCTGTCCACGATCCGCAACGCCGACGTGATCTTCGCGATCGAAAACGGCGCGATCGTCGAGCACGGCACTCACCGCCAGCTGCTCGCTCGCGGCGGCCTCTACGCGCGCCTCTACGAGGAGCAGTTCGGCGACGGGGCGATCGAGGCGCATTGCAGCGACGGCGTCATCCTGGCGAACGGCCGACCCTGTAAGCCATCGAGCCTGCGGCCCCAGTCCGGCGCGGGCTTACCCTCGCGGGTGGACGGCGAGCAGCCTGAGATCGTGACCGAAGTCCCGGCGGAGCTTCGCACGGCTTTGACTACGTAAACAGGCTTTGACTACGTAAACAGGCTCGTTTGCGGCCCTCAAGGGCCCTGGGAGCCCGTGGCGTAGGAGCGCAGGTAGCGGGCGAGCGCGACCGCCCCGGTCGGGTTGGGGTGAACATCGTCGGCGAACCATGGCTTACCTGCGCTGTATGCGTTCCAATCGGCGATGCGTAGCTGAGGCCAGCGCCGAGCTGCTTGGCGGATGGCCGCGTTGGTCGCTTGGTAGGTCGAGGCATAGTTTCCGACGTCGCGGAGCGTCAACCAGATCACCTCGCGCGCGCCTCCGGCGAGCGCGGCGCGCATGATCTTGTCGATACCGGATCCATATCCATCGCTGTCGTCGTTGTAACCGACGTCGACGATCAGCAGCGGCCCGATCCTTCTGCCCAGAGAGACGATCGTTTGCAGTGCGGGCGGCGGGGTTTGGCCCTGGTAGGTGCAGCTCGTCAGGATCACGCGGCGGCAGACCTCCAGCGCAAGGCGAAGCCGGAGCCCTTGGGTCAGCGCTTGCAAAGCCTGCGGCGTCTCGTCAATGGTCTCGGCGACTGAATCGGAGATGATCGTGGCTTGGACGCCGCCACCGACTGTCCTCACCGGTGAGGGGTGCATCCGCCCGGCTGCAGGCGCCGGGTCTGCCGCGGACTTAGGCGAACCGCGGGCGCGGGAGCCGCCGGCTAGGCGAGCACCGACTCCACCGCTCGGAGACAGTTGCTTGATGGCCGTCCGGGTCGCTGTTGCGGAGGCCAGCGACGCGAACGGCGAGCGCGCCGGCGCGAGTGGTGTGAGCATCGTCGCTCCGATCACGCCAAACGCGAGGGCCGCGCTTGCCGCGACCGCCGCCAGGCGCTCGCTCGGCCGCCGCCGATCCAGCCACGCCTTGATCCTTCGCCACGCTTCCCCGCGCCGGACCGGCATCTCGACGAAGCGGAACGACAAGGCTGCTAACGCCAACGTGATCGCGATCTGCATCGGGACGAGCAGCCAGCTACTCCAAGTCACATCGATCCCGGGACGGGTGAGAGCCATTACCGGCCAGTGCCATAGATAAATTCCGTAGCTGCGCTGTCCGATCCAGCGCAACGGCCGCACGCCGAGCACCGTCGCGAGGCTGCAAGCCGGGTGCACGGCGCATGCGATGATCGCCGCCGCGATTCCGGCGGCGATCAGAAATCCGCCGTGGTACAGGAACGGGTCATAGTCCTGCCAGTGATGCGCTACGAGCAAGAGCGCGGCAATCGCGACGAGTCCGACCCCGTCGAGCACGGTGCGAGCGCCCCGGCCCGGTTGCGCCGTCATCCGGCCAAACGGCCAGGCACACGCCAGAACCGCCCCGATCATCAACGGCGCCGCGTGAGTGTCGGTGCCGTAATAGACGCGCGAGGCATCGACGCCGCCGTGATACTGCAACGCCATCAGCCCCACAGAGATGAAGCTCGCGGCGACTGCGGCACCGACGATCCATCGTTCGCGAGAGATCGCCAGGCCGCCCACCAGTACGAGCGGCCATACGACGTAGAACTGCTCCTCGACTGATAGCGACCAGTAGTGCTCGAGCAACGAGGGCCGCCCGAACGCCGCAAAATACGACTGGCCGGCAAAAATCTGGTGCCAATTGTTGACATACAGCACCGACGCCAGCGCGTCCCCCCGGAAGACACCGAGGTCACCTCTGAAGAAAAGTGCCTCGACGATCAGGCAAACGACGATCACCAGCAGTGCGGCCGGAAGCAACCGCCTGGCGCGTCCAATCCAGAAGCGCGTTAGGTCAATCCGCCCTGTTTTCCGGTACCGGGCGAGCAGCAGCGACGTGATCAAATAGCCGCTGAGCACGAAGAACACATCGACGCCGAGGAACCCTCCCGGCAGCCAAGAAACGCGGGCGTGGTAGAGCACCACGGCGGTAACCGCGAGCGCGCGGACTCCGTCTAGGCCCGGGGCGTATGGGAGGTCGGCGAGATAAGGAGAGCGCTCACCCCGGCCCGACGGTTGAGGCGTCCTCAAAGCGGCCCGTCCCAACCGGAAGTGTTGTCAGCGCCGTTTAGCTCCATGTATCCCAAAATCCGCGGGAATGCTGTCAAAGCGTTCGGCGCCACGCGGTGAGGCCGTCCGGCGCTCCTCGTCATGCCGGGCGGCCTACAGGAGTTCGATGACCAAGTTTTCCTCGGTCGTGAATGCCGCGCCGACGCGGACCCCCGTGGTGCGCAGCAGAACGAGCTCAATCGGATCGGTTGGAATCGATCATCCCGGTGCGACGGAACCATGAAATGAGCGCGGCGCAGGAGGCGAGCAGACTGCCGACTCCGAGCAGTGCGAACAGCCAGAACGACGTGATGTGGCCCACCATCCATCCAAAGTTCATGCCGAAGAATCCAGTGATGAATGACAGCGGCAGGAACAAGGTCGCGATGATCGTCAGCTGTTTCATCACATCGTTCTGCCGCACGCCGATCTTGTTTTGCTCCAGCGAGATCACCGCCATGTTGGCTTGCAGCACCACCGTCAGGGAATCTCGTTGCCCCAGCAGTTCCTCATTGACGAGCTTGAGGTGATCGTTGACGTCGCGAAAGAACGGGATCAGATGATCATCGACCTGTGCATAGATCCCGCGCTGAAGGCTGTCCAACGGAGCGAGGAGCGGATGCACCGCTCGATAGAAGTCAGTCGCCTCGTTGCGCAGCCAATAGATCCTCTCGGTCGCCGCTGGGGATCCTCGAAAGACCGTGTCTTCGACCTCGTCGAGATCCTGCTCTAAGCCTTCGATCACCGGCACATAGTCATCAACGATCTTGTCCAAGATCGCCCACAACACCGCGCTGGTTCCATGCTCAACCAGGTCCGGCCGGCGCTCCATTCGTTCACGAGCGGGCCTCAGTTCACTCGTGGCTCCTTGTCGGACCGTGATCACGAACCGTCTCGACAAGAAGATCGATACCTCGCCGAACTCGACCTGATCGCGCTGCCCGATGTAGGTCGCCGAGCGGAGGACCGCGAACAAAATGTCGGCTTCATCGTAGTGCTCGAGCTTGGGGCGAAGATGAAACGACTGCGCATCCTCAACGGCGAGTTCGTTGAGACCAAACTGCCGCTGGATCGCCGCTAATTCTTCGGCGTCTGGCTCACACAGCTCGATCCAGACGAAGCCGTGCCCGGCTTCGTGATGAGCGATCTCCGCGGCGCTCTGAATCTCCATCGCGCCCTCGTGCTGACGATGGCCGCCGCGATAGTGGGCGCAATCGACGATCACTTCGAACCTCCTCGATCGATCCTGCAGAGCTTCACCGATACGACAAGCATGCCCAGCGCTGCGCCGTTACTAGCCGCTGGGCGGCATCCCGAAGTAGATGGCCGTGAGTCGGTTCGTGCTCAAGGGGTCTTCACTCGCTCAGCGGTTGCCGCTCGTCGTATCCCAGCGGCCGTTCGTCGTTGCGTATCGCCGCTCATCGAGTGCGGGGTTGCGCCCGTGTGCAGGCAACGCTTGGATCGTTTGATCCGAGAAGAGGAGGTTTAGGATGGAAGCAGGTGCTGTCCCCAGGCGCGAAGCCGATATTGCCCCCGCGCCCGCTGCAGCTGACCCACTCGAACGGGCCGGTGGATGGTCCCCAGCCGATCCGTTCCCGGTGGGCGCCGGTGGGTTCGCGTTGACGACGTTTGTTTTGAGCATGGCCAACTCCCACTTGGTCAAGCCCAGCAGCCTCGTTGCTGCGCTTGGAGTTGCGTTGGTGTACGGGGGCCTCGTCCAGCTGCTCGCGGGGATGTGGGAGTTCCGTACCGGTAACACCTTCGGGGCGGTCGTGTTCTCGTCTTTCGGAGCGTTCTGGATCTCGTTCTATATCCTCGTCCACGTCACGCCGGCAGCCTTGCTGCTGCCGCATGCGGTCTCCGTGTATCTGTACGCGTGGACGATCTGGACGTTGATTTTGTTGATCGCCTCGCTGCGGACGACGGGTGTGGTCGTGATCATCTTCCTGTTGCTGTTCGTGGCGTTGCTGCTGCTGTCAATCGGGTGGGCGAATCTGCCAAGCTCCTCCGGCACCACCTGGATCAAGTGGGGAGGGTATGTCGGGCTCGCCACGGCAGTCATGGCGTGGTACGCGGCGTTTGCTGCGGTCGTCAACTCGACCTTCGGTCGGGTAATCGCGCCCGTGTTTCCGCTCAATGTTTGAGAGGCCGGAGCACCGCTCGTTCCAGTTAGCGAACATCGCGACACAGCCGTAAACAGACGCGAGCGCCGACCATACGTCGGCGCTCGCGCGCTCTGCAAGCAACCCCCACGTGATAAACCAGTGGGGAGTCGCAACTCGAGAGGAGAACCAATGAGCTACAGCGACGATCCCACGCAGGGCCGGCAGCACGGCGAGCGTCGGGGGGAAGATCCCAGCGGAGGCCGCGAGATCGGCGAGCGTCCGGGGGAAGACCCCAGCGGAGGCCGCGAGATCGGCGAGCGCCCCGGGGAAGACCCCAGCGGAGGCCGCGAGATCGGCGAGCGCCCCGGGGAAGACCCCAGCGGAGGCCGCGAGATCGGCGAGCGCCCCGGGGAAGACCCCACGCAAGGCCGCGAGATCGGCGAGCGTCCCGGCGAGGACCCGACCGAGTAGGCGTCCCTGGCGCAGCCTTCGGCAGCTGACCCCGGCAGCGAAGCAAGGGCCGGGCGGACTTCAGATAGCGCCCGGCCCAAGTTCATCACCGCCTAGGCGGCACCCGGCCGATCGCTCCCCTCTGAGCGCGTCGGCTCCGGGTCCAGACCTTGCGGGGTTGCGCCCGGTAGCCCGGTGCTTGGATAACCCGGCTGCTTGCGCGAGCGCTTGAGCCTGCCCCGATCGCCGGCGGCCCGGAGTTTCTCGCGGTCCGACCGGCTCATCGTCGGATCGAGCTCGGCGTTTAGCGGCGTCCCCGCTGCACGTCCGGCTGTGGGATCGAGCTCGGCGTTCAGCGGCGTCCCCGCCGCACGTCCAGCTGTGGGGTCAGTCATGACTACCTCCAATTGGGTTACGAGACCGCTTGCTCGGCCACCGGTTGGTATTCGCGCATCGCGTGAGGTGGCTCGTCGACCACCTTCGACCCGAACGGGACGAGCGGTGCGAGCGCCTTGCCGATCGTGTTGTGCAGCGTCTCCGCGAACGACACGTACCAAGCCAGCAGCCCGGTGGCGATACCGAACGCGCCGCCGATGTGCGTCAACACCAGGCCGAATCCCGCGAGTCCGACCGGCACGGGGTCGGCCAAGCGCGCGGCCAAAGGCACCGCAGATCGAACCGTCACGAACTCCGAACCGTTGTGGCGGCCGCTGGATGCTGTGGCTGACATTTTGCCTCCTCTCATTCGGCTGCTTCTTTCAGATATCCCGAAAGCGAGGGTCCGCGCTGCCAACCCGTCATTCAACGAACGGTGCGTGTTCGTCTGCGAACAACCCACGTGGATTACTGTTGGCCCAATGGTCGCCGGGTTCGATCCGATACACCAGACTGTGGCTTTGCTCGACGCGGATCCCGATCTGGGGCGCGGTCTTGGCGAGGCTGACCTCGAAGTTGCCCGTCACAGAGCCGTGGCCGCGGTCAGCCAAATTGAACCGCCTCGCTGGGACCCGACTCCGATCCGCGAAGTAGCCGGAGATGGATGGCTCGGACTGATGGTGATCGACGGCTTGATGCTCCGCCGCGTGACGGTTGGCAAGCGGCTAGCTTGCGAATTGTTTGGGCCCGGCGACCTGATCCGACCTTGGGATAGTGACGGCGAATACGACCCGCTTCCAATCTTCGTCGACTGGTTGGTGCTCAAACCAACCCGGCTCGCCGTGCTCGATACCGCGTTTGCGCTGCGCATCGCGAGGTGGCCGAGCATCACCAGCCAAATCGTCGGACGCGTCGCTCAGCGCGCGCGGTATCTCGCGCTTACCCAAGCTGTAACCCATCTCCCGCGGGCTTATGCGCGCCTGCTGATCCTCTTCTGGCTGCTCGCCGAACGCTGGGGCAAGGTCGGACCCGACGGCGTGCACATCACCTTGCCGGTGACACACGAGGTGCTGGCCATGATTGTCGGAGCTCACCGTCCAACCGTCACGATCGCGCTCCAGCGCCTCACTCGGGCCCGGCTGCTGACCCGAGAACGCCCGGACCGCTGGTTGCTCACGCACCTCGCGATTGAGCGGCTGGGAGCGCCCGAGAGCCTCAGGCTGATCGAGTCCACCGAAGACGAGCACGAGAGCCGCGAAGATGAGCCCGAGACTTGACGATTCTTGCGCCGTAGCTTCGACTATGCGGCGCCCGCGGAGAGAGCTTGGCTCATCTCACTCAATGCTTGGCGCAGCAACCGGCATACCTGCATCGCGGAGACGCCGTACCGAGCGGCGATCTGCGACTGCGTCAGCCCTCCGAAGAAGCGCAGACCGATGATCTCTCGCTTACGGTCAGATAGCGTCGCCAGCGCGACTCGAACGAAATCGCGCTCCAACATCCGTTCGAAACCAGCGTCGAATTCGCCCGGCACTTGTTGAGCCTCGGCGCTTTCGGGCACGCCGGACGCCGTGGCCTCGAACGGGCTGTCCAGCGAGCATGCCTCATATGCTTCGGCCGCGGCAATAGCCTCGCGCACGGACTCCGGAGTGCTTCCAAGCTCTCCAGCAAGCTCGGCCACCGTGGGAGCGCGACCCAGCTCGGCGGTGAGAGCCTCTTTTGCTCGCCGCACGTGAGCAACGCGTTCCTGAAGACCACGTGGCATGTGCACGTCCCAGCCGTAGTCGCGGAGATAGCGTTTCACCTCACCGGCGATCGTCGGAATGCCGAAGCTTGTGAACGACGTGCCACGATCTGGATCGAACCGGTCGACGGCCTTCACGAGGCCTAGATACGCGACCTGACGGACGTCCTCGGCCGAATCTCCACTTCCGTAGCGGCGGCCGACCCAGCGTGCCATTGGCATGAACTGACGAACCAATCGCTCGCGGGCGACCGGATCATGGTCTTCGCGGACTCGGCGAAACAGTGCTGCGGCCCGAGAATCGCCGCCTCCCGTGGAGGCGATCCCCCTGGGATTGTGTGGTTGATCGTTCGCTGGATAACCATGAGCCATTTCACCCTCCGCGGTCAGACTTATGCGATTCGATCACCAGATTGAATACCGGTGATTTCGGCACCGCAATCTCGTTGTTCGTTGGCTAACTTCCTCGAGGACGCGCACTTATCGCCAGCAACGGGTTTTGCTTATTTGTATGCGCGCGAACAGTCCCAGAGCTCGCACAGTGACGGCAGCGGGCGGCGAGGGTATCCGGCGAACACGAGCAAAGGACTCAGATGGCAGCGAACCTAGAGACCGAACTGATCACGTACCTGATTGGCGCGCACGCCATCGAAAATCACAGCCTGCGGTTACTGGGAGAGGCCATGGAGCTCACAGGCGACGAGAAGCTCGCAGAGATTTACCGGGCCCATTGTCTTGAAACCGAGGAGCATGCGCGTGATGTTGCCGGGCGCCTTGCAGCCCACAACGAGCATCCCGGGCTCGCGACCGACGCGGTCCTCGGACTCGATGCGCTCGGAATTCGACTCTCGTCCTGGCCGGCGCGAGCTAATCCCGCCTCGCTGGCGATTGCGGCATATGCGCTCGAGAACCTTGAGATCGCTGCCTATCACTTGCTCCACGGCATCGCCCAACGCGCTGGCGATCGAGACACGATCGCGATCGCCGAACGGATCCTCGAGCAGGAGGAAGCGGCAGCCGAACACATCGCGAGCACTTTCGACCGGGCGCTCGCGGTTTCGTTAGGAGAGCTGGTACGAAGCCCAGCAAGTCACGATCGACCGGGGCAGGTCCGCTGACCCTACGGCTGCCGGCGCGAGCGTCATCGGCTACGACGATTGAGCCGCGCTGCTGGCGCGAATTGACGCTCGCTGACCGCTGGCGGGTTCCGTGCGAAGCTCGTCGAGAAGATCCTGGCCTTGGAGGAGATGGACGTGCGCGAGATGCATGTGATCCGAGAGGCCGGGAGTGACGAGAGCGCGTTCGACGGCCTGCTTGGCCCGGAGCATGATCCGCGTTAGCGCGTCGAGGTCATCAATCGCATTGCGAACATGCTTGCCGCAGCGTTCATGCGCATCGGCGAGAAGAGCATGCCGTACCTGCGTCCGGACGTTCGAGCTCGCGGAAAATCCGGCCAGACCGAGCTCTCGGTGCAAACGATGAAGCACTTTTCGCCGCGCGGCCGTCGGAGCCTCCGCCCGGAGTCGCTCGCATCTCAGCCGCGCCTCCTCGAGCAACAGATAAGCCCGCGCGTCGCGAGTCTCGAGAGACTCGACCTTGACTTGATCGTCGCGCTTGCGTTTGCGGAACCACACGCCGATAGGCGTACCCGGCTACGCCAGCGAGCTCGCAAGTACGGTTCGCTCGCTGACCTGGCCTCGGCGAGACCCCTGATCGACACGCAGCACGGAAATCGGCTCCCGGCCTCGGTCCCCCGGAGGCAAATCGCGAAATTGTCCGGCAACGAACGCCGCTTAACGCGCGGTCGTCATTCGCCGGACCATGGCCCCGCGATTGCCGTCCCACCGGGCTATTTCAATCTCAATGGACAACCAAACGCGTAGCACAACGTTCTCCACGACCTCCCGCCGCAGTAGCGAGGGCGACCGTCACCGCGCGGCACTGATCGCCGCGGAAATGCGTCGACTCGAGCGCTGTCTTCGGACGATTGGTCCGATGCCACGCATCAGGCTGGCAGAGACCACGGAGGCGTACCCCTGGCGAGAGGGAACGTTCGAGGAAGCCGTCCGAGTCGGGATTCGAGAGGGCAAGATGCGGGCGCTGCCATTTGATTGGCTCGAGAGCACCTTGCGGTAGCCGGGAGCGTGACGTCGGCGCCAATGGCAACGCGTGCACGCCGAAGGCCGCGGGGAAGAGCCCGCGGCCTTCGCGAACCTGATACGGCCGCAGCGGTTAGCGTGTACCCACGGTCTGGGCCTCGGGGCGGTCGTGTCCGTTGCCCTGCCAGGCGACGGTCGATGGCGCCGGCGTCACCTTCGCGTCGGACCGTGCAGTCACCCGCTGCCGACGCACCGCCACATCGAGCACGTCGTACACCCCCATGACCCCCAGCCCGGTGATCACGCCTACCCACATTGGAACCGACAGCACGACCTCGAGAACCGCGAAAGCAGCGATTCCCAGTAGCAGCCCCGGCGCCGTCAGCGGCGCGTCGAGGACCGGGCTGGACCTTGCGAGAACCATGCCGGCCGCGATCAGGCACGCCGCAAGGACGCAGCCGCCCGCGATGAACGCCGTGCCAAGACCGGTCCCCAGGATCACGAACAGCAAAAACCAGACGGCGATCCCAAAGATCACACCGGCCGCGATGAGCAACTTGCTCATTGGTCACCTCCAATTGATGTTGACTTTTGTGGAGATGACCTCATATTTACACTTGACACCGGGCGTACGGTGAAAGACCGTCATGCATCTAACGAGAGTTATGCGGTGACTCGTCAGTTGATTGACGATATTCGCGTCCACAGCCGTGCATCGCCATCTGGATTGCCTGCGCGAGGTGAATGGCGCGGCGATCGGTGGCCTCGGCGATCTGCTCTCGACACGAGAAGCCGTCGGCGAGCAAGAGGGTGTCCGGTTCGGCGGCCCGCACCGCCGGCAGCAACGCGCGCTCGCCGGCCTTTATCGAGACCTCGTACTTGTCACCGGGTTCGAAGCCGAGCACCGCTTGTCCGTCGCGGAGAAGCCGTGCTGCACCGCGGATCGTTCGCGCGCTTACAATCCGCGTCCCCTGAACCACTGGCCCCGCTCAGCTCATGATTAGTTGCGCCCGCTAGATGTGACGTGATGGTGGCCGCCTCCGCTCCGTATGTGCTGCGCGAATACGCGCTGCTCGCCGATGGGGAGCGGGGCGTCCTGGTCGGCCCGCGCGGCGATTTCGCGTGGATGTGCTTTCCGGGCTGGGCTGACGACGGCGTGTTCTCATCGCTGATCGGTGGCGCCGGCGCCTACGCGGTCACGCCGGTGGCACGGTTTGTGTGGGGCGGGTACTACGAGCAACCAGGGCTGATCTGGCGAAGCCGCTGGATCTGTGACGACGGCACGATCATCGAATGCCGGGAAGCGCTGGCCGTGCCGTCAACTCGCGGTAGAGCGGTGATCCTGCGCAGGATCCTGGCCACGCAGGGTGATGCTCACGTGCGCGTGGTGCTCGATTTGCGAGCCGAGTTCGGTAGCCGCCGGGCGCGGTCTCTGCGCCGCGGCGAGGATGGCAGCTGGATGGCGCGCGTAGGCGACGCAAACGTTCGCTGGGGCGGCGCGGCGGAGGCTAAGCCCCTGGAAGACGACGCTCGCGCGCTGCAGCTGAAGTTGGATCTCGATGCGGGAAGCCATCACGATTTGGTGCTGGCTTTGGACCTCGAAGAGGGAGCGTCACTTCCTGATGTTGATCACGCCTGGCAGGGGACCGAGGCTTGGTGGCGGGAGCGGGTTCCTCAGCTCGAGGACACGATCGCCGTGCGCGACGCCCGGCACTCCTACGCCGTGCTCGCCGGCCTCACCAGCGCCGGCGGCGGGATGGTCGCCGCGGCAACCACCTCGCTCCCCGAGCGCGCCGCCCAGGGCCGCAACTACGACTACCGATACGTTTGGATCCGCGATCAGTGCTATGCCGGCCAAGCCGTGGCTCGGGCGGGCGGGCATGCACTGATGGACGATGCGGTCCGCTTCGTCTCGCACCGGCTGCTCGAGCATGGTCCCGAGCTCAAACCCGCCTACACCACCACCGGCGGCCGGGTGCCTGACGAACGTCGGCTTCACCTCCCTGGCTACCCGGGCGGCAATGACATAGTCGGCAACTGGGTCAACGAGCAATTCCAGCTCGACGCGTTCGGCGAGGCGCTCCTGCTGTTCGCGGCGGCCAGCGATCACGATCACCTCGACGCCGAGGGCTGGAAGGCGGCCGACGTCGCTGCCGAGGCAATCGCGAGGCGCTGGCAGGAACCGGACGCCGGAGTGTGGGAGATCCAGCCGGGCGCGTGGACGCACAGTCGGCTGATATGCGCCGCTGGCCTGCGCGCCGTCAGCAAGCGACATCCGGCCGGGGAGCGCGCCGCCCCATGGCTGGCGCTGGCGGATCAGATCACCGCCGACACCTCGTTGGGCGCGCTGCACCCCAGCGGCCGCTGGCAGCGGTCAGTTGACGACGAGCGCCTCGACGCGGCACTGCTGCTCGTGCCGATCCGCGGCGGGATCCACGCCTCCGACCCCCGCTCGATTGCCACCCTGCGCGCAATCGAGCAAGAGCTTGCCGACGACGGCTACTGCTACCGATACCGTCCCGACGAGCGACCGCTCGGGGAATCAGAGGGGGCGTTTCTGTTGTGCGGGTTCCTGATGGCCCTGGCTTATCAGCAGCAGAACGATCTCGTCAGCGCGGCCCGGTGGTTCGAGCGCAACCGCTCAGCGTGCGGGCCGCCGGGGCTACTCTCGGAGGAGTTCGACGTCACACAGCGCCAGCTGCGCGGCAATCTGCCCCAGGCGTTTGTTCACGCGATGCTCCTTGAATGTGCGGCCACCCACGGGCAAGCGGTGTGAGACCGCACGTGTATGACCCACGACCGCGTGGGCGTGCACCAGTGGCCCGTCATCCGTAAGCGCGACGTCGCCAGCCAGCGAAAGCAGCTCGACCTGCTCCTGCCGCCATGATCGATGCCTCCCGCAGAAACGCTACCCAGCAGCGCTCCCCAACCACCGCGATTTTGCCAGACGTTCATTGGGTAACAATGGCGGAGATTCCGTGCGGCCGATCTGAGCATCAATGCCCCGCGCCGTCGCACTACTGAGACGTGATCCAGAGCTCGGCGAGGATCTCAGCGACGAGCAGTTGGCCCGCGCGAGCAAGGCGGCGATAGCACGGGTGCTGGAATTCCCGGTTGGTCCCTGGACAGTGGCCCCGGACGACTTCCAGTCGGCGGCGAACCTTGGTTTATTGCTGCTGGACGGGCTGCTCACGCGCGGGCTGACCGTCGCTGAGTACACGTGTGCCGAGATACTGGGGCCCGGAGACGTGCTGCAACCTTGGCTTCGCATTGGTCCTGAGCAGTCGGTTGCGACCGAGGTCGACTGGGAGGTCGTGCAGCCCGCACAGGCGGCGCTACTCGATCGCAGTTTTTGCGTCCGGGTGGCCCCGTGGCCCGAGATCACCGCGGCGGTCGCGCGTCGTTTGATGCAGCGCTCCCACTGGCTCGCCTTCCACCTGGCCGTCTGCGGCCTGCGCCGCATCGACGACCGCGTCTTGTTGATTTTGTGGCACTTCGCCGATCGCTGGGGCAGGGTGACACCGGAGGGCGTGCGACTCGACCTGCGACTGACTCACGAGGTCATTGCTGCCGCCGTCGGAGCTCGTCGGCCGTCCGTCAGCGCGGCTATCGGAAGACTAAGTGAGCAAGGTCGACTGAAATCGCGACCGCGATCACGATGGCTACTGCTGGGGCCGCCGCCGGCGGAGCTCCAGCAGCTCCACGCGGAGCGGTCTCGATCCTTCAGGGCTCCGCCCTCGCAGCGCTAGCGATCGGATGGCGTACACGCGGCCGCCGGCTCATCGAAAGCCGAGTGTTTCCGCGTAATGAGGCCAGCAGGGAACGTGTAGGCTGCCGTTTCCGTGAGCGGGACGATGTAGCAACCACCCGCCCTTGGCCCTGCGGTCCAGGACTCCGTCGCCGCGTAGGCCCCGCAGGGCGAGGGTGACAGATGGTCGCCGTGCCGCACACATCGTCGCGAGCAGCGAATGGGTAAGCGGCAGATCCAGCGCGACGCCTTCGGGGGTAGCCTTCCCCCATCGCTCGCCGAGGACAGCGAACAGGAGCATCAGTCGCTCTTCCACCACTGGGCAGCTGACGATCAGCGACTTCGCATATAACCAGTGTGCGGTGCGCGCAGCGTGGGTAATCATTGTGCCGGTGAAGGCGGGATCGCCTCCGGTGCGGGCGCAAAACTCCTGGTCGAGGAGCGCCACGCGAGTGGGCGTGAGCGCCCGCCAACTGCTGGCCCTGGTCAACGGCATCTCTGGCATGTCCCAGGGCGCAACAGGTCATTTGCCCCGACCAGCCATCCGATGTGCCCACGGCCGAGGTCTAGCTGCACCATCAGCAGGCCGTTGAGAATCAACATACCTACCCCCCGGGTCGGCTCCTTCGTGATATCGACGGTTCCCGGGTTCAGGTGAAGCGCTCGCGCAGTGAGCCCTTCGCCTCGGAGCGGGCTGGCGCGCTCACGAAGCTCACGGTCAAGCTGTACCAGCGAGGTCCAGCTCTCCGGTCGAGCGTCTCCAATGAGGTGGCGCGGTGCAGGGAACGTCGCGGCGCTGCGCTCGTCACTGCGCGCTGCTTTCGAGAAGACTTGGGTCACGCTTGCGTCATCGAGGCGAGCAGACTGCGACGCCGAGGTGGTCGCGGGCTCGTGAGCGATCTTAGCCCGCAACCACAGACGCAGGCGCGACTCGCGCCGAAGCGACGCCTAATCGTACGTGCAATGACCAACCACGGAGGACCCATCGTTGATGAGTAACCCAATGAGCGGGTTCTCCCTAATAGTCACCGGGTGCGACACCTCATCATCAACAACAATGGAGGTGTTCGACCGATGACACCCCATCGGTGCCAGTGGACCATGCAGGGGAGCATCACCGGGTGAGACGGCGATCACTGTGCGCCCTCGCAACCGGTAGCAGCGTTTCTCTCGCCAGCAATTTATGCAAGCTGGAGCCCGAGGCGTGCGGTCGCTAACAGGCGCGCTCGGAGGAGAGCGCAGAGCATGGGCGATCTTGCTCCTGGCGAGCACCCTCGCGATCTCAGACGCCGACCTCGCGACGGTCGGCGCGGTCGCCGGAGAACTAGAGCGGCATCTACACATCTCCGATGCGCAGGTAGGTCTGCTGGCCACCGCCACCGCGTTGGTCGGCGCGCTGGCCACGGTGCCAGTCGGGAGTCTCACCGATCGTGTTCCCCGGGTTCCGCTGCTCACAATTTCGGTGCTTCTCTGGGCGGCGGCGATGGTCGTGAGCGCTCTGTGGCTCTCGTACGCGATGCTGCTTATCAGCCGCATGGCGCTCGGTGTGGTGACCGCGACTTCGGGGCCCACCCTCGCTTCCCTGATCGGCGATCTGTTTCCCGCCGGAGAGCGAGCCAAGGTCTACGGCTGGATCCAATCGGGTGAGCTGGCGGGGGGAGCCGTGGGCCTCGTGGCCGGCGGCGCGATCGCTGGCCTGGTGTCATGGCGTGCTTCGTTCGCAATGCTGGCGGTGCCCGCGCTCGCGCTCGCGTGGGGGCTGCGGCGCAGGCTTCCCGAGCCTGTCCGCGGTGGGGCGGGCCAGTTGGCGCCCCAGGACCAGAAGCTCGAAAGCGCCGAGGAGGACGAGCCGCTCGTGCAGAGAGCAGTGCGCGCTCGCGGCGTTGAACCGGATCAGGCGCGGATCCTGAGGGAGGATCCGGTCACCATGACGCTGCCCAATGCGGTGCGCTACATCTTGTCTGTTCCCACCAACCGCGTGCTGATCGTCGCCTCCGCACTTGGCTATTTCTTTTTTACGGGCGTCCAGACGTTCGCCGTGGTGCTTCTCCGGCACCGCTTCGGGGTGGGACAGACAGCGGCAAGCGGACTCATCGGACTGGTGGCGATCGGAGCCGTGCTCGGCGTCCTGGTGGGAGGACGAGTAGCCGACTGGCGTGTGCGCCAAGGGCACCTCAGCGCACGGGTATCGGTCGCCGCCGTCTGCTATTTGCTGGCGGTCGCGCTGCTGGTGCCGGCGCTGATCACCCGGCTCTTGATCCTTGCTCTCCCCCTGTTCTTCCTAGGAGCAGGCGCGGTGACCGCGGCCAATCCTCCCCTCGACGCCGCGCGACTGGACGTAATGCCAGGTCGGCTTTGGGGCCGCGCCGAGGGAGTTAGGACGTTGCTGCGCCAGGCCGCCACGGCGCTCGCCCCGATCGCGTTCGGCTTGCTTTCCGATCTCCTCGCCTCAGGCAAAAGCACAAGCTCGGCGCTCTCGGGGTCGGGCAACTCGCGGGGAGACCTGCACGACGCGTTCTTGATCTTGCTCGTCCCGCTGGCCGTCAGTGGCCTGATCCTCGCCCGCGGACGAAAGCGCTTCCCCGGTGACGTCGCGACAGCGGAGGCCGCTCCCGCCGCCCCAGGCACGACGATGTCGCCCGCTCCTACGGCCGTTACCTGACTCCCGCCTAACAGCGGTTGCATCGAGGGTGTCAGGGGGCTTAGGATCGGCTGATGCTGGTCCGCATAACCGTCGACTCGCGCGATCCGGCGGCAGCCTGAGGTCATGCGCGCGCTCACGCCGGTCGAGTCGGGCCGGCTGTCAGCACACGGATTCGAGATCTCCTATGAGATCTTCGGCGAGCCGCGCCCGCAGCATGTTTTGTTGCTGCCAACATGGCAGATCGCGCCAAGCCTGATCTGGAAGATGCAGGTCCCGCACCTGGCGCGCTACTTCCGGGTGATTACCTTCGACCCTCCGGGAATCGGCGGTGCAGAGCGCACCGAAGATCCTGCGGCGTTCGAGCTCGACCGGGTAGTCGACTATGGCATCTCTCTGCTCGACCACCTCGGCGTGGCCAGCGCCGATGTCGTCGGGCTCTCGATGGGCGGGGCCTACGGAGTGTGGATGGCTGGACGCTACCCAGAACGTGTCAGGAGGCTGGTGGCGATCAACAGCGCGGCGCCGGAGTGGGCGTTCGCCGAACTCCCGACGTTCTGGGAGCGGCGCGAGAGCTACGAAGGATGGGAAAAGCGCAACGCCCACTACTGGCGTGAGCACTACCAGGCGTTCGCCACGTTCTTCATGGAAAACGTATTCAGCGAGCCGCACTGCACCAAGCCGATCGAAGACGCGGTCGGGTGGGCGCTGGAGACGACGCCGGAGATCCTCATCCGCACCGTCGCCAACCAGGCGTTGCTGCCTCGGCTCCCGCTCGACGCGATTCTCCGGCGCATCGCCTGCCCGGTTCTGCTCATGTACGCCCGCGACGACCACATCGCCGACCCAACCACCACGCGCGCTGTCGCCGAGGCCAGGCCCGACTGGGAGATGATCGAGTTCGAGGCCGGTGGGCACGGGGTCAACGTCCGCAATGCGGTCCGGGTGAACCTCGAGGTCTCCCGCTTCCTCGAAGCCCCGCCGCCGAAGCGACGAACGCTCCGGCGGGCGATGGCTCGGCGGCAGCAGCGGCGCGCGCTCTACATCTCCAGCCCGATCGGTCTCGGCCACGTTCAGCGCGACCTGGCCATTGCGCGCGAGCTGCGGCAACTCGTCAACGGGGTGGAGATCGAGTGGCTCGCTCAGCATCCCGTCACGCAGGTGCTCGCAGACGCAGGCGAGAAGATCCATCCGCTCAGCCGCGCGATGGCAAGCGAGTCGGCCCATTGGGAGCAAGCGGCCGGCGAGCATGAGCTTCATGCCTTCCAAGCTTTGCGAGAGATGGATGAGATCTTCCTGGCCAACTTCATGGTCTTCCTCGACGTGGTCCGCGACGGCACCTACGACGCTTGGATTGGCGATGAGGCCTGGGAAGTCGATTACCAGCTGCACGAGAACCCCGAGCTGAAGACGGCCCCGTTCGCGTTTCTCACCGACTTCATCGGGTACCTCGCGATCGATCGTGAGCAGAACTCCAGAGAGAGCAGCCTCACGAGCGACTACAACGCCGAGATGATCGAGCAGGTCGACCGCTTTCCGCGCGTACGCGACCGGGCGCTCTACATCGGCGAGTACGACGACATCATTTCCGAGCAGTTCGGTCCGGGACTCCCGCTGATCCCCGACTGGACGCGCGAGCATTTCTCGGCAACCGGCTACATCACTTCCTTCGAGCCGAGTGACTACGCCGATGTGCGCGCGGTGCGCTCACGATTGGGTTATGACCCGGACCGACCTCTTGTCATCTGCACGGTAGGAGGGACCGCGGTCGGCGAGCCTCTGCTCCGCAAGGCGATCGCCGCCTGGCCACTGATCTCTGCTGAGCGGCCGGAAGCGCAATGTGTTGCCGTCGCGGGCCCTCGCATCGATCCGGCGAGCCTCCCGGAGCACCCCGGCCTCGAGGTCCGGGGGTACGTGCCCAATCTTCATCAGCACCTCGCGGTCGCGGATCTCGCGATCGTGCAGGGCGGCTTGGGCACCACGATGGAGCTCACGGTCGCCCGCCGCCCGTTCCTGTACTTCCCGCTCGCCAACCACTTCGAGCAGGTCCACCACGTAGCGCACCGCCTTGACACCCACCATGCCGGGCGACGCCTCGATTACGCTGACTCGAGCCCGGAGACGATTGCGGAGGTAGCGCTGCAGACGCTGGCAACGGACACCACCGGCTACCGCATGCCCAAACCCGGGGCCGCCCGGCGCGCCGCGTCGCTGATCGCAGAACTTCTTTGACTCAGGCGCGGCCAGGCGGCCTCGCAGCGGTCGGCGTGCCCGCGAGCCGTAGTCGCCCGCGGGCACGCCTGTTTGCCCCCGTCAGTGGCGCGCCTCGAAGACTAGGTTGAACGGCGTCTCCGCCGCCCGGCGGAAGCGCGTGAAACCACCAGCCTCGACCACGTCCCGGATCCTCGCCTCGCCGGCCTGCGCACCGAGCGCCAGGCCAACTTCCTGTGATAGCGAAGCGGGCGTGCACAGCAGCGTCGAGAATCCGTAGTAGGCGCGGCCTACCGGGTTGAAGTTGTCCTCGATCCGGTCGCCTGCGTTGGGCTCGACGATCATCCACGTGCCGTCGGGCGCCAGCGTCGAGCGGACGTGGCGCGAGGCGCCGACTGGATCTCCCATGTCGTGGAGACAGTCGAACATCGTCACGAGGTCGTATCCCTCACCGCCGTACGCCGCCGCTGGCGCGACCTCGAAGCGGACTCGTTCTGCTAGGCCGGCATCGCCGGCTCGCCGGCGTGCTGTCTCGATCGAGCCGTCGTGGTAGTCCCAGCCGATGAACCTCGAGTTCGGGTAGGCCTGCGCCAGGAGGATCGTCGATGCTCCGTGCCCGCAGCCGACGTCCGCGACGCGCCCGCCACGCTCGAGCTTCTCGACCACGCCCTCGAGTGCCGGCAGCCACTCCGAGATCAGATGCGCGTGATACCCGGGGCGGAAGAATCGCTCGCAACCTTCATGGACGTCGTGCACGTGCTCGTGCCACCCGAAGCCGTCGCCGGTGCGAGCCCTGTCGACGATCGTGGGCGAGTCGATCACGGAGCCCAGCGCGATCTGGAAGAACCCCGGCAGGTAGGCGGGGCTTTCCGGATCGGTGAGCGCCACGGTCTGCTCAGGGGGCAGCGTGTAGCGGCCGCTGTCGGGGTCGTAGTCGACGTACCCGCCAGCCGCCTGGGCGTTCAACCACTCGCGGACATATCGCTCGGCTGTGCCCGTCCGCTCCGCCAGTTCTGAAGTCGAGAGTCCACCGGTGCCCGCAAGCGCGCGGTATAGGCCGAGCCTGTCGCCCATCACGACCAGCGCTGTATTCAGCGTCGAGCCGACTTCATCCACGGCACGGAAGACGAACTGCATGAGTTTGTCGCCGTCCACCTCGACGGCCTGGTCGATCGTGGTCACGATCTGCCTCCTCAAATTAGTTTCGGGCGAGCGTATGGCCGACGCGCCCAGTTCGCATCCGGGGGCCACCTAGTCTTCGGCGCGAGCATCGAGCCGGCGCCGGGATAGCTGCCTAGAATCGGTTCCATGCTGGTGGGGCGCGACTGGGAGCGGCGCGAGATAGAGGTTGCCCTCACACGGGCCCGCTCGGGCGCGAGCTCGCTGCTCGCGCTGGTGGGGGAACCTGGGATCGGGAAGACGGCGCTGCTCGACGATGCCGCTGAGCGTGCCGGCGGAATGCAGTTGCTGCGGGCTCGCGGGATCGAGTCAGAGGCGCAGATCCCGTTCGGGTCGCTGCTCGAGATCCTGCGTCCCGCTCTGCCGATGGTCGACGAGATTCCCGAGCCACAAGCGGCGGCGCTCGAGAGCGCGCTCGCGCTCCGGCCGGGGACGGGGCAGGAGCGATTCGCGGTCGGCGCGGCCACGCTGAGCCTGCTCGCCGCCTACGCGGATGGCGCCCCCGTGGCGGTGCTGATCGACGACGCACAGTGGCTGGACGGCTCGAGCGCGCAAGCGCTCCTGTTCGCTTTCCGCCGGCTCGTGGCCGATCCGATCGCGGTGCTGATCGCGGTGCGCGAAGGTGAAACGTCGCTGCTCGACGGCGCCGACCTGCCGACGCTGCGAATCGGCGGCTTGAGCGGCGAAGAATCGGCGATGCTGATGAAGGATCTGGCGCCGCCAGCGGCTAAGCGACTGCACGACGCAACGGCTGGCAACCCCTTGGCGCTGCTGGAACTCGCCGCGGACGCGGGCGATCTCTCGCTCGTGCCCGAGGGCGCCCCGCTGCTGGTCTCAGCGAGGCTCTCGCGGGCTTTTCTACGTCGCGCCGGCAAGCTCGACGAGCCCGCGCGGCGCGCCCTGGTACTGGCAGCCGCCAGCGACAGCGGCGACCTGGCGATGCTCGATCGCGCCGCGGCTCACCTCGGGATCGATATCTCATCGCTGGCTGCGGGAGAAAGCGCCGGGCTGGTGACCCTGCGGGCCGGCTTGGTCGAGTTCCGCCATCCGCTCGCCCGTTCGGCTATCTACGCTGACGCCTCCGCCGATGAACGCCGCGAGGCGCACCGGGCGCTCGCCGCCGCGCTGCCCGACCGAGACGTGGACCGCCGAGCGTGGCACCTCTCCTCCGCCGCAGTTGGCGCCGATGACGGTGTCTCGGCGGCGCTGGCGCAGGCCGGCGCCCGGGCCCGAGACCGCAGCGCCTATGCCGCCGCCGCCGCGGCGTTCGAGCGGGCGGGCCGGCTTGCAACCGAACCCGAGCGGCGTGCGCGGCTGCTGCTCGACGCAGCGGTTGCCGCGTGGAGCGCCGGGCTCGACGGGCACGCGGCCGGGCTGCTCGACGAGACTCGCCCATCCACCACCGACGGGGCGATCGTGGCAGAGATCGACGAGCTCGCGGGGCACATCGCGACGAGCCGCGGTCCGGTGATGCGAGGCCACGCGATCCTCAGCGCCGCTGCGGAGCGAGCCGATCCGGAGCGCGCCGTGGCGATGCTCGCCGAGGCCACGCTTGCCTGCTTCTACGCGGGCAACCCGGTGGAGATGTTGGCTGTCGCCGATCGCGCCCGGGGCCGCCTTTCCGTCAACGCGTCGGTCCGCGCGCGCTTCCTGGCGGCGGCCGCGGTTGGGATGGCGAGAGTGGTCGGGGGCGACGCGGCGGCTGGCGCAGCGGCGATCAACGAGGCGATCGCGCTCGCCGAGACCTCGGCGGAGCTGCGTGATGATCCGCGGCTGCTGCCCTGGCTGGTGGTCGTGCCGATTTTTCTGCGCGAAGCCGATACCGGACGTTCACTTCTCGAACGCGCGCTGACCGCGGCACGCCAGCGTGCGGCGGTCGGGACGCTTTCGTTGGTGCTCGCCCTGATCGCTCGCGACCAAGCGACGACCGACCACTGGGCGGTCGCGGAGGCGTCATACCGAGAAGCTATCGAGCTTGCCCGTGAGACCGATCGGCGAGCGCAACTCGCCTTCGGGCTGGCCGGATTAGCTTGGCTGCAGGCGCGACGGGGCCGGGACGGGGAGTGCCGGGCGTACGCTGCCGAAGCGCTTACCCTCAGTCATGAGCTGGGGACGCGGCTGCTCGAGATCTGGGCCACGGCCGCCCTGGGCGAGCTGGAGCTCTGTCGTGGCGATGCGTCCAGGGCCGCCGAGCACTTCGAGCATCAGCGCGATTTGCTCGCAGAGCTCGCGATCACCGACGTGGACCTCGATCCGGGAGCCGAGCTCGTCGACGCCTACATCAGGCTGGGCCGACGCGCTGAGGCGGAACTGGTCGCCCACCAATACTGGGCCGCCGCCGAGGCCAAGGGTCAACCCTGGTCGCTCGCGCGAGCACTTCGCGCGCAGGGCCTGCTCGCCGACGACGCCGAGCTCGAGTCCAACTTCGAACGAGCGCTCGCCGAACATGCCCGCACGCCTGACGCATTCGAGTCAGCACGGACACGCCTGGCCTACGGCGAGCGCTTGCGGCGAGCGCGAAACAGAGTCCTGGCACGCGAACAGTTGCGCGCCGCGCTTGAAACGTTCGAGCAGCTCGATGCTCGACCATGGGCGGAGCACGCTCGCGCAGAGCTCGCGGCAAGCGGGGAGACGCTCCGGCGGCGGGACCCCAGCACGCTCGACGAGCTGACGCCACAAGAGCTACAGATCGGCCTCCTGCTCGCCGGCGGCAAGACGACGCGAGAGGCAGCTGCCGCTTTGTTTCTGAGCCCGAAGACAATCGAGTACCACCTCCGTCACGTCTACCAGAAGCTCGATATCCACTCCCGCGACGAGCTCGCGGACGCGCTTGCGCGAGCGCCTCAAGGCCGCGAGCCGACCTTGGGGCGCTTGATTTGAGCCTCCGCCGCAAGGACAATTTCTCAGCTGTCACGGGACCGGAAGGAGCAGGAGTGGCCGCAAGCTCGGTGCAGTCCTCGAGTCGCCCCCCGCCGGGGGGGACGGGCTACGGCACCCCGAAGCGATGGCGCACTTCGCGGGCGGGGCCGGAGTTGGTCGGGCGTCGCGACGAGCTCGCGCACCTGGACGAGGAGGTCAAGCGGGCGGCCGCCGGCGAGCTTCGCCTCGTGCTGCTGCTCGGCGAGCCCGGCGTGGGCAAGAGCCGGCTAGCCCGAGAGCTGCTGGCGCGCCACGGCGATGCGACTGCGCTATTCGCGCGAGCGCACCCACTTGGCGCAAGCGCCGCCTTTGGGCTTTGGACCGAGGCGGTCGCGCCCGCCGTCGATGCGCTCTCCGATGAGCAGCTGACAGAGGCCTGCGGGGGGTTGCTCGACGACCTCGCGAGCCTGTTCGTGCGGGTCGCCAGCGTGCACGGTTCGGTTCCCGATCGCGACCCCCCGGTACCGCGACTCCTCCAGGGTCTGGCCCGCCTGCTCGGCAGTCTCTCGCGAACCAGCCCCCTGATCGCGGTGCTCGACGACCTTCACTTCGCCGACGCCTCTTCTTGGGAAGCCCTGCGCTACTTCGCCCGGCATCTCGCTGATGCGCGGCTGCTTGTAGTCGCGACCAGCCGTCCCGCTGAGCTGAGCGGACACGAGATCGCCGTTCAGGTGCTGTTCGAGCTGGAGGAGGATGGGCTGATGTCCCGGTTGGGGCTGGCGCCGCTCGAGCGTCCGGCGCTCTCGGACCTGGCCGAGTCCGTGATCGGGCAGTCTCCACCGGCGGCGCTGGTGGACTGGGTCGGGGAGCGCTCGCAGGGCAACCCCCTATATGCGATCGGCCTGCTGCGAGCGCTCCTGGACGAGCGCGGCGACCTCTCCGCTCCGAGCCTGCGGCAACTGCCGGAGGGGCTGACGGAGCGTGTGGTGGCGCGCGTGAGGCGACTCGATGCGCCGTTGCGCGAGACGCTCGAGCTGCTCGCGGTCCTGGGCCGTCCGGTCTCGCTCACGGAGTTGACGGAGCTGGCGGACGCGCCGCTCGAGCGCATCGGTCCGACGCTCGCGGAGCTTCAGGAGGCCGGGGTGATGTTCGAGGAGGAGCGCGGCCGGGAGCTCAGCTACGAGCTCCAGCACCCGCTGGTGCGCGACGCGATCTATCAGGTCACCCGCGGCGCGCGGCGGCGAGCGCTCCATCGGCAGGTGGCAAGGTGGCTGCGCTCGCGCGGTCATCTGGCGGAGGCGGCGCTGCACTTCGCGCGTTCGGCTGAGCAGGGCGATGACGAGGCGGTGGAGGTGCTGCTCGAGGCGATGCGCCAGGCCGAGCAGCGAGAGGCGTTCCCCGAAGCGCTCGAGCTCCAAGCCGAGCTGGTGCAGCTGCTGCCGACGGCTGATCAGCGCTGGCTCGAGGTGCTCGAGGCCATGTACCGGCGCGCTGAGTGGCTGGTCGATCACCGCGCCGAGACGCATGCGCCCGTCGCGATCCGGGCGCTCCGTGCCATCGACGGCCTGCTCGAGGGCACCTCGGAAGACGCCCGCCGGGCGACGGCCAAATTCCGGCTCGCCAACTTCCTGGCCTGGGGCACGGGCGAGCTCGAAGCCGCGCAGGCGGCGTGCGAGCAGGCCTCCGAGCTGTTCAGCGGCGCCGGCGAACAGCGACAGGCGCTGCTGGCCGCGCGCGAGGTCGGGTGGATCAAGGGCTTGCGGGGAGACCTCGTGGGTATGGCTGAGGACGCCAGGCGTGTGGTCCAGGCCGCGCGGGTGAGCGACGATCGCTTCGTCGAGATGCAGGGGCTGGCGGCCGTCGGCTACAGCGCCAACTTTCGCGGCGCGTTCGCGGAAGGCGAGGAGGCGCTACGCCGGGCCGCGATGATCGCGCGCGAAGATGAGAAGGCCTACCGGCTGACCGTGGTGCTGGGCGTGCTGGCCGCCGGTGTCGCGGGCCAGGGCCGGGCTGACGAGGCCGTGGCGTTGCTCGAGGAGGCGAGGTCCGCCAATCCCGAGTACCGGGACAGTATCCTGCTCGAGCTCGAGGCGCTCGTGCGCTGGATCGCTGGGGACTTCCCGGCGTCCGCGGCACTGGCCGCCGACGCGGTGGCATGGGTGGGGCACGCGACGCGCCGGCGCGCGTTCGGGATGGTGTTCGGCGGGATCTCCGCGCTCGAGACCGGCGACGTTGCGCGCGCCGAGGGGCTGATCACCCGCGCGCGCGGGGTCCTCGGCGACCGACAATGGCAGTTCTTCCCGCCGTTGCTCACTTGGGCCGAGGCGATGCTGGACTGGTACGGCGGCCGCACGAGCGAGTGCGTCGCGAAGCTGCGCCCCGCCGTCGCGGGTCTGCTCGAGACGCAAGCCCGGAAGTGGGCCGCGTACATCCTGTTCGACCTCGCCGAAGGCGCCTCGGAGGTGGGTGACGAGACCGCTGCGGCTGCTGCCGCCGATGACTTGGACGCCGTGGCGGGCTTCGTGGGGCTGCCCATGTACCGTGGCCTGGCTGCCACCGCGTCCGCGTGGGCGAGTCTGGCCACGGGCGATCAGGAGCGAGCGGTCGATACCGCGCGAGCGGCCACCCAGCAGCTGGCGCGGACAGGTTGCCGCGCGCACCTCGCGCGCAGCTACTACGCGCTCGGCCGATCGCTGCGTGATGACGAGCGGGCCGAGGCGGTGACGGCACTCGAACGGGCAGCGGCGCTGCTGGAGGAGTGCGGCAGCGCGTGGCGCAGGGATCGCGCGCTCGACGCGCTCCGGCGCCTGGGCAGCGTGGGACGGCGTGCCGCGGCGACTGCGCTCGGGCCCGACTCCCTGACCCGACGCGAGCGCGAGGTGGCGCGACTGGCCGCGACCGGCATGAGCGCCAAGCAGATCGCCGGCGTCCTGTTCGTCGGCGAGCGCACCGTCGAGAGCCATCTCGCCAGTACCTACGCCAAGCTCGGGGTGAGATCAAAGCTTGAGCTGGTCCGGCGCGCCACGGAGCTCGGGCTCGCGTGAGCGGTTCAGTACTGCAATCCGGGCCAGTACGGAAGACGTGTGGCAGTCGCTCGCCTAAGTTGCCCTCAGCTGCGCGCAATCCGAGCGCGCGAACGAGAAGGGGCAAGAAGATGCGCGACTACGAGGCACTCAGGCAACGACACGTGGCCGACGCGATGGCGCTGGCGCCGCGGCTGATCGCGCAGCTCGACTGGCCGGCCGAGCGTGTGGCCGCCCATCGCTCGCAGCAGCTGCGAGCGCTTGTTCGTGACGCCGTGGAGCGGTCGCCTTGGCATCGCGAGCGGCTGGGAGGCGTGGCCGTCGATCGGCTCGATCCGGAGTCGCTGCGGCAGCTGCCGGCGATGACCAAGAGCGACCTGATGGAGCACTTCGATCAGATCGTCACCGATGAGCGCCTGTCGCTGAAGCTCGTGAACGCCCACCTCGACCGGGTGGAGACAAACGGCTACCTACTCGACCGCTACACCGCGCTCGCGTCGGGCGGGTCGAGCGGCGAGCGCGGGGTGTTCGTGTACGACTGGGAGGGCTGGGCGATCTTCTGGCTGGGTTGCTTTCGGCATCTACTGCGCGCCAAGCAGTCAGACCCGGAGCTCGTCTCGCGTCCGCTGAAGGTCGCTTGGGTGATGGCGGGTCACCTCACCCACGCCACTGCGGCGCTCGGCAGGACATTTGCCGGTCCCAGCCTGACCAGTTTTCGGTTCCCGGTCACGCTGTGCACTGAGGAGATCGTGGCCGGCCTGAACGAGGCGCAACCGGACGCGCTCAACGCCTATCCCTCCGCGCTGCACGTCCTCAGCTTCGAGGCGCGAGCGGGGCGGCTGCGAATCAACCCGCGGCGGGTCCAGAGCGCCGCTGAACCTCTGCTTCCCGAGATCCGCAGCGCCGCCGAGGGCGCGTGGGGGGTGCGGGTGGGCAACCTGTACGGCACATCCGAGGGCGGCGGCACCGCTGCGCCCTGCGACCACGGGAGCACCCACCTGAGCCAGGACCTGGTGATCGTCGAGCCGGTCGACGGGGACGGCCGACCGGTGGCGCCGGGCGAGCGTTCGGCCAAGATCTATCTGACCAACCTCTACAACCGAGCGCTTCCGCTGATCCGCTACGAGATCACCGACGAGGTGACAGTTCTCACGGAGCCGTGCCAGTGCGGATCTTCGATGGCTTCCGTCGCCGACATTCAGGGGCGACTCGATGACATGTTCGTCTACGACGGCCGGCCGGTTCACCCCCACGTGTTCCGCACCGCGCTCGGCCGGCGCGCGGCGATCGTCGAGTATCAGGTCCGCCAGACCCCATCGGGGGCGGCGATCGCGCTTCGGTGCGAGGGAACGGTCGACTTCGAGGGCCTGAGCCGCGAGCTCGAGCAGGGCCTGGCGGACCTGGGGCTCAAGCGTCCCAAGGTCACGTTTACGACCGTCGAGCTGCTCGAGCGAACCGACGGGCCGGCAAAGCTCAAGCGCTTTATCCCCCTTCCGGCCGCGAGCGGGCCGGCGCGCCGGGGACAGGTCAGCGAGCTGCCGGTGGCGGCTGGGACCGCTCCAACGCCGCGAACGTACGTCGCAGCCCGCAGCGCGCTTTAGGCGACGGCGTTCAGCCCGGCATCTGTACACACTGTATTAGGTCTATCGACGAGAGCGGCTCGCCGAGAAAATCTTCTCCCCATTGGAATAAATGCCTTGCCATGCGTGTCTTTGAAGGTAAGTCCAGCTCGTGCCGACCGTGAACGCGTCACTCGCCGCGATTCGGCACGATCGATCTACCGGAGGTATGTCATGCTCAAGCGAAGCATGCTCGCCGTGCTGCTGGCGATCGCCGCGTTGGCAGTCGTGCCCGCGGCAAGTCAGGCAAGCGCCTATGGCCTTCAGTTCTGGGGAGGCTTCGACTTCAACATCTTTGGACAGACGGTCCGGGTGCCCGGAGGCGAGCTCTATCACGATATCAGCGGCACTGGTCAGCACGTCAGCTGGGATGGCGCTGGCTTCATCGCTGCCGGCAATCTGTGTGATTCCTCGATCCGCTTCAGCTACGGGTATCACACCCAGTCGTTCAACAGCAGCGTTCATTGGGGTTGCAGCCACGTCGGAGTGTGGAAGTACACTCTGAACCGCAACGTTCGACGTGGAACAGCGTGCGCTGCGCTATGGATTTACGATTGGCGTCACTACATCACCGAGCAGTGCCACTTTGTCGGCTAGCTCGAGTGCGACGAGGCCGATCGCGGTGGACATCGGCACGCGGACCGTCTCGGTTCAACGACAGCGCTCGCCGTCAGGGCGTTGGGCCGGTGCTGGACCGCAGACCGCGGCGGTGCTGAGACGCCGGGGACAGTAGCCAGTTGGAGCAGTGAGGTCATCGCGCGAGCCCGCTCCCTCGGGGCCACCCATGCTACGCGACGCGAAGAGGTCCAGCTCCAATCACGCGCGTCGATCAGCGATGGCTAACCGCCTGTAAGCCATCGCGGGTCGGGATAGATTGGCGCAGCTCCACGCCAAGTTTGGCGATTTCGGTCCGAGGGGCGGACCGAAATCGCCAGAGTTCCCAGCGCGTGTAGGCTTGACGCTCACCCCTTGTCCTCGAGCCCCGCTGGTGCGAGCTTGGCGAGTTGCAACGCCAGCTTCGCGGGTGGTCGGCGGCCCGCTCGGCGGCCCCCTTGCGAATCACGGCCCGCCTCACTAGCTGGCCGCCGAGGTAACGGGATCGGTTCGCCAAGCCCGGTGAATCATTTGTGTTCGAGAGCGGCGGGGGCGGCGGCTGGGGCGATCCATACCAGCGCGACCCCGAGCTCGTTTTGGAAGACGTCCGCAATGAGCTGATCTCCCGCGAGCAAGCCGCCGAAGCCTACGCGGTTGTGGTGACCGACAAGCTCGAACTGAACCACGAACGTACCGGTCAGCTGCGCTCGCGACCGGGGTAGGCCTCGCTCTCACGCGCGGGAGATTCGAAGCTCAGCTGAACAGAGGCAGGAACCTGCGCCGCAGTGTGAAACCCAGCCGCGTGTAGCGCAAGGTTTGGCGGCCCGGGTTGAGCTGCCTGGCTTGAGCGCGGAACACCTCTGTCAGCTCCGCCGTGGGACGGAATGGGTCCGCGAGGACTGTGCTCCTCTGAGAGCGACAGAGCCGCGTGCAGCTCGGCTCACACCTTTGCCAGAAGCACCGGTTGCGCGGGCGCACCGGAGCTGTCGAGCGCCGCGAGCCGCGCGAGCGTGGCGGCGTCCTCCGCGGTGGCAAATCGGAACGTCAGCGCGGTGTCGGGTTCGCCTGCCGCGCTTGCATTGAACGGGCTGCAGTCAGGTTATTGCTGTTCAGTCTCGGAGCTCGCATGTCTGGTCCTTTTGTCGTCTCGGTCAATCGGAGGACAGCCGTGTCCTCCGATTGAAGTGGTCGCCGCGCGGCTGCTGATCACGGCTGGGCCGCGGGCGCCAGAACGCTCATGTGGTGCTTGTCCGCGAGCGCGAGGACGGCGGCTTGGTCGCTCTGGTCGATCGTTTCCATCTCACAGAAGAACGCTTCGGCCCCGCCCGGGGCGTAGATCGAAAGCAGCCGTCCGTGGTCGCTCACGCAGCGGCTGGCGTGAGCCATGCCGGCGGGGACAAAGACCCAGTTTCCGGCGGGAGCCGGCTGCCAGTCGCTCGGGTCGCCCAACGCAAACTCGAACTCTCCCTCGAGCACATAGAACAGCTCGTCTTCAAGGTGATGGATATGAGGTGGCGGTCCGGCCTGACGTGGAACGGAATGCTCGACTGCCGCAAGCCGCCCGTTGGTGTCCTCGCTGGATAGCTTGATCGTGACCGTGGTGCCGAGCACCGCGTGGCGCTGATGAGAAGTCGTCTCGGAGGAAATCAGGACAAGAGCTTGTCATAATGGAGTGCTATTGTCAATCGAGTTGAAAGCGCCGACTGAGGTCCACAACCAGCTGCCGCTGCTGATCGCCGACGTCTACGAGGCCGCCGGTGCGCTACGCCGCCGTGGCGACCACTTGGCCGCGCTAGCCGGCCAAACCCAGACGCGCTGGCAGCTACTGAGCGTGCTCAGCGACGGGCAGTGGACCGTCCCGCGAGCCGCCAGACGCCTCGGGATCACCCGTCAAGCCGTGCAGCAGATCGCCAACTCGCTCCAGGCCGTTGGGCTCCTGATTGCCAGGCCCAACCCCGACCATCAGCGCTCACCGCTCCTATTGCTCACCGATCGCGGTTACAACGCGCTCGCCACGATCACCAAGCAGGCCGATGAGTGGCACGCCCAGGTAGCGCCCGCCCTCACCCCTCAACAACTCGCTACTACCCGAGCCACGCTGAGAGCCTTGATCACCGCCGCCGAGAACGGCGCGCGCTAGAAGCGGAGAACCGACTTGATCACGCGCCCTTCTTCGGCGTCGTGGGCGGCCTCGTTGATCGCGTCGAAGTCGTAGTGGGTGATGATTCGATCCACGGGTAACCGCCCTTGCTGCCACAGCTCGATGAGCCGCGGCAGGAAGACCTCCGGGACCGATTCGCCCTCGACGATTCCCCGTAGGCTGCGGCCGAATGCCAACACTTGGTTGACATCGAGCGACACCTCGGCGCCGAATGGAGGTGCGCCTATCAACCCGCATGTGCCGCCGGGGCTCGTGCAGTAGACGGCCTGAGCGAGTACCTCCGGCGACCCCGTGGTCTCGATGCTGAAGTCGGCGCCCAAGCCTCCGGTGGCGTCCTTGATCGCCTCGACGGTATCTCCGGCACCGGCATCGACAACGGCGGTCGCCCCGAGCTCTTGCGCCACCGCCAGCCGCTCTGGCCGCACGTCGATCCCGATGATCGTCGTGCAGCCGGCGACGAGAGCTGCCATCACTGCCGAGAGCCCGACGGTGCCGGTGCCGAACACTGCAATGCTCGTGCCCGCCGGTGGTCGTAGCGCGTTGAGTACCGCTCCCGCACCCGTTTGGATCCCGCAGCCGAACGGAGCGACGATCTCGAGCGGCGCCGACTCGTCTAGCTTGGTGACGTTCCCCTCGGTGGCAATTGCCTTCGTGGCAAAGCTCGACTGGCTGAAGAAGTGCGAGTGCACAGACTCTCCATCCACGCGGAGCGAAGTGCTGCCGTCGGGGCGGGTGGCGCCGAAGTTCCGACCCCAGAAGTCGTGGCACACCCACGGATGCCCGACCCGACAGTTGGGGCATCCGCCGCACGAGCCGTAGCTCATCGCCACGCGGTCACCGGGCGTGACCTTCGTGACGCCGAGACCCACCGCCTCCACAACCCCAGCGCCCTCGTGGCCGAGCACCGCCGGCAACGGCACCGGATACCACTGGTCGCGAATGATCAGATCGGTGTGGCAGATCCCGACCGCGCTGAGGCTGACGAGCACTTCCCCGGCGCGCGGCTGATCCAACTCGAGCTCCCGAATCGTGAACGGAGCGCCCTTTGATTCCGTCACAGCGGCACGAATGTTCATCAGCCTCTCACCTCACCTCAATCCATCGTCACACCGTCGTCAGCTGCGGGGCCCTGACATGAGAGCCGTCCACAGTAGCTTAGGAGGAGCGAGCGAGCGCCGCGATCGAGCAGGGCACGGGCGCCCGCGTCTACGTCGGTGGCGCCGACTGTTGCTGGTGGTGGTCTTCCGATCGCTGGTGATCCCGGTGCAGGCCGCGGTGATGAACTTGCTCCCGATCGGAGCCTCGCTCGGGTCGCCAAGGCGGTGTTCGAGCGCGGCTGGCTCGACGGCTTGTTCGGGGCGCAGCGAGGGCCGATCGACGCCTTTATTCCGGTGCTCGCGTTCGCGATCGTCTTCGGGCTCTGGATGGACTACGAGGTATTCCTCATCTCACCTTTGCACGAGGGAGTGGGTCGCGCACCGCGACGCCGGCGCCGCGATCCGGGAAAGCCTCGCTCGCACCGGACGCGTTATAACCGCGGCTGCGGCGGTGATGGTCGCCGTCTTCGGCGCGATCGCGATCAGCGGCGACCGAGTGCTGGAGCTATTCGGGCTGGTTATGGCGAGCGCGGTATTGCTCGACGCGATCGTGATCAGGATGGTGCTGCCGGCCGTCCTGCAGCTGCTGGGCCGCGTCACCATGGCGCTACCGGGATGGCTCGAGCGCGGCGGCTCCCGCGAGTCGCCATCGAGGCCGAGCCGAGCGTGAGGCCGGAGCCTGCGTTGGAGGGCAGCTGATGACCGACGAGCGGACACTCAAGCCCGACCGCCACTTTAAAAGAACTCAAGGGCTGGCGATCCTACGCCTGATGCGCCACAGTTTCGGGTACGTTAGGCGACCATCTGTTGGCAGGTTCGAAGGTGCAGTTCGCGGCAGCTCCTCAACCGCGAGGTCGGATACTCCGGTACCTCGCCCCCGCAGTGCTCGCGATCTTGCTCGCCGCGATCGTCGTGGTAACCGTGAGCTCGATTGGTCGATCTGGAAGGCGCTCGAGCTCGGCCGGCGCTCCGCGGGCGACGGTTCACAATGTTCCTCCCTACTGGGTCGTGCAGCCTGGCGACACCTACGCGCAGATCTCGGAGAAGACGGGCGTGACGATCGGTCAGCTGGAAGCTTTCAACCCCCAGGTGAATCCGCAGGCTCTCCAACCCGGACAACGGCTCAACCTTTGGCAGCATCCGCCCGCACCGCGCCCCAAGCCGCCAGGGCCGATGTTTTGGACGGCGCGACCCGGAGAATCGCTGGGCTTGATCGCAGACAAAACCGGGATCAACCTCGCGACGATCGAGCAACTCAATCCGCGGCTGGCCTCCGCCACGCTGCAGCCCGGGGAGCGTGTGAGGCTGCGCCGGTGAGCCGAGCGCATATCCGCGTGAGGACCACGCGACGTTCACGCGCTACATCGGCTGGGTCTGTCGCCGTGTAGCCGCAGGTGTAGGCTTCCTGGACAGGCAACGGAGAAGAGTCCGCCGCGACACCGCCGGGCTGGGTCGGGGAGCGGCTGGAGCTGCCGAGTTGATCGGCGCGATGTGCAAGACCCAGTGCACCGAGATGCTGCTGTACTGTGTGTACAAGTGCATGCAGGTGGTTGGCGTCAACAGCCTGGACCGCCAGCACATGTTCGAGAAGTACCTGCGCAAGGCCGCCCTATTCCCGCTGTATGACGCGGGCAACTTCGGGATGCAGCGCCGCCGCGTGCACGGGGTGATGGCCCACCCGTCTTTCAACCCGCGCGCGCTGATGGACGACGAGCCGATCGAATTCACAAAGGCGATGGAGACCGTCGACACGATTCCAGGTCCCGAGCGCGAGGCACCGCAGGTAGCACCGGTCGGGTAAACCGACGAGCGGATCGGCCGGCGAGGCTGAGTCAGCAGGGCGAGCCTCGTTCGGCCTGACGCCCGGTGCTACGGCAGGCGCACCGGGGGCACGTGCTCCTTCTTTGCAGCACGAACGCCCCGTCTGGCGCCTGCTGACGTCCGGAGTTCAAAGGCCGAGCCGATCGCGAGACCGGTTAGGAAGGGGACGCCATGGATGTCGCGCAGCGTGGTGTCGAGTATCGCCAGCGGAACGAGCGTGGCGAACCTGATTCGCCAGAGCCTGAGCCGTGGGTCGCGGTCGAGCAGGACTCTTGCACCGATTCCGCCCGGGATTCCGGCGAACGCGACCGACATGCCGCTCTGGTGCGGCTGAAATGCCTCGCCGATCCCGTGGCCGGCCAGCGCGCCAGCCAGGTACAGCGCCAGCCACTCGCCCTTTGGCAACAGCCACTCGCCTGCGACGCCGATCGCAGCGCACAACGCGAACACACCGATGATCGCGAGCAGTGAGTGGTCACCCTGCACGAGCACGGGGCTCAGCAAACGCCAGAGCTGCCCCTGAGCGAGCCGCGTCGGCTCCCGCCGGAGCGCGTTGAACACTCCGGATCCGAAGAGGCGAGTAATCGTCCCGACCAATGTCGCGGCCAGGGCGATCGCCGTGAGCAACGGGAAAGGGCGAGGCTGCGCTGGCCACCGGAGACGGTCAGTGCTTCCGTGCTTGTCTATGTCGCGAGCAGCGTCCACGGCTACGACTCACCGGCGTTGGTCACCAACCGAGGGTGTCCCGGAGCGCCGATATCGAATCGTCATCGCGAGGATTGGGGACTGCCTGCTACGGCGCCTGAGCCAGCGGATTCGGCGATCCAGCCCGTCGTCGCGGCGTGACACCCCCGGCCCGCGAATGACTCCACAGCGCCAATGAGCATCTGCCGGCTTCTATAGATCTCAAGCCGCGACGGCGTGCGGCCGATACCGGCGATGTGGACGTTCACCGCGACTTCACCGCCGTGTCGCACTTCATCGTCGGGGCGCACGTCGCCGTTTTTTCGCATTTCACCGACCACGCAGCGCAGGACGCGGCGGCGGCAACGCCGAAAGACGATTGATGAACGTGACCGAATCCAAGCTGAAGCTGCACGGTACGTCGGTCTTCGTCCGCCAACGAGGTGAGGGACGGCCGGTCGTGCTGATCAATGGCATCGGCGCTCACGTCGACATGTGGCATCCGATGGAGCATGCGCTCGCGGGCATGCGCGTCGTGTCGTTCGACGCGCCGGGGACCGGCCGCTCACATACCCCACTGGCCGCGTCCAGCATTTGGGAGCTTGCCGAGCTGGTCGAGGAACTGTTCGATCGCCTTGGGCTCGACCGCGCTGACGTGCTGGGGTATTCGTTCGGAGGGGCCGTCGCGCAGCAATTCGCGCTACAGGCACCAAGGCGGGTTCGCCGGCTGGTGCTTGCGGCGACTGGTCCAGGGTGGGGCGGCGTTCCTGGTCAGCTCACCGCGATGCTCTCGATCGGCACGCCTTTGCGGTACTACTCCCGCAGCTTCTACGAGCGGACCGCAAGCACGGTCGCGGGGGGACCAGCAAGATGGGACCTTGATTACCTGCGGCGGCTGTGGCGCCTGAGGGGACGTCAAGCGCCGACTCTTCGCGGATACGCGCAACAGCTGTGGGCGATCGGATTGTGGTCGAGCTTTCCGTGTCTGGCGCGAATCGAGAGCCCCACGCTGATCGTGGTCGGCGACGATGACCCGCTGGTCCCGGTGAGCAACTCGATGATGATGGCCTCGCGGATGCCGCAGGCGCGCGTGATCATCGGCGAAGGCGAGGGTCATTTCTTGCTGCTGGATGAACACAGCCCGGTGTTTGCACCGATCAAGCAATTCCTTGTGGCGGACGACTTGGACGAAGCCGAGGTCTGGCTCAGCGCGGCGCGGTTTGACGAGCAGCAGGCGCGGGAGCAACTGCGCTCCGACGGCCTCGGCGCCCTTCCCTGGGGCGCGTTCAGCGCGCTCTTCCGGGAGATGTGCTGGTAGCGATCAGGTGTTTGACGTTAACTCCTCCGTGGCGCCACTCGTACCAAGTTTGTCGGCGCAGGGCGCCTCAGCGGGACCCCGACCGTCCTCATGGCGGCAACGCAGGGCGCTACCCCCACTGGGCGTGTGGGTCTACCCCACCGCTGAATCCCCCGCGCGTCCTGGCGGTGACGACGCCACCCAGCGGTAACCGGTAGCGGCTGCACGCTTCCTAGCGCGGCGCCGATGTGAGCACGCGAACGAGCACGATCGACGAGGCGGGCGAGCGCTGCAACAGATGTGTAAGGCGGTGCGGCTGCTGAAGGATGAGGGCATGGAACTCGAGCTCGACCTGGGCATCTCTCAAACGACTGGCTGCACGTCAGCGTCGGTGGACGTCCCCGAGCGAGTAGCTCTCGAGGAAACGCCGAGCGAGAGCTTTGGGTTCGTCGAAATCGTAGTTGCGCAGCGCGTAGCCTCGGGCGACGAACGGCGCACCCGCGTAGAACATCTCGTACTGGTGGTGGCGTCCGGCGAACTCCGAGCCGATCGCATCCCACACGAGCTTGAAGAGCTTGGTGCGCCGCTGGAGGTCGTCGTCGGAGTCAGCTAGATATCGGGCCATGTCCCCGCGTGTCTCCGCGCTCGTAAGGTCGCGGTAGGAGGACGCGGTGCCGATGACGCCGGCGCCGCTCAGCTCGCGCAAAATATGCAGCACGCGGGGATAGAGTTCGGACTGCAGTCCCATGATCCCGTAAAGGAACCGTCGGCTCGGGCGGTGAATTCCGAATTCGTCGGTGCTGGCGGCGGACTCCGCGGCGAGCACCATACCCTCTACGACCGAGGCCAGGGACGCCAGCTCGGCCAGTTTCTCCTGCACCGCGGGAAGCGTGGTGAGACCGTTGGCCTCGCAGACGCTGACCGCCAGCCCGAGCAGGAACTTGAGCTTGATCATCAGGCGTACCTGCGCTTGCGAGTTCCCGAGGACATGCGCGGCCGTGCGGTGGAACTGATCGCGGACACCGTCGATGCTGCGGTAGACGAACACGTTCTCCCACGGCACGAAGACTTGATCAAAGACCGCCATGGCGTCGGGCTCGTCAAATCGTGAAGAGAGCGGGTAGTCAAAGCTGCTCGGCTGGCCGACGGCGTACGGTCGTCGGCAGTACAGCTTCAGTCCTTCGGTTGCGATCGGCAGCACGAAAGACAGCGCAAAGTCTTCTTCGCCTGGCCTCAGCGGCTTGATGCAGCTGACAAACAGACGGTCTGAGATCGCGCTGCCGGTGCCGAGCATTTGCGCGCCCTGGACGATGATGCCGTCGTCGCGCTCCCGAGCGACGCCGACCTGGCTGGTGTGCGTCTCTGGCGGCGCGCCAGGTTTTGAGCCGCTGTTCTGCGGAGGAATGATCGTGTAGGAGAAGTAGAGATCTTCACGTACGAGCTCGGCGTAGGCTCGAGTCACGTTTGCCCCTGTGCCCGCGCTTCGTTCGTCGAAGATCTCGGGTGCACTGGCGAAGCCGGCTAGGAAGGAGCCGACGTGGTCGGGACTGCGGCCAACAAAGCCGTTGGAGAGCTCAGCCCACCGCCCGACCGCCACGCGACGAGTGTGCAGGTCGCCTGCATTTCGCGGCTGCAGGTAGGTCGCGTTGATCAGGCCATGCTCCGGATGGCGCGCCTGCATTTCCGGAGTGCCGGAGGAGAGGTCATAGAGCGCGGCGATGGTCCGGGTCACACCGCCGAACGCGAGATGAGCGGTCACATCCTCGACCCGGTGTCCGTCCAGATAGACGTTGCGTGCGTCCTTTAGTTCTCCTAGGTATTCAGCTCCCGTCCGCATGAGGACGTCTCCTCCTGTAAGCATGGCCGCTCGCGGGGCGCAGGAACGCTTTGAAACGCCCGGCTACCCGGTATGCATCATGATACGGATGTAGTGACATCTTGATGCGATACGCTGATCGTATGCGTACGACACTCACTCTGGCTGAGGACGTCGCCGCGGCAGTCGAGAAGCTGCGGCGTGAGCGCTCGATCGGAATGAGCGAGGCGGTCAACGAACTCGTCCGTGCGGGGCTTGCCGCAGAGCATCGCAGGACGCCATTTCGCCAACGGACGCACGATCTTGGGACCGGGATCGACTTCTCGAATGTCGCCGATGCAATCGAGACGCTCGACGGGCCAGCCGCCCGCTGATGCTGATCGACTCGAACTTGCTGCTCTACGCCGTCCACGAGCGAGCCGAGCAGCACGAGGCCGCTGCCGCGTGGCTAACCGAGCGGCTCAACGGGCCGCGTCGCGTCGGCCTCCCCTGGCAGAGCCTGTCGGCATTTCTCAGAATCGCGACGCACCCGCGCGCCTTCGAGCGCCCGCTCGCGCCGTCCACCGCGTGGAACCGAGTCACCGACTGGCTGTCCGCTCCGGTCGCTTGGATCCCGGCACCGGGTAGCGAGCATGCGCAGATCCTCGGCGAGATCATGACCTCGTACGACGTGCGTGGCAATCTCGTTCCCGACGCATTCATGGCTGCTCTCGCCATAGAGCATGGCTTGACGGTCTGCTCGACCGACACGGACTTCGCCCGCTTCGTCGAGGTGCGGTGGGTGAATCCGCTCGCCTAAGATCGTGGAGCAGAGCGGTCTCCGGCTGCGTTCGTGATCAAGCGCGATCCTGCTCCGGCTTCGTGTCGCCAATCGTCTCCGGATGCTCTGGGTCCGGCACCTCGCCGCCGTACGGCGTGACGTCGCCGGCGGGATGGCCTGGTTCGGGTGAAGCCAAATGCTCGCCCTCGGTGGGACTGCTGACGTGAGGCGGCTGGCCCACCGAAGCATCGGCTGGCTTGTCCTTAGAGTCCTGGGGACCGCCGCGCTCGTAGGGCTGGGGTTCGCGTTCTGAGGGGCTGCCGAGCGGCGTGACTCCCGGCAGCGGACTCCGCGCAGCCTCGCCCAGCGTCAGTTCAACGATTCGATCGAAGCTGCCTCGAACCAGCTCGGCGGCGGCCTCCTCTTCCTCGAGGATCGTGTCGACCACCGCGACCGTCTCCGCGTCACCGGCACGATCCGCGATCCGCCGTAGAATGCCGTAGCTGGCGATCTCGAAGTTCTCGAACGCGAACGCGACCGTCGCCAGGCGTGCCGCTGTTTCCGGTGCGAATTTGGCTGCCGCGCCAATCCCAAGCGCCGCGGCCTGCATTCCGATGTCTTTGAGTTTCGACGGGCTCTCACCGTGAGCTTGCAGCCGCTCGGCTACGTAGCGCTCGTGCTGCTCTGTCTGCAGACGATGAGCCCGAAGGATCCGGGCGATTTCCTCGTCGCCCACCATCCTTGCCCCCTTGTCGAGTAGCTGGATGGCCTGCTTCTCCATCGCGTGGGCGTTGATCAGGTGCCTGACGAGCTGCTGCTCGATGTTTTCGCTCATGGCGTCTCCTTCGTTGGGCTCTTGCCTTGATAATTCCCTCAGAGACCCGGATGTAAAGAGTCGTCAGAGAACTGACTCACGAAGACGATGCCGCGAGGGCGGCGTCACCAGCTGTTGTTCGCTCGGCTGGTGCGGAACGCGCCGAGGGCGACCGCCAGCTGCGAGGCAGCGGTACCCGGATGCCGCCCGGACGGTCTCGAAAGTAACCGCGATTGCGGCGGCGCGCGCAGGTTGTGGTCGAGCGATGAGCCAAGTCTCACCACGTGACGCTTCCGCAGGCCACGCGGTAAGCAGCCTTACCGTCACCGGACTTACCGGGCAGATGCGGGCACCCACAGCCGGTGATATACCGGCGACAGCGGGCCGTCCGACGCCCCGGAAGCCCGCGCGGAGGGAGCGCGTATGTGTCTGGCGATATCCAGCTGGTCGAGTTGGTCGATCCGATCAACTAGATCGCCAGGGTCCGGCATCGGCGGGTCGATCAGCATCGCTTTCGTGATCGATCAGCTGGGGGGCGACACCGTGCCGAGGATCTGTTAGTGCACGAGCTATCGATAGCCGAAGCGGTGGTCGACGTCGCAGTCCGCCACGCTCACGGCCGCCGGGTGAGCAAGGTCGAGCTGAAGGTCGGACATCTGCGCCAGGTGGTGCCGTCCTCGCTGCAGTTCGCCTTCGAGTTATTGACCAGCGACACGCCGCTGGACGGGGCCGAGCTGGTGGTTGAAGAGGTACTGGCGCAGGGTCGCTGTCGGCGGTGCGACGTCGAGACGACGATGACCAGTTTTCCGCTGCAGTGCTCGAGCTGCGGCGGGCTGGACATGGAGCTGCTAGCCGGCGAGGAGTTGCTGGTGGACGCGCTCGAGCTGGAGGAACAGATGACGACCGAAGGGATCCGATATGGCGGCTGAACCACAGGCATCCGGCGTCGATGAGGTGCACATCCTGTGGATCTCGGAGGGCATGAGCTGCGACGGCGACTCGGTGTCGATCACTGCGGCCGGTCAGCCGGGGATCGAGGACGTGGTGCTGGGTGCAATCCCCGGGTTGCCGAAGGTGAACCTCCACAACAAGGTTCTCTCGCCGACACTGGGCGGCGAGGAATTTCTGCTGCCGTTCCGCCAGGCGGTGCGCGATGAGCTTGACAAGCCGTTCGTGCTGGTGATCGAGGGCTCGATACCGAACGAGAAGATCAACGGCGAGGGCTACTGGACCTCGTTTGGCAACGACGAGGCCACCGGCGAGCCATTGACGCTGAACTGGTGGATCGACCGGCTGGCGCCAAAGGCGTGGGGCGTTGTCGCCATCGGGACCTGCGCCACCTATGGCGGGATTCACGCCATGGCCGGGAATCCGACCGGCTGCATGGGGCTGGCCGACTACCTCGGGTGGGACTTCCGCTCAGCCGGTGGCCTCCCGATCGTGAACATTCCCGGCTGTCCCGTCCAGCCCGAGAACTTCATGGAGACGCTCGTGTGGCTGCTCTACCAGGCCGCGGGCCTGGCGCCGACGATCCCGCTGGACGAGGCGCTGCGCCCACAGTGGATCTTCGGCAAGACGGTGCACGAGGGCTGTGACCGCGCCGGCTACTACGAGCAGGGCGACTTCGCCAAGGACTACAACTCGCCCAAGTGCCAGGTGAAGATCGGCTGCTGGGGGCCGGTCGTCAACTGCAACGTCCCAAAGCGCGGCTGGATGGCGGGAATCGGCGGCTGCCCGAACGTGGGCGGGATCTGCATCGGCTGCACGATGCCCGGCTTTCCGGACAAGTTCATGCCGTTCATGGATGCGCCTCCGGGCGGCGGGTTGTCCTCGGCCCTGACGGGCATGTACGGGCCGTTCATTCGCAAGCTTCGCGGCATCACCAACAAGACCATGAATAAAGAGACCAAGTGGCGCCACAACAGACCCGAGTTGACCACCGGCTACCGGCCGCGCTGGGGAGCGCAGTCCGGCTCACCGACGACCTGATTTAGCGAGAGGAGGCGGACATGGCAGTGAGAGAGACCGTCAGGCCAGAGGCCGGCAAGCTCGTCGACATGGCGTGGGATCCGATCACGCGAATCGTCGGCAACTTGGGGATCTACACCAAGATCGACTTCGCCAACCGCGAGGTGGCCTCGTGCAAGAGCACCTCGTCGCTGTTCCGGGGTTACAGCGTGTTCATGAAAGGCAAGGATCCGCGCGACGCGCACTTCATCACCAGTCGCATCTGCGGCATCTGCGGCGACAACCACGCCGTCTGCTCCTGCTACGCGCAGCAGATGGCCTACGGCGTCAAGCCGCCCCCGCTGGGAGAGTGGATCGTAAATCTCGGCGAGGCGGCCGAGTACATCTTCGACCACATCATCTTCCAGGACAACCTGGTGTTCGTCGACTTCTGCGAGCAGATGGTCAAGGAGACCAATCCCAGTGTCCTCGACAAGGCGGAGAAGACCGAGGCGCGCCACGCCGAGCTGCACGGGTACCGGACGATCGCCGACATCATGCGCTCCTACAACCCGTTCACCGGCGAAACCTACAAGGAAGCCCTGCTGATGAGCCGGATCGGGCGGGAGATGATCTGCCTGATGGAGGGGCGCCATGTCCATCCGTCGACGGTGTATCCGGGCGGGGTCGGGACCGTGGCGACGCCGACGTTGTTCACCGACTACCTGAGCCGCCTGCTTCGCTGCCTTGACTTCATCAAGAAGGCCGTGGCGATGAACGATGACGTGTTCGATTTCTTCTACGAGGCGCTGCCGGGCTATCAGGAGGTAGGCCGTCGTCGGATCCTGCTCGGCTGCTGGGGCGCGTTCAACAACCCGCAGCACGTCGACTACGACTACAAGAACATGGATCACTGGGGCAACGAGATGTTCGTCACCCCCGGAGTGATCGTGGATGGCGAGCTCGTCACAACCAACCTGGTGGACATCAACCTGGGCATTCGGATCATGCTCGGCTCCTCCTACTACGAGGACTGGGTGAGCGAGGAGACATTCGTCTCGCATGATCCGCTCGGCAACCCCGTGGACAAGCGCCACCCGTGGAACCAGACGACGATTCCCAAGCCCCAGAAGCGCGACCTGGAGGGCGGCAACTACTCGTGGGTGATGAGCCCGCGGTGGTTCGACCAGCGCACGCAGCAGCATCTCGCGCTCGACACCGGCGGCGGAGCGCTGGCGCGGCTGTGGGCGACGGCTTTGGCCAACAAGGTCGACACTCCGTTCGTCAAGGCCACCGGGCAGAGCGTGCAGATCAATTTGCCCCAGACCCCGAACACGCCCGAGCAGACGCTCGAGTGGAGGATTCCGGAGTGGTCCAACGCGATCGAGCGTGACCGTGCGCGGATCTACTTCGTCGCCTACTCCGCGGCGATGGCGTTGCACTTCATCGACATGGCCATGAACGAGCTACGGGCGGGTCGGACGAAGGTGTTCGAGGACTTCGACGTTCCCGAAGAGGCAATCGGCTGCGGCTTCCACGAGGCGGTGCGCGGCGTGCTCTCGCACCATCTCGTGATTCGCGACGGCAAGATCGCCAACTACCACCCGTATCCGCCGACGCCGTGGAACGGCAGCCCCACGGACTCCTTCGGGACCCCGGGGCCCTACGAGGATGCGGTGATGGGCCAGCCGATCTTCGAAGAGAACGACCAGGATCACTTCCGCGGCATCGACATCATGCGGGCGGTCAGGTCGTTCGATCCCTGCCTGCCGTGCGGGGTGCACATGTATCTGGGCAAGGGGAAGACGATCCGGACCGTGCACCAGCCGATGTTCGGCGAACACAGCTAGACATGCTGGCGCCGGATCAGCGCGAGCCAAGAGAGCTCGTCGGCCACATGGAGCGCCTGCTCGAGGAGCTAGATGCGCTGCCCGATGCCGGTGCGCGCGCGAAGGCAACTGAAGCGGTGCGGGCGCTGCTCGAGCTCTACGGAGCCGGGCTCGAGCGGATGGTGCAGGAGGTGGCGCTCCGCGACGACGGTGAGATCGCGGAAGCGTTCATCGGCGATGAGCTGATCACCCATCTGTTACTGCTACACGGGCTCCACCCCGTGCCGCTCGAGCAGCGGGTCGCCCAGGCGCTTGACGAAGTCCGCCCATATCTGGAGTCCCACGGGGGCAACGTCGAGGTGCTCGAGGTGCAGGATGCGGCCATCCGGGTGCGCCTACAAGGCAGCTGCAGTGGCTGCCCCTCCTCGACGATGACGCTCAGGTTGGCGATCGAGAACGCGGTCCAGAAAGCGGCACCCGAGATCGAGCAGGTGATCGCCGAGGACGCGAACCCGCCGTCGCCGCTGCCGCTGTTGCAGATTGAGCCGATGCCGGCGCCGTCCCCAACGGAGCCAGACGATGAGGTCGAATGGACGACCGCCGGCGGCCTGCGAGACGTCGTCGCGGGTCGGGCAATAGCCAAGAACGTGTCGGGGCAGCAGATCCTTTTCCTGACGCTCGGCGGGTCCAAGTACGCGTATCGTCCGGCTTGCCCCGATTGCGGCGAATCGCTGGACCAAGCGGCGCTGGAGGGCGTCGAGCTGCGCTGCCCTGGCTGTGGGCAGCGCTACGACGTGCTCCGCGCCGGCCGCTGCCTGGACTCGCCGCAACTGCATCTGGAGCCGATTCCGCTGCTGGTCGGTGAAGACGGCCTGGCCAAGCTGGCGCTGGCGGTGCCGGCCGGGAGTCGATGACCGCGCGCGAGACCGCGCTTGCCTCTCCGCGGCTACGCCGGCTGGCGGAGCAGCGCCCGAGGGCCGAGGCTGAGCAGGAGGAGCACTGCGAGCTGTGCGGCGCGCCGATTCCCGCGGAGCACCGCCACGTCCTCGACCTCGACACCCGGCAGCTGCTGTGTGCCTGCCGTCCGTGCTCGCTGCTGTTCGACCGCGAAGCGGCCGGCGGCGGCCATTTCCGATTGGTAGGGAACCGTCGGCTGCGCCTGGAGCACTTCGAGCTCAGCGACCTGACCTGGGAGCGACTGCGGATCCCGGTCGACATGGCTTTCCTCTTCCGCAGCTCGAGACTGGAGCGGGTGATGGCGTTTTATCCCAGTCCGCTGGGCGCCACCGAGTCACGACTCGAGCTATCGGATTGGCAGCAAGTGGAGCAAGCCAATCCCGTGCTACGCAGCATGCAACCAGACGTCGAGGCGCTGCTCGTGCACCGCGCTCACGGCGCTCGACGCTATTGGCTCGTGCCGATCGAGGATCCCTATCGCCTGGTGGCGCTGATCAGAACGCAATGGCGCGGGCTCACCGGCGGCAAAGCGGTCTGGACCGAGATCGAGCGCTTCTTCGACGAGCTGGATCGTCACTCACAGACCTTCGATCCGATAAGGGGCGCGCCGGCCCCAGAGAGGAGCTACTGATGCCGAACATCAAGCTGGGGGATGCGGACGTAAGTCCTGACCTTCCCGCCCACACTCCAGGAATCCAGCAGGGCAACTCCAAGGGCAGCTACGAGAGCATGGTGGGGCACAACCGAGATGGAAGCTCGACCGCGGCACGCTCGACCGGGATCAATCCCAAGACCCACGAGCCGATCGACCCGAGCATGCCGAACCTCTCGCCGGGATAGGGACGCGCTCGGCGTGTCCGCCATCGACCATCCTTTGCGCACCGCCGCGCCGGGGCCCCAGCTGCGGTTTGCCGTCCAGGAGGCGAGCAGCCTCGCCTTCGCCGCGGTGCCGACGCTGAAGTTCGCGCTGCGAATCGAGGTAGCCGAGGCGCAGCCAGTCAACGCGATCCTGCTCGACGTCCAGGTCCAGATCGCCGCCCGCCGCCGTGGCTACGGATCCGAAGAGCAGGAGCGGCTCTTGGAGCTCTTCGGCACGCCGGAACGGTGGCGCACCACACTGCGAACGCTCCCGTGGCTGCGCACGACGCTGGTGGTGCCAGCCTTTGCGGGTTGCACGGCCGTCGACCTGCAGGTTCCCTGCACATACGACCTCGAGGTGACGGCAGCCCGCTACTTCGCTGCGCTCGGGGACGGCACGGTGCCGTTGGAATTCCTGTTCAGCGGCTCGGTTTTTTTCAAAACGGCGGCTGGAGCACTGCAAACAGTGCGACTTGGGTCCGATCAAGAGACCGACTTCGACCTGCCGATCGCGGTCTGGCGCGAGACCATGGACCGGCACTTTCGTGGCAGCGCGTGGCTGCGGCTGGGGGATGACTCCTTCAAAAGGCTGTGCGCATACAAGGCGCGTCACGCGCTCCCGAGCTTCGACGCGGCGATCGATTCGCTGATCGGATCCGAGGCGACGCGATGACGGCCGACCCGATCCGAGCGATCGCGGATGCGGTCCTCTACGAGGGCTACATCCTCTGGCCCTACCGGCGCTCGGCGCTCAAGAACCAGCGGCGCTTCACCTTCGGGGGCGTGTATCCGCCCGGCCACAGCACCCGCCATCCCGACGATCCCTCGACCATGCGCATCGAGGTCCTGCTGCTGGGCGAGCAGGAGGCGCGGGTGGCGGCGACGCTGCGGTTCCTCCACGTGGTGCGACGCACCGCCGCCCGCCGGCAAGGCACTCAACTCGAGCCCGTCGACGAGCTGACCGTCGGCGAGCAGCACTACCTAAGCTGGGAGGAGGTCACCGAACGAGAGCTCGAGCTCCCGGCGCTCAGTCTCGAGCGGCTTCGCGCGCGCCAGCACCAGCGGATGCAGATCGCCGGCGGGCGAATCGTCGAGCCGCTCGACGGCGCCGGCGCGCTGATCAGGACCTGGAAGCCGCTGACGGGAGAGCTGTCGCTCGAGGCCGCCGCGCTCGAGGACGGAGTGTGGCGGTTGTCGGTGGTGATTCGCAACACCACCCCGGTTGAGCTCGAGGGTCGCCAGCAGGCGCTCGAGCAGACGATGTGCTCCACCCACGCCCTGCTCCACTCGCCGCAGGGAACGTTCGTCTCGCTCGCGGATCCACCTCCACGCCTGGCGGCGGCCGCTGCAGCCTGCCGCAACGTCGGCTGCTGGCCAGTTCCGGTGGGCGAGCCTGGCGATCACAGCACGATGCTGTGTTCGCCAATCATCCTCGAGGACTATCCGAAGATCGCGCCGGAGAGCCCGGGCGACCTCTTCGACGGCGGAGAGATCGACCAGCTCTTGAGCCTCAACATCCTGACGCTGACCGACGAGGAGAAGGCGGAGATGGCCGCCTCGGACCCCCGCGCTGCCGAGATCCTGCGGCGGACCGAGGCGCTCACTCCTGAGCAGCTGATGTCCCTCCACGGCGCGATCCGCGAATTCGGGGTGGCCCGCTGACATGCCCGGCTACTGGGAGGAACTGGAGCGGCCCGCACCCGACTCGATATGCGTGCAAGGGACCGAGCTACGAGCCGGCAGCCGAGTGCGGCTGCGGCCACGCGCCGGGGGAGACGTGTTCGACATCGCCCTGGCCGGCCGCGCTGCCGTGATCGAGGCAATCGAGCAGGACCTGGAAGGCAACCTCTCGCTCGCCGTGGTGGTGGAGGATGACCCGGGGCGAGAGCTCGGCCTCGCGCGCCAGCCCGGCCACCGCTTCTTCTTCTCGGCCGCGGAGGTGGAGCCGCTCGAAGAGCCGGCACCGCGCGAGGACGCCGCCACTCGGATCCTGGTCGCTGGGATCGGCAACGTGTTTCTCGGCGACGACGGCTTCGGAGTGGCGGTGGCCGATCGACTGTGGCGGCGACAGCTGCCGGCCGCGGTAGAAGTGGTCGATTTTGGGACCCGTGGCATGGATCTCGCATTCGCGATGCAGGACGGCTATGACGCGGTCGTGCTGGTTGACGCGACCCCGCGGGGGCAGGCACCGGGAACCCTGTATGTGATCGAGATCGACCCGGACGACCAGGACGCCGATGTAGCGGTCGACGCCCACGGCATGAATCCGGTGTCGGTCATCGGGCTCGTGCGCAGCCTCGGCGGACAGCCACCTCGGACTCTGGTGGTCGGCTGCGAGCCGCAGACGCGGTTGAGCCCCGAGGACGAGGAGATCATTGTCCAGCTCTCCGCGCCAGTGCAGGCGGCGATTGATCCAGCGGTGAAGCTGGTCGAGTCGCTGCTTGCGGAAATCCGAGATCAATCCCCAGAGGAGGTGCCTCCGGCATGAGCGAGATCCGCGTCACTCCAAGAGCACAGGTGATGGCGCTGGTGGGCGTGCTCGCCGCAATCGTGGCGGCGGTCGTGGCCCAGCTACCCGAGCTGCGGCGATATCTGAAGATCGAGTCGATGTAGGCGACGAATTCCTCACCGCGCGGACAGCTGCCCCGGCCCGCGTGCTGGGCCGCCTCGCGGACCGTCGCTAGCTCGACCTCCGATAAGTGCAGCCGCGGTGGACGGCACGGCCCGCCGTCCACCCCAAGCTCATCGAGCGCTGCCTTGAAGTACTGCACGAGCTTCGGCGTCATATCCAGGCGAGCGAGCGGCAGTAGTTCTGCGTACAACTCCTGCGGGCGCCAAATCTCCGGCGTTACACAACTCCCACAAACGAACGCACTGGCAGGTAATACATCAGCGCGCCAGACACCCATCCCGACGCTCCCGCGCAGATCCTTCGAGGGCCCAGTCGTCACCGCCGACCGTCACATCGATGTTTGGACACAGGTTGACGAGTGCAGCGATCCGTCGAGCATTCGCCGGAGGTTTCCTTCAGCGCCGTGACGCTCGTCACCTCGCGGCGACGTGAGCCAGCAGTTCGGGGCGGAGGTCAACGCCGGCTCTCGGGGCTGTTGTAAATCACCAACGGCAAGTCGGTCGCGCGCGCCACCGCTGAGAAGAACTCGTCGGCGGCGGCGCGCACTTGAAGTTGACGAAACTTAACCAAGTTTCCTGTAAGTGACTCAGTCGCCCGCGGTTCTTTAGCTTGTGGATCACAAGTGGACGACGTTCAGACCTGAGACGAACGCTCACATGCACTCACGACCGCGTCCCTGCCCCACTCCCGGTACCGCGGTCAAAGACGAGTGAGACGTCCAAGAAGTGAGGTGGCGCAACGCTCGGAATCGACACCACCGTGATCGTCAGCGTGTGCGTCCGTTCTAGAGCGCTTCGCACTACGTCCGACGCGACGATGTACTTGGTGATGGGCAGCCGCGGTCGCGGCGAGTCGGGATCGCTGGCGCTCGCTGCGTCCTGTTGCATCCCGTAGCCGTACACGTGGAAGGCCCCCGCATAGCCGGAATCTGGGGTCCGAGGAGTCGCAGCATCGGCCGATGGATTGTTCACGAAGACGCGCCCCTCGTATGATCGGCCAGCTTGCTCGACGCCTTCGAGCACGATGTCGGCGCGGCGAAATCCCCCTGACGGCGGGCTCGCGGTGATCGTGCGCGTAGTCGTCCGCGGTTCGGAGCCGGCAGCAGTCATTCCAGCCTCACGAGCAAGCACCTTATAACCGAACATTTTCACTGCTGCCGCGCCTTGCTAGCGTTGCGCCGTGAGCTCGCAACCGGATCCGGTGCTGCGACCGAGCGTCGAGGAGGCGAACATCGCTGCTCTTCGCGACGCTTACAACAAACTGCAGGCTCTGTCAGGCACCGACAACCGCAGTTGGGTCTACTGGGCGGAGTATCACGGCTTCAACCGCTACGACTGCTGGCACCATGCGCGGAGCGGTCCGTCGGGAACGGAATTCTCATACGACCTCTTCGTTCCGTGGCACCGCGCCTATCTGGTCAGCTGGGACCACGTCAGCCGCGACCAGAATCCCGACGCGATCCTGCCGTGGTGGGACTGGACCTCGGATGTCTCACACCAGGTAGGGATCCCGCAAGCCTATTCCGAAGATCCCGTAAATGGGAGCCGGAATCCGCTCGCGAGCGGGCCCACTCCCGACATGCCCGACGATCCCGCACGCTACACCCGCCGCTTCCCCGGAGATCCCAGCGAGCTACCGAGCATGACGGCCGAAACACCGTCCAATCCAGCGATCGAGACGCTTCTGAGCCTCACCAGCTTCGTCGACTTCTCCAACCAGCTTCAGGACGTGCACGATTTCATCCATGGCTGGAGCGGCGGCACCGACCCCAACAACCCGAACGCGGGCGGCGACATGGGGAACATCGGGACTGCGGCTTTCGATCCGATCTTCTGGGCGCACCACGCGATGATCGACCGACTCTGGTATCTGTGGCAGCTCCGGCAAGGGGTCAACAACCTCCCCGCCAACTACCTGAGCCAAACGCTAAGCCCCTTCCCCTACACCGTCCAGCAGGTCCTCGACGTGCACAGTCTCGGCTACGACTACGCAAGCTCAAGCACCGCCGCGGCGCCTGCCCCGACCAACGGTGCCGGAGCTGGGTCCGGCCAAAGCGCGACCGCGGGCGGCGCACCCGGCGGGGGCGCGACCGCGGGAGGCACCTAGCGATGGCCACTCCAGTGACGTCGGCGGCGCTTTCGGTGGCGGACCTCGACCAGCAGTTCTACCGCGCCGATATCCAGTTCCACGGCGTCGACCACGCGGGAGCCACCTATGAAGGGCGTGTGTTCCTCAACAACCCCGCTGCGGACGAGCGCACGCCGCGCGCCCCCGAATCCGGGTATGCAGGCTGCTTTCACATCTTTGGCCATGGCGGATGCCTGGGGGATTCAGGTCACTGCGATGTGGTGCCGCGAAGGCCCCATGACCCCCGTCCGGCGCATCCGTTGACACCCGCACGCAAGGTCGTAATCGCCACCGAAGCGCTGCGCCGCGCCATCCAAGCCGGAACCGACATCACGGTCACAGTTGTGCCGGTCATTCTCAGCACCACGCCGAAGGCCAGGAGGCCTGATGACCTGCTCCGTTTCGACCACGTGAGAATCGTTACCTATCGCTGACCTAACCAGCGTCGCCGGCTGACCACAAGAACGCGATCGTGCACAGTTTGCATACCCGGCGCGCCGGGTCTACAGTCGCGATGGGGCATGTCTTCTGGCGCGATTACCGGCCCGGAACGAGAGTTGACGGCTAATGAGCTCGTGGCCAGGACGCGTGCGGACGCGGAGGGCCTGCTCGATGCCCTTGACAAAGTCAAGGCCGCATCATCCGCCGGGGACCAGAAGGTAGCCGCCGGCCAGGCCTTCACGCAGCTCAGGAATCGCGCCTGGGACGTGCGCGTCTCCGACTTGGCACATGCCCTGACAAACCGCGCCGACGCCTACAGCGACGGCTTCAAGCTGCGGTGCGCGTGGGAGATCCACAATCACGTTGCGGACGCTGTATCTCTCTGGCCGGACCCCAGCACCGCGCAACAGCCGGTCGCAGAGATCGACACCGCGGTGCGGCCGTTGCTCACACAGGTGGTTGCGAACGCCACCATGCTGAGCCAGTACGACGACGTAAAACGAATGCTCGAAGGGCAGCTCACGCAACTAGCGACCGGCAAGTCGGTCGACTTCAACGCGCTGTTTGGAGCCTATATCCCGGAGGCGGCGACTCGCGTTCAGCTGCTGCAGGAGTTGGACAACGACGCAGACTTCGCCGGTGCGGTCGACGCAAAGTCCGGTCTGGTGTACAAGGCTTCGCGCAAGCGGTGGCAGCGCGTACTCACTTACATCTCGCCGCTCCTCTTTTTCTTTGTCGCGGCCGGCGCGCTGATTGGGATCAGCGCGCTGCACGGCGTGTTCGGCAGCGGGTATCCCAACCAGCTGTGGGCGACGAGTAAGCCGACCGGCCACGAGGTCTTCACGTGGCACAAGCTGCTCGGGCCCTATCTGTTGGTTGTCGCGGGCGCGACCGCCCACCTCGCGGTGGAGAATGTCAAGCAAGGGCAGGCAGACGTTCCGATCGTCGCGACCAAGAGCCTTCTGACCTGGCTGAACCTCCGGTGGCTTGGGCTCGCGATGACGTACGCACCGGTGATCGTGGTCGTGGTCGGTCTAAGCGTGCTCGGCGTCGGCGACAAGGGCCATGACCTGACGCTGTGGTTGGCGGCCGGTTACAGCGTCGATAGCGTGGCGGGACTGATCCTGAATCGCTTCGACACCAGCTCCAGTGCGTACGGCCAAATTGTTAAGTTTTTGCCCAAGTCGAAGGCGAGTAGTTCTGCACCGTAGTCCGTAGCACTCGACCTCTGCTGCGACTCTCGTGTGCCGTCGGTTTGGATTGTCAAGGTTGTCCGTGTGGCAGTCCAAGCTCGCGGAGATGCTTCTCGGCCGCCAGCATATTGATTTGGAGGTCGGTGAATTCCGTCGCTTCCGCGTTGAACGAAACCGGCGCCTTCGCGAGCTTCGCCGCTCGGTCCGAGCGGCGTGCGGTCAGCCACGCGACTAGCGCGTCACGGCTTGGAGATGACCTCGCGGTTGCTTCCGTGAGGAGCTCGCCTAGGTGGCGTGCAGCAGCGACTCGTTTGCCGAGGTAGTGCGGCTGACCCGCTTTGAGCCAGTGCTCGATCGCGTGCAACCCCGTCTGGTACTCGAGCTCGGGGGGCGCGAAGCGCGTGAGGATCGTCTTGATGATCGACGTGTGGTCGTATAGCTCGTGCCCTACCGATCCGCGCGCGGCCCATGGTGAGACGACGAGCGCGGGCACGCGCACGCCGTAGCGACCGAAGGTCACCTCGTCGTCGTCCTCAGCGGCGGGCGGCGGAACGTGGTCGTGAAAGCCACCGTGCTCGTCGTAGACCACGAGCAGCAGCGTCTTCTCCCACAGCGGACCTGATGCGAGTGCGTTGTACACCAGCAGCACCAGCTCCTGTCCGGCGCCCACGTCCGACGGCGGGTGATCGTCGTTGGAAATGGCATGCGCGAGGTTGAAATCCTTGAACAGCGGATCAATCCACGACACGGGCGCAAGCCGTCCGCGAGCGGCGTCCTCGAGGAAGCTCGCGCTGTCGGGATCGAGCAGCAGCTCATCGGCGAGCTCGACGTCAAGCGGCAACTTGGTTCGCTCGACGTACGCGAACCGGTCACGGCGCTCGAGCAGGTACTCATGGTCTGCGCACCGCAGCGTCCCGATGGCGGAGCTGTACCAGCGCCACGGCACGCCGGCCGCATCGAGGTGTCGCACGAAGGAGTGCATCCGATAGATCGGGGGAGCCGACTTGTCATCACGGCTCCCATCAGCGCGTCCCGCCAGCGCGTAGAGCCGATTCGGCCAGGTCGCGCCAGGCACCGAGCTGTGCCAGCGGTCGCACACGCAGAACTCCCTCGCCAGCTCGTCATAGACCGGCAGGTCGGCGGCGTCGTAGTAGCCCATCACGATCCCGGGGTCGGGATTTGCGACGTTTCGGCTGAGCAACGTCTGTCGGAAGCTCTCGGCGAAGCCATCCATCTTGCCGCCGCCGATTTGTAGGTCCGTCGCCCTGCTCGAATGGTCCGGATCCCAGTGCGGGTCGGGGACGTGCGTGGACGTCAGGTGCGCCACTGGGAAATCGTGGCCCGCGGCGCGGTTTGTCCTCCCCGGCTTCAGCCCGTCGATGTCGCGTCTGCCGCCCTCGAGCGACAGGTACCCCAGCATGTGGTCAAACGAGCGGTTTTCGAGCATCAGCACGACGATGTGGTCGATCTTGTTCAGGTTCTTCGTAGCGGCATCTGAAGACACGCGTCACTCCCCTCCATCGACGTTGCTTCCGGTCGGCTGCCGGCTAACCGAAGTCTAGGTGCGCTGAACAGCTGCTTGCCGCGCGTTGCCCCCGGCTACCGGGCAAGGCACACCTTGCGTCGTGTCGGAAACGCCTGAACGGGAGCGAGGCACTGTCGGTACCGTCGAGGAGCGTGACCCTTGAGCAGGCGCGCCACTCTGAGTCGTGGCCTAGGTGTAGTTCCTGAGTAGGTTGGTCCATCCGGGCCTCCTTGGAGGCTGAGAGCTGGCAAGCAACTCAGTCCCACCAAGGAGGACACCGGATGAGGCTTCACGCTAACGCGGCGCTCAGTCTGAAAGGTCGTCGAGAGCTCTGTCGTCGGGTTGTGGAGGGGGAGCGGACGGTGAGCGAGGCGGCCGCGGCCGCCGAGGTCAGTGTCCGCTGCGCGCGTAAGTGGGTGGCCCGGTATCGCGCTGAGGGCGAGCTCGGGCTGTTGGACCGTTCCTCGGCTCCGAGGTCGATCCCGCATCGCACCAGCGAGCGGCGTGTCCAGGCGATCGCCGCTTTGCGGCGTCTGCGGTTCACGGGGCCCGAGATCGCGGAGATGCTGGGGATGGCGCTGTCCACCGTCTCGGGGATTCTTCAGCGGATCGGGATGGGCAAGCTCGGGCGGCTGGGACTTGAGCCGCCTCAGCGCTACGAGCGCGAGCGGCCGGGCGAGCTGATCCATATCGATGTCAAGAAGCTGGGGAAGATCAAAGGCGGCGCCGGCAAGCAGGCGACGAGTGGGGTCAGGCGCAACAAGCGCATTCGTCGACGTGACAGTGACGGTGTGCCCCGCAACATCATCGGCTGGGACTACGTCCATATCGCGGTCGACGACTGCACACGGATGGCCTACGCCGAAGTCCTTGAGGACGAGAAGGCGATCACCGTGGTGACGTTCCTCAGGCGGGCCGTGGCGTTCTTCCTGCAGCACGGCATCACCGTTGAGCAGCTCCTCACCGACAACGGCTCGGGATACCGCTCCACCATCCACTCGATCGCGTGCCGCGCGCTCGGGATCCGGCACCTCCGAACGCGCGCCTACCGACCCCAGACCAACGGCAAGGCCGAACGGTTCATCCGTACCCTGCTGGGCGGCTGGGCCTATGGCGCTCTCTACGGCAGCAGCCACCAACGCACCGCCTCTCTCGAGGGCTGGCTGTGGTACTACAACCACCAACGAAAACACTCAGCCCTCGGCCACAAGCCCCCGGTCGCTCGCCTCAAACAGCGAACCAACCTCCTCGGGACTTACACCTAGGCACGACGGTGCGGTATGGCAGCCGATCGTTCAGCCATTGTCCGGCCGCGAAGTCTCCGCCGAGGCGGTTTCCGTGTCGGGCCGCGGGGTTGGAGCGGTCGCGGCCGTACAGTCTATTGGCGGGCGCGCGCTACGAACCGATCACCGCCGCCAATCTTCCGGATACGAAGCAATCACCCCCGAGCACCTCGCGCCGACCAACCTCGAAGGCGGCGGCGAGTCCGGGACCCCGAAACCTCGCCGCAGTGGCCAACACGGTCGCCGACGCGCTCGGCACGCGAGCCGTCAACCGTCTGCCGCTCACCCAGAGCGCGTGGCCGATCGCGCCGCCGGGGGCTCCGAGTCCGCGCAAGCCACGGGCTCTCGGTAACCAACTCCATCGGCCTCGGCGCTGCCGACACATGTCTCGCTGAGCGACTACGCCTAGAAGGCGGCGCGCGGGCCGGCCGGCACCGGACCGCACGGAAGGGGCGATGCAGCGGTTGTGCGAGCCCTCGAAGTACGCAACGATTATCTGGGCGACGTGAGGACGACGGGGGATCCTCATCGGCCGTCAGCAAACCGTCAGTAGGAGGTAGGAGAAGTGCTTCGACAAATCTCAACCAGGATCGTCGCCGGGGTGCTCGTCGCCTCGTTCAGCGGGGTCGGGATCGCAGGGGTGGCTTTGGCTAAAGGGCCCGGGAACGGTCCGAAGATCACTCGCGGAGCCCCGGCTCGAGGGACGCTTCCGAAGAACAAGCCGCTGGTCACGTTGCAAGTGGCCCGCGGCAGGGTCGTGGGGGCGAACGGTACGGCGCTGCTGCCCAAGTCCCGCCGGCGGCTGAAGCGGCTCTTCAGCGCAAGGCTGAGCACGGCCTGCACGACCAACTTCGCCTACTCGGTCAAGCTGATCGAGAGCTTCACCGAGGTCGACAACTGGTACGGCGGAATCGGCTGCAGTCGCAAGATGTACCTTTTCGGCACCGCCTACCTCCAGGAGACCGCCACGGTCGTCGACGCCGCCGGCCAAAGCTACAACAAGGTGTCCTCGAGCGCGCTCAGCGGCCAATCACAGACCTTCGTTCAGAAGCCGCCCACGCCGACACTGCTCTACATCCGGCACCTGGTGAACATCTACTTCCCGAACGCTACGACGACTGGGACGATCACCGTCAATCCGGCTAAGGGGACGCGCCTGAACAGCGCCTCGAAGTGTGTCACCGCGACATTCCGCGGTCACGGCGCAGGCCTCCACTGCGAGCTCTACACGAACCGCTTCGGGCTGACCTAAGGCCTCGAACCGCGCGTCGGTGCCTTCACGAGCAGGCCGCGTAAGCGGCATCTCCGCGCCGTTCGTCAGCGGCGCCGAGCCGGGCGTCGGGCTCGCGCTCGCAGCGTGGAAGCGAGCAGCGCTGCGTTGGTCGAGATCGAAGTACCCACACCCGAGCAAGGTTCGAATCCGCTCCACGCATCGTCGCGCTCTATTGCGATTCCGTGACACCGTGGCGGCCGCGCCAGCACAGTCACAGGTGTGAACGAGGATCGGCCGGAAACCCTTCAGTAGTGACCGGCGCACTACGCCGATTCACTCATCCTGCTGCAGGCTGCGGAGCACGGCCGCTCGCTCGGCGGTAACGCCGTTGGCGCGCTGCTGTGCGGCCTCGGAAGGGGTCAGCCCTGCGCCGATCCAGTCCGCGACTTCATCGAATGGAATGCCTGCCTGCCACCACGCCTTGACGGTTTGCATCGCGTTCATGCCTTGGGACTGTTGTCGCTCGGCTTCGATCGGAGTGAGTCCCAGCTCCTTCCAGGCCAGCGCCTCGCCCGCGTCGATGCCATGGGTCGCCCACGCGATCGCTTCGTCGTCAAACCACTGACGCTGCATGTACGTTTGCGCCACCTGCGGGTTGCGCCGCCGAACCGCTTCCATGAAGTGGCGAGGCTCCACCCGGTGGCGGGGAGTTCCGGGTATGTGGACGCCCGCAGTTGACCCGGGCGCGTTCGCTCGATGCTGCTGGCCGTAGGCTTGCACCGGAGTTCGACCGGCCCGCTTGTGCCTGCGAGCCTCGGCGACGCTGAATCCGAGCTCCATCCAGGCGGCCGCTTCGTGGGCATCGATCTTCACATAGAGCCATTCCCTTACGTTGGCTGGGCCGACACCGGCGGTCTTCCAGCGGATGGCCTCGATCGGCTCTGATATGCCTGCCTGGCGCCAACGTTGTGCGTCGTTCGGCCGGAATCGGCGCTCCCACCAGGCGAGCGCCTCGGGCTTCGATATGCCGACCATCTCCCACTGATTGGGGTCAAATGACGAACGCTGCTCCGGTTCAGGGCGACCAGGCGCATTTCCGGTCATGAGGCTGCCTCGATGAGAATCGCCTCAGCCCAATCTGGCGTCTTTCCCCTGCGGTCCAGCAAGCCGACCACAACCCGGATGCCGGGCGGCGGAGCAGAGCGCCACGGCGTGTAGCCGTCAGTGAGGACAATGATCAGGTCGGGTCGCGGGCGCAGCGCTGCAGCGGCGTCGATACCCGCGCCCATGTCAGTGCCGCCCCCGCCTTCAAGCCGGATCGCACGGAGGTCACTGACCCGCTGCGCCTCGTAGGCGCGCGCGTCACAGGCAATCACCCGGAGATTTCGCCGCGCCACACCGAGGCTGCGTAGAACTCCCGTCACTTCAGCGAGCGCTTGGCCGAGCATCGAGTCGCTCATACTGCCCGAGGTGTCGATTACCAGCGCCACTTGCGGCAGTGGCTGTCGCATGCTCGGAAGAATGACGTCGGGGACGGCGCTCGCCCGCCGCGATGGTCTGCGGTAGGTGAAGTCGACGCGGCCTGTGACCTCCGCCGCGCCACGGCGAACCTGTGCGGCAAGCTGACGCCGCCAGTTCACGCGTGGCTCGAGGATCTCATCCGCCCAGCGCTCCCAGCCTGCAGGCGTATCTCCACGCTGCGTGGTGTGCTCCCGAATTCGCTTAGCGGTCTCACGAGACAGCAGGCGGGCGCTGAACGTGCTTAGGCCAGGCTTGTCGCAGTTCCAGTCGCGCGCCTGGCCGTCGCAGCCGGTGCCGCAGTCGGGGTCGATGTCAGGTATCGCGGCAGGGGGCTCGGGCTCGCCTGCCAATGCGTCCCAATACTGCTCGGCAGTCCAAGCTTCCGGCAGCCCCAGCCGCGAGGGGTGCGTAGCGGTGTCGGGCAGCTCCAACGTCGCCGTGTGTAGGTCATCGTTGATCTCGGCGTCGCTGGCGACGTTCCAGCGCCGCTGCTCCGCTGTGCGGGGCCCGATCGGATCGATACTCTCGCTCTCTAATCGCGCGGGCCCGGGGAATCTCGCAGCGTGCTCGCGCAGGAGATGACTCACCTGATGCAAGAGCCAGAAGCCCAGCTCGTGAACCGGGGCGGTTCGGAGCACGTTTGGGTCAACGTACACGTGCCAAGTCTGGTCCGCGGGAAACGTCCGCAGATCGGCGGCCGGTGCGGCGCTGTCGGAGAAATCGACTACCACCGGGTCGAGTGCCAGCAGCGCGCTCGCCAGGTAGGGGGCCTCGCGTGCTGCCCATACCCGGCCGGCCGCCCATCGCCTGCGGAGGGCCTGATCGAGATCTTCGAGGCGAAGATGACGCATGCGCCTCAACACCGGGCGTCGCTGCGCAACAGTCCAGACGCGCGCAACACCGGGGCCAACTCCATCAGCGCCTCTGGAATCTCGGCTCCGGTAGGCCGATGGCTCGCGAGCGTCCGCGCTACCAGGGTCGCGACATCGGGCGCGCCCTCAGCGGCACGCGCAACGACCCGCCAAGCTTGCTGCCAGCGCTCCTCACCACCGTCGGCGACTGCCACCGAGGCGACCGCAGTCAGAACCGCAAACCCGCGATCGCTTCGCTCCGGCAGCACGAAGCTGTCAGGATCGGCGAGCACCTCCTCCGGATCGGGAAGATCGAGGTGCTCCAACCAGGCGAAGAACTCGAGTGCGGCTCCGTCGCCAACGGCGCCCTCCACCAGCGCCGTGCGAGCCGCTTCGGAGGCACGCGCTGCCTCACATGCCGCCAGCAGCCGCGCTACCGCTTCCCAGCTCCGCGGGCTGGGCCAACCGCGACCAGCGTCCGCCGCAGAGCGCGGCAGCTGTAGGGCCAGCGGCGGACGGACCTCCAAGAAAGCGCCGACGGCCGCGCGAGCAGAGATCGTCTGCGCGGTGTCTGGCGGGTTCTCGATTCCCGTCAGCACCGGCCGCGGGAAGCCCACCGCCAGTCCGTTGGCGATGTGCTTGCCGTCAACGGGCCAATCGAGATGCACGAGCCGATTGGCAAGTGGTGCGGCGAGCTCCCACCCATCCGCCGCCTGCTCAGGCGGGTTGGCCGCGGCCACGACCCGAATGCCTGGTGGCAGCGACGTATCGCCGACCACACGCTCGAGTACAACCCGCAGCATCGCTGCCTGCACCGCCGGCGGAGCCGTTGTTAGCTCATCCAGGAAAAGCAGCCCCTCCTCGGCTTCGCACAGCCGTCTCGCCCATCCCGGCGGGGACAGCTGCACCGACCCGTCCACGACGACCGGCAGCCCCGCGAAGTCGCTTGGCTCGCGGATCGACCCGATCACCGTCTCCACCGGCCATCCGAGCGCCTCGCCCAGCGCAACCACGGCCGACGTCTTCCCGGTCCCCGGACTGCCCCACAACAGCACCGGCACTCCCGCCGAGATCGCCACCCCAAGAGCCTCGAGCGCAACCATGCTGTTCATGACTCGAGAGTACCGAGCACGATGAGTCCCCTGCCCCCGCTTGGCAATCGACCGCGGACTACCCGCGCCGGCACCGCTCCCGCATCGCCAGACCGGGCGCTCCATCGCGCTCGATATGGCGCGGGCGGCGAGCCTGCCGCGATCGCTGTCTCGGGCTTGCGCGATTGCGTCCGGTGATCCGATCCGCGTGCGAAACAGGGGCGCGTGACGGGCCCCGGGCGGTGTATTGCCGGCGGGGCGGGTCTCGCCGACGCGGCGCTGCTCCTCCGGCGCAACCAGCATTCACGATCCGAAAGACACTCGACTGCCTGATCGCGGCTCCGTGTGTACGAGCGCAGGTGCCGCTGCTCCACGCCGACAGCTACTTTGACCGGCTGGCGAGCTGCGCGGCGCTCCCTCGCGCTATCTGTGTGGATCTTGCCGGACGAGAACCTCGTCGTCGCCGAACACAGCCCGCACCTCGAGGCGACCGCCGAGCGCCTCGACGTAGTGCGCCAGCGCGGAGAGGTAGAGGTCCTCGCGCCGCTCTGCTTCAGACAGACTTTCGTCTGCCGTATCGAGCGCAGCCTGCACAAGTTCGTCACTGACACCGCGCTCGTACCGAGCGCGAGCGATTCGATCCTGTGCCTCCATCAACCGCTCGTAGATTTCCGCTCGCATCTCGTTCACCGGCTCGACTGAGAGGACGTCCTTCCAGCTTCTCGTTGACTCAGGCACCGAGCTTCCTTTCCGATACTCCGTTCGTGATCGAGGTAGAGGCGTTCCGCGAGCCGAATGTTTCGCGGATACCAGCGGTTCCATCTCCCCGTCTTGTCGCCACCGACCAGCATGACAGGGTTCTGGTTGGAGTCGAAGGCAAACAGCACCCTCATCCCGCGGTCGATCCTGGCCTCCTTCAGCTTGCGCACCCGCGATCGATGGATGACGTCAACGCGTGGCCGTCCAAGCGTCGGCCCAGCGGCGGCGATGCGCGCGATCGCGCCGCTGACCTTGGCTCTGCGTTCGGCGTCCAATCCGCTTGACCAATGCTGAAACTCAGCCGTCGTCAGGACATTCCGCTCTGGGTGAGGCGCTTTGAGCCTCTGCGCAGCCTCAGCCATACCTTCGCCCTGCACCACCATCTTGGTGGATTTGCCGCGACATCTTTGATGCCAGCTGCAGATGCTCGAAAACTCGCGCCTCGGCCAGGCTCATCAGTTCCGTAGCGCGTTGCACGTCGCGCTCCTCGACGGACCACAGGGCGGTGGCGATCGTCCCGCACAGCATCTCGACGACCACGATCGCCGGGTCTTCTCCCGGATACGCGTCGCTCGGCAGCGCGTCCACAAGGTTTGACATGAGGTCCCGCAGGACTGACCCGGTGCGGATCAACTCGACCACGAACCGCTCGATGTATTCGTCGGCGCCGGGCTTCTCCATGATCGTTAAGAGGCCGCTTGCCGTGAAAGTTCTCCCCCTTCTCGCTGACGGCCGCCGTGGCGCGTGCCGCCAGGTGAAACGAGATCGAACGTCTGCTGGCCCCTATTAGCCCGAAACCTTCGATTCATTCGAGGTCTCAGTTCCAGGTGTTTAGGCAGCGCGGGCGAGATTCGAACCCGCGACCTTCGGGTTATGAGCCCGACGATAATCGTGTCGGACTGTCCCTGGACGTCCGGTTCAGTGTTCGGGCTTCCAGCAGCAATCGTTCCGCTCCGGCCGCTCGTTCAGGATCATGCCGCTCCGTACGGCTCGGTTCGTTTGCTGCTCGTTTGACCCTTACTTCGCGGCGTCCGGGCCGCTGGCGCCGCTGACGCGTCGACGGCCGCGTTCTCATACCGAACGGTTAGTACTTCTGAGCAAGCGCCGGACTCGAGATGGCCACCTGGTTCGACTCGCTCTCCTCGATGTCCCTCCCGAAGACCGTACCGTGGACGGCGGCCGAGCGGGGAAATTCCTCCGAGCATGCGCCGGCCGGTTGACTGGACGACGAGCTCGTCCGGCCCAGGCCTCTATCGGGCGATTGCGTCCGGTGCTCCCCCTAGCCTCGCGGCCATGCTGACCACGGTGGCGGACCTGACTGATCTGGAGCCCTCCGAGCTCGCCTCTCACTTCAGCCGGAACGCGTTCAGGCGGGGAGAGCACTACGCGCGCCGCAATCGTGTGTTGTCTCTGAAGTGGCAGGAAGACGAGCGGGCGCTCCGCGCCTCCGTGGTCGGCCAAGGCGCTCGCTACACGACGGCGGCCTACTTCGACGATGACGGTGGAGGCAGGTTGACGTTTGCCGAGGGCGCGTGCACGTGTCCCATCGGCTACAACTGCAAGCACGTAGCGGCGGTCGTGCTGGCGGCAAGCGAGCGGTTAGTCGCGCCGCGCGCGACCACGTCGGTCACCGACCTTCCCGCCGGGCGCCCGGCGGTCGCGGCGCCGGTGCCCGCGGCAAGGCCGAGCGCATGGGAGCAGTCGTTGCGCGCGCTCGTAGCGACCCGCAGCCGGGCGACTGGCAAGCCGCTGGCCATCGAGTTGCGCCTAGTGTCCTCGCACTACACCGGCGATGGTTCGCCGAGGCTCATGGCACGGCTGATGCGGCCGGGCGCACGCGGCGGGTGGGTCAACGGCTCGCTTGACTGGGGCGGGCTCAGCTCATGGCAGGTCCGCGACGGCGGCTATCGGGAGGACCACATCGCGCTCATAAACGAACTGCACGCCGTCAATCGGCTCCACGACGCGGACAGCATCTATTACTACAGCTACCGCACCTACCGGGAGATCGACCTCTCGGCGTGCGAAAGCGGGCAGCTGTGGCCGCTGCTCGACGAGGCGGCGCGCCTTGGGCTCCGCCTCATCCACCCGCGGGCGGCGCTTGGCGAGGTCCCGCCCTATCTGAATGGCGAGCTCGCTCTCGACGTTGCGCGGGATGAGCCCGGCGAGTTCAGCGTACGAGCCGTTGGACGGGTCGACGACGACGACGCCGACAGGCTCATCCCGGTGCGCTTCATCGGCCGGAGCGGGCACGGCCTGGTCTGTGCCATGCGCTCGGACATGGAGGACGGACGCGACCTCGAAGGCTGGCGGCTGCGCCTCGTGCGGCTGTCCAGGGCCTCCCCGCCGGAGCTCCAGCGCATGCTGCTGTCCTGCGAACGGGTGGCTGTGCCCCAGGGGGATATCGAACGGTTCGCGGAGCAGCTTTGCCCGGCGCTTCGGAACATCGCGCCGGTCGTCTCCTCTGACGGATCGTTCGTGCCGCCGACCATCTCCGGGCCCGCGCTCCTGCTCAAGGCGGAGCATGGGCCCGGGACGCTCGTCACGCTCGGCTGGGAGTGGGAGTACCAGATCGGGGACGCCCGCCATCGGGCCCCGCTCGGTGCCGACGATGACAGTCTCGGCTTCCGGGACCAGGCGGCCGAGCGGGAGCAGATCGCGGGAATCACGCTTGACGAGCCGGCGCTTCGCGGAATCGGGCTGCTCGACGATGCTGGGCGGCCTGTCGCCGCGGCGCCGGCGACGCTTTCGGGTCTCGACAGCGCGCGCCTGGTCACCACGGTCCTGCCCCAGCTCGCAGAGCATCCGAGATTCCGGTTCGAGGCGAGCGGCACGCCACTTGACTATCGCGATGTCGGCGAATCGCTCGCGGTAGGCGTCTCGACGGCTGAGATCGCTGGGCAGCAGGACTGGTTCGACCTCGGCGTGACGATCACTGTGGACGGCCGTGAAGTGCCGTTCGCGGAGGTGTTCAGCGCGCTTGCCCGTGGGGATACGCGGATGCTGCTCGATGACGGCGCCTACTTCTCGCTCGAGGATCCTCGGCTGGAGTCACTGCGCGCGCTGATCGAAGAAGCGCGCGCGCTCGTGGACTCCCCGGGGTCGGGGCTGCGGGTCAGCCGTTATCAAGCGGGGTTGTGGTCGGAGCTGCTCGCGCTAGGCGTCGTCACTGAGCAGTCCGAGCGGTGGCAGCGCGCCGTCGCGCCGCTGCTCGAGCTCGACACGCTGCCGGTCCACGAGGAGCCGCGTTCGGTGCGCGCAGAGCTCCGTCCTTACCAGCGGGAGGGATTCACCTGGCTTGCGGCGCTGTGGGACCTCGGGCTCGGCGGGATCCTCGCCGACGACATGGGGCTCGGGAAGACGCTCCAGGCGCTCGCCCTCATCTGCCACGCCCGTGAGCGCGATCCGGCCATCGGACCGTTCCTCGTCGTGGCACCGACGAGCGTCTCCCCGAACTGGGCGGCGGAGGCTGCCCGATTCACGCCCGAACTGACCGTCGAGGTCGTGCTCGAGACGTTGGCCAAGTCGAGACGCTCCATCGAGCAACTCACGACGGCCGATGTCGTGGTCACGACATACACGCTTTTCCGTCTGGACGCCGACGCGTACGGCGCCGTGAGATGGGCGGGGCTCTTCCTCGACGAGGCTCAGTTCGTCAAGAATCACCGGGGCAAGACCTACCGGTGCGCGCGCGAGCTGAGCGCCCCGTTCAAGCTCGCGATCACCGGCACCCCGATGGAAAACAACCTCATGGAGCTATGGGCGCTTTTGTCGCTCACCGCCCCGGGGCTCTTCCCTGACCCGCAGCGGTATGCCGAACACTGGGCCGGGCCGATCGAGCGCGGGCGCGACCGCGAGCTGCTCGCCCGCCTGCGCCGGCGGATCAAGCCGCTCGTCAAGCGGCGCACGAAGGAGCTGGTCGCCGCGGAGTTGCCGCCAAAGCAGGAGCAGACGCTGGCGGTCGAGCTCCATCCACGCCACCGCAAGCTGTACGACACCCACCTCCAGCGCGAGCGTCAGCGGGTGCTGCGGCTGCTCGACGACTTTGATCGCAACCGGATCACGATCCTCAGCTCGATCACCCGGCTGCGCCAGATGAGCCTCCACCCCGCGCTCGTCGACCCCTCGCACGACGCGCTACCGTGCGCAAAGCTCGACGCCCTCATCGAGCAGCTCGACGGGGTGATCGCCGGCGGTCACCGTGCCCTCGTGTTCAGCCAGTTCACCACCTTCCTCGGTCGCGTCCGAGAGCGGCTGCACATGGCCGGGATCGGCTTCTGCTATCTCGACGGCCAGACCCGTCGCCGCCACGAGGTGATCGAGCGCTTCCGCTCAGGCCAGGACCCGGTTTTCTTGATCAGCCTCAAGGCCGGCGGCGTCGGCCTCAACCTGATCGAGGCCGACTACTGCTTCCTTCTCGACCCGTGGTGGAACCCGGCCACCGAGGCGCAAGCGATCGACCGCACCCACCGGATCGGCCAGACCCACCAGGTCATGGTCTACCGCCTCATCGCCAACGGCACGATCGAAGAGAAGGTACGCGCCTTCGCCGAGCGCAAGGCCCAGCTGTTCAACGGCGTAGTGGACGAAGGCAACCTCTTCGCCGGCGCTATCAGCCCCGACGACATCCGGGGCTTACTCGGCTGAACGAGGCGGCTAGCGACGGTGCCCCGCAATCGTCCGCCGCCTCGCAGCCTGTGCCTGCCTTTTGACCATCGCCGTCGCCCAGTTGGCGGCAGCGTCCGCCACGGTTATGGATGCCTCGCGGTCGAGTGAAGCATCAGCTGTTCCGTATCGGCTAGAGCCTTGCCGCACGCAGATCTGACCGAGCGGCGGTGAGCAAGCGGACGACCTCTTCTGACTCCTCAGGTGTCAACCAGCACCCGCCCCTCCCGGATGGCTCGCTCGACGATTGTTCCCCGAACCGCGGACCGACGCTTGGCCTCCTCGCGAGCGACGACGAGGACGTCGATCGGCACACCGAGACCCCGTAGCACTCGTCTCAGTCGGACGGACTCCTGCATTCGATCGTCAACCGAGGGCTCGATTACCAGGACATCCACATCAGAATGTGTTCGTTCGTCCCCTCGAGCGCGGGATCCGAAGAGCACGATTCTGGACTGCGGCGGGGCCACTTTGGCCAGGCGTCGGCCTATCTCCTCGATCAAGGCGTCATCACTCACGTCGGCTGAAATTACCGACCAGGGCAAACGGAGGCTAGTCGTGGCGACTTTTGCTCACCGTCTCAACGGCCTAGGTAGGAGGGAAGCCGCGGCCAACCGGAGGCCAAGGAGCCTCTGCATGGATGTTTCCGTGGACTTTTGGATGGACACAGCTCTGGCCGGCTGCCGTCGGTGGTCGTTTCACCGCGAGCGCGCTGTTGTAGAAGTCGGCTCGACCAGCGAGGATTCCGTCTGGCTGATCCGCGAGGCATCGAGGGCAGTTAGAGCGACATCCGAGCTCGGCATAGTTGATCAGCGTCTGGACGACGGTGGTGATGATCGTCGAGCCGCCGGCGGCCCGCCCGAGATCTCGATTCCGCGGTCTGCGAGACGCTCGTCCCGCACCAGCTTGCCGCCTCCTCTCAGAACCGCGGCAACGACGCCGTTTCTCCGCTGACCACACCGCGACCGGCGGGCTGACACGCTCCTTGTGTCATACGTCCATCAAGGTGAGGAACACGCCTGACTCCGAGGCCGGGAGCGGGCGGCTGCCCGCTGCGGCGCTACGCCACCGAGGACTCCGCCTCCGAGCCGAGGCCGATCTATAGAATGCCGCCGACTGTGACGGCGAACCGAGGAGAGGCACAGGACGATGGCGTTCACGGCGACGAACGAAATGGTGCTACCCGCAACGGTGACCGGCTCATGGCCCCGGCCGCGCTGGTACACACAAAACATGTGGGGCAGGCCGCTCGATACCGCGATGATGGACCCTTGGTATCGAGAGCAGTTCTCAGACGCCCTTGCAATCGTCGTCTCCGATCAGCAACGAGCCGGACTGGACATACTTACCACCGGCGACTATCACCTCGACGAGGATGTTGCTGGTCGCTCCTGGCACCACTATCCCCTTCAGCGCTGGAATGGGCTTGAGCACGAGGAGCTCCAGACCAAGAACACTCGCTCCCCGCTGCTGTCGTACCCGGTCGGCACCATGCTCGACTCGATTTATAAGACATGGCGGTGGCCTCGGGTCGTCGGTAAGGTCGAGCACGACCCCAAGAACCCGCTTGAGTACGCGAAGATCTGGCGAATCGCTCAGCAAAGCGCGTGCGCAGACAAGGCCGTCAAGTTCGGCACGTGCTCAGCTCAGGTGCTCGCCTTCTTTCTTGACAGCCATGTGGATGTGTACGACTTGGACGATAAAAAGCAGCTCACGTGGGATATGGCCGAAGCGATGAATCTCGAGCTGCGCCAGCTGGTGGCTGCTGGATGCAAAGTCATCCAAATTGAGGAACCGACTCTTCACTTCATGGCGTGCTACTACCCCGAGATGACCGAACTCATTGACTTTCTCGTCGACTGTTTCAATCGCGAGATCGAGGGGCTCGATGAAGCTGAGGTCTGGATTCACACCTGCTGGGGCAATCCAAACATGCAGAAGGTGTTCGCTGACGAGTCGTACGCGAATTCGATTGAGATCTACCTCGAGCGGGTCAAGGGTGATGTGTGGACGATCGAAGCTACTGAGAACGATCTGAAGGAACTCCCCTTGATAAAGCCGTACGCTGACTCTCTGAGTAAAAAGATCGCCGTTGGAGTCGTCAGCCATCGAACGTTGCAGGCTGATTTTCCCGACGTGGTTGCTGACCGGGTGCGCCGAGCGCTTGAGATCATTCCCGCAGACAAGTTGATCCTGTCAACCGATTGTGGCTTTGGCCGCCAGGGGTTCAACCGACACGTTGCTTTTTACAAGGCAAGCGCCATTCCGCAAGCTCGCAACATCGTTCTCCAAGAGCTCGGCCTCGAGCCGCGCTACATCCCGGCACAAAACGAAGCCCTCGCCTGGGATCAGCTACCAGACGACGAGCCGCTCACCCATCTGAAGCCACTTCGCTGATGGCAGCACCCGGTGGCTCCCGGTGGCGGGCTGGGAGCGTAAAGGCCGCTAGGAGGCGGCGGTGGTCTCCAGGTGGAAAATGTCCTCGGTACCGCCGGAGGACAGGGCGGTCACACCATCCTCATCGAAGACATGCAGGCGCGAAGAATCGAATACCAGCTGGATCGGTGCGTTTTCGCGGAACGCGACCGAGGGCGGTGCCACCACCTTGATCACCCGGTCTCCGAGAGTGACATCGACGACGGTGTCTCCCCCCAGCGGTTCCGTCGCGTAGACCCTTCCTGTCAAGCCGGCATCGCCGTCGGCGATGTGGATGTCCTCCGGCCTGATCCCTACGGAGCAGCGAGACCCGGGCAACAATCGATCAGAGTCTCTAAAGGTAGTGGGCTCGACTACAAACCGTTCGTTTACGAAGCGGATCCCATCGCGGGAGGACTCGACGACCGCGGGAAGAAAGTTCATCGGCGGGCTGCCAATCACGGTGGCCACAAACTGGCTTACTGGGCGGTGATAGACGTTCTCCGGCGTATCGACCTGCTGGACGACCCCATCACGCAGGACCGCGACTCGGTCGGGCATGCTCATCGCCTCTATCTGATCGTGTGTCACGTAGACAAGTGTCCGGCCAACGTCCCTTTGTAGCCGCTTCAGCTCAGAGCGCATCTCGAGCCGCAGCATGGCGTCGAGTGCCGAAAGCGGTTCGTCGAGAAGCAGCACCCGGGGTTCGCGGACAAGCGCCCGGCCTAGGGCGACGCGCTGGCGCTCGCCGCCAGACAGCTTGGCCGGCTTTCGGTTCAGCAGCGGTTCGATGTGCAGCATCGCCGCGGTTTCTTGAACTCGGCGGCGGATCTCACGGTCTTCGACCTTGGCCTGCTTGAGCGGAAACGCCAAGTTACCGAAGACGGACTTGTCGGGATACAGGGCGAGATTTTGAAACATGATCGCGATGTCGCGGTCGCCGGGAAACACCTCCGTGATGCGCTCCTCATCGACGAAGACTTCGCCCGCGTCTGGTCGCTCGAGCCCGACGATGGTACGGAGAAGCGTTGTTTTCCCCGCGCCGGGCGGTCCCAGGATCGCGAAGAACTCGCCGTCGCGGATGTCGAGCGAGATGTCGTGCAAGGCGGTGATCGCCCCGAAGCGTTTCGTCACCCCCTCCAGTCGAATCCGCGCCATCAGACCGCGGCCTCACCGGTCTCGTCGAACCACAGGACACGCGCTGGATCGAACGCCACGCCCACCTCGTCTCCAATCCCGTGCCGCCCGGGCCTTCCAACCGCGCGAACATCATGACCGTTCCAGACCAGGTGGACGAGATCCTTGGGACCCAGCGGTTCGATCAACGTGATCGTTGCGCGTCTTGTCGCCTCGCCCGACCCGTTCGGAAGAAGCCTCACGTGTTCGGGACGAATCGCCACGGTGTGGCCGCTGTCACTCGGGTTTCGCCCCGGCAGCTCTTCCGGCATCACCTCTGCAGGCAGCAAATTGATCGGCGTCGAGCCGACGAACTTGGCCACGAACGTGTTCGCGGGATGATCATAGATTTCCAGCGGCGTGCCGAACTGCTGAAGTACCCCTCGGTTCATCACCGCAATCCGATCCGCCATGCTCATTGCCTCCACCTGATCGTGGGTGACGTAGATCATCGTCTGACCGATGTCATGCTGGATGTGCTTGAGCTCCGCTCGCATGTATGCCCTGAACGCGGCGTCTAGGTTGGAGAAGGGCTCGTCCAGCAGAAAGATGGCTGGCTTGACGATCATCGAGCGTCCCAGCGCCACCTTTTGCATGTCGTTCACGGATAGCCGTCCTGCTTTCCGGCTGAGGATGTCCGTCACTCCGACGACTTCAGCGATGCTCTTTACCTCTCGGTCGATCTCCTCCTTTGAATGCCCGAGCTTCCGAGCTCGCAGGCCGAAGCTGAGGTTGCCGTAGACCGTCATGTGCGTGAAGATCGCGTAGTTCTGGAACACGAACCCGACGTTACGTTTGCCCGGCGGCACGTTCCTCATCGCCCGGTCGTCGAAGTAGATCTCGCCCCGGCTCGGTATCTCCATGCCGGCAATCATGTTCATCGTCGTCGTCTTGCCGCAGCCCGACGGCCCAAGGAGTGCGATGAATTCACCGTGCGCCACCTCGAGACTTAGGCCGTTGACCGCCATCAGGCCGCCGAAGTTCTTGCTCAAGTTCTCAAGCCGAACCGAAGCCACCCTTCATCGACCTCCGCTCATCGCTTGATCGCGCCGAACGTCAGCCCGCGCACGAGATAACGCTGGATCATCACGCCGAGAATTGCTGGCGGCAGGATGAGAATCAGTCCCAGTGCGGCCTGCGGCCCGTACTCTTGGCCGGCCCCCGCCGACTGCAAGCTATTCAGAAACACGGGCGCAGTGACCACGTTCTGCTGAGTTAGCACCAGCGCGATCAGGAAATCCGACCAATTTAGGATGAAGACAAACAGTGCTGTCGCCGCCAGGCCGCCTTTGACGTTCGGAAGGACCGCCTTGAAAAACGCGCCCCAATGGGTACAGCCATCGACGATCGCCGCCTCGCCAATCTCTCGTGGCAGGTCTTGAAAGAAGCTTCGCATCAGCCACACGACAAACGGGAAGGTGACCGCCGCATACACCAGCCACAGCCCCAAGTACGTGTCCACGAGGTGAAGGTAAGCCATCATGATCAACAGCGGGATGATGATGGCCACCGGCGGGAACATTCGCACCTGGAGGATCTGGAAGGGCAGCAGGCGCCCACCAGCACGAAATCGCCCGATCCCATAAGCGGCAAAGACGCCGATCAGAAGTGCCAGGATCGTTCCCCCGCCCGCCGCGATAAGGCTGTGAACGATCGGACCCGAGGCGTCCGTTGATGACGCCTGGAAGAAAACCGTGTTTTGGCTCGTCAGTCCGAGTATGTTCCGGAAGTTGGCAAGGGTGGGATGGTGCGGGAACCAGATGGTCTGACCGATCGGATTCCATTCACTCTGCGGCTTAAACGCCATCGTGATGATCCAGTACAGGGGCGCGAGAAACAGAGCTCCGATGGCCGCGATGGCCAGCACCCGCCCGGCGGCTTGGAGATGACCGGTGCGCTCCCTCATACCGTCGCCTCCGCCTGAATAGCTTCTTCCACGGGCACCGACCGAACCGGTTCCTCCGCGGTCAGCAAATCCTCCAAGGTCTCTTCCTGCGCCACCTCGATGGGACGGATCGCGCGGATCGCCATGACGCTGACGAAGATCAGGATCAGTATGGCGACCGCGCTGGCAAAGCCCCACCGGGCATTGATGAAGGTCTCACGGTAGAGAAACACGGACACTGTCGTCGTAGCGTCGCCGGGCCCTCCCTGCGTCATCAGCCAGGCGGAGTCGAACAGCTTGAATACCTCCATTGCGCGGATGATCAGGGCGATCAAGATGACGGGCTTCATCATCGGCAGAATCAGGTACCGCAGCCGGAACCAAAAGCCCGCACCGAGGATGCGCGCCTGATTCATCTGATCGTCAGGAAGCGCCACGAGCCCGGACAAAAAGATCAGGAACATCAGGGGCGTCCACTGCCATATGTCCGCCATGATCACCGGGTAGATTGCGATGCTTGGGTCAGAAAGCCACGGGATGTGCACCGTCCCTGTGACGCCCAGGAAATCATGCAGCACGGCAGTTAGTGCGGCGTTCACCGGTCCTTGGGTTTGGAACAGCATGTAGAAGATAAAGCCACTGACCGCTGGCACCACCATCATCGGCAGCAAGAAGATGACCGTAAGGAAACCGCGTCCCCGGAATTCCTTCAAGAACAGCAGTGCGAGCGCAAAGCCGAGGACGAACTCGACCCCAACGGCTAGAACGGTAATGATGACGGTCCGCAACATTGCGGACCAGAACGAACTACCCGAGAGCGCCTCTTTGTAGTTGTTGAAGCCGTAACTCGTGACGTCCTTGTAGGCCTGATACCAAAGATGCCCGCTGGTCGGCGACCAACCAGTGAAGCTGATGTAGATCGCGACGGCAGCGGGAAACGCCACCAGAAAGAACAGCAGCAGTTGCCCCGGCGCGATCAGCAGCCGGGAGAGCCGCTGAGTCGAGCGCGCGCCGAGTGCCGACAGGGCCCGCCGGCGCCTGCTTGGCACCGGCAGGCGTGTTGCAGTCTCAGCCTGTCGCTCCACCGCCGGTCGCTTACGTCGTCGGCCACGCGGCGCGATTGGCCTTGATCGCTGCGATCTGCTTCTCCCGGCCGATCCGATTGGTGGTGGCCTCCCACGCTGACGCGGTCTGGGCCATCGCCTGCTCGGGGGCGAGCTGCTTGGTGAGCACCTTCTGGAGATTGGTGTCCAGCGCCTGCGTGTACTCTCGAGCCCCCCGGATCGCGAGTATCGGTGGGGCGGTGTGCGGAATGATTTGCTTCAGCTCAGCGCAACCGTATGGCTTATAGCTTGCCTGCACCAGGGGGTCGTCAAGCGCGCTCACCCGGTTGGGGTCCATATAGCCGGCCGGATTGCCGGTAAGCCAGTCGAAGATGTGCCGGGAGCTCAGCCATTGAAGCACCAGGTACGCAACCTCATGAAGGCTGGTGTCTGAGAACGCGTTGACCACGAACTGGTTGTTCTGGTAGATCACAGAACGGCGCACCAGCTTGCCGTTGACCATCCGGCCCGGGGCCACCGAGGTGCGAATGTATTTTCCATATCCCTTGTCCAAGGGACTGCCGGCAGTGATGAACTTCGTCACGTTGGAGAAGAAAGAGCCCATCGCCGCCTGGCCCGCGCCCATGGCGGCGTACTCTTCAGGCCAGCTCTTGGAGAGCGTGTCCGGGTATGTCCACGCCATCGAAGCGAGGTGCTCCTTGGTCGCCTGGACACCGGCCGGACTGTTGACCAGGGGCCTCGCGTTAGCGTCGAAGTAATACTGGTCCGGGTCGGCGGCGCTGACGTAACGCATCATCCAGTTGACGTAACCCCAATACGGATTCTTCAGATCGACGGAACCGTACAGCGTCTTGGACGGCTGCGTGAAGAACGTTGCGACGTCGGCGTGCTGTTGCCATGTGCTAGGAAAGGCCAAGGCATAACCGTATTTTGCCTTGAAGTTGGCCTGATTCTTGGGGTCCTCAAACAGGTCGCTGCGGTAGCCCCAGACTTGATAGTCCCCGTCCATTGAGACCGCATACGTGCTGCCATTGTACTGAGTCATCATTGCAACTTGGGCGGGACCGCCGACATAGTCACTGGCCCAATCAGGCTGATACTTACTGACGAACTCATCGAGGTTGAGCGCCAAGCCCGCTTCCGCATAGTCTCCATTGTCCTCGATGGATGTAACCAATATATGGTTGGAGCCGTCGCGGGTGGCAATTGTCTCTAGGTTCTTCGAGATCTGCGTAGTTGGGTCAATCGCGTTGATGTTCAACTTGACGCCGGTTTCCTGTAAGAGCAGAGCCGCGACCGCAGGGGCGCCCTTGGGGAACGGCACGGTGAGCTGCCCAGTGGCTCCGCTCCACATCCGCATATTGAGCGTGATCTGTTTCTTGCCGTTGTTGGTGAACCTCTGTAGTGCAACGGCAGCGCGACCGGCGGCAGTGTTGGCATCGTACTGGTAGCGCTCCGCGCCCGCGAAGCCCGTCGGGCCGCCAATCTTCCCCGGCGGCAGCTTGCTAGTAGTTGCACTGGTTGTCCCGGACGACTTCGACGATCCGCATGCCCCAACTACCGCCCCCGCACCCAACACGCCCGCTGTCTTGAGCAGTTGCCCGCGCGTAATTTTTCCGTCGAGCCCCGCCGTGTCCTCGGAATCCTGCTGACCAGACCGCAGATTCGGCTCTTTCATACCTCTCCCCTAATGCATAGACTTGTAGCTCAGTGCGCGTCTTACTAGATCGCTGCACGTTTTGCAAGCCTTGGCGCAGCCCCGACCGAGTCGGCTACAAGGACGCGTGGGCCCCCGGCGAAAGGCTGAGGCTGGTCCCCCGAAGCAGCGGGCCGCTGCCGCTCCCGAGGCCTTCGACCACAGGTCCGACCTGCGGCGCAGCTTCGATCGTGCAAGCGCCGGGTGGTTTACCAGAGTCGCTCCGTGGCTATCCGGGCCCCCTCGTGCAGAGCGCGGAACTTCGCCCAGACGACGGTCGGATGCACTTCGTGCTTGTAAGAGGCCTGCGAAGCAAAGCCGCAGTCCGCACCAGCGATGACTCTCTCTCGGCCCACTCGGTCGGCGAAGCGGACGATCCGTTCGGCGATGAGCTCCGGATGCTCGACGATGTTAGTCGAATGCGTAATTACGCCGGGGAGGAGAATTTTGCCGGCGGGTAGTCGGCCGTCGTCCCAGACACGGTACTCGTGCTCATGCCGGGGATTGGCCGCCTCGAACGAGTAGGCCTGCGCCTTTACCCTCAGCACCACGTCAACGATGTCAGCAAACGGAATGTCATGAATCCGCGGACCTTCGTTGATGCCATAACAGGTATGGAAACGAATCCTCTCCTCGGGAATATTTCGAACGGCATGGTTGATCGCCTCCACATACGTCTCCGCCCGCTTATGCCTTGAATCGATAGGTACCTGTGGCTCGCCGTATATTTCCGTCAGGAATGGATCGTCGATTTGCAAGAGAAACCCGGCAGCGACAATTGCCTCGTATTCGGTCTGTAACGCATCGGCGACAGCAAACAGATACTCCTCTTCGGAGGCGTAATAGTGGTTCTCTCCCGCTCCACTTGGAGCTATCGCGGGCATGAACACTTCGCCCGACCAGTCATCGCCAAGCGCGTCGACCGCAGCCCTCAGGGTGCGGAGGTCCTCGACTAACGCCTCTTGCCCTATGTAGGCAACCGGGCCAGTGCAAGTCGGCGGCGCCAATGGGGCGACGGCGCCTCCGAGCATCGCGACCTTGAAGTACTGCTCGTAGTACTCCGGAAAAGACTCTTCCTCGGCCCGAAAGAGCGAGGATCCGCCGTTCGGCAGCCGTTCGAACCCCGCCAAGCGGTCGCCAACGTAGACCGCGTGGCCGATCTTTCCTTGCTCCCCATCCGACACGCTGTCCAAGCCGACCTCAACCTGTTCGCGCACGCACTTGATCACCGCGTCGCGGACCCTCGCCTCGTAGGCGTCCGTGTCGTACGGCTCGCCGAGCGCCTTAGCTCGCATGAGATCCAACACCTCCTTCGGTCGAGCCAGACTGCCGCAGTGCGTCGTCAGGATCCTGTCGGTACTTTGCCTCAAGCTGCCCTACGTGCCCTTGTTCGTCGGAGATCCCCGCTCTGCGTCATCTACCGGTGAAGGCGGCCGCTCGCTTCTCTTTAAAGGCGGCGCGACCCTCGGCTGCGTCTTGGGTGGCGAAGCAGATCGTCTGCAAATCACGTTCGTATTGAATGCAATTTTCAAGGGGCATCGAGTAGGCAGCGCGGAGGTTCAGCTTGCCGGTTTGGGCAGCCACAGGCGGACGTGCCGCCACACGGTCGGCCAGTTCACGGACCGTGTGTGGCAGGTGCTGAGGGTCGACGACGGAACTTACGAGTCCCCACTCGGCTGCCTGCCCAGAGTCGATCGGGTCTCCCGTGTAGACCATCATCGCGGCATTCGAGGGACCGATGCTGTGTGTGAGCAGTGCCGCCATCCCGCCGCCCCCCACCCAGCCCAGCTTGATCTCGGGTGCGGCAAAACGTGCGGTGGAGGATGCAAGCCTGATGTCGCACGAGAGCGCTAGTTCTAAGCCGCCGCCCAGGGCGTAGCCGTTTACGGCCGCGATCACCGGCTTGCGAAGCCCTCGGACAGCATCGCAGTAGTCCGGTCGCTCACGGAACTCCCACGCGCTGTCATAGGCGTCGAGCTCCCGGATGTCGCTACCGGCGCAGAAGGCCTTCTCGCCAGCCCCGGTAAGAATCAGTACGCGGATACCAGGATCACGGTTGACCTGTCCGACGCGGTGGCGAATCTCATCTGTCATCTCGGGGGTCACAGCGTTCAGTTTCGCTGGTCTGTTTAGAGTCAGCGTCGCCACCGTGTGTTCCACGTCGAAAAGAATCTCGTCCATCGCGATCACCTCACCGCTCGTGCCGTGTCGTCGGGTTGCTGCTCTTCAGCCGCGAGCACACCCCTGGCCAGAAGTTGATCAACACGACGAGATGGTATGCCGAGCTCGGCGAGGATCTCGCGGGTGTGCTGACCGGCGAGCGGAGCTCCCATCCGCACCTGGGACGGCGTCGCCCTGAACCTGATGGGAAACCCAGGCGTGGTTACCCGACCCTCAGTCTGGTGCTCATAGGTGACGAGAGAACCGTTGACGCGCACTTGTGGGTCGCTGACCACATCTTCGTATGAATAAACCGGTCCCGCCCAGATCCCATGCTCTTCGAGAAGGATTAGCCACTCAGTGGCGGGCTTGTCGAGGAGGCGCTTCTGAACCGCCCGGTGAATCTCGTCCCGCTTATCGTGACCATCTATCTCGTCTCTCATTTCCAGCAGCTCGGGTATGTCAAGGACTTCACCTAACTTATTGAGCGGTGGGAACGCTAGGATCAGATACCCATCTGCGGTCGCAAACCCACTGTAGGGAGCGCGAATGTAGCAATGCGCGTGGGGTTCATTGGTACGATGCTGCGGCTGGCCGCCCACAGTGAAGACGCTCATTTCCTGCATCTGCAGGGTGATGATTGCGTCGAGCATGTTCACTTCAACGAGTTGTCCTTCCCCTGTCCGCTCGCGGTGCAGGAGCGCACCGAGGGCGCCCTCGAAAGCACTGTAGGCCGTCACCGCGTCGACAACGTACATTGGTGCGGGCTGTGGAGGATCTGTGTCCCGGCCGGCCGAAAGCATCGCGCCCGACATGCCCTGCAGCAGCAAATCCTGACCCGGGCGGTTAACATACGGGCCTTCCTCACCGTATCCGGAGATCGAGACGTACACGATCCGAGGGTTGAGCTCGCGGATGCGCGCGTAGTCGACGCCCAGGCGTTGCGCGACTCCGGGACGGTAATTCTGCAAGAACACGTCCGCCGTCTTAGCCAACTCGTAGACGATTTCGCGGCCCTCATCGGCCTTGAGGTTGACCGCAAAGCTGCGCTTGTTACGGTTCAAGGATAGGAAGGAGACGTTGACACGGTTGCCGCAGGCGCCTCCCGCGGCGACGTGTCGCTGCCACTCTCCAGTGACCGGTTCGACCTTGATCACGTCGGCGCCCAGGTCACCGAGCCGCATCGCGGCGAACGGCCCCGACATCGCGATGGAGAGATCAAGGACGCGGTAGCCGTCAAGCACGCCCAACGTTATGGGTCCTTTTTCTGGGTGTTTCTACGATCGCCCCCGCGGGCCGTCCAAGCGCTTTGCTTTGCTTTGAGCTGAGGTCAGTCAGACGAAATAGTAGAGGATACGGCGTCTTGGACTGGGTGGGCGCCAACCCTCGCTCCGGGATTATGAGGTAGATCCAGGGGTCCCGGTGAGTTCAGCGATCCACTCGGCGAAGGCCTCGATCTCGGTGGAGCCCTCGAGCGCGCCGAGCTCCAGCTCATATTGACGACGCTCTGCCGGGTTCAACTCAATCAGCTCGCCTCGGGCACGAGCGTCCAGACGTCCTTCGACGCGATTGGTGGAGGGCTCCAACCCGACAACGTAGGTCCCTGCGCCGAGCATGCGCCAGACGAAGTGGTGCGGCAGCTGGCGCGAGTTGAAGATCTGGTATGCGCCCATCTCCAGCCGTCGGTTGACTATGCCAACAGGTACACGGCCATCCGCTTCACTTGCCAACTGATGTTCGAACACCTGCTCAACGAAGTTTTGTTGCGGCGGCTGGAGCACACGGTAGTTCTTAACATCATGATTGTCCCGCGCCCTCACCGCTGTGGCCGGCAGCATCAGTTCCGCGCCGTCGTCTACGACCGGCCAGCCAACGTTGACGTGGTACAGAAACATGTGGGGCGTTACAGCGTGGCCCACGTTTTCGACCTCATCGCGAATGATCAATCGCGACTCCCCGACGCGCGCCTCGATCGAGCGCCGCAGCAACAGCTGCTCGCCAAACACGGAGGCCTGCAGAACATCCCCGCGTGCCCAGAGGACACACTCGTCCCCCTCCCACCGTTCCCCGTAGCCGCGCAGCATTCCGGGCCGGTTCGAAATTCGTCCGTGCAAGCCGTAGCGTTCTGTTTGCTTGGGAGGATACGAATAATGCTCAGCGGTGTCCTCGGCCATGAATAGAACGTGTTCAAGTCCCGCAGTGGTCACTAGACCACCGCCGAAGTTGCGCAGAAATCCGAGCCCCTCCGGTTCGAAGTACCACGGCCCTGCCACACCGACCGCCGACTCCCACGCGAGCGATTTGCCTCCTACTTCGCACCGCCCAATGTCAAACGCGCGATCCACGAGCACGTCAAAAGCAAAGCCGCTTCCGGTCCGAAACTCGAGGATTCGCACGCCGCGCTCAGCTCCATCCCCGAGCGTCACTAGCCGGATGCCAGCAACTTGGTCGATTCGCCCCGTTACCTGCCCGAGTTGTGCTCTCGTGTGGCGCTGTCCGTGGAGTTCGGGCACGACTCTCGTCGATCAGGTCATCGCCCAGCCGCCGTCGATCAAAACCGTCTGTCCGGTGATGAACGACGATGCGTCGCTGGCCAGGAAGACGACCAGGTTACCAATGTCGCTCGGCCGGCCGCGACGCTTAAGGCTCTGCTGGTCGAGCACCCACTGGTTGTATTGCTCGGGATCCGGATGGATCTTCTCGGCATCGGTGGGAAACGCACCGGGCGCAATCGCGTTGACGGTGATGCCATGCGGTCCTACTTCGCGCGCGAGGGCTCGAGTGAAGCCCACAATGCCACCCTTCGAAGACACGTAATCGAGAAGCATCGAGAATCCCAGAAAGAAAGTCACCGAGGAGACGTTGATGATGTGGCCACGGCCACGTTCCTTCATCGAGTCAAAGCACGCGCGGCCGCAGAGGAAGTAGCCCTTGAGGTTGACGGCAAGGACCTGATCCCACTCTTGCTCGCTGATCTCAGTCCAGGCTCGGCGGGGATAAATTGCGGCGTTGTTGACTAGTACATCAACGCCTCCCAGCGCTGCCTCCGCGGATCTCACCGCCGCCTCAACGGACGCGCTGCTGGCTGCGTCCATCTCGAGGTCGAGAGACGGCACGCCGGTGCTTTTCACCAGCTCGGCCACCCTGGCGGCCCGTTGCAAGTCAATGTCCGCGCAGGCGACGGCAGCACCAGCCGATGCGAGAGAACCGCAGATGCCCTCGCCGAGCCCTCCTCCGGCTCCAGTCACCATCGCTACACGGCCTTCCAACGAGAAGGATTCAGCGCTCAAGGGCGAACCATCTCGTATAGCGTCTCCTGCGGCGAGACAGCTTTGCCATCGGAGGCTGAGCGGTAGGCAGCCTCACAGAGAGCAAGCGTCTCTAATGTGACCCGGCCTGAGATCTCCGGTTCGGTGTCTTCCTGAATTGCCCGCATGAGCTGGCCCATGGTGCCCTTGAAGGCTTGCGGGAACCAGCGCTCTTCCCACGCTGGGGCTTCCCAGCGACCTGCCATCGCACGCGTTGTCCAGGTGATGGTCGATGGACTCCCGGTGGGATAGTCAGGCCATCCGATCGTTCCTTTGGCGATTCCCTCAGAGCCTTCGACTCTCCACTCGATCCGGTGATCAGCCCACGTGAAGCAGTTGTCGATCGAGATGGCCCGTAAGCCGTCATCCCATTCCAGGATGTAGAAGGCCATCCCGTCGCCGTGAGGGAAGTCGAGGCTGGGGTCCGGGCGCACTGAACACAGGATCCGGTCGGGCTGCCCAAAGAGGAAGCGGAACGCGTCGAGGTGGTGAATCGACATGTTCAACAGGGCCACGCGTCCGTACGCCTTGATGAAATCCTGCCAATGCGGGCGCGCGTTCATGACGATCTCGGCGACAACCGGCTCTCCAAGTTCGCGTCGCTCGAGCAGCGTCTTCAGCGCTCGCATTGACTGGTCATAGCGCATGTTGTGGTTGACTGCCAGCTTCTTGCCCGCACCGTCAGCCGCGGCAACCATCTGTGCCGCCTCCGGCAATGTGAACGCCGCCGGCTTCTGGGCTAGGACACCCTTCACGTGTGGGCGCCTCACTGCCTCGCGGACGATTTCCAGTTGCTGGTCAGGCGGAAACGCGATGTCGACGATCTCGATGCGTTCGTCGTCAAGGAGTTCACGCCACGAGTCGTACACGGTATCAATGCCGTTCTGCTCTGCGGCGACGCGGGCATTGGCAGGTGTACGAGATGCGAGCGCGACGACATTGAATCCCGCCTCGCGGTATGCCGCCAGGTGAACGTCTCGCATGATGAAACCCGCGCCGATGCAGCCGATCGCGTAGTCCGTCTTTTCAGGCAGGTTCGGGCCAATGTTGAGGTCCACTTCGGTCATCCTAGATCCTAGGTGCGGACCTCCAGCTCCCGCATGATTCTCGCCGTGCCGTCGTAGGCTTGTTGTGCCCACTCGACGATCTTGTCGGGATCAGGGGAGTACTCGAGCTCGATCGAGACTGTGCCGTCATAACCGGTATCCCGGATGGCTGCGAGGTATTCCTTGATCGGCGTGACGCCCATTCCCGCGGGCAGGTCTCCGTGTACCTTTCCGTCACAATCCGATAAATGAATGTGACCTATCAGGCCAGTCAATTCTTCTACGTCGTCAAAGGAGGCGTTCGAGAGGTGAAGGTGCGAGATGTCCGCATTGGCGCGCACGGCCGGATGCTCGAGCTCGCGAACGAAGCGCGCGAGCTCGTGGACGTCGTTCAATAGGGCCTGCTCGAACGGTTCCAGCTCCAAGACGATTTCAAGATCCTTCGACTTAGCGTAATCGCCAGCCTGTCCAACCATTTCCTTGGCCAAGTCCCATATGGCTTGCTTGGGGAAAACCTCGCACTCCCAGAAGTACTCACCTACCACAAGAAGAACGTTACGGGCACCGAAAAACGCTCCTTGATCGACGTAGGCCCGAATCCGATCCAGGGTGAATCTGCGGACCGAGGGGTTGAAGTCGACAATGCCGAACGCCACACAGACGACGGAGCGAATTGGCAGGTTCACCTCCTCGCATGTCCGCTTGATCTCTTCGCGGTCGTCGTCAGTCAGATCGAGTGGGTCCTCGAAGATGTCATAGGTGTCAAAACCGATCTGCTTTGCAGTTCGAATGCCGTCCAGCCGGCCAACCTTGGTATCAAGCCAGGTCGAACTGATCATGCCAAGGTCCATGTTTCCTCCTCGTTCCTCTCACTCTCGGTCGCCAGCAGGCGACTGCCATCCTTCCAGACTGAAAGCCATCTCTCAACTTCCCGAGACCGGAGTCCATCTCCGGACGCGGAGGGCCGAGACCAGGAAGCCGTGTCCGGCCGCGCGCATCACACCTTCGGGTGAGCGCCGCATCGTGGACGGGACTGGGTGCGCGATCAAACGAGATCAAACGGCGCCCCGTGCCTGAAGATTGAACCGCGAAGTCCCCCAGAGACGCTCGTTTGCAGGCCTTTCGAAGTAGCGGGGGCGGGATTCGAACCCGCGACCTTCGGGTTATGAGCCCGACGAGCTACCAGACTGCTCCACCCCGCGGCGGACCCACCATGATAGCTCAACGGGTCCGCTCGAGGAAGATCGCCGCAGCCGAGATTGGCCGGCGAGCACAACGCCGCCTATAGGCCACACTGCGCTCCCGACTCCAAAGCGAATCAGAGTGGTTTCAAAGCGCGCGCTTAGTTGGAATGAATCGGTCTAGATCCGTCACGGGGGTTGGCGCAAGCTATCGAGATGGCAACGCTCAAGCAGAAGATCGCGGCGGAGCAGAAGGTGCGTGAGTTGCTCGTGGGGAGCGACGTGCCGTTTCCGGACGAGATCGAATACGGCCACACGTGCATTCGGTTGGTCTGGCTCGAGCCGAAAGTTGTGCTCGTGGTCGATATCGACGAGCCGCCCGAGGATCTCGACGCGCTCGGGTGGGACGGATTGGCCGCAGGCGCCGAAATGCTCGGGTGGGACGGATTGGCTGACGGCGCCGAAATGCTCGCTGGGGACAACCTGTCCGAGGTCGAGCTAGACGACGAGCAGGCGTCTGGAGACTGTGACGCACCCGCTGGCGGCAGCAAGACCGACGGCCCGATAGCACCAGGCCGCCGGCCCGCATCTGCCGACTCCGGCGACCCCGCTGGCGGCGCGGAGACGGAATCAGCCCGCGGTGGGGACGCGCGCCGATAGCACTCACAACCGAAGGCTCCGGCTGCCCCGACGTGAACATCACTCCCGCCCCTCGACCTCCACCGCCACGATCTCGCTCCGCAGCCGACCGTAGACCTCCTCTTCGAACGACCCGGCGATTGGGGCGCAAACTGCCGCGGCGGACAAGGCGGTCGCGTCGGCTATCACCTCCGGCCACTCGCGCCCGTCGAGCAGTCCTGTGATCAGAGCTGCGGAAGCGGTATCGCCCGCCCCGGTCGGGTTGCCACGCAGATGACCGGGCGGCCGCGCCTGCCAGACGCCGTGCTCGCTGACCCCGACCAGTCCGTTGGCCCCGTCGGTGACGACTACCGCTCCGGCGCCGCGTTCCCGCAGCGCTCGCGCGCCCGCGAGGATCTCCGACTCACCCACCGTGCCGGCCAGCTCGCCGGCGTTCATCTTGACGATCGTGGGACGAGCGCGCACTGCCCGGATAACCGCCTCGCCGTGGGCGTCCAACAGCACCGGAACCCCGGTCAGCACGACGATCGAAATCAGCTGGGCGTAGCCGTCGCCAGGCGCACCGGGAGGCAAACTGCCCGCCAGCACCACCCCCTCCGACTCGCCGACCAGCAAGCGAACACGAGAAACGAGGCTTTCCCACTCGGCTGATGTGACCTTAGGTCCGGGCTCGGAGAAGCCAGTCGCCTCTCCATCCTCATCGACGATGATCAGTGTGGTCCGCGAGTTGCCCGCCACCGGCACGGTCTCGTCCCGGAGTCCGCTGGAGCTGAGCTCTTCTCTCGCCGCCTGGCCGGTCACTCCCCCCGCGAAGCCGGTCACCAGCACCTCGCGACCGAGCGCCTGTAGCGTGCGAGCGACGTTCACGCCCTTGCCTCCGGCCTGCCGGGACACGGAACCGACAGCGGTAGTCGTGCCAACGCGCAGCCGATCGACGTGGTAGGTGACATCGACGGCAAAATTGGGTGTGACCGTGAGGATCATGGATCAAGGAACTCGCCTTCTCGCGAGGATCACAGCAAACGAGTCAGCACGCGCCCGGCGCGCGCGTATGGTGGTTATGTGGTGACTGGACTTGCGACTACCCCGACCGACCAGGCCACAGCCCTCGCCAACTGGGCGACGCAGCTGCAACCGTCCGAGGAAGACCTCGCCCTCGCACGACGCTCGCTCCTGGACACGCTCGCGGTCGCCTACGCCGCCCGCGACCACCCCCTCCGTGCCCTGTTCGACCAGCTCGGCGCGGCCGGGCGCTGGGCCGCGCTCGCGCACGTGCTCGACTTCGATGACCTGCACATGCCCTCGACGACTCACATCAGCGCGATCTGCGTCCCGGTCGCGCTCGCGGCGGGCGGCGACGCGCGCGCGTATCTCGCGGGCGCCGGCGTGATGGCGAGGCTGGGAACCACGCTCGGATGGAGGCACTACAGCGCGGGCTGGCACGCGACCTGCACCGCCGGCGCGCCGGCAGCGGCGGTGACGGCGGCGACCGCGCTTGGCCTCGACGTCGAGCGGACAGCCGCCGCGATCGCGCTTGCGGTCCCCGCGGCGGGCGGCGTGCAGCGGGCCTTTGGGAGCTCGGCGAAGGCGCTGCAGGTTGGGTTCGCGGCGGATGCCGGCGTGCGCGCGGCACTGCTCGCACAGGCGGGCGCGAGCGCCGACCCGCGCGCCCTCGACGACTGGCTCTCGCTCGCCCGTGGAATCAGCGATCCGGGCGACCGCGACCAACCGATCACGATCGCCAGCCGCGAACACAATGCGATCCCCGACGGCCTCGCGATCAAGCTGTTCCCTTGCTGCTATGCCCTGCAGCGGCCGATCAGCGCCCTGATCCAGCTGGAACCACACGCTACGCCGGAGAGCATCCGGCGAATCGCAATCACCACCCCGAAGAGCTCTCTCGCGCCGCTGATCCATAAGAATCCGACCACGGGGCTCGAGGGCAAGTTCAGCCTCGAGTATGCGCTCTCGGCGACGTTGCTCGACGGCTATCCGGACCTCACCAGCTTCACCGACGCGGCGGTGAAGCGCGAAGCAGCCAGTCGGATCGTCGAGCTCGTCGAGACCACCGCAACCGACACCGGCGACGGCCTGCTCACAGGCGAGGTGGAGATCGAGCTCACGCTCGCCGATGGACGATCCTCGAGCACGACCCTGGAGCTTCCCCCTGGCGCCCCGGGGCGACCGGCAACCGACCACGAGCTCCGCCGCAAGCTCGACACCTGCGCCGGCCCGGAGAGCGACCGGCTCGCGGCCCTCACCTGGGACACGGCCTCGCGTTTTCTCACAACTCTTTAGGCGGCTCACCGACCCACTCCCCCCCGACGATCGTCCCGCAGGCCAGCAGCTCCTCGTCCAGCACCACGAGGTCCGCATCCATACCAACCCCGATCGCTCCCTTGCGATCGGCGATCCCGAGCAACCGAGCAGGACCCGACGACGCGAGCGAGACCGCCACGTCTACCGGAAGCTCCAGGAAGTGGACCGCGTTGCGCACCGCCACGTCCATCGTCAACGTGCTACCGGCGATCGAGCCGCCGCCCGCGATCCTCACCGCACCGTCTTGAACCTCGACCGCCGCGCCGCCGAGCCGGTACCGCCCATCGGGCATCCCCGCCGCCTCCATCGCGTCGGTCACAAGCCGAATCCCATGCACGCCCTTCGCGCGGTAGACCAGTCGGAGCGCTGCGGCGTCGACATGGATCCCGTCGCAGATCACCTCACAGTTCACCTGGGGCAGGTCGAGCGCCGCACCGATGACTCCCGGCCCGCGATGATGAAACGGTCGCATGCCGTTGAACAGGTGAGTCGCGGAACGTGCGCCCCCAACCACCGCCGAGCGCGCCTCCTCATACGAGGCGTCGGTGTGACCGAGAGACGCGATCGCACCCACACCCACGAGCGCCCGAACCAGATTCAGCGCGCCCGGCAGCTCGGGCGCCAAGGTCATCATCCGCATCGTCCCCCCGCTGGCCGCGACCAGCCGCTCCAGCACCGCACCATCTGGAGCCAAGAAGCAGGACGGGTCCATCGCCCCCGGCCGCGCCCTGCTCAGGAACGGACCCTCCAGATGCGCCCCCAAAACGGCAGCGCCGGCCGAGCCCCCGCCCACCCCCTCGTGCTCCATAGCACGCGCAATCGCACCCAGTGCAACAGTCAGCTCGTCCACCGGCGCGGCGACCGTCGTCGCGAGCAGCGCGGTCGTCCCGTGCTCGGCGTGGAACCGGGCCACTGCCGCGACCTCGTCTGGATCGGAGGCATTGATGTGCGCCCCGCCCCCGCCGTGCACGTGAGTGTCGACATACCCGGGAACGAGCCACCGCTCCCCCAGCTCGATCGCCACGTCCGAACGCCCCGCAGCGGCACGTTGCGAGACGCCCTCGATCCGCCCATCCACAACGACAACCTCGCCGGCCACCACGCCGGACGGAGTCACGATCCTCTGACTACGCAGCCGCATCCGGCCGCTCATACCTCCCAGCCGGCAAGGTCGGCCTCGTCGATCCCCGCCGCGCGCCAGGCCGCAATCGCCGCGCCGTAGCGCCCGGCTTCGTCCCCCAGCGCGGCCGGGACCACTGGCGGCGGCTCGCCAAATCGCGTGTACGCGATCAACCGCCGGCGCAAGGGACCGAAGAGCCCGTCTCCGGCCGCGGCCATCCCGCCGCCGATGACCACCAGCTCGGGATCCAGCAGCGCGGCGTAGTTGGCGATCGCGAGCGCCAGCGCGTCGATCGCCTCGTGCCAGATCAACTCGGCGATCGGATCTCCGCCCGCAGCGAGCCCAACGACCTCCTCCGCGGTCACCGCCGCCGCACCCACTCCACCGCCGCTCATCTCCCGGTAGCGAGTCGAGATATGGCCGGCGGACGCAAGCGCCTCGAGACATCCGCGCCGCCCGCAGCCGCACACCGGACCTCGCGGGTCGACCGCCACGTGACCGAGCTCGCCGCCGATCCCGTGAGCGCCGGTGTAAGCGCTCCCGTCGATCACGACCCCGGCCCCGATTCCGGTTCCCAGCGTCAACAGCACATAGTCGCGGTGACCGCGGGCAGCGCCAAGCAGCCCCTCGGCGACCGCCCCGGCGCGAACGTCGTGGCAGACGCTCACGCGAACACCGAGGCGCTGCTCCGCGATCGGCCCGATCGGGACATTGCGCCAGCGGAGATTGGTCGCGTCCAGCACCGTCCCCGTACGCTCCTCGACCAGGCCGGGAACCGCGAGACCGACCGCCACCGGAGACCGCCCCGCCGGCCCCTGCTCCGCACCCGGACCCGCACCCGACCCCGAATCGGGACCCGACTCCGCCAGCTCGCGCGCCAGCTCGAGTACCGCATCCACGACCGCCTCCGAGCCGGCCTCAACGTCGGTAGACCGCCGCGTAACCAACAGCGCCTTGCCGCGACGGTCGACCAGGGCGCCCTTCAGGTTGGTGCCACCGACGTCGATCGCGACGACGCGGTCAGACATCCGGGTCTAGAACCACCGACCGCATCAGGTGGCGCGGCTGATCGGGATCGAGCCCCCTGGCGCGCGCCAATGCCACCGCCAGGCGCTGGGCTCTCACCAGCTCCGCCAGCGGATCCAGCCGCGCCTTCACCAGCCGGGCACCGGTGTCAGCGATTTCCTCCTCCAGTCCCGATGGCAGGCGATCGAGCGCCCACACGACGGTGCCCGGACCCGCGACGCTGATCGGGCCGTGGCGATACTCCATCGCCGGGTAGGCCTCACTCCACGCGCCTGCGGCCTCGCGGACCTTCAACGCCGCCTCGCGCGCCAACCCCACCGTCCACCCGCGACCGAGAAACACGAGCTGGCGCAGCGAACCGGGGTCGAGCGCAAGCGGCTCGCGCAGCGCTTGCTCGGCATCGGCGATCGCGGCAGCCAGGCTCTCGCCGAGATGGGCCCGGAACAGCGCGATCGTGGAGGTCGCAAAGCGCGTTTGCACCACCGAGCGCTCGTCGGCGAACGGCATCGCCAGCGTGCGGCTCCCGGCCGCTGCCAGGGGACTGTCGGCGTCGGCGGTGATTGCGAGCAGGGAGGTCGAGGATGGCAACCGATCGACCACGTCCAGCACCTCGGTGGTGGTGCCCGAGCGCGACAGCGCGACCGCCAGCGAGTAGTGCCTGCCCGCCGGTAGCTCGGACGCCGCGAACGCGTCGCTCTCACCGTGGCCGGCGGCCTCCCGGGCCGCCGCGAGCGCCTCCGCCACGTACAGCGAGGTCCCGCAGCCGAAAAACACCACTCGCTCCCGGGCCGCGGGCAGCAGCGAGGCACTACGAGCCGCGAGGGCCGCGGCCTCGCGCCACACCGCAGGCTGACTGTTGATCTCCTCGACGACGAAGCTCACGTGGCGGTGACCTTCGAGAGACCCTGGGGGCTGTCGGGGTCGTAGCCGAGCCGAAGCGCGAGTGCATGTGCCAGCTGCTGGACCCGAACCACCGCCACGATCGGCACGAGCGCCTCTGGGATCCCTTCCGGCGTGTCATAGCCATAGACGACGCCGACGGTCGCGGCGGCCAGCGCGACCGTGATCGCGATTCCACGGCCGGTGCGGACTTCCATCGTCGCCATTGGCCTTTCTTCTCTCTCGATACCGCTGTAGGTCTCCCCGACCGCGAAGCGCGTGAAACCGCCGCGGCCGGCGACGAGCTGTGCTGGCGAGCCGTTACCGCGCCCTCGCCTGAAAGGCTTAACCGATTCCCAAACTCCGTCCCGACTAGGTTTCCCGAATCGTCAGCTCCCCCGTCCACGGCGTGCCGCCGCCTCGAGCTCGCCAGCCGGCAGATTCCGCTGTGCCACCTGGCCGTCGCCGCCGGGTAGCCGCGCTGCGTACCGTCCTCGCGCTGGCCGGAGCGCTCGCGATGTTGGCGATTTTCTCGGACATCGGCGGCACCGCGGAACGGTGGACGATCGTCACCGTCGACAGCACCGCACCGGGGCAGGCGGTTCCTGGTGGGTTCTTGGGGCTGTCGCTCGAGTACCCGGCACTTGCGGCCTACGCCGGCAATGACCCGAATGCGGTTGATCCGCTGTTCGCGAGGCTCGTCCGCAACCTGGCTCCCGGCCAGTCGCCGGTGATCAGAATCGGGGGCGACAGCACCGACCACACGTGGTGGCCGGTCCCCGATCTCGCGCAGCCGCCGGGCATCACGTACACCCTGACGCCGCAGTGGATCGGGGTGGCGAAGGCGTTCGCCGCGGCAGCCGGCGCCAAGCTGGTGCTCGGCGTCAACCTCGAAGCCGGCGATCAGAGGCTCGCCAGCCTCGAGGCGCAGGCGCTGGTCGGTGGGATCAGGCCCCCGTTGATCGAGGCGCTCGAGCTCGGCAACGAACCAGAGCTATACGCGAGCGCGCCGTGGTACCGCGCGGCCGACGGAACCTTGGTCCCAGGACGCCCCCCGACCTACCAACCCACCACGTTCATCTCCGAGTTCGCGCAGTTCGCGAGCGCGCTCCCCGGCACGGTGCCGCTCGCGGGGCCCGCAATCGGCGGTCGGGTGTGGCTCCAGCAAGTCCCCGCGTTCATCGCCAGCGAGCCACGCTTGGGCCTGGTTACGATCCATCGCTACCCGCTCGAGCGCTGTGGCCTCCCTGCGTCTTCGCCGCTGGGTCCGTCGATCGCCAACCTCTTATCGAGATCCTCGAGTCAAGGGCTCGCCGCAGGAGTCGCGGGCTATGTCGCGGCGGCCCATGCTCGCGGCCTGCCGCTTCGAGTCGACGAGTTGAACTCGGTGGCGTGCGGAGGGCAGCCCGGGGTCAGCGACACGTTCGCGTCGGCGCTCTGGGTGCTCGACACGTTGTTCCGGCTGCTTCGCGTCGGCGTCGACGGAGTCAACATCCACACCTTCCCGAACGCCGATTATCAGCCGTTCGCCTTGGCGCAGACCGGAAAGGGCTGGCGCGCGTTCGCTGAGCCCGAGTACTACGGGCTGCTGCTGTTCGCTCGCGCCACTCCCGTCGGATCGACGTTGCTCCCCGTCTCAGAACGCGCGGCGGCGGCGGTCAGTAGCTACGCTACGCGCGGCCAGGACGGACGTCTGCGCGTGGTGCTGATCAACACCGCGACCTCGGGTTCCCGAATGATCCAGGTTCGAGCCGCGGGCGGGGCCGGCAAAGCCACGCTGCAGCGCCTCCAGGCGCCGCATCTTGCCGCGGCCAGCGGGGTGACCCTCGCGGGCCAGAGTATGGGGCAGAGCAGCGGCCAGCTCGCAGGGCGACAACGGACACAGATGGTCAAGCGGACCAGCGGGGGCTATCCGGTTTCGCTGCCCGCCGCGAGCGCTGCGCTGCTGACGCTCTCACCGCCGTGAGCGGCGGATGCCGCTCACGCGGCAGGTGAGCGGCGGATGCCGGTGCCGGGGCCGCACCGCGTGGCCGGCCCCGGCCCTGGCGTGATTCAGGGCGCCAGTAGGCGCAGCGAGTTGTCGCCGTCGTCGACGAAATAGACGCCGTTGACATGCGGCGAGACCGTGAGGCCGAACAGGACTCCCGCGCCGCCCGCGGAATCGGCCGCCTTCGTCGCCACCTGCTGACCAGCCGGCGTCGTCTCGACGATGTTGCCGTCGCCACCGTTGGCGGTGAGGATGTCGCCATTGGGGGCGAGCGTCATCCCGAGCGGGCCGTCGAGCGAGCCACCGACCGAGACAGTTCGCCCGCCGTGGCGAGCGGGAGTGTTGCGGCCGGGGGCGTCTGCAATTGCGGCGATCCGATTGTCGAGCGTGTCCGCCACGTACAGGGTTCCGTTCCTGCCGAGGGCGACCCCGGTCGGTCCGATCACGAGCGCGTTCTTATCGGTGCGCTCGGGGAAACCGGTGGCGATCACTCGCTCGCTCAACACCACGGGGCGCTTGCCCGCGATCGTGCGCAGGCGCAGACGAACCACCGTCCCTTGCTTGACGGTCTTCGGAGAGTGGGCGACGGTGCCGTTGAGAACGTTGGTCACGTACAGCGTCGTCACTGACCCCTGGTCGGAGGCGGTCATGTCCCAGGGCCCGTTGATCCGCCCGCCGGCGATCGTCTCGATCACCTTGCCGCGGCTGTTGAGCACCACCAGACAACCAGCCTTCGCGGTCGCCGATGAGCCATCGGCGGTTGGCAGGCTGCCGACGACCACGAACCCGCTGCGGGTGACCGCCAGCGCGGTGGTGAGGCCAATCCCCCCTGGACACCGACCTGCAAGCATCTTCGGATCGAGCTGCGCGAACACGGAGGCCGTTCCCGGCGCTCCCTTGCTGCCGCCCGGCGGGATCTGCACGATCGTGGTGCCCGTGCCTTGCTGGTTCTTCGAATTGTTGAAGTTGCTGACAAGCAGGTCACCGCGGTGCAGGGACCCTACGCTGCGTGGGACGGTGACGATCCCGTAGGGGTTGACGTCGCCGTTGGGTGGCACGGTCGTCGCGAGTGGCGAGGGATTCTGCATGAACGGCGCGATGAACGGCGAGCTCGCGGCCTGGGCGCCCGCCGCACTCGCGGCGGCGAGCGCCAGCAACGCTGACAGAGAGGCCAGTACGCGCACCGGCATTCGCCATCCCGCGCGCGCCGGCAGGCCAGCGCGGATTGACCCGACGCGCCGGATCGAGAGAACGGGCCGATCAAAAATCACTAATGTCTCCTTGCTCGGGGGATTGGGGGTTAAGGCAGGTGACGCCGAGGGCGCGTCAATCCTTCCCACGAGGGTCCGCAAAATCCGCCGCCGGCGATCTGGACGCTGCTCGGAGGCCTTGGTTTGGGGGTCTGGTGGCTTGGGCAAACACCGATTAACCAGCGAGAAGGGAGCAGTTCCATGGCAGCCAGATCAAGCCGGAGCGGTGGCGCCGGAGCCGAGGAGACGGTCGACCGGATTCGGGAGCTAAACGAGCGAATCGTCGAAAACGCTCGCAAGGCGGGCAACACCTATCTGGACGCCTACGAGAGCATGCTGAACACGGTCGTCAGCTATCAGGAGGGCCTTGCGAATGCCACTCCGGTCGACTGGGTCCAGAGCATGCTGGAGGCGCAAGCAAACTTCACTCGCGAGATCGGCAACCTTTACGCCTCGACCGCTCGCGACGCGCTGAAAGGATGACGGGAAGACGGTAGCTCGCCGCGCCTAGCGCTCAACCGCTCTAAGGTACGGACCAGACGGGGCCGAACCACCACAAGAACTTGCAACGCCCAATTTAGGAGGGAAGGATGGCGGACGAGCGGCGAAGTACCCCGAGCGAGGAAGTCCGGCGCCTGTTTGAGGAATCCGAGACCCGTACCGGAAAAGCGTTCGAACAGGTTGTCTCGCGCGGGAGCTTCGGCGAGCTGCTGGCGCGCATGACGGAGAACGTAGTTGCCCTGACAAAGATCAGCACCGACGTCTTTGACCTCACGGTTCGCAACATGCGACTGGCGGGACGCCAAGACGTGGTCAAGCTCTCGCGCCAGTTGAGCCGCACGGAGGACAAGCTCGAGCTGGTTCTCCAGCACATCGAGGAGCTCGAGGACGAGCTGCTGAGCGCCCGCGAGGAGGCTGAGCCCCGCGGCGGGCGCCGCAACAATCGAAGCCGCCGCGGCGGCTCGGCGAACGGGGCTCCGGGGAACGGAGGCCGTCGCGGCGCCGCCAGGGCGCAGGAGGAGCAATGAATCCGGTCCAGCAGCTGGCCAGGGCGCCCGGCGCGGCGCTCGAGTTCACGAACATCTTGCTGACCCAGAACGATTCGGAGGTAGGCGCGAGTCCGAAAGATGTGGTCTGGACGCACCGCAAGACGACGCTCTACCGGTATCGCAACCCCAACCGGCGCCATCCGGTGCCGGTGCTGCTGGTGTTCGCGCTGATCAACCGTCCAGATATCTTCGATCTGCGACCTGGTAATTCTTTCGTCGAGTTCCTGCTAGATGAAGGCTTCGACGTGTTCCTGGTCGATTGGGGCTATCCGGAGGAAGAGGATGCCGACATGGGAATCGACAAGTTCGTCTGCGACGAGCTGAACTGGGGCATCCGTGAAGTGCTGCGCGAGAGCAATCAGGAAGAGCTGACCCTGCTGGGTTGGTGCATCGGAGGAACGCTGTCCCTGCTGTATGGCGGGTGGTTTCCCGACAATCCGGTGCGCAACATGGCGCTGCTGACTACCCCGGTTGACACGCGCCAGGGCCGCACGTTGTACGGGACGTGGGTAGGGCCGGACTCATTCGACGTCGATTACATCGCGGACGGCTACAACGTGGTTCCTGGCCAGGCGATCGACTACGCCAACAAGCTGATGAAGCCGGTGACCAACTACTGGACCACCTACCGGCGCCTGTGGGATGGAGTACTTGCGGGTGAGGCAAGGCGGGAGGCCTATCAGGCGATGGCCCGCTGGGTCGCGGACAACCCGCCGTTCCCGTCGGAGGCGTTCCGGCAGTGGATCACCTGGATGTACAAGGAGAACCGGCTAGTGCGCGGGCGGATGCGCCTACGAGGTCGGCGCGTTGACCTGGGGCTGGTCGATCAGGACCTGCTGGTCGTTACCGCGGGTGCCGACCACATCGCGCCTGCAAGCGGAACCAAGCCGCTGCTCGAGCTCGTCTCCAGCGAAGACATCACGTGCATCGACCGACCGGGAGGACACATCGGCTTGATGGCCGGGTCGAAAGCACGCAACGAAATCTGGCCAGACATCGTTGAGTGGCTCGAGCCGCGATCGCAAACTAAGAGGAAAGGGTGAGGTAATGGCCACCGCCGAAACAAGTGAGAAGCTCCGGACAACGTCCGGGGAGCAGCTAAAGGATCGAGTAGCGCTCGTTACCGGCGGTACGCGGGGAATCGGCGCGGCGATTTGCCGCAGCCTGGCGAACGCGGGTGCGACCGTGGCCGCCGGTTATGGCCGCGACCAGGAGCGTGCCGAGGCCTTTCAGCACGAACTCGAGCAGCTCGGCGCCGACACCACAATCCATCAGGGAAACGTGGGCTCTTCAGACGACTGCCGGCGGACCATTCACGAGGTGATCGACCGGCATGGCCGGCTCGACATCCTCGTCAACAACGCCGGTATCACCGCCGACAAGCCAATCTTGAAGCTGAGCGACGATGACTGGGAGAAGGTCATCAACGTCAACCTGTCCGGGGCCTTCTTCATGTCGCAGACCGCGATCGAGCACATGCTCGAGCGAGGCACCGGCAGGATCATCAACATCTCCTCGATCGTCGGTCAGATCGGCAACATCGGCCAGACCAACTACGCGGCGTCGAAATCAGGCATGTTCGGCTTCACCAAGTCGCTCGCTCGCGAGGCCGCCTCGAACCTTCAAAAGGCGGGCAAGCTGGACGAGCACGGGGTAGGATTGACGGTCAACGCGGTGGCTCCCGGGTTCATCGAGACCGAGATGCTCGCCACGATCCCGGAGAAAGTGCTCGACAGGATCCGCAAGCAAGTCCCCCTCGGACGCCTCGGGAGGCCCGACGAGATCGCGCGGGTGGTGAACTTCCTGTGCGCTGACCAGTCGGCCTACATCACCGGGCAGGTGTGGGGCGTCAACGGCGGTCAGGAGATGTGAGCTGTCGGGGGCCGGGGCCGCCGCTCAGCCGCCCCGGCCCCCGAAGCTGTTTGGGCCAGGGCCGCTCAGCCGCCCTGGCCCTGAAGCTCAGCGTTAGTCGCCGTTGCGAATGATCGCGGCCTGTCCCTGGCCGCCGCCGACGCAGAGGGCCGCGATCCCGCGGTGGATGTCGGAGCGCTTCATCTCGTGGAGCAGCGTCACCAGGATCCGGCCGCCGCTCGCGCCGATCGGGTGGCCAAGGGCGATCGCGCCGCCATGACGGTTGATCCTGGTCGGCTCGAGACCGAGCTCCTTGATCACGGCTAGCGACTGGGCGGCAAACGCCTCGTTGAGCTCGATCAGGTCGACGTCCTTTAGGTCCAGACCGGCCTTCTCGAGCGCCTTGCGCATCGCAGGAACGGGGCCGATGCCCATGATCTTCGGCTCGACGCCGACCGACGCGTAGCTCTCAACCGTTCCGAACGATTCGAGGCCCCGCTCCTTCGCCTGGCGGGCGCTCATCACGAGAACCGCCGCGGCGCCGTCGTTGACGCCGGAAGCGTTGCCCGCGGTGACGGTCCCATCTTCCTTGCGGAACGCCGCGCGTAGGTGGCCCAGGCCCTCCGCGGTGGTGCCGGGACGCGGGTGCTCGTCGGTCTCGACCACGCGAGTCTCCTTCTTCGCGGGCACCTCGATGGGGACGATCTCGCTCTTGAACAACCCGTCGTGCATCGCCGCCTCGGCCTTCTGATGGCTGCCGGCGGCAAACTCATCCTGCTGCTCGCGGCTGATCCCGTATTGCTCAGCGAGGTTCTCGGCGGTGATGCCCATGTGGATGTCGTTGAAGGCATCGATCAGGCCGTCCGTGAGCATCGAGTCGACCAGCTCGGCGTTCCCCATTCGCGCGCCGAATCGCGCCGAGGGCAGCAGATAGGGGGCGCGAGACATGTTCTCCATCCCGCCGGCCACGACCACCTCGGCATCGCCGGCCCGGATCATCTGCGACGCGATCGCGACCGACTTCAGCCCCGATCCGCACAGCATGTTGATGGTGGTCGACGGAACCTCCTTCGGGATGTCGGCCCCGAAAGCTGCCTGACGGGCGGGATTCTGGCCAAGACCGGCCTGGAGAACGCACCCCAGGACGACCTCGTCGACGTCCTCGCCCGAGACTCCGGTGCGCTCGAGCACTGCCCGAACGGCGTGCGCCCCGAGGTCGGTGGCGGACACGTCCTTGAACTGGCCCCCGAACGTCCCGACGGGCGTCCGCAGCGCGCCTACGATTACGGCGTCTTCCATGGATTTCTCCCTCGTTCGTACAAACCTGTTAGTTCTCGGATACCCGGCAACGGAAGGGTAAACCCTGCGTTGATGCGGTGGGGGCGACACGCGGCCAGCGCGCGCCCGCGATACGGCCAGGAGTGCGCCGCGCCCGGCCGGTCACGACGGCGGGGCCTGCTCGGGCGTGGCTCGGATCGTCCATTCGTTTATCAGTCCGGTTGATAAGGGAGAATTAAAGAAGCGTCGGCACGCAGCCGGCGTTTGATGCCCAAGGAGGTTGGCTATGAACAGATCGTCGCAGGGCCCCCCTGTCGCAGCCCCATTGGTGGGCCCCAACTTGGTCGACACGTGGCTCGGGGGGTGGTCGACGTCCGCCACTGGGGTGGGCGACCGAGTCGCCACGATGTTCCGAGGAGCGTCGCGGGCGATGGACATCCCACGCTGGCTGCAGCTGATGATGACGCGGGAGCGACCGAGCTGGACGACCCCGCACGAGATCGTCTTCGAGACGCCGCTCGCGCGTCTGCGCGACTTTTCGCTCGGCGGCGAACGGGGCCTGGTCCCAACGCTCGTGCTGCCGCCCCAGGCGGGTCACGATTCCTGCATCGTGGACTATTCGCCCGAGCAGAGCCAGATGGGCGCGATCCTCGACGCGGGACTGACGCGCGCGCTGTCGCTCGACTGGATCGGCGCGACCCGCGCGACGGCAAATGCCTCGATCGACGACTACGTGGAGCTGGTCGATCGGGCGGTAGAGCACTGCGGTGGCCGGGTCAACCTGATCGGCGACTGTCAAGGCGGCTGGCTGGCGACGATCTATGCCGCGCTCTACCCCGAGCGGATCAATACGCTGACGATCGCGGGGGCGCCGATCGACTTCCACGCCGGTGAACCCGTGATTCACCGAGTCCTTCGGCGGCTGTCCCCGGGCGGCGATCTTCGTTTCTACGAGTCGCTGGTTGCGGCCGACGGGGGCGTGCTGAAGGGCGAGCGGATGCTCGCCGGGTTCATCATGATCCAGCCGGCGGCCGAGATCTCTCGACAGCTGGAGCTACTGGCGCACCTCGACGACTCCGCCTACGTCGCGCGCTACCGAGAATTCGAGGACTGGTTCAAGCACACTCAAAACATTCCTGGTGCCTTCTACCTGTGGGCCGTGCATCATCTGTTCCGCGACAACTCGCTGATCAGTGGCTCGCTGGAGGTCCGCGGCGAGCGGGTCGATTTGAGCAACATCGAGATGCCATTGAACCTGCTGGCGGGCGCGACCGACCACATCACCCCGCCGGATCAGGTGTTCGCGCTTGCGTCTTTCGCAGCAACGCCGCCCGAGCAGGTGTTCCGGCGGGTGAGCACCGGCGGGCATCTGGGGTTGTTCATGGGACGCGAGGCGCTCCGCGAGCATTGGCCGCCGCTGCTGGAGGAGGTGCTCCGGCATTCAAAGCGCCGGATGCGGGCCACGGCGTAGGGCCGCCGCGACGCGGCGGGAGGGCGGGCTCGCAATTTGGCGGTTCGGTCCTCAACCCGGACACGCCCGCTACTGCCCAGCCGCGTTCCGATATCGCGCCACGGCCAGCGGCGAGAACACCGCCAGGATCACCAGCGCCCACAACGCCGCCTCCCAGACGTTGTTGCCGGCGGGCAGCCCGAGCCACAGCGAGCGCATCGCGTCGACGGTGATCGTGAACGGATTCACCTGCGCGAAGGCGCGCAACGGGGCGGGCATCGTCGCCACCGGGACGAACGCCGATGAGATGAAGGTCAACGGGAACACCGCGATGAACCCCACGGAGTTGGCGGCCTCCGGGGTGGAAACCAGCAGGCCGACGAACGCGAACACCCAACTGAACGCGTAGCCGAACAGCAGCAGCAGCCCGATGCCCGCGATCACGTGCAGCACGCTGGTGTGAAACGAGAAGCCGATGATCACCCCCGTGACCAGCAACACGCCGATCGAGAGCGCGTTGGTCATCACGTCGGCGAGCGTGCGGCCGGCCAGGACAGCCGGGCGCGCCATCGGCAGCGAGCGGAAGCGGTCGATCAGGCCCTTGTGCATATCCTCGTTCAGACCAAGACCGGTGACAAAGCCCCCGAACGCGATGTTCTGAACGATGATGCCCGGAACCAAGAACTCGACGTAGGGGATCCCGCCGGTGTTGATCGCGCCGCCGAACACGTAGCGGAACAGCAGCAGGAACATGATCGGCTGAACGGTGAACGCCAGCAGCAGCTCCGGCGCGCGCGGCAGACGGATCAGGTTGCGCTCGGCGATCACCAGCGTGTCGCGCGCAAGACGCGGCATCAGCGCTCCCGGTCCTCGACGTCGGTCTCCTCGGCGGCGTGACCGGTCAGCGACAGGAACACATCGTCGAGCGTCGGCCGGCGGATAACCAGGTCATCGATGCCGACTCCCGCATCGCTCAAGCGGCGCACCGCTTCGACGATCGCTCCCCGCCGTTCGCGGACGGTGAGCTTGACGAGCCCGTCTTGCGCCACGGGCGGCTCGTCGGACATCCGCGCCAGCACGTCCGCGGCAGCCTGTGCGTCGACTCCTGCATCGAGTCGCACCTCGAGCCGCTCCCCGCCGACGCGGTCCTTGAGCTGGTCGGAGGTACCCTCGGCAATCAAGCGGCCGCGGTCGATCACCGCGATCATGTTGGCAAGCCGATCGGCCTCGTCTAGGTACTGGGTCGTCAGCAGCACGGTGGTGCCCTCCGCGACCAGCTGCTCGATTACCTCCCACATCCCAAGCCGGCTGCGCGGGTCGAGTCCCGTGGTCGGCTCGTCGAGAAACAGCACCGGAGGCTTTGCGACCAGCGCCGCCGCCAGATCAAGACGACGCCGCATTCCGCCCGAGTAGGTCTTCACGGTCCGTCCCGCGGCCTCGACCAGATCGAATCGCTCGAGCAGCTCGGAACCGCCAGCGCGCGCCACTCCCCGAGGCATGCCGTACAGCCGGCCCACCATCGTCAGGTTCTCGAGCCCGGTCAGGTTCTCGTCAACGGCCGCGTACTGGCCGGCGAGGCCGATCCGCTCGCGCAGCTGGGCGGCGTCGCGGACGACGTCGAACCCCACCACGTTCGCGGTCCCCGCATCGGGCTTCAGCAGCGTGGTCAGAACTCGCACAAGGGTGGTCTTGCCAGCGCCGTTTGGTCCCAGTAAGCCGAGCACGGTGCCGCGGGCGACCTCGAGGTCGACGCCCACGAGCGCGGTCACCTGACCGAAGGACTTCGACAACCCAGTGACGCTGATCGCGGAAGCCCCATCTGGCGGCTGGGCGCCGCGCCCCGCGAGAGGCGATGCGTCCTTGCGAGAGCGCACGGATACTGGTGGCGTCGGTACAGCTAGAGCTGCCGGGAGGACCAGAGCACCGCCGAGAGGATCACGGTGACCACCGCGACGGCCAAGCCGACGATCCATCCGTGGACTTTGCTCGAGACCATGACCGCGGCGATGAGCACGCCGATCCCGACGATGCCGGCGGTCGCGATCAGCCGCACGAGGAGGCGCTCGACCCCCAGCCGTCTGCGCTCGCGCTCGGGGAGCATGTTCCGCCCGCCGCGGACATCCGCGGGCGGTGGAGTCGGGGGCGCTTCGGTGACGGGATCCTGCTCGAGCTCCGTCGACGGAGGCGCGCCTTCGTCAGCTGGTCCGGTGCTGTAGCTCACGTTGTAATCCTCCCCTCTCCGCAGCACTCCGTAACGCCCGGCGCGAGCGATCTTGACGGCCTGCAACGGCTGTAGCATGCCCGCCTTGTGAGAGACCCCAAGGATTGTCTCGCGTTTGCGGACAGAACGGTCCGCACGCCATGACCGCTACCGCCATTGACCTGTCCGTGGCCGATGTCGTCGGCTCCACTATCGCAGCTCAGGAAACCAAGGACGCGTTCGGCGTCATCGGCAGCGGAAATCTGATCGCCACCAACGCGCTGGCCAGGGACGGAGTGCGGTTTCACCACGCTCGCCACGAGGGTGGGGCCGTGTGCATGGCCGACGGCTACGCCAGGGTCAGCGGCCGCGTCGGCGTGGTCAGTGTGCATCAGGGACCCGGCTTGACAAACACGATCACTGGGCTGGCCGAGGCGGCGAAGAGCCGCACGCCGCTGCTAGTCCTGGCCGGTGAGACGCCCGCGACCGCGCTCACCAGCAATTTTCGGATCGATCAACATGATCTGGTCGAATCGGTCGGCGCGATCGCGGATCGCGTTCACAGCGCCAAGACCGCAGCTGACGACGCGATGCGTGCCCACCAGCGCGCGCAGCTTGAGCGCCGGCCAGTCGTGCTGATGCTGCCGATCGACATCCAGGCGCAAGCGGCCGCGGCCAGCGAACCTTCGCGTCGCCCGCTCCCGCCGCTGCCCGCGCCGGAGCCAGCTCGACAGCGGGTCGAGGCGATCGCGGATCTGATCGCCGACTCCGCCCGGCCGGCGATCATCGCCGGACGCGGCGCGGTGCTCGCTGAGGCCCGGGAAGAGATCGAGCAGCTCGGGCAGAGGATCGGCGCGATCCTCGCGACCTCCGCACCGGCCAATGGCCTTTTCGCCGGTCTTCCCTACTCGCTTGGAATCTCCGGTGGCTTCGCATCGCCGCTCGCCGCGGAGTTGCTTACGCAAGCGGACCTTGTGTTGGTCTTCGGCGCGTCGGTCAATTACTGGACCACCAAGCATGGAACGCTGATCAATCGGGATGCCAAGGTGGTCCAAATCGACACCGAACCGCAGGCGATCGGGCGCAATCTGTTCGTGGATGCCGGCGTGGTGGGCGACGTGAGGGCAACAGCGACCGCCCTCGACCGAGAGCTGAGGAGGCGCGGGCACGCGGGCATCGGCTTTCGCACGCCGACACTCGCGCACGAAATCGAGCGTCGCCGCTGGTACCGGGAGCCGTACACGGACGCGAGCAGCGAGCGCTGGATCGACCCGCGCACGCTGACGATCGAGCTGAACAAGCTGCTTCCGAGCGACCGGGCGATCGCGCTCGACTCGGGACATTTCGTCGGCTACCCGTCGATGTATCTGGATGTGGGCGATCCGCGAGCGTGGCTGTTCGCGAATGGGTTCCAGGCCGTGGGGCTGGGTGTGGGGAACGCGATCGGCGCTGCAATCGCCCGGCCCGACCGCCCCACGATCGCGGCGATCGGCGACGGAGGCGCCTTCATGGCGCTATCCGAACTCGAGACCGCTGCCCGCCTGAACTGCAAGCTGCTGGTGCTGATATACGACGACGCCGCTTTCAGCGCCGAAGTTCATCACTTCGAGCCGATGGGCCACGACGTGTCGCTAGTGCGGTTTCCGGAGGTCGACCTCGCGGCGATCGGGACCGCCTCGGGAACGGCGGCCGCGGTCGTTCGAAGCGTGAACGACCTGCCGATAGTGCGCGATTGGTTACAGGAGCGTCAGCCGCGACCGCTGGTGCTCGACGCGAAAGTCAACCCGACCGTTCGGGCGGAGTGGATCGCCGAGGCATTCCGCTTGAGCTAATTCAAGGAGACCCCGAATGTCCAGCATCCAGACCACGGAAGTCGCCGCGCTGCTTGGCGGCGTCATCTCCGGGTCAGTCGAGATCGTCGACCTGACGCAGCCTCTGACTGAGTCGACACCGGTGATCAAGCTCCCGCCGCCGTTTGCCAATACCCCCGGCTTGTCGCGGACGGTGATCAGCCACTACGACGAACCCGGCCCCGCCTGGGCCTGGTACACGCTGCAGATCGGCGAGCACGTCGGCACGCACCTGGACGCTCCGATTCACTGGGTCACCGGAAAGGACGGCCACGACGTGGCTTCGATCCCCCCGGCCAGCCTCATCGGTCCGGCGTGCGTGATCGACAAGACCGCCGAGACACGGGCCGACCCCGGCTACCTCCTCACGACCGCCGATCTCGACACGTGGGAGGCCGAGAACGGGCGGATACCGGACAGGGCGTGGGTCCTGCTTCGCACCGGATGGGAAACACGGGCTCACGACGAGGCGGCGTTTCTGAATGCCGGTGACTCGGGGCCCGTTAGTCCTGGCCCTGATGTCGGTGCGGCGCGGTGGCTCGCGGAGGAGCGCCCGATCAGCGGATTTGGAGTCGAGACCGTCGGCATCGACGCCGGGGCGGCTGCTGGATTTGACCCTCCATTCCCTGCCCACAACCTGCTGCTCGGGGCCGGTCGCCTCGGCCTAACTCAACTTGCGAACCTGGGACGGCTACCCGTGACCGGCGCCCTGATCGTGGTCTCTCCGCTGAAGCTCGTCGGCGGAACGGGCAGCCCGAGCCGCGTGCTGGCGTTCGTGCCCAGGCGGTGAAGCGGTTCGTGCTCAGGCGGTGAGCTGATCGCGACCGGCCGGAACCCTTCCGGATGAATGTTCGCCCGGGGATTCGGGTACAGCCATTCGCATGGAATCCCAGGATCCTGTGAGCGAGCAACCGCATGAGCAGGCCGGGCAAGTAGGCCAAACCGATCCGGATCCCGGAGCCGCGGGGCAGGGGACGCCCCAGACGCCTCCGGACACCAGCGAGCACCGTCCGCACGCCGAGGAGGTCGCTGGCAGGGGCGGGGAGGACCCTGACGAGATGGCCGACGAAGAGCGCTACAAGAAGGGTCCTGGCTGGTAGAGGCCCCGTTCCGGGACCTAGCGGGAGGGAGCGCTAGACGGGGCCCGGAGGTAGAAGGGCCGTACTGCTGGGCCGCTACCGGTTGCGTCGCCGGACCACGACCAGCACGAGCGCGAGCAACAGCAGCCCAGCAGCGCCGATCTGGACCGCGGGGCTGCGCGTTACGAGCGCGCCGACGTCGAGCTCGGTGGCCGCGGGCGGTTGTGTGGGCGCGACGGGCCTGGCGCCGGCCTCAGCGGGACGGTCGGCGACGGATGCGTCACCGTCCGCGACCCTGGCGCCTTCCGAGCTGCTGATCCGCTGCTCGAGTCGCTGCGCGAACTCGCCCAACACGCGCTTGCCGACGTCCTCGATCACGCCGCGCCCGAACTGTGCCTGCGGCCCGGTGATGCGCAGATCGGTCTCCGCCACTACGCGTGTGCCCCCATCGACTGGCTCCAGTCGGTTGCGGATGGTTGCCATCGCCGACCCGGGCCCTCTGGCCTCGCGCGCGCTTAGCGAGATCACGGCGGTGTGCTTGCGCTCATCGATCTCCGAAAGCGTCGCCGTCCCGCGATACTCGACCCGCATCGGCCCGATCTTCAGTCGCATCGAGCCGTCGTAGACGTTCTCGCGGTCGGTCGCCTCGATAGTCGCCCCTGGCAGGCAGCTCGCGACGCCCTCCATGTCGAGCAGCTGGCGCCAGACCGGGTCGACCTCGGCCGCGACGGTGAACTCGTTTTCGATGATCATCGCTCGCCGTCGCCGGCGACGCGAGAGCTCACGCTGACGCCACGTCGCTCGCCGCGCTCGCCGCTGTGAACCAGCGACCAGACCGTCTCCCACGGGTTGTGACTGTCGCTTACTATCGCGTCGCCCGAGTCGAGGGCGTCCTGAATCGCGGCACAGATCGTGTGGAGCGGCGCTCCCCCGCCTTCGCCCATCCCCTTGGCTCCGTTGGGGGTGAAGGGGCTCGGCGACTCGATCTCGCCGGTCTTGATGTCGGGAGCATCGAGCGCGGTCAGCGCGTGGTAGTCGTAGAACGACGCCTGTTGCAGCTGGCCGTCATCGTCGTATTCGAATGCCTCGTAGAGGGCCGCGCCGATCCCGAGCGCGGTGGCGCCGTGCACCTGTCCCTCGACGATCTTCGGGTTGATCCGCCTGCCGCAGTCGTCCACGGCGGCGTACTCCAGGATCTTCAGCTCGCCCGTCTCCTCGTCGATTTCGAGCACGCAAGCGTGAATCTGGGAGGCGTAGGTCAGCGTGAGGTTTCCACGCTTGCGATCGGGGTCGGGCACCTGGAAGGGCGGGACGTAGACGTGGCGGCAGTTGAGGCTAATGCGCTCGCGCAGCTCGGTGGGCAGCGCGGCGTTGTTCGCGTAGATCAGGTTCGCGATGCCGATGAATGGGATCGCGCGTTCGGGCTCGCCGCGCACTGAACAACTTCCGTCTAGCAAGTCGATCTCTTCCACGTCCGCCTGGAGCGCGAACGCCGCCACCTCGATGATCTCGCGGCGCAGCTTCTCCGCCGCGCCCTTGGCGGCGCCCAGGCCGGTGACCGCGAACTGGCTGGCGTAGGTGCCCGAGAAGGCCACATAGGTGTTCTGCTGCTGGTTGAAGCCAGCCGTGACCTGGACCTGGTCTGGCGGCATGCCCAGCACATCGGCGACCACCTGGGCAGCCGTGGTCTCGTGGCTCTGTCCTTGCGGCGTCGTGCCGAGGTTGACGTTTACCTCCCCGTAGAGGTCGAGCTTGACGTACGCCGCCTCGCCGTTGCCCGAGAAGGGCAGTTCGGGATTGATGATCCGGGCCTGGCCGAAGTTGTTGGTCCCCGAGTCGAGCGTCGAGCCGATCCCGATCCCGATCCGCTTGCCGGATCCGTGGCCGAGCTCTCGCTGGCGAGCACGCCACTTGTCGGCATCGATCAACTCGAGCGCGATGTCGAGCGAACGCGGCAGGTCACCGGAGTCATAGACGCAGCCGTTGGGCGTCTCGTACGGATACTCGTCGGGCTGGACGTAGTTGCGTTTGCGGAGCTCCACCGCGTCGAAGCCCAATTCGTTGGCGACGATGTCGACGATCCGCTCGATCATCCACAGGTGTTGCAGTCGCGAATAGCCACGGTTTGGCACCGTCGGGCACTTGTTGGTCAACGTCTCGGTGTAGTCGACCTGGAGGTGCTTGAGCCGGTAGCAGCCACAGGAGACTTGCGACCAGATCACCGCTCCCAGTGGCTCGTAGTGCAGGTAAGCGCCCGCGTCGTCAAACGCGCGCGTCTTGAAGCCGAGGATCGTGCCGTCGTTCATCACCGCAACCTTGGTGTCTAGGAACACGCGCTCGTTGCCGTGGCCGGCAGAGAGCATGTGGTCTGTGCGGTACTCGGTCCACTTGGCTGGTCGCCCGGCCTTGCGTGAGAGCAACGCAAGCGCCGCGATCTGTGGATAGCTGCCGATCTTGTTGCCAAACGCGCCGCCGATGTCCTGCGAGGAGAACAAAAGCCGATTGCTCGCCACGCCGAGCGTCGGGCCAATCACCATCGAGGCGAACATCGGCATCTGGTTGTTGGAGCTGACGTGGACGGTGTCGGTGCCGGGGTCCCAGTGGACCACCGCGGCGTTGCACTCCAGCGGAGTAGAGGAGAAGCGGTGAAAATGAAGCCGCTCGATCTCGATCACGTGATCCGCATTCTCGAGCGCCCAGTCGATGTCGCCCCAGTCGAACACTCCGTGCCAGGCGACGTTCGTGCCGACCTGCTCGTGCAGGATCGGTGCGTCAGGATCCGCAGCGGCAACCGTGTCGACCACCGCTGGCAGCGGCTCATATTCCACATCGACCAGCCCGGCGGCGTCGCGCGCGAGATCTCGGGTCTCCGCCAGGACGACGGCGACCGCGTCACCGTGATAGCGGACCTTATCCACGGCTAGCGGGTATTCCTCGATCCGCCCCGCGGGCTCGGGGGCGATCTGGAAGAACGGCACCTCGCACATCTCCTTGACTTCTTCGCCCGTCAACACGGCGTAAACACCCTCGAGCGCGAGCGCGCGGCGAGTGTCGAGGGACACGATCCGGGCGTGTCCGACGGGCGAGCGCACGAAGTGCGCGTAACCCTGCCGGTGCATCCAGACGTCATCGGCGAACTCGCCCTGCCCCTTCAGCAGCCGGCGATCTTCGCGCCGCGGGACGTTCTGTCCGATTGTGCCGGTGGTCTCGACTGTGGTAGCGCCGGGACTGGTAGCCGTCCCCCTGATCATCTCGGCGCCCGGGCTGCTGGTCACGCTGCCTCCTCTTCGATGCCTGAGTTGCCCCGGGCCGCGCTTTCGATTGAGCGGATGATGTTGACGTAACCGGTGCAGCGGCAGATGTTGCCGCGCACGGCACGGCGGATCTCATCCGTCGTTGGCTGCGGGTTTCGCCGCAGTAGGAACGTGGCGGCCATCACCAGGCCCGGGGTGCAGTAACCGCACTGAAGCCCATGGTTCTCGTGGAAGGCTCGCTGCACGGGCGTCAGCTCACCGTCCCCGGCAATCCCCTCGATCGTCTCGACCTCCGCGCCGTCGGCCTGAGCTGCGAGCATCATGCAGCTTTTGATCAGCTTCCCATCGACGATCACCGAGCAGGCGCCACAGCTACCGGTGTCGCACCCGATGTGCGTACCCTTCATTCCCAGCGAATCACGCAAGAAGTGCACTAGCAGCTGACGCGCCTCTACTGTGGCGCTGACACTCTCACCATTGATAGTGCACTCGATCGCCTGCACGGTGCCTGCGTCAACCACGTCGACTACCTCCCTCGATCGCCTGCGTTACCGCTCGCTGCGCCACGACCCGCGCCATCGCTCGCCGGTAGGCAGCGCTTCCATGCGAGTCGCCCAGGGGCTCGATGTCCTCGCCGATTTGCTTGGCCGCTTCGCGAACGGCCTCGTCCGTCGCCGCGGCGCCGCGGAGCGCCTCCTCCATTGCGGCATGGCGCGACGGAATCGGGGCGACGCACGCGAGTACCACCCGCGCCTCGTCGATCGTTTCGTTGCCCCGTACGAGCGCGGCAGCCCTGGCGATCGCCTTTGAGTCCGCGCCCACCGCAACGGTGCTGTAACCGGTGCCGGCGTCGCCCGCGAGCGCCGGCACCCGTATCCGTGTAAGCAGCTCTCCCTCGTCTACTGTGGTCGCGAAGTAGCCGTGGAAGAACTCACCGGCGGGTACCTCGCGACGGTTCCCGCCGGCGCTTTCAATCACCATCTGGGCGTCCAGCGCGACGAGCAGCGGCGGCAGGTTGTTGGTCGGGTCGCTGAGACAGCAGTTACCGCCGATCGTGCCACGGTCGCGGATCTGCTGATCCTCGATGTGACCGGCGACGTCCGCCAGCAGCGGGTGCGCCGCGCGCACCGTCTCCGAGCGGTCGAGCTCGTCGTAGGTGACGCACGCCCCGATCTCCAGCGCGCCGTCGGGGAGCCGCTCGATTCTCCGCAGCTCATCGAGGCGGCTGATATCGACCAGCAAATCGAGCGAAGCGACACGGTGCTTGAGCACGTTGACAAGACTCTGACCGCCGGCCAGCGGCGCCGCGCCATCGTTGCCATCCAGCTCCTGGAGCGCCTCCGCGACGCTCGCGGGACGTGCGTAGGCCACGGGTTCAAGGAGCATCTCTACTCATCCTCAGTTTGTTTTCTTGGCGACCATGTCCGCGCGGCCCTACGCGGTGATCGGAACGCGTAGAAACATCTCAGATATTTGATCAATCGTCAATACGTCGGTCGGGAGTGAGCCCTTCGGGGAGTGAGAGCTACGCCAACAGCGCTGGCTCGGGGTGGTATTCCGTCGGCAACAGCTCGAACAGCTCATCGCTACCCATCTGGGTCGCGATCAGGTTGGCGGTCCGTGCGAGATGGTTGTAGAGCTCCCGCCAGGCCGCTTCGGCGTCATGGTCGATGCAAGCCTGCAGGATCCGCTCGTGCTCGAGCCGGCGCTTGTCAAGGTTCATGCGGACGGGCAGCATCGCAAAGCGGTAACGCTCGCTGGTCTCCCATAGCGGACGGATCAGTCGTGATCCCCAGCGGGAGTTGGCCGCGTCATAGAGCGCGAAATGGAAAGCGGTGTGTGTCGACCACAGCCTGCGCAGGTCGCGCTGCTTTGATGCCTTCACGTGTTCGGCGAGACACTCGCTGGCTCGCTGTGCGTCCCCGTCGCTGAGGTTCTCAGCCGCGTGACGCACGGCCAGCGGCTCGAGCGCCAGTCTCACCTCATAGACCTCGCGCAGGTCTTCCACGGATAACTCCGTGACGCGCGCGCCGCGGTGGGGGATGTTCTCCACTAGCCCGACTGAATCCAACTGGCGGAGAGCCTCCCTGATCGGCATGGGACTCATTTCGAGAATCTCCGCTAGTTCCTCGATTGGGAGCCGCGCTCCCGGTTCCAGCACGCCCGTGACGATTGCCTCGTGCAAGGTGACGAAGGCTCGCTCAGCAAGAGTTCGGTGACCACCCACGGGGCGAAGGGCGGACAGCTTTTCGGCGGGCATGGCGCGTTTGACTCCCTGCTAGTTGGGCTTGACCTGTTGTACTGGTTCCAGCGGCACTTCTTCGTCCTGACCGGCGGCTCCGGGCACTGTCGATGTGACCCTGCTTCGGCCGGGCAGAGCGAGCCACAGGCGCCTGATCGAGCTAATGGAGAATTCAGCTCCCCTGGTCACGCCGCGAGGCCGGAACAGCAGCATCGCGGTCATGAACACCCCGAGAATTAAGTCCGAGGCACCGTTCGGCAGCGTGACGGTGAAGAAGAACACGTGCACGGTGTTCTCCGCGGCGCTCAGCCAGGAGTCGAGCAGGCTGATCGCCAACGCTCCAACCGTGGCTCCCCACAGGCTCGCCGAGCCGCCGATAACCAGCATCGCGAGCGTCAAAAACGTGAGCTCGAGATAGACCTGGTCGGTCGTAATGCTGCCGAGTTGATGCACCAGCAGGCCTCCGCCGAGCCCGCACAAGGCTCCTGAGAGGCCGAAGGCCAGCAGTCGCTCCCGCGTAATGTTGACCCCGATCGCCTGCGCCGCTGCTGGATCCTCGCGGCTTGCACGCAGCAGTCGTCCGCGACGCGACGATTGATACACGAACGCGACCACCGCAGCAAACGCTGCGCCGAGCATCGCCTGCCAGACGCCGACAGAGATTGGAACGAGCGACAGCGTGGTCGGGCCGGGGCCGATCTTGGTCCACTGCTGAAGGATGTTGTAGGTGATCTCGAGCACCGCGAAGGTGGCGATGCCGGCAGCGATCCCGGTCAAGCGCATCAGCGGCAGCCCCACGATCAGCGCGACTATCGCGCCGAGAACTGCGGCGATCACCAAGGAGACGAAGTTGGAGACCGAGTGCTGGGCGAGGAACGACCACAGGCCGGGCATCACCAGGTGCTTCGGGCCGGTGGGAATCGTCATCACTCCAGCGCCAAAGGCGCCGATTGCCACGAAGCTGATTTGGCCGAAGGAGATCACCCCCGAATTGCCAATAAACACGTACAGGCCGTAGACGATCGTCGCCGAGACCAGCGCAGTGATGAAGTCCTGCTGGGTGGCGGCAGACGTGCCCGAGCCGATCAGGGCCACTAGCAACAGCAGCCCCAGGCTCGCCAGCAGAGTCTGCAGTGATCGCAGTCGGCTCACACGCGCTCCACGGTAGTGCGGCCGAAAGCGGTGAACAGGCCGCCGGGGCGCAGCAGCAGCAGGAGGATCACCAGCAGAAACACGAACGCTGTCTGGAACCGCTCTTGAGAGGCGGGCAGCACGTCGTTGAGCACCGAGGTGGCAAAGCCGATCGCAAAGCCACCAGCGGTGGCGCTCCACAGGCGCTCCACGCCGCCGACCACCGCGCCGACCAGCGCGATGATGGTGATATCGAGGCCGAACGTGGGCGTCACCAACGGAACCTGCACGGTGTAGAGCAACGCCGCCACGGCGGCCAGCACCCCGGCGATCACGAACGCGAACGAGATCACCGCGTTGGTGCGGACACCCAGCAGCCTGGCGGTGCGAAAGTCGGCCGCGGCCGCGCGCATCTGCAGCCCGATTTCCGTGCGATCGAGGATCAGCGCCATTGCGCCGAGCAGCAGCAGCCCTACACCGATCTCGACGATTGTGATCCAACGCAGGTTGAGCCCGGCGTGGATCGCAATCTGGTTGATCGTCGACAGCGGGTCGGCGGGCTTTCCGTTCGTCCCGAACGCGATCAGCCACACCGCCTCCAGTGCGAAGGCAACCGCGAACGTGGCGACCAGCGTGGTGGTCGGGGCCGCTCCCCGCAGCGGTCTGAGCGCAACCCGTTCGATCGCCACCGAAAGGCCGATGCAAACCGCGAAGCAGATCACGATCTGGACGATCAGCGGCAAGTTGTTGGTCAGGCTGAGCGAGTAGGCGCCGGCGGTGATCAGCTCTCCTTGGGCAAAGTTGATCAGCCGCAGGACGCCGAACACAAGCGCCAAGCCCAGTGCCACCAGGGCATAGAGAGCGCCGAGGGCCAGCCCGTCGATGATCGTCTGCCCAACGTTCATGAGCCGAAGTAGGCCTCCACCATCCGTTCGGTGTCGTGGGCGTCGCGCGGCATCAGCTCCATTTTGATCTTGCCATCGCCGAGCACGTAGGTGCGGTCCGCGAAGCCCACGGTGATTTGGGCTCGCTGCTCAACGAGCAGGATCGTGACCCCGGTGGCCCGGATTTGAGCCAGGGCGTTCCAGACGATCTCGACCACCGACGGGGCGAGCCCCAACGAGGGCTCATCGAGCAGCAGCAGGCGCGGGCTGCTGACCAGTGCTCGCGCGATCGCGAGTTGCTGCTGCTGGCCGCCGGACAGCAGGCCGGCTTGACGCCGGCGAAAGTCGTGCACGACGGGGAACAGGCTCTTGACCCACTCCAGATCGGATGCGACACCGTCTTTGGAGCCTCGGCCCACCAGCCCCAGACGCAGGTTCTCCTCCACGGTCAGGTCAGGGAAGATGTGACGCCCCTCGGGCACCAGCGCGATCCCCTGGCGGACGATTCGCTCGGGGGGCATCCCAACGATCGAGCCGCCCTCGAACAACACCGACCCGCGGAACACGGGCAGCGCGCCCATCACCGCCTGCAGGGTCGTGCTCTTACCGGCGCCGTTTGGACCGACAAGCCCGACGATCTCCCCGGCGCCGACGGTGAGTGAAGCGCCGCGAACGGCGGGCACGGATCCAAAGCGCACTTCCAAGCCCTCCACTTTCAGCATCGGCTCAGGCACGTGATTGCTCCTCGATCCCGGACGAGCCCAGGTACGCAGCCGTGACATCGATGTTGCGCCGGATCTCCGTCGGCGTGCCGGAAGCGAGCGTGCGCCCCTGGTCGAGCACGTGGATCCGGTCGCAAACGTCCATGATTAGGGCGAGGTTGTGATCCACGAGCAGCACGCCGGCGCGGTAGTCGTCGCGGACGCGCCTGACCAGGGACGCGAACGACGCGATGTCCGATTCCGAGAGCCCCGCGGCCGGCTCGTCGAGTAGGACGTAACGAGGCTGGGCAGCCAGCGCTCGGGCGACGCTGACCTTCTGCGCCTCCCCGTGCGGCAGGACGGCGGCTGGCAGCTCGGCGCGCGGGCGCAGTTCGAGCGCTTCGAGCAGCTCGAGCGAGACCTGCCGCGCCTCTTTCGCAGATATCCCGCTCCCCAGCGCGGCCAGTTGAATGTTCTCCGCTACCCCCAGCGCGCCGAATAGGTGACCGTGCTGAAAGGTGCGGGCCAGCCCGGCATGCGCGCGGCGGTTGACGCGCCACCGAGTGACGTCCTCGCCGCCGAGCGTGATCTTCCCCGCGCTCGGCAGGTCAAAGCCGGTGATCAGGTTGATCAGCGTCGTTTTCCCCGCCCCGTTGGGTCCGATCAGGCCCACCACCTCGTGGCGCTCAATTTCGAGCGTCACTCCTTGAAGTGCCTGCAGCCCCTCAAACGAACGCGAGACGTCGGTGGTCTGAAGGGAGCCTTCCGACCACCGACGCCCGCGTGACCTAGACGGCTTCGCCACGTCGCTCCTCAACCGTCAGAGCTGTGCCAGACCACCTGCCTTGATCAGGTACTTGAAGTGTCCCTTGTCGTTCGTTACCTCGAGCACGCGGTACTCGCGGCCATAGACGGTGTGCAGCTGTGGAGAGAAGCTGACCGCCCCTGACAGCGTCGGCAGCTCGTGGAAGCTCTGCATGATCGATGCCAGCTTGGAGCCGTCGGTCGAGCCGCCGGCCTGCTTGATTGCGGCCACGATCCCGTCGATCGCCGCGGCACCGGTGACGAACCCACCCGTGGTCGGAGGATGACCCTCGGCCGTCAGCTGGGCGATCATCGCCTTGACCTGTGTGTTGGGATCGTCGCCGTAGATCGAAGCGTATGAGTCGGTCCAGAAGTTGGTCGAGATCTTCGCATTTTTGGGCATCCAGTAGGTGCCATCGAGCGACCACGGGGCCAGAATCGGCGTCATGTTTCCGGTCGACCGTACGTCCGAGAGGAACGTCGAGATGTCCGGCGCCGCGGTCGTGCAGACCTGGATCACCGCGGGATGGGTGCCGTTGACCCGGCTGGCGACGTTGGCAATCGTGTGGTCGCCCTGCGTCCAGGTCTGTGTCGAGATGACTTTGCCGCCGAGCGACGCAAACTTGTTGGCAAACGCGGCGCAGACGTCCTGGTTGTAGACGATCTGCTTGTCGCTTACCACATCTGCGGTCTTCCACCCTTGTTTAATCGCGATCTGCGCATCCGCGGCACCCTCGTCCTGCGCGACGTTGCCGTAGCTGAAAGCGAGCTGTCCCGGGCTCCCGAAGCGCTTCGGGCCCATCTGATCAGTGCCGATGCAAGGCGCGATCGTCAGCAGCTTGCTGGACACGCCCACTTCGATCGACGGCGTGGAGAAGTCCACGTCGCACGTGACCCACAGGACGTTGGCCCCCTTGCTAACCAGATTCAGCGCGTCGGACCGGGTCTGATCGGGCTTGAGCTGGGTGTTGGCGATGTCGAATTTGATCGGATGACCGTCGACGCCTCCCTGAGCGTTGATCTTGTTGGCCTCGATCTCAGCCCCGTATAGAGCCGGGTCGTCGGTTGGAGCCATCAGCGCCGTGAAGTCGATTGCCGCTCCGATCAGGATCGGCTTCTTGGAGCCCCCGGCGGAGGCGGAGCTTGTCCCGGCCGCGGAGCTGGAGCTTGATTTTGAGCTGCTCGAGCCGCACCCGGCCACGATCGCGGCCGTGACGGCGAGAGCGCTCAGCAACAGCGCCGAACGTCTGCTTGTCCTCATCTTGAGTCCTCTTCCCTCGTTTTCTCGACTCAGCGGGCGGTGCCCGCCACGGCCCCTGCCGGGGTCTGTGCATCCCGGAAATGCGGGATCACCAGGTCGGCGAACATCTCCTGTGTCTTGATCGCCTTCCAGTGCTCGAAGCCGCCTGGATTGACCGTGATCGCAACCTCGGTCAGCCCCTCGCACACTTCTCGCGTCTGCTCGATCCGCTCGATCACATCCGCGGGCGTGCCCACCCAGACAATGTCTCCCGCGATCATCTCCTCGTAGGGCGTCGCCGCTAGTTGCTCCATGATTCCTGATGCGTAGAAGCCGTAGCCGGCCTTCTGCAGCTCCTCGTCGGACGCACGCTCCTCCAGCGGCGAGGCGTTGCCGACCAGGAACCCGCGCATCGCCTGCTCGGCGTCACGCTTTGCCACCTCCCGGTCTTCGTCCATGTAACACGCGTGGATCCAGACGATGTCTGGATCGTTGCCGTGCTCGGCGCAACTTTCGCGGTAGATGTTGAGCTGCGCCTCTAGCGCGCCGTACGGAAGCAGCGGCGGCACCGCCACTGAGTAGCCATTGCGGCCGGCCAACTCGTAGGTGTAGTCGCTGGTACCCCCGACGAACACCCGCAACCTGCGTTTGGGTGGAGGCGGGACCACATGCGAGTCGCTGACGCTATAGAAGCGACCCTCGTGCGAGAAGCGTTCGTTCTCGAGCGCCTTGAAGAACAGCTCGAACGATTCGTCGTAGAGGTCCTTGACGTCGCCGAAGCGCACCCCCGCTTTCGGCGGTATCCAGCCGTGGCCACGTCCCACGCCGAATTCATAGCGCCCCTCCAGCAGGATCTCCGCCTCGGCGACACGGGAGGCCAGCATCGTTGGATTGTGGTAGGGCAACACGTGCAGCATCGTGCGGAAGCGAATCTGCCTCGTGCGCGGGGCGACCTGACAGAAAAACGAGAGCGGATCGGGCGAGATCGAGAACTTAGGAAAGAACAGGTGCTCGATGATCGCGTAGCTTGAATACCCGAGTCTGTCGGCGTGCACGATCTGCTCGGCGACCTCCGCGTACAGCCGCTCGGGGGATTTGCCGGGCCAGTGCTGCATCTCGGAGTAGATGCTGAACCTCATGATTCTCCTAGTGCCCTCGGTTGCCGCGCGGCGATGGCCCGCGCGTTTGCGGTTCGCGGCGACAGTATCCGGTAGTTAGATCAAATGTCAAACATCAGGCCGCGCCAATTGGTGCGGCTTAGCGCGACGAAAACAAATCTTGCTGGACCCGGGTGGCGTTGCCGGCTGCCACACCGGCTTGTGGCCAGGGTCACGCGCCAAGCATGCTGAAGCCGCCGTCGTAGACGAGGAAGGCGCCGGTTAGGTGCGCCGAGTCCGAGCAGGCCAGGAACACGACCGGCGCAACCATCTCCTCCGGTCCGGGGATCCGCTGGAGCGGCGTGCTCGCGAGCACCTGCTCGCGTCGGCCAGAGCGCCAATCCTCGCGCGAGGAGGTTGTCTCTGTCTCGATGAAGCCAGGGCCCAGCGCGTTGACCCTCACCGCCGGCGCGAACGCCGCCGCGTAGGACTTGGTCAGGCCGATCACGCCGTACTTGGAGGCAGCGTACTGCGGGGCCCGAGGGCTCCCGGTCACAACCACGTTTGAGCATACGCTGACGATTGCACCCGAGCCCCGGGCGAGCATCCGACTGCCGATCGCGTGGGTGACGAGCATCGTCCCCTTGATATCCGTCATCAGCACCCGGTCGATCAGCCGCTCGTCGAGCTCCCGCCAGGAGCGCTGCTCAGGCGCCGCGTCGCCGACGTTGTTGACCAGGATGTCGATCCCTCCAAAGCGCTCGAACACAGAGGTGGCCATCCGCTCGACCTCGTTCAGACGCGTGATGTCCGCCTGCACCGTAATTGCCTCTCGTCCCAGGGCCACGACCTGCGCGGCCACCCGCTCTGCGCCGGCACGCGATCTGCGGTAGTGAACGGCGACGTTGCATCCGTGGCGCGCGAGCCCGATCGCCAGCGCGCTGCCGAGCCCGCGCCCCGCGCCGGTGACAATCGCGCTCAGCCCCTCCAGACGGTCGCTCACGGCTCCGATGTCAGACGGATGTCCTGCAGTGATCCGGCGCCGCGCTCGGCCACCTCCACGGCATGCAGACGCCCGCACGCAGGGCATAGGTACTGGACGAGCTCCAGCGCGCTGTGGACCACAATCCCGCGCGGAAGCTCCGAGGCTTGCGGGCGGCGGCTTGCGCAACCACCCCTCCAGTCAGACTCGGCGAGCCCCAGCGCGCGGCCGCAGGCGCACTCGATCTGAAGCCCATCCTCGCCGCGAGCGAGCACCAGTGAGACGCCCAGGCGTCCGACCGCTTCAGCGCTGCCGTCAGCCGCGTAGGGTCGGGCCGGCGGGATAGCTCCGAGCAAGCGCCGGGCACGGAGTGCGTCCCGGTCGCCGCCGAGGCCGTAGACGCCACGTGCGCGGGGGGCGGAGACGATCCCCAGCGCGACATCCCGCGTCACCAGGTCCTCGTCGCGGTCCAGCGGATCGCCGTAGCCGCCGCCGCCCTGCCATGTGTAAAGCACTACGTCGCCAGGCACCAGCTCAAACTCCGGGACCTTGGCCTCCAGACGCTCGACGTCGCCGCCGAGAAGCTCGAGATTCAGCGGCGCGAGGATGTCGTCGAGCTGCAGCGGCAGCTCGCCGCGCGCGAGCAGCTGGTGCACGTTCGTCCCGCGTGCCACCAGCTGCCGGTTACATACCCCCGGCCAGCCGCCAAACTGGCCGAAGGACACCGGCACCTCGACGCCATGCGCGGTCAGCGAATTGCGCAGCCGCGGCACTCCGTGGGGCGTCCACGCGGTGCCCGCGGCGCGCCCGCCGCGGAACGTGCCGTCGCCGCCGGTGTCGAGAAAGAACGAGCGGAACAGGAACAGCATCGGACCGTGCAGCTCGTTGGTCTCGACGTTGGCGATGTGCGGCCGAGGCGCCACCAGCGCGCCCGACTGGTCGATCCCGTCCGCCACCGCGCTGGCGCCGCCGCCGCCGATCTGCGCGTCGATCAGCTGTGTCCCGTATGGCTCGCCGTGCTGGTTGCGATCGCCGCTGAACAGCGCCGCGAATGTCCCGTGTGTGACCGCGCACGAGTGGCGGCGCAGCTCATCGGAGGAGGCCAGCAGCTTCGAGACCGCGTGACTGGCCACGCTCATGATCGTCCAGCCCTGGCCGATGGTCGCCGCGCCGGTGGCCGCCGGCGGCCTCGCGTTGACGATCAGCCCCTTCGGCGCAATCACCTCCAGCGCCCCGAGGATGCCATGGTTCCATGGGATCCCCGCACCGAGGATCGGGGCGGTGCCCCCGAAGATCGCGCCGATCAGCGCCCCTTCGGTGCAGTTGATGTAGGTCGCTGCCTGTGGCGCTGAGTCGCGCAGGTCGAAGGTGAGCACGTCGCCGTGCTTGCGCACGCTCACGTCCACTCGGTAGACGCGGTTCTCGGCGCCGTCGTGGTCGAGAAATCCCCGCGTATGGAAGACGCCGTCGGGCAGCGACCGCAGCCGCTCACGCATTCGCCGCTCCGAGTAACGAATCAGCTCCTCGCTGGCGGTGGTGAGTGTCTCGGCGCCGTAGCGTGCGATCAGCTCTCCCATCCGCGCGCGCGCCACCGAATTGGACGCGATGAAGCCGCGGAGGTCGAGCCCGACCATCTGCGGCTGCCGCGTCATGTTGAGGATCAGGCGCCAGATGTCGCGCCGCAGAACCCCATGCTCGATCAGCTTCATCGGCGGCATCATCAGCCCCTCTTGCTGCTTCTCGCGCGCCAGTGCCGAGATCGAGCCGACGCTCATCCCACCCATGTCCACCTGGTGGGCGGCCACTCCCGCCCATGCGATCAGTTCGTCCCGGTGGTGGATCGGAGCCACCAGCGAAACGTCCGGGTGGTGGACGGCGCCGTAGTACGGATCGTTGACCACGAACATATCGCCCTCGCCGATCTCTTCATCCGCGAACGCCTCCATTACGTGGCGCAGAACGATTGGCATCGCACCCGAGTGGAAGACGACCTGCGGGCCCATCGAGGCGATCCGGCCATCGGCCGTATAAAGCGCGTTGTTGAAGTCGCTGGCGGCGGTCACGATCGGCGAGACCGACACCTCCTTGAGCGCGATCGCCTGCTCCTCGTTGACCGCCTCGAGCTTGTGGCGCAGGATCTCGAACGTCACCGGATCGAGCGATAGCGGACGCTCGAGCTCGTCCCAGTCCGCGGGACTTGGGCCGAGCACGTAATCGCTGGCGGCGGCCGGCGGATGGCTCATCCGCACAACCTGATTTCGACCGCGCGCAGCTCGCCGACTGTAGCCCGCTGGCCCGAGCAGAGCGCCAGCGTGGTCGTCGCGTGCTGGATCACCGCGGGCCCATCGAAAGCGTCTCCGGGACCGAGCTGCTCGCCCCTGTAGATCGGGGTCCTCAGAAACACGCCCATCACCGGGTCATACACCGTTCGCTCGCCGCACCGGGCGCCGCCCCCATCGCCGGGCACCGCACCGCTGCGTCGAAGCCGCGGGCGGCGCAGGGCGCCGCGGGCGCTGACCACGAAAGTGACCAGCTCAAAGCCCGCCAGCTCCGGGACCGCCGCCTCGCCGTAGCGGCGCGCGTAAATCGAGAGAAAGTCTCGCAACAGCGCCGGTGAGGTTCCCCGGTAGGGCACCTCGAGCGCCTTCGTTTGGCGGACGAAGCGGACCTCTACCAGGCGGGCGAGCAACCGCCGCCCGGCCGGCACGCCCTGGGCGGATAGCTGCTCGTGAGCCCTGCGCTCAAGCTCTGCGAAGATCGCCTCGATCTCCACCGCCGGAGCCTCCTCGCCGAGCTGGTCGCGCGGCAGCCGCATCGGCGAGCTCAGCTCGACCCGAAGCGCTATATCGCAGGTCGCCGCGCCCAGCGCCGAGTGGACCGACTGCGTATCCGGCACCAGTATCGCGTCGACCAGCTCCAGCGCGAACGCGGGCGCGTGCGCCGGGCCGGCACCGCCATATGCGTACAAGATGAACTCGCGCGGGTCGTGGCCCCGCTCGAGCGTGACCGTCCTCAGCAGGTCGGCCATCCGCCCATCGACGATCCGCTTGATGCCCGCAGCGGACTCCTCTATCGATACTCCGAGCGGCTGCGCCACGTGCGTGCGCACCGCCTCCCGCGCGGCCTCGATGTCGAGCTGCATCCGCCCGCCGAGAAACCCGGCCGGATCAAGGATTCCAAGCAACAGGTCGGCGTCGGTGACGGTCGGCAGAGTCCCGCCGGCGCCGTAGCATGCGGGACCAGGGACCGCGCCGGCGCTCCGCGGACCGACGCGCAGGTAGCCACCCTCCTCCACCCGGGCGATCGAGCCGCCGCCGGCGCCGATCGCGGTCACGTCGACCATCGGCACCAGCAGGTGGTACTTGCCGATTTCGGTCTCGATCCGGCCCAGCGCATCGCCGTCGACGATCATTCCCACATCGGTGGAGGTGCCGCCCATGTCGAAGGTGATCACCTGGTGGTGGCCGAGCGCGCTCCCGAGGAACTGCGAGGCGGTGACGCCGCCAGAGGGCCCGGAGAGCAGCAGCCGGACGGGCGCGCGACCAGCCTCATGGGCGGTCATCACACCTCCGCTGGAGTCGAGCAGCAGCAGATTACGCGCGCCAAGCCGGCGCTTCAGCGCGCCGGTGTAACTCGAGATCGTCGGCCCGAGGTATGCATTGATCAGCGTCGTCGCGGTCCGCTCATACTCTCCCACGCGCGGCACCAGCTCGCTGGAGACCGAGATGTAGAGCTCGGGCAGCTCGCCACGGAGAATCTCCGCCGCTCGTTGCTCGTGGCTTGGGTTTTGAAAGGACCACAGGAAGCAGATCGCGACAGCCTCGACGCCGGCCGCTCGGATCGCCGCGGCCGCCTGGAGCACATCCTCCTCCCGCAGCGGGGCGAGCACGTCGCCGCGGTAGTCGACCCGCTCGCGGATGCCGAACACCCGCGCCCGCGGGACCAGCGGCTCCGGCACCCGGCGCAGCGAGTAGTCGGTGAGCTCGCTCGGCGACAGCCCCGAGGTCATGCCGAGTTGCCTTTGCATGAAGATCGTGTCCTCGAAGCCGCGCGTCGTGAGCAGCGCCGAGCGGGCGCCGCGGCGCTCCAGGACCGCGTTGGTGGCGGCGGTCGTCCCATGCGCGATTCGCTCGACGCCGGCGAGGAACGCCTCGAGGCCGTCCTCCCCGGCGGCCTGGCGCAGGTTCGCCTCGAGACCCTCGAGCAGCGCAGCCGGGGTCGTCGGCGTCTTGTGACTCGCCACGGCGCCGTCGCCGTCGATCACCACGGTGTCGGTGAACGTCCCGCCGATGTCGATGCCCACCACGAAGCTCGCGAGTGACTCCTTTCAGTTGCGCGGCTTGCAAACCGCTGGCGAGCCCGCGATCCTCCGACAGCGTGTATCAAATGTCAAGTTCGACGGCGGCGATGGCGAGCTATGACGCGATTCTGATCGGCGCCGGTCACAACGCGCTGGTGACGGCCGCCTACCTGGCTCGTGCCGGCTGGAGCACTGTCGTGCTCGAGCGCTCGGACCGTCCCGGCGGGGCGATTATCAGCGCCGAGGTGACCCGTCCGGGACTGGTTCACGACCTGTTCGCGACCAACATGAACCTGTTCCTGGGCTCGCCCGTCGCCGCTGAGCTGGGCGCCGAGCTGGAGCGCCAGGGGTTGCGCTACGCGGCCAGCGAGCTGCCCTTTGCAAACGTCTTCCCCGACGGAAGCGCGCTGCGTGTGCTCTTGGGCAGCGACAGGACACTGGCTGAGCTCGAGCGCCATGATCGCCGCGACGCCGAGGGCTGGCGCGAGCTCGATTCGCTTTACGAGCGACTGAGCCCGGCGTTGTTCGCGATCTACGGCTCGCGCCTGGACGCGCGCAGCCTCTGTGAGCTCGCCGTCTCGCACCTGCCGGCGCTGGGGCCGGACGGCACCAGGGAGCTCACCCGGCTGCTGCTCAGCTCCACGCGCGAGCTGGCCGAGGTCTACCTGCACTCGCCCGAGGCGCATGCCCTGCTCGCTTGCTGGGGAATGCACCTGGACTTCGGACCGGACGTCGCCGGCGGGGCGATGTTCCCGTTCCTGGAGGCGTTCACCGACATGCGGACGGGGATCGCCCTCGCCCGCGGCGGCGCTTCGAAGCTGATCGAGGCGCTAGCCGCCGTCGGGGCCGAAGCGGGAGCGGAGCTTCGAACCGGCGCGGAGGTCGAGCGGATCAGCGTGAGCGGCGGGCGGGCGACCGGCGTCGAGCTCACCTCCGGGGAGCGGCTCCAGGCCCGACGCGCGGTCATCGCCGGGGTCACTCCCAAGATCCTCTACGAGCGACTGCTAGCCGGCGTCGACCTGCCGCCGCGCTTGCGGCGCGAGGCGCGGCGCTACCGCCACGGCCCGGGCACCCTGATGCTCCACCTTGCCCTCTCGGCGCCCCCAGCCTGGCAGGCCGGCGAGGACCTGGCCCGGTTTGCATACGTCCACATCGCCCCTTACGTCGACGACCTCGCCGCCACCTACTCGCAGGCGTGCGCTGGGCTGTTGCCCGACGAGCCGCTGCTGGTCGTGGGACAGACGTCCGCGGTGGATCGCTCTCGCGCCGAGCAGGGAGAAGTGCTGTGGGTCCAGGTGCGCGCACTGCCGGCCCAGATTCGCGGCGACGCCGGCGGCCAGATCGGCGCTCGCCAGTGGGCGCAGGCCGGCGAGCCGTATGCCGAGCGGGTGCTGGCCAAGCTCGAGCGCTACGCCCCGGGGATCGGCGAGCTGGTAGAGGATCTGGCCGTCCTCACGCCCGCCGATCTGGAGCGCCACGATCCCAACCTCGCGGGCGGGGACTCGATCGCAGGAAGCATGCACCTGCGCCAGAACTTCCTGTTCCGGCCGTTCCCGGCGGCGAGCGACTACGGGACGGGAATCGACAGGCTGTCGATGGTTGGAGCCGCCACCTGGCCCGGCGCCGGGGTAAACGCGATCTCCGGCTACAACGTGGCGCGCAAGTTGCTGGCAGCGCCGTCCCGCCGGTCGGCCGATGCGCGGCTGGCGCTCAGCGCCTTGCGCGCCACAGTCCCGCCGCTCGTCCGAGCGGTCGCTCGTCGGCGATGATCCGCAGCGCGACGATCCGCCCCGAGGCCGCGTTCAGGCCGGGACCTGGATAGGTCGAGGCGCCGCACTGATACAGGCCTTGGACCGGCGTGGAGTGGGCGCCGTAGGAGGGCATCGGGCGCCACAGATAAGACTGGCCCAGGCCGCAGTCGCCCGCGTAGATGTCGCCGCGCACGAAGTTCGGGTTGCGCCGCTCCAGCTCCACCGGGGAGAGGACGGCCATCGCACCGCGGGCCTGGGGCCAGTTCTCGAGGTGCGGCTCCAGCAGCGAGAGCACCCGCTCGCCGAAGGCGCGTTCGAGCTCCGGACTCCAGGCTCCGTCGGCGGGTTCGATCTCGCCGGCTGCGTCGCCGCGCGGGGCATAGGGCACCTGCTGGAGCTGGATCCACAAGACTGCGGCGCCTTGCGGCGCGCGAGTCGGGTCAACGGTGGTCGGTTGGCCGACCACGACCGTCGGCGTGGCCGGCAGCAAGCCAGCGGCGGCCTGCGCACAGGCGAGGGCGACGCTCTCCAGGCCGTCGCTGAGGTGGACGATCGGCACTTGATCGAGGCGAGAGTCGCGCCAGCGCAGCGGCTCCGAGAGCGCCATATGGAGCTGCATGCCGGCCCGCGGGCTGTAGCGAAAGCGCAGTCCCTGTGCCACCGCCTCGGCGGGCGCCGCCCCTGACGCCAGCAGCCGCCCGTAGAGCTGGGTCGGAGTGGTGTTCGCGATCACCGCGCGGCGAGCCCGGATCTCCTCGTCGCCGGCGATCACGCCGATGGCCCGTCGCCCGCGGGTGACGATCCGCTGCACTTCGAGCTCGGTGCGCACCCGGCCGCCTCGTTCACTGATCAGCCGCTCGAAGGCGAGCGCGAAATTTCGCGCGCCCCCCTGCACCACCGGCAGGCCGACGGCGTGCAGCGATCCGGCGATCGCCAAGACCTGAAAGCCGCTGCCCGCGTCGTCGGGCGAGAGACCGGTGTGCAGCGCCCAAGGAGCGTAGAGATCGGAGATCTCGCGGCCCTGAAAGCGCGACTGAAGCCAAGCGCGCGCGGAGGAGACGACCTCGCCGGCGAAGCGGAGGCCGCCCCGGCGACCGAGCGTGCGTGCCAGCTGCCAGGTGAGCTTCGCGGCCTGGCCTGAGAACAGCTCCGTTCCGAGCAGCGCTCCGACGGTCGGAATGGTCTCGCCAAAACTATTTACCTCGGCCAGGTACGCGGCGCGATCTCGCGGATCGAATCCCTCGCTCGTGCGCTGCGGATCGCGGGCTGCGAGCGTCACCGTGGCGTCGGGGCGCGCGTTGGCGGTCGTCAGCTCGGGCGTCTCGCAGTAGCGCAAGCCCCGGGACTCCAGCTCCGCCCCGAGTTCCGCGTAGGCGGCCGACAGCTTGAACAGCGGATGCCATGAGGAGAAGGTGTCGTGCACGAATCCCGGCTCGGTCAGCTCCTCGCTGGCGACGGCGCCGCCGGGGAGCGGGTTGCGCTCGAGCACTTCGACGCTCATCCCCGCTCGCGCGAGGTATGCCGCCGCAACGAGCCCGTTGTGGCCGGAGCCGATCACGATCACGTCGCGGGTCTCAGGCATCCGTTTTGGAGCCTCTCAGGCGCACTGATCAAATGTCAAGTCTCGGAAGCAGTGCGCTCGCGCTGACCCATAGCGCAGCGAGCACCACGAATCCGATCCGTCCCTCGCCCGGCAGTGAGAACGTCAGTCCTACGAGCGGCGTGCCGCAGACGATCGCCAGTACCGGGTAGGTGTTCATCGCGCCGACTGCGGCGCCGGCGGCTTGAGGATGCGCGCGGGTCGCGCCGGCCATTGTCACCCCGAACGGGATCCCGGCTGACAGGCCGATCACCGCCGCCCCCAGCCCATCAACCGCCACCCCCAGCGACAAGACCAGCAGCGCGATGCCGAGCGCCCCACCGAGGAAGCTGATCGCGAGCGCGCGCCGGGCTACCCGCGGTCGCGAGCGCGTGAGCAGCCCGCCTGCTGGGCGTCCGAGAATTCCAATCAACAGGATCAGCGAACCGATCGCACCAGCGGTCGCGCGTGACAGGCCTCCGGCTCTCTCGAGCAGCGTCACCACCCAGTTGCCGAGGATCACGCTGAAACCGAACGACACCGAGGAGATCAGACCCAGCCTGACCACGGCCGGGTCGGTGAGAAGCGCCTGGAAACGAGCGCCGCGGGCGGGGGCCCCGCGGCCCCCGGCAGGCGGACAGATCGCCACCAGCGGGATCGCCAGCGCCGCCACCGCGGCCCCGCTGGCATACGGGGCGCGCCAGCCCAGTGGCGAGACCAGATGCGGCACGATCGCGAGCGCCAGCCCGCCGCCGCCGAGGGAGACGCCCCCGTAGATGCCCCCAGCGACCGCGAGCGCCCGTCCGGCACCCGACTGGGCGTAGATCGCGCCGGCCAGGAAACCAAGCCCCACCCCGAGGCCGGCGAACGCGCGCAGCGCGAGCGCCCCCGCGGTCGCGCTCGTCAGCATCAGCAGAAGGTTCGCCAGCAGCGAGACGGCGATCGCCAGCAGACCCGCCCGCTTCGCGCCGTAGCGGTCGATCGCGCGCCCGCCGGGGATCATCACCACAAGCTCGGAGAAGAACAGGACCGTGGTCATCAGCCCGATCACGGCCAGGCTGGTGTCGTAGTGGCGCGTGAGCACGGTCGCCACCGGCCCGACGTTGGCGATGTTCCAGGAGATCGCCAGGCCGACCATGCAGCCGCCGACCAGCGGCCCCGGCTGCAGCCCGGAAGCCTCCCGGGCCGCGCGGCGGGCGGGCGGAGAGCTCACCCCCGTGCCGCCGGGAGGATCCTCATCGTGGCTGCTGCCAGGAGCGCTCGAGCCCCTCGATCAGCGCCGCGATCGCCTGGTTCAGCGGCGTGGGGACTCCCTGCTCGCGACCGAAGCGGACGATCCCGCCGTTGAGCGCGTCGACTTCGGTAGCCCGCTCGGCGAGCACGTCCTGGAGCATGCTGGCGCGGTGCTCATAGGCGACCTTCGCGGCGTGGTCGACGAGCTCGTCGGGGTCAGAGTCGAGCACGATGCCGAGCGCGTCGGCCACCGCTTTGCCCTCGTCGACCAGGTCGGTGATCAGCCTGCGAGTATCGGTGAGCTCGCACAGCCGCCCGTGCGTCAGCCGGGTCAGCGCGCCGAGCGGGTTGGTGGCAGCGTTGAAGATCAACTTCGTCCACTGAGCGCCGCGAGCATCCTCGAGCGCCCGAGTGTTCATCCCCCCCGCGGTGATCGCCTCCGCCAGCCGCGCGACCTGCTCCATCGAGGCTGGCCTCGGCTCAAAGGGACCCAGCCAGGTGTCGCCGCGAGTGTCCATCGCGACCACTCCCGGCTCGAGCACGTGGCCGGCCGGGAAGGTGGTCCCTCTGATCACCCGCTCCACGTGCTCGGCGATCGTCTCCTCGTTGCCGACTCCGTTTTGCACCGAGGCCACGGCGCCATCGCCAAACGCGTGCGCGCTCGCCGCGATCGCCGCGCGCGTGTACATGCTCTTGGTGGCCACGATCCCGAAGTCGCAGGCAGGAAGCTCCTCCGGTTCGGTGGTGGCCCGCACCCGACCGGTCAGCTGCGCCTCGCCGACGAGCCGCAGCCCGTTGCGGTTGATCGCCTCCACGTGCGCGGACACGACGTCGTAGGCCCAAACTTCGACCTCCTCGACCTGCGCCAGATGCGCGGCGAAGAGGCTGCCCACGGCGCCGCATCCGACGATGCAAATTCTCACGCGCGCACCTTCTCAACCTCCGGCTTGTGCAGGCCCCAGGAGGCCTCTTTACCTTTGATCAGCTGGTAGGCCGCCGCGGTGACCGGAACTTGCACCCCGTATTTCGCAGCCTCGCGACGGATCGCACCGGCGATGAAGTCGACCTCGGTGGCGCGCTGTGCGAGCACGTCGCTGAGCATCGACGGGAGGTGCGCGTAATCGCTGGAGGCGGTCTCCCCGCGAGCGACCGCGAGTACGTTCATCTCCCAGGGGTCTTCGTAGAGCTCGATCCCTGCCGCGCCGGCGACCGCCTTGCCCTCTTCGATCAGCGCCCGCACCACGTGTCCCAGCCCAGCCGGCTGATGCTCATCGGTGAACATCGCGACGTGGGGCAGGCCAGTCAGCGCGGCCACGCTGTTGACCGCGGAGTTGAAGATCAGCTTCGACCACTGTGCCGGCACCAGGTCCGCCATCGCCACGGCTTTCAGCCCCGAGGCGTTGATCGCTGCGGCGACCTCCTCGACGATCGCGTAACCCGTCAGCGTCGGCGCCCAAGGGCCCAGCCAGGTCGCGGTATCGAGCTCGTACTCGACATGCACGTCGGAGTGTCGCGTGCCGCTCATGAACGTGACCGAGGAGATCAGCGGCCAGTCGCCGTGGCGCGCGATGACTTCCTCCGCGCCGAGTCCGTTCTGGATCGTCATCATCGTGGCCCCCGGCGAGCGCCCTGCCAGCCGCTGCCCTGCTTGCTCGAGCTCGGTCGCTTTGACCGCGATGATGCCCAGGTCGAACTCTGGCAGCTCGCCAGCGTCGGCGGTCGCACGCACGCCTCCCACCAGCTCGCTCTTTCCTGACACTCGCAGCCCCTCCCGACAGAGAGCCTCAGCGTGCTCGGCGCGCCGGGTGAGAACCCACACCTCGCGCACGCAACTGAGGTGCGCCGCGAGCAGGCTGCCGATTGCGCCGCCGCCGACCACGCAGATGCGCTGCACCGCTCCCGTTGCGCGAGTCACAAGATCTTTCGAAAGTCGTCGGGATAGCTGCCGAGCTGCTCGCATCCGGCATCGGTGATCAGGAAGTTGTCCTCCACACGAAGGCCCCCGCCACCCGGCCAGTACAAGCCCGGCTCGACCGCTAGCACCATGCCCTCATGTAGCTCGCCGGCACCAGCTTGATGAGCGTAGGGAGGCTCGTGGGCGCGGGCGCCGACACCGTGGGCAATTGGGTGCGAGGGCTGCCCGGGGTACCCGAGCTCGGCGATCCCGGCGCGGACAAGGCGGTCCAGCTCCGGCAGGCTCGCGCCCGGCCGTAGGTGCCGGGTCGCGCGATCGTAGACGCCGAGCAGGCCGTCGGCCAACTCTTCGTAGGCCGAAGTGAGCTTTCCCGGACAGGCGTTCTTGGTCAGATCGCACCAGTAGCCGTCGGTGCACACCCAGATCTCCAGTAGCGTCGGCTCGTTTTCGTACACCCGTGCGTCGCTCGTGGCCGTGAACGTGCGGATGCCCGGCCCGGACCACACCAGCGTGAACGCCCGCGCCTTCTCCACCTTGCCCTGGTAGCCGACGCCTTGGGCATGCACGTGGCCCTCGTAGAGCGCGCCGATTTCACTGGTTCGCATGCCGGGCCGAATCCGCTCTTGCACCTCGTACATCGCGTCGGCGGCGAGCTCGGCTGCCAACCGCATCCGCTCGATCTCTTGGGTTGACTTGATTGCACGGGCCTGCGCGAGCAGACCGGAGCAGTCGACCACCTCGCGGCAGGCACCGGCGAACCCCTCAAACCACGGTTGCGAGAAGACCGTCGGCTCGGCGACCATCAGGTCCGCCGACTGCGTGCCCTGCGAGAGCTCGAGTCCGATGCGTCCGGTGAGATCACGCTCGGCTAGCACCTGTCGACAGAGGTCCAGCGACCGATACCAGGGCGGTCGCGGGTCCTCGGGATGGTAGCCCTCGAAGGTCCGCAGGTCCTGTGCCCAGCTCGTCCGCGCCGCCTCATCGAGCTGTGGCTCGAGCACGATCAGCACGGGATCGCCGCTGACCGGCATCACCAGCGCGTCATAGCCCTTCATGCACCAGTAGCTATCCAGGTAGACGATGTTGTCGGGCGCCCTGACCGCGACCGCATCGAGCTCCTGCTCGGCCATCAGCAGGCGGAAGCGCTCGAGCTTCTCCCGGTCGAGCGGCCAGCTCATCGCTTACCAGCGCTTCAGCGGTGGCGCCGGCACGCCGTGCGCCTCCTCCCACGAGATCACGGGGTTGCTGAGCACCCCGATCCGCTCGATCTCACACTCGATCGTGTCGCCAGGCTTCAGGTAGTAATCGCGCGCGTCCTCACGGAAGCCTGCGACGCCCGAGACCGTGCCGAGCGACAGCACATCGCCGGCGTTGTATCCCAGGGCGGAGTAGTGCGCGATCACCTGTGGGATCGTCAGCGACATGTTCCCCGAGACCGACTTCTGCCTGACCCCCCCGTTGACGCGCAGCTCCATGTCGAGCTGGTAGGGGTCCGGGATCTCCTCGGGAGTCACGATCCACGGCCCCAGCGGGCAGAACGTGTCGATCGACTTGCAGAACGAGAACACCCCCGAGCGCATCTCGCGCCGCTGGATGTCGCGCGCGGTGATGTCGTTGAAGATCAGGTAACCGGCGATGTAGCTCTCGGCTTCCTGCTCGTCGAAGTGCCGGCCGGAGCGGCCGATGATCAGCGCTAGCTCCAACTCGTAGTCGAGCTCGTCGGTCAGATGCGAGGGATAGACGATTGGATCCTCGGGCCCGATGATCGCGTCGACGTTCTGAAAGAAGACGATCCACGGGGCGATCTCGTGAGACCAGCCGACGACCTTGGATTCTTCCTCGTGCTCGCGATAGTTGCCGGAGGTGTGGAAGAACTTCTTCGGGATGATCGGCGCGCGCAGTCGAACGTCCTCCAGCGCCACCTGCTCGCCGCTCGCGGCGGCGGCAACCGCGGCGGCGTCCTCGCCGGACTCGAACAGCTCGCGCATCGCGGTGACCTGTTCGATCACCGTGATCCGGCCGTCATCCAGCGAGCCGCACCGGGTCCTACCGTCCGGATCGGTGAACGTCACGAGCTTCACGAGGCCACCTCACAGATGTCCGCGACCACCAGTGCGTAGACGGTCGCCACTTTGACCAGACCTTCGATGTCGAGGTTCTCGCCGTCGGGCCCGGGCAGCCCGCTCGAGGTTCCGTAGTTTACGGTCTCGATCCCGTAGCGAGTCAGCGCGGAGGCGTCGGAGAACCAGCGCACCACGTCGCGTTCGGGCGGCTGACCGAAGACCCGCTGATGGCCGCCATCGATCGCGGTGATCAGCGGATGCCCCTCGTCGATCTCTGCGCCGGGGGCAGTGACGAACACCTCGTATTCGATTCCGTAGTCGGGGTGCTCCTCGCGCAGCTTGCGCACCAGCGCAGCCAGCTCGCGCTCGGCATCCTGCATGCGCATCGTCGGCGGGACCCGAATGTCCAGGAACAGGTCGGTGCGGTTGGGCGTTCGGCTCACCCGCCACGGATGGCCGCCGCGCACGGAGCCGATGTTGACGACGCCGTCGCGGCCCCGGTAGCTGGCTTGGCGCTCCCACTGCGGAATCCACGCGAGCACCTCATCGAGCACCTCGCGCATGCGCAGAATCGAGTTCTCGGCCAGTCGCCCGGTCGAGAAGGCGGTGTGAATAAACGGCCCGTGCGTCGAGATCCTTGCCCACATCGTCCCGTAGTGACCGAGCACCACGCGCTGCTCGGTCGGCTCACCGAGAATGCACATGTCGGCGATGCCTCCGTGAGTGGCGAGGTAGCGGCTACCGGCGGCGTAGCCGCGATACTCCGCGCCGCGGAACTCCTCTCCCCACTGGGTCTTCTCGATCTCCCCGACTACGCAGGCGATCACCACGTCCCCCTTGAGCCTCAGCTGCGCGTCGCGAACAGCTCTGGCTGCCTCCAAATAGCACGCCAGCGCACCTTTCATGTTGGAGATGCCAAGCCCATAGATGCGATCGTCCTTGACCACCGCGCGCGGCTGAAAGCCGAAGATGTCGCGCAGGTGCGGCTCGCGTCCCGAGTAAGACGTGTCCATGTGCCCGTTGAACATCAGCGTGGGGCCGCCACCCTCGCCTTCAATCCTGCCGATCACGTTCGGTCGCCCCTCCTCCACCTCCTGCCAGCGCACGGTCAGCTCCGCTTCCTCGAAGGCCGAACGCACCGTTTGCGCCATCTGCTGCTCAGAGCCGGTAGGGCTCGGCGTGCTGACGTACGCGCAGGCCGTCTCGACCAAGCGCCGCTGGTCGATCGATTCCAGCAACCGTTCCGTCATCTCCGGCTTGGCGGCGAGCGTCATCGGCGGAAGTGAGGCAAGACCTGGTCGGCGAACAGCTCGATCTGGCGCTCGCGGCGATCGCCCCACAGCTCGAGCATCACGTGCGTGCAGCCGGCCTCCGCGTATTGCTCGATCGCCGCGATGCAGTCGCTCGGTGTTCCGGCGATCGGGCGAGTCTTATCGAGGATCTCGTCGCTCACCGCGCGAGCTGCGGCGAGCCGTCCGCCGGACTCCATCGACTCAGCGATCGGCCGGATCTCCTCCTGGCTCAGCCCCGCCTGCTCGAGCAGGACGTCAGCCGAGGCCTGGATGTTCTGCACCTTGTTGGCCAGGTACATCCCCGCGATCTCGCGGGCGCCCTCCCGACCCTTGTCGCGATCCTCGTTGATGCTGGCGACGATCGTGCAGCCGAGATCGAGATCATCGGCGTCGCGGCCGTTTGCCTCGGCTCCCGCACGCATGTTCTCACGCGAGTAACGCACGAAGCCAGGCGTCGTGATGCTGGGCGTCAGCAGGCCGTCGGCCTCCTCGCCCGCGTATCGCTGCATCCGCGGGCCGGTGCCCGCGACGTACACAGGGACGCTCCCGCGCGGCGTGTGGGTTTCCTCGGAGAGCGGCGGGACGACGGCTGTGAACGCCCTGCCCTCGTAGCTGAACTCCCCCCCTTCCAGCACCCCCCGCACGATCCGGACTGAATCGCGAGTGGCATGCAGCGGTTTGACATCGTCGGCGCCGATCTCCTTCATGAAGATCCGGCTGGCGCCGAAGCCGAGGCAGAAGCGATCTGGCGCCAGCTCCTGGGTGACACGCGCGTCCATCGCCACCTGGATCGGGTGGCGCGTGAACGGCGAGATGATTCCCCAGCCGATCGTCAGCTGCTCGGTCTCGCGGGCGATCAGCGCCGAGAGGACGGTCGAGCTGCGCGCCTCCATCTGGTGCTTGCGCCACCAGGGATACGCCTCCGCCAGCCAGATCGTGTCGAACCCGTGTCGGTCGAGCGCCCGGGCGTGCCCGAGGATCTCCTCGAGCGGCTCCATCGTCAGCTGCATCACGCCGATCCGCAGCGGAACAGTCATTCCAAACGAACTTCCCTCGCGCGCCGGCAAGCAGCCGGATAGCCCAGTGGATGCTTCACGTATATTTGATCAGAAATCTGGGGTGCGCGCAACGCTCTGCGACCGCGAGCCGCAAGGCAGCACTCGGGCGGTCAGCGCAAATAATCCCCGAGCGTGGCGCGTACGTCGTGCTCCCAGATCGGCTGGCGCGTTCCCCACGGCAGGGATTCCCGCAGCTTCAGATACTCCGCGTCCCGAGCTCGTTGCTCGTCCCCCTCGGGAAGATAGAAAGACTCCGCCGCCGCGCGGGACGAGCGTTGCAGCTCGCCGGCCCGGCTCATTCGCGCGCTCTCGTAACGCCGCAGTGCAGCGACGGGATCTCCGGGCTCGCGCGCGAGGCATTTGGCCAGCACGTACGCGTCCTCCACGGCCTGCGCAGCTCCCTGTGCCTGGAAAGGCTCCATCGCGTGCGCGGCGTCTCCGAGCAACGTGACACGGCCGAATGACCAGTTCTCGAGCGGTCGCCGGACGAACACGGCGCCCCGTAGCATCGTGCGACAGCTGCGAATTCGCGCACCGAGCCGCTCGTCCCATCCTTCGAAGTGGCTCAAGGCCTCGGTGGCCGGCGCCTCGAGCGTCCAAGACTCTCGTGACCACTCAGCGTCCTGCACGGCACAGTTCACCGCCAGCAGAGCGCCGCCCGCGATCCAGTACGAGACCCCGTGCCGGCTCGGCCCTAGCCAGTAGTAGTTGATGTGCTCGGGATGGAGCGCGATCACGTCCTTCCGCGGCGCGACGCCGCGGTAGACCACGGTTCCGGAGAAGACCGGGTCGTCGGCGCCCCTGAACTGCTGGCGGATCCGCGAGCGGATCCCGTCGGCCGCGACCGCCAGATCGGCCCGGACCTCTCGGTCGTCGGGGAAGCGCAGGGTCACCCCCTTCAGGTCCTGCTCCACCGCGAGCACCTGCGAACCCGCGAGCACCGTCTCATCGGGTAGCTCCTCGAGCAGCAGGCGGTGCAGATCAGGCCGGAAGAAGTCCAGCTGCGGGGCACCGAAGTACTCCTCCATCGCCTTGCCGAGCGGCACGTGCAGCAGCAGTGCTCCACCCTTCCAGCGCACGAAGTCGACCGCCTCCGGCAATACGCCGATCTCCCGCAGCCGCGGCAACAGCCCGAACTCGTCCATCAGGCGCAGGGCGTTAGGGCCGAGCTGGAGGGAGGCGCCGGTGGCGCTCAGGTCAGGCGACTGCTCGTAGACCGCGCACTCGATTCCCTCGCGAGCCAGAGCTATTGCGGCGCTCAAGCCACCGATGCCGCCGCCGACAATCGCGACCTTCATTGGCGTTATTTGATCACAGCTCACACTTCTCGCCCCGGCGCGACCCATCGCTTGCGTCAGCGCCGGTCGCACGCTTGACTGTCCTCCCATTGACCGGTCCCCTCCAGTCGCCCCCTGCTGCTGACGCGACCCATGCGCACGGGAGGCACACCACGGTGCTGCTCGAGCATGGAGGCGTCCATCTGGTCGAGGCGGGAAGCGGCCCGCCAGTGCTACTGCTGCATCAGACGCCACGCTCCTGGGACGAGTACCGGGATGTGCTGCCGCTGCTCGCGGCGGCCGGTTACCGCGCGATCGCATTGGACACCCCCGGGTTCGGCGACTCCACCGCGCTCCAGATTCAGGACTCGATCGAAACCTGGGCGTCGGCGGCGGCCGAGGTACTACGAGCGCTCGACGCGGCCCCGGCCGCGGTGGTCGGCCACCACACCGGCGCAATGATCGCCGTCGAGCTGGCGGCGACTCACCCCGCGATGGTGACTCACCTGGTGCTCTCCTCGGGCGCCTATACCGACTCCGAGTTCCGCGCAAAAGCTGCGCAGAGCCGAGTCGAGGTCGACTCGGCTGAAGTCGCGGCAGATGGGAGTCATCTACAGGCGCTCTGGGCCTCGCGTGCGTCCTTCTACCCGCCCGGGCGCCATGACTTGCTCGACCGCTACATCATCGACGCGCTGCGCGCCGGCGAGCGGCGCGAGTCCGGCCACGCGGCGGTGGTTGCGTATGAGATGGACGACAAGCCACCGAAGGTAACGGTTCCGGTGCTGCTGATCGGTGCGCCAGCGGATCCGTTCGCCTACCCGGAGCAGGCTCGCCTCGCCGCGCAGTTTCCCGGAGCGCAGGTTGTGGATCTGGAGGGCGGCATGGTCCCCCTCCCCGACCAGCTTCCAAACGAGTTCGCGGCCACGCTGGTGGAGTTCCTCCGAGACGATTCCGGCTGATCAGGGCTGCCAGCCAACTCGGCGGTCCGGGGATCATTGTCAGCTCAGAAGTAGTGCCACCACAAGTCCGGGCGTCCGTCCGCCCCGTCACTGGGATTACGCTCGTTTGTCATGCAGATCCGCGATGCCTTCCCGCCGGTCCAACAGCCTCGACCGCTCGGACCCGACTGCGACAGGCTCACCGAACTCCTCGCACGACAAGTCTTTTACTGAGCACCCAGGAGTCAGCCGCTTATCGCTTTCGCTTAGGCCGTCTGACCCTGCACATACGTCACGTTTGTGATCGAAAACGTGACTCGAGCCGCTATCGCGGCTTAGAGTGCCAGATGCAGCCGAAGGCTCTGATCGATCGACGCCATGATCGCCTCAGGCAGTTGGCCGCGCCGCTCGCCGATGCGGCCGATCGCGACGGCGCGCACCTGCTCGGCCTGCGCCTTTGAGTCGATCTTCAAGCCAGCGACGCCCGCGGGCAAGAGCACTTGGAAGGGGTAGACGCGCTGCACGCTCGATGTGATCGGGACGACGGTCAGCACGCCACGACCGAGCCGCTGCGCGGTCTTGTTCGCCTGGTCGTTGGAAACGATGACCGCAGGGCGGCGTTTGGCGGCTTCAGAGCCGCGGACTGGATCGAAGTCGACTGTGCGGACCTCGCCGCGACGCATTTTCAGAGCCCGTCGGCGACGGGCTGCTCCCACAGCTCCCCTTCGCCGCTGGAGTCCCACTCCTCCCAGGCCTGCTCGTAGCTGTCCGCGAGACCGCCCTGGCGCAGCGTGTCAATCGCCTCGTGCACCGCGCCCGAGCGTGAACGGTCGTGCGCTCTGGCGTACTCGTCGAGGAACTTCACGTCCTCGTCAGGCAGGCTGATGCTCAGCTTCATACCCATGATCTTACCAAGCCTGCTACCTGCTGCTCCTACCTTCATTTGCGCAAAAACGTGACTCAAGGCGCCGAAGAGGACGCTGCGGCGCGTTGTGACCATCAAGGATGGCTGAGAATGTTGAGGACCTTCCCGCTGGGCTCGCGGACAAAGAAACGACGGACCCCCCAAGGCTCATCTGTCAAGGGATGAAGGATCTCGCAGCCCAGGCGGACAGCTCCGGCGTGCACCGCGTCTACGTCGTCGACCTCGATTGATGCGTCGGGATGCACTGACGCGGTCGCGTCCTCGCTGATCACGCTGATCTGCGCCGCCGAGTTATCCGGCGCGGCGAACGTCACGATCCAGCCGAGATCCATAACAACGTCTAATCCGAGCACTTCGGTATAAAACTCGCGGCTGGCGGACGGATCCTGCGCTTGGAAGTTGGGGACGACACGCTTGACGAACACTGCCTACAGGATGGCGGCCACTACCGGCGCGTCGTTGTGAGAAGTCTGCTGCGACCTCCCCAAAACGTGACTCGAACCGCAGTCGACGCGCTCAGCACCCACCCGCCAGGGGCGACGGCTGCTCGGGCCACACCCGAAAGGAGGAGCGCGCAAGATCGGCAAGGCACTGCGGCTCACAGTCAGTGCCACCGCACCGTCGCCAAGCGCCCGGGCTACGCTTGGGAGCGCAGGACGAATCGTAGGTCTTCGTAGGTCTCGCCCGTGCCAGGTACGTACTGCGACACGGTGCCGGCCTGGCGGAATCCTGCGTTGACCGCGACCTGCTGACACTCGGGCATGTCTTGGTCGACGCGCGCTTCGACTTGGCGCACGCCCGGAAGGCGGAGCGCCCACGACGCTCCGATCCGGGCGGCTCGGCTGGCCAGTCCTCTGCCTCGCCAGTTCGGAGCGATCCCGTAGATGATCTCCACGCTCCCGTCGCCTCGATCTCCGAAGCCGACGATGCCGATGAAGTGTGGTTCGTCCGCGATGGTGACGACGAGCGTGGGACCGTTGTGGCAATGACGACCGGCCCAGCCTTCCAGCCAGTCCTCGACCCATCGTGCAGGGGGCTGTCCCGGAATCATCGGCAGCCAGGCGCCGTCAAGCCCTCCATCTTCCTGGCTGTAGCCGATCGCGGTGTCCATGTCGCCGGCTTGCGCCGAGGGCAGTCGCAAGGTCACGACGCCATCGGTCAGGGGTGCGTCGGGTGGGGTAATGAGCATGTTCGATACTCCGTGCTGGTGCGTGTCGTGATGCGCTTGTGCGTGCGTCCCCGGAGCGGATGGGCGAAGGGCGGTATGGCAGAAGCCACCTGTGGCCCACCGGACCCTCACGTAGTCGGGCGTGTGGAACGGCGGCGCAGTGTGCCGCTCGTGGACCGTCAGTGACTCAAGCCGCATTCGGACCCGACAACACACTCAACGCCGGCGTCCCGCCGAGAGCTGGGGTCAGTCCTTCGGCAGACGCCGCTGAGAGCAGTTGGCAGCTAGGCGGTGCGCGGGCGCCGCCGCCCAACCGCGCGGGCTCGAGCCGCACACGACCGGCTCGCCGCACGAGGTACGCTGGCGCAGCCAGCGCCGGGTTGGATGTGAAGGCTGGTCAGCGTCAGCCAGGCACAGCGTCAATGCTACGCCAGACCTACACTCACAAGGTGGTCGACGACGACCTCCCAGGACCAGTCGAAACGGCCGTCCTGCACGCGCTGCATCGTGGTGCGCTAGGCACTCGCTGCTCGGCGCGCGCCATCCCCGCCCTGCGCGACGAGCCGAGCGGTGACCAACTCCTGCACGAGATCCTCCACCGCTGCGAGGAGCGAGGACTGGTCCGCAGCGACCGACATCATGACCGCCGCGAGTGGAGGCTTACCCGAGCCGGGCGGGCTCGACTACGAACTCGCCGGCGCTTCGCACAGGCACTCTCGCGCGTCTTGGCCCACGCCGGCTGAAATAGGAATCTCCTGCAGGAACAACGGTCACGTTTTTGACTGAAAACGTGACTCAAGGGGCGGGTTCGAGCTCGATTCGGACGGTGAGCATGCGCATGTCGGTGGCCAGCGCGCGCAGCAGGATGCCGTCGAGGCGGTAGCCGGGGCGGCCGCGACCGAGGCGGCGGTGCCGCGCGCGGGCGTCGTCGTCGGGCATGGGGTACGCGGTGCCGGTGCGCCAGCGCATCCGTAGCCCGTCGCGCAGCCGCGCTGGCCGGGCCTTGACTCGTACGTGCGGGTCGGCTTTGAGGTTGTGAACGTAGTTGGCGTGCTCGCCGAGCGCGGCGATCAGCCAGAAGGTGTCGCCATCAAGGCCGTTGGCGACGGGCACCCGCCGCCGGCGCGCGGTCCGCCGGCCGATGGTCTCCAACAGTGCGTAGGTGGGCGGCGCCAGCCCATGCTCGACCGCCGCGCAGACCAGCGGGTTGATCGCACGGTTCTGGATTGGCAACACCCGGCGGACCAGACGGGGCTCATCCATCTGCTCGATGATGCTCGGGAATCGCGCACACCGTTCCCGCGGAGAACCCCACCGGCCCGACCCCGAAGACACGGTTAAACCGCGCCCGATAGTTCTCCCAGGCGATCGCCGCGGCCAGTTCAACCAGCTGGGTCTCGTCAAGATCGCGGCGCAACTCGGCGACGAGCACGGGCGGGACCTCGACCGGGGTCTGAGCCATCATCACGGCCAGGTCAAGCACGCTTCGTTCCAGCGGCGAGAAGGCCGGGCTCTCGTGATAGCGCGGTAGCTCTTGCAGCTGCTGCTCGCTGACCCCGTGCGCTCTGCTCACGGCAGAGCCAATGTCCAGTCAGAACGGGCAGCCGATCAGCGCGCTGGTCTTGACCACCGCTAACGCTTTTAGCCGCGCGTCGACGCGGCCGCTGACCTGCAGCCCGGCCTCGTAGGCGCTCACCCCGGCGGCGATCGCCGGGCGGCGTGCGAGCAAGCGCACCAAGTCGGGCATGCGTCGGTAGCGCGTGTGGGTGATCACCCGCCCGTAGGCGCGAAGGTTGGCTACCAACCCCATCTACCGCTGACTCCTCAACACCTGCCGCACCATATCCACGATCAGCGAATTGATCACGTTTTTGACTCTTTTCGTGACTGAAGCGGCGCTAAGGCCGTCTCAGCAGCCGAGACATCTTTCGAGCGATGTTGAACGGGCGGCTCATTGAGATGGCGTTCGGAGCCTCGGGAACAGAGAGACGGCGTTGCCTCGCAGGATTTCCTTGACGTCGCGCGGTTTGAGCAGGTGGCTGCGTTCGAGGGCGTTGGCGTTGGCCTCGATGCCCGGGGTCTCTGCGAACGGGAAGTCGGTGCCGTACAGCAGCCTGTCGGCGTCGACGAGATCCAGGAGCGCGGCGATCTGGCGTGGGAACGGGAACCCCGCGCCGACCTCGTAGTGAAGGCGCTGGAGTGTTCCGATGATGTTGATCGCTCCGGGCTTCTGGCCGCCCAGTGGGAAGAGGCCCGCGAAGCCGGCGATGCGGTCGGCGATGACCGGCAGCGCGGCGCCGGCATGCGGGACGATGAGACGCAGATCGGGGTGCTGCTTCAGCGTTCCGTTGAGCACCATGTTGGCCACCGCACGCGTGGTGTCGAGCAGGAACTCGAGGATCGGCCGCGGGTAGCCCAGCGACGTCGCCTCGTAGCACGCCGGGGAGGTCGGATGCAGGAACACGACGGCCTTGCGGCGGCTGAGTTCGGCGAACAGCGGATTGAAGCGCTCGTCTCCGAGGTACACGTCGTCGTAGTTCGAGAGGAGCATGACCCCGTCTGCATGCAGCGTCTCCATCGCGTAGGCGAGCTCGGCCAGCGCCGCGTCGACGTCGGGCAGTGGCAACGACGCGAATAGCCCGAACCGCCCGGGGTGGTCCCGCACGGTTTGGGCGCCCGTCTCGTTGACCCGGTGGGCCCACGCCGCCGGGTCACCCCCGAGGTTCACGCCCGGCGTGGACACCGAGAGCATCGCGGTGCCGATGTTGAGTTGATCCATCATCGCCAAGTGCGCCTGGGGGCTCCAGGTCGGGAGGACGGGCCACCCGTCCGGCTGCGATTGGCCGTCGTCGATCAGCGCCTGCCGATAGGCAGCCGGCAGATAGTGGGCGTGCACGTCGATCTTCCGTAGCCCTCCGCTCACGGCGTTTCCTCGCGCGTCGAAGTGGCGACGTGCGCCCGGGCGCGCCGCGCTCCGTTGATGCGGCGTTGCCTGGTCAAGCGCTGGCGCGGCGAGCGGGTGGGTCGGCAATCGTGCTTGTCACGGGTCCGGTGACCTGCCGTACGGCGCCGCGGACGACCTGCGGGTCGTGATCGGGCGCAACGAGCATGAGGACGCTGAGCGCCGTTCGGGACAGGTGGCGGGCGAGGTTGGCGGCCGCCAGAGGGGCGTCGCGGGCTCTGCAGGCCTCCACGATCTCGCGGTGTTCGGAAGCGCCGACGCGCCAGACCCGGGGTTCGCTGGTGACGTACACGCGCCGGTAGCGCTCGGCGTGCTCGAAACACTGACGGATCAGCCGTTCCAGCCGCTCGCCGGCGTGGCCCACGAGGAGCCGGTGAAAGTCCCCATGGACGATCTCCCATTGCGCAACATCGACACCGGCGAGCTGGTCCATGCGCTCCAGCGCGACGTCGAGCTGGTCCAGCTCGGCGGGTACGAAGCGCGGCACCGATAAGGCCACGGCGAGCGCCTCGTTGACAATCCGTACGGCGTAGAGCTGCTCGAGGTCCTCGATCGAGAACGGCGCCACCCGCGCGCGCTGGTTGACCTCGGCGTGGATGAGCCCCTCGCGCTCGAGCAGCCGAAACGCCTCGCGGACCGGGCCGCGGCTGACCCCGAGCTCGCGGGCGACCTGGGCCTGCGAGAGCCCGGCTCCCGCGGCGATCTCGTTGTTGAGGATCGCCTCGCGTAGGGCGCGATGGATCACGACGGTGCTGTCACGGGTCCCGGCCACTGGCGGCGTCAGGGCAGCCGGAGATCAAGCGGCCAGTCGGGCGTGAACTCGCCCGCGTAGGCCCGCCGGTGGACCTCCTCGGGGGTAGCGCCGTCGCGGCGAGCGGCGACCAGGCGATCGGGGTCGATGTGGGTGCCGATCGGGTCGGCGGCGAACTCGGGCGCGGAGCGCATGAACTCTGCCGACTGGCTCCAGTCACCGCCGAAGTTGTCGGCCTGCAACTCGACGCTGTTGCCGTCCGGGTCCACGTAGTAGAACGACGTGGTCATACCGTGGTCAAGGCAGCCGTGCGGCAGGATGCCGTGGGCCTTGAGGCGCTCGTAGGTGTCGAGCAGGTCGTCCATCGAGGCGTACTCGAACGCGGTGTGGTGTAAGCCGGTGTGGCGCACCTTGTCGGGATCGTCCTCGAGACCGGGCACAGTGAGCAGCGCGAGACGGTGGTTGGCCGCGTCGTTGGTCAGCCAGGCGCCGCCCTCGTACTGAAAGGTCGGCCGCATCCCGACCACCGTGGCGTACCAGTCGATGAGCTCCTGCAGGCGGGTGGTCTTGAGGTTGACGTGGTGCATCACCGGGGTGATGACGCCGGCGCCGGCGGCGACCGGATCGCTGTGGGCGGATTCGCGTGACATGGGCGGTTCTCCTTGGGTTCAGGCGACGGGATTGCGCAACGTGCCGATGCCGTCGATCTCGACCTCCACGACGTCACCGGAGCGCAGGAACAGCTGAGGGTCACGCGCCATGCCGACCCCGGCCGGGGTGCCGGTGGCGATGATGTCGCCCGGCTCGAGCGTCATGATCTGCGACAGGAACGCGATCGTGTCGGCGACGCCGAAGATCATGTCGGCCGTCGTCCCATCCTGGACCGTCTCGCCGTTGACACGCGCGCGGATGCCGAGCGCCTGCAGGTCGCCCAGCTCATCGCTCAGCACCAGCTGCGGTCCACACGGGCCGAAGGTGTCGATCGCCTTGCCGGCCGTCCAGAGCGTATTGGTCATCTGCAGGTCGCGGGCGCTGACATCGTTGAACGCCATCGCGCCGGCGACGTGATCAAGCGCGTCGTCGCGCGCGATGTCGCGCCCGTGATTGCCGATCACCACGGCCAGCTCGGCCTCATAGTCGACCTGCTGGGTGATCGCCGGCGGAACGATCATGGCCGTTGGGCCAATCAGCGAGTTCGCCCACTTGGCGAAGAACATCGGTGTCGCCGGCGCAGCGAGCCCGGCCTCCTGCGCATGGTCGCGGTAATTCAGGCCGAGGCAGATGATCTTCTGCGGGTCCCACACCGGCGGTCCGAGCTCGAGCGCGCCCTGGTCCAGCGGCGCGCCGGCGGCGGCGAGCTCGGCGAGCCGGTCGGGGCCAAGCCCGAGCAGCTCGCGGGTCGAGGCGCCGGCGTCGACGACGCCGTCGTCGGTGAGGATGCCGGCTCGAAACCCTCCGTTCGCGCGGTAGCTGACGAGTCTCACAGGCTGTTCCTCCCCGGGTCAGATGGCGCCGCCGACCGCTTGCAGGCGGGCGCGGTGCACGGCGATGGCGCCCTCGGTGTCGCTGATCAGGGCGGCGCGGGCGGCGTCGAGGTCGCCCCGTTCGTAGGCCTCTATGAGCGTGAAGTGGTGGGTCGCCATGTCGGGATCGGCGTATTCCTCGGTGAGGAGGCTGCGGCTCATGATCCCCGGCACCGTCAGGCGCCGGTAGCTGTCGAGCAGCGCCTCGCTGCCGGCCAGGGCGATCATCCGCTCGTGCAAGGCGGCGTTGGCCTCCAGCCAGACGCCCATGGGCGTCGGCTCGGTCGCTGTGGTGGCTGCCATCAGCCGCCGCAGGTCGGCCAGCGCGTCGGCGTGGAGGCGCCTCACGGTGAGGTCGGCGGCACCGAGCTGGATGGCCAGGCGCGCGCGGAACGCATCCTCCACCGCGGCGAAGGTCAGCGGCGCGATCACGAACTCGCCATCCGCATCGCGCTCCACTAGGCCTTCGCCGCTCAGCTTGGCCAGCGCGCGGCGGACCGCCTTGGGCGACAGCTCAAGCTCGGCGGCCAGAGTCTCGGCGTCCAGCGGCTCGCCGATCGGCAGTCGCCGGTCGAGCAGCTGCGCGCGCAGGCGGGCGTGGGCCTCGCTGTCCTGCTGGAGCTCCAGGCGCCCGAACTCGCCGCGGAAGTAGGCCAGCGGCGCGCCGCCTTCGCGGGTGCGTACCTCGTCGACCTCGGCCAGGAACACGCTGTGCGTGCCGCCGGTCACGTGCTCGGCCACGCGGCACTCGTACTGCGCGAGCGCGTCGGCCAGCAGCGGCGCGCCTCGCCGGCCCCGCATGACCTCCAGGCCGGCGAACTTATCGTCGGCCTTCGACGCGAACCGGCGGGCCAGTTCACCCTGATCGTGCGCGAGCACGTTGACCGCGAAGTGCACCGCCTGTCCCACCGCGCGCCCGGTGGCCGACTCGCGATTGAGGCACACGAGCAGCATCGGCGGCTCGAGCGATAGCGAGGACACCGCGCTGGCCGTCGAGCCGAAGCGCCGCCCCTCGTGCTCGGCGGTGATCACGGTGACGCCGCTGGCGAAGTGTCCGATCGCGTCGCGAAACGTCTCCGGGCTGAGCTGTGTAGCGGGCGCGTTCATCAGATCAGCGGGGAGATGTTGTCCTCGTAGGGGATCCCGAGCAGCGCCTTGCCGTAGATCTCCTGGTTTACGATCGGCATCACCACGGCGTGGCGACCGGCCGTGTTGGAGTCACGCCAGAGCCGCTGCAGGGGGCTCGCATCGGCGAAGCTCGAGGCCCCGTTGGCGGAGATCACCGCGTCGATCGCCTCGCGCGCCTTGCGGATCGCCCAGCCCGTGTCCGCGCGCACGCGCGCGCGGCTCGCGTAGTCGAGCTTCTCGCCATGCTCGGCCGCTCGGTCGATGTCCGCAGCTGCGCGCTTGACGTGCAGCGCCGCGCTGTCGGCAAGCATCGCCGCGTCCGAGACGCCCATCTGGAATGCCGTCGAGTCAGTCTGGCGCTCGAAGATCGTGTAAGCGATCCGGCGCTTCGGCGCCTTCTCTATGACCAGGCGCACCGCCGCGCGAGCCATGCCGACCTGCGGCCCGGCGAGCACGAGCGCCGCCACGGGAATGAACGACGCCCGGTAGAGCACCTCGTCCTTGAACTCGGTCGCATACTCATTATCCAGCGCCGCGGGCACCGAGATGATCCGGTGATCCGGCACGAACACGTCCTCGGCGACCAGCGTGTTGGAGCCTGTGCCCTTCATGCCCGCGACGAACCAGGTGTCCTCGATCCGGAGCTCGCTCATGGGGATCAGCGCGAACCCCTGATCCACCTGCTCGCCTGCCTCGTCCATCACCGGGATGCCAAGCACGGCCCACTGGGAATGCAGGCAGCCCGACGCATAGCCCCAGCTCCCGGTCACGTGCTGGCCACCCTCCACGTGCCGCGAGGTCGCGCTGGGAGCGAAGACGCCGCACACGCGCGCGTCCGGATCCTCGCCCCAGACCTCCTGCTGCGCCCGCCCGGCGAACAGACCCGTGAACCAACTGCAGACGTTGGTCAGCGTCACCACCCACGCCGTCGACGGGCAGGCCTCGGCCAGGATCGCCGACACCTCGAGCTTCGCCTGAAACGAAATCTCAAAGCCGCCGAAGCGGCGCGGCACCATCAGCTTGAACAGCCCGGCTTCGCGGATCGCCGCGATGTTCTCCTCCGGAATGCGGCGGTCCGCTTCCGTCTGAGCCGCGTTGCGCGCGAGCAGCGGCTGCAACGCCCTCGCGCGCTCGAACAACTCCTGCGCCGGGGACGTCTCGCCAGCGACGAAATCATGCACTACGGTCATACGTTGTCTCCTTAGAACACGGGACGCTCCGGGTCACCCGGAGCACCTGCTCGGCTCGGCGGCCAGTAGGGGTTGATGTCGAAGATCGGGTTGCCGTGCGGGGGCGACTCTCATCAGCTGGTTGCCAATCGCCTGCCAGGTTGACGACATTCGTTGCACCAATTCGAAGTCCACGCCCGAATTAGGCGACGCTGGTCGCGAAGGCGCGCAAGCGCGCGATCACCGACTCCGTGTCGGTGACACTCGCGAACAGGTATCCCATCCGCTGGACCGCTGCGTTGTGCGGCTCTTCGGCGTTGAAACTCCCGATCGGCTGTGAAGCGCACGCATCCGCAACCAGGCCCACGAGCGCCGTCGTCCGTGGGTGGATCTCGAAAGAAACGGCGCCGGGTGTCTCTCGTCCCATGGATTGCTCTCTTGCTTCGTTGTTGATGGCCGCGGCTGGTAGCAAACGCAAACGGTCCCGATGCGGACGAGCAACAACTCCCGCACCAAAGAGTGTAGACACATTGGGCCGTCACTGTCAACCGAGGGCCTCCAGTATCGCCCGAAAACCAGCAATCTGTCGACACTCTTAAGCGTTGATAAGGTTGCCCCCGCCGGGGATATGAGGGCAAAAGCGCCACTCGTGGTCCGGGATTAGCCGCCACTTGTGGTCCCGATGATGCTCATGGTGCTCCGAGATCCCTCCTCGCCATTGATTTGATCGAAGATCAAATCAGCGGTATCCTGCGGCCCGCTTCCGATGGCAGTCCACAGCACCGCCGCCTCAACCCGCGAACGCGTCCCGTTCAGGGTCGTCGACGCGGACGGCAACACCACCGAGCTGACGTACTCCTCGCCCCGCAGGGCGGCCGAGCATGACGAGCGCGGCGCGGTCCGTGGGCTTCCCTGGTTCGATCCGCAGGAGCCCCTGCACAACTGGATCCTGCACGAGACGGATTTCTACGACGAGGTCGAGCAAATCTGGGGTCGCCGCTGGGGCGCCGAGGGCATCGGGAAGTTGCGAGAAGTGCTCGTCTCTCGGCCGACCGAGAACGAGACGCGCGCCGAGTACGCCGATGAATGGCAGTACTACTACTCCTCCGCCGCGGGCAACGCGGATCTGGGGCGACTGCAGGCGCAGTTCGACGAGTACCACCAAGTGCTCCGCGATAACGGCGTGCGGATCAACTTCATCGAGCCTCCCATCCCGGCAATCGGTGCATACGGCTATCTGAAGAACCTGGTCACTCTGGCCGGCGGCGGGCTGGTCGCGCGCGGCGGCGCGATCATCCACCGGATGGGTCTCGGTTCATGGCAGCGAGGCCGTGAGGTGATCTGGTCAGGAACACTCGCCGCGCTCGGCGTGCCGATCTATCTCACGATCCATGGCCGCGGGATCGGCGAGCCCGGCGCGGGGCGTTGGCTCGACTCCCAGACCTTCGTCTTCAACAACAGCGTTGTGGCAAACGAAGAGGGGCTGCGTCAGATCGAGTTCGTGCTGAGCGGCCTCGGGATCGAGCTTGTAAGGACGTATAGCCCGGGTTGGATCGGAACCACCGGAAATGGAAATATCGGCACGACGCATGCCGACATGTTCCTGATGGTTCCCGACGCCGGCATCGCGGTGCTGGCTCCGCACCTCGTGGACTACGAGTTCGTGCGTTACCTGATGCGTCGCGATTTTAGGGTGATCGAGGTGCCGGTGGAGGAGTACTGGGACCTAGCGGTCAACGCCGTGACGCTGGAGCCGGGAAAGGTCGTAATGAACGCGGGCGCACCGTCGACGGTGGCCGCGCTCGAGCGCGAAGGGGTCGAGGTGATCCAGGTGGACTTCTCTGAGAGCCAGAAGTTCGCGATCGCCGGACTTCACTGTGCGACGCTGGAACTCGTCCGAGACCAGCCCGCTCCCGTCGATGGCCGCTGAGCCGCACGGCCTCGGCCTCGGCTACGACGACCTGGGAGCCGGCCAGCCCGCGTTGCTGCTGTTGACCGGCTGGTGCTCGAGTCGCGGACGTTGGGCGCGGGCTGCGCAACTGCTCGCGTCCAAGCGGCGCGTGGTCAGCTTCGAGTGGCGTGGCCATGGTGATTCGCGGCCGGCCGAGACTGATTTCGGCACTCCCGAGATGGTGGACGACGCGCTCTCGGTGACCGAGGCCGCAAAGCTCGAGACTTTCATCCCGTGCTCGGCTTCGCACTCCGGGTGGGTGGCGATCGAGCTCGCCCGGCGGTTACCGACTCGCGTCCCCGCGATTGTGCACCTCGACTGGATGCTGGTGCCCCCGTCCGCTCCCTACATGCAGCTGCTCTCCGAGTTGCAGGCTCCCGATCGCTGGCCTGCGGCGCGCGACACGTTGTTCGAAATCTGGCGAGCGGGAGACGACAGCGCCGCGGTCCGCGACGCGCTCGCGGTGATGCGCCAGCAAGGGGCCGAGATGTGGATGCGCTCGGGCCGCGAGATCGAGGCCTCCTATCGACGCGAGAGCAGCCCCCTCCGAGCACTCGAGGCGCTCGATCCGCCGCGCCCCGTGATGCATATCTACGGTCAGCCTCCCTCGTCCGAATACCTGGGTGTGCAGGAGCGATTCGCCGCGGAGCACGACTGGTTCTCGGTTCGCAGGCTCGCGGCCCGCACTCACTTCTCGATGATCGAGACGCCCGAACAGGTCGCGTCCGCGATCGAGGAGTTCGCGGCATCGGTGACGCCACCATGAGCGCCGACCGCGAGAGCAGTCGCCTTGCTCGCGGGATCGAGGCGTACGCAAGCCAGTTCGGCATTCCCGAGGAAGAGGTCGAGTCGCACCTCAGCGCGCTGGTCGGCGAGCGGATGGCAGGTGAGGCGATCTCGGCCGCCGGCGGCGGAGCCTGGGAGGATGGAGTCCTCACCTTGCGCGAGAGAAGCATGATTGTGCTGGCGAGCCTGATCACGCAGGGCGGCGCAGAAGCTCGCCTCCGCGGGCACGTCCGCTGGGCCGTCCAGCACGGCGTCAACGCCGAGCAGATCGAGGAGCTGGCGACGATGCTAACCATCTACGCCGGGTTTCCACGTGCCGCCACGGCCATGGAGCTGATCCGGGACGAGCTGGCGAACCTCGGCCTGCTGCAGTGACCGCCGGCCCCGTCGTCTGCCCGCTGCGCGAGATCCCGCTCTCCGAGCGGACGCTTCCCAGCCTGCTGGAGCGCCAAGCTGCCACGTACGGCGAGCTGCCGCTGCTGCGCTGCGGCCAGCTCGAGCTCAGCTATCGAGGGGTCCGCGACCTGGCGGCGCGGTCGGCGAGGAGACTGCGCCAGGCGGGCATCGAGCCCGGCGATCGGGTGGCGGCGATGTGCGAGAACCGGCTCGAGCTGCTCGAGCTGGTCTTGGGGTGCGCCTGGTCGGGCGCGATCGCGGTTCCGATCAACACGGCCTCTCGCGGCCCCCAGCTAGCGCACATCCTTGCCAACTGCGGCGCTCGCTTGCTCTTGGTGGAGTCCTCCTTCCTCGACGCATTCCAGTCGCTCGGCTCGCTCGGCGAGCTGGAACGGGCTTGGGTTCTGGGGGGCCGCGAGCCCGAGCGGGGGGACCCAGCACCCCAGCTGCTCGCGGGCTGCCGTGCGAGCTCGCTGCCGGAGGCGAGCGATCCGGACCCCGCCCATCCGGTCGGCGCGGGCGACATCGCCGCGATCCTCTATACCTCTGGAACCACCGGCCCCTCCAAGGGAGTGCGCTGCCCCCAGGCCCAGTTCTACTGGTGGGGAGTACTCGTCAGCGAGTCACTGGGGATCCGCGAGGGCGACGTCCTCTACACCTGTCTGCCGTTATTTCATACCAACGCCCTGACCGCGTTTGTGCAGGCGCTGGTGAGCGGCGCGACGTTCGTGCTCGGCGAGCGCTTCTCCGCTTCCAGCTTCTGGGCGCGGGTGAGGAGCTGCGGCGCCGACATCACCTACCTGCTCGGGGCGATGGTAAGCATCCTCTTGGCTCGCCGGTACGAGCCCTTCGAGCAGGAGCACAGGGTCCGCGTGGCGTTGGCACCCGCCACCCCCGCTCGCCACTTCGACCGCTTCCGCGAGCGCTTCGGGATCCAGCTGGTGGAAGGCTACGGCTCGACGGAGACAAATTGTGCGATCGCTGCCGCCGACCCGCGAACTGGCCGTGGCGGGTACATGGGGACGGTGCGTTCAGGCTTCACGGCCCGCGTGGTCGACGAGCACGACGGAGAGGTTGACGACGGCACGCCAGGAGAACTTTTGCTTCGTCACGATGAACCGTTCGCGTTCGCCGACGGTTATTGGGCGATGCCAGAGCAAACCGTGCAGGCGTGGCGGAACCTCTGGTTTCACACCGGCGACCGGGTGGTACGAGAACCCGACGGCTGGTATCGCTTCCTTGACCGTGCCAAGGACGCGATCCGCAGAAGGGGCGAGAACATCTCCTCCTGGGAGGTGGAGCAGGTCCTGCTCGAGCATCCAGCGGTGCAGTCGGCGGCGGTGTTCCCCGTTCCATCGGTGCTTGGCGAGGACGAAGTGATGGCGGCGATCGTGCTCGAGGAGCAGGCGAGCCTCACGCCCGAGGAGCTGATCGCGCACTGTCAGCCGCGTTTGGCCTATTTTGCCGTCCCGCGCTACCTGGAGTTCGTCCCTGAGCTGCCCTTGACCGAGAACGGCAAGGTGCGCAAGCAGGTGCTCCGCCAGCGAGGCTTGACCTCGGCGACCTGGGACCGGGAGGCCGTGGTTCGGACGGCGTGAGCGGCGCTCAGGCCGCCACGCGGACCACCAGCTTGCCGCCACTCTCGCCCCGCTCCAGCTTGCGGTGGCCCTCGGCCACTCCCTCGAGCGGTAACACCTCCGCGATCAGCGGAGTGAAGCGGCCGGAGTCGAGGTGGCGCACGGCTGCCAGCGCGTCGTCCATCGTTCCCAGGCGCGATCCCAGAATCCGTACCTGCTTTACGAACATCTCCGTGACGTCCATGGTCACCTCGTCGCCGCTTGTCGCGCCGGCGCTGACGATTATCCCGCCGGAAGCGCACATTGCCAGTGAGCGCGCCCAGGTGGCCCGGCCGACGTGCTCGAACACGATCGATGCGCCAAGCCCGCCGGTGAATTCGAGCACCCGGTCGACGACGTCCTCGCGGTGGTGATCGATTGACAGATCAGGTTTCAGCTTCGCCAATTGCGCCAGCTTGGCGGGCGAGCCCGCGCTGGCGATCACCCGCGCTCCCACGAGCCGGGCGATCTCGATGGCGGCACTCCCAAGCCCGCTCGTCCCGGCCCACACAAAAATGACGTCATCCGGCCCCGAACGCGCTTTTGTGATCAGCATCTGCCACGCGGTGATGTAGGCGTTGGCGAAGCAGGCCACGTGCTCGGCCGGCACCGATGCTGTGACCGGTACCGCCAGCGACGCCGGAATGAGTGCCAACTCGGCGTAGGCTCCGTGATACACGTCGAAGCGGATGCAGTACTGCGAGCGCTCACGGCGGCAGTACTCACAGCGGCCGCAGGTGATGTAGGGGTTGATCGTAATCCGCTGCCCCGCTGAGAAGCGTTCTACCTCGCTCCCGGTGCTCAGCACCTCCCCGCACAGATCGATACCGAGGATTGCCGGGAGCGCAACTCGATACGCCGGATGGGGATGGCCCGCCCTCATCCACAGATCCCGGCGGTTGACCGACGTGGCCTGGACGCGCACGAGCAGGTCGTGTGGCCCGGGACTCGGGTCGGGGAGCTCCTCGACCTCGAGCACCTCGGGACCGCCGAGCCGGTGCATGCGGACCGCTCTCAATCGATCAGCGCCGTTACCTCGATCTCGATCAGGAGCCCCGGGAGTGCGAGCCCGGTGACGCCGAGGATGGTCTGCGGAGGATGCGCACGGTCGCCCGTGACCTCCTCGATCGCCCGGGCAATCACCTCGAATTCTGTCGGGGCAAGTGTGTAGATCGTGCGGCGGACCACATCGTCCCATCCCGCGCCCGCCGCCCGCAGCGCGATTTCCACGCTCTCCATCGCCACGCGCGTTTGGGTGGCGAGATCGCCTTCGCCGACGATCGCGAAGTCCGGGGTGATGGCGGTCTGCCCAGCGATGGACACGAGGCGCTGCCCGCTGGCGACCGCCACGTGGCTGAACCCAGGCGGGGGAAACAGCTCCCGCGGATTGATCAGCTTGCGCTCAGCCACTAGCAACGCGAGACTTTCATATCTTTGATCAGAAGTCAACGAGGCCGTTGGGGCTCGTCGCGCCGCGACGCGGAGCGTACGTCGGTTCCCGGCTCGCACTGTCGTGAGCTACCTGCGAGGACCACACGGGATCGCGCTGCGCTTCAGTGACCGTGGTCGGGGCGATAGACCCATCATTCTCGTGCACGGCTGGAAGGGCTCGCATCGGCTTTGGGATCCGGTCGTCGCACGTATGCAGGATCGTCATCGGGTGGTCGCGTTCGATCTGCGTGGCATGGGTGAGTCCGAGAAGCCACGGTGCGCGTACGACTTCGATGAGCTCTCCGATGATCTGGCCACGGTGATCCGCTCGCTTGACCTGCAACGCGCGGTCCTGGTGGGGTGGTCGATGGGAACGACAGTCGCGTTGCGCTACCTCGAGCGCGGCGGCGCCGGCGTCAGCGGACTGGTGATCGTCAACGGTCCGCTGCGCCTGACCCAGGCTCCCGACTTTCCGCACACGATGAGCGAGCCGGCGCTGAGGCAGCATCTACTCCGGCTGAGAGAGTCGTGGCCAGCGGGGGAGCGGGAGTTCCAGGCGCAGACTCTGCTCGATCCGGTGCCGGCGACAGTCGACTGGCTTTATGCCGTCGCGCTGCAGACGCCGCTAGACGTAGCGCTGCGACTGGTCGAAGAACAGTCAAAGCTCGACATGCGACCGGTGATCTCGGAGCTCCAAATCCCTGTACTCGCGGTGTACTCGCGTAACGACCCCTATTACCCGGTCTCACTCGCGCAGTACATCGCCGAGCGGGCTCGGGCCGGGCGATACGTCATCTTCGAGCGTTCGCGACATTGCATCCCGATCGAGGAACCGGAGCGTTTCTGCGCCGTGCTGCGGGAGTTCGCGCGAACGTTAGAGCGACATTGCGAGTGACCGCACCCGCTTGCGCTCGGCGGACGAACCTGGTACAGATTCTATCAAATGTCAAACCGCCGGTTTGAGGGCGCGTGCCGCGGCGGCGAATGAAGCTGGCTGTGCGGCCTGTCAGCAGGCGGAGCGAAAGCGGAGGAGACGATGGCGGTCAAGCGTTGGGCGCTTACGTTGGCCACGAGCTGCGTGCTGGTGATCGGGGTCGCTGCGTGCGGCAGCAGCAAATCGAGCTCGAGCTCTTCCAGCTCCGCGGGCTCGAGCTCTTCCAGCGCCGCGGCTACAGGCGCGTCCCCGGCGGCAAGCGTTCCATTCTCGAGCATCGAGCAACAGGTCCCGGCAACCTACTCACAGCCAAAGCCAAAAAAACTGGTGCTCGCGTACCTGAACCCTGAGGGGAGCAGCAACGAGTTCCTCACCGTACTTGGAGATGCGATGCGCTTAGAGACGCAGAAGCTCGGTGGCAAGTACGTGGAGAAGGACGCCGAAGGCGACGTCAATGCTCAGGTCAGTCAGTTCGACCAGCTGATCGCTCAGAAGGTCAATGGCATCGCGGTGTTTGCGCTCGATCCGAAGTCGCTCGCGCCCGACGTGGCGCGTGCGCGCGCGGCTGGGATCCACCTGGTCACGATCGACCTCAATTTCACCAGCACCACCAACCTGGGCGGCTATCAGAGCCAGGTCTGGCAGCGCCGGGACGAGGCCGCATTCATGACAGCCCAAGAGATGGCGAGGCTGCTGAAGAAGGGCGCGTCGGTCGGCACGATCGACTTCGAGGTCAAGGTTCCCTCGATCGTGTTCAGCATCGACCGCGACGCGTATTGGGCAAAGCAGTTTGGTCTCAGCGTCGCCGGTAATGCTTCCAATCCGAGCGATGACATCGCCGGGGGCGAGAAGGCCATGACCCAGCTGCTCGGCAAGTACTCGTCGATAAAGGGCGTCATGGCATACAACGACCCGTCCGCGATCGGCGCGGCGTCCGCCGCCCGATCGCAGGGAACTACAAACCTAGTCTTGGCCGGGGAGAACGGCGGCAGCGACGCGCTCGGAGCGATCAAGGCCGGGCGCGAGACGTTCACCATCAAGCTCGACGATCCGAGCATGGGCAAGGACTTCGCCTGGGGGCTCTACGACCTCTCGGAGGGAGTGAAGATCCCACCGACGATCAAAGCGGGCCCACCCGTCCTGGTGGACAAGTCCAACGTCAGCACGATCACCCCCTGGGAGCAGCAGCTCAAGCAGGAGTATCCGGGCAGCTAAGAGGTGGCCGGAGATGATCGAGAGTCCTCCACTCATCCCTCTAGGCGTCAATGAACAGGTGGCAGAGCGCGTTCACGTGATGCCCGATCAGCGCGTCGAGTTCGTCCCCAATGTGGGGATCGTGATCGGCGAACGCGCAACGCTTGTGATCGACACGGCGATGGGTCCCCGCAACGGCGAGCGCATTCTCGGCGAGGCTCGGAAGATCGGTGGCAACGGCAAGCTGCTGCTGACCACCACCCACTTTCATCCTGAGCATGCCTTTGGGACGCAGTCGTTCAGCGAGGCGACCTACGTCTGCAACGCGGCTCAGTGGGAGGAGATGGCGGCAAAAGGATCTGAGTACATCGAGATGTTCTCCGGATTCGGTCCCGGACTCGCGCAGTTGCTGGCCGATGTCGAGCTCACCTCGCCGGACGTGATCTACGACGGACAGAGCGTCCAGCTAGACCTCGGCGGCGTGGTCGCCCAACTGCTCGCCGTTGGCCCCGCGCACACTCGCGGCGATCAGGTGATCTTTCTCCCCGAGCCACGGGTGCTGTTCGCCGGCGATCTGGTAGAGGAGCGATTCTTGCCGATCTTCCCTGACGAGGACGCGAACGGCAACCGTTGGCTCCAGGTGCTCGACCGGTTGCAGGCACTCGAGCCACAGGTGGTGGTCGGTGGCCATGGCGAGGTTGGAGACGCAGGATTGATCGAGGCCCTTCGCGACTACCTGGTCGCGGTGCGCGACCGAGTCGCTTCGCTTCGATCGGCTGGTATGTCCCTCGAGGAGATAGAGAAGCGGCTCGAGCCCGAGCTCTCCGAACGCCAAGCCGGCTGGGACAACAAGATGTGGATCAAGAGTGCGATCGACAGCTTCCACGCCGCGCTCGCGGACTGACGCAGTACAGCCGTCGGCAGCCCAGTGGATGTCGATGCTCGCGCGCGGCGAGCTGTCGGCGCAAGAGCTGGCGGTGCACTACCTCCGACAGATTGACGACGTTGACCCCCGCTTGAACGCGGTGGTGTCGTTCGAACCTGAGCAGGTGCTACGGCTCGCAGGCGAAGCCGACCGACAGCGGCGTGCTGGCGATCTGCGACCGCTGCTCGGCCTGCCAGTGACGATCAAGGACTCGATCGACGTCGAGGGGGTGCCGTGCACCGGCGGCTCGCTGGCACGCGCTGGCTACGTTCCGAGCGAGGACGCGACCGTCGTCCGCCGGCTGCGCGCGGCGGGCGCGATCATCCTGGCCAAGAGCAATGTGCCCGAGTACAGCTCGGCCTACGAGACCGACAACCTCATACATGGGCGCACCAACCACCCGGAGGACCCGTCGCGCACGCCGGGCGGTTCCAGCGGGGGCGAAGCCGCGCTCGCCGGCGCCGGCGCAACACCGCTGGGAATCGGCACCGACGGCGGCGGCTCTCTGCGGGTACCGGCGCACTACTGCGGGGTCATCGGCATGCGTCCGACAGTGGGACGAGTGCCGGATACCGGCACGTGGCCCAGCACTAGGACCAGCGGGTACATGGACCTGTTCTGCGTGGGCCCGATCGCTCGCTTCAGCGAGGACATCCGGCTCGTGCTGCCCGTGATCAGCGGACCCGACTGGATCGATCCCTACGCGGTCCCGGCGCCGCTTAGAAATCCTGAGGCAGTCGACCTGCGAGGCTTGCGGATCGGCATATTCGCTGACGATCCGAGGCTGAGCGTGACCTCCGGCACGATTGCCGCGCTCGCGCGGGCGGCGCGGGCGCTGGGTGACGCCGGGGCCGAGACGCAAGAGGTCGCTGCACCGTGGGACGAGGACCCCACTGAATTGTTCTTCGCGTGCGTATCCGCGGACGGCGGAGCGCAGCTAAGGGCCGACCTCGCGGGCGCCGAGGGCAGACACCACCCGCTCATGTCCAGCCTGCTCTCGGCGGTCAGTGTCCGCACTCCGAGCGCCGCCGAATGGTTTGCGGTTCAGAGACGGGTGTATGCGGTCCGCACTGCGGTGCGGGCAATGGCGCGAGGGGTCGACGTGCTGCTCAGCCCGGTGGTCGCAGGGCCGGCGCCGTGCCACGGAGAGCCGCCGGGGGGCTTACCACGCGAGCGCTACGGTGAGTTCCGCGCTTTCGACTATGTTCACTTGTTGGCGCTTGGTGGCCTGCCCGCGGCAAGCGTGCCTGCGGGCAGGGAGGACGGCCTTCCAGTAGGAGTGCAGGTGTCGGCGGCTCCTCACCGGGAGGACCTGGTGTTGGCAGCAGCCGCGGCACTGGAGGCGAGATCGTGACGGCCGCCCTCCTGCAGGCATCTAAGGTGCGCAAGAACTACGGTGGAGTCCACGCGCTGCGCGGCGTCGACTTCGAGCTTCGCCCGGGAGAGATCCACGGCTTGGTAGGGGAGAACGGCTCCGGTAAGTCGACGTTGTTGCGGATCCTCTCGGGTCAGCTGGTCCCGGACGCCGGAAACGTGCTGCTGGCCGGCAAGCCGGTTCGCTTCGGTGATGCCGCCCACGCGATGCAGGCCGGCATTGCGACGGTGACGCAGGAAACCACGCTCGTGCCTCACCTGTCGGTCGCCGAGAACGTCTTCCTCGGTCCGCGCAAGGCGCGACGCTGGTTCGGGATCGATTGGCGAGCAACTCGGACGCGGGCGCGGGCAATACTCGAACGCCTCGAGCTGACAATCCGCCCCGAGGAGGTCGTCGCGGATCTCCGTCCCGACCAACAGCAGATGGTCGAAATCGCTCGCGTGCTCTCGATGGAGGCCCGTGTGGTGATCCTTGACGAGCCCACAAGCGCACTTACCGATGACGAGGTGGCAGCTCTGTTCCAGGCGGTACGCGCGTTGCGCCAGCATCATGTGGCGATCGCCTTCGTCTCACACCGGATGAACGAGATCTTTGAACTGGTGGACCGTGTCACCATCCTCCGCGATGGGTTTGAAGTGGGGACGGGTCACATAGGCGAGTTCGACCGTGACAGTCTCATCGCCCGCATGATTGGACGGGAACTCGGTGATCTCGAGCTTGCCGAACACGAGCAGCTCAGCTCCAATCCGGTTCTTCGCGTTCGTGAGTTCAACATCCCCGGCCGCGTTCACGACGCGAGTTTGGAAGTCGAGAGAGGTGAGATCGTGGGACTAGCGGGCCTGGTCGGTGCCGGGCGAAGCGCCTTGTTAGAGGGATTGTTCGGCGTCGAGCCGCGAGCGACCGGCTTGATCGAAATCGACGGTCGCGCGGCGGTGCGTCGGGACACACGGTCCGCCATGCGAGAAGGTCTCGGCTACGTCCCAGCCGATCGGAAGATCACTGGGCTGGTTCAGGACATGACCGTACGAGAGAACCTGCTGATGGCCGAGGGCTCGCATGCGTGGCGCCTAAGGCGTCCCAAGCGCGCGCACGAGCTTGCCATCGTCAACGATTCGATCACCCGTCTCGGGATTGTCACAGACACGGTGAACACCCCGGTTGCCCGGCTGAGCGGTGGCAACCAGCAGAAGGTGGTTCTCGGCAAGTGGCTCGCAATCAAGCCGAAGGTGCTGTTACTCGACGAGCCCACGCGCGGCGTTGACGTCGGCTCGAAAGCGGAGATTTACAAGTTGCTCGATCAGATCAAAGAGGATGGTGTAGGGATCTTGGTCAGTTCATCAGAGACGCCCGAGCTGCGGTTGCTCTGCGACCGCATCCTCGTCATGTACCGCGGGCGCATCGTCGCGTCGCTTGGCCGCGAGCAAGCAACTGAGGCCCGTATCGCGCATTTTGCGGTCGGACATCATGAGTCGCGCGATGGAAACTGAGCTCGCACAGGCAAAGAGCAGGCTTAGCTCCGGTTTTGGGCTTTTCGGCGATGGGACGGCGGGCGTCCGGCGCGCGGCTTTCCGCCAGCGCTTCCTGGCCGTCCTGATTCTGTTGATCGCCACGTTTGTTTATTTTTCGCTCTCGCAAGCCCGCTTCTTCACCTCAGCCAACCTTGATGCGCTGCTGACCAGCGCAGCCGTCCTGTGGATGGTCGCCATCGGCCTCACGTTCGTGATGCTCACCGGGGGTTTTGACCTGTCGCTGGGCTCGTTGCTAGCACTCACTGGGATCGCACTCGGCAAGCTGATGGCAGGCAGCGGTATCCCCTTCGGCTATGCGATCGCGATTACGCTCCTGTTCGGCCTAGCGGTCGGCGGGGTGGGAAACGGTTTCCTCATTGGCAGGCTCGGCCTCCCATTCTTGGTGGTGACGCTCGGCACGCTGACGCTGTATGGCGGACTTGTAGATCTCTGGTCCAAGAGCTATACAACTGAGCTTCTCTCCCCTGCCCTCACCGGGCTCGCTTTCAACCACGCGCTTGGGATCCCTATTCCAGCGTGGATCATGCTGGGGGTTTTCCTCGCCTCCCTGTATCTGCAACGCAGTACCTACTTCGGCCGCGATGTCTACGCCGTGGGAGGGAGCGTCGATGCCGCACGGCTCTCAGGGGTGCGAGTTGCCCGCACCCTGATAGCCGTGTACGCGATCGCCGGCTTGCTCACGGCCCTCGCTGGAGTGATCCAGGACGCTCGCATCGGAGCCGCCAGCCCGCTGGTGGGCAGCACGGTCATCTTTGACGCCGCTGCGGCCGTGTTGCTCGGCGGGACGAGCTTTGCGGGCGGCGTTGGCGGCGTTGGCGGCACCGCAATCGGGGTCTTGTTCCTGGCCACCCTTCAGCAGGGATTGTCGATCTCAGGAGTGCAGGACTACTGGCAGCAGATCATCACGGGCGTGATTCTGGTCATCGTCGTCCTACTCGACCGCATCCAGCACGGGGGACTCGAGAGCATCGGCTTGGGACGGCTGCGTCGAGCGCGTGCGGAGCGGCCGGTGTCAGATCGTCAATGATGCCGTGCGGCGGCGCGTGCCCCTCAGGCTAGCGCCGCCAGGAACTCATCCCGGCAGCGCTCCGAGGGCGCGGCAAACGCTCCTCTGCGGCTTGCCACTGGGAGGCCCAGGCGTGCCAGTGCCACAGCCGCCTCACCGTACTTGGCGAGCACCGGTACCGGGTTAAGCAGGGGGCTGCCCTTGATTTCCAATCCAGCGCGCCGCGACAGGACCATGGCCGGAAGCCCTCCTGCGGCAATCAGGAGCTCGGCATCGGCCGCGAGCAGCGGGTTCGCCGCCCGCTCGAGCTCCGCGAGCACGAGCGCGAACGCATCCTCCTCGGCACACGCCCGCACGTAGTCCTCGACCGCGAGACCGGACATCGCCGTGACGCCGATGACCCGCTTCCGCAACCCGTAGCGGGCGATCTGCTCCCGATGCCAGGCGATGAAGGCCGGCGAGATCGTCACCAACCCAACGCGCTGGGCCAGTGTGCAGGCATGGAGCATCGAGGTCTCGCCGAGACCAAGCACTGGAATGTTCACCGCGGAGCGAGCCTCGTGCAGCCCGCTGTCCTGAAAGTGACCGATTAGGAACGCGTCGACCCCCTCGTGCTCGGCCGCGATCGCGTTGGCCACGGCGCGCATGCCGCAGCGCGTCTCGCTGAGACGGTGCAGTTCAGTGTCCGGCGGCTCGATGCCGATCACCTCGTACGCCACTCCCTCACCGGCGCACGCCTGAAGCTGCGCGTGAAGGAGGCTGAAGTACTGCTCGTGCCGGGCTGGATCGATGAAGCTCTGCCAGCGGATGCGCATCGCGCTCCTCTCACTCGTTGTCAACTCTGCGACAGGTGTGCCCACACGGCACCGTCGGGCTCCCGCTCGAGTCGCACCTCCGCTTCGACCGCAACGTCGCCGCAGAGCCTCGCGATCACCACTGGCCCTGCCTGCAGACGAACCGATCCCAGGCGAATCGGGCTGGTTTGCGATGCGGGATGACGGTGTAAGCGGGTTTCCTCCTCGATCGTGCCGCGTCCCGCAGGGATCTCTTGCAATCGCAGGCTCCCGCACTCGGGACAGCGCAGGCGCACTGGGAACAGCCCGGCCCCGCAATGGCTGCAGCGAAGAATTTGCAGCTCGCTCAACGCCGCCCTCGCGTACCCCGCTCGAGCACGACTGCGCCAGCGCAAGCCCCGTACCGGTAGCAGACCATTCCGTAGCCGGCAACGAGCCCCAGCCGCGCGTTCGGTATCTGGCGTCCGGTGGCCTGGCCCCGCAGCTGGAGAATCGCTTCCACCAGGCCGTGCATGCCGCCGGCCGCCCCGGCCTGACCGGCTGATAACTGGCCGCCGGAGGTGTTCACCGGCAGCTCTCGGGAAGCGATCCGGCGCCAGATCAGCGACTGGAGCTCGCCGTCGCTGGCGTATCCGAGATCGGTGAGCTGGATCAACGCCACGGCCGGGTAGTCGTCGTAGACCATCGTCACATCCATCTCCCCCGGTGCCGCGCTCGCGCGGTTCCAGAGCTCCCCGGCGAGCTCAGCGAGCCCGGTATGGAGCCCGTCACCGTCCTGATGATCATGGTTGAAGCTGAGGGCAAGCGCGCGGATCGAGACTCCGAGCGGACTTGCTGGCTCGCTGACTCCCGGGGCGCACACAACCGCCGCGTCGGCACCTGTCACCACCGGAACGCAGTCATAGATGCAGAGCGGCTCGGCCACCATCGGCGCTGCCAGATAGTCCTCGAGGGTGAGCGGTTCGCGGTAGACCGCACCCGGATTCCTACCTGCCCACTGCCGCTGAGCCACCACCACGGCGCCGTAGTCGGGGCGGCTGAGGCCATTGGCGCGAGCGTGGCGCTGGGTCAACATCGCGAATAGCGAGTTGGGCCCTCCAAACGGCAGCGGGGCCAGATGCAGCTGGGTCGCGCGGTTGTAGTTGTCGACCAGATCCGCAAACTGCGCCCTTGGCAGATGATCGCCCGCGAGCATCAGCACCGCCCGCGCGTCACCTGCCTCCACTGCTCGCACCGCGTGCTGGAGCATGTTGATGGCGCTAGCGCCCCCGTTGGTGTCCTGCATCAGCCATCGCAGACGCAACCCCAGGTGCCAAGCGAGGTCGACGGCGTGATCAGGTGGCAACGAGAACGACGACACCGCCAGGCCGTCGAGCTCCCGTGCATCGATCCCAGCGCTCGCGAGCGCCTTCCAAGCCGCCTGCGCGAGCACCGACGCGGTAGTTGTGCCCGGCGGGGGGTGGCGCGTGTAAGGGGCTTGGCCGCAGCCGGCGAGCACTGCTGCGCCCGAAGCGCTCATCCGTGTTCGTGCAGCGAGCGAGGATCGTAGAACTGGACCGGAGCGTCGCTAAGCGGCGTCGCGCCCTCGGCACCCACCTGCCAGGTGTCTTGGAAATACAGGCATGTACGTTCGTCGGCGGAGATCACGTGCGGGTGCATCGAGCAGACCATGTTCTCGCGCAGCTCGACTTCGAAGGCCTCTCCGATCCGCGGGTGCTCGATCATCGTCATCCCGATCGAGTGCCCGGTGACATGACCGAGCTTCCAGCCGCGCTCGAGGAACGGTCTGGAGACGGCGCGATGAACCTCGCGCGCTGTGGCTCCCGCTCGCATCGCGCCGCGGCAGATCTCGTGGTACTCGCGATAGGCGTCCATCATCCGCTGCGACTCCCGCGACGGCTCGCCTCCACACATAGGTCGCGAGAATTCAACCCAATGGCCGTCCGGTCCGGCGACCTCGAGGCCGTAGATCAGCATGTCGTCCTCGCCGATCATGCGCCGCTCGTCGGGCAGACGCATCTCCGGGAGCGCGGCTCCGTGGGGACCTGTCAAGACCATGTCCATCGTCAGCCGGCGCGTGCCTCGACTGACGAACTCGCGCTCCGCGATGCCCATCAATGCGGCCTCGCTCATTCCCGGCTTCCACGCCCGCATCACCGCAAACACGCCTGCCTCATTGATGCGCATCGACTCGCGCACCGCCTCCAGCTCAAACTCGGACTTTACGGACCGCGCCAGGTCGAACTCCGCGTCCCAGCGGACGAGTTTGTCCTGCGGCAGCTCGACGAAGTCGCGCACCGGCATCACAAGATCCATCCCATACACGCCGACACGCGACCAATTGTGCTCCGCGATCCGGTCCGCGATCCACTTGCCGGGCGTCTCGGCGAAAACCCGGTCCTCCACCCAACCTTCGTCGTGATCTCCGACCCATCGTCCTTCGCCGGGGAAAATGTTCGTCGGCGGCTCTGCGACCGGAAGCAGCACGTACGCGTAGCGGTGAAGGATCCGAAAACCCGACAGGTAGAACATGGCTCCCTCGAAGCCGGTGTACTCGGTCGCGCAAACCAGCACCGCGTCGAGCCCGTCCCGTTCGGCCGCCTCGCGGATCACCCGGAACCGGCGCTCTACGTCCTTCGAGAGGGCAGAGTCCATCCATATATCTGATCAAACCCCGCGTGACACAGTCAAGCTTGTCTTTGGCCGCGTCGACCAGGGCGCGGCGACACGGACTCGGGTCGAGCTCGATTCCCGAACATTGGCAAATCGGGTCCGAGGGGTGGACCCAAATCGCCAAAGTTCGTCTGCAGCGCCGCGTTGCAGCGTATCTAGAGCGCTCGCTGCCCAGGCACCTCGGTCCGGGCATCGAAGTGCCGCTGGGAAGGCTCGGCCAGCCCCTGGTACAAGCAATGAAATGTGGCAACCGCCTGGGAGCGGGCGTGGGATAACGGCGCGAGCTCGTCGGGCAGCTCAGGGTCGAGCTGCGGGAAGCCGCGGAACAGGTGCACCAGCCGCGTCCGGATCACGAATGCCTGCCCGTCGCTGAGGCGGGCCCGAGCATGAGCGCGCGTGAAGGGCTCAAACGCGGCCTGGAAGGCCTCGTAGCGCTCGACCAGACCGCTCAGGTCCCAGGCCCGCGAGGCTAATGCTGTCAGCCCGGACGCAGCTCCCACTTGCGCCACGAACAACGTCGTGAACTCCGACAGCTGGAGCTCGCCGAGCAGTCGCACCACCTCGTCGAAATGGTCGTGGGGAGAGACCCAGACGCTGTCCTGGACGGAGCCGAACCCGAGAAACCGCAGCCGGCGAGCCAGCCGGCTGCGCTGCAGCCGCCGGGCCTCGGGGATCTGATGCCAGAGCACAGTCCAGCGGCCGCCGTCATCCGCGCAGTCGCCGAGCGAGAAGATGCGCCCGTCGCCCTCCTCGAGGGCCCGATCGCATCGCGAGGTGACCCGGTAATGAACCAGCCGGCCGGCGCGCTCGCGGGCGATCAGTCCCCGCCTGACCAGCCGCGTCAGCGCCACCCTGGCGGCACCGTTCGAGAAACCAAGTTCTCCGAGCAGCAGCACCAGCCCGCCCGACCACACCCGGTCGCCGAACGGGCGGACGTAGGTGCCGAGCATCGTGATCACCAGCTCCTGGGGTCGGAGCGCCTCGCGTCGGCTGGCGAAGATCGGCTCCGCGGGTGCCGCCGCTCCAGGTCCGCCGGTCCGCACCGCGTTCACGAGAGCTGCCGCCGCGCCGCTCACGACCGCCGCTCGGGAGCCGTGGCGAGCTCCGTCTGCTCGAACGTACGCCGCAGCTCCTTGGGGATGCCGTCGCCGCGCCCGGCCGGCGGCTTGCGCGAGCCGGCTCGGTACTGCACGACCCACTCGACGCCGTCGTAATCCTGCTCCGCGGCGGCATGCAGCGTCCAGTGCGGGTCATACAGGTGCGGTCGCGCGAGCGCGCACAGATCCGCGCGCCCCGACAGCACGATCGTGTTGACGTCGTCGTAGCTCGCGATTGCGCCGACCGCGATCGTGGGGATCGCCACCTCGTTTCGGATCCGGTCGGCAAACGGGGTCTGGAAGCTGCGGCCGAAGGCCGGCTTCTCGAGCGGGCTGACCTGGCCGGCCGACACGTTGACGATGTCGCAGCCGTGATCGCGGAGCATCCGCGCGAACGCGACCGCCTGATCGGGGTCAAATCCGCCCTCCACCCAGTCCGTGGCGGAGATCCGCACGCTCATCGGCCTCGCTGCCGGCCACACCGCGCGACAGGCATCGAATACCTCGAGCGGAAATCTAGCCCGGTTCTCGAGCGATCCTCCGTACCCGTCGGTGCGCGCGTTCGCGAGCGGCGACAGGAAGCTCGAGAGCAGATACCCGTGCGCGCAGTGCAGCTCGAGCATGTCGAAGTCGGCCTCGATCGCGCCGAGCGTGGCGCGCACGAACTGATCGCGGACGGCCGCCATATCGGCAGCTGTCATCGGGCGTGGCACCTGGTTGCCCGGGCTGTAGGGAATCGGCGAGGGACCGAGCAGGGGCCAGTTCCCTTCCGGCAACGGCTGATCGATGCCGTCCCACATCAGCTTGGTAGAGCCCTTGCGTCCGGAGTGGCCGATCTGCGCCGCGATCGCGCACCCCCCGTGACCGTGAGCAAACTTGACGATTCGCCGCCACGCCTGCACGTGCTCGTCGCGATACATGCCGGCGCAGCCAGGCGTGATCCGCCCGCGCGGCGAGACGCACATCATCTCGGTCATCAACAGGCCCGCGCCCCCCAAGGCGCGGGAGCCGAGAGCGACGAGGTGGAAGTCGCCCGGAGTGCCGTCGACCGCCGAGTACATGTCCATCGGCGAGACCACCACCCGGTTTGGCAGCTCCAGCGAACGCAGCCGGAACGGCGTGAACATCGGCGGCCGAGGTTGCGTCCCGATCGAGGCGGCGAACTCCTCGTCGACCGACTGGACGAACGCCGCATCGCGCTCGCGCAGGTTGTCGTAGGTGACCCGCCGGCTGCGAGTCAGCAAGTTGAACGCGAACCGCAGCGGCTCCTGGTCCACGTACCGGCCGAGGCCCTCAAACCACTCGAGCGACGCCTGCGCGGCCCGCTGAGTGCTCTCGACCATCGGTCGTCGCTCCGCTTCGTAGGCGGCGGTCGCCGCCCATAGGTCCTCGCCATGATTGCGAAACGCCCACGCCAGCGCGACCGCATCCTCCATCGCCAGCTTCGTTCCCGATCCGATCGAGAAATGGGCAGTATGGGCGGCGTCGCCGATCAGGACCACGTTGCCGACGCACCACCGGCGGTTGCGGACGGTCATGAAGTTGATCCACTTGGAGTTGTTCTCGAGCAGCGAGTGGCCTTCCAACGCGTCGGCGAACAGCGACGCGCAGAACTCGACGCTGGCCAGATCGCTGACCCCCGGCGGCAGCTCCGCGGGCGCGAGCTCCGCCAGCCCGGCGCGGCGCCAGACATCCTCATGGGTCTCGACGATGAAGGTGCTCATGCGTTCGTCGTACGGATACGCGTGCGCCTGGAACACCCCGTGCTCGGTCTCTGCGATGAAGAACTTGAACGCCTCAAACACCAGATCCGTTCCGAGCCACATGTAGCGGCAATTGCGGCGCTCCAACGAGGGCAGGAAGTCCTGGGCGAGCGTCCTTCGCACTGTGCTCGATGCCCCGTCAGCGCCGACGATCAAATCGGCCCAGTCCAGATCAGAGACCATGGGGGCCTCGCGCTGAAAGCGAACGTCAACCCCGAGGCCGACGGCGCGCTCTTGCAGGATCGCCAGCAGCTCTCGCCGCCCCAGCGCCGAGAACCCGTGGCCTCCCGAGGTGATCACCCGCCCTCGATGATGGATGTCAATGTCGCTCCAGCGCGTGAAGCGCTCGGTGATCGCCGAGTAGGTCTCGGGATCGGCGTGCTCGAACACGGTCAGCGTCTCATCGGAGAACACCACGCCGAAGCCGAACGCGTCGGTCGCGCGGTTGCGCTCGAACACCGTGACCTCGCAGTCCGGCGCGACCTTGCGCATCAGGATCGAGAAGTAGAGCCCCCCGGGCCCCCCGCCGACGACGGCGATCTTCACGGCCTCACACTCCCAGGTCGCTCAGGTGCTCGTACTTCAACGCCAGGCCCGACACCGCGTTCTGCACCAGCGCCAGCGCCGCGCGGACGTTGGCCTGCGCGACCGGCGGCAGGCTCTCGTCGGCGCACAGCGCCTTGAGCTCCTCATAGACCGCCAGCAGCCGCTCCTCGCCCGCCTCCATCTCGGCGCCCAGCATGTCGGTCGTCATCCGCCCACCCCCAGCGGTCCCTCGCGATGGTCCACGGTCCGCTTGGCCTTTAGCTCAAAGCGTGGCAGCTCGCCGCTGCCGGCCCGCTCGATCCGGAAGTTCAGCCCCTCGTGGGCGAGCGCCAACCGCGTGTGCAGATCGTCCGCGAGCACATCCCAGCGCTCGGCCCCGCAGCTCTGATTGCACTCCACCCGGAGCGTGATCTCGTCGCGAATCCCCTCGTGCGTGATCACCGTCTGGAACTCCTCGACCTCCGGGAACTCGCGGACGATCGCCTCGATTGCGCGGGGGTAGACGTTCGTGCCGCGGACGATCTTCATGTCGTCCACCCGCCCCAGGATCCCGCCCTCGTAGAGATCAAACCCGCGACCGCAGCCGCAACCCGAGGCGGGCACGCGACACACCAGGTCGCCGGTTCGGTAGCGCAGGAGCGGGATCGCCCCGCGGCCGAAGGAGGTCACGACTCGCTCGCCGCGCTCGCCGAATCCGACCGGCGCGAGCGACACCGGATCGATCACTTCCTCGACCAGCTGGTCCTCGATCACGTGCGTTCCCCCGGGCTGGTGCTCGCACTCGAACACCATGATCGTGCCGATCTCGGTCATGCCGGCGGTATCGAATGCCTTCGCCCCCCACTGGTCCTCGATCAGCGCCTTGGTCTGAGGGATCGAGCCGGCCGGCTCCCCCGACAGGATCAGCCGGCTCACCGCAGAGCTGCGCAGGTCGATTCCCAGCTGCGCCGCCTCATGAGCCAGCCGCAGCGCATAGGTTGGCGTCGAGGCGACCACCGTGGCGCCGAACTCGATGATGTGACGGACCCGTGCTTCGGTACTCTGCGCTCCCCCCGGGACGGTCAGCACTCCCACCTTCTCCATCGCGTAATGGAGACCCCAGAAACCGATGAACGAGCCGTATCCGAACGCGATGTACGCGGTATCGGGCGGCCGCACGCCACAGCCCCAGATCGCGTAGCACCACATCTCAGCGATCCAGGCCCAGTCCTTGCGCGAGTCGATCGCGCGCAGCGGCCCGCGACCGGTTGTGCCTGAGGTGGTGTGTACGCGGATCGCGCCGTCGGCCCCGATCGCGGGCAGCTCGCCGTACGGTGGCGCGGCATCCTGCGAGGCCATCCAGTCCTCGCGGGTCAGCAGCGGCAGCCGGCGCAGGTCCTCGAGCGACCGCAGCGCCGAGGGCTCGAACCCCTCAGCGGCAAACTGCCGCCGGTACCATGGGCTGCGCGCCGCGGCCCATTCGCACTGCACGCGCAGCTTCGCCAGCTGTAGCTCCTCGAGCTGCTCGCGGGCGAGCGTCTCGGTCTTCGGATTCCAATACGGGCTGTCGCCGGCCACCACTTTCGCGCCGCGATGATACCCGACATTGCTGCGGAGTTCGGTGTCGAGTATCGTCGGCGAGAGCATGGCCCTGTTCCGCGGCAGCGCGCCACTGACCGAGGAGTGGAAGCACTTCGACTTCCGCTGCGCCGACGGCGTCGCGACGGTCACCTTCAATCGTCCCGAGAAGTTGAACGCGCTGACCTTCGAGGCATACGCTGATCTCCGAGACCTGCTCGCGGAGCTGCCGCGGATGGACGAGGCGCGAGCGCTTTTGATCACCGGCTCTGGCCGCGGTTTCTGCTCAGGGGGCGATGTCGAGGAGATCATCGGCGAGCTGCAGCAACTCGAAGCCGCGCAGCTGCTCGAGTTCACGCGGATGACGGGCGCGGTCGTGAAGGCGCTCCGCGACTGCCCGCTGCCGGTGATCGCGGCCGTCAATGGGATCGCCGCCGGAGCGGGCTCGGTGATCGCGCTGGCGAGCGACTTCCGCCTGCTGGCGCGGAGGAGCGCGTCGTTCGCGTTCCTGTTCACGCGCGTCGGGCTCTCCGGGGCGGACATGGGATCGGCCTATCTACTGCCGCGGATCGTCGGCCTGGGGCGGGCCACGGAACTGCTGCTGCTCGGCGACAAGATCAACGCGGAGCGGGCGGATGAGATCGGGCTGGCGACGCAACTCGTAGCTGACGATCAGCTCCTCGAGGCCGCCACCGCGCTCGCACGGCGGCTGGCCGACGGTCCCGCGCTGGCGTACTCGGCCACCAAGGTGATGCTGGCGCGCGAGCTCGACATGCCGCTCGCCGGCGCGATCGAAATGGAAGCCCTGATCCAGGCGCTGTTGATGAAGAGCGACGACTTCGGGGAGTTCTACAGCGCCTGGAGCGAAGGTCGCCACCCGCAATGGAGGGGACGATGAACCGGATCGTGAACGCGGATGAACTGCCCGAGCCGACCGGCTTCTCGCACGCGGTGCAGGCCGGCAACACCGTCTACCTCGCCGGCCAGATCGGCGACGGCGAGACGTTCGCCGAGCAGTTCGACGACGCAGCCGGGAAGCTGATCACCGCGCTCGAGGCCGCCGGCGGCAAGCCCGAGGACCTGGTCTCGCTGCAGGTGTTCGTCACCGACATACCCGAGTACCGCGACTCGCTGGCGAAGCTCGCGCGGGTGTGGCGCCGGCACTTCCGCCACCACTATCCGGCGATGGGCCTGTTCGGCGTCACGGGCCTGTTCGAGCCGGACGCGAAGGTCGAGCTGATGGGCATCGCCGTGCTGCAGTCGTGAGTGACGCGCTTGACCTTCATCTGACCGATGAGCAGCGCGATCTCTACGAGCACGCGCACGAGCTCGGCGGCACGGCGCTGAAGTCGATCGCGGAGGCCGGTGAACCGGGGCGGGTCAACCGTCCACTGGTCCACGCGCTGGCCGAGTACGGGTTGCTGGCGCGCCTGTTCGCGGGCGGTGAGGAGGTCCGAGCGATCGAGCTGTGCCTGATCCGCGAGGCGCTCGCGCGTGGATGCGCGGAGGCCGAAACCGCGTTCGCGCTCCAGGGGCTCGGCGCTTACCCGATCTTGCAGGCGGGAACGGCGGCCACCAGGTCCAGATGGATTCCTGTGGTCGCCGACGGCACCGCGGTCGCCGCGTTCGCGCTGACCGAGCCCGAAGCCGGCTCCGATGTGGGAGCCCTGTCGCTGAGGGCCGAGCAGGACGGCGCCGGCTACCGCCTGAGCGGCGAGAAGCTATGGATCTCAAACGCGCCCGAGGCCGACGTCTACACCGTGTTCGCGCGTACCGGCGAGGGCCGGCGGAGGATCACGGCGTTTGCGGTCCCGGGCGACGCCCCCGGGCTGTCGGGCGAGCGCAAGCGGATGCTCGCGCCGCATCCGATCGGATCGCTCACCTTCGAAGGCGTCCCCGTCGGTGACCAGGACGTCCTCGGCCAGCCCGGCGAGGGCTTCCGCGTCGCGATGCGCACACTCGACCTGTTCCGGCCAAGCGTCGGCGCCTACGCGATCGGCATGGCTCGCCGCGCCCTCGATTTGGCGGTCGACTATGCGCTCGAGCGCCACACGTTCGGCAAGCCGCTGAAGGATCACCAAGCGGTAGCGCACCGTCTGGCCGACGTCAGCGCGAGAACGAACGCGGCGGGGTTGCTCGTACACCACGCCGCCCTCGCCCATGACTCCGGCACTCCTGATCCGGCGCTCGCGGCGATGGCCAAGCTGCTCGCCACCGAGACCGCCCACGAGGCAGTCGACGCCGCGATTCAGTTCCACGGTGCGCGCGCGCTCGAAGACGGCCATCCGCTCGAGCACCTGTACCGCGAGGTGCGCGCGCCACGGATCTACGAGGGCGCCTCGGAGATCCAGCGGGAGATCATCGCTCGCGGGTTGTTCCGCGCCGCCGAGCTGCGACGCGCGACCGTGCCGTGAGCCGCACCGTCGTGATCACCGGAGGCGCCAAAGGGATCGGCCGCGCGATCGTCGACCGATTCGCAGCGCTCGGCGATGACGTGGTCGCGCTCGGCCGCGACCAGCGGGCACTCGACGAGCTCGACGTCCGCACCGCGGTCTGCGACGTGACCGACGAGGTCGCGGTATCCGAGACCTTCCGGAGCCTGCCCGAGGTCGAGGTGCTGGTCAACAACGCCGGCTTTGCCGAGAGCGCGCCGCTCGCCAGGACCACGCTCGCTTCCTGGACACGTCACTTCGAGGTCAACGTCACCGGGCCGTTTCTCTGCATGCGCGCGGTGATCCCCGAGATGCGGGCCCGCGGGCACGGCGCAATCATCACCGTAGCCTCCACGGCCGGGCGCATCGGTAGGCCGTACACGACCGCCTACACCGCCTCCAAGCACGCCGTGGTCGGGCTGATGCGGGCCGTGGCGAGCGAACTCGCGGGCACCGGGGTACGCGTGAACGCAGTCTGCCCGACGTACGTGCGAACCGAGCTGACCGAGCGAGCGATCGCGCGGATCGTCGAGGCGACCGGCCGCGACGCAGCCGAATGCGAAGCGCTTCTCGCCGGGATGTCACCGCTGGGGCGACTGCTGAATCCCGACGAGGTCGCCGCTGCCGTGGTGTACCTGGCCTCCGACGCGGCCGCCGCGATCAGCGGGCAGACGCTGGTGATCGATGGGGGTGGGATTCAGAGCTGATCGCGCGCGGCAGCCATTGCGCGATCGCTGCCCTGACCGCATCCAGATCGCTGTTCAGGCTGTGGTTGCCTCGGACCGTGACCACGGTCCGGTTATCGCTCGAGTTCGGCACGCCGAACTGATCCGAGGCTCCCTGGACCACGAGCATCGGCAGCGACACCGCGTCGAGCTCATGCTGCCGACTCGGAGCCGGGTTGCGGGAAGAGCCCGCCCGCCGCGGCGGGGCCAGCGGAAACGCCATGCACAGAAGCGCGACCGCGCCGGCCTCGGCTGCCGTTCGGCAGGCGACGCGAGCGCCGGCCGAGCGCCCGCCGGTGACCAGCGGCAGGTCGCGCAACTGGTGCTCGCGCAGCCACGAGACGACCGCTTTCCAGGCCTCGTCGAGCTGGTTTGCCGGAGCCGGACTCCGCCGGCCGGCGACGCTGTAGGGCTGCTCGATCAAGACCGCGCTACATCGAGCAGCACCCGCGGCGTCGATCGCCGCCATCAGGTCGGGAGCATTGACGCGCCCCCCGGCACCATGTCCTAAGACCACCGCCCCGACCGAGTCTTCGGTCTCATGGACGTACACCCTCGCCGTGCCGTGTGGAGTCTCCACCTCCAACGCCTTCGGAGCGGCAGCGGACTCGCGCTCCCATTCCCGCACCAGTCGCTCCGGAGCGCGCTCCAGCCATGCCTCCACGATCAGCTCGCGAAGCTGGTCGTCGTCCACGTCCGCGAGCCAGACGAGCACCGACGGGCTGCTCTCCCAGTGGGGAGTGATGAAGAACGCGTCAGGGTCTTCGTGCAGCAGTGCCGCGCGCTCACCGCGCTCGGTCCTGATCGCGATCAGCTCGCCTCGCCGGTGGCGGATCGCCTGCTCGTCGGGGACCCGCATCCGCGGATTGCGGCGAACTAGCACCTTGCCGTCGACGCGCCACGCCGGATGCTCGCCCGCAGCGTCGAGCTCGGCCTCCGGCAGCGCCGCGGCGATCTCGCACACCTTCTCCCAAGTCGACATAGGCGCTCCTTCCTCTAGTGCAGCAATTCCGCCAACGCCTCGACTCCGTCCCACACGTCCACATACCGGGTGCTCAGCGGCGAGCATCCGAAGCGAAGCACGTCCGGGCGACGGAAGTCGACGATCACGCCGCGCTCGATCAGGCTCGCGCACAATGATCGCGCTCGGGGATGGGAAAGCGCAACGTGCGCCCCGCGGCGCCCGGCCTCGCGCGGCGAACGGACCACCACGCCCGAGCGCGACAGCCGCGCGTCGGCCAGCGCGATCGCCAGCTCGGTGAGACCGATCCCCTTCTCGCGGATCCGGGTGATCCCGGCCTCCGCCAGCAGGCGCACGCCTTCGTCAACGGCCGCGAGCGCGAGCACCGGCGGCGTGCCGGACAAGAATCCGCGCATGCCGTCCGCCACCTCATAGCCCCGCTCCATCGCGAACGGATCCCGACGACCCAGCCAGCCCCAGACCGGCTGCCGCAGATTCCCTTGCAGCTCACGCCGTACGTACATGAATGCCGGTGCTCCGGGACCGCCATTGAGGTACTTGTACGAGCAGCCGACGCCAAGGTCGGCGCCATCGTCGTCGAGCGCCACCGGCACCGACCCGGCGCTGTGGCTGAGATCCCAGAGCGTCAGCGCGCCGGCCTCATGCGCCAGCGCGTTGATCTCCCCCATCTCGGCAATGAACGCCGACCGGTATGAGGTATGGGAGAACGTGACCAGCGCTGTGTCGGTGCCGAGAACAGGAGCTAGCTCCGAGGCGGTCGGGCCAAGCGACGGGTCGCTCGCGAGCCAGTCCACCGTCAGCCCGCGGGAGTGAGCCAGGCCCTCAAGGACGTACCTGTCGGTCGGGAAGTTGTCGAGGTCGGTGACGATTCGGTGGCGACCAGGGCGCGCATCGAGCGCCGCCGAGGCGAGCTTGTAAAAGCACACCGTGGTCGAGTCACCGACCACCACCTGCCCTGGAGCAGCGCCGAGGAGGTCCGCGCCGAGCCGGTCGCCGACCTCGATCGGCAGCTCCATCCATCCCTCTTCCCAGGCCCGGATCAGACGCGCTCCCCACTCATCCTTTGCGACCGAGGAAAGCCGCGAGAGCGTGCGTCGGGGCAGCCGCCCCAGCGAATTGCCATCCAGGTAGACGATCCCCTGATCGGCGATCACGAACCGATCTCGAAAGCTCCGCAGCGGGTCGCTCGCATCGAGATTGACAGCTTCCTCGCGGGCGAGACCGAGTGTTTGCCCTTTGATCATTGGTCTCGATGCTAAGGCGGTCTCAGCGGCCCAGATACGCCCGCTTCAGATCCTCGCTCGCGAGCAACTCCGAGGCCTTTCCCTCGAGCACGATCGAGCCCGTCGCGAGCACGTAGCCGCGGTCGGCGATCGACAGGGCCATGGCCGCGTTTTGCTCGACCATCAACACCGCGACGCCGGACCCGTGGACCTCTTTGATGATCCGGAAGTTCTGTTGCACTAGCGCCGGCGATAGACCCATCGACGGCTCGTCCATCAGCAGCAGCCGGGGCCTTGACATCAGCGCGCGCGCCATCGCCACCATCTGCTGCTCGCCGCCCGACAGCGTCCCCGCGAGCTGGTGCCGGCGCTCGTACAGACGCGGAAACAGCTGATGGACGCGATCGAAGTCGGGCTCCAGGTTCGCTCCTCGCCGCAGTACCGCGCCGAGCTCGAGGTTCTCGCGCACGGTCATGTGCGCGAACAAGCGGCGATTTTCGGGCACGATCGCCAGACCGCGGGCGATCCGGCTGGGGACGTCGAACTGGTTGACCTCCTCGCTGTCGATCAGCACCCGTCCCGCGCGCGGCCGCACGATCCCGAGCACGGTTTTCAGCGTGGTTGATTTGCCGGACGCGTTGCCACCGAGCAGGCAGACCAGCTCGCCGGCGTCGACGCGCAAAGAGATCCCCTCGAGGATCCGCATCTGCCCGTAGTAGGTGGTCACCTGCTCGAGGCTCAACAGCATCGTGGGGCTAAGCCTCCGCGAGCGCTTCCGGATCGCGCCCCAGGTACGCCTCGACCACGCCCGGGTGGGTGGCGACGTGGTGGAAGCTGCCCTCCGCGATTTTGACGCCGTGATCGAGCGCCGCCACGCGGTCAGAGATGCCTTCGACCACGTGCATGTCGTGCTCGATCACCAGGATCGCCAGCCCGAGCTCATCGCGGAGGCGACCGATCAGCTCGGTGACCTCGTGCGTCTCGTTCGGGTTCATCCCCGCAGCAGGCTCGTCGAGCAGCAGCAGCCGGGGCCGGGTCGCCAGCGCCCGCGCGACCTCGAGCCGGCGGCGGTTTGCGTACGAGAGCACGTATGCCGGTTGCTCCCAGCGATAGCCCATCAGGCGCTCGCCGAAGAACGACAGCACCTCCTCCGCGAGGGCATCGACCTCGCGCTCCTCACGGCGGGCGCGCGGCAGGCGCAGGATCGACTCGGGCGGGGACGCCTTGGTGTTGCCGTAGGTCGCCGACTTGACGTTCTCCTTCACCGACATGTTCAAAAACAGCCGCAGGGTTTGAAACGTACGCGCGACGCCGACTCTGGTGATCTTATGCGGACGCTTGCCGGCGATGCTCGCGCCGGCGAAGCGCACGTCGCCTGCGCTCGGCTTGTAGACGCCGGTGATGACATTGAAGACGGTCGTCTTGCCGGCTCCGTTAGGACCGATCAGGCTCACGATCTCGCCCTCCCCCACGCGCAAGTCGAGCTCCCACAGCGCGCGCAGGCCGCCGAACGACAGCGATAGCTTGTCGAGCTCCAGCAATGGGTCGCCGGCGGCCACCTACACCGCCTCCACCCGGCGCGTCCCCAGCAACCCGTACGGGCGCGCCGCCATCGTCACGATCAAGATCGCTCCAAGCATGATCTGGGTGGTGATCGCGGGATTGACGATCAGCCGCGATTCCCAGCAGCAGGCAGCGATGTATACGGTCGGAATGACCACCAGCAAGCGGCGGATGCCGTGCATGCGGACGAGCGCGATCAACGCGCAGATCAGCACCACGAACAGCACGTTGCCATACCCCGCCGGGCGAGAGGGAACGATCACGTAGTTGCTCACCGCCGAGCCGATCCAGCCATGGCTGCCCGGAGAGCCGGCGACCGCGGAGCTGGAGATCGCGGCGACGATCGCGTGGACCGCGAAGCCGAAGGCGACGATCCCCGCCAGCACGGCGAGCAGATAGCGCCACGGCCGCACCAATGCAATCAGCGCGATCAGCACGATCCCGTAGAAGACGTAGGCCGCGTCGGTAGGGCTCGAGAGCATCTGCTCCATCACCGTCACCACGATTCCGCCGGCGATCGCGCCGGCGATGCTCCCCGCGCCGCCGAGGATCAGGCACGCGTAGATCAGGATCAGGATGTTCGAGGTGAAGTTAGTCGGGAAGACGCTGGTCTGCTCGGCGGCGAACACCGTGCCCGCGAGCGCCCCGACGACCGCCGCGAAGCTGAACGCCATCACCTTGACCTTGTTGACCGGGATCGTCATCGCCTCCGCGGCAAGCGGATCATCGCGGACCGCGCGCCACGCTCTCCCGGTTCGCGAAGTGTCGAGCATATGCAGGATCCCGGCCACCAAGACGGTCAAGATCAGCGCCACGTAGTAGTAGCCCCGCGGCGAGGTGATCTGGCCGCTCAAGCCGTGAAACGAATCCAGTCCGAAGATCCCGTTGACGCCGCCAAGTGTCACGGGGTCGACGTTGTTGACCACCTCCACGAACGCCTGCCCTACAAACAGCGTCACGATCGCGAGGTAGTCACCACCCACCCGCAGCGCGACCAGCCCAATCACCAGGCCGAGCGCGCCCGCGGCGATCAGCACGATCGGGATCGACTCGAACGCCGCCAGATGCACCCCACCGATGCCACCGGTCCCGAGCGCCGTCGAGGAGAACACCGCGTACCCGTAGGCGCCGAAGCCGAAGAACGCGATGTAGCCGAGGTCCAGCAGCCCCGACCAGCCGACCGCGATGTTCAGCCCTAGCGCCAGCAGCGCATACAGCAGGCTGTTGAACCCGACGGTCAGGAAGTTGACGTTGCCGGTGAGCTGCCCGAACACGACGCCCACGACCGCGGCCAGCGCCAGCCGCCGCCACCAGCCCACGCGATCATCGAGCCGCGCGAGCCATCGCCGCCATCCAATCCCCGAGTCGCGGCGCTCCTGCGCCTGCGAGACCCATTCGTCTACGCCGATCCGCGGCATCTCACACCTTCTGCAGCGCCCGCTGGCTGAAGATGCCGGTCGGACGGATCAGCATCGTCGCGATCAGGATCCCGAACACGATCAGGTCTGAGTACTGCGACGAGACGTAGGTCTGGCTGAACGCCTCGCACAGGCCGATGAAGATGCCGCCGACCATCGCGCCGGGGATGCTGCCGATGCCGCCCACCACGGCGGCGGTGAACGCCTTCAGGCCGGCGAGGAACCCGAGCGTGTTCGAGATCTGGTTGAACGCGAGCCCTGACATCACCCCGGCGACGCCTGCCATCGCCGAGCCGATGAAGAACGTCAGCGCGATCGTGCGATTGACGTCGACCCCAAGCATCTCCGCGGCCTCGCGATCGGAGGCCACCGCGCGCATCGACTTCCCCAGCATCGTGCGGTCGACGATCAGCTTGAGACCCACACACATCAGCGCGGTCAGCACGAAGATCAGGATTTGGACGGTGTCGATGTGCAGATCGCCGATCCGGATCCCTTGCGAGGACGAGATGAACGAGTTGGTCTGATAACTGCGCACGAAGCCGCCGAACAGCAGCAGCACCGTGTTCTCGATCACGAACGAAAGCCCCAGCGCGGTGATCAGCGGCGCGATCCGCGGCGCGTCGCGAAGCGGCCGGTAGGCGAACCGCTCCATCGCCACGCCGAGCGCACCGCAACCGCCCCCGGCCAGCACGAACATGATCACCAGGAGCAGCGGCACCGGGATCGTCAGCGCGGCCGGACCGCCGAACCACTGGATCACGAAGTAACCGATGTAGGCGCCCACCATGTAGACGTCGCCGTGGGCGAAGTTGAGCAGCTTCAGGATCCCGTAGACCATCGTGTAGCCGAGCGCGATCAGCGCATACAGGCAACCCGTGGTGAGGCCATTGACAAGGGTTTGGATGAAGACCTGCACGGGTGTCTAGGCGATGCGGGGCGGCGCCGCCGACCCGGGGGAAGGCGGCGCCGCCCAGACGGTCAGTCCTTGCCCATCAGTGGTTGGGGATGGGGATGTACTTGCCGGCGCTGTTGATGTGGAACAGGTATCCCGGGTGATCAACCAGGTCGCCGTTTGGCTCGAACTTGATCACGTTGCCGAGCGGGGTGTCGGCCGCCGGGATGTTGGTCGCCTTGACCGCCGCGAGCACATTGGAGCGGCTCGGCGTGTGGCCTGACTTGCAGACCGACGCGATCGCCCTCATCACGACATCGGTCGCCGCGTACGAAGGCACCCCGAAGGATCCATACGGGCCGTACTGCGCGACGCCCGAAACGATCGACTTGTCGAGCGCGCTGTTCGACGTCGAGATGTCGGGTCCGAACGCGGACACGTAGCTGCCCGCGATGTGGAACTGTGCCGGGATATTCGTGCCGTCGGTGCCGAACAGGATCGTCTTCTTGCCCTGCTGCTTTGCGTCGAGTCCGAACTGCTGCGCGTTGGCCGCTGTCTGCCACGGCACCACGGTCACCCCATCGTCGGGCTTGAGCTGCGACGTCACCAGCGAGGACAGCGCGCCCGAGAGCGTTGCGCCGGTATTGGTGCCGTTGTAGGTTTGGTGGTTGACGCTGATCCCGGCCTTCTTCAAGACCGGCACGATCACGTTCACGAGGCCCTGCGAGTAAGCCTCGTCGTCGTCGATGATCAGGACGGCCTTCGGATGCAGGTGATTGACGATGTAGTTGGCATCCTGGGGCCCTTGAACGTTATCGTCGGGGACGACGCGGAAGAACGTCGGATTCTTGCCGCTCGTGGCAAGCGCGGGAAGCGTGGCCGACCCGGAGACAAAGGCCATCCCGGCCTTAGCGAACAGCGGGCCCACGGCCTCGACCTCCTGACTTCCTGCCGGACCCACCACGGCAACGACTGGCGAGGCAATGATCGACTGCGTCTTGGCCACCGCGATCGACGGGGTCAGCTGAGTGTCGTCCTGGGCAAGGGTGACGTTGGTGCCGTTCTGCTTGTTGTCGGTGGCCACGGCAAGCTGCGCGAAGTGCAGCTGTTCGAGACCCAGCTGCGCCACTGCACCCGTGAACGGCCCTTCGATCGCGATCGACGTGGTGCACTTGCCGCTCTTGGAGCCGCTGCTCGCGACGGCCGAGCCTGTGCTCGTGGAAGTGCTGCTTTTGCTGCTCCCGCAGCCCGCCGCGGCTAACGCGACGATCGCCAGCGCAGCGATCGACAAACGTCCTTTCATTGATCTGGCCTCCTCCTCGTAATTGCCTTCACTGCTTTGCTGTTGCTCACTGCGCCTCCAGCCGCGGTGCGGCCGCATGTGCGGGGGTTCCATCGGGGTAGTAGGCGGCCGCCGGCGAGCCGGCGGGCGTGAACACCCCGACCACGCGCATCACGTCGGGTCCCTTGTTCTCCAGGCAGTGCACGACCCGGGCGGGGAGCTGGATGCACGAACCGGCCGTTACGGGCGTCTGCACGCCCTCGGCCAGCAGCGCACCTTCGCCATTGAGCACGTAGATGACCTCGTCGTAGGTGTGAAAATGATCGGGCGCGCGCCCCACCGGGATGTAGCCGACGAAATGCGTGGCCGAGGCTAGTCCCGTCGCTGGGTCGGCGACGATTCGGAACTCGCGCGCAGCGGTGGCACCTTGCGCTTGCTGCTCGGCCAGCCTGCGGACAACGGGCCGCCCGGGGTCCGCCCGGGTCCCGCCGGCGCGCGGGCGCGGTGAAATTTGGACCCTCACCAGCTCGAGCGGCTCTCGATCGCGATTCTCGATCACATATGTCTCCCCAGGTTCGAGGTGTGCGCCGCTCTCGCACTCGAGCTCGTGCGCGACCCCGTTCACGCGCAGCACCCCGCCACCGCAGATCACGAATAGGACCTCTTCGGCCGCTCCTGTAGCGCGCACTCCGGAGCGGCCGGTCGCGCACACGAGCACCTGTTGCGCGAGCGGCTGAGGCCCCAGCGTCGCGCGCACGGTAAGCGCGTCGCCGTCGCCGTCGCCGCCGGACGCGGGGACGGCATCCACATCAACGACGCGCGGCCTTGCACTCACGTCCGACATCGCCATGATCACCCTCGCACATTCGCTTCCGCGCGGTCAACTACCTGCAATCGCCCTCAGCTTTTCTCGAGGCTCGCCTCGAGCATGATCGCGGTGCCGGCGAGCGCCCTGGAGACCGGACACGTCGCTTTCGCCCGTTCCGCGGTCTCCACGAACGTCGCCTCGTCGATCCCCGGCACCACCCCCACCGTCCTCAGCTCAACGCGGGTAATCGCAAAGCCGCTCTCTTCCTGCTCCAGGTGCACACTTGCGGTGGTGCGCAGATCCGCGGGCGGATGACCGGCTTCGCTGAGGGCGTTGGCGAGTGACATCGTGAAGCAGCCGGCCTCAGCGGCGCCGATCAGCTCCTCGGGGTTGGTGGCGCGCTCGACCGCCTCGACCCGCGCGCGCAGCGTGAACGGCCCCTCGAAGGCGCCGCTGCCAAGGCCAATCCGGCCGCCGCCGTCGGGTACTGTCCCCTGCCAGCTCGCTTGTGCGTTGCGAGTCACGCGTATGCTCACGCCGCCTCCCCCATTCTTTGATTTTGTAGTCTTGATCAAATCATCGGTGGTTTGTGAGCGCAAGCGGCGGTAGCTTGCGATTTTGTTAGCGGCAGTCGTCGTGCGCCGAACCCTAAAGGAGCAGCTTTGGCGCAAGTGCTAGGCGAAGTCAGCGGTCTCGACTCGGTGCGAGCGCGGTTCTCTTCGCTCCAGACCGGGTTTGCCTTCTTCGATGCTCCCGGCGGCACGCAGGTCCCCGACGAGGTGGGAGAGGCGATCGCGCTCGCGCTGCGCGAGGCGAGCGCCAACCTCGGGGCCGTGTACGCGACCAGCCTCCGAGTCAAGGCGACCCTCGAGCAAGCCGAGTCCAAGGCAGCTCACTTCCTCGGCTGCGAGCCCCACGAGGTGATCTTCGGGTCGAACATGACAACGCTGAACTTCGCGCTCTCGCGAACCGCCGGACGCGAGTTCCAGCCCGGCGACGAGATCCTGGTCTCCTTGCTCGATCACGACGCGGGAGTCGCTCCTTGGCTGGAGCTGGCCTACGACAAACAGCTGGTCGTACATCCGGTCGAGCTGGCCGACGACACCACGCTCGATCTGTCGGACCTGGAGCGCAAGCTCGGCCCGCGCACGCGAGTGGTCGCTTTCGCCTGGGCGTCGAACGCGGTCGGCACGGTGGTCGACGCCAAGCGAGTCTGCGAGCTCGCTCACCGGGCAGGCGCGATCGCCTGGATCGACGCCGTGCACTACGCCGCACATGAGGCGATCGACGTGCGGGAGGTCGACGCCGACGTCCTGCTCTGCTCCCCGTACAAGTTCTGCGGGCCCCACTTGGGGATCGCCTATGGCCGGGCGTCGCTGCTCGAGAGCTGGCGTCCATACAAGGCGCGTCCGGCACCGACGACGCCGCTGGGGCGCCGGTTCGAGACTGGCACGCTGCCCTACGAGCAGCTCGCGGGGTTGTGCGCGACGTTCGAGTACCTCGATTCAATCGGCGGCTTTGAACAGATCACGCCGTACGAGCGGTCTCTAGGTCAGCGCTTCGTGGAGGGCATCTCGAGCGCCGTGAAGATCTATGGCCTGCCCGGAATGCAGGGACGTGTGCCGACGTTTCTGGTCAACGTGGAAGGGGTTCCGGCCGCCCGCGTCGCGCAGCTCCTGGCCGAGCAGGACATTGGCGTTTGGGCGCACGACAGCTGGTACGCGCTCGGCCTGTACAAGCGCCTCGGCTATGACCAGGACGCGGTCCGGATCGGTTTCATCCACTACAACACCTCGGAAGAGGTCGACCGGCTGCTGGCCGCGCTCGAGGCGACTCGCAGGTGATCCTCGAGGCGGCGCTCGAGCGCCGCCTTTACCGCCGGCCACTCGTCGTCGATCACCGAGTAGTACGCGGAGTCCCGGGAGCTCCCGTCCTGCAGCACCATGTGCTTGCGCATCACGCCCTCGAACCGTGCCCCCAGCGCCTGCAGCGCGCCGCGCGAGCGCTCGTTACGGGCGTCGGCCTTGAACTCGACCCGCCGCAGTGCCGCCCGCTCGAACGCCCCGGTGAGCAGCAGCAGCTTGCACTCGACGTTCGCGCCGGTCCCCCATACCGATCGCGCCAACCAGGTCCATCCGATCTCGACCCGCAGATGCTCGAAGCGCAGCTCGAGGAACCTGGTCGAGCCGACCGGCACGCCGCTCGCGCGATCGAGGATCGCGAATGGCACGGCTTCCTCGGTCTGGACCGAATGGACGATCCATCCGCGTAGCGCCTCCGGCGACTCGCTCAGGTCGAGCGGCATCCAACGAAACAGCTCGCGGTCCGCTCGCGCCACCTCGAACAGGACGTCCGCGTGCGAGAGCGCGAGCGGCTCGAGCACCACCAGCCGTCCCTCGAAGCGGTCGCGCAGATCTGCCGCCGAAAGCACCTCGTCAACGATACGCGTCGGGGCGCTCAAGCAGGCGGGCGCTCGCGCTCCGCGTCGAACAGCTCGACCAGGCGGCTGCGGACATCCCACAGCTCCGGGATCTGTCGCTGCGCGATCAGCTTGCCGAGCACCTGCACGGGCGTCCCTTGAGTCCCGATGGTCTTCTCCCCCAGCGCCCGCGCGACGATCGTGTAGTGGCGAAAGCGCCACACCCAGATCCGCTCGTCCCACTCGATCAGCAGCTCGGCGAGCTGGTATAGCTGCTCGTGTTCCCGGCCTTGCTGGTAGAGCTCGGCCAGCTCGAGTCCAGCGTCTTCAACGAGGCGATCGAATGCCTTTGCGAGCCGCTGAGTTGCCCGCGGCACGCGTCGAAACCCCGGCGAATCAAAGCCGCTGCCATGCCCGAGCACGACCCGAATCTGGTGGTACTCCCAGGGGTCCATCTGGTTGAGCATCTCCAGCTGCGAGGTGACGTATTGCAAGCACAACACCGAGCGCTTCAGCAGCCGTAGCGCCGGCGGGATCTCGGCACGCTCGAGCGCCGCGGTCGCCTCCTCCACCTCGGTGACCGCGAGCTTCAGCCACAACTCCGAGGCCTGGTGGACCGTCTGGAACAGCAGCTCGTCGTGATGCACTTGCTCCCGGGGCGTTTTCTGGAGCGCCAGCAGCTCGTCCGTGCGCAGGTAGCGTTCGTAGTCGCTCGCGCCGCGTCCCGGCAGCACCGGAGCCTTGAGGTCCTCGCTCATAGCTCACCTCCTCCGAGGATCTCGGCCAGCTTGGCCAAATTGATGTTCCCGCCCGAGACGATGCAGACGATCTTGCCCGATCCAGCCGATCCCGCGAGCGCGGCAGCCGTCGCCAGCGCGCCTGCGCCCTCGGCGATCACCCGGACCCGTTCGGCGATCACCCGCACCGCCGCTGCGGCATCGGCGATCGGGACCGGGAAAGCGGCGTCGACCAGCGACGAGACCCGCGGCCACATCGAGTCGAGCACCCGGCGGCTGCCCGCGCCGTCGACGAACGAAGGCCTGTACTCGACGTCGGTGGGAGCGCCGGCCGCGAGCGCTGCACTCAGCGCCGCCCCGGTCGCCGGCTCGGCGGCGTAAATCTTGGTCTGCGGCCGTAGCGCGAGTACGGCGCTCGCGATGCCGACGATCAGTCCACCTCCGCCGTATGGGATCACGATCGCGTCGGGGTCCGGCAGATCCTCGAGTAGCTCGAGCCCAATCGTCCCGTTGCCTGCCATCACCCCCTCGTCGGCTACCGGGTGCACGAACAGCCCTGGCAGGCCATCGACACTGCTGGTCACGATCGCCTGCCACCAGTCCTCGTAGGGCAGCTTCACCACCCGTCCTCCGAGGCGCTCGATCGCCGCCAGCTTGGCTTCTGGCGCGTGCTCGGGAACCGCGATCGTCGCCGTCAGGCCCAACTCGCGCGCCACCCACGCCACTCCCTGGGCCATGTTGCCGGCGCTGGCGGTGAGCAGGCCCCCGGCGCGAGCATCATCAGGGGCGCTGCGGATCGCGTTGGCGGCACCGCGGATCTTGAACGAGTTGATCGGCTGCAGCGTCTCCAGCTTCAGGTAAACCTCCGCCGGCGCGCCGTCGACGCGCAGCGGCACCAGCGGGGTGCGGATCGCCACGTCCGCGATCCGCTCGCGGGCCGCCTCGATCGCGGCCAACTCGATCACAGCTCGACCTCGACCCCGAGCCCTTGTTCACGGGCGCGCGCGACTACGTGCACCGCGGCCGCCAGGTCTTGCACTGCCAGCCCCAGCGAGCGGAACAGGGTCAGCTCGTGATCGCTCTGGCGCGCGGGCGCGCGGCCCACGAGCACTTCGCCCAGCTCCGCGCGCACGTGGTCCTCCCCGGGAATCACACCCTCTGACACGGCCAGGATGAACTCGCTTGCCTCGTTGCGCAGTGATTCGCGGCTGTCACAGAAGAGCGCGCTGGCGGCGACCGTCTCGAGATCGAGCTCCCGCGCGGCCGGAGTGCTGGCGCCGACCGCGTTGACATGGGCGCCGGTTGAGAGCCACTCGTGCGCCAGCACGGGCGTACGAGAATTAGTCGCCACCACGACCACGTCGGCCCCTCGGACCGCGTCCTCCGCGCTTCGCGCGACGGTCACCTCGTCGGTTGCCTGACGTGCTGCCAGCTCGCGCGCGTGGGCCTCGGTGGGCGAGTAGACCCGCACCGACTCGAACTTTCGCACCGCCGACAGCGCCTCCAGATGCGCTCGTCCTTGGACCCCAGCCCCCAGGATCGCGAGCACTCGGGCATCTTCGCGAGCGAGCATCCTCGTCGCCACGGCGCTCACGGCTGCCGTTCGCACTTCGGTGATCGCGGACGCGTTGAGGATCGCGATCGGCACTCCGGTAGCGCCGGCGAACAGCGTCACCGTCCCCTGGTGGGCGTCCAGCCCTCGCGCGGGGTTGTCAGGGATGACGCAGATCGCCTTGAGCGCGAAGACAGCTTCCTGGCCGCGCCGCCACGCCGGCATCAGTCCCATCAGCCCGGCCGCTCCCGGCGCAGCCATGACCGAGCGCAACGGCATGTACGCCTCGCCGCGCGCGTGTGCCGCGAGCACCTCGGCCATCGCCTCGGCACAGTCCGCGGGCGACAGCGACGCGATCACCTCGTCGTAGTTCAGGAGCAGCACGCTCATCGTTTGAACAGAGAGTCGAGCAGCATCCGCTCATCATCGCTCACCGGGTGCGCGAGCGCCTCCCCGATCGGCGCCAGATGCGCCGGCTCCCCGGGACCGGTGACCACCTGGGTGACGCGGTCGTCGGAGAGGAGCCACGCCAGCGCCACCGCGGCCATCGATCTCCGCCGGTCTGCGGCGAACGACCGTAGGCGCTCGAGCGCGTCGAACGTGGGGTCGTTGACGAACCGCGCGTACGGCTCGGGCCGCTGCGTCATCCGCGAGCCGCTCGGGAACGGCTGGTTGCGGTGGTACTTGCCGGTCAGCCAGCCGCCCGCGAGCGGGCCGAAGGCCAGGTAGGCGACGCCGTTAGAGGCGCACAGCGGGAGCACCGAATCCTCGTCGTCGCGGTCGAGCAGCGAGTACGAGTTCTGCACCGCCCTCGGAGCTCCCGCCGCTAGCGCGGCCTCGAGCCCGGCGCCGCTGAAGTTGCTGACCCCGTAGGCGCCGATCAACCCGGCGGCTAGCCGCCCCTCAAACGCCTCGAAAGTCTCCTCGAGCGCCACCGCGGGGTCATAGTCGTGCGCGAGGTACAGATCGACGCGTTCGACCCCCAGCCGCTCGAGGCTTGCGTCGAGCTGGCGGATGACTCGCTGGGGCGCCAGCCCGTGGTCCGCGCCCGCGAACATCGGATTGAAGGTCTTGGTCGTCAGCCGGGGCAGGACGCCACGAGCGCGTATCCATGCCCCGATCATCTGCTCGCTGCGCCCGCCGCCGTAAGCATCGGCTGTGTCGAAGTGCCTGATCCCCAGCTCCCAGGCCGTGTCCATCAAAGCGAACGCCTGCCGCTGATCGAGTCCTCTACCGAACAGCTCCGGGGCTGAGCCCACGCCGCCGAAGTTTCCACACCCAAGTGCGACCCGCGAGAGGTTGAGACCATGGGTGGCCACATCCAATATTTGATCACGACGTGGCGCGCTCGCAACGACCAATAGCAACGGTTCTTCGTGGGAGCGGCTCGACGAGCGCTACCGTTGCCCCGGTGCCCGTACTGGAGGCTCGGGGGATCACGAAGACAGTTGGGGTCGGACGCGCGGCGCGGCGCGTCCTGGACCGGGCAAACCTCGAGGTGGAGGCAGGGGAAGTCGTCGCCGTGCTCGGCCGGTCGGGCAGCGGCAAGTCGACGTTGCTGCACCTGCTGGGAGGTCTCGACAAGCCAGACTCGGGAGAAATAGTCCTCGCCGGCGAGGAGCTCACCGCCCAGCGGCCTCGCACCCTCGCCCGCACGCGCCTGCGCCACATCGGGTTCGTCTTCCAGTCCTTCCACCTGATCGAGGAGCTGAGCGGCGAGGAGAACGTGCTGCTTCCTGCGCGCCTGCCGGGCGCTCGCCGCGGAGGCGAGCGGCGGGCTCGGGCGTTGATCGAGCAGCTCAGCTTGTCCGCGATCGCCGACCGCCGCCCGCACGAGCTATCCGGCGGGGAGCAGCAACGGTTTGCGATCGCCCGGGCGCTCGTCGGCGACCCGGACCTGGTGCTGGCCGATGAGCCGACGGGCAATCTCGATCATGAGAACGGCGCCGTCGTCCTGGGGCTGCTGCGCAATCTGCGTGATCGCGCGGTCGTGGTCGTCACCCACGAGCCCGAGGCAGCGGCGATCGCCGACCGCGTCCTGCACCTGCGCGACGGCCGGCTCGACGCCGCGCCCCCGGCCGCGGCCGCAGGGCTCAGGCAATCGGCGTGAGGGCTGCGCTTGCAGAGGCCCGGCTGGGGCTGCGCTTGCGCCGTCGCCGATCGCTGCTCACCGCCCTCGGGATCGCGCTCGCCGCGGCGATGCTGGGAGCCTCGTTGGTGGTCTCAGACAGCCTCGGGCTAGGGTTTGCGCGTGCCGCGCGCGCGTCCGATCTCGCGGACATCATCGTGCGCTTCAACCCGCAGTCCGCGAGCCGCGTCGCGCAGCGAATCGAGGCGTTACCGGATATCGCAAGCTTCTCGCTGCGCCAGGAGGTGACCGACGCGGAGGTAAACGTCGGCGAGCACGAAAGCGACAGCGCCTCGGTCGAGGTGGTCGGGCCTGGTCGCCGCGGCTACGCGATCGTCGGTGGTCGCGATTTATCGCTTTTGCAGCCGGGAGAGGTGGTGGTGGAGCGCGGCCTGGCGACCGGGTGGGGCATCCGCCTCGGAACGCTGCTCGAGATCGGCGGGCTTGGCAGCGAGCGGGTAGTCGGCTTCTCGCAGGCACCCGACAACGTCTCATATCCGCTCGCGGTGCCGCGCGTATACGTATCCCAAGCGACGGTGCAGGGCCAGTTCGGGGCCCAGCAGAACCCCAACGTCAACCTCGCGCAGATCTGGCTCCGGGACCCGCGCTACCTCAACGAGGTGCTGGTCCAGGCGCGCTCCATCAGCTATGGGCTGCAGGGGCTGCAGTTCGTCACGCGCTCCGGGGTGCGCGTGCTGCTCGACCAGGCAGCGGGAATCGTGATCGACCTGCTCGTCGCGCTATCGCTGATCGCGCTCGCCACGGCGGCCGTGATGCTCGCCTCCTCCGCGCGCGCGGAGGTGCAGCGGCGCCTCGACGCGATCGGAATACGGCGAGCGATCGGCGCCTCGCGCGTCCATCTGACCTCGTCGCAAGCGCTCGAAGCGCTGCTGGTCGCCGCCCCCGCCGCGACGGTCGGGATGATCGCGGGCACGGTGGCGACCTACGGACCGACCGCCCGGCTGCTGACGATGCTGAACGAGCCGCCCGCGGGCCTGGCGCTGCTCGCACCGCTGCTCGGCGCGTGGCTCGCGAGCGTGGCGATCCCGGTGGCTGCCGCCGCCTGGCCGGCATGGCGAGCCGCCGGCCGGCCACCAGTCGAGCTTCTGCAAAGCGCCGAGCTGGCGCCCCGCCGCCGCCGGTTCAAGAGCCCCCGCTTGTGGCGCACTGGGTTGACGGTTCTCGGTGGCCGGCTGGTCGGCGCTCGCGTGGCCAGGCTCGTGACGACTGCGACCGCGCTGGGCTTCGCGACCGGGTTCGTCCTCCTGATGCTCGCGCTGGCCGCCGCGCTGACCGCGCTCGAGACCAACCCCGGCGCTCTCGGCCAGCGTTATCAGCTGACCGCGGCTCTACCGCCTTCGGCGGTTCCGAAGGTCCGCGCGATCCACGGCGTGCAGGCAGCGGCGCCACGCTACGAAGAGATGGGAGCCGACTCGTTCTCGCTCGGCGAGACGATCGACGTGATCGCCTACCCAGGAAATCACGTCACCTTCGAGGCGCCCCCACTGGCCGGCGGCACCCGTCTCCATGGATCCAACCAGGCTGAGGTCGGCGTTGGCCTCGCGGACGCCCTCGGCTTGGCGCCCGGCTCGACGCTCGCAATCCAGCTCCAATCGGGAAAAGAGCTGCGGCTGACCGTCAGCGGCCTCGTCAGCTCGCTTGACCACGACGGGCGCGTCGCCTACGTGCCGGCTTCCGCGTTGCTGGCGGGAGATCCCTCGGCTCCCGAGGACGCTCGCGATCCGGACGCTTCCGGGCGCGAACGTCAACGCGATCAGCGATGCGCTTGGCCCGAGTGCCGCCCCAGCCAGTACCGCGACCGGACACGGCGTGGCGCTCGTCAACACGCTCCGCGCGATCCTCCGTGCTGTCGCGATCGTCGACGGCCTGGTATGCGTGTACGCGCTGATTCAAGCGACCGCGCTGACCGTGCAGGAACGCCGCCGCACGATCGCCGTTCTCCGAGCCTTTGGCGCCGGGCCACCCGCCGTGCGCCATCTGCTCACCGGGGCGGTGGTGGCGCTGGTGATCCCTGCGGGGCTGCTGGGCATCTTGCTCGAGCGGCTGCTGCTGGGACCAGCGATGTCGAGGCTTGCCGCCAACTACGCGACACTACCGCTCGCCGCGGGGCCGGTCGAGATCGCCGCCGTGCTGGCGGGGCTGGGCCTCGCGAGCGCGGTCGCGGTCTTGTCGGTGGCGCGGCAGACCACGCGGGAGGCCGTGATCGCGGGGCTTGCGGCGACATGACCGGCGCGATCACCAGACGCGACGCGCTGCGCCTCACCGCGGCCGCGCTGCTCGCGGCGGGGTGTGGCAGCTCGCGCCCGGGCGGCTTTACTGTGACCGGCTCGACCCTCGAATCGACCTGGTCAGATTCTGCCGGGACCGGCGTACTGCAGTTGGCGGCGGGCGAGCCGCTGATCGCTCGCACCGAGCTTGGTCCGCCCCGGCCGCACGTGCGGACGATCGCGAGCCTGGCGCACGTGACCGACGCCCATGTGCTCGACGCCGCCTCGCCCGCCCGGGTGACGTTCCTCAACCGGCTGGGCGTGCCGTTCCAGTCGACCTTCAGGCCACAGGAGACGCTCACCGACCAGGTGTTCGCCGGAGCCGTGCGAGCGATCAGAGCGCTGGCTCCCGACGCGGTCATCCAGGGCGGCGACCTGATCGACAACGATCAGCGCAACGAGCTCAGGCAAGCGCTCGAGGTGCTCCGCGGGGGCACCGTCCGCCCGGGCAGCGGGCGCCGCGGTTACTTTGGCGTCCAGTCGGAAGCCGACGCCGATCCGTTCTACTACCGCCCGGACCTCGACGCGCCCCGCCACCCAGGACTGCTGCGGAAGGCCGCGCAGCCGTTCACGAGCGTGGGGTTGCGCGGGCCGTGGTATCCGGTACTCGGCGATCACGACATTCTCGTCGCGGGCGAAATCGTCCCCACCGCCGAGACCCGCGCGCTCGCGCTCGGCGACGAGGCGGTGTGGGAGCTTCCGCCGGGCCTGACGCTACCCCCGGGCATGTCGCTCGGTAGCGGCTCTTCACCGGACGGGCCCCTCGACCCCGCGCTGGTCAATCTGCTGCTGCAAAAGGCGCTCGCCGGCCCCAAGGTACGCGTCCCCGCGGATCCGAGTCGTTGGCAGATGGACGCCGATCAGGTGGTCAGCCGGCTGCGAGGTGCAAGCGGCGCGCCGACGGCCGCCGGAGCGCGGTCGGCGAGCGGCACCCCGACCGGTGCGGCGACACTCGACTACAGCGCAGACATCGGGCCCCGGCTCCGGCTGATCGTGCTCGATCTCGCGCGGCGCGGCGGCGGCTCAGGAGGACTGGTTCGCCCTGCGCAACCCGCCTGGCTGGCTAGCCAGCTGGTTGCGGCGGGGTCGGCGGGAAAGCGCTGGGTGATCGTCGTCTCCCATCAGCCGCTGGTCGGCTCCGAAGGCGGCGATCAACTGCTGTCGATTCTGGACCGCGATCCGCGTGTGATTGCGGCGATCGCCGGGCACACCCACCGCAACCTGATCTCGCCGCGGCCAACCTCAGCCGGCGGCTACTGGCTGATCGAGACCGCGTCGTTGATCGACTATCCACAGCAAGCCCGGGCCTTGCGCGTGATCGAGACCGCAGGCGGTGGCGTGGCGCTGCAGACCTGGATGCTCGACCACAATTTTCCGGGCTCGCTGGGCACGATCTCCCGGCAGCTCGCCTACCTGGACGCACAAGGAGGCAGACCGCAGGGGCTCGCCGGCGCACGCCTCGATCGCAACGTGACGCTATACCGATCTTGAACGTCTGCGGCTAGCTCACGACCGTCTCGATCGTCTCGATCGGCTCGAGCTGCGCGATCTCGGCGCGGCGATGCTCCCAATGCGGCGGGATGCACATGTGCGTGCCGAGCTCATCCTCAGCCTCGTCGATCTGGAATCCCTGGGGGGTCGAATACGCCAGCTCGACCAGCGCCCCGCCCGGGCTGCGCATGTAGACGGAGTAGAAGTAGCCGCGATCCTTGACGTCCGAGACGTCGGTGAAGCCGAGTCCGACGATCCAGTCCTTGACGACTGCCTGGTTCTCCGCCGTCACCGCGTCGAGCGCGTGGTGGTGGATTGTGCCCTCGCCGAAGTGCCATGTTCCCTGGGGCAGCTCGGGCTCCTCAACTAGCTCGAGCCTTCTGCCGTAGCCCTGGTCGTCGCCGATCTGGAACTGATGGTGCTTGCCATCGGACCGGAGCAGCGTTCCGCCGAGCCCTTCCGTGATGAAGAACGTTTGCGGATCAGGCTCGCGCACGGAGGTCGTCGTGCCGTAGGCGCCCCGGATCGCGTGCTCCTCGGGAACGCCGCCGCCCCCGTAGGGCTGGCGCGGATCCGGCTCGGGATCGCCGACGATCGTGTAGTCGATCCCGCATGGGTGCTTGAAGTTGAGGCGCTCGGTGCCGAACAGCTGGGTTCGTTCGTGCTCGACACCGGCCTCGCTGAGACGGTCCGCCCAGAACCCGATCGAGTCGACGGGCACCGATAGCAGCAGCGCCTTCAGCTGGTTGGTACCGCGCTTGCCCATCCATCCCGCCTGCCGGTAGGGAAACGCGGTCAGGAGGGTGCTCGCGTCGCCAACCCGATTGCCGTAGTAGAGGTGATAGATCGGGATCTCGCCGTCGAACAGGACGGTCTTCTTCACGCTCTTCAACCCGAGCAGCCGCACGTGGAAGTCGTAATCCTCTTGCGCGCCACCGACGCAGAACGTCAAGTGATGGGTGCCGCGGACAAAGCCTGGGTTGGGCATCGTGTTGCTCCTCTTCCTCGCTGCCTAGCCTGCCGATCTTACTTCGCTGCGCCGAAGGCGCCTTCGTGTCGCGCCCGGATTATCTCGACTCGGCGGCCAGCCAGCGGGCGAACTGCCCCCCGGGCACAACCCAGGTGCGCGCGAGCGAGCCGATCTGCGCCAGCAACTCGCGCACGAGCTCCCACCAGGCGCCGTCGAGCATCAAGAACGGATGCAGGATCACGGTCCGCAGCTCTCGACTCGGGTCCAGACGTTCCCACATCCGGGCAGCGAGCTCAGCGGGAGCGAGCGCCTCGGCGCGGTCGCCGCGTCGCGCCCGCAGCGCGGCGAACTCCTCCATCAGGTGATATGCATCGACGAGCTCCCAATCGAACGGCACGAATGCGAGCCCATCACGCACGCCCGCAGTGCCGCCGGCGGGAGAGCACCAGCTGATGCCGGCCTCGCGGAGTAGCCGCGGGGAGCTCGCGGTTAAGTCGCCGCCAGGCGGCCGGAAACCGCGCACCTCGATTCCCAGAGTCCCGAACGCGCCAACTGCACGCGTCAGCAGCTCGAGTTCACGCGCCGGCGCCAGTTCCGACCATGTCTCGTGGCGCCAACCGTGGACTGCGACCTCGTGACCGCGGCCGACGATCTCGCGGAGCGCGTCCGGATACAGCTCGGAGTTGATCGCCTCGACGAAGAATGTGGCGCGGAGCGCGTTCGCCTCGAGCTCGTTGAGCAGTCGCGGGAGCACGTCGGTCACTGACCGGTGAGAACCCAGTGACGCTGATTCGGGCCAGGTGCCCCGCTCGAGCTCGCTCGCCTCGCCGAGGTTGTCGAACGTCAGCACCAGCGCGCCGGCCAGTCGGTCAGGGCCGAAGCTCATCCGCTTGGAGCGCGAGCCCGTTCGCTCGCGGTTCGAGTTACTGCCGCGCGGAACGCAGTACCGCGTCGAGCAGGCCCGGAAAACAGTGCTCGAGATCGGCGCGCCGAAGCGAGTTCAGCCGCGCGGTCCCTTCTTGACGTTGGCGGATGACTCCCGCTTCCCTGAGCACCCGGAAGTGATGCGTACAGGTGGACTTGACCACCGGAAGGTCGATGCTCTTGCAGGTCCGCTCCTCGCCGGCAGCCAGCTTCGCGATGATCCGCAGGCGCATCGGATCGCTGAGAGCGTGGAGGACCGCGGCCAACTTCAGCTCGTCTCGCTCCGGATGCGCCAATGGCTCCGGGGCGGCACTTGCAGTCTCGGCCTCAGTGATCAGCGTGCTCATGTCCTCCCTCAATGTTCAAGGTCCTTCACGCCTGATTGTACGACGCATATCGAACATTTGTTAGAATCTACTCGAACTATCGTACCGCGAGCGAAAGAGGCTGATGGGGAAGGCCGCCGGAACCGAGCGGCGCTCACAACGAGACGCCGTCGTCGAGGCTAGGCATCCGGACAGAAGCACCGCGCACGCCGGCATCGAGACCGGTCAAGAGCCACGCGCCGGAGCGAAGTCAGGGCAACAAGATAAGCACCTCACCGCGACCCTGTTGCTGTCTTGCTTGGCCCAGTTCATGGTGATCTTGGACGTTTCCGTGGTCAACGTCGCGCTGCCGTCGATCCGCAATGCGCTGCACTTCTCCGAGCAAGACCTGCAATGGGTCGTAAACGCGTACACGGTCACATTCGCCGGATTCATGCTGCTCGGGGGTCGCGCCGCAGACCTGATCGGTCGTCGTGCGGTATTCGTCAGCGGCTTGGTGTTGTTTGGCCTGGCGTCGCTCGCCGGCGGACTCGCTCAGGATCAGACCACCCTGATCGCGGCGCGCGCGGTGCAGGGCTTAGGTGGCGCCGTGGTCGCTCCCGCTTCGCTTTCGATCCTGACGGCGACGTTCGAGGAGGGAGCTCCTAGAAACCGTGCGGTCGGTATCTGGGGCGCGATGGGAGGCGCCGGAGGCGCCGCCGGAGTGCTGCTGGGAGGGATCCTCACCGACCTTCTCAGCTGGCGGTGGATTCTGTTCATCAACGTTCCGATCGGTCTCATCGCGGCGCTGCTCGCTCAGCGCTACGTCGCCGAGGGCCGTAACCCGGAGCGGGCTCGCGGCTTCGATGTGACCGGCGCGCTCACCGCGACCGCGGGGCTATCGCTGTTGGTGCTGGGGATCGTTCGCACCGACGTCACCGGCTGGGGCTCGGCGAGCACGATCGGGATCATGGTGCTCGGCTTGCTCCTGGTGCTCGCGTTCGTCGCGATCGAGGGCCGGTTCGCGAGCGCCCCGCTGATGCCATTGCGAATCTTTTCCTCGCGGACGCTCAGCGCGTCGAACGTGGTCATATTCCTGGTAGGCGCGGCCGTGTTCGGGATGTGGTTCTTCGTCTCGCTGTACGTGCAGCAGGTACTTGGATACACGCCGATCCAAGCGGGACTCTCGTTCTTGCCGATGACACTCTGCATCGTCGTCGGCTCAGCGCTCGCCTCTCGCGGCGTCAGCCGCCTCGGTGCCAAGCCGCTGCTGGTGATCGGCCTGCTCGCACAAACCGTGGGGCTGCTTCTGTTCACGGACATCTCGGACCATGGCACCTATCTCGGCGACATCCTCGCGCCTTCGCTGCTAGTCGCGGCGGGAATCGGATTGACGCTCGTACCCGTGACGATCTCGGCGGTTGCCGGCGTCGCGCGAAGCGAGGCGGGCCTGGCTTCCGGACTGGTCAACACCTCCCGCCTAGTCGGCGGCGCGCTGGGACTGGCGATCCTGGCGGCAATCGCGACCAGCCGAACGAATACGGACCTGCATCGCGCGATCGGAGAGCACGCCGCGCTGACGGACGGCTTCCAGCTGGCGTTCGTCGTCGCGGCAGGGTTCGCGGCGATCGGCACGCTGGTCGTGATCTTCGGGCTGCCGCGGGTCGCTCGGCGCGCCGAGGGTCAGGTCGAGCCGGCCGTCGCCGAGCCCTAGCCGGCGTTCACGTCCCGCAGGGCGCATCCCAGAGAGTCACGTTAGCCTTATCCGGCGACCGGGCGACCGCGCCGCGCGCAGAACCGCAAGAATCCGCATCAGTGGCGCAAGTGTTCGTCACCCGCAAGCTTCCCGGCCCGGCGCTCGACCGGCTGAAGTCCCTGCACGAGGTGGAGGTGTGGCCGGGCACGACGCCGCCGCCGGCCTCCGAGCTCGCTGCCCTCGCGACCGACGCCGAAGGGCTGCTGACGCTGCTGAGCGACCGCATCGACGAGCCGCTGCTCGCGGGCTGCAAGCGGCTGCGAGCGATCTCCAACTATGCGGTCGGCCTGGACAACATCGATCTCGCCGCCGCGACCGCGCATCGCATTCCCGTCGGCCACACCCCGGATGTCTTGACCGAGGCGACGGCGGACTTGACCTTCGCGCTCCTGCTCGCCGCGGCGAGGAAGCTGCCCGAGGCGATCGCCGCAGTTCGCGACGGCGACTGGGTCACTTGGGGGCCCGGAAGCTTCCTCGGTTACGAGGTCCACGGCGCGACGCTCGGGATCATCGGCTTGGGCCGGATCGGCCGCGCCGTAGCCCGACGTGCGGAGGGCTTCGAGATGGCCGTGATCTATGCCGGCGCGGGCGGTGGCCAGCCGCTCGAGGAGGTGCTCGAGGAGGCGGATTTCGTCTCGCTGCACTGTCCGCTCACGCCCGAGACCTATCATCTGATCGACCGCGAGGCGCTCGCGCGGATGCGCTCGACGGCGATTCTGATCAACACCGCCCGTGGCCAGATCGTCGATCAAGCCGCGCTGCGAGAGGCGTTGAGCGAGGGCTCGATCGCGGGCGCCGCGCTTGACGTCACCGACCCCGAACCGCTGCCAACGGATGACCCGCTGCTGAGTGCTCCAAACCTGATCGTCGTGCCGCACATCGGCTCGGCGACGCGGGCTGCGCGTGAGCGGATGGCCGAGGTAGCGGTCGAGAACCTGGTGGCGGGTCTCGACGGACGACCGATGCCTCATCAAGCCAACGACCTCGGCTGACATGCGGGTCGCGGTCGTCGACATCGGAACGAACTCGACGCGGTTGCTGATTGCCGACGTCGTTGACCGTCGGGTCACCGACCAAGTCGAGCGCCGAACGACGATCACCCGGTTGGGCGCCGGTGTCGATGCCGACGGGCGGCTGCGCGAGGACGCGATGGGCCGGGTCTATGCAACGCTCGACGAGTATCGACCGCTGATCGATGAACACCGCTCCGACGTCGCGCTCGCCGTACTCACCAGCGCCGTGCGCGATGCCGCCAACGGATCGGAATTCGCGCGCACGGTCGAGGAGCGCTACGGGCTAAATCCCCACATTCTCACCGGCGACGAGGAGGCCCGGCTCACGTTCCTCGGCGCCACCAGCGAGCGCGATCCCGACGACCAGATCTCGACCCTGGTGATCGACATCGGCGGCGGCTCCACGGAGCTGGTGATCGGCACCGAAAGCGAGCCGACGTTCAACGTCTCTACCCAGGCGGGAGTGGTCCGCCAGACCGAGCGCCATCTGGCCTCGGACCCGCCCACGCGCCACGAGCTCGACGAGCTGACCGACGACGTGCGCTCGATCATCGCCGGCGCCGTGCCGAACGAGCACTTGGAGCGCGTCGGGCACGCGATCGCGGTCGCCGGAACGGCAACCTCGCTCGCGGCGATCGCGCAACAGCTCGAGCCCTACGACCCCGAGAAGGTGCAGGGCTATCGCCTGAGCCAGGAGCAGTGCAAGCAGTTGCTCGACCGCCTCGCATCTTTGACGCTCGAGGAGCGAAGAGAGGTGCGGGGCCTGCATCCAGACCGGGCACCGACGATCGTGGCAGGTGCGGCGATTCTTTCCGAGATCCTGCGTGTGTTCGAGCTCCAGCAGGTGGAGGTCTCCGAGCACGACATCCTGCGCGGCGCCGCGCTCGGGCTCGCGTAACGCTTGCGTAGTACTAACGTTTAGAGAGCTCGTTGACATTCTGGACGAATGTACGATTGCCGGTGCTCGTTTCAGGTAGGATTATGTCGATCTGGGCAAGGTTCGGTCTTCCGGACCCTGACCCAACATAGGCTCGGGCGAAGCCGCAGACATCGGCGCCTCCCGCCGCCTGAGCCACTCAAAAAATGGTCCCTTCTGGCACGTACCCCTGCCCGTCCCGAGGGGGCCAAACCTGGATCGGAAGCCGCCCGCTTACACAGCGGGCGGTTTTCGTTCCGGCCCGTGCAGCCGAGCTTCCGCCCACGGCCGGCCCGCCGCAGCGCGCATGAGCTTCCGCCCGGACTAAGCGAGGTTCGCGCGACGCGGATAGGCCACGCTGGGATCAGTCAGCACGTTGACGAGCGCGGGCCGCCGGCTCTCGAACGCCCGCTCCAAGGCCGGCCGCAGCTGCCGCGGCTCGCGAACCAGCTCGCCGTGGCATCCCAGGGCCGCCACCATCTCGTCGTAGCGAGTTCCGGGGCGGAGCTCCGCGGCGACGGAGTAGCCGTACAAGAACTCCATCGGGTGCTTCTCGAGCGCCCAGATGCCGTTGTTTCCGACCACCCCGACGACCTGGATGTTGTGGCGGGCGAAGGTGTCGAACTCCATCCCAGAGAACCCGAAGGCGCCGTCGCCAAGCAGCAGGACGACCTGGCGATCCGGGTGCGCCAGCTTCGCCGCCAGCGCGTACCCGGGCCCGCAGCCCAGACAGCCCAGCGGCCCGGGGTCAAGCCAGCACCCGGGGAGATAGGAGTCGATCAACCGCCCGGCAAAGGAGACGAAGTCGCCGCCGTCGCCGATCACGATCGCGTCCCGGTCAAGCAGCTGGGCGAGCTCACCGTAGATTCGCATCGGATGAAGCGGGGCGCGGGGATCGGATAGCTCGGGCCGCTCGGCTTCGCGCTTTTCGGTTTCCGCCTGCCGCAACGAGCCGATCCATCGCGCCCGCTCTCGCTGCGCCGATCCACCTGCTGCAAGCCGGGAGAGCTCGGCCAACGTGGGAAGGAGGGCTCCGTAGAGCTCTGCCGCCACGTGCCGTGGATGATCGCGTTCGGGCTCGGCCACGTCGATCACGATGATCTCCGCCTCGGCGGCGAACGCCGCCCCGAAGCCGAGGCGAAAGTCGAGCGGGGCGCCGATCAGCACCGCGACATCGGCTCCGCTCAACGCCGCGCTCCGCGCGCGCGAGAAGCACAGTTCGTGGTCGGCAGGCAGGCATCCCCGTCCGAGGCCGTTGAGCAACACCGGGATCTGTAGCTCCTCGGCGAGCTTGCGAAGGCCATCTTCCCCCCCGCCCCAGTAGAGGCCGGTGCCCGCCATGATCACCGGTTGTTCGGCGTCGCGCAGCAGCACCGCGGCCCGCTCGAGTTCGCGCTCGGCCGCCGCGTCACCGCTCGCTGGGGGCCTCGGGCTTGCCGGCGGGTCCAGCTCCTCGGCCTCCATGAACACCTGATCGAGCGGGAAGTCGATGAACGTCGGGCCATAGCGTTGCGTGCTCGCCACCCGCATCGCCTCGTCGACCAGCGCGCTGATCTCGCTCGTCTCGGTGGCCGTCGCCGCGAGCTTGACGAGCGGGCGCACGAACGGCACGTGATCGAGCTCCTGCAGCGACCCCTGCCCCCAGCGGAACTTGGGCGCGCGCCCGCCGAGGACCAGCATCGGCGAGTGGTTCTGGCTCGCCGACGCGAGCGCACTCATGCCGTTGGTGACCCCGGGCCCGGCGGTGAGCGCGCAGACTCCCACCGTCCGCGTGACCTTTGCCCATCCCTCGGCGGCGAACGCGGCGGATTGCTCGTGGCGTACGTCGATCAGCTCGATTCCCTCGGCGCGAGCGCCGTCGTAGATCGAGAACAGATGACCCCCGGACAGCGTGAACAGCTTGCTCACTCCGTGCGCCTTCAGACGCTTGGCGATCAGCAGCCCGCCATGCAGCTTGTGGGTCGTCTCGGTGGCCACTAGCAACCAGACGCTAACACTGCGCGACGAGGTCGTGGACCCGCCGATCGCGCTGCTAGCGGGGGGCCGAGCGCGTTCCCTCCAAGCGCAGCGCGTTGACGATTCCTCCCCCGAGGATGATCAGCGCAATCACGTAGAACCAGCCCAGCACGATCAGCACGAACACGATCGTGGTGCCGAAGCGAGCGATCGTCGAGATGTTCGAGAGGTACACCGGAAACGCATAGTCGACCGCGGTGATCGCGATCGTCGCGCCAATGGCCCCGGGCCACACCGCGCGCCAAGGCATCCGCCAATTCGGCACCTGCGAGTAGATCAGCGCCAAGCACGCGAACAGCAGACCGACGCCGATCGCGAGCGAGGCCGCGTACACGATTGCGTTGACTCGTGCGAGATCGAGCGGGAGGTCGTCGACGCCTGCCCGCAAGATGCTCTGTGCCGCGGGAACCGCGACGGTCGCGATCATGAACAGGAGCACGACGCCCACCATCGCCAGGCCGAAGCGCTTCTGCTCGAGCCAGCGTCGCGATGGACATCCGTAGATCCGGCTGAAGGCGGTGTCCAGCGCGCCCCAGAACGAGGACGCCAGCCACAAGCTCGCGAGCAACGCGAGTACACCGGTGCTCGTCGTTCTGTGCTGGATCTCATCCAGCAGCGTCTTCAGCGTGTGTGCGGCCGCACCGGGGAAGATTTCTCGCAGGTCGCTCAGGATGCTTTGCTGCACCGCGGGACTCGACAGGATCTGCCCGGCCACGAACAGTGCGAGCAGCGCCACCGGAATGATTCCGAGCAGCATGTTGTAGGCCACCATCGAGGCGTGTCCCGTGATGTTGGCCTGCATCGCGCGGAGCCAGAAGCGGTGCACCGGGCGGAGCGCTCGCGCGACGCGATCGTGCAACCTCGTGCCCGGGAGGCTCAGCCGACTCTGGACCGCGTGCACCCGAGCGTGCAAGGAACTCCGGCCCGCCCTCGCTCGTGCCCGCGCCGCGTCCACGCGAGCGCGTACCGAACCCCAACGCGCGACCGCCCGTGTGGCCCGGTCGACCGGACTGTGCATGTAGGGAGTATGGCGGGCGGGATGGACGCTGACGCCGCCAAACGAGCCGCCAACGGCACGGTGGCCGATGAGGCTCCCGCCTTGCCGGTCTCGCGGCCGCGGGCGTTCGTTAGACTCGAACTCGGGAGGTAGCACCGTCCAACGGGAGTCATCCCATTCCCCACGTACCACCGTCTAAACGTCATCCCTATGACCAATGGTCGCCGGACGCTCGCGCGCTTGACTTGGTCGGCGACAAGTGGACGCTGTTGATCGTCCGTGACCTCGCGGCCGGGCCACGCCGATTCGTCGAGCTGCAACGAGTCCTGCCGGGCATCTCGACCGAGCAGCTGCGGTCTCGCCTCAACCGGATGGTTGCCGACGGGATGCTCACCCGCAAGCGCTACCGGGAGGTCCCACCGCGGGTGGACTACGAGCTGACCGACCGGGCCCGCGACCTGATGCCGATTCTCGGCGAGCTGGCCCGGTGGGGGTACGAGTGGGCGTGGAGCGGCCCGCGGGCGAGCGAGTGCGTCGACATCGGCGCGATCTTCAGGCTGGCTCCGGGGCTGATCGATGGCAGCGAGGCGCCAGCTGGAACGGTTGAGCTGGTGATCACCGACGGAAGTCAGGACGATGGGCCGACCGGATACTTGTTGCACCTTGCCGACCGGCGGGTGGCGATGCAGAACCGCTCAACCGCGCACGCCGACGCGCGCGTGTCGGGCGATACGGCAGCATGGATAATCGCGTTCTCCCCCGATCGGGACAGGCGCCGCCTGCAGATCGACGGTGACCACCGGCTTGCCGAGGCGGTGCTCAACGGCCTGGCCTCGAACAGCTCCCGGTCGGACGCGGCGGCGACCGGGCCGGTCGACGGGATCACCCAGTACCCGGGGCGGGACTCGAACCCGCAAGCTCTCGCGAGCGGCGCATTTTAAGTGCGCGGACTTTGCCAATTTGTCTACCCGGGCCGGTAACCAGGATCTTAGTCGCGCGGGCAACCGCAACTATTCCGCTGCTACCGTGTCGAGGGCCCTGAGGGACTGGCGCACGACCGGATGGAAGTCTCCGCACTCAAATACTCAGGGGGGGTCGGCCTGCATGGTCGTTCTGCCCTGCTTCGGCTGCAATCGGACGAGCGGCTGGTCGCGCTGGTGCGCCGTGGGAACACGAGCGCGTTCGAGGTTTTGGTCTGCCGCTACGAGTCGCGGCTGCTGGCGTTCTGCCGGCACCTGCTGGGTTCGAGGGAGGACGCCGAGGACGTCCTGCAGGAGGTCCTAGCCGCCGCCTTCAACGCGCTGCAAAGCGACGATCGCGCGATCAACGTCAGGCCCTGGCTGTACCGGATCTGCCGTAACCGCAGCCTCAACCATCTGCGCCGGAGCCAGCCGGTGGGAGTGGACTCGATGGACATCCACCTCTCCGACAACGGCGCGAGCACCGCCGACAAGGTTCACGAGCGCGAGGAGTTCCGGCTGCTGGTCGGAGACATCAACAATCTGCCCGAGACGCAGAAGACGGCGCTTGTGCTGCGCGAGATGGATGCGCTTTCGTATGAACAGATCTCCGAGGCGATGGAGACCACGGTGCCGAGCGTGAAGTCGCTGCTGGTGCGCGCGCGGGTATCGCTGGCCGAGGCGGCAGAGGCCAGGCTGCTTTCGTGCGAGGAGGTTCGCATCGAGCTCGGCGAGATCGCGGAGGGATTGCGCCGACGGCCGAGCACGCTGGTCCGCCGCCATTTGCGAGCCTGCTCGCGTTGCGAGGCATTCCAATCGCACCTCAAGCACACCAATCGGGCGCTGGCGGCGCTGCTGCCGCTCGGGCCGCTCGCGGTGCTCAAACGCTTCGCGCTCTCGCACGCCGGACATTCGGCCGCCGGCGGCTCCGGCGCGACCGCCGCCGGCTCGGGCGCCGGTGCGCTCGGCACGGGCGGGGCGATTGGCTCGAGCACCGCGATCTCATCGGCCGGCGGCATCATTTCGGCGAGCGTCGGCACGATCGCCACGAAAGCGGCAGCGGGCCTCGCGGTCACGGCGCTGGTGACGGCCGGGGCGGTGGAGGTCACTCACTCCTCTCGCGCCCACGCTCATCATGCGACGCTCGCGGCGGTGGAGCGCGAGCCGGCCCCGCTCCTTCCTCGCTCCGTGCGACCGGCTCCAGCTCGAGCTGCTCGGCCGCAGCCGGTGGTGGCGCGTGTGAACGTGACCCCAACGCCGATCAGCCCCCCCGTGGTACGGCACCGGGTCGAGCACGCCAAGAAGGAATTGGTCGCCAAGCGGCAGCTGCCGGCGACCGCGCCCAGCAAGAGCAAGCTAGCGGTGAGCGCGACTGATCCGAAGCCGGTCGCGAGCACGCCCGCTGCAAAGCCGGTCGCGAGCACGCCCGCTGCAAAGCCGCTCGTCACCACGCCCGCCCCAGCGCCAGTGCCCGCGGCGCCGCCGCCGCCCTCGCTGCCGGGCCGCACCCAGAGCGAGACAGATCCGACGATCCTGACCCCGAGCACGTCTTCCACCACCCCGGCTCAAGCTGCTCCCGCGGCTTCTCAGCCTGAGACGACCACCGGCAACACGGCCGACGGGACGACCACGACGACGACCACGAGCGCCACCGACACCACCACAGCCGCGGCCACCACGACCTCGACTGAAACCGCCACCGGCGCCGGGCCCGGCGACTCCGGCCCGGCGCCCGCACCGGCGCCGGCGCCGTAGCAATCGACAAAGCTACGGCCCGGGTTCGCCGCCGATCAGCAGCGCCCCACGAGGCGACCCATCGACGTACAACGGGTAGTCGCCCGCGCGCTGGCCCGCGATCCGAATCGAGTTTCTGCCGTTCGCGGGGATGCTCAGCGAATGTCGAACCGGCGTGCGCAGCACCACCTCGTGGGAAGCGCCGTCGCCGGAGATCAGCGTCAGCTCGATCGCGATGAAGGCCGGCGAGGAGACAGTGCGCGGGTTCAGCGCGCCGCCCTTGCCGATCGTGAACGTGGCGGGGACCCGTACGTTCGTAGCTCCTCCCGCCGCTGCACTCGCGCCAGACCCGCCGGGCGGCGCGCCCGAGCTCGCCGCAGAGGAGCTTCTCGTCGGCGACGTTCCGGCCGGTGAGCTCGAACCCGCAGAGCTGGCACGGGTTCTCGAGCTGCTCGTCCGGAGCTTCGACGTGCTCGCGGCGGTGGAGGTGGCGGAGCTCGCGGACGTGCTGCTCGATGTAAGCGGGGAGGAGCTCGTCGCACTGGCGCTGCTCGTGCTGTGCGAGGAGCTCCCGCACGCGGCCACCGACACGAACACGGCCAGGCAGAGCGATATCCACCACACGCGGCTCACGCGCCTGAGCATAGGCCCTCGGTCTCTGCTGCCCCGCGGTCAACCCGCGCCGTAGACCGCCATCAGACCGTCGTAGTAGGCCTCCTCTGAGAGGTGCTCCCGCGCAAGCGCAAGCGCCTCGTAGCCCCGGCGGCGCCGCAAGCCGGGGTCTTGCCACAGGTCCGCCAGAGCGCGCGTCCACTCCTCGTGATCCTCGACCGCGATCACCGAGCCCCTCGGGACCCGCTCAGGAATCCCTCCTCGGTCGGACACCAGCACCGGAACGCCAGCCGCCAGCGACTCCAGTGCGGCGAACGGGCACGCCTCCTCGCAGCGCGAGGGGACCAGCACAACCGCCGCCCCGGCGCGCAGCTCGGAAACCCCGCGGTGATCCACCCAGCCCGTGAAACGCACCTCGCTGCCCCGTGCGAGCTCGCGCAGCCGCCCCTCGTCGGGACCCTCGCCAGCCACGACCAGGGGCACCGACGCCGCGCGCGCCGCCGTGATCGCGATATCGAAGCCCTTCTCCTGCACCAGCCGGCCCACCGCCAGCGCATAGCTCCCCTCGTGCGCGCGGGTATCGGATGCGAACTCGGCACCGGGCACGAAGTTGCCGAGCACCCCGGTCCGCTCCGCGGGCAGGCCCAGCTCGTGCATCCGGGCCCCGGTCGCCTTGCTCAGCACGATGAAGCGATCGGCGTTGGCATATAGCCGCGACTGTTGATGGTGGAGGCCCGCCGCGTACACCGCCGCCTCCCCGAGTGCGCCGCGACAGCGCAGCATGAGCCCGGGAAGCGTGTTCGAGCCGCGGCAGCGAAAGCATGGGGCGCCGTCGCGATACGCGACCGCGATCGCGCAGAAGAGGCGAAAGTTGTGCAGGTGAAGCACGGTACGGGCGCCCGCGGCACGCGCGGCAGCCAGCGCCCGCCAACCGAACAGCGGATGGAGATTGTGGCCATGGACGACGTCGGCGCGGCTGCGGCGGACTGCGGCAGCGACCTCATCGGGCTCCACTCCGCCGAGCAGGAGCCCTCGCGCGGCGCGTCGCTGCGGGAGCCCCGCGCTCGAGCGCTCGAGCAGCTGTACTTCGTGTCCGCGGCTCAGGAGCAGCGCAGAGATGTTCGCGACCGCTCGCTCCTCGCCACCTTCCGCGCGGTAGCGGTTGTGCAGCATCAGCACGCGCATTGCGAGGATGTTTACATCGCGACCGCGCTACTCACCACCTTCCTCTCCCCCTATCGAGTTCCACTCTACGAGCAGCTAGCCCAGCGCCACGAGGTAGAGGTGCTCTGCTATGGCGGCGCCGAGCGCTACGTCCCACCGTGGTTCGCCGACCTCGACAGTCAGCTGGCGGCGGCGCGGTTCCCGGCCCGGCGGCTGGGAGGGCTGCGCGAGGCGCTGGCGCTGGGGCGCCGCTATCGCACAGTGATCGCTCCCTTCGCCGGCGGGGCGCTGCTGCCGGCGGCATATGCCGGGACCAAGGGCTTCGGGCGGCCGTTCGTGTTGTGGGCATCGGTTTGGGTAGAGCCGCGCTCGGCCGCGCACGCGCTCGCGCGTCCCGCGATTCGCCACATCTATCGCCACGCCGACGCGGTGCTCGCCTATGGCGAGCACGTCCGGCGCTTCGTGGCGGGCATCCGGGGACGCGACGAGGACGTGTTCGTCGCTCCTCAGGCGGTCGAGCCCGACTTGTTCGCCCGTCAGGTTGCGCCTGCGGAGATCGATGCGTTCCGCCGTCGCCATCAGCTTCCCGACGGCCCGCTGGTGATCTTCGCGGGGCGGCTGGTGGAGGCGAAGGGGATCGACGTCCTGCTCAGCGCCTGGCGCGGCGTGAGCGGCGCCGCGACCCTGGTGGTGATCGGCGACGGTCCGCTCGCCAGCCACGTTCGGGACATCCCGAGAACCCGCTTCCTGGGGTCCTTGCGGCGCGCTGAGCTGCCGATCGCATATGCGGCAGGTCAGTTGGCGGTGGTCCCGTCGATACCGACGCCTCGCTTCGTGGAGCCGTGGGGCTTGATCTGCAACGAGGCGATGCACCAGGCGAGGCCGGTGATCGCGACCGATACGGTCGGCGCCGTGGCGGGAGGGCTTGTGCGCGATGGACAGACCGGCGTGGTCGTGGCCGCCGGCGATACGGGCGCGCTGCGGCGCGCGATCGACCGGCTCCTCGCCGACGAGCGCCTGCGAGGCCGGCTCGGCGGAGCCGCCCAGGCTGCGGTCGCCGCCTACACCTACGACGCGATGGTCGGCGCCTTCGAACGCGCCCTCGCGCAGGCCGCCACGCACAAGCGCTGACCTCGCGACGCTGTTCTTGCCCGACCGGGGCTCACTGGCCGACCGAGAACAACGCCTCGAGATCGTGCCGCGAGTAGACCTCGAACGCGACCATCGTCTGCGTTCGGACCACGCCCTCGAGCTGCGAGATCCGTCCCGTGACCACCTGCGCGAGCTGATCGTGCTGGCGCAAGCGGAGGATCGCCACGAAATCCCATTCGCCGGTTACCGAGTACGCCTCGGCGACGCCCTCGATGCCGGCAAGCTCTCCGCCGAGACTCGCGAGCGCCGCTCGGTCGGCTTGGATCAGGACGAGCGCATGCGTCACGTGGAGTGGGTCTCCCCAGGCTCGAGCAGGACCACGTTAGATCGCGTTGCCGATTCGACATCGGACTGGAAGGCCGCGGCATCGGTCTCAATCGGCGGGAACGTGTTGTAGTGGCACGGAATCACCGTCCTTGCTCCGATCAGCCCGGCGGCGTCGACCGCGTCGGTGCGGTCCATCGTGTAATGACCGCCGATGCACATCAGCGCGTAATCGACCGGGCTCCGCTTGCCGACCAGCTCCAGGTCGGAGAACAGGCAGGTGTCGCCAAGGTGGTAGACGGTGGTGTCCTTGAAGTTGATCAACAGGCCTGCCGGCGTGTTGACGGTTCCCTTGGGGGTGGTGGAGGTGTGCCAGGCGGGCACCAACTTGACCCAGCCCCAGTCGAACCTGACCGTGCCGCCGAGATTCGGATCGAACGCCTCGACACCTTCCTCGCCGATCTCGTGAGCGAGCTCGACGATCGCGACCACCGGCGCGCCGGTGCGCTTGGCGATCGCCACGGTGTCGCCGATGTGGTCCGCGTGCCCGTGCGTCAGCAGGATCACGGTCGCCGCGACGTCCTCTGCGGAGATCGCCGCCTTCGGGTTGCCGGTCAGAAACGGGTCCACGACGACGGTCGTGTCACCGTCAGAGAGCGCAAACGCCGCATGACCGAGAAAACGAATATCCATCGAGAATCAGTCCTCCTTGCTGGGTGTAGCGTTCGGCGCGTGGCCGAGCTCCCGCGCCAGCTCAAAGCCAACCGCAACGCCGACCAACATTCCGAGCCGCGTCTCTTCGGCGAGCAATGTCCGCACCGCGCGAATTCGCTGTTGTGCGTCGTCCGCGCCGGCCGCCTCGCGCACCGCCTGTTCGTGCGCCAGGTCGAACCAGCCCCCCTCCGCGAGCGCGTCCGCGAGCACGCGCTGCAGCGACGGGGCCGCCTGGGCGACGAGATCCTGTGCCCCTCGCAACCGCTCCGGGTTGGTGATCGCTTCGATGGCAGCATCGAGCTCGGCGTCGGTGAAGGCGCGGTCGGGCACTAGCTTCGAGGATCATACGGACGAGATGACTTCGCTGACATCGCTCTCACGCGGCGCAGGCTGCGGCTGTAAGCTACCGGCCGCCGAGATCGGGCCGCTGCTCGCGACGCTCCCGGCGAGCAACGATCCAAGCGTCCTGGTCGGGTTCGGGACTTCCGATGACGCGGGGGTATACCGCCTGCGGGATGACCTCGCGATCGTTCAGACGGTCGACTTCTTCACCCCGATCGTCGATGACCCGTTCGACTTCGGACGAATCGCGGCGGCGAACGCGCTCTCCGACATATACGCGATGGGAGCGGATCCGGTGGCGGCGCTGAACCTGGTCGCGTTCTCGCTCAACGAGCTGGGCGGCGAGGTGCTGGTCGAGATCCTCCGCGGTGGAGCGGCGATCGCGGATCAGGCCGGAGTGGCCGTTCTGGGCGGCCATTCGATCGATGATCCCGAGCCGAAGTACGGTATGGCTGTCACCGGGGTGGCCCATCCCGATGAGCTGCTCACGAACGCCGGCGGCAGGGCCGGCGATGCGCTGGTACTGACCAAGCCGCTTGGCGCCGGAGCCGTCTCGACCGCGATCAAGCGCGGTCTCAGTGCGCCGCTCGAGCAGGCGGTGCAGGTGATGACCGAGCTGAACCGCGAGGCTGCCACGGCAGCTCGGAGCGCGGGAGCCCATGCGCTGACTGACGTGACCGGGTTCGGCCTGCTCGGTCATCTGCACGAGCTGGCCTTCGCCAGCGGCGTCGGGGCGGAGCTAGAGGCGGCTGCGGTGCCCGCGCTCGCGGGGGTGATCGAGCTGCTCGCTGACCCCGAGGAGCGGGCGGTCGCCGGAGGAACGCGCCGCAACCGCGCATACGCCGAACAATTCACGACGTTTGCTCACCGCGATACGGCGGGGGCCAGCCGGTGGTTGCTCTGCGACGCGATGACCTCGGGCGGGTTGCTGGCCGCCGTTCCGAGAGGCAGCGCCGCGGAGGTTCCGGGCCCGCTGATCGGGCGGCTCGTGGAGGGCCCGCCCGGAACGATCAGCGTCCTCTGAGGGCGGCCCCAACTTGCTCTGAGCGCGGCCTCGCCGGCGAGTCAGGCTTCCTGGTGCAGCCGCGCGAGCGGCAGCCCGATCGCAATCCCCGCCAGCACGCCGACGCCGTCAGCGATCCAGCTCGCGGTCGGCGCGACCAGCGGCATCAGCGCCACTACGACCGCGATCGCAGCTGCCCCCAGCAGGTCGCCGTCGACCTCCTGGTGGGCGCCGAGCTCGACCAGGTCCGGGATCGCCCATGCCACCAACATTGCCAGCGCCGCTCCGTTCGCGCCCATCACGACCGGCACCTCGTATATCGCCGCGGTGGCCGCGATCCCGCCAACGCCTCCGACCAGGAACAAGGCGAGCACCGGCAGCGGGCCGTGACGGCGTTCGAGCAGCCAACCGAACAACGCGATCGTGCCGAGCGCCGCGAACGCGTAGCCGGTGTTGTTGTACGTGAACGCCGCTGTGAGCAGCCGCCACCAGTGATCCCAAGGCTTGCCGGCGACGACGAGTTCGACTCGGATCGCCGCCGTGGTTCGCCACAGCACGCACCCCGCAAACCCCAGCACGACCAGCGCGATCGTGGCGTACGGCCGCGAATCAGCCCTGATCCCCGGAATCTCGCCGCTGCGCAGGCGCGGAAGCGATGGCGCGGGAGGCCGCCGCCTGCGCTTCTCCGCGACCCGGCCCTCGCGGTCGATCTTGGGCGCCCGCTTGCGCAGCCGACTGCCGCAATAGGGACACTCGGTTATGTACGGGCTCACCTCCGAACCGCAGCTTTTGCAGATCACGAACAGGTCCGGGCCGCCGGTGCTCACAACAGTCGATTGTAAAGCTGCCGCAAGGGCGATTTGACGCCACCTGCGCGATGCGGCCTCAGAGCAGCGGGTAGAACTAACCTTACGGCAGACTCGAGGTTAGACTGGCCAGGATTTCATCGAAGAGGAAGGAACGATCAGATGGCACTGGGCTATCACGGCAAGCTGTACATCCTCGCGTTCGATCACCGGGGCTCGTTCCAGAAGAAGATGTTCGGGATCGAGGACGAACCGACGCCCGTTGAGACCAAGCGGATCGCGGACGCGAAGCGGCTGGTCTTCGAAGGAATGCTCGAGGCCGTCGACCGCGGCGCGGAAGCCGGGGCGACCGGCGTGCTGGTCGACGAGCAGTTCGGTTCCGATATCCCGCAGCGGGCGAAAGAGCATGGGCTGAAGCTCGCGATGCCGGTCGAGAAATCGGGCCAGGAGGAGTTCGACTTCCAGTACGGCGAGGATTTCCCGGCTCATATCGAGAAGTTCGACACGGACTTCTCGAAGGTGCTGGTCCGCTACAACCCCGACGACAACCTGGAGATGAACGAGCGCCAGCGCGAGCGGCTCAAGCGCCTGGGCGACTGGCTGCACGACAATGGCCGCAAGTTCCTCTTCGAGCTGCTGGTGCCGGCGAGCGAGCAACAGCTGGAGAGCGTCGGCGGCGACTCTGACCGTTTCGATGCCGAGCTGCGCCCGGAGCTGATGCGGCGCGCGATCGAGGAGCTCCAGAACGCCGGCGTCGAGGTCGACGTATGGAAGATCGAGGGGCTCGACGAGCGCGAGGACGCCACGATGCTCGCGGAGCAGACGCGCAGCGGCAACGGTCGCCAGGGAGTCACCTGCGTGCTGCTTGGTCGCGGCGCCTCGACCGAGAAGGTCGAGCAGTGGCTCGAGCAGGCGGCCCCGGTCGAGGGCTTCATCGGCTTCGCGATCGGTCGCTCAATCTGGTGGGATCCGCTGAAGGCATTCCTCGCCGACGAGCTCGAGCGCGAGGCCGCTGCGACGCAGATCGCCGAGAACTACCTTCATTTCGTGGACGTCTATGAGAAGCAGGCGGTCCACTGAGCTGATCAGGCCCGGCCGCCGCGCGGCGGCCGGGCTCACAACCGCGCCCCCGGCTGTTAGGCTCGGGCTCGTGGCGATGAAGATGCGCCAAAGCCTCGCGCAGCTCGAGCAGGAGTTCCTGTACGAGTCGCAGCTCGACCGCAGCCGCAGGGAGAACCTGCGGCGGCGGGCGCTGCGCCGCGCGCGGAAGCGCACCTACGAGCGCGAGCAGAAGCGCAGCTCGATCCGCTTCTGGCTGCTGATCCTGGGGCTGATCGCGACCGCGCTGATCGTCACGGCGGCGATGTTCGAGACGCTTTACCGCCTGCTGGCCTGACGGATTAGGCGATCCGCGCCGAGGACGAGGGTTTACCCGTCCCCCAGCCCGCGGAGCGCCGCATCGACTTCTTCGCGGACATCCTTGCCGCCGCCGACGCGCTCCTGCTGAATCTCGATGTAAACCTCCTTGCGAAACACCGGGATGTCCCGCGGCGCCTGAATCCCGATCCGCACCTTTTCTCCCATGATTGCCAGCACCGAGACCTCGATGTCGTCGCCGATCATGATGCTTTGGTTCGATTTACGCGTCAGCACCAACATGGGATCGTTGCCTCCCTGCTCGCCTAGATGGTTAGAAGCAAACCCGGCCCGCTCCCTATCGCTTCGAGCGGCATGTCTGCCCGCGGGTCAGCATAGCGGTGACGTCGATCACGCACAAGCGCCTGCTGGCCGGCCAGCCAGACCCGCTGACCCGCTTTCAGGCAGCGAATGAGACGCTCTAACCGGGCGCTGTACTAGTCTGCGATCTCGCATGCCCCGCCGATCGCTACGGCCAGAGCTGAACCGAATTCGTGCCTGGGTGCGCCAGGGACGGACCGACGCTTGGATCGCTCACCAGCTCGAGGTGACGGTCCAGCAGATCCAGGCATTCAAGCGCGAGCAAGATCTCGAACCGGGATCCGATCCCGAGGGGACCGCCCCCGGTCTCGACTACGACGAGGAGATCGACCTGCGTGCTGAGGACGACGCTCTGATCGCCGCCGAGCTCGAGGCGGCGGAAGCGGAGCGCTCAGAGGAGGAGGAGGAGGAGGAGCAGGAGGAAGAAGAAGAGGAGGAGCAGGAGGAAGAGGAGGAACCCGAGGACGACGAGGAGCGTCCCGCTCGCCGGCGACGAGGCAAGCGAGGCGGCCGCGGCGCTCGTGGGCGCCGGCGGTCCACCGGCCCGCTCGAGGCGACCTTCGACCATGGCGAGGAGGGCTATGGCCTGTGGCTCGATCCGGCGGTTCAGGATGACCCGATCTACGCGGAATACTGGGCCGGACACCGGCCGGTCGAGGTCGCGATCGAGGAAGATCAGATTGTGATCCGCCGCGCGGGGAGCGAGGAAGCCGACGACGGGGAGTGACGCCGCGGGCCGCCGCGCCGCGGGCCCCGCGCCGCGCGCGTTCGCGCCCAGGCTTTCAGTCTTCCGCGGTTCGCCGCCCGCGCGAGTAGTCGACCGCCTCACGCGCGTAGCGCGCGAACGCCGCGCCGGCCACCGTGGTCACATCCCAGGCCGCCGGAGTGGAGGGCGCGACCTCGGTGGCGAGCTGGAAACACCAGTCGGTCCCCTGCTCGAGGTACAGCTGGGTGAGCTCCTGCAGCGTGAAGATGCCCCCGAGTCGCCGCCGCAGCTCCCCGAGGATCGCGTCGACGACCCGCTCGAGCGCGGCTCGCTCCTGCGGCTCGGCGCTCGCCAGCCGGCGCTGGCCCTCCTCCCAGAGGCCGATCAGATCCTCGAACCTGATGGGTTGGGAGCTCACTGCTCCCGCGCCGCTAGTGGCTTGGCATCCCGATGATCGCGTACGGCCGCTCGCCGGGCCGCACCATCCCGAGCGCGCGCGCGTCTCGCTGAATCGTCGCCGGATTGTTCAGCGCCTGCTGCTCGCGCTCGAGTCCCTTGTTCTTCTGCACCAGGTGGCGAACGATCGACAGCTGCTGCTCTGCTTGCGCGTGGGTCGATAAGAATGCGATCGCATCCTGGATGTAGAACCCCGCGACCACCACGAGCACAACCAGCAGCCCTAACCTGCCGATGCGATCCCAGCGCACCCGGACCCGCGGGCCGCCGGAAGCGACGCGGCGCGGACGAGCCTGGGTCCGCGGTCTCGGCTTGGGCGCTGCGGTTGCGAAGCGGGCTGACGGCATCCCGTAGCCCCTTCGTTCGACGTTCCGGAACTCCTTCCTGCTGCATTGGCGGCTGCGGACCCGTCAGCGGCCGCTCAAGCTCGAAACGCCTTGCGCCCGCGATACTCCGCGTCCGGTCCGAGCGCCTCCTCGATCCGCAGCAACTGGTTGTACTTCGCCACTCGATCCGAGCGTGACGGGGCACCGGTCTTGATCTGCCCGCAGCCGGTCGCGACCGCGAGGTCAGCGATCGTCACATCCTCGGTCTCTCCGGAGCGATGGGACATCACCACCGAATACCCGCTCTCGCGGGCCATCCTGACTGCGGCAAGCGTCTCGGTGAGTGTCCCGATCTGATTGACCTTGACCAGGATCGAGTTGGCCACGCCGCTATCGATTCCGCGCTTCAGCCGCTCCGTGTTGGTGACGAACAGGTCATCGCCCACCAGCTGGAGCCGTTCGCCGAGGCGCTGGGTCAGAGTGCCCCAACCGGCCCAGTCCTCCTCGGCCATCCCATCCTCGAGCGAGATGATCGGGTAGCGCTCGGCCAACTCGACCCAGTAGCCGGTGAGCTCGTCGGCGGTGAGTGTCCGCCCCTCGTGCTCGAGCACGTAGGCGCCCTCCCGGTACAGCTCCGAGACCGCCGGATCGAGCGCCATCGCGACCTGCTCGCTCGGGACGTAGCCGGCCGCGCGAATCGCGGCGACCAGCACCTCGAGCGCCTCCTCGTTGGATCCGAGATCCGGCGCGAAGCCACCCTCATCTCCAACCGCGGTAGACATGCCGCGCTCGTGCAGCGTTCGCTTCAAGTGGTGAAAGACCTCGACCGCGATTCGCAGTGCCTCAGAGAACGTGCGACCGCCCACGGGAACGATCATGAACTCCTGGAAATCGAGCCGGTTATCGGCGTGTGCCCCGCCGTTCAAGACGTTCATCATCGGCACCGGCAAGATGTGGGCGCTCTCGCCGCCCAAGTAGCGCCACAGCGGCAGCCGCTCTTCCGCCGCCGCGGCGTGGGCCGCCGCGAGCGACACGGCGAGGATCGCGTTGGCTCCCAAGCGCGACTTGTTAGGGGTGCCGTCGAGCGCGATCAGCATTCGGTCGAGCGCCGCTTGGCTCGAGGCGTCCTGGCCGCGCACCGCGGTCGCGATCTCGCCGTTGACGTTCTCGACCGCCCGCGAGACTCCCTTGCCCATCCAATCGGCTCCGCCGTCACGGAGCTCCGTCGCCTCGAACTCGCCCGTCGACGCGCCCGAGGGCACGGCGCTGCGGCCCCAGGCGCCCGAGCGCAAGCTGAGCTCCACCTCGACCGTCGGATTGCCGCGGCTGTCGAGGATCTGCCGAGCATGCACGTGTTCAATCTGGCTCATCTCTGGCTTTTAGTCTCCTTCGCTAAGTCGCGCCCTGGCGTAATAGGCGAGCTGCTCAACAGAATCGAGATCGTTCCAGCTTCGGCCTTCAGATGCGGCCAGCTCGACACCGGAGTTGACCCGGTCACGGAACCGGTCCGAAGCGGCGCGAAGCGCGAGCTCGGGGTCGACGCGCAGCTTGCGCGCCACGTTGACCGCCGCGAACAGGACGTCGCCGAGCTCGTGGAAGCGCTGCTGCGCAGTATCTGCCGCCTCCAGCTCGAGCAGCTCGTCGCGAACCGACTGCAGCGGTCCATCGACGCCGGGGAAGTCAAACCCGCTCGAGGCGGCACGCCGCTGCGCCTTGCGCGCGTATAAGAGCGAGGGGAAGTTCTCGGGAACCTCGGCGAACACTCCCCGCTCGCGCCCGGGCTCCTCGCGCTTGATCTGATCCCAGTTACGCAGGACCTCGGCGGCGGTCCGCGCCTCCACCTCACCGAAGATGTGCGGATGACGGCGGATCAGCTTCTCGGTTACAGCGGCCGCGACTTGCGCCAGGTCGCCCGCCCCACGCTCCTCGAGCAGCAGCGACAGGAAATGCACCTGGAAGAGGACATCACCGAGCTCGTCGAGCAGCTTCGCGTCGTCGCCTCGCTCCGCGGCGTCCGCCAGCTCATAAGCCTCTTCGACCGTGTGCGGCACGATCGTTCGCTCGTTCTGCTCTCGGTCCCACGGACATTCCGCGCGTAACCGCCGGGTAATCCGGTCGAGCCGCGCCAGCGCGGCTTCGATCTCCGGCGGCCCGGAGCTCACCTCAGCCCGTCGAGCTCGTGGATGGGGCGGTCGTCGTCGATGAGGACTTGGGCGCCTTGTATCCGTTGCAGTCGCTCATCGCGTACTCGGCGCGGCAACTGGTCTTGCTCTGCCACTTCTTCTTGACTTTGTTGTCGACCGCGCTTTGCGCGCTGGACTGGCCCTGCGTGGTCAGCAGCTGCTTGATCTGCGGCGTCGCCTGAGCCAGCGTCTGCTGGGTCGAGGGGTTGATCTTCGTCACTTCGAACACGTAGTAGCCGTTCGCGAGCTGGCCCTTGACCGGGCCGAGCACCTTGTTGACGGGCGCTGCGAATGCCGCATTATCGAGCGCGGCATCCTGCTGGCCCTTGGTCACGCCCACCAACGAGCCACCGTTGTTCTTGGTGGTGGGGTCGATCGAATACTGCTTGGCCACGGCGGCCCAGCTCTGACCCGAGGCGAGCGCCTTCTTCGCGGCGTCCGCGTCGGCTGGGGTGCTGGCGAGCACGATCCGAATGTTGCGGGTCTCCGCTGACCCGTAGCTCGACTTGTGACTGTTGTAGTAGGCCTGGATCGCGGCTGGCGTGACCTGCGCGGTTTGCTGCTTGACCAGGCGCTGAAGGATCAAGTTGACGCGTACCCGGTAGAGGATGTCCTGGAGCGTCTCGCCAGTCTGAGTGAGGAACGACTGAAACTCGGCCTCGGTCTGGAACTGCTGAGCCTTCTCCTGGTTGAACTCCTGCTGGACCTGGGCGTTGGTGACGTTGATGTGTTGCTCCGCAGCGTCCGCCTGATACCAGTAGGACTGGATCAGGAACTGCATCACCTGACTCGAGAGCGAGCTGAACAGCTGGTTGCATTCGCTGCGCAGCTGGGCGGTGCTTTGACTGGCGACGCTCGGAATCGCCTTCCGAGCGGCGGCGACGCAGTTGTTGAAGTTGGGCGGGTCATTGGGGACGATCACCGGCTGGCTGGGGTTCTGAGTGCTGCCCTTGGCCGCCACGTACATCCAGTGGTTGAACGCCTGCAGCGTGATCGGGTTACCGGCCATGTCGGCGACGGAGTTGCCCGGAACGCTGCTGCCGCCGCACGCGGAGATCCCAGCTCCGAGCACAAAAAAGGCGCCGAGCGCCAGGATGAGCCGCGGATACTTCATCAGTTGCCGCGATGGTAGCGAGCCTCGGTGAGGAACTCGATGAAGAAGCTAGTAAGAACCGCCGGCTGCCGAGCTACGCGGCCTGAGTCAGCGACAGCAGCACGTCAGCCGCCCTCACCACCGCGGGGAAGCGCTTCTGCGGATCATCCGGGACGCGGACCGAGAGCTGTGACTTGCCCGACTCATACAGCGCCTCCGGAATCTCCTCCCGGATCTGCTTGGCGCGGACCGAATCGAGCTCGACTGGAGTGACCGCCAGACGACCGCCGCGGAACGTGACCGCGCGCGCGCCCGCTTGGCCCAGCTTGATCCGCGCCTGCTGCAGCGCGAGCAGGTTGCAAAGCGGCTCGGGAAGCTCGCCGAAGCGGTCCTCGAGCTCCTCCCGCAGCAGCATCAGATCGGCGACCTCGCGTGAAGCGGCAATCCGCCGGTGCACGTCGACCTTGGCCTGCTCATACGGGATGTAGCTCGCCGGCACATACGCATCGACGTTCACGTCGAGCCGCACGGGATCCCATTCCTCACCCGGACCGGCGCCGTCGCCGGCAGCGGCGACCGCCTCGTCGAGCATCTGCATGTAGAGCTCAAAGCCGAGCGCCGCGACGTGCCCGGATTGCTCGTCGCCGAGCAGGTTGCCGGCGCCGCGGATCTCGAGATCGCGCATCGCGATCTTGAACCCCGCGCCGAGCTCGGTGTAGTCAGACAGCGCCGACAGACGCTGGGCCGCTTCCGGGGTCAGGGCCGCAGCGCTCGGGTAGAGCAGATACGCGTAGGCCCGCTCCCGCGAGCGACCGACCCGTCCCCGGATCTGGTAGAGCTGGGCCAGTCCGAACCCGTCGGCGCGCTCGACGATCAGCGTGTTGGCCTGCGGGATGTCGATTCCCGACTCGATGATGCTGGTGCAGACGAGCACATCCACCTCCCCTCTCAGGAAGCGGAGCATCCGCGCCTCCAGCGAGCGCTCATCCATCTGCCCGTGCGCGACCTCGAAGCGCACAGACGGGCACAGCGCCTTCAGCCGCTCCGCGGTCTCGTCGATCGACTCCACCCGGTTGTGCAGGAAGAACGCCTGCCCGCCACGGCCGTGCTCGCGCTCGAGCGCCTGCTTGACGAGCTCTTCGTCGTACTCGCCGACGTAGGTCTTGACCGGCCGCCGGCCTTCGGGCGGGGTTTCGATCACGCTGATGTCGCGCACGCCGGCCAGCGACATCTGCAGTGTCCGCGGGATCGGCGTGGCGCTCATCGAGATCACGTCGACCTTCAGCTTCAGCTGCCGCAGCAGCTCCTTCTGCTTGACCCCGAATCGCTGTTCTTCATCGACGATCAGCAGACCTAGATCCTTGGCGCGAACGTCCCGCGAGAGCAGCCGGTGGGTGCCTATCAAGATGTCGACCGCGCCTTCGGAGAACCGCGCCACCGCTTCCCGCTGCTCGGCCGCCGGACGGAAGCGCGAGACCTGCTCGATCGAGACCGGGTAGTCCTTCAACCGCTCGGAGAAGGTGCCGTAGTGCTGCTGGGCGAGGATCGTCGTCGGCACCAGCAGCAGCACCTGCTTGCCGTCCTGAACGGCCTTGAAGGTCGCTCTCAGCGCGACCTCCGTCTTGCCATAGCCGACGTCGCCGCAGATCAGCCGGTCCATCGGCCGGGGAGCCTCCATGTCGGCCTTGACGAACTCGATCGCGTCGCGCTGGTCGGGCGTCTCCGTGAACGCGAACGCGTCTTCGAACTCGCGCTGCCAGTCGGTGTCCACTCCAAACGCGTAGCCCTCCCGCCGCTTGCGCTCCGCGTACAGGGTCAGCAGCTCGCCTGCCAGCTCCTGCGCCGCCCGGCGAGCCCGCGCCTTGATCGTGTCCCAGCGATTGCCGCCGAGCTTCGAAAGCGGCGGGTGAGCCCCGTCCGCGCCCACGTAACGGCTGATCTTCGCCAGCTGGTCGACGGGGACGAATACCTTGTCCGAGCCCGCGTACTCGAGGTAGAGATAGTCGCGGGTGACGTCGGCGACGGTCTTGGTCTCAAAACCGGCAAAGCGCGCGACGCCGTGGTCCTCGTGGACGACGATGTCGCCGGTTCGCAGCTCAGTGAAGCTGCGGAGCACCCCCCGCCGCCGCCCGGCGTCAGGTCTCTCTGGAACTCGGCGACGCCGAAACAGCCGGTGTTCTGGCAGCACCGCGAGGTGGAACTGGGGCGCGATGAAGCCGCTCTGAAGCCGCGCGTGGGCGAACGTGATCCGCCGTGGCGAGAAACCGTCACGCGGAGAGAGGCCGTCTCCGGAGTCCTCGAGCCAGCCCACGTTGAGCCGGCCAAGGTTGTAGGCGGCCCGTTCTCCCTCCCCCCGGCGAGCGAACGCGACCACCGTCCGGTACCCCGACCGCGCCAGCTTCTCGAGCTCAGGCTCGGCCTCCCTGACCCCGCGAGCGGCAATGTCGGCCGTCTGCGCACGGAATGAGAAACGCTGGTCCTGATCGATGCTCGAGAGCTGGATCCGGGCACGGCGAGCGAGTGCCTGCGCGATCGCATTGGGGTTCTCGTAGAGCTGGTGCGCGTCCTTGTCGTGAAACGCCGCGCACACGTCTTGCCAGTGATCGGCCAGCGCCGGGCCCACGTCCTCCTCGCCTGCGATCAGGAGCGTGGCATTCGCCGGCGCCAGCGACAGGAACGAGTGGAACTGGTCGACCGGCAGCAGCTCGGCGATGTCCGGCAGGCTGGCCACGTCCTCGAGCGCCGCGATCTCCGCCAGCTCGCGATGCTCTTCGGCCAGCTCGGCCGCGGGGGCCACCTCGACGGTCTCGGCGTCGCCCAACGATCGCTGCGTGAAGGTCGAGAACCAGCGCAGCGACTCGATCTCATCTCCGAACAGATCGACGCGTACCGCCCGATCCTCGGTCGCCGGAAATACGTCCAGTAGCCCGCCGCGAATCGCGAACTGGCCCCGGTCCTCGACCTGGTCGACCCGTTCGTATCCCGCCGCCACGAGCTCGCGAACGGTTTCCTCGAGATCGAGCAGCTCACCGGCCGCGAGCGCGAACCCGTGCGGGCGCAGCGACGGATCCGGGACCTTCTCGGACAAGGCAACGGCGCTGACCACGACGACCGGCGCGGCATCGTCGCCGGATTCGAGCAGCGCGTCCAGCGCCGCGATCCGCAGGCCCACAAGATGCGGCGGCGGGGCCAGATGCGACTGGTAGGTGACGCCGCGACTCGGGTAGTAGCGGACGACCCTGGGCGCCAGCCAGGACTTCAGGCCGGCGGCCAGATCTCGCGCGGCTCGATCATCTCCGGCGACGACGATCGCCGGCGAGTCAGGTTCGGCGTCGAGCAGCGCCGCCAGCAGATAAGGCCGCAGCGACTGGGACACGAACGCGCGCCCGCCGTCCCGCTGGAGGGTGGCGGTCTGCGGGTCCTCGGTGGCGTGGGATAGCAGCGTTCGGAGCATCCAGCTACGAGTCTAGGAAGGCGCGGTGCCTTCGAGGACCGCGCGCTCGGCGGCATCGGCCGCCCGCTCGACCAGCAGCTGGACCTCCTCCCGGGGCTCCCGGAAACGGCCCAGCACGTACGCCGCCACGCGGTCGGGATCGGTCGTCGGCGGGCGTCCCACGCCCACCCGCACGCGGGCGAAATCGGCTGACCCGAGCGCTTGCCGGAGCGACTTCAGGCCGTTGTGGCCAGCCAGCCCTCCCCCGACCCGCACGCGAACCTCGCCGAACGGCAGGTCGATCTCGTCGTGGAGCACCAACACGCGCTCGAGTGGGAGCTTGAGCGCTCCACGGGCAGGGCCGACCGATTGCCCGGCGTCGTTCATGTACGTCTGGGGCAGCAGGACAGCGACCCGCGGCCCGCCGGGACCAGCCCGGCCTTCGGTCAACAGGCCGCGGTAGCGCTTCTTGGCCCTTGGCAGTCCCCAGCGACCCGCGAGCGTCTCGGCGATCTGAAAGCCGATGTTGTGGCGGCTGCCGGCGTACTCGCTGCCAGGATTCCCAAGGCCCACGATCAGCCAGTCGACAGGGGCGCCGCGGCGGCCCGGCAATCGCATTGGAGGGCTCCTCCGGCGTCGAGGGCCTACTCGCCGCTCTCGCCCTCGTCAGCGCCCGGCGCCGGAGAGGCCGCCTCGGCCTCCTCGGCAGTCGCGCCTTCGGCGACCAGCTCGGTCTCCTGTTCGATCTCGACCTCGCTCTCGGCTTGAAGCCGCGGCGGCGTGACCGTCGCGACCACGGTCTCGGGATCGCCGATCACGGTCACGTTCGGCGGCGGCACGATCGCGTCGAGCGTCAACGTGTCGCCGATCTCCATGCTGGAGACATCGTGCTCGATCGCGTCGGGAATGTCGGTGGGGAGAGCCTCGACCGTGACCTCGCGGGTGACGAGCTCGAGCACGCCCCCTTCCTTGACGCCGGGCGCGTCGTCGCTGCCGGTCAGCTCGAGGACCACCGTCGCCTGGATCGCCTGGTCGAGGCGCACCCTCAGCAGGTCGACGTGAACCGTCTCGCCGGTAACCGGATGGAGCGCGAGCTCCTTGACGACCACGGGCGTGGCCGTCGCACGGTCGACGCTGAGGTCAAGGACCGCTCCCGCGTGAGCGAGGGCTTGGCGAAGCGTGCGCGCGTCGACCTGAAACGCAACAGGATCATCGCCAGCGCCGTAGACAACGCCGGGAACCAGTCCCTGGCGCCGCAGGCGGCGAGCCGCTCGGGAGCCATCGGGCTCGCGGCGGGTGACGGCAAGAGCGGTGGTTTCGGAGATAGCCATCAGCGGCGAAACGATGGTAGCGAGCCCGGCCAGAAACGCTTCCCAGCCACGTTCGCTCGCGCTACGCTTTACCCATGTCGGGGGAGTCCCAGTTGGTGCTAGTTATCGGAGGAATGCACTTGCTGGTGCTGGTCTGCGCGGCAGTTCTCCTGTTGCCGGCGCTACGAGACACGCCTGTGCAACCGCCGAAGCCCTCCGATGATGGCTCGGATGATGGCTGGGGCAAGGGTCCCCCACGCCCGCCGCTGCCGCCTGAGGTTCCGACCGGCGGCATCCCGCTGCCGGATGCCGCCCAGGCGACGGTTCGGCTGCGCAATCACGACCGCCTCGGGGATCGCCTACCGGCACGCGAGCGCCGTCCGGCGAAGGAGCCCGACCGCCGGCCGGTGCGCGCCTAGTAGCGAGCCGGGCAAGCCTGGTCGCTCGGGATCCGTTTGCTTATCTCGAGCAGCTCGACGTGCAGACCGCGTAGGACGTTCCCGGCCCTGCGCACCTTCACGCACTGAACGATCGGCAGCGAGCCGCCCGAGTTCCAAGCCACCCGAGCGGTCCCCAGGGTGCCGCCCAGCGAGAACCCAGCCGAGGGTTGTATCTGGATGATCGAGACCGCTCCCGAGTGCGTGAGCGCGGCGACGTCATCGGCGACGCGCGCGCGGCAAGCGGGATCCGCCCGGCAGCCGCTGATCTGGTCGAGCATCGCGTTTTGATCGCCACGCGCTTGCGCCTGAATCAGGTTCGTGATCGCCGAGCGCTCGGCGCCATCAACGCTGAACGCCCGTGCCAGCAGGGCGCTGATCGCGAGGAACAGCACGACCGCGACAGCAAGCAGAGCGATGATCCGGGGGCGGCGCACGCGCGCCCTAGGCTAGGACCCCGAGACGAGGCTCTAGCCGGCGGTTGGAAACTGGTCTTCGCTCAGCTCCAGGAACCGCTCAACGGAAGCTTCCTGGTGCTCGAGCCGCTCGGCGAGCGCTCGGGCGTGGTCCGCCGCAGCCTCGAGGAAATCCTCGACGCATCGCTGAGGGTCATCGGCGAGCGGGTAAACGCGCGTGAGGTCTTGCTGAGCGCAGGCGATGCCCATCGGCGGCTGGCCTTTGGCGAGCGTCCTGGCGCTGCAGACCGGGGTGACCAAGAGCTGAGCGTCGCGGGCGACCAGCGCGGTAGGGAGCAATCGATGGGCTGGCAGGCGCACCGACAGCTGGACCGAATGGTCGACGGCGACATCGGCTCCGATCAGGTCCACCAGCGGCTCACGCCAGACGTCGAGGACCACGTCCGCACCGACCAGCGCATCGCGCAGCGCCGTGGCCTGCTCGACGTACAGTTGCTCCGCCTCCTGGCGGTCGCCAGCGTCGGCCAAGTCGAGATCGCAAGGCACACGCAGCAGCTCGTTGGCGGACACCGTCGTCCCGGCCCCGCGAGCACCGCGGGCGACGTAGGTCTGCAGCGTCCCCAGGTCTCGGCGCCCGTGGAAGATCACCGTCACCGCCTCGCTGACTGGCAGGCCCCCAACTCGAAGCGACACTGCCACCCCGGAGGAGTGATCGAGCAACGCGCGCCGGAGCAGCTCCTCGGCGGCGTCGCCCTGTTGCTTGGGATCCTCTTCGAGCATGCGCTCTGCTCCTTCAGATCGCTCGTTTCCGCTCCCTATTTAGCCACAACTCGCGGCTCGAGCACAACGCCAACTGGCGCAACCGCCGGCGGCGAATCTTGGCCTTACGGCGCATCGCCGTCACCGGGTAGGCTGCACAGCGCAATGAAGATCCTCTACAAACCGTTCGCGATCATCGCTGGGCTCATCAGCTCGCAGATCGGCCGCCGGGTGTTCAAGAAGATGTGGGCAGGGATCGACGACGCCGCGCCGCCGAAGCCGACCACGGCCGAGGCAAGCGTCGGCAAGGTCATCGGCGCCGCCACGCTCGAGGCGGCAACGATGGCCGGCGTCGCGGCCGCGGTCAACCGTGCCAGCGCCAAGTCTTTTCACTTCCTGACCGGAATCTGGCCCGGGGAGCAGCGACCGGAGAAGCCCGAAGGAAAAAAGGACCAGTCCAAGAAAAGCTAGACCTGCTCCACGGCCCAAGGGACGAGACCCGCGCGCACCCAATCCGGAATCTGGGTCTTCTTGAGCGTGCTCAGCTCCACGAAAACGTGCCACAGGTCACCTTCCACGAGCAACTGGCCGTCGCGGAGGATCTGGTGCTGGCTGTGCATGCTGGTGCTGCCGAGCCGGACGATCTGAGCGGTCAGCTCGAGCTGGTCGTCGAACCGTGCCGAGCCGTAGAAGCGAAGGCGCGCCTCGGCGACGACCAAGTCGACTCCCTTCGCGACCATCTCTCGGTAGCCGCCATTGAACGAGCTGCGCCACAGCTCGGTCATGCTCACGTCCAGGTAGGCGAGGTAGTTCGAGTTGAACACCACGCCCTGCGCATCGCACTCTCCGTAGCGGACCCGAAGCGCGTGCGCGAATCGCTCACTCAAGTCGCCCCCCGCCGCCGCGAAGCGTGAAGCCGCGTTCAGCGAGCTCATCCAGCGCGTCCTCGAACGTTCCGAAGTCCCGGCTCATCAGCGCATCGATCGGCCTCCCCCCCGGACGCTGCGCCCGCACCCAGCGCCGGAGCAGCGAAGACCCGGCGCTCTCGGAGACGCCGTCGAGCAAGTCGAGCAGGATCGGAAGCTCGCCCCGGTGCTCGATCTGGCCGGACAGCAACGACAACGGGTCCACATCCAAGATCTGGCAGAGCTCGTCTTCGGTCAAGCCCAGCAGCTCCATCAGGCGCGCGGCGCGGTCGCTTTGCTGCTCCTGGCTGCTCACTCAGAACAGCTGATTCTCGCCGCCGAAGACGTCGCTCACCGAGCCGTCAGTGAAGATCTGGCGGATCGAGTTGGTCAGCAGGTCGGCACACGACAGCACGCGGACATTGTCCGGCGCCCCGGGCGGCAGCGGGATCGTGTCGGTGACCACGACCTGCTCGAGTTTGGCCGCCGCAAGGTTCTCCCACACGTTGCCCGAGAACACCCCGTGGGTCGCGGCCGCGTAGACCCGTCGTGCGCCCGCGTCGTGAACCGCTTCCGCCGCGGCTTTCAGCGTGCCCGCGGTGTCGATGATGTCGTCGACCAACACCGCGGTCTTGCCGGCCACATCTCCGATCACGTAGTTGATCGCGGCGACCTGCTGGGCGGGACGCTCCTTGTTGAGGATCGCGAGATCGGCGCCGATCTTCGAGGCAAAGTTCTTGTTCAGCTTCACCCTGCCGGCGTCCGGAGCCACCACCACGAGGTCCTCGAGCCCGAGATCGGCGAAGTACTGCGTGAGCATGAACAGCGCGGTCATGTGATCGCACGGTTTTTCAAAGAATCCCTGGATCTGACCCGAGTGAAGGTCCATCGTCAGGATCCGGTCGATCCCCACCGCCTCGAGCATCCGCGCGACCATCCGCGCGCTGATCGGCTCGCGAGGCGCCGACTTCTTGTCCTGGCGCGAATATCCATACCAGGGGGTGACCGCGATTACCCGGTGGGCCGACCCGCCGACCGCCGCGTCGATCAGGGCGAACAGCTCCATCAGCGCGTCGTTGGCGTCCAGCCCGTTCTCTCGGTTTGCGCACGTCGGCTGCACGATGAACACGTCGGCGCCGCGGACGGACTCCTCGTAACGGCAGTAAACCTCGCCGTTGGAGAAGGTCCGAAGTGTCACCCCGCCGAGCGCGACGCCGAGCTTCGACGCGATCTTCGCCGCCAGCTCCGGGTTCGCCCGGCCCGAGACCAGCATCAGCCGCTTGTCGTAGTCGAGCCTCAGGGCACTGGCCAGCGGACGCGTGTCAAGCACGGTCATTGTCTGCGCGAGTGTACGCTCGGGAGCTGACGGGACGGGCACTTTACTGGCCTATTTGCGGCCCGGTTGCGCCGTGGCGGAGTCACCTTCCGCCCCCGCCTGGGAGCTCGCGGCGCGCCTTTTGCGGCGCTCCATGTACCCCTCGACGTTTTGCTGGCGAGCGCGGGCAATCCCGAGCGCGCCGGGCGGGACATCGTCGGTGATGATTGAGCCCGCGCCGGTGTAAGCCGTGTCCCCGATCGTGACCGGGGCGACCAGCATCGTGTCGACGCCGACGAACGCCCGGTCGCCGATCGCGGTGCGGTGCTTGTTGGTGCCGTCGTAATTCGCGGTGATCGTGCCCGCTCCGATATTGGAGCTCTCGCCGATGTCGGCGTCCCCGATGTAGGCCAGATGAGGCACCTTCGAGTCCGCCCCAACGTCGGAGTTCTTGATCTCGACGAACGTTCCGGCCTTCGAGCCCTCGCGCATCACGGTGCCCGGCCGCAGATACGCGAACGGCCCGACGTTGACGCGGTCGCCGATCTCCGCTTCCTTGAGGTATGAATGAACCACGTTGGCCTGCTGGCCTACGTGGGTGTCGATCAACGTGGCAAGGGGGCCGATCGTCGATCGGCTCCCCACCGTGGTCGCGCCGTGCAGGCTCGAGAAGGGCCCGATCACGGCGTCCTCTCCGAGCTCGACGCCGATGTCGATCACCGTCGCCGCCGGATCGACGATCGTCACGCCGGCGAGCATGTGGCGGTGGTTGATCTGCTGCTGCGCCACTGCTCGCACCTGCGCGAGCTGGACGCGATCGTTTACGCCGAGCATCGCGGCGGGATCGTCGATTTCGTAGGCGACTGCGGTTCGCTCGTGCGAGCGCATGATCGGAAGGACGTCGGGGAGGTACTTCTCGCCCTGCGCGTTCTCGTCGCGAACATACGCCAGCGCCTCGAGCAGCGCCCGACCCTCGAACGCGAAGATGCCGGTGTTGACCTCGCGAATGTGGAGCTCGAGCTCGCTCGCGTCGCCGGGAGCCTTCGTCTCCACGACGCACTCCACGGTTCCGTCGGGAGCGCGGATCACGCGACCGTAGCCGGTTGGGTCTTCGAGGACCGCCGTCGCCATCGTCGCGGCCGCGCCCGAGCTGGCGTGCGCGTCGATCAAGCCGCGGAGCGTTTCGGCGCTGACCAAGGGGACATCGCCGTTGAGCACGATCACCGCGCTGTCGCGATCGATGTGGGCCGCCGCGGCCGCGACCGCGTCAGCGGTTCCGCGCGGCTGCTGCTGAACGGCCACCACCACGCTGTCGTCGAGCGCTTGCTCGAGAGGCCGGCCCGGCCCATCGACGACCACGACCTTGGACGCGCCTGCGCGCCGTGCGGCGGTCACCGGCCAGGCGATCATCGGGAGGCCGCACAGCGGATGCAGCAGCTTCGGCGTCGCGGAGCGCATCCGGGTTCCCTGACCCGCGGCGAGGATGACGACGACGGGCGCGCTCACGACGACGGGATCGTAAGCGATTTCAGTGCCCTCAGCGGTGCGGGCCAGCGGGGGCGGGTGAAGCCGCCAGCGATCCCCACAGGTACTGCAGCGCGTACGCCCTGTACGGCCGCCAGCTCTCGGCCAGACGCTCCGCGTTGCGGGGGCTGCCGTCGCGCCCCAGCCGCTCGAGCGCGTGACGAACGCCGAGGTCGGTCGCGATGAACGCGTCGGAGTCGCGCAGCGCGCGCATCGCGATATACCCGGCGGTCCAGGTGCCGATGCCCGGTAGCGCCAGCAGCTGGCTGCGCGCTCGCTGCAGGTCTCCCCCGGGGTCGAGAACGAGCTCTCCGCTCGCCAGCGCGCCGCACAGCACGATCACCGTGCGGCGGCGGGACTTCGGCATCGCGAGTTGCATCGGATCAAGCGTGGTCAGCGCGGCCGCCGTCGGAAACGAGTGGGTCACGGCTCCCACCGGGTGCTCGAGCAGCTCACCGTGGTCGACGACCAGCCGGCGCGCGAGCGTCGACGCGCTCGCGAGCGAGATCTGCTGGCCAAGCACCGCCCGCACAGCGAGCTCATGGGGATCGACGTGCCCGACAACTCGCCGTCCGGGCACCGCGCGGACCAGTGGCCCCAGCAGCTCGTCGTCGCCAAGTGCCTCGATCACCGCCTGCGGCTCGGAATCGAGGTCGAGCAGCGCGCGCGAGCACTGCACCGCCGGAGCGAGGTCGCGATCGTCCTGTAGCCAGTATCTCGCGGTGACGTGGTCCTCGACGCCAGCCAGATCAAGCTCGACTACGCCCGCGCCGTGCGGCAGCCGCAGGCTCCGGCGGTACCGCTGCTCGTAGACCTCCTCGACGCCGGTAACCGCACGCCGGGCGAGGAAATCGATCACTCCCTCGCCGTCGAACGGACCGCGGCAGGGAAGTCGCAGGTCGATGTGGCTGGGCGGCACTGTCAGGAAGCTGGGGAGCCAGGGATCGAACCTGGGCCGGGTGGTCCAAGGCCACCTGTGCTGCCGCTACACCACTCCCCATCGCTTGCGCGGCGGTGCCCGTTCACGTTATCTGATCCGGCCGCGACTTCCGGCCGCGCGCCCGCCACCACTTCCAGCCGCGCGCCCGTCAACCCACCCCGGACCGCCGAAGGTACGCCTTCAGCACCCTGCCCACCGGCTGCGGCAGCAGCGGATCGGCCAGCGCCGCGCGGACATCCGCCGGCCGGTGCAGGGCCCGCTCGACGCGCAACAGACCGACTTGGCTGCCGTGGCGGGCGGCGGCGACCGCGAGCGCCATCACGTCGGGGCTGCGCCAGGTCTGCTCGGGGAGCGCAAACAGCCTCGGCAGGGGCCGGGGCATCCCGATCAGATAGAAGCCACCGTCGATCACTGGGCCGAGCACGACGTCATAGCCGGCCCGGAGGTCATCGAGCGCGGCGGCGGCGTGATCCCCGCGGAGCTGCGGAAGATCGGGCCACACGATCAGCAGTGGGCCGCTCGCGCGCGAGTAGATCCGCGCGGCGGCATCGGCAAGCCGGCCGGAAATCCCCTCGCCGTTCTGCGGAAACAGCGTTAGGTCGGCGCCAACAAGCGCGCGCACTTCACGGCCTGCGTCGGGCGGATCATGAGCCACGTGCACGGCGTCAGAGATCGACTTCGCCCAGCTGACGGCCTGGCGAATCAGCGTGGACTGCAGCGCGACGCAGCCCTCGGGGCCGAGCATCGGCTCGAGCGCTCGCCGAACTTGGCCTCGGCGTGGAGCCCTGGCCATGATGAGCACCGTGAGCGGTGCATCGGTCATCCCTGTTCGAATCGATAGACAGTGCCTACCGGCGAGGGCGGTTCCGAGGCCAGGCGGGCGAGCGCCCCTCGGAAGAGGTCCGCGAAGATCACGGGGCTTCGGCCCATCAGGTCGATCATCGTCGAGACGGGCGTCGTCTCGCCGGGCTTGACCTCGTTGGCGTAGTCGGTGACGAAGCCGACCAGCGCGAAAGGCAGCTCGAGCTCGCCGCACAGCACCGTCTCTGGCCCGGCGGTCTGGCTGACGGCGGTGACGCCGCACACGGCGAGCCGCGCGATCTCGGTCGGCGTGTTGAACCGCGGACCGTCGACGTGCCCATAGGTCCCGCGGTCGCGTACCCGGTGGCCCAACTCGGCGCCAGCCGCAAGCACGGCGCTCCGGACCGCCGGTGAGTACGGTCCCCCATGGACGATCCAGTGCCCGCGCAGGGGGTCTCCCGGTTCCCGGAAGAACGTGCAGAGGGTGCCGTCCGGTAGCCGGTTGGAGATGAAGTGCAGGTCGTCGAACACGATCAGCTCCCCGACCTCTAGCGACGGATCGAGCGCGCCGCAAGCGGTGCACCCGACCACCGCGCTCGCGCCGAGCTCTTTCAGCGCCCAGATGTTCCCCAGGTGGTTGACATGGTTCGAGAGCCGCGCGTGGCCGGCACCATGACGCGAGACATGCAGGGCCTCGAAGTCGTCGTAGTTGCCGCGCGTCAGCGACACTTCGCCAAACGGCGTCGCGAGCGAGATCGGCTCGGCCCGCGCGAACCCCGGAAGCGCATGGGTCCCCGACCCGGTGATGATCCCGACCGGCATGTCGCGCGATGCTACTGGCTCGCCCGACAGGCGGCGCGGGGGTTCGACGGGCAGCGCGGTTCGGGGGCGAGCGAGCCGCGGGCCCATACGGCCGCGGGCCTGAGCCGCCGCGCGGCGAGCGTTTGCGGTAAGTGACGTGGTCGCTCTTAAGCCGCTATATGCGGAATAGAGCGACCACGTGCGCTAGACCCCGGATCCCGAGCGCCCTACCGCCACGCCTCCTACCGATTATCGAGGGACCCGCCCGCCTTCGGCGCCAGGCTCGGTGGCCGGGCCGCCGGGCGCCGCGATCCCGAGCACCCGCATCGCTTTCAGCCCGAGCGACAGCTTCTCGCGCCCGTCGGTGGAGGAGACGTCGAGGCCGGTCAGCTCGCGCACCCGCTCGAACCGGTAGCGGATCGTGTGCCGGTGGGTGATCAGCCGGGCCGCAGTCGCGTTGACGTTCGCGTCGCAGTCCAGGAACGTGGACAGGGTCCCGAGCAGGTCGGTCTCGTACTGCTCGTCGTAGGCGACGAGCGGTCTCACGGTCTCGCTGTAGAACCGCTTCAGCTCCGAGGGATCGCTCATGTACGGCAGCAGGAGCTGATAGGTCCCGGTGTCCGCGTAGGCGAGCTCCAGGCGCTCGGGCTCGCCCTCGACGACGTTCGCCGCCAGCAGCGCCTCGTTGCGCGCTCGCTGCAGGTCGAGCGGGTCGCTGGCCCACCGGCTGCGCCCGATCGCGAACGCGAACCCGCCCAGCCCGGACTCGAGCTCGCGCAAGATCGCCGAGGAGACCCGCCGGCCGACCTCTCCATCGCCGTCGGGCGCGAGCACCACGACCTCGCCGGTGTCGTCCTCGCTTGGCGCGGTGATCGAGCCGTGGGCGATCGAGCGCGCTCCCCGCCCGGCGACAGCCAGCAGCCGCCTGCGCCAGTCGTCCTCCGTGGGGTTGCGCGGATGGGCTCGCACCACCAGCACGCTGCCGCCCGAGCCGAGGTCGGTTCCGAGCTCCTTGCCGCGCGCCAGCAGGTCATCGCGAGTGGCGATCCGCCCGTCGAGAGCCGCCCGCTGAAAGCTCGTTGCCGCCTCTTCGGAGGCGCGCTCGGGTGCCCGTACGCGCTCGACCTCGGACGCGATCAGCGTGCTGACGAGTCGCAGCAGGGAGCCGTCGGGGGCGTGATCGCGAGCGCGCATGCGCAGCCGGCCGACCGTCTTCTCGGCGACCTTCAGCTCGAGCGTGCTGACGCCGTCGGTGTCGCGCATCAGCGACCGCTCGTCGGCCGGCGAGCGAGCGGCGACCGCCAGCACGCTGGCGGAGCGGTCGATCAAGATCAAGCTGGCATCGAGCGCCCGGGCGGCCGCGCGCAGGATCTCAGGCAATCCCGCGCCCGCTTCCACCGCGTCGGTGATCGCGGCGAGCGCCCCCAGGTCGGGAGAAGCTGCCTGTCGGCGCGGAACGCTGTCAGCCACCTCAGTCACCTTGAGTTTTGGGGTCGTCAGCCACGCGGTCAGAACACGCGCGGCCACTCGACCACGATGACCGCGCCGAGCAGCACGCCGACTCCCACGCAAGCAGCCAGCACGTAGAAGGACAGAACCACCGCGGCGACCCGGTGCAGCGGGCGCTGGTAGGCGGTCACCGCGGGAACGAGCACCAACGCGCAGAACGCGGCCAGCCCCAGCACGCCCATGCAGCCGCCAACCAGATAGGTGATCGTTTCGTTGCTCATCGAGGTCAAATTGTGCCCGAACGGCGGGACGAGCCGAGTTCGGGCGCAGGCGCTCCCCGGAAATAGGAACGCTTTACGCGAACTCCGGGCTTCCGAATTCGGCGCTCACCGGCACCGCAGAGATCGTCCCGGGATACCGGATCGCCAACTCCGCAGCCGCCGCGCTCGCGCGCTGCGGGCCGTCTGGCCCCCAGTAGAGACCCGCCGCGGTCGGCCCCGACCCGGACACGAACGCCTCATCGGCGCCGGCCGCCCGGATCGCACCGAGGGCGGCCGCGATCGGCGGACACAACGACACCGCGGCCGGCTCGAGATCGTTCACCAGCAACTCCGAGGGCAGCCGCTCGTCCGGAGCCACCGCATGCCGGAGCTCGCTTACCAGTGCCTCGAGTTCCCCGGCCTCTCGCCGGAGACCGAGCAGGTCGGCCTGCCGGTAGACCGCGGCGGCTGCGAGCGGGCTGCGCTGCGGCACGATCACCAGCGCGTGCTGCGCGACAGGGAACAGCGGCTCGACGTTGTCTCCCGCGCCGGTTCCGAGGACCAATCCAGGCGCCAGCTGCGCGGGAACGTCGCAACCGAGCGACGCCGCGATCTCCACGATCTCCTCCGGTCTGCCCGGGGCCAGCTCCACCGCCATCCGGAGCGCCGCGGCGGCGTCGGCGGAGCCGCCAGCCATCCCGCCGGCGATCGGGATTCGCTTCTCGATCTCGATCCGCACCGGCGGCGCATCCCAACCCCGCTCGCGCAGCGCCCGCAGCGCGAGCAGCGCCAGATTCGGATCCTCGACGCCCGCGCACACCACCTCGTCCTCCCCGCCCGCGGCCGGCGACAGAACCAACTCGTCGCACAGCGACACCGACTCGAACAGCGTCACCAGCTCGTGCAGGCCATCGCCACGCGGCGCGCCCAAGAACAGGCAAAGGTTGACCTTGCCGGGTGCCCGCGCGCGGAGCCTCATCCGGACAACCTCCGCCCCAGCTCCCGAAACTCCTCCGGCGACAGCCGCTCGGCGCGCTCATCGGGGGGGTGCCCGATCGCGACCAGCGCCTCGCGAACCGACGCTCGAAGCTCCGCTCCGCCAGGCGGCCCAGCGAGCGCCAGCGACCCCGCCAGCGCCTTGCGCCGATGCGCGAACGCCTGCTGCACGAGCCGGCGAAGCTCCGCATCGGCACCCGGGCCGACCCGGCGCAGGCCGACGAGCACCGAGTCCACGTTCGGGACCGGCCGAAACACGGTCCGCGCCACCGGCCGGAGCACCCGCACCTCGCAGGCCAGTTGCGCCAAAACCGAAGGGACCCCGTAGCTCGCGCGTCCTGCCGTGGCCGCGAGCCGCTCCCCGACCTCGCGCTGCACCATCACCACCCATTCGCTCACCGTCGGCAGCTCGTCGATCGTCCGGAGGATCGCGGTCGCCGCGATCGAGTAGGGAAGATTCGCCACCACCTTCGTCGGCGCCGGGTCCAAAGCCGCCAGCTCGAGCTCCAAGGCATCCTCCATGTGCAGGCTGACGTTCGCGAACGACGCGAGCGTTTCGGCCAGCGGCTGCTCTAGCCGGCGGTCGAGCTCGACCACGTGCAGGTGCGAGACGCGCGCGGCGAGGCGCTCGGACAGCACGCCCACGCCGCCGCCGATCTCGAGCACCACATCCTCGGGGGCGAGCGACGCGGCCCGCTCGATCACGTCGAGGATGTTGCGATCGACGAGGAAGTTCTGGCCGAGGCGCCGCTGACGGGGGCTTCTCGCGCTCACCATCCGAACACGCTGCCCGCGGACCGCTCGACCCCCGCCTCCAGCTCGGCGTACCCCACCCGTCGCTCGACCGCGAGCGCCCGCGCCGTGTGGACCACGTTCGCGGGCTGATTGGACTTGCCGCGGACGGCCTGCGGCGCCAGATACGGGGCGTCGGTCTCGACCAGCAGCCGCTCCACCGGCACCCGAAGCGCGCTCGCTCGCAGCGCCACCGCCTTGGGATAAGTCACGTTGCCGGCGAACGAGATCCACCAGTCGGGGTGCGAGAGGCACTCCTCGATCCGGTCCGCCATCGAGAAGCAGTGCAACACCACCCGGATCGAATGAGCGTGCTCGGAGAGCACCGCGAGCGTGTCGTCGTCCGCCGCGCGGGTGTGGATCACGAGCGGCTTGCCGGTGGAGCGCGCCAGCTCGATGTGGGCGCGGAAAGCGCGCATCTGATCGGCGCGGGGAGCGTAGTCGCGGTAATAGTCGAGGCCCGTCTCTCCGATCGCCACGCAGCGCTCGTGCGCCGCGAGCGCCTGCAGCTCGGCCAGGTCGGCGTCGTCGAAGCCGCTCGTCTCATGGGGATGGCGCCCGATCGCGGCGTACACCTGGGGAAAGTCCTCGGCCGCGGCCAGCGCGGCGCGACACGACGCCCCCGTGGTCCCGATCGTGACGATCCTGGTCACGCCCGCGTCGGCCGCCGCGGCGACCAGCTCGGCATCCGGCGGCTCGCAGGCGTCGAGATGGGTGTGGCTGTCGATCACCGCTTCGGGAAGAGCGGCGCCACCTCGGCCACCGGCCAGCCGCCGATCGCCGCGGCGAATGCGGCGCCGTCCAGCGCGAACGACGGCGCCCCGCGCGCGGCCGTCAGCGCGCTCAGCAGCTGCTCGGTCGTGGCCGGCATGTACGGATACAGCAACACGGTCACCACCCGCAAGCCCTCGACCAGCGAGGCGAGAGTCTGGTCGAGCTTGTCCGCGTCGGCGGGCTCCCTGGCCAGCTGCCAGGGCGCCCGCTCCTCCACATAGCGGTTCAACCGCCGAACTCGCCGCCAGACCAGCTCGAGCGCCTGGGTTACCTCCGCGCAGTCCATCAGCTCCGCGAACTGCGCGGGCAGCTCCGCAAAATCGGGGTGCAGCGCGGTGTCGGTGGCGACCTCGGGAATCACGCCGTCTCGGTAGCGATGCAGCATCGCGATCGTGCGACTGGCGAGGTTGCCGTATTCGTTTGCGAGCTCGGCGTCGTAGCGCGACCTGACCGCGTCCATGCCCACCGCGCCGTCGCCGCCGAACGCGACGTCCCGCATCAGGTAGAAGCGAAGCGCATCGGTGCCGAACTCGTCCATCACCTCGAACGGATCCAGCACGTTACCCAGGGACTTGCTCATCTTGCGACCATCGGCGCCGAGCAGGAAGCCGTGGACGAACACGTGGTGGGGCACCGGCAGATCGGCCGCCATCAGCAACGCGGGCCAGAACACGGTGTGGAACTTGAGGATGTCCTTGCCGATGATGTGGTAGGTGGCAGGCCAGAAGCGGTGGATTAGATCGTGCTCCCCTGCGCTGCGCGGAGGGGGTGCGTACCCCAGCGCCGTGTAGTAGTTGAGCAGCGCGTCGAACCAGACGTAGAAAACGTGGCCCGGATCCCAGGGCACGGTCACCCCCCACTGCAGCCGCGCGCGCGAGAGCGAGACGTCCTGCAAGCCCTGGGCGATGAACGATCGGGCCTCGTTGAAGTGATGCGTCGGCATCACGAATTGCGGGTGCTCCTCATAGAGGCGCTCGAGTGGCTCCTGGAAGCTCGACAACTGGAAGAACCAGTTCTCCTCCTGGTGGCGCTCGAGCACGATCTCGTGGATCGGGCAGCGGTTGCCCTCGAGGATCTCGTTCTCGACCTTGAAGTCCGCGCACCGCGGGCAGTACCACCCCTCGTACAGGCCTTTGTAGGTGTAACCGTTGTCGTGCACCCGCTGCAGCACCTCCTGAACGCGGACCTTGTGCTGCTCGTCGGAGGTGCGGATGAAGAAGTCGTTTGATGCCTCCAGCCGCGGCATCAGCGCCTTGAAATGCTCGGCGTTGCGATCGGCCAGCTCCTTGGGCTCGAGCCCCTGCGCCCGCGCAGCGTCGGCCACCGGCTCGCCGTGCTCGTCGGTGCCGGTGAGAAAGAACACATCCTCATCGCGCTGGCGCATGTGCCGCGCGAGCACGTCGGTGGCGATCGTCGTGTAGGCGTGCCCGAGGTGCGGCTGCGCGTTGACGTAATAGATCGGGGTGGTGATGTAGAAGGACACCTGCTTGCAAGCCTATCCTGCGGCCGCGCGACCGCGCCCTGGGTTGGGGCTCTGCCTCGCGGGCGGGCGCGTGGGGCGCTGTGCTCGCCGGGCTACGCCGGCGCGGTCAGCTCCCGGTAGAGCGCGTTGGCGCTCGTACCCGTGAGCTCCGCGACCACCCGCGCCGCCACTCGCGGTTTGCTGCCGGCGTCGACCAGCGTGCGCACCGCCGCGACAGCCGGACCGATATCGACTGCAATCTCCGTTGCAGGCGCCACCACCAGGGCCACCTCGCCGCGGGGAGGTTCCTGCTCGTAGCGAGCCGCGATCTGCGCCGCGGTGCCCCGCACCACCTCCTCGTGAATCTTGGTCAGCTCCCGGCAGACCACTACCGGCCGCTGCGGATCGACCGACGCGAGCACCGACAAGGAAGCGGCGATCCGGCGCGGAGACTCGAACGCGACCAGCGTGTCCGGCGCCGAGAAGAGCTCCACCAGCTCTGAGCGCTTGCGCGGCAAGAAGCCCGCAAACCGCCAGCGATCAGCGGGCAGCGCCGACGCGACCAGCGCCGACAGCGCGGCGGAGGGTCCCGGCAGCACCTCGACCGCCAGCCCGGCCGCGACGCAGGACTGCACGAGCACGAATCCCGGGTCCGAGACCAGCGGCATCCCGGCATCCGAGACCAGCGCGACCACGGCGCCGTCCCGCATCCGCGCGACCAGCTCGGCGGCGCGCTCGCGTTCGTTGTGCTCGTGATAGCTGACCAGATGCGCGCTGACGCCGTATCGGTCGAGCAACTTGCGCGTGCGCCGGGTGTCCTCGCAGGCGACGATGTCCGCCTCGCGCAGCGCCGCCAGCACGCGCAGGGTCACGTCCTCGAGGTTGCCGATCGGCGTCGGACAGACGATCAGGCGACCGCCGACCGTCATGACAGCGCCGCCACGCCGTCGAACGCCATCGCCGCGGCGCCGATCATTCCCGCCTCCACGCCGAAGCGCGCGGCCACGATCCTGACCTCGTCGCGAGACGGCGGCAGCGCACGCTGCGCGACCACCGCGCGCGCCGGAGCGAGCAGCAGCTCGCCGGCGCCGATCACCCCGCCGCCAACCACCACCACCTCAGGATTGAAGATGTTGACGAAGTTGCCGATCGCCACGCCGAGCCGGTGGCCGATCAGCTCGATCGCCTCGATCGCTGCCGGGTCGCCATCGTAGGCGAGCTCGGTCACCAGCGGCCCGGCGACGTCGCGCCCCTCTGCGAGCGCCTCGCCGAGCCGCGAGTCCCGGCGGTCGCTCGCGATCCGCAGCGCCTCTCGCGCGAGCGCCGTTCCCGACGCCAGCGCCTCAAAGCAGCCGCGACCCGGACAATTGCCCTGGCACGGCGGCCCATCCATATCGATCACCATGTGACCGAGCTCGGCGGCCGCGCCGACCGCTCCGCGGTAGAGCTCGTCGCGGAGAATCAGACCCCCACCGATGCCGGTTCCCAGCGTGATTACGACAGCTTCACTAAACCCGCGCGCCGCTCCGCCGCGGTGTTCTGCCAGCGCGGCGGCGTTGGCGTCGTTGTCGACGAACACCGGGACCCCGAGGCGCTCGGCCATGATGTCGCCGAACGGGACGTCGGCGAGCGGCAGGTTGACCGCGATCACGCCCCGCCCGGTACGCTGGTCCATCAGGCAGGGAATCCCGAAGCCCACCGCGCTGACTTCGCCCCCCGCTGCCTGGCGCGCCTCCTCGACGGCGTCAACGGCTATGTCGAGCAAGGCCGACTGGTCGAGACCCGCCACACTACGCTGGACGCGGTGATGCACGCGAAGATCTCCATCGACAGCACCCGCCAGCAGCTTTGTCCCGCCCAGGTCGACGCCGATGGTCCGGCGGGCCGGCATGACCGTCACTATATGTCCTAGATGCCAAGCGAGACCGAACAGCGCCCATACAAGCTCTACCGATCGTCCCCGCGCGGCCTCCGGGCTGTTCTCCGAGGCGAGGAGGACATCGGCCTGGATGGCCCTCAGCGTCCCGACGGCGAACCTCGCGACGGGCAGCGACACGGTTGGTTCGGAGGCCGGGTCACGCCCCGCCGCGTGCTCCTGTACCTGGCGATCGCCCTCGGCGCATGGCTGCTGGTGTCGTTCGTGCTGTTCATGGTCAGCGCGCAGGATCAGTCGGGCAGCATCCCCACGGCGGCGAAGGCCGAGCTCACCGGCGGCGGAAACATGCTGACCTCGGCCAACACGGTGCTGATTCTGGGGACAGACCAGCGCCCCCGAACCGGGCCGGGATCCAAGGAGCCTGGCTCCAACTACAACGACGCGGGCAGCAACTCGGACACGATCATGCTGTGGCGGATCGGCGGTGGCGTCTCGCGGCGCCTGTCGATTCCCCGCGACACGGCGTACGACATTCCGGGCGTCGGCCTGTCGAAGATCAACGCCGCCTACTCGATCGGCGGACCGGCCTTGGCGCTGAAGACGATCAAGCGGTTCACGGGGATCAAGATCAACCACATCATCATCGTCAACCTCGCGAACTTCCCCAAGTTCGTCGACGCGGTCGGTGGGATTACGCTGAAGACGGACAGGGTCTGCTCGAAGATCAGCGGCGGAACCGCCAACGGCGGCTTCACGCTCAACCTCAGCCCGGGCACCCATCACCTGAACGGCGAGCAAGCGCTGATCCTCGCGCGGACTCGCGAGAACCTATGCAACCCCGCCGAGAACGACCTCACCCGGGAGACGCGCCAGCAGCAGATCCTCAACGCGATCAAGTCGAAGCTGGTCTCGCCGGCGACGTTCTTCCACCTGCCGTGGGCCTCGTGGTATGCGCCTCAGGCACTCCGCAGCGACATGGGCGGCCTGACGCTGCTGAGCTTGTTCGCCGCCTCTGAGATCGGCGGCTCGGCGCCGCTGCAGGTCCTCAAGCCGACCGGCTCAGAGCAGTTGGCGGACGGTAGCGACGCGCTCACCGTCTCGCCGCAAGCGGTGCACAGCGCCGTCTCGAAGCTAGTCAACGGCTAGCGCGCCAGGCGCTGTGAATCAGTCTGAAGACGCCGAGGCCGAGGTTTCGGCCTTCTTCGAGCCTGAGGACTCTGACTTCGAGGAAGCGCCATCCTGGCTTGGCTTCTCCTTGCCCTCGCTCGCTTCCCGCTCGCGCGAGCGCTTGCGCGTCCCGTAGTCGGTGTTGTAGAAGCCCGATCCCTTGAAGTGGACCGCGACCGGGCGAAAGACGCGCTCGACGGGCGCCGAGCAGGTCTCGCAACAATTCACCGGATCATCCGACATGCGCTGCATGACCTCGAAGGTATGCCCGTGCTCGCAGCGGTACTCGTAGATCGGCATTGCTTCACGAAGTATAGCTTCACCCGCTTGGCACTCTCAAGGGGAGAGTGCCAAGCAGCCAAGGGCGGCTAGCATCGGCGCCGATGGCAACCGACCCGGCCACGATGGACAAGATCGTCTCGCTCTGCAAGCGGCGGGGGTTCGTGTTTCCGAGCAGCGAGATCTACGGCGGGCTCGGCTCGAGCTACGACTACGGCCACTACGGCGTGCTGCTCAAGAACAACGTCAAGGAGCAGTGGTGGCGAGCGATGTTGCAGGAGCGCGAGGACATCGTCGCGCTCGACTCGGCGATCATTCAGCATCCGAGAACCTGGGAGGCGAGCGGCCATCTCGCCGGCTTCACCGATCCGCTGGTCGATTGTCGCACCTGCAAGCTGCGCTTCCGCGCCGACCACCTCGAGCAATCGCAGTGCGGGCGCAAGCCCTCGAAGCGGCCTGGCGAGACGCCCGACTGCGATTTGACGCAGGCGCGCGAGTTCAACCTCATGTTCGAGACCACGATCGGGCCAGTGAAGGAAGCGGGCTCGACCGTCTACCTGCGCCCGGAGACCGCTCAGGGCATCTTCCTCAACTTCAAGAACTACCTCCAGTTCGCCCGCAAGAAGCCGCCCTTCGGGATCGCGCAGATCGGCAAGAGCTTCCGCAACGAGATCACCCCAGGGAACTTCATCTTCCGGACCCGGGAGTTCGAACAGATGGAGATGGAGTACTTCGTGCGGCCCGACGAGGCCCCACGCTGGTTCGAGCACTGGCTCGAGCAGCGCCTCGACTGGTATACGCGCCTGGGGATCCGCCCCGATCATCTGCACCTGCGCGCGCACGAGCCAGACGAGCTTTCCCACTACTCGAGCGCGACCTCCGACATCGAATACCTGTTTCCGATCGGCTGGTCAGAGCTCGAGGGGATCGCCAACCGCGGTGACTTCGATCTCCGCCAGCACGCCGAATACTCGGGGCAGCGGCTCGAGTACGTGGACACCGGGACCGGCGAGCGCTACATCCCGCACGTGATCGAGCCGGCCGCGGGCGCCGACCGCGCGCTGCTGGCGTTCATGGTCGACGCCTACGACGAGGACGAGATCGAAGGCGAGCTGCGGGTCGTGTTGCGGCTTCACCCCGTGCTCGCTCCGGTCAAGGTCGCGGTGCTGCCGCTGGTCCGCAAGGACGGCCAGCCGGAGCTCGCCGCAGAGATCTACCGCGAGTTGCGCGACCGCGTCCAGATGGAGTACGACGAGAGCGGGGCGATCGGCCGCCGCTACCGCCGGCAGGACGAGATCGGCACCCCCTGGGCGGTGACGATCGATCATCAGTCGCTATCCGACCACACGGTCACGCTTCGCGACCGCGACACGCTCAGACAGGAGCGAATCGCGATCGAGGAGCTCGCCGACGAGATCGAGCAGCGGCTGCGAGCGCCGTGGCGCTCGCCGAAGCTCGAGCAATAACTCGGGGCCCGCTAGACGGTGATCTGCACCGCGGGCGAGGCGCCGGCCGCATTGCCCGCGTCGGCGCTGGTGCGCGCGATCACCGCGTAGCGGCCCGCGCGGCGGATCGTCAGCGTGGCGGTGAACTGCCCCGCCCGGACGCCCGCGCGTTTGCTCGCGAACAGCTGCCGATGGGCCCCTTGCAGCCTGTAGACATCGACGGTCACGGTCCGCCTCCCGGGCGCCACCGTGCCCGCCACCCGCAACGGCGCCGCGGACTGGACGGTGAGCGTGACCCGCGGCGCAACCCCCACGAACGCAAGCTCGGAGACGGTCGCCGGCTGCGGTCGGTGCAGCGCCCGCAGGAGCGCATTCGCGGTGAGCGCCAGCGACGCGCTCCAGAAGCCATCCGCCCCCGTCGTCACCGTCTCCAGGGTGCTCTCGCGGCCGCCGGATCCGATTTGCTGCAGCTCGATCGGGGCGCCGCCGATCGCCTGCCTGGAGAAGCTGGTAAGCCGCCCAGAGAGCGAGACCGCGCTCCCGGCGAGCAGCGCGCTCGACGGCGCCCGCAGGGTGACCCTTGCCTTGCTGGTGGCGAGCGCGTCCGCGCGGGCGCGGACCGCGGGCAGCCGTGCGTAGAAGGCGTCTCCGGGACAGTCGGTCAGGTCGCCATCGCGGTGGCCGGCGATCCGCGGCAGCGAAACGTGCGCGCCGGGAGCAAACGGCGTGTAGAACGCGTCCGAGCGATTGACCACGACCGTCGCCCGCCCGCTCGTCGGGAGCCCATGCAGCGACAGCTTCCACGCCAGAAAGCGCTCGAGCGTCGCGATCGCGGCCGCCGCCGGTACCACGTTCATGAAGCTGCCGATCACCGCGACGCCGGTGGAGACCGCGTTGTAGCCGCCCGCGTGCGCGCCGAGCACCGGCAGATCGATCCCGCCGGCGCGCGCCTCCCAGATCCTCCCGAAGGCGTCAATCATGAAGTTGTAGGCGATGTCGTTGTAATCGCGCGCGAAGCGGTGGTAGTCGTAGATCGAGGTCAGGATGCTCGGGACTTGCGCGCTGTTGTACCCGTTCGGAGTCTCGGTGTGGTGGACGAACGCGAGCCGCACCGTTCCGTAGGACGGTGTCACCGCAGGTGGGGCGTGACCTCCAGCCCATGCGGAGCGCGCGATGATCGGCGGCTGCCCCGCGCCCGCCTCGAGAACCGGGCTCGCCAGCGGCAGCGCGGCCGCGGCAGCGGCGAGACCGGGCGCCGGTCCCGCGACGTAGTGCAGCGTCACGCCGCTCGCCGGCTTTGATGCGCGCAGCTGAACGGCGACCGACGGGCCCATCCAGATCGGCTCACCGAACAGCCGCGAGCGCTCGCGGACTGTGTCCGGGTCGTGACCGAGCACCGAGGCGATCGCCCAGGGGCTCCAGCGGCCATCGACGCCGAGAGCCCGCAGCTCGATCCGCGCTCCCGAAGGCCGCGACCATTCCATGCCGACCAGCGAGAAAGAACGCGGCGCCTGGATCGGCTGTGAGGTCCCGCTAACCGATCCGATCGCGCGACTGAAGACCGGGCCGCTTCCGCCCAGAGTCTGAGCCAGCCCGGCGACCGGTTCGAGCAGCGCGGCTGCTCCAACACCGGCAGCGCCGGCGAGCGCGGCGCGCCGCGTCAGGCCGCTAGACCGATTCATCCGTCTCCGGGGCGCTCGTGACCGCGCGGATCTGCCGACCCCGACCTCGAAATCCGCTTCACCGCAAAACTCACTACACACACAAACAACGCGACCATAGCGACGGTTGCGGTCCTGACACCGGACGACCGCGACTCTCGCGGTGTACCTTCGTTACCGCTAGCCGAGCACCGCGCGCGCCGCCGCGGTCGCGATCGCCATCACCGGGTCGATGTCGAAGTGCGGCTCGGTCAGGCGCCTGACAGTGATCCCGTCCGCGAGCGCGAACAGAAACGACGCGACCGTGTCGGGATCGGCTCGCAGCTGGAGCGCGCCCGCCTCGCTCTTGGCGGCGAGCGCGTCGGCGAAATGCCTCCGGGTGCGCCTCCCGAGCTCCACCATCTCGGCTGCGATCTCGTCGTTTCGCTGGCTGAGCGTCACCATCTCGTAGAACATCACCGCCGGCGCGGGTCCTTCGCCGAGGAAGTCCTCGAGCACTCTCACCAGCGCATCGAGCACTGCATCGGGGCTATCAGCCCCCGCGATCGCTTCTTCGTAGCGATCGATCCGAAGGTCGCTTTCGCGCCGGACCGCCTCGATCAGCAATCGTTCCTTGGTCCCGAAGTAGTAGTGCAATAGACCCCGCGACACGCCCGCTTCGCGCGCGACGTGATCGAACGTTGACCCCGCGATTCCGCGTGCCGCGACGCTGGTCCGCATTGCCTCGACGATGCGGGCTGCCTTGTCGCCCGGCAGCTCGCGCCCCTGCGAGAGCCGGGCCGTTGACGCCGCCTCCATTCCGGGGATTGTAATTGTCGCGGCGAGGGGTCAGACCGGTAGGAGCCGCGGCTGCCCGCCTGCGCAAGCGCGCTAGGCGGCGCTGACCGGTGACGCTGGGGGCGTGCTGCTGGGAGTAGCCGGCGGCGTGTACTCGAACTGCTCCTCCTTGCCGAACAACGTGTCGAGCACCTTCGAGCGAAGCTGCTCGGAGGCCGCGAGGGCAACCCCGAACGCCAGCACCAGGACCATCAGCCTGCGCCCTAGCCGCAGCCCCTTGCGCGCGCGCGTATCGGGCGGCTCGGTCAGCGCCAGCGTGACGTCCCGGAGCGCTTCAATCCCGGCGAGGACTTCGGCGTAAAACTTGTCGTCCGCTAGCAGGTCTCTCGCTGAGGAACCATTGCTCGAGGCGCGAGAGTATGCGTTCTTGCCGGATCCGAACGCCCTCTGGAGGTTCTGGCGGAGGTCCTGATCCTCGACCAGCCGCTGGACATATGGGTTCGCTTTGGCGGCGTTTGCCACGTCGGCGGCGTTGAACGGCACCGGATTGTTCTTTCGAGATGCCATGGCTCTCCTCGTTGCGGGGGCTGAGGCAGTCAGGATACGCGATGGTGCTCGCTCGCTGGGCTTGGCTGTCAGCGCCCTACGCGGAGCGGAGCGCCGCCGCCTGGCGGCGAGCCGGCCGGCGCTGAAGCGCGGCCGCGAGCACCTCGCCGATCTCCGAGACGAACACGAACTCGAGGTCCTTGCGCAGATGTTCTGGGATCTCGTCGATGTCCTGCTCGTTGAGCGCCGGCGCGATCACTCGGCGGATCCCGTTGCGCTGGGCCGCGAGCGCCTTTTCCTTGAGCCCGCCGATCGGAAGCACCTGCCCGGTGAGCGTGATCTCTCCGGTCATCGCGATATCGGACCGCACCGGCCGCCCTGTCAAAAGCGATGCGAGCGCGGTGGCCATCGCCACGCCGGCGCTGGGACCGTCCTTGGGCGTAGCGCCCGCGGGAACGTGGATGTGAATGTCGTGGGTCGCGAACCAGTCCTCGGCGAGCTCCGGAAACAGCTCCGGGGCGTTGCTGCGCAGATAAGAGAGCGCCGCCTGCGCTGACTCCTGCATCACCTCGCCGAGCTGACCGGTGATCGTGAGCCTGCCCCGCCCCGGCATCGCTGACGCCTCGATGAAAAGCACCTCGCCCCCCACCGGCGTCCACGCCAAGCCGGTAGCGACGCCCGGCCGAGACGTCCGCCGCCGGGCCTCGGAAAAGAACCTGCGCTTGCCGAGCAGCTCCCGGACGCGGGGCTCGGTGACCGTGACCTTGCGGTTGACCGTGCCCTCCGCAACCCGCCGGGCCACCTTGCGAGTTGCCGTGCCGATCTCGCGCTCGAGCTGTCGCACTCCGGCCTCTCGTGTGTAGTCGGAGATGATCGCGCGCAACGCCGGATCGGTGAACGAGATCCGGCTCCTGGTGAGGCCGTTTCGCTCGATCTGGCGGGGAATCAAATATCGCTTGGCGATCTCGAGCTTCTCGGCCGCTGTGTAGCCGGCCAGCTGGATCACCTCCATCCGGTCCCTCAGCGGCCCGGGAATCGTGTCGAGCGTATTTCCCGTGGTCACGAACATCACGTTCGAGAGGTCGAACGGGAGATCGAGGTAGTGGTCGCGGAAGGAGTGGTTTTGCTCGGGGTCGAGCACCTCGAGCATCGCGCTCGAGGGATCGCCGCGGAAATCGGCCCCCATCTTGTCGATCTCGTCGATCATCAGCAGTGGGTTGTTGGCGCCCGCGTCGCGCATCGCGCGGATGATCACTCCCGGCAGCGCGCCGATATACGTCCGGCGATGGCCTCGGATCTCGGCTTCGTCGCGAACGCCGCCGACGCTGATCCGCTCGAACCTCCGACCCAGCGCGCGGGCGATCGAGCGGCCGAGCGAGGTCTTGCCGACGCCGGGCGGGCCGACGAAGCAGAGAATCGACCCGCGCGCGTCGGGCTTCAGCGAGCGCACCGCGAGGAACTCGAGGATTCGGTCCTTGACCTGCTCGATGTCGTAGTGGTCCTCATCGAGTATCACCCGCGCGTGCTCTAGTTCGAGGTTGTCCTCGGTTGACTTGTCCCAGGGCAGCGATGCGATCCACTCCAGATAGCTGCGCACCACTCCCCACTCCGCCATCGCCGGCTGCAGGCGCTCGAGCCGGCCCAGCTCGCGGTCGACCTGCTTGCGGACCTCCTCGGGTAGTTCGATCGCGGCCAGCTGGTCGCGCAGCTCGCTGACCTCCGCCTGAACCTCGTCGGCCTCGCCGAGCTCCTCCTGGATCGCCTTCAGCTGCTGGCGCAGGAAGTACTCGCGCTGTCCCTTGTCGAGCTCTGACTGCACCTGGGACTGGATCCGCGATCCGATCGCCACGACCTCGAGCTCGCGCGCGAGGATCTCCGACAGGCGCCGCAACCGCTTCCCCACGTCGAGCTCCTCGAGCAGCTGCTGCTTCTCCGCGGTCTTCAGTCGCAGCGCGCCCGCGATCAGGTGGGTGAGCGTGCTCGGGTCCTCCACGTTGGTGACCATGATCTGAAGCTCTTGCGGCAGATAGGGCACCTGCTCGACGATGTTCGTGAACGTTTGCTGGACGTTGCGCATCAACGCGATCAGCTCAGGCGTCTGCTCGACAATGTCCGGCGCCTCGGCGATCGCCGCGACCAGATAGGGGTCCGTCGAGACCCAATGTTCGATCCGCACGCGCTGGCCTCCCTGGATCAGCACGCGAAGCGTGCCGTCCGGAACCCGGATCATCCGAGCCACCGAGCCGAGCACGCCGACCGAGTAGAGGTGCTCGGGCTGGGGCGCCTCGACCTCGGTGTCGCGGCTGGCGACCATCACGACCGAGCGGTCGCCGCGCAACACCTCGTTGATCAGCTCGATGCTGCGCTCCTGACCAACGTTCAGCGGCAGCAGCATGTCGGGGAACGGAACCGTGTCGCGCAGCGGCAGCACGGCCACCGCGCGGGCGACCTCCACCGGCCGGGTGCCGACCTCGATCTCGCGCGGGTCGCTGCCGGGGACCGCGACTTCGATCACTGCCGCTCGATCGTGTCGACTTGCACCGCTCGCAGGCGGAACTCACTCGGAATCAGCGGCAGCTCGACGCGCAGGATTCCGTCCTCATACTGCGCCCTGGCCTCCTCGGCGCGGACGTCGGCGCTGAGCTCGACGACACGACGGAACGGGCCGCGCTCGATCTCCACTTGCTGGTAGACCTCGCCCTCGATCGCCGCCGGGCCGCGCCGGCCGGCGAGGATCAGCCTGCGGCCTTCGATCTCCAGGTCGAGATGGTCGATCTCGATCCCCGCCAGCTCGGCGGTGACGATCGCCCGCGGCGGGTTTGAGACGTACGCCACGTCGACGGCGGGCAGGAATCCGGTTCGCCTGCGCGACAGCCGGGTCCGCTCGAAGATGTCCCCGAACAGCTCATCGACCTCGCGCCTCACGCGATCGAAATTGGCAAATAGATCCCTCTCTGTCATCGCCGTCAGCTGACACTTTAACTGGACGGAGAGTGCCGCGGCCCGCGGCTCTGGCGCTCGCTGAGTTCAGTGGCCGTCGTCGCCGGCGCGGTCGCGGCGCGAGGTGTCCATGATCCAGCCGAGCAGCACGGCGATCAAAACGAACACGATGAACCCGCCGATCAGCGGCCAGTACATGGCCCGAACGATAGCGGACCGCCGAGGCGCTCACGCATGCAGGGACACCTGCTCGTTGGGTGATGGGAACGCCCACGCCACCTGCAGTCGTCGCTCCTGGCGGAATACGAACCGGAGCTGGCGGGGCGGCCTCAACCCGTCTGGATGGTTCGGGCGGTAGGTGGCGCAAGGGCCTCGCTCCGATAGCGAACAGAGAAGATTTTGCTCAAAGAAGCAGCTCTCACAGCTCGCCTTCACCACTCCTGCGCGCCCATCAGCCATACGGTACCTCGACCCCCTGATTGATTGTGCAACCGACGACGGCGATCATCAAAGCGAACTTCTAGGCACCCCTGCAAGCACGATTTCCGGAAAACGCGGGGACTTCGCAACTTCGGTAAATACCTGGAAACAGCGGGAACATTTGATGGCATCGACAGAAGCGACCGCATTTTCCGTAGCTTTCAGGCCGGCACATGGCACGCGATGACTCTCTGATCTCCCTGGCCGACTACGAGCGGGCCGCGGAGCACCTGCTGGAGCCGCCCGCGCTCAGCTACTTCTTCGGTGGCGCCGGCGATGAGATCACCCTGCGCGACAACGTCCACGCCTGGAGGCGGTTTGCGATCAAGCCGAGGATGCTGGTCGGCGCCGCGGGGGGTGACCTCAGCGTGACCGTTCTGGGGCGCCCTCGCCCCCATCCGCTGATCGTCGCCCCGATGGCCTCACAGGGTCTCGCCGATCCCGAAGGCGAGCTTGCGACCGCCAGAGCGGCCGCGGCCACGGGCGCGGCGATGTGCCTATCCACGCTCGCGACCGTTGGCGTGACCGAGCTCGCTCACGCCGCCCCCGACCTCACTCGCTGGTTTCAGCTGTACGTGTTCCGGGATCGGGCGTACAGCGACGACCTCGTGGCGCAAGCCGTCGAGCTTGGTTACGAGGCGCTGGTGGTCACGGTTGACCTGCCGGTGCTGGGGGTGCGAGAGCGCGAGCTGCGCTTCCCGATCGAGCAAGGTCCCAGCGAGATGGCGCCGATGATCGATCCCCTGCTGAGCTGGAAGGACATCGAGCGCTTCGCGTCCGATTGCCCGCTGCCGCTCCTGGTCAAGGGCCTCCTCACCCCCGAGGACGCTCGCCTGGCGATCGAGCACGGCGCGCGCGGCGTGGTCGTCTCAAACCACGGCGGCCGTCAGCTGGACACCGTGATCTCCTCCGCCGACGCGCTGGCGCCGATAGTCGATGCGGTGGCAGGCGAGATCGACGTGCTCGTGGACGGGGGGATCCGCCGCGGCACCGACATCCTCAAGGCCCTGGCCCTCGGGGCCCAGGCCGTGCTGGTGGGACGGCCGATTCTCTTCGGGCTGGTCGTGGGGGGCTCGGATGGGGCCCGACGAGTTCTCGAGATCCTGATCGCCGAGCTCGACACCGCGCTCGCGCTCGCGGGAGTGGCGCGGGCAGCCGACTTGGGGCGCGCGCATGTCGTACCGGCACGGTGGGAAGTGCCATCTCATTGAACTTCCTGATCACGGGCATCAGCGGTTACATCGGGTCGCGTTTGGCGCCGCGACTGCAACGAGATGGCCATAGCGTCCGTGGCTTCAGCCGTGACCCGGATGAGGTTCCGCTCGACCTTCCGGTGGTGAAGGGAGACGCCGTCTCCGGTGTCGGCCTGGACGATGCGCTGCAAGACATCGACACCGCTTACTTCCTGATCCACTCGATGGAGCCCGCCGCAGACGGTGCCTTCGCCTTGCGCGAGCGGGTCGCGGCCACCAATTTCGCCCGCGCTGCGGAACGCGCCGAGGTGCAGCGGATCGTTTACCTGGGCGGCCTGACACCCGCTAACGGCACGGTGTCCGCGCATCTATCGAGCCGGCTCGAGACCGAACGGATCCTGCTCGCTTCCTCGTCCTGTGCGGTGGCGCTCCGAGCCTCGATCGTAATCGGGGCTCGATCACGCCCGTTTCGCTTCCTGGTGAGGCTGATTGAGCGACTGCCGGTACTCGCGGTCCCGGCGTGGCGGACCAATCGCACCGCGCCGATCGATGAGCGGGACGTGATCGAGCTCTTGGCTCGTGCAGCCACCGACCGCGAGGTCTGTGGCCAGTCACTGGACGTCGGCGGCCCGGAACTGGTCTCCTATGGCGAGCTGATCGACCGGATCCGTGAGCACATGATCGTCGGGCGGCCCACGATCTCGTTGCGTCGCCTCACGCTTACGCCAATCGCGAGCCGCATCTCGGCCCTGATCGCCGACGAGGACTACGAGCTAATCGGGCCGCTGATGGAGGGGTTGAACAGTGATCTGCTGCCACGCGACAATCGCGCAGCCGAGCTGCTGGGAGTGAAGTTGCACTCGCTCGATGCGGCGATCGAGCGATCTCTGCGCGAATGGGAGGAGACCGAGGAGCTGGCTGCCCGGTAGCCGGCCCGTTAGTGTCTGGTTCCATGAGTGCGGTCCAGGTCGGAATCAGGATCGATGCCCCGGTCGACCGGGTGTGGGACGCTGTCATGGATCCCGAGTGCCTCGGTGAGTGGGTCACCATCCATCGCTCCGTCAACGACGTGTCCGATCGACCGCTTCGCAAGGGCTCGACGATGGAGCAGGTTCTGCACTTTCGGGGGGTCTCGTTTCACGTTCACTGGACGCTTGTCGACGTGAGAGCGCCCAACCGGGCCGAATGGGATGGCCGCGGCCCGGCCCACTCGCGTGCTCGAATCGTGTACGAGCTCGTGAGCGATGGCGATCAACGGACCGACTTCGAGTACACGAACGAGTTCACGCCCCCCGGCGGCCGACTCGGGAATGTGGCCAGCAGGGTGTTCGTGGGGGCCGCCTCCGAGCGCGAAGCGAACACTTCACTGTCCAGGCTGAAGGCGCTTCTAGAGCGCGGCTGACACGCCAGAATTAACTCGCGTTATCTTTGTTGGTCTGAGACCAACTCGTCGATCACGCCTCAAGGAGAGTCAAATGGCAGATTTCGTCGACAGTACCGTAAAGGAACTTGACAGCCGCATGAGCATGCTCAAGGAGGAGATGGCAAGGCTCGAGGCCGCGCGCGCGGCGCTCGTCGGCAATACCCGCCGGGGCCCTGGACGTCCCCGCGGCTCCACATCGACCACCGGTCGCCGCACCACCCGCCGCCCCGGCCGGCCTCGCGGCCGCCGCAGTGGCACCCGTGGTACCCAGGCGCTCGATCTGGTCAGGAGCCAGCCGGGTATCACGATCCCGCAGATCGCCGAGTCGTTGAAGATTGAACCCAACTACCTGTATCGGGTGATGCCCAAGCTCATTGCCGAAGGGCAGGTCAGGCGCGAAGGTCAGGGGTGGCACCCAGTCTCGCAGTAGGTCTGTGAGTGGGGTCGCAGTTGTGGGCGAGGGCCGCGCCCGCCGGTGGCGCGGCCCTTTCCCTGTGGGCCTCTCAGATCAGGCCCAGTTGCTCTATCGCTTTGCGCTCGTCCCTCAGCTCGGCCACGCTTGCATCGATTCGAGCGCGCGAGAAGTCATCGATCTCGAGGCCCTGCACGACCTCGTAAGAGCCGTTCGAACAGGTGACGGGGAAGCTCGAGATCACTCCCTCGGCCACACCGTAGGAACCGTCCGCGGGGATCGCCATTGAAATCCAGTTCCCTGGAGCGGTCCCAAACAGCCAGTCGTGGATATGGTCGATCGCGGCATTGGCGGCAGACGCCGCGCTCGAGGCGCCGCGGGCCTCGATGATCGCGGCTCCTCGCTTCTGTACGGTCGGGATAAAGTCGTTCTCCAGCCAATCCTGATCGTTGACCAGCTCGGCCGCGTTCTGGCCCTTGATCTTGGCGTGGAAGATATCCGGGTACTGAGTCGCGGAGTGGTTCCCCCAAACGGTGAGATTGGTGATCTCGCTCACCGACACATCTGCCTTCTTCGCCAGCTGGGCAAGTGCGCGGTTGTGGTCGAGCCGCATCATCGACGTGAACCGCTCCGGCGGGATGTCCGGTGCGTTGCTCTGCGCAATCAGACAGTTCGTGTTAGCGGGGTTGCCGACGACCAGCACCTTGACGTCCGACGCCGCGTGGGAGTTCAGCGCCTGCCCCTGCGGCTTGAAGATGCCGCCGTTGGCCTCCAGTAGGTCACTTCGCTCCATTCCCTTGGTGCGGGGACGAGCGCCCACGAGCAGCGCGACGTTGACGCCGTCAAAGGCTTTGTTCGGGTCGTCGAAGATATCGATCCCGGCAAGCAGCGGGAACGCGCAGTCGTCGAGCTCCATCGCGGTGCCCGCGGCCGCTTTCACCGCGTCGGGGATCTCGAGCAGCGCGAGCTGCACGGGAGTATCCGGCCCCAGCAGCTGGCCGCTTCCAATTCGGAACAAGATCGAGTAGCCAATCTGGCCGGCCGCGCCGGTCACCGCGACTCGTACGGGGGTATTGCTCACTGGTGGTTCATCTCCTTGGTCATCTATAAATCGGGCCCAGTCCTTCAGCCGTCAGCTGCGATGCTATCCGCGCTCGCGTCCAGGCCGGCGACTCGACCGCAGTCTGTTCCCATTTCACGAGCCCGCTAGTTCGATTCCGTACACGTCGCCGAGCTTGCGCTTCAGATAGGACACGAACGGTTCGACCCTGATCGGGGCTCCGACGACTCGCTGCAGCAGCTCATCGGTTGAAAACTTGGCGCCGTGCCTGTGGACGTTTTCCCGTAACCACTCGCGTAGTGGCGATAGCTCCCCTATGGCGATCGCAGCCTCCAGGTCCCCAACATCTTCGCGCGCTCGCTCCCACAGCTGGCCGGCGATCAGGTTGCCCAGCGCGTACGTCGGGAAGTAGCCGATCAACCCGGATGCCCAGTGCACGTCCTGCAGTACCCCAAGCGCGTCCGAGGGTACGTCGAGCCCGAGGTACTCCTTCATCCGGCTATTCCACGCCTCGGGCAGATCGTTGACCGGAAGTCGACCCTCGATCAGCTCCTGCTCGAGCTCGAATCTCAGTACCACGTGCAGGCCGTAGGTCGCCTCGTCGGCCTCGACCCGAATAGGGGAACGCTCGACCCGGTTGACGGCCCGATACAGCGTCTCCGAATCCACTTGCGTCTCGAAGACATCGGCGATCATCGGCGCGAGCACATCGGAGAAGGGTTTCCCGCGGCCGACCATGTTTTCCCACATCCGGCTCTGAGACTCGTGCAGCCCAAGCGACTCGCCGTGGCCGAGTGGCGAGCGTTGCAGGGAGTCCGCGATGCCTGCCTCGTAGAGGCCGTGACCGCACTCGTGCATTGCACTGAACAGCGCCGAGGGGAGGAAGCTGTCATCCCACCGGGTAGTGATCCGCACGTCGCGTGAGCTGAAGCTGGTGGCGAATGGATGCACCGCGTCGTCGATCCGCCAGCCTTCACGATTGAAACCCATCAGCGCCACCACATCAGCGACCAGCCTTCGCTGACGCTCGATCGGGAAACTCCCGTGTAACACGGAAGCGTCGACGGCTCGCTCCGCGACGGAGGCGATCAGCGGCACCAGTTCGGACTTGAGCTCTGCGAACAGGCGGGCGACCTCGGCGGTCTTCATTCCCGGCTCGAAGTCGTCGAGCAGCACGTCATAGGCCTGGTCGAAGCCGTCGAAGCAATCCACGTAGCGGCGCGCGAGCTCGAGGTTGTGCTCCAGGTATGGAGCAAAAGCGGCGAAGTCGGAGTCGGCTCGCGCCTTTATCCACGCGTGGTGCCCGACCGACGCGGCCCGCGCGAGGTCGGCGGCGAGCTCCACCGGAACCCGGCGAGCCTTATCCCATCGCCGCCGCGTCACCCGAACCAACCGCGCATCGTCGGAGTCAGAGTCAGCCCCGTCGAGCTCGACAGCGGCCTCGTCGAGGAGCTTGCCGGTGTCCGCGGACACCAACAGCTCGTGATGGATCCGCTGGATGGTTGCGAGCGCCTCGGCCCGGGCCTGCGCGCCGTCCGGCGGCATCATCGTCTGCTGGTCCCACTCGAGCAGGTGAGCGGCGTTACGGATGTCTGTGATCTCCGCCAGGCGGGTGCGCAACCGGGTCAATTTGTCGGGCATCTGTGTTCTCCGGGCTCGGTTGTTGTGTGCCGGGTCAGCAAAGGTCTTCCACCGGTTCGATGAACCTTGCAGCTGTGTCACCATTGCAGCATGTTGCGCCGCTCCTCCATCAAGCTGGTGGACGTCTTCGGGATCCGGATCGGGGTCGATGCAAGCTGGTTCGTGATCCTGTTCCTGATGATCTTCCTGTTGTCGGGATCTTTTCGCCAGGAACTGAACAGCTCTGACGGGGTCGCCTACTTGACCACGGTGGCGACGGTGCTGGTGCTTTTCGGGTCCTTGATCGTGCATGAGCTCGGCCACGCGTTCGCCGCGCGACGCCAAGGCATCGAGGTGCGGCGGATCGAACTGTTCCTGTTTGGCGGCCTAACTCAGATGAGCCGCGACGCCGCCACGCCGGCGGAAGAGTTCAAGATCGCCGCAGCCGGCCCGCTGGCGACGTTCTGCTTTCTGCTGGTCTGTCTGGCCGTCGATCTGGCAATTGTCGGGCCCCATCGCCTGACCGACGCCGCTCGCCTGGTCTCGGTGCAGATAACCCCGGTGCTGCTGGCGCTCAGCTGGTTGCTGTTCTGGAACGTGCTGCTGTTGATATTCAACCTGGTCCCCGCATTTCCCCTCGATGGCGGCCGGATCGCACGCGCGCTGATCTGGCGAGTGACCGGTGATAAGGCACGCGGCACCCGAACCGCGGCCAAGCTCGGGCAGGGCTTCGCGGTGCTGCTCGCTGGCTTCGGCATCTGGCTGCTGCTCGCTTATGGCAGCTTCGGCGGCCTGTGGTTGGTCGCGATCGCGTTCCTGCTCGGGCAATCGGCGCGAGGGGCGATCGTGCAGACGGCCCTGACCGAGCGGATCGAAGGGGTCCGAGTGGCGGACATCATGGATCGACACCCCGTGGCGATCCCGGCTACCACTCCCGTCGGCCAGGCGCTCGATGAGTTCTACCTCCGCTACCGGTGGTCCTGGTTTCCGGTCGTCGACGAGGACGGGCACTTCGTCGGGATTGCTCGTCAGGAGCGGCTGCAGGATGCGCACGATCGAGGCGAGGGCTGGCTGACCGTCGGCGCGGTGCTCGATGCTGGAGAAGCGGGCACCTGGCGCGTGCCGGAGGATCGCCCCCTCACGGAGCTGATCTCCTCAGAGCCGCTCGGACGGCTGGGGGCGCTGATGGCCGTCGACGCCGACGGCGTGCTGCGAGGAGTGGTCACGATCGAGCAGGTTCGGCGGGCGCTGCAGTCCGCGCTCGCCTCGCCGGCGACGTGAGCAGCCGCTGAACCCCCGGGGTGAGGCGGTCCGCCACTCGCCTCCCATAGAATCGGAGAGGTGCCCTCACATGACGTCTTGATCATCGGCGCGGGGCTGGCTGGCCAGCGGGCAGCGTTGGCCGCCGCACAGTCCGGCGCCTCGGTGGCGATCATCTCCAAGGTCCATCCCGTTCGCTCGCACTCGGTCGCGGCCGCCGGCGGGATCAACGCGGCGCTGAATCCCGAGGACACCTGGGAGTCGCACGCGTTCGACACCGTCAAGGGGTCGGATTATCTGGGCGATCAGGATGCGATCGAGATCATGTGCCGCGAGGCGCCGAACGAGATCCTGTGGCTCGAGCACGCCGGCGTGACCTTCCACCGCAACGAGAACGGAAATCTCGGCACCCGGGCGTTCGGCGGCGCCTCCGCGGCCCGGACCTACTACGTGGCCGACATCACCGGCCACGCGATCCTGCACGTGCTCTACGAGCAGCTGATGAAGCATCACGCGATCCTCGACCGCTACGAGGAGTGGTTCACGACCGATCTGCTCCAGGACGACGATGGTCGCTGCATCGGGGCGATCTGCCGCAACCTGCGCGACGGCCATCTCGAGGTCTTCAACGCGAAGGCGACGATCCTCGCGAGCGGCGGCGCCGGGCAGGCGTACAAGCCGACCACCAATGGGCTGATCGTCACCGGCGACGGGATCGCGCAGGCCTACCGGATCGGCGCGAAGCTGATGGACATGGAGATGATCCAGTACCACCCGACGACACTCGCCGGCAACGGGTTGTTGATCACCGAGGGCGCGCGCGGCGAGGGCGCTTGGCTGCTGAACGCCGAGGGTGAGCGCTTCATGGAGAAGTACGCGCCAAACAAGCTCGAGCTGGCCTCGCGCGACGTCGTCTCACGGGCCGAGCAGACCGAGATCGATGAGGGCCGTGGGTTTGAGGATGGGACGGTCGCGCTCGACATCACCAAGGTGCCGCGTCGGCGCACGCTCGAGGCCCTGCGGGAGATCGTCAACATCGGCCGCGACTTCGCCGGCACCGACATCACTCGCGAGCCGATCCACATCCGCCCCGGCCAGCACTACATCATGGGCGGCGTCAAGACCGACGTCGACGGGTTGACCACGATCCCTGGCCTCTACGCCGCGGGTGAAGTGGCATGCGTCTCGGTCCACGGCGGCAACCGGCTGGGAGCGAACTCGCTGCTGGACACGCTGATCTTCGGCCGCCGCTCGGGCGAGCACGCCGCAAACCGCGCGAAGCACATGACAATGCCCTCGTCGCCGAGCTCGAAGGTGACCGACACCGAGCGCAACATCTCCGCGATCATCAATCGTCAGCCCGGTGGTCCCCGAATTGCGACGATCAAGAACGAACTGGGCGAGACGATGAACCAGTACGTCGCGGTGTTCCGGGATCAGGACGGGCTGGAGAAGGCTTACGAGATCATCCGCCGACTCAAGGAACAAGCTCCGAAAGCCTCGATCGACGATCGTGGTCAGATCTTCAACCAGGACGTGATCGCGGCGATCGAGCTCGGGTACATGCTCGACTGTGCCGAGGCGACGGTGGTCGCCTCGCTGGAGCGCAAGGAGTCACGCGGCGCCCAGTTCCGTACCGACTTCCCCAAGCGGATGGACGAGGAATGGCTCAAGCACATCGACATCTCGGTCAACGGCGCCGACGCTCCGAAAGTGAGCTACTCGCCGGTCACCATCACCCGCTGGGAACCTGAGGAAAGGTCGTACTAGTAATGCCCGCCTACACGCTGAGGATTCGACGCTACGACCCCCAGTCGGGCGAGGCCGCTTACTGGGACGAGCACACCGTCGATATGCCCGAGACCCAGTCGGTGCTGGACGCGATCCTGCAAATCAAGGACGATGTCGACGGTTCAATCGGGATCAGATGCTCCTGCCAGCAGGCGATCTGCGGCTCATGCGGCGTGCGGATCAACGGCAAGCCATGCCTGGCATGCAACACGCACCTGGAGGAAGCCGCTAAGCGGGGTTACGGGACCGGCTGGAATCCACCCGAGGAGGGCCAGGCAAACACCATCATCTCGGTCGAGCCGATGGGCAACATGCCCGTGCTTCGTGACTTGATCGTCGACATGGATGAGGTGCACTGGAAGAAGATCCGGCGCGTGACCCCGTGGCTGATCAACAAGGAGCCGGTGCCCGAGCGCGAGTACATCGTTCCCCACGAGAACATGGTCGACGTGACACAGTCAATGGCGTGCATCCAGTGCGGCGCGTGCGTGTCGGATTGCCTGGCGATGGAGGTCGACCCGCTGTTCGCCGGCCCCGCCGCACTCGCAAAGGCGTACCGGTTCGTCGGCGACCCTCGCGACGCCGACCATTACGAGCGCGTCAAGGACCTCGCCGAGGACGAGCACGGGATCTACGACTGCACCCACTGCTTCAACTGCATCGATGCGTGTCCGAAGGGCGTTGACCCGATGAGCCAGATCATGCGCCTGCGTCGCATCGCCGGAACCGACTTTCACATCAACGATCGCAACAACGGCCACCGCCACGAGCAGGCGTTCGTCGGCCTGGTCCGCGATTACGGGCTCTTGTACGAGGCCGAGTTGCTGCCTCGAAGCTACGGCGGCAACTCCTGGTTTGGGAAGTTCCACCCGGCGGCCGGCAGGGAACTGGTCAGCTCGCTGCCCGCGGTGGTCAAAGGTGTGCTTCGGGGCAAGGTCAGTCCCAAGCTCGCGTTGCTCGGCCACAAGCTCTCGAAGCCGGACCTGAGCGCCGTCAAGCGGCTGTATGGCCGGATCGAGGGTCGCGACAGCCGGAACGAGCTCAACCTGTACGTAACCGGATACGAGGACGCGCCAGAGAACGCGGAGTCCGAGGACGGTGCCGCCGGGCGCGAGGCGCCCGCCGAGACCTCAGCGCCGACCACCGGCGAGGAGGGACAAGCGGCCGCTCAGGGAGAGCGGCAAACGACCGCCGAGACCTCGGCCGCAACCACCCAGGAGGACAAGTGAAGGTCGCATACTGGCCGGGCTGCGTGAGCCGCGGGTTCACGCCGGAGCTGCACGGCGCGATGGCGAAGGTCGCGCCGCTGCTCGATATCGAGCTGATCGAGCTCGACCGGGCCGCATGCTGCGGTGCGGGCGTGATCGCCGAGCACAACCAAGAGCTGGCGGACACGCTGAACGCGCGGACCTTCGCACTAGCTCAGCGAACCGATGGCGAGCTGATGATGAACATCTGCTCGACCTGTCAGGGCGCTCAGTCTGAGTGCCAGGAGCGGCTCGACGCGAACACCGACTACCGCGAGCAGATCAACTCCAATCTCTCAGAAGAGGGGCTGCGCTACGAGCGCGGGCTCGCGAACAAGAACCTGCTGTGGCTGCTGGTTGAAGAGCTTGGGCTAGATGAGCTGAAGGCACGGGTCAAGCGCCCTCTCGAAAATCTGCGGATCGGCCCCTTCTACGGCTGCTACATCGTGCGTCCTGTCAACCGGCTCGGGATCGACGACGAGCACCCGCGCGACCGCTACATGCACTGGCTGATCGAGGCACTCGGCGGAACCGTGGTCGACTACGCGGGCGTCTACAAGTGCTGCGGGTTTCCGATCATCACGATGAACAGGCAAGCCTCGCTGGCGCAGGCGGGGCGCCACCTCGGGGACGCCCTCGATGCGGATGCCGATTGCCTGGTGGTGCCGTGTCCGCTGTGCCACCTGAATCTCGATCTCCAGCAGCCGCTGGCCGAGAAGGTGGTGGGACGCGAGCTGGGGCTGCCAGTGCTGCACTTGCCACAGCTACTCGGGTTGGCCCTTGGTCTCGACCCGAAGGAGCTGGGGATGAACAAGCACGTGGTCCGCCCGACCTCGGTGATCGATTGGTCAACTTCGGTGGTGGCCGGCGCGGCGGCATGATCGCGCGCTTGCGCTGGCTGCTGCGGTCCCGGACGGGGCGTTCCGGGGAGACATCGGGCTCGGCCGGCGACGAGCCGATCCCGCCGCCGGAGGAGGCAGCCAGCAGCGATCGAGATGGGGTTTCCCCTGGAGCGCCCGTCGTCGATGAGCCCGCGCGTCGCCTCGAGGATGCCCGCCGACGGCTCAAGGCAACGCACCAAGATTCCCCGAGACCGCCACTGCCTCCCGCCGATCCCCTATCCGATCGCCGTTGACCAGCAGCTCCGCGATCTGGACGGCGTTTGTCGCCGCGCCCTTTCGGAGATTGTCGCTGACGATCCACATGCTGAGCGCCCGCGGATGGGAGTCGTCGCGTCGGATCCGCCCGACGAACACGTCGTCGCGGCCCGCGGCGGTCAGGGGCGTCGGCACGTGCTGCAGCGTGATCCCGGGTGCACGGCCGAGCAGCTCGGTGGCCTCCTCCGCGGACAGCGGCTCGCGGGTCTGGACATTCACCGCTTCTGAGTGACAGATGCGTACCGGCACTCGGACGCAGGTAACCGCGACCCCGATCGACTCGTCCTCGAGGATCTTCCGCGTCTCGAACATCATCTTGCGCTCTTCGTTGGTGTGATCGTCGCCGTCATCGAAGGTGCCCGCGGCGCCGATGACGTTGAACGCGATCGGCTCGGGATACACCTCAGGGGCGGGCAGCTCGCGGCCCTGAAGGGAAGCTTGTGACTGGGCCTCGAGCTCGTCGATCGCCTTCTTCCCGGTGCCGGACACCGACTGATAGGTGGCGATGACCAAGCGCTCGATCCCCACCGCGCGGTGGATCGGCGCAAGCGCGACCATCATCTGCATCGTCGAGCAATTCGGGTTTGCGATCAACCCGCGGTGCCTCGCCAGCGTGTGCGGGTTTACCTCCGAGACGACCAGAGGAATATCGGGATCGCGACGGAAAGCCGATGAGTTGTCGATCACGGTCGCACCGACGGCGACGAACCGCGGGCACCATTCGCGCGAGACTCCCGCGCCAGCCGAGAACAGCGCGATATCGAAGCCCTGGATCTCCGTTTCGGTCAGCGGCCTCACCCGCATGTCATCCAGCTCTCGACCCACCGACCGCTCCGAGGCAAATGGGACGATCTCGGTGGCCGGGAAAGCCCGCTGGCGAAGGAGCTCCAGCATCGTGCCCCCGACCACCCCGGTGGCGCCGACCACCGCGACGCGAGTCATCGCGCCTCCAGCCCCAAGGGACGCTCGCGCTGAACCTCGGACGCGCCGAGCTCGAAGGCGCCGTGAAGCGCCCGGACCGCCTCGGGGACATCATCGGCGCGGATCACGCACGTGATCTTGATCGGCGAGGTGGAGATCATCTCGATGTTGATGTCCTCCTCCGCCAGGGTGCTGAACACCTTGGCGGCCACGCCGGGATGCGAGCGCATGCCCGCCCCGACGATCGAAACCTTCCCGATGTGTCGATCGGTGTCGATTCGCCTGATCGCGAGGTTTGCTTGCACCGGCTCCAGTGCCTGCTGGGCCGCCCGCAGATCCTCCGCCACGACCGTGAACGACACCTCAGCCGCGCGCCCCTCGCCAAGCGGTTCGTTCTGGATGATCGTGTCGATGTTGCAATTTGCCTCCGCAAGCGCCCCGAAGATGGCGGCCGCGGCGCCGGGGCGGTCGGGGACCCCGAGCAGCGTGATCCGCGCCTCCTCGGTCGAGTGGGTCACGGCGGTGATCAGCGGGTGTTCCATGGTTTCATCTTCTCCGAGGACTACGGTACCGGCGCCGTCGTGAAAGCTCGAGCGGCAATGAATCCGCACCCCGTGGGTGCGCGCGTACTCCACCGAGCGCAGCTGCAAGACCTTCGCTCCCGAAGCGGCCATCTCGAGCATCTCCTCGAAGCTCACGTACGGCAGCTTGCGCGCATCCGGCACGATTCTCGGATCCGCGGTGAACACGCCGGCCACATCGGTGTAGATCTCGCACACGTCGGCGTCGATTGCCGCCGCCAGCGCAACGGCGGTCGTATCGGAACCGCCGCGGCCCAGCGTCGTCACGTCGCGGCTGATCGAGACGCCCTGGAAGCCCGCCACCAGCACGATGAAGTCGTCGTTAAGCGCTTCACGAATGCGGTTCGCGCGGACGTCGAGAATCCTCGCCTTCGTGTGCGATGTGTCGGTCACGATCCCGGCCTGCGACCCGGTGAGCGAGATCGCGCGATGGCCGAGATCGTTGATCGCCATCGCGCACAGCGCGCACGACATCCGCTCACCGGTGGAGAGCAGCATGTCCATCTCGCGAGGGTCGGGCGTCGGGGAGACTTCCTCCGCCATCGCGATCAGCTCATCGGTGGTCTTTCCGCGAGCCGACAGCACCGCAACCACCCGCCTGCCGGACTCGCGCTGGGCGACGATCCGGCGGGCGGCGCGTTTGATCCGTTCGGCATCGGCGACGGATGTCCCGCCGAACTTCATCACGACGGTGCTGGGCACGGCCCCAAAGGGTACGTGCTGGCGTCTCCTGACTCCGCTCCGGTGAGCGCGCGTGCACGTGCACGCCCGCTGGGCGCGACCACCAGTCGAAATCTTCAGCCGGCTCCGGCGCGAGCGTTAGTCGGCCGTGGCCGTCCGCCCAGGTCCCGGCTGCCGCGAATCGCTCAATTCCGGCGCATCCATTGACAGCTTTCGGGTGAGATTGCGCATATGACTGCGAACGGTCCCGAGCGTTACGCTCAAATCGCGGGCTATCGCCGGCTTCGAGCTCCCCGCCGCGACCAGATCAAGCACCTCCCACTCGCGCGCGGTCAGCTCGACTCTTCACCGGGCGCATCCCGATTCGCCGCTCCGGCTCCTCGCGCGCGTGGTCGATCAGCCACGTCGCAAAACGACGAGAGATCGCCGCCTCGCCGGCGGCCACGCCGTTCAGCGTGCGGACTAGCGCGGCGAGCTCGAGCTGCTTGCCGAGGAACCCTACCGCTCCTGCGCGGAGCGCTTCGAGTCCAAGCTCCTCGCCCTCGTCAGCTGCGACGATCACGATCTTCGCCTCGGGCGCCTTGCGCAACATCCTGCGCACGATCATGCTGATTTCCGAGCATCCGATCGTCACGTCCAGCAGGACGAGGTCTGGCTTGGGAATCGGGTTCATCAGCATCGCTTCTTCTGCGCTCGATGCCTCGATGACCTCGAAGCCGCCGATCTCACGCAGCGAACGTCCCATCATCCGCCGGGCGCCGATATCGGGATTGACCAGCAAGACTCGCGTTCGTTGCGCCCGATGAGCGCCTAAGAAACTGTCCATCGACGCCCTCATGGCGATAGCCGGCCCAGCTGCGCTGAGTGACTTGGTTTGTTCAGATCATGCAAGCCTGCAATCAGCTTCTCCGAGGATTCCAACGCTCCTCCCGGAGGATCTAAGTTTGAAACCAACTCGACGATCAGATTTATAACTAGCTTTTGTGCGGAATTAGGCAGTTAAGTACCCAACGGGGATGGTTACATCGAAAACACATCGACACAGCCTTTGCTGCTAGAGTCGTCGTCGCGCGGTAGGCGGGCGGCCGGCCTGCTTGACGCGCGGCTGCGCTCTCAGTAACAACATGTAGATCCTTTCGCAGGGGGTTGGATGAGCGTAAGCTCTCAGACCAGACACGAGAACGGCAACGTCCGTGTTCGTGGTAATCACCACGGCGGTCACCCCAGATCGCGAGTAGTCATCGCTGATGGCGATCCGCTCGCTCGTAGAGGGGTACGCGATGTGTTGCAAAGCGGCGCCGGGTTTGTCGTCGCCGCCGAGGCTTCTGATGGCGTAGAGGCGGTCGAGCTTGCCGTTCACTACAAGCCAGACATCCTCTTGACCGAGGCACTGCTGCGTCGCGTGTCTGGGGTCGAGGTGACTCGCCGAATCAGTGAGAAAGCACCGAGCGTTCGTGTGGTTTTGTTCAGCGTTGCACAAGACGAGGAGCTCCAGCTGACGGCGCTGCGAGCGGGCGCGAGCGGCGTTCTCTCGAAGGAGACCAGCGTTGACGCGCTTGTCGGCGCGTTGCACGCCGTCGTTCGCGGCGAAGCGGCGATTCCCAGGAAGCTGACCATGAGGCTGATCGAGTCGATGCGGCTTGTGCCGGAGTCGGGCCGCGGAATGCGCCCGATCCGCAGCGTGCTCACGACACGCGAGTGGGAGGTACTCGATCTTCTCGCGGCGGGCGCCTCTAGTGCCGACGTCGCTGGCGAGCTTCACCTCGCTCAGGACACGGTCTACACGCATATGAAGAACATCATGCGCAAGCTGAACGTTCACAGCCGTTCCGAGGTGCTTGCTGCGGCAGAGCGGATGTGCCGCATGGCGACCCCTAGCTGACGGGCGCCTCACCCACGGTCCTGCGTCAGTCGGGACCTCCCTTCGGCGAACTCTGTGTCTCGACCCGCGCGGGACTCACATGCCCCGCAGTCCGAGCACATGGGGAATCGTTCTCAAGAGGATTTTCACGTCCGTCCAAAGCGACCACGTCGTCACGTACACACAGTCGATCGCGACCATCTCCGGCAGCGGCACCCGCGAGGATCCAAGAATCTGCCAGTGACCCGTCATACCCGGGTGTCAAATCTAGCCGTCGGCGGCTCCAGCCGAGTATCTGCTGATCCTCCTCACACACCAGTGGCCGGGGACCGACCAGACTCATTTCTCCGCGGATCACATTGAGAGTTGCGGCAATTCGTCCAAGAGAGGTTTTGCGCAGCACCCTGCCGATCCGTGTCACCCGAGGATCATTCGGCGATCTTGAACAATCCTGGTTCCGCCTCGTTGAGCGCCAGCAGACCGGACTTCAGTGACTCCGCGTTGACAACCATCGTGCGAAACTTGAGCATGTGGAAGCGGGATTCCGCGTCTACCCGACCCGGACTTGGCGGAACAGCGATGCCACCTCGTGACTCGAGCCGGATGGCGAAACAATGATGGCCATCAGCGGTGCGAGGACCAGCAGCAACAGTGAGGCTACGACGAGATCGAAACTACGCTTGACCAGCGCCGAAGACCTCGAGAGGTGGAAGCGCCTTACCCCCATAACGGTCATCCCGTGCACATCGTCGAACTCAACCGAGGTCCCGAGCACCTCTAGTACGCGCGGGACGAAGCTGACCCGCGTGCCGATCGCCCTTAGCGTTCGCACTAAGTCGAGCACCTCCTCACCGTCCGCGCTTCGCGGGGCCACGATCACCCGGTGCGCGTCGAGCTCTCTGACCTGCTCGGTGATATTCCACCAGCCGTTCGCGAACATGTCTCGCGCGCTGAGATCCTCATCCTTGAGATCCATGTGACCGACGGTCTCGGCGTTCACGCCGCTGCCCGTGGCCAGCCGTTTGGAAAGCGCCCGTAGAGTTGGGGCGTCACCGATCACAAAGCAGCGCTCCAGCGGGGACAGGCGCAGGCTCAGCGCTCGCGCCGCGACTCGGGCAATCGGCAGGGTCAGGGTCAGCGTCACCCACAGCACCAGCCCGTCGAGGCGGTTAAAGGCGCCGGACATAATCAGCCTGTGCCCGAGCCAGATGACGAGCGGGCACAGCGTGGCCAGCTGGAATAGCTTCGGCATCTCCTCGAGCGTGGTTTTGCGCATCAGCGTCTCGTCGCGGTCGTAGAGGCCCATTAGCTTCGCGGCCAACGACGGCCGGCAACATGCTGGGCCACGGCGGCGGGACGCAGCGACAACGAGGGAGTGACCTGACGACGATCTGCAGCGCCAGTAACAAGGCGACGCAATCCGCCGCGGCCAAGCGTGCGGCGAAACAGGGCCTCCCGGCGCTGACAGACGGCGGACTCGGCGGCTTCGATGACCGGCTCAGCTTCGAGTACCGCGTCGAGCCGGCCCCGGGGTCGGTTACGCGCCCCTCCCCCGGCCGTTTTAAGTAGCGGGCTGAGCACGTAGATCGGTGATTTCTCGGGCAAACATCTATCACTCCCTGCCGCCGCCGCCGGCGGCCTGCTCGGCGACGGTCGCGGGCCGGAACGCTAATCGTCAAGGAAGCGACCGCGCGCGGCAAATTGCCTCGGGGCGAGCAAATTCGGCCTGGCAATTTTTTACCCCGTCGCGTCGGCAGGTATGTTCGCCGCCGAACGTAGCGTTTGTGCGGCAGGCTGATACAGCCAATTGCCAGGCTCGACCCCGGGCTAGGTATGAATCTCCCGGCACCGTGGTGCGGTCGGAGCAATTACGATCGCGATGCTCGGTTAGTCCTAGAGCAGGTCTGCCGACTGGCTCTCCGCCGCAAAAACTCGTGAACATCCTGTTCTGCACACTCTCCTACTACCCGGGGATTACGGGTGGTGCGGAGCGACAGGCGCGTCTGCAAGCCGAGGAGCTCGTGCGACGTGGCCATCGAGTGACGGTCGTCTGTGCGCGAACGGACAACCTCGACTCCGAAGAGATCGCCGGGGTCCGGATCATTCGTCTGCGTCGGAATCATCGTCGACACTTGTTCCGGATCTCATATCTGCTGCATCTGCTCGCGTGGCTGATGCGCAATGTCGGCGACTTACGACCTCGTGCACGTACATCTCGCCAACATGCAAGCCGACATCGCCGTGGCTGCCGCCCGCGGCACACGGCGACCTGCCTATGTCAAGGTCGCCTGCGGGGGGCCGTTGGTGAAGCTCAGCGGTTCAGATCGATGGCGAAGCTAACCCGTTGGTACGGTCTACGACATGCCGATCGGGTCCAGGTCCTCTCTGATGAGATCGAAGCGGAGCTCACCGCAATCGGCGTAACCCGGGCCGCATGGTCAAGATTCCGAACGGGATCGACTTGGAGCAATTCCGCCCCCTTCCGGCCGTCGCTCGGCGACGCTTACGGCAGGAGCTCGCGCTTCCCGAGCGACTGCAGGATCGTGCTGTTCGTCGGGCGCCTCGTCGAGTACAAAGGGATCTATGACCTGTTGCAGGCGTGGCTCCGCCTGCGAGACGAGAACGCTCAGCTGGTGATCGTCGGCGCCACAGATGAGGACCTCAATCCTCCCTCCGGAGTCATCGTGCGTGGCTGGGTGGACTCCCCGCTTAGCTATTTGCAGGCCGCCGATGTGTTCGTACACCCCTCACATGCGGACGGAATGTCGAACGCGCTACTGGAGGCAATGGCTTGTGGCTGCGCGCCCATCGCGACCGAGCACGGTGCCACAAACGGATTCTTGAGAGCCGGTGAAGATGCGCTGCTGGTGCCGGTGCGCGATGCGGAGCACTCGCCAAAGCACTCGGGCGCGTCGTCCGGATGCGGACCTTCGCGAGCGGTTGGCGGCCAACGCTCGCAAGTCGGTACGCCGATACGCCCTAGCGGGGTGGTTGACCAGATCGAGGCTGAGTACAGGACGTCTTGGGGGCCCCCCTCGCAAGCCTCCGATCGGCGACTGGACGGCCAAGTGCCGCCGAGATGCCCGCGACCCAGCGAGCGAGGGTCCCAGGTTGAACGGAGCGCACACACGGGCAGTCTCGCCCGAGCAACAGGTCGAGATCGAGGGCAGCTTGCCCAGCGCTTGGCGCATGCCTCGTCCGCCGAGCGGATGGAACTGTATGGTGCTGTCTATGACCGCGTCTACGCAATGCATTTCAGTCGCGATCCTCAAACTCTTGACTTCGGCGCCGGTCCTGAGCTAGTCGGGTTTCTGGAGAAGCTCACGCTGCCCGACGATGCGTTCTGGAAGTCGGATGCGGCGGTGGCTTGCTGGCGATCGAAATGGCTCGACGCGGACGGCGGGTGCTTGGCATCGAGGTGTCCGCGCGAATCCTCGAGGAGGCCCGCCGTCGAGCAGGGGCCACGGCCGATCTGACGTTTGCGCTTTCACGGGGGACGGAAATCGCCGGCCCCCGATGGCAGCTGCGACCTCGCCTACTCAGTAGAAGTGCTGGAGCATCTGCACGCCGACGATGTCCCTTCACACCTACGAGAGGTCTATCGAGTGCTACGGCCGGGCGGACGTTACTGGATGTTGACCCCCAACCGGTTGGACCGCTTCTCTAGTGCCGAGCGGTTCGGCGTCGAGGTCGATGCGAGCAACGACATACACCTCAAAGAGTGGACCTACGCTGAGCTCGGAGACGCGCTCCATGAAGCGGGATTCTCATCACTGCGCTCGCCCTGGCGCAATGCCAGGCTTTTCGGGCTGCCGATGCTGCCGATGTCCTGGTTTGCCGCGGCAGAGCGGCTTCCGTCTGAGGTTCTGCGCCATCGACACGTCCGCTCGCTGATGGGGATCGTGGCTTGCTCGGTCGTGGCGAGGAAACCTCGAGCAGGGCCTTAGAGCCGTCGCGCGACGCTAGTCCGCCGCACGGCGGCCGACTGCGCACCAGTACGGGGCGCGATCCGAGAAGACCAGCTCGCGCAGCCCCGCTCCCCGCATCATCGCCCCGATTTCCTCTCGCCTGAAGCGATGCTCGAGCCTGGTCCCAAACCGATCCAGCGCATCCGTCCGCATTGAGTAAAAGCTCCGATTCCGGTAAGTCGCGAGTGGAAGTTGCTCCGGATCGACCCCGATCCGCTCAGCGAAAAGCGCAATGCGCGCGAGCGGCAGATAGATCACGGTCGCGATCACCGTCGTGGTGATCAACTTGGCCCGGAACGGGAGCCGGCAGATCATGCGGCGGGCCGCTTCCGCAACTCGCCAGATGGCCCGGAACCAGAGAGGTCGGTTATCGAGCGCGTAGTACAGGTAGAGCAGAAACGGGGCGCCGGGTTTGAGCTTTGCGACGCAACGTCTAAGCCCTTGCTCGGGCTCGGGCATGTGGTGCAGAACCCCCAGGCTGTAGCCAAAATCCATCGATCCGTCCTCGAACGGGAGTGCATCGATACTCGCCACTTGGACTCTGCAATTCGAGTGAACGGCGAGATTTTGTCCCGCGACCACGATCGCCTCTGGGCTCGCGTCCACGCAATGCAGGAGACCGACTCTAGGAGCAACCCGTTTAGCCCAGCGCCCGCTACCGCACCCCGCGTCGAACCCGGTCGCGTCCGCCGGCAGGCTCGACCAAGGGAAGATGCGGAAGTAGCCATCGAACTGTAGTTCCAATTCCGCGTCTGAGAGTGCGGTTTGGTCGAACGTCGACCACTCGGCCCCGAAGTCCGCGACCGTGCGCTCATCCAGGTTCGACTTCAATGTGGTCGGCAAGATCCAGCTCCTTGATAGGAGGACAGGATTGCTTCGTCGCTGACGGCTTCCTCTCTACGGCGACCAAGAAAGAACGTCCCCGAGGCCGCGTCCACAGCCTCCGGCCTCCCAGCCAGCCATCGGTCCAAGTGCTTCAGCCACGAGAACGCCAGACGGGCGAGCATGAAAGCGATTCCACGTCCGGTACGCGTCCGAGCCAGCGTCCGCAAGAAATACCAGAGCGACCAGCTCAGGGCCATCCCCGGCCCACCCTGAACGCCGCTTCTGATCTCGTCGAAGAATCGGTACAGGCGACGATGCCCGATCAGCTTGAAGCGAGTGTCGTCGTAGGCACCCCCGTGCACCTGTTACATAAAGGGGACCTCCGAGTAGACAAGTCCCCGTGGGGCCAGCACTCGGTGGATCTCATCCACCACCCTCACCGGATCGAGCACGTGCTCCAAAACGGCCTGACAAACAACCGCCTGAAACACCCCGTCCGCAAACGGCAGATCGTGTGCGTCACCTACGGCCTGGGTGCGCGGCCCCAACGCCACGTCGCTCTCAACGCAGTCGATGCCGGAATCCTCGAACAACACGTCCGAGCCTTCTCCGCCGCTGCCCGTTCCCACAATCAGGACACGGGGGCGTTCACAGTCGACTGCTTGGGCATGGATCAGCTCCACCAACAGTCGAAAATTCTCGCCCGAGCCGAGATTCAGCGTCAACGAGGGCAACCGGCGGTCGAGCCGCTCAAACAGCCGACCAGCGGGTGAGACCGTCGGCGAGAACCGCGGCAAACGTTGATAGTCGGCGATCCTGAACGTGCTCCGACGTTCGTTGATCATTCCGGGGACACGTTCGGCGCACGGATCGCCACTGCCCATCGGGGCTAAGGAGCACTCGCTGGCCTGACTCGCCCAGCAGGTGGCCAGTAGTCGGCCACCGCAGCAGCTCACGGTCGACCCTAAGCGGAAGGTCCGGACTGCGGTGAGTGGCGGTGGATACTGACATCGCTGAATGACCCCGTCTATGCGTAGGTGATCGCTGGGACCCTGTCAGTGAGCGAGCGAATCCACTGCAGTTGCTCCGCTAGCCCCTCGCGCACCGGTGTCTTCGGTACCCAACCGATATCGGCGCGGATGCGGGCGGTGTCGCTGGCCGTGCGCCGTACGTCACCGGCGACACGGTCGCGGCGTGCGATCGCGACCGCGTTCCCGGACAACTCCTCGACCAGCTCGATCACACGGTTGAGTGTGGTCTCAGCGCCTCCGCCCACGTTGTAGTTTACTCCAGGCCGACCCCACTCCATTGCTCGGATCGTGGCCGCCACCACGTCCGCGACGAAGGTGAAGTCACGGCTTTGATTGCCGTCGCCGAGCAACTCGAAGGTGTCTCCACACACCGCGGCGCGAAGCAATCTCGTGAACGCCATGTCAGGACGCTGACGCGGTCCGAAGACCGTGAAGTAGCGCAGACCGACCACCTCGAGTCCCGCCGCCCGAGCAAAAGAGCGAGCAAGATGCTCGCAACCAAGCTTGGTGATGCCGTACGGCGAGATCGGCCGCGGCGGTACATCCTCGGCGGTCGGGTAGCACTTGACGTCGCCGTAAATCGAGGACGATGACGCGAACACGACGCGGATGCTGCGAGCGGCGGCTGCTCTGAAGACCCGCTGTGTGGAGAGGACGTTGTCCCGGAGATAGACCTCGAATTCATCCCCCCAGCTGCCACGCACTCCCGGCTGAGCCGCAAGATGAAACACCCCGTCGACGCCATCGAATAAGGCGTCGAGCTCGGCGCTCGCAAGGTCGTCCTCCACGAACTCGAGCCGACCAAGACTCTGCGCCCGGGCGAGATTCTCCTCCTTAAGCGACCGCGAGTAGTAATCCGTGAAGGCGTCGACGCCGCGAACGCGATCATCGCGACGTTGCAGCTCGGGACGCAGGTGCGAGCCGATGAAACCAGCCGCCCCAGTGATCAGAAACGAACTCATCGCGTCGCCGGCTCTCTGGTCGGAAGCGTCACAGGCAATCGGCCGGGCACCAGCTCGCCGGCTGCCGGGGTCGGTTGGCGGCGGTCGGTACGAGCCTCCATCCAGTCGTGAAGGTTGCTCAGATGCACGTCGACGGTTTCGGGAAGCCATCGTGCCACCACCTCGCGGGGAGCCGGGGGGACGGCCGTGGCGGCCAGTCTGGCGCTGACGGTCTCGGCTAGCCCGCGTCCGTCGGGCGCCAGGATCGATACACACGGCTCGTCGGTGACTTCCTGCACGCCATCCACCTCGGTCGCGATTGCTGGGACCCCTGCGGCAATCGCCTGCACGACGGTCTGGGGGACGCCCTCCAGCGTTGAGGCTTGGACGAGCACGTCGGCCGCAGCGAACAGAGGTCTCACATCGTCGACGAAGCCGACAAAGCGCACCGCATCCGTGACACCTAGATCAGCGCTGAGAGACTCGAGTGCCTCCCGCTCGGGGCCTTGTCCCGCGATCACGAGCTGGGTCTTGCCCCCGGTTAGCAGCGGCCACAGAGCTTTTAATCGCAAGCACGTGACGCTTACGACGGTCCAGGGCGCCGATCATCAGGACGACTCGGCGTCCGGCGGGAACTCCGATGGCGGCTCTGGCCGTGTCCCGCTGCTCAGGGCGGGAGCCTCGCAGCTGAATCAGCGATTCGAGGTTGCTGATCGGACTGCGGACGATCGTCGAGCGATTCGGCGGCGCCACGCGTGCTCTCGCGTATCGCCGCTGCAGGTCCGTTCCCACAAAGACGAACCTGTCGGTGAATCGCGCAAGCCTCCGCTCGAGCGCGAGGAACAGGGCACTCTGAGCACGACCGTAAGCGGGCCCGAACGACGCCATGTGCACCGTGTGGACCACAACCCGTGCCAGCCGCTGAGCGGCTGCGCGCCCGAGCACGCCGGCCTTGGACTGATGAGTTTGCACGACGTCGAAGCGGTAGGCGCGGATCAGCGTTTGCAGTTCTCTCAGGGCTCGACGGTCGGCGCGCGGCGAGATGTCGCGCACCAGCTCTGGAAGCGGATGGAGATGTGTTTGTGCCGGGAAGTCACGTTGAAGGTCCTCAGTGCCCACCGCCACGTGCACCTCGAAGCCACGAGCGAGCTCCCGGTCGACCGTGTGAAGGAGGTTGCGTTCAGCACCTCCCACACGATGCCGGGTGGCTACGTGCAGGATCCTGAGGGTCACCGGCGCGGAAGCTAGCGCCGCCGCTGCGCTCCGTGCTGGTTAAAGGACAGGAGGTCATCAGGGTCAGGATTGCGAGGTGCCCACGTGAGAAAACCTCACCTTTTCCCCACGCGGATTGGCGTAGATATCCTGGCCGCGTCCCTGGGCGCCGTTAATGGATTGCCATGACAGCGACCAACCGAATGATGTCGGGGAAGTCCCGCGAGCCATTGGACGGCCCGGATGTCTCCTACAAGTTCGGACAGACGGCATTGCCCAGCCTGGATGCAGAGGTGCGAACGCTGATGCAGTCCGGCTCCAGGCGGATCTGCGATGTCGGAGGAGGAGCCAATCCTGTTGCCTCGGTAGCAGACATTCGGCGTCTCGGCGTCGAGTACGCCGTACTCGACGCTTCAGCACAGGAGCTCGCCAAGGCGGATCCAGAATTTGACACGTTCGAGATCAACATCGAAGACCGCGGTGCGGTCGAGCGTCTCGTAGGAGAGCGCGGGCCGTTCGACTTGGTAGTAAGCCGATGGACCGCCGAGCACGTACGGCGCGGCAGATCGTTTCATCAGCAGATCCATCGACTCTTGCGTCCGGGAGGCAGCGCGGTCCATCTGTTTCCCACCTTGTACAGCCCGGTCTTCGTGGTCAACCGTGCGTTGCCACATTCGCTGAGCGCGCTGATCGTGCCTCACGTGGACAAGAGCGGACGACAGCGCGGTGGCGCGCACGAGACCTTCCGCCCTTATTACTCCTGGTGCCGGGGGCCCACGAGGCGGCAGCTCGATCGGCTGGCAAGCGTGGACTTTGCGGTGCGCCGCTACGTTGGTTTTTTCGGCCATCCGTACTACGCGCGCTTAGGACCGATCCGCCACGTGCACGAGGTGTTCTCCCGCTGGCTCATCGACCATCCAGTTCCGTTGCTCACGAGCTACGCGCTCGTCGTGCTCGAGCGAGAGGGCTGATCGGGCGCACGAGCCGATTGCTGGCGCTCAAACCCGTTGACCGGGTCAGTATTGCAGGACCGGATCGGTAGAAAGATCACCTTCTCCAGGTACGACCGCCGAAGCTATGCTGGCCCAGTCTCTAGAAGGCCCGGTCTTGCGCGGCCGCGACAGGGATCAGATGCCGCTGCCGGTGATAGGAGCGCGTACGACCCTGAGGTTGGCAGCGCAAGGTCACTGGACTTCAAACCATTGAACGACCATCTCAGCACTCTCTCTCGCTATAAGCTGCTGATCGTCCTGGTTGCGGTGGCGATGGCCTGCGCCGCCTACCTGGTGACGAGTAGGCAGGCGGCGCAATATCAGGCAACGTCCAAGCTGCTGGTCAATCAAAATCCGGTGGCTGGACTGCCCACTGTCTCCTCGGGGTCCAGCCTCAACAATCCTGACGAACTCGAGCGCCTCACCTCGACGCAGATACATCTCGCTCAAATCCCGGTTGTCGCGAGCGCCGCGCTGAGGAATGCCCGAGTGAGAACCATGACCGCGGGGCAACTTCTGGCGAACGTTTCGCTGAGCGAGGAGACCAACGCCGATCTGGTCGACGTCACGGTGACGGCCGGCACGCCGCAGTTGGCGCAGCGCTTGTCGGCTGCATACGCGAACGCCTTCGCCAGCTATCAGGCGAGACTCCTCAGCGCGCAGCTCTCGCGCGAGCTGTCGGGGGTTCAAGCGACCATAAATGGCGCGCGCCGGGCCGCCCAAGGCGGCCAAGCCGAGGTCACCAATAGCGTCTCCTTCCAGCAGCTTCTCTCCCTGAGGGATGATTTGGCGGCGGCGCAGGCCGGTGCTCCGCGGAGCTCGTTTCTAGCCAGTGCGGCCCAGGCAGCGACCAAGACCGCGCCGAAGCCATTTCGGAACACCGTGCTCGCGCTGCTCCTGGGCCTGCTTCTTGGCTGCGCACTGGCGTTCCTGATCGATGCCCGCGACCGCCGAGTCAGGAGCACCACGGAGATCGGGGAGGTGCTCGGGCTGAACCTGCTCGCCCGGGTTCCACGCCCCGCTCGACGCTGGCGCGCGCGGCCAGATTCCCCGGTGACGATGCTGAGCGACCCCGGCAGTGCACAAGCTGAGGCGATCAAGATGCTCCAGGCTAATCTCGAGCTCGCTCGCCTTCAGGGGCCAGGACAGGCCGTCTTGTTCACCAGCGCGATCGGACAGGAGGGCAAGTCGACCACGGTGGCGAACCTGGCCGTGTCGCTCGCTCAGGCGGGACGCAGCGTCGTGGTCGTCGACGCTGACCTGCGTCATCCGAGCCTGTCACGACTGTTCGATGTGCCCGACCACCCCGGTCTCGCAGAGCTCGCCGTGGGCGCGGTTTCGACCGACCGAGCCAGAGACCTACTCGCAGGTGTGGACCTGAACGCGGCGGTGACCCCGCCGAGCGTGCGCGGGGCGTTGCGGGTCCTGCCGGCCGGCCGCCGCGAGGCGCAACCAGACCGGCTGCTGAGCAGCCCAGCGCTTCCAGCTGTGTTCAGCGCTTTACGCACGGACACCGACTGGGTTCTAATCGACACCCCGCCGTTGACCAAGTTCTACGACTCCTTGATCGTCAGCCAGCACGTCGATGCGCTGGTGGCGGTGGCGAGGGTGTGGTTCGTACAGCGGCCGACCCTGGCGGAGTTCGGGCGTCTGCTTGCATCCGCTCCGGTGCTGTCGCTCGGTTACGTAGCCACAGGAGTTGGACAGAAGGACTCCGCGAAATACGAACTTCCCCCGACGCAGGCCAGCGTTGAGCGTCGGCCCGAGGTCACCACAGCGACCCCCCCTGCGTGAGCGCATCGGCGCATCGGAAGCGTAGCCGTTGCGGATTCTCTTCTTCACGCTCGAGTACGAGCCCGGGTTGGCCGGCGGAGCCGAGCGTCAAGCGCGGCTCCAAGCCGAGGAGCTCAGCCGTCGCGGCCATCAGGTGTGCGTGGTTTGCCCCCGCTCGCCGGACCTGCGCACCGGTGCCGTTGGCGCCGTGCGGGTCTGGCGCCTGCGGAGGAGTCGCCGCCCCCGTCTTCGCAAGCTCTCCTACGCACTGGTTCTCTCAGGCTGGCTTCTACGTCGCGGTCGTCAATTCGACGTTTGGCACGTCCATCTAGCCAGCCGTCAGGCTGATTGGGTCGTACTCATGGGTGCGCTGCTACGCCGACCGACCTACGTGAAGGTGGCCTCGGGTGGCAAGACAGGTGAGGTCCGTTCCGGCGATCGCTCCGCGTGGATGACTCGGCGAGTGGGGCTGCGCAGAGCGAGCCGGGTGCAAGCGCTATCGGGCGAGATCGACGCTGAGCTACGCCAGGTTGGAGTTCTGCCTGATCGCATCGTGCGGATCCCGAATGGTCTCGATCTGTCCATCTTCCGTCCAGCCGACCCACAACGGCGACAGGCCGCACGGGCCAAGCTCGGGCTGCCGTCGGAACGAGTGATGGTCCTCTACGCGGGGCGTTTTGCGGAGTACAAGGGAGTGGTCGACCTGCTTCAGGCCTGGGCCGAGGTCGCGCAAAAGGCCGACGGATTGCTGATTCTCGTAGGAGCGCGCGGGCGCGAGGATCGGCCGCTTTCTGCCCCGGTTGACGGGCCGGGAGTAGTGACCCGTCCGTGGACATCTATGGTCATCGAATACCTGCACGCGGCGGACGTGTTTGTCTATCCGCCACATCAGGACGGTATGTCTAATGCACTATTGGAAGCAATGGCTTGTGGTGTGGCCCCTGTTGCCACTCGGATTCCCGCGGTCGAGGGCCTGCTCGAACACGAACGCAACGCACTACTGATTCCACCGTTCGCTCCGAAAGAGCTCTCGCAAGCATTACTCCGGCTTCTGCGAGACGACCGACTGAGGCAGGAGATCGCGCGCGCGGCGGCGGAGACGGCCCGGGAGTACTCCGTGGAGGACGTGGTCAGCGACATCGAGCTCAGCTACGCCGAACTGACAAGACCATGTTGACGCGGATTCCGATCCTTGATCGTGAACGTTTCAAGCTCGTGCTTGCACTGATGTGCGCGGTGGCATGCGGGATCGTCGTGGGCTTGCGCCCGACAGGCGCGGTCGTGGTGGCGGCAGTCGCAGCCGGCGCGACGGCTTGCCTGCTGCTGCCGATTCGCTATCTTCCCCCGCTGCTTCTGGCGATCACGATCGTCATGCCTAGCCTGGTGTTCGAGGGAATCGGCGGATCAGGTCAGGCCAGAGCAGTTATCGCGATTCTCCTCTTGACCCTCCTGCGGGCCCTGATTGCTCGCAACCGGATCGAAGTGCCAGGGATCCTGCCGCTGGCGGTGGGCGATGCTCGGACTACGCTCCTCACTACGCTGGTCGCGACGTCACGGCCCGCGAGCCAGGTAGGAGGCAATTCCGATTTGGTCCGCGACCTCAGCTTTCCCGCAGCGGCGATCGTGGGCTTCTTGGGCGGCGCTGCCGCGAGGCGCGAGGGCACCGCGCTCTCGGTCGCGCGCGGTTTCGCGTGTCTGGGGTTGATAGCCGCATTCCTGTCTTATTGGTATTGGGCGTGGCATACGCTTGGTTTCACTCCGCTGAGCTCGAGCCTGTTCAATCACGCGCTGACCTCATCCGGCTTCTCCAGCTCACGTTCGGTGTTCCCGTTCATCGAGGATTCCCCGATGTCGGCGCGGTGATCTTCGTGCTGTTGGGAGCGTTCACGGCGCCCCCGTTGCTCCTGTCTTCAATCGCGCGCGACCGGGCGCTCGGATTCGCGGTCGTTATCGCGTCGTTGGCTGCCGTACTCAGCACCGAGTCACGGACCGGCGTGTTTGCAGCAGCCGTGGCGGCGCTTTGTTACCTAATCCTTGTAAAGCGCGGCGGCGCTCGGCGCTCACGGGTCGCTCTCGTAATCGCCTTACTGTGCGCCGCCGGCGGTGTAGTCTTCGCCACGTTCCCGGCTGAACGGGACAGCAGCGACACCTTGAATGCTCGGGTGCAAATCTGGGGGCAGGCGGAGCTTTTCTCCAACTCCCCAATCCTCGGTCACGGCTACGAGTACAGCCTCAAAGGAAACTTCGTCGAGGGTTACTCGTCTGGGGGTAGTGAGTCACGCCCAATCGACGCATAGCGACGTGATGTCCGAACTGGTCGACGGCGGCGTCGTTGGGACGGCGATTTTTATCTTCATTCTCGGGCTGATGGTGCTGGTAGCACGCCGGTCCGTCGAGGACCCATCTCACGATCGCTCGGCATCGGCTACAGCTGCATGCTGGCTGCGTTCATCGTCGGCGGCCTCGCGAACACGCTGACTCAAAGCGCCGCTACAACGACAGTCGAGTGGCTGACGTTCGGCGTGATGGTCGGCGTCTGTCCTGCAGCGGGGAATCAGATCTATCCGCACAACACGGTCTTCCTCGTGATAAAGATCCGATGCTAACGAGCACCGGACACGACCGGGCAGCAGCTGACGGTATGTGCGGGGTGACGGCGATCATCACACGGTCCGGACTTGACCTCCGGGATCGGATCGATGCGATGACGGACTCGATGGCGCATCGCGGCCCCGATGACAGGGGGGTGGCGGTGTTCAAAGAGCGCGGCGTGGCTCTGGGTATGCGGCGTTTGAGCATCGTCGATTTGGAGGGCGGGCATCAGCCCATGGACAGTGAGGATCACCGCTACTGCCTCGTGTTCAACGGCGAGATCTATAACGCGCCCGAGCTACGGTCGGAGCTAGTTCGCCGAGGTCAGCGGTTCAGGACCGACCACAGCGATACCGAAGTGGTGCTGCACGGTTTCGCACATTGGCAGCACGGGCTTTGGGATCGCCTGAATGGCATGTTTGCGGCGTTGATCTGGGATCGTGAGCGGGGCGTGCTGATCGCCGCTCGAGACCGATTCGGGAAGAAGCCGTTGTTCGTGGCGCGCTGCGCGGGCGGCTACGCGCTGGGTTCTGAGCTAAAAGCGGTGTTGCAGGCACCCGGAGTGGCTCGCGAGGTTGATCTGGTCGCACTCGAGCAGTACTTGACATTCGACTACGTGGTCGGGCCCCGCACCATGCTTGCCGGAACCTCGAAGCTACCCGGCGGGCACTACGCCGAACTGACGCCGGACAGCTACGACGTCAAGCAGTATTGGAGGCCGCCGGCAGGGCCACGCCGGATATCCGGCCAACCAGCCGCCGAGCTTGACCGCCTCCTCGACCAGGCCGTTCAGCGCCGGCTGATGTCGGACGTTCCGCTAGGACTTTTCCTGAGCGGCGGACTGGACTCCTCCACGATTGGTTATTACATGCGTCGCCACTGCGACGAGGTCCATTCGTTCTCGATCGGCTTTGAGGAGGAGGCATACGACGAATCGCATTACTCCTCGCTGGCCGCGAACGCCCTCGGAACGCGGCATCATCTGGAGATTTTCTCTCAGGACCGACTTCAGGACCTGATTCCGCGCCTGGCGGATGTGCTCGATGAGCCGATGGGAGACCAGTCCATCCTCCCGACCTACCTGCTGAGCACCTTCACCCAGGCTCATGTGAAGGTCGCTCTCGGCGGCGACGGCAGCGACGAGGTGTTGATGGGCTACAAGACGTACTTTCCGCTGAAGGTGGCCTGGTCAATCGACCGCGTGCCGTTGTTGTCGCAGACCCTGGCCAGTTTGTCCCGTCGGTTCCCGGAAACGGTTCTTGGGCGGCGATCAAGGGGGGTGAAGTTCGCCCGCCAACTCGATCGCCCTCCGTGGGAGCGGCTGTTCGTCGTGCTTGGCCACTTCGGCGGCGACGCGCGCTGGCTGTTGACGGGCGATGCGCTTGCGTGCCTTCCACACTCGGTCTTCGGCGAGCCGGCGGCTCAGATGCGACATGTCCTGAACGGCTCTAGGAATGCCGGTGACGAGACCGTCCTTGGATACCTGCGCGGATATCTACAGGAAGACATCCTCGTGAAGATCGATCGGGCTTCGATGGCAACATCGCTCGAGGTCCGCTCGCCGTTCCTCGACCCCGAGCTTGTTCAGTTTGCGCTCGGGCTGCCGGTAAACCTGCGACTCCGTGGGCGCACCGGCAAGTACATCCTGCGGGCTCTGATGCGGGGCCGGCTCCCTGACGCATTGATCGACCGTCGCAAGGTCGGCTTCGGCGTCCCCCTCAACCAGTGGTTGCGTGAATCACAGCGAGAGCTTCTGCTCGACTACCTGTCGCCGACGCGGTTGGCTGCTCAAGGGATCTTCGACGCGCGAGCGGTCGATACGTTGGTGGCGGATCACCTCAATGGCCGCGCGAACCGAGGCCACGAGCTCTGGTTGCTACTGCTGTTCCAGCTCTGGCACCAGCGGTGGCTGGAGCCCACCTCCGTCCCCGGAAACGGCTCGCGGGGCGAAGCCGATTCGCCGCGGTGCACGCAGGAGCTACGCTCATGAACCCCAATCTCAAGGCAGCCGAGCCATGCTTGCCCTCACGACAATGGGGTTCTCAGCCTGGGCAGGCTGGCGCGGAGCCTGATCAGACCGCTCGCAAACACCGCCAGCACTAAGGCGGCGCGTGCCAGCGAAGACATGTTCACCGGGGCGAGCAACGCCGCCGTCAGGCCTGTCGACGCCGCTACCAGCAGCGTGCTGCGCGCCACGGGCGCTTGGCGCCTGGTCACGATCCCCTTCCGCCACACATATATGATCTGCGCCAGCAGCGCCAGCACGTTCGCCACGGAGTAGCCAACCGCCACTCCCACTGGTCCCTCCGTGAGACCGAAGATCGAAACGAACAGCATCATCGCACTGGCGCGTCCCATGCCGAAAGCGATGCCGGCGCGAATTCGTCGTTCCGCGAGGATCGCCTGGCTCAGCACCAGCATCACGCCTTCCGTGATAAACCCAGCGAGACCGGCCACGATGATCGAGCTGACCATCTGCGTATCGTGCGCCGTGAAGCTCCCCCGCTGGAAGGCTATCCGGACCAGCGTCTGGGACGCGACCAGACCTATCCCGGCAGCGACCGATAGCGCCAACGCGGCCACCGAGACCCCGTCCGCGATCGAACGCTCCAGCCTGACCCGCGCTTCGGTCCGAAAGTAGTCGGACCAATCGGGTAGCGCCGCGTACATGATGCCGCCTACGATTAGCGCTTCCGCGACAGCGATTGCGCGGTACGCGTAGTTGAAGTCGGCACCACCAGTAGACGAGGCACGTGCCGCGACCCACACCATGTACGGAACCACCAACTGCGCAATCGCGAACGTGCTGAGTGACACGAGCGTCGGCGGCTCACCTCGGCGATCGGGCGGCTCAGACGAAAAGCGCAGACCCCGGCTAGCACTGAAGCCGAGCAGGATTACCTGCATCACACTACCGAGGGTCAGCAAAAGGTACAGGTGGCCGGTTGTCACGCCGGCCGCCGCGACCAACGGAATCGAGGCTAGGAGCGAGGGCAACGCCGGCGACACAGCGGGCACGAACCGTCTTCCTCGTGCCCAACAGAGCACGGCCAATTGTCCCACCACGACCTGTGAAAAGCCGAATAGACAGGCCAATCGAATGAGTCCCACGAGATGCACCCCGGCGCGGTCCAGTGAGGGCGCAAGCACCGGAGCGATCAGCGGTGCAACCGCTGCGAGAACGACGAAGGTCACTAGCGCGAACACGGTCAACCGAACCACGCGCCGCACAATGCCCGTGAGCACCTCGCCGTCGCGCGCGAGCAGTCTCGGCAAGTAGACAACCTGTGAGGCGCCGACGTAAATCGCCCCGATCCCGACCGCGATCGCAAAGGTGAGTGCATAAGCTGAGGCGGCGGGTGTAGCGCCGAAACTGCGAGCGAACAGGACCTGGAACAGTGCAGTCGTCCCATAGTTAACCCAGGTTCCGACCGTGGACTTCAGCATCGTCGCAGCATCCCAGCCCCGAGCCGGCAGCTCACCCCCATCTCAAGGGCGAGGTGCCCTTTCGCCCCCAAGACAGTGGTGCGCCCGGTGTGTCGGTGTAAGCTTTTCCTCTGATGGCGGTTTCCACGGATCCGGCCAAAGACGCAATCGGCTTGTTTGCTCGATACTCCGAGATGTCCTACGGCGAGCAAGCGGCACTCGCCGGGATCTTGTCCGCGCTTGAGCCGCGGCTCGCATTGGAGCTCGGGACATTCCGTGGCGGAAGCTTGGCTCCCATCGCGACCTACAGCGAGGAGGTTCACACCTTCGATCTGGCATCGCACGTCACCGAGGCCGTGCCTAATGTCACGTACCACATCGGCGACTCGCGCACGACGCTGCCGCGGGTCCTTGACGAGCTGGTAAAGGCGCAGAGACAAATCGACTTCGTCCTGGTAGACGGAGATCATTCACGAGCCGGCGTCGAGGCCGATATGACCAACCTGCTGCATTCTCCCGCGCTGCGCACAACGGTGATCCTTCTGCACGACTGCGCCAACGAAGGGGTCCGCCAAGGCGCCCGTAATGCCATCTTGAAGGCCGACGGCCTTGCCTACGCAGACCTTAGCTTCGTGGCCCCGCCCACGCGCCGGAGCTCGCCGCTGCGCGAGTCGTGGGGTGGCCTGGGAATCGTAGTCGTCGACCGATCGGGCGAGTTGTGGACGCTTGAACGGCAGGTTTTGCCGAACGTACGCTGGCAAACCAGCGGGACGCGCTCCTCGCCTGGCACGCGCTGCGCCCGGCGAGGAACTTCAGGCGTGATCTCTTCTATAGGGCCCGGCCGCTCTATCGGCGACTGGTGGGTACCCGTGGAGCCAGGCTTGGCTGAAACCACGCCCCTTGTTCGTATCCAGCGGGCGGAGGCTACCATCACCGCGGCGGGCAGCGGTTCGCCTCATCTTCCGTCACGGTGCCTCGACGCCGCGTAAGACGCTATTGCTCTCATACGAGAGCTATGTTCCTCGCGCTAGGGTGATCGCTTAGGGCAAAAACCTCATCGAACATGGGTGAGATTTCTGGGGCGGGCTCAGCGGAAACCGGGATTGGGCGGTTGGCTGATGCGGCGCGAACGGACGGCTCCGCTCGCGCGTCTGGCGAGATCGGCGGCCCTGAAGACCTCGAACGTTTCTACACTGGTCTCCGAGCCTCTTTAGTTGGAAGCTGTGCGACGCGTGCGGATGGTAGATACCAACCTGGATTTGTTACGGTGCCCGACGACCGGAGGACGCCTTGTCCGCGGCGGCGCGAGTGTCCTGACCACTGAGGACGGAGCCTTCGCCTACCCGGTCGTCGCTGAAGTACCGGTTCTGATCAACGAGCGGCGAAGTCCTTTCAGGATCGCCGACTATGTGGGACCGCCGAACGAGAGGAGGAGTGGCGGCGCTCGTAAGTTGATCGATACGGTCGACTGCATCCTGCCTTCCCTCTCGAAAAACATCGGCTCCCGCGACAATTATGAGCAGCTCGCGGAGCTTCTCAGAGACAAGGAGCACGCTCACGTCCTGGTCGTCGGAGGGGCAATCCCCGGCGTTGGCTTCGAAGCTCTGCTCGCTGCTCCGAACATCGAATGCGTCGATGCCGATATCGCCTGGGGGCCTCGCACTACGATCATCTGCGACGCACACGACCTTCCCTTCCAGGACGGGTCCTTCGACGCCGTCGTGTGTCAGGCCGTGCTCGAGCACGTCCTGGACCCCTCACGCGTGGTCGACGAGATCCACCGCGTACTTGCTGCGGACGGGCTAGTGTATTCGGAGGTGCCCTTCATGTACCCGGTGCACGGAGCCCCGTACGACTTCACTCGCTTTACACCGCTGGGCCACCGCCGTCTTTACAGACACTTCGACGAGATTGAGTGGGGGATGCAATCCGGGCCGGCCACGGGGCTTGGCCTGTCCTTGACCTACTTTCTCCGGTCCTTGGCCCGGACCCAGACCGGCGGAGCCATGGCGATGCGAATGGGCCGTCTGCTGTTCTTCTGGCTCAAGCACGTCGATCGTTGGCTGCTCAAACGGCCGACCGCCATCGAGGCGCCCGCGGGCACTTTCTTCCTGGGGCGTCGCCGGACGAAGCCGATCGCAGACGAGCGGATCATTGCCTCTTATCCGGACCGGGGACTCGGCACCAGGTTACGAACCTAGCCCTTGCCTAATCCGGGAGGGTAGGTTTCTCTCACCGAGAATGGTGGTCCTGTCGCCGACTATGCCCCCCGGAAAACTGTAGGCTCCCCCGGAGCTTGTGTCAGTGGCAAGCTGGGGTCGTTTGATTGATGTCGACACGTTACACAAACCTCCGCATTCTTGCGCCCACCATTTTGGTGGCCACCGGATTGCTAGCTTTTGCGGTGGCAGTCTCGTCCGCGCGGGGTGCAATCCCTCGGCTTATGCAGGTGGATCTTGTTACGAGCAAGGCGTCGTCCGCTCCGTCGGCCAACGCGTGGGGCGCCAACGGGGACCGGCTGGTCAGGGCTCGGAATGGAGACCTGTATACGACCTACGTGACCAGAGGGCCCGATACTGAACATTTTCGCTGGGTGCTGGCGCGACGACTAGCCGGGCACAAACGGTGGAAAACCGTCACCTCCGGCTTCACCACGCACCAGCCGGGCAGCCCCCCCTCGGTTCTGATTGGGCCATCCGGCACCGTGTTCGTGGTCACCATCTCCCCGTGGGACAGCCCGAGCGCTGGAGCACCTGAGATCTGGGACTCGGTGACCAAGAAGGCGAAAGTGGTTCGCGGCCATTGGCTGACGGGCAAAGCAATAGTGGTCGCTGGGTCGCTGTACCCGTCGGCGAGCATCGACGCCGCGGGTGATATCTACATATGGGAGAACGTTCCATGTCCCGCTTTTCGGTACGGGAGCGGGCATCCGATCCGCTGCAAGAGCGTGGATGTGCCGGGCACCGTGTATTGGGCGTTCCGAAAAGCCCGGTCCAAGGTTTGGCACTCAGAACAATGGGTCAGCGCGTTTCGCTATGCGTATGACTTCCTGCTTCCGCAGGGCCGCAATGCTTTCAGGATGGTTGGGACGCGAGACATACTGCAGGCGCCGTTCGTGGCGCCGTATGCCTGTCCAAATGGCACCGACTACTGCTTTGACCAGGCGGTTCAAGCACAGTGGACCAATCTGAATCGGCCTCCGGCATCGATCGTCGTAGGTCGAACGGCGGTAGATGCCCCAGGCTACACCGGCGACCATCGAGTGTCCGTCGAAGACGCCTACCTGGACACCCTGGGCCGGACTCTCGCGCTGTTGAGCGTGAGCGATGCCAGCACGCTCGGCACTTATGAGAACCATCTGCTGGTGATCGGCACAAAGGGAAGCGTCACCGACGTTCCATACGTCGGCGTTCCCTATCCAAATCTCTCACGGATTGTCGAGGACCCCGGTGGTCGGTACTGGATCTACTCGGTAGGACCCAGCATGGCCGACAGGCGTCGTTGCGAAATCTTCATCGCGGGTGTCGTTCCGGGCAGCGCGACACCGCTTGGCCCGCCGACGGTGATTCCGCTCGCCGGCCGGTTCAATTGCAGCACCGAAACGCGCAATTACGATGTCTCGGTACGCTCTGGGACTGCACGGGCTAATTACATCGATGGCGTGGTCGCGACGAACGGCGGCGCCGAGTGGCTGCACTACCGAATCGCATTGCCCACCGCTTCTGGCCCATGACTCCCTATGAGCAGCGGCGGCAGGCCTTCGAGGGTAAGCAGGTTCGCCGTCGGTCAGCGCTTTGATGGGAGGGGGCCCCCATGGGTCGCGCGGACGGGTCGGGCCAACGTCCGAATCTCGATACCGAACGGACCCTTGGTCCTCCTCGCGACGTCGGCGCGTGATCCAAAGCTTGGAAGGGCAGCGTACGCAGTTCCCATTCTGGCCGGTCGCCTCGGCGGCGTTCGCCTGCTGCGGGGCGACCTTGGTCGCACTCACGTTCCTCGGCGGTCACTTGCTGACGGCTGCCCATAACCAGAGTGATGAGCCCAACTATCTCTACTTCGCGCACAACTTGATCCATGGGACGTACGCCGTCGCCAGTGAGCAGTCGGACGGGTCCTATCTGTGGCACGGACCCGGCCTTCCACTGCTGCTCGCGCCGCTCGTAGCTGCAGACGCCGGAATCCACCTGATGCGGCTGATCGGGCCCGCTTGTCTGCTCACGGCGGGGATCCTATTCAGCCTGCTGCTCCGGCGGTGGGTCTCGGCGTGGCTGGCGCTGGCGGCAGGGATCGCGCTCGCGCTATTTCCGCCGTTCCTGCGGATGTTGCCCAAGCTTTACTCCGAGCCGCTCGCCCTGGCGCTGCTGATGGCGGCCGTGCTCGCGCTAGCGAAGTCGCAGGAGTCGGGGCGCGTCCGATGGGCGGTGCTCGCAGGCTTGTTGGCCGGGTGGATGGTGCTCACGCGCCCGGACGTGGGTTGGATACTGATCGTAGGCCTCGTCCTGATCGCGGGTATCGCGGTCTGGCGGCGTCAGCGCACCGACGCGCTCAACCTCGTGTGCATCGCTGTCGCCACGCTCGTGTGCGTCCCCTGGCTCACCTACACGGCTTCGCTGTCCCACAAGTTCCCGTACTGGGAGAGTTCGGGCGGCGAGTCGCTTTACTGGATGGCAGCGCCCACTGGGAACGGCTCCTGGGAGAGTACACCGTCAGTGCTGACCGATCCGCACTGGTCGGCCGAGCGGCCCCTATTCGAGCAGCTCGCGCCGCTGCCGCAGGTTACACGGGACGCACGACTCCAGCATGCAGCCATCCAGCTGATACGCAAGCATCCAGACACATACGCGCACCACATCCTCGACAACCTCAGCCGCATGATCATAGGCGGTCCCTACAGCTTTCAGGCGACTGGAGCGGGGCGATACGTGCTGTACGCCGTGCCCGACCTCGCCCTGCTCGCGGCATTGCTCGCTGCGTTGTGGATCCTGCGGCGCCGCCCGCGGCCGCCGAGGGTCACGGTTGTCAGCCTGCTGGTGGGATTCGCGACCCTGAACCTCGTGGTCCATATCCCGGTCTCGGCGTATCCGCGGATGACGACACTCTCGATTCCAGCCGCGCTGACGCTCATCGCGCTGGCGGCGGACAGCCTGCTGCGCCGCGCGCCTAGGAGCCATTCGGCCGAGCCGGCCATGGCCCGGACCGGCTGACCAGCGCCGGCGCGCAGTGTGGCGTGGCAGACGCGCAGGTCCGCTCGCTAGGAGCGCTTTGATGGGAGGCGTAGGCTGGAGGCCGGCTGAGATCGTCTTCCCGCGAATCGCCCTGCGACATACCCCGGCCGGCCGATCGTCGCGCGACTCGCATGCAAGAGGGCGCGAAAGGGCCGTCGTTGCTCTCGCCAGTACCAGTGCGCCAAACATACATCCAGGTTGTAGCGAGCGCGACGTAGTAGCGGCCGGTACCGCTCATCGCGATCGCGCACCTTGCCATAGATGGTCCGCATGTCGTGCTCGAGAGCCGAGAGGTCGTGGTGCATCTGACGAGAGTGCTGTCGATAGGCCACCAGCGGCTCATCGATTCCTTCGACCTCGTAAGCGAGCGCCAGACGGCACGCAAGATCGCAGCCGATGCTCGTAGTCAATCGCTCGTCAAAGCCGCCTAGCGCAAAGAAGGCCTCGCGCCGAATCAGGGCGCCTTGCTCGAGCGCCAAGTGCGGTGAGACCATCAGGATCGTGTTCTCGAATGCCGCCTCGTGCGGCGGCGCCGGAATCGTGCCGAGGTGATCTCCCTGGTCGTCAATACAGTGGACCGCGGTATACACGACCGCTGCCGCGGGCCGCTCTGCGAGGCGGCGCACCTGACGCTCGACTTTGTTGGATAGCCACCAGTCGTCGTGGTCGAGGAACGACACGAGCTCGCCACGGGCCAGGCGTGCTCCACGATTGCGTGCTCGAGCGAAGCCTTGGTTTGGCTCACGCTCGCTTCGGATACGCGTTCCAAACGATTCGATGATGGCCGGTGTCTCGTCGGTAGATCCATCGTCGACGACGATGCATTCGATCACCGGATAGGTCTGACCTAGAACGCTGTCGACCGCTGGCTTGAGGAATTCCGCCCCGTTGTAGGTGGGGATGATGACGCTGACGAGTGGCCGATCGCCGTCGAGTGTGCTGATGAGGGGCGGCATCGTTTTCGGTCCGCGGACTCGACCATTATTGATCGCGGAATACTGGCCTCTTAGGTAAGACTCTCAGCCGCCATGGGTGAGATCTGCGCCCTGGGCAGCATCAGTTATGGCGTATGGTCTCGTTTGCGAGAGCAGGCCATGACGATGCGGCGGAGTAACCAGGATACATCGGGAGCGCCTTCCTCTCGAAGCGCATTCGCTCCGCGCTGGCGCACACAGCGGACGGCCATGGTGGGAGCTCTTCTGCTCATCGCCGTCGCGGGTTGCGGGAGACTTTCGGCCACAAAGTCCGCTGCTGACCCAAAGCCCGCCCGGGCGTCCTTGGCACCGTTGGGGATCGCAGACTTTGGCTCACCCTCGATGACTCCGTCGATCCTGCGGCAGGCCGGCGCGACCATGTGGCTAGGCGGCTCACAGCTTGATCCCTCAGGTCAGCGGGCCTTCCGGCAGAAGTTCCTGCCCACGCTGAACGTCGGCGCAACGTTGAAGTCTCAGGGTGGCTGCAGCGGCGATTGTACGAACGGTGGGACGCTGAACCTACGGTGGATGGACTCGACGGCACACCGGGCTGTGGAGTCGACCGGTTCGCCGGGAGGTTATTACGTCGTCGGTAACGAAGTTGACGACTCGTTCAGCGATAACATCGCACCAACTCAGGCAGCGTATGGAGCGCAGCTCGATACGTGGGTAGCGGCGCTTCGTATGTACGATCCGCGAGCGCACATCGTCGGCCCCAACTTCACCCAGTGGGAGGGGGCACAGTGCGGCGGCGAGTCCACCATCTGCTACCCATGGGGCCAGCCTCCGCAATGGTGGTCTCAGTTCCTCGGAGCGTATCGCGACGCGCACAACGGCGCGGGTCCGCCCTTTTCCTACATGTCAATACACGCGTATCTACCGTGCAATACGAACTCGCCGGCGGACACAGCCGCCGTCGATGACTACTCCAAGCAGGTCGCGTCAGATGGATATCCGAGTTCCGTCTGGGTCACTGAGGCGGCGCTGTGCTTCTACCAACCTGCGTCAACACCCCTTACCACCGCACAGCAGAAGGATGTGTCTACGTTCGTGTCGGCGTATCGGAATGATCCCAACGTCGGGCGCTTCTACTACTTCACTCAGACCTATCCCGGGTACGACAACACCGGGACCAATCCCGACTTCGATGAGGGCCATTTATAGCGCCGACGGTTCTGGGACTGAGGTAGCGTCAGCGCTCGCCTCGGGCAGATGAGGCCGCGGCTCTCACCCAGAGCGCAAACCCGTCAGGGCCTGCGGCTTCGAAGTGCAGCATCGGAGCGGGATGACTTAGATCTGGGTCAGCGGCGGTTATAGCCGGCGGCCTCAGCGATCGCGACGATGTCCGCAGCCGCGCAAGGTGCGTCGGCGTGTGCTTCGACGACCAACTCGTCGACATGCGCGAGCAGATCGCGGGGGGTCGTGGCCAGAGCCTCGCACTCGGCTCCCTCTATGTCCATCTTGACCACCTGCCGCTCGGTGGCATGTATGTCGAGTACGTCCCCCAGCGCCGCACCGGCACGGCTACGGCGTCTTCGCCTGCTTCGCCCGTAACGAGCGCATGCGACCAAGCCTCTTTCACTTTCAGCGAACGCGAAGCCGGATTGGCCCGCGATTCCTTCCTGGCGCGCCGTCCAGCCAGGAACCTTTCCGCGGCGGCAGCCAGCCGGCGGAAATTCGCCGATTCGGGCTCAAACGAGATACGTTCCTGGCGCCATGGCTCAGGGCAAACACCGCGAAATAGCCCTTGTGCGCGCCCAAGTCAAGCACGAGCGCGCCCTCGAAGTGGAGGCGCTCGTAGATGCGCTGATGAAGATTTCCTCGAAGACGTACCAGTCGAACGGAAACGACTCTTGTCCAAACCGGATTCGGGCGACTCCGCAGTCAACGATCGTGTCATGCTCCAGACGGCCGGCATGGTATTTCGCTTTGGCGCCGAGCAGTGACAGTTTGCCGCTCAGGCTGAGCTCCGGACATCTCAGCATGCCCAACATGTCGCGGCCTTCGGCGAGTGCCCTTGAGAAACGACTCGGCACGAGGCGTCGCTACACCGCGCGCCGCCCGACCAGCGCCCGCCCCAGCGTCAGCTCGTCGGCATACTCCAAGTCGGCACCCACCGGCAACCCGCTCGCGAGACGCGTAACCGCGATCTCCGGGACCCGTTCACGCAGCCCGGCGGCGACGTGCAGCGCGGTTGCCTCGCCGGTGGTCGTCGGGTTGGTCGCGATCACCACCTCACGCACGCCGGCGGCCCCGACTCGGTCGTAGAGCTCGGCGATTTTCAGATCCTCGGGATCGACACCGTCGATCGGCGAGAGCGCTCCGCCCAGCACGTGATAGCGGCCACGGAACTCGTGCGTTCGCTCGATCGAGATCACGTCTGAGGGCTCCTCGACCACGCAGATCAGATCGATCTCACGCCGCTCGTCGGAGCAGATGCGGCACCTGGGGCCATCGGCGAGGTTGAAGCAGACCTCGCACAGGCCGATTCGCTCTTTGACCTCTTTGATCGCCTCGGCCAGGGCGAACGCGTCCTCTTCGCTCGCGCGCAGCAGGTGAAACGCGAGCCGCTGCGCGGTCCTGCCGCCGACTCCGGGCAGCTTCGAGAGCTCCGTGATCAGCTTCTGTACGGGCGGGGCGTACACGCTCGAGGTCGCTTACAGCCCGGGAAGGCCCAGGCCGCCGAGGCCCCCGGCGATTCCCCCGAGCTTCGCGGAGGCGAGCTCCTGGGCGGAGCGAATCGCTTCGTTGACGGCCGCGAGGACCATGTCCTGGAGCAGCTCCACGTCGTCGGGATCGACCGCCTCGGGATCAATCCTGATCGCCTTGATGTTCAAGTCGCCAGTTGCCTGAACGCTCACCATGCCGCCGCCGGCGGAGGCCTCAACAACCTCGTCCTTGAGGGACTCTTGCGCGGCCATCATCTCTTGCTGCATCTTCTGCACTTGCTTGAGCATCTGGTTCATGTTGGGCTGAGGCATGTCAGCTCCCCTCGTCTTGGTCGGGGTCGTAAAGGATTTCTTCTGCGTCGAACTCCTCCAGGAAGCGTCGCACGAGCTCCTCGCCAGACAGGACGTCGTTCTCCTGCTGCTCGTCTCCTGGCTCGAGGTCGCGTAGCTCGTAACGCAGCGTCAAGGCGTGGCCCGTAACCGTCCGGAAAGCCTCCGCGGCCGCGCGCCTGTAGTCATCCTGCTCGGCCTTTCGCTTCAAGAAGGCGGCGCCGGCGGGAAATGCCAGCGTCAGCTCCCGGTCACTGACGGCAACCGGACGGGCGTCGGCGAGCAGCGCCGCAACCATCGCGTTGCCCTGCTTGACAAGCTCGATCACCGCCGGCCACCGCTCGGTGGCGGTAGCCAGCTCGAGCGCCTCGAGCGGACGTCCTGAGGCACGACCTCGGCGGCCAGCGCCTGTACGGGATGTGAGCCAGATCGCGAGTTCTGCGCGGTCCCGCTCGGCTGCTGAGCCTCAGGCCGCTGCGTGCTGCTGCGCCCCGGCCGGCTCGGGCTCGGCCACCACTCGCAGGGTGCCCCCTGACGGCAGAGCAGCTTCGAGGCGCTCGATCCGCGCAAGCAGCGCGGCGGTCGACGGATCGACCTCCGGGCAGGACGCCTTGATCAGCACCAGCTCGAGCTGAATACGAGCTTGCGCGCCATTGGCCGTCGCATCGAGCGCTGCGGAGACCAGGTCGAGCAGGCGGATCATCTCGAGCTGCGAGAGGGCCGCCGCTTGCTGTGCGAGGCGCTCATCGCGCTCGGGGGTCACGCGCAGCTCCGCGGGCACCTCGCCGAGGATCTCTACCGTGAGCAGCTCTCTGGCATGCACCTCGAGGTCGCGCAGCACCTGGCCGGGGTCACGGCCGGACTCTACGAGCTTGGCCGCGGCGCGGAGCGCTTGCGCCGGATCGCGCGCCAGCACCGCCTCGATCGCCTCGAACAGCTGCTCGGCGTCGGCCACTCCGAGCACCGCGATCACGTCCGCGGGCTCGATCCGCCGGTTGCCCGCGTAGCTCACGAGCTGCTCGAGCGTTCCGAGCGCGTCGCGAAAGCTCCCGGTCGCGTGGCGGGCAATCACCGCAAGGGCGGCTTCATCGATCTCGATCTGCTCCTGCGCCGCGACGCGCGCCAGGACCGCCGCCACCTCCGTGACCGAGGGGCGACCGAAGTCAAAGCGGTGGCAGCGATCGACGACCGTCGGCAGGACCTTCTGGGCTTCGGTCGTCGCCAGCACGAAGATCGTTCTCGGAGGGGGCTCCTCGAGCGTTTTCAAAAATGCGTTCCATGCCTGTGGCGAGAGCATGTGTGCCTCGTCGAGGATGTAGACCTTGTGCCGGCCGGATACCGGCGCATAGGCGACCTTCTCGCGCAGGTCGCGGATGTCGTCGACCGAGTTGTTGGAGGCGGCATCCATCTCGAGCACGTCGAGCGAGGTCGCATTCGCGATCGCCACGCACGACTCGCACTCCCCGCAAGGCTCGGTCGTGGGCCCCTGCTCGCAGTTCAGACAGGCCGCCAGGATCTTCGCCATGCTCGTCTTGCCGGTGCCTCGCGAGCCGACGAACAGATACGCGTGGTGGACTTTCCCGCGCTCGACGGCGTTGCGCAGCGTCCGAACTACATGTTCTTGACCGACGACGTCGGCGAACGTCCGGGGGCGATGGCGGCGGTAGAGAGAGGGTCCCGTGGACACCAAGTCGAGTCTAGTGGTGCATCCGGCCGTGCCTGCCGCGCGGAATGAGGCGCCTCGTGCGCCCAGGCGGTCGTGGTGCGCACGCGCATCGCCCGCGGGATGAGCCTATCGGCCTGGATGCGGACGAACGTCGCCACTCGAGCCGGGCCAGCACTCGGACGTAACTTTGCCCGCGCCAGCCGGGCAAACGTTACGCGGAGTTCCCATCTGAATCGAGACGCCACACTAGGCCGGTCTACACGGGCTGACGCGCTCCGCGGGTCGGACTGCGCCCACAGACCGGGGCCCGTCTTCCCGGTCGACGGAGGCAGGCGCGCCCGCACCGGCGACTGCGCTGACCGCCGAGGCCGTGCCTCTGGCGACGGCGGCGCCGACCCCGTGCGTGCTAGACGCCCCGAAAAGTGGACCGTGCACCCTCTGTCGAGGTGGCGACCAAGGCGCTGCCACCGTCTCATGACTCCAGTCCGGCGCTCCCGCTGCGCCTGGAGGTGACCGCTTAAGGCTGCTTCCTTCCGGACCTGACCTGGTTCACGGGTCTCCATCGCGGCGGGACCGGGCCATCGCCGCCACGGACGAGGCGCTGACCAAGGGCGTCGGCCCCTCGAGAGGGAATTCAGCCCCGCTAGAGCGGTTTGCGGGTACAGGGCACCGCTAGCACCCCGCCTAGCACGGTCCACCCACAATCGTAGACCCTTTCGGCTGTCGACCGGCGCGATCCGCCTGTATCGTCCATCCCAATGTCAGTCGGTGTGATCGGCCTCGGGTATGTGGGGCTGCCGTTGGTCGTGGCGTTTGCGGAAGCCGGCGAGCACGTCGTCGCGGTCGACGTCGATCCGCGCAAAGTTGCCGCGATCAACAGCGGCGATTCATACGTCGAGGACATTCCATCGGAGCGGCTGCAGGCGGTGTTACCGATGATCACCGCGAGCTCGCACTACGCGCCGCTGGCGCGAACCGACGCGATCGTGATCTGCGTTCCCACCCCCTTGACTCCCAACCGGGAACCAGATCTCCATGCGCTGACCGCCGCCGCGCACGCCCTGGGGCAGGTCCTCCAACATGGGCAGCTGGTCGTGCTCGAGTCCACCACCTACCCGGGCACGACCCGGGAGCTGCTCGTGCCCCTGCTCGAGGAGGAGTCCGACCTGCGTGTCGGCGACGGGCTGAACGTCGCCTTCTCGCCTGAGCGCATCGACCCCGGCAGGACCGACTACACGATGCGCAACACGCCAAAGGTGGTCGGCGGGATCACCCTGGAGTGCGCCGAGCGCGCCTCGCAGCTCTACGGACGGGTGTGCGATCAGATCGTCCCGGTCTCCAGCCCCGAGGCCGCCGAGCTGACCAAGCTGCTCGAGAACATCTTCCGCTCGGTCAACATCGCGCTGGTGAATGAGCTCGCGATCCTGTCCGAGCGGATGGGCATCGACATTTGGGAGGTAGTCGATGCGGCTGCAACCAAGCCTTACGGGTTTATGCCCTTCCAGCCGGGGCCGGGAATGGGCGGCCACTGCCTGCCGGTCGACCCCTTCTACCTGACCTGGCGCGCGCGCGAGTTCTACATGTCGACCGAGTTCATCGAGCTCGCCGGCAAGATCAACCAGCAGATGCCCCACCATTGCGTGGAGCGAATCGAGCGCGCCCTCAACGACGCGGGCAAGCCGGTCAAAGGCTCCCGGATCGCGATCCTCGGCGTCAGCTACAAGGGTGGCGTCGGCGACGTCCGCGAGTCTCCGGCGCTCAGAATCATCGAGGTCCTGGCGGCTCGCGGCGGCAATCTGCGCTACCACGATCCCTATGTCCCATCGATCCCGGATCTCGGCCTGTCCAGCTTGCCGCTGGCAGACGCGACGGCCGGTGCCGACGCGATCGTGTTGGTCACCGCTCATCCGGGCATTGACCACCACGCGATCGCTCGTGACGCGTCGCTGTTCGTCGACCTCCGCGGCGTCACCCGCGGCGTGCGCGCTGAGAACCTCGTGCGCCTCTAGCGATCTACCCCTCGCCGCCCGTAGAATCGTCGCTCGAGGGCGCGTAGCTCAGTGGGAGAGCGCTCGCTTCACACGCGAGAGGTCGCTGGTTCGAACCCAGCCGCGCCCATGAACGAAATGCCTGCTAGTAATGGTTTTCCTCACGGTCACCGCACCCCCGCGACCGCCGCGAACTGCACCGGAACGACATTGCTGTCCGCTGCTGCCCAATCCGCGCCGCCCACAAGCTCGCGCAGTCCCGCGACGCCTGGTCGCGGCGCATCCCGTGCCGGTAGACCCGGAGTGTGAACACCGGGCTTGCGTGCCCGAGCTGGTCCATCACCGACCCGGGATCAACGCCGAGCGCCACCAACAGCGAAGCGAACGTGCGGCGCAACTTATGCGGCGTCAGGTGCTCAGGCAGCGGAACGTCGCCCTGCTGCTCCAAGCGCGCGTTAGCGAGTTCGACCGCCGGCGCGAGCGCCCGTCGACGATCCCGCCGCTAGCGACCGCTGGTTGGCTGGGCGGTGGTTCGCAGTCTTGACTCCTGCAACCAAGCAGTAACCCGCTGCTTCCAGTGGTCTAGATCTACGCTGATCCGAGCTTCGCATGCAGGTCATACCAGCCGAGCGGGCGGTGTAGTACATCGTTTCGAAATTTGCTGTACGCCCGGCCCGGGAGGCTCTCTCCCCAGTGCGTCCCATGCGCGCTGACCTCATACTGCAGACGGAGACTCACCGCGTGCGCGAGGGTCGGGCCGATCCGCGCCCATCGGCCTGAGCTTTCGTTGCCGAAGGGTCCTGAACTTCCAGCCGCGGTAGAGATCCTGGTTTGGTCGACAAATTTGAAAGCTCTATACCCGAGCGTCCAGAGCTCGGCCAACTCGTCGAATAGTGCTTCGACCACCACCCCGCTACGCGGGGATGTGACCGCAGATTCGATGCTTAGGTGATCGGGACGCTCGGCCACCTCGTGAAGCGCACGCACACACACCATGTCGAAGCCCTCTATGTCGATCTTCAGATAGCGCGGAACGCCATGTTCTGCAAGCAGGTCGGCGAAGCGCACGGCCGGTACCTCGACCGTGTGGTAGCGCTGTCCCATCGCCAGGTTGCGCGCGATGAATTTTCGGTCCATCGAGCTCCAGACCGTGTGCTCGTCGAAAACCGCGAGCTCGACGGTGCTGGCCTCCTCCGCTACAGCGGCGCCGACGATGGTCAGCCGGTGTGAGGCGATCGCGTTAGCGAACCGCTGATTCGCCAACTCGACGAGCGCGGGATTGGCCTCTACTGCCACCACGCGGAACCCCTGCGCGAGATAACGCTCTGTGTCCTCGCCGCGGTGCATGCCCACGTCGAAGACGAGGTCATCGCACTTCATCGCCGCCATTCTGGCAAGGTTTGGCTTATGCGAGGCGCGTGAACGCTCGATCTCCTCGAGGCGCGAGAACGGATTGTTCATGCCGACCGCCTTCCGCGGTAGGTGCGCCAGTACTCGGCGCGCCGCGCGTTCTCGGCCGCCCGACGCTCTGGGTAAGCACGGCGTCGACCGTAGCGGCGTGGCAGCCGACGGCGCGGCCGATTGCGGAGAGCGACAGTCCGCTCGCGCGCAGCTCGCGGATCAGGCGACCGCGGTCGGCAACGAGTTGCGCAAGGTCGCGCTGCGCGTCCGCTAGAGCACGATCGCGTTTGGCTCTGATCGTCGCAGCCGTGACGCTGTAGTTCATCGCCGGTTGGTTCGGGTCGCCGGATCTGAGAGCACATAGCAGGCACTACTACCGATATGGCCCGGTCCCTGCTCGCGGTCGTCAGGTCGCATTGACACTCCCCGAAGGCGAACCGCTAAAAGACGCGTTCATCCTGCTGAGATAGAAGTCCGCGGCTTCGGCGTTGATCCGCCCCAGCGCCTGACGGTCCGAAGCACGTCTAGCCTGTCTGTGAGATGGATGCGCGAAGCGAGATCAAGGAGTTCCTGACCTCCCGCCGGGCGAGGATCACCCCCGAGCAGGCGCGCCTTACCTCCTACGGCCCCCGCCGCGTTCCCAGGTTGCGCCGCGAGGAGGTCGCCGTCCTGGCCGGCGTCAGCGCCCCCTACTACACCCGCATCGAGCGCGGCGACATGACGGCGTCTCCGACAGCGTGCTCGAAACGCTCGCCCGCGCCCTCAACCTCGACGAAGCCGAACGCGCGCACCTCTTCGACCTGGCCCGCGCGTTGAGGCCGACGAGCCCGCCGCGACGCAGACGAGCGCCCAAGCGAGGCGTGCGGCCCGGCATCCAACACATCCTCGACGAACTCAGCGGCGCAGCCGCGTTCGTTCACAACGCGCGCCTGGACAACCTCGCCGCCAACCAGCTTGGCTACGCGCTCTATTCCGACATGTTCAGCCGAGCCTCCGGCACCGGTCCCGTCAACAGCGCCCGCTACGTCTTCCTCGACCCGCCGCCCGCGACTTCTACATCGACTGGGACCGCGCCGCCAGCGTCGTCGTCGCCGTCCTGCGCTCCGCAGCCGGCCGAGACCCCTACGACCGCGACCTCTCAGACATCGTCGGCGAACTCTCCACCCAAAGCGACGAATTCCGCACCCGCTGGGCCGCCCACAACGTCCGCTTCCACGACACCGGCACCAAGGACTTCCACCATCACATCGTCGGCGAGATCACCCTCACCTACAACCGCGTGGAGCTCTCCGCCGACCCCGGACAGATGATCCTGATCTACACCGCCGAACCCGGATCCATTCAGCGGAAGCACTCAGCCTCCTCGGAAGCTGGACCGCGACGCCCCAACTTCCGGAGCTGCAAGCAGCGCCAGACCATCCCTAAGAGCCCGGCGAGCGTAGGGGTCGGACTCCAGATATCTCGTTAGAAGCGCGCCGGCGCAGGAAGCGGTCCCTCATTGCCGCGCAAGACAGATGGTGTGTCTTCGGAGCCGGTGGGCACGTCGTGCGATGGAAGCAGGAGCGCCCGCCGCCATGTCCGGCCGACGCCGCTGCGACAGGGACTAGGTAGACCAGTCTACCTATTCTGATATGGTTCTGGCCGTGGGCGTGGCGAAAGAGAAGTTGCTGGAGGCTGCGAGCAGGCGGTTCTATGCCGACGGGATCGCGGCAACCGGGATTGACGCCATTACCGCCGAGGCGCAGGTGGCGAAGATGAGCCTCTATAACAACTTCTCCTCCAAGGACGAGTTAGTCGTCGCCTATCTGAATCGGCGGCACGCCGAGTGGCTTGGTCTGCTGGAGGAGCGCACGCAGCGCGCGGAGAGCGCGGTCGAGCGCGTGCTCGCGGTGTTTGACGCCTACCTTGATCATGCCGAGCTCGCGTTCGCGCACGGGTTCCGTGGCTGTGGGCTGCTCAATGGCGCGGCTGAGCTTCCGGTCGGCCATCCGGGGCGGGAGGCCGTTTGCGCCCATAAGGATGAGGTGCGGCGTATCCTCATTGAACGCTGCGCAGCCGCTGGCGTGCCGGACTCTGAGGAGCTCGGTGAGCACCTCTTCCTGCTCGTCGAGGGAGGCGTGGTGAGCGCCGGCGTTGAGGGCAGTCCTGATCGACTGCAGCGCGCTCGCGGTCTTGCCCAGTGGCTGACCGAGAGATGAACGAGTCGGGCGCCGCAGAGTCGGCGATCGGTCGCCCTCGCCCGCTCGCCGCAACGCGCGCAGCCGGACGGTTCTCGCGGGTTGCTGCAGGGGCAAACCCTGGCACCTGGTCGGTGCTGGCCGCGGCTGTGCTGTGGGGGACGACCGGAACGGCGGCAACGTTTGCTCCCCGGGGCAGCAGCTCGCTGGCGATCGGCGCCGCGGCGATGGGGATCGGCGGCATAGCCCTGTTCCTAGGTTCGCGCCGCGCCGCGCTTCGCCTCATCACCACCAGCGCCGGCGGTCGGGCGCTTTGGCTCGGCGCCGGCTTCGTCGTCGCCTACCCGTTGGCCTTCTATACCTCGATGGCCGACGCCGGCGTCGCGATCGGGGTCACGCTCTCGATCGGCGCAGCCCCAATCGCCGCCGCTGCAATCGAACGCTTTCGGCACGGCCGCCAGCTCTCCCGAGGCTGGGCAGCGACCGTCGCGATCGCGGTCATCGGGGCGACGCTCCTCGGGATCGGCCGAACCGAACTCAGCCACCACAGCTCACTACAGGAACTGACCGGCGTGATCCTCGCGCTCACCGCGGCCTGCTGCTACGCCGGATACTCAGTGGCCGCCTCAGACATCATCGCCGGCGGCGCCAGCTCCCGCGCGACGGTCGGTGCGCTGTTCGGCCTCGCCTCCACGGTGTTGATTCCGATCCTCCTTATCACCGGCTCGACTCTGATCGCGAGCACCCGAGGGATGCTCGTCGCCGGCTACCTCGGCCTGATCCCGATGGCCATCGGCTACGTTCTGTTCGGCCACGGGCTGCGAACAACCACGGCACGCGATGCGACCCTGCTCAGCCTGCTCGAACCGGCCGTAGCCGCAGTCCTCGCCGCCCTCATCGCCCACCAACATCTCTCTCAGCTCGGCTGGCTAGGCATCGGACTGGTCCTCGCCAGCGTGCTTCTCCAAACCCGCTCCGCCCAGCCCAGCACCAGCCGCCCACGCGCACCCGCCCCGCCGTCGCCGCGACCGGGCGATACCCCCGCTCGCTGACTCGCACGGCCCAGGTGGAGCGCTCAAACCCGCGCCGGGCGCACCCGCGCTCAAACCCGCGCCGGGCGCACCCGCGCTCAATCGAAAGCAGAACGTCCGGACTGGACAGCGACGCACCTCGTATTCGCCAATCTCCCGCTCGGAGGTCTTGCTCTCGCGTCACCGCGAGACCCCGTGCGGCGTCAAGGGCGTCGTTGCGCCAATGCCCCGAGGGGTCAGCTTGAGTTCCCTGGCGCTGCTTCGAACGTTACGGTTGTTCCCACCGCGGACTGCACGAAGGCCTCGGGCATGGCACGGGCGATCGCGTGGACCGCCCTCCAGCCCGAGCAGTGCGCGGGCAGGATGCGACCAACTCGGGCGGCGCGCAACGCCTCGACCGTTGGTTCGATGCGCGCTTCGAACAGTCCACCGGTGAGATGCAGGCCGCCGAGAAGGCCAGCGATGCGGGCTTCCCCGGTCAGACGCTGAGCGTGAAACAAGACGTTGATCACGCCCGCATGCGAACACCCCGAGATGATCACCAAGCCGCGGTCGCGCACGTTGAGGATGAGTGCTTGGTCGTCCCAAATCATCGGATCGGGGCGCCAACCATCTCCCTCGCGCGCCTCGTGGATCGGAAAGCCGCTCTCGAACTCAGTGACCCGCTCGACCTGCCCGGAGACCAGAACCGCGCCGTCGAGCAGCATGCTGTGCGCGCGCTCCTCGACCACCTCAAGGCCCTCGGCCTCAAGGTCGTGACGGCTTGGCGGCGGCAGTCGCAGCTCACCGCCCGAGGGAAAGGCGATTCTCCGTTCGCGCCATGCGTCGGGGTGAATCACCAGCGGCAACCGCGAGCGCACCCGACGACGGACCAGCCCCTCGAGGCCGCCGTGATGATCGGCGTGGCCGTGCGAGATGACGATCGCACGCAAGTCATCCACCGGCACCTGAAGCACGTCGAGGTTGCGGGCCACCGCGTGCGGCGTGAGGCCCGCGTCGTAGAGCACAGTGCGCCGGTCGCCGTCCCGCTCGACGCTGACCAACGCGGAGAAACCATGCTCAGCAACCAACTGCTTAGCCGCTCCGAAATCCCGCGCCTGGTAGCGAACCACCCCCTCCTCGCCGGCCATCAGCACGTCGAGGAAGTTGTCGATCACGACCGTCACCTCGACACGATCAACCGGGACTAGCACGCGCCGATCCTACGCCAGCAACCCCCCAGCGCCAACGAAGTTCAGAACCGAGACGCGGCCACAGATTCGGATGCCTGCTCCCCGCGTTGGGGGAAGGGCAGGCATGGCCATGCCGCGTACTGCTCTGGAACGCCTGTGCTTGCCCTCGCCAAGGTTCAGCAGCCGGCAAGCGTCCTGCCGGCTGCTGTTCACACCGCCGAAGGAGAAGTGGTTGATCTCCATGGCCGCAGCGGCGTCACGGCGACGCCGGCGCGATGCCGCTCCTCGAGAAAGGGGGCGTCACGCGAGAGCGCCGGTCGTCGTCGGGGGGACAGCGGCAGACGGGCCGATCGGGCGATCGGGGCTTGTGAATCGGCCCGAAGGGGAACCGTGGCGTTCGCTTCTGCAACGGCATGAAGCGTCGGTCTTGCACCGCGAGCGCCTGAGCAACTACGGCACCATGCGATTGTCGCCAAGGACTGCTGAACACAAGCAGAGCGGGGACCCTGGGTGAGACCTCCTCCGCCCCTGATCGAGTTCCTCCGCCGCGGAAGGATGCAAAATGAGGATTTGCCTGGAGGGCTGGTACGGTTGGGTTGATCGTGCGGTTGGTGCGAACCGTTGTGCGCCCGGTGGGGTACCTGTTGTTCATGGTCGCGTTGGTGGCGTTGTCCGGCGCGGCGAAACTCCTCGGTGACCAGCACGAGCTCGGCTTCTTCTCGGGCCGCCTCGCGGCGATGCTCGCCCGCTACCCCGAGGTGACGCGCCCGGGCGTCCGGGTGGCGTGGCTCAGCTGGGCCGTCCTGTTCGGCGTGGCGCTCAGTCCGATCGACCCGATCGCTAGTTCGTGGGACGAGGTTGTGCTCGGTGCGCTCGCGCTTGCCGTGCTCTGGCACCACGTCTTCGGCGGGCAGCGAGTCGGGCATTGAGGTTCTCGAGCGCCTGCTCGAGGCCAACGAGCTCCGGATCGAGCTCGCGCATGGCGACCGCGAGCCGGTACTCGGCAAAGTACTCCGGCGGCACTCTGCACGCGCGCGCGATCAGCTCCATCGCGCGCATCGACGGCTTGTCGTGGCCGTTGGCGAGCATGTTGAGATGAGCGTGGGTGATGCCCTGCTCATCAAACTTGCGGATGGCGTCGGCAAGCCCGCGATAGCTCAACCCGCGGGATTCCATCAGCGCCCGTAGCGCCTGCCCGAACGGCTCTGTGCTCTCGTCTGTCAGCGTCGTCTCTCGCCGCCCACGAGGGCGGTGTTCGGAACCACCGACTCGTGCTGCGATTTGAACACTGCTTTAGGATAACTGGTAGGGTTCCTACCTAACAGATTGTCCGCGGGCCGACGGCTCGACGGCGAGCACGTTCGAACCGGGAGATGGCGATGAGTACAGGGGCGATTGACGATGCGAAGCTCGAGGAGCTCATGGGCCGGATGGTCGGGCACATGACAGGCGCGGCCGCTTGCTTTTCGATCTGGCTGGGGGACGAGCTCGGGTTGTACCGGGCGCTCGCCCAGGACGGGGCACGAAGCGCGGAGGAGGTCGCGGGGGACGCAAGCTGCCACCCGCGGCTCGTGCGGGAATGGCTCGACGGCCAAACGGCCGCCGGCCTGGTCGACTACGACCCGGAGGACGACCGGTACGCGCTGAGCGCCGAGGGGGCGACGGCGCTCGCGGACGAGAACTCGCCGGTGTTCACTGCCCGCGCCATGAACGCGTTGGGGGCGATGTTCATGGATATGGGCAAGCTGAAGGGGGCGTTTCAGGGAGACGGGGGGCTGTCGTGGGGAGATCATCATCCGTGTCTGTTCAAGGGCACCGAGTGGTTCTTCCGCGCCGGCTATCGCGCGCACCTGCCCGCTGAATGGATCCCGGCGCTTGACGGTGTCGAGGACAAGCTCACGGCAGGTGCGCGGGTTGCCGATGTGGGCTGCGGCCACGGCGCGCCGGTCGTCGCGATGGCCGAAGCCTATCCCAACTCCCGCCTCTGGGGATTCGACTTCCACCGCCCGTCGATCGAGACCGCCCGGGAGCGGGCGCACGAGGCCGGCATCGCGGATCGCGCCACGTTCAAGGTCGCCGGCGCGAAGGAATACCGGGGCACGTATGACCTGATCTGCTTCTTCGACTGTCTGCATGACATGGGCGACCCGGTCGGGATCGCCGCCTACGCCCTGCAGCACCTCGAGCCGGACGGGACCGTGCTGCTGGTCGAGCCGTTCGCGCTCGATGGACGTACCGAGAACCTACAGGGCAACCCGATGGCGGTGCTCTTGTACGCGGCCTCGACCGCGATCTGCACACCCAATTCACTCTCCCAGGAGGTCGGGCTTGGACTCGGGGCGCAGGCCGGGGAGGCGCGGCTGCGAGCGGTGTTCGAGGAGGCCGGCTTCAGCCGCTTCCGCCGTGCGACCGAGACACCCCTGAACCTGATCCTCGAAGCACGGGCCTGAACCCGCAGCCCTTCTACCAAAAGGAGATGATCGCGTGTACGTACGTGTCGTGCGGTTCACCGATGCGAGGGCCGAGCCAGTGCAGCAACTGGTGGCGCGTATCGAGAAATCGGCCGGGCCTCCGCCCGGGGTGCCCAGCACCGGAATCCAGCTGCTGTTCGACGAGTCCCAAGGAACGGCGCTGGCCCTTCAGCTGTTCGAGACCGCCGAGGACATGCGCAAAGGCGATGAGATCTTCGGCGCCATGGACCCCGCCGACACACCCGGAACGCGGGTTTCCGTGGACATGTGTGAGCTCAAGCTCAAGCTTGAGCGCTACATATCTGAATCGAATCGGACAGCTGCCGTCTAGCTTCCCGGGAAGGATGCCTGTCGAGCACGCTCTGCGGTGTTCGCCACGAGCTCGCGATCGACTTTGTCGATCAGATCGGACTTGCGGAATCGCCCAGGAGGACTCGTGATGAACGCCGCCAACGGGCGAGTGGTTTGCCACGAAGGCACTCGCCCGCGGGGGCCGGGCCGGACGAGTGCATCGGCGACGAAGGAGGCGCCAGGTTCTCTGCCGGCGTCTGTTGCGCATGGACCCGCGAGCGTCAAGCCTTTCGGGCCATGCACGACTGCTTCGAGCAGAGAGCAGACACGCCGCGCCTGACACGCGCGGGGCCCGATCTGTCCGATACCGGCAGCGCGACCACCGGACGGCGCGGCTGCCGCGGTGCTTGCAGGATCCGGGTGCTTGACTAGCACCGGATCTGTCGAGTTCGGACAGAGAGCACTCGCAGACGCTGTGCGCGCGCTCCGCGCGGAGCAGGACAGCCAGCCTCTTGCGCTGACAGGCGCGCTCGGGCATCAAAGCGGGGTCCGGGCGCGGACCATCGGTCGCGTGGCGGAGCGCTCGCCCAGCGCTGGCGATATCCGTCCCGATCGAGTAGGAGCGTAAGTTCGCCAGCCGATCACCTCTGACTCTCAATGGCTGATCTTGACCAGCACCGGCCTTCGCCTGCGCGGCCCGGACGATCGCGAGCAACGTGTCCTGGTCCTCGACCTTGAATGCGCTGAGGCGAACCGCTCCTCACGCGAGCGCTCTATCAGCGTTCGCGCTCGCTGCACGCTCCCGGTCGTCGTCGCGAGGGTCGCATCACCAGAGAGATTGCCTATCGGTCCATCGCTGGCAGGTTCGGATTTGAGGGAAGCTCGGTGTTCTGGTGAGCCGCCGGTTGCTTGGGAGTAGGAGGTGGCCATCGAGGACGGCCGCCACGAGGTCGATCAGCTTGCGGTTGTCGATCCGTGAGCGTTCGCGGAGCTTCTCGAACGCGGCGTCCGCGTCGATCGAGTAGCGTTCCATCAGGATGCCCTTGGCTCGTTCGATTACCGCGCGACGTGCGAAGGCTCCCTGGAGATCGTGGTATTCGGCGAATCGGCGCAGGACGATATCGATCGACCCCTGCCAGTCCTCGACGTCGTCGTCTGAAATGTGGGCGAACACGCCTCGCTTGGCGGCTTCTTTGAGAAACGTTGGATCGGGGGCGTGGAGGAGGACGATTACGGGGCAGGCGGCCTCGCGGACGATCTTGTCGATCAGGCCGAGCGCATGATCTGAGCTCTCACCGAGTCCGACCAGCGCGACGTCGGGTCGCTCCCGCGCAGTGACGGATCCGATGTCCTCGACATCGATCTCTCGTGCGATTACCTCGTGCCCTAGGGCGATGACGATCAGGGCGACTTGCGCGAGTCGGTCCTTCCGCTCGTTAGCGATCAAGACGCGGAGGTGGTCGGTGGCGTCAGTGAGCGGGTCCACGAGGCGATTCTAAAAATCCCGCTCGCCTTAACACAATGGGTCCTCGCCGCTCGGTTTCTAGGACTAACATGAACGTTCCGGTTCGCCTTAGCCCTCGGCGACCGCGCATTCCCGGCTCCAGCAAGCGGGCGGCATACGCGAGACCTAACGGTCCTCGCACCACCCGACCTCTCGGGAGCCCGTTCCTGCATACCCGCGCACCTGCATTTGCCAAGCTCGGGCTCGGCTGCCGATCGAGCTGACCTGCCGCCGTGGTGGCCTCGGAGCACAACACAACTTTTGGAGGAGCACATGTCCGCCACTGAAGTTGCAGAACAGACAGGCAGCGACAGCGCTATCCGGCCGTTTGAGATCGGTTTTCCGGAGGGGGAGCTCACCGAGCTGCGGAGGCGCATAAACGCGACCAGGTGGCCTGAGCGCGAAACAGTCAGCGACGACTCGCAGGGCGTAGGGCTCGCGATGATGCAGGAGCTTGCGCGCTACTGGGGGTCAGACTACGACTGGCGCAAATGCGAGGCGAAGCTGAACGCCCTGCCGAACTTCATCACGGAGATCGACGGGCTCGACATTCACTTCATTCACGTTCGGTCCCGGCACGAGGACGCGCTGCCGCTGATCGTCACGCATGGGTGGCCGGGCTCGGTCATCGAGCAGCTGAAGATCATCGAGCCGCTTACCGATCCCACCGCCCACGGCGGGAGCGTGCAGGACGCCTTCCATCTGGTGATTCCGTCGCTGCCGGGCCACGGTTTCTCTGCCAAGCCGACCGCCACGGGATGGGATCCCGTCCGCATCGCACGCGCTTGGGTCGTGCTGATGAAGCGTCTCGGGTACGACCGGTTCGTGGCGCAGGGCGGGGATTGGGGTGCGGCTGTCACACAGACGATGGGCATACAGGCCCCTGAAGGGCTGCTCGGCATCCATTCCAACATGCCCGGGACCGCTCCAGCCGAGCTCGTCAAGGGGTTCGAGCGCGGCGACCCACCGCCCCCTGATATCTCAGCTGAGGAGCTCCGCGCGTACCAGCAGCTGAGCAACTTCTACGCCAAGCACGTCGCGTACGCGCAGATCATGGCCACGCGCCCGCAAACGCTGTACGGACTGGCCGACTCGCCCGTCGACCTCGCGGCGTTCGCGCTTGACCACGGCGACGGCACCGGCCAGCCCGGGCTTGTCGAAAAGGTGCTTGAGGGACCTACGAGAGCGCGCTCACGAGAGACGACCTACTGGACAACATCACGCTCTACTGGCTGACAAACACCGGAGTCTCGGCCTCTCGCCTCTACTGGGAGAACAAGGCCGACTTCTTCGATGCCAAGAGCATCACCATCCCGTTCGCGATAAGCGTCTTCCCAAACGAGCTCTACGAGGCACCGCGAAGCTGGGCAGAGCGCGCGTACCCCAACAATCTCATCTATTTCAATCAGCTTGACCGAGGCGGCGACTTCGCCGCCTGGGAACAGCCGCAACTCTTCTCAGAAGAGATGCGCGCCGGGTTCGGACCACTGCGCAAGCAGCCAAGATAGGAGCAGCCACCCTGACCGACGAGGACTTCCGGGTGGTGCAGATCACACCTCCTGAGTTTGCGTGCTCGATCATCTTCGGCAAGGGCGTCGGCTCGGCCGCCCCTGGATCGGCGGACGGACTCCATCTGATCGTCTCGCATGAGGCTCGGATCGGCCGGGAGCGGCGGGGCAGGTACGCTGCGTACATGGTCAACGAGCAGGCGGGCTGGGAGCTGCCGTCGTGACTCCGGACTACGACGTAATCGTCCTCGGCGGCGGGGCGCCCGGGGAGCACTGCGCCGCCGCCCTTGCGGAGGGCGGTCTGCGCGTGGCCGTGGTCGAGCGCGACCTGGTCGGTGGCCTGTGCACGTACTGGGCATGCATCCCATCGAAGTCGCTGCTGCGTCCGGGTGAGGCCGTGCACGACGCACGCGAGGCCGCGGCGAGCGCTGAGGTGGATGTGCAGGCGGCGCTTGATTGGCGCGACTTCGTGGTCTCGAACTACTCCGATACCGGAGCTGCGCAGTGGCTGGTGGACCGGGGGATCACGCTGGTGCGCGGTCACGGTCGTCTCGCCGGGACAGGGGTGGTCGAGGTCGATGGCGTTCGCTACACGGCTGACCACGTCGTACTTGCCAACGGCGCCGACGCGTTCGTTCCGCCGGTGCCAGGCCTGCGAGAGCTCGAGGGCGTCTGGGGCACGAACGAGGCGACCGGGATGAAGGCCGTGCCGCGACGACTGGTCGTACTCGGAGGTGGCGCGGCCGGTGTCGAACTCGCCCAGGTGGTCTGTCGTCTGGGCGGTGAGGTGGTGCTCGTCGAGGGGGCCGAGCGCGTGCTCTCGCGGGAGCCGACGCCGCTTGGCGAGGCGTTGGGCGAGGCGCTGCGTCGGGACGGAATCGAGCTCGTGCTCGGTATCCACGCGACGGCGGCATCTCGCGATGGCGAGGAGTTCGTCTTGGGACTGGAGGATGGACGGGAGCTGCGCGGTGCTCGCCTGCTGGTGGCGACCGGACGGCGTCCGCGTGTCGAGGGGATCGGTCTGGAGACGGTCGGCATCGATGCGAACGCCCACGGAGTCCCGGTCGACGCCCAGATGCGTGCGGGCGAGCGGCTGTGGGCGGTCGGCGACATCACCGGCATCTGGCAACTGACGCACGTCGGGGAGTACCAGGGCGAGGTCGTCGCGTCGAACATCCTCGGTGAACCACGCGAGGCCCACTACGAGGCGGTCCCGCGCGTCACCTACACCGATCCGCAGGCCGCGGCCGTCGGCGCCACCGAGGCCGAGTTCAGCGCCACCGCTCTGCTATCGGAGGTCGCCAAGACCGCCACTTACACGCACGCGTACGCCAAGTCGAACGGGTTCCTGACGCTGCTGAGCGACGGCGAGCAGCTGACCGGCGCCTACGCGCTTGGCCCGGACGCCGGCGAATGGATGCAGCAGGCGACGCTCGCGATCCGCGCCAGGGTCTCGCTCGACGTGCTGCGCGACACGATCCAGCCGTTCCCGAGCTTCTCGGAGATCCACGCCGCTGCACTGAAAGCACTCCGGCAGGAGATCGCGGCGGCAGGGAGCACGCCCGGTGCGGGCTCGCGATGAGCCCGCCGGTCGCGATCATCACGGGCGCTTCCCAGGGCATTGGCGCCGGGCTGGTCGCCGGATACCGCAGTGCGGGTTATGCCGTCGTTGGAGTGGCACTGTCGTTTCCGTCAGCCGACCGCGACGAGAGCGATTACGTCCCGGTCGCCGGCGACATCGCAGATCCGCAAACCGCACGGCGCGTCGTCGACGAGGCTCGCGACCGGTTCGGGCGGATCGACACGCTGATCAACAACGCCGGCATCTACATCGGCAAGCCGTTCACGGAGTACACGTTCGATGAGTACGAGGCGATCACGGCCGTGAACCTCACCGGCTTCTTCCGCATCACCCAGCTGGCGATCGCGGAGATGGTCGCCAGGGGCAGCGGGCACGTCGTGAACGTCTCCACGAGCCTGGTCGACAACGCGGACAGCACGAGGCCGTCTGCGCTACCTGTCCTCACCAAGGGAGGACTCGTCGCGGCCAGCGGTTCGCTTGCGATCGAATACGCCTCGCGCGGCGTCCGAGTCAACGCGGTGTCGCTCGGAATTGTCAAGACACCCGATCACGACCCCGCGTCCTATGAGGGGCTCGAGGCCCTCCACCCGCTGGGGCGCGTCGGCGAAGTCAGCGACGTCGTCGACGCGATCCTCTATCTCGAGCGAGCGACGTTCGTAACCGGCGAGACGCTGCATGTTGACGGCGGCCAGGCGGCCGGCCGGTAGCACCAATCAACCCTCACCTGACCGGAAGGACTTGAACCATGCGCTCGGACATCACCCCCGGCGGCACATTCCCCGACTACGAGCTGCCCGACCAAGATCGCGTCACTCGCACGCTCAGCGAGATCCAGGGCGACGATCCGCTGATCTTGACACTTGCGCGCGGCAACTATTGCCCAAAAGAGCACCAACAGCACCTCGAACTCGCCGCCAACTACCCGAAGATCGCCGTGTCCTATACCAAGGTCGCCACGATATCGACCGACACCCACCACTCAAGCCAGGAGTTCCGCGCGTCGATCGGCGCCCAGTGGCCGTTCCTCGAGGATCCGGATCGGATCGTCCAGAAGGACCTCGACATCCAGGAGTACACCGACACCGAGCACGACCCGATGATCCCGCACACGCTCGTGCTCAAGCCCGGGCTCGTGATTTACAGGATCTATAACGGCTACTGGTTCTGGGGACGACCGTCGTTCGTGGACCTGTGGCACGACCTGCGTGACATGTCGAGCGAGATCCGCCCCGACTGGGAGCTAGCAACGCCCGGCCTGCACGAGCGATGGGATGCGGGCGACCTCTCGCCCTTCCACGGTTGGAACAAGCAGCTCGCCCGAACCGCAGAGCGACCGGACGCATACTGAATGGAGGCCCACGTGGGTGTTGAGTGCCGTCCTCGGCCGGCCGGAGACTGACATGACCGATCGCAGGCGAACGCCGGTGTGCGAGCTGCTGGGGATCGAGCTCCCGATCGTCGAGGCACCGCTGTCTGCAGATCCTCGCCTACCCGCCGCTGTCTCAAATGCAGGCGGCCTCGGCATCTTGGGGCTGGGGTGGGCCGATGATGCCGGAGCGGTGGTTCGGGAAACGGCAGCCCTTACCGATCGGCCGTTTGCCGGCAACTTCGTTCTCGCTTTCGATCAGCACCATCGAGTCGATCAGGCGCTTTCGGCGGGTCTGCGGGTCGTGTCCCTCTTCTGGGGCGATCCCCAAAGCTACGTCGACTCGGTGCATGACGCCGGGGGGCTTGTGATGCACACGGTCGGCAGCGTCGAGGAAGCGCGGCGCGCTGTCGGATGTGGAGCGGACATTGTTGTCGCGCAGGGTTGGGAGGCCGGCGGGCACGTGTGGAGTCGCGTGGCAACGCTTCCGCTGGTGCCGGCCGTCGTCGACGCCGTGGCACCGGTACCGGTGATTGCCGCTGGTGGGATCGGCGACGCTCGAGGAGTCGCGGCCGTTCTCGCCCTCGGCGCGCAGGCCGCCTTGCTCGGCACGCGCTTCCTGTTAGCCGATGAAATGCCGATTCACGAGGAGTACCGGCGTCGTCTGGTAGACGCGACCGAGACCGAAGCCGACTGGTATCCCAACCTCTACGAGGTGGGGTGGCCGGACGCTTCGCACCGTGCCATCCACAACTCGACGGCCGAGATGTGGGAGGCCGCGGGCCGCCCGGCACCGGGCAGTCGACCCCGAGAGGGCGAGGTGATAGCGCACTTCGCTTCCGGCGAACCGATCGTTCGATACGAACCAGCGCCGCCGATGGTTGGAACGACCGGTGAGATAGAACCGTTATCGCTGTGGGCCGGACAGAGCGTCGCGCTCGCCAAACGGACGCAGCCCGCGGCGGAAATCGTGACCGAACTCGTCGCGATGGTGCCGGCGACATCGACATCCGAGCCGGGAGGCTGACCAGTGAGTCATCAGATCGATGGGAGCGTGTTCCGGGGGGTACTGCCGGAGGACATCGAGTGGAAGCCGTTCCCGGCGTTCCCGCCGTCTGCGCGCCTCGCCGTCGTGGTGGGTGACCCGACTGAGCCGGGGCCCTACGTGATCAGGGTCAAGCTGCCTTCTGGGGCCAAGCTGATGCCGCACGTACACCCGGAGGATCGCGTCTACACGGTGATCTCCGGTGTCTTCTACATCGGCCTCGGGGAACACTTCGACAGCGTGAAGTTGGAGTCATACCCGCCAGGCAGCGTGATCGTTCTCCCCGGCGGGACGGCTCACTTTCACTGGGCGCGGTCCGGTGAGTACGTCACTCAGGTGACCGCGATGGGACCACTCGGCCTTGAGTACGTGAACCCAAGTGATGACCCGCGAGCGGCCTGAACCAGCGGCGAGGAGCGGAATGGGAACCCTGTTGCAGTGGGCACGCCGCTGGCGGCCCAGCTCTCGGCGCTTCGCCTCGATCGCGGCCCGTGCGGGCCAGCCTGGGCCTCTGCTCACGCTTGACGCCTACGAGTTGGAGCAGCAACGGGAGCACGATTCGGGCCGAGCGGCTCCGCATGAACGTTTGACGCCGGGCGGCGAATCTCGTGAGATCGTCGGGCGGCTGCTGTCGGTCAACGTCGGCATGCCGAAGAACGTGGACTGGGGAGGCAAGACGGTTTTCACCGGCGTCTTCAAGGACCCCGTGGTCGGCCCTCGCCGCGTCCGAGAGCTCAACGTCGAGGGTGATGGTCAGGGCGATCTCGTCGGACACGGCGGGGAGCAGCGCGCAGTGTTCGTCTACCAGATCGACTCCTATCGGTACTGGGAGCGCGAGCTCGGACGAAACGACTTCGCGTACGGCCAGTTCGGCGAGAACTTCACCGTGGAAGGACTCGCCGATGACGAGGTGTGTGTCGGCGATCGCTACCGGATCGGCGGTGCCGTCTTCGAGGTCACGCAACCCCGGGTCACCTGCTACCGCGTCGGGATCCGAATGAACGACCCGCGCATCCCCGCGATGCTCGTCTCGCACCACCGCCCGGGCTTCTACTTCCGCGTGCTTGAAGAAGGCGACGTACAAGCGGGAGACGAGATCATCAAGCTCGCCTCTGGCCCTGAACAGATGCGGGTCGCGGAGGTCGACGCGCTGCTGTATCTCCCCGCGCACCCGCGCCAGCAGCTGCTGCGCGCGCTCCGGATCCCTGCCCTCAGCCCCGGCTGGCAGTCCTCGTTCCGAGCTCTGCTCGAGAAAGAACCCGGCAGCGGCAACGCCGGTCTCACGGTAACCAGCCCGCCGCCCGCGTGGCCCGGCTTCCGTCAGCTGAACATCACCGCAATCACCCGCGAGAGCGACTCGGTGATCTCCATACGCCTCGAGGACCCCGAGCGCGCGGCACTGCCAGGCGCCCGCCCGGGTCAGTACCTCACGGTGCGGATCCAGCCCGACGCGCAACAGAGGTCCTTGCTCCGCAACTACTCACTGTCGGGACCACCGGACGCCGGCTACTACCGGATCACCGTCAAGCGCGAACCCCGCGGCGCCGCCAGCGGCTACCTGCACACCCGGCTCACCGTCGGCGACCAACTCGACATCGCAGCCCCGCGCGGCGCGTTCATCCTCGACCGGACGGATGCACCCGTGCTGCTGATCAGCGCCGGGATCGGCGCCACGCCAGTCCTCGCCATGCTTCACGCGCTAGCCGAGGAGCATTCCGATCGCGAGATCTGGGCGCTGCACTCCGCGCGCAGTAGCCGCGAGCACTCGTTCGCCGCCGAGGCCCGGGCTCTTCTCGCCTCGCTCCCGAACGCACGCACCCACGTGTACTACAGCCGTCCAGGTCCCGAAGACGTCGAAGGCCGCGACTTCGACGCCACAGGCCGTCTTACCGGAGCACAGCTCGCCGAACTTGAGCCACCCCGCGATGGCCAGGCATACCTGTGCGGGCCCGCGCCTTTCATGGACGAGATCAGTGCCGCTCTGGCGGCGCTGGGGATCGACGCCTCCCACATCCACACCGAACCATTCGGCCCCGCACCGGGTGTGACCCCAGGCATCGCAGCAACACCCGCGAGGGCGCCCCACCCACCCGCCGGCAAACCCGGAAACGGTCCCACGATCCAGTTCGCGCGCAGCGACCTCGCGATCCCATGGGACAACGACTACGGCAGCCTGCTCGAACTCGCCGAAGCATGCGACGTTCCCGTCCGCTGGTCGTGCCGGACCGGCGTCTGTCACACATGCGAGACCACCCTCATCGCCGGCGACGTCAAATACAGCCCCGACCCTGTCGAACCCCCAGCAGACGGAAGCGCACTCATCTGCTGCTCACAGCCCCGCGACGACGTCGTGCTCGATCTGTGACCGGCATCAACGGCGCATGGCGCCACCGTGAGGTACCGCTCGAGCTCGGCGCCAACGTGAGCAGCGGCCGGCATCGGACCAAGGGGCACACAGGTCGGATGCATGACGTAAGGCAGGACTATCGAGGCCGTTCCAACAACGGAGGTCATGATGAACAACATCGATGAGGAGCTGGTCTTGGCCCACTTCATCGTTTCAGACGATGTCGAGCGTTCCCGCCGCTTCTACACCGAAGTGCTCGGCGGCAGGGTGGCCTTCTCCGGCCCCGGAGGGCTGACCTATGTCGCACTATCCAACAGCTGGATCATCATCAATGTCGGCGGTGGACCGACGGACGACAAGCCGTCGGTCACTCTGGAGACGCCACACGATCCCGACCGGGTCAGCAGCTTCCTCAATATCCGGGTCAAAAACATCGAGGCCGTGTACGCCGAATGGACCGCCAGGGGTGCGAATTTCCTGACGCCGCCGAAACAGCACCAGTACGAGATCCGTTGCTACATCCGCGATCCCGACGGTCATCTGATCGAAGTGGGACAAACCACCGACCCAGACGGCGACTGGACGCCCGCTCACTGGCCATCGAGTACGCCCGCCGAGGAGTCCGAGTGAATATCGACGCCGCAAAGGCACAGTCATTGATCGGTGGGGCTTGATCGCGTCGCCGAAGGAGCGACGCGAGCTCCGTGTCAGCCGAAATGCCCGCGCCAACACGAAGGCAGGGCTCGCCGGCCCGATGCAGGAGACCCCCCTATTCGCCACAGACGCGCACGCGGCGTATGGGCGGGCGGATCAGTCTGACCGGTGCTGGGAGCGCTAACTCAAGGTCGGGAAGCTGCAAGCACCAATACGGTCACGACGGCATCGACGCAAGCACTGCTCCTTTTAGGCGTTACCGAGCCCCGAGCGTAGACGACCCTGCGTGACCGCCTAGGGCCCGAACGCAGCAGTCCACCGCGTCCGCCAGGAAGGGCCCCTTCGGCCCCGCCGGGAGCGTCGCGTTCTTCGCGCTCGCACGATCGCATTCGTGGTCTCGCCGTCGCGGAGCCCACGAGTGCTTGGGCGACCAGGGGATCGTGCCGCTCGGCGCGCTGCTCACGATCGGATTCACCCAACAGCGATCGCGCACGGAACGTTGGTGTCAAGCGCCATCGAAAACGGTCGGTGGATCGCCATCGAAAGATGTCGGTCGGGGAGCGCCTTGGTCGGCCGGTTAGGCCTGCGTGATGCGGTCAGCGAGCGCTTGCTCGTCGCGATCCATGCAGCCGTGGGTGGCGACGAGGGCGAGCGCGGCGCGTAGGACGTCGGCCTCCTCGTTGCCGAGTGGCACTGATGGGCCGTCGGAGCCGTAATCGCCGTGCCTGAGCGGTTGGAGGCGATCCCAGAGCGCCGCGCCGGCGGGAGTGAGGCGCTCATGCTGTTTCGCGAACCACAGGGCGTCGCACGCGACCTCGATCTCGTCGCTTGTAAGGGTGACGGTTGGCATCTCAGAGGGCATCCTCTCGTGTCCGGCTGGTTAATCGGCCTCATGTGAGCCCTTCTGCGGTCCTCGACGAGGTTTGCTGAGGGGGATCGGTTGGACTGTTTTCGGTGTTCTGAGCCTTCTTGGTGTCGTCGGCGAGAAGGTCGCCGCGGCCGCGGAGCCGCCACGAAGGTCCGTTGATCGTGAGGATCTCGGCGTCGTGCAGCAGGCGGTCGAGAATCGCGACGGCCTGGACTTCGTCGCCGAACAGCTCCGCCCATTCGGACACCCGCTTGTTGGACGTGACGATCATCGAGGAGCGGGTGTAGCGGCGGTTGATGAGCTGGAAGAACCGGTTCGCGTCGGCGTGTTCCAGTCTGAGATAGCCGACCTCGTCAACGATGAGAACGTGCGGGCGCTGGTAGTGGGCGAGCTTGTTGCGCAGCGTCCCGAGCTGGTCTGCCTGCCTGAGTTCGCGGACGATGTCGTCGAGCGTCATGTAGCGAACGAGGTAGCCGGCGCGCAGCGCCTCCATCGCCAACCCCACAGCCAGATGTGTCTTCCCCACGCCGGGCGGGCCCAGAATGAGCGACGAGACCTTGTTCTGCACGAACCGGAGCGAGCGGAGCTCGGCGAGCCGCTTGGGGTCGAGCTCGGGCTGGAAGCTGGCGTCGAACTCGTCGAGGGTCTTGTGGTGCGGCAGCCCAGAGAGCTTGAGGCGGGAGGCGTAGCGGCGACCCTCGAGCACGCCGACCTCGGATTCGAGGACGAGGTCGAGGAATTCGCGGTAGCCGAGCTTCCCTTGCTCGGCGCGGTCGACGAGCTCATCGGATGTGTCGGCGAGCCCGTAGAGCTTCAGCTCCCGCGCGTTGCGTCGGATGCGTTCTGAGATCAACTCACCCATCGATCGCCTCCTGGTAGCGATCAAGCGACCGGCGATGGACCTCCGGGTCCGGAAGCGCGGAGAGCACCTGCGCGAGCGACACCGAGTTCTCGACCGGATCTGGGAGCACCCGGGACGGCCGGCCTCGCTCGTGACGCGCGAGCCGTCGGCCGTCGAGTAGGGAGTGGACCTCGAGCTCGATGGCGCCGAGCATGAGCTCGACCCGCTCGCCCGGCTTCGCGTCCGGGACGTAGTAGCGGCGGCCCTCGAAGCTGAAGAACCCGTCGCGGGCGACGACCCGTGAGGTGCGGTCGACGACGAGGTAGGCGGTCGGCGGGAGCGGCAGCAAGGCGGCGCGGTCGCGCTCGGCGCGGACAGCGACGATCTCGCCGTGGGTGCCGTGCTTGCGCTGACGGGCGATCTCCTCGTTCCACGCCAGCCACTCGATGTTCGCCTGCTCATAGCTCGTGAAGCTATGGCCTCTGAGCAGCCGCTCGCGGACATAAGGGACGTCGTGCTCGACCTTCCCCTTCGTCTTCGCTCGGTAGGCCTCGCAGAGCCGCATCGAGAACCCGTAATGGTGCGCCGAGGCCAACGCCTCTGGGTGGAAGATCCGCTGCTCGATCGTCACGTCGCGGCCGACGTGCTGGCGGACGACCGTCTTGGTGCGGTCGTAGAGCAGCTCGTGCGGCACGCCGCCGAAGTGCTGAAACGCCGCGCGGTGACACGCCCAGAACGTGACCAGGTCCTGCGAGCCGGTCAGCCGACAAAACGAGTCACGGCTGTGTCCGAGGACCATGTGAAACGTGTAGAGCGGCAACTCCAGCCCCGACCGGGTCCGGATCGGCTCCTCGTGGGACCAGTCGACCTGCGCCTGGAACCCCGGCGCTGTCTCGAACCGCACCTCCGAGCGCGCCGGCGGCTTCGGCCGCGAGCGCTCGACATAGCGGCGCACAGTGTTGTAGCTGCCCTCGAACCCGTAATCGCGGACCAGGTCCTGATGCACCCGTGTCGCCAACAACCTGGGCTCCTTCGCAAGCCACTGATCGATCACCGGCTTGAACTCGTCCAGCTTGGACGGTATCCGCTTGCGGCGATACACCGGCTGCGCCCCGGTCTCCACATACCGCTTCACCGTCCGCCAATCACGGCCGACCAGCCGGCCGATCTCGGCGTACGTGTAGCCCTGACGCGATAGCGCCCTGATGTCCATCAAATCCTCCTCGCTGATCACAGACGGCCTCCTGCTCGACGACACGAAGCCGTGAGCGTCAAGACCGCCCCAGACAGAACAGCCGACCGAGGGGGTGGATCAGACGGCGCGCACGCGCGTGCTCGGGTAGCCGGGGCGGTTGCCCGCCCCGGCTCCCACAGAACCGTACGTACGCTGGTCGTATACGGCTCTTCGGGACGGCGGGTTGTAAACCCCGCCGCCGGCCGGTTCGCGACCTCGAATCATCCCCATAGCGCCAGTTGTGGCGACTGGGGGGCGACGATGTGCATGGACGCTTGGCGGTGCATCTCGACCAGGGCCACGAGCCCGCGTTCTCGAAAGAACGCTCGGTTCAGGCCGTGGTCCACGGCCGGGATGTGGCTCAGCGCCCACCAGGACCGACGGCCCTGATAGACCTGCCGCCACGCCGAGCGCCGGGGAACGCCCAGCTTGATGAGTCTGCGTGCGATCGTTCGTTTGCGTTTCCAGTGGCGCAGCAGGATCGCGCGTAACCGCCGCCTGATGTGGGCGTCGATCTTGCGCATCATCTGCATCTCCTCAGCGGAGGTGATCCCGAAGAAGCCATGCCAGCCACGCAGCCACGCGTTGATCCGGGAGATGCACGAGATGAGCGTGCCTCCCCAGTTTCGCGGCGTGAGCTGCCGGACCCGCTCCATCGCGTTGCGCTTGGTGCGCTCCGACAACAGCACCTCCACGGTGCCGGTCTGCGGGTCTAACCGCAGCCGAAAGCCGAGGAAGTGCCGCTCCTCCGGGCGGGCGACAGCCGACTTGGCCACGTTCACCCTCAGGCGCAAGCGCCGTTCGATGAACTCGCTCAGGCTGGCCATCACCCTATTTCCCGCCCGTTCGCTTGCGACGTACACCTTTCCATCATCCGCATAGCGAACGAACCGGTGACCACGCCGGGCGAGCTCTTGGTCGAGCTCGTCCAGCACGATGTTCGCTAGCAACGGCGACAGTGGCGAGCCTTGCGGAACGCCCTGCTCGCTGTCGATCACGACACCATCCGGCAGCACCACCATGGCCCTCAGCATCCGTCCGATCAGCACGAGCAGCCGCCGATCGCTCACCCGCTCGGCGAGCTTCGCGGTCAGCCGCTGGTGGCAGACGAGATCGAAGAACTTCTCCAGATCAAGATCTACGCACCACACGTAGCCGTCTTCAAGATGCTGCCTGGCCTCGGTGATCGCCGTGTGGCAACTTCGGCCGGGCCTGAACCCGTGGCTTGAGGGGTGGAACGTCGGCTCCCACAGCGGTTCGAGCACCTGCCGCACGGCCTCACAGACCACCCGGTCCACCACGTCAGGAATCCCCAGCCCGCGCTGGCCGCCTCCCGCCTTGGGTATGTACGCCCGGCGGATCGCACCCGGCAGATACCTCCCCCGAAGCAGCTCGGCTTGCAGCCTGGGCAAAACGACCGGCCACTGCTCACACAGCGCCTCGATCGTCTGCCCATCCGGGCCCGGAGCGCCCTTGTTCGACGCCACCTTCAACAACGCACCCGGCAATCGATACGCAACCTCCTCCATCGTCGCCGGCGCTGCCCTCTCGGCATTGACGATCGCCTTCGGCGCTCCCGCCCGGATCGCCCCAAGCCGGTCCCGGGTCCTCCTGCGGGTGGCCCCTTTCGGGTTTTCTGCTGTCGCGATCGGCAGGCAGAGCTGCACCGCCGTTTCTTCGACCGGGACCGCCTTCCCTTGCCCACCGGGGCTCGACCCGGCACGCTCAGCGGGCATTACCCCGCCTTCCGGTACTACTCGGTCCTCGGACTTCTGCTGGGCCATCGGCCGTCGTCCTTTCGTTCTTCGGCCTACCGGCGATCGCCGGAACCCAGCAGATCTCCTGGGGTGAAACGCTGAGATTTCGCCGTGATCGCGTCGCCACTACGCCCTCGGCATCGACAGGAACAGGGCATCGCCGCTGCGAGCCGGCTCGCCCATCGAGGAACGCCTTACGGCGCTTCACTTTCGTTCGCCACCACGACACATCTATGGCCTCTTTCAGACCCGCCCTCACGGAAGCCCACCAGCAGGCCGGTCGCGACCAGCCGCCAACGAGCCGCCCGGTCAATTCCGGGCCGCGCCCTTGCCTCTTCAATGTTGGATTCCCCCTGTCAGGGCTCCAGGACAGGACTCACACCTCCGATCTCAACGTCCGTGCCCAGCACACACGGGCTCGTCGCCCCTCCGGGGCTCCTCACCCATCACGCGCGTACCCCGCTTCCTAGCTCCCTGGTTGACCGACAGAATTCGATGGCCATCGACCAGCATTATTTGGGTGGCTACGGGCAGTCGGGTCTGGGTCCCCCACCGGTTCCCCAATCACGAACGACGAGCCACGTCGCCGACGCCGACGGCCGGGGCTCGGACTTCTCCTCCAGGGGCCAGGCGTTGCGCGCGGCCGGCGCACGCGCGAGGCGGCTTCCAAGAGCCGGAGTCTGACAACGGCGTTTAGGAGCCTTGATTCCGTTCTCTGAGCAGTGTAAGGTAGGTAGCTTACCGGTCAGAAATGGGTGCGGAGTGCGATTTAGGTCCGCTGTGGCGCACGACCCCGACGCGACTGAGTCGCGGCCGGGGCCGGACAAAGATGAGGCTGACGCTGGGGCGATACAAAGGGTCTCTGCCCGCGCGAATGATGCTTCAGCGAGACCGAGCGGGCGGACGTGGCTGGGAGCGCTGATCGCGGCTACGGGGGCGTGCAGAGCCGATCGCGAGGCGCTTGGCGGCGGTGCGCACGGCCCCGCCTTCCCGCCAGTTACAGGGTTACTTGGAGTTTAGAAGGAGGTTCCTCAATGCGCAGGGTTATCTGGTGGGCGCTTGTCGGCGCTCTGGTGTTCGGGGGAGTGGCGTTCGCCAACGGCCGCCCAAGCAGCTCGGCGCACGGCCACCACGGCGCTCACGCTCGGACCATCAAGCTGTTCGCCCTCACAGTGCAGCTCAAGCAGCTCGATCTGGGCGACAGCGGCTTTAGCCTCGGCGATCAGATCGTCTTGTCAGACGACCTGTTGACGGCGAAGGGCGGAACCAAGGTCGGCTTTGATGGCGGCGTATGCACGGTCGTGCGGGTCGATCAGGCGACGAGCGGAACTGGGACGCTTCAGTGCCCGGTGACACTCTCGCTCAACGGCGGCCAGCTGTTCACCGTCGGCCTTATACGTATCGTAAATGGGGCCTTGACCGGCACGCAGACGGTGGCGGTGACCGGCGGGACCGGGCGTTTCCGCGGAGCCCAAGGCGAGCAGGCGATCCAATTCCTTAGCCTGACGGAAGCGAACCTCACGATCACGCTCAAGCGCTAGCTGATAGCTCGGCATCCGGCGGAAGACGACGAGCCGCTCGCTCACCCCGATCCCCCGGATGCCCCTGTGCGAACGCGATGCACGCGTGGATTCGCGGAGAGCGCGCGCGGCGGGGTCCTCGAATACCGATGCTCTTCCTGAAGCGACCCCACTGACGTCTGTTGTGTTTGCGACGGATCCGAGTCCCAGTGCTGCCGCCACGGACACGTCGTTGCGGTCGCGAGAGCGTGTAGCGCCGCCCGATCCGGATCCATACTTCTCGCGCAAGGCGAGCGAGCGCGAGCACCCGGGCAAAAGGGCGTGGATCTGGAAGGCCCCAACGCCTTGGGCGCGACCGCTCATCGTCTTTCGTCTTACGCCCCCGTCGATGTCGCGCAACCCCTTTGGCGAAGGCTGGGCCATGTGGCCTCACCGGTTCTGACATCCGCGGGCTTCTGCTCCGGATCTCCAACCGAACGGAGCGGCAGCCGGCGGCGGGGTTCTCCGGCGTAGGGTCGGCGGGAGGCTTCCGAGGACCGCGCGGCTACCGCCGACTGGTCCGGGTTGCCCTCGTCGATGCCACGTTCGTCGTAGTGGTGCGCGCTACAATGCGCTACATGACGCAACCCCTTAGCCTCCGCCTGCCCGAAGCGACGCTCGACCGGCTCGGCGCCCAGGCTCGCAGCCGCGGCGTTGCTACCCGTACGCTCGCCCAGCGCTACGTCGAGGAAGGACTCAGAACCGACGAGCATCCGCTGATCCGGTTCGTCGATGGCCCGGCCGGCCGCCGCCCGCGACTGCAGGGCACCGGGCTCGACGTCTGGGAAGCCATCTCAGTTCTCCACGACAATGACGGCAACGAGCGGGCCGCGGCCGACTATCTCCAGATCCCGCTCGGCCTGGTCCAGGCCGCGGTCGCCTACTACGGCGCCTATCGGGACGAGATCGACGAGTGGATCGAGCTCAACGCTCGTGAAAGCGCGGCGGCACGTGCGGCCTGGCTCGCCGGGCGGCAGGCCCTCAAGCGTTGAAGCTGCTGCTCGACGAGATGTTTTCGCCGCTCGTCGCGGCCGAGCTGCGTGCACGGGGCCACGACGCCGTCGCGATCAAGGAGCGCGACGAGTGGCAATCGCTATCCGATCTTGAAGTCGTCGCGCTCGCGCGGACAGAGCAGCGCGCTGTCGTGACGGCAAACCTTCGCGACTTCCGCCCGCTGCACGCAGAGCTCGTCGCGGCCGGCGGCGAAGGGCACGCCGGCATGGTGTTCGTCCCGGCGAGCTTCCGGATCACGACAGCCGCCACCGGCGAGATCGTCGCCACGCTCGAGGCCCGGATCGCCGAGTACCCCGGCGACGAGGATCTCGCCAACGGTGAGACCTGGATCTGAGCCGATGCTCCCCAAAGGGGTCTCCTGACGTTTCCGTGGGTAATCACTGCGGTAGCGGTGGGCACAGATCTGCGGCTTGAGCGTCGCGAGCGCGATCAGCGGGGCGGGTGAGTGAAACCCGAACGCGCGGCGGGCGATCAGCCGGATCGGGGTGTTGATCTGCTCGATCTGGGGGTTAGCGAGGCTGTGCTCGATCGCTGCAATGATTCCCTTCGCTGGTCGGTGATCGTGCGGGCAAGCTTTACGAACGACGGTAGCCGGCACCGCCGCGCCCATGCCGACCATCGGTCCAGGAGCCGCTCGGCCTGCTTGGCTGGCAGCCTGTAGATCTGTTGGAGCTGCTCCTTGAGCAGGTAGTCGCGGTAGAGCCGGGCGTTGGTCTGTTGGACGGGGAAAGCTGCAGCTCGCCCGGGCGCGTGAGGATGCGCTGGGCCAGGATGCGGTCGTTCGCCGGCCGCACCCGCGGTGTTCGACGTGATAGCCACGCTAAGCACTGCCCCCAGCCGCCGCGACGCGCGATCCTACCGGCTGCAGGGCTTGCGACTCGGCCCACGCGCTCGGGATCTTCGACGGCCTGTAGCCGCCCGGGAATCTGGAGCGACGCGGACGAGAAGCGCGCCGTAGCCGCGCAGTGGAAGTAATGCCGGAACTGCGTTCGGCTATATATGATCGGCGCGCAATGGCGCTGGCCGCGACACCGGCCCGGGGTGATCCAGACCGTAAAGCTGGGAGCAGTCGCCATGGCCTGCTGGCGGCGTTGCTGCTCGGGACGATGATCGCCGGACTGCTGCTCGGCGGCAGCCCGGGTCGAAGTGGCACCGGATCGCTCGGCTCGCCGGCGGCCGCCAGCGCGGCCGTCCTGGGACGAACGCTCGGGGCAGGCCAGGCTGTTGTGACTGTGCCGGCTCAAGCGCCTTTGACCCTGATTCCCCGTGCCTTTTTGGGGCTGTCGACCGAATACGCGACGCTGCCCCTGGTCGAGCAGCACACAGGTCTGTACGAGCGGGTGCTGTCGCTTCTGCACGTGCCCGGAGACGGGCGGTTCGTTCTGCGCATCGGCGGCGACTCCGCCGACCACGCGATCTTCGACCGGTCGACAGATCGCCTGCCGCCGTGGGCGTTCCCGGTCACCCCCGCCCTGGTGGCGCGCACGGTCGGCATCATCAAGGACCTCCGGTTGCGGGTCATCCTCGACCTCAACACGATTTCCACCACCCCGCGTGCGACCGGCGCCTGGGTACGGGCGGCCATACGGGCGCATACCCTGCCGGCCGGGAGCTTCGCCGCCTTCGAGATCGGCAATGAGCCAGACATCTATAACCGCGCAGCGTGGGCTCGAAACATCCTGGCAGCGAACCCTCCGTCGACCCTCAAGCTCGCGGCCTTTAGCCCGGTGCGGCTGCCCAAACGAATCACCTCGGCGAGCTACGCCCGGACCTACGTGGCGTTCGCTCGTGCGCTCGCTTCCGCGGCACCAGGCGCGCCTCTGGTGGCTCCAGCGCTCGCTAAGACAAGCACCCACCTGTCGTGGATCTCAACGCTGCTGCACCGCCCCCACTCGGGGCTGCGCGTGATCACCGCCCATGTCTATCCCTACTCGGCCTGCGCCCGGCGCGGGCGGCCGCTGTACCCGACAGTGCAGAAGCTGCTCAGCGAGACCGCCACAGCCGGGATGGCAAAGACGATCGCCCCGGCTGTCGCGCTCGCCCACGAGGCCGGCTTTTCGCTTCGCCTGACGGAGATCAACTCGGTGACCTGCGGCGGAGTGAAGGGAGTGAGCAACACGTTCGCCACCGCGCTGTGGGCGCCGGATGCCTTGTTCGAGCTGATGCGCGCCGGCGTCGAAGGGGTCAACCTCCACGCCCGCGTGCAGTCGATCAACGATCCGTTCTACTTCACCCGGCAAGGGCTCCAGACGCATCCGCTGCTCTATGGGATGATCCTCTTCACGCGCATGCTGGGCGCCCACGCCCGACTGGTCCCAGTACGGCTACGGAGCTCGCGATCGCTCCACCTCAAGGTTTGGGCGGTGAGGGAGGGGACCAACACGCTCAACACCCTCAACGTGCTGCTTATCAACAAGGGACGCAGATCGGCGCTGCTCAACCTCCACCTACCCACGAGCGGCCAGGCCTCCGTCCAGCGCCTGATGGCGCCCTCGGCGTCGTCAACCTCAGGCGTGACGCTGGCCGGCCAGCGCCTCAACGACCAAGGCCTGTGGCAGGGCAAGGAGCGACTGGAGACCATCAGACCGACCTCGAGGGGGTATGTCGTGCGGGTCAGGGGCCAGAGCGCTGCACTGTTGACGGTTCACGTGGCGGCCAGGACGCTGGTTGCGCCGCCTCAGCTGAGTTTCGGGCCGGGACCGCTGTTCGGCTACGAGTGAGGCCGCGGGCCTCGATGAGCTCGGTGCTGAGCGCTTGGATCTGGAGGCACATAGCTAGTCGCGTCCGCCGCCGACGGATAGCCTCATCTCGATGCCAGACTCTGCAAACTCGAACCTGCCCTCAGCAAGTCCGACGTTGACCGCGTCGCAGCTCGCGATCCTCGGCGAGCTCGGCGAGGAGCGCACGGCAAACGTCGGCGAGGTGCTGTACCGCGTCGGCGATGCCCGCTATCCGTTCATCGCGGTTCTGGAGGGCGAGGTCGCGATCCTCGACGCCGCCGGCAACGAGATACTCAGGCACGGGACATCGGGTTTCCTCGGCGAGCTGACGCTGCTCTCCGGGCAGACCGTGTTCGTCACCGCGGTCGTCACCCAGCCGTTGCGCTACATCGCCGTCGACCGTGAGGCGCTGCGATCGCTGCTGTTCGAAGACGAAGCGCTCAGCGATCTCGTGCTCTCGACCTTCATCGCCAGGCGTGAGGCCCTCCAGCGGGTCGAGGGCGTCGGTCTCGAGATCGTGGGCCCACGCTCGTCGAAAGCCACCATGCGGATGCTCGACTTCGCGCGGAGCAATCGTCTGCCCTTCACCTGGCTCGACTTGGGGCGCGCGGATGATGCGTCGGCGGCATCGCTCGTCGCGGGGCTCGACGAGTCGAGGCTGCCGCTGGTGCGGCTTCCCGGCGGCGTGGAGCTGCTTGGCCCGTCGACCGGCCAGGTGTCTCGCGCGCTGGGGATCGGCCGCGAGCTCGCGCCGCGCGAGGAGGTCGACCTGCTCGTGGTGGGCGGCGGCCCGGCGGGCCTGGGCGCGGCCGTCTACGGCGCTTCAGAAGGCCTCGACACGCTCGTCGTCGAGAGCACCGGACTGGGCGGGCAGGCGGCTGCCTCGCGGAGAATCGAGAACTATCTTGGCTTCCCGGCGGGGATCACGGGCACTGAGCTGACCAGCCGGGCCATCGCGCAGGCGCGGAAGTTCGACGCGCGGCTGGCGACGCCATACCGTGCGATCTCGCTCGAGCCCGGGAGCGCTCGCCACGTGGTGCGGCTGGAAGAGGATCACGAGATCGCCGCCCGGGCCGTCCTGCTCGCGACCGGCGCCCAGTATCGGCGGCTGCCCGTCGACCACCTCGATGAGTACGAAGGCATAAGCGTGTTCTACGCGGCCGGGCCGCCCGAGGCGCAACTCTGCGGCGCCGAGCGCGTGGGGGTGGTCGGTGGGGGTAACGCGGCCGGGCAGGCCGCCGTCTGGCTCTCCCGAGGCGGCGCGCTGGTGACCCTACTTCACCGCCGCCCAGACCTGCGCGAGACGATGTCGGAGTATCTCGTGCGCGAACTCGACCGCTACGGCGTCGCGGTGCGCGACCGCAGCGAGGTTGGCGTCCTGCACGGCACCGACGGCCAGCTCGACGCGGTGACGCTCACGAGCGGCGAGCGCCTGCCGTTCTCGTTCTTGTTCCTGTTCCTTGGCGCGCTACCGTGCACCGACTGGCTGGACGATGCGGTCGAGCGCGACGAATCCGGCTTCATCCTCACCGGCCCCTCTGCCGACGCCGGGACCCTGCTCGGGACCAGCATCCCCGGCATCTTCGCCGCAGGTGACGTGCGCGCGGGCGCGACCAAGCGCTGTGCGACCGCCGTGGGCGAAGGGGCGATGGCAGTTCAGTTGGTCCACGCTCGCCTCGCGGTGCGCTGACAGATCTGCCCCTTGATCGCGGGAGCACCCCCGGAGACAGGCACCAACGTCGACCGATGAGTTTGCCGACCTATCGCCGTCCAAGCTGCCGGAAACGACTTCAACGGAGGACGGCATGTACACAGTAACTTCGGCCGACGGCACCCGGATCGCATACGACCGCTGCGGCGAGGGTCCGGCGGTGATCCTCGTCAGCGGCGCGATGGGCTACCGGAAGTTCAAGAAGTTCGAGCAGATCGCGACGGCGCTGTCTGATCACTGCACAGTGATCAACTACGACCGTCGCGGTCGCGGCGACAGCGGCGAGGCGGGACCTGTTTCGGTCCAGCACGAGGTCGACGACATCGCCGCGCTGATCGACGCGGTCGGCGGCCGCGCCTCGCTGTGGGGCTGGTCATCGGGCGGGGCGGTCGCATTGCGGGCGGCGGCCGCGGACATCGGCGTCGAGAAGCTCGTGGTCTACGAGACGCCGTTCAAGACCGATCCAGACGCCAAGTATCCAGCCGACGACTACGGCAGGCGACTGGAGCAGATCGTTGCCGAGGGTAACCCGATGCGCGCCGCAAAGCACTTCATGCGCAACGGCATCGGGATGCCGACAGCGCTCGTGGCGATGATGACGCTGATGCCGATGTTCAAGAAGTTCGCCGCAAACGGCCTGACTCTGACGTTCGACCACGCTGCGCTCGGCGACCACAACCTGCACGGACGGCCGCTGCAGCCCGACGAGTGGGCGACCGTGACCTGCCCGACTGTGGTCGCGTATGGCTCCAAGACATATCCCGTCCTCAAGCACGCCTCGAAGGCCCTCGCGGACGTGCTCCCAAACGCGACCTTGCTCGAGCTCGCGGGCCAAAACCACAATGTCTCACCTGCGGCGATCGTGCCGGTGCTGGCCGAGTTCGTGACCGAATCGGCCAAGACCCGGGACCCGCGCTCGGCCTAACATGCCAGATCGAGTCCGGTGGGGCTCCACGCGTCCCGCTAGCAACGAGTCGAGCAGGAGGGTTGGTCATGCCCAGTGACGAGCAGATCATGGAGCGCATCGAGCAGCTCGAGGAAGAGCGGGAAGCGTTGCGCCGCGACGAGAGCACCCACGGATCGGTTGCCGGCGACGTCAGCCGGCTTGAGGAGATCCGTGTTGAGCTCGATCGGCTGTGGGACTTGCGGCGTCAGCGCCAGGCGCTGCGCGACGCGGGGCAGGATCCCGACACGGCCCAGGAGCGCAGCGCTGACACCGTCGAGAGGTATTGGCAATGAGATGCATTGACCGATGAGCGACCAGTGGCCGTCTATCAACTACCAAGACTGGAGCGCGACCTGCGACACGCTGCACGCGCACACCCAGGTCCTGGGCAAGCTCGCCGTCGCCCTCGCACCGCCCGAGCCGCAGTTGCAGCACGCCGCGCTGCGGCTGACCGCTCGCGGCTGGGAGACGCTCCCGCTGCCGGCGCCCAACCGCTCGGGGGCGGTTGTGGCCGGCCTCGATCTGCGCGTGCACGAGGCTTTTGTCGAGCACACCGACGGAGGCACTGAGCGCGTGGCCCTGACGCCGAACCGTCCGGTTTCCGCGGTCACCCGCGAGCTCCTCGCCGCGGCTGGCTCGCTGGCAGCTCGTGTGGAGATCGACCCGACGCCGCAGGAGGTGTGGTGGAGCGTGCCGCTTGACGAGGACGACGAGCACGCCACCTACGACGCCGGGGCTGTGGCTTCCTATTTTGGCGCCGCCACCCGTGCCGCGCTGGTGCTCGCCGCGTTCCGCGCCCCGTATCGCGGCCGCTCGACGCCGGTCAACGCGTGGTGGGGCTCGTTCGATCTCGCTGTGAACCTGTTCTCGGGAGAACCCGCCGATCCCCCATCCGCTGACTTCATCATGCGCAACGCAATGGACGCCCAAGAGGTCGCGGTCGGTTGGTGGCCCGGCGATCCTCGCTACGGCAAAGCGGGCTTCTACGCCTACGCGCATCCGGCAGCCGAGGGTTTCGCGGGCGCCACGCTCTCGCCGGGCGCCGCCCGCTGGGATGAGTCCCTCGGGGAGTACGTGCTGGACTGGGACGATGTCCGCTCGAGTCCCGATCCACACAAAGCCGCGCTGGACTTCGCGCGTTCGGCGTTTCGTCACGCGTGCACTGCGTGCGAATGGGACCCGGCGCTCCTTGCCAGCGCCGAAGGCACGCCACCGCCCACCAGGTGAAGTCTGTATGCGGTCTTCCGCGCGCTCTCCGGGTCACGGCGAGCTGCCGTGATCCGCCCGTGAAGTCGGGGTTTGGCCGTCACTTCTCCCCTCTTCGCTGGTTGTTCCGCCGCGCCGCCACCGATGACGAAGATCGCCGAGGTTGCCCATCAGCAGCGCGAGCGCAGCCACAGCGAACGGTGCTGACAGCGCGTACTTCCAGTACTGGTGGCCGAGTCGCGCGAACTCGATCACGACCACGATCGTCACTGCCAAAAGCACTGTGCTAGCCACGAACGACAGGAACCTGCGGCGAGCGAACGCCTCCATGCCGGTGAACAGCAGCGCGGCGGCGGCGATCGTTGTGACCCATGCGAGCGGGCTCGCGAGCAGGATCACCGGCACCAAAGCGAGCAGCAGCGGAGTGCTGAGCGCCGCCCACCCGCGCAGAATCCGCGTGCGCCGCTGCTGCTCGTCGGTCCGAGGCCCGTGCCGTTTCTTGATATGCGCTTGCGGTGGCTGGACCGGCAGTGGTCGGCTGGCGGTGTCCAGGAGAGTCCGGAGCTCCTCGGAGAGGTTGGTCCGCTCGGCGACGGCGAGATTGAGCGTCGTCTCCAGTGCTGCCATCTCAACACGCCGCGTGTCAGCGAGCGGTCGCATGTCCTGACGGGACTCGAGCGCGCGTACTTCGACCTCGACCCCTCGCAATTGGTCTCGCTGACTGGCGATCTGCTCGTCGAGCTCGCGGAGCTGCCGCTCGAGCGCCGCAACGCGCTCGGCGAGCAGGGCCGTCGCCCGCGCTTCGGTGGCGGGCACTTTCAGCAGGCCGGCCCAGCCAACCGGGTTTGCCCATGCTGCTCGCACCGACCCGTCGCGCTCGTAGCGGGGACCTGAAGGCGCGCGCTCGCCGCCGAAGGAATCCTCGGTGTCCAGCCCCCATAGACCTCGGTAGTCCCGCACCCATGGTGTGCGGTCGTCGATCACGATTGTTTCCCACGCCGCCTGCTGTCCAGGCCCGATCGCTTTGCCATCCCCGCGCGCGTAGTCGATGAAGGGAATTCCGAAGCCCGAAGCGGCGCGGATGTCATCGCGCCACGGAGCTAGGAACCGCTGGGCGCGGCGAACAATCGCGATCGCTTTCCGCAGCTGCGGCGGGTCGACGGTGACCACGTAGTCGCCCGGCAGGAACGCGCCAGAGTGCGAGCCCGCGCCGGGGAACAGCACTGGATGGTCGCCTTCGCGGCATAGCTCCGGATCGTCCCACCGGCGACGCAGGTCGTCTCCCTCGTAGTCGTGGTTTGAGAACGCGACCCACGCCGGGCGCGGCGGCGCTTCCTCGAGGTCGGCGAGGTACACCGTGACCATCTCCCAATCCGCCTCGTGGTCGTTGACCCCGCTGAACGTCGAGCGCCAGTCATTCATCGCGTAGAAGAACCAGTACTGAAGGCAGATGTAGCCGCCGGTTCTGACCACGCGGCCGTAATAGACGAAGCGATCGGGCTCGAGCTGCTCGCGATAGCTGATCTCCGCCGCGGCGGCCAATCCCGCGGCGACGGTGCCGCGCAGCAACAGCGAGGCTCGAAAGCCCGCATCGACGATCCGCCCGAACATGCCGGTGGTCGTAAACCTCAGCGCGGCGTGCAGTCGGTCTCTTGGCTCTCGCCGCCAGCGCCGAAGCTCGCCGCGGGTCAGTGGCCTCTGCACGAACCGCAGCGACAGCGGCCGGTCCTGCCGGCGGATTGCCTGCTCGCACAGCGCCTCGAGCGTCAGCCGCCCAGCCGGCGCGAGGCAGCTTGCGCGACCGTCGTTGTCGGTTGCCCACAGGCTGCACTGAGCCACGTACCGCCCGACCGCGGTCGGAAAGAAGAGCTCCCCCTCGGTGAACCGGGCGATCGGCTCGTACGCACGAAGCAGCCGTAGATCCGCATTTGACTCCCGCTCGGCCGGCGACCTCGCGCCCGCGCGCAACGTCCGGCTGCTGTGAAGTGCTCGCTCGTGTTCCATCTCCGGCCACGAATGTTGCCGGACGCGACGGTCCTCATGCCAACGCGCTGATGATGTCCTCGATTCGGACCGGAAGACGACGGAAGCGGTGGCCGGTCGCATGGTGGATCGCGTTGGTGATCGCGGCGGCGGTCCCGACGATCCCAATTTCGCCAATCCCCTTCGTGCCCATCGGGTTCAGGTGGGGGTCGTCCTCGTCGATCCACAACGCTTCGATGTCCTGAACGTCGGCGTAGGTGGGGACGTGATACGTGGCGAGGTCGTGGTTTGCGACGTCGCCGAACGCCGGGTCGACAATTCCCCCCTCGAGCAGTGCCATCCCGACGCCCATCGTCATCCCGCCGATCAGCTGCGAGCGCGCGAGCTTGTCGTTGACTATCTTGCCCACGGCAAACACGCCGAGCAGCCGCGGAACTCTGATCTCTCCCGTTCGCCGGTTGACGCGGATCTCGACGAACTGCGCCCCGAAACCATGCCGCGCTAACGGCTCCTGGGATTCGATCTCCTCGGTCGTGTCGACACGGACCTCGGCCTCCCCGTCGCGCTCGCGCAGCTGCCGGCACGCCTTGACCACGGCGGACCCCCATGAGGCTGTACCCGCGGAGCCTCCCGCTACCGGAGCAGGTGCAAGCGCGCTGTCGCCGACCTCGACGTGCACCTGCTCCGGGGACACGCCCAGCGCATCAGCGGCAATCTGCGTGAGCGCGGTGCGGGCGCCGGTGCCGATATCCGCGGCGGCGACCTCAATCTCGTAGTCGCCGTCGGCTCGCCGGCGGGCGAGTGCCTGGGAGGGCCGGCGGCGCGCTGGATAAGTCGAGGCGGCGACGCCGGTTCCGGCCAGCCAGTCACCTTGGCGGTCAGTTGCGGGCTCCGGATCGCGTCGCTCCCAGCCGAACAGGTTCGCGCCCTCTCGCAGGCACGCGATCAGGTTTCGGCTCGAGAAGCGATGGCCGGTGTCGGCATCGAGCTCGGGTTCGTTGCGAATTCGAAGCTCGATCGGGTCGATCCCGCACGCGCTCGCGAGCTCGTCGATCGCGGACTCCAGGGCATACATGCCGGGACACTCTCCCGGTGCCCGCATCCACGACGGGGTCGGCACGTCCAGCGCCGCGAGGCGGTGCGTCGTGCGCCGGTTGGCGGCCCGATACATCATTCGCGTCGCGGCCGCCGTCTGCTCGGCGAATTCTTGGATCGTCGAGGTCTGCTCGACCACATCATGGCCGATCGCGGTGAGCTCGCCGTCGCGACCCGCTCCGAGCCTCAGGCGCTGCAGCGTCGGCGTGCGGTAGCCGGTGAACGTGAACATCTCCTGCCGCGTCGCGGCGACCTTCACCGGTCGCCCGACCACCCGCGCGGCCATCGCCGCGAGGATCACCAGCGGCCGCGGCGTGCCTTTGGAGCCGAACCCTCCGCCGACATGCGGCGAGATCACCCGTACCAGCGAGGGATCGAGGTCGAACGCCTGAGCCACGGTCTGCTGGGTGGGCGTGGCGCCCTGGGTCGAGTCGTATACGGTCAGCCCTCCGTCCGCATCCCAGGCCGCGAGCGTCGCGTGCGGCTCCATCGGGTTGTTGTGAAACCAGGGTGTCTCGTACGTGCGGTCGACGGTCACTTCCGCGTCCGCGAAGGCGGCGTCGAAATGGCCTTCGTAGGTGTCGGTCTCGAGGTTCGGGTTGATCTTCTCCGGTTTGTAGAGTCGCGGGTGGTCGCTTCGAAGCAGCACCTCGTGCGGCTCCTGGGCATATTCGATCGCTACCAGCCGCTGTGCGTGGCGTGCCGCCTCGAGGCTCTCCGCCACGACCGCCGCGACGATCTGGCCGCGGTAGGCGACCCTCCGCGACTGCAGCACCGCCAGCTCCCCGTTGCTCTTCAGCAGCGGTGCGTTGTCACACCACAGGACGGCGAGCACGCCTTCGAGCGCAAGCGCGGTCGAGGCCTCGAGCGAGCGGATCTCGCCGCGGCAAATGCGCGCTTGCACCACGGCCGCGTATGCGAGCTCGTCGGCGGGATATTCGTAGGCGTACTTGGCGACTCCGGTGACCTTCTGGCGGCCCTCGATGCGGCTGAGGGGGGTTGTGATCGTGGTCACTGCGCGGCCAATTCGCTCAGCGTGCCAACCATGACGTTGCGCGCAAGCGCGATTTTATAGCCGTTGTCGCGCAGTGGCCGCGCGTGCTCGAGCTCCGTTTCCGCCGCGCGATTGAACTGCTCCTCGCTCGCGTCCCCGCCGCGCAGCAGCTCCTCCGCCCGGTGGGCCCGCCACGGCTTGTGCGCCACTCCTCCGAGCGCGATCCGCGCGTCGCGCACGGCGCCATCCTCCACATCGAGCGCCGCGGCGACCGAGACGATCGCGAACGCAAACGACGCGCGCTCGCGCACCTTCACGTAGCGGCTGCGCTGGGCGAACGCCAGCGGCGGCAGCTCGACAGACACGATTAACTCGCCTGGCTCGAGGATCGTGTCTCGATCAGGCTGCTCGCCCGGAAGCCGATGCAAGTCAAGTACGGAGATGACGCGGCGGCCGCCTGAGGCGGCCAACTCCACTCGCGCGTCCAGGGCCGCGAGCGCGACCGCCATGTCCGACGGGTGAGTCGCGACGCAGTGATCTGACCAGCCGAGGATCGCGAGGTTGCGATGCTCGCCCTCGCGGGCCGGGCAGCCGGAGCCCGGCGTGCGCTTGTTGCAAGGCTTGCTCACATCCTGAAAGTACAGGCAGCGGGTGCGCTGCAACAGATTCCCGGCGGTGGTGGCGAGGTTTCGCAACTGGCCCGATGCGCCCTGCAGCAGCGCGGAGGAGAGCAGCGGATACCGCTCGCGGACCAGCGGGTGGGCGGCGAGCTCGCTGTTGCGCACGGCGGCGCCGATCCGGATTCCACCCTCGTCGGTCTCCTGCACCAGGTCCGCGCCGAGCCGGTGGACGTCGACGAGCGTGTCCGGCGTCTCTACGGTGAGTCGCATCAGGTCGATCAAGTTGGTGCCGCCGCCGAGGAACTTCGCGTGCGGTGACGCGGTGCCCAGCGCAACCGCATTCTCCACATCATTTGCGCGCTCGTAGCGAAACGGCCTCACGAACCCGCCTCCAGGATCGCACGCACCAGGTTCGGGTACGCGCCGCAGCGGCAGATGTTGCCGCTCATTCGCTCGCGGACCTCCTCGGAGGTCAAATGCACGCCGTCCCGAGTGACGGCGCTGGGCCAGCCGTCCTCGAGTTCGCGCAGCATGCCCACCGCCGAGCACAGCTGGCCTGGAGTGCAGTACCCGCACTGAAACGCGTCCAGCTCGAGGAACGCCTGCTGCAATGGATGCAGCTCGTCCTGGGCTAAGCCCTCGACGGTGACGATCTCAGCCCCGCCATGCGCGACGGCCAACGCAAGGCAGGAATTGGCGCGTCGCCCGTCGATCAGCACCGTGCACGCCCCGCACTGACCGTGGTCACAGCCTTTCTTGGTGCCGGTGAGCTCAAACCGCTCGCGCAGCAGATCCAGGAGCGACATGCGCGTGTCGATCAGCAGCGAGTGCTCTGAGCCGTTGACTCGCAGCGACAGCTCAGCTAGCTCCGGTTCACGAGTGGACGGCACCATAGCGTCGGCTTACCCCTCGACTCGAGCAGTCATTCACTCAACGGCCTCCCAGCGGGCGGCTGGTCGCCATGAGGGCGCATAACGCGATTGGCCGCGGCCAGCGGGGGTAACCACACCAAGTGCCATCGAGATCCGCGGCGCGGAGCCGCATCGTGATCTGCTGATGCGCTTCCGGGGCCCGCTGGCCGACAGCTATGCGGCGGCGGCGGCGCTGGTGGTGTTCGCGCTGATCCCGTATCTGGCGCTCAGCTCGGCGCTCAACCCGCTACTGCCAGTGCTGTCCAAAAGCTTGCCGCTCAGCCGTCAGGCACTCCAGCTCACGACGGGGATGGCCAACGCTGCATATGCCTTTGGCACGGTGATCGCGGTCCAGTTCGCGGTGCATCTGCGTGGCCGGCGGATGCTCGTGCTGTACGCGACGCTATTCGTAATCGGCTCGGTCCTGACCGCGCTCGCGCTCACACCGGCGTTCTTCATCGCCGGTCACATCTTGCAAGGGCTGACGACCAGCTTGATGCTGATCGCGGCCGTGCCGCCCCTGGTGATCGGCTGGCCGCCGTCAAAGACGCCCGTGACCGGCGTGATCATGAACCTCTGCATCTTCGGCGCCGTGGCCGTGGGACCGGTGGCCGGCGGAGTGCAGGCCGGTGCGGATGCCTGGCGGCCGCTCTTCTGGATCGTCGCCGGCCTCGGCGCGGTAGCACTCCTATTGGTGTTCTTGACTTTCGAGGACCAGCCGCCGCAAGATCGCAGCGCGCCGTGGGATCTGGTCGCGATCCTGCTCGCCGGCGTTGGCTCGGCGGCCGCGTTCTTCGGTGCCTCCGAGCTCCTCAGCCACCGGATGCTCGATCCGATCGTTTTCCTGCCGCTGGTTGGCGGGGTGGTGATGATCATCGCGCTGGTTGCTCACGAGTACCTCGTGAAGGATCCGCTGATGCCTGTTCGCCAGCTCGCGACCACCTTCCCCGTCGCCGGCATCACGGTCGCGATGTGCGCCGGAGCCGCCTCCGTCGGCTTGGTCACGCTCACGCAGTTCGCGTTCGAGAACAAGGCGTCGCCCACGCACCTGGCGATGCTGTTCTGGCCCGAGTTCGGCGCGGCAGTAGCGACCGCGATCCTGTTTGGCATCCTGTTCCGGACCCGCCTGATACCGGTGCTCGCGTTCGGCGGGATGGTCATGCTCGCCGGCGGAGCCGCCGTGCTGACCGGCGTCGCGCACGGACCCGACGCGCTCGTGATCATCGGTTCGGGCCTGGTCGGCCTTGGCGTGGGAGCATCGGTCTCCCCATCCCTTTTCATCGCGGGTTTCTCGCTGCGCTCCGCGCAGATCCAGCGCGTCTTCGCGCTCGTGGAGCTCCTGCGCGGGGCGGCCGCATTCATCGCCGCGCCGCTGCTGCTTCACCTGGCGATGACCGTCGCGCCCAACCCCACAGCTGGGATCAGCGCCGCCGTCTGGGTGTGCTTTGGGATCGCCGCGGGCGGCGGACTGTTCGCCGCTTACCTGTTCGTGCTCGGCCGCGCGCGATTGCAGCGACCTGACCTCGAGCGCTGGCAGGGTGGCGAGGAGCCTGCGTGGGAGTCTCCACCGCTTGCCGCCGGAATCCGAGGGAGACCCCACCGGCGGGCCGTCAGCTCTCGCGGCTGACCAGCTTGAAGACGTGACGGCCTGCATGGCTCGCCTCCTGTCGGCCGGCTGCCGGAGGGCCCCGCTCCCAAGCAGCTTGGCTCCTGGTTGATTTTCTGTGCCCTGAGCTGGGTACGACCCTCGCATGGCACAGCAGCTGAACGTCGCAGATCTACGAATCTCCTCCCCAGCCTTCGAGGGCCACCGCAGGATCCCCGAGCGTCACACCGGGGACGGCGAGGATGTCTCGCCGACGCTCGAGTGGTCGGGAGTGCCACAGGGCACCAAGAGCTTCGCGGTCGTGGTTCACGACCCCGATGCGCCGCTGGTAGACGGCTTCACGCACTGGGTCGCGTACGGAATCCCGGGTGACGCCACAGGCCTGCCCGAAGGCGGAGGCAAGATCACTTCCGGCACGAACTCGTTTGGCAACGCGGGTTACAACGGACCGGCGCCGCCTCCAGGTCACGGCCCCCATCACTACTACTTCTGGGTCTACGCGCTGGACTCGGAGCTCGATCTCGAGCCTGGTCTCGATCGCCGCGTGCTGCTCGAGCGGATCGAGGACCACGTGATCGAGCAAGCGCGCGCGATCGGAACCTACGAGCACTGAGACGGGCGCGACCCGGGACCTCGGCGCTCGCTGTTTAGGGGAGCGCGACCATCGCGCGGGGTATGTGTGTCCGCATGGCCTTCGGCAAGCGCTCGGACATGCTCGTCCACGAACAGAAGCCGTACAACGCGGAACCGCCGCCACATGTGCTTGGAGCGAACAGGCTTACGCCGCTCGATGCGTTCTACGTCCGCACCCACGGCTCAGTTCCGGAGATCGATCGATCACGCTGGCGGCTGCGCGTGGGAGGGCTTGTTGACCGCGAGCTGGAGCTGTCGCTCGGCGACCTACAGGCCGGCTTCGCCGAGCGCGAGATCACGGCCACCCTCCAGTGCGCCGGCAACCGCCGGGTCGCGCTGACGTCCTTCCGCGACATTCCGGGCCAGGCACCCTGGGGGGGTGGCGCGACCGGCACCGCCACCTGGCGCGGGGTCTCGCTGCGCGACGTTCTTCAGGCGGCCCGACTGCGCCAGGAGGCCCAGCACATCGAGTTTCTCGGGGGCGATGTCTCGGAGGAGGCCGACCCGCCGCAACCCTTCGGTGCCTCGGTTGCCCGCCACAAGGCGCTCGCGCAGGAGGTCCTGCTCGCCTGGGAGATGAACGAGCAGCCGCTGCCGGATGTCCACGGCGGGCCCGTCCGTGTGGTTGTACCCGGCTACATCGGGGCCCGGAGCGTCAAGTGGATCGAACGCCTCACCGCCCGATCGGAGCCATCAGAGAACTACTTTCAGTCGCGCTCCTATCGACTACTCCCGGCTGAGGCGGACCCCGATGAAGTCCCTTCCGGCACCGGGGTCGCGCTGGGAGCCGTCGCGGTCGGCTCCGACATCCTCTCGCCGAGCGACGGCGCAACGATCGGCGCGGGTCAGGTGGAGGTGGTCGGCTATGCCTTTGCCGGCGACGACCGCCGGATCGTCCGCGTCGATGTGTCCTGCGACGGTGGATCCCGGTGGATTCAGGCAGAGCTGCTCGATCGCTCGAGCCCGTGGGCCTGGCGGCGATGGCGTGCGCGACTCACTCTCCGCCGCGGTCGCCATCAGCTCGTGGCGCGAGCGTGGGACAGCGCTGCCGCCACGCAGCCGGAAGAACCCCGGCACCTCTGGAATCCAAAGGGATACGTCAACAATGCGTGGGCGCGCGTCACGGTGACCGCGACGTAGCGGTCCGACCAGGCAGCAGGCGCTCGGCGGCCGCGGCCGCAGCGGCGCGGTTAGGGACCGAGAGCTTGGCGAGGATTCGCGACACGTGGACGCTGGCGGTCTTGTTGCTGATGAACAACTGGGCCGCGATCTCGCGGTTGGTCATTCCGTCCCCGAGCAACGCGAGCACCTCGAGTTCCCGAGGGGTCAGCTCGAGCGCTGCCAAGCGCGCGTCGGGGGCCGCATTGCGATCGAGCTGGTCGCTCAGCTCGACGCGGGCGCGACGGCCCAGTCTCTCGAGCTCGTCGCGAAGCGGCCGCGCTCCCAGCTCCGTGGCGATAGCGTGCGCGTGACGCAGGAGCGTCTCTGCCGCAAATCGGTCCTCGCCGGTGGTGAGCAAGGCCTCGGCTCCGCGCCAGCGGGCGTACGCGACGCCAAACCGATGACTGTAAGCTTCCAGTCGTTGCCCCGCCTGAGCCCACAGGGCGGCGTCGCCGGCAGTGGCAATCCTGGCGTACTCGGCCGCACAGACCGACTGGCTTGCGAGGACGAGCGGCGAGACGCCCGCCGCTGGCCTGGCACTCACGTCGTGCAGCCGTTCGATCAGCCGTCGGGCGATCGTCGCCTGCTCGCCGAGGGATTGCTCGTCGCCCAACCGGCCAGCGGCAACGTCGGCGCAGGCCCGGAGCCCGAGCTCGTACAGCCTCGCGGTGAAGAAGACGTACTCGGTCTCGCCCACCCGCTCCAGGCAATCAGCGACCACCGTCGCCGCCACCTCGGGACAGCCCGCCCACAGCTCCAGCGAAGCCCGTGCGGCCGCGGGCGGAGCAAGCCACATCGACGCGCCTGATCGGCGGATGTGTTCGTCAGCCTGGTCGATCATCCGCCGTGCAGAGTCGAACTCCCCCGCCAGGCGAGCAGACCTCCCAGATGCGAGTACGCGCTCCCGGCCGTCACGCCGGTCGGGACGCGATCGATGACCTCTTCCAGCAGCGCCTGTGCTTCTGCCCACCGCCCTATCTGCAGCAAGCGGCCGCACAGATCCGCGCGGAGGAAATCGCCCCATTGGCGCTCGAAGCCGAACTCGCGGGCCGATTGGATTCCTTCCAGCGCCATGTCGATCGACTGCTCGATCCGTCCCGCCTGGTGCAGGGCGTCGCTGCCGTTGGTGTAGCTGCGGCACATCTCCTCGCCGAGGCCCAAGCGGCGGGCAATCACAAGTCCTTCTTTGGCTGCCGTGAACGCCCCCTGAAAGTCACCGTTGCCGCTGCGATTCCCGCACACGGTGTTCAGTACGTGAGCCTCAATCGACTCCGCATCCACGAAGCGGGCGATAGCCAGCGCCTCCTCACAGCGCGCACTCGACTCAGCGACGCGGTTGCATAGCATCAGCGCCTGCCCGTCAGCGGCCAGAACCAGCGCGCGCTGCTTAGACGGCGGCTCGGCGGGCGTCAACTCGACCGCCTGCCGATATTCGGGCAGCGCGTCATCGCCCCGCCCTGCGGTCCACAGATAGCGACCCAGGCGCTCATGCGCCAGCGCCGCCTCGTTGGGCGCAGCGTGTTCATCGATTCCCGACACGATCTGGCGCCCGAGCTCGATCGCCCGCTGGTTCTCGCCGGTCAAGCTCGCCGCCTCCGCCGCCCGCCGCATCACGTCCCGCCGCTCGAGCGGCAAATCGCCGGCGTCGGGACGGGCACCGTCCCAGATCTCGAGCGCGCGTTCGTAGTGCAGCCACGCCTCGCCAAGCGCACAGACATCCTCCGCTGCGGCGGCAGCGCTGAGCGCTGCCGGCAGCGCCGCGGACAACTCTCCAGCGACGTACCAATGATGGGCCAGCTCCGCGGCGGCCACGGCCCGCGCGGGAGACCCTGGGAAGCGGCGGCTGAGCGCTCCCGCGAGCCCGATATGCAGCCGGCGCCGTTGACCGGGCAACAGGTCGCGATAAACCGCCTCCCGCAGCAGCGCATGGCGAAACGAGTAAGTCGCCATATCGGTGCCATGCGTGAGCAGATAGCCCTCGACAGCATCACGAAGCGCGCAGTCGAGATTCTTCTCGGGCATGTCGGCAAGCTCCGCCAGCAGCGCGTGATCGACCATCCGCCCGGCGACGGCCGCGATCCGCAGCACGTCGCGAACATCTGCGGACTGGGCATCGACGCGCGTCAAGAGCGCGTCACGCAGAGACTCCGGTAACGCGTCACCGGATTCCCGCGATGCCGCCAGCAGCTCCTCACAGAAGAACGGGTTGCCTTCGGAGCGCTCGAGCAAGCGATCGATCAGTGCCGGCGGTGGCGTTTCCTCGAGGATCGCGGCGACCTGCTCGCGCAACTGCGGCCGCGTGAACGGTCCCAGCTGCACCCTGATCGCCCTGCCGCTTCGCTGAAGCTCCAGCACCCACGGCCACGCCGGGTGGCGGCGGTCAAGCTCCTCGCTGCGGTAGCTGACGATCAGCGCGATCGGCTCGCTACGTGCAGCTCGAACCAAGAACGACAAGAAGTCGCGCGTGGATCGATCTGCCCATTGAAAGTCCTCGACCACAAACATCAGGGGGGCTTCTCGCGCCGCCGACGCGATCCGAGCCCACAGCTGCTCGAACAGACGGGCCCGAGATCCTTCCGGGTCAAGCTCCCACTCTCCGCGCTGGCCCCCCAGCGCGCGGAGAGCGCCGAGCACTGGCGCGTAAGGAAGTTCCCCTTCGCCCAACGGCAGGCATTCCCCGAGAACGATCGTCATCCCTTGACGCGCTGCGCGGGCGCCGAGCTCGGAGATCAACCTGCTCTTTCCGATGCCCGCCTCTCCAGCCACCAGCACGACCGAGCCGAAGCCCTCGCGCGCATGAGCGAGCGCGGTCTCGAGCGCCGCAAGCTCCTCCTGACGGCCCACGAATCGCCAGCTTGGTACCCGGCCAACCATACGACGATTATCGCGCAGCCCCGATCGAGGGATGGACAGGCCCCGATGCGGCTGACAACATGCCGGGCAACAGGCCAGTACGGGATCGGCGGTCACTGTGGCTGATATGCGAGTTGCTGTAGTCGGTGCGGGGATCGGAGGGCTGACGCTCGCGATCGCGCTGCAACAACGCGACGTCCCGGTGCGGGTGTTCGAACAGGCTCGCGACCTCAGCGAGGTTGGCGCAGGGGTGGCGCTATCGGCTAACTCCACGCGGCTACTGCGCCGGCTTGGCGCAGGCGACGAACTGGCGGCGGTCTCTGACGAGCCATCGCAGCTCTCGATCCGCCACTGGCAGAGCGGTCGGATCATCGTCTCGCATGCGATGAGGCAGGCCTATCAGGACGCCTTCGGCTCGCCCTTCTGGACCCTGCACCGGGTTGATCTTCAGCGCGCCCTGATCAACCGGGTGAACCTGGAGGCGGTCGAGCTTGGACGCCGATGTACCGGCGTGGCCCAAACCTCCGATGGCGTCACGCTTACCTTCGAGGATGGCGGCGACGCCCAGGCGGACTTGGTGGTGGGTGCCGATGGCGTTCGCTCGGAGGTACGACGGGTCGCGCTGATGGCGCACGCGCCCGTGTTTTCAGGCAGTGTTGGCTATCGCGGCCTGGTCCCGGTCGAGCGGCTGCCGTCCCTCCCGGACCGATCCCCGCTGCAGTTCTGGGCCGGACCGCGACGCCACCTCCTCCACTATTCGATCCGAGGGGGCCAGGTGATCAACTTTCTCGCGGTCGTGCGACAGCGTGAATGGAGGACCGAGGCATGGATGGAGCCCTGCCCGGTGGAGGAGGTGCTCGCCGCCTACGAAGGCTGGCATCCCGCCGTGCTCGAGATGGTGGGCGCCGTCGAGCAGGCCAGTCGCTGGGCGCTGTACGACCACGAGCCGCTGGAGCGCTGGAGTGCCGGCCGGGTGGTCCTGCTCGGAGACGCCGCGCACGCGATGTTGCCCCACCAGGGCCAGGGTGCCAACCAGACGATCGAGGATGCCGTGGTGCTCGCCGATTGCCTGGCGCGAGCCGCAAGTGACGGGGTTGTCTGCGCGCTCGCTCGATATGAAGCGCAGCGCCGGGCGCGGACTGCGCAGGTGCAGCGTTACTCGCGACTTACCGCAAACTGTCTTCACCTGCCGGAGGGCGGGGCGACGGAAGTCCGCGACGCGGGGTTCGAGACGCTCCCCACGGACCTGGTTTGGATTCACGGCTTTGACGTGGCGAGCGGTTCCCTCAGCGAGTTCGAGGGTCCTCGCAATGGCGAGCCCGGCTGGGTCAGAGCCGCCGGAGAGTACTTCAGCTGATCTTGTCGGGCCCCGGGGAGGACTTCCCCGTTGAGGAGTCGGTACGATGCTGCGTCGCGGTGTTGGGCACGCCGCTGTGGCAGAAGGGGGCCCTCTCGTCACATCCTCTGCCGCCGATGTCAATTCAATCACCTTCGATCAAGGAGAGTCCCTGTATCTCACGCATGTCATTGAGCAGAATCGCCCGATCGCGGGCGCTTTCAAGCGCGGCGTTCGGGGCGTGGCGGCCCGCTGGGTTCGCGTTGCGTTGGCCACCGCCGTGTCGGTCCTAGGCGTCGGGGCGCTCGCGGGTCCCGCCGCCGCGACCTCGAATGGTCACGCGACCCGCTACCAGTTTCGGACGCTCGACAACAAAAACGACCTCACGTTCAACCAGCTGCTGGGGATCAACAAGTACGGTGTGATCGCTGGCTACTTCGACTCCGGGGCGCAAGGCCATCCGAACAAGGGCTACCTCCTGTACCCGCCGTATCGGCAGCGTAACTATGTGAACGAGAACTTCCCCGGCTCGGTGCAGACGCAGGTCACCGGCCTCAACAACAAGGGCGTCACGGTCGGGTTCTGGTCAGACATGAACAACGCCAACCAGGTCAACGACAACTTCGGGTTCTACGCGATCCGCGGGCGTCACTTCCACACCGTCAACTTCCCCACCACCAACAACTCGACCCCACCCGTCAACCAGCTGCTGGGCGTCAACGACAGCGACATCGCGGTCGGCTTCTACAACGACGCCAACGGGAACAGCCACGGCTACACGTACAGCATCGCTAAGAACCGGTTCCACGAGATCACGATCTCCGGAGCCACCAGCGTCACCGCCGCGGCGATCAACAACCGTCAGGACATCGCCGGCTTCGAAACCAACGCAGCGGGGCTGGTCGAGGGCTTTCTCCTGAGCGGCCACGGCAAACTCACCACCCTGGCATTCCCCGGCGCGAGCATGACCCAGGCACTCGGCGTCAACAACGCCGACGAGGTCGTCGGTGTCTACCAGCTAGGCAGCGGCAGCACCGCCACCATGCACGGCTTCACCTGGACCCGCAAGCGCGGGTTCCAGACCGTCGATGATCCCAACGGGGTCGGCACCACCACGGTCAACGGTGTCAACGACAAGGGCCAGCTGGTCGGGTTCTACGTCGACACCGCCGGCAACACCGACGGGATGCTCGCCACACCCCGCCACTAGGCAAACCACACCAACCCCGCCGAAACCGAGACCGGGCCGCCTCACCCCGGCCCGGTCTCACGGCCATCGCGCTCCTAAACCATCCAACCCAATCCCCCAACCCCGATCCTGCGCTCGAGAGCCTGCAAGTCGCTGTAAAGGCGAGCGGACTCAAGGTCTCCCAGATGAACGAGACTGCCCCCCCGCGCCAGCAAAGGCACCACGGCCCCGCGCGCGCCGCTGCGACCCATCATCGGCGCCTTGAGTCCCGGTGTTGAAATGTGTGACGCCCGCGCTGACGGGCTACCGGTCTGAGAACAACTAAGCGCGGGGGTTGACGCGACGCTGCCGCGGCCTCAGGGTGTCAGGGCCGCGGCCACCAGCGCGGTGTCCTCGGAGGCGCGGACGAAGCACACCTTCCCTTCGCGGAACTTCCAATAGTGGTGCAGGTTCATCTCGCCAGTCTTGCCGGTGGCGGTGACCGTGAACGCGTAGCGAATGAACACCATTACGTCACCGTCGTCGTTGCTCGCGAAGCTCAATGGTGTGAACTCCGTCACCGGGCCAGTCTGCCCTATGGCCTCGAAGAAACTGCGGACTCCGGCCTTGCCGTGCTTGAGGGCCCACCACGGAGCCGATCCGGTAGCGGCGTCGGTCGACCAGTCGACGTCGTCGGTCACGCGCTCGAGTATTGCGTCGACGTCCCCGCGACCGAACTCCTCGTACATCGACTTGATCGTCTGAATGTTCTGATCAGCACCCATTCTTCGCTCCTTTTCTCATCTAGGCCGATCTCTCTTCAGAGATCCGAGACCTGCTCGTTCTTTCCGAGCGCTGGCGCGAAGACCCCGTGGAGGGGAAAGAACTTGACCTCGGGCTGCCCTTGAATGCCGATCTCCTGGATCGCGGGCTGGAGGCGCTGCTCCATGAACGTGCCGAATGCCTGTTCGGACTCCCAGACGTCGAGCACATTGCAGCCCGTCGTCACCAAAGCCAGACACATGGAGCTTTGCGCCAGCCGGAACGTCACGATCCCAACTCACCTTCTCGCGCGCCTGGTCGTATTCCTCCGAGGTCGCCTCGCGCCAGTGGATGAGCATGATCGTCCCCATCGCCATCTTTTCTTCTTTCTAGAGTGATGCGATCAACCTATCCGATCGTGTGCACCGGATCCACGCCGGCGCTCGACGACCGGTGCCGTCGCGGGGGACAGCTCCGAACGCGGCCATGGTCACGTTTTCGGTCAAAAACGTGATCATTTGGTGTGCTGGATGCCTGAAGCTCGCCTTCGAAGTAGCGATCGGTTTCTGTAACTTCGTCGCGGGTAGCGTGCTGGATGCGGTCGGGACCGTACTTAGCCTGAAGGAGGGTCATCATGAAGAGGTTGGGTGCGCGACGAGGAGCCTCGTGGCTCGCGATCGGTTTGATCGCGCTGCTTGCATCGGCTGTTCCTGGCAGCGCGGCGGCAAAAACAGCTCGAAGACCTGGCGCGCGGTGGGTGGCGACTTGGACCGCGTCTCCACAGTCTCCATCCAGCTTTGCGCTCACCGGGGAGCCCACAAGCCCTGCTCTGACCGGATTCAGCAACCAAACCGTACGTAATATCGTCTTTACGAGTATCGGCGGCAACGTGCTGCGCGTCCACCTGAGTAACAGGTTCGGTACGCGGCCGGTCGTCGTTGGTCCGGCCACAGTCGGGATCGAGCTCACAGGGGCACAGCTGGTCCCGGGTACGATCAGGAATCTGACCTTCGGCGGGCGTCGGTCGGTGACGATTCCCGCCGGCGGCGAGGCGGTCAGCGATCCGGTCGGTCTCGGCGTCCGTCCGCTCGAGGATCTGGCCATCAGCCTGTATCTGGCCGGCCCCACAGGACAGACGACCTACCACTCCACCTCGCAGCAGACCAACTACGTTGCGTCAGGGAACCAGGTCGCCACGGTGGGGACGGGTTCGTATACCGCGCTCGCGTCGACGCCCGCGGGGGGCTCCTCCTGGTTCTACGTCAGTGACGTCGACATCAGCGCCTCAAGCTCGTCCCAACGGACGGTGGTGGCGTTCGGTGACTCGATCACGGACGGCTACCAATCGCAGGTGAACGCCAACTACCGGTGGCCGAATCTCCTTGCCAAGCGCTTGGTGGCTGTGCTCGGGAACCGGGCACCTGGCACCGTGGATGAGGGTATCGGCGGTAACCGGGTGCTGAACGACTCCCCGTGCTTCGGTCAGTCGGCGCTGACTCGGTTCAACCAGGACGTGCTCTCGGTGCCCGGTGTCCGTGATGTGATTCTGCTCGAGGGCATCAACGATATCGGCTTCAGCCAGACGCCGGACACGGGATGCTCGGTGCCGAACACGAACGTGACCGCTGGGCAGATCATCAACGGGTACCGGCAGCTCATCGCCCGTGCCCACGCCCATGGGTTGAAGATCTTCGGCGGCACCCTCGTTCCCTTCAAGGGGGCTGCCTATTGGTCGCCGGCCGCCGAGGTGAAGCGGGAAACCGTCAACAACTGGATCCGCACCAGCCACGCCTTCGACGGGGTCATCGACTTCGCAAAGGCCACGAAGGATCGCTTCGATCCGCAGTACATCAACCCCGCCTACAACAGCGGTGACAACCTGCATCCCAACGATGCCGGCTATCAGGCGATGGCCAACGCCATCAACCTCGCCGAGCTTCTGCACTAGGCGAAAATCCAATCCTCCCTGGAGTGTCGGCGCCCGCACGCAGCGGAAGCGCCGACACTCTCAGGCGGGACCAATTCCTTGGTGTCGCGAGAACCCAGGCGACGAATCGCGAGCGGCTCGGAGGAGTCCCGCTCGGTGACGGTCGGGCTGGACGCGGTCGCCGGTCCGTGATTGGTCACCGTGATCGTGTAGTCAAGCGACTCGCCGGTACGAGCGCTGGCGCGGTTGACTGTTTTCGCGACGGCGAGGTCAGCAGCAGGCGGCTTGGGTGGCCCCGCGATCGGTTTGATCGTCACCGTGTCACGGCGGCTCGCAGCCGGCAGCCGTGCTATCGCTCAGGCCGCTGCGGCGACCCGCCCACGCAGGTCGCGGGCGATCGTGCGCGCAACACGTCGAGCTTCCCACGAGTGAGCCCAGATCGCACCGTTGAAGTCATTCAAGAATCCGACGAAGTGAAGGCCGGGCGCATCGGGCGCTACCTTCGCTGGAGGCCGTGGAAGCGGTGCTCCGTTCGCGTCAAGGACGCCGAGGTGGCCGACGAGTGGCTCCAGTCCTCGCTCGTAGCCCGTCGCCGCGATCACTGCCTGAGGCTCGATTACGGTCCCATCGGAGAGGTGAACGTGAGGACCGTCGAACCGCGCGGCGGCGGCGACCACCTCGATCCGGCCGCGCTTCAGCTCGCGGACGAAGCCCACATCGAGCAGCGGGATGTAGTCAGCGTCGCGGGCGTGGCGGGCGAACGCGCCTTCGGCCGGCGCCGGGAGCCCGTGGCGCGACAGATTGCCGATCAGCACGCGTTGCGTGAGAGCGATCATGGGGTCCGTGAGCCACGAGGGCAGCCGCCAGATCGCGATCGTCAGTGCCGTGATCGGTAACGGCCCGATGTTGCGCGGCACGATGTGCGGCGGCCTGCGGATTGAGATGCGAACGCGGCGAGCTCCGTGTTCGGCGAGATCCTGGGCGATCTCCGCGCCGGTGTTGCCGCTGCCGACGACCAGCACGTCCCGATCGACGTACGGGGCGTAATTACGGTACTCGGAACCGTGGATCAGCTCGCCCGAGAACGAGCTCACCCCGGGCCAGTCGGGCCGGCGCGGGCGATGGTTGTAGCCCGTGGCGATGACCACGTGGCGCGCAATGGATTCCCCCGCTGTGCTCGCCAACGCGCCACGTTTCGCCGCGGCGATCGACGCGACCAGCCTCGACGCCGGTCCGGAGATCGAGACCGTGATGCGCGGCGTAGGCCTCCAGGTATTCGACCATCCCGTCGCGAGCGATCCAGGCACCCCGGCTACGCGCAGGACGCAGCCCGGGATAGGTGGAGAGCAGCCGGTGCGTGTGAAGGTGCAAGCGCTCATACCGCGAACGCCAGCTGGCCCCGACCGCCGAGCGCTCGAGTACGACGGCGCCGATTCCGGCACTCGACAGAAGCGCGGCCACTGACAGACCCGAGCCGCCTGCCCCGATCACCACGACATCGTGTGATTCCGGCGAAGTCGCGGGCTCCATGCGGGCAACTCTAAACTCCGGTCGGCGACCGTCAAGTCGTGTGCCGCCCGCTGTCGCTGCTACTTTTGCGCACATCTCGACGCTCGTATGCGAATGGTGGCGTTGCTCGTGAGCGCCCGCCTGCCCCTGCTGCTGGCCGCTGCCTCGGTGCTCGCGTGCCTGGCGCTCGCGATCACGCCCGCAGTGGCGGCGGCCGCCGGACATGGCCGACCGTCGAAACCGGCAAGCATGGCCGCGGGCGACGGGAACGCGGCGCGCACGATCCGCGCCCAGGCCGGTCATTCCAGTGTCCCCGATTCGCGCGCGCGAGCCGCCGCGGCGGGGGTCGAGACGTTTGCCGCTCCACGCCTTCCCACGCTGGCCGCTGTTCCCTACATGGGCTGGAACACTTACTACGGGGTCGGAGGGATCTTCGACGAGCAGACGATCCTCTCGGTCGCTCGTGCGTTGCTCAACAGGGGATTGGCTCGCGCTGGTTACCGAATCGTGTGGCTTGACTTCGGTTGGGCAACCGGCCAGCGCGACACCCGCGGTGAGCTAGTCGTCAACCGGCAGCAGTGGCCGCATGGTCTGCCGTGGCTAACGGGGTGGTTGCACCAGCGAGGTCTGCTCGCGGGCATCTACACCGATGCGGGCCGGAGTGGCTGCGACGGGCAGGGCGTGGGGTCGTATGGCCACTACCAGCAGGACGTCAACTCGTTTGCCGCCTGGGGATTTGACGCGGTCAAGGTCGACTTCTGCGGCGCCGGACAGCAAGGCCTGACTCCTGAGGTGTCCTACAGGCAGTTCGCAAAGGCGCTTGCAAACAACGCAAGCCACCGGCGAATGCTGTTCAACGTCGACAACTTCTGGGCGCCGGGGCAGATCGACGGGACGCGCCCGTCGTTTGCGAACTCGGCGTATGCCAACTACCGGTGGGCGCCGCAGATCGCGCAAAGCTGGCGCACTGACACCGACATCGGCTACACGCGGGACATTCAGTGGACGAACGTCCTCAGGAACCTCGACAACGACGCTAAGCACCCCAAGGCAGCCGGTCGAGGGCACTGGAACGACCCGGACTACCTCGGGCCCGAGCTCGGCATGAGCGCGGCGGAAGCGCAAGCGCAGCTATCGATGTGGGCGATGCTCGCGGCGCCGTTGATCTTGGGAAGCGATCCCCGCGTGCTCTCCCCCGCGACGATCAGGATGCTCGCGAACCGGCAAGTGATCGCGATTGACCAGGATCCTCTGGGCCTCCAGGGCACGGCGATCCAGCGGCATGGAACCGGGCAGGTTTGGAGCAAGCGGCTGAGCGGCGGCCATCAGGCGGTCGCGTTGCTGAACCGCGGATCGGTGCCGCTGCGGATCACGACCACCGCAAAGAAGGTGGGAGTCTCGACGGCGAGGCTGTATGGCCTCCAGAACGTGTGGACCAATACGACCAAAAAGACGAGCGGGGTGATCGGTGCGGTCGTCCCGCCCCACAGCGTGGTCCTCTACCGGGTGAGCCGCTTGTAAGCCGCTGACGCCGCCTCGCTAGGCTCGGTCGATGGCGCGTGTACCGGCCGACGATGAGCTGCCGGAGGCGGGGAAGCTGCCCACCGGTCGCATTGCCCGAACGGCGCGGGTCGGCGGACTGGTGACCGGTCAAGGCGTGCAGTGGGCCGGGATGCGGGCCGCCAATCGGGTGCGCAAGCCGGAGCGGGCCACGGCCGCCGAGCGCGAGCGCACCGCGGCACTCGTACACCAGCTCGTCGGGCAGCTCGGGCAGATGCGGGGCGCGGCGATGAAGGTCGGCCAGATGATCTCGATGATCGAGTTCGACGGGCTCGACGAGGAGCAGCAGGACGAGCTGCAACGCAAGCTCGCGACACTGCGCGACGATGTGCCGCCGGTGCCGTTCAAGCGGCTCGAGAAGCTGATGCGGCGTGAGTTCGGGGTACCGCTCCAGCGGCTGTTCTCCGATTTCGAGGAGCGCGCGTTCGCCGCAGCATCGATCGGTCAGGTTCACCGCGCGAGGACCGTCGAGGGCGACGATGTGGTCGCGAAGATCCAGTACCCCGGGGTGGCTGAGGCGGTCGAGACCGACCTGCGCAACGCGATGCTGCTGCTCCCGCTGGTCAAACGGCTAGCCCCAGGACTTGACGCCAAGGCACTGGCAATCGAGATGCGCGAGCGCATCGGTGACGAGCTCGACTATGAGATCGAAGCGCAGAACCAGCGCCGCGTCGAGCGGCTGACGCGCGGGCATCCGTTCATCCGGGTGCCGCGCGTCGACACGAAGCTCTCGACCCGGCGGGTACTGGTATCCGAGTACATCGAAGGGCAACGTTTCGAGACGGTCCGCCGGGGCGAGGAAGCACAGCGCGACCGCTACGGGGAAATCGTCTTTCGGTTCTTCTTCGGTCTGCTGTATCGCGACCGGATCGCCCTCGGGGACCCCCACCCCGGCAACTATCTGCTCTGCCCCGACGGGCGAGTCGGGTTTCTGGACTTCGGCTTGCTCGCCGACGTGGACGCGGACCGCCTGGCCGCGGAGCGCGCGCTCGCGCTCGCGGTTCGGCGCAGGGACCCCGACGCGCTCAAGCAAGCCCTAATCGAAGGCGGCTATCTGCCTAGCGCCCGCGCGGATGTGGTCGATGCTGATTTCGCGCTGCGGTTGATGCGGCGAGCGCTCAAGTGGTACGCGGTCCCCGGCGAGCGCCGCTTCAGCCGCGACCATCGGCGCCGCGGCCCGGAGCGCGGCTCCGGTCCGGAGCGCGAGGTTCCCAGCGGCGAGCGGCGGGACGCGATCAGCACGCAGGTCAACCAGTTCACGCTGCCGCCCGGTGCCCTTCTTATCCGCCGGATGCACGGGCTCGTCGCGGTCGTCTTGGACCAACTACAGGCGGGAGCGAACTGGGGTGGGATCGCTGCCGAGTACCTGCACGGCGCGCCGCCCGCTACGCCGTTGGGGCAGCTGGAAGCCGATTTCCTCGAGCCCCGCTCGCAGACGGTCCGCTTCCGCGGCTGACAGCGGCCGCAGCGGTGCGCGTACGTCGGTCCGGACGGGGACCCCGCGGAACCCCAATGCTGCCTTCACCGATGCCTGCCTGGGGTACTTCGAGACCGCGGCGCGCAGGGATTCGACCAGCGCCGCGTGCTCGTCGGTGGGCTCCTGAAGCAGCGCAGCCACGGCTTCGGGGAACGCCCCCGCGACGCCCGAGACCGCGCCCACTGCCCCGTGCTCGAGTCCCTGTCGCAGCACTCCCTCGGCTCCGATGAACACGTCCAACCCGAGCGCGAGATACGGCTCGGCGCGCTCAAATGGTGCGTCGGAGACCTTCATGCCCGCGAGGTTGGGCACCCGCTCGCGCAGCCTCTCGATGACCTCCACCGGGACCGGATAGCCGCTGCGGTCAGCGTACTCGTACAGATAGAACGGCACCGGGGCGCACGCTCTGGCGGCAGCGACGAAGTGCTGCAGCAGCTCTTCCGCGGTAAGGGGGAAGTACGGCGGCGCGATCACCGCGACCGCGTCAGCACCGGCTTGCGCGGCGTGCGCGGCCAGCGCGGCAGTCTGAGCCGTGGTCTGAGCACCGCAATGCACGATCACCCGGAGCGCGCCGGCGTGCTCGATCGCCAGCTCCGCGGCGCGACGGCGTTCTTCATCTCGAAGCAGAATGCCCTCGCCGGTGGTCCCGAGCACCAGTATCCCATCGATCCCGCTGCCGCCATAGAAGTCCAGCAGCGGCGCAAACGCGTCCTCATCGAGCCGTTCGCCGCCGTCGCGCAACGGCGTCACCGCCGCAGCGAGAGTTCCTGTGATCCGCTCGCTAGCCATCCCGAGATTCTCGCAACCGCGCGGGGCGCCTGCGGGCTGCCAGTACTCTCGCCAATATGTCGAACCATGGCGAGGTGCATGGGGCGCCGAGCGTCGCGATTACTGGCGCGCGTGGCCACATCGGGCGCGCTCTGGTCGAGCACCTAGCCGCCCGCGGGTATCCGCTGACGCTCGTGGACCAGCCGGAAACCGGCCTCGCGGCGATGGCCCCGTTTGGCGCTGTCGTCGAGCTCGACCTGGCCCGTCCCACTTCCCCCGAGCTGTTCGCAGGCGTCGATGTAGTCGTTCACCTGGCCGGCGAGGCCAGCCCCGACGCGCCATGGGAGACGCTCCGCACGGCCAACATCGAAGCGTCATACCAGGTCGCGTCGGCGGCGATGCAAGCGGAGTGCCGGCGGCTGATCGTCGCGTCTTCGGTCCATGCCGTGTCTGCGAGCGCCCAGCGACCGGTCGCCCCGGATGACCCGGTCGCCCCAGCCGATCTCTATGGCGTGACAAAGTGCTTTCTCGAGGCGCTCGCCTTCTGGTGCGCGCACCAAGGGGCCATGTCGGCGGCGGCGGTGCGCATCGGGGCGTTCCAGACCGTCGAGGCGAGCCGGGCGAGCGGCGCGGACTGGATGGCGGACGTGTTCATCGCGGACTCCGACCTGGTCGCGTTGCTCGAGCGCGCGATCACGGCCGAATACCGCTTCGCGCTGCTGCACGCCGCGGCGCCGGGTGAGGATGTGCTCCTCGACACGCAGGCGACGGAGCAGCTTCTCGGGTGGCGCGCCGAGCACCGGTTTCCGGCGCGCTCGGCCCGCTAGCCGCTAGCGCGGCGAACCTGGACAGCTCGCCGAGCCGAAACTCCGGCAGCGTCGCGGTGTTGTGGCGGGCGAAGGAGTCGCCATCGCCTGAAGATGTTGAGCCCCGGAGGTCGCGCGACTGGATGGTGCCAAGCGTCGCGCGGGGAATTCAACTCGGCACACGCCGATACCGAGTCGCGCGGTGGGATCGCTCCCGCCGCGCGAACCGGTTCCTAGTCCGCCCCGCACGGCGGTGGGGTAGTCGCGCTTCGCTGCGGCGGTGCGTTTCTACACCGGTAGCGAAGGTTGGGTTACGCTCCGCGTCGCAACGACCCAGAAGGGAGACGCGATGGCCAACGCAAAGTTCGTGGTCTATGAGGACAAGGGAGGAAAGTACCGCTGGCGCCTCGTTGCAGCTAATGGCGAGGAGACGGCCAGCTCGGGCCAGCACTTTGCCTCTCACGCCGATGCCAAGCGCGCCGCCGAGGGCGTCAAGGAGCACGCGGCAACCGCAGAAATCGTCGACGAGTAGGCGAACGGAATCACTCCGGGGGGCCTTCGCGCGTGTTTTAGCGCGCGAATCGGTCCCTGATTGATGACTTCATGCGTTTGTGGTCCCCGACGGTCTATCGTGGTGGGTAGAAAGCCATGAATGCCGAAGACCAGACTGAACTCGAGCGCGCCGGACACCGCTGCGCCGTCTGCCACTCCGGCCGCGGCTGGCGCCGGTTTGAGGTCGTGCGCCTGCCCGACCGCGACCCGGTAGTACTGTGCGGCGCTTGCCGGGCACGGTTCGGGGACGACCCGCCCGTCGGGCACAAAACCAAGCCCGCGCCTGAACCCGCCGCCCCAGCGCCGAAGCGGCGTTCGCAGAAGTCGCGGGGGAGCGGGCAGCGGAGCGAACGGCGTCCCGATCGCCTGCGAGCGGCACTGCCCAACCTGCCAAGCACGTTCACGACGGCCACCGCTGCGCGAGCGGCGGGCCTCAACAACGCCAAGACACTCGCCCGGCTGAACGAGCTGGAGCGTCGTGGCGAGGTCCGGCGAGTTGGCAACCGCTGGTCAACACAAGCGCCGCCTAGCGAGATCGCCTCAGCGATGGATCGGCTGGCAGCACGGACCAGCAATCTGCGGATCGTCAGAGACCGCGCGCGGGTCGGCTGATCGCGACCCGGCCGGACGGCGCCTCATCGGCAAGGACGCCCGGCCGGACCGCCCTCATCGACAACCGATTCCGGGCAGGAATCAAATCCAGCGGAATCCGAATGGAAACCGTCCCCCTCGGGCAGCACGATTTGTGTCTAGTGGCTTCACCTGACAGCACCCAGACAAGGGGGTATGACCAGATAGGTTTGTCATTGATCGGCGATCCGGCCGCTGGCTGGGCTTCCGCTCCGCCCGCCGCTGGATGTTCGAGCACTCTGTGCTCGGCCTAACTTGGAGGCGTCTACCGGAGAGATGAGCGGCGCCGGCGAGTCCGACATCAACATCCCTGCTCGAGACACCGAGATCCCGGCTCACGACAGGACTCCTCGCGACCCGGCTGACCGCGCGGAGAAATCCACGCGACACGCCACGCCGCAGCCGAACGTCCCCGGAAAAGGGATCGTCGCCGGTTACAGCCGCAAGTTTTGGGCAACGGTGATCGGCGTCGGGGTCGCCTCCGGGATCGGCGGAGCAGCGCTGATGGGGTTGCTGAAGCTGATCGAGAAGACCGCTTTTGGCTACCACTCCGGTTCCTACCTGTCGGGCATCGAGCGCACATCCGCAGCGCACCGCGTGCTGGTGCTGCTAGCCGCAGGGGTGATTGCGGGGGTCGGCGGCTACGCCTTGCAGCGGGTCCGCGGCTCCGGCGCCGGCGAGATCTCCGATGCGCTCTGGAACGACGACGCCACGCTGCCGTTCTGGCGCAGCATCGGGCGCGGGACCCTGTCGATCGTGATCGTGGCGATGGGCGCCTCCCTCGGACGTGAAGGGGCGCCGCAGTTGGCGGGGGCGGCGTCGGCAAGCGGCCTCTCGGAGTTCGCGAACCTGCCGGCGCATCACCGTCGCTTACTCGTGGCGTGCGGCGGCGGCGCGGGTATGGCGGCGGTCTACAACGTTCCCCTGGGCGGCGCGCTGTTCGCGCTCGAGGTGCTGCTCGGCACCGTCACCCTGTCCTTGGTCCTGCCGGCGCTGATCACGAGCTTGATCGCAACCGCGATCGCGTGGATCACTTTAGGCGACCAGCCGATCTACTACATGCCGCAGTTCAAGCTCGCCGGAGCACAGATCCTGTGGGCGGCGATCATCGGACCGTTGGCGGGTCTGGCCGCGATCACCTGGGTGCGAACGATCGCGTTCGTCAACAGCCACAAGCCCGATGGATTGCTACGCATCTTCGCCCCGATGGTGGTGTTCACCGCGCTTGGCGTGCTGGCGATCGCCTATCCGACGCTGCTCGGCAATGGCCAGGACATCGTGCAGCTGACAATCGGCGACAGCTTCGCGGTGAGCACACTCGCGGTGCTGGTGTTGCTGAAGCCGCTGGCGACGTCGGCCTGCCTAGGCAGCGGTGCGCCCGGAGGTCTGTTCACGCCGACGCTGGCCTTCGGGGTGCTGTTCGGCAGCCTGCTCGGCCACGCTTGGAGCGCGCTCGGAGGAGCCGGTGCGCCGGGGAGCTTCGCGATCATCGGCGGCGCCGCCGTGCTCGGCGCCTCGATGCAGGCACCGCTGGCTGCGGTCGTTCTGATTCTCGAGCTCACCCGCAACGCCGACACGCTGATGGTGCCGATTCTGCTCGGCGTCGCAGTGGCCACCGTGCTCGTTCGGATCATTGGCGCGCCTTCGATCTACTCGGCGCGGCTCGGGGAGCGGGATGCGGCCGGCTTCGATGATGACCGCGACTCCGCCGAGCGCCGTCCAGCGGCGCAGCCGAAGCGGCGCGCGGATTAGCCGCTCGGGGTGGCTGATTAGCCACACTCTGCGGATGGCGGACCGTCGCGCGGACTACGGCACCAACGCTAACCCGCTTTCAGCAGGAGACCTGGCGGCCTTCGTCACGGCGATCGAGGCCGCGAGCGTGCACGGTGCAGCCGACGCTCTCGGTCTCACGCAGTCCGCGGTCACCAAACGGCTGCAGGCGCTCGAACGCCGCGCCGGCGTGCAACTGTTCGAGCGCGGGCGGTTCGGCGTCCGGCCCACTCCGGCCGGCCGGCTGCTGTATCCCGAGGCCAAGCAGGCGCTTGCGGCCCTGCAACACGCCCAAGACGTGCTCGCCGCCCACCGTGACATCGCTGACCGCGCGCTGCGGCTGGCCGCCAGCCATACGATCGGCGAGTACCTCCTTCCCGGCTGGCTGGCTTCGTTTCGGCTGCTGCAGCCGGAGATGAGGGCGCAGGTGCAAATCGCCAGTTCTCCCAGCGTCCTGCAGGCCGTGCGCGAGAGCGAAGTCCAGATTGGATTTGTCGAGGGCATCGACACCCTCGATGACTACAACACGTTGACCGTCCACCGCGACACGCTCGCCATCGTGGTCGCCGACGATCACCGCTGGGCCAAGCGGCGCATGATCGCCGCGGCCGACCTGGCGGCGGAGCCGTATTTCACTCGCGAAGCCGGATCTGGCATCCGGGCGGTCGTTGACGATGCCCTGCTGAGGGTCGGGATCAGGCTCGCCCCGGCGTTCGAAGCCGCCAGCCTCCAGAGCGTCAAACGAGCGCTTGCCTCAGGAGGCTTCTCGCTCCTGTCACCGCTCGCGATCGAGGCCGAAGAGCGCGGCGGGACGCTGCGCGCAATCACGCTAAGGGATGTCGACCTCTCGCGGGAGCTGCACGCAGTTCACGGCCGTCATAGCCGGCTCAGCGGGCTGGCACGGCAATTTTGGAACTGGTTGGGGGAGAACATCGCTGCGCGCGCTTGAGCGCTTGCGAAGCGCCCGAGCGTGATCGCTTGCGAAGGGTACGAGACTCGACTAGCTTGGCCGAAGGCAACGAGCGGGAGGTTCCTGATGCGCAGCGGTTTCAAATCGCGGCTTACATACGCGAACGTCGTGGCGACGCTGGCGCTGTTCATGACGCTCAGTGGTAGCGCGTTCGCGGTGACTTCGCTGCCGAACGACAGCGTCGGCAACCAGCAGCTCAAGGACGGCGCGGTCAGTAGCGCAAAGCTGCGCAACGGCGCAGTCACAGCCACCAAGGTCGCCAAGCACACGCTCACCGGCGCCGAGATCAAGTCCTCGACCCTCGGCACCGTCCCGAAAGCGACCGTTGCATCAGCTCCGGCGCCGCTCGCCAGCGGCAAGACGGAGGTGGGAGACTGGAGCGTCGCTGGAGTCGCGACCGCAGCCGATCAGCTCACCGCTCGCAATGCCCAGTCCTTCGCGTTCCCGCTCGGCGCGCCGGTGAGCCTGGATTTCGCGAGCACCTCCGGGATCCCCAAGCGCTGCCCCGGCACCGCGGACGACCCACGGGCAGCTCGTGGCAACCTCTGCATCTACCTGGATCCGGGCGCAGCCAGTAACGCCGCCACGTTCCCGCTCCGCGCCGACCGGCGAGGGTTCTCGGTCGGTGCGGTTGCGGCCGCCGCGGGACAGACCTCGGCCGCGGGCACTTGGGCGCTGACTGCTCCGTGATCGGCGCGCCCGGTCAGATCACGCGTTTCCCGGGCCACTGAACGACGCCGGAGCGGTGGTGGTTGCTTTCGCGGAGGCGATCTGTGACAAGAGTTGCGCCGGGCTGGTGGTACCAAGCACTTGCAGCCGCGGCAGGCTGAAGCGATTCTGCTGAGCGCTGGCCCACCCCGAGACGATCGTCGTCGCGCCGACATACCCGGCCGCGCGAACAGCTGCGATCACGGTCGCGTTGTAGTGACCGAACGGGTAGCTGAACCAGTTCCCGGGGACCCCGTATTGGCTGTGCAACGTCTGCTTGGCAGTTGTGACCTCATAGCTCAGCTGGCTGGTGTTCACGGTGATCAGGTCAGCGTGGGACATTCCCTGGGTATCGAGCTCCCACCCGGCGGAAATCAGGCCGCGAATCTGCGAATCGGTCAGGCCTCCGTTGGAAGGCGGGAGCCCGTTGACTTGGAGGTTCTCCACTCCGACCCAACCCAGCTGCTTCAGGACCGGCACCGCGTTTGTGTATTGCGACGCATAGCCGTTGTCGAACGTGATCACGATCGGCTTGCCGGGACCGAGCGATGCTCCCCGCGTCCAGTAGGCCTCGACCTGGTCAAGCGTGACCGCGTGCCAGCCGTTGGCCTTGAGCGCGGCCATCTGACTCGAGAATGCCCCCGCGGACACGTACAGCTCCGGGCTCGCCGAGCTGCCGGGCGGTGGGACGTTGATCACGTGGTATTCGAGGATCGGCACTGTCGCGGTAACCGGCTGACTCGCCGCGCGCGAGCCGGACGAGCTCGAGCGCTTTGCTGATGCTGTCGCTGGTGAGGGGTGTGACTTCGAACCGGACGTCGAGCCGACCACGAGCGCGACGATGATCGCCACCACCACGATCAGCGACCCGAGCGCAGCGACCCGTTCGCGCCGCACTCGCGATTTACGCTGGCGCGCTTGCTCGGGGCGACGGGCATGCGCGTCCCGGAAACTCATTTGGCCCGAAGGTACACGCTACTGCAGCGCGACCGCGGTACGAGCGCGTGATGCTCGTGGTCGCCTGCTGGTCTGGGAAGTTACCTTGCCGCTGTGACCGACGTGGGCCGATCCGCAGTGAAGCGAGAAGCGCTGCCGGCGGCCGCGCGCCGGGTCGTGGACGATCTGCTGGCGCGCCTCGAGCGAGCGGTCCCCGGGCGAATCGAGGGCTTGTATGTCGTGGGGTCCGCTTGCATGGGTGCCTTTCGCCTCGGACGCAGCGATCTGGACTTCGTCGCGCTCGTGAGCGGTGAGCTTGGCCGCGAAGAGCTCACTCGGATGCGGGCCGCCCACCTGGGGCAATGGAGGTCATCCCTGATCCGCGACCTGGCCCTGCAGTGGCGCTGGCCGCTCGTCTGTAACGGGATCTACCTGGTCGGCAGCGACCTTCGGCGCTCGCCGCTCCAGGTGACCCCGCTTGCCGGACATGTCGCGGGGCGCTTCCGCGTCGCCGAGCGCTCAGGATTGGATGTGAACCCGGTGACCTGGCAAACGCTCGCTCGCCACGGCATCTCGATCCGCGGCCCCGAGCGCGAGGAGCTCCAAGTTCGCCTCGATGATGCGGAGCTGCGCGCTTGGACGCATGACAACTTGAATCGGTACTGGCGCCGCTGGTCGGAGCGCTCGCGGCGGAGCGCATTGACGACCGCGCGAGCTTTCCCTCGACGCGCCAGCGCCCGCGGCGTGCTCGGAGCACCCAGGCTCCACTACACGCTTGCCACCGGCGCGATCGCAACCAAGGAAGCCGCCGGTCACTACGCGCTCGAGGTCTTCGGGCCGAATTGGCATCCGCTGATCGAGGACGCTCTCGGCTACTGGCGCGGCGCTCCAGCACGACGTCCGTATCGACGTCACCCGGCGCGCCGTCAGCGCGACGCCGCGGAGTTTGTGGCGTGCGTCATCGAGGATGCGAACCGGCGGTGGAGCAGGTCTCCTCGCTGTGGCCGCACTTATCTCGGCGGTCGTCAGTGAGCGAACGTGCCCAAGAGATGGCCGTGAGCTCAGCGCCGCCGCGATCATCGGGCGATGGGAGGGCGCCGCCGCGAGCTCGCGGACGCTGTCAGGCGATCGCGGGTGCCGCCCAGTCGATGTGGTGGTTGAACATCCACGACATCTTGCTCATCTCCTCGGACCCGCCAGCGCGTTTCAGAATCAGCGGCAGCGCCAGATCACGGATTGCCCGTCCGAGGATGCCTTGACGCTTGGTGTTGTTCATGCTGGATCCCCATTTCACGATCCGCTCGACCCGAGGGCGGCGCAACTGCTCGTAACGAGCAAGCGCACTGCCGACGGAGTCGGCGTCCCGGAGGCACTGAGCCAGGGCGACGGCGTCCTCGAAAGCAAGCGAGCAACCCTGACCTGACGCCGGCGAGACCGCGTGGGCGGCGTCACCGATGATCACCATCGAACCCTTGCGCCAGTTCGGGACCCGCGGCAGGTCGTACTGGTTGAACAGCCTGAAGTCCGCCGTCGTCGAGGCGACGATCCGGGCGCCAGGGGTCCGGTCGGCGGACAGTAGCCGGACGAGCTGCTCGCGCAGCTGCGCGGTGGTCAGCTCGCGCAACGCTTCGCGCGAGATCTCGGTTTTGCTCGGCGGATTTGCGAACCACCAGATCTCGCCGTCGGGGCTAACCGTGTAACCGAAGAAGCAGTCGCGACCCCACACCATCTGATAGCCGCCGGGCCGCGCCGGCAAGCCCGGCAGGCGGGTGAACCCGCCGGTATTGCCCAACCCGGTGTAGCGTGGGCCGGGCGCCGCGGCGTCGATGATCCTTCTGGTGGCGGAATGAAGTCCGTCGGCGCCTACCAGCAGCTCGCCGCGCGCGGTGGTGCCGTCCTCGAAGCGCGCGGTGACTCCGCCGGAGGGGTGCTCCTCCGCGCCGAGGAGGCGCTTGCGGTGCTCGATCTCGATGCCGCGGGCCATGGTCTCCTCATAGAGGCGACGGTAGAGGTCCGCGCGCCGAAGCGTGTGCGTGACCGTGCCGTCAGCGAGCGTTGGGCCCATCGCCATCGCTCCGAGCTTCTTGCCGGTGCCGCTGGAGAACTCCATCTCACCTGTGGGAAAGCCATCGGCGGTCACCGCGTGATGGGCGTCGATTGCCCGCAGCGCGTCCAGTCCATTGACCGCGACGGTCAAGTAGGCGCCCAGATCCAGGCTGCTGCTGTCCTCGTAGGCCTCATACACGGTCGCGTCCCAGCCCGCTCGCCGTAGCGCCATCGCCGCGGTGGTGCCGGCTACGCCGGCGCCGATTATCAGTGCTCGCATCGCTTGACCTCCAAATAGATCGTTCGGGCGAACGAACTATATCATGCATTTCGTTCGGCCGAACGAACCTATAAGATTGTCGCTGATGCCCGAGAACCGGAAAGCGCCCACGGATGACCGCCCGCCGTCGTGAGCTGCTGGAGCGGCTGTTCATCGCCGGTCGCGAAGTCAGCACGGCGGCGGTGATGTTCCATGCCACGCTCGCAGAGCACCAGGGGCTGAGCGCCACCGAGGAGAAGGCCCTAGATCTGCTGGATCGCCACGGGCCGCTCACCGCGCGCCAGCTGACCGAGCACAGCGGGCTCGCGCCGGCGTCGGTGACCGGACTCGTGGACCGCCTCGAGGCCAAGGGGTTCGCGCGCCGCGTACCCAACCCCAGCGATGGTCGCAGCGTGCTGATTGAAACGGTGCCCGACCGCCTCGGCGACCTCGCGCCGCTGTTTGAAGATTGGGTCAATGAGCTGAACGAGCTCTGCGAGCGATATAGCGACGAGCAGCTCGAGGCGATTGCGGAGTTCATGTCCGAGGGCGCCGCTCGTCAGCAGCGGGCGACCCAGCGGCTAATGGGGGCCGATCGCGGTGACGCTGGGTCGGCGCGGTAGAGCCTGGACCCGCGTCCTCACGACCCGAGTTGCAGCGATCTTGCCAGGAAGAAGGCCCTGACGGCGCCGTCCGGGGGCAGCCGCCTGCTCTCGCCGGTTCGCCTAAACCCGAGTTGTTCGTAGAAGCTGGCCACCTCAGCGGCGGGATCGGTGACGCCCAGGCGGAGGACCGCCGCGCCCCGGGCGGCCGCCCAGCTGGCGACTCCGGATACCAGCGTGCGCCCGACTCCCCGACCGCGAGCGGCCGGCTCGACCCACATTCCCCACAGTTGCGCGATGCCCGCCTCCTGGTCGAACCAGCGCGACGCGGCCATCGCGATCCAGCGTCGATCGTGCATCGCGACGAGCACCACCGCGTCTTGACCCTTCTCGCTGGCAAGCGCGAGCTCGCTCCAGTAGGAGGCGGGCTGCGCGACCTCGAGCTGATGCGAGGACGCAAACGCGTGCGGTGTATCGCGGAGCGCACGCAGTCGCAGCTCGCGCAATTGCTCAGCCTCGCCGGCTCGGACACGCCTCACCTCCACCGTCTGAAGGTTGGCGCCAGCTGCTGGCCCTCGCTCGTTCCCGTTCTTGCTATGCACGTGTTCTTGAGGACCATACCGGCACCACGTCGGACTGATCGGTCTCCCTCACTCTTCGAGCCCCCGAGCCAAGAGGCGACCGCGGCAGTTGCTAGATTGCGGCGATGGATACAGCTACAACGGCTCGCATCAGCGAGCCGCCGGATCGTGGCACCGAGGCACGTCAGCGGCTTCTCGCCGCGGCCTACGAGCTGTTTTCCCGCCGTGGTGTCCAGGCGGTGGGAATCGACGCGATCATCGATCGCTCCGGGGTCGCGAGACAGACCTTGTACCGGCACTTCGCTTCAAAGCAGGAGCTCGTGCTCGCCTTCCTCGAGCGGCGCGAGGAACTGTGGACCAAGGGATGGCTACAAGCCGAGGTGGAGCGGCAGGCGTCCGATCCCGCCGAACGACTGCTGGCAATCTTCGATGTGTTCGACGGCTGGTTCCGCTCCAGCGACTTCGAGGGATGCTCGTTCATCAACGTCTTGCTCGAGCATCCGGAAGCCGGACACGCGATCCATCGCGCCGGCGCAGCGTACCTCGCGGGAATCCGGCACTTCCTCGAGGCGCTCGCGCGCCAAGCCGGCATTCGCGACGCCGAGGGTTTTGCGCGGCAGTGGCACATCTTGATGAAGGGCTCGATCGTCGCCGCGGGCGAGGGCGACCGAGACGCGGCGCTCGCCGCCAAGAAGGTGGCCGCTGTGCTGCTGGATAGCGCTCCTCGCTCGCGCGGCGCGGGCCGTACGGGGGCGCTCCCCGGTAATCGGCGATCGACCGGGCGGCCCATCAAATAGGCGCCGACAGGCGCCGCCGGCTCGCGCAGCAAGGGCTGTAAGCGCGGCCACGGCAAACGCTTGACTTACGCTACGGCCAGCAAGTATGGTCCGTGACCTAGAGGGAGATCGATCAGTCTGATCGGGCCTCACCGTCGGCGCGAACAGGCCCCCGGCCTGTCAGCCGATTTCCGCGCGTTCCAATAGGAGAGGACGGTTCATGCCTATCCCTACCGAACTCGTTGGTTCTCTTCCACGACCGATGAAGCTTCAGCAGGCGTACGCTGACTACGACGAGGGAAAGATCACCTGGCAGCAACTTCAGGCCGAGCAGGACGCCTCGGCCGAGGACTCGATCCACCGGCTCGAGGAGACCGGCGAGCCGATCGTCACCGACGGCGAACAGCGAGAGTCGAGCTTTGCCACCTATCCGCTGACGCACACGCTGGCAGGCACCGGACTGGGCCCCAATCTCGCCGGCGACGGGCAGTTCTTTGCGATCTTCGACGACGGCCACCATCGCCAGCTCCCGCGCCTCACCGGCGGTCCCTTTCGCTACCAGACCTACGCCTCGGAATTCGTGGAGAAGAATGAGGCGATCGCGACTCATCCCGTGAAGCAGGCGGTGATCGCGCCCTCGATGCTGATGCTCCTGTATCCGCTCGACAAGGAAGTCCCCGGCTATCCCCGCGAGCAGTTCCTCAGCGACCTGGTCGACGAGTGCGAGAAGGACATCCGCCAGTGCTTTGCCGCGGGGGCGGTGAGGGTGTCAATCGACTTCACCGAGGGCCGCCTCGCGAACAAGAACGACTCACGCAACCCCTGGACCGGCAGGAACATGCTCTCGGACTTCATCGAGCTCAACAACCGCGTGCTGACCCGGTTCTCGCCCGAGGAGCGCAAGGACATCGGCATTCACACGTGTCCAGGAGGGGACTGCGACTCGGTTCACAGCAAGGACGTCCCCTACGAGATGCTGCTCGAGCACATGTTCGATCTCAACGCCGGCTACTTCCTGATCCAATGCAAGAGCGAAGAGGACAGGGAAAAGGTCTACCGCCTGTGCGGCAAGTACAGCCGTGAGGACGCGGACGGCGTTGCGCAGGTGTGCTTCATGGGCGTCATCAACCCGCTCACCCCCGAGGTGGAGACCCCAGAGGAGGTAAAGCGGGAGCTTCTCACCGCCGCCAAGTACATCCCGGTGGAGCGACTCGGCGCCACCGACGACTGCGGGTTCTCACCGTTCAGCCGTGACGTCAAGCCCAAGCATGGCTCGCCGGATTTCGCCCGCGATGTGGCGATGCAGAAAATCTCCGCGCGGCTGGAAGGCGCCCGGCTAGCTTCCGCCGAGCTGTAGGTCAAGCCCTTACGCCCCCCGGACGAGGCGGACCGCGGCTTCCGGCGATCGCCAGGGCCGCGGGCCGCCGAACCGGCTTACCTCGTCGCTCCGGTCGGAGCCGGTGCGTCGGCGTACTCGTAGAAGCCGCGGCGTGTCTTCTGGCCGTGGTGGCCCGAGACGACCATCCTCTTGAGCAGCGGCGGAGGGGCGTACTCCGGCCGCTTGAATTCCTCATACAACGAGTCGCAGACGGCGTACAGCACGTCCAGGCCGATCAGGTCACACAGCGTCAGCGGACCCATCGGATGGCCACAACCTAGCTTCATGCCTTCATCGATGTCCTCGCGGCTGGCGAACCCGTCCTCGTACATCCGTACGGCCGCCATCAGATACGGCACCAGCAGCATGTTGACGATGAACCCGGAGCGGTCCTTGGTCCGGATCGGCTGCTTGCCGATCTCCCGCGCGAATGTCTCGGCGACCATGACGTTCTCCTCGGCGGTGTCGAGCGCAATCACGACCTCGACGAGCTTCATCATCGGCACCGGCGAGAAGAAGTGAAGCCCAAGCACCCGTGCCGGGCGGGCCGTGGTCGCGCCGAGCTCGGCGATTGGAATCGAGGACGTGTTCGAGGCAAGGAACTGGGCGTCGGGCAGCTCTTCGTCCAGCCTGGCGAACAGCTCCCGCTTGATCCGGGCGTCCTCGGTGACCGCCTCGATGACCGCATCCGCGCCGCGCAAATCCTCGAATCGGGTCGTGTAGAGGACGCGCTCGAGCATCCGCTCGGCCTCTTCCTGGCTGAGCCTGCCACGAGACACCGCCTTCGACGCCGCCACCCCGAGCTTCTCGCGCGAGCGCTCGAGTGGAGCCTCCTCCGGCTCGAACAGCACGACATGCTTGCCCGCCGTCGCCGCGGACTCGGCGATTCCCGAGCCCATGAAACCGGCACCGACCACACCGACTACCGAGATGCTCATTTTCAACTCCTTGATGACGCTTGCCGCGGGGATCCTGCCAGATACACGGGCTTCCGATTATCCGTGGTAGCCAGCGTCGCTGGCTTGCAGCTGATCGTGCCGAGCCACCCACCGCTCGATCAAGAAGCGAGCGATCGACACCCGCGGGGGCAGCGCCAGCTCAGAGCTGCGCTCGGCGGCCGCGGCGCGGACCAGGTGCAGTGGAAACCAGCGCACATCCTCGAGCTCGCCGTCGCGTGCGACCGGTTCGCCGCCATCGGAGCACGCCTCGAAACCGAGCATCAGCGAGGAGGGAAACGGCCACGGCTGCGAGCTCACGAACCTCGGCTCGTACGCCTCGATCGCCGATTCTTCGCGGACCTCGCGGATGACCGCCTCCTCAGCCGACTCACCGGGCGAGATGAAGCCGGCGAGAATCGAATACCAGCCCGAGGGGAAACCCGCCCGGCGGCCTAAGAGCACCTGGCCCGAGCTCTCGACGAGCATGATCACGACCGGGTCCGTCCGCGGAAAGTGGATCGACCCGCACCGGGGACAGCTGCGCGACTGGCCTGCCTGGGTGACCGCGGTGAGAGCGCCACAGTTGGCGCAGAAATGATGTTTCCGGTGCCAGTTCAACAAGGCAGCGAGATATGCGGCGAGGCCGCCTTCGGAGCGCGGCAGCACCCCGCCCGCGTCGCGCAACGGGACCGCACGCCCTCCGGCAACGAAAGCCTCCTCCGCGGCGTGATCGAGACCGTCGAGATCGATCGCGAACAACGCGGCACCGTCCTCGAGACCCAGCAGCAGCGGCTCCCCCGCGGGCGCGAGCTCGAGTGGCCGGCGGGCGAGCCGCGCCTCCGCCTCCCCTTCCAGGACCACCCCGTCCCGGCTGGCGGCCACCGCCCGGGCGCTCGGCGACTGGAGCTGCGAGGCGACCCACGAGGCGTCCGTCCGTAGCGTGTTCGCCCGATCGAGCGCCATTCCCGTGAACAGAGGGCTGCGCACCGAGCCGTTCTCCGTCCCGCGCTCCGAGCGATTCACGATTCTTATGCTAGCCACGCTCCGAGGCAGGTACACTTGCGCCCACAACTAACTATGCCGGACTTGCAAGGAAACCTGACCCCAGTCCACCGCGCTCGAAACCCGATCGATCCGGGCGTGAGAATCGGGCATGCCCACCTTCGGACCGCCGACATCGATCGGATCCGTGCCTTCTACGTCGACCTGCTTGGGTTCGACGTGATCGCGGAGGCGCGGGATGTGCCGGGATGGGGAACGACTGGCGACGTCTTGTTCCTCTCCGCGGGCGGCTATCACCACCACCTCGGTTTCAACACCTGGAAGTCAAAGGCGGGGCCGCCTCAGCCGGACGGGGTTGCCGGGCTTCACCACGTCGCCCTCGCGTATCCGACACGTCGGTCGCTGGCCGACGCTTATCTGCGGCTCAAGGACGCCGGTTGGCCGATTCGCCAGACCGCCGACCACGGAACCCACGAGGCGATCTACATCACTGATCCCGACGGCAACGACGTCGAGCTGATGTGGGACAGGCCGATGTCCGAGTGGCCGCGAGACGGACACGGTCATCTCGGCTCGCAGTTCGGCGACGAGCTCGACCTCGAGGAGCTGCTGACCGAGCTCGAGTAGCCCCCCACGTCCACATGCGGCTCATGAGCAGCGATGATGTGCGGGATGAACGCATCAATGCCCGGGGCGCTCAACAATCTGCGGATCCTCGACTTCTCGCGGGTGCTGGCGGGGCCGTTTGCGACGATGCTGCTCGCCGACCTCGGCGCGACGGTCACGAAGGTGGAGCGACCGGGCACCGGCGACGAGACGCGGAGCTGGGGGCCGCCTTTCGACGAGCATGGCGAGGCGACCTATTTTCAATCCGTCAACCGCAACAAGGACAGCGTGGCGATCGACCTGCGCAGCGAAGGCGGCCTGCGACGTGCGCGGCAGCTCGCGATCGACGCGGACGTCGTCGTCGAGAACTTCCGGCCCGGCGTGATGGACCGGCTGGGTCTCGGGTACGAGCAGCTGTCGGCAGAGCACCCTTCGCTGATCTATTGCTCGATCACCGCCTTCGGGCGAGGTGCCGGCGCTGAGCTTCCCGGTTATGACCTGCTGGTGCAGGCGATGGGTGGACTCATGAGCATCACCGGCCCGGCGGAAGGTGAGCCGCAGAAGGTGGGCGTTGCGATCGTCGACGTGCTCGCCGGCGCGCTCGCGGCGGTTGGCATCTTGGCGGCGCTGCGCCACCGGGACGCGACCGAGCAAGGGCAGCTGGTCGAGGTCAACCTGTTCTCCGCGCTGCTTTCCGGGCTCGTGAACCAGGGCTCGGGGTACACGATCGCGGGAGTCGTCCCCGAGCGGATGGGAAACGCTCATCCGAGCATCGCGCCCTACGAGCTGTTTACGACGGGGTCAGGGGAGCTGGTGCTCGCGGTCGGAAACGATCGCCAGTTTGCGGACCTCTGCGAGGCGCTCGGCGTCCCCGAGCTGGCCGGCGATCCGCGGTTTGCGACCAACTCTGAGCGGGTGGCCAACCGCTCCGAGCTGCGCCGTCAGCTGGAGCGGCAGTTGGCAGGGCAGAGCGCTCGCGAGTGGGCCGATGCGCTGACCCCGGCAGGGGTGCCGGCCGGGGTCGTCAACGACGTTGCCGCGGCCTTCCAGTTCGCGGGCTTGCTCGGACTCGAGCCGGTGATTACGGTCCCTCGCGACGACGGAACGAAGGTGCGGCTGACGCGGAACCCACTCGAGCTTTCGCGGACGCCGCCCACGTACAGACGCGGGCCGCCCCGTTTGCCTGAGGCCTGAGCGCGATTTGTTGCGATCACGCGACGTTCGATCGTCTACCGTTGCGGATGTCGATTCTGAACGAGGAGCAGCCGGGTATGCCTACATATGACGAACTTGCGATCGGCGGCCAGGCGATCACGCGAGATCGCAGCCGGGAGGTCTTCGGCCAAGTAATGGGCCTGGTCGCGCTGACGGTGGGATGCGCGGCGCTCGGGGCCTATATCGCTCGTAACCTCACCGGGGGCGTCGGAATTTTCTTCTTCATCGGGGCGTTCGCGTGCGTGTTCGGCCTGAACATCGCGGCCTCCCGCGGTCGCGAGCAGCTCGCGATCGGCTTGTTGTTCGGCCTCGGGCTGCTGCTGGGGATGGCGGTCGCCCCGATCCTGGCCTATTACGCCAAGTCGAACCCAGCCGTTCTCTGGCAGGCGGCGGGTGCCACCGGCGGGTTTGTGGCCGCGCTCGGCGCCTATGGCTACGCCACCCGGCGCGACCTCTCCTCCTGGGCGCGCACGCTGTTCTGGGCGCTGCTCGCGCTGATCGTGTTCGGGATCATCGGAATTTTCGTGGCGATCCCGCACGCGAACATCATCTACACCGCGGCCGGGCTGGTGATCTTCGGGGGCTTCACGATCTTCGATTTCAACCGCCTGCGTCGCGCGAACATGCAAAGCGCGGTTCCGATCGCGGCGAGCATCTTCCTCGACATCTTCAACATCTTCCTGTTCATGTTGCGGATCTTCGGGGGTGGCGGCCGGAGCTGATCCGGCCTGCGCCGTCTGGCGCGAGCGAGTGCGGCGACCGCTACCGTTCTCGCTCGATGTCGACCCGGGTGCTACCGATTACGGTGGTCGCACTGCTGGCGCTGGCCCTGAGCGCGTGCGGCGGCGGTGGCTCTAAGGCCTCGAGTACGGCAACCAGCGACACCGCCGCCACGCTCGCGAGCGCTTCCAACGCGACCTCCAACGTCGGACCTGAAGGGGTCGTGCTCGAGGCTGGGCCGGTCCTCGCGCCGGCTTCGACCACCGCCGCCGGCAACACGGTCGACGGCATCGAGTGCGCTCCGATCGAGCAGCTCGCTTATCACATCCATGCTCACCTTCAGGTCTACGTGGATGGAGAGCCACGGCAGCTTCCCGCCGCGATCGGGCTGGTCGACCCCGTGGCGCAGCAAACGCCCGACGGTCCCTTCTACGGCGCTGTGCGTTGCTACTACTGGTTGCACACCCACGCCAGCGACGGAATCATCCATATCGAGTCCCCGACGGACCGGATCTACACCTTGGGCGATTTCTTCGATGAGTGGAACCAGCCGCTGAACGCGGATCAGGTGGGGTGGGCGCAGGGGAAAGTCACCGCGTACGTGAACGGCAAGCTGTGGACCAAGCGTCCCCGCGACATCCCGCTGAGAGCGCATGCCGTGATCCAGCTCGACGTCGGCACGCCGGTGGTGCGCCCTCAGGTCGTCTCATTCGGCAATCAGGGGCTTTAGCGGCGATGCGACCGCTGCGCAAGCACCGGGCACCGGCAGCGGTTCTGCCTTCAATCTCGAGCGCCGCGGCTATCGCCGAGCCCAGCCCTCATGCGCCGGCGCCGCCAGCGCACGATCTCCGCGCCCACCACGATCGCGACCAGCAGCACTAGGCCGCCTCCTGTAACCCAGCCGAGATCGCTGACGAAGTCGATCACCGTGGGCCCGATGTAGTAGGCGCCGAGACCGATTCCCACCGCCCACGCCAGCGCCGAGACGACATTGACGATCAGGTACAACCCGGCTTGGACCTTGTGGATGCCGGCAATCCACGAGGGCGTCAGCAGAATCGCGATGATCGGATGCCGCGCGAACACCTCGTCGCCCCGGGCCAAGGCCCCCCTCCGCATCGTGTGAAGCGGCCCCCGAGTGGTGAGCACCGCCCTGCCGGCCTTCATGCCGATGAGCCAGCCGGCGACGCCGCCGGCTGTGGCCGCGGCCCACGCGACGACCAGCACGGTGCCGATGTCCAGCTTGTTCTTGGCCGCCAGAAGCCCCGCGGCGATCAGCAGCGGCTCCCCCGGCCCCGGCACCCCGACCCAGCTGGCCGCCGCTGCCACCGCCAACCCCGCATACCCAATCGGCGGCCCGTGGAAGTGATGGTGTAACCGCAGCGCGAGCCCCAGGATCAGGAGCGCCTTCAGGGCCACGGCAGTCCGCTGCATCGCGCGATCCTCGCATACGTCGCCGCGCGACCCCGCCGCTATCGGGAAACGCGAATCCGGTAACGGCAGGGCCAGCTGGATAGCCCATCAGGTCGATCCTTGGCCCGAGGGCCAGTGTGCGCCGTGATCGACTTGCACAGCATTCGCACCCGCATGAGCGCCGACCTGATCGTCTCCTACGACGGCACCGCCAACGACGACGACGCGCTGGCGCTCGGCAAGATGCTCTCATGTACCGGCGCAGCGCTGGCACTCGCCTACGTCCGCCACTCGCGCGAGTACGACCCGAGCCGCGAGCAGCTCGCCCAACACGATGCCGAGCGGCGACTCGAGCAGGGCGCGAGCTGGCTAGGCGACTCCAACGTCTCCCGCCACGTCCTGCTGAGCGCATCGACCGGCGAAGGTCTGGAGCAGCTTGCGCTGGGCGAGAGTGCCTCGATCGTCGTGTTCGGCTCCGATTACCGCACGCCCCCTGGCCACGCTGAGCCCGGTACCTCCGCCCAGCGCTTGCTCGAGGGCGGGCCGGCGGCGGTCGCCGTGGCGGCGGCTGGCCTGCGAGCTAACGGAGGGGCGACAATCAAGACGATCGCGGTGTCGCCTTCCGAGGCAGATCCCGCGGCGCAGGCCACCGCCGATGCGCTGGCCGAAAAGCTCGGCGCGAAGGTCGTGGCCGCCGACGGGCAAGACGCCGATCTGATCGTGGTCGGCTCACAGCCGACCGGCGCCGAGGGGCGGGTTGCGCTGGGCGGAGCGACGCGGGCGATGCTGAACGCGGCGCGGGGCTCGGTGCTTGTGGTGACCCACGGGAGGCCGGTGCGGCTCTAGCCGGAGCGGGCGGCGAGCGCGAACGATGGTGCTCAGCCGCGGCGGTAGACGCTGGATGCGGGCTCCATTTATCCCAATGTCGAAGGCCCCCCTTGCAACGCTGGACCCAAGGCCATGGCGGCGTCATCGCGGCCGGACGAACATCGCAGGCTGAAATCGGGCCGCTAGGCCCTGCCGCCGTTGGCTCGGTGGCGTTAACCCGTTCTTCCCCTAAGGACAAGGAGATACATGACGGTTACAGCTCCCACGTGGCTCAGCAGTGGAGACACTGCTTGGCAGGTGACTGCGGCGACGCTCGTCGGGCTAATGAGCGTCCCTGGCCTCGTGGTCCTTTACGGCGGCGTGATGCAGAAGCGCTGGTCGATCAACAGCATGATGCTGACTTTTGCGGCATTCGCGGTGGTGCTAGTCGTATGGGTGCTGTGGGCCTTCAAGATGGGTTTCGGCACCCCGATAGGTCACGGCACAGGGTTCTTCTCAACGTTCCTGGGCAAGCCCGGTCCGGTGCTCAACCACGTAAGCGAGCAGCACCAGGCCAACATCCCTTTGATCGGGACAGATGCCTTCCCGCAATCCGCGCTGGTCTACTTCCAGTTCGTGTTTGCCGCGATCACCCCGATCCTGATGCTGGGATCGGTGTTGGGACGTGTGAACTTCAAGGCCTGGATTCCGTTCGTCGCCCTGTGGTGCACGGTGGTCTACACCGTCGACGCGTTCTTGTTGTGGGGAGGCGGCTGGTTTGCGCACCACGGCGCGGTCGACTACTCGGGTGGTTACGTGATCCACCTCTCGGCGGGCGTGTCGGGCTTCGTCGCGGCGGCGGTCATTGGCCCGCGGCTGCAGCGAGACCGTGAGATCGACGCGCCGAACAACGTCGCGATGGTCGCGGTCGGCGCGGGCTTGCTGTGGCTTGGGTGGAACGGATTCAACGGCGGCGACCCATACGCCGCGAACATGTCGGCGGCGGCGGCGGTTCTCAACACGAACCTCTGTACGGCGGTGGCGTTCCTGGTGTGGGTCGGTTGGGATTACCTGACCGGCCGTAAGCCAAGCCTGATCGGCGGCGTCAACGGGATGATCACCGGCCTCGTGGCGATCACGCCGGCGGCGGGGTACGTGAACGGGTACGGGGCGATTGCCCTCGGGGTGCTCGCTTCTACGGTGGTGTACTTCGCTCTCAACTACTTGAGCCGGGTGCGGCCGTTCCGCAACGTCGACGATACGCTCGGCGTGGTATACACGCACGGGTTCGCGGGACTCGCAGGTGGCCTGTTGACCGGGATCTTCGCCGACCCCAACATGGCGCTCGCGTACACCAGACAAGGCGGCCACCTGGTCGCCGTTGGTGCAACGGGGGTGATCCACGGGAACTGGACGCTGCTGAAGTGGCAGTTCTTCGCGGCCTGCTTCGTGATCGTGTGGTCCGGGGTGGCGACGTTCATCCTGCTGAAGTTGGTGGGGCTGTTCATCCCGTTGCGGATGGCCGAGAAGAACATGGAGATCGGCGACACGGCCGAGCACGGCCACGAGGTCTATCCCTCCGACGTGCCTTCGCTCGGGTTCCCGGGCGGCGTCCCGGGGCTCGCTTCTGGAGCGCCTGGCGAGACGGCACCAACGACGGCATGATCTACGACACCGAAGCTCGGATGACCCGGCGCGGCCAGCAGCATGCAGCGCGCCCGGCCACTTGAGGGCGATCCACGGCCGGACGATCGGGGGGCGGAGGCAACCGTCCCCCGGTCAACGCCGTTGACGATCGTCTCGGGCGCTGTCGCCGGCGATGACCTGCACAGCGTCGCCGCCTCGGCGTCCGAGGCGATCGGGCGGCCAGTGGTGATCGCGATCCCGGCGCTCGGTGACCCGGTCTTGTGGCCGCCGGGTTCGTTCGCGCCCGGCGATGTGCGATTGATCGTCGCGGACGCCACGGCGGCCGTGAGCGGCGAGGTCGCCGCCACGTCGCGAGCGATCGCAGCGGCAATCCCGGTCCGCATCGGCCGCGAGGTGGTCGGCGTGGTCGCGGTGTCGAACGACGATCCGGCTCGGCAACCCTCCGGCGAGCAGCGCGCATGGCTCGAAGGTGCGGCCGCCGCCGGCGCTGTCACTGCGCTGATGCGCGAGGCCAGGGAGAGCGATCTCGAAGGGTCGCGCCGCGCGCTCCTGCAGGCGCTGGGAGCAGGACCGCCCGCGGACGTCGAGGCGATCGCCAGTCACGCCCGCCGGCTGGGTCTCGAGCTCTCGACGGGAGCCGTGGCAATCTGCGCGCAGGCGCCGTCGAGCGGAGCCGTCGGTCCGCTCGACGATCTGAGCGCGAGGTATGGGGCGTTGCTGGCCGAGCTCGGACCAGGCAGGGTGCTCGGCTTGCTGCCGGCCTCAGCGCTTCCCGGAGTGGCTGCGGATGAGACTCTGAAGCCGCTCCTCGCCGAACTGGCGGCGGGGGGAATGGAAGTGGCGTGTTCGGCTCCACGCCGGGACGTTGGCTCGCTGCACGAGGCGCTACGCGAGGCCGAGCTGCTGGTCGAGCTCGCGTCCTCGCCGGAGACATCGCTTCCAGGCCAGGAGGAGACATATCGGCTGTTGATCGGCGTCCTGCTCCGAGACCAGGATGAGCTCGAGCAGCTGCGCGACCGGACAATCTCGGCGGTGATCGCGTATGACGCGCAGCACGACACCGAACTGGTGGCCACGTTGCAGGCGTTTCTGGTCCATCACGGTTCGACGACGGAGACCGCGGAGGCGATGGGCCTGCACCGTCACACGGTCGGCTACCGGCTCACGCGCGTGCATGAGGTATCGGGTCTCTCGCCGTATGAGACCGACGGGCGAGAGCGCCTGAGCCTCGGGCTGAAAGCCGCCCAGATCCTCGCGGCTGACAAACGGCGCACCCAACACGAGTAGGCTCACGCCTGCAGATAGGAAGGACTACAAGGAGGAAGAGATGGCAACTACCGAGACCCCACAAACCGCATCTGAGGCAGGTGCCCAGGCGCCCAGCGAGGTACTTGAATTTGCGACCGAGCGCGGCGTGCAAATGGTCGATCTCAAGTTCGTGGATTTGCCGGGCACCTGGCAGCACATGACGCTGCCGCTCAGCTCCCTGGACGCCGACGACTTCGATTCGGGGCTTGGCTTCGACGGCTCGTCGATCAGGGGATTTCAGGAGATCCACGAGTCGGACATGCTCCTGATTCCCGATCCCACGACCGCCTTCATCGATCCGTACTACACCCGGACGACGCTGTCGCTGATCTGCTCGGTCGCCGACCCGGTGCTCGGCGAGCCCTACGCCCGGGACCCTAGGTTCGTGGCGCAAAAGGCCGAGCGCCACCTGGTCCAGTCCGGCATCGCCGACGTCGCTTATTTCGGCCCCGAAGCGGAGTTCTTCGTCTTCGACCACATCGCCTACGAGCAGGTGGAGCACCGGGCCTTCTACGAGGTCGACTCGGCAGAGGGCTTCTGGAACACCGGCCGCCCGGCGGGCACCGGCCCGAACCTGGCCCACAAGCTGCGCCAGAAGGAGGGCTACTTCCCCGTACCGCCGGCCGATTCGATGGCGAACCTCCGGGCGGAGATGGTCGCGGTGATGGAGACGCTCGGGATCCGCTGCGAGTTTCACCACCACGAGGTGTCTTCGGGTGGCCAGGGCGAGATCGACATGCGCTTCCAGCCGCTGCTCACGATGGCCGATCAGATGATGATCTACAAGTACGTGGTCAAGAACACCGCCGCCGCGGCGGGCAAGACCGCGACCTTCATGCCGAAGCCGATCTTCGAGGAGAACGGCTCCGGTATGCACGTCCATCAGTCGCTGTGGAAGGACGGCGAGCCGCTGATGTTCGGCCACGGCGCATACGCGCACCTGAGCGACCTGGCGAAGAACTACATCGCCGGCCTGCTCACCCATGCCCCCGCGCTGATGGCATTCTGCGCCCCGACGACCAATTCATATCGACGACTGGTGCCCGGTTACGAGGCGCCCGTCAACCTGGTGTACTCGGCCCGGAACCGCTCGGCTTGCGTCCGCGTGCCGATGTACCACGAGGCTCCGAAGACCAAGCGGGTCGAGTTCCGCTCTCCTGATCCGACCGCTAACCCGTACCTGGCGTTCAGCGCCTTGATGTTGGCGGGGCTCGACGGGATCAAGCGCGGCCTCGATCCGGGAGAGCCGCTTGACGCCGACATCTACGAGCTGCCGCCCGAGCAGCTGGCGAATATCGGCACGGTGCCCTCATCGTTGGAAGGATCGCTCGACGCGCTCGAGGCCGATCACGAGTTCCTGATCAACGGCGACGTGTTCTCGGTCGGATTGATCGAGGCCTACAGCCGCTACAAGCGAGAGGCCGAGGTGGACGCGATCCGGATGCGCCCGCACCCCTGGGAGTTCGCGCTGTATCACGACGCGTAGGAGGTTCAATCGCCGTCCGCCCCGCGGCGGGCGGCGATTGTCTTCCCAGAGGCCATCCGTCGAGACACCTGACGGGCCGCGCATGGCACGTGGCCCCGTTTTCAGGGTCTATCTCCCCCTAGCATCGACCACCCCCCGCGCCTACCCGAGGATCAGCTCGGCGGCGCTCCGAATCGTCCCGGCGTCGCCGCTCACGAGCAACGTGGTGACGATCGAGTCCCGCCAAGCCTCGAGGTCGTGGCGGATCTTCTTCTCTGGGCCGATCAGCGCTAGCTGCTCGACTAGGCTGGCGGGGATCGCTGCCGCCGCGGCGTCCTTGTCGCCCGATAGGTAGAGCTCTTGGATCTTTTCGACCTGCGCCTCGTAGCCCATCCTGATCGCGACGTTGGCGTGGAAGTTGACGCCCCGCGCGCCCATGCCGCCGAAGTAGAGCGCGTACATGGGCCTGAGCTTGTCGGCCGCGGTCTCGATGTCGTCGGTCACGATCAGCGGCACGGTTGCGGCGACTTCGAATTCCTCCGGTTGACGCCGGGCGCCCTCCCGTGCGAATCCCTCGGCCAAGGCCTGGCGGTAGTAATCGTCCTGTTGGGGTGAGTAGAACAGCGCGAGCCAGCCGTCGCAAAGCTCCGCTCCGAGCGCGATGTTCTTCGGCCCCTCAGCGGCGAGATAGATCGGGATCTCCTCTCGCAGCGGACGCAGCGAGGACTTCAGCGGCTTCGCCAGTCCCGTGCCCCCGGAGAGCGGAAGCGGATAGTGAGGCCCCTCGCTGGTAACGGGGTGCTGGCGGGCCCAGATCTCACGCAGGATCCCGATGTACTCGCGCATTCGCGCGAGCGGCTTGGCGAACGGTTGCCCGTACCAGCCCTCCACCACTTGCGGCCCCGAAACGCCGAGTCCCAAGATCAGCCGCCCGCCAGAGAGGTGATCGAGCGTCATCGCCGCCATCGCGGTAGCTGCCGGCGTCCGCGCAGAAATCTGAACGATCCCGGTACCGAGCTTGATGCGCTTGGTCGCGGCCCCCCACCACGCAAGCGGCATCAGCGCGTCGGACCCGTAGGCTTCGGCGGTCCAGACCGATTCGAAGCCGAGCCGCTCCGCCTCGAGCACCGACTCGGCCGCTCCCGGAGGCGGCGCTCCCGCCCAGTAGCCGATGTTCAGGCCGAGCCGCAGATCCCTCGCCATCTCAGGTAGAGACACTACTCGGAAAGCGAGCGAAAACGCTCTCGAAAGCGTCCCCAGAGACTGGGCGGGCGCGGTTGTGTTCGCTGCCACTCGTCTCGTGTCGGCAGCCGCCCTTGTTTCCTCGCCGCGAGCACGCACTCGGTATGCGCATGGCGTCGTCGCGAGGGGTCGCCCTCGGGGACGAGCAGCATATGCTCGCTGAGCGCGGGCAAGTAGCGGCCACACAGCGGACAGCGGTACGTTGCCGGCTTGCGGTTCTGGGCTCGCCGGATCTGCCACCAAGCGGCAGGTGTGAGCGGGGAGACCATCGAATTCAAGGATCGCATCGCGCGGGTTGGGTGTCGCGTTAGCTCCCGCCCGTGACGCCACGTCTCGCCCGGGCTGTTACCACCCGCGAGCTCGGAGGTATGGTTAAGCACCATGGCAACACGACGGGCTGATGAGGCTGATGAACTCGAGGGGCTGAGTCGGTCGGAGCTTCTGCGCGCCTCGCCGCGCATGTTCGAATCCGAGCTCCTGGACAAGCTCTCACGCGTTCACCCGGCCGTGCCGGCGATCTTATTCGGACCGGTGATCGCGATCCTCGTGGCCGAGGGATTCGTGCATGGGGTCAGCTGGGCGGCCCCCGCTTGGTTGTTCGGCGGTTATCTGTTCTGGACGCTGACCGAGTACTGGATGCACCGGATCGTGTTCCACTTCGAGCCAGACAAGGGCATCGGCGCGCGACTTCACTGGATCATCCACGGCGTACATCACGACCATCCGAACGACCCCATGCGGCTGGTGATGCCGCCGTCGCTGAGCGTTCCCCTAGCCGCGCTGTTCGTGTGGGTCTTCTATCTGGTGCTTGGAAGTCCCGCGTTCATGCCGTTCGGCGCCGGATTCCTCGCGGGATATCTGTTCTACGACATGCTGCACTACCACGTGCACCATCACCGGCCCCGCACCGCGCTCGGCAAGCGTTTGCGCGAGCTGCACATGCGCCATCATTTTCAGAACCACGAACGCGGCTACGGCGTCAGCGCTCCATTCTGGGATCACGTCTTCGGGACAGCGCCGCAGAATCGCTAGCAGGCTTCGCCTCAGGCGCCGGCTAGTCGGGGCCCGCGGCGGGCCACAATTCGGTCAGCGGACCGTCCGGTCCATGCAGGGGATCTTCGTCTGGCAGCGGCACCGCCCGGATGTTGTTCAGCACCTCATCATGCTCGTCGGGATCGCCGCGCCGGATGTCCCAGCTCATCCCGTTCGGGTAGGCGCCGACCACCAGCAGATCACTGCTCGAGCCGACGTTGCAGTGACCGGTGCCGGCTGGCAAGACCAGCACAGCTCCGGGGCGAACGTCGAACCGCCGGCCTTCGGGGCCGCCCAGAATGACCTCAGCGGAACCGGCGACGATCCCGAGCACCTCGTGAGCCGTGGAGTGGAAGTGATGAAACGGGAAGATGCCGTCGCGCCACGCTCCCAGCCATCCGTGCTCCGCGAATAGGTCCTCGCATTCGGCGGCGTCGGTGGCCGCCTCCACGTCGCGGTAGAGCAACACCGGCAGCGACGAGTTCGGAATCCCCCCGTCGTCCGCGAACGAATACGTGGATACTGATATCCGCATAAAAGCTCGGCGCTGCGCGGCCGTTCCCGCACCATGCTGGGAGCGGAGAGGGAGGGATTCGAACCCTCGATGGAGCTTGTAACCCCATACTCGCTTAGCAGGCGAGTGCCTTCAGCCACTCGGCCACCTCTCCCGGGGCTCGTGGCAGTGTAGAGGAGCGCTCCAGGGCACCGGTTCGACGCCGCGCGGCTAGCATCGTCGCAAGCCACGGAGGGGTGGCAGAGTGGACGAATGCACCGGTCTTGAAAACCGGAGGGCCTGCAAGGGTCCCGCGGGTTCGAATCCCGCCCCCTCCGCTCCGGGTTCGCAGCGATGTAGCTGCCCGTCCGTGCCGATGCACTGGATTCTGTGGCCTGTCCCGGTTACAGTTCCCGGCGATGGTCGAGCTTGCAGCGACTGTCCCGGAGCGCGAGCAGGAAGCCGCGCCAGCTGGGGCGATTGAAATCCCTGACTTCGAGATTGTGCCGCGCGCCGGGCTGGTGATCGCCGCGATCGCAGCGGTCGCGTTGATCGCCGCAATCGCCGCGAACAAGCTCTGGCCGCTGATGTTTCTCCACGTCGCCGGCGGGGCCGCGTGGACGATCATCGACCTCTTTGTGGGGCTCGTGCTCGGCCCGATCATCGGCCGGATGTCGGTTCCGGCGCGGATCGAGTTCACGACCAGGCTGATGCCGAAGATGGTGGTGATCATGCCGATCGTGGTGACGATCACGCTGGCCGCCGGCTGGCAGCTCGGCGTCAATTTGGGAACCGTGCTCACCACATACCCGCAGCACGGCTGGGTAGTGGCGAGCTTCATCGTCGTCGGCGTGATGTCGGTGATCGCGCTGGGGCTGCTGGAGCCGGCGAACATCGCGGTCCTGATAGAGCTCAAGAAGCCCCGCCCCAACCCGGCCGTAATCGAGCGGCTGATGAAGCGCTTCGTGTATTCCGCCGGCATCCTCGGCGTGATGCAGCTCGCGACGCTGGTGATCATGACCAAGCTCGGTGCTTCGTGACCGAGCGGCGGCTACCACCCGTTACCGAGGTGGCGATGGCATCGCTCGCGCTGATCGTTGCCGGTGGCATCTACCTGTCCGCGCATCTGCCTGATCATGTGCCACTTGCTCCCGCGATCGCTTTGCTCGCGGCATCGGCATTGCTGATGTGCGTCAACTTCGCCGCCTTAGCGCGGGTGCGGGAGTTCGCTTGGGAGCGCTTTTTCAGCGTCGCGAAGTGGTCGCTGCTCGCCTACGTCGTCATCGCCGGCATGATCGAGTACACGTTCCTGCGCAACCACATCAGGGGAGGCGCGCTGGTAGTGCTCACGCTTTCGCTTGTCGTGTTCGCGGTGCACGTCCCGACACTCGTCGGTTTCACGGTCGCTCGCTTCGCCGAACCCGAGGATTCCGGCACCCGAGTCGCTCGGCCGTAAATCCGGCAGCGGTAGCTGAGCGCGGATCTCGGCACTCCAGCCGCGGAGTCGTGATTCCCTACGCTTCCGGCGATGTGGCCGCCAGAAGCGCTCGATTTCCTCCGCGAGCTCGAGGCAAACAACGACCGCGATTGGTTCAGAGCGAACCGCCGCCGCTACGACCAGTATCTGCTCGAGCCCGCCCGGGAGCTCGCCAGCACCTTGGAGCGCTTCGGAAAGCCCCATTTCTTCCGGCCCTACAACAATCTGCGCTTTCACCCGGGCCCGCCGCTGAAGGAGCATCTTGGCGTCGCGATCGGCTACGGCGCCGCCGGCGGCTTCTACTTCGAGCTCTCGCTCGATGGCTTCCTGGTGGCGGCCGGGTTATACCGACCGGCCCCCGACCAGCTCGAGCGCTTCCGGGCAGCGATCGACGTCGGCCGGCGCGCGAAAGCGTTCGAGCGGACGGTGGCAACCGCCGCGACCGGCGGCCTGCAGCTGAACTCACCCGCGATCAAGCGCGCCCCTCGCGGCTATCGCGTCGATCATCCCCGGATCGACAGACTGCGCTTGAAGAACCTGACGATGTCTCAGCGCCACGACCTCGCGCCCTGGCTCCACCAACCCAGCTGCGGCAAGCGGGTCCACGCGCAGCTGGAAGCCGCGCAGCCGTTCGTCGCATGGATCGCCGAGACGGTGGGGCCTTCCGCTCGCCCGCGCTCTACTGAGCGGCGGGGCTAGAATCGACCGCCAAGCGCCCGTAGCTCAGCTGGATAGAGCGTCGGTCTACGGAACCGAAGGTCGGGAGTTCGAATCTCTCCGGGCGCGTGGCAGGAAGTCCTGCAATTGGTGATCCTTGGTAGACCGTCGTTGACAATGTAAACGAGGTTCCATGGCCCGATCATGGCCCAAACGTCGGCCGAACTCCCAACGAGATGCCATCTGAACCCGACCTCAGCCAATTACTCGGACTCGCTGCGGCCAACCGAGAGCGAGCAGAGCTAGCGGCCGCTGAAACTGAACAGCTCCGCGTCGGCGTTGAGCAGTTGATCGCGTGGCTGGAGTCAGGAGCAGATATCACCCAGCGAGAGAAGGAGCAACTCAGGCAGGGAGCAGCCGAATGGAAAGAATCGAGCCCAAAGCGCCTAGAGGTTCTAATCCGGGAGGTGAGAACAATCGCGAAGGTGCTCTCGCGATTGAAAGACACCGATCCCACGGAGCAGCGCGTGGCCATTCTTAGCGGAGCGGCCGCAACGCTCGACGGTGCGGCTTCCTCGGCGCGAGCCGCCGCCACCATGGCCACTGCCCTCGAGCTAATCGACCGTCGCCTGGACTAAAGGCCCCTTACGGCGTCTCGCTGGCGATCGCAAGTTGCTGCTCGGCGTCAAATGCGTCGAGCCGATCGGCGATATCCGCCGAAGCGCCGTCGAGCAACGTGCCGTAGTGGCGCTCGATCATCTCGATTGACGTCCCCATCACTCGCGCCAAGACGAACACGCTTACGCCTGCCGCGATCGCGTTACTAGCGAACGTCGAGCGTAGGTCGTAGATCCGCGCTGGCGTCTTCGTGCCGCTCGCCTCGATAGCTGGAGCCCACTCGCGGCGCCGGAAGTTGTCGAGATTCAGCAGCCCGCCGTAGGTCGCCGGGAAGATGAGCGGCGTATCCAGTCGGGGCGGAATGCTGTCGAGCGCTTCTACGGCACGCTTCGACAGCGGCACCTGACGACGACTCGCGCTGGTCTTAGCCAGATCGACAACTTCACCGCTAGAAACCGTCCGCCGAACCGAGAGCACGCCGCTACGGTCGACGTCGCGGCGCTCTAACGCCTGCCATTCCTCGGGACGCAATCCAGTAGCCGCGGCGAACGCTGGCAAGGCCCGATAACTCGCAGATAGCTCAAGCGCGATCGCGTCGAGCTCGTCGCGGCTAAACGCGCGGACCGCTCGCGGCCGCGGCTTGGGGTTCCGCCCGGCGAGCTTTGCGGGGTTGCGGGCGATGTATTCCCACCTGACCGCTGCGTCGAGCACCTGGCGCAGCGCCTGCGCGATCCCGTGGCCCGCGCGAGGCGGAAGCTGCGCTTGCCAGCCGGCTATTGCGTCGGGCATCTTCTCTAACTCGCGTATCGGCACATCGCCGAACGCGACGACCGCATGGTGTAGCCGGTCGGCAAGCGTGGTGATGGTTCGAGGTCTCACGCTGGGAGCATGCCGCTTGAGATAGATCTCTACGAACTCGGCGAGCGTGACATCAGGCTGTGGTGGCGCTTCGCCGCGCAGCTCCGGCTCGATCACCTTGCGGAAGTGTTCGAGCGCGGCGCTCTTGCTCGGAAACGGAGACTTGCGGCGGCGGACGCCCTCGGCGTCGTAGTAGCGAAGGCCCCACTTATTCGGTCCAAGTCGGTACGGCTGGCCGCGCTGGATGGCTGGCAACCTCTTGCTCCTTCTCGTCAGGGTCGGATGCCGTTCGTTATAGACGTCTCGTCGCTGGAGCGTCGTCCCGCTAACCACTGTTCGAGCTCGCTCTCGCGGTAGCGCAGCGCGCCGCCTGGTAGCCGGAACCCTGGAATTGCCCCGCGCCGGGTCCAGCGCAGAATCGTCTCGCTGCTAACGCCGATCATCTCGGCGACCTCGCGGGCGGTCAAGAGTCGAATCACAGCTCCCGGCTGGTCGGCCATTCGAGCACAGCCGCGCTCCGCGGCTCGTTGCCCCGGCACCAGAGGGCCTGAAAGGCAGTGCCGAGGTCCCCCGACTTGGCGACCACTTCCGTCGGGGCGCGCAGCCACCGCTCGCACTCCCGTTCGGCCTCGGCGCGCGAATATCGCGAATAGGACGGGCTCGCCCACTGCGACCGACGGGAGAGGAGGACCGCGCTGGCTGGTGGCGTGCGCATGTTCGCGCGAATGCTGGTGACGGGATAGCAGGTCAACTCAAGTCCCCTCGCCGAAGCAGCGCACACCAGTGGTCATGGCGGCAGTAGGCGTATGCCCCGCGGAGTTCGATGTTTGGCTCACAGGTGCAGCCGCTTGCACGTGCCGCAGCGAGGGTCGCGTCATGCGCGTCGATCCGGTCGCTGGAGTAGGCGAGGAGCTGCTTTCGGCGCCGGCGAATACGGCGGGCGAACGAGCTCAAAACTGCATCTCCTCGCCCCCGTTGTTGTAGGCCCGGAAACTCGCCGATTTGCCCGTTTCTGCGCCAAGTTGGTCACTCTCGCGAGAGTGGCCATCTTTGGAGGCGTGAGAGCCCGGATCGCCCGTATCTGCGGGCTTTTGCCAAAGGTGGCCAATCACCCGATCTCCAAAGTTGGCCAACCGCGTTTGACCACCTTTGGAAGTGTCGTCTAGAGACCAGGACCAGGCGCCCTGATAGCCAGCTTTCGAGACCCGCACCTCGAGCTTGTTTTTGGCCCTGTAAAGCGTCTTCTCGGAGATCCCGGCGTGCGCCGCGGCTTCTTTGACCTCGACCGACGGGCGTGGGCCGTCAGCCAGCTCGGTGACGAGGAAGTCGACCGCCTCATCGAGCGCGGAGGGCTCCTTCTGGTTGTCATGAGGTGCGAGAAGGTCGCTGCCGGTCGCGTCTGACTCGCCGACGCAGGCGATTTCCGCGGTGATGATTTGCTCGCCGGTGTCGCCCTGGACTGTCGCGGTGTGGATCTCGTAGAGGAGGGACGGGGCGAGCTGGGCGAGGTTGCTGCTGCTGACGGCGAGGACTCGTCGTGATCCTCGTTCGCCTTCGGGGTCGTTGGGGTCGGGACCGAGGAGCATCGCTCCGCGGAGGACTTGGGTGAATGCTGCGCTGCCTTCGTGGCGGATGAGTGGGTCGGTTGACGCGCCTTTGTTGAGGTGGATGATCACGACGATCGCGACTGCGGTGTCGCGGGCGATGCCGTTGAGCGCCGCGAGTGCTTGTCGTACGGGCTGGGATTTGTGCGCGTCGGTTTTGCCGTCGATGAATTCGATCAGCGGATCGACTACGACGAGCGCGGCGTTGGTCTCGTGGATCCGTCGGGATAGTTCCTCGACGTCTTGGGGGATTCGGAACGGGACCGGCTCGTACGGGCTTCCCATTTGGAAGAAGTGGACGCGCCGGAGTTCGGCGGCGACGGCCATCAGGCGCGGTTTTAGGGTGTCGCCGGGGTCGTCCTCGGTGGTGACGATGATCGCGTCTCGGGGTTCGCGAATGTCTCCGGTGAGCGTGCCGTGGGTGAGGTCGGCGATCAGCCGTGAGTAGATCAGGCCCTTGCCGATCTTCGGCCGTCCGGCGAGTCCGGTGATCTTGCTGAGCGCGACGCGGTCTTGCCATAGCCACTTCACGGGCACCGCGACGATCTGATCGAACGAGACCAGCGAGCTCGCTGCGATGCCGTCACGGCTGGGGCCGTCTGGGGTGAATGACAACTCGGCTATTTGACGTGGCTCCTCGATCGAGCCGTTGCTGTCGCCCATCTCGCGGCGAAAGCACTTCCAGCAGATCTTCCCGTCGACCCCAGGACAGGTGTAGAGCCCGGAGGAGCCGGGGTCCTCGCAGCGGGCACACGGACCTACCGATGTAGCCGCCATCTCCTGCTCCCCCGCCTGCGGTGTCCTTCCCTAGCGTCGACGCCGTTCATTGCTTTGCTCCTCAAGTCGGAGGAGGTTTCGCGGCGGGCGCAATGGAGCCGAAACCGATGCTGCGGATACCGTCACGGTGAGACCCCGAGCGGCTTGATGCCGGAATAACGTTTGAATGTCTCGCCCCACTGGGTCGTGTGACCCGCGTGCGGGGTTGGCGGCCGCCGCGTCGCCTTCCTGGCCGGCGAGCGTTCGCTGATCTGAGGTTGGTGAGCCCCATCCGATCTCGATCCCGGTGCCGGCGGGCGCGTAGTGTGCGACGGCCTGGCCGGTGGCGAACGTCGTGCCGATCGTCGTGGTGACGGGGATGATCTGCTCGGCGAGGTACCAGTACTGGTCGCCGTCGGGGGTGCCGCTTTGCGGGGTGTCGAACTTGAACAGCAGCAGCGGCTCGCCGTCGAACCAGTCGCCGATCACCTCGGCGAGCGTGCTGGGCGCGATTGCGTAGATCGGCGTCCCGGTCGGCGCGCTCGCGTCGACCCCCATGTCGTCGCGCTCGATCGTCCACGGAGGAGCGGGGATCGGATCCTTACCGGAGCCAAACTCCGCCGCGGCCGCACAGGTCACATCTCCCGGTCACATAGGAAGCCAGTACCGTCGTCGAGCGGCCGCCGGCGGCGGTGAGCGCCTGGAGGGCGTATTGGCGGCGGTTGCTGTCCATGCACAGCGACCCTGGGGAGACGACCATGTAGGTGATGTAGCCCGAGCAGAGCTCGTACGTCGTCTCGAACATGGTCGCGGCTTGTTGTGGCGAGGTCGCGGAGTCGAGCTCTGAGACCAGCCTCGGGTAGCTGGCGTGCAGGTCATAGACGAGGTACTCGAGCTGCCCGGCCATGCTGGTCGGCGAGAGGCCGTGCCCGGTCGCCCAGGCCGACATCTCTCCGTACCAGCCTGGGTTCCACTGCGCCAACCCGCCGCCGCTCTCCGCAGGGTTCAACGTCGACTCTTGCTCGAGATTCCCGACGATGCCTGCCGCTGCGAACGGCGAGAACCCCTGTGGCTCCAGGTAGCGCACCACCTGCCCCTCGCTTTCGGTGCCTTCGGGCGGCGCGGTCGGTGAGCTCGGGGTGCTCGTGTCGCAGTTTTGCGAGCTGAACATCGCGACCGTGGCGAGGACCACCAACATCACGACCGCGAACAGGACCGCGGAGCCGCGGAGCGCCCACCTCACGCCGCGAGCCTCCGCAGCTGCCGATCCTTGTAATAGGCGCGGAGCATGATCCAGGCCGGGGGGACGCGCCCGTAGACCAGCAGCGCGCTGTCAGCGGCGGCCTGTCTGACGCGCCACGGTGGCGCGAGCGGCTCGAGGTGCTCGCCGGTGGTGGTGGATTTGCTGGTCTTGCCTTTGTGCTCTGAGCGCTGCTGTACGCGCTCGTGGCCGAGGAGCTCGGCGATGTAGCGCAGCGTCGCAGGGTCTCCGATCCCGGACGCGAACAGCTTCGCGGTGTGGTTGGCCAGGATCGACTGGGCGCGCTCTTGGCCCCAGTGCTCGAGTGCCTGGCTGTAGTCCTGCAGGACGGTCAGCAGCAGCACGCCGGGCCCCAGCCCGGCGCTGGCGTAGCGTCCGAGCGCTGGGATCGCCGCGATGTTCACTACCTCATCAAGCGCGCACAGCAGCGGCGGATCGAGACGGCGCTCTGGCTTTGACGACGCGATTATCAGCGCGTCGTCGATCACCCTCATCAGCAGCGCGCCATACAGCGAGGCGAGGCGTCGCTGGTCGTGTCCGCCGCCCACCACGTAGAGCGTGTTTGCGCCGCTCAGCAGCCAGTCAGCGGTGACATCCGGTGTGGCTGTGGCTGCCGCGATCGAGGGCTCTTGCCAGGGATCGAGGCCTTCCTCGAGGGTGGCGTAGACGCTCGAGGCGTATCTCTGGTCTTTGAGCCAGAGAGAGCTCAAGACCTCTCTGGCTCGCGGTGCGTTCGGGTCGATGGAGCGGGCGAGCAGGTGCTCGGGTTCGTCGCGCTCGGCAGTGTCGACCCACCGTCCGATGTCCGCGAGCGTCTGTTTGCCGGCGTTCGCGGCGAGCAGCAGCGGCGCGAGATGCCTGGCGGCGGCGGGCCGCCAGTGGGGGTCTTTGTCTTGCTTGGCCTGCTCCCAGCCGACCTGCATCAGGTGGGCTGCGACCTCCCGCGCTTGCGTCCAGCTCGCTGCCGCCGCGACCGGCGACCAGGTGGCGGTGGGGATCCCGGTGCGTGCGAGCGGATCGAACACCTTGACCTCGCCGAGCTCCCGCCGGCGTGGCAGGGTCGCGTCGAGCGTGTCGCGCTTGATCGAGGTGGTGAGGACTGGCCCGTCCCATTCGAGGATCGCTGGGATCACGAGGCGCGATGACTTGCCGGCGAGCTGGGTCGGCCCCATCACCAGCGTCGAGGCACGGTCCTCGGCCGCGATTAGCGCTCCCTCAAAGCGACCGAGGATCACCCGCCCGGGCTGCGGGCCGCTGACACGCAGCGACTTGAGGTCGCCGCGTCGTGCCCAGTGGGCCGCCTTCGGTTTGCGTCCCTTGCCGAATCGGTGGTCGATGATCAGGAAGAGCGCCAGGGCGACGGCGATCAGCGCGAGTAGTTCGATCCGGGGGGCGTTCATCCGACCACTTGCGGCGCTCTGGCCGCCATCCCCTCGTCGGTTTGCACGAGCGGCCATTCGGCGGCGGCGATCAGGTGACGAACCAAAAAGCCCCGCTCTCCGACGCGCCACAGCGCCTCGCCCTGCCCGAGCTGGGTGAGCAGCTCCCGCTCGGTCGAGGTCAGCTGCAACGAGCGGGTAGTCAGGTCCGCCTCCTGAGCGGCCTGGCGATAGACCACCCGGGTGGCGCATTCGCTCACCAGCCCTTCGGCGAGTGTCTGCGTGCGGGTGCCGGCGTCAGCGGTTGCTGAGAGGTCGGTCAGCCGGTGCAGCGCGAGCGCGTATTGCACCCCGGTCTTGCGTGACAGCTTCAGCGATGCGTTGTAGTAATCGGCGGCGCCGGGAACTGCCAGCGCCCGCCAGGCTTCGTCATTGACCCGGACTACCTTGCTGGTGTCACCCCGCAGCTCGCGCTCACGGCGGCGGGCGTCCAGAAACGACGTGCACGAGATCAGCGCGATCGCCAGCGCCACGTTCTCATCCTCGCCATAGGTGTGCTCTGAGATCTGGCTGATGTCGATCGCGAGCGCGGGGTTATCCCAAACCTCAGCGCCGTGCGTGGTCGGACCATCGAACATCCCTTTCAGTGGCCCAACCTCGAGGTCCCGGAGCGCGAGCATGCACTCCCGCAGCTCCTCCCGGGCGTGATCAGCGGTCATATTCAGCTCGCCAGTCAGGCCCTCGGACGGGTCCCGCAGCTCGGCCGTGACGTCGGGAACGATCACGTCCCGCCCGGAGTGCCGCTCATCTACAGCCGTCAGCGCCGCTGACAGCCCGACGCGCTCGACTGGCGTGAGGTCCCGGCCGAGCAGGGCGCGCGCCACCGCCCGCAGCAGGCTCTCTCGCGATGACTGGCTCGCGATCCGCTCCAGCGGATTGATCCGCACCCCGGGCCGGAGCCGCAGGGTAACGCCGCCCATCGCCGCGATCACACCTTCGTATTCCGACTTGCGGTCGATCACCTCGATCCGCCGGCCGAACACCCGCTGGCGCAGCGCGTAGCACTTCAGCAACGCGCTCTTCCCCAATCCCTTCAACCCCAGAATGATCAGGTTCGCGTCCTGCAACACCCCGTCGGCGTAGAGCTGCCAGGGGTCGATCGCGAACGCGCCGCCATACACGCTGCGGCCGACCAACACACCCCGGTTTCCCAGCGCCACAGACGCCTGGAACGGATACAGCGCCTGCACGTGAGCGGTCGAGGCCATGTGCCCGTGACGCTCGGCGGGGCGCCGCCCAGCGCTCCATCCCACCCGCCACCCGGTGACGGCGCCATACCGGACGCTGCGAGGCGTGATCGGGCTTGCGCTTCACAGGTCTCTCCCGCTTGCGCTTCTCCGCTCCAGGCAGTCCAGAAGGGGTGCGCTGTTTGTCGATTCGATCGAGCTTGTCGTTCACGGCATCAAGGGCCCTGGCCAGCGCCCCCGGTCGAGTGCGGTTGCGCGCGCTCATAGCAGCCCACGGCACAGCGGCAGCGTGTATGTCAGCGCGTCAAGCTGCTCGCCGTGCATCCGCTCGAGCCGCAGCCCCACGGCGAGCGCTTGCGCCTGCACGCGCCCGAACGCCGAGTCAAGCGCGGCGATCCCGTGGCTCTCCGGAACACTCACTGTCACATACCCCGCGAACTGGACGAGCGCGTGGCCCCTGGCGAGCTCCTCCTCTCTGGTGGCGACGTGCTGATCGCGCGCCCGGTCGCGCGCCGAGGTCCGCTTGCCGATCCGCTGGCGCAGCCAGCCCTCCGCGGAGGCCTCCTCGGCCTGGCGCTCGGCCTGCCTGACCGCTTTCCGCGGCCCCAGCACGTGCATCACCAGCGCCACCGTCCTCGTGGCTTGATGGCCCATCAGCAGCCCCTGCAGGAACTGCGCCCGCACGTCCTGGCGCGGGAACTCCAACAAGTGACCGGTCACGTGCAGCGACCCGTCCGCCCGCACGTAGCTCCAGTGCGCGTCCCGCGCGCCAGGGCCAAACCGCCCACGGTCGATCCCCCGCTCCGCGCCCGCCGGTGGCTCCTCGCGCTCGTGGCGGGTGAACGGGTCGATCCCGTCGCGGATGATCGCCGCGAGCTGCCGCGCGTCCGGGACCGCCGGGTTACGCGCCCCGATCGGCTGCGTGTGGGTCGCGCCGATCCGGCTCAGCTCGTCCACGAGCTTTCCCACCTGCTCGGAGAGCACCGCGAGCGCGCCCTGGTCACCGCCGCCGAAGTGCCCGCGCGGGCGCCCACGCTTCCCGGCGCTGATTTGCAGCGAGACCAGCACTTCGTGGTCTAGCTCCTGGCCTTGCGCGGCCAGCAGCTGCCGCGTCGCGACCAGTCCCGGGTCCTCCTCGGAGATGTCCGGTCGGGCGTTCTCGCGCACGTACTCCTGCAACTCCGAGCGCCCGCTCGGCGATGTCCGCTCATACCAGCCAATCCGCCGGACCGGCGAGTCATCGGCCGCGAACTGCGTCAACAGCGCCCCGTAGCTCGCCAATAGCGATGCGCGCTCCTCCTCGCCCAGCAGGTAGAACGCGCGCGCCGAGCACCGGATGCTCGCCGTGTACGTCCGCGCTCGCTGATCCTTGACGACCCCCATCAGGATCCCGCCCTGCGAGTACAGCGGCGTCTCCAACACGACCAGGTCAGACAGCTCGCCGGGGAGCGAAATCACGGTCTCCACGGGCTTCGGGGTGATCGTCGGCTCGTTGGGGAGCTCCACCCAGCCGCCCCACCCGGGATGACGCGAGCGGAAGAAGCTCGAGCCGTCCAGCCGGGCGATCGAGAAGCGACCGACCACCGGCACCCACTCGAGCGAGGTGTGGCCGGCGAACGTGACGCCGACCACCACGAACGCCAGGACGAAGTCAACCGCCATCAGCGCGATCGACAGCGGCGGTTTCAGTCTCATCAGCGCGAGCGCGATCACCCCCGCGACCACGATCCCGATGATGTGGCTCGCACGCAGCCCCAAAATCCACCCCGCGTTGGGGTGCGGCCCGAACCTAAACCGTCTTTGCATTGCCGTCTCCTTCGTTTGCGCCGAACACATCCCGGCTGACCGTGTGAACGTCTGCTTGCTGGGGAGGGGAAGGGGTCGGCTGTGAGGTCGCCTGCGGCGGGCTGGGAGTCCCTGGATCACCTCCCGTGGTTGAACCGGCGGCTGGGGATCCTCCGGATGGAGGCGAGCTCGCTCCGGGCGAGCCGCCACTTGTTGCGCTCGTGGTCACCTGCTGAGCCGACGTCGAGCTGGAGCGGAACCCTGCCCACGGCGCATCGCCGGGAGCGCTACCGCCCGCGCCCGCCGCGGTGTGGATCCTCGCGGCGCCGTGGTGGGCGAGCTGCGCTCCAGCGGCCGCTACGGCGGGCACCCATCCCGCTGCCGCGGCAACGGCGCCAGTGAGCGGCGCCAAGGTCGTCCCGGCCGATGACGCCCCGGATAAAGGGCCCGACCCGCTCCCGTTCGACGAGGGTGGCGCGCTATTCGCTGCGGATCCGCCACCGCTAATACCGGCACTCTGGCCCCCGCCGCCCGCCGGAGACGCGCCGCCGGCGGCGGTCACCGATCCGGCGTTGAGATCCCCGCCGATGATCGTGTTGGACTCGCTCTTGCTCGCGGAGCGCGAGCTGCTCTGCCGCGGTGAGAGCGACCCGACCTCGGTGCTGAGCAGGTGCATCAGCGTCCACGGCGCGAACGCCGCCAGCGCCAGCACCACTAGCCCTGAGAGGATCGCTCCCACGGAAGGCGCGACGCCCCCGGCGATCGAGACGCCGCCGAGCAGGATGTTCGCGCCGGTCATCAGCGTGAACAAGGCGACCGGCTTGAAGATGATGAACGTGGCGAGGATCCGGATCAGCTTCGCCTGAGCGCCCCCCAGCCGCGGCCAGATCGCTATCGCCAGCGTGACCGGGAAGAACAGCACCGCGAGATAGATCGCCGCGTCGCGGAAGATCAGCTCCACCCACAGCAACAGCGCGACGCCCATCTCCAACAGCGCCGCCAAGAACGCTAGCGCCGACGATGCCAGGCCCCCGAACCCGCTCGTCCCCCACGCCCCTGAGAGCGTCGCAAAGAACATCGCGGGCATCGCCTGGACGATGTCTGCGGAGATCCCGTCGACCACCGCTAGCGCCAGCAGCGTCAGCGCGACGACCATCCCGGTCAGCAACCCGGCGCGGCCAATCCCGAACAGGACGTGACCGAGCGCGCCCGGGTCATGGCGGATGCTCGCGCTGATGATCCCGGCCAGCGCCACGATCGCCGCGATCCCCGACGCGTAAACCACAATCCAGTTGAACTCGTCAGAGAACCAGCCAGAGCGCAGCTCGGGTGTCGTCGTTGCTGTCGCGGCCTTCTCCACGAACCCCAGCACCGACTTCGCGCCGTTCACGACCCAATTGGTGACCTGGTCCATCACGTCGCCCGCGACGCCACCCACCAGGCCGCTGACCCCGCTGCTGACGAGGCCCGTGGCGGCGCTGACCGGGTTGGTCAAGATCGAGTTTTGCTTGCCGACGTTCGCAAGCGAGCTGCCGGGCACCGCTCCCGCGGCCCCGGCCGGAACCTTGTTATAGGTCCGCGAGCTCGGGTCGGGCGCGTAGTAACAGCTCACACAGACCCCGTGCGAGATCTGGTAGTCGATCGTCGTGCTGGTCGACGTCGTCGTCGTCGTGGTGGTCGTCGCCGCCCTCCCGGTCGCGACGAGAAGCACTGCATCGAGGGCGGTGATCGCCAGCATGACCGCCAACACGAGCCCCACGATCTGAACCCGTCTCATCGCGACCTCCTCAGGTCGAGGGCGAGCACGAACGTTCCGACCCACAGGCCGTACACAACCCACGTCCCGGCATCCGGCGCCGCGGACGCCAGGACGTGCAGCACGATCGCCCCGACCACCACTGATAGCGCGAGCGCGAGCGCGTGTTCGCGGGTCATAGCGAGTACGCGGCGTTAAGGAACGCCCCCACCGCGCCCACCAGGAACGCCGCGACCAGCGATACGATCACGCCCTCCCGGCCGTGGGTGCTGAGCCGCTCCAGGTGAAAGCCCTTGCTCAGGGCCATCAGAAACAAGCTCCCGACGGCGCCGATTCCACACGCCAGGAGCGCGTATTCGGCGATGTCGTTGGTGAGGTTGCGGATGCCGCTGACACCGGGCGCGCTGCCGCTTGGATTGATCGAGAAGGACACGGCGAGGACCGCGGCCTTGCCAACTAGATAGGACACTGCTTCCTCCTTGTGAATAGACCCTCCCTGAAGAGCCTTCAGCTTGGGAATCCCGCCCCCGCCCAGGGAGGACAAACGGGAGCGGGACTCCTGACGCGCGCCGGCCAAGCGCAAGCAGACGCGCGAAGCACTTACCGCTCAGTCATGGGCCAGAGGCGACACCTCGTGCGGCTCTTCCTCCTCGTACCGACGTAAGGCCGCCTAATCGCTACCTGGAACTGCAACCGGCTCGTGTCGATCGGCAAAGGCATTGCGGACCTTCTCGCCATCGTAGGAGGACTGATGGGTCCCCTATTATGGGCGTATCGGTCTCATTGTCAAGGACTAATTCGTCCCCGATGATGTGGGACATGGAAATGCCGGAGATCATCCGCACCCGTCGGGCGCAGCTCGGCCTTTCACAAGCTGAGCTCGCGATGGCGGCGGGCGTTGATCGCCGCCAGATTCGCCGCTATGAGGCGGGCGAGCAACAACCGGCGCTCAACGTCGCAGTCGCGATCGCGACGGCGCTGCAGATCTCCGTGAGCGAACTCGCGGGCCAACTAAGCCAGCGCGCCGACCTAGCTGGCGACTGGTGGGCAAGCTGGCAGACCGCGAAAGAAGGGCGCGAGATCATCACCAGCCAAGAGGTCCGCGTACGCGCGCAGAGCGAAACCACCTACGAACTGCAGGCGACCACGCGGGGCATCGACGTGGCCGAGGGCGGCTACATGTGGCGTGGCGAGTTCCGCCTTTGGGACAACGAGATCCTGATGGGCTGGTACATCGCCAACGAAGGCGCCGTGCGCTCGAAGGGAACCCTCTACTTCGTGGTGCACCCGCACGGCATCAACCTCCGGGGACGCTGGGTCGGGATGAGCTACGACGGCCCGATCCAAACCGGCTTGGCCGCTATGGCCCAAACCGAGGACGAAGCCCGTCAGCTCATCGATACCCTCAAGATCCAGGGAGCACCATGACCGACGACCTCTGCGAAGTCATCATCACCGCCCCAGACGCCGACTGGCTCGTCGCGTTCACCCGCCGCGTCATCGAAGCTCGCCTCGCCGCCAGCGGTCACAACATCACCGCGATCCGCTCCATCTACTGGTGGGAAGGCGAGATCCACGATCACCCCGAGGCTCGCGTCGCGCTGCACACCCGCCGCGGCCTCGTGGCTCGCATCATCGCCGAAACCACGCAACAACACCCCTACCAAGTGCCGGGCGTCATCGCGCTGCCCATCATCGACGGAAGCCCCGCCTATCTCCAATGGATCCGCGACATGACCACCGCACCGTCGGAGAGTTAGCGAGCGACGATTTGCTCACCTTCGGCCGCGAAAGGTCGCGTTCGTAGTGTCACCCGTTGTCGCGCCTCCGGTGGTGACTGCACGTAGCGGTTGATTTTCGTGGGCGCGGGAACTGCGGGATCCGTGAGTCACGCCAGCCAGGACCGTGTCGGCCAATCCCGGCCCAATGAACCCTCGAACGGCGAAGCACCGAAGCAGCGACCGCAGCGGATGGGCCCGCACACGCCGTCGATGCGATTGAGACCCGGTCGCGCTCACGCAGCAGAGACTCAGCCCAGTCCGCGCTCGTGAGGTCCTTGATCCCATGACCCTTGCGCTCCGGCCGGTAGCTCAGCGAGAAACCTGACCCCGTATCGCAAGGCGCGGATTAGGACCGCTCGCGCGAAGCCGCGGTTGCGCAAGATTCTTGAGGACGCCGGGAGCAAGCTGGGATTCGTCGCGATTGGCATCTTCGGCAAGTCCGGCCGCGAGATGCTCGACGCGCTCGAGTCGCGCGGTTGCTATTGAAGCCAGCGCTCGTCGAGTTGGCGGACTAGTGCTTCTGCCAGGCGGATCGCCTGGGCGAGCGTTCCGTAGTCGACATTGTCCGGGATGTCGGTTGGCCAGTGGTAATTGGCGGGTTGTTTGAGGCGGGTGCACGAGCACAGCGACACGCACTGATACCCGGCAGCGAGCGGGTACACGCCGTCGGTTGCGTTGCGCAGGCGCAGGTTCGGGAACAGCCATATCCGCAGGTCGTCGGCGAGGTCGTCGATGAGCGCCAGCGCGCGCGCCGGGTAGTCGGTGACGCCGAGCATTCCCTCGCCGCGGAGCACGAGCAGATGCGGGGATCCGACGGTGTCGATTACGAGAAAGAAGGTGTCGGACCTCGGAAGCTCCTTGAAATGGCGACTAGCGAATGCGCGCATCCCTTCGCACAACCCCTCCTCGGATGTCGACAGGAGCATCACCCGCAGATGCTGGGTTGGGCGATCGGCGAGCGCGCGGGCTAACGCGATCAGGGCGACCACGCCGGTGCCGTTGTCGTTGGCGCCTGGAACGACGGCGCTCGCGCCGATGTTCGCCACCGCGGCTGAGAAGCCGGCCGACAGCACCGCGCCTGCCCGTGCCAGGCCCCGCCAGCCGGTAGCCGCGCCCGCCGCGGCCAGCGCAGGCCCGATCACCGCCGGCCACACGAGCGGCGGGCTTGTGTGAGCGATCTCGAAGTACCAGGGCGCGAGGCGATCGATCGTACGCGGGATCGCCGGGCTGAACACCAGTCCGGAGTGCGCGGCGTCGTGGTGGGCGGCCACCACGATCGTGCGCTTCGCTTCGGCCGGCCCGAGCGTGGCGATGACGTTGGTTGCAGTTGCCCGCGGCAGCACCCGCCGCAGCCGCCGCCCTCGTGGCGGTAGCTCGTCGGCGGCTGCCCAGGCGGCGCCACTCCCCAGCGCCGCCGCGGCAAGGCTGCGCCCCCGCATCCCGCGAACGCCAGCGAGCACGCCAACCGCAGCAGCAAGACCGAGCGGCCACCAGAACGTCGAGTGGCCTCGCTCCTCCTCGATGCGAGCCTCGCCCGCGCCCTCACTCGCCAACCGCGCGAGCAGCCACTCCGCCGCGCTGCGCTCACCAGCCGACGCCGTCTCCCGCCGGAAACAACAAAACTCCTTCAGAAGAGCCCAATGCCAACCGCGGTCAAGGTAACCGGCAATTGCATGCACTCTTGACACCTCAGGCATCAGCCGGACAACCTACAGCAGCGCCGAACGACCGCTCCGGGCAGGCCTCGGCACGGGCGGCATCCTCCCGCGGCAGGAACGGCGCCCGGGGTCCGCGAGAGCGTGACCCCGCTGCGGCGAGCTCACGTCAGTCGCGACTCCTCCGAACGCTCCAAGATCGAGCAAACGCGCCCCACCACGCACCAGCGCTCGGGCGCACCAACGACAAGCGCTGAATGTCCACTAACGTGGCGCCCCGGCTGCCGCTGGCTGCTAACCGCCCGCCTGCTAAACGGCTAACGGCTAAAACGGCACAGTCTGCACGCCTGTGCACCTCGGGTGCGATACGACCGGTACCGGCGCTAGCTTCGAACGCCGAGATGGTTAGCTGGGCGAAGCTGGGAGCCGACCGGGTGACGTACTACGAGCACTCCGTGGCGGCCGGAAAGGAGCACTACTATGCCGGCGCCGGCGAGGCCCAAGGCCGCTACGCCGGCGAAGGCGCACGGCTGCTGGGGCTGACCGGCGAGCTTCGCGACGGCGAGCTAACGCGGCTCGCCAGCGGACTTCATCCCGTTTCCGGCGAACGACTGCGCGAGCCGGCTGGGGCAAAGGCAGGGACGGAGATTGGCGCCTTCGACTTCACCTTCTCGGTCCCGAAAAGCGTCTCCCTCCTATATGCGTCCGGCGACCGCGAGCTGTGCGCCAGGATCCTGGACGCTCATGATCGTGCGGTCGAGGCCTCGCTGCGGGCACTCGAACAAGAAGCTGCGTTCGTCCGGCGGGGGAGGGGTGGAGCGATCAGAGAGCGGGCCGACGGACTGGTGGTCGCGTCATATCGTCACCGGACATCGCGCGCCGGCGATCCCCAGCTACATCAGCACGCGATCGTCGCGAACATGGCGAGAGGTCCTGACAGCCGCTGGACGGCGCTCGACTCCGTCCGCGCCCGCGACTTCAAGATGGCCTTGGGAGCGATTCACGAAGCCGAACTAAGGGCAAACATCGCCGCGCTCGGACTCAGGTGGAAACCGCTTGACCGCAAGGGGCTCGCCGAGCTGGAATGCATCGACAGACCGCTACTCCGAGAGTTCTCAAAGCGCCGCGCCGAGATCGAGCAAGCGGCACTGGGATCCAAAGAGAGCGCCAGAGCGATGGCCGGAGCGGCGCTCAGCACCCGCCGAGTCAAGCGAGAGGTGGACATGCCGGCAATCGAGCGCGCCGTCGCAGATTCGATTGGAGCTCCGCAGCTCGCGGCGATCCGCGACCTCACCGCTATGAACCACGAGCGAGCTCCAGTCACGGTCGACTACGACTGGATGGCCGGGCCGGAAGGCCTGACAATGATGAGGAACGCGTTCACGCGAAACGACGTCATCATCGCGGTTGCGCGGAGCGCCTCGCAAGGGATCCACGCCGGCGAGATCCTCGACCACGTCGAGCGTTTCCTCGAGCGAGGGGAAGTAATCGAGCTCGCGGGCGGCCGGTACACGACCCAGGATCTCCTCAACGCCGAGGGAGCACGCCAACAGGCCCAAGTCGGCCGTATCGACGAGCGCACCGGGATCGCGACCGATCGCGCCCTGCGCAACGGCACCGGCGGGCTGAGTTTGAACAACGGTCAGCGCGCCGTCGTCGAGGCCGTGTTTCGGTCTGGTCGAGGTGTGGAGATCATCGAGTCCCAGGCCGGAACCGGGAAGACCTTTACGGCAGACGCGATTCGAGCTGTGGCCGAAGAGAACGGCTCCCGCGTGATCGGGACGGCGCCGACGGGCCGGGCCGCACGGGAGCTTGAGAGCCAGGCCGGGATTGAGTCCTACACGGTCGATTCGCTGTTGCGCAAGCTAGACCGCGGCGACCTTCAGCTGCGCTGGAATGACGTGGTCGTTGCTGATGAGATGGGGATGGCGGGCAGTCGACCCTCTGCCCGCCTGGAGCAGTATGCGACCGATGCGGGCGCAAAGCTGATCGAGTTTCGCGACACCCGGCAATTGCAGTCGGTGCTCGCCGGCGGCGAGCTCCAAGGAGTTCACGAGCAGCTCGGAGGACTCGCGCTGACTGAGATCGTCCGCCAAAGGGACCCTGAAGAACGCCGCGCCCTCGGGCGCATGCACGCGGGCGACGTTGACGCTTACATCACCCACCAGGAGCGGCGCGGCCGAGTCGCGTATCACGCCACGATCGAGCAGGCCGTCGCTGCCTACACGCGGAACGTGCGCCAGGTGGGGTTCGACCAGGTGGCGCTGGTGGTGCCGACGAATGCGATGGCGCAATTGGCGAACGAGCTCGTCCGCATCCACCGATGGGACAACGGCGAGTTAGGCAAAGAGGGTGTGATCGGCGGGCTGCGTTTGGCCGAGGGCGATCGGGTTGTGTTCCGTCTCAACGACCATCGGAACGGCGGCAAGCATTTACAGGTGAGTAACGGCGACCGAGGGACCGTGACGCGAATCCACGGCCTCGGTGCAGAGGTCCGGCTCGACAGCGGCGTGCAGCGCAGCGTCAACCGCGACTACATCGAGGGTGGCTACCTCCAGATCGGTTACGCCGGGACCGTCCACACCCACCAGGGGCAGACGGTGGAGCGGACCGTCGTTGCGGGACGAGCGGATGAGATGTACGCCGAGCTTGCGTACGTCGCCGCCTCCAGGGCCCGCGATACCACCGACATCTACGTGATCTCCGACAACCGTCGAGATACGGCACGTTCAGACATCGGACCTCTCAGCCAGGAAGTCGTCCGTGACCAGCGCGAGGAGCTGATCAGAACGATGAGCGAGTCGCGGAGCGAGCAGCTGGCAGTAGAACAGCTCCCCGAACGCCGAATCGAACTCGGGATCGAGCGCGACTATTCGGTCAACTGATTCGCGTAGTCATGGCTCGCGCGCGTGTTAAGCAGGTGAACGGAGGTTCGTCGTCGGGTCGGCCATCACGAGTTTCACAAGCGGTGCCTTCCGGCACACAGAGCACGTATCTACGCTACCGCCATCTGGCCAGAGTTCACCAAACCTTCCCCTTGTGTACAACCCCGTTACATCCGATCCACTGTGACCGACCCTGCCACATCGCATGCCGCGCTTCATCTTTCCGGATTGCCGCCGCAAGCGGCTGGGCCTGAGCGCGTCCTAATCCGATGGAACGGGAGTGACCGTTGTCGTCCCAGGACTAGCGATTCCAAGCGAGATAATTTAGTCTTACCGGCGGGCTGAAAACAACAAAGGGGGTGCCATCATGATCGTGCGACGTGCGCATCGCCGCTTCACGGTCGCGACAACCCGTGAGCGAGCCGAAAGGGTACGCCGCCGTGTCGCAACGGCCGCGGTAAGCCCCTTGCTCGCTGGAGCAATCGTAGGTTCGCTGACGGCGGTGGCGGTCTCAGAAGCGAGCGCGCAACGAGTAGTTTTGCCAATAGCTACAGAGAGCAGGACGTGTCCGTCTGGCTATAAGCACGCAATCATCAATCACGAGCAGGATTGCCTCCGTCGTGACCGCAGCCACCGATACGAGTCGCAATATCGCCGCTATGGGTTTGTCTGCTACGTCGTGCGGGGCGTTTACCGCCTCGAGCCACGGGGTGATGTATCTGGAACACTTCGGTGACGGGTATAGTTTTGGGGCGGTGCGGGTCGGCTGGCGCATGACCCGGCGATGATGGTGCGTGATGAGTGAGCTGCGGCAGTTATTGCACGAGGCATCGTTGACTGGTGCACTTGTCGATCTGTCCAGCGCCGATGAAAGAGAGGTCGCGGCGGAATGGCTTGCCGAGCTCCTCACCACGCCTCCCGACGCCGGTGTCCGTCGGGGGATAAGACTCACGGGCGCGGAGATCGTTGAGCCGTTGAGCCTTGCGGCGGCGACGCTGGTGTGCCCGCTGTGGTTAGAGCAGTGCCAGTTTACGGCGGCTATCAGCCTCGCAGAGGCTCACACTCTCGCGATACGGCTCTTCGATTGTCGACTGGAGGTTGTCCCGGGGCTTGTAGAACTTTGAAGTGACGGCGGTCCCTCCGGCCGCGTCCGCTCCGCTTGGGAGCGTTCGCGGCGATCCGACCAAGATCGAAGGAGGAACCGCCGTGAGTAGCAACGTACCGGTCGTGCAGGCGACTAGCGAAGAGGTCGCGCTGCCTGAGCGCGTTCAGGAAGCCCTTGGCCAGTTGGTCGGGGCAGCGAAGGAGGGGCTGTTGGCGCTGAGCGTCGGTGTCGGGCTCGGTGTGTTGACCGAGTTGATGGAGGAAGAAGTCGACGACGTCGTTGGTCTGAAGGGCAAGTGGAACCCCGATCGGGCTGCTGTGCGCCACGGCCATGAGGACGGGGAGGTGACGCTCGGCGGCCGGCGCGTCGAGGTTCAACGGCCGCGAGTCCGGACCGCCGACGGCGAGTCCGAGGTCGGGCTCGCGACCTATCAGCACTTCGCCGATCGTGATCCGCTCGGCCGGGTCGTGCTCGAGCGGATGCTCGCCGGCGTGTCGACGCGCCGGTATCGGCGCACGCAGGAGCCGGTCGGCGAGGAGGTCGAGATCCGGGCGCGGTCGACGTCGAAGAGCGCGGTCTCGCGCACGTTCGTGGAGCGCACCCGGGCGGCGCTGGGCGAGCTGATGGGCCGGCAGCTGGCGGATCTGCGCCTGGCGGTGATGATGCTCGACGGGATCGAGCTGAAGGGCCGGATGATGATCGTCGCCTTGGGGATCACGACCGAAGGCGTGAAGGTCCCGCTCGGCCTGTGGGAAGGATCGACCGAGAACGCGACCGTCGCGACCGCGCTTTTGTCTGACCTAGTCGAGCGGGGGCTGGATCCCGAGCAGGGAATGCTTTTCGTAATCGACGGATCAAAGGCGCTGCGCAAGGCCGTACGATCGGTGTTCGGCGAGGTTCCGGTGCAACGCTGCCTGTGGCACAAGGAACGGAACGTGATGCGCCACCTCGCCGAGCGCGACCGCCCGCCGATCAAGGCCCGGCTGCGTCGGGCGTGGCGGGACACCGACTACGACCATGCACTCGAGCAGCTCACACGGCTCGCCGACGAGCTCGAGCACGCGCACCCCGGCGCCGCCGGCTCGCTGCGCGAGGGGATGGAAGAGACGCTGACCGTGACCAGGCTCGGGATCCGCGGCAAGCTCAAGCGCACACTCGAGTCCACCAACCCGGCCGAGTCGATGATCGACACCGTCCGCACCACCCAGCGCAACGTCAAGAACTGGTCCTCGGGAGAGATGGGACTGCGATGGACCGCCGCCGGGATGCTCGAAGCCGAGAAGCAGTTCCGCAAGGTGATCGGCTACACCCAGCTCCCGCAACTCGCGGTCGCGATCGAACGCCGGCTCCACCTTCACCAGCCCACCCCCACTACGACCCCGGAGGCCGCGACCGCAGTCAATGTGTAACGATCACACCGGGACTGTCGTCACCGAAGTTCCACGGCGACCGGGGCAACCTCGTCGACTGATCGCACTCAACGCAGAGCAACGGCACACGCACGGGAGCTTGGTCCTCGAAAGGAGTGATGTGACCGGCGCCGTTAGTCTGCCCGGTGCCCACATCGGCGGCCAACTGCGTCTCGTCGGTGCGAAGCTAACCAACCGCTGCGGGCCCACGCTGATCGGGGACGGGATGCAGGTCGACCACGACATGGCCTGTGATGACAGTTTTAGCGCGGATGGCGAGATCCGTCTGCCAGGCGCGCACATCCGCGGTCAGCTCACCTTCACCGGCGCGAAGCTGACCAACCGCGCGGGGCCCACGCTGATCGGGGACGGGCTGCACGTCGAGCACGACATGGCGTGTGATAATGGCTTTGATGCGACCGGCGAAGTCCGTCTAGTCGGGGCGCGAATCGACGGCATGCTGGTGTTGACGGGCGCAAAGCTGACCAATGAAGGTGCACGTGCGTTGAGCGCCGAGAGGCTGCGGGTCGGCCGGGGCATGTCCTGCGGGGGCTTCACTGCCATGGGACTGGTCAGCCTGGTTGGCGCGCAAATCGACGCCCACGTGAACCTGTCCGGTGCGACGCTCAGGGAAGACTCCGGGCGGGCGCTAGACGCCGCAGGCCTGCGGGTCAGCCAGCGCATGATGTGTGACGAGCGCTTTAGCGCGACCGGTGAGATCTTTCTCCCCTCGGCGCACATCGGTGGCCAGCTGAGTCTCGCCAGCGCGACTCTGTGGAACGACTGCGGGCCCGCGCTCAATGCTGCGGGGTTGCGCGTCGATCAGCGTGTGCTCTGTAACGACAGCTTTAGCGCGGTAGGCGAGATCCGCCTTCCCGGAGCGCACATCCGCGGCCAGCTGAACCTCGCCGGCGCGCGATTGACTAACGACATTGGGCCCGCGTTGAGTGCCGAGCGCCTGCAGGTGGAGGGGGGAATGTTGTGTCACGAGGGCTTCGTCGCGACCAGCGTGATCCGCCTGACCGCAGCGCAGATAGGGGACGAACTGACTTTTGCTGATGGCACTCTCGAAGGCCCAGACGTCGCGCTTGCCCTAGCGGACGCGAGGCTGAGGGGTCTGAATCTCGAGTTAGCCGCGCGGCCGACAGGCGAGGTGGACCTGCGGGGAGCTCAGATCGAGCGGCTCATCGATCGCCCTGAGACACGCCCCCCTTGCCGCCTGCGAGGCTGCCGCTACGACTCGTTGGACGCAGACTTCAACGTTTCGGTCCGGGACCGGCTCGACTGGTTATCGGCGGATCCGGACGGTTACTCTCCGCAGCCCTACGAGCAGCTCGCCGAGGTCTACAGACGCGCCGGCGACGACGAGGCAGCACGCTGTGTGTTGATTGCAAAACAGGACCGCCGCCGCAAGGAGGCTCTGCGCGGGCCGGCGAACGTGTGGAGCTGGTTCCTCAAGGTGACAGTTGGATACGGCTATCGGCTGTGGCTCGCTGGCGTTTGGCTGATCGTCCTTGCCGTTGTGGGAAGTCTGCTATTCGGGGAAGTCTTCCACGCCGTCGCTAAAGGGTCAGGCGACCTGACGCCAGCAAGGGATGCCGACCAAGTGCCACCCTTCCAACCCGTGCTCTACACCGTGGATGTGCTCGTGCCTCTAGTGAATCTCGGACAGGACACCGGCTGGAATGCGCATGGCGCCGCGCAGTGGGTGACGTCACTCTGGAGGGTCTGCGGCTGGCTGTTGACAACGGCACTGCTTGCGGGGCTGGTCATCCGTCGTGAATAGCTCGGCAGGCTATCGCGAGTAGCCCGTTCCAGCGATATAGCGAAGACCGATGCGGGTTGGTGCACGCCGTAACTTGGGATCCCTTTCGCACCCGGAAGTGCTCGCCTGCGAACGGGTGGTCGTCGAACACGTTGGGCAGGATCGAGCCTAATACGGAGTTCGCTTTGAGGGGGCAGAGGGCCTCGAGAGTCGGCGGTGCCGGGGCGCCTCCCTGATCCGTAATGCCCCGCGAGTTTCTTGAGCCAGCTCCGCAGCGAGACAAGCGAGGGTCGATACTTGGTACCAGACCCCAACGGAGTTACTCAGAGCCCGTCGGCCTCGTCCAGTGTCCGCCGTCACCCTTATGTAGAAGCCCTTTGTCGGTGCCTTCGGTCGCTTGGACCACGGGAGATGATCCAGTCGCGCCGCGACGTCGGCCGCGAGAGGGCGATACTTTCGAGAGGTACCTTGCGCGGGTCGATTCCGGTAGTCTCCACTTTTCCCTGGTAATCGATACTTTTCCGCCACTCTACGGGAGGAGCGATTTCGGTCTGTTCGTCGAGCCCATTGAGCGACCGACCGCACCGATCCCTCGAGATCGCTCTCGTCGAAATGGCGTATACGCCCAGGGTGGTGTTCATGGCTACGTTGCGTGGCCGAGCGCGTGTGAGGCGGCGTCGATCCCGACGCTGGCTCGGGCGCCCGAAGGGTCTAGAAGTCATTCTGGTCGTGAGGTGCTACGTCTCTCCGCCGTCCTTCTCTTCGGCAGCTTGACCGAGTCTCCTCGGTGCAGCACGTTCTGGCGGATCCAGCCGCCCGCCCGCTCGATCGGCCCCACAGCCGATGGTGCCGCGATCTGATCTGCGAGCCGGTTTACGTTAGTCGTGAGCCGGCCGAAGGCCTTGCCGTTCTCCTCCCATTGAGCCCACCAGCCCGATGGATCCGAGTACTCGATCGCGTTATCTGGAATTGTGGTGATCAACGACTCGACGTCCCAGAAGATGCTCGTCTGGAGGCCCCGGTCGTTGCGCGATCCTACGCGGCGGCCGAGCCAACTGACCTCGGCGATGACCCGCTCCCGGTATTCATCCGCCGCCCTGTAGAGGTACATCCGGCTGTTTTGATCTTGATGCTTTCCAACGTCGCTCCAATTCTGCTCCTCCTCCCCGAGCGCCTGTCGGAGATCGCGCCACGACTTCCACTTGCGGGAGATGTCTCGTCGCAGCGATGCCACGTCCCGGGCGAGCAAACTGCCGAGCGTGATGAGGTCTTCCTCCCACCGATCCAGCCTCCGGTTGCGTCGGTTGACCCGCGGCACGACGAAAATCTGGACGACGAGCGTGCCCGCCCAGTGCGATTGCTCCGCCGAGAAGGAGATTGCCCATCGGGTCTCCGTCTACCGCGATCCTGCCCGGCGACGATGAGGACGCCACCGACGCACGTAGCCCGCTCCAACGACCATGAGCACCACACTCGTGGTGCCGACCTCCAGCGTGGCCCATGGCTCGTGATGAGCCTGATCATGGGCGTGGAACTCCGGTGTGATCGAGACCTGTACGGCCCAAGGATCGCCGGTCAGGCCGGTCGGAGTGGCGCTGGTGGTCGGTGTGAGGATCTTGCCCTTGAAGATGATCTTTTGCATGGATCAATTCTGCCGCCCGACCTGGACTGACTTCGCGGGCGCCGAGGGCATCGGCCCGGGCGCCTACGGTGGGCGATGGATGTAACGCCCCTAGCGACGTCGGCCGCCGCCGTTGGAACCGTCGGTACGTTAATCGCAGCGCTGGTTCAGCTCAGGCGCGATCGCATCGCCGCGCTTAACGGCCACCAAGCGCGAGCAGGCCGAGAAGATCTCGGCCTGGTTAGCGGAGCAGTTCCTTGGTATGGCGAAGCCCGAGAAGAGGCAGCAGACGATCGAGCTGCTCAACGGTTCCAACGGGCCCGTGTACCTAATGGTCGTGTACGTGGTCTTCATCCCAGGCGCGGGCCCGCGGACCGGAAAGGATGTCCAGAAACAGATCCAGGAGCAGGTGCTCAGCCGCACCTCTCGAAAGACGCTCTCCGTCCTCCCACCGGGCAGGTACCACACGCTGGTGGACCGGGCTCCGAGCGTGATGTACCGGCGGCACGGAGTCGAGCTGGCGTTCACCGACCGGGCCGGGTGTCCATTGGTTGCGTAGCGCGAACGGCGCTCTGACGGAGATCAAGCAGGCACCGACCGACTACTACGGCCTCAGACCGCCGATCGACTGGGAGACCCCAGCGCGCTCGAAAGACGACGAGTAGCCCGGGCAGGCCTCAACCTCTGCCGGTGTCCATAAGCAGTTCACCCTTCGCGCCGCACGTTGGACACCGCGCCTCAATCGGGGGGCCCTCTTCCTTGCCGACCCGCGTCGCGACACGGGTCGCGACGAAGACTTCCTTGTAGTGCGGACACCAACGTTCGACTTGTAGAGCAGCCATGCCGCTAGAGAAGCAGGGCAGGCGGATAGAAGGCGGGGTTTCGTGGGGCGGCGAACACCTACCAGCTACCCCATGGTCACACGCTCACGCCGGACATTGTGATGTCGTCTTTGTTGGGTGGCTTGGAGCGCCACGAACTCGGACAACTGCTTGGCGCTCAACGACGGGCCCCAGCAACAACCCGACCTGTAGGGACCTCCTCAGCTCGCGGCTGAATACGGGGCCGGGGTGGCGGTCAGGGGTCGGTCGAACATCGCGATATCACGAGCGAGTCAGGAGGAGGGGTTTCCTCATGGCTGGAGCGCAACAGGGTTCCCGTCACCCCCCGCTCACACGGAGCCCACTGTTGAACCCGCAGGTAGGAAGCGTCAAGGCTCGCGCCAGAGCGCTCGATCAGCCGGACGCGTTGCAGTAGAGGCCGTTTGGGTTATAACGCGTGGGGTCGCAGGCCACGATCCCGGATAGACGGACTACCACCGACGCGTGATGAACCTTGCCCTGACCACATGATGGCTTACATCCGTGCTATGCGGCGATTCCATGGCCGATGGCCGACCGGCGCGGACAGGATCGGGGCGCCGGGACGACCGGCCAGGTGCCCGTACCGGGTCGAGTGGCAGCGCCGCTCCGTTAGCGCCTGTCGGCACGCAGTCGACGAGAGGTAGCCGGCCGTCTCAGGGGAGCAGGCCCTTCGACGGCATGGGGTGATTCAACGCCTTGCCCTGGCTTGCCGCGTATCCACGTCGTTTCCCAATTCCCCGGTTCCTGCTCAACCACTAGTGGAGCATGCCGGAGGGCGTGGTTATCCCGCGATTGGGTTTTCCCGCTCCTGAGAAATAGGGGCGATGGTGCCCTCCTTTCACCGGCGTATCTTCCATTTTATCGCAGACTGGCGTCCACCTATTTCTGCGGTCCCAACCTCGATTAGAATTAGTGTTCGCTCGGATCGCGTCTAGTCTCGGCCAGCAGCCGGCGTTGAGATGAAGGAGACGTTGACGTCAGCATGCCGGCGCTTGTCCCCGTCCCGGCTAACCGTCCGCTCGTAGTTCGGTCTCGCTGGCGGCTTCGTGCCAATGAACGAACTGACGATGCCCCCCGACGGCTTTGCACCCGCGTTCGACGATTGTTGTTAGGTCTCACGCACGAACATAGGGCGGCCAGCTTGGTGTCGCGCGATGCCTGGTAGCCAAACAGTTGGTCGAGTGTTTCCTCGAACCCCTTGGCGCCCGTGAAGACTTGGACTCGGCGATGAAGAGGTTCCGCCCTTCGTGGCGGACGAGGATGTCGGCCTTGCCGCCGTAGTTGAAGCCCTCCGCCGTTCCCGCGCCGCGATAGTGCGTGTTGAGAGCGTCGAGGATTACATGGCGGCGCTTCTCCTCGCGCATCGCCTCGTAGGTACCCGGCTTCTGCTCGATCGAGAGCGTCTGCTGTCGGATGACAGACAGGACCGTGTTCGTACCCCTCGGCCTGCAGTGCAGGCTCAGCTCCATCGGTTCTTCGTCGGGCGTCGTCGCCAGCACCGGAGCTGGCTTTCGCACGATGACCTCAGCAATGCGTCTTTTGCGGCGGCGCGGATGTTGCGCCGAGGCGCTCGTCAGTTCAAGGGTCAGGCCGAGGCCCGCACCCACCGTCCGGCCCCTCGCCGTCTTTGAGGCGCGAAGGGGATCGTGGGGCGGCTTCACCCGGACTCAACCTGTGGCCGAATGGGGCGAACCTGCGCGAGGTTCCGACAGGGCCGAGGCCCGAGAGGTCATCTCCGCTGAGGCTCCGCAGGGCTAAGGCCTGTGGGCCCGGTGAGATTCAGGTTCGAAGTCGGTGACGTAATTGTGGATAGGACCGCCCATCGCACGAGCTGTGCGTTGCTGCCGGCCACGCTCCCGCCCGGCGCGTGTCACTCGCCACCACCCAATGTGCTGCCCCGAGGCGGTGGGTCCCAGTGAGGTTTTGCAGCCTCGGCTTCTGCGAGCGGCAGAATGCGTTTGGCTTCTTGCACTATCTCGCGGAGGTTGTATCGGTCGCCCCAGAACACAAGCTCAACGGTGCTTGGATCGAGGACGCGGAACATGTCGGCCTGTGCGATCCCCTGAACTGCGCCGGGAGGCATCACGGCCTGGTCCAAGTGGTTCCTCGCCTTCGACGCCTGCCACCATTCATCGAGCCGGTCATCGAAGTGGTCGAAGTTGTTCCTCATCGACGTGGGTTGCAGCGGCGAGTCACCCTTGACGCCAAGACTTGCCCGGAGTGGCTGGCGCACGCTGTCAAGAGAACCGCCCTGGCCCCAAAAAGCTTTCGACAAATTCGTCGCCGCGTTGAGGATGCCTTGGACCGATCCCCAAACCATAGGCGCTTTTTCTTTCGGCGCTCCTGAAAAAACGTGACTATTCGGGTTTACGAGGTGAGTTTGGGTAGAGCTCGTTAGTAGGCCTATCCCGGGGTGCTAGCCGGGCGAACAGCGAGCCACAGCAGTCAGAGCGCTTGACCGGGCACATGGGCCGCGGCTCTTTGCAACCGAGGTTGCGCGCCCCCCGTCACGGTACGGACTCCAGTGTCCGGCGGGGGCATCGAAGGGACCTTAGCCTCCTCTGGATCGTTCCGTTCTAAACCCCCAGCGGGAGGACGCATCTATGAATCAGTCGGGAGACACCACCTACCAGCATCTGACGCGGATTGTCCGCTTCGATCCAAATGAGATCAGGGCGGCTCTCGGTCAGGTCCAGGGGTTCAACGCCAAGGTCGCACTTGTCATCACTCGCAGCGTCGGCACGATGGCGTGCGCATACGTGTTCGCGGCGATCGCTCTGATCAGCCTCCCGGATGCGCTTACGGCAGGCACGGCCGCGATCATCTCCTGGATCGCGCAGACCTTCCTGCAACTCGTGCTGCTGTCGATCATCATGGTCGGCCAGACAGTGCAGTCCGCAGCTTCAGACGAGCGCGCCGCAAAGCAGTTCGAGGACACCGAGACGATCCTCGACCGCCTGGACGCGAACACGCTGGGTGGCATCCGGGACGTGCTCGATGCCATCCACGCGATCGGTACGCCGACGCGCCCGCTGTCAACCAGTCAGCCACAGACTCCCGACGCTGGCTGATCAGCTGAGCACTTGCTTGGCGACGGTCCGCTCGACCTGCTCGATCTCGGCCTCGAGAAAGTCGATCTGCCACGAGCGTGGTCGCCACTTGCACGAAGTCGTAGGCAATCCCACCCCGACCGTGCGCGATCTGTGAGAGAACCGTCTGACCGCCACCCGGGGCGGCGCCGTCGAAATGAGCGACCAGCACGACGCCCACGAACATCGAGATCCACAGCCCCACCATGACACCGAGCGTCTGTTGGGCCTGCACCGCCTCCGGGGCGGCGGAACACCGGAACCGCGTTGGAGATCACCTCGATCCCGGTCATCGCCGTCGCCCCGGAGGCGAACGCGCGCAGCACGAGCAGCACGCCGAGCGCCTCTGTGGCCCGCTTGCGAGCGGGAGGATCCACTCGGGAGCGAGGTCAGGGCTTTTGAGGAGCGGCTGGTTGCTTGGGGAGTAGGCGGTGGCCGTCGACGACAGCGGCGGCGAGGTCGATGAGCTTGCGGTTGTCGTGGCGTGACCGCTCGCGCAGCATCTCAAACGCGGCGTCCTCGTCGATGGAGTGGCGTTCCATCAGGATGCCTTTGGCCCGTTCGGTCAGCGCGCGGCGTCCGAATGCGCCCTCGAGTTCGTGGTATTCCGCGAACCGGCGCAGCACGATGTCGATCGAGCTCTGCCAGTCCTCGAGGTCGTGGTCTGAGATGTGGGCGAACACGCCCCGCTTGGAGGCTTCCTTGACGAACGCGGGATCGGGCGCGTGCAGCAGCACGATCACCGGGCAGGCGGCTTCGCGGACGATCTTGTCGATCAGTCTGAGCGCGTGCTCTGAGCTCTCGCCGAGCCCGACGAGCGCGACGTCGGGTCGCTCGCGGGCGGTGACGGTTCCGACGTCTTCGACTTCGATCTCGCGCGCGATCACCTCGTGGCCGAGGGCGACGACGATCGGGGCGACTAGCGCGAGTCGGTCCTTGCGCTCGTTGGCGATCAGGACACGTAGATGGTCGGTACCGTCCGTGCGCGGCTCCACCGACCGATTCTAAAATCCTGCGCGACCTAGCACAACCGTCACGACAGGTTGCGTGAGGGGAGTAGCATCGGTGTCAGCTTCGCCTCAACCCTTGGCGGGCAACGATGTACCGGCTCCAGCACTCGGCCGGCGTGTGCGAGACCTCGCGGTCATCGCGATACCAAACGCGTCAGGAGCCGAAGTCCATGCGTCGTCTCACCCCAGCCCCCGACCAGGTCGGCCGGTATTGCTGTGTCGGCTGGTCAGCTGAGGCGCGGGATGCAAGCGATCGTCCGCTACCTGCCGCAGTCAGAAAGGCAAGACCATGATCGCTTTCTATGTCATCAAACAGTACGAGCGCGCAGTGGGAGGTTGCCCCGGTCGCCGTGGAACTTCGGTGACGGCAGTCCCGGTGTGATCGTTATACATTGACTGCGGTCGCGGCCTCCGGTGTCGTAGTGGGGGTGGGCTGGTGAAGGTGGAGCCGGCGTTCGATCGCGACCGCGAGTTGCGGGAGCTGGGTGTAGCCGATCACCTTGCGGAACTGCTTCTCGGCTTCGAGCATCCCGGCGGCGGTCCATCGCAGTCCCATCTCTCCCGAGGACCAGTTCTTGACGTTGCGCTGGGTGGTGCGGACGGTGTCGATCATCGACTCGGCCGGGTTGGTGGACTCGAGTGTGCGCTTGAGCTTGCCGCGGATCCCGAGCCTGGTCACGGTCAGCGTCTCTTCCATCCCCTCGCGCAGCGAGCCGGCGGCGCCGGGGTGCGCGTGCTCGAGCTCGTCGGCGAGCCGTGTGAGCTGCTCGAGTGCATGGTCGTAGTCGGTGTCCCGCCACGCCCGACGCAGCCGGGCCTTGATCGGCGGGCGGTCGCGCTCGGCGAGGTGGCGCATCACGTTCCGTTCCTTGTGCCACAGGCAGCGTTGCACCGGAACCTCGCCGAACACCGATCGTACGGCCTTGCGCAGCGCCTTTGATCCGTCGATTACGAAAAGCATTCCCTGCTCGGGATCCAGCCCCCGCTCGACTAGGTCAGACAAAAGCGCGGTCGCGACGGTCGCGTTCTCGGTCGATCCTTCCCACAGGCCGAGCGGGACCTTCACGCCTTCGGTCGTGATCCCCAAGGCGACGATCATCATCCGGCCCTTCAGCTCGATCCCGTCGAGCATCATCACCGCCAGGCGCAGATCCGCCAGCTGCCGGCCCATCAGCTCGCCCAGCGCCGCCCGGGTGCGCTCCACGAACGTGCGCGAGACCGCGCTCTTCGACGTCGACCGCGCCCGGATCTCGACCTCCTCGCCGACCGGCTCCTGCGTGCGCCGATACCGGCGCGTCGACACGCCGGCGAGCATCCGCTCGAGCACGACCCGGCCGAGCGGATCACGATCGGCGAAGTGCTGATAGGTCGCGAGCCCGACCTCGGACTCGCCGTCGGCGGTCCGGACTCGCGGCCGTTGAACCTCGACGCGCCGGCCGCCGAGCGTCACCTCCCCGTCCTCATGGCCGTGGCGCACAGCAGCCCGATCGGGGTTCCACTTGCCCTTCAGACCAACGACGTCGTCGACTTCTTCCTCCATCAACTCGGTCAACACACCGAGCCCGACACCGACGCTCAGCGCCAACAGCCCCTCCTTCGCTGCCCCGACCAACTGGCCAAGGGCTTCCTGAACGCGCTCAGGCAGCGCGACCTCTTCGCTAGTCGCCTGCACGACCGGTACGTTGCTACTCACGGCGGTTCCTCCTTCGATCTTGGTCGGATCGCCGCGAACGCTCCCAAGCGGAGCGGACGCGGCCGGAGGGACCGCCGTCACTTCAAAGTTCTACAAGCCCCGGGACAACCTCCGCAGTGGTGTTCAAGCTCGGGAAGGTCACGGGCACGGCGCGCGGACCGGGGCTGATCTTCATCGCGCCGTTTGTCCAGCGCATTCATCGCGTGTCATTGCGGATCATCACGCTGCCGATCCAGTCCCAGGGGATCATCACCAAGGACAACGTCAGCATCGACGTGTCTGCCGTGGCTTACTACCGGGTGGAGGATCCGATCCGGTCGGTGATCGCGATCGAGAACGTCCAAGCGGCGATCAGCCAGATCGCGCAGACCACGCTTCGCGCGGTGGTGGGGCGTCACACGCTCGACGAGACGCTGTCTGAGACCGACACCATCAATCAGAACATTCGCGAGATCCTCGACGTGCAGACCGAGGAGTGGGGGATCAAGGTCACGGTCGTCGAGCTCCGCGACATCCAGCTGCCCGAGAGCATGCAGCGCGCGATGGCGCGCCAGGCCGAGGCCGAGCGCGAGAAGCGCGCCAAGATCATCGCCGCTCAAGGCGAAGCGCTCGCCGCCGGCGAGCTCGCGACCGCCTCCGACGTGATGATGGCCCACCCGCTGGCGCTGCAGCTGCGCAACCTCCAGACCCTGGTCGAGGTCGCAGTCGACAAGAACTCCACCGTGGTCTTCCCGGCACCGCTGATGAGCACAATCAGCGAGCTCGGCGCGTTCCTGGCCCGCGAAAGCAAAACCGCCGACGAGCTCCCCAGCGTCCCGGATCTACCAACAGGGTCCACAAATGGAGAGCTGGTGCCCTCATGACCGCCACCAACCAGCCTGATCGATCGGCGGCGTCCGCGATTCTCCCCGAGACAGCTCACCTCGGCGACGACGCCACCGCGCTTACTGCGGCAACCGCGCGGCGAGACGAGCCGAAGCCGGGGCGACGGAACCCGGTGAGAATCGCCGTCGCCGCAGTGATGAGCGCGCTTCGCGGCGACAAATACATGGTCGACGCCTACCCAGCCGCAGACAGCGAGAATGCTGCGGCATCGGACGATGCCCGATCAAGAGCACGAGAGCGCTAGCCATGCGCGACCGACATCTCCCACGCCTGTGCCGATCGTGTGAAGCGCCGATGGCGCGCCAGGAGGACACCTGCTGGCGCTGCGGCGTCCCCTGGGTTGACGGCGCGCAGACGCCCCTCACACCGCGCGGGCTTGCCGCGAGAGTGCCCGCTACGCGAGAGGACACGCCGGAGATCCTGGTCTCTACCCCCCGCACGGCCGACCCCGCAATCCCCATCCCGGCATGAGCAACCTGTCAATTCCTCACCCGCGCCGATACTGGGAGACCTACGGGTCAATGCAACGACGTCGGGCTCGTTCTTCGGCCGGCTCTCCCGTCAGGGGCGGCGGGCGGGGTCGCGCCGGCGCGATGCTCCGTGAACGCTGAATGATGTCCGGAAACTCACCATCACGGCCTGACCCCGGAAAGCCGATTCCGCGCGATCACCGGGGCTGGCGGGTCGCGCCCGGCCCGGACGGACGGGGGGCGCCCGAACCGCCCAAGCCAAAGCTGCCGCTCCGGTCTCGCTGGTTTCTCTGGTTCGTGGTTGGGCTGCTGGCATTCAACCTGGCGTCGGTGTTCCTGCTCTCGCCCGGCGGCCAGCAGCGGGTCAAGGTGCCCTTCAGCCCGTATTTCCTGTCCGAGGTGCAGTCCGGCCGGGTGGCCTCGATCGCCTCCAAGGGCGACACGATCCAGGGAACGTTCAAGTCGCCGGTGCGCTACCCGCTCACCGACACGAAGGCCCTGCCGACGACGCTTTTCGCGACCCAAGTCCCGAGCTTCTGGAACAACGACCAGCTGACCTCGTTGCTCAGGTCCGAGGCAGTCCAGGTCAACGCTCAATCGACGACCCAGACCACGCCAGTGATCGTGTCCGTGTTGCTTGGCTTCGGGCCGACGCTGCTGATCGTCGGTCTGTTCGTCTTATTCGCCCGCCGGGCCGCTAAGAGCGGGGGCATGGGT
>CAWBDI010000003.1:0-368659 GCA_963787555.1 uncultured Solirubrobacterales bacterium
TGCGCCACTCCCCGTGACGGGAGTTCATTCTACGGCGGCCGCGCCCTCCTGATCCCGCCGGGCGCTCGAGGAGGTGGCAAAGTAGACCCCGGTTCGTGCAAACTGTCTTCGTCGCCCGAGCATTCGAGGCGGCAGTTCGCGCACGCGGTGGTAGCTCAATGGTAGAGCCTCGGCCTTCCAAGCCGATTATGCGGGTTCGATTCCCGTCCGCCGCTTCCCCGGTCGGCAGATCGCACCCGCGTGGCGCTAGTCGCCCAATACCTTGATCACCAGTCGCTTCGGTCGCCCGCCGTCGAACTCGCAGTAGAAGATCTGCTGCCACGGTCCGAGATCGAGTCGGCCATCGGTGACCGGGACGATCACTTGATGGTGAACGAGCAGGTTCTTCAGGTGCGCGTCGCCGTTGTCCTCGCCGCCGCGATGGTGCCGGTAGTCGCCTGGATCCGGCAGCAATGCTCGCCCGACTTCGCCGTCGGGCTCCTTCCAGCTGGGCGGGGCGAGCTTGTCGAGCCACTCGAGCGCATCGGCCTGGATACCGGGCTCATCGTCGTTGATCCAGACGCCGGCGGTTATATGCATCGCGGCCACAAGCGCCATGCCCTCCGCGATCCCTGCCTCGCGGACGGCCTCCTCGACATCCTCCGTGATCCGCACAAACTCGCGCCGGCGCTGGGTGTCGAAGGTGCGGTAGACGGTGTGGGACTTCATTAGTACCGCGCATCGTAAGCGTTCTGTTACGGGGCTTTGTCTCCACCCCGCGGGGATCAACGCCCCTCAGGAGTGTCGATACGATTTCCGCTAGCCCCGGGGGACTGGTGTATCGGTAACACTGCGGTCTCCAAAACCGCCGCGCGAGGTTCGACTCCTCGGTCCCCCGCTTCCTACGCCTGCCCGGGTCGACGGTCGCCTCCGGTCGGCAGCGGTCGCCTGCGATCGGCAGCGGTCACCTCGCTCTGGCGACCGCTTCATCGCGCCTCCATCGCCAGGAGACAATGACCTGATGCTGATGCGGGCGGAGGGACTCGAACCCCCAAGGGCGTTAGCCCACCGGCACCTAAAGCCGGCGCGTCTGCCAATTTCGCCACGCCCGCGCGGCTTGCGCAGATTCTAAGCGCGAGGCTGGCCCCGCCCACCGCCGCCACGGGCGGGGTCGTCAGCGGACTGCTTGCCGCGGTCGCGGGCAGTCAACCGAGATACGGTCGCGGTCGCCCGGACGCTCCCGGCGCCTAGCGAGCACGCGCCGCAGGTGCGGCGGGTGGGACTCGAACCCACACGTCCATTCGGACAATGCCTTTTGAGGGCATCGTGTCTACCGATTCCACCACCGCCGCGCGCGGCTCAAGTTTAGTTCCGGCACGCGAAGCGCGAGACCGTCCCCGCCTAATTCCCTCCACGCGAAGCGCGAGACCATCCCCACCTCGACATCGCCAGTACGTTCTATCCCTACAGCCCAAGCGCCAACAGGCCTTCGATCAGGCCGGCCGGCGCGGCCAGAATCCCGCTGGGAACCGTGTCGGAGGCGAGCAGCTCGCGCACTTCGAGGCCTGCGCGCGAGGCGATCAGGGCGCCCGCTGCGACGTCCCAGTTGTGCAGGCCTCGCTCATAGAAAGCGTCGTAGCGTCCGCAGGCGCTCCACGCCAGATCGATCGCCGCTGCTCCCGCCCGGCGGATATCTCGTATATGCGGAAGCAGCCGCGCAAGCACCTCGGCTTGGCGGACGCGAAGCGTCGAGTCGTATGCGAACCCGGTCGCGACCATCGCGGTGTCGAGCTGTACGGCCCGCTGCGGCGCGCTGATCGGCACTCCATTGACTGTAGGGGCGCCGCTGCGCGTGGCCGCGAAGTACTCGCCGCGGATCGGGTCGAGCACCACACCGGCAAGCGTGCCCGCGTCGTTCTCGCAGGCGACGCTGACCGCGAATTGCGGGACCCCGAACAGGAAATTGATCGTCCCGTCGAGCGGGTCGACGACCCAGCGGATCTCACCCTCGCCGCTCTCCCCCCCTTCCTCCGCGACGATCGCGTCATCTGGTCGGTGCTCAGCCAACACGGCGCGGATCGCTGCCTCAGCGGCGAGATCGGCATCGGAGACCAGGTCGGTCGGGGTGCTCTTGGCGTGCACCCCGGCGGCGCGCTGGCCGAAGCGGGCGCGGAGCTCGGTTCCAGCCGCCTCGGCGGCCTCGTGCGCGACCGCGAGGAGGATCTGCTCTTCGGGCTCGGCCACGACCCCGGTTGTATCGGATGCGGCCGGAGAGCGCTCCCGCGAGCGAGTTACATGCTCCACGGAGGCGTTTCCCCGAGCGCGACGCTGATCGTCCGCCCCGAGCGCGACGCTGATCGTCCGCCTCTACTTGTAGATCAGCCGCTGACCGAGAAGCTGCGTGACAGTCACGAATCGGTACCCCTCGCCGCGCAGCGTGTCGATCTCGCGTGGCAGCGCGGCAAGCGTCTCGGAGCGATCGCCGCCCCCGTCGTGCTGGATCACGATCGCGCCGGAATGCGCGTTCGCGACGACGTTGTCGTAGATCGCGTCGGTGCCCGGGCGGGCCCAGTCGCGCGGATCGACGTTCCACTGGATCGTGGTGAAGCCCAGCGAGCGCGCCTCGGAGATCAGCGCACCGCTGACCGAGCCGTACGGCGCCCGGAACAGGCATGGCATGAATCCGCGCGTCGCTCCACGGATCGCACCAGCGGCGGCAAGAATCTGACCTCGAGCAAACTCGCCGGCGCCTGCGACATCGGGATGGCTCCAAGTGTGATCCCCGACCATGTCGCCGTCGGCCAGCATCCGCCGCTCGATCGCGCCACCTTGGCCGTACGTGGCGATCTGGTCGCCGATCTCGAAGAAAGTCGCGACGACGTGCTCGCGCTCGAGGATGTCGAGGAACTGCGGCGTGTCGGGCCAGGGCCCGTCATCGAACGTCAGCGCGATCTCGCGGCGGCTATTCGGGCCGTTGAAGACGAACGGCGCTCCGCTCGGAACGCAGCCAATCAGCTGCGGGGTGTGCAGCTTCGCAAGCGCCGGCGACGCCGGAAACAGCGAGTAGCAGCCCATCCGGTTCGGGACCGGCGGCACGCACGCCGGCGGACGGAGCGTGCTGATCACCTGCCAGCGGATCGGGCGGTAGCCGATCCTGACAGCCGAGGGCAGAAACGTCGCGCTGAGCGCCGTTGCTGCCGCGCGGCTAACGGTGGCCGAGATCGCGCGGCCCGGTCCCGGGCCCCGACTCGTGATCGCGCTGTACACCAGAGACGGCACGTGCTGACCCCGCGCGGGCGGCTGCACGCACAGCTGCCCCGCGACCGAAGCTGAGCGCCCGCGTTCGATCAACAGGCACAGCGAACGGTGATCTCGCACCAGACCGGCAGCTGAGAAGGGGTGATCGAGTTGAACTCTCCAGGTCAGCTGCTGCCCCGACTGCGTCAGCCCGGACGCCTGCACCCGCAGGGGAAGGTTTCTCGTCGTCTCAACCCGCACCGCTGGAGCCCCCACCGCCACCGCAGGGGCAAACACCGCGGCAACGACCGCGAGCCCAGCACACACACTCCGGAGAGGCACCCGCGCGCAATATATCGCTATACATCGCCGCCCATGGCTGAACAGCGCCCGTGATAAGCCCCTCGATCGTCGTGCTCGCGGGCGGCACCGGCGGCGCCAAGCTCGCGCGGGGGATGCTCGATGTCGTCGGCCCCGAACAGCTTCTGGTGATCGCCAATACGGCGGACGACATCGAGATCTACGGTGGCTACGTCTCGCCCGACCCCGATCTGGTGACCTTCTGGCTGGCCGATCTAATCGACGCGCGCGGCTGGGGCCTCGCCGGGGACACCTTCCAGGTGATGGACGGGCTGCGAGCGCTTGGGCGCGAGATCTGGTTCAACCTCGGCGATCGCGATCTCGCCATCGCACTCGAGCGCGCTCGCCAGCTGCAGGCCGGCGTGCGATTGACCGACGCTCAGGCAATGATCGCCGGCGCCCTCGGAGCCAGGGCCAAGGTGCTCCCGATGAGCGACGATCCGGTCCGCACGATCGTTCACGCGGCAGGGCGGCCATGGCCGTTTCAGGAGTTCATGATCACGGCGCCGCCGTCGGATCCGATCGCCGATGTCGAGTTCAAGGGGTCACGGAGCGCACGCCCAACGCCGGAGGTGCTCGAGGCAATCGCCACCGCCCGGGCGATCGTGATCGGGCCCTCCAACCCGGTGATCTCGATCGCTCCGATGCTCGCGCTCTCACAGCTTCACGCTGCCCTGAAAGAGACGTCCGCGCCGGTCGTCGCCGTCAGTCCGCTGGTCCGCGGCACGATCCTGAAGGGCCCCACCAAGACATTCATGGATTGGGCGCAGCGACCGCTGACCGCCACCGGGATCGCTTCCGTGTATGCGGAGTTGATCGATGGCCTGGTGGCCGACGAGCACACGGATGCGGTGCCGATGCTCCAGACCGACGTGCTGCTGGACGGGCCCTCAGCTCGTCGCCGGGTGGCCGAGGAGACCCTGCGGTTCGCGCTCGCGCTCGGGTAGCGTTCGCGGAGATGCCGACCGTAGCGGTCCTGCCGATCAAGCGCTTCAACGGCGCCAAGCAACGCCTTCGGAACGAGTACTCACCTGACGAGCGCCGGGCGCTCGCTGAGGCCATGTTCTCGGATGTGCTCGCCGCGCTCGACGGCGCGCGTTCCCTTGACGAGCTGCTAGTGGTCTCCGGCGATCCGGTCGCCCAGCGGGTCGCGACGGGCTACGGCGCGATGGTCCGCGCCGAAGGCGACCACGGACACAATCCCGCCGCAAGCATGGGAATCCGCGAGGCGCTGCGCCGCGGCGCGGATTGCGCGCTACTGGTCCCCGGTGATTGCCCAACGCTCGCCCCCACCCAGCTCGATGCGCTTGTCGCTCGCCGACCCGGGTCTTCACGCTCGGCCTTGATCGTGCCTGACCGCCACGGCACCGGCACGAATGCGCTGTTGCTCGCGCCGCCCGATTCGCTGGCGCCATCGTTCGGCCCAGGGAGCTGTGAGCGCCACGCGGCCCACGCGGAGTCGGCGGGGATCGCGCATGAGGTGGTCGAGGTACCGTCACTCGCGCTTGACGTCGACACCCCCGATGACCTCGAGGCGCTGCAGGCGGAGCTGGCGCGAACCCAGGGCGGCGCGGCCCACACTCGCGAGATGCTCGGCCAGCTGATGGGAAAGGCGAGATGCTGGGTCACCTGATGGGAAGCTGGGCCTAGGCCGTGCTGAGGGCCACAGCGCTCGAGGGCCTGCCGGAAGTATGGCCCGGAGCGGACCTCGCGCGGCTGATCGTCGACGCGCTCACGCGCGCAGGGACCGAGCTGTCCGCGGGCGACGTGCTCGTCGTCGCGCACAAGGTGATCTCCAAGGCGGAGGGCAGAATCCGCGCACTGCAAGCGGTCGAGCCCGGCCCGAGGGCAACCGCGCTCGCGCTCGAGCACGGCAAAGACGCGCGGAACGTGCAAGTGGTGCTCGATGAATCGCGCTCGCTGCTGCGCGCTGATCACGGCGTTCTGATCTGCGTCACTCCCCATGGCTTCGTCTGCGCGAACGCCGGCGTTGACGCTTCCAACGCACCCGAGAAGGACACCGTCATCCTGCTCCCCAAAGACCCTGACGCGTCCGCCCGGGCACTGCGGACGGCGCTCGAAGACCTGACAGGCGTCGCGCCCGGGATCGTGATCACCGATTCGTTCGGGCGCGCTTGGCGCAACGGCCAGGCCGACATCGCGATCGGCTGCGCCGGCCTGCAGCCGTTCGAGGACTGGCGCGGACGTACGGACGCAAACGGCAGGGAGCTGCGGGCGACGTGGATCGCGGTCGCCGACGAGCTCGCCGGCGCCGCCGACCTCGCGCGGACCAAAGACGGCTCGCAGCCGGTGGTTCTCGTGCAGGGCGCCGAGCGTCACGTGACCGCCGACCAGGGACCGGGCGCGGCCGCTCTACTGCGCGAGGAGAGCCGGGACCTATTCCGCTGAGGGTGCGGAGGGGGCGCCGATCGCGTGGAAGCCGCCGTCGACGTGAACGATCTCCCCGCTGATGCCGCGCGCGTAATCGGACAGTAGAAAGCAGACCGCGCTCGCCACGGGCGAGGGATCCTCGATGTCCCATCCGAGCGGCGCCTGCTGCTGCCACAGGTCGGCGAGTTGGTCGAATCCGGGGATGCCCCGTGCCGCGACGGTGCCAAGCGGACCGGCTGCCACGAGGTTGACCCGGATCCCGCGCGGGCCGAGATCCCGCGCCAGATAGCGGGAGACTGATTCGAGTCCAGCCTTCGCGACGCCCATCCAGTCATAGATCGGCCAGGCCACGGTGGCGTCGAAATCGAGCCCCACGATGCTCGCGCCAGAAGGCATCAGCGGGGCTAGCGCGGCAGCCAATGCCTTGAGCGAGAATGCACTCGTCTGGAAGGCCTGCATCGCGCTCTCGGCGGGGGTGGTCATGAACCGGCCCCCCAGCGCATCCTCGGGGGCGTACGCGATCGCGTGCAGGGCGCCGTCGACCTCTCCCCACCGTCTCCACAGGGAATCGGTCAGCGCCGAGAGCTGCGAGGGCTTGTTGACGTCAAGCTCCAATACGTCGACTGGTTCGGGCAGGCGCTGCGCGGCTCGCTCGGTCATACGCCGCACCCGTCCAAAGCTCGTCAGCACCAGCGTCGCGCCCTCCTGTTGCGCCCGCTCCGCCACGTGAAAGGCGATCGAGTCTTTCGTGATGACGCCCGTGATCAACAGCCGCTTGTCGGCGAGGATCACGCCCCCGCCCCCGCCAGCGCGCGCAGCGCCCAGGCCAGCCGAGCACGGGTCTGAGCTGGCTCCACGATCTCATCGATGAACCCGGAGGCCGCGGACACTTCCGCGAGCAGATGGTCGCGAGCGTAAGCATCGGCTAGCAGGATTCCCTCTGCGTCTGGATCGTCGGCGACTCTCAATTCGCGACGATGGACGATGCCCACCGCGGCGCGCGCGCTCATGATCCCGAGCTCGGCACCAGGCCAGGCCAGCACGAGGTCGGCCCCGAGGTCGCGCGAGTTCATCGTGATGTACGCGCCGCCGTAGGACTTGCGCAGGACGACCGTGAATTTTGGAACCCGCGCCGCCGCGAATGCTCGCACCAGCGACGCGCCATGCCTGATCACGCCGGACTGCTCCTGCTTTGAGCCAGGCATGAATCCCGGCGTGTCAACGACGGCGATCAGTGGCAGCCCGAACGAGTTGCAGAAACCGACGAACCGGGCCGCCTTCTCGGAACCTTCGGCGTCGAGCACGCCGCCCAAGTGGCGGGGCTGGTTTGCCACGATCCCGACAGGCCGGCCATCGAGTCGCGCCAGCGTCGTGACCACGTTGCGCGCCCAGCGGGGGCACAACTCGAGCAGCGACCGGCCGTCCACGATCGCGCGCAGCGCGTCCCGGACATCGTAGGATTGCCGCGGCTCAGTGGGCACGACCGCGCCTGGGTCCGGTAGCTCCGGGTCGAGCGCGTCGCAGCGCGGCGCGGCCTGGCCCGCGGTGCCCGGAAGGTAGCCAAGCAGCGCGCGGACACGCGCCGCGGCCCTCGCCTCGTCGCGCTCGACGAGGTGGCAGACGCCGTTGCGATCGTGCACCCGCGGGCCGCCGAGCGAGGCTGCGTCGATCTCCTCGCCGAGGGCCTCCCTCACGACGCCCGGGCCGGTCAGGAACATTGCGGCATCTTCGGTCATCACGATCACGTCGGTCAACGCCGGTGAGTACGCGCCACCGCCGGCGGAGGCCCCCGAGACGATCGAGATCTGGGGCACGATCCCTGTGAGCGCGACCGTCTCGCGGAAGATTCGGCCGTAGCCTGCAAGTGCCGCGGTTCCCTCCTGCATGCGCGCGCCGCCCGACTCGACAAACGCGACCACGGGGATCTTCGCGCGGCCCGCGAGCGACAGCACGCGCACGATCGTGTCAGCGTGACGCTCGCCGAGCGAGCCGCCGAGGTAAGAGCCATCCTGGGCGTAACACGCGATCGGCCGTCCGTCCACAGTTCCCGTACCGCCGACCACGCCGTCACCGGGAATTGCGCGCGAGCCGAGCCGCGGCGAGAGCACGCGCGATCGCAGCACTTGCACGCTGTTGGGGTCGCACAGCGCCTCGAGCCGCTCGAGCGGGGTCAGGCGAACGCCGGGCTCAGGCAGCGCGGTTGCGCTCACGCGGGCGCTCCTCTCAGCGCCAGAGTGACGTTGTGACCGCCGAACGCGAAGGAATTCGAGATTGCAAGCGGCGACGCCCCGTTACCGATCAACGGTCGCGCCTCGCCGGGAACGTAGTCGAGGTCGAGCTCCGGATCGGGCACCGAGTACCCGAGCGTCGGCGGGATCACTCGCGTGTAGAGCGCGGCCACCGTGGCGACCGCCTCGACCGCGCCGGCGGCGCCGAGTAGGTGTCCGACGGTCGATTTCGTCGAGGAGATCGGAATTTGCCTGGCTCGCTGATCTCCAAGCGCCAATTTCAGGGCTACCGTCTCGGCGAGGTCGTTGAGCGGCGTCGACGTACCGTGGGCGTTGATGTAGTTGACGTCCTCTGGGGTGGCGCCGGCGTCCGCCAGAGCGAGCTCAATCGCCTTCGCCGCCGGCCGGCCGGTGGGTTCGGGCGCGGTCAGGTGGTAGGCATCGGATGTCGCTCCGTACCCTGCGACCTCGCCTAGAATGCTTGCGCCGCGGGCCTGCGCAGCGGATGCTTCCTCGAGCACCATCACGCCCGCGCCCTCGCCCATTACGAAGCCGTCGCGCCGGGCGTCAAATGGACGTGAGATGCCCGTCGGTGACAGCGCCTGCATCGAGTTGAAGCAGGCAAACCCGAACGCGGTCAGCGTGGCCTCCGTCCCTCCTACCACGACCGCGTGCGCGTCTCCGTATTGGATCATCCGAAACGCGACGCCGATCGCATGAGCTCCGCTCGAGCACGCCGACACGACCCCATAGGTCTGGCCTTGCAGTCCGTATTTCATCGACACCGCCGCGGCACCGGCGTTCGGCATGTATTGCGGGATGCCAAGCGGCGAGACCATCCTGGCTCCACGGTCGCGCATCACGTCGTGCTGGGTCTCGACGGTCTCGATCCCGCCGATCCCGGTCGCGAGGATGCAGCCAATTCGCATCGGGTCATAGGGCAGCTCCCCGTTCCAGCCCGCCTGCGAGATTGCCTCGTCAGAGGCCACGAGCGCGAACTGCGCGAACCGGTCGAGCCTGCGGATCTCCTTCGCCGACAGGAACTCCTTCGGCTCGAACTCGCTGCAGGCGCCGGCGCCGTCGACGATCCCGCACTCGCCGGCCGCCCATCGCTGGTGAAGGGGGCCAGCCCCGATCCCGAGCGGGCTGACCGCGCCGATCCCGGTGATGACGGCCCTTCGCTTCACTCCGCGCGATCCACGATCAAATCGACCGCATCGCCCACGGTCTTGAGCTCCTTCATGTCCTCGCCCTTGAGAACCACGCCATAGTCGTCCTCGACGATCTGGGCGAGCTCGACGAGGTCGAGCGAGTCGATATCGAGCTCCTCGAAAGTAGCCTCGCGGGTGATCTCGCTGGGATCGGGACCGAAGCTCGCGAGCGCCTCGACGACCCGCGCCTCGACCTGCTGAGTGGTAACTGACATAGCTGATTTCTCCATTCGGTTGTGGATTTCAGGCGGCCAGGCCGCCGTCGACGCTGAGCACCGCCCCGGTCACGTAGCTGGCCTCCTCCGATGCCAGGAAGCGAACGCACGCCGCAACTTCATCGGCGGTACCGAGTCGCCGGGCAGGCACGGCGCTCACCAACTCCGGTGCGAGGTCCGCCGTCATCTCGGTCTCGATCAGCCCCGGGGCCACGGCGTTGATCGTGATTCCACGCCGGGCGACTTCAACCGCTGTCGTCTTGGTCAGCGCGATCAGCCCCGCCTTCGCGGCGGCGTAGTTGGACTGTCCTGGGTTGGCGCGCAATCCGACGACCGAGGAGACGTTGACGATCCTGCCTGAGCGAGCCCGCATCATCGATCGCAGCGCTCGTCGCATCAGCCGAAACGCCGCGGTCAGATCGGTCTCCAGCACCGCGGACCACTGCTCGTCGGCGAGCGAGGCGGTCAGGTCGTCGCGAGTGATGCCCGCGTTGTTGATCAGCGCCAGCACCGGCGAGTCGAACGCCGCCTGGACCGCCTCGAACAGCTCATCGGCGGTGCTCGGTTCGGCCACGTCGCCCGCGAGCGCGACCGCCCGGCCCCCGTCGGTCTCGATCTCCGCCACGACGGCCTTTGCGGCGGCCATGTCGGAGCGGTAGTTGACGCCTACCGGCCAGCCGTCGCGCGCGAGCGCCCGCGCGATCGCGGCCCCGATACCGCGCGAGCCGCCCGTCACGAGCGCGCAGCCGCCGCGCTCAGCCACGCTCGCTCCCTCCCCACTCGATCACGCCGCCGCCCCATGTGAACCCGGCGCCGAACGCGGCGAGCAGGACTCTCGCGCCCGGCTTCAGGCGGCCATCGCTATCGGCGATCGCCAGCGCGACCGGCAACGTCGCCGCGGACGCATTACCGAGCGTCGCGATGCAGTCCACGATTCGCTCGCCCGCCAAACCCAGTCGCGCGCCGAGTGCCTTGGTGATCCGGGCATTGGCCTGATGAAAGACGAACAGATCGATGTCGTCAAGCGTCAGCCCGGCGCGTGCGACCGCTTCAAGGGTCACCTCGCTCATCCGCCTGACCGCGTTGCGGAAGACCTCGTGTCCGTCGAGATGAACCTTGCGATCGGCGTGGCTGGCGATGATCGCGCTGCCGTAAGCGCCGTCGGCGCCGAGTACGATCGGCCCGATCGCCCCGCTCGCCCCTCGCGACTCTCCGAGCACCACGGCGCCAACGGCATCGGCGAACAGCGGCGCGGTCCGCTTGTCCTCCCAGTTCGTGATCCGGCTGATGAAGTCAGCTCCGATCACCAGGATCAGGTTTGCCCGCCGCGTCTCGATCTGGGCGGCTCCCATCGCCACGCCGGAGAGAAACGCGGTGCAAGCCGCGCCGATGTCGAACGCCCCCGCGCGGTGCGCGCCGAGCGCGTGCGCCACCAGCGGACTGGTGTTCGGCGTCAGCTCGTCGGGCGTCATCGTCCCCACTATCACGAGGTCGAGTTCCGCCGCGCTTACGCCGGCTCGCTCCAGTGCCGCTGCGCCAGCTCTGCTCGCGTAGTCGGCGAGCCGCTCGTCCGGTTTCGCCCGTCGACGTTCGCGGATTCCGGTGCGCGAGAAGATCCATTCCTCGGTGATCCCGAACCGCTCCGCCATCTCGGCGGTGCTGACGCGCTGGGGTGGCAGCTCGCTCGCGACGGACAGGATCGCGGCGGTCCGGGACGAGGTGCCGGAGCCCTCCGCAACGGGCGCAAGCGAGGACTCAAGCACGTGTCAGCTCCGAGTCCGGCGCAGACGGAATCGAGGTGCTCATGCGACTGAACCTACGCACAACTTCTGGCTGCGATACAGGGCTCCTTTCGACTTCCCCCCGTTCGGGGGGAGCGCCTCCGATGCGGAAGCTATGAAGCCCGTAAATTGCGGAACTGATGAACGTGCAGCCGTTCACCGAGCTCGTGTCCGCGCCCGAGGGCGGGCGTCTGTTCAGCCAGTCTCGCCGAGCATGGTTGAGCGACTGCGCGCCGTCAGGGCGGATGCGACTCGACGCGCTGGCGCGCTGGCTACAGGACGTCGCATACGCCGACGTCGAGGACGCCGGGCTCGCCGACAGCGCGGTATGGGTGGTTCGCCGGACGCGCCTGCGCGTGAACCGGTTCCCGCGTTTTCGCGAGCGCTTCCGGGTGCTGACTTTCTGCAGCGGGCTCGGCCGTATGTGGGCCGAGCGGCGCACGACGATCAGCCGCCCAGGGACCGCCACGCCGGACGTCGAGACGGTCGCGCTGTGGGTCCATCTCGATCCCGCGAGCCGACAGCCGTGCCCACTCACCCAGGCGGAGCTAGCTGCCTATGGCGGCGCCGCGGCGTCGCGTCGGATCCGCGCCCGCCTGCGCCACTCGGGACCGGACTGCGTGCAGCGGCAGCGCTCGTGGACGTTCCGCGCCACCGAGTGCGACGTCGCCGACCACATCAACAACGCCGCCTACTGGCAGCCGCTCGAAGAGGAACTGCTCGAGCACCCCGACCCCAAACAGCTGGATGTGGAGATCGAGTATCGAACGCCGGCGCAGCCCGGGGAGAAGCTCGTGCAGCACGCCGGCAATCGAATGTGGATCCTCGGCGACGGTGGCGAGATGCACGCCTCGATGATCGTGGCGGCCGCCGACTGACCCCGGCACTATCCGCATCGGTACGCTGCCTTTGTCCGCGATGGCCCTGCCGCCACCTTCCCCAGATTCGGTCGCGCTCGTGACCGGCGCCTCCGCTGGCATCGGCAGCGCGATCGCCCGTGATCTCGCCGGCCGCGGGCACGGGCTGGTGCTGGTCGCGCGTCGCAAGGATCGTCTCGAGGCGCTCGCGCGTGAACTCCGGGACAGGAACGGGATTCGCGCTGAGACGCTCGCCTGTGACCTGTCGAACGCCGCCGCCCGCGGCCGCTTGCCGGGCCGCGTCGAGAAGCTTGGCCTGCGGGTGCAGATCCTGATCAACAACGCTGGCTTCGCGACCGGCGGCCCTTTCCACGAGTCGGAGCCAGCGCGCGAGCTGGAGCAGGTTCGCCTGCTCGTCGAGGCCGTCGTCGCGCTTTGCTCCGCGTTCGTCCCGCCGATGGTTGATCGCGGTCGCGGTGCGGTGCTGAACGTCGCGTCGACCGCGGCGATGCAGCCGATGCCCTACTCGGCCGGTTATTCAGCCGCGAAGGCATACGTCCTGACCTTCTCCGAGGCTTTGCATCAGGAGCTCCGCGGACTCGGCGTGACAGTCACCGCGCTCGCACCGGGCCCGGTGGAGACCGACTTCTGGCGGATCGCCGACTGGCAGGTGCACACCGGCCAGTCGTTCGAGAAAGCCGTCCCTCGTCCGGCTCGGCTATCGGCCGATGAAGCCGCACACGCGGGCATCGCAGGCCTCGCCGCGGGCAGGCGAGTCGTGGTGCCCGGCCTGCCGATGCGCGCCGCGATGCAGGCGTCGCGCTATGTCCCGCACGCGGTCAAGTTGCCGGTGATCGAGTGGGCGATGCGGCGGCGGTGACGCCACGGGTGGCGCGTAACGCCCGCCCCTAGAGCCCGCCGAGCGCGCGCGTTCGAGCCGTGGATGAGATCGCTCGCGCGCCTCGCTCGCCGACAAGCCGTTCGTGCTCGGCAAGCGACTGGGCGACGCCCCGTCCGGCCACGCGCTCGCTTACCTCCGAAGCGAACAGCTGCCGGAAAGCCAGCGTTTTCAGAAACCAGCGGGGGTAGGCGATCCGACGCCGGCGGGCGACGATGCCCGCGACCAACTGGTCGATTGCCGGAGTCAGGGGATAGGTATGACGCAAGACAGGCGGCAGCTCGCGCCTCCCGCGCTCGAGAGACGGCAGCTCCCGCTCAAAATCCCTGACCATGTCGGTATCCAGAACCATGAAGTAGGCGACTCCCACCTGAACCCCGAACGGCCGCACCTCCACCCGGAGGCAGTCGCTCAGCGCTTCCACGCCGGCCTTCGCCGCACAGTAGGCGCTCAGCCCGGGGCTCCGCAAGCTCGCCGCGGCGGAGGCGATGTTGAGCAGATAGCCGCGGCTTGCTTCCAAGTGCGCGAGCGCCGCGCGATCGGTGTACATCACGCCCAGCAGGTTGATCTCTATTACTCGCTCCCACGAGCGCACGTCCTGTGTGCGCAACGGCCCCGCGGTCGCGATCCCGGCATTCGCGACGACGCTGTCGAGGCCGCCGAGCGCGGCCGCGGCGGCGTCTATCGCGGCGGTTACCTGGGTTGACTGGGAGACATCGCACTCACCGACGAAGGTGTCTTCCCCGCAACGCTCCGCGACCGCCGCAAGCAGCTCTGGCTCGAGCCCGATCAGCGCCAGCCGGGCGCCCTGCGAAGCGAGCCTTTCGGCCAGTGCGGCGCCGATGCCCCGTGCCGCGCCGGTGATCAAGATCCGCTGACCTTGCAACAGCTCGAGCTTCGAGTCGGCCACGGGCTCGACCTTATGGACCCAGCGCGGTCGCTGCAACCGCCTGCCTACGCGGCGTCCCGTACCGGCTCTACGACGCCGCCGGGCGGCAGCCGCGGCTCGCCCTTCCTCCCAGCGATCCGTCGCGCCAGCCAGTCGAGTGCGACCGGGGTGCCCGCGACCGCGGCGGTCATGTGGTCGAAGCCGCCGCGGGTCACGTACAGCCGCACATCAGCGCCAAGCGCGCGCCAGTCGTCGCGGAGGCCGACGCTCTGCGCGAACGACACGATCTGGTCTCGACGGGCGTGGTGAAGCAGCACCGGTGCAGCCGGGACCATCAGCCCGAGGCGGTTCTCGTGCAGGCGCCGGCGCCATTCGGGCAGCTCGAGCACGTTCGGATCGGTGAGATCGGCGGCTCGCACGAACCGAGGTCCAGCCAGGGCGGCCTGCAGGATCGAGGAGTCGCGCAACCGCGCGATCCAGTCGCGGCCACTCCGAGTCAGATACGAGTCGAGGTCCAACTCCGGGTATGCCGCCGCGTATCCGATCCCCCCGTACGCGATGAAGAACGAAAAGAAGGTCCGCTCCACGGTCGGCCCAGCGCTCTCCACGTTGGCCGCGGCCGCGCCTGCGGCGACGCCCGCAAGCGCGACGTCCGGCGCGTAGCTCGGCTGCAGCTGCGCGGCCCACCCAGCCGCCGCACCCCCCTCCGAGTAACCAAGAATGGCGGCCGGGCCATCCACCGGCAGCTCACTGGGCACCAGCGTCCGCGCCGCCCGCATCACGTCGAGCACGTTCGGACCGAGCGCACGTCCGACCATGTATGTGTGGTCGCCAGGGGTACCGAGCCCCTGGTAATCGGTGATCGCGATCGCCCAGCCACGGGCGAGGACCATCGCCATCAGCCCGGCCTCCCACTCCAGCCCGCGCGCCAGCAGACGCGAAGGCGCGGCGCCGTCGCCGATCCCGTGGGTCCCGACCGCGTAACCGAGCAGCGGCCGCGGTCGTCCAGCGCGGGCCCTGGCCGGGAGCATCACGGTTCCCGAGACGGCGGTCGGCTCGCCGGTCGCCGAAGTCGAGCGGTACAGCACGCGCCACGCCCGCGCTCGCAGCCTGACTGTCGGCGCCAGATAAGCATCCATCGGCTCGACTCGGATCAGGTCTCCGGGTTGCCCTGGCGGCAGCGGATCGGGCGGCTCGTAGAACGACTTGGTGCTCGCGCCACGTCGCCGCGGGGGCGACATCAGCCTCAGCTGTTCGGTGGTCAGGCGCGCCACGCCGAAAACGCTCACGGTTAACAGGCTACTGGCCTCGGGTGTCGGTTTTGGAAATCGGGTCGGCCGCCGAGCGGTCGCACCCCTCCCCGCTCGAGGTTCACTCGAGGAGCCCGAGGCGCTGCGCTCGCTGTACCGCCTCGGCCCTGTTACGCGCCCGCAGCTTGCGATACAGCGCGCTGGTGTGCTCTTTGACCGTGTGCGGCGAGAGGTACAGCTGCTCGGCGATCTCGCGGTTGGTCGAGCCGGCCGCGATCAGCTCGAGCACCTCGCGCTCGCGCTCGCTCAGAAGCGGCGCGGGCTGGTCGGCCTTTGGCGAGAACATCGTCATCCCGAGTCCGACCATCCGGACCGCGGTCGCGACCTCGTGCGCTTCCCAATCCTTGGAGACGAATCCCGACGCCCCGGAAGCGCGGGCCGCAGCCGAGGACATTCGCCCGGCTCCCGAGATCAACAGCACGCGGGTGGCGGGAGAAGCCGCGCGGATCGACTCGCAGAGGTCGGCTCCCGACTCACCCGCCAGGAACAGGTCGACGAGCGCGACGTGGGGTTTAATCGATCGCGTCAGCTCGAGTGCCTCGGCGCCGGTCCTCGCGGCGAGGCAGCGTTCCACCCACGCTTGCTGCCCCAGCAGCACCCGAAATCCCCAGTGGACGACGTCGTGATCGTCGACCACCAGGACCCGCAGGCGGCGCTCCTGCAGCCGATGCGGAATCGTCGCCGAGCTCATCGGTCCTCGTTCTCGAGCGGCACGACCAAGCGGACTCGCCATTCGTGCTCGCCGGCGGGTCCGAATTCGACCACGCCTCCCTGCTGAAGCGCCTCGAACGCGGCCAGGCGCAAGCCCATCCCCGCCTCCCCAGCGGGCGAGCGGATGCCGTCGTTGCGCACCTCGAGCGTGAACGTGTCCGCGTCCCGGCAGACGATCACCTTGACCCGCGATGGCGCGGCGTGCTTGCCGGCGTTGCGCAGCGCCTCGGCGAGGACCGACTGAGCGAGCGGCTCGAGATCCGGGGGGACTGTCACCGCTTCTGGCCACTGCACGTCGATCGGCACCCCGGGGGCGGTTCCCAGCCGCTCGAGCTCGTCGGCCAGCGTGGTCCCCGTCTCGGGTGGGAGCGGCGCGAGCGGCCGCTCGAGCGCGTGGCGCAGATCCCCGATCGCCTCCTGCATCTCGACCCGGCAGCGCTCGCGCTCGGCCGGGTCGAGCGGCTGCTCCGCACCGAGCGCGAGCGACACGCCAAATAGGCGCTGCAGCACCTGTTCGTGAATCTCGCGGGCTAGCCCCAGGCGTTCTCCGAGCCTCCGGGCGCGCTCTTGCTGGCGGGTCGCGTTACGCGCGGTGGCGACCAGCGCGGCGGTCTTGCCGAGCGTCCACAGCAGATGACGCTCCCCGTCGGTCAGCTCAAACCTGCCCCCACCGCGGTCAGCACAGATCACGCCGTAGGCGCGTCCCGCGGCGCTCATCGGCGTGCACACCAGCGTAGTGATGCCGAGCACCTTGGCGTATTCCGACGGCACCGCGTCCTCGATTCGGTCCGACACCACCACCACTTCGTCCTCGAGCAGCGCGCGCTGTGCGATCGGGGTGTTCACGAGCGTCGGCCGTAGCGCCGCGAGCTGCGAGAACGAGGTCCCGTGGGCGCCGACGGCGCGGACCCGCCGGCGGCCTGCGTCGGCGATGAAGATCGCCGCCCTGCGCATCGTCGTCAGCCGGCAGATCGCCTCGCAGATGCGGTCGTAGAACTCGGTCGAAGAGGTGCGCGTGTCGAGATCGGCGAGCAGCTCGACGAACACCTCGAGCGGCTCGACGCCGGCGAACAGCGACGGGGTCGCGCTGGTCACGCAGCCATCGCCGGCTCGTAGCGGCGGCGAATTTCGTACAGGGTTGTGCGCTCCGCGGCTGGGCGGCCAGCGCGATGAGCGGCGAGGATGAGATCGTCGGGCTCGAGCTTGACGCCGTGGTAGCTGCCGGCCATCCGGGAGATCGATTCCTCCATCAGCGTGCCGCCGAGGTCGTTGACTCCCCAGCGGAGCGCTTCCGTGGCCGCCTCGAGGCCCATCTTGACCCAGCTCGCCTGGAGGTTGGTGATCGTCTTGCCGAGCGCGAGCCTGAACGCGGCGGTGTGTTTGAGGTTCTCCTCCCGCGAGATCTCCTCGATTCCGTGGGTTCGTCCGAGCAGCGTGTGAAACGGGATGAACGACAGCGGCACGAACTCGGTGAAGCCGCCGGTCCGCTCCTGCAGTTCGCGCACGACGCGCATGTGCTCGGCCAACTCCCACGGTTCCTCGATGTGCCCGAACATCACCGTTACCGTCGACCGCAGGCCCTCAGCATGTGAGGCCTCGATGATCTCGACCCAGCGGGCGACCGGCAGCTTGTTCGGTGAGATCCGCTCGCGCACGCCGTCGTGCAGCACCTCGGCCGCCGTCCCGGGCGTGGACCCCAGGCCAGCGTCGCGCAGCCGCTCGAACACCGCCCGCGGACCCAGGCCGCTGACGTCGCACATGTGTGCGACCTCCATCGGCGAATACGCGTGGAGATGTAGCTCCGGCGCGATTTGATTGGCGAACCGCAGCCATCGCTCGTAATCCTCGAGTCCCCAGTCGGGGTGAATGCCCGACTGGATGCAGATCTCGGTGGCGCCAAACTCGAGCGCCTGGTGTATGCGCGCCGCGAACTCCTCCTCGGAGTGCTCGTAGGCGTCCGGGGAGCGGCGCGATTGCCCAAAGCCGCAGAAAGCGCAGCCGACGGTGCAGATGTTCGAGACGTTGATGTTGCGGTTGACCACGAACGTGACGGTGTCCCCCGCGAGCTCGCGGCGCAGCTGATCGGCCGCGTAGCGCATCTCCTCGATTACCTCCGGCCGCTGCTCGGAGAACAGCGCGGTCAGCTCCTCGGCACCGAGGCGCTGACCGTCGAGCGCCCGAGACACCGCCCTGACGGCCACATCGGACGAGATCGGGACCTCCGCGCGCCGCCCCGATCCGCGGCGGGGAATGAACGACCAGTAGCGCGCTTTGATCACATCGAGCACCGGCCGGGAGACCCACTGGGGATCGATGTACTCGGGATAGACGCAGAGGCGCTCGGTCAGCGCCAGCCCCTCAGCCTGCAGACGCTTTCGAACCTGCGTCGGCGACGGGAAGGGGTGCTCAGGGGAGATGTGATCCCCGTTCGCGCTCAACCCCCCGAGGTCGGTGGCGCCTGCTCCCACCAGCTCGAGCCACCAGTCGGACAGATTCGGCGGGACCTGAATCCCTACGTCCGGCATCAGGCGGCGAGCTTCCCTAACCAGCCGCTTCATGTCCTCGATCGTGATTTCGCACGCCCAGGCCGGGGCGTCGAGCTGCGGGCCCCCGCCGACCCCGGTACGCCAGTACTCGCGCGCGGCGTGATCGGCGATCTCAGCCGGCTCGCGGCCGTAATAGCTCTGGTGCGGGACGAAGTTCTGGAGGATCACCTCCTGGAGGTGGCCGTAGCGCTCGCTCAGCTTCGCAAGCTGCTCGAGCGAAGCCATCCGCTCCTCCTCGGTCTCGCCGATCCCGACCAGAATCCCGCTGGTGAACGGTATCTGGAGCTCTCCCGCGGCCGCGATCGTCTCGATCCGCCGGGCGGGATGCTTGGTCGGCGAGCCGGCGTGGACCGTCTCCATCAGCCGCTCGGAGACCGACTCGAGCATCAGGCCCTGCGAAGCGGTGACCTCTCGCAACCGCGCAAGGTCCGTTTTGCTGAGCACTCCCAGATTGGTGTGCGGGAGTAGGCCGCGCTCGAGCGTCCGCTCGCAAGTCCAGACCACGTACGAGACGAAGTCGTCGTGCCCGTAGCTCGCCAGCTGCGCTGCGACGCCGGCGTTGACCTCCGGCCGCTCGCCGGTGAGGACCAGCAACTCCTTGGCTCTGCGCCTGGTGAGCGCGTCGTCGAGCAGCCGCTCGACCTCCGCGGGAGGATGCAGATGCGGCTTGTGCGTGGCGAACGCGCAGTACTTGCAGTAACAGCGGCATGTCCGCGACAGCGACAGCGTGAAGTTACGGCTGAACGTGACACGACGGCGCATGCAGGCAGTGGATTCTACGGAGAACGCTGGTGCTCGATTTCGCGCCGCCTTGCGACGCGGGTAGTTTTTTCCTTGTTGCGGGCGCTCCGAGGCCCGGTACAGTGCCCGTTGATACGAGCATCAGGGAGGCTCGATGGCAGAGGACGGGCGAGACGTCGGACATTTGCGGGCGCTGCTCCACGTCGCGCGATTGGTCAGCGCGGGAGTGCGGGGCGAAGAGCTGCTGCTCGCGGTCGCCGATACCGTGGTGCGCGCATTCGGCTACAGCGTGGTCCTCAACCTCCACCAGCCATCGGAGCAGATGTTCGAGACCGTGGTGGTCCAGGGCAACGACGACGCGCGCGCGGCGATGCTTGGATCGGTCACAAGCGAGGAGAGCTGGCGCAAGGTGCTCGATCCGCGGTTCGAGGTGGAAGGCTGTTACTTCGTCCCGGCCGGAGCGTTTGACTGGAGCGGCTATCCCGAGTCCACGTACGTCCCGGAGCTGGAACCGCTCGCGCACGAGAATGCCTGGCTGCCCGAGGATGCCTTGCTGGTGCCGCTGCGGCATTCGGACGGGCATCTGCTCGGAGTGCTGTCGCTCGATGAGCCCGCGGACGGCATGCGGCCCCCAGCAAGCGATCTGGCGGTGCTCTCGGGAGTGGCGGCGCACCTTGCCCAGGCGCTCGAATCCGCCGAGGCCGCGGAAGCGCGGGAGGTGCTGCTCAGGCAGCTGCAGGAGGCCGAGCGGACCGTTCGCCGCCAGAGCCAGCGGCTGCAGCGAACCGTCAGGGAACGGACGCGCGAGCTCGAGATGGCGCGCGTCGAGACGCTGCAGCGGCTAGCGCTCGCCGCCGAGTATCGAGACGACGACACTCATCAGCACACAGAACGAGTGGGCGCGCTCGCCGCGATGCTGGCGCGTGGGATCGGGCTCTCCAAAGGCGAGGTCGCGGTGATTCGCCGTGCCGCCCCCCTGCACGACATCGGCAAGCTCGGCGTCTCGGACGCAATCCTGCTCAAGCGCGGCGCGCTCAGCGCCCGCGAGCAGAAAGCGATGCAGGCCCACACCACGATCGGCGCACGGATCCTGGCAGGAAGTCATTCCGAGGTCCTGCGAGTCGGTGAGGAGATCGCGCTCACCCATCACGAACGCTGGGACGGCAACGGATATCCGCGCGGGATCGCCGGCGAGCTGATCCCGATCAGCGGCCGGGTGACCACGCTCGCGGACGTGTTCGACGCGCTCACCCACACCCGCCCGTACAAGGATGTGTGGCCGCTGCAGGAGGCGGTCGACGAGATCGCGCGGCTGAGCGAATCGTATTTCGATCCTCAGCTCGTCCAGGCGTTCCTGGCACTCGATCACGAGCTCTTGGCCGGCTTGCGATTCGGGCCCACTCCCGAGCTAGCCGGGCGCGGCTAGCCTGGCCACGAGGCTCGCGCCCTCTCGCGCCATCCGCGAGCGCGGGACGACCTGCGCGAATCCCGCTTCCTCCGCGAGCGCCCGAACGTCGGTCTCCACGTGGGCATAGAACGCCAGCTTGGGGACCGATCCCAGGTCCGCCGCAGTGACCGCCGCAATCCGCTCCGGCGCGTCGCTGGTCAAATCGACGACCACCACGTCGACCGCATCGGGTTCGACGATCGCAGGGTCGCTCACCAGCACCGCTTCATGCCCGGCGGCGCGGAGAGCTCCGAGCACATTCGATCCGAACAGCAGATCGGGAACGAACGCAGCGACCCGCGCCACGTCCGTTACTGGGCTCGCAGTTTCTTGAATTCCTGCCGGACCGACTCCGTTCGGCCCCACATCTGGACCACCTCGACGCGGCCGGTGCGCACCTCGCGGACCGCCAGCTCCCCTTCGATTCCCGCGTCGTCGAGCAGCCTCAGCGCGGCGTGCACCGCCGGCGCCGCCGCCGCGTGGCCAAAGCGGTGCGCCACGAGCAGCCGCCAGTGCCAGTCGTACCTCGAGTAAGGCTGCGCGTTGCAGGTCACGAGCAGCACGGCCGCGTCTACATACCGGCGCTCGTCGAGGAGCCGCAGGTCGAGCTCCAGGTCCGTCCAGTCGTCTGGCAGCGACTCGACGATCGCACTGAAGGTGGTGGATAGATCCATCGAGTGAAGCTTATCCGCCGGCCGCTGCGTTCCTTTCCGGCGCGTTCGGGCGCGCTGGGACGACGTCCGGGCGTCCCTATCCTGTGAGGCACGATGACCACTGTCGGAGTGACCAACAGCGAGTATCAGACGATCACCGAGAGAGCCGGCCTGCTCGATCGCTCGCAGCGCGGGAAGCTGGCCCTATCGGGACCGGAAGCCAAGCCGTTCCTCCAGGGACAGGTCAGCAACGACGTCGAGAGCTTGACGCCAGGACATGGCTGCTATGCGGCTTTTCTGACGCCGAAAGGGAAGATGCTGGGCGACCTGCGGATCCTCGACGCGGGCGATGAGCTGTTGCTTGACACCGAGCGGGTCACGCTGCAGGAGCTGTTCAACATGATCCGGCGCTTCAGCATTGGCTATCAGGTCGAGCTTCACAAACGTACGCTCGAGCGCGGGCTGCTGTCGCTGGTGGGGCCCGCTTCGGCGACGGTCGCCGGCGCCTCTGCGCTGCCGGAGGCCGAGCACGCACATCTGCTGGTGAGCGTAGGCGAGCTGCAGGCGCGCGCGATTCGCACCGACGTCGGCGTGGACGTCCTATGCGACGCGGGGGACGTTGAGCCTCTGGCGGCAGCGTTGCAGGACGCCGGCGCGATCAAGGTCGACGAGGACGTGGTCGAGTGCCTACGAGTGGAGCGCGGTCGCCCCCGCTATGGAATCGACCTCGACGACACGGTGATCCCGCAGGAGGCCGGTCTCAATCAGCGCGCCGTATCGTTCACCAAGGGCTGCTACGTCGGCCAGGAGACGGTCGCCCGGCTTCACTACCGCGGCAAGCCCAACCGCCGCCTGCGCGGGCTGCGCCTGTCCGCGCCCGCGGCGCATGGTGAGGAGGTTAGGTTCGAGGGCAAGGCTGTCGGTCAGCTGCGCAGCGTGGCGGTGTCGCCGCGACTTGGCCCGATCGCGCTCGCGTTCGTACGGCGAGAGGTTCGCACGGGCGCAACGGTGGTGGTTGGCGCCGACTCCGGGGGGGTCGTCGCCGAGGTCGTCGAACTGCCGTTCTTCTGACCGGCGAGAAAACCCGCCAGCGCTTCTTGGCCGGGCGGTGGATCGAGTACCAGCTGCGGCGTCTCCGGATGGGAGGCGAGATAGCTCGCAACGATCCTGACCTCATCGACTTCGTTCGGAGGGACGTGCGCGCCGAGCTCGCCAATCCGGCCGCCACGCGCCAAGGCTGCCGTCGTGCGGCGCTCCAATTCCTCCACCTCCTCGGGCAGCGGCCCCCAGTCCACCAGCCGGCCGCCGGCGATCCAGAAGCCTTCGTAGGTCCCGGCGGTCGGGTGCGGCACGAGCACCAGCCGGGGGCGCGCGTGGGTGGCCTCGAGGATACCTTCGAGCCGCCCGAGGATCGTCCGCAGACGCCGCCAGCGCCGTCGCAGCCACAGCGCGCGCTCGTAGCGGCGCTCCTGCGCCGCGGCGCGCATCTGCCGCTCGACGTGGCCTAACAGGCGCGCGGCGGAGTCGCCGTCGACGAACAGCCGCAGGGCCTCGTTCAGGCGCCGCCTATAGAGATTCGGATCCAGATCGCCGAGGCACGGCGAGAGACAGCGGCCCATCTGCCCATACGCCGAGGGATGGTCGCGGCGGGGCAGCCTGCGCCCGCAGTGGCGCAGCCCGAACAACGAGTCCAGCTGCTCGATCAGCTCATGAACGAGGCGCCTTCCGCGCAACGGGCCGACCGTCACCGCGTGACCCGAGGCCGGTTCGCTGGCGAGCTCTAGGATCGGAAAGGGGATGTCGAGCCGGCATCGGATGTACAGCAGCCGGTCATCTCTGCGGGTGAGGCGAACGTTCCCGGGAGGACGGAGTTCCTTGATCAGGCGATTCTCGAGCACCAGTGCGCCGAGCTCTGAGCGGGTCGCTCGATAGTCGACGATCGACGCGTGGGCGGTCCATTGCGCGGGCGGCGTGGAGGGAGCGAAATGCGCGCGGGCCCGGCTGCGGATCGAGATCGACTTTCCGACATACAGCGTCCCGCCGGCCTCATCGCGAAACAGGTAGACGCCGGGATCGCGCGGCAACCGCGCGAAATCGACCTCCGCGCGGTCGGCCACCGTCAGGGTCGCTGGCCTGGTCGGAACGCGCCGCCGCGGCCGTCGCGCCGCCACCAGCGCGAGCGCATCCGCGACCGTCACCGCATTCGCGCACAGTCGCGGGAACAGCGCGCACAGCACCCGCGCGCAGGTCTCGGCGTCGGCGAGTGCCCGGTGCGCCAGCTCCACCTCGATCCCGAGCGCGTCCGCAAGCGCCGCCAGGCGGCGCGCCGGCTGCAGCGGAAGCAACGCGCGAGCGAGCGCGGCCGTACACAGAACCGGGGGCCGCGGCCACTCGAGCCCGATCCGTTCGAATCCCTGGCGTAGCACCCGGCGATCGAAGGAAGCGTTGTGAGCCACCATCACCCTTCCGTCCAGGCGCTGGCGCAGCGGCGGCATCACCTGCTCGAGAGATGGGGCCGAGTCGACCATCTCCTGCGTGATCCCTGTGAAGCGCTGGATCCCCCTGTGCAAGGGGACCGCGGTCCGGATCAGCGAGGACCAGCTCTCGTGTAACTCGCCGCCGCCGACCAGCACGGCGCCGACCTCGGTCAGTTCGCAAGCGTCCCGGCCCAAGCCGTTCGTCTCCGTGTCGACGACCAGAAACTCGGCCGTCGCGACCGGCTGCTCGAGTAACTCCATCCTCCCCGGTGATACGCCCGGGGTCGGACGGCACGCAGCCAAACTTGCAGTAGCTTGCAAGCGCGAACCGCAAACTGCGGCTCAGCGACCGGCAGGATAGGTAGGATCGTGTTGGAGCGCTATATGAGGAGTCGTAACAGTGACTGCTATCGCACCTGACTTAGAGCAACTTCAAATACTCGACGCCGATACCCGGCGAGCTTGGGGGGCCTACAGCAAGCGGACCCAGGGCCTGTACGGGAAGGAATACGAGCACGCCGAGGACGAGGCCTGGACCGACCTCCAGGGCGAGCTCCGTCGCCTCGGGCAACAGCGCGAGGCGCTGGCCCGTCGCCCGGGCTGAGGCCCCCGCCCGGGCTGAGACACCCCGCCCGGGCTGGCTCCGTGGTCGATAGTCGTACTTGTAGTCGCCGTCGGTCAGCGCTCGACGCGGGGGACGGCGGCGCACCCGCACTCCTCGCCCTCCCAGGCTTCGCGGCCCTCGTTGACGGCGAGCGCGGCGATCGCCAGCGCGGCCACAGGATCAAGCCACCACAGACCGAACACCGCGTTGGCGAGCAGGCCGCCCAGCACGCCGGCGGCCATGTACGCGCAGAGCAGGTTCTGGGCGCCTTCGCCGGCGGTCGCGGCAGAGCCGAGCTGCACGCCGAGCCGCCGCTTGGCGCGTCCGAGCAGCGGCATGGTCGCGAGGCTCGCGATCGATAGGCCGATGCCCAGCCAGCTGCCCGAAGGATGGCTACCAGCGATCAGCGTGCGCAGGGCGTCCTGAGCGATGTAGGGGGCAAGCAGAAAGAAGCTCACGGCCACGAGCTTCTGCGCCCGGCGCTCGGCTCGCTCTGACAGCCGACGGCTGCCGGTGAAACGCCAGATCACGATCACCGACGCGGCTCCCTCGATCGCCGAGTCGATCCCGAACCCCAGCAGCGCGACCGAACCCGCCAGCAACGCAGCGACGATCGCGAGCGCCCCCTCGACGGTCATCCAGGCCAAGCTCAGCCACGACAGCGCCTGCGCGCGCCGGATCAGACGATCGCGTCGGCGTGCGGCGTCATCCGATGCGCTCACGGTGGGGAGGGCATCACGGCGGGAGTCGATCACCATCGTCGCGCGTAAGCGTTGCACCCGGCCCGCCGATCGTCGAGGAGCCCCCAGGGCCCATGGATTCGTCGACGACGACCCAGGGATTCGTCGACGACGAGGCACGCATTCGTCGACGACGAGGCACGGATTCGTCGACGACGAGGAACTTTGGCAATTCGGGTCCGGGGGGTGGACCCAGATCGACAACGATCGAGGCGGGGGCCCGATTGCTCTCGGGTCGCTCCCCTCTTCTCCACCTACTTCCGCTCCGCTCTGCCACTTACTTCTACTCGCGCAAACACTCGTTGTGTGCAATACTTGCATGCGTGCAAGCAAGTCTCGACATAGGGACCGAGCCGATCGCCAGCGCCGATCTCGCCAGCGACCTCTACGCGCTGGTGGTCTACGTCCACAAGAACTGCAACTCGGACCTCTTTGAAGCGGTCGGGACGCTGGAGCTGACGCTCACCCAGATCAAGCTGCTGCACCACCTCGAGGAGGCCGAACGTGAGCTGACGCTCAAGGAGGCCTCCGAGCTAGTCCTCCTCTCGCTGCCGGCGATGAGCCGGACGGTCGATGACCTGGTTCGCCGCGGCTTCGTCGCGCGCCACGAAGACCCCGAGGACCGGCGGATGAAGCGGATCAGTTTGACCGAGCATGGTCGCGCCGCGAGCCGCCACCTGAATGCCGCCCGTCTGAACGGGTTGCAGCGATTCACCGAGACCTTGACTGACCCCGAACGCAGCAAGCTGGCCACGGCGCTCCAAGCGATATTGGAGCGCGAGGACGTGGCGGCATGCCGACCTGAAGGAGCCGAATGACTCAACGAATCCTCGGTCACCGCCACCGCCTCGTGACCGACCAGAACAGCCGTTGGTGGACCCTCGGCGCGATGTGCTTCGCGCTGTTCATGGTGATGCTGGACAACACGGTCGTGAACGTGTCGTTGCCGTCGATTCAGCGCGATCTTCATGCATCGCTGTCCTCGCTCGAGTGGACGGTCAACGCCTACACGCTGACGTTTGCGGTGCTGCTGGTCACCGGCGGCCGGCTAGGGGACATCTTCGGGCGCCGGATGATGTTCATGTTCGGAGTGATCGTGTTCGGAATCTGTAGCGCCGCGATCGGCTTCGCCCCGAACGACACCACGCTGGTCGCATTCCGAGCGCTTCAGGGTGTAGGTGCCGCCTTCATGATGCCGGCGACGCTCTCGATCATCACGCAGGCGTTCCCGCCCGAGCAGCGGGGGATGGCGATCGGGACCTGGGCAGGCGTGAGCGCGCTGGCACTTGCCATCGGGCCCGTGCTGGGCGGCTTTCTCACCGAGTCCGTCAGCTGGCGGGCGATCTTCTTCATCAACCCCCCGATCGCCGCGGTCGCGCTGGCGGTGACCCTGTTTGCGGCCCGCGAGTCACGCGACGAGACGGTCGATAAAACCGTCGACTTCGCGGGCATCGCGTCAATCACGATCGGCCTGACCGCGCTCGTACTCGCCCTCGTGGAGGGCAACAGCTGGCACTGGGGATCGCCGCGGATCCTGTCGCTGTTCGCCGTCGCGGCGGTCGCGCTGGCGGCGTTCCCGGTGATCGAGCGGCACGTGCGCGCACCGATGATCAATTTCGATTTCTTCCGCTCACGTTCGTTCGTAGGGGCGAACCTGGTCGCGTTCATCGTCAGCTTCGCGATGCTCGCCCAGTTCTTCTTCCTCGCCCTGTACATGCAGAACATCCTGCATTTCTCGCCGCTTCAAGCCGGCATCCGGTTCCTGCCGGCGACCGTCTTGATCATCATCATGGGGCCGATCGCCGGACGGCTCACCGACCGGATCGGACCACGTCCGCTGATGACCCTCGGGCTTGTGGTGGTCTCGGCCGCGATCTTCATCCAGTCGCGAATAACGATTCACACTGGCTACCTTCTGTTGCTGCCGGGATTCGTGCTGATGGGCATCGGGATGGGGCTTGTGATGTCGCCGATGAGTACCGCCGCGATGAATTCGGTCGACCGGACCAAGGCGGGCGCCGCCTCGGGGGTCCTCTCGATGTGGCGGATGGTCGGGGGAACCTTCGGCGTCGCGGTGTTGGGTGCGCTGATCGCCACGGTGGGGCGCTCGAAGATCGACGCCAGCCTGCCCAACCTGCCAGCGGCGACGCGGTCCGCGATCGCAAACTCGCTCGGCAGCGGCACCACGCTGAGCGGCCCGCATACCTCCGCGCAGGTGGTGGACGCGACCCGCGAGGCGTTCGTCTCGGCGCTTGGGACCGGGCTCACGATCGGCGCCGCGGTGACGCTCGCCGCCGCGGCCCTGGCCTGGATCCTGGTCGAGAAGATCCCGCGAAAGACCGAGGCGCAGCCCGCCGAGGCAGGCGAATCCGCGCTCGCCGGCGAGGAACCGGCAGCCGAGTTGTACGCCGCCTGAGAGCAGCGCCAAGCCGCCGCCCGCTGACCGCCAACCGGCCGGCGCGGCCGCTCGCGGCCTGCTCTCAACCCGATCACCGGGAACCGCCCGAACCTCCGTTCGGGCGGCACCGGTACGATCTCCGCGACGACCCGTTCCCGATCAAGGAGGCTTAAGGCGAGTGGCCGTCGATCTGAGCCAAGTCACGACTGTGGAAACCGAGCCGGGTGAGCTGCCCCCGACGATGGCCGCGTGGGTAATTCGCGAGGAGCGGTTTGGCGAGCCGCTCGATGCTTTCCAGCTCGAGGAGATCGAGGTCCCGGAGCCCGGCGCGTTCGAGGTGATCGTCCGGGTGATGGCCGCCGGCGTCAACTTCAACAATGTCTGGGCTGCGCTCGGCGAGCCGGTGTCGGTGTTTCGCTACCACCCCAACGAGGACCATCACATCGGCGGCTCGGACGCCTCCGGCGTGGTCTGGAAGGTTGGCCAGGGCGTCACGCGGTGGCATCCGGGCGACGAGGTCGTAATCCATTGCAATCAGGCCTCCTATGAGGATCCGGAGGTCCACGGGCTCGACCCGCTCGCCGCGCCGAGTCAGCAGATCTGGGGGTATGAGACCAGCTGGGGCTCGTTCGCTCAGTTCTGCAAGGTCCAGGCGCAGCAGCTGCTGCCGAAGCCCAAGCACTTGGCGTGGGAGGAGGCCGCAGCCTATGGGCTGACGTATTTCACCGCGTACCGGATGCTGATCGACCGCTGCGGGCTCCAGGCGGGGCACCGGGTGCTGATCTGGGGCGCAGCCGGCGGCCTTGGAGTGTTCGCCACACAGCTGTGCCGGCTCACCGGCGCCGATGCGATCGGCGTCGTCTCGAGCGAGCAGAAGGGCCGGCTGATCGAGCAGCTGGGCGCGCTTGGCTACATCAACCGAGCAGACTTCGCGGGCATGATGCGCCGCGGCGGTGAGACGCCAGACGAGGAGCTGCAGCGCTTCAAGGAATCGCGACGCTTCTGCCGGGCGGTCTCGGACCGGCTGGGAGGCCAGCCCGATATCGTTTTCGAGCACGTCGGGAGGGCCACGTTCCCGACCTCGATCCTGGCGGTGAAGCCGTTCGGCAAGGTCGTGATCTGCGGCGCCACTTCGGGATACCATCTCGATTTCGACGTGCGCTACCTGTGGATGCGCCAGAAGGAGATCGTTGGCTCGCACTTCGCCAATGCCTGGGAAGCAAACAAGGCCAACGAGTTGATCGAGGAATCGAAGATCAGGCCGGTGCTGTGGCAGACGATGGGGTTCGAAAAGGTGGCCGAGGCCCATCAGCTGCTGCGGGACAACAAGCACTTCGGCAAGATCGCGATCCTGGTCGGCGCGAGCGAAGAAGGGCAGGGTAAGACCGCGGACGGGCCCGGTGCGGTGCGAGCGGAGGTGGGAGCCTGATATGGCCGGCGTCATTCACGTGATCTGGTACGCGACCGTCATGCGCCAGGAATCGTTCGCGCGTTCGGTGTCGGCGGTCGCGCCGCTCGCGCTGCGCTACGGGGCCACCCAGTACGCCGTCCACCGCTCTCAGGACGACCGCTATCGGATCACCCAGATGTCGTGGTTTGCGTCGAAGGCGGACTGGTACCGGTACTGGGATGGCCCGGAGATGAGCGAGTTCCGCCGGCGCTACGCGGGCCGGTACCAGATTCCGATCACGTACGTGTGGCAGGATGAGCTCGTGGCCGGGAAGTTGGGGCCCGAGGTCGAGCTCGAGCCTGGACCCGAACCCGCCCCGCAGGCCACCGGTTGAGCTTTTGCCTCGGCCAGCGACGCGGAGCACAGCTCAAAGCCCCTCAGCAGCTGCAACTGAAGCTTTAGGTGATGCGAGTCTGGACGCGCAGCGCCAGCTCCAGCCACAACCGGCTGTCCGGATCGTCGAGCGTGTCTCCGAACAGCTCGCGCAGCCGCGCCATCCGATAGCGAGCGGTTTGGGGATGCACGCGCAGCCTCCTCGCCACCGCACCGAGCCGCCCCTGCTCGGCGAGCCAGGCCTTCAGCGTCTCGGTCAAGCGTCCTCGTGAGCCGGCCGGCAAGTCGGCCAGCGGTGCCAGCCGGTCGGCGACCAGCTCCGCCGCCAACCGCGGATCGCTGGTGAGCAGCAGCTCGCCGGCCAGTTCCCGGGCCACGATCAGCCCGCGCTCGGCCTCGGCCAGCTTCAGCGCAGCGCGAGCGCGCGAGAAGCTGACGGCCGTATCGGACCAGTCAACGGTCGTGCCGAGTCCGGCGAGCGCGCCGGCGTCGACGATCGCCCGTTCAATCAGCTTCCGGCGCCGGGGCCCGTCGGGGTCGGGCACGATTGCGCATGTCAGGTCGCCGATCGCTTCCGTGATCGCGTCAGGCGGGAGGTGCGAGGCGGCTAAGTCGCGCCGCTCGCCGGCGAGCGCCATCGCCGCGAGCGTCCTCGGCAGCGGCCAACCTGCCTCGCTCGCGGCAGCCTCGACGGCGCTTGGATCGGCGGGAGGATCGCGCACCAGCATCCGCACCAGACGCCTGCGGCGGAGCTCGGCCTGACCGGCAGCGGCGGACTGCTCGAGCGCATGACCCTCAGCGGACTCGGCGGACAGCATGTCGATATAGGCGAACAGCGACTCCGCGAGCAGATACAACGTGTCTGGTTTCAGCCCCGCGGCGACGCCCGCCGCGGCAAACCGGCGCCACGCAACACGAGCGCCGACTCGATAAGCGCTCAGCAACGAGTCGAGGCTCCGGCCGGCGCGCATCTCACCGCGGCCGAGGCCGCTGTACACGTCGGCACGAGCCACCGGCCCACTTGCCTCGATCTCGGCCAGAAAGTGGCTGAGCGCCTGCTGTACGCCTTCGCGGATCCCCTCGCCGAACGCCCCCTTCAGCGGGCGGGCATACGCCGGGATCGTGCGAACCGCCTCGATCATCTCGTCGGCGACATCGGCGAGCACCGGGCGCAGCACGTCCGCGATCTCACGGGGTAGTTCGTGCCACGGTTGCTGGGCCATCAGTTATGCGAAAGTTACAAGTTAATCGGGGCAAGTCGTGGCAACGGTAGGAGAAACCTGTGCGCCGTTGCACCTACCCTTCCCGCACGATGACTCGCAAACACAAGATCGTCAACTTGATCGGCGTTCCGCTGCCGTTGATCGGCTTGATCGCCGCGGTAGCGCTTCTCTGGGATCGGGCGGTCGGGCCGCTCGAGCTTGCGCTGTTGGTGGGTCTCTACGTGCTCACGGCGCTCGGCGTGACGCTCGGCTATCACCGGATGTTCACCCACCGGGCTTGTGACTCCTCGCGCGTTTTCCGTGCGATCGTGGCCGTGTTCGGCTCGATGGCGGTCGAGGGCTCGGTGATCACCTGGGTCGCCGACCACCGCAAGCACCATGCGTTCACCGACCAGGAGGGCGACCCCCATTCCCCACACCTCAGCGGCCCTGGGTTCTGGGGAGGGGTCAAGGGGCTATGGCACGCGCACGTCGGTTGGCTGTTCGAGACGGTGGGAACCGCCGAGCGCGAGCGATTCGCGGCCGACCTGATCAAGGATCGGGTGATGCGTGCGATCGACAAGCTGTTCTGGCTCTGGGTTGTCCTCGGCTTCCTGATCCCGTTCGCGCTCGGCTGGATCATCGGCGGTGGTCTCGGCACCGCGCTCACCGCGCTGTTGTGGGGCGGCTTCGTGCGGGTGTTCATGCTGCACCACGTCACCTGGTCGATCAACTCCGTCTGCCACTTCTTCGGCCGCAAGCGGTTTGACATCGACGATGAGTCACGCAACGTGTTCTGGCTCGCCCCCCTGTCGATGGGCGAGGCCTGGCACCACAATCACCACGCCTTTCCCACCTCCGCGTTTCACGGCTTGCGTTTCTGGGAGCGGATCGCGGACCCAACCGGTCTGGTGATCGTGCTGCTGGAGAAGTTGGGGATCGTCTGGAACGTCGTGCGAGTCAGTCCGGAGCGACAGGCAGCTAAGACGCCCCAGCGACGCCAGTCCGCGGAAGCGCTACCGGGCCAGACCTGAAGCTGGCGCTCAGCCGGTTTCGAGCGGCGCCATCGTCAGCCCCGCATCGTCGAGCTGCTCCCAGTACACCTTGGCGTCCTCGCGCGGTCCGCTCCACACGATCGCGCAGCCATTGTTGTGGATCCGGTCGGCGAATCGGTAGCCCTCGGCGAGCGTCACGCCTGGAATTACCCTCGCCAGTGTCTCGGCGACATGGTCAAACGTGTTGAAGTCGTCGTTGAGGACGACGACCCGCCAGAGTCCGCCGGTCCCTGTGCCCGGTCCGCCCACGCGAGGCAGCTCAACGGTCCGCGACATTAGCGGTCAGGATAACGCTGGAATCCCATCTCGCTTCCGCCAATAGCGCTCGAGGCCCTCGTACAGCTGGTCGGGCGACGCCGCCTGTACGTAGGCTTCGACCATCCCCGGCCCAGCCTCCAGGGCGATCTCGTCCCGGACTCCGGCTGCAAACGACTCGCGATCTTGCCTGCGGACTAGCTCGGCCCAGCTGTCGAGCCGCGCCCCTAATTCCTCGAGCTGGGCCTTCGGGTCCTCGCAAGTGCCAAAGTGGGTCATCGCCAGACGCCGGGGCTGCCAAGCCGCCAGGCGCTCGATCGAGTCGTGCCATGCCGCCAAATCGATGTCCGGCGGTGGCGTCGGCGGCATCGTGAATGACGCCGGCGCGATCCGGACGCCCCCCACATCTCCGACGTACGCCGTCCGCTCGTGCAGATACGAGACGTGGTGCCAGGCGTGTCCCGGGGTGTAAGCCACGTCCACCGCACCGTCCAACAGCCGCTCGCCACCCCTCAACGTACGCAGTTGCGCCTCCGGTACCGGCAGGCATTCGCCCCACAACCGCTCCAGATCCTCGCCATAGAGACGGCGAGCGCTGTTCAACAGCCGCGACGGATCGACCAGGTGTCGGGCACCGCGCTCGTGGACGTAGACCTCGACTTCAGGCCACCGCTGGACCAGGGAACCGCTCGCTCCCGCATGGTCGAGATGCACGTGCGTTAGCAGTATCGCCCTCGGGCGTTGGTCGCCGAGCGCCTCGAGCAAGGTCGGCAGGCAGGAAGCCGGGCCAGGATCGATCAGAGCCTCGCCAGCCGGGTAGGTCGCGATCACGCGCTCCCGCCCCAAATGCATCAGGTCGATTACCCGCGGTGCAGGCACGCTAAGGCGCGCGCGGCTCGTCCCCGGCGTGGGGGTCGTCCTCGTGCGGCTCGGGCTGTTCGTCCGGCTCGGGCCGGGGTGCGGGCGCCAGCGGCTCCGCGGCCTCGGGCGGCTCCCCGACCGCATGCGGCTCCCCGGCCTCGGGCGACTCCCCGGCCTCGGGCTCGCGCGGCTCGCCGCCCAGATCCGGAAGCACCGCGGTCGCGTCCGGATCCTCGTCGAGCGCCAGCTCTTCCTGGCCTGGGGTTGTCACCGGCCCAGTGGGCTCGTCGGCTGGTGGAAAGCGGGTGGCAGCGGCGTCGGCCAGCGCCATCAGCTGATGCGACAGATCGCGGACATCGTCGACGATGCGGTGCCGCTCGCCCCAGATCCGGTCGATGTCGGCGTCCAGCTCCTTCAGCCGCGCCTCGGCGTTGGCGGTGATCTCGGCCGCTTCCCGCCGCACGTGCTCGAGCCGATCCTCGGCCTCGCGGCGCGACTGGACGGTGATCTCCTCAGCGGTGTCGTGCGCGCGCTGCAGGATTCCCGAGATCTGCTCGCCGACTCGCTCGAGCGCCCTTCTGACGGCCGCCTCGGGCGACCTTGTGGCCTGCAGTTCGGCAACCAGCTGGCTGGTCTTCTTGACGTATGCGTCGACCGCCAAGCGATCGTATCCGCGCAGCACAACCGGAAAGTCGACCTCCGCCGCTATCGGTACCGGATCATCTGGCAACGTCGCAAGCGGTCCAGTGATCTCCTCCAAGATCGCGTGCTCATTGGCTGCTGAGCTTTGATCGGGCATACCTGGACCTTACCGCCCTGCCGGGACATGCATCCCCAGCTGCAATCTCGCGACCAGGATTGGCACATACAATGCTCCGCATGCCGGAGAGTACGTCGCCGCGCCTGCCCGAGCGTGACCGGCCCTGGATGATGCGGACCTACGCCGGCCATTCGGACGCAATTCGCTCCAACGAGCTCTATCGCCGCAATCTGCAGAAGGGACAGACTGGCCTGTCGATCGCCTTCGACCTCCCCACGCAGACCGGCTATGACCCTGATCACGAGTTAGCTCGCGGCGAGGTGGGCAAGGTCGGCGTCTCGATCGCCCACAGGGGCGATATGCAGGCGCTGTTGCAGCAGATTCCGCTTGATCAGATGAACACGTCGATGACGATCAACGCGACCGCGGCCTGGCTGCTGGCGCTGTACATCGTCGTCGCCGAAGACCAGGGCATCGCGCAGAAAGCGCTTCAGGGCACCACCCAGAACGACATCCTCAAGGAGTACCTCAGCCGCGGCACGTACGCGTTCCCGCCCGAGCCGAGCATGCGGCTGATCGGCGACACGATCGCCTACGCGGTGGTGCACATCCCGAAGTGGAACCCGATCAATATCTGCTCCTACCACCTACAGGAGGCCGGGGCGACCCCCTTTCAGGAGATCGCATACGCGATCAGCAACGCGATCGCGGTGCTCGACGCCGTCCGGGAGCGAGTCTCAGAAGACCTGATGGGCGAGGTCTTTGGGCGGATCTCGTTCTTCGTCAACGCCGGCGTGCGGTTCATCGAGGAGCACGCGAAGCTGCGGGCGATGGACCAGCTGTGGGAGGAGCTCGGACGCGAGCGCTATGGCGTCCAGGATGAGCGACAACTGCGCTTCCGCTACGGGGTGCAGGTCAATTCGCTGGGCATGACCGAGGCACAGCCGGAGAACAACGTCTACCGGATCGCGCTCGAGGCGCTGGCGGTCACGCTCGGGCGCAGCACGCGAGCTCGCGCGATCCAGCTACCGGCCTGGAACGAGGCGCTCGGTTTGCCACGGCCCTGGGATCAGCAGTGGTCGCTGAGGTTGCAGCAGATCCTGGCCTACGAGACCGACCTCCTGGAGTACCCGGACATCTTCGATGGCTCCAAGGTGATGGACGCGCTCGTCGCCGAGCTCGTCGAAGGGGCCCGGGCGGAGATGGCTCGTGTCTCCGAGCTCGGCGGCGCCGTCGATGCGGTCGACTACATGAAGGCTTCGCTGGTCGAATCCCATCGCGAGCGCTGGCGGCGAATCGAGTCCGGCGAGCTCACCGTGGTGGGGATGAACAGGTTTACGGCGACCGAGGCCTCGCCGCTGACCGCCGACGCGGATGGCGGCATCCTGGTGGTCGATCCCGAGGTCGAGGCGGAGCAGCGCCGCGCCGTTCAGCGGTGGCGCGGAGAACGCGATCAGGCGGCTGTCGAGAAGGCGCTGCGCGGGCTGGCGCGGGCAACCCGCGACAGGCAGGAGAACCTGATGCCGGTGACGATCGACGCGGCGCGCGCGGGCGTCACCACGGGAGAGTGGGCACAGACGCTGCGCGAGGCTTTCGGCGAGTATCGAGCGCCGACCGGAGTCGGCGAGGCTGCGGCAGTCTCAAGCGAAGACGTCGCTCAGCTGCGCGACGAAGTCGAGCGGCTCAGCGACCAGCTCGGCCGGCGATTGAAGTTCCTGGTTGGCAAGCCGGGGCTCGACGGGCACTCCAATGGCGCCGAGCAGATCGCGGTTCGCGCGCGCGATGCGGGCATGGACGTCGTTTATGAAGGAATCCGGCTCACCCCCTCACAGATCGCCAACTCCGCCGCCCAGGAAGGCGTGCACGTGATCGGCCTGTCGATCCTGTCTGGCTCCCACCGAGAGCTGATACCAGCGGTCCTCTTGGCGCTTCAATCGGCGGGAGTGAGCGAGATCCCGGTGGTCGTCGGCGGAATCATCCCCGAAGCCGACGCCCGCTGGCTGCGGGAGGCCGGCGTCGCAGCGGTCTATACGCCCAAGGACTGGAATCTCAACCAGATGGTCCGCGACATCATCGCGCTCGTCGGCGAGCGTCAGAGCATCGACACCGCGACGCCCGTTTGAGCACCCGCGGCTTCGCCGATGGAGGCGAGCTCGGCGCCCGTCTCCGCGATCGCGACCTGGCGGCCGCGGCGGCGGCGCTGAACCTGATCGAGAGCCGCGCTCCCGCGGCGCGCGGCCAGATCGATGCGCTGCTGGCGGCGATCTCCCCCAGTCGCGTGGGCGGCGAGGCGCCTGCGCACATCGTCGGGATCACGGGGCCGCCGGGGGTCGGCAAGTCCTCGCTGCTCTCTCGGCTGGTGGCGGCATGGCGGGCCCGCGACCGCTCCGTCGCGGTGCTCGCGGTCGATCCAAGCTCCCGCCGCTCTGGGGGCGCGCTGCTCGGCGACCGCGCCAGGATCGAGGTCGATCCCGCGGATCATGCGGTGTTCATCCGCTCGACGGCTGCCGGCAACAGGCTCGGCGGCCTGGCGCCCGCGACCCGAGCGGGCGCCTACGCGCTCGCGGCGGCCTTCGACGTGGTCGTGATCGAGACGGTCGGCGTCGGGCAATCCGAGACGGAGGTCGCAGATGTGGCCGATACGGTGACGGTCGTGGTCCAGCCCGGCTCGGGCGACGTGCTGCAGTTCCTAAAGGCCGGGATCATGGAGGTTCCCGACGTCCTCGTTGTGACCAAGGCGGACTTGGGACGAGTCGCGACGCGAGCGCTCGGCGACCTGCGCGCGGCGCTGCGAGCGCTGGGAGCTATCGACACGGGCGTGATCGCGGTGTCCGCGGTGGCCCCGCCGGCGGGAATCGACGACCTGGTCGAGGCGCTCGATGCCCACCGTGGACGGCTCGACCTTCCCGCGCGCCGCCTGCGCGCCCGCCGCATGCACGCGCTGGCCGACTTCGTCTCCGAGTACGGCGACCGCGGCCTTCGGGCGTTGGGCGGCCGCCGCCAGGCCGAGCAGTGGCTCTCCGATCAAGATTCCGGCCTGGACGTCCGCGCGCTCGAGCGCGCGCTCGCGGCGCGCGCCTCGGCGACGCCCGCGCCATGACTCGAATCGCCCTCCCGGGCGAGCCGCTGACCGATGGCCCGACCGCGCTGCGCCCCTGGCGCGACTCCGATGTCGCGGGCCTCGTACTCGCTTGCCAGGACCGCGAGATATCCCGCTGGACCCGCGTTCCCTGGCCCTACGGTGAGGCCGATGCACGGGCCTACCTGATGCACCGCTACGACGCCCTTGACGCCGGCGTCTCAGCGCCGCTCGCGATCGTCCCCGCCGACGACGACGGGCAGGTGCTCGGCTCGATCTCGTTGATGCAACTGGCGTGGGGACACGCCCGCGGCGAGGTTGGCTACTGGCTCGCGCGGGAAGCACGGGGACATGGCCACGCCACACGTGCCGTGCAGCTGATTTGCCGCTGGGGTTTCAGGACGCTCGGCCTCGAGCGGATCGATCTCCTGGCCGCCACCGGGAATCCCGCTTCCCAGCGGGTCGCGGGGCGCGCGGGGTTCACGCGGGAGGCGGTGTTGCGCTCCTACATGGCGGCTCGCGATGGGCGCCAGGACATGGTCGCGTTCGGGCTCCTTGCCAGGGAAGCGGAGCTCGCACGATAGGCTTGGTGTAATGGAGCTCGAACGCTTGCGAGACGGTCATGGTCGCGTGATCGGCGATTTGCGCGTGTCCGTCACCGATCGCTGCAACTTCCGCTGCCAGTACTGCATGCCCGCGGAGGGGCTGCCGTGGCTCGATCGCGTCGAGATTCTGACCTTCGAAGAGATCGCACGGCTGGTGGGGCTGATGTCGAGGATGGGCGTCCACGACATCCGGTTGACCGGCGGGGAACCGCTGGTCCGCCGCAGCTTTCCGCAGCTCGTCGCGATGCTCGCCTTGCTGCCCGAGGTCCACGACCTATCGGTCACCACCAACGGCTTCCTGCTCGAGCGCGACGCCGAGGCGCTGGTGGCCGCCGGCGTCAACCGGTTCAACGTTTCGATCGACTCGCTCCAGCGCGATCGCTTCTACGAGCTGACGCGGCGCGACGCGCTTGCGCAGGTCCTCCGCGGACTCGAGCGGCTGGCCGCCTTCCCAGAGGCCAACCCGATCAAGATCAACGCGGTTGCGATCAGGGACTTCACCGAGGAGGAGGTGATTCCGTTCGCGGAGCTGGCTCGCCAGACGCCGTATGAGGTCCGGTTCATCGAGTTCATGCCGCTCGACGCCGACCACGCTTGGACCCCAGACCAGGTGTTGACCGGCGCCGAGATCCGTGCGGCGATCGACGCGGTCTACCCGCTCGAGCCCGAGCCGCGCCAACCCCATGCGACCGCGCGGGTGTACAGCTTCGCGGACGGCCAGGGCAAGATCGGCTTCATCAACCCGGTCTCAGAGCCATTCTGCGCCGACTGCAACCGGATCCGGCTGACCGCGGACGGCCGGCTGCGGACCTGCTTGTTCTCGCTGAACGAGACCGATCTACGCGGTCCGCTGCGAGAGGGCGCCGATGATCGGGAGCTGGAGCAGATCATCCGCGACGCGGTTTGGCGCAAGGAGCTCAAGCACCACGTCGGTGAGCCGGGCTTCATTCAGCCGGCGCGCTCGATGTCGGCGATCGGCGGCTAGCGCCGGCCAAACGCTGAGTTAAGCGTTCCGTAATCATCGCGGCGACATCATCTAGCAGTGCAATGCTGCTCTTGATGCTGTTCGCCGTGATCGCGGGCGCGGGCACCGCGATCACGCCGTGTGTGCTCCCGGTGGTGCCGGCTCTGTTGTCCGCCAGTGCGCTCGGCGGCCGCCGCCGGCCGATCGGGATCGTGATCGGTCTCGCGATCACGTTCACGATCGCGATCGTCGCGCTAGCCCAGCTGGTCAAGGGAGTGGGGCTGGCGAGCGGCGCGGCCCGCGATCTCGCGGTCGTGGTGCTGATCGTGTTCGGAGCCGTGCTGCTGATCCCCGGGCTCGCCGAGCGCGTGCAAGCGCCGCTGTCGCGGCTGGGGCGGTTCGGGCCGCACACTCGCGGCGACGGCTTCTGGTCGGGCCTCGGCGTGGGCGCCGCCCTCGGGTTCGTTTGCGCTCCCTGCGCCGGCCCGATCCTGGCGGCCGTCACCTCGGTCAGCGCCTCCACCGGCGCCTCGACTCGCGTGGTTGCGGTGGCGATCTCGTACTCGGCCGGGCTGGCCGCGGTGATGCTCCTGTATGGGCTCGGTGGAAGGGCCGTGCTCGACCGCATCCGCCGCCGAGTACGCGGGCACCTGGTCGAGCGGGCGCTCGGGGCCGTGCTGCTGGTAACCGGTGTGGTGATGGCGACCAACCTCGATGTCCGCTTCGAGGAGGCGCTCGCCAAGGACACCAGCCTGCCCGCTGTCCTGGTCGACCCGACCCGGTCGCTCGAGAACTCGGGCGCGGTTCAAAAGCGCCTGGCCTCGCTGCGGGCCGCTTCACGGTTCGCCGAACGCCAGCAGGACGACGCGTCGGTGACGCCGGCGGCCGATCAGCTCGGGGTTGCGATCCCCGGAGTGAAGACCCCGTCGCTGCCAGACCTCGGCAAGGCGCCCAACTTCACCGACACGCAGGACTGGTTCAACACTCCCGGTGACCGGCCGCTGACGCTGGCCGTTCTGCGCGGGCGTGTCGTGCTCGTCGACTTCTGGACCTACACCTGCATCAACTGCATTCGCACGCTTCCGTTCGTGAAGGGGCTCTGGGCGACCTATCACCGCTATGGCCTGGAGGTGGTGGGCGTCGAATCGCCCGAGTTCACGTTCGAGCAGCAGGCGAACAACGTCCGGCAGGCGATCCACAGCGACGGCATCACCTACCCGGTCGTGCAGGACAACGACCTCGGCACCTGGAACGCTTACCAGAACGGATACTGGCCGGCCGAGTACCTGATCGACTCGCGCGGCGAGGTCCGCCATACGCAGTTCGGCGAAGGCGACTACAAGCAAGACGAGGCGGCGATCCGCGAGCTGCTCTTCCAGGCGGGCGCCAGGCATCTGCCGCCTCCGATGACCGCGACCGCGATCACGCCCTCGGCGAGTCTCGCCACGCCCGAGACCTACCTCGATCCAGAGCGCGCACAAGGCTTCGCGCAGCCGCTCCAGCCAGGCGTGCATTCCTACCCCGGCGTGAACACGACCGATCTCAACGAGTTCGCCCTGAAGGGCACCTGGAATGTCGCTTCGCAGTCGATCACGCCTACCCACGCCGGCGCGTCGATCGAAGCGGGAATCCAGGCCGCCCACCTGTATCTGGTGATGACCTCGGCCGGAAACGTCGGGCGCACCGGAAGAGTGCTGATCGGCGGGCGACCGATACCCAATGACGAGGCGGGCACCGATGTCCACGACGGCAGCTTCACGGTCCGCGGCGAGCGCCTCTACTCGCTCGTATCGCTGCCCGCAGACGCCCAGTTCGCGGTGACCGTAGAGATCCCGCCGGGGGTCAGCGCCTACGACTTCACGTTCGGCTAGCGCCTAGGGATCAGAGCGCCAGCGGCCGAACAACGCGGCGTCGGTGGCGCGGCGGGCTATCACTCTTGCGAGCTTCGTAGAATCGAATGCATGGAGGGCTCAACTGAGGTAAGGAGCTGGCTTCGCTGCTACCGCTGCTGGTCGCAGAATCTCGAGGTCCAGGTCCACTACGAAGGCATCCACCGGATCGACCCGGAGACCGGCGAGCGCGGCGACGTCGTCGACGAGATGCAGGAGGCCGTCGTTCAGTGCCTCGAGTGCATGCATGATCAGCCCCACCTGGGCTTTCACAATGGGCGCGTTGAGCCGATCGAGGACCGCTGGGAGCGGATGATCGCCGGCACTCCCTGGGTCGCGTCGTGCACGGTCACGGTCGACGCCGAAGATGTCGAGACCTGCTCCGGTCCGGAGGCTGGCGACGCGCTGTCCTACGCCGCTTTCGGCGATCACGGAACCCGGGAATTCTTCACCCACGTGCGCTTCCACAAGCACGACGACGATCGGATCGTCGTGCATCTGCTGGTGGAGCTGTACGCGCGGTCGGCCGAGGAGGCCACCGAGGTGCTGGAAGAAGCAGCCCGCGGAACCCTCGCGATCACCTCGCTGGCTGAGGAGTCGCGTCCGCCTGCTTCGACCGGCGACGGCCTGCATTGATCCGCGGCCAGACCTCGATCACGATCAGCGCCAGCGCCACCGGTACGGTCGCCGGAAGCTCGCTGACGGTCAGGAACAGCAAATCGAAGGCGGAGGCGAGCACCAGCGTCAGCAGCGCCGCGGCGTTCTGGCGGCGACTGTTGGCGGCCAGCACCGCGCCGAGCACCGCGGCGATGAACAGATCGCCGTAGCCCATCGAGACGGTGCCGAAGAGCTCGGACTGCAGCTGCGGTAGCCCGCCCCCCGGCGCGGCCGCGACGAGCGTCGCGTTCGGCGCCTGCAGCAGGTCGTTGATCACGAGCCAGGCATCGGCGCCCGCCATCAGCACGATTCCGACCTTCAGCCAGCTCGGCGGCGTCACCGCGGCCAGCAGTACGCCCAGCGTCACGCAGCTCAGACCCGATAGCAGCGCGCCCGCGGCTTCGCCGGCCAGCGAGGTTCGCGCCGCCCACGCGACCGCGAACAGCACTGCCGCGAGCGGGGCGTAGATCGCTCTCGAGCCCCGCATCGCCCAGCCCAGCGCTACCGCCGCCAGAATCGGCACGGCCACGAGTGCCAGGTACGTCAGCCAGGTCGCGGTATCGGAGACGTAGCGGATCGCAAATATGACCCCGACGATCGAAGCGACCGGGATCAGGGCCCAGCCGCGACCACTGATGCGCTCGAACAGGCGGACCCGTGGCACCGCGCGCGGCGCGGCGACGAGGCCCGCCTGCAGCCCGAGCAGCGCCGCATCGGAGGGAATGAACGGGAGCGCCATGCTTCCAGCGTAGGACGCTCCCGCGCCGCGACTATGCGCCCAGACGCCGCTCGAGCTCGTCGAGCTGTGCGCGCAGCTCCTCCGGGAGGGCCGGCCCGAACTTCGCGTAGTGCTCGTGCATCTGGGGGAGCTGTTCCCGCCAGCCCTCGACGTCGACCGCCAGCAGCTCCTCCATCACCTCGCGGCCCAGCTCGAGGCCGTCGGTCTCGATTCCTCCCTCGCCGATCGGCGGCACAAGCCCGATCGCCGTGTCCTCGGCCTCAGCGGCTCCCTCCAGGCGGCGGACGATCCACGCCAGCACCCTGCAGTTCTCGCCAAATCCGGGCCACAAGAACTTTCCGTCCTCGCCCTTGCGGAACCAGTTGACGTAGAAGATCTCCGGCAGCTTCGCGCCGTCGCGGCGGCCGGTTCGCAGCCAATGCGCGAAGTATGCGGCCATGTTGTACCCGCAGAACGGCAGCATCGCCATCGGGTCGAAGCGCAGCTGGCCGACCGCCCCGGCTTGAGCGGCGGTCGTCTCCGAGGACATGATCGACCCCATGAACACCCCGTGCTCCCAGTCGCGCGCTTGTTGCACGAGCGGAACGACGGTCGCCCGGCGGCCGCCGAACAGCATCGCGTCGATCGGTACTCCGGCCGGGTCGTCCCACTCGGGAGCCACGGACGGGCACTGGGCGATCGCGACGGTGAAGCGGGCGTTCGGATGCGCCGCCGGCTTCTCGGACTCCGGCGTCCAGTCGTTCCCCCGCCAGTCGGTCAGATGCTCGGGCGGCTCCGGCGTCATCCCTTCCCACCAGACGTCGCCGTCGTCGGTCTTGGCGCAGTTGGTGAACACCGTGTTTCGCTCGAGCATCTTGAGCGCGTTCGGGTTGGTGCGCTCGCCGGTGCCGGGCGCCACGCCGAAGAAGCCCGCTTCCGGGTTGACCGCGTACAGCCGACCGTCGGATCCGAACTTCATCCAGGCGATGTCGTCGCCGATCGTCTCGACCTTCCAGCCGGGTAGCGTCGGGATCATCATCGACAGGTTGGTCTTGCCACAGGCGCTCGGGAACGCGCCGGCGATGTACTTAGATTCGGCCTCGGGGGAGGTGACCTTCAAGATCAGCATGTGCTCGGCGAGCCATCCCTCGTCGCGAGCCATCACCGACGCGATCCTCAACGCGAAGCACTTCTTTCCGAGCAGCGCGTTGCCGCCGTAGCCGGACCCATACGACCAGATCTCGCGGGTCTCGGGGAAGTGCACGATGTACTTGTTCTCGGCGTTACAGGGCCAGGGAACGTCTTCGGAGGGGTTCGTCACCGGCATCCCGACGGAGTGAAGACAGGGCACGAACTCGCCATCATCGCCGAGCGCGTCGAGCGCCTCTTGACCCATCCGGGTCATGACGGCCATCGACGCCGCCACGTAGGGTGAATCGGTCAGCTGGACGCCGGTGTAGGAGATCGCCGATCCGATCGGGCCCATCGAGAACGGAACCACGTACATGGTGCGCCCCCGCATCGAGCCCGTGAACAGCTCGGCGAGCACGCGGCGCATCTCATCGGGCTCGCGCCAATTGTTGGTCGGGCCGGCGTCGTCCTGCTCCCTTGAGCAGATGAACGTGCGGTCCTCCACTCGGGCAACGTCACCAGGGTCAGACAGCGCCAGGTAGGAGCTTGGCCGCTTCGCATCCGAGAGCCGCTGAAAGGTGCCGGCGTCAATCAGGGTTTGCGCGAGCTGGTCGACCTCGTCCGGCGACCCGTCGCACCAGTGAATCTCGTCGGGCTGAGTCAGTGCCGCTACCTCCTCGACCCATCCCAGAAGCGCGGCGTGGTTGGTGCTCGAGTGTTGCCTGGGTGCGGTATGAGCCATGGGTATGCAAACTCCTTGGTGCCTCGGTGGTACGGGGAGCCTACTGGCTGCGCCTCGTTCCCGAACTTCGCTTTCGCCAGCGTACGTAGTCTTTCTGACCCTATTCGACGTTCGCCTCGGCGGCGTGGGCGGGGCTCGTCTCCTCCCCGGGATGCTTGCGCGGGACCAGCACCAGGCGTCTGAACTCGGCCACCAGGACCCCGTCCTGGTTGCGCACGCGGGTCTGCACCTTGACCGTGCCGCGGTCGGGCTTGGACTGCGAGGGCCTGACTTCCAGCACCTCGGATTCGCAGAACAGCGTGTCGCCGTGGAACACGGGAGCAGGGTGCCTGAGGTCCTCGGTCGCCAGATTTGCGATCGCCTTGCCGCTAACGTCCGAGACGCTCATTCCGAGCGCCAACGAGTAGACGAGCGGGCCTACGACCACGTTGCGCCCCTGCTGGGACTGGGTGGCGTAGACATCGTTGATGTGCAGCGGATGATGGTTCATCGTCAGCAGGCAGAAAAGATGGTTATCTGCCTCTGTAACGGTTTTTGCAGGCCAATGCTTGTAGATCGCGCCGACCTCGAACTCCTCCAGGTAGCGGCCGTACGGATGCGCTCCGGTGGCCTCGCGCACCGCCTGGTCGGTATCGACTTCCGTCATGCGATCTCCTGAATCTCGTATCAATCGGGCTTGGAGGATGCCATTCCGGCTCTCTGGCGGGATTGGGCGCGGCCGCGGTTTAGCTGAGACGGCCGAGCGCCAACCGCAAAGCGAGCAGGTAGCTTTCGCTTGCTGAGCGAAACAGGAGATCAAGCAGTGCGCAACCCCCGCGACTTCGGAAAGCCCCTCGCGATCGGCGCCCCGGCGCCGCCGCTGGAGATCCCGATCAAGCCCGCGCGGATGATCCACTTCTTCGACCCGAGCAACGAGAAGATGGCGGCCAGGTTGCCAGAGCTGGCGTTGAAGTCCGACATCCTGCTCGGCAATCTAGAGGACGCGGTGTCGGTCGACCGGAAGGTCCCGGCGCGCGAGGGGCTGGTGAGGCTCGCGAAGCAGACGGACCTCGGCGAGACCGCGCTGTGGGCAAGAGTGAATAGCCTCGAGTCGCCATGGGTGCTCGATGACCTGACCACGCTCGTGACCGAGATCGGCGACCGGCTAGAGGTCGTGATGATCCCGAAGGTCGAAGGCCCGTGGGACATCCACTACGTCGACCGGCTGCTGGCGCAGCTGGAGGCAAAGGCGGCCCTCGAGCGCGCGATCCTCGTACACGCGATCCTCGAGACGGGGCTGGGGGTGGTCAACCTCGAGCAGATCGCGACCGCCAGCCCGAGAATGCAGGGAATGAGCTTCGGCCCGGCCGACCTCGCCGCGTCCAGGCGAATGAAGACCACGCGAGTGGGCGGCGGACACCCGGGCTACCGCGTGATCAACGACCCCAATCCGGACGACCCGGAGGCGCCCCGCCCGACCGCTCAACAAGATCCGTGGCACTACTCGATCGCGCGGATGGTGGATGCCTGCACCTCCGCTGGGATCCTTCCCTTCTACGGCCCGTATGGCGACATTCGCGATGTTGAGGGCTGCGAGACCCAGTTCCGAGCCGCGTTCCTGCTCGGCTGCGTCGGGGCATGGTCGCTTCACCCGGTGCAGATCGAGATAGCCAGGAAGGTGTTCAGCCCTGACCCCGACGAGGTCCGGTTCGCGAAGAAGGTCATCGAGGCGATCCCGGACGGCCGCGGCGTGCACATGATCGATGGCAAGATGCAAGACGACGCGACCTGGAAGCAGTGCAAGGTGATGGTCTCGCTCGCCGAGATGCTCGCGCACAAAGATCCCGAGCTGGCGGAGGCGTACGGCTTCGCCCCGGCGCCAGCGCCGGCGTGAGAAGCGGCGCATGCGAATCTCGGCCAAGGCTGATTACGCGGTCCGCGCGGCGGTGGAGCTGGCAGCCGCACCCAACGAGAAGCCGGTGAAGGCCGAGCGGATCGCGACCGCGCAAGAGATCCCGCTGAACTTCCTCGAGAACATCCTCGGCGAGCTGCGCCACGCCGGGATCGTCCGCAGCCACCGAGGCGCTGAGGGTGGCTTCAGGCTCGCGAAGTCACCGGACCAGCTGACGATCGCCGACATCATCCGCGCGGTCGAAGGGCCGCTCGCGAGCGTCCGCGGCGGGCCGCCCGAGGAGATCTCCTACCGGGGCGCGTCGGCGGCGCTGCCGCGCGTGTGGATCGCGGTCCGCGCCAACCTCCGCAAGGTCGTCGAGCACGTGACCGTGGCCGATGTGGCGGGCGGCAAGTTGCCGAGGACGATCGACAAGCTGGCCGAGGATCCGGAGGCCTGGGTCACCCGCTGACCGCGGCGCCAGCGGTCGCCGCCGCGCCGTTGGCCGCCGGCGGGTGCAAGTAGACGAGATCGCCGCGGTCGACCTGGAGCGCCTGGCTCTGGGCTCGCGTCAGCTGTGCCGTCGCGTGCTGTCCTCCGGGCAGCTCCAGCTCGAGCCGCACCTCGAAGCCGAGGTTGACGATTCGCGATACGGTCGCTTGGATCGCGCGGTCGGCGGGCGCCGAGGACACGGTCACGTCGTGCGGGCGCACGAGACGGCCCTCGATCCGGCTGACCGGCCCCAGGAATCCCATCACGAACTCGCTGGCCGGTCGATCGTAGACCTCAGCCGGCGAGCCAACCTGCGCGATCCGGCCTTCGTGCATCACCGCGATCCGGTCGGCGACCTCCATCGCCTCCTCCTGGTCGTGGGTGACGAGCACCGTGGTCACGCCCTGCTCGTCGTGCAGCCGCCGCAACCACCGGCGCAGCTCCGCTCTCACCTTGGCATCGAGCGCGCCGAACGGTTCGTCGAGCAGCAGCACCAGCGGCTCGACCGCGAGCGCCCGGGCCAGCGCCATACGCTGGCGCTGGCCCCCGGACAGCTGATCGGGCCGCTGTCCTGCCCACGCGGTCAGCCCGATCAGGGCCAGCAACTCGTCGACGCGGGCCTGGATCTCGTCGCGGGGCCGTTTGCGGATACGCAAGCCGAACGCCACGTTCTCGCGGACGCTCATATGCGAAAAGGCGGCATAGTGCTGAAAGACGAAGCCGATCCCGCGATCCTGAGGGCGGGCGGCGGTCACGTCGGTGCCGCCGAGCAGGATCGCCCCGGCGTCGGGGCGCTCGAGTCCGGCGATGATCCGCAAAAGCGTCGATTTCCCGGAGCCGCTCGGCCCGAGCAGCGCCGTCAGCGAGCCGTCGGGCACCTCGAGCGTGACATCGTCGAGCGCCCGGAAGTCGCCGAACTGCTTGCAGATGCCCTGCGAGTCGATCCTCATTTCCCTTTGCCTCTCCTTGCTCCAAGGATTGTCATCGCCAGCAGCACGAGCAGCGACATCACCGCCAGCTCAGTGCCCGCCGCGTAGGCGCCGGTGATCGACTGAGAGCCGATCTGCGAGTCGCGCTGGTAGACCAGCAGCGGCAGCGTCAGCGTGGAGCCCGCGACATTCGAGGAGACGACCACCACGGCTCCGATCTCGCCGAGCGCTCGCGCGGTCGTCAACACCACACCGTAGGCGACGCCCCAGCGGATCGACGGCAGCGTCACCCGCCAGAACGTCTGCCACGAGGAGGCGCCGAGCGTCGCGGCGGCCTGCTCTTGCTCATCGCCGACCTCGGTCAGCACCGGTGCCACCTCCCGCACTACGAACGGCAGCGAGACGAAGATAGTCGCCAGCACCATCCCCGGGACGGCGTAGATGATCCGGATGCCGTGGTTGACAAACCAGTTTCCAAACCACCCGTCGACGCCGTAGACGAGCACCAGCGCGAGCCCGATGATCACCGGCGAGACGACAAACGGCAGGTCGATCAGCGCGTCGAGAATCGCTCGCCCCCTGACCTGGCTGCGCACGAGCACCATCGCGCACAGCACGCCGAAGATCGTGTTCAGCGGCACTGCGATCGCCGCGATCAACACCGACAACCAGAACGCACTCACCGCGGCCGGTGTGGTGACCCAACCCCACGCCACCGCAACGCCGTGCTCGAAGGTCTTGCCGAAGATAACCACTAGTGGCAGCAGTAGCAGCAGGCCCAGGTAGAGCAGCGCGATCGTCCGCAAAGAAAGCGTGGTGCGGCGGCTAATGAGCAACCCGGGACCCCAATCGGCGCACCACCAGCAACACGAGCAACGACACCAAGAGCAGCACGACCGACAGTGCCGCCGCGGCTTGCGGGGCGTCGCTCTCGATGTCGGCGAAGATCACGAGGCTCGCGATCTGGACCTTGCCGACGATCAGAACCAGCGAGCCGATCTCGCCGACCGAGCGCGCGAACGACAGGCCTGCCCCGGAGATGATCGCCGGCCGCAGCGCCGGCAGCACCACTCGCCGGAACGTGGTCGCGTTCGAGGCTCCCAGCGATGCCGCCGCTTCTTCGACCTCCGGGTCGAGCTCGATCAGCACCGGCTGTACCGAGCGGACCACGAACGGTAGGGTCACGAACAGAAGCGCGATCAGCACCGCGGCGCGGGTGTAGGCAAGATGGACGCCGAAGGGACTCCCTGGGCCATACAAGGCCAACAGGGTCAAGCCCGCGACGATCGTCGGCAGCGCGAACGGCAAGTCGATCAGCGCGCCCACGAAGCGTTTGCCGGGGAACTCGTCGCGGACCAGTACCCACGCCACAATCGTGCCCATCACCGCGCCGATCAGCGCCACCACCAGCGAGACGGCAAGCGTGATCCCCAGGGCATCCAGCGCCACGCTGCTCGTCACCGAAGACCAGAAGGTCCCGAGTCCCTGCGAGAACGCCTTCACCGTGACCGCGGCGAGCGGGATCAGCACGATCACGCTCAAATACAGCGTGGCGACCCCCAGTCCCAGCCCGCCATGATGGCGGGCGGCGGGCGCGCGGCCCGGGGCGACCGCGGCTTGTGCGCTAGCTGGAGGCAGTGGGAACTCCCGCGGCTTGTTCGATCTTCGTGATTGATCCGCTGGTGGGATCGAAGAGCTGCTTGTCGACTACCGTCCAGCCTCCCAGGTACTTGATCGTGAACAGCTGTGGTGGTGTCGGAAACTTGCTGGCGAACTGCTTGGCCACGGATGCGAGCACCGGTCGATATCCCTGCTTCGCCCAGATGGTCTGACCGGCAGCCGTCCACTGCCAGGCGACAAAAGCGTTGGCCTGCTCCGCGTGAGAGCTCTTCGAGGTGACGGCGATCGGCGTCTGGATCAGAAGCGTCTGCTTGGGAACGATGTACCGGACGGCGTCGCCGGCCTTCTCAGCGGCGATCGCGTCGGACTCATAGTCGAGCAGCACATCGCCCTTACCGCTGGTGAAGGTCTGCAGCGCCGCGCTGGCACTCGAATCCTGGACGCTGACGTTCTTGGTCAACAGGGTCTTGACGAACGCCAGCGCTTGCGCCGGCGTCTTGCCTTCCTTGAGCTGCGCTCCGTAGCCGGCGAGGATGTTCCAGCGGGCGCTGCCCGAGGTGGAGGGGTTGGGCGTGATCACGTCGACACCGGGCTTGATCAGGTCCTCCCATGCACTGATGTGCTTTGGATTGCCGTTGCGGACCACGAACACGACCACCGAATCGCTTGAGATCCCCTTTTCCGGGTTGGCGTCCCAGCTCGCCGACACAATCCCGGACTTGACCAGGCGCGTCATGTCAGGGGTGGTCGAAAATGCGACCACGTCGGCCGGCTGCCCTTGATCGACCGCGCGGCTCTGAGAGCCGGAGGCGCCGAACGACTGGTTAAAGCTGACGCCCTTGCCCGCGGGAGTCCCGGAGAAAGCGGCGGTGAGCGCGTCGTAGGCCTTCTTCGGGGTCGAGTATGCGACGAGTGCGAGCTGAGCTCCGCCGCCGTCGCCTGAAGAAGCCGCGTTGGAGCTGCTGCCGCTGCTGGTCGTGTCAGATGACCCGCCGCAGCCGGCGAGTGCCGCGGCGCCACCCAGCACCACGATCAGCGCCGTAGCGCGGCCGCGACCAAGCTCGAGTGCTCTTCTCATGTGCTCCTAATCCAAAAAGGTTGATTATCGATCGGATTTTGGGTTGATCGAGTATAGCCGCACTTCGCCGACTTATTTTGTCGAATTGATCGATTTTGTTGGCCGAGACAGAGCGCATGTCTGAGCACGTGGTGGCCTCGGCGGTCACAGCACGGCGGGGGCCGCTACCGCTAGCCTTCCGCCCCTCGATGCGCTTCTTCGAGTACGAGTCCCGAGCGATCGTCGACAAAGCTGGGATCCCGGTTACGAGGCACGGTTTCGCCAAGACCGCGGACGAGGCGCGCGGAATCGCCGAGCAGATCGCGGGTCCGGTCGTCGTCAAGTCTCAGGTGCTCACGGGCGGCCGGATGAAGGCTGGCGGAGTGCAGTTCGCCCATACCCCCGACCAAGCCGCCCGCCACGCCGAGCACATTCTCGACTTGGAGATCGGCGGTCACACGCCGCGGGGCGTCCTGATCGACTCGCGCGCCGCGGTCAAGCACGAGTACTACGCGGGAGTGGTGTGGGACGGAATCCAGAAGCGCCCGGTGATGCTGTTCTCGGACATGGGCGGGATCGACATCGAGGAGGTGGCCGAGCGACACCCCGACCATGTCGCGCGCGGCCACTTCTCGAGCCTCAGGCCGTTCTCTGACTGGCAAGCCAAGCAGGTGATCGCCTCGCTCGGAATCACCGGCTCGGCACTCAACCGGCTGACGCCGATTCTGGGCCGGCTAGCGAGGCTGTTCCTCCAGTTCGACATGACGCTCGCCGAGATCAACCCGCTCGGTGAGCTCCACGACGGCTCGTTCATCGCGCTCGATGCCCATATGGAGATGGAGAACGAGGCACGAACCCGCCAAAAGCCATTGCTGCACGAGCTTGGCGTCGGCGACGAGGAGACGCGCCAGGCTCGTGAGCCGACCCCGTTCGAGCTCGCCGGCGAGCAGGTCGACGCGCAGGACCACCGTGGGGTTGCCGGCAACGTGACCGAGTTCGACGGCAACCTCGGGCTCGTGATCGGCGCCGGGGGCGGCTCGTTGACGCTGTTCGACGCGGTCCGCGCACACGGCGGCAACCCGGCGAACTACTGCGAGATCGGCGGCAACCCCTCGGTGCGCAAGGCCTGCGGGCTGGCGAAGCTCGTGCTGGAGAAGCCCGGAGTCGACAAGATCGCGGTGATGATGTCGATCGTCTCGAACACCCGCGTCGACATCGTCGCGCGCGGCGTGATCAAGGCATGCGTCGAGCTCGGATACGACCCGGCCGAGAAGATCGCGATCTTCCGAATCCCCGGGGCCTGGGAGGACGAAGGTTTCAAGATCCTCGAGAGCTACGGGGTCGAGTACGCGGACCGCAGCGTGTCGCTCCACGAGGCGGCGAGGCGGGCCGTGCACAACATCCAGGGCCAGGTGGCGGTGACGTGAGCATCCTGATCGACGAGCACACCACCTTCATCGTGCAGGGAATCACCGGCCGAGAGGCGGTCAACCTGACCAGGGAATGCCGCGACTATGGCAAGGGCGCGAAGATCGTCGGTGGCGTGACCCCCGGTCGCCTGGGACGGGACATCCATGGCGTCCCGGTGTTCGATACCGTCGCGCAGGCGGTTGCGGCTCATGGAGCGCCGATTGATGGATCGGTCATCACCGTACCACCCGCGTTCACAAAGGACGCCGTGTTCGAAGCGCTCGAGAACGAGGTCAAGCTGGTCGTGATCGTCACCGAGCGAATTCCTCGCCGCGACGTGGCCGAGATGGTCGAGCTGGCGGGCGAGCGCCATGCGCGGATCATTGGCCCAAACTGCCTTGGGATCATCGTTCCCGACGTGATCAAGATGGGCGGCATCGGCGGCCCCGCCAAAGACGCGGCCAAGTCCTACAGACCGGGGCCGGTGGGCGTGATCTCGCGCTCGGGCGGTATGACCACCGAGATGTCCTCGACCCTGTCCGCCGCCGGGCTGGGTCAGTCGACCGCGGTCTCGATTGGCGGCGACGCGATCATCGGCTCCACCTACGCCGAGCTGATGCCGCTGTTCGACGCCGATCCGGAGACGGAGGCGATCGTCATCTATACCGAACCGGGTGGCCGGATGGAGGCGGCACTGGCCGAGTGGATGATCGAGCACGACTGCCGCCTGCCGATCGTCGCCTTCATGGCCGGGCGCTTCATGGACGAGATGCCCGGGATGAGCTTTGGTCACGCCGGGACGATCGTAGAAGGCAAGGAGGACACCGCCAGCGAGAAGATCGCGCGGCTCGTGGACGCCGGGATCGTGGTCGCGGAGGAGATCGCCGAGATCCCGAGCCTGGTCAAAGACAGGATCGGAGCGAAGGTCTGATGTCAGGCCTGTTCATCGACGTTCACGTCGATCACTCAGTCGCGAGCGATTCCCAGCTCGCGGCGAAGCTGACGGAGGTCTGTCCGGTGGACATCTTCGGCCAAAACGGGGATGGCGCTCTCCAGATCGTCGAGCATAACCTCGATGAGTGCGTGCTCTGTGAGCTGTGTCTCGCCGTGACGCCGCCGGGCACCGTCACGGTGACGAAGCTCTATTCAGGGCAAGTGTTGCCGGCCCGGGTATAACTGAGCTAGCGAATGGTGAATCTCGACCTCGAGACCGTTGAGCTGACGATCGCGCAAGGAGTCGCGTGGGTCACGTTGAGCCGGCCCGATGCGCTCAACGCGTGGACGATTCAGCTCGGCGAGGAGATGCTCGCGGCGCTGAATCGAGCGGCGGAGGACCTTGAGGCGCGCGCGATCGTGTTCACCGGCGCGGGTCGGGCGTTCTCCTCCGGCGCGGACCTCAAGGCGGGCGGCCTCCACACCGAGAGCGGCAAGGCGGACGTGTTGACGCCGCTACGTGAGACCTACAACCCCCTGATCCATCGCCTCCGTACGGTCCCAAAGCCGGTGGTCGCCGCGGTAAATGGGCCCGCCGTCGGGATCGGATGCTCGCTGGCCCTCGCCGCAGACCTGATCGTCGCCGCTGAGTCGTCGTACTTCCTGCTCGCGTTTGTCAACATCGGCTTGGGGCTGGACGGCGGCGCTTCGCACACGCTGGCTGCGCGCGTTGGCCATGGGCGCGCCTTCGAGATCGCCTATCTCGGCGAGCGGATCCCCGCAGCGCAGGCCCTCGACTGGGGGTTGGTCAACCGTGTGGTTCCAGATCACGAGCTGTCGCACGGAGCCCAGGAACTGGCGGCGCGGCTGGCGGCCGGGCCGCCTGGCTCATATGCGGCGATCAAGCGCACGATCAACGATCGGCTCTACGCCGGATTCCAGGAGTTGCTCGATCTCGAGGCCGCGGTGCAGCAGGAGCGCGCCGAGTCGGCTGACTTCGCGGAGGGCGTGCTCGCCTTCACCGAGAAGCGCAAGCCGCACTTCACCGGCGCCTGAACAGAGGCGGGCGTCTATCGCCATGAGCCTCGTGATTCGGACCGCGGAGCGCCGCGACGTGCCGCTGATCTTTTCGTTGATCGCCGAGCTGGCCACCTATGAGCGCGCGCCCGACCAGGTCCGCGGCGATGAGCGACTGCTCGCGGACGCGCTGTGCGGGCCGCACCCGTCAGCCGAGGCATTGATCGCCGAACTGGACGGCGACCCGGTCGGTTTCGCACTGTTTTACAGCACCTTCTCGACCTGGGAGTGCCGACCGGGACTCTGGCTCGAGGACCTCTACGTCCCGCCCGAGCATCGCCGTGCCGGAGTGGGCGTCGCGCTCCTGCGACATCTCGCGGCGATCGCGCTGGAACGGGGTTGCACTCGACTGGAGTGGGCAGCGCTCGACTGGAACACGCCGGCCCTTGACTTCTACGAGAAGCTCGGCGCGACGCGACTCGATCAGTGGCGGGTGCATCGCCTGGATGGTGATGCCCTGATGAGAGTTGCCGACCCGGCATACAGCGGCTCGTGAGCGACAGCCGCCGCGCTGTCCACGTTCCAGCGACAACGATCGCGCGCGAATGGACGAAGATCGGCGTCACCGGGTTCGGCGGCCCCCCAACCCATATCGCGATGTTCAGGACGCTCGTGGTCGAGCGGCGGCGATGGCTCGACGGGCGCGAGTTCGAAGACGCGATCGCGGCCTGCAACCTGCTTCCCGGTCAGCGTCGACGCAGCTTGGGATCTTCTGCGCCCGGCGGCTGGCGGGGAGGATCGGCGCCCTCGTTGGGGGCCTAGGATTCATCGTGCCGGCTGTGGCGATGGTCACCGGGCTGGCGGCGTTGTTCCTCGCGGAGTCCCCACCGGCGTGGATCCGAGGCGCCGCGGCGGGAGCGGGAGCCGCGGTCGCGGCGGTCGCGGTCCGCGCCGGTACCGGTTTGATGGCGCCGAGCTGGAGACGCATCAGCGCTGCTCCCGCACGGCGAGCGCGCTGGATCGCATACGGCCTGCTCGGCGCTGCGGGTGCGCTGCTTGGACCGTATCTGGTACTCGTGCTGCTGGGATGCGGGCTGATCGAGTTGCTCTTGCGCGGACGGCCCCAGCATTCGGGGGCGCTGGCGATCGCGCCTTTTGCGGCGACCGCGTCGGCTGGCGGCGTGGGAGCGCTCGCGTGGGTCGCAGTCAAAGTCGGGGCGCTGTCCTACGGCGGCGGCTTCGTGATCGTTCCGTTGATGCGCGGCGACGCCGTGCACACATATAAATGGATGAGCTCGGCACAGTTCCTGAGCGCTGTCGCGCTGGGCCAGATCACGCCGGGACCAGTGCTCGCAACCATCGCCGCGGTGGGTTACGCGGCCCACGGTGTCGGCGGGGCCCTACTGGCGGCGGTGATTGCGTTTCTGCCGTCGTTCGCGTTCGTGATGCTCCTCGGCTCGCAGTTTGAGCGCTTGCGCGGAAGCGTCGCCGCGCAAGCGTTTCTCGACGGCGCCGGTCCGGCCGCGATCGGCGCGATCCTCGGCGCGGCGATCCCGCTCGCCGCCGCGCTGACAGAAACCTGGCAGTTCCTGGTCCTCGCGGCGTCGGCGTCGGCGCTGCTGATCGCGAAGCGCACCATCGTCTCGACCTTGCTTGCGGCCGGCACGGCCGGCGCGGTCGTCGGCCTCGCGGGCGGCCCGCTACCGCACTGAGGGCCCGCATGACGAGGACTAAGTCGCGCCTGAAGCGCTCTCGCGATCTCAAAGGCGTCGATCGCTACGCCGCAACCTGTCGGGCCCACCTTGACAGCGTGCGCTCCGACCGGGACGATTGTCCGCTCCAATCAGGGATGGCACCGTTTAACTGGCGTTCTATACGCCATTGCGGGGTTCTGTGTGCGACGTCGCTTCGTCGTCCTTGGCCTGTGGGTCGTGGTGGCGATTGCGCTGGTGGCGATCTCGCACCGGCTGGGAGACAACACCAACGACAACCTTTCGCTGCCGGGGACTGGCAGCCAGCACGCGACCGATGTGCTGGCGAAGTCGTTCCCCGATCAGTCGCATGGATCAAGCCCGATCGTATTTCACGCCAAGAGCGGAAAGCTGACCGACTCCAACTACGAGACGCGATCAACAATGCCGCCGCGCAGGTCGCGAAGGCTCCAGATGTGGCTTCGGTGGTCAACCCTCTCACTCCTCAGAGGGCCTCGGCGCTCAGCAAGGATCAGACCACCGGCTATCTGTCGGTGACCACCTCGGTCAACCCGGGCTCGCTGTCCAAAGAGCAGGCGCAGACGATCATTGACGCCGCGAACCTGGCCAAGGCCGCCGGCCTGGAGGTCGAGACGGGCGGGCAGCTGGGCCAGAAGGTCTCGCAGCCCTCTACCGAGTCCAGCGAGCTGATCGGGATTATCGCGACGATGGTGATCTTAATTTCACGTTCGGCACGACCACGGCGATGCTGCTCCCGATCGTGACGGCGATCTTCGGGTTGGCATCGACACTGGCGATCGTTCGCATGCTCGGTCACGTGTCGCGCCGACGCTGGCCACGATGATCGGACTGGGCGTCGGAATCGACTATGCGTTGTTCATCGTCACGCGCCACTTTCGCGGTCTCAAGCAAGGTCTCGAGATTGACGAGTCGAGCGCGCGGGCGGCTGCCACTTCGGGTGGCGCAGTTTTCTTCGCCGGTTCAACGGTCACGATCGCGCTCGCGTCGCTCGCCGTTGCGGGGATTCCGCTGGTGACCACCATGGGGCTGATGGCTGCGATAGCGGTGGTGGTCGCCGTCTTCTGCGCGCTCACGCTGCTGCCGGCGGTGCTGGCGATCCTCGGGCCCCATATCAACTCGCTTCGGGTGCGCGACCGGCATCCAGAGTCGCACCCGTCGGAGGGTGGTGCGTGGGCGAAGCTGGCACACGAAATCGCTACCTACCCAATCGTCGCCGGACTGGCCGCCTTGGCGATCTTGATTCCGTTGACGATTCCGCTGTTGTCGCTGAACTTGGGCCAGCAGGATATCGGCGCGCTGTCGACCTCGACTACCGCCCGCCAGGCCTATGACCTGATCTCGAAGAACTTCGGACCGGGAGTCAACGGTCCCCTGTTGATTGCTGTGACCCTGGGATCGCCCGCGCAGGCGCCGTCGGGCAGCTCGAGCTCCAGCTCGTCGTCATCGAGCTCGCAGAGCGATCCTCGCGCCGGCGACCCGCGCTTGCAGACGTTGCAGAACGACGTCAAGTCGACGTCGGGTGTGGCGGCGATCAGCCCAATGCAGATCGACCAGCCGGGAACCACCGCTTACTTCAATGCGATCGCAACGACCGCGCCCTCGGACACGACGACTGCAAAGCTCGTCAACAAGCTTCGGTCGACCACCATCCCCAGTGCCGAGAAAGGCACCAACATGCAGGCCTACGTAGGTGGTCAGACGGCCGCCTACGACGACCTCGCGTCGAAGATCTCGAGCAAGCTGCCGCTCCAGATTCTGATGGTGATCGTGCGTGCCTTCCTGCTCCTGATCCTCGCCTTCCGGACGGTGGTGGTGCCTGCTCAGGCGTGCAGCAGTTCGGGATTGGGCTCGCCGTCGCAGTGATCATCGGCTCGCCGTCGCAGTGATCATCGACGCAACGATCGTTCGCTGCCTGCTTGTTCCCGCGCTGATGATCTTGATGGGCAAGATCAATTGGTACATGCCGCGGTGGCTCGACCGGGTTGTTCCCCACGTCAGCATCGAAGGTGCCGAGTTCTTCGAACAACGCGACGATCTCCCGATGCCACACACCGAGCCCACGCCAACCGGCGCGGCGGCTGAGTGAGTGCGGCGCCGCCTGCGACCGGGCACAAACCCGACTTGAGGATGCGTGGCTGGCGGAACGAATAGGATCGCGATGTCGTCTGTAGGCCACACTCATATCAAGGAGAGCAACAATGCCGGCAAAGGGCGTCGCGGAATGGCAGGGCGATCTCAAGTCAGGCACCGGCACTTTCACCGCCGGTGATTCCATCAACGGTGAGTACTCGTTTCGCTCGCGGTTTGAGGACGGTCCCGGAGCCAACCCGGAGCAGCTGATCGCCGCTGCGCATGCTGCGTGCTTCTCGATGGCGCTTTCAGCTGCGCTGGCCGACGCCGGCACGCCGGTGGAGTCGGTCAAAACCAATGCCACGGTCACTCTCCGCTTCGTCGACGATGCCCCGACCATTACCTCGATCGCGCTCAGCACCGTCGGTAAGGTGGCGGGGATCGACGAGGCCGCGTTTCAGAAAGCTGCCGAGGAGGCGAAGGCCGGCTGCCCGGTCAGCCGCGCAGTAGCAGGCGTCCCAGAGGTCAGCCTAGAGGCGTCGCTCGCGTGACCCCGGACACGCAGCGCTACCAGGGCGCGTCGGCCCAGCCCCGGATTGCGAGTCAACACTAAGCCCGATTCGGGGCGCCAAGCCCAAATAGAGGGGCCCCGCGTCCGCGAGGCCCCTCCGTAGCAGGCCTATAAGCCGGATCTTGTCGAGAGCAATCATCCATCTACGCGGCCTACCCGGACCTTGGCGGGCCACCTACAAGCGGTCCTGCTTGGCCTAGCATCAGGTGGGGTTTACCTCAGCCGCCGCGTCACCGCGACGCTGGTGCGCTCTTACCGCACCATTTCACCCTTACCGGCTTGGAGCTCTGCAGCGGCTCCAAGCTTAGGCGGTGTCGTTTCTGTGGCACTTTCCCGCGGGTTTCCCCGGGTCGGCGTTACCGACCACCCTGCCCTGTGATGTCCGGACTTTCCTCGAAGGCGTTCACCTCCGCGACTGCTCAGCCTGCGCAAGAGAGCATAGCGGCGGAGCGCGCCGCGTCAGGCGGGCTGCGGCAAAGGAGCCATGGCGCGGCCGTCCCAACGGGTCACGCCGCGCCTCTACTCAGGTCAGCCTCGTGCCGCAGCACCTGCACAGCCCGCCAATCGGGAGTGGGTGCGCTCCGTACTCCGGGCTCATCTCCGCGGCGCCGCAGACCGGACACTCAACCGCCCGGTGGGCGGTGAGCCCCTCCCAGGCACCGACGAGCAGCTCGTCGAGCTTCGGCCCACCGTCCACCGCATCGAACAGCGTCGGCCGGCTGAGCGCCACGGTCGTCACATCCCACTCCTCACGACATGCTCCGCATCAGGCCAACCACTTTCCCGAGAACGCGCACCTCGCGGCTCAGGATTGGCTCCATCGACTCGTTCTCCGGCTGCAGTCGCACGTGGTCTGCCTCGCGAAAGAACCGTTTCACGGTCGCCTCCTCGCCCAGCAGTGCAACCACGATGTCCCCGTCGTTGGCAGTCTGCTGGGGCCGTACAACGACGAGATCGCCCTCCAGAATGCCAACGTTCTTCATCGAGTCGCCGCGTACTCGCAGCAGGTACTCGCCGTCATCCCCTCCGGCGTAAGAAGGCGTCTGCACGTAGTCCTCGATGTTCTCCTCGGCCAACACCGGCTGCCCCGCGGCGACATGGCCGACCAGCGGCAGCCCTGGCCGGACCAACCCGCGGACGCCCGCGGCGGCACGGTCGAACAACTCGATCGCTCGTGGTTTCGATGGGTCTCGCCGGAGCAGCCCCACCCGCTCGAGGTTCGCGAGGTGCGCATGCACGGTCGACGAAGAGGCGAGTCCAACCGCCTTGCCGATGTCACGGACGGTCGGTGGATACCCATATTTGGCTGAGTACCGCTTGATGAAGTCGAAAATCTCTTGCTGACGCTTCGTCAAGTCCATCCCGTCCTCTCCTTGCTCGGTTGGCGTCGCCGCACCATTACAGGTCGAACGTGTGTTCGGCAATGTAGCGCGGCCTCAGGACGGACTCAACTCGCCCACTCTTCGCGGGCCTACGTTTGAAGCAGAGCCGCGCCCGTTCGATGAGAAGTTTTCGGCGTCGATGCGGATGGCCAGCCGTGTCTCGGCGAGCGATCGAAGCCCTTGCTTCAAGGCGATCAGGCCCAGGCACGGGGTTATACTGGCCGCCTACGCGCCTGTGGCGGAATTGGTAGACGCGCAAGGTTGAGGGCCTTGTGGACTGTATGGTCCGTGGAGGTTCGAGTCCTCTCGGGCGCACTGGGAAAGCCCCGGATACGGGGCTTTTTTGTTTGCGGCTCTCCCAAGCGCATCACGGTCGTGCTCCCGGGCGCTGCTGCGGAGCCCTAACGCGGCTTCGGCTCCCGGCCGCCGTCGGCCCGCGGGGACTGCGGCTCTCCCCGGGCGGCCGGCTGGCCGGCGGGGAGCGCTGGCTGCTGGGCGCCTGATCCGACCTCAGCCTTGAGCTTGGCGAATTCGTCGTCGACTTCACTCTTGGCGCCGAGCTGGTCGAGTTGGCGGTCGACGTCGTCCTGACCGGCGCCGAGCGCCGTCGGGTCCTCGAAGGTCCCTGCAGCCTGCAGCTCCTCGACCGCCGAGGCGCGTGCCTGCATCTGGTCGGTCTTGTCGATCGCACGCTGCATCGCCGCCCCGACGTCGGCCATCTCGTCTCCCACCCCTGTCGCCGCCTCGGAGATGTGCACCTGCGCCTCGGCGGCGGAATACTGGGCCTTGATGACTTCTTTCTTGGACCGAAACTGCTCGATCTTCGCCTGGAGCTGCTGCTCGGATTGGGTCAACTTGTCCTGCTCTGACTCGAGCTCTGTGACTTGCTGGTCCAACGATCCGATCTCGCCAGTGATCAGCTGTTTGCGCTCGAGTGCTGCACGGGCGAGATCGTCGCGCCCGGCCGACATTGCTTCGCGCGCCTGGCCGTCGAGCTTGTCGATCTGCTGGTGGAGCTCCTGCTCCTGCATCTGCAGCCGCTTCTTCGCGGTGACCACGTCGGCGATTCCCTTCTTGACGTTCTGCAGATCCTCTTGTTGGCGCTGGTAGGCGTAATCGAGCGTCTCCGCTGGATCCTCGGCGTGGTCGAGCAGGTGCGAGATCTTGGCCTTTGTGAGTGTTGAGATGCGACCGGACAGTCCAGGCATCTGGGCCTCCTACGATTGTCGTCGCCGCTGATCCAGCTCACCGTTAGCCCTGCAGCTGAGGCTCGAGCCGGCTCAGCGCCGCGATCCCCTTCTCCAACGGCGAGTGGGTGCTGCCGCTAATCACCAATAGAGCCGCAATCGTACTCGTAGTCCTGACGACGGCTTCCCGCTTGCTTGGGTTACTCGCCGGAGCTGGCGCCATCGTCAGATGGATCGGCAGTATCAACCAAGGTCACAGAGCGTGCCCCGCGCACCACAACGTGAACGACGACGGCAGCATTCACACCTAGCTCAGCCGCCGCCGCGTTCATGTTTGGGGACACAGAGCGTTGCGCAAGCCCTTCCCCACCAGAGACCCCGGCGAGCGCGAGCAGCGATGATTAGGGTGTGCGTTGACCGCTACAGAAGGGGCAAGGCGATGAGTTCCGTATTGCAGTTCGATGACGCCGCGTCTCGCCGAAGCGAGGCGACCTATATGACTGCCGACGTGATCGAGCAGCGGCGAGTTGTGCGCGAGGCGCTGGCTCTGAATGTCGACGAAGACGTCCTCGACATTGGCTCGGGCCCGGGCCTGCTTGCCGCCGAGATCGCCGCCGAAGTAGGTACCGGCGGCTCGGTGCACGGCATCGAACCGAGCGACAGCATGCTCGCGCTCGCGAACCGCCGCGAGCTAGCCGCTTCGTCGTCGCGGGTGGCGTTTTCCGCAGGTGATGCGTGCGCGCTGCCGTTCGCCCGAGAGAGCTTCGACGTCGTGGTTGCAACTCAGGTCTACGAGTACGTCGAAGACATGCCGGCCGCGCTTGCCGAGGCCTACCGGGTGCTGCGACCGGGTGGTCGGCTGTTGGTGCTGGACACCGACTGGGACTCCATCGTCTGGCACTGCAGCGACCGCAAGCGCATGCAGCGCATACTCGCGGCCTGGGATGAGCACCTCGTCGACCCCTATCTGCCACGGCGCCTCGCTCGGCTGCTGGAGAACGCAGGGTTCGCGTTGACCCAACGCGCGGTGGTCCCGCTACTCAACGCCGGCTATGACCCCAACACCTTCAGCGCCGGCCTGATCGGCTTCATCACCGCGTTCGTCCCGGGCCGCAACGGACTCACGGAGACCGATGCGACAGCTTGGGCGGACGACTTGGTCGCGCTCGGAGCGGATTACTTCTTCAGCCTCAACCGCTACCTGTTCCTAGCGGTCAAATAACGGACCACTACGAGGCAAACTGTGTGCGGTCATCGGGTCGCGGTTGAAGATCAAGCCGGGCACGAGGAGGAGTCGCGGTCCACAATTGCCGAGACGGGAACTAGGATCGTCCCGCGATGGCAGGCGAAAGCTTGATCAGCCCGCTCGCAGGTAGGCAGCTCGGCGGCCCGGAAACAGATTTCGTGATCGTCGAGTGGACGGACTCCGGAGAGTCTGAGTGGGAATGGATCGCGCCCTTGCATGCGCATCACTCCGACGACGAAGCGTGGTATGTGCTTGAGGGAGTCCTGCGCTTCCGGGTCGGCGACGAGATGTACAAGGCCGGTCCTGGTAGCGCGGCCTTCGCGCCGAAGGGAACGCCGCATGCCTACGGCAACGCGAGGCGCGGCCAAGCCGTGCGCTACATGCTTGTGACGACGCCGAAGATCCTCGCGCTCGTACACGCGCTGCACGAGCCCGGAGCCCGTGATTACGCCGCCGTCTTTCGTGCTTACGACTCCGAGTTGCTGAGCTGACCGGGCGACCTTGCTCCGAGCGCGAATCGCAGGCACGGGCCCGTTGCCGCGTCGTTCCGGCGTGCGCACCTCCCTGGATCGTCTCAGCAGTCACGTCGCTGCGGCTGCTGCCTTCGAAGCCTCGAGGTGGAAAGCAGAACCGCGAGCACGCGACGCCGGGGCCGTCCCCAGGGTTCATCTCGGGTGGCTCTGGTGCAACAGTCTCCCGAGAGGCCCACGCTTTTCGGGCGGGAGGACTCGCGCCTCGTGTCGGACTACCTCGTAGGCGGGGCGCACACGGCGATGAAGACTGGCCCATCGGCGCCGGCGCGAACATGCCGAGAAGAATCGGGGGTCACGGCGAGGAACTGCCCTGGCCTGATCGGAACGTCTTGGCCATCAATACGAAAACGCCGGTCCCACTCACCACGGCGTAGCCGCGTCATCGTCGACATGATCGTGGCGCACGGTCTCGCCGCCTGGCGGGACTCGACCTGGTAGATCCCGAACGCGCCCACCCCACGGGCCTCCCCGACACCCTTGCCATACGCGGTCGCCGCCGTGGCGATAGGTCATCACTGATCGCGGTCGCGGACCGAGCTCAGGCGCCGAGCCTGTGAGGCTCGGTGACCAAGGCGTCGCTCACAAACGTGACGAAGGGGGACGCAGCCGGTGACCTTCGGGTTTAGCTTAGCGAACCACGAGGCTTACGGGCAGCGGGCCGAAGCGCAGCATCGTCGCGAGGTCGTGGGCCGACTGAACGGTGAAGCCTGCGGTGATGTCCGCGCCGGCGTCGCCGGTGATCCCGTCCGGATACATCTTGAAGTCGATCGACGGGACCGTGATCAGCTGATTGTCTAGCGCGACCGCGAAGTGCTGGTTGAGTGTCTGGCCGGGCCTGCTGACGAAATCGCCCCGGTGGGCGATCGCCGAGGTGACGCTCTGGAACTCGTTCTTGCCCTTGGAGCTGAAGCCAAAGCTCACGGCTGGATTGCCGGCCGAATCGGTGCTCGCCTGCGGGTTGGAGATGTCGCTGCCGAGCAGCGACACGTGGTCCTTGAGAACGAAGAACTCGGCCGCCGCAGAGCTCATCGGGAGCGGATGGGCGAAGCTCGCGGGGACAGCCCGGAGAACCGTGATACCCCTCGGCACGACCAGTGTCTCGGCCTCGGAGGCATTGACGCCGTTCGGCAGGCCGGAGATCAGATCATGCTCTTTGGCGTTCGGACCTGAGAGGTAGCAATGGGCGCCGACGGTCGGCACGGTGCCCTGATCTTCGGCGGCGACCTTGCACGCCTCGCTTCCCGGCGCCCCGAACATGTAATAGGCGGGGCCGGGGTGAGCGTTATCGGAGCTCGGCTCGGGTGCCTGCTTTGAGGCGAGCGTGACCGCGTTGTACAGGTCCATGCTACCGGCGCCCGGGTTCCCCGGGGCGACCGCCGAGCCCTGGCTGATCTGGAGGGCGGTCGGGTCCTGCTTCTGAAGCTGGCTGGCGACGGTCTTGCCGTTCGGCGTCAGCGCGTTGGCCTCCCAGTCATAGAACTCAAGCCTGGCTGGGGCCGCCAGCGCAACGATCCGCGCACGATCTGCCCTGCTCGCCTCGGGGACTAGAACGACGAGCCGGTTACCGGCTCGCGAGACCTGGACACGGGAGAAAACGGAGCTGAGGCGCTGACGCAGGATGTTGACTGAGCGGTCGAGCGATGGGCCCAGCGGGGATCGCGGATTGAGCGCTGTGGCGCTGAACATGACCCTGACCCCGCCACCCGGCACTGACGAGCCGGCCCGGGTACGTGGATGCACGCCGAAACCGACCGCGACCACGGCAACAACAACCAACACTGACAGGCCGAGACCGACGCCGGCTATCGCGGACCGAGGCACTCGGCTCCATGGCCGGCCACGTTGCAACCGCTGAGCGCTCGCGTGCGTCTCGCCGATGCGCTCGAACTCCGCTCCAAGCTCGTTGAGGAACCGTAGATCGCTCACCGTGAGACATCCCTTCCCGCCCGATATGGCTCAAGCGCTCCAGCGAGCGCGCGCAACCCGCGCGACACCCGCGCTCTGACTGCCTGCTCCGATATGCCGAGCACCAGCGCTACCTCCGCGTAGGAACGCTCCTCCACCACCCGCAGGCGAAGTGCCTCGCGTTGCTCGAGGCTCAGTCGCGCCAGCTCAACACCCAGCGCGGCCCGCAGCTCGGTGAGCCCGGCGCGTTCCTCGATCGCCGCGACGTCGTCCTGGTGCAACGGCGGCATCCGGATCCCAAGCCGCTGCACCGCTCGGCGCTCCACGCGCCCGCGGCGCAGATACCTCGAGACCTGTCGCCGGGCGACTGTGAACAGCCACGCACGCACCTCCTCCTGGGATCGCCCCAGCAGCCGAGGCCACGAACGAAACGCCTGTGCAAACGTCTCGGCCGCCAGATCCGCCGCAATCGCGGCATCGAGTGTACGGCGCGCGAGAAACACCAACACCACCTCTCCCTCTCTCGCGTACATCGCAGCGAAGTCGTGATCCCCCATCACAACCAGAATGCCGCGAGTCCCGAAAACTGTGACGCAAACCCGATGACCCGCTCAAAGCATGTGCTAATCGCGCCGTCAGAGCGTTGACGCACCGCTCGCGAATCGCCCGATCAACCCTCAGCCTCGCCAGGCGGTTCGAGCCGAGTTTTGCTCAAGATCGTTGACCGTATCGCGCGTCGCGAAGCGGGCGAAAGGGCAAACGTGACGCAATCACCAGAGAGACGCCGAGAACAGCTCATGGTCTGTCGCTGCGCTTGGTCCTGGCAACTCCTTTGTAACGCGTAGCCGGTCGAGGGCGGCGACCACGAGCTGCCCGAAGTCTAGGTCCTGGTCAGCCTCGGTCCAGGTCGCGTAGGCCTGCTTGAACGCGATGGCGCCGAGTTCGGCCGCGACGCCCTGCTTGAGCGCGCTGCGCTCCTGTAGCGCGTCCACGGGTTGTCACCATATGTGCAGCGAACCAAGGAACCATGACGAAGAGGAGCACAGAGATGGCTGCAACCGAGAACGCGATCCTTGCCGGCGGGTGCTTCTGGGGTGTCCAAGATCTGATCCGCAAGCTCGATGGCGTGAGCGGCACGCGCGTTGGCTACACCGGCGGCGACACGCCCAACGCGACCTATCGCAACCACGGTTCGCATGCGGAGGCGATCGAGATCCTCTTTGACCCGGAGCGCATCTCCTACCGGGACCTGCTGGAGTTCTTCTTTCAGATTCACGACCCGACGACGAAGAACCGCCAGGGCAACGACGTTGGGGCGAGCTATCGCTCGGCGATCTACTACGTCGACGACGAGCAGCGCCGCATCGCAGAGGACACGATCGCCGATGTCGACGCCTCCGGCCTTTGGCCCGGCAAGGTCGTCACCGAGGTGGCGCCGGCCGGACCGTTCTGGGAGGCGGAGCCCGAGCACCAGGACTACCTTGAGCGCTACCCCAACGGCTACACATGCCACTTCGTCCGTCCGGGCTGGAAACTGCCGCGACGCGCGCAGGAAGCGGCGCGCTGAGCTGACGCGAGCCAGGCGAGCGCTGTAACCGCTGCCCCGCGGCGATCCGACAACCACGCAAAAGCGACCCTGACGCGGCTGGACGGCTCGTCCGGCGCTGATAGGCATCCCGCCGCGGAGCCTGCTTCTTTCATCCCATACGACCAGACAACCGCGAGGCCTCACGCCTGAGCAGATCCTCGACCTGATGATCGTATCGCCATGAGTCACGGCGCTCCCGGCCGGGGGTCTGGCGGTCTGGTGGTTACTGGTGCAGCCTAAGCCCGATTGTCGGCGCGAACAGTGACGCGACGTATTGGGGCCACAGGATCGCGCCGTTGCAGCGAAAGGTGATGTTCGTGCCGTCGGCTGCGTCGAATGTCTTGGCGGGGCTCGAATAGCGGCCGGTCTTGACCTGGAGCCTATGCGACCCGGGTTCTACCGGTAGCTCGACGGTTTGATGCCGCTCGATTGATCCGACAGGCTTACCGTCGAGGATGATCTCGAAGGGCCTGCGGCGAAGCTCCATCGCGCCGGTGGCCTCTCGTTTCAGTGTGAGCGTGGATGACATTCCCGGTTCCTCGCTTGTTTGAGCGGACGTGGTGTGCGGATCAGCACGGGCGCTAGGCGCGGCTGCCGGTGATCAGCCGCTCACGGTCGAACATCGCTGCGACGGCCCGCCAGCCGAGCGCGTCAAGGACGAGCAGCGCGGCGGCGAGTAGCACGGTGACGGTGGTCGACGTCGTGATCACGTTGAACGACACCAGCGCGACGATCGCGATTGGCGGGATGTTGGCCAACACGCTCAACTGCTGAGCGACCCGCACGTCAGAAGAGCGGGCCGAGATCGCAATCCCTACCCAGATCGACCAGCCCGCGAGCAGCGGGGTGAATAGCACTTGGACTGGGATGTGGGGCCCGGAGAAGATGGCCGACCTGATGGCGGTATGCGCGAACAGGGCCGCTACCGCGAGGAATATCCCGAAGATCGCGTACGCGACAACAAGCGTGGGGACAAGCACGGCGAGCGCTTTGCCGACTAAGAACTCCTCACGGCGGACTGGCGTGATCAGGATCGGCTCGAGCGTGCCTTGTTCGCGTTCGCCGACAACCGAGTACGCGGACACGGTTGACGGGACGATCGCGGGGATCAGCAGCATGTACAGCAGCGAGATCCCGATCCGGGCATCAAGTTTGGAGCTGGCGGCAACAGCGGGCGCGGTCAGCAATTGGATCATCGGCGCCACGATGAAGATCAGCGGCAGGAGCGTCATCGTGAACACCATGACGAACCGATTGCGACGGTAATCCGTAAGCTCTTTGACCATGATGGCCCGCACACGTTTCCAGCTGAAGCTCATCGTTGCTGGGCCTCCACGTCCTCGTTGATCAACTCGAGATACACATCCTCCAGCGAGTGGCGAGACTCCGAAAGCGAGAGGATGTCCGCGCCGGCGCCAACCAACGCGCGCGCGACTGCCGGCGCAGCGGTCTGCGGGTCGGACACGGCAAGGGTGTAGCGGCCGGGTCCCAACGCTTCCCATCTGTCGACCGCCGGCAGGCCAACGAACGTCGCACCAGGATCCGCGAGCGGAGCGAGGACGTGAACCTCTAAGGCCTGGTTGAACAGCCGTGTTCGCAGCTCGTCGGGTGTGCCGACAAGCCGTAACGTGCGACTCAGGATTGCGACTCGATGGCACAGCCGCTCGGCTTCCGCCAACCGGTGGGTTGTGAGGAAGATCGTTACCCCGCGCTCGCGCAGCGAGACGATCAGCTCGTGAACGTCGTGTGCTGCGACGGGGTCCAGCCCTGAAGTGGGTTCGTCCAAGAACAGGACCGCGGGGTCGTTGAGCAGTGCGCGGGCGAGCGCGACCCGTTGACGCAGACCCTTCGAAAGCGACCCGGACGGATCGCCCGCTCGATCCTGGAGATTGACTGCCCGTAGCGTCCGCTCGATTCGGCCGGAAGCGTCGTCCAGCCCATACAGCCCGGCAAAACAACGCAGGTTCTCTGTCACGGTCAAACGCAGGTAGAGGCCCGGTGACTCGGGCATGATCGAGATACGCCCGCGGATCTCCGGTCCATTCGCCGCGTTCAACGGGATTCCGGCCACCGTCGCAGAGCCAGAGGTCGGCGAGATCAGCGTGCCGAGCGTCCGCACGGTCGTCGTCTTTCCCGCCCCATTGGGACCGAGAAAGCCGAACACCTCACCGTAGCCGACATCAAACGAGACATCCTCAAACGCGATGCGCTCGCCGAAGTGCTTGCTCAGATGCTCAACCGTGAGCGCGTGCTCGCCCCATGTCGGGGTGAGCGAACCGACCGCTGATCGGGATCGCCTACCAGGTGTCCCTGTTGTAGCTTGACTCGAATCCACTACACAAACCGTAACGGTTGCTTGGCCACTTGCCTAGAAAACTTGTGCAGCGTGCTAATTTCTGACCATGCGGTCAGACAGCACGGAGGGCAACCGCACTTTTGTGACCAGTGCCAGGCGGGCGCAGATCGTTGCAGCTGCCATCGACACGGTCGCCGAAGTTGGCTATGCGAATGCCTCGCTCGCGCGTATCGCTGTACGACTCGGCATCAGCAAGGGTGTGATCAGCTACCACTTCGCCGGCAAAGACGACCTGATTGCCGAGATCGTGAGCCAGGTGCTCCTACAGGCGAGGGCGTACATGCAGCCTCGCATCGAGGCGCAAACGACCGGCCCGGAGATGCTGCGCGCGTACATCGAGTCCAACCTCGAATTCATCCGCGACAACCCCAATCAGCTCAGCGCCGTCGTTGAGATCGTCCGCGCGACGTTCGCCGGCGCCAAGAGCCCGTTCAAGGGCAACCGTGATGGGGCGGTCCACATCCTCGCCGACATGCTCGCCCGTTTCCAGACCGACGGCGATTTCCGACCTGACTTCGATCCCAATGCGATGGCGATGGCGATCCGGGCGGTCATCGACGTCGCACCGAGCCGGCTGGCCGACCCAGAGTTCGACATCGACAAATACACCCACGAAGCAGCCACGGTATTCCACCTAGCGACGCGCGCGACCGAAGACTGAAAGCCGGCCGTCTGCGTGGGAGGAGACGCTGCTAATCCTGCGCGACGCTCGCGCCGCCGGGCGTCGAGCAGATCGCGCTGCCGGGCGGGGCGCGGCGAACGTGGAACACGACGGTGTGGGTGCTCTGGCGGAAGTTCTGTCCGGAGCGGCACGACGATAGCCAGTCGAGCGTCCGGAAGGCGAACGTGTCGCCGGTGCGCGCGACGAGCGCCACGGGCGCGTGCTGCGCGGTGCTGCCGTGGTGTCATGGGGTTGGGTGTCTCGATCGTTGGTGGAGGGACGTGCTGTCTCGATGGACGGTTCTGCGTATCGGCTTGAGGCCGGCGTGATCTCGGCTCGGCCGGCTCCCGGTGCCGAGTCCATCGCCGTTGCCATGGCCTGACGGCAGACGCTTGTCGGGTCAGGTGATGTCGTGGCGGACGGTGGTACGCGCGGCGAGCAGCGCGACCACCCCGCCGAGCACCGCGAGCGCCACGGCGGCGACGGCGAACGGCAGGGCGTGCTGGCTGCTCACGGAGTAGCCGGGGCCGAACGCGCCGGCGCCGAGCTTGGCGCCGCCGAGCGTTGTCGCGACGGTGTAGGGGAGGTAGGGACGGATCGTGGTAATGCTCCCGCCGAGGATCGATTCGATGACCAGGCACCAGACGAGCGTGCCGATGATGCCGGGCACCTGCGCGCGGATGAGCGACCCGATCGCGATTCCAATCGCGGCCAGCAGCGCGGCTCCGAGTCCGGCACCGGCGATGTGCGCGATGAGGGTGCCGGTGGAGAGGGTGACGTGGTCGTGGTGGGCGGCGATGAACACGAGCGCGGTGCCGGTCGCGACAAGGCCGGCGAGGATCCCGTAGATCAGGCCGACGAGCGCGGCGGCGATCGCCTTGGCGGCGAGCACGCGGTCGCGGCGGGGCGTGGCGAGGTAGGTGAGGCTCGCGTTGGTGTGGCGGTATTCGCCGCTTGAGAGCATGACGCCGAGGATCGCGGCGAGGACCATCGTAACGCCGGTCGCGGTACTGACCGTCGACAGACCCTGCGCGGTCGAGATCGGCGCCACCTTGCGTCCGGAGCGGGTCGCCTCCAGTGAGGCGAACAGGACCGTGTGAGCGACGACGAGGAGCGCGAGGCCGTAGGTCGCGCGCATGGTGTGCAGCTTGAGCAGCTCGGAACGGATCAGGCGGTTCATCGGATGGCCTTTGTCTGGTCGGTGGTCATGTCCAGGAACACGTCCTCCAGCGACGCGCCGTCGTGGGTGGAGAGCAGGTTCGAGACGGTGTCGTCGGCGATCAGCCGGCCGTGGCTCATGATCAGCACCCGGTCGACGGTCTGGGCGACCTCGGCGAGGATGTGGCTCGAGACGAGGATCGTGCGACCCTCCTCAGCGAGCTCGCGCAGCAGGCGCCGCAGCCAGCGGACGCCTTCGGGGTCCAGGCCGTTCGCCGGCTCGTCGAGGATCAGGACCGGCGGATCGCAGAGCAGCGCGGTGGCCAGCGCGAGCCGCTGGCGCATGCCGAGCGAGAACGTACCCACGCGCCGGTTCGCCGCGTCCCGGAGGTCGACGAGGCGCAGGACCTCGTCGATGCGCGACTCGGGAGCTTCGGCGGTGAGCGTCTCGATGTGCAGGTGCTGGCGTGCGGTGCGGCCCGGATAGGGGTCCGAGGACTCGAGCACGGCGCCGACGGTGTGCCGCGGATGTAACAGGTCGCGGTAAGCGCGTCCGTCGATGGTGGCGGTGCCGCGCGTCGGGGTGACGAGTCCGAGCAGCATCCGCAGCGTCGTTGTCTTGCCGGCGCCGTTGGGACCGAGGAACCCGCTGATCGTGCCCGGTTCGGTGGCGAACGAGACGTCATCGGCTGCGACCACGTCGCCGAAGCGCTTGGTCACACCGCGCAGCTCAACCCGCGAGGCTCGCGCTGTGGGGTGGGGGGTTTCGTTTTGCATGCGGCCATCCTGTCCGCCGCCGCGTTCGCCGTCGTCCGCCGAGAGTCTCGATCACCGCACGTCGGTGGGCGTATCCCGGCGTCGTGGAATACGTCGGGTGACGTAGGTACCGGCGATCGCTCAGCGGTACGGTGCGATGGGATGGGACATGCCACCACAGCGCTGAGGCGGATCCCGCGCGAGCATCCGTCGTGGGCCTCGCCGCGGGCCGCCGATCTCGCGCTCCCGGCCGGGGTGGCCGCGCTGCAGCTCGGGGCGGCGTACGCCGCGACTCGCCACCACCATCCCGCGTGGAGCCTGGACGTCGCCGACGTGCTGCTGCTGCTCGCCGGGCCGGCCGCGCTGCTCGGCCGCCGCCGCCATCCGGTGGTCGTGATGTGGATCACGTTCCTGGCGGCGCTTGGCCCTCGCATCGACCAGCTCGCCTACATCAGCCTGATCGTCTCCGTCTTTTTGGCCATCACCGGTGGTCATCGCCGCGCGGGGTGGGTGATGCTCGTGGCCGGGTACGTGGGGTCGCTGTGGATCGCGCCGCTGATCCTCGGGGAGGGGACGACGTCGCTCGGCGGGGCGTTGGCGCTGGGTGGCTGGCTGGCGGGGCTGGGGGTCGCCGCCGAAGCGGTACGGATCCGCCGGCAGCGGGTGGCTGCCGCAGCGGCCGCCCGGGCGGCCGAGCAGCGGGTGCGGGCCGGGGCGCAGCGACTGGGGATCGCGCGAGAGCTGCATGACGTCGTCGGTCACAACATCTCGCTCATCAACCTCCAGGCCGGCATCGGGCTCGACCTGTTCGAGACACAGCCAGACCAGGCACGCGAGGCGCTCACCGCGATCCGCCAAGTCTCCGGGGAGGCGCTCGATGAGTTGCGGGCGATGCTCGCGAGCCTGCGCGACGACGAGCGTGAGCCGAACGCGCCACGCACCCCCAGCCCCGGTCTCGACCAGCTGCCCGAGCTCGTCGAGCCGGCTCGCAGCGCGGGGCTGTCGGTGAGCGTGCAGAAGACCGGGTCACCACGACCGTTGGGCGGCGCCGTCGAGCTGGCCGCCTACCGGATCCTCCAGGAATCGCTCACCAATATGGTCCGTCACGCGCCCGGGGCGACCGTCACCATCGACCTGGCCTACGACACCGGCGGGCTGGAGCTGCTCGTCTGCGACAATGGCCAGCCCGACCACCGGCCGTCGGCTGATTCGGGTCAACCGCTCGGGCATCCGGGCAGCGGGATCGCTGGCATGCGCGAACGCGCCGAGGCGCTCGGCGGCTCGCTCGATGTGCGTCGGCGGGTCGGTCGAGGCTTCGAGGTGAGAGCCCGTCTGCCCGGCAGTGCGGGGCCATGATTCGTACTCTGCTGGCCGACGATCAGAGCCTGATACGCAGCGGACTGCGGGCGCTGCTGGACGCGCGCGAGGACATCCAGGTCGTCGCCCACGCCGCGACCGGCGAGCAGGCGGTCGCGCTGACCCGCCGCTTCAAGCCCGACGTCGTGCTGATGGATATCCGCATGCCCGACCAGGATGGGCTGGAGGCGACCCGTCGGATTGCCGCCGATCCCGAGCTGGCGGATGTGCGGGTGGTGATCCTCACCACGTTCGCGCTGGACGAGTACCTGTTCGAGGCGTTGCGTGACGGCGCCGTCGGGTTCCTGGTCAAGGACGCCGAGCCCGGCGAGCTGGTCAGCGCGGTGCGTGCCGCGGCGCGCGGGGACTCGCTGATCTCCCCGAGCATGACCCGCCGCCTCGTCGCCGAGTTCGCCGACCGTGCGAGATGCCCGCGCGACACGAGCGTGCTCGACGCGCTAACCGATCGTGAGCACGAGGTCCTGGCGCTCGTCGCGGAGGGGTTGACCAACGAGCAGATCGCCGAGCGGCTCGTCCTCAGCCCGGCGACCGCGCGCACGCACGTCGGCCGGCTGTTCGCCAAGCTCGGCGCTCGCCATCGCGCGCAGCTTGTCGTGCTCGCTTATGAGACCGGTCTCGTGCGACCGGGATGGACGACCGAGCAGGACACGCGCTCGACCGGGTGACCTGATGTTCTTCTCAAGCCGCGACCGATTCTCGCTCACCCCCCACTTTCACTTTATACACGATTTGAGGCTCTCATGAGGCCTTGATCCGTCCCGCATAATCGCCCGCCGCACACCTCAGACGACGAGACAGGAGCGGCGAAATTGGATTATGTACTGGGTTTTCACGAGGTCGATCGGACACAGGTCGCGGTGGTCGGCGGCAAGGGCGCCCAGCTGGGTGAGCTGTCGCGAATCGACGGCATCCGCGTGCCGGATGGCTTCTGCGTGACTACGGACGCGTTCCGAGGGTTCCTGGCGCTTGTGCCATCGATCGACGCGCGGCTCGATCGGCTTTCGGGTGTGAAGCCGAGCGACCGGGAGACGATCCGGGTGATGAGCGGGGAAATCCGCCGGGCCATCGAGGGGACCGCGATCCCTGACGATTTGGCTGCGGCGATCACCCGCCCGGTGACTCGGCTGGGCGAGCGATCCGCCTATGCCGTGCGGTCCAGCGCGACGGCGGAGGACCTGCCCGGCGCATCCTTCGCGGGCCAGCAGGACTCCTACCTGAACATTGTGGGCATGGCGGTGATCCTCGAGCACGTCATCCTGTGCTGGGCGTCGTTGTTCACCGAGCGGGCGGTGACCTACCGCTTTCGCAGCGGCTTTGACCACCGGAAGGTTCAGATGGCCGTGGTCGTGCAGCGGATGGTCTTCCCGCAGGCGGCCGGGGTCCTGTTCACGGCCGACCCCGTTACCTCCAGCCGGAGGGTTGCCTCGGTCGAGGCGAGCTTCGGTCTCGGTGAGGGGCTGGTCTCCGGCCTGGTGAACGCGGACACCTTCACGGTGCGCGACGGCGAGGTCGTCTCCAAGGCGGTCGCTACCAAGCAGCGTGCGATCCACGCCTCGCCGGTAAGCGGGACGCAGCAGCGGGCGATCGCGCCCGAGCGCCAGCAGCAGCCGGCGCTCACGGACGCGCAGGTCGTGCGGGTCGTGCAGTTGGGCGGGCGGATCGAAGCGCATTTCGGCCACCCGCAGGACATCGAGTGGTGCCTGGCCGACGGCGACTTCTGGATCGTCCAGAGCCGGCCGATCACGACGCTGTTTCCGATCCCCGAGGCCGCAGACGACGTGCCGCACGTGTACATCTCGGTCGGCCACCAGCAGATGATGACCGACGCCATGAAGCCCCTCGGCCTGTCGATGTGGCAGCACACGACACCGCGGCCGATGGCCGAGGCCGGGGGGCGGCTATTCGTCGACGTCGCACGCCTGCTGGCCTCCCCGACCAGCCGCGCAGCGCTGATCGCTGGCTTTGGCAAGTCCGACCCGCTGATCGGCGACGCGCTGCAGACCGTCGCCGACCGCGGCTTCGTCGCGCCGCTGCCTGACGACGGGTCGGCGCTCCCCCCGGGCCTGGCCCCGAGCGCGCCGCTCGACGCTGACCCGCAGCTGGTTCAGGAACTGATCGCGCAGACGCAGCGCTCGATCGGCGCAATGACGCGGGCTATCGTCACCAAGACCGGACCTGCGCTGCTCGACTTCATCCTCGATGACCTCGAACAGGGCAAGCGCGACTTGTTCAAGCCGCGCGGCCTCCGAGTGATCATGGTCGGCATGGACGCCGCCGGATGGCTCAACAAGCACCTCGAGGAGTGGCTCGGTGAGCGTAACGCCGCCGACGTGCTGACCCAGTCGGTGCCCCACAACGTCACGTCGGAAATGGGCCTGGCGCTGATGGATGTCGCCGACGTGGTGCGACCCCACAAGGACCTCGTTGCCTTCCTCGAGCAAGTCGAAGCCGACGGCCTCGACGACGATCTGTTCCTCGACGCGTTGACCGCCCTGCCGGGAGGAGCCGCGGCACGTGACGCCCTCGAACGATTCTTGGAGCGCTACGGCATGCGCTGCGTCGGTGAGATCGACGTCACCCGGGCGCGCTGGACCGAGCGTCCGACCACTCTGATTCCGACAATCCTGACCAACGTCCGAACCTTCGCCCACGGCGAGGCCGAGCGGCGCTTCGAGCAAGGCCGTCAGCAGGCCCTCGCCAAGCGGGACGAGGTGCTCAAGCGGCTCCGCACGCTGCCCGACGGCGAGCGCAAGGCCGAGGAGACCGCGCAGATGATCGACCGCGTTCGCACCTTCGCCGGCTACCGCGAGCACCCCAAGTACCGCATGGTCTGCCGCTACTTCATCTACAAGCAGGTTTTGCTCGCCGAGGCCGATCGCCTCGTCGGCGCAGGGGCAATCGACGACCGCGAGGACGTATTCTTCCTCAGGCTCGAGGAGCTCGCCGACGTCGTGCGCGGCACGCCCGTCGACCCGGAGCTACTGCGCGAGCGCAAGGACGCTTTCCGCGAGCACAAGACGCTCACGCCGCCCCGCGTGATGACCTCCGACGGCGAGGTCATCACCGGCACCTACCACCGCGACAACCTGCCGGACGGCGCGCTGGCCGGGCTGGCGGTCTCCGCGGGCACCGTCGAAGGGCGCGCGCGCGTGGTCCTCGACATCGCCCAAGCCGACCTCGAACCAGGCGACATCGTGGTCACCGCCTACACCGACCCCAGCTGGACACCCCTGTTCCTCGCGATCCGCGGCCTGGTGACGGAGGTCGGAGGCCTGATGACCCACGGCGCGGTCATCGCCCGGGAGTACGGGCTGCCGGCCGTCGTCGGAGTCGAGCAGGCGACGAGCCTGATCCGCGATGGAGAGTGGATCCGCCTGCACGGAACCGAGGGGTACGTCGAGATCCTGTCCGAGCCCGGCGCCGACACCTCGCCGCGTCACCTGTGACCGATCAGGGAGACGCCGGCGTTCCGTACGCCGGCTCGGCCTGGCGGCGGTGGCGGCGCGGGCTCCTCGCTGGTGCCATCGGGAGGAACGGGTCGCTGCAAACACCAGCAACCTGCCACCGGAAGTGGTCATCACGTACACCTCGCCCACAGGGCGTGTGCTCGGGCATTGGCTGGTATCGACACTTCGGCCGGGGCAGTCACGCACTCTGCGTCTGAGGGTCGCGGTGCCCAGCGGAGCGCACGGGAGGTTCTGCATCACCGCGAACGCGGGCGCCGGAAACGCGCACGGCGCCATCGTACGGCACTGCGCAGTCATCAATGCGGCGCCGACGGGTGGGCTTGGCTGACAGCCTCCCGACCGCCCTCTTGCCACCCTACAGAGGCAGGCACGCACTGCTGGCACCAGCACCGTCTGCGATTCCTATCACTGCTTTGCGCGACAAGCACGCGGCCGGCGCTCGAGGGGTCGCACGCCTGCTTCACCAACTGGCGGCCACGGGATCAGGCGCCGCCGGCCACGACGACACTGCCTCTTCGCGTCCGCCGAGGGTCGAAGCGGAAGCTGCTCCCGCGTGCCTGGCGCGGCGACGAAGCGCAAGCCGCGGAGGTAGCCCACGACCGTTCTCAGGGCGTCCAGTGATTGAGACAAGGGTCCCTCGCGCTAAACGGAGCGGGCACCGGCCTGACAGCGGCAGCCGACAGCTGCGATCTCCCGCCCGGCCTACTAGGCGGCGGTCACCGACCGCAGTTCCTCCAGCGACTCGTCCATCAGCCGCCTGAAGGCGGCCGGGTCGTCCTGCTCCACCCAGCGGGCGAAGGCGACGTGGAACACGGTTACGCCCGCCTGGGCGGCCAGGATGGCGGCGTTGTGTGAAACACCACGCTCGCGCAGCGCCGCCGCGATCGCGCCTGCCAGGGACTGGAGCTTGATCAGTTCGCGCTCCTGCAGCTCCGGGTTGGCGGCGATGATCCGGGATCGCATGCTGGCGAAGGGGTGGCGGTCCGCGAAAAGCTCCGCCACCTCATCGAGTCCGGCGGAAACCGCCGCGATCGCATTTGCGTCCGCGGGGGCCGCCTCGATCCCCTCGACCCAGCGCTCGGTCAGCTCGTTCGAGCCGTTGAAGAGGACCTCGCGCTTGTCAGAGAAGTAACGGAAGAAGGTCCGCTTGGTCAGGCCTGCGGCCTCGGCGATCTCGGCAACGGTCGTCTCGTCATAGCCCTGCTCCTCGAACAGGGTGATGGCGGCCTTGGTCAGGCGGCCCTCGGCGTCTGGTTTCCAGCGGGACATCGCAGCTGAGCGTAGTTGATGACACCAAGTGCCGTGAGGGTGCTATGGTGATGGCACCAAGTGCCATCCCACCTCAACTGGAGTTTCTCATGCGCGTATTTGTCACCGGCGCGTCAGGGCACATCGCCTCCGCCGTCATCCCCGAACTTCTGAACAACGGCCATCAGGTCGTCGGTCTGGCCCGCTCTGACGCCTCGGCCGAGGCCGTCGCCGGCTTTGGTGCCGAGGCTCGCCGCGGCGATCTCGACGACCTCGATGGTCTCAGGCAGGCCACCTCTGAGGCCGACGGGGTCGTCCACCTCGCCTTCAAGCACGAGGCGATGCGCACCGGCGATTTCATGGGCGCGGTCGGCTCAGACCTGGCTGCCATCCAGACGATGGGCGAGACGCTGATCGGCACCGACAAGCCCTTCGTCACGACCGGCGGCACCCTGATGCTCGCCATGGCCGGGATCACCGGCCGCCCCGGCACCGAGGACGACCAGTCCGAGGGCGGTCCCCGCGTCGACGCAGCGAACTACACGATTGGTCTGGCTCAGCAGGGCGTGCGGTCCTCGGTCGTGCGGCTTGCACCGATGGTGCACAGCGACCTTGACCACCACGGCTTCACCCATGCCCTGATCGGCTTCGCCCGAGACAACGGGGCGGCGGCGTACACCGGTGACGGCTCGAACCGCTGGCCGGCGGCCAACACCTACGACATCGGCGTGCTCTACCGCCTGGCGCTGGAGAAGGCCCCTGCTGGCTCGACGCTGCACGGCGTCGGGGACACGGGCATCCCGCGCAAGGTGATCGCCGAGACGATCGCGGGCAAGCTCGGCATCCAAACTAAGAGCATCACCGATGAGGAGGCGCCGCAGTACCTCGGCTTCCTCGCCGCCTTTGCGAGCCTCGACAACCCGACATCCAACGACAAGACCCGCGAGCTGCTCGGCTGGGAGCCGACTCACCCAGGCTGGGTCGAGGACGTCGAGACCGGCCACTACATCGCGTAAGCGGCGGCAGCGACGCCGCTCGGTGCTGCTGGTCCCACAGACCAGCGGCACCGCCATCAACCGAGATGAACTCGTCGATCGCCTTGGCGAAGCACTCGTCCTCATTGGAGGCCGTCACGTGCGTGGCGGCCTTCTTCACCCGTCCTCGGCCTGGCCCATGGCGATCGACAGCCCGGAGGGCGTGAACGTCTTCACGTCGTTGGGCATGTCGCCGATGGTCGCGATCTCGTTAGGGTCGATGTCGTAGTGCCTGGGCAAGGAAGGCGACGACGCCACCCTTGTTCGCCTCGGGATGGATGACATCGACGTAGTAGGGCTGAGAGCGCGCGGCCGAGACGCGCTCGGTAACCGGGAGAGCCGCGATCCTCCTACCGTCGGCAAGGCGCGACGGTCCGAAGCCCGTCATCCGTACCTCTGGTTTGGCCGTCCGAGGACCCGGAGGTGCAGCTACACCTAGACGGCCCGGTCGGCCACGGAGCAGCTGTGTGGAGCGTCGAGCGCGGGAGCCGGCGATCCGCGCGCTGCGGGTAGGTCGCTCGTTCAGGCGGCCGAGGTTCGCGGCCGCGACCGATGACCGCCACAGCGCCACCAGCCGTTCGCGGTGCTGCGCGGCGCGCCAAACGCGGGGCTGGATTCGGTAGGCGCGCTCAACCTGGAGGGTGCTGGGCCCTGGGACGCCCCCCGCGTTCACTGCTCGCTCACACGCGGGGTGGGGCTCAGTCGCGTCCCGCGTCGAGCACCGCGTGCGCGATCCGCTGCGGGTCTGAGAACCACAGCTCGTGGCTGCCGGGGCATTCGACGAGCCGGAACAGTCCGAGTCGCTCGGACAGGCGAGGGTGCCACGGCATGCTGTGCGGCAACGCGATGTCCTGTTGGCAGTTCACGTAGGACTTGGCGACCGTCAGCTCGGCGAGCGGACACGCCAGGGCGATCGCGTCGGTGAACGTGCGGTACGGGTGCGGGTTGAGCTTCGCATACGCGGATTGTGCGAGCGCCAAGTCGGCATCGTTGATGAACGCCTCGCGCCAGATCGCAAACGGCAGCATGATCGCGTTGTCGCTTGCGGCCGCCAGGCCCTCAAACAGCTCGACGTAGGACCCGGGGACCATGTCGTTCAGGCACTGCCCGTCGAGCGGCACGAATGCGTTGACGTAGACCAGCCGCCGCAGCCGCCCGGGCACGCGATCCGCGACCCCGGAGATCACCATACCACCGTAGCTGTGGCCGACCAGGCGGACGTCGCGCAGGTCGTTGTCCTCCACGAAGGCGACGATCGACTGAATCGCCTGTTCAAGGCCGATCGCGCTGCGATTGTCGCCGGCGCGGTTGCCGGCGACCGTCGGGCAGTGCACCGTGTGGCCCTCCGTGCGCAGGTGCTCGGCCGCGGGCTCCAGCTCGGCGCCCGTATGCCACGCGCCGTGGACGAGAACGTACGTATCAGGCATCCAGGCCTCCTCGAGGGATGAAGTTGATGCATGCTACGTGCAGCTTCCAGCCGGCGGAGAGGACGAGCAATCGCGTGGCTAACGAGGCGCAGCTACGCAACATCCTCGACGGCGGGCCGACGCTGCGCAGCAGCTCTCACACCCCCGGCGTTGGTGGTTGTCTGTCTACGCATCCGCCTGGCGGCGACGCGCTGCATCAGCACCGCGAGTCGGTCCTCGGGGCATTCGGGCATCGGGCGCCACGCCGATCCGGTCGCGGATGGCGTCGAGGTCATCCACAGCTGGTCGGCTACAACGGCACCATCAGCTACTTTCCCGCCAGAAGGCTTGCGGTCGTCGTATTCACGACGCTCGGACCGCGAAGCGAGCTCCCGGTTCAGTACAGCACCGAGGCGCTAATGCGGATCGCGCGAATCCTGACGCCCCGCTCGATCCCCAATATCCCCTCGCGGCCCCGAGGCTGACATGGGTCGCGCCGCCAGCCCTTCCTGTCCGGCGTTTTGCCTACGCACAGCGTGGACGCTCCGACCCAGCCTCGCGGCGGTGCCTCTCACGTCCTCCGCTTTCGCAATCGCCTGATTGCGGCTCTATCCGGCGCTCGACTCGCGGACCCGCTCGGCGCGGATAGCAAGGCTCGGTCGCCGCATCGGGCTAGGTCCCCAGCACTCTCCTTCGTTGTCGGTCCGGCTACGGCGAAGCGACTTCTGCTTGGCGGGTTCGAGGACCGAAAGCAGCAACGTCGTCCTGTTCGGGATCGTGGGGTCCGCGCGCCTGGTGCTTCGTGGTTGCAGCAGTCACAATCGCGCAACCTGGAAGTTGCGCTACGGTTTCCGCATGCCTACCGTAATCTTTGTTCACGGCGCCTGTGTGCGCGATGCGGCCTGGTGGTGGAGCAAGATGGCCGCGCCGTTAGCCGACCGCGGAATCGCCAGCGTCGCGGTGGCGCTGTCTAGCTGCGGTGAGACCGGCGACGAGCTCGGCGACCTCTACACCGACGTCGACGCGTGCCAGCACGCGATCGCTGAGTCCGACGGGCCGGTGATCCTGTGCGGCCACTCCTACGGCGGGGTGGTGATCACCGAGGCCGGAGTCGATGACCGCGTCGCTCAACTGCTCTACGTGACGTCGGTGCTGCCCGAAGCCGGGCAGTCCCAAGCCGATCTGATCGGGTCTCAGCCGGCGCCGTGGATGATGCCGGGCGACGACGGCACCCTCGGCGTAGACCCCGACCTGATCCGTGAGTTCTTTTTGCAGGACTGCGACGAGGTCACGACTGAGCAGGCGCTGGCCCGTCTCACGCGTCAGTCGCTCACGCCCTTTACGCAGCCACCGCGTCAGATCGCCTGGCAGCAGAAGCCGACGACGTACTTCGTGTGTACCGAAGATCTAGCGACTCCGGCTGAGGTGCAGCGTCAACGCGTCAAACAGAACGTCCGGCTGGTCGAGTTTGAAGCCGGACACCACCCGTTTCTGTCCCGCCCCGACGCTTTCGCGCACAGCATCGCCGCTGAGATCGACCGGATCGACTGATTGACCCCTTGTCCCGCAGCGCGGGTGCCGCCGCACTCGGGGCAGGCGGTGAACGCCACCGCCGGCTCCACGTTCCTCATCCTGGTCGGTTCGCGGTGGAGGAAGTGGTGCAGCTCCTTCTCGGTGTACTTGCGGATCGGCTTGTCTGGGTCGAAGAACCGGTGAGCGCTGTACAGCCGAAAGTTCCAGTCGCCGGCGTTGTAGCCGGGGATCGTAAGCGCACCCTCGTTGAGCGACTTGCTGTCGTCGTACAGCTGAGACAGGTCCGACGTCCGTGACCGTGCCCGGGCCTTGGGAGCGTGGACACATACCGCCGGTGGGAGTGGAGCTCTTTTCACGGTCTTGCCGGCACCGCGCTCGATCGTGATCGCACCGCTCGCTCGGACCGAGGGAACGTCGAAGGAGAACGCGTTCGGCGAGCCGATGTGAGGCTGCCCGAGACGGCTGAAGAAGATGCGCAGCATCGCGCCTGAGTCAGTGGCGGTGCCGACCGTGGAGCGGACGTTGGCACTCATCCGCTCCTGGTCAACGATGATCGCGGTCGTCAGCCCTTCGAGTACGTCGAGCTCCGGCCGTGCCAGCGTCGGCATGAAGCCCTGCACGAAAGGCGTTGTCGGTCTTAACGATCAGCCTTTGCGACTCCGCGGCGATCGTGCCGAACATCACGCGGATCAAATCGTGGCTGTCGGCAACCTCAAGCGCAGGCGACTGCGTGTCCGTCTCGTGGCGATGCTCGTCGTATCTCCGATCTGTTAGGCATCGCGGGTGTCGCCCAGCCCCAGCCGACGCTGAGCGCGGGAGCGGGGGTCCGCACTCACCGATCCTGGATCAGCCCGAGTACGTTGCCGTCGGGGTCGGTGACCGTGGCCACCAGGCGGCCGCCACCGACGTCGTGCGCGGGCTCCTTGACGGTGGCACCCGCGGCGGTCACCTCTGCCAGCTTCGCCTCGATGTCCGGCACGTGCCAGTACGCCACCGGTGAGGTCATGCCCTGCGGTCCACCGCCCGGCAGCAGGCCGATGTGCTGGCCCGCAGCCTCGAAGCCGACGTAATAGGACTCGTCGGTCTGCGGCTGTACGCCGAGCAGCGCGGCGTACACCGTCTTGGCCCTCGCCAGGTCGGACACGGGATGCAGCACAGTCTTGATTCCCTGGGTGGAAGAGTCGGACATGGTCACTCCTGAAGTCGTGGGTCAGATCGACCCGGTATGACTCGTCGGGCTTAAAGACAAACGGGAGGCCCGGAAATCGACAGCCCGATCGCCCTGGATGTCGTTTTTCGCCGTTGGCCGCTGGTCGTCGGTGCTGTCGATGGCGGTCATGCTAGATGCGACTCGTGACCGGCGCTTCTCGATTCCTGATCGGTTGGTCACTGTTTCGCGACGCACGGCGAGATCTGCCCGCCGGCGAGTACCTCGCGGTTCTCCTGACCCAACGCCGCCTGCGCGAGCGCCGGGAGCGCGTCCAGCCACGTCCGCGCCGCATCCACCACCCCGGCGCAAGCACCGCCGCCGCGAAGCGCCGCTCGAACGCCAACGCGCGCCCGACTCGGCCCGTACAACGTCATCCGGTGATAGCCGCGGGCTCCGGCGGCGGCCCCGACGGCCTCAGGATCGGCGGCGCCCCAGCGGGGGGCGGCGAGCACCGCTCGAACCTCGTACTCGTAGCCGCCCCACACCCGATCCATCCCGGTCCGCACTCTCGGCCGCCTCGCTATGCACGTCTCGACACGGCCGGACTGTCGCTGTATCCGGCCGCCCGAAGACCGCTTGACCGCCCGCATCACCAGCGCCAGCGGGATCACCCAGTTGAAAACGAGTGCGAGACCAACACGGTGAACAGAACCCATGGGACCAGCGCGATATAGATCCCGTTGCCGCCCCTGCGCGCATTTCCAGTTGTGATCGACGACGTGGAGGTCTCCTTCCGGCTCAGGTGATGACTGATCGACATGCCGGAGACTCTCCCGCCGTTTCCACGACCTGCCCTGCGTAGCTCACCACATAACCGCACGAATCCATCTGGCCTGAGCCGACTAAACAGCTACAGCATCGTGGGCTGATGTAGGCTCACCGGGGCCAACATCACCACAGCGAGGAGGAGTTGAGATGGCAGACAGCGTTTATCGCGTCACCGAGGTCATCGGGATCAGTGGGGAGTCGTGGGAAGCGGCCGCGCGCAGCGCGGTGGAGACCGCGGCCAAGACGGTTCGCGATCTTCGGGTAGCTGAAGTGATTCGAGAGGATGTGACGATCGAAAACGGAGCGATCGTCAGCTTCCGGGTGCGGCTCGGTATCTCGTTCAAGTTTGAGAGCGAGTGAGCCTCTGAGAGCTGCGCCACGCGGCCAGACCTCGACAGGGTCCAGCCGCCCCAGCGCATAGGACGCGCCGGCCGTCCGGCGCGTCCTAACGCCACTGTCAGATCGGGGTAAGCGGGAAGTGCCGCGGCGCCCAGCCGCGTCCTCGCCCCGCCACGTCCTCCTTCCCGTCGAGGTCGAGGCTCAGCCAGCGGATCATCGCGTCGCACTCGAGCTGACGGTAGACTGGCGGTTTCAGCAGGCGCCCGTATGTTGCGTATCGGCTGTCCCTCGGCGTTCTCGTAACCGAGGTCGGGTCGACGTCCCCGGAGGAGATCGCCCGCGCCTACCGCCAACTGGGGCTCAACTGGCTTGGCTTTGAGGCGCGACGCCTCGAACGTGGTGACGTGCAGCCGCTCAGGCCGCGCCGACCGCTGAAGATGGCCGGCGAAGCCCACCGAGTAGTCGCACCTTCACTCGTCCGCGCCGGGCACGTCCAACCAGCTTGGCCTCACCATCAGCCCGGTGCTGGCGGATGGTTCTCAGGAACAGACGATCGTGCCGCGAGTGACCGCCAAGATTGTCAACTCGAGACTAACTGCTCGCAGATGTGTCAATGCGTCGATGTTGTTGCGAGGATAATCGGGGTACGTGAGAGGTTGGGTGGAATTATCCTCGACGAGATGAGGAAGAGATGCGCCAGCGCCGCTTGGCTTCATCTCCGGTGTCGACGTCTGGCTCCCAGAGAAGCTGTGCGCCGGCTTCAGCCACGGACGTAGCGTCCCGGGGCGCCCTCCACGACGCGGTACCTGCGGCTCCCGAGCTTGCTTGGTGCTTTGCGCTCCTGGCCAGAGCGCCCCTGACCCTTGATCCAGTTTGTCCAGTGCTCCCACCACGTACCCTGGCGCCGCTCAGCGTGAGAACGCCACTCCTCGGGGCCGCCGACGGGGTCCGGTCCCGCGAAGTAATGGGCCTTTGGATTGCCGGGCGGATTGATCAAGCTTGCGATATGCCCCGCGTTGCTCAAGACGAAGGTGCTCGGACCACTGAGCAATTGCGTCGTCTGGTAACAACCCTTCCAGGGAGTGAGGTGATCGGTGGTGGCGCCGGTAACGTAGGTCTCGACCTCGATGCTGCCAAGGTCAACGGGCGTCCCAAGCACCTCGAACGCGCCCGGCCGGGCAAGCACGTTATCTTCGAAGATGTCAAGGAACTGACGGTGCAGCCTCGCCGGCAGGTTCGTCGAGTCGACATTCCAAGCCAGGATGTCGAACCGCGGGGGATCGTTGCCCATCAGGTAGTTGTTGACCCAGTAGTTCCAGACGAGGTCGTTTGGCCTGAGCCAGCTGAACACCGTTGCCAGAGTGCCACCGTCGAGGACCCCGGCCCGGAGCGACCTGTTGCGCGCCAGCGCCAAGAGGGGCGCGGTACTGAACATGCCGATTGGTGCCGGTACCGAGAAATCCAACAGGGTTACGCCGAAGCTCGCCGTGTTGACGCGAGGATCGTTCTGCGCCGCGAGGTAGTTCAGTACCGTCGTCGCAAGGATTCCGCCCGCACACAGCGATAGCAGGTTGACATCGTCGCTCCTGGAGACATCACGCGCCACGTCGATCGCTCGCTCGACGGCGGCGGCGTACACATCGAAGTCCCAGTCGCGCTGTTCTGTGCCGGGATTGCGCCAACTGATTGTGAGGATCGGAAGGCCCTGAGCCACCGCGTGCTCGATAAAGCTCCGACCGGGTGCCAGGTCCATGAAGTAGTACTTGTTGATTTGGGGTGGCACGATCAGCACCGGCCGCCGACGAACCTCGCGCGTCGACGGCGTGTATTGGATCACCTCGCAAACTTCGTCGCGGTACACCACCGCGCCTGGCGTCGCCGCCAGGTTGTGTCCGACCTCAAACGCCGATCTATCGACGATCGATGGCATCCCCCGGTTCGTGCGAAGGTCGTAAAGCATGTTGCGGGTGCCCCGCAAGAGGCTGATCCCTCCGGTTTCGAATACGTGCTTCAGCGCGGCGGGATTGCCAAGCAGAAAGTTAGTGGGCGCGACACTCGAGGTAAGCAGCTCCGCCAAGAAGCGGACTCGTTCGGCATCGCGCCAGTCGACGTCGGCATCGTCGACAGCTTCCGAGAGCGTCTGTGACCACGCCAAGTAGATCTGCATCAGTCGACGGTAGGAGGGGTTACTGCGCCAGGTCTCGTCCTTGAAACGCCAGTCACCCTTGGCCGGCTCGATTTCCGAGCGCCCGATCAACACCTTGCCCGCCTCGACGCCGAGGTTTGCCGCCCGCCGACCCAGGCCGCGGCTGTTCAGCGCGCTGCGCAACACCGAGCGAGCGCCCTCGCGAGGGCTGAAACCACCGCCAGCTTCGGCGGCCTGCACAGCGTCACCCACGCGCTCGGGGGTAATGGGCTCCTCAACTACCGTAGCGGCCATCTCGTCTCCCTTTTCGCCTGTCGCATGATCATATAACTACCGCTCGGTCGGCGACTCCGCCCGACGGTACCCCCGATCCGGTGCGATCCGGGCCGGGCGATTGGGTCCGCGACGGGCCTGCCTCTCGCTCGAGGAGCATGGAGTTGCCCGCCTCTCGGAGTGCTTGCACCGCACCGTGAACCGGCACAGGGTCAGAGCGCCAGAATCAGATCACCGTCGGGCGACGCGAAAATCAAACGAGATGAAGGGACAGCGGATGTCCACTTGAATCTTTGAGCCCGGCCATACCGAGGTCGAGTTCCGTGCGCGCCGCATGAAGGTTCACCAGGTGACACCCACTTCACGGATAGCGGTGAGCTGACGATCCGCGGTGTGACGCGGATGGTCCCGCTCGCCGTCGCCTACCTCGGTGAATGGAAAGACGCCTTCCTGGGCTGACGGCGAAAACAGAGCCGACATGCGACGCATCGGGATCGAGGCGGAGGCGCGAATCAACCGCCATGACTTCTCAGCTGATCGCTCCGACTTGGGCTAGCCTGTAGGTAGCCGGCGATGCCCGAAGCAGTTGTGCACTTATCCTCACTGGCTGGCAGCCCGCTGCTTGACTCAGCGGGCGAGCGGCTCGGACGCGTGGAAGATGTAATCGCGGGCCTGGATCACGGCGATCGCCTTCCTCCGGTAATCGGCTTGAAGGCGCGGATCGGGGGACGCGAGCTGTTCGTGCCCATCGACCGAGTCGAGCGACTCGAGCCCGCCGCGGCCCGCACCTCCACCACGAAGCTGAACCTCGCGCAGTTCGAGCGCCGGCCAGGCGAGGTGTTGCTTCGATCCGACGTGCTGGACCGCCCCTTGATCGACGTCGACACCGCCCGCCTTGTGACCGCCCGTGAGGTGGAGCTGGTCTGCGACGACGGCATCTGGCGAGTCGCCGGAATCGACCCGAGCCTCCGTCCGCGGCTGTGGCGTTTGTTGCCCCGCCGGTTCCGCGGCCACGACACCGAGCACCGGCAATTCATCGGCTGGCCGGAGATCGAGCCGTTCGTTGGCCACGTACCGACATCGAGACTCAAGCTAGCCGCGCGGCGCATTACGCGCCTTCATCCTGCGCAGATCGCGGATCTCGTCGAGGCCGCCTCGCATGAGCAGGGTGAGGAGATTCTCGAGGCTGTAGGGCACGACAAGGAGCTCGAGGCGGATGTCTTCGAGGAGTTGGACGATCACCACCAGGTCGAGTTCCTGCGCGAGCGCTCCGACGGAGAGGTAGCGGAGGTGCTCGCGCGAATGGCCAGCGACGATGCGGCGGATCTGCTGCTCGAAATCGACCAGGACCGGCGTCTTCCGGTCCTCGATCTGCTCCCTGCCGCCAAGCAGCGGAAGATCAACGGACTGCTGGGCTACAACCCTTCGACAGCTGGCGGGCTGATGAATCCTGACTTCATCTCGGCACCCGCGGATACGACGGTCAGCGAGGCGATCAGCCGGGTACGAATGAGCGAGCTGAGCGCGCAGCAGGTGTCGATCGTGTGCGTTACCGGCGCCACGGGCGAGCTGATCGGCACGATCTCACTGGCGGAGCTGGTCCGGGCGGGCGGTGAGGAGATGGTCTCGAGCCTAATTGAAGCCTCCACTCCGACCGTAACGGCAGGAGCGGATCTGCCCGATGTCGCGCGGCTCATGACTGATTACAACCTGATTGCGATGCCGGTGCTCGACGCGGACGAGAAGCCTGTCGGGATCATCGCCGTGGATGATGTCCTCGAGCTGCTGCTCCCAGACGAATGGCGGCGGCGGGCGGGCGTCGCGAAAAGCTGACGCGTGGCTGTAGCCAGCCGTCGAATATGGCCGGTGCAGGGCTGATGGTGGAGCTCCGCGCGCGGCGCGGTGGTACCCTCGTAGCAGTCACCCAAGTGGCTGTTTTACAACCGTTTCACACCATGAGCTACCCAGGCCAATATCTGAACAGTTCCGATAGCGAGCTACCCCGAAGTAGCAGCTCGCGGCCGAGCGCCGAGGGTCAGCTCATGCGCCGGAGCGTGATCACCGGCATCTGAGACGACCTCCCCGGCTCGGCTGCCAATAAGCAGCTAGCGGCCCAGGAAGGAGGTCGAGCAGATGGCGAACAAGCGAAGGACGAGTTCCGCCAGCGGGCGCCGCCCAGCGGCACCGACCTCTCCTGGCCTGCGGACGTCACCGAACCCGGGTCCGCCGACCTCCTCACCGCCACCGCCCGCCGCCGCTGGGTCGAGCCCTCCGGCCTCCGCTTCCCCGCGCTTCACGCTTGACGCCGAGCACATCGGCGACATCAAAGGTGCGTTCGGCACGATCCGCGAGCGCGAGGTCGGGCACCGATCCTTGCGCCTCAGGCTGCTTGCGCTGCTTGCAATCATCGGTCCGGGGCTGATCGTGATGGTCGGCGACAATGACGCCGGCGGAGTCGCGACCTACTCTCAGGCAGGCCAGAACTACGGGACCAGCCTGTTGTGGGTGCTGCTGCTGCTGATCCCGGTGCTCGTCGTCAACCAAGAGATGGTGGTGCGCCTTGGGGCCGTCACGGGCGTCGGCCATGCCCGTCTCATCAACGAGCGCTTCGGCCGGTTCTGGGGCTGGTTCTCGGTCGGGGACCTCTTCCTTCTCAATTTCTTGACGATCGTCACCGAGTTCATCGGAGTCAGCCTCTCGCTCGGCTACTTCGGAGTTTCGAGATACATCGCCGTGCCGCTGGCGGCTGTTGCGCTGGTCGCAATTACGGTCACCGGCAGCTTCCGCCGCTGGGAGCGCTCGATGTTCGTGTTCGTGTTCGGGAACCTGTTGGTGATCCCGCTGTTCTTCACGGTGCATCCGAAGATCGATCCGATCGCCAAGGACTTTGTGATCCCGGGCATCCAGGGCGGCGCCAACTCGACTTCGGTGCTGCTGATCATCGCGATCGTCGGTACGACCGTGGCTCCGTGGCAACTGTTCTTTCAGCAGTCGAACATCATCGACAAGCGGATCACGCCGCGCTGGATCAACTACGAGCGGCTCGACACCTGGATCGGGGCGTTTGTCGTCGTGATCGGAGCGGCGGCCCTGATCGCGGTCTCGGCGTTCGCATTCGAGGGCACGCGCTACTTCGGTCAGTTCACCGACGCAGGCGGAACCGCCACAGCGCTCGATCATGTCGTCGGCCCGGCCGCAGCGGCGCTCTTCGCGCTTGTCTTGCTCAACGCCTCGCTGATCGGAGCGGGTGCCTTGACGCTGTCGACCAGCTACGCGTTCGGCGATGTCTTCGGCATGAAGAGCTCTCTGCACCGCGGTTTCAGTGACGCCAAGCTCTTCTACGGGATCTTCTCGGGGCTGATCATCGCTGCGGCCGTGATCGTGCTGATTCCCGGTGCTCCGCTCGGAGTAATCACCGAAGCGGTGCAGGCGCTCGCCGGCGTGCTGCTTCCGAGCGCGAGCGTTTTCCTGCTGCTGCTCTGCAACGACAGAGAGGTACTCGGCCCGTGGTGCAACCGGCCGTGGCTAAACGTCCTTGCAAGCGTGATCGTGGCGACGCTCGTGCTGCTGTCGTTGATCTTGATGGCGACGACGATCTTCCCGAGCATCAACGTGACCACGCTCTCGCTGATCGGCGGCGCGCTGCTCGCCGTTGGCCTGCTGGCGTTCGGCGCGCTGGCGCTGCGCTCGCGACGCGGGTCCACCATCGCCGAGACCGGACCCACGGTGCCCAAACAACAGTGGACGATGCCGCCGCTGGCGCTGCTCGCCCGGCCGAAGTGGTCGACCGGCCGTAAAGTCGCGATGCTCACGCTCCGCGGCTACCTCGTGATTTCGGTGATCCTGCTGGTCGTCAAGGCTGTGCAGCTGAGTGGCGACTGAGCGGGCGCTCAGCTCGAAGCGGAGGGGATGACGTCAGCGTGGCCCGCTTGAAGCAGGGCAGGGTGACGTCCGCTGATCGAAGACGTCAGGAAGATTGCGTCGGCGCTCTCCAGCCGGGCGAGCCCGATCTGCTCTTCCCTCGCAAAAGGTTCACTGGCGAGCAACGCAGCGCGGGTCACTCCCGGCAGGATGCGGCCATCAGCCGGCGGAGTGATAAGCGCGCCCTGCTCGACGATCCAGATGTTCGCGTACGCGGCCTCGAGTACCAGGTCGTCCATGTCGATGAGCAACGGCACCGCTCCGGGCGCGTGGGCAGCAAGTGCATCGAGGAGCAGCCGGTCGCGCCATTTGTGAGCGCCCAGTCCTCCGGGCAGCGCGAAGGCGATCAGCTCTACTGGAGCAGCGGGCACGTTGCCCGCGGTAGACACGGTCACGACCGCGGACCCGTCGGGTTCGGCCACAATCCGCAACCGCGACCGCGTCGCAGTCCTCGAGGCGGCTGCGCGGGCACGTGCCGCTACGCCGGGATCCAGTTGGGAGTCGTAGCACTCGCGCAGGGAGGCCGCGAGCCGCTCGACATGAGCCTCGAGGTAAACCGGCACGCCGTGCTCGACAAGCAGCGTCTCGAACACTCCAGCCGCCGGGTCGGGACGCGGTCCGTAGCGCAACGCGCTTTGGGCGACGGCGTGGGTGGGCGCGCGACCGCGCGCCGCCGGTGTGAGCTTGGCGTTGATCGCCGAGATCGGCCCCGAGGCTTTCGCGAACGCCTCCGCTAACTCGAGCTCGGGGTCGGAGTCGGCGACGATCCCGCCCCCAGCGCCAAACCAGATCGTGTCAGCGCTGATCTCGAACGTGCGAATCGCGACGCTCAGATCGAGGCCGGCGATGGGGCTGACGATCCCGATCGCGCCGGTATATGCCTCACGCCTGGTTCCTTCCAACGTGGCGATCACCTTCATCGCCTCGACCTTCGGCGCACCCGTCACCGAGCCTGGAGGAAACGTCGCGCGCAACAGCGTGCCGTCTCGCACATCGTCACGCAACTGCCCGGAGACGGTGGATACGAGGTGCCAGACCCCGGCGTGGCCCTCGGCCCTTGGTGGTTCAGCTGTGATCGTTCCATAACGGCATACGCGGCCGAGATCGTTGCGCATCAAATCGACGATCATGACGTGCTCGGCAGCATCCTTGCTCGATGCGATGAGCTCCTCGAGTGCGTCGCGGCGCTCGTGTTCGGCACCGGTGCGGGGTCGCGTCCCTTTGATTGGCTCGGTGTGCACGCGTCGCCCGCTTCGTCGAAGGAAGCGCTCCGGAGAGAGGCTCACCACGCCGTCGATGAGCGCGCCAAAACGCGGCCGCGCTAGCGGCAGGGCTCGGGCGAATAGATCGACCGGATCACCGTCAAAGCGCGCCTCGAGCCGAACCGCCAGGTTCGCCTGAAATAGGTCTCCCCTCGTGATTCGCCGGCGACACTCGGCCACAGCCCGCACATGGCCCGCGGACCCATTGCTGCTCAGCATGAACGGCGTCGGCGCCGCTTCCGGTGGCGCTGTCGGGTTGCGACCGAGGCGCCCCTCCCACAACGAGATGCGCTCGCGTAGAGCGTCAGTACGCTCAGGACTCCAGAGCGCCTCGAACCACCACTGCTCACCATCGAAGAGCACCACGTGGTCATAGAACGCCAGCGAGAACGGTGGCCGCGGCTTGGGGGCGGGCGGGCTCGGCGGCAGCTTCTCGATCCGAGCGCCCAGCCCGTAGCTCAGCCAGCCGATCCAGCCGCCGCCCACCGCGACTTCGCCGGAGCTGAGCCCAGGCGCGCCATCGAGCACGTCGAAAGGATCGCCGCTGGGGTTAGCCAGGCGCACCGGCTCGGATCCCAGCAACGCAGCAGTTCCGAGCCAGTTACCGACCAGCGCAAACGGTCGCCGATCGCCGCGTAGCCACAAGACCGCCTCTTCTGGCGCCAGCTCGGAGCGCAACGGCACCCGGACGGGCTCCAGCCGCTGCTGCGGCGGCGACAACGATGGCGAACTCAACACCACCAGCGCAACGATAGAGCGGAACTACACCGCGTCAGCGGGCAGCTTCGATCGGCTCGCTGGGCGCCTCCCGGGGCGTCGATGGGTAGTCGTCGATCAGGCGCGAGCCACGTCCGTGGGTGAAGAAGCTGAGCGTCCATTGGATCGTGACGAGCAGCCGGTTCTGAAATCCGATCAGGTACCAGATGTGAATGCACAGCCAGACGACCCACGCGGCCAGGCCGCTGAGCCTGATAGCGCGGAGGTCCGCGACCGCTTCCCCACGGCCGATCGTGGCAACGTTGCCCTTGTCGCGGTAACGGAATGGCGGGGTCGAGCGGTGCTCCAGCCGGTCGCGAATCAGGCGCGCCGCGTAGTGGCCTTGCTGAATCGCAACCGGCGCGACCCCGGGCAACGAGGTGGCGCCGCCGTGTTTGTCGCGGACGCGGACCATGTCGCCGAGCACCACGACCTCCGGATGACCCGGGAGCGTGAGATCGCGCTCGACCGTCAGACGGCCGGTGTGATCGAGCTCCCCACCGGCCTGCTCGGAGAGCATTCGGCCGAGCCCAGAAGCATTGACTCCTGCCGCCCAGATGACCGTTCTCGCCCGGATCCGCTGCGCTGAGCCGCCGGGCGAGGTGACCGAGACGGAGTCGGCATCGACGTCGACTACGGTGCAGTTCAGCATCGTCGTCACCCCAAGGCGCTCCAGCGAGCGCTTCGCCTTGGCCGACAGAGACGGGGGAAACGCACCGAGCAAGCGCTCGCCTGTATCGATCAGCAAGATCTGCGCCGACCGAGGATCGATCGCACGGAAGTCGTGGCGAAGCGTGTCGCGCGCGAGCTCGCCGATCTGGCCCGCCATCTCAACCCCGGTCGGTCCGCCACCCACAACCACAAACGTGAGCTCCGCGTTACGGGCCTGGGGGTCCTCGCTCATCTCCGCGGCCTCGAACGCCCGTAGGATCCGAGAACGCACGGTGATTGCGCTCTCAAGCGTCTTAACCTCGGCGGCAAACTCTCGCCAATCCTCATGGCCAAAGTACGAGTAGCTGGAGCCGGCCGCGACGACCAACGTGTCATACGGCACGGACCGCGGCGCCTCGACGTCGCGGACACTGCCCAGCATCACCTCGCGTGCGGTGAGATCGAATCCAGAGACCTCAGCCAACAGCACGCGCACGTTCTCCGCACGCTTGAAGACCCCTCGGAGCGGATAGCAGACCTGGCCTGGCGAGAGCGCTCCAGTCGCGACCTGATAGGTGAGCGGCTGGAACAAGTGAAAGTTGCGGCGATCGATCAGCGTCAGCTCGACGGGGTAGCGACTCAACCCGCCCACAGCACGCAAGCCGCCAAAGCCGCCGCCGATGACTACGACGCGGTGCGGGGAGGATGGTGGGGACTGAGCGTTCAGCTGGCTCATTGGAGCATGGGATCATGCCATCAGTCGCGCGCTCCGTCTCCGCGGGGGCGATTGGCCGCTCTCCTCCGCGGGACTCAGCGAGCGGACCAAAACCCTCCGCCCTACGGGTTCGGCCGGTCGGCGTCGGATTCCCGGCCGATCGGCCCCTCCTCGCCGCCCGAAGACGCGAAGTCCGGTCGGACGGCGTCGAAGTACGTGTTGCAGTGGCCGCAGTGAAACTGGCTGGTGATCAGCTGACCGCCCCAAGCCGATACGAGCTCGACCTCGTCCGAATCGCAGAACGGACATCTCGTCTCCGGGCGGCTCACTGGCGCCGTTCCGCGCTCCACTGCGACCAGTCGGAGGGTTCCGGCAGCGAGATCACAACGCCCTGCGCCTCCAGCAGCGCGCTCAGCCAGGCCCGAACGCGGTCGCGGATCGCGGCCGGCCCTGCGTTGACCATGCCGCACGCGATCGCTTCTTGGTAACCGGGTTGGTCATCGCTCCCTGGCCACCGCGAGGCCTCCAACCACATCTCATTGATCCGCAGCAGCAGCAACTCCAGATCCTCGCCGCCGGTGCGGCAGATGCGGCGCAGCCATGCCTCAGCGTGGACCCGGTGCGCGCCCTCCTCCTGGAGGATCTTTCGCGCGCGCTGCGCGAACGGCTCGATCGAGCTGTCACGGGCCGTGGCGACGAACGTGGTCAGGATGCCGTCGACGATCAGGTTTGCGGCGATGAATGACGCCCAGTCCGGCAGCTCCTGCCCGATCACGCGCAACGGGTGACCCGCATCCAGTCCGTCATCTTCCCGCTCGACGCCGAGCTTCGCGAGCACGGGATAGGTTGAGCGGGCGTGGCCGAGCTCATCCTGCGCCATCGCGGCCGCGGCGACCGCGGATTCGATCGTCGGAGCGCTCACCGCCCACTCGCCGTAACGACGTCCCAGCGCACCCTTGTTGTCCGCGAGCGAGCCGATCAGCGAAATCATCGTGGCGCTCGCGGCCCCACCGGCGCTCACCGCGGCGCTCGCAGCAGCGGCGCCGGCGCCTGGCTCGCTGGTGCTCACGCGCGGATTGCCTCCCGGATCTCGCTACGCGGCACCAGGATCATGTGGATCCAGGGCTGCTCGTCGTAGATCGCGCGCGCTGACACCACCGCGAGGTCTTCGTCCGATTCGGTGACGGTCCCAACGTGATGCAGTGGCTCCTCGTACGCCTTGCGGGCGAACACCTCCCAGACGGTCTCGTACTCGCGGCTCACGCCAGGATCCCCAGCCTTCGCATCGTCTCCCGGGCGTCAGCGCGAATCCGATCTTTCGTCCAGATCGGATCCCAGACCACCTCGATCTCGACGGCATCGACGTCCGGGTCCCGGAGCAGCGCTTCGCGGATGTCGTCCTCGATGAACTCCATCGCCGGGCACCCCATCGCGGTGAACGTGATCTTCAGCTCCGCCAGGCGGTGCTCGCGCCGGTATGCGAGCGCGACAATCAAGCCCATCCCCACGACCGACACTGGGATCTCCGGGTCATCGACGTTACGAAGCGCGTCCCACAGGCGGCCTTCCACCCGCTCAGCTGGCGTCAGTGTGGCGGCGGTCACGCAGACCTCCGCAGAGAAGTGGTTTGATAGCCCCGCTGGAGGGTGCGGACGTAGGCCTGGTTCATGGGGCCGCGGGCGCGCCAGCGCTCGATCACCGCCTCCCATCCGATCGCGCCGTCCTCCAGCAGCCAGTGACGCTTGTCCTCGTCGAACTGCACGGGGAACGGACAATCAATTACACAGCGTTCCTGATCGGAATCGAAGTGTGCCGGAACGCGAATGCCAATCTCCTCCATGAACGGCACAACGTCCCGCATCCAGGTCTGCCGGAGCTCGTCGTTGGACTTCCGCTTGAAACCGTAATCGAGCTGCTCGGCGTGCCGTTTGCGATCGTCCGGGAGACCGAACCATTCGAGCGTCAGGATGAACATCCAGTCGATCGCATCCTGGACCTGCGCCTTTCCCGCAGCATCCTTCGTGAGCTTCTTCAGCCAGGTGCGCCCGTGGCGCAGGTGAAAGGTCTCCTCCTTGTCGACCTTCGCCAGCGCTCGCTTCCAGGGGCCGAAGGTGCTTGATTCATACACGTCGGAGAGCAGCACGAACCCGGCCTGATCGTAGAGCGCATTTGCGCACACCAGCTCCACCCACGAGTTCAACGGCACGTCGAACGCGTACGGGTATTTGAACTGTTCCGCCGGCCGCTCGTAGATCAGCCAGTCCATGTCCACGCCCAAATCGCCCAGCAGCCGGTAGCCGATGTGCGCATGGGCCAGCTCGTCTTGGATGATCGACATCGCCGAGCCGAAGTTGTTCAGCGCGGGAGCGTTCTGAGCCGCCCGCAGGTAGGCGGGGGCGCTGACGAACTCGGTGTCGGCCGATACGGTGAGAATCCGGCGCATGCCCTCGAGGTACTTCGGCGACATGTGCTGCAACCCCTCGACCAGCCTCCCGGCCGAGAGGTGCGCCTGGACCTGCTTCTCGCTCAGTTGCGCGAGCTCTTCGACGGGTTTGGCGAGCACCGGATGCCTTTCAAAGATATGACACTTGACTTACGCCCGACATCGTATAGTCTCCCAATTGTGAGGTCAAGGCAAGCGGGGTCAGGACGCTGATGGCGACGATCGTCGAGCTCGATGGCCTCGCCCCCTCGATCGGGGAGAACGTATTCCTGGCCCCCACGGCGGTGCTGGTAGGCGACGTTCGGGTCGGAGATCGCGCCAACATCTGGTTTGGCACGGTGCTGCGCGGAGACTCCTCGTACATCGAGATCGGCGAGGAATGCTCGATCCAGGACAACGCCGTGATCCACTGCGCCGCCGACCTCCCGACGATCGTCGGCGCACGCGCCACGATCGGCCACGCAGCGCTCCTCGAGGGTTGCGTGATCGAGGAACAGGCGCTGATCGGCATGGGCGCGATCGTGCTTCAACATGCGCGGGTCGGCCCGGGCGCGATGGTCGCCGCGGGCGCGGTGGTCGCCGAACGTTCCGAAATCGGCTCCGGAGTGTTGAGCGCTGGCGTGCCAGCCAAGGAAAAGAAGCAGTTATCGGGATCCGCGCTCACATGGACGCGCCACGCCGCGCAGGAGTACCAGGAGTTCCGCGAGCGATACCTGAAAACGAGCCGTGTGCGCCTCGTCGAAGGCGCGGGCGTCGATTACAGCTGAGGAGGCCCCGTGCCGGAGATGTTGATCGGAGGCGAGTGGCGGCAAGCGACGGCGCACGAGCAGCTTGAGGTCGTCAATCCCGCGACCGAGGAGATCGTGGACCGCGTGCCGGCCGGCGCGCCCGAGGACGTCGAGCTGGCGGTCGCCACCGCCAAGCGCGCGTTTTCCGAGTGGTCGCGCACCGACGTCGAGCACCGCGCGACGATTCTGGCCAAGGCGGCCGATCTGATACACGAGCACGCGAAGCAGCTCGCGGCGACGCTCACTGTGGAGCAGGGCAAGCCGGTGGCCGAGGCGATCGGCGAGGTGAGCCATCTCGCCCATGGTGTCCGCTTCTACGCGGAAGCCGCCACCAAGGTGCGCGGCTCCTATCAGGAACTGCCCTCCACCCTCGGGCCGGCGTATGGAATGGTGATCCGCCGCCCAATTGGCGTCTGCGCCGCGATCACCCCCTACAACTTCCCGCTCACGCTGCTCGGAACGAAGGTCGCGCCAGCGCTCGCGGCCGGCAATACGGTGGTGGCCAAGCCGGCGGCGACCACTCCGCTGGCGACCCTCGAGGTCGCGCGCCTGTTCTCCGAGGCTGGGGCTCCGGACGGCGTGCTGAACGTCGTCACCGGCCGCGGATCACAGATCGGCAATGCGCTCGTCGCTCACCCCGACGTGCGGCGGATCGCCTTCACCGGCTCAACCGCGGTCGGGCGGCACGTCGCGGCGCTCGCGGCGCCGGATCTCAAACGCCTCTCGCTCGAGCTCGGCGGCTCGGACCCCGTGATCGTATGCGCTGACGCCGATGTCGACGCCGCCGTGAAGGCGGTGATCATCGGCCGTTACTGGAATGCGGGACAGGCCTGCCTCGGTTGCAAGCGGGTGTTTGTGCATGACTCTGCCTACGACGGTTTCCTCTCGCAGCTGCTGGACCGAGTCGGGCGCTATGAGCCCGGCGACGGAACCATCAAGGCGGAGAAGCCAAAGCTGAGAATGGGCCCGATCCACACGCGCGCGGGTCGGGATGAGCTGCTCGAGCAGATCGAGGATGGAGTTTCCTCCGGCGGCGAGCTACTGATCGGCGGCCACGCCGGCGCAAGCGAGAAGGGCTATTTCCTGGAGCCCGCGGTGATTGCGGAGCCGGGCGGCCAGTCGCGATTGATGACCGAGGAGGTCTTCGGCCCGGTCCTCCCGGTGCTTCGCTTCAGCGAGTTCGACGACGCAATCAGGCGCGCGAACGGAACCCGGTACGGGCTCGGCTCCTCGATCTGGACGCACGACGCCCGTCTGATCCACCGGGCCGCGCAAGAGATCGAGGCGGGCATGACCTGGGTCAACCAGATTCACTACGGCTATGACGAGCTGCCATTTGGCGGCGTGAAGGCTTCGGGCTTCGGCAAGGAGCACGGGCTGGAAGCGCTCGATACCTACGCCGAGATCAAGTCGGTCGTGGTGGGAGGGCTCGCCTGATGCCGGTGACCTTCGAATCCGATGGCGGCATCGGCACCGTCACGCTCGACAACCCTCCCGCGAACTCCTATGACCTGTCGGTGATGAGCGAGTTCGAGGCCGCAATCGATCAGGCAATCGGCCCCGACGCGCGCGCCGTGATCGTGCGCAGCGCGTCGCCGAAGTTCTTCTCGGCGGGAGCGGACGTGAAGAGGTTCCTCGACGGCGACGTCGCGGCGAACATGGAGATGATCCGCGTCAGCCAGGCCGCGTTCAAGCGGATGGCCAGCGCCGAGCAGATCTTCATCGCGCACATCAACGGTCACGCGCTGGGAGGCGGACTGGAGATCGCACTCGCGTGCGACGTCCGGCTCGCCAACGCCGGCGCCTACAAGCTTGGCACGCCTGAAGTGACGCTGGGTCTGCTGCCAGGTAACGGCGGGACGCAGCGCCTGACCCGGCTGCTCGGGCCATCGCGCGCGATGGATCTGTTGCTCACCGGACGAACGTTCTCCCCTCAGGAGGGGCTGGCCTGGGGTCTGGTCGCAGCGATTTTCGAGCCCGATGAGGCGGAGGCAGCGGTCCGCGCATACGCGGAGCGCTTTGCCGCGGGACCCGCCCTCGCCACAGCGGCGATCAAGCGCTGCGTTCACGAGGGCGGTCAGCTTCCGCTGGATGACGGCCTCGAGCTCGAGGCGCAGCTCGTCGAGCGGCTGTTCGGCTCCCGAGACGCCGCGGAAGGCCTCCACGCGTTCGTCGAAAAGCGCAAGCCAGAGTTCGTCGGCGCATGAGCACCCAGACGATCATCACCTACCCTGGCGCGTTCGTCGACGGTCACGAGTACACCAACACCGGTGCCCCGCTTGCGGTCATCAATCCCGCCACCGGCCAGGCGTTCGCCGAGGTGCCGGGCGGGACCGACGAGGATGTCAACGCCGCGGTCCAGGCTGCTGACCGCGCCTTCGCTGATTGGTCCGCGATGGCGGTCAGCAAGCGCGGTGAGCTGCTGGGCAACGCCGCCCACCACGCCGAACAACAGCTGGATGAGCTGGTTCCACTGCTCACCCGCGAACAAGGCAAGACGCTGCGCGAGGCGCGGATCGAGCTGAGCAAGGCGATTGACACGCTGATGCACTACGTCGGCCTGTCAAAGGCGCTGCGCGGCGCGCACGCGCCAAGCCTCGATCCCGGCGTCGAGGGCATCGTGCTGCGACGTCCGCTGGGCGTGGTGGCCGCGATCGTCCCCTGGAATTTCCCGACCACGCTGCTGTCGAACAAGCTCGCGCCGGCGCTGATCGCCGGCAACACGATGGTCGCCAAGCCGGCGGGAACCACACCGCTCACGACGCTGCGATTCGCCGAGCTACTGGCCGAAGGTGGGTTGCCCCCAGGCGTGTTCAACGTCGTCACCGGCAGCGGCTCGCTCACCGGCACCGCGCTCGTCACCCATCCCCAGGTCCGCAAGATCGCCTTCACTGGCTCCACCCCGGTCGGTGAGGAGATCATGGCTCTCGCCGCGCGCGGCACCAAGCGGGTGACGCTCGAGCTGGGCGGCTCGGACCCGATGATCATCTGCGACGACGCTAATCTCGCCGCGGCGGCGAGCGCGGCATCGATGGGACGGTTCTACAACTGCGGCCAGGCGTGCCTGGCGATCAAGCGGCTGTACGTGTTCGATTCAGTCGCCGAGGAGGTGGTCGAACAGGTCACCGCTAAAGCCAAACGCCTGAAGGTCGGCCCCGGCGACGCTCGCGGCTCGCAAATGGGACCCCTCCACACCGGCGCACAGCGAGACCAGGTGGCCGATCAGGTCGAGCGCACGCTCGCGCAGGGCGGCACTCTCATCGCCGGCGGGGGGCCACCGCCGGATGCCGAGCTCGCCGACGGCTTCTTCTACTCTCCAACCGTTGTGGTCGACCCACCGCACGACGTACCGATGGCGACCGAGGAGGTTTTCGGACCCGCGCTGCCGATCTGGCGCGTAAAGGACCTCGACGAGGCGATCGAGCGCGCCAACGCCTCACAGTTCGGGCTCGGCTCGTCGGTGTGGACGCGCGACTTGCAGCGCGCGCGTCGAGCGGCGGAGCGAATCGAAGCCGGTTACACCTGGATCAACTCACGCACCAAGGTCTACGACGAGCTCCCATTCGGCGGCTGGAAATCGAGCGGCTACGGCAAGGAGCACGGCAACGAGGCCTTCGACTACTACACCGAGACGAAGTCCGTCGTCTTCGGCAATCAAGCGTGACCGACGCGCAGCGCGCGGCCCTCACGCACCACGATGACCGGCTGGCCATGGAACATGGAGACGCTTCCAGAGCCACTGATTCCGATGGAGCGGACGTTCGAGGGATTCCTCGAGCTGCACTGGATCGAGCTCACCGCGAGCAGCGCGCGGGTTAGCTTCGAGGTCCGCGAGAACCTCACCCAACCGCTGGGCCTGCTCCACGGAGGCATCTATTCGGCGGTCGCCGAGACGGTCGCATCCGTGGCGACGGTCCACGCGGTGTGGCGCGACGGGTTCATCGGCTCCGGGCTGAGCAACACCGCCAGCTTCCTGCGCCCGATCACCACGGGGACCGTGCATGTTGCAGCGCGGGCGCGTCATCACGACGAGCGGGAATGGGTGTGGGCCCAAGAGTTCGCCGACGAGCAGGAAAGGCTGTGCGCGTTGGTCGACGTGACGATCGCCGTGCGACCACTCGCAAGCCCTTCCGTATGAGCCCTCCCGCCGCAGGGCGGGTCGAGCTCGACGGGCTCGCGCTCGAGGTGCTCGACTTGCCGGGGCCGAGCGACCGCCCCGCGTTGGTCCTGCTGCACGAGGGGCTCGGCTCGGTTGGGTTGTGGCGGCGCTTTCCCGAGGTCTTGCACGGGGCGACGGGTCGCCGGCTGATCGCGTTCTCGCGCCATGGACACGGTCACTCGGCGCCACCGCCACGACCCCGCACACCTATGTTCTTCCATGAGGAGGCGCTCGTGGTGCTGCCCACGCTGCTCGAGGCGATCGACGCGCAGTCGCCGGTGCTGGTCGGGCACAGCGACGGTGCCTCGATCGCCCTGATCCATGCTGCGCATCGGCCGGCTTCCGGCCTTGTCCTGATGGCCCCCCATGTGATCGTCGAGGAGATCACCGTCGCTGCGATCCGCAACACGCGCGAGGACTACCTCGCCGGCGGCCTGCGCGAGCGGATGGCGCGCCATCACGACGATCCCGACGCCGCCTTCAGTGGCTGGTCCGAGGTCTGGCTCGACCCCGAGTTCCGAGCCTGGAACCTCGAGCGAGAGAGCGAGTTGATCACCGCGCCGACGTTGCTGATCCACGGATCCGAGGATCCATACGGGTCGCTCGATCACATCACCCGGATCGAGGCTCGCGTTCGCGGTCCTGTCGAGCGCCTGGTGCTTGCGGGCGGGCACAGCCCGCACCTCGAGCACGAGCAGCGGGTGGTGGAGGCGATCCAGCTGTTTCTGGCTCGCTGATCAGGGGGAGCCCACCGTGAGCCCTGGATCGGGCTGCGCTTCGATGGCCTCCGGCTTCTCGTAAGCCAGCTGCGCGGCCAACTCCCGAAGGCGGAAGCGCTGGACCTTTCCCGTCAGCGTCCGGGGAAGCTCGTCGACAAATTGCACGAGGTGGGGATATTCGTAGCGGCGCATCCGCTCCTTGCACCAGGCGCGCAGCTCCTCCGCGAGCGCGTCGTCGCCCTGCTCTCCCGCGGTCTGCACGTACGCTGCGATCCGGACGGCTCCCCCAATGTCGACGCCGACAACCCCCACCCCTCCGATGCGAGGATGCTCCATCAGCACTTGCTCCATGTCAAGCGGCGAGACCCAGAGCCCTCCCACCTTGAGCATGTCGTCGATTCGGCCGACGTAGGTGTATGCCCCGTCCTCGCGCTGCTCGTAGCGATCGCCGCTGACGAACCAATCGCCGAGCATCGACGCCTTGCTCTTCTCGTGCTGATGCCAGTAATACGCCGCGCAAGAATCGCCTCGCACCTGCAGCGCGCCGATCCCCGGCCCTTCCAGGACCGCTCCCGCGTCGTCGACGAGCCGCAAGTCGTACCCCGGTACCGGCCAACCCGTTGTTCCGAGCGCGACCTTCCCCGGGCGGTTGGAGCAGTAGATGTGGAGCATCTCCGTCGAGCCAATCCCGTCGATGATGTCGATTCCGAAGCGGGCGCGCCAGCGCTCGATCGTGGCGGGCGCGAGCGCTTCCGCCGCCGACACGCAAAACCGCACCGACGTAAAAGCCCCATCGGCGGCCGCGTCGCGGACCAGCATCGCGAACAGCGCCGGCACGGAAAAAAACACCGTCGGTCGGTGGCGCTGCATCTTCTCGAGGATCGGCTCTGGTTTTGTCGGACCGCGCATCAACACGGAGGTCGCGCCGAACCACAGGGGAAACGACAGCCCGTTCCCGAGCCCGTATGCATGAAACAGCTTCGTGGTCGAGAACGTGACGTCGTCCTCGCTCAAGCTGAGCACCTGGCGCGCGTAGTTCTCGCAGGTCACGCCGATGTCGTGGTGCAGGTGCACGACTCCCTTGGGCTTGCCGGTCGAACCCGAGCTGTAGAGCCAGAAGGCCACGTCGTCAGGATGCGTCGCCACCGCCTCGAGCTCGTCGTCTTGGCGACCGACCGCGTCATCAAACTCGATCACGCCGCTGCCCTCGCCCCCGCGCACCAGGTAGCGGATGCGGGGGTCTCCGAGAACACTCGCCAGCCGCCCCAACAGCTGCCGGTCGGTCACGATCACCTCAGCGTAGGAGTCGGCCACGAAGTGCCTGAAGTTCTCGTCCTTGTCCAGTGGGCTGACCGGAACCGGGACCGCGCCGATCCGCATCGCACCCAGGAAGACGATCGGAAACACGCTCGTGTCGTCGAGCGCGAGTAGCACTCGCTGCTCGCGCCTCAGCCCCAGCTCGCGCAGCAGCCGGCCGGCTCGGTTGACCTGACGTCGAAGGGCCTCGTAGGTCAGCGTCGCATCTTCGGCCACGATTGCGCGCCTGCCTCCACGACCCGCCTGCACCTGCCGTTCGACGATGTCGCTCGCGTTGTAACGCGTCGGCCCACTAACGCCTGACCCCATTTCTCGACATACTAAGGCCTTGCGCTCGTCAGTCAAGTGTCATATCTAGATGAGTTTCGTGATACTTGCTCGGCTGGAGCGCGAGTGGAAGGTTCGATCAGGTGAGCAAACATGCCGAGCGGCTGGCCCGCGATCACTGTCTGGCGCCCGAACGGGTCGATGCACCGATCCACGGCGGGCGCTACCGGCGGCTGTTCGAGCACCTGCCCGTGCTCAGGGTCGATGAAGAGGCTCTCCATGCCCTGGGACGCCCCGGCGGACCATGCGACGTGGGCGTCGATTTCACCGACGATGAGGACTCGAGCGCCTCAGCGGTGTGGCCATTCTTCGGACAGTTCGTTGCCCACGACATCACCGCAGACCGCTCGCCGCTGGGCCATCGGGCCGATCCCGCCCAGGTGAGGAACTTTCGCACGCCGAAGGCCAATCTGGAGGGCCTGTACGGGGCGGGGCCGGTCGGCTCGCCGTATCTATACGACACTGAGGACCCGGCCAAGCTGCTCCTTGGCCCTGGCGCCCACGATGTCCCGCGCAACCACGAGGGGATCGCCCTGCTGGGAGACCCGCGCAACGATGTCCATCTGTTCATGAGTCAGATGCAGGTCGCGTTCATTGGCTTGCACAACCGGCTTGTGGACCGGCTGCGCGCTGATGGCATCCCGGAGGAGGACCTGTTCGAAGAGGCGCGGCGTGCCGCGACCTGGCACTACCAGCACGTCATCCTGCGCGAGTTCCTGCCCGGACTGGTCGGCGCAGAGCTGATCGCGGAGCTGATGGAGGGCGGTGCTCGCCTGTACAGGATCGACGACGAGCCCCACATCCCGTTCGAGTTCGCTGATGCCGCGTATCGCTACGGCCACAGCCAGATCCGCCAGCGCTATCGGATCAATCCAGCGTATGGCCCCACGCCGCTGTTCCCGGAGCTGATGGGTTTTGGGCCTGTTTCCGCCGAGCATGTGGTCGACTGGACGCTGCAGATCGACATCCCCGGACAGCGGCGTGCGCAACGAGCCAAGAGGATCGACGGTCGCCTGCCGGCCTCGTTGATCGCACTGCCCACTGCGGTCTCGGGCGAGCAGCAGGGCTCCGACTACGCCTCGCTGGCCAACCGCGACCTCCAGCGCGGGCAGGCCATCGGGCTGCCCTCCGGTGAGGCGGTCGCCGCCGCGCTAGGAATCGAGGCTCTTACGGCCCACCAGATCGGCCTAGCCGACAGCGGCTGGACCGAAGAGACTCCGCTGTGGCTCTACATCCTCAAGGAGGCCGAAAACCTCAAGGGCGGCGAGCGCCTCGGGCCGGTCGGGGCGCGGATCGTCGGTGAGGTGCTGGTGGGGATCATCGATGCAGACCCGGAATCCTTCCGCTCGGTAGACCCCGATTGGGTGCCCACGCTACCCGGCCACCGGCCCGGTAGCTTCGGGCTGGCGGGCATTCTCGTGCCAGTGCAAGGCTGATCGGTTGACCCGCGCCTAGCGCTCGTGCACGATCGGCTCGCCCAGCTCCGCCCACCTGGGAACGCCTCCCTCGACTACATGAACTACGTGCTCTGCGCCGTAGCGCTGGAGCAGGCTCCCTGCGACCGCGGCCCGCTGCCCCGAGGCGCACAGCACCGCTACCGCCCGCGTTCGCTCAAGGCCCGCGGGAAGCTCGTGGATGTCGTGCCAGGGCGCGAACAGCGACCCGGGGATGTAGCCCTGGTCGCGCTCTGATTGCTCTCGCACGTCCAGGATCTGGAGGCGCGGATCCGAGCGCGAACGTGCTGGCAGTGACTCGAGCTTCAGTCGCTCGATGCGCCGCACCTCGCGCTGCTCGCGCCGCCATTCGGTCATCCCGCCCGCCAGGTAACCAGCTAGCTTGCGGATCCCGACCGCCGATGCCAGCTGGGCAGCACGGCTGGCGTCGTGATCGTCGCGACCGATCAGCACGATCTCTTGATCACGCTCGGCGAGCCACGCGAGGCGAGTCCCGAAGCCCGCCTGCAGCGCCGGAATGCAGACCGCACCCGGAATGTGGGCCTCGTCGAACAGCAGATCGGTGCGGCCATCGACGATCAGGGCTCCCGCCGCGCGCTTCTGCTCGACCTGCCTCGGGGCAAGCGGCAGCAGCGGGGCCTCCTGGGTCACCGCCGTTCCCCGATTGAGCTCGACGATCGCCTTGAAGTTGGGCGGCTGCGGCGCGAGGGCGGCGATCGTTCGGGCGACGAAACGGTCCTCATCGGGTTCGCGGAGCAAGTCGTTGTGTGCCCGCTCGTAGCCGACCGTCGAGCAGATCTTCGCGTCCATGCCCGGGCCGCCGCAAAGCGACCCGCCGAGATGCCCGGGCCACACCTCCGTTTGGGGCGGGAGGCTCAGCAACCGCTGATGGAGCGAGCGAAACATCGCGTGTGCCCCCTGCTCGGCGTGGACCGCGAGATCCGGGCGGGCGATGTCTCCCACGAACAACGAATCGCCGGTCAACACCGCCCATGGCTGATCGGCCCGAGCGGTGTCGATGACTGCAAAAGCGGTGTGCTCGGGACGATGTCCCGGCGTATGGATGGCCTGTACTCGGACCGCGCCGAGCTGCAGCTCCCACCCATCGTCGAACCCCTCGTGGTCGTAGTGAACCTCCGCGGCCCTGTGAACGTGGATTCGCGCGCCCGTCGCCGTCGCCAGCCTGGCGCGCCCCGACACGTGATCGGCGTGGGTGTGGGTCTCGAGGATGTGCTCGATCGACACGCCTAGATACCGCGCCAGCTCGAGGTATTCGTCGAACTCGAACTTTGGGTCGACCACCGCCACCACCCCAGCACTTTCGTCACCCAACAGATACGAGGCGCAGCCGAGGTCATCGTGAGTGATCTGGCGGAAGATCATGGCCGCGGCATCCCGCTAACGACGCCGATCGGCGTTCTCATGAGCTGCGAGCGCGGGCCGTCTCGCCGACGTCAGCGGTGCTGACCTCTTCCATACGGCGCTCGGACGGCGCGGGCGAGCGTGCGCTGCTGCGAGCCGCCGATGCTTCGAAGTCGCTGCTTCGAATCAGCCATAAGCTGAGCACCGCGGCGGCAAACACGACCAGCGCGCCGATCAAGAACACGTCGTTGAGGCCCGCTACAAAGGCGGCGCGCACGGCATGGACGGCGGTCGCGCGCGCCTGGAACGGCAGCGCCGCCAGTCCGCTGCGGCTGCCGCTTCCCTGAGCCACGCCGGCGGCGAGCGCTCGCGCTTGGCTGTGGCTCAGCTGTGGCACCCCGCTCAGCAGCGAGACGATCTGCGTGCGCACAGTGTGTGAGAACACCGAGCCGAGCCCCGCAATCCCAGTAGAGATTCCGACTTGGCGGAAGGTGGAGTTGATCCCCGACGCCATCCCAGCGCGGTCGGGCGTCACTACCCCGATGGCGGTCGACGCAAGTGGCGGATTAACCAGCCCGGTGCCTGCGCCGGCCAGGATGAAGCCGGGAATCAGATGGGTCCAACCCGACGCTGTGGTGAGACCGCGCATCAGCAACAGTCCCACTCCGATCAACGCCAGGCCGGGAGCGATCAGGAGCCTGACCGGCACGACCGCGGTGAGTCGTCCCGCCAGCGCGGAGGTGAGCAGGATCCCGCCAGACAGCACGAGGAACCGCAGGCCTGTTTGCAGTGCCGAGAAGCCAAGCACGTCCTGCATGTACAGGGTCAGGTAGAGAAATAACGCGAACAGCCCCGCCGACAGCGCGAACGCGGCGATCGAGCCGCCGGTGAAGGTTGGCTTACGAAACAGCGCGAGCTCGAACATCGCCTGCTCGCCCTGGATCCGCTCGGCGATCACAAACGCGATCAGCAGCACCGCGGAGCCGATCAGGCAGCTGACGATTACCGTTGAGCCCCAACCGAAGCTCTCTCCCTTGATTAGCGCGTACACCAGCGCCCCGAGCGCGCCGCTGAACGTGACCACCCCGACGAGGTCGGGCCGGTGGGCGCCGGGCCGCCGCGACTCGTCCACCCGGAGCATGCAGATGACCACGGCGAGCACGCCGATCGGAACATTGACGAGAAAGATCCAGCGCCAGGACAACCCGCTGGTGAGCGCGCCGCCGATCACCGGGCCGATCGCGACCGCCACGCCGGTGATCGCGCCCCAAACGCCGAACGCGACGCCACGCTGGGGGCCTTGGAACGCTTGCCCGAGGAGCGCCAATGAGGTCGAGAACATCGCCGCGCCGCCGATCCCTTGGGCCCCGCGCGCGAGGTTCAGCCACAGCGGGCTTGTTGCCAGCCCCGAAAGCAGCGAGCTCACGCTGAAGATGACCAGCCCGATCACGAACAGCCGACGCCGGCCGAACAGGTCCGCGAGTGATCCGGTGGTCAGCAGCAGCGCGGCGAGCATCAGCGCGTAGGCGTCGACGACCCACTGCAGGTCTGTGAAGCTCGCGTTCAGCGACCTCTGGATCGACGGCAACGCGACGTTGACGATCGTCACGTCCAGCAGCAGCATGAACGTGCCGACACAGACGGCAATCAAAGTCCACCACTTACGATCCACTAAATCTGATCCTTGTTCGAGGAGCGATCGGGCACCGCGACGCGGCGCACCCCGTCAGGAACGAGGTACCCACACCGCTCCACAGCCTACTCCCGCGGTCACTCGACCCCTGCGATCCTGCCAAGCCGAGGCGCGCGGCCATACAGCGAAAACGCTCGCAAGCGCGAGAACAGCGCGTGACTCGGACCGTGAAAATCCGACGATCCGGTGCTTAGCAGGTTCAGGCGCCGGCATGCGTCCTCGAGCAGCTCCGTCTGGCCGCGATCGTGCGTCACGTAGAAGGTCTCGATGCCGTCAATTCCCCACCGCGCGAACTGCCCGATCGTCGTCAGCACCTCTCGGGGATCGTCGATATCCCAGAACGGATGGGCCCACACCGCGATGCCGCCGGCATCGTGGATGACGTCGATCGCTTCCTTCACGTTCGGCTTGCTCCGCCCGCGGTAGGCCGGCTTTCCCGGTAGCAGGTAAGCCTCTAGGACTTGTTCTGGGCGCTCCAGCCCTTCCTCCCCCAGCCTCGAGGCATTGCGGCTGTCTTCGAGAACTGCCCGCGCCAGATGAGGGCGCCCGACCGAGCCCCCGCTCCGGCGCCGCGCGTCCAGCACCTCGTCTTTGACCTGGAGCCCGAGCTCCGCCAGGGCAGTCGCCATCCGCTGCGCCCTGGCTTCGCGATCCGCTCGGAAGGCCTCGAGCGCGGAGAGCAGGACCGGATCGCGGTGATCGATTCGGTAGCCAAGGATGTGAAGGTCCTCGTGGCCTGCGTGGAGTGCCGAGAGCTCCGCTGCCGGGACGACCGCGACCCCAGCCGCGCGCCCGGCCGACAGCGCCTCCTCAACGCCGCCGACCGTGTCGTGATCGGTCAGTGCCAACAGCCGCACGCCGGACGCCCGCGCCAGCTCGACCACCTGAGCCGGCTCGAGCTCGCCGTCGGAATGGCGCGAATGCGCCTGCAAATCAAACGACGGTCGATCGGCGGGGGCGCCGGTCATCAGCGTGGCTGGTGTCCAAGCGCGCGAACGATCTCCGACACGGCCTGCTCGACGCTCGTCTCGGCGGTGGGAATCAGGAGCTCGGGCTTCTCGGGCGGCTCGTAGGGAGCGTCGATGCCGGTGAACCCCTTGATCTCGCCGGCCCGAGCGCGCCCGTAGAGTCCCTTCGGATCGCGCCGCTCGCATTCCTCGAGCGGCGTGTCGACGAATACCTCGAGGAACGGAAGGTCGGCGTCGGCATGAGCCTTGCGCACGCCGTCACGGTCGGCCGCCAACGGCGAGATCAACGACAGCACCGCGACCGCGCCGGAGTCAGCGAACAGCCGTGCAACCTGACCAACGCGGCGAATGTGCTCGGCGCGATCTCCGGGGGAGAAACCAAGGTCATCGGAGAGCCCCTGCCGGATATTGTCGCCGTCCAGCAGGTACGCCGATTGGCCGCCGGCCACCAGCTCGCGCTCGAGCGCCACGCCGATGGTTGACTTCCCGGATGCCGGCAACCCGGTCAGCAGAACTGTTCCGCCGCGCTGCTGGAGCGCCGCCCAGCGCTCGTCCCGATCGAGCGCCGAGGGGTGCCAGGTGATCTCGCGGCGCTCGCCGGCCCGCTCTCGTAAGTAGCGCTCGATCCATGCGGTTGACAGCCTGTCCCGCTGGCGGGAGAGCGGCGGGTCGCGCAACGAGATGTCCGGTAGTCCGAGCGCATCCAGAACTCGCGCCACCGTATCCTTCGGCGCGACGTCGAGCTCTTCATAGCTGACCTCGATCGGCCGCAGACCGGACCGCACGAACCAGTCGATCCAGGCACGCTCATGGCGCTCGAGCCGCGAGACGAGGTGATCGATCCCGCTGAAGCTATAGACGCCCGACCCGAGGCTCGATCGCCTCTCGCCGCTGGCAGCTCCTTGGCCGTCCACCGCTCCGCTTCGCCAGGCGTGTGTCTGCACCGCCCGCCACAGTGAAACTGCCTGTGCAACCTTGTCGCGACGGGTCACGAGGACCATCTCAGGATCGTTCAGGAGCGTTCCGAGAACCGTCTGCAAGTCGGCGCCTGCGAGCCCGGGCAACTGCCGCGCGCGAGTCAGAAAGTCCTCGATGTGCCCCCACATCAGCTTGCCTCCCCAGACGCCGTTCTCGGTCCTCCCTTCCGCCAGGATGCGTTTCCACCAGGCCTCCGGCGCCTCGGAGCTGGGTGCGCCGGGCTGCAGGGGCGCAAGCAACTCGAGCACGTCGGGCGAGACCGCATCGTCGAAGTACTCGCGCGGCTGCCGTGGCAAGCTTGAATGCCTGAGCGCCTCGAAGTGCTCGAGCGGGCGGCCGGCGCGGCCGGTCTCACGAAGCATCTCGCACAGGAGCGTGCTTCCGCTCCGCGGCGTGGCGCAAACTAGGTATGCCTGCCGAGGCGCCGATTCCATCAGAACTTAAGTAAGTCGATCGACAATAGGATATACGCGAATGGCCAAGCCGAACATTGTCTACCTCCATTCACACGACACCGGTCGCTATGTCCAGCCTTACGGGCATCAGATTCCGACCCCAAACATCCAGCGGCTAGCGGACCAGGGATTGCTGTTCCGGCAGGCCTTCTGCGTGGCGCCCAGCTGCTCCGGGAGCCGGGCCTGCCTGTTGACCGGGCAATGGGCACACGTGAACGGGATGACTGGGCTCGCGCACCGCGGATGGCGGCTCGCCGACTACGGCCGCCACATCATCCATCCGCTACGCGCAGCCGGCTACTGGTCGGCGCTCGTCGGCGAACAACACATCTCTCGGGACCCGGGCGTACTCGGCTACGACCACGTCGTCGACATCGGAACGAACAAGGTTCACTCGATCGCGCCCGCTGCGCTGCAACTGCTCCGTAGCCGGCCGCCACAGCCGTTCTTCCTCTCGATCGGGTTCTTCGAGACCCACCGCGAGTTCTTTGAGCCGAGCTCGGTGCGCGACGCGCTCTACGGTGCCCCGCCCACGCAGCTGCCAGACACGGCTGCCACTCGAGCCGACATGGCCGCGTTCAAGGCGAGCGCTCGTTCGCTGGATCAGGGCGTCGGCGCGGTCTTGCACGGCCTCGATGAGACCGGACTGGCCGACGACACGCTGGTGGTGCTCACCACCGATCACGGGCTTCCGTTTCCCGGAGCCAAGGGCACGCTCAGCGATCGCGGCCTCGGAGTGATGCTGATTATCCGTGGACCGGGTGGATTTCTAGGGGGACACGTCACCGATGCCCTTACCTCGCAGGTCGATCTGTATCCGACTTTGTTGGAGTTCGCCGAGGCGCCGGTCCCTGCCGACACCCATGGCCGCTCGCTGCTCCCGTTGGTCCGCAAGCAGAAAACCGCAATTCGCGATGAGCTGTTCGCCGAGCTGACATACCACGCCGCGTATGACCCTCAGCGCGCGATCCGGACCGACCGCCACAAGCTGATCCGGCATTTCGGTGAACGCCTGGAACCGGTCCTTCCCAACGTCGACGATTCGCCGTCGAAGTCGCTGCTGATCGCGGCTGGCTGGGCGACACAGCGGCGGCCGCGGGTGGAGCTATACGACCTGCTGATGGATCCGGCCGAGATGCGCAATTTGGCTGGGCTTCCGGAGCTCGACGGCCTCGATGCGGAGCTCGATGGCCGCCTGCATGAATGGATGGAGAAGACCCAGGATCCGCTGCTCGATGGGCCCGTGCCCGCCCCGCCGGGCGCGTGGATCAACGATCCCGCCGGCGTCTCGGCGACCGATCCGTTCCTCGAAGCGGTCGATTAGTGCTGGCTGGGATCGCGTCTCGAGTTCCGCTTCGGCAGACCGTCCGATTGCCGTCAGCCGCGCGTGGGAACCCTGGAGGAATGAGCGATCTCGATCCCGCAGCTGCTGAGAGCGCGGCGCCACCGCCGCCCAAATTGCCCGACGTCGACAGCCCGGCGCCGGAAGATGTGCTCGAGGATGTGCCCTCGAAGGAGGAGATCATCGAGCACGCCCAATCCGCCGAGGAAATCGTTGGGCAGCAGCCCAGTGCGGAGGAACTCCTCCGGCGCGAGCGCTGATCTCGAACTTTTAGATCCCGTGTTGGAGCGCGATCACCAGTAGCACGACCGCGGCCAAGCCCGCCAGCACCACGACGAGGAGATTCGTCGCGAACGCCACGCGAACCGCTCGTCCGGGACGGTGCGGTACTGCCGGCTCGGCTGGGTCGATCGTCTCCGTCCGTGCGGGCGCGGTGATCTTTGGCGTCTGCTCCGGCGGCGAGGTGCTCGTGGCCGTCTGCGCGGCGGGCGGCTGGGGATCGGCTTGAGCTGAAAGCTCGTCGCCTTGCCTCGCCGTCGCGACCGGTTCCTCGCCTGACGGCTTCGAATCGAGAGACGCCGCGAGGGCGTCGGTCACGAACCGGTTGAGGCTCACTTCCTTGCGCTCGGCCGCGCGAGCGAGTTGCTCGTGAAGCTCGCTTGGCATCCGCACGAGAAAGCGCCCGCTGTGGCTCGATCCAGCCTTCGCCTTGGAGTCACTGGCGGACGAGGAACTCTCGCGCTGCTTGAGCGTGCTGGTCTCCTCCGAGGCGGCCACATGTCGAATTCTAGTTTCTCCGCGAGTCCGCTTCCGCCTGCTCGAACCACCGCGGCCGTGGACGCGAGGTTCGCTGCCACCGCGCTCCCCGTCAGCGAGAGGCGATATCACCGGCTCCGGGTTGATACCACCTTGCACCGCCTGATCGTTGGCGCTCGAGAGGTCCTCGCGCAGCTTCGTGAGCGCCGCTGCCAGCAAGCGGGATACGTGCGACTGCGAGATTCCGAGCTCACGGGCGATATCGCGCTCGGCCATGTCCGCGTGAAAGCGCAACAATACGATGCGGCGCTCGCGCTCGTCGAGAGCGCGAAGGCTTCCGGCGAGCAGCAGACGGTCGTCGCTGCCAGCAAGCGCCTGCGACTCGTCCGTTAGCTCCACGCCGTCCTCATCCGGCGAGATTGGAACAGTCCGCCGCGATCGCTCTACATTGAGGACGTGCTCGACGTCGCGCTGATCCAGGCCCAGCGCGGTAGCAAGCTCACGCATGGTCGGCGCGCGCCCGAGGGACGCCTCGAGCTCGCCGCTGTGGTGATGTAGCTCGCCACTCTTGCGCTGCAGCTCGCGCGGGATCCGCAGCAAGGACACTCGATCGCGAAGGTGATGGCGGATCGCTCCCTCGATTGACGGCGTCGCGAACGTCGCAAACGCAGTCCCGCGGTTCGGGTCGAAGCGATCGCTGGCCTTGATCAACCCGATCGCACCAACCTGCACGAGGTCCTCGACCGGCTCGCCCCGGCCCGCATAACGGCGCGCGATCGCTTGGACCAGCGACAGATGTGACTCGATCAAATGCTTTCGCCGCGCGTCGCCGGAATCGCACAACGATGGACTCACGGTGCGCCTTACCCCCGATCTGACCGCCCCTGGTGAGCGATACCAGACGGACGATACCAAGCTCTCGGAGCTGACGCGGATCAGCTGAGTCCAGTCTGGGGACATTCCTAGTGAGGGCGATTGCGATGAACCCACGGCGCCATATCCGTGTCTGCTCCGGCGCGATCACCGTCTCCGCGGCCCTCATTTCGTTTGCGCTGCCGACTGCTGCCTGGGCTTCCGGCATGCCAGCCGATGCGGCCAACGTCCAGCCCGCGGCCGAGTACGCTGAGCACGCGGCGACGCAGCTGGTCTCTCACCTCAGCGCGAGCGTCCCTGCGACGCCAACGATCTCCTCCCCAGTCAGCGCCGTTCCAGCAGCGGCGCCGGTCGTGGCACCACAGCCACCGCCGATTGCCGCGCCAGCGCCTGTTGCCGCCGTCGCCGCCAGCGCGCCTGCGCCCAGGGTTGTCACCGACAGCGCCTCCGACACTGCGACCGTCAGCGATCGCCCGCCCCCGCCCCCGGTCGCGCCGGCACCCCACCCATCCGGCGCTGCGATTCACCCACCGAGCTCCCCCGATCGGACGGGCTCCGATTCACCGGCGGTAGCGACCGCGTCAGGCGACGCTGCCGCCGGCGGGTCGTCTTCAGCCCCTGACCGCTCACCGGCGAGAACCGGCGCAAGTTCTCAGACCTCAGCCGCTGCAGCGGCCGCCGCCGATCCGGCGACCTTCGCCGTCCACCCAAACTTCAGTTCCGTACTCGCCGGTCTCCGAGCCATCAAGTCGGACGCTGCGGTGGTCAACGCGGTGACTCTCCGCATGCAACAAATGCTGACCGACATCGAGAGTCGATCGTGGCCGGTGTCCTTGCTGGGCAGGCAACTGAGCACGAAAACGTCCCTCGGAGCGCAACTCGAGAGGCTGATCGCGGGGGTCCATGGCTCTGCTCGCGGGGACCAGCCGGTCACTGCGTTCCCGGTTTCGCCGCCGGGTCATGGGCGCCCTCAGCCAGACCTGGCGTCGGCACAGCGGCCCCAAGCGTCGATGGCCTACTTCGTCGGCAGCAATGGGCGCGTGGTGGAACCACCGCAGCCCTCGACCGGCGTCGTCAACCAGCCACAAAAGTGGTGGGCGCCCGCACGAGGTAATACTGCTGTTCCGGTAAGGGGGGCGGTGACCCTACTCTCAACTCCGATACATCTTGCAGGCGCCGGTGCCCCCCGCGGGTCGGACAAGTCGCATAGAGCTAGACGACCGCGCGGGAGCCCGGTGCAGTCCTCCGTCACGGCGGCCATAGCGCCACCGATATCGCCAACGCTCCCGGCCAGCGCGGCTGCGAGTGGCGCAGGCGGCGGCCTCGCCGCCGGCGCCGCAGGCGCGCTGTTGATGGCGGCAGCGCTGTGGCTCCTGCAGGCGCTGCTGCCCGGACGGCTGGCACTAGATCTGTTTCCCTGGAAATCGACGCTGCTCGCATTGCGGCTCGAGCGCCCCGGTTAGCGCTGCTGGCTTCTCTCAGGCGCGGCGTTCGTCTCATCCATGAGCTGCGTTCGCCGCAGGCCCGTGACGCTTGTCTCGGGCACGCCGATCGTCTTCCCGGCGGTACATCCGGGACGACGGCCAATTCAAACAAGGAGAAACAAGCAGCATGAGATCAAAATTGATTGCTGCCGCTGTCAGCGTCGCCGCTTTGGTTGTCCCGGCGACGGCGATGGCGGACGGCAGCGGCGGGAGCCCCGGCTCGGGCGGCCCAGGCCAGGCGCAGCAGGCCTCGCAACTGGCTGCCACCCTGCAGGGCGCGGTCTCGCAGGCCAAGGCTGACCAGAACGCGGTCAACGCCAACGTCCCGGTCAACATCGCTGGCCACGACGTCAGCAGCGGCGGCAACAGCGCCAGCCAAACCGCGCTGAACGGCGCTGACAGCAGCGCCAACAACAGCGCCACCACCACCCAGACCAACAACCAGAGCCAGACAGATCCGAGCTCAGGCGGCTCGGCGGGGTCGGGCGGTGCCGGCCAGGCGCAGGACTCCAGCCAGGGGTCTCTGACTGGCCAGCTGGCAGCCTCGCAGGCGAAGGCCGACCAGAACGCGGTCAACGCCAACGTCCCGGTCAACGTCTCCGGTCACGACAGCAGCAGCGGCGGCAACAGCGCCAGCCAGTTCGCCGCCAACGGCGCCAGCAGCAACGCCAGCAACGACGCCAGCACCTCCCAGACCAACGACCAGAGCCAGACAGATCCGGGTTCCGGTTGCCAGGCGGGATGTGGCGGCGCCGGCCAGTATCAGAACTCCAGCCAGGGTTCGCTGACCGGTCAGCTGGCCGCCTCGAAGGCGAAGGCCGACCAGAACGCGGTCAACGCCAACGTCCCCGTCAACATCGCCGGTCACGACAGCAGCAGCGGCGGCAACAGCGCCGACCAGACCGCGCTGAACGGCGCTGACAGCAGCGCCAACAACAGCGCCACCACCACCCAAACCAACAACCAGAGCCAGACGGCATCAGGCTCCGGCTGTAAGTACGGGTGCGGCGGCGCCGGCCAGTACCAGAACTCCACCCAGGGTTCGGCGACCCTGCAAGGAGCCCTGTCGGCCGCCAAGGCGAAGCAGAACGCGGTCAACGCCAACGTCCCGGTTAATATCGCCGGGGGCGATATCACCAGCGGCGACAACAGCGCAAGCCAGTTCGCCGCCAACGGCGCCAGCAGCAACGCCAGCAACGACGCCACCACCACCCAAACCAACAACCAGAGCCAGACGGCATCGGGCTCCGGCTGTAAGTACGGGTGCGGCGGCGCCGGCCAGTACCAGAACTCCACCCAGGGTTCGCTCACTGGCCAGCTGGCGGCATCACAGGCAAAGGCCGACCAAAACGCGGTCAACGCCAACGTCCCCGTCAACATCGCCGGCTGGGACGTCAACAGCAGCGGCAACAGCGCCGACCAGTACGCGCTGAACGGCGCTGAAAGCAACGCCAACAACAGCGCCACCACCACCCAGACGAGCGACCAGAGCCAGACAGATCCGGGCTCGGGTTGCGAGGCCGGGTGCGGCGGCGCCGGCCAGTACCAGAACTCCAGCCAGTGGTCGGCAACACTGCAAGGAGCTCTGTCGAGCGCCACCGCCAAGCAGAACGCGGTCAACGCCAACGTCCCGGTTAATATCGCCGGGGGCGATATCACCAGCGGCGACAACAGCGCAAGCCAGTTCGCCGCCAACGGCGCCAGCAGCAACGCCAGCAACGACGCCACCACCACCCAAACCAACAACCAGAGCCAGACAGCGTCGGGCTCCGGCTGTAAGTACGGGATGCGGCGGCGCCGGCCAGTACCAGAACTCCACCCAGGGTTCGCTGACCGGCCAGCTGGCCGCCTCGAAGGCAAAGGCCGAGCAGAACGCGGTCAACGCCAACGTCCCCGTCAACATCGCCGGCTGGGACATCTACAGCGGCGGCAACAGCGCCAGTCAGTACGCGCTGAACGGCGCTGAAAGCAACGCCAACAACAGCGCCACCACCACCCAGACCAACAACCAAAACCAGATGGGATCGGGCTCCGGCTGTGGTTCGTGCGGTGGCGCCGGGCAGTACCAGAACTCCAGCCAGTGGTCGGCGACCCTGCAAGGAGCTCTGTCGAGCGCCACCGCCAAGCAGAACGCGGTCAACGCCAACGTCCCCGTCAACATCGCCGGCGGGAACATCTACAGCGGCGGCAACAGCGCCAGCCAGTACGCGCTGAACGGCGCTGAAAGCAACGCCAACAACAGCGCCACCACCACCCAGACCAACAACCAAAACCAGATGGGATCGGGCTCCGGCTGTGGCTCGTGCGGTGGCGCCGGGCAGTACCAGAACTCCACCCAGGGTTCACTGACCGGCCAGCTGGCGGCATCGACAGGCAAAGGCCGAGCAGAACGCGGTCAACGCCAACGTCCCCGTCAACATCGCCGGCGGGAACATCTACAGCGGCGGCAACAGCGCCAGCCAGTACGCCGCCAATGGCGCTGAAAGCAGCGCCAGCAACAGCGCTAGCACCACCCAGACCAACAACCAGAGCCAGACGGCTTCGGGCTCGGGTTGCGGTTCCGGGTGCGGATGCTCCAGCAGCTGCAGCAGCTGTCCCTGCTACGAGGGCAGCTCCGGCTGTCAGGGTTGCTCAGGGTGTCAGGGCAGCTCGCCTTGCCAGAGCAGCTCCGGTTGCCAGGGCAGCTCGCCTTGCCAGGGCAGCTCCGGCTGCCAGGGCAGCTCCGGTTGCCAGAACGGAGGTCAGTACTAAGCGAGCTGACCTCGATGCGCAGTTCCCGGCCGTCCCCCGCGAGGTGGGTCGGCCGGGAACTCGATCCGACACCGGCACTCCCGGCCGAGCCCGCTGGAGCGGGCCAGGCCGGGAGGATCCGGTCGGCGCCTGAACCAAAATGCAGCTGCTCCGCCACATCAAGTCCGGTCTTTGCTGCTTGACACTGGTCGTCCTGCTCGCGGTGGCGAGTGCGGCCCGCGCCGACCAGGGGTCGACACCGGCTGCGGGCAACACCGAGAGCACGACCAGCGCCCCAGCCGACCAGTCGCCGACGGCGGGGAGCCCGCAGAACGGACCATCGGCGGATTCCTCGAGCCAGGTGAGCGCATCCGTGGGGGAAACCCCAGCGGATGCCGCGAATGACTCGCCCTCGGCGCCGCTGTCAGCCGACGGCACTGGCGAGAGCACCGTCACGCCGGCGCAGGCGGCCAGCGGCGATCTGGACACAGCGGCGCAGGCGCTCTCAGGCTTGGGCCAGGCGCCAGACGGATCGACAACATCGGATCAGGGCACGCAGGCAGCTCTCCCCGCCGCCGCCTCTGGCGGCGGTCTCGCGTCGACGCAGCAGACGTCCCAAACTTCGGCTGCGTCGGATGCCAACGACCAGAACGGCAATAGCGACGTGACGCAGCAAACACCCCAGTCGCCGCAGCAAACATCCCAGCCGCCGCAGCAAACGCCAGCCAATCAAAGCGCGGGCCCCGCCGAATCGAACACCACATCCCAGTTGATCTGGCAGGTTCAGATTGCTGGATGCACCGCGAACTGCCAGGGCACCAGTCAAACGCAGGTCGCATCACAGCAAAACGACACGGTGCAGGCCGCGGTGGGAAGTGCCCCGGCCGCTGGCCCTGGAGCGGCGCCGACGTCCGGGACGCCCAGCTCAGCGACCTCCGCGGCGGCCGCTGCGCAGCCAGCGGTGCCCGTGACAACGAGCGATGCAAGCCAAAGCAGGTCCAGCATCAGCCAGATCCAGATCGGATGCATCTGGCGCTGTCTCGACTCCACCACGACCGGAGGCACGATCCTTTCGAGCGCTGAGCAGGCCATCATGCAGGCGCTGCTGCTCGCGCTGGCGGGCAGCTCCATGCCTGGCCAGCAAGCTGCGTCGGCCGGAGAGCAGAACACCGTGAACCAAACTGCCTACCAATGGGAGACCGGCGATAGCGCGGAGGAGGCGCAAACAGAAAATGCATCTCAGACGAACGCAACCGTGCAGGTCGTGGACTCATCGCTCGCAGCCGCGCTGCGGGCAACCATCGGCTCGTCCTCAGCGGAACTCGTGAACCAGACCAAGCAGGAGATTTGGCAGCTGCAGATTGGCTGCCTCATCTTCTGCACTCAGACCGCGCAGTACCAGCAAGCCCAGCAGTCGAACACGACCACCCAGGTGATCGCGACGACGATCGGTGCGACCACGCAAACGGTCGCCGCGGCGGCCAACACCACGGCTCAGCTGATCCGGCAGATGCAGATCGGCTGCCTCCTCTGGTGCGTCGATGCCAACGAGGAGCAGAGCGCCAGCAGCAGCCAGACCGCGGTGCTCGAAATCCTCGACCCGATGCCGGCAAGCGGTGACTCGACGACTACGGACGCCCCGGTTACTGCGCTTGCCGGTGAGGCCCCATCGCTCGCGCCGTCGGCTGCGAGCTCGAGCGTGGGGACCTCCGGCCCTGGTACTTCCGGCTCGGCTCGGACGAGAAGGGCCGGCCCTCCGCCTCTGGGCCCCGGCGGCGGGGCGACCACTTCCGCTCCTCAGCGTCTGATTCCCGCTTATGGAGATTCAAGCGGTGCGAACCGAGCTGTGACGTCCGGCCGGTCCGGGAGGCCGCTAGACACGACTCCGTCGACGTCCGTGTCCTCGTCGCGGACCGTCACCGGGTCCGTGCTCGCCGGCTCCGCTCACGCTGATCAACCGGGACTGTTTTCGTCGAGCGGTCAGCGACGATCCTCGCGGTCCGCGCTCGCGGTTCCGATCGTTCGGGAGGTCGGGTGATCGCGATTGACAGCGTCCAGCCGGACGGCGACAAGCGAGCATCTGGGCATGTGGGTGCCCGGGCCGTCCACTCGGCAGGCGTGGCGTGGCCGAGGCTGCCGTCGCATCTCGACAAGCTGGACGAGGTTCTGCGGGCCGTCGCGACAGCCCCAGGGGCCGTCGGTGGAGGCGCGCCCGTCCTACCGGCGGTCGCTCTCGCGCTTGCTGTCATAGCCGCTATCGGCTTGGCTGTGATTCGCCGGGTGCGACTCAACGCCCCATTGGGATGAGAGCGCGTTGCAGTTCCCTCAGGGCCGGCGCGGAATACGCCAGCGGCTCTTCGGTGCCGCCCCGCCCGATCAACCCACCTGGGCAACGTCCCGCTTCTCCAAGAACCCTTGCGGGCGACGGCGCACCGGCCAGCGAAGGACGCGCCTCAGTCGAGCGATCTCATGGTAAAACCTGGCCGGTCGAAGCATCGGGAGTGGTGGTTTCTCCCGGGAGGCTCGCCGGCAAGAGACCTAGTTGCCGGGTCGGAGGTTGGTTCGTGACCAACGTCATTGATCCAACTGGGCGAGAGGCGTATGGTCTCCGCTGGGGGGACACGTTTGGTACTGCAAAGGTAGGCATTGACAGAAAACAGGGGATTACGCGCGCGTTTCTTGGCTCGCTCGTCCTGCGGGAAAGTCCGTCTTCCGCAAACGGACGAGTCATTCGCGGCATCGATCGAGGTGCGAAGGAGCAGTGTCCTGATTGCGATGCTGGTGACGATCGGCTTGATCGTGCCCTCGCAAGCTCTAGCCGCAAGTGCCAACGCCAGCGCCGCCCCATCCCCCCAGCCGCCACCAGCTCCGGCAGCCAATCCCACGCCAGATCCCACACCCCAAGCTACGGACAACTCCCCTCCGACCAACACGGACATCGCGACAGCGCCCTCGAGCCGAACGCCGGCCTACAGCAGCTCGCCGCCCGTGTCGCCGCCCCCCTCGCAGCCCAGCTACGCACCGACCTCGACCTCGAGCGCCACGGTTTCATCCGGCGTGCCGGTGCAATCCCACCCGGCAGTCACCGCGTCGACCTCGGCAAGCCGCACCTCGACGTCCGTCGCGGCCCCAGTGACTCCCCCGCCGCGTCCGCGCCCGCCTATCCAGCACACCGCCGTGCGGTCAACGACAAAGCACCCCCAGGCCACCCACGTGGTGATGCCGAGCTTTGGGCTTGCGCGACTGCTCGCGGGAACCCCGCTCGCGCGGACGTACGCTCGGGCCCACCACGACGGCGTGTTGTTGCTGCTGAGCGCGCTGGCGCTCGCGGTCGTGGCTGGCGCAAGCTTCCGGCTACTCGGAGTGTTGAGGCGAATGGAGACCAACTGGTACGAGCGATCAGCTCGATGACCGGGCGCTGGCGTCTAACCCTCGCCGGGGCTTTGGTTGCGGTCGGGGTGTGGTTGGCGGGTGTGGGAACGGCGTGGGGTTCGTACGCTGTGACCCCCGCGTGCCTAGTTGGGGGTCAGACGGTGGCATGCGGATCCGGGTGGTATGTGAGTCCTCTCCAGGTCTATTGGACCTGGAGCCCCGCCGATGGCACGGCCGTTTCAGGCTGCGTTACCCAGTCGTACGCGAGGGACACAAGTACCGACATATCTTGCGAAGTGAGCGGTTCCGCCGGGGAGACGAGCGTCGAACAGCCAATCAATATCGAGCTCTCATCCCCATCCGCCTCCGCCATCGCATCCCGACCACCGGACGCCAACGGCTGGTACAACCACCCGGTCGGCATCGCCTTCGAGGGCCGCGCGTTTTCGGGCATCGCTTACTGCACGTCGCCGATAGCGTATGGCGGCCCCGACACTCGCGGCACCTCGGTCAGCGGTGCGTGCGTCGACAACGCGGGCAAGACGGCGGGAGCGACCATGGGCCTCCGCTACGACTCCACCCCACCGACCGTCACCTCGGCCGGCCCTTCCCGGAGGCCCGATCGCAACGGCTGGTACAACCACCCCGTCTCTTTCCACTTCCGCGGCACCGACGCACTTTCCGGCATCAGCAGCTGTCCGACGGTCACCTACGGCGGCCCGGCAGCTGCCAGCGCGTCTGTAACGGGCGGTTGCATCGATAAGGCCGGCAACGTTGCGACTCGCACGCTACGGATCCGCTACGACGCTACGCCGCCCCCGCTCGCCGTGGGTGCCGACGCGGGCGCCGCGAACGTCGTGGTTCGCTGGCGAACCGGCGCCGACCCCGCTCCAATCACCTCGATCGAAGTCGTGAGAAGTCCCGGGCTGAGTGGGCACAGGGCCAGCGTGGTCTATCGGGGCCGCTCCAGCAGCTTCCGCGACCTGCGGGTGCGCAACGGCGTCCGGTACCGGTATACGGTCACCGTCCGCGACCAGGCCGGCAACGCAACATCACGCGCCGTCGCGGTGACGCCGAACGCCCGGCTGCTGTCGCCGCCGCAGGGCGCCCAGTTGACCGCGCCGCCGCTGCTGCGTTGGACGGCGGTGCCGGGAGCGTCCTACTACAACGTCCAGCTCTACCGTGGCCGCAAGGTGCTCAGTGCTTGGCCGGCCGCCGCGAGGCTGCAGCTCACCAGCAGTTGGTCCTTCGGTGGTCATCGCTACCAGCTGAAGCCCGGCCGTTACCGTTGGTACGTCTGGCCCGGGTTCGGTCCACGCTCGATCGCTCTCTACGGAAGATTGATCGGCTCCGGCACGTTCACCGTCGTCGCTCCGGCGACCTGACCAACCGCCCGCGTCACCGCGTCCAGTCGCGTCGCGCGACCGCGCCGCCGCGCCGCCGCGCCGCGCCAACTCAAATCACCTGGGAAACGCCGCGGAAACGCCGCCATCCACGTTCAGCACGTTCCCGGTGCTCTTGCCCGATCGCGCACCTGAGGCGAAATGGAGCACCGCTTGCGCGATGTCCTCCGGCAGCACCTTGACCCCGAGCGCCGTCCGTTTCCGGTAGTGCTCCTCGAGCTTTTCGGGCTCGATCCCGTAGGCCTCGGCTCGCTCCGAACGCCAGCTCGAGTCCCAGATCCGCGATCCTTGCAGCACCGCGTCGGGATTCACCGTGTTCACCCGGATACCGGCGGAGCCCCCTTCCGCCGCAAGGCAGCGGGCCAGATGCAGCTCCGCCGCCTTGGCGGGATACGCGGACGCGTTGGCGCCCGCGACGAGCGAGTTCTTGGACGCCACGAACACCATCGAGCCGCCATTTCCCTGCGCCTTCAGCACACGAAAGCCCTCCCGCGCGATGAGAAAGTATCCCGTGGCAAGCACCGACTGGTTGCGTTCCCACTCCGCGAGCGAGGTATCGATGATCGGAGCGCTCGACGCGATGCCGGCGTTTGAGACCACGATGTCAAGGCCGCCGAAAGCGTCGATCGCGCTTGCGAACGCGCGGGCAACGTCGGTTTCGGACGTCACGTCCCCGTCGACCGCGATCCCCGCGTCGCCCAGCTCCGAAACTGCGGCCGCGGCCCCGTCGCCATCGAGGTCGAATCCCACCACCGCCGCACCGGCGTCGGCGAGCGCCCGCAGGACCGCGCGACCGATACCGCCCGCGGCCCCGGTGACCAGCGCCACCTTGCCCTGGAGCTCGCCGGGCGGCGGCGCCAGCGAGAGCTTGTATAGCTCTAGCGGCCAGTATTCGACCGCGAAGCTCTCCGCTTCCGTCAAGGACACGAACTCCGACACCGCGCTTGCGCCGGCCATCACCTCGACCGCCCGGTGGTAGAGATCGCGGGAGATCCCGGCGGCCTTGAGCGTCGGGCCGACCGCCACCATCCCGAGATTCTCGATCAACACGACGCGGGGATCGGGGTCCGAGATCTCGTCACCAGAACCAGCGTTGCGCTCGAAGAAGGCCCGATACCGATCGCGGTACTCGGCCGCTGACGCGATCAGCCGCTCTGAGAGCTGCTCGATGCTGTCCTGCGCCGGGTGGTAGGGAACCCACATCGGGACCCGCTTGGTGTGAACGAGATGGTCCGGGCACGCGGCACCGACGTTCGCGACCGCCGCGCCATCGCGTGAGTCAACCAGCTCGCGAATCGGCCCGCTCACGTCGGCGATCAGCACTTTGCTCCGCTCGCTCGAGACCGCGCCACGCAGCGGCGGCAGCACCCGGCGAAGGGTCGCATGGCGAGCGTCCGCCTCGAGCGGATCGGCGACGGCCGCGCCCCCGAACCGAACGTCACCCCCAGTCGGGCGGTTGACCAGCTCAGCCGCCTGATTGCAGACCGTGATCGTTTGCTCGTACGCCTCGCGCGCGCTGTCTCCCCATACCACGAGGCCGTGCTTGGCCAGCACCACGAGCCGCAGCTGAGGATCGGCGCGAACCGCCTCGCCGACCTGCTTGGCCAGCGTGAAGCCGGGGCGGATGTACTCGATCCAGGCCGCGCGATCGCCGAAGCACTCCTCGACCAGGTCGCGGCCATCGCTTGCGCAAGCGAGCACGTTGATCGCGTCGGGATGGGTGTGGTGCACGTGCGCGGCCGGAACGAACGCGTGCAGCAGCGTCTCGATCGAAGACCGCGGCGCCCCCGGATCGAGCTGGCAGCGGCCAAGGTGCTCGACCATCTCCTCATCGCTCATCTCTGAGCGCTCGAACAGCGGAATGATCTCGTCGAGTCGCAGCGGCGTGAAATCGGAAGCCGACATCGTGGCCAGGTCGCTGCCGGACCCCTTTACCCACATCGCGGAGACCTCGCGCCCGATGTGGTCGGCGGCCGTGCCCTTGGCCGATGTGTTGCCGCCACCGTAATTGGCCACGGCACGATTGCTACCGAGCAGGTGCGAAGCCAGTACCACCTCCTCCAGGGTGCTGTTGGCTTCGGCGGCGTCGGACTCGCTCCACTCGTCGCGCACCGGAGCCACTATCGGCGCCGCGACGCTCATCGCTTGACCTCCGCCGGCGTCAGCTCAGCCGATCTCTCCGTGGCCATCCGGGCGGCGTGGCCAGAAGCCCGCAGCTCGCCCAACGGATCAGCTGCCGCGCCGGCGTTCTCGCGGGCACCGGTTCCCATCTCACCTCTCCTTTCGCGACCTCGGGCCGGTGCTGCCCAGCTGCAAGGACTCTCAATCGAGTTCTATTGGACGGAGGCTCGCCGCCACCGTCAACGCGGACGACAAGCAGCAGGCTGGCAGATATTGGTCGCATAACCAGTTATCTACACCCTCACGCAGCGAGTCCGACGAACGACAGGAGCCACGACCGGACGCGCCGTGGGCGGCTACCGCGTCTTTCGAAGCGCCCCAGCCTTGTGTCCCGCCTTCTTGCCGGTCTTGTCGCTTTCGACCAAATAAATGGGTTCTTTATCCGAGCCTTTCAGCTCGGTGCCGCCGACCTTGGTCCGGCGGGTGCCGATCTGCACGACCTTGCCGCTGGTCTCGCCTTGCGAGGTGTTCCACCGCACCTTGTCGCCCTTCTTCAGTTTCCCCATTGCTCATACCTCGCTCGTGAGGTGGTGGTTTGAGGTCGTGGTCGGTTCGCGCGCGGCCGTGGGGCACGAGTCGCAGCCGTTCGGGCAGGAGCGGGAGCACCGCTCGTTTGACGTACTCAGCGCCACCCGCGACCAGGGCCTTGCGGACGATCGCCGGCGGCAGCGGCGAGAAGCCGTACTGGCGGCGGATCTGGTCGGGAAGCAGCGCGATCGTGATGAAGTTGACCGTTTCGAGCAGCGGTCGCGCCATCCACGGCACCGGTGGATCGAGGACGATTTGCTTGGCTCGTTGGCGGGCCCACTCGGTGACGAACAGCCGGTCGCCGTCGAGCATCGTTCGGCGGTACGCATCGAGGTCATCGACCGTCGCCGGCAGGTCGCGGTCGCGCAAACCGAACAGCCGCCCGATCACCTTGTAGTCCTCCCAGTAGGCCGCCTCTTCCTGGTGCGAGAGCGCGCGCACGTACTTGCGATATACGACCAATCCGGAGTCGACGAGCGTGAACAGTACCCACAGCAGCAGCTCGGGATCGTCGGCGCGATAACGAGTGCCTTTCGGGTACGGCCCGACCGCAACGGGCAGCTGGCCTTTCACCCGGCGGTGCATCGCGCGTACCTGCCGAGTCATGGAGTCGGCCTCGGCACGCGATCCGAACCCGATCGTGCTGAGCGTCTCGGCTGTCCGCGCCAGCCGCTTGTAGGGATCATCTAATGCACTGGAGTGCGCGAGCAGCCCCGTTACCGCAAGCGGATGGGCCGCTTGCATCAACAGCGCCCGGGGACCGGACAGGGCAAGAGCGCGTTCGCGATGGATTCGCCGCAGCATCGAGCTTTCGGTGAAGTAGCCGCGTTGAGCGGCGCGTCTGTGGGGCGATCGAGCTCCTCTTCCCGTGCCTGCTGTCCGTGTACTGGCCACCGCCGTTGCTAACCCTCGATCCAATGAGGTCGCTCGACGCTAGTAACCGACGGCGATTGCACACCTGCGCGGCACAATCGGTTTGCCTAGATTCTGGGAGATGCGCTTCGTCTGATCATTCATCGTTACTCGGTTAGCCAATACCCATACACTGCAATGGACAAACCTCGACATAGCGTACAGGGAGAAGTGGTCAAAGGCCTCACAATCGGTCAGTTCGTCGAGCGCACGGGCGTCGCCGAGGGCACGCTGCGAATGTGGGAGCGCAGGCACGGGTTTCCGACTCCCCAGCGGCTTCCCAGTGGACATCGCCGCTACAGCGAAGCTGACATCGAGCTCATGCGGCGCGTGGCGTCCGAGCGCGCGGCCGGCATGTCGCTCGCGGCCGCGATCGCGCGGGTCAAGAGCTTCAGCGGTACGCCCACTTCATCGGTGTACGCGTCGCTGCGGCGCAGACGCCCGGACCTCGAACCGCGAACGCTGCGCAAGCCGATGATGATCGCGCTCTCTCACGCGATCGAAGATGAGAGCCTCTCGCGCGCGGAGCATCCACTGCTGTTTGCGTCCTTCCAGACCGAGCGTTTCTACCGACAGGCGCAACCACGCTGGCGTCAGCTCTCGCAAGCAGCGGAGCTCACGGTCGTGTTCGCGGACTTTGATCGGGTCCGCATACCGCGCAATGGCCCGATCGAGATTCCGGTTGATCCCGATCACCCGCTGACGCGCGAATGGACGGTGGTCTGCTGCGCTGCTGATCATGCAGTTTGCCTATCGGGCTGGGAGCCCCCTCCGGCGTCATCCGAGCCGGCTCAAGCTCGCATCTTTGAGTCGATCTGGAGCGTCGAGCCCGACGTGGTGTGGGACGCGGCGCGGATCTGCGCGGAGATCGTCGCCGCGAAGCGCCCCGAGCTGATCGACCCGGTGCGTGAACGGCTCGACTCCGATCCGGGGCCTCCCACCCGCGAGCAACTGAGGCTTGCGACCGCGATCACGAACCGGATGCTCTCGTACCTCTCCTACTGGCCAGCTGCTTCACCGCGTTGATGCTCTGCACGGCGCCCCCCACCCCGAGTAACCGGCGAAACCAGTTCGCGCCCGAGTTCACCTCCTGGTAGGCCCAGACCAGCAACGCGAGCTCCGAGACGAACGCGGCGTAGCGCGCGGTTTGGCCGCGGCTGGCTCGCGCGAGCAAGCCTGCGGTCATCGCGACGATCAGCGGCGGGTTGGGAAACTGGGCGATTGGGAAGCGATGCGGCATGAGGCCTACGAATCTAGACAAGATATAGAGAATATTGTAGAACAGATGTGTAAGATGGCGTGATGCCGTTCCAGCGCAGCGGAGCCGCCACGATTCTTGCCCTTCGCATCGTCTACGGGGCTGGTTTGATCGCAGCCCCCGAGCGGCTTGCCAGACGGTGGCTTGGGCCCGCCTCCGGTAGCGGCCCCACTCAGGTTCCGCTGCGGGCTCTCGGCGCACGCGAGATTGTCCTCCACGCCGGGGCCCTGACGAACTTCCTCTCGGGTGGCGCCGTCCGTCCGTGGCTGATCGCAAGCATCCTGGGTGATCTCACCGACATCGCTGCCACCGCCGTCGCGCGTCATGAGCTGCCGGATGGCGCCGCCGCCGCGACGCTGCTCGTTGGCGGAGGATCGGCGCTGGTTACCGCGGCGCTCGCGGCAGCGCTCGAGCGGAGCCAATAGGCCGTCTCAATCGTCGACCAGCGGCAGCCGATCGAGCAGCCCCACCAGGTTAAACAGCCTCCGCACCTGTGGCGCAAGCGACGAGCTGATCGAGAAGTTGTTGCTGTTGGCCTCCGACGCGCGCACCGCAACAAGAATCGCTTGCAGCCCGGTGGAGTCGATGAACTCGACCTGCGAGAGGTCCAGTACCAGCTGGTCGACCTCGGCCAGCTCTCGCTCCAGCGCCGCCTGAAGCTGCGGCGAGGTTTCGAGGTCCAGCTCGCCTGTGACGACCACGCGCAGCGCTCGCTGCCCCGTGCTGAAGATGCGAATCTCGAACTGAGCGGGTACCGGCGAGGCAAGGTCATTGGAAACAATCAATGGCACGACGGTACTCTCGCCGTTCGCCTTGTGGCGCTCTTCTTTCTCAAACGGTTGTAAAGCAACCCCGAACAAGCGGTTTAGACAGCAACCCTGCCTACGGTTGCGCTGGCGCCTTCGGTCAGGGGGGCGTACGCTGGCATAGTGGACGCCCTTGCTGCACTCGCAGAAGAGGGAACGAGCCGAGACTTAGTCGTGATCGGCGCCTCGGCCGGCGGCGTCGAGGCGCTCAAGCGCGTGGCGGCGGCCCTGCCGTACGACCTCCGGGCCGCGGTGTGCATCGTCTTGCACCTCGCCCCCGGCAGCACGAGCGCGCTGGCGGCGATATTGCAGCGCGCCGGCCGGCTTCCGTGTCGCTCCGCGGTGGACGGCGAGCCACTGAGGACCGGAGAGATCGTCGTCGCCCCTCCCGACCATCACTTGATGATCGATGACGGACGGGTGCGCCTGACGGTGGGACCCCGCGAGAACGGTCACCGGCCCGCAGTCGATGTTCTGTTTCGTTCGGCCGCTCACGCCCGACACTCGAGAGTGATCGGAGTGGTGCTGTCCGGGACGCGCGACGACGGCGCTGCGGGCTTGGCAGTGATCAAGGCTCGCGGCGGGGCGGCCGTCGTTCAGGATCCCGACGAGGCGATGTACGCTGGCATGCCGACGAGCGCGCTCCAGAATCTCGCTGTAGATGCGGTCGTCCCCTCCCCGCTGATAGGCGAAACTATTGCGGCGATCGTGAGCGGCAGAGATCTTCCAGCCGGGGCCAGACCCAATCAGGCAGTTGACGATCCAGAGCAGGGTCAACGCCTGACCTCGGTGTGCCCCGACTGCGGCGGCGTGTTGACCGAGGGACTCGAAGCCGGAATGCCGCAATGGGAGTGCCACGTGGGCCACCGCTATTCGCCCGCGAGCTTCGCGGACGCACAAGGCGCCGGGGTGGAGATGGCGCTGTGGACCGCAGCCCGCGCGCTCAGAGACCGCGGCGCGTTGCTCGAGCGCCTGGCAGAGCAAACGGAGACGCGCGGACAACCGCGCTCGGCGCGTCGATTTCGCGAACAGGCAGCGGAGGCTCGGGGGCAGGCCGACCTGGTGCTCAATGCGCTCAACCAGGCCGCCGCCACGACCCTGCGCGGTGTCGTCCACGTTGACAGCGACGCCGGAACCGACGTCGCCACTTCTCGCTGATGGCCAGTCGCACCGACACCACGCTCGACAGCTTTCTGGAGTTCGTACTCGAGGCGCGCGGCTTCGATTTCACCGGCTACAAGCGATCGAGCATCGAGCGGCGCGTAACCAAGCGAATGACCGAGGTCGGCGTTCAGCGCTACGACGACTACATCGAGTATCTGGAGCTTCACCCCGAGGAGTTCGCCGCTCTCTTCAACGCGATCCTGATCAACGTCACCGGCTTCTTTCGCGACTCAGGGAACTGGGAGTACTTGGCCGCGGAGGTCTTGCCTGGGCTGGTCAAGAACCGCACCCCCGAGACGCCGCTGCGCGTGTGGTCCGCCGGCTGCGCGTCCGGCGAGGAGGCCTATACGCTCGCGATGGTTCTGGCCAGGGTGGTCGGCGATCGCCCATTCCAGGAGCGGGTCAGGATCTACGCGACTGATGTTGATGAAGACGCGCTTGACACAGCGCGGCACGGCGCGTATTCGCCGCAGCAGCTCGAAGACGTGCCGCGCGACGCGCTCGAGCGTTTCTTCGAGCGCACCGATCAGCGCTATGTGTTCCGCAAGGATCTTCGGCGCTGCGTGATCTTTGGCCGCAACGACCTGGTGCAGGATGCGCCGATTTCGCGTATCGATCTGCTCGCCTGCCGCAACACGCTGATGTATTTCACGGCCGAGACGCAGGCCCAGATTCTGCGCCGCTTCAACTTTGCCCTCAACGATGACGGCATTCTCCTGCTCGGCAAGTCGGAGATGCTGATCACCCACAGCAACCTGTTCACGCCGGTTGATTTCAAGCGGCGTCTGTTTCGCAAGGTGTTGCGCAAGGGCGCGCGGCCACGGGAGCGGATGCTGGCGATCGACCCGACCGACGGCGCCTCACAAAGCGTGTCGGAGAACCTGCGCGAGGCGGCCTTCGACATCGGCGGAAAAGCCCAAGCGGTGCTCGACGCCAACGGAGCGATCATGATGGCCAACGACCACGCGCGCCGGCTGTTCGGTTTGGGCGGCGCCGACGTTGGGCGCCCGATCCAGGATCTGGAGCTCTCTTATCGACCTGTCGAATTACGAAGTCATCTCGGCGTCGTGGAAACGGAGCTGCGGAGCGTCGATATCAGGGGCGTGCCGTGGCACGTCGATGGTCATGATCGGGTCCTCGACGTCCGGATCGCGCCGTTGATGAGCGACGGGGTACTGATGGGCACCTCGATCACCTACTCGGACGTGACCGATACTCATCGGCTCCGGGAAGAGCTGGCGACGTCGAGAGGCGAACTCGAGCACGCGTCCGAGGAGCTGCAATCGACGGTCGAGGAGCTCGAGACCACTAACGAGGAGCTGCAATCGACGAACGAGGAGCTCGAGACCACCAACGAGGAGCTGCAATCGACCAACGAAGAGCTCGAGACGATGAATGAGGAGCTCCAGTCGGCAAACGAGGAACTCGAGACGATGAACGAAGAGCTCCACCACCGGACGCTCGAGCTCCACGACACGAATGCGTTCCTCGAGACGATCCTGTCCACGATCGGCCGCGCCGTAGCGGTGGTCGACCGGCAGCAGCACGTTCAGATCTGGAACGGTCCGGCCTATGAGCTGTGGGGCCTAGTTGCCGAGGAGGTGGAGGACCAGAACTTTCTGGCGCTGGACTTCGGCCTTCCAGTCGAGAAGCTGCGGTCGCAGCTGCGCGCCTGTCTGAGCGGCGCATCCCAGCGCGAGGAGGTGGTCCTCGATGCGACCAATCGTCGCGGTAAGAGCTTTCAGTGCCGAGTTGCCTGTCTGCCTCTGTCGACCAACACCGATGGCGCGATCTCGGGCGTGATCATCCTGATGGAGGCGCTTGACGTGTGAGCATTCGCCGCTCCCGGATCTGCTGTCGAACTTCGGCTGTGCGCTCACGCGAGCGCGCCATCTGAAGCTCCCGCTCCCGGATCCGCGTCACGTTACGCTGGTGCTGCTCGCGCAGATGAGCCACCGTCTCGCTGAGTGAAGCCAGCGCTCGGCCCGCATCCCAGTCAACCGTCACCTCCGCTGCCCAGCTGGAAGGGCTCTGATCAAGTAGCTCAGGCTGGTCGAACTTCGGGAACGTCCTCGGCGGCTTCTCCGGACGTTCCAGCAACAACCAGCCGCCGTCCCTTTGAACCACCGCCCCCCGGTCCGCGAGCTCGCCGAGAGCGAGTGTCACCGTCGGTCGACGCGCACCGACCAGCGCGCCCAGCACCTCGTGGGTCAGAGACAGCGGGAGCGTGGTTCCCGACGGCGTGACTCGGCCCCAGGACTCGGCGAGTAGCCACAGCATCGCCAACAGACGGTCCGCTACTCGAGGCAGCTGGCAGATCACCAACTGCGTCGCGACCCGCTCGATTTGCTCGGCCATTCGCACTTGGATGCCGATCAGGATCCGCGGTGAACGGCGTGCCGCCCGCAGCAAATCGTCCCCGAGCAGAGCAAGCTTCGTCGACGGCCCGGTGTGGCACAGGGAGTCGGCCAACAGCGTCGAGCGCGGAGCGTCCCGCGGCGCGACGATCTCTCCGGGTCCGATTACTCGCAGTCCTGGCTGCGCTCCGATCTGGAGGTAGTGCAACAACATTCCGTCGAGGACGACAGCGGCGAACACGCGGCGCTGATTGAGGAAGCTGGTGACCGATACGAGCCGCTTCGAGACGTCGACAACCGGCAGGTAGAACTGCTCGAGTTGCTCGCGGTCCTCAGCCGTCAGGAACCTGACCAAATCGGGCTCGAAGTCAAGCAACCGAATCCGCCCCCGAGCGGCGAGAGTGCCGGACTGCAGTTGAGCGGTCGTGGCCACGCTGACCGCGATACTACGACCTAGTCGGCGATATTACGACCTCGCTGCGTATGGGCAGGTGCGCCGATCCTGTCGGCTCACCTGCCCATCCGCCCGGACGTCGAGGAGAGATAAGCGACGCTACGGCATTGATACCCGCAGCGCGGTCGCTTGTGGGGCGAGCGGTTAGATATCAACGCCGGACGCTGATCAGGTCCCGTCCGTACCTCACGACCCCGGGCACGGAACCCTGGCGCACAACGTCATCGGCCACTGCCCGATCCCGGTCGTACGTCAAAAGCCTCCGGGCGCGTAACGTTACGGGGTAGACAGCGCCACCCCGCACGATCTGACGCCGCGTGATGAAGCCGTGAAACGTACTTGCATCGCCGCGGTTGTCCGATGACAGTGCAGGGTAAGCAACCAACGATGCATTTCGATAGGAGGATTTGATGGCGAGGCCTCTTCAACTCTTGACCGACCACGGCCAGAGCCCCTGGATCGATTATCTCTCGCGCCCGTTCGTCCGCGATGGCGACTTGGCGGCGCTCATCGATGAGGGGATCGTCGGTGTCACATCCAATCCGACGATCTTCCAGGGTGCGATTGCCGACGGCGATGCCTACGACGACCAACTCCGCGAGGTCCTGCGCGAGCGGAGCGACCCCAAGGAAGTGTTCCTTGCACTTGCTCAGGAGGACATTCGTGGTGCCTGCGACCTGCTGCGCGAAGTCTTTGAACGCGGCGAGCAGACTCGTGATGGTTGGGTCTCCCTCGAGGTGGACCCCAATCTCGCCTACGACGCCCACGCCACGATCGACGAGGCAAAACGCCTGCATGCGATGATCGACAGGCCGAACCTGTTCGTCAAGATTCCGGGGACCGAACCCGGGTTAGGAGCAATCGAGGAGTCGATCGCAGCCGGGATTCCAATCAACGTCACGCTGCTGTTCTCGCTCGAGCGCCATCGCGGTGCAGCCGAGGCGTACGTGCGCGGGCTTCGCCGCCTGCAGGAAACGGGCGGCGATCTCTCAAAAGTGGCCTCGGTCGCCTCGTTCTTCGTCTCGCGGGTTGACACCGAGGCCGACCGGCGCTTGGATGAGATCGGGGGACACGAGGAGCTCAAGGGCACGCTGGCGATCGCCAATGCCAAGCTCGCCTACCAGACCTACAAAGGGCTGTTCAGCGGCCCCGAGTGGGACAAGCTCGCGCAGGCCGGCGCCTCGCCGCAGCGGTGCCTGTGGGCGTCGACATCGACCAAGAATCCCGACTACCGAGATGTTGTCTACGTCGAGGAGCTGATCGGACGGGAGACCGTCAACACAATGCCGCGCGAGACGATCGAGGCGTTCCAGGATCACGGCCACGTTGAGGATACGCTGGAGCGCGACCTTGATGAGGCGCACCGGACGCTCGAGCGGTTCGCCGATGCGGGCATTGACTACGACGATGTGGTGGCGGTACTGGAGCGCGAAGGCGTGGACAAGTTCGCGAAATCCTTCCAAGAGCTGTTTGGTGGGGTAGCGAGCAAGCGCGACCAGCTCGTGGCGGCCTGAAAATGGGCGACGCTAACTTCCGCCGCGAGCTCGGGCAGCAGCTGCGCGTGGACTCGATCCGCGCCAGCGCCGCCGCCGGCTCCGGTCATCCCACCTCCTCGATGTCCGCCGCTGATTTGATGGCGGTGCTGCTCGATGGCTATCTGAAGCTCGACTTCCAGTCGCCAAAAGATGGCCATCGGGATCACTTGATCTTCTCCAAGGGACACGCCTCGCCCCTCTACTACTCGGTGCTGAAGGCGGCCGGCGCGATCACCGACGACGAACTGCTGACGTTTCGAAAGTTCGGTAGCCGCCTCGAGGGTCATCCCACCCCTCGGATCCCGCCGACCGACGTGGCGACCGGCTCGCTCGGGCAGGGCCTGCCGATCGGCGTCGGGCTGGCAATCGCCGGTAAGAAGCTCGATCGTCTGCCCTACCGCGTGTGGGTGCTGTGCGGCGATTCTGAGATGGCCGAGGGTTCGATCTGGGAGGCATTCCAGCACGCAGGCTGGCAGGGGCTCGACAACCTCACCGCGATCGTCGACGTCAACCGTCTAGGACAGACGCGGGAGACGATGCTCGGCTGGGACCTGGATGGGTACGCGGCTCGTGCCAGCGCCTTCGGCTGGAATACGATCGAGATCGACGGCCACGACGTGGAGGCGATCGACTCGGCATTCAAGGAAGCGACCGAGACGACGGACCGCCCGACCGTGGTGCTGGCCCGGACGCTCAAGGGCCGCGGAGTCAGCGCCGTCGAAAACCAGCCCGGCCACCACGGCAAGCCGCTGGACGACCCAGAGGAAGGAATCCGGGAGCTCGGCGGCGAGCGCCATCTCACGGTGCAAGTGGCAAAGCCCGCGACGGATCAAGCGCCACACCGCTTCGAGACCACGGGCGGCCAGCTGCCAAGCTGGGACCTGGGCGAAGAGGTCGCCACGCGAAATGCCTATGGCGATGCGCTGGCGGCGCTCGGCGCGATGCGCGGCGATGTAGTCGCGCTCGACGGCGAGGTCTCCAACTCCACGCTCTCCGAGCTGTTCGCAAAGGCCCACGGCGATCGCTACTTCGAAATGTTCATCGCCGAGCAGCAGATGATCGCTGCCGCGGTGGGCATGCAAGTCCGCGACTGGGTTCCGTTCGCGTCCACGTTCGCGGCCTTCCTCAGCCGCGCCTACGACTTCATCCGGATGGCTGCTGTCTCGCGCGCCAACCTGAGGTTGTCGGGGTCCCACGCGGGCGCCTCGATCGGCCAGGACGGGCCCTCCCAGATGGCGCTCGAGGACTTGGCCGCGCTACGCGCCGTGCACGGGAGCGCGGTGCTGCATCCCTCTGACGCGAATCAGACGGCGCGCCTGGTGGCCGAGATGGCCGACCGCAAGGGGATCTCGTATATCCGTACGCTCAGGGGGAAGACCCCGGTGAGAACCCCTCCGGACGAAGATGTCCGGATCGGCGGGAGCCGGGTGGTGCGATCTTCAGACAGCGACGAGGTGACGATCGTAGCCTGCGGTGTCACGGTCGACGAGGCGGAGAAGGCCGCCGAGAACCTGAGCTCCGAAGGAATCACGGTGCGGGTGATCGACTGCTACTCGATCAAGCCGATCGATGCGGACACGCTCGCGGCGGCTGCCCGCGAGACGGCAGGGATCGTGACGGTCGAGGATCACTGGCCCGAAGGTGGGCTCGGAGATGCAGTGCTGGGGGCGCTCGCAGAGCAGCCGAAACGTGGCCCGGTACACAAGCTCGCGGTCAGGGATATGCCCGAATCCGGCGCGCCCGACGAGTTGCTGCACGCGGCCGGGATCGACGCTGAGGCAATCGCGGGGGCGGTCCGCAAGCTGGCGGCAGTAGGCAGCCCCGCATAACGTTTACCTGTTAGTGGCTCGCTCGCCGGCGCCAGCGCGCTGGCGGGCGAGTCGGTGTGCGCGGAGATTGAGAGAAGCTAAAGCGATTCTCATCTGACCGACATCTGTAGCCTGCAAAATTCGGGGCCCGCCTCTGCCGGAGGAGCGCGATTATCAAACTTCAGCGTCAAGCCGACGTTTCGCTCGGTGGCTGGTCTCGCCTGTCCAGGGTGCGTCTGGCCTCGCTTGCCGCCGCCGTGGCGGTGATCGTCGCGGTGCTGGTTCTACTCGTGGCTCCCGGTCGCGATGGCGTGACGAAGGCCTCCGCCAGCACACCCCCGCTCCCTTTGGCGGTGGTCAGCGTGAGGCCGTTCGCTGCCCCGCAAACGGTTCCCCGGTCCTATTTCGGGCTGTCGACCGAATACTGGACGCTGCCCGTGTACGACCGCCATCTGTGGCTGTTCGAACGGGTCTTGGCGCTGCTGCACGCGAGCGGCGACGGGCCACAGGTGCTGCGAATCGGCGGAGACTCCGCGGATTACGCCTACTGGGACCCGAAGGCGGGGATCATGCCGGCGTGGGTGTTCAGGTTGACTCCGGGGTGGTTGTCCTCCGCCCGCGCGCTTGTGCGCGAAACCGGCGCGAGATTGATCATCGACCTCAACGTGATCACCGGTTCGCCTCTGCAGGCTGGACTTCTGGCCAGCGCGGCGGAACGGGAGCTCCCGCGCGGGAGCATCGTCGGCTTCGAGGTCGGTAACGAAGACGATATCTACAGCCGCTCATACTGGCGCGCGACGATCGCGACCAACCTCAATCCCAGCTTCCTACCGGATCGCTTCTCGCCCACGACCTACGTGGGCGATTTCCAGTCCTATGCGCGAGTGCTCGCGCGGGTGGCGCCGCACGTGCCGCTCCTGGGACCAGCGCTTGCGAACCCCGCAGCCCACGTCCAGTGGATCTCGAATCTGCTCGCAAGCCCCCACCCAGCACTGAAGGTCGTAAGCGCCCATCGCTATCCCTTCTCCGCGTGTGTTTCGCACAGGTCGCCCAGCTATCCGTCGATTTCGCGGCTGCTCAGCGATCGTGCCTCGGCCGGGATGGCTCATTCGTTGGCCCTTCCCGCGCTGCTGGCGCATCGCGCAGGGCTCCCGTTCCGGCTGACCGAGCTCAACTCGGTGACCTGCGGGGGGCTTGCCGGCGTCAGCAACACCTTTGCGACCGCGCTGTGGGCCCCCGATTCGCTGTTCTACCTGATCCGTGCCGGCGTCGACGGCGTCAACCTCCACGTTCGCGCGAACACGATCAACGCGCCGTTCACGGTCACCGCGAACGGCCTCACAGCGCGCCCGCTGCTCTACGGGCTGATCCTGTTCACCCGGACGCTTGGCCCAGGAGCACAGTTGCTCCCGGTGCGCCTGCAGGCAAAGCCCTCGCTGCACTTGAGCGCCTGGATGGTGAGAATAAACGGCGACAGCCTGCACGTGCTGCTGATCGACAAGGGCAGCAAGTCGATTCGGGTCAACGTTCGCGTGCCCGCCTCGGGCCGCGCGACCGTGCAGCGGTTGCTGGCGCCCACGGTGAGCGCTCGCTCGGGAGTCACGCTCGCGGGCCAGAGGTTGGCCACAGACGGCAGCTGGCAGGGATCGCCCTCCATGTCCTCGATCACTGCACGAAAGCGCGGTTACTGGCTCACGATCCGCCGCGGAAGCGCCGCGCTCGTGACCGTCCCTGGACACGCGGCGAGCACGTGAACTGCGGGAATCCGCGCTGTGCCAGTATCAGGCCGTGGACGAATCGCCTCAGCAACGCATCGCCAGAAACGAAGCGCTGTTTCGCGACGTCAATGAAGCGATCGAGCGTGGTCGGTGGCAGGGAGAGGAAGATTCGCTGACGGCGTTCCGATGCGAGTGTGGCCGCCTCGGATGCACCGATCTGATCGAGCTAACGCCTCGCGAATACGAGCAGATCCGAACGGATCCGCGACTGTTCGCGCTGGCGAACGGCCACCAGATGCCGGAGGTGGAGGAAATCGTCGAGCGCCATCCACGGTATCTGGTGGTCCAGAAAGTCGGGAATGCGGGCGAAGTGGCCCAGCGGCGCAACCCTCGCCGGTAGCCGACAGCGCAGCGGCGCTAGCGCGGGCAACGGCCAAGGATCGAGATCAGCGGCCCTGGCGCGAGGAGCCAATCTTGAAGCAGATCCGGAGCTCGGTTCCCCCGCCCGCGCGCTCAACAATCGTGAGCTGATCGCTGGCCTGCTCGATCAGCGCAAGCCCCAGACCCAAGCCGCCACGATTGCTAGCCGCGCGGAGCCCCGACCCCGCGTCGGCGATCAGCACCCACAACTCGTCGCCGACCAACCACCCGGTGAGACCCACGCGGCCCGGGCGATCGCCATACGCGTGCTGGACTGCGTTGGTCACCGCCTCCGAGACCGCCAACCGCACACCGTCGACCTGCTCCTCGTTTGCGCCGGTCGCAGCGGCGAACTGGGCGATCGCGCTGCGCGCTCGCGGTATGGACTCGGCGACCGCCGAGTAGGACTCGCTGATCACCGGGGGCGGCGAGGTGTTCCCACCGCCCGGCAAATAACCGCTGAGGCTCATCATTCTCACTGCAGCTTCCCCAGTGATCCAGATACCCGTCCAGCGGCAGCCCAATCGCGGCTAAATGCGCGATCAGCTCTCGGCTAGGCGCCTGAGCAGTTGCACAGCGCGGCCCAGCACGACCTGCTCTTCTTCTGAGAGGTCGTCGACGATTGCCCGCGCCAGCCAGCCCTCGCGCTGGCGCCGGTCGGCCTGGAGCATCGCGCGGCCTTCGTCTGTCAGCTGGACCAGCGCGCGCCGGCGATCACCGGGATCTGGCTGCCGGTCGACCAGGCCGTCGCTCTCGAGCTCGCCCACCGTCTGAGCCATCGACTGCGGCCTCACCCGCTCGGCCGCGGCCAGCTCGCTGACTGTCTGCGGGCCCTCGCGGTCCAAGCGCCCCAGCGCGCTGGCGTGGGGAAGCGGCAACCGGTTCTCGGCTCGGAGCCGGCGGACGAGCTGACCCAGCACCACGCGCAGCTCGCTCGCGGTCAAGGCGGGATCGACTGTGGTAGACATGATCATGCGGACAATCGGCAGGGAAACTGTACAGGTTGCCTGTATAATACTTCACGATGGAAGACCGCTACAAGTGGATCGCGCTATCCAACGCGACGCTGGCCGTGTTGCTCGCGACGCTCGATGCGTCGATCACTTTGATCGCGATGCCCGACATCTTCCGGGGCATCAAGCTGGATCCGCTGGTCCCGGCAAACAGCTCCTACTTGCTGTGGATGATCCTCGGCTACCTGGTGGTGACCAGCGTGCTCGTGGTCAGCCTTGGTCGATTGGGCGACATGTTCGGCCGGGTGCGGATCTACAACCTCGGCTTCCTGATCTACACGATCGCGTCGCTGTTCCTGACGATCGACTGGATGACCGGCCGCGCCGGGGCTACGTACCTGATCGTGTTCAGGATCGTTCAGGGGATCGGCGGCGCCTGCCTGCTCGCCAACGCGGCGGCGATCATCACGGACGCGTTTCCGGCCAACCAGCGAGGCATGGCGCTCGGGATCAACAACATCGTCGGCGTCAGCGGGATGTTCATCGGGCTCGTCCTCGGCGGGTTGCTGGCCCCGATCGACTGGCGGCTGGTGTTCCTGATCTCGGTTCCGGTGGGGCTGTTCGGCACGGTATGGGCGTATTTCAAGCTCGAGGAGCGCTCGCAACCGAGGCGGCGGCCGGTCGACTGGTGGGGAAACTTCACGTTCGCTTTGGGCTTGGTTCTGTTGATGGTGGCGGTCACCTACGGGATCCGTCCCTACGGCGGTCACGCCACCGGTTGGGCCAGCCCCCGGGTGATCGCGCTGCTCGCGGGCGCCGTGCTTTCGATCGCCGCGTTCGCGGGGATCGAGCGTCGGGTCGAGGATCCGATGTTCCGCCTGCCGCTGTTCCGCATCCGCGCCTTCACGTTCGGCACCCTGTCGACGTTCCTCTCGGCCGTCGCGCGGGGTGGGCTGATGTTCATGTTGATCATCTGGCTGCAGGGCATTTGGCTCCCCCAGCACGGCTACGACTTCACCAAGACCCCGCTGTGGGCGGGCATCTACATGCTGCCGCTGACGCTGGGCATGCTGGTCGCAGGGCCCACGTCAGGCTATCTCTCCGACCGTTTCGGAGCCCGGCTGTTTGCCACCGGGGGGATGCTCAGTGCGGCGTTCAGCTTTGCGCTGCTGCTGTTCTTGCCGACTGATTTCTCCTACCCCGTGTTCGCCGCGATCTTGGCGTTGAACGGCATCTCGATGGGCATGTTCGCCTCGCCCAACCGCGCCGCGGTGATGAACAGCCTGCCGCCCGGCGATCGTGGCGCCGGCGGCGGGATGAACCAGACCTTCCAGAACTCGGCCCAGGTGATCTCGATCGGGATCTTCTTCACGCTGATGATCGCCGGGCTTTCGGCCACGCTGCCGCAGGCGATGAGCAGCGGGCTCGAGGCCCACGGCGTGGCCTCAGCGTCGGCCCACGCCGCAGCGCACCTCCCACCGGTGTCGATCTTGTTCGCCGCCTTCCTTGGCTACAACCCGCTCCAACATCTTCTCGGAGCGCACGTGCTGGCCGGCCTGTCCGCATCCAACAGCGCCCTGATCACCGGCAGAACGTTCTTCCCGAGCCTGATCTCAGGGCCGTTCCGATCCGGGCTCCATGAGGCGTTCGCGTTCGCGATCGCGGCATGCCTGGTCGCCGCCGCGGCTTCACTGATGCGAGGCGGCCGCTATCAGCATGGCGACCAGCAACAGTCAAATGGACGCGCCCCGAGGATCCCGGCGCGGCCGCTGCCAGCAACCCGCCGGGAGGAACAGCATGCAAATTGATTTTGCCCGCCGATCGAGGACGTCGCGGCAGATCTGCTGCTGATCACCCACGAGCACGCCGACCACAACGGCGCCGAAGCGATCGCGGGCACCGTAGGCGACAGCCGCGGCCTCGCCACCCCCCATGGCCAGCGATGACTTTCGCCGCTTGCCTCAGTCTATGGCGATAAATGCCCGACCCGCAGCGAAGGACGATCACGTTCGCGATCCGCGGACCGATCACCCATGCCGATCTAGCGGGTCTCCGCGATCGCGTCTGCCGCCTGCTAGCGAGCAGCGGACCGACGGTCGCGCTATGTGACGTCAGCGAGGTCGTCGAAGTCGACGCGATCACTGTGGACGCGCTGGCACGGCTTCAGCTTGTCGCGAGGCGCCAAGGCTGTGTCGTCAGGCTGGTGCACGTATCGCCGCCGCTGCGAGAGCTGCTGGCATTCATGGGCCTTGCCGGCGTGATTTGCGAGCGACCTGCTCCGGAGGATGGGGCGGCAGGCCGAACAGCGGAAACAGTCGATCCGTGTTGAGGAAGAACGTCAGCTCGGCGACGCCTTCCGGCGCCAGCTCCACGACTTTCAGCGCCCACGGCTCATAGCCGCTGCCCGACTCGCTCGGCTTGTATTGGCCGAACGCCACGGTGCCGTTGGCTGAGACCGTTGGGATCAGCCGGGAACCCCGACAGCCGATCCCGGGCCCGAAGAACCAGGCGACGATGTTCTCCCGGCCGTGGAGCCAGAGGTCATACGGCGGCATCGACTGCGTGGCGTCCTCTTTGATCAGCGCGGTGAGCGCTTCAATGTCGTAAGCCTCGAACGCCGTGACGTAGCGCGCGAGCAGCTCACGCTGCGCCTCGTCCATGGGTGGGATCGGGTCAGACGAGCTGACGCCGCGCTCCTCGAGCGTCGCGCGAGCTCGCTGCAGCGCGCTGTTCACCGACGCGACGCTGGTGTCGAGCAGCTCTGCGACTTCGCTCGCCTTCCAGCGCAAGACTTCGCACAGAATCAGGACCGCCCGTTGACGCGGCGGAAGATGCTGAAGCGCGGCGACGAAGGCCAGCCGAATCGTCTCGCGCGCCATCGCGACCTCCGCGGGATCCTCCTCGGCGGCGCCAGCGGTTCCGGGAAATGGCTCGATCCAGGTCGCTTCCGGAAGCACGTTCATGTTCTCAGGGACCGGAGCCTGAGCGGACCCCAGATCCATCGGGCGAGCCCGGCGAGCGCGCCCGTTCAGCATGTCGAAGCAGACGTTGGTGGCGATCCGATACAGCCACGAGCGCAGCGCCGCGCGGCCCTGAAAGCGGTCGAATCCGCGCCAGGCTCGGATCAGCGTCTCTTGAACGGCGTCCTCGGCCTCGAACGGCGAGCCGAGCATTCGATAGCAGTAGCCGGTCAGCTCTGGGCGATGCAGCTCGAGCCGCTGCTCTAGCTGGCCGGAAGCGACGGTCAGCGAGGATTGCTCCATGAATTCATCGTACGCGATGAGGCAGATGCGCCGCGGCAGGCTCGGCGCCGCGGACGTTGCACGTTTACTTCTTGCGGCGTGGGTTGACCGCTCCCCGGAGCGTCGCGCCAGGGGTGAACTTCGGCGTCTTCGAGGCCCTGATTTTCACGGCTTGGCCGGTCTGCGGATTACGCCCCGTGCGGGCGCCGCGCTTTGCAATCGACCACTTACCGAAGCCCGTAATCGCGACCTCGTCACCCTTCTTGAGCGTCTTGGTGACGGTGGTCACCAGCGAATCGAGCGCTCGCGCGGCGTCGGCCTTGGTGAGACCGGCGTCCTTCGCCACCGCGTCGACCAGCTCTGATTTGTTCATGAAGCTAAGCCTCCGATTCGAGAAACTGAGTTGTTAAGCAGCGGCACAATAGAGAACCCGGACCGGGCGCGCCCGCTGATTGGCCGGACGGTCCAGCTAGGACTCTTGAATGTGGTCGGCCTCGCGGGGGCCCGGAAATGGCCGTGTCAGGCAGAAGGACTCGAGCGTCGCCTCCGGCACGCCTTCGACCCCGGGGGTATCGGAAGCCTCGCCACGGGTGTGCGGATCGTCGGCGTAGCCACCGACTTCCACCGAGTGCTGCGGCGTGCGATAGCCGGAGATGCCGATCAGGTGCAGCTGCAGCGTCTTGCCAAGCGCGTCGAGGCGAGCCGCGATGATCGACTCCTGACCTGCGATGTAGTTGGTTCCGGGCGCCGGAAAGAACCCGTAGGGGCCGCCGTGTGCCACGAACGGTGCGTCGATGCAGGCTCCCGGCGTGGCAGCGGCGCCACCGGAAGCCGCCGCCTGCGCGGCTGCAGCGCGCTGGTCGAGTATGAGCGCCTCATGCGCGAGGGTCTTGCGCAACGACTCGAGCTGCGCTGCATCATGGGTGCGGTCGCGAGCAGTCTGTAGCTCTCGGCGGACGATTGCGAGACGCAGCCCCACGATCTTGTCGCGCTCGACCAGCACCGCTGCCGTCGCCCGCCGGCGCCGGACCTCAATCCCGGCGAGGCGCGCTGTCTGGAGAGCGACCTCGAGGCGAGCGCTGTTGATCGCGCGAGTCGCCGCTGTGTTGCGCTGCTCGATCGCCTTGATGCTGTGCAGCTGGTTGAGAAGCTGATCGAAGCCGTCCGCGTCAACGACCACATCGACGATCGTCGGTGGTGGCGACTCGTACTCCGCCACCAGCTCCGAGGCGAGCACCCGTCGGTCAGAGGCGTAACGCGTCTCCAGGGCCAGCAGCTCCGCGCGGGCACGCGACAACTGGCTGCTGACGCTCGCGAGCAGCGCGCTCTGCAGCGCAACGCTCCGCTTGATCGCCGTCAGGCGCGCCTGAAGCGCGGTGGCCGTGCCCTCGAACCCTTCGAGCTTGGCGTCGTCGGCCTGGATCCGTGATTGCAGCGCGCTTGCCTGCTGCTGTCTGTTCGAGTAGCGCTTCGCGAGATCGCCGCCTGCCGTGGCGGGGGCAACCGCCGCCGCCAGGGCCGCTGTCAGCGCGCCGAATGTCCCGCGTGGCCGGATCGACATGCGGGCCATTGACTATCAATTGCGCAGTAAGCGTGTCCGTTTCAGGGCAACATGCACCGAAAGTTGCAGCAAAAAGGAGTTCGGTGAAGCTCAGCGTGGCGACTGTTAGATCCAGATGTACGCTCGCGCCCGTATGAGCCGAGTCCCGCTCATCGGACACTTGTCAATCGCCCGCTCGCTGCGAATCGCGTTGATCAGCCTGACGCTCGTGCTGGCGGCTGTCACGGCATTCGGTGTGGTCAGGCTCTACAACGCCAGGCTGCGATACGAGAGCGCGATTTCGCGGGACTCGGATTTGGCTGCGGCAGCTGCCAACCTCCAGAGCGCGGGGGTCGCCGAGGAGCAGGCGGTGCTCGCGCCACGAGCATCACCGGCACGGTCGGCCGAAGGTGAGCTGGAGCGTGCGTTCGCGGCTGACGCGTCGGCTGCGCTCAAGCTGGCGCAAGACGATCCGGTGAGCGCGGAATTGATCCACGCCCAAGTCGCGGCTCAAGGACGGGCTCGTCAGCTGGCGGCGCGCGGCGACCTCGCCGCGGCGACTTCGCTGAACGGACCCCTGGTGCAGGTCCGCCACGCGGCTACTGGCCTGCAGGCCCGCCAGCAGGCGCGCGACAGCGCCGCCCGTGCCAAGGCTCACTCCGAGTCCCGCCGCGCGATCATCGTGGTCGCCGCAGCCGGGCTGCTGGCACTGCTCGCGACGCTCTTGCTGATCGCCGCGTTGGTGAGCGCAATGCGCCGGCCCCTCGACGAGCTGTTGCGCGCGACGAGAGGTCTCGCGGCCGGTGAGCTCGAGCGGCGCGTGGTTCCCGCGGGCCCGCGGGAGCTGCAGGACCTCGGCACGGCTTTCAACGCGATGGGCGAGGAGCTCGCAAACGCGCAACATCGAATCGAGGATGAGCGCAGGCGACTGGCGGTGACGATCGAGAGCCTCGGGGACGCGCTGATCGTGACCGAGCCGGACTCGTCGAGGATCCTGGCGGTCAACCCGAGAGCCGGCGAGCTCGCACCCGGCCTACACGTGGGCGAACTGGCGGATGGACCGGAGAGCCCGCTGCCCCCGCTCGAGGCCGCGCTCCGCGCCGAGACGATCGTTGCGCACCGGGGCCGTGCGCTCGCGGTGACCGCGGCGCCACTGGGCAGCGAGGCTGACGGCGTCGTCTGGACGGTGCGCGACATGAGCGACCGCGCCCGTCTCGAGCAGGCCAAGAGCGATTTCGTCGCGACGGCGTCGCACGAGCTGCGAAGCCCGTTGACATCGATCAAAGGGTTCGTCGAACTGCTCGAGCGCTCTTCGGAGAACCTGACCGACCGCCAACGCGAGTTCATCGAGATCATCCTGCGCTCCACCGATCGGCTGGTGGATCTGGTCAACGACCTACTCGACGTAGCAACGATCGAGGCTGACCGCGTGGAGATCAACCGGCGTCCGATCGACGTTGGCGAGGCGGCTCGAGAGGTCGCCGAGCTGATGGCCCCACGGATCGCCGGCAAGCATCAGCATCTTGGCGTGTATGTGAACTCCGCAGTTCCGCTCGCGCTCGCGGACCCTGCACGGATTCGCCAGATCGTCGCAAACCTGCTCACGAACGCCCACCTGTACACGCAAGACGGCGGCCGAATTCAGCTCACCGTGGAAGCCGATCGCGCCTGGGTAGGGGTCACGGTCCGAGATTCCGGCGTCGGGATGAATGAGGAGGAGCTGGAGCGGATCTTCGAGCGCTTCTACAGGGCTTCCCCGCGCCCATCCGATGGCCGCGGCAGCGGCCGACCCTCCGGCACCGGCCTGGGCCTCTCGATCGTGAAATCGCTCGTGGACATGCATCAAGGCCGAATCGAGGTGGATAGTGAACCCGGGGCCGGCACCGAGTTTCGAGTCTTGCTCCCAGTGGCCGTAACGCCGGTTGATCGAAGGCACGCACAGGAGGCGATCGGCGGCCGGCGGGTGCTGGTGCTCGACGACGAGCCCGAAATCGCCGAGCTGATCGCCCGCCAGCTCGCCTCCTACGAGGTGCAGACCACGATCGCCGGCAACGCCGAGGAGGCGCTGGAGCGACTGCGAAGCGAGCGCTACGACGGGATGACGCTCGACATCCTGTTGCCGGGCAACGACGGCTTGCAACTGCTGGCCGAGATTCGCGGCGATAGCAACCTGCGCACGATGCCGATCGTGTTCGTGTCGGTGGTCTCCGCTCGCGAGGAGCTCGCCGGCGAGTGGACGGTGTCCAAGCCGATCGACTCGGACCGGCTGCGAGACGTGCTGACCGCCGCCCTCAGCTCGGGCCGCTCACGGGTACTGGTCGTGGGCCGCCTTGGCCTGCAGCCGTTGCTCGAGCCCGAGCTCCTGGAGCTCGGGCTCGAACATCAGTGGGAGCTCAGCGGAGCTGCGGGGGCCAGGGTATGCCGAGAGCGCCGCTTCGAGGCGACGCTCGTCGATGTGGGCGTTCGCAACCCCCAGGCGGTGCTCAGAGCACTCGACGCTCGCGGCCCGGCGCCCAGGGTGATCCTGTTCTCCGACGGAGTCACTCCCACCCCGACTGGGCTGGATCGGTCGGGAATCGACATCGTCCCGATCGAGCAGGCGGCGCCCGCGTTGCTCGCCGCGCTTCACGCCGGCGGAGACGAGTAGGCTGAGCGCGATGGCGGTTCGGAGCGATCCCGAGCTGGTGCAGGAGATCAAGCAGTTGCGAGCACAGCTGGCCCGCCGTGAGCGTGAGGCCACCGACAAGGAGCGGCAACTCGAGCGCTACGCGGCCGACCTGAGTGAGATCTTCAAGCAGGAGCGGGCACGTTCTCAGGAGCTGCAGCGGTCCTACATGGCAACCGTCCGAGCGCTGTCGAACGCGGTCGAGGCACGCGACGCCTACACGGGCAAGCACGCGGAGCGGGTGACCGCCTACGGATTGGAGATCGCACGGGTGCTCGGCTTGGATCGTTTCAAGTCACCGGGGATCGAGTTCGGCTTTCTTCTTCACGACATCGGGAAGCTCGGGATCCCGGACGCGATCTTGTTCAAGCCGAGCACGCTCACCGACGAAGAACGGGCCCTTATGCAGCAACATCCAGTGATCGGCGCGGCGATCGTCAGCGAAGTCGAGTTCCTCGGCGAAGCGGCATCCGTGGTGCGCTCCCACCACGAGCGCTGGGACGGTCTCGGCTATCCGGATCGGCTGAGTGGTGAGGAGATCCCACTCGCGGCGCGCGCGTTCTCGGTCGCTGACGTACTCGATGCGCTGACCACAAAACGGCCATACCGGCCCGCTTCACCGCTCACGCAAGCGCGCGAGATGATCGTTTCCGAGGCGGCCCGACACTTCGATCCCCAGGTGATCGAGGCCTTCGCCACGATCAGCGATCAAACCATCGAGCGGATCGCCGCGAGCATCAAGTGAGCGCCCGATCGTGACCCTAGAGGCTGACTTGTGACCCGCGGCGTGCTGGTCGTCGACGACGACCCATTCATTCGCAAGTTGATCGCAACCACCCTCGAGGAGGTCGCGCAGATCGAACTGCACGAGGCCGCCGACGGCCACGAGGCGCTCGAAGTGGCCCGGCGCGAGCGACCGTCACTGGTGTTCCTCGACGTCGACATGCCGGGATTGAACGGAATCGACGCCTGCCGCCAGCTGCGCGAGGACCCGATCACGCGTGAGGCGACGATCGTGATCCTCACCGCCGTGCATGGCTACAGCACCGAGCGGAGCGCCGAGGAGGCCGGGGCGGATCTGTTCCTGACCAAGCCGTTCAGCCCGCTCGAGCTGCTGCGGTTGGTGGATGGGCTGCCGGGGCAGTCGAACCGATGAGTCGCCGTGGTTTGATCGCGTGCGGCCGGCAATTGAGCCGATGAGTCGCCGCGCCTGGATCGCGTTTGCCGCCATCTCGGTGATCTGGGGCATCCCTTACCTGTTCATCAGGATCGCGGTCCGCGATGGGATCACGCCGCCGATGCTCGCGTGGGCGCGCGTGACGCTAGCCGCGGTGGTCCTGATCGGGCTGGCCTGCCGAGCGGGAAAGCTTCACTCGCTGCGGGGCCGATGGCGCTGGTTGCTCGCCTACGCGATCGCGGAGATATCGATCCCCTTCCCGCTGATCGCTGCCGGCGAACGGCACGTCTCATCGTCGCTGGCGGCGATCGTGATTTCGACGGTCCCGCTGATCGGCGCGCTGCTCGCGTTCCGCTTCGACCACTCGGAGCGGCCGACCCCAACCCGCGCGCTCGGGCTGCTGATCGGCTTCAGCGGAGTGATCGCGCTGATGGGCCTCGACGTCGCCGGTCGTGCCGACCAGCTGCTCGGGACGGGCGCGATCGTGGTTGCGGCCACCGGGTACGCGATTGGGCCAATGGTGATCAAGCATCGTCTCAGCGATCTCGACCCGCGCGCGACGATGGGAGCGAGCCTCGGGCTCGCGTCGCTGGTGCTGGCGCCGGTGGCCGCGGTCGACCACCCGCACACCATGCCCGGAGCAGGCGCGGTCGGAGCGGTGATCGTGCTCGGCGTCGTCTGTACCGCCGCCGCGTTCGTGATTTTCACGGTTCTGATCCGCGAGGCGGGCACGAGCCGCGCAACCGTGATCACCTACGTGAACCCGGTCGTCGCCGTCGCGCTCGGCGTGACCCTGCTCGGCGAGCGACCCGGCGGCGGCGCGGTGGCAGGCCTCCTCCTGATCCTCGCAGGATCCTGGCTCTCGACCGGCGGCCGGCTCCCACCAGGAACAGTTCGGTGGGCCCGCGCGTCGGTGGCCAAGGGTTCGAAATCCGGTCCCGGGCTCGGCCGCGCCTCCCGGCAAAGAAACGCGACACGGTCACCGGGCCCGCGCACCCCGTCGCCCGAGCCCGCCTGACTAGGCACCGCACGGGCACCCTGGCGCGGGGACATGCCACCCAGTTACGAAATTTTGATCAGCACGATCGTGTTGAGGACAAACAGGAACGCGAAAGCGATCGTCCACCGGTTCAGGTTGCGCTCCACCAAGGAGCCGCCTCCGAACGGCCCGGCTCCGGTACCGACTCCGAACGCGCCGGAGAGGCCCGAATCCTTGCCTGAATGCATCAGGATCAGCCCGATCAGCACGACGCATATGAACACCTGAACAACGTCGAGTACGGTGGTCATCGGCTGGGATGGTAGCGGCGCTCACGCGTGGTGTGCGCTGGCCCCGTTGTGAGCGCCGTCGGCGCGATCGAGTGCCCGCAGGATCTCGACCGCCTCAGCGCGGAGTGCTCGATCGACCGCCTCGAAGTCCTGATCGGACAGCTTGCCGGTCCGGTGATCCAGTTCGGCGTCCCGGATCTCGCGGTATTTGGCGTCTCGAGACGCCTGCAGTTCCGCCAGCTCGATTGGCTTGCCGTTCGCGAGGTTGCTGGTCGCGGCAGGGCGAGCGGTGCGCCGCAGGGGTCCCGAGATGACTACCACGACGACGAACAGCACGGCCAGCACGATTAGGTAGTCCACGGCGAGGTGCTAGACGGGCTCGCGCACGGGCACGGGGGGCGGCACGGACGGGGCCCGCGCGGCGCCCCTGGCGGTGGCGCGCCTGCGCCGCGCGATCGACGGTATCGGCCACAGCGCAATCAGGCCACCGATCGCGATGATCAGAGCTCCCAGCCAGATCCACGTCACCAGCGGGGAGACGATGAACAGGAAGTTGACGGCCCACGGGTGGGTGATGAACCGGTCGGTGAGCGCGACGATCGCGCGAGCTCGCTCCGTCTGGATGAACGGGATGTATTGTCGGGCCGTGGCTGGATTGGCCGAGAGCTTGGACATCGCGGCGAGGAACACCTTGTCCCCCTGAGAGATCGCCCCCTGAAGCGGCGTCAGATCGGGATTGATCACCGTCCAGATGTCGCGGGTCAGGCCCGCGCGCAGCCCCACATCGCTGTCCGCCTGGCCGTTGAAGGCCTCCGAGATGGGGCCGAGAGTCGGATCGTCGGGAGCGGGATAGAAGCCGCGGCTCGTGTGCAGCGTGGTGACGTGCTTGCCCCCCCTGGAGACGTCGAGCACCGCACCGAAGGAAACCTTGGCGCTGGTCGCCTGAGCGGTCGGTCGTACGTACTTGATCAGGTAGCCACCGACGCTGGCGCTCTGGCCAGGCGACAACGTCACGTTCTGGGAGTGCTGGAATGAGGAGGACGCCGCCACCCCCACGAGCAACACCGCGAGCCCGAAATGCACCGTATAGCCCCCGTAGCGGCGCCGGTTGCGCCTGACCAGGCGCACAAACGCCAGCGGCACTGGATCGTGGGCGATCGCCCGCCGCGCCACGGTTCCGCGCCACAGCTCCTGAAGCACCGCGACCGCCACGAACGCGCCGAGCGAGAACATGATCAGCGCCGCCGGGCGGGTGCCGGTGTTCGTGGCGATCAGCAACACCACGCAGGTCGCCAACCCCGCCACGACGGGAAGAGTGAAGTTGCGGCGCAGGTTCGAGACCGTCACCCGACGCCAGGCGATCAGCGGGCCGATCCCGGACAGCAGCACCAGGATCAGCGCGAGCGGCACCACGAACGGCAGGAACGCCGGCGGTCCAACCGACACCTTCGTGCCGGTCACGGCCTCCGAGATCAGCGGGAAGAACGTGATCCAGAAGACCACCGCGACCATCGCCACGAGCACCAGGTTCTGAATCAGGAACACCGCCTCGCGCGAGAACATCGAGTCAAGCTGAGCCTCCGATGCCAGCGCCGACCGGCGCCAGACGACCAGCCCGATCGAGGCGATGACCATCGCGGCGATCAGCAGCACGAATGGAACCCCGAGCGTGGAGGCGCCGAATGCATGGATTGAATCGAGGATCCCGGAGCGCACGAGGAACGTGCCGAGGATCGAAAGCGTCCCGCTCGCGAGCACCAACGAGGCGTTCCAGACCTTCAGCATGCCTCGTTTCTCCTGGATCATGATCGAATGGATGAAGGCCGTGCAGCAAAGCCACGGCATCAGCGCGGCGTTCTCCACCGGATCCCAGGCCCAGTAACCGCCCCACCCGAGCTCCGTATAAGACCACCGCGCTCCCAGCAAGATCCCGATGCCCAAAAACAGCCACGCGGCGAGCGCAAACCGGCGCGTTACGCTGATCCATTCAGAGCCCAGCCGCCCGGTGACCAGTGCTCCGATCGCGAACGCGAACGGCACCGTCAGCAGCGTGTAGCCGGAATAGAGCATCGGCGGATGGATCATCATGCTGGGGTGCAGCAGCAGCGGATCCAGTCCCGCTCCCTGCACCGGCGGGTTCGCCGTGGTGGTGAACGGGTTGGCTCCGAACGGGAACACCATCAGCGAGATGAAGAAGCAGCTGAAGCCGAGCAGCACCGCGGTCGCATACGGGGCGATATCCCTGACCCGCTTGCGCGTCAGGAACAGGATCAGGCTCGACCAGCACGACAACAGGAACACCCACAGGAGCAGGGATCCCTCCTGAGAAGACCAGGCGGCCGCCAGCTTGTAGAACGTGGGTGTGGTCGTGGAGGAGTGCTCGGCGACGACGTTGTAGGAGAAATCCGAGCGCAAGAACGCGGCCTCGAGGATCGCGAAGGCCGCGATCATCAGCCCCGCCAGCACGTATACCGATCGACGTCCTGAGTCCACCCACTCTCGCCGGTGGCTTCGCGCACCGTAAATCGATGCGGCGACGCCGTAAACCGCCACCATCAACCCCAGTACCAGCAGTGCGCGGCCAACGGGCGCCATCAGTCTCCACCCACCACTACGACGCCGACGCTGCCTGGTATTTGGAAGGACACTTGGTGAGCATCGAGTTCGGCTGCCCGATAAAGCCGGTGCCCTGCTTGTGGACTGTGACAAGCACGCCACGTCCTGCCGCAAACGGGTCCGGGACGATGCCGGTGTAGCGGACCGGGACCGACATCTCCAGCTTTGGGTCGCGAACCCGGAACAGCAGGGCTTGGCCCTCGCGGCGAACCGATCCATCGAGCACCGTGCCGGCGAGGATGTACTTCTGACCCGGCTGGGCCGTCCTCAGCAGCTGGCTTGCGGTCAGCTCCTTGTTGCCAGCGGTGAAGCTCGTGTAGATCAGCGCCGTCGCCAGCAGCAACGCGGCGGTGAGAGCGACGACGAGGCGGATGGCACGCTTGCGGCTCGGATCCATGCCGAGGGCAATTCTCCCACAACGCCAGTCAGCAGCTACCCAGATGGTCGCTGGGGCTGCTCGATCAGAAGCCTCTCATCGGCCGCAAAAAAGGGAGTTGACGCGAAACCAATCGCCGCCGGGACCGTTCTTGATGTTGACGTGCTAGTTAGATCGAAACGAGGCGAGCTCGGCTTGCGACGTCGTCGGCAGGGACCAGCGCGACCCGCACCGTCGGCCGCCTCCCCCCATTTACAACTTGAGACGGCGCCCAAGCGGGCGCCTGGCAGGCACCCGCGGGAGGAAATTCCTCCCCAGGACCGCGCGACATACGCGTGCGAGTGCGGATTCGTGTTCGACGCTCCCGTGTCGACCACCGTTCCGTGCCCGCACTGCGGGCTCGAGCAGGCCTGGTAGCGCCCTCACTTCCGCATCAAGCCCGCTATGTTCGGGGGCGGCGTCGCGCGGCCGACGCGGCGCGAGCCTGCGGGCGGCGCTTTGGCGTCCCCGCCTGAAGTAGCTCGTCGAGCGACTCGCGCAGCCAGCCGATCAGCATCCAGACGTCTCGCATCTGCTCGCGGTCGGCGACGATTCCGAAGTCGAGGTGGCCGTGATAGCTCATCACTGTGATGTTCAGTCCCATCCCATCGGTGATCACGGACACGGGATAGTGGGCTTGCACCCTGGCGCCGGCCAGGTATAGCTCCTGCTGGGGCCCAGGCACGTTTGAGACCACGAGGTTCCAGACCGGCGTCCGTGTCGCGGCGAGCGAGAACGTCACTTGCGCGGCCCGCGCGAACAGCGCCGGCGGGATGAACTCAGTCGCCTCCTGCAACAGGTTCGCGGGAAGCGCCCTGTGTCGCTCCTTGGCTGCGCGGAGCGCCTCGTGGGTCAAGCGCAGGCGCTTGAGCGGCGTGGCCTCGTTGGTCCACAGCGGCACGCTCATCATCCCAACTCGGTTGCCGTAGGTGCCGCGCTGCTCCTCGGTGCGTACCGACACGGGCACCTGGGCCACCAGGGGCCCTTCGGGCAGCTCCTCGTGCTCGATCAGCCACCGTCGAACCGCGCCCGCACACACCGCGACGACCACGTCGTTGACCGTGACGCCATGCTCGTTCTTGATCGCCTTGACGCCGTCAAGCGGCAGGCGGCCGAACGCGTACCTTCGGTGCGGCGATACGCGGCCATTGAAAGACGTGCGGGGCCGCTTGAAATCGGTCCGCTCGAGCACCGGGGATTCGCGCCGGCCAAGCGCCCGGGCCAGTCGAGCGGTCGTCCTCCCAAGCGTCTTCGCGCCCGGCAGCTCGCTGAAGATTGGTGCGTCCTCGAGGTTGACCAGCGTGGAAGGGCTTCGCCGCACCACACGCTCGAGGTAGCGTGGTCCGCCGAGGACCGCGCGCGCGAGCATCTCGAGCTCGGAAGGTTGACGATCGGGCGGAGTGATGATCTGCGAGGGTGGCTGCCGCCCTTCGGGCGTGCGATCGAGCATCACGCCCATGATCTCGGCGCCCGACACTCCGTCGATCAGCGCGTGGTGGATCTTAGTCAGGAAGCCGACGTTGCCACGCTGCAGGCCATGGATCAGATACGCCTCCCACAGCGGGCGGGCCCGGTCGAGGGGCCGCGCGATGATCCTCGCGATCTGCTCCCCGAGCTTGGCGTCCGTGGGCGGCGGCGGGATCGCCAGCTCGCGCACGTGGTACTCGAGATCGAACTCGGGATCGTCGATCCAGTACGGGTAGTCGAGTCCGAACGGCACCGTGCAGAGCCGCCAGCGCAAAGGCGGCAACAGCGGTAGCCGCTCGGCGATCATGTTGTGGACGTCGGCAAGCTCCAGTCGTCCGTTGGGGCGGCTACGCGGGTCGAGGACCGCCAGCGCGCCCACGTGCCCGGACTGGCGCGGATTCTCCAGCGCTAGAAACTCCGCATCAAGTCCGGTCAATTGGCGCATCGTCTCCGCTTCTTGGCCGGCGAGTCTAGCCGACAGTGGCTCGCTCAAACCAGGCGCACGATCGCTACGATCCCCACCACCACGATCAGGGCACGGAGTGCGGGATCGGGCAATCGGCGACCGCCCCGGGCACCTGCGATGCCGCCGAGGATCGAGCCGACTGCGATCAGCAGCGCGGGCAGCCACGCGACGTGCGCCGCGAACATGAAGATCACGCCCGCGACGAGGTTCACCAGTCCGGCTAGCACCACCTTGAGTGCATTGAGTCGCTGCAGATCATCCTCGATCGCCAGCCCGAGGATCGCGAGCAGCAGAATGCCCTGAGCGGCACCGAAGTATCCGCCGTAGACCCCGCTGCCGAACACCGCGCTCGTGGCCACCGGACCGGCTCGGTCGCTAGCACGGGGACGATGCTTCTCCAGTTCCCGGGTGAGGCGCTTCTGCAAGACGATCAAAATCAGCGCGACCGCGATGAACGCCGGGACGATCGTCTTGAACGCCGACGCGGGCAGGGTCAGCAGCAGGACCGCGCCGGTTATCCCGCCGATCGTCGACGCGATCAGCAGCGGCGTCGCCCGCCGAGCTTGACCGCTCAGCTCGCGCCGGTATCCGACCGCTCCGGCGACCGATCCGGGCACGAGCCCGATCGTGTTGGAGACATTCGCGGTCACCGGCGGGTAACCGAATGCGAGCAATATCGGGAAGGTGAACAACGTCCCGCTGCCGACGACGGTGTTGATCGTCCCGGCGACGATCCCCGCGCCGAAGATCGCCAGTGCGTGCAGAGGAGTCATTGAAACCACAAGGATGCCCGTTTGCCGCGCTCACAACCGTGAGCGCGGCATCTTCGCCTTCCTCCCGCTCGAGCCAAACCTGATCCCGGCCGCGCGTGGAGCCGCACTGAGAGCTCTTCCCGCTCACCCAGCGGCCGGCGGCGAGGACCTCGAGGTGGTGAGTTCAGTCAGCTCGCGCAGCACCGCGTCCATCCCTGCGATCTCATACTTGGAGCGCTGAAGACGCGCGCCGCCACCGCGTCGCAGCAGATCGGGCAAGACATCCAGCTGATCGACACAGCTGAGCTCGCGTGCGTGGCCCCGAACGCGGGCGAGCGCCTCGTCGAGCAGCGCGGGCACCGGTCGCAGCCTGCCGTCGGGGTCGGGTAGCCGCGCCGCGACGCCGAACCGAGCCGCGCGAAAGATTCCTTCTTCCAGAACCTCCGCCGGAGGATCCGGCTCGGCATCGACCTCCGCGGCGTGCCGGACCAAGCAGTGAACGAACGCCACTAGCGCCGACGTGTCGATCAGCGACGTCTGCACATCAAGCGCCCGAATTTCGACCGTCCCGAGTCGCGGATGCGGCCGCAGCTTCCACCAGAACCAGGTGTAATCGGGAACGTCCGCGGCCCGGGTCAGCATCCGGGTGGTCTGGACGAAGTCCTCGAAATCATGCATCGCCCGCGGCACGCTCGAGCGCGGCCAGCCGCGCAGCGTCACCTCTCGCGCCGATGCAAGTCCCGTGTCGCGACCGTGGCGGAACGGCGAGTTTGCGGCCAACGCCTGCAACAGCGGCAGATGGCGTCGCAGGCCGTTGAACGCGCGGATCGCGGTCTCCGCGTCGGGCATCCCGACGTGGATGTGAAGGCCGCTGACCGGCGTCGCGGCGGCGTCACCAAGGAGGTAGCGAATCCGTTCATAGCGCTCCTTGTCGGTGATCTCGGCGTCGCCCTCGGCGGCCGAGGGATGGGTCCCGGACCCCAGGAGACCGGCTCCGGTCGCGACCACCGCCCGACGGAGATCGCCAAGCGCGCCTACCGCTTCGCCGGCGCTGTGGCAAACGTTCGTGATCAGCTCGATCTGGCAGGCGTGAAGCTCACGCTCGACCTGTCCGTCGACTGGGCCCAGGCGCTCCTGCACCGCTCCTGAGGTGTTCGCCTGCCGGCCGGTTACCGGGTCGACCAGGAACAACTCTTCTTCGACCCCCACCGAGAATGGGTCGTTCGATCCAAAGGCATCGCCGCTCTCGTCCTCCTCGCTTTGGCCTTCCGCGGGCCGGCGCCCGGCCTCATCTGGGGCCTCGCTGTGGTGCAGTTTCGATCCCTCAGAGCTCATCAGCGGCGATCGATCGGGCTCTACCCGGAAACTTCGCCAAACCGTCGGTAGTGGGCGAGCGCCGCCCGCCCCTTGTGCCCGCCCGTGCGCCCCACTGAGCACGCGCACGCCGTTGCGCCTCCGAGCTCGGCATGGGGAGAAAGATCCTCAGTCCTGTCCGGTCCGGCTCCCTACAGTGATCATCGCCCGCCGGGAAAACTAAGTCCTACAACGGGCCTGACCCGAGCAGGCGAGGCGGCAACGCCGACGCTCTCCTCAGATCAAGCCCCACAGACACTGTCCTCATCGGAAGGGGAGCGCTCGGAAGGCGCTCGAGTGACACGACAACTCAGCTGCGGCAGGGCTAAAGCTCGGATGTAGGGCCCGCCGAATGGGGGCCGAACAGGGGGGCACGGAAACCGGACGGGGTGGCCAATGGATTGGCCACCCCGCCTGCGTTAAGCGTGCGCGCTGTCAGCGGTCGCTGACCGTGCTCTAACCCGACCCCCACAAAACCAGCGAATAGCTGTCGAATCTTTCATCTCACCGCCGGAACCCTGACGGTCGTCAAGTGTTCTGGGGTTGGCTATTTCACCAGGGCAGGATGCCCAGCCCCTCGGCCGGCGCATTCCATGGGCGCGAGGTGCACGCATGCGCACGACCAGTTTGGAAGAAGAACCCCGGCGCGACCGCGCCAGCGCGGACATCGTCGCGCTCCCCTCGCCCCGTGCAGCTGAGGCCGATCGCGGCGCTCCCCCGGCCCGCACGCTTCTTGACATCTTCAGCGCAACCGTGCTGCGCTGCAGCGAGAAGACGGCGATCGACGCGCCGGACGCGGTGCTCACGTACCGCGAGCTGCGCGACGCCGCGATCTCGCTTGCGCGACGGCTGCAAGAGCTTGGGCTCGGCCCGGGTAACCGCGTCGGGGTGCGCGTGCCAAGCGGGACGGCAGAGCTGTACATCACGATTCTGGGTGTCCTTTTCGCGGGCGCCGCCTACGTGCCCGTCGACGCCGAAGAACCTCAGGCGCGAGCCGACGAGATCTGGGAGCGCGCTGGGGTGAGCGGCGTGGTGGAACAAGGCTTCTCGATCGCGACCGGGGAGGCTCGACAGCTGTCCCCGAAGGAAGCGATCCGCCGTCAAGACGCAACCGACACGCGATCGCAAGAGGCGACCCGCTCCGAGGCGCTCCCACGGACGCACGACGACGCGTGGGTCATTTTTACCTCCGGTTCGTCCGGCAAGCCGAAGGGAGTCGCGGTCTCACATCGAGCGGCGGCGGCGTTCGTGGACGCCGAGGCGCAGCTGTGGGCAATCGGCGTCGAGGACCGCGTACTCGCAGGGCTTTCAGTCGGCTTCGACGCGAGCTGTGAGGAGATGTGGCTCGCCTGGCGCCACGGCGCGACGCTGGTCCCCGCGCCGCGCTCGCTGGTGAAGTCGGGCGCGGACCTCGGCGAGTGGATTGCGGCCCGCGGCGTGAGCGTCGTCTCGACGGTCCCGACCCTCGCCGCGATGTGGGACTGGCGGTCGCTCCCCGGCGTGAGGCTGCTGATTCTCGGCGGAGAGGCATGTCCAGAGGCTCTTGCTTGGCGCCTGGCGAAGGAGCGCGAGGTGTGGAACACCTATGGGCCAACGGAAGCGACGGTTGTCAGCACAGCCAGACGGATTCGCCCCGGCGAGCCCGTGACGATCGGCTGGCCGCTCTCGGGATGGGAGACCGCGGTACTAGCGGCCGACGGCGAGCCAGTCCCACTGGGCGAGGAAGGCGAGCTGGCGATCGCTGGCGTCGGGCTCGGACGGTACCTCGACCGGACGCTCGATCGGGAGCGGTTCGATGGCGTTGAGGCGCTGGGCTGGGATCGCGCTTACCGGACCGGGGACATCGTCCGGGAGACGATCCACGGCCTCGCATTCGTGGGCCGCCGCGACGACCAGGTCAAGATCGGAGGGCGGCGAATCGAGCTCGGCGAGGTCGACGCCCGGCTCAGCTCGATTCCCGGAGTCAGCGCGGCGGCCACCACCGTGCGTGAGACCGCCGCGGACAACAAGCTCCTAGTCGCCTATGTGGTCGCGGAACTCGATCCCGTCCAGATACGCAGCGAGCTGACCGAGCTGCTTCCGAACGGCATCGCGCCGTTGATCGTCCCGTTGCCCTCGCTCCCACAGGGAAACTCGGGCAAGGTCGACCGCACCGCGCTTCCCTGGCCGCCGCCGGCGCCAGTGAAGAGCGGTGCGCTGACCGGCACCGCCGCCTGGGTGGCCGAGCGCTGGTGCGAGCAGCTGGGCCCCTTGCCGCTCACCGCCGCGAGCGACTTCTTCGCGCTTGGCGGCACGTCTTTGGCGGTCGCCAAGCTCGTGTCGGCGATTCGCAGCCGGTTCCCGGCCGTCGCGGTAGCTGACTTGTACGAACATCGGCGCCTGGGCGAGTTCACCGCGCGGCTCGAGCAGCTCGGCGAGCGGGGTGACCGGACCACGCGCGGGCGGCCGCAGCCGTCGCGCCGGTGGGCAGCCTTGCAACTAATCGGCGTGCTCATGCTCAAGCTGATCGCCTCGCCGCAGTGGTTGCTCGGCGTGCTCGTGGTCAATCGCCTGGAGCAAGGCCAGCTCGGGCCACAGCTGGGGTGGGGTTGGCTGATCGCGGGCTGGATCGCATTCGCAAGCGTTCCGGGGAGAGCGCTGATGCTGGCGCTCGCGCGCAAGGCGCTGCTCACGGGCCTGCGACCGGGACGGTTTCCCCGTCACGGCTGGCTGATGTTCCGGATCTGGTTGCTCGAGCGCCTCGCGGCCATGTGGCGGCTGCAAAGTCTCGAGGGGACTCCCTGGGCGGCGCGATATGCGCGGTTGTGCGGTCACCGCATTGGGCGTGGCGTTCGGCTGTCGACGCTGCCCCCGGTGTCCAGCCTGATCGCGATCGGCGATAACGCGACGGTGGAGGCCAATGTCGACCTCGAAGGGTGGTGGATCGACGGCGACGAGCTGGTGATCGGCGAGCTGCGCGTGGACGAGGGTGCCCGCCTCGGAACCGACAGCGTGCTGATGCCGGGCGCCGCGATTGGCGCCGAGAGCGAGATCGAGCCCGGTGCGGTAGTCACCGGTACGGTTCCGGCCCGAGAGCGGTGGGCGGGGTCCCCGGCGCGCCGAGTCGGCCGAGCGGGGACCAGCTGGCCCGCCGGCGATGCGCCGCATCCACGCCACCGGCGGCTGTGGAAGGCGATGTATGGACCGGGGATCGCGGCCCAGAACTTGCTCGGGGTCGCTGCCGCGCTGCCCGGTTTGGCGCTGGTCCTCGCGCTCGCTCCCAGCCGCTGGAGCTCTCAGGACCTGGCGAGCGAATCGATCGTGATCGCCCCACTGATCGCGATCACGTTCATGCTGACCTACGCCCTGCTGGTAGCGGTGCTAGTGCGGGCGGCAGCGCGCTTGATTCGCCCTGGCTGGCATCCTGAGGATGGCGCGGCCAGGTGGGCCTTGTGGTTGACCGACTCGCTCTTGAACAGCGCAAACCAGGTCCTGTTTCCGCTCTACCTCAGCGTCTACACCCGTAGCTGGTTGCGGCTGCTGGGGGTGCGGGTGGGCAAGCGGGCCGAAGTATCGGTCACCTCCGGCCTGACCCGGCTGGTCGCGCTCGAGGAGATGAGCTTCGTCGCCGACGCGGCCGAGTTCGCGACCACGCGATCCCGGAAGGGGTGGCTCCGCGTCGCCCCGATCCACGTCGGCCGCGCGAGCTTCGTCGGCAACGGGGCGATCCTCGAGGGCTCGACCGAAGTTGGCAGCGGCTGCCTCGTCGGCGTCCTCAGCACGGCCCCACTCGAGGTCCCCGACGGGACCAGTTGGTTCGGGTGCCCGGCACTGGAACTTCCCCAGCGAACCGAAAGGACCGATCCGACGCGGACCGTGAGCCCGACTAGACGGTTGATCCTTGCCCGGGGCGCGACGGAGCTGATTCGGATCCTGCTCCCGGCGTCGCTTTCGGTGGTGCTTGGATCGCTCCTCTTCGCCGCGGTCGAGCGGGTGGGCTCAGTCGCGGGATTGTGGGCGATGGCCGCAGCGACCCCGTTCGCGTTTGTGGCCGGCGGCTTGTGTGCGGCGGGGCTGACGGTTGCGCTCAAGTGGCTGCTGATCGGCCGATACCGGCGCGGCGAGCACCCGCTGTGGTCGTTCTTCGTCTGGCGCGACGAGATCATCAACAGCTGCCAGGAGCAGCTCGCGGGACCGTGGCTGATCGGCTCGGCGCTTGCCACGCCGTTGATGTCGGCGTATCTGCGAGCGATGGGAGCAAGCGTGGGACGCGATGTGTGGTGCGAGACGATGACCATCACCGAGTTCGACATGGTCAACCTCGAGGACGGGTGCGTGGTCAATCGCAGCGGGCTCGTGGAGACGCACCTGTTCCACGACCGGCTGATGCGAATCGGTCCCGCTCGCGTCGCCCCAGGATCGACGCTCGGTCCGATCAGCGCGATGCTGCCCGACAGCGCGATCGGCGAGGGCTGCTGCGTAGGTGCCCGGTCTGTGGTCATGCGCGGCGAGCGTCTCCCGCCGCAGACCCGCTGGCACGGTGCCCCGGTGGTCGCGGCGTGATCCCGGCCCTGTCAGCACCGGAGGTGCGCGTCCTGGATGCGCGCTCGATGGGCCTCGGCGAGCGCGGTCTTCGGGATTGGGCGCGAAGCGAGACTAGCCGGGCCCCCGCCCCCCACGTCGCGCGCTCCTACCGCTACCCATACGCGATCGTCGCTCTGCACAGTGAGCCTGTCGGCGTCGACATCGAGCGGGTGCAGCCCTTTGATAACAAGCTCGCGGAGTCCATCTGCACCCCGGCGGAGACGCTCGCGGCACCCGGGTCTGAACCGCCGGAGGCATTCTTCACCTCGCTTTGGTGCAGCAAGGAGGCGCTTGCGAAGGCGCTGGGCGACGCGCTGCGTTACGACCCGCGCCGCTTGCAGTCGCCACGCTTCTGGGCGGACGGCAGCGCCGGGCCATGGCGCGCAGCCGAGCTGCCCGCACCTTCCGGGCATGTCGTCTGGCTCTGCTGGCGCGAGCCCGAGCGATGAATTGCGATTTCGGCGCGGGTCTAAGCCGCTAAATCCACCACCGAGCGCACCTAGGTCGCAACCCCGACGGCCACACCTTGCTGATCGCCGAGCGAACCTACAGGTTCGGTTCGAGCTGGGGGGTTGCGGCTTCGGGCTCGGGCGCTGGCGGACTGGCTTCGGTGGCGGTCTGCTCGCGTCCGAGCTCGGCAGTCAGCAGCCCCTCCTCGGCGGGACGCGGGAAGCGCTTGCCCTCGACTTCCCCGATCGCCACGAGCTGCTCTCCCACCGTGCGCATGTCTTCAATCAGCCGTCGACGCTCACGCCAGATCGCCTCGGCGCTGCGGGCCAGCTCTCGCGCGTGAGTCTCCGCGTTTTCAAGCAGCTCGTCGGCCTCTCGCCGCGCGCTGCTGCGCAGCTCGTCTACTTCGCGCTGTACAGACGCTCGCAGCTGCTGAGTCTCCCGCACGGCCGTCTCTCGCATTTCGGCCATCTCCTGCGCGGTGGTCTCGCGGAGCTCGGCCGACTCGCGCTTGGCGGTCTCGCGAAATTCCTGGGACTCGCGCTGAGCGATGTCACGCAAATTCTGAACCTCGCCGGTGGCCAACTCGCGTAGCTCGTGTGCCTCGTGCTGGGCAGCGTCACGGGTCTCGCTCGCGTCTCGCTGTGCCGCCGCGCGCACCTGTTGTGCCTCGGCCTCAGCCTGCTGCAGCCTGTCGTCCGCCTTTGCACGAGAGCGCGCCGTGATTTCGTCGGCGGTCTCGTGCGCACGCTGAAGGATGTCCCGAGTCTCCTCACTGACCTCGTCGAGCGCGTGCCGAACTGCCGACTCCGGCGAGGAGGACATCTCGAGCTCGGCGAGCAGCCGATTGACCCGTTCGACGTAGCGGTCGACAGCGGTGCGCTCGTAGCCACGCAGCCCGATCGGAAACTGAATGTTGCGGGCCTCCTTCAAGATCCGATCTCGCTCGGAGGAGGCGATCACCCGGCTCGAGAAGCGGCGGCTGGAGCGGTCCTCTTTCTCCCGCCCGCCGACGCGCTCCGGGGCTCTCACCTCACGGTCTGGCTGGACAGTCGTGTACGCCGCCTGGTCCGGATCGTTGCCGGACATGTCGGGACTGTGCATCGCGATTCTCCCTTCCATCGCTCGCAGTGGGCTGGCCCGTGGTGACGGACACGAGCACTAAGAGATCACGCTACCTCGGTCGTCAAGCGGGCGCAACATCAGGATCCCGCCTGTGACTACACGGCGCGGTCGCGGCCCGGGAGCAGCGGGAACGAGCGCTGACTACGGGAAGGGAGGATGTAGTTCGCGCGCTTGAGCACGAACATGAACTCGTTGATTCCGTTGTTGACGGTATCGGTGATCGCGGGGTTCTCGAGTTGGGCGGAGCTTGCGTTCATTGCGTTGCGGGAGGTGACGAAGTCCGCGATGGTGCGCTGGACCGAGACGAAGTGGAGACCGGCTTGACCGCCGTCGACGGTGTTGAAGTCGCGGCGAATCATCAGCGGCTTGCCGTTGCGGCGGGCGCGAGCGGAGCTCTGCGCGTGTCCAATCACTCCGTAGCGGTTGATCGCCTGTTCGAGCAGGTTGGGATCGCTGGGAGCGTCGGTCGTGAACCGGTTTACCTGCGCTGGGGTGACTTGCGGCGAGTACATCCGAGCGACCCGCTCGCGCTCGCTGAGGTTCTGGTACCAGCTATCGAGGCGAAGCCGCATGTAGCTGACTTGCATCGTGGTCCCTCCGGCGAACGGTCCACCGGGGATCGTGACGTAGTCCTCGCTGGCCTGGTTGCGGCGAAGGTTCGACTTGAAGCCCATGAACAGCGGGGCCCCCGCCGGCACGGGGTTGCCCGGCGGAATGCCGCCTACGTTCTGGCGCGCGGCGGGCAACCCGGCGCCGACGAAGCCGGTCCGGGTCTCTTGCCAGCGCAGCGCACTCGAGACGCCGAGCGTTCCCTCCACGCCAGGCAGCGGCGCCCCGTGGATCAGCGCCGCCTCGATCGAAGCCAGCCGCCGCTCGTCGTCGCACGCGAGGTGCAGACAGAGATCGTAGTTGTCGATCGCCGGCAACTCGAAGTCAGACAGTGCCTTGGCCTGCGGAATCGGCGAGGCGGTCTTCAGTGACCGCTCGAAGTATCCCGGCCCCCACCCAGCCGCGAACAGCAGCCCGGACGGCCCCCAGCGGTAGCTGCGCTCGAGCGTGCGCAACGCGGCCTCGAGCATCCGAGCGTGGGCCGGGCCGGGGGTGCCGCTCACGTCGAAGAACAAGAGCCGGTCGAATCGCGGCGCGATCGGATTCCCATCGGAGTCGCGGGCCAGCGTCGCGTCCCATGCATGTTGGCGCGCGGGCAGACCCCCGGGCTGACTGCCTAGTGGCACCAGCGGCACCGGCTTGCCGCCGCCGCTCACCGTGCGATCGACGCCGATACCGATCGCGGCACCACCTGCCACGGCGCTGGCGCCGATCAGCAGTCGCCGTCGGGTCAGCATCGCCCCACCTTCCGCAGTGTGCGGTTTGCGCTCATGATGTGGGCTTCCAGTGGAATGTGAGATTCACTCGATGCGGCGCAAGCCATACGCTCTGATACTCCACGTGGCGAGCTGACACTGGTGGGCTCACGAGCAAGCTGAGCCGGTACGTGCCGGCACCGGGAACGGTCACGTCGTTCCCGTAATGCGGGCCCATGTACCGGGAGATCATCGGCCACTGCCGCTCGTCATAAACGAGCGTGCCGTCCTTGCTGATCGTCGCCCAGACGGTCGCGTATGGAATCGGCACCCCGGTTTGGGCGTCGCTCAGCATCACCATCAGGTGGAAGCTCGTCTTCGCACTGGGCTTCACCATCTGCTCGCTGGTGCCGTTGTAGATCACGAATGGCACCGCGGTCATCGCCTGCGCGGTGATCTTCATTCCCTGCCAAGTCGTGGTCGCCAGTAGCTGTGTGGGCACAGGCTTGATCCCGTTCACCGAGGCGCCCGTTCCGGCACTCGCGCCGCTCCCCATGTTCATGCCCGCCATGCCGCTGGAACTGGTGGCGGTTCCCGAACTTGACGCGGAGGCGGCGGTGGAGGTGGTTTTGTTCGCGCTCGCGCACCCAGCGAGCAGCACTCCAGCCGCGAGCATCGGCATGGCACGCCAAGCCGCGCTGTTGAGATTACGAAGTTGGGACATCTGACACTCCCTGGGAGATTCGAGCTTGGTGTGTGTTCGGGCGTTCAAATCGCGCTCGCGCGGGCCGCGTGTCGTATGGGGTCAGCGAGTACAGGACGAGTGAGAGCAAGATGAAGGGAGCTGCCGCTTGGGGATCGGTGGCGCCTCCCTGGAAGATTCCGCCGAAGCCTTGCCCGAGTACCCAGTACGCGAGGTTCAGCGCGATCGCGAGCACAAGGAACGGCCTCGGATGCCAGTTGGCGGCGACCGCCACGCCGATCGCGGCCGAGACAACCGCGAGCGCTAACGCGATCGGGAGGCCGTTGCCCTTGGCGGCATCTGCGGCCCAGTTCTGGACGGTGCTCAACCAGCTCATGCCCGACGGGGCGGCGTTGATCGCGTTGGTGACCGCGTTGGCGCTGCTGCTCGGGGCCTCCAGCCACAGCCATGCCATCAGCCCCCAGATCACGGCCCAGACGAGCCTCGCGCCGCGCACCCCCAGCAATCCGCCGGGTCGCGCGCTGGGCCACACGATCAGACCGACGATCGCGTACAGCAGCACCGCTCCTGGGGCCCCCGTGAGCGGACTGGCCATCGTCATGAACAGCATCCCGAACGCCTCGCCGAACCACCACACCACCAACGCCCAGGCGATCGAGGCCGCGAGCGCGGGCTTCACCGTCGGGCGATAGAGGAGTCCCAGCCCAATGAACACCTGGACCAGCGCGAACAGCGTATTGAACGCGGTCAGGTTGTGCTGGGCCTGATGCGCGCCCCAGGTGATGCTGTCGGCGACCCAGCCGGGCTGACCGGGCGTCAAGCCCGTCAACGTCTGGATCCATCCTTTGGAATACATGAACGACTGAAACTGCAGGCCTCCGTCCAGCAGCCACAACAGCCCGAGTAGGGTCTGGATTGTGCGCCGGCTATCCGACGCGAAGTACGAGCGTGCTCGCGCGGTCACCGGCCTGCTGCGGGCCCCGCTGAGCGTGCGGGCCTGAAAGTTGGCAGCGCTACTCACGTCTTTCTCCTCAGATTGGGGACAGGTCACGGGGCATGCGCGGATCGAGCGTGTTTGGCGCGGAGGCACAACCGGATGGACCGTTCACGGTCGCATAGTCCGGCGCAACCGGGTGGACCCTTCGGGTCGCTCCAGCCGGTGCATCCGTCTCGCCCGAGTCGCGACGTCCCGTCGATCGATCAGCGACCGGCGCGGGCGCCGTTCAGCGTCTCGCGGCCGGCTTACGCCGGCGGACCGCGACCCGACCAACCGCCCGCGAGCGGTTCCCACCCCGTGACGAAGACATCACCAGCGCGAACTCTCGCCGCCCTCCGCCGGACCCGCCGGGCGAGCGGCCGGGCGCGACGCCGAATCACTTCGTCCAGCACCCAGCGGGCCCCGTGGAAGGCGGCCGCGAGCACAAGCCCCAGGCAGGCGGCCGCCGGAAGCGCCCACCAGCCGCCGTAGCCAAAAACGCCGATCAGGCCCGCAGGATGGCCGACGGCGAACATGCCCTCCGCCAGCTCCTGGCAGACGTAGATCGCAACCAGCGACGCAGTGCAGATCAGCCACAGCGCTACGAACGAGAGGCTGTAGCGGGTGACGGAGCATTGGCCACCCAGAGCCCGCCCAAACGCACGCAGGAATACGCCGACGGCGAGCCCCACCAGCAACATGATCCATGGCACCAGCGAATGCAGGTAGGAGTGACCTTGCTGCTGGAGCTCCAAGCCGGCGCGGGTGCCGAACGCAAGCCAGTAACGCAGCTGGTGAACGGCGAACGCAGCTGCCGGGAGCAGCGCGGCCGGCGCAAGAGCTTTGACCGACAGCCGCGATTTCGCCCGCGAACGCATCCTCTCGGCCGACTGTCGCTGACTGGTTGTGTCTTGTGCGCTGTGCGCCATTGCGCCTCGCCGCCTCAAGAGCGCGTTGCTCCCCCGTTGCTCACGCCCAGATCGACTGCCTTAGTGAAGCACGACGAGCGGCCAGACGATGTCAGTGGGCTGACGATTGCGTCATCCCGCGCGCGCATAGCTGGCGATGTCTCCATCGAGCGCTCCTTGCGAGTCGTACTGGCCGGTGTGGACGGAGATCACGTTGCCGGTGGGGCCGATGAAGATCGTGGTCGGTAACCCCTCCAGCCCTTGGGAGACGATTGCGCCGAGCGCAGCAGTGCTCGCCTGGTAGCTCGGGTAGCTGACCGGATGTTGCGCGAGGAACGGACGGGCGTCGCCGGGCGAGTCGTCGGTGTCGGCCCCCAGGAATGCCACCCGGCGCCCGTATCGCGCCGAGGCGGAGGCGAACAGCCCGAATTCCGAGCGGCACGGGGTGCACCACGAGGCCCAGGCGTTGATCACGATCGGGTAGCCACGCAGGGCCCGGATCCTCGCCGCCAGCGCTGGTTCTCCGCCGAGCAGCTGGCCCGCCTGCTGATGCAGCGCTGCCAGCTTTGGCGGTGAACCGGCGAGCTCGCGCGCGGCCGCCGCGGCGCTAGCGGGAGCGTTGGGCGACCTCGCGAGCGCCGCCCGAACCTGCGCCACCAGCTCGCTTCGGCTTGGCCAGCCGGAGGTGTCGACCTCCCGGTACCACAGGATCTGCCCGCTCGGCGAGGTGAGCACGAACCACGGCTCGCCCTGGACCTCATAGCCGTCGGCGACCTGGCCGCTCTGGTCGACCGCGACCTGGTAAGAGAGCGGACGAGCGAGGCCGCTTAGGAACCGCGGCAGCGCCCGCGGTGATGGCTCGACGCTACCTTCATCGACGCCGGTCAGGGGTGGAAGGCCCGAAGCGGCGGCGGCAGACTGGTAGCCGTCCAGCGCGTCGAGGTGGCCAGCGAGGCTGGTGATTTCTTGATCCCACGTCGCGAAGAACAGGAACAGCCGGGGCGCTTTGGCTGGTCCGATGGCAACCGTCCCGCCACCCAGCCGGGGCAAGGTTTGGTTGCTGGTGGGGCTGATTGCAGGGATCTGGGTGTATGACATATCTGACCGAACCCGCGGGCGACGGGGCAGTAGGCTTGAGGCCTCCTGGGCGAGCACCTGGCCAAGCTGTCCGATGGCCGCGTAGGACTGCTGGGTGACGTACACCTTCGCCTCGTCGCCCTGGGGTCCGATCACAAACAACGCGGGCGTGTGGGCGATCTGGCCGTGCTGGATGGCCGCTTCGACCGCGTAGGCCTTCCACACGGGTCGCAGCTGGTCGAGCGATCCCGTCAGGAAGTGCCACTGGTTGATCATCCCGTGCAGCTCTGAGTAGGACCACACGTCCTCGAGCGTGGTCGCGGCGGGATTAGCGTCGATCCCGAGCAGCTGCACCTGCGAACCCGCCGCGCCGAGCATCGCCTTGGCGTCGAGCATCGCGGTCGTCGTCATCGGACAGATCGTCGTGCACTCCGAATCGGTGAACGCGAGGATCACCACCTTCCCGCGGAAGGACCGCAGCGAGACCGGCTTGCCGAATTGGTCAGTCAGCGTGAACCCGGGAGCCCGGCCGGACAGCGCGGTGCCCGGATCGACGTTGGGGTTGCTCGCGAGCGCCTGTTGCGGCGAGTCGCCGGACGCGCCAAACGCTCCGAGAGCCAGGATCGTCGCCCCGACCGCCACCACGAGCACCAACGCGAAGCCGGGACCCGCCCAGCGCAGAGAAACCGTGGGGCCGCCCGCAGGCGTGCCGGACCGCGCTGCGGACGGTCGCGCGCTCCGTCTTCGAGTGATCGCGAACCTCCCGGCGAGCACCAGCGCCGCGAGCGCAGCCAACCCCGCCACGATGATTGCGACGAGACCGTCGGTTCCGCGTCGCTTAGCCGCCGAGCCAATAGCGTTGCTCTCATTGCTCGTCGATCCCACAGCGGCCGGTGGCGTCGTGCTGGCTCTGGCGCCGGCAGTCGCAGGGGCCGCGCCGGTAGCCGGCGCCGCGCTGGCAGCGCCCGTCGGCGAGCTGATCTTTACGGCGCTCGCCGCCGCGAGCGTCCGCACCGCCTCCTGCGCCGCGCTCAGCAGGCCACTGGCCCCGGGCCGGATCGGGATCCTCCCAAGCACGCTGTAAGCCGCAGCGGTGGAGTGCCCCGGCCAGTTGAAGCCAAACCCGTTTGGCATCGCGACCAGCAGCCGCTGCGCATAGGCCAGCGACAGCTCGATCCCCAGGAAGTGCGCATAGGCCCGCGGCTTTTGCCAGAGCGCGGTGACCGCTCCGAGGTCGTCCCGGTTGGCGATGATCGCCACGCGAATCGGAAATCCAGCGCGACCGGCCGCCTGCAGGAGATTGCCGAACTGCACCTGCTGCTCGACGGAGAGGCCCGCGTCAGAAGCGGCGAACAGATTCTGGTAGACGAGCACGTCGCTGCCCGGATCTCCGTCCGCGCGCGCACTTGCAGCTAGCGGCCCGCCGACGAGCAGCGCGGCCACCAGCGCCACCGTACCCAACCATGCGCGCGTCCTCATCGGCGCTCGCTGCGCCGATCGCTGAGACCGCTTGGTCCCCTTCGCTCGCTGGCGTGTGCTTGGCAAGACCGAGTAACAAAGCCACCCGGCGACAATCAACAGGTGCGGTGCTTCATCGCCCGGACTCATTCGACCGCTGACCACATCGATCACCGCCGTCACGACCAACAGTAGCGCGGCGCAGTCAAAGACAATCCACATCTCTGGGGCCTCGGCGGCGATTTCCTCGGCGTCGCGCTCAGACCGACGGCACGCCATGTCTCAAGCGGACGGGGCGAGCGCGCAAGCTGGCGGTCCATGCTGCCGCGATCAGCACAGCGCCCACCGCGAACACGATATACGACACCGCGTCGTCGGATCCCGAAGCCACGCCGGCGCTCCGGGAAGCTGCGTTCACCCCCGCAAGCGCCACCGAGTGACCGCTGGCAGCGGCTAACTTCTCCACGGCGCTGATCGCGACCGTGGCTGGTCGGGCGCCGACAGCCGCCGCACGGGTACTGGCGAGTGCCGCCTGCTCAACGGCCCGCGTCGGGCCGCCGCCGTAAAGGCCAAACCCGTTGGGCATCACCACCAGGACCCGCCCGTGAAAGACGAGCGAGAGCTCGTCTTGCAGGAACTGCGCATAGCTCTGCGGCTGGCGCCAAAGCTCGGTCACCGAGCCGAGATCGGAGCGCGAGGCGATCACGGCGACGCGGATTTGGTAGCCGCCGCGGGCCGCCGCCTGCAGCAGCGCCTCGAGCCGAGCTTGCTGGCTGGCGGAAGCGCCGGCATCCCACGGCAGAAACGCGTTTTGAGAGATGAGCACGTCGCTGGCCGGATCGCCGTCGGCGCGGGCGGCGGCCGCCGTCAACACCATCGCCAGCACCACCAGTACGGCGGTCAGCGCCACGCGCGGCCACCGGCTGGTCGCTCGCAAGCGGCAGTGGAGAATATGGGTGGTTTCTGGCAACAGTGATGAGCCCAACGACGACATGGCCGGCCGCTGGTCCGGCGCAGGCAAAGTCTAGGCCCCGAATGCCCGGGCGCCCCCTGGTGCTGGCATTGCTCGCCGCGCTGATCTCGCTGGTGGCGATGCCCGCGGCCGCTCAGGCGCACGGGCCGATTGCCCCAGTCGCCAGCAGCTACCTCGCGAAGGTGAGCCGCGTGCCCGCGGGCCTCGAGGCCAAGGTGGTCGACGGAGACTTGCGAATGTGGCTGAGCGTTCCGCCGACAATGAGTGTGGTCGTGCTCGACTATCGCGGCGCTCCGTACCTGCGGTTCTCGCCCGCGGGGGTGCAGGTCAACGCGAACTCGTCGATGTACTACCTCAATCAAACGCCCGTCGCCGAGACGCCGCCCGAAAACCTGAGCCGCACAACTCCCCCGAGCTGGCAGCAGGCCAGCGGCGGACACCACTACAGCTGGCACGACGGAAGGCTGCATGCGCTCGCCGCGGTAGCGCTCGCGCCGGGAACAAACTACGTGGGCGGGTGGAGCCTCCCGATTCTCGTCGATGGCGGCGCGAGCACCATCTCCGGTGGCGTCTGGCATGCCGGGGACCCCTCGATCGTCTGGTTCTGGCCGATCGTCGTGCTGCTGGCCTGCGTGGCGGCCGCATGGCGTCTGCGGCAGCCGGCGCTGGACGCTCGCGTGGCGCGGATGCTGGGACTGACAGCGCTGGTCGCCATAGCGCTGGCCAGCGTTGCGCGAGGGCTTCATGGACGGCCGACCGTGTCCGTCGGCCAGCTGATCGAGATGGGGATCATCCTCGCGTTCGTCGCCTGGGGGTTGCGGCGAATGTTGCTTTCCCGACCCGGGTACTTCGGCTCTTTCCTGATCTCGTTCATCGCCCTGTGGGAGGGCATCAGCCTCCTCCCCACGCTGCTTAACGGGTTCGTGCTGGTGGCGCTCCCCGCTTTCGTGGTTCGAATCGCGACCGTGTTGTGCCTTGCCGCCGGCGCTGCCATCCCCTTGCTCGTGCTCCGCCTGGCTGAACAATCGAAGGCCACCTCGGCGACGGCTACCCCATCCGAGGTCGACGACTACGATCCTGAAGCGCTGCCCAAAGCTCACGGCGTCGGCTAGGCGACTGCTCGCGCTCGCGGTCCTGCTCGCGGGGTGCGGATCGAGCACCCATCCCGCACCGACGGCTGGGATCCCCGACAGCCTGCTGGCGCAAGCTCGCCCGATCGGCACCGGACCGCGCTTCCAGCCACCGGCGAGCGGCCCGGTGATCGGCCGATGTCGCAGCTCGCTTGGACCCCGCAGCGGCGTCCACATCGAGCTGTTCGCCGCCAATCGGGTGGTGATCATCCCGGCCGGAATCGGCTCCAGGCCGCCCCGCTCCTTGTCAGCGGGGCGGATATCCCGGGCCGGCTGCTACGGCGACCTCGTAACGCTCGACCCGACCGGCGTGGTGCTGGTACGCACCGGCGTGCGGCTGACGCTGTCATCGTTTTTCCGGGCCTGGGGCGAACCCCTCTCCGCGACGCGACTCGCGTCGTTTCGGGCGGCGCCGGGGCAGCACGTGAGCGTGTTCGTCAATGGTCGACGCTGGGTCGGGAAGCCGGGCGCCGTCCCACTCACCAGCCACGCCGAGATCGTGCTCGAGGTCGGGCCGCATGTGCCACCGCACGCGTCCTTTACCTTTCCGCCCGGGACATGACCGCGCCGTCGCGATCCCAGCGATGCCACGGCATCGGGGTGAGCCTAGCGATCCGACCTCGCCGTCGCGACCCCTAGCGATCCGAACCGAGGGGAACGACGATCGGTGCGGTGGTGAGCTTTGATGCGCTATCTGGAGAATTCGGAGGGGTTACTCTTTGTGCGGACGGTTACTGATCTGGTTGGCCGCGAAAGGAAGGTTGTCATGAGCTCACTGACAGTCACGAGTAAACGGCGGCGTCGGCCTCGCCGCGGTGATCACCTTCGCGGGAGTCTGCTCATTGCCACCGGGATCATCGTTGTGGAAGCGGTCGCAATGCGGTTGCGTGGGTACCGGGTGGGTGTCAACGTGGTCGTCCGATGCCAGAGGGGTCACTTGTTCACGACGATCTGGCTTCCGGGAGGATCGTTGAAGTCGGTTCGCTTAGGGTGGTGGAGGTTCCAGCGCTGCCCGGTCGGAGGCCACTGGTCACTCGTCACCCCGGTCAAGGAACCCGAGCTGACCGAGGAAGAGCGGCGCATCGCGAGCGAGCACAGGGACATCCGGGTTCCCTGAGGTCGGTCAGCGACCTCGACGGTTACTCGCCGGCTTGCCCTAAGCCGTAGGATCGACGGTCGTGTCGAGTGCCCCGCGGATCACGGTTGTTGGATCGGCGAACATCGATCTGGTTGCTCGTTGTGAGCGGCTACCGCGCCCGGGCGAGACGGTGGCCGATGCTGAGTTCGAGCGTGTCCCCGGGGGAAAAGGCGCCAACCAAGCGGTGGCCGCCGCGCGGCTCGGAGCGCGCGTACGGTTCGTGGGACGGATCGGCCGGGATGATCTCGTGTTGCGCTCGCTCGAGCAAGAGGGTGTCGACGTCAGCGGTGTGATCCGCGACGATGGCGCAAGCGGCGTCGCGCTGATACTGGTCGACGCCAGCGGCGAGAACGTGATCGTGGTGGCGCCGGGAGCGAACCGCCGGCTCGAGGCCCGAGAGGTGGATGTGGGCGAGGCCGATGCCGTCATCTCCCAGCTGGAAATCCCAACCGAGGTGGTCGCCGCGGCGGCAGCGCAAGCGAGATTCTTTTGCTTGAACGCAGCGCCGGCTCGTGGGCCGTTAGAACTCGAGCCCGACCTACTGGTCGTGAACCAGTACGAGTATGAGCGCGTGGGCGCTTCGCAGGGTCTGGTCGCGCTCACCTTGGGTGCGGAGGGAGCGGTCCTGCTCGAGCACGGCGAGGAAGTCGCCCGTGCGCAGCCGCCGCGGATCGAGGCCATGGATGGCACGGCTGCGGGTGACGCCTTCTGCGCCGCGCTGGTGGTGTCACTACTGGAGGGCAGCGATCGGTCAGACGCGCTCGCGAGGGCCTGCGTAGCCGGGGCGCTCGCGGCGTCTCGCCCCGGCGCACAACCCTCGCTGCCAACCGCGTCTGAGGTCGACGCGGCGCTGGCGGCCTAATGGGCGAGGTCCCACGCGGTGCTCGCGGCCTCATGACCGACCACGGCGTCGTTGACGGGGCGCCTTCGGTACCGCCACCGCTGGGAGACGTCGACCCGGCGCCGTGCCTGAGCGCGGCCGAGCAGGCGCGCACGCTGGTCGCGGCGACAAACGTAGCCGCGCTGGCGACGCTCACTTCCGACGCGGAGCCGTGGGCGTCGTTGGTCACCTACGGGACGCTCGAGGACGGTTCGCCTGTGCTGTGTCTCTCCCAGCTCGCCGAGCACGGGCGCAACCTCGCCGCCGACGCGCGCGCGAGCCTCCTGATCACCGCAGCAGACCTTCTGCCCGACCCGCTCGCGTCGGCGCGGGTGACGCTCGCGGGCCTGGCCGAGCGGGTGGCAGAGCCGGCGCAGCTCGCGGCGGCCCGTGCCGCGCACCTCGCTGCGGTTCCAGCGGCTGAGCTGTACGTCGACTTCTCGGACTTCTCGTTGTGGGTGCTGCGGGTCAAGCGAGTGCGCTGGGTCGGCGGTTACGGTCGCATGGACTCCGCCACGGGCGCCGCATACGCCGCCGCGCTGCGTTCCGAGCGAGTTGACGGGTAGCTCGCAGCTGCGCGCGGAGACCATCGAGCTCACGCGCCGCGCCCGGGCGTACAGCGGCGGTGTGTGAGAGCCGCGCACTCGCCGCGCTCACATGCACCAGGACAGCGCGGCTCGCCGTCCGACCCTGCCTGGATCATTGGGGTATGGAGCTCTCCGGTTCCCGATATCGCGCTCGACGCGAGCAACCTCCTCGATGTGTCGTGGCGCGCGGTCGACGGCTCCTGTCGCATCCCGAGACCGAGATGAGCAACCTTCGTGAGGGTTGAGGCAGTCACCGTCGGCGACATCGTGAAGGTGGCGATCGGCGGCAGAACCATCTACGGCGAGGTAATCGAAATCCGCGATCGGGTCGTGTACTTCCGGCCGATCTCGCCGGCCGCGGGCTGGCGGCATGCCAGTGCTCATCAGGTGATCGGGCACTGGCGCAAGGCGGGCGGCAGGCGATCGGGTGGCGAGCAGGACGGCGCCTCGCAACCGCCCGAGCAGCTCGCGTTGCACGTGAACAGCTGACCGCCACGGAGGTTCGAGCCGCTGGCCAGCCGACGCGCCTCCGGCTCGCATAAAGCGTCGTCGCGTTCGCGTGGCTGGCGCTCATTCTCCTGCAACCGGCGCCCGGCCGCGTTCGTCCTGTGCTTGATGCTCGTGATCTCCGCGGTGGCTCTGCTCGTGTTGCTCGTCGTGGGAGTCGACGTAGCCGGCGGTAAGGGGCCGGCCGCGCCTTTTCGAGGGCTCGTAACGGCGCTCGCGCTATTGCTCGCGTTGATCGCGCTTGCGCTGGTCGCGGTCGTCCGCGTTCCGTCCGCTCGAGCGGCAGTGGCGCGCGCGATGGCGAGGCTGCGGGCGAATCGGTCCGGCCGCCTCACCGGCTTCGCCCGGACCACCGCCAGGGAGCTGTCCGGAGTCAGATACCTGCTGGTCGCCTACGGCATGCCGACGGGCACCGCGGTAGCGGTGGTCTTGCTGTATCGCATCATCAGCTTCTGGATCTTCGTTCCCGTGGGATGGGTGATCGCCGGAGCGCTGCTCGTTCTCCAGCGCAAGGATCATGCTCAGGTTCCGTCGATTCGCCTGCGAGCCCGGAAGCCGGAGCCCTCAGCCGCGTGAGCAAACCGACGGGCGCCGACGGCGTAGGTCGTCAATCCCCTTCACTCCAGTCCCGGCGAGTCGGTGGCAGGCCTTCGAGTTCGTCGAGGAGACGCCTCCAGCGGCTCGGCTTGACGCCTGGTTCGTGAACGCGCCAAGCGGGCGCCGCGCCTTCTGGCTCGGGGAGCGCGTTTGCCGCGGCAGCGTCAATCCGGAGATCGACTCCCCGCTGATGCAAGGAGGCAACCTGGTCAGCCGCGATGAAGCAGCGCCGTCCACTGACGTTCGCGACGATTCCATGAAAGATGTCTTGCGCAGGAGCGGCGACCACGTGCTCGACGTTGCCGAGCGTCTCGCCATCGGAGGAGTAGATCGGTACGCCCTCGTCGAGGACCCGGTAGGCGATCGGCAGCCCCTCGTCCATTGCCGCAGATTAGCGCCGCGCACGCGGCGCTCGCCTCGCCGCGCCGCGCCGCGCCCCGCACACGAACGCCACGCGCTCAAGCCAGGGACGCGTAGGCAGCTGCCTGGATGTCACGATGCGCCTGAGGCAGATTGGATGTCTCGAACGCCCGCTGCGTCAGCACGATTACTGTGAGGTCGCGAGCCGGGTCGACAAGCCACGACGATCCGAAGCCCCCGTCCCAGCCGAACGCGCCGTCGTCGTACACCGCTTGGCAGAGCCCCCACGACCGACCCGCGAAGAAGTCGCGACCAAGCCCGCCGCGCGCTTTCTGCTCGTCGGTCAGCTGGTCGCTGGTCATCTCGTGTACGGCGTCGCGAGAGAGCACAGGCGCCCCACCCGCGAGCAACATCCTCGCAAACGCGAGCAGGTCGTCGACGGTTGAGACCAAGCCACCGGCGCCGTCGCCGAACGCAGGCGGCCGGCTCCAGGTACCGGCGGGCTCGTCCCAGACAACCAGCCCCTCAGGTGTCGGGCGGTAGGCGGTGGCGAGGCGATCGGTCCGCTGCGTCCAGAAGCCAGTGTCGTTCATCCCGAGCGGCTCGAACAGCCGGGTGCGAAGGACGTCCGGGAACGACTCCCCAGTGGCGCGAGCGAGCAGCACGCCCAGCACCGAAGCGCCGGTGTTGTACATCCAGCGCTCGCCGGGCTGTGCGATCAGCGGAAGCGTGCCAAGGTTGGCGATCCACGTGTCGGGATCCGGCTGGACCTCCGGGTTGGGCGGCCCGATCGTCGACAGACCGAGTTCTTCCGAGGCCGCCACGATCGGCCAGGGAGTCGCCGACATAAACATCTCCGTCACCATCCCGAAGCCAAAGGTGAACGTCAGCAGATCGCGGGTGGTGATCGCGCGAGTGGCAGGAACGGTGTCCTCGAGCGGCCCGTCTGGCCGCGTGAGAACCCGGCGTCCAGCGAGCTCCGGCAACAGCCGCTCCACTGGTTCGTCGAGCCCGATCAGTCCTTCGCCAACTACTGCGAGCGTGGCGGCGGCAGTGATTGGCTTGCTGGTCGACGCGATCCGGAAGATCGAGTCGCGCGCTACCAGTGAGCCGCTGACTGCCAGGCGCCCCAGCGCCTCCACATGCACCTGAGCGCCCCGTGCCACCAGCGCCACGAGGCCGGGGACATTGTCATATCCAACATGCTGCTCGGCGGCCGCGTGTATCCGCTCGATGCCGTCGTTCGTCAGCCCCGCTAGGGCGGCCCTATCCATACCGTTCATTGCATCCCTTTTCGCACGCTTTCGTGAAAGGACCGTACAAACGCCACGAATTCAGCGCTGCGCCCGAAGTGCGGCGCTTCTCACCGCCGGTCGCCACCGGAGGCGAGCTTACGACAGACCACGCCGTCAGTTGCCGTCTGGCAGCGGGATGAACCGTCGCGCCTTCCCGGTCTCGGGATGACGGGCGATGTCCGCAACTTCACTCACTCGCACGCGAGGCTCCGAAAGACCGGCCGCCTGCAAGCTTCGCTGCAGCGCCGATGCCAGCGCCGCGTGGTCGAGCACACCGTCCGCGACGACCGCGATCTCGATTCCGCGGTCGCTCTGGCGAACCTGATACTCGCGCGCGTCGGGGGTCCTGACCATCACCGAGCGAATCACCAGCGGGTCCACGGCAATATCCCCGTAGCGGAAGACGTCGTCGGCCCGCCCCTCAACGGTGGCGAGCAGGTGGCCACGCTCGGTGCCGGCCGGATCTCGGACGAAGCGGTCGGTCAGCTCGTAGCGAATCAACGGCTGGGTGAAGTTGTGGAGGTTCGTAACCAGCACCTTGTCGGAGGGCACGCCGTCGGAGACCAGGCGATTGTCGGCATCGACGAGCTCCGCGATGCAGTTGTCGCAGGCGAAGCTGACCACCGCGCCTCCCGGTTGGCTGTGGCCGATCAGGCCCTCGGTGGAGGTGAACTGGGTGATCGGCGGGACGCCGAAGCTCTCGGTGATCGCCACGCGGTCCTCGTCACTCACCTGCTCGCTCATCGCGGTGATCCCGATCGGTGAGATCCGCAGGCGACCGGCCCGCTGCTCTCCGGCGAGCATCACCAGCTTGGAGGTATGGGCGAGCAGCACCGGCGGTTGCGTGTCGTTGAGCCGCTGCACGAGCTGGTCAATCGGCATCGTCGCCGGGGCTGAGATCACGCGCACGGGGTAGCCGCGGGCGACGGCGGCGGCGAAGCCGCTCGAGTGGACGGGAGCAGCGGCGGCGATCAGGCCGACCGGGAGACCGTCCGGCGGCGGCCCGCCCGCTGCGAACACTCTCGCCATCAGCCGCCGAAGCAGCGATGCCGAGAACTCTACGTACTCCTCGACGGTCTGGACGAAGAGGCCGCGCAGGCCGGAGCTACCGCCCGAGGCGAGGCAGACATAGTCGTCGTAAAGCAAGCTGGGCTCGTCCGCGGAGGCGGCCAGGTGTCGCTCGGCCCGCAAGCGGGTGAGCCGCCTGTCCGTGAGCAGTTCGTCGAAGCCCGCCATCATCTGCTCCTTGCTCATCACCGGCAGCTCGACCAGCTGCTCGAGCTCGAAGCGCTGGGGATCGATTCCGCGCAGGCGCCGGGCGTGAAACGGCGAGCGCTCGACCGCGTGGGTGAGCAGCGCTCGCAGCCGCTCGCGCTGGTGCTCTTGTAGCCGCTCGGCGTCCCATTGCAGGCGCTCGGTGTGCGCGGGCAACCGAGCCGCGAGGGCGCTGCCAAAGCCCCTCCGCAAGGCGTTCAGGCCGGTGTCGGTGATCGTGGCCATGCCAGTCTCCTTGCTTGCCCAACCCCGTCGCGGGACGGGGCACGTGGTCCCGTAATGCGCGTCAACACCTCGAATGCGGCCGAGTCCCGGGGCGCGTCGGGATCGGCTGCTCGCTCCAGCCTGGCGCCGACGCTGACCGTCAAAATGAACTGCGCCATCTGCCGCGGCGGGAGTGGCGGCGCCTCGTCGGCGCGCTCGTAGACCGCGGCGATCACGCTCTCCAGCGCTTGCACCGTGCGCGCGTGCGCCGCCGCGTAGCGCCGGTTCAGCTCCGGGTGGCGGGCAGCGTGGACGCGGAACTCGATCAGCAGCAGCCCCCAATCGAAATCGGCCTCGTTGCGGCGAACGGCGTGATCGCGTAGCAGGGCCAGGCCGTCCGCGCCGCTCGCGCCCTCGACGACGCGCGCGTTCTCGTCCGCGCGCTCCTCGATCCGCTGTTCGAGCAGCGCCATGAACATGTCGGCCTTGCTCTCGAACTGGGAGTAGACAACTCCCTTCGAGAAGCCCGCCTCCTCCGCGATCTGCTCGAGCGTGGCCGCGTGATAGCCGCGCGCCAGGAACACCTGGCGGGCAGCCGCCAACAGCAGCGCACGGTTTCGCTCGTTCTGTTCAGCCCGAGTCAGACGAGATCTCATACCAGCGGTATTACACTACCGTCGGTATCGATTGTCAAGTGAGATCTGTGCTAGCGGTCCCCAAAGTCCAGCTGACGTTCCGCGCTCTAAGCTGCGGCGGATGGAGAGGGATACGCTGCTCGCACGTGGCCAGGTACCGCCGCTCGAGCGAGCGACGATCCACCCCTACCGTGACGCGACTCCAGGGCCCGTCTCCTACCAGCGCCTGGCGCATCCAGTCGGGCTCGAGGCCGAGCGGCTGCTTGGCGCGCTGGACGGCGGACCGGCGCTGCTCTACCCCTCGGGCATGGCTGCCGTGAGCGCGCTGGTGCTCGCGCTGCTCGGGCCGGGCGCCAGGGTCGCGGTGGCCGACGGCGGATATTGGGGAACGATCGGCTTGCTCAGCGGGGAGCTGACTCGCTGGGGGCTCGAGGTGGTGACCTTTGACCAGACGGGATCGCCTCCCCCGGCCGACCTCGTCTGGCTCGAGCCATGCTCCAATCCGTGGCTCACGTTTCCGGATCTCGATCGGGCGGTCGCGACCGCCCATGCTTTCGGCGCTCGCGTGGTGGTGGACAACACGGTGCTGAGCCCCCTGCTCTTGCGCCCGCTCGAGCACGGCGCCGACTTCGTGCTGCACAGCGCCACGAAGATCCTCGCCGGCCACCACGACGCGATGCTGGGCGTGATCAGTTGCGCGGCGTCGGAGGACGCGACCCGGCTGGCGGAATTCCGCAGCGCGTCCGGGATCGTCGCCTCACCCGATCCGGCGTGGCTTCTGCTTCGCGGGCTGAAGACGCTCGCCGTCCGCGTCCAGCGTCAGTCCGCGAGCGCCCTAGAGCTCGCGCGCAGGCTGGCCGCTCACGCGGAAGTCGAGCGGGTCCGCTATCCCGGCCTTGGCGATCCCGTCGCGACGCGTTACGTGCAGGCTTTCGGGCCGCTTCTGTCGTTTGACGTTGCGGACGCTGAGCGCGCGGCATGCGTGGAGCGCTCGCTGCGGGTGATCGGGAACGCGACCAGCCTCGGCGGCGTCGCATCGACGCTCGAGTCCCGCACCCGCTGGGAGGGCGCGCGTGTTCCGCCCGGCCTGCTCCGCCTCAGCGTCGGGCTCGAGGACGTCGAGGACCTCTGGTCGGACCTGGCTCAGGCGTTGGTCGCATCAGGTGACGTATCTTGAGCCCTTCATTAGCGAGGAGAGAGCGATGAGAGAAGACATCGAGTTCAGCGCCGATGGCGTCACGTTGCGCGGCTGGCTCTACACCCCGGACGGAACCAGCAGTCCCGCCCCGACAGTGGTGATGTCACACGGGTTCTCCGCAGTCAAGGAGATGTACCTCGACCGCTTCGCGGAGGCGTTTGCCGACGCCGGACTGGGGGCGCTCGTCTACGACAACCGCAACTTCGGCGCAAGCGACGGCGAGCCGCGCCAGGAGATCGATCCGTGGGCGCAGATGCGCGACTACCGCGCCGCGATCACCTACGCCGCGACCCGGCCCGAGGTGGACGCCGACCGGATCGGCATCTGGGGATCGAGCTACTCAGGCGGTCATGTGCTGGTGATCGGGGCGATCGATCGAAGAGTGAAATGCGTGGCGGCGCAGGTGCCGATGATCTCCGGCCATGCGAATTTCCGGGCGCTGGTGCGCGCGGATTTCATTCCGGTCTTCCAGGCGCAGTTCAACAGCGATCGGGAGGCGCGCTTTCGCGGCGAGCCGCCGGTCATGGTGCCGGTCGTCGATGAGAACCCGCTGGCGCCGTCCGCGCTACCGACCCCTGACTCGTACAAGTGGTTCACCGAAACGCACCAGACGCGCGCGCCGGCGTGGCGCAATGAGGTGACGCTTCGTAGCGTCGAGATGTTCACCGAGTACGAGCCCGGCACGTACCTGCCATGGATCAGCCCCACCCCGCTCCTGATGTGTGTGGCCGAACTTGACGTCCTCACGCCCACCGACATCGCGATCGCCGGCTACCAGCAAGCGCGTGAGCCGAAGAAGCTGGTGATCCTGCCGGGCGGACACTTCGACGCGTATGTCGCGGGCTTCGACGTCGCTAGTAGCGGAGCGGTCGAGTGGTTCAGCCAGCACTTGGTCGAGCGGCCAAGGGTCGCGGCTTAAGGCGATCTCGGGCGCTCGGTCCCTCAGGTCTCAGCTTCAGCGAGGATTGGCCCACAGTATCCGGGCGCGGTGAGACATAAGGTTTTCTCGATCGCCCGACACCTGCCGTCGAGCGCGTAACGCCCGAGAACCGGCGCGTGGCCGCTCGCCGCGTCGGGAGAATGTTCTCGATCAAGGTTTCCGTCGACGGATGCGTCGACGCCGTGCAACGAGAAGCGCACAGGGCTCATGCAGGTGAAGGCCGCTGGCAGGCGGTAAGGAAGGCTCTGCTTGCCGCCGGGATCGCCGCTGTCTGCGCCACGATCGTGGTTGGGCTGTTCGGCGCCGGGGTCCTCGGCGGACCGTTAGTCGCGGCCGCCGCAGTGCTTACGGGGATATGGAAATTCGTGGATGCGCGCGAAGCGGCGCGGCGAGAGCGTGAGCCCCCGCGATCCGGGGAACGGGAGCCCGGGCAGCGCTAATTCGTGGATGGACCGGGTAGACCTCCTCTCGTGGGCGTCCTCAACAAGGCAGACGAGGTTCAGAAGTCGACGACGGTGACCAGTGTCGGCTTGGCCGCGTTCAAGAAGTTCAAAGAGGATCAGAGCACCAACATGGCGGCGATGCTCGCCTTTTGGGCCTTCTTCTCGATCTTCCCGCTCCTGCTGGTGCTGGTCACTGTGCTCGGCTGGGTGTTGCCGGCGAGCGACAAGAACAACGTCTTGAAGCATGTGGCGGACATGTTTCCGCTGCTCGATGCGAGCAGCATCAAGGGCCTGACCGGTTCCTGGTGGCCGCTGCTGGTCGGCATTCTCACCTCGCTGTGGAGCGGAATCGGCGCGGTGCGTACCGCTCAAACCGCGTTCAATTCCGTATGGGAGATCCCATATCACCAGCGCCCTGGAATGAAGGAACAGCTGCTGCGCAGCTTGTGGGTGTTGGCCACGATCGGCACCGGCCTCGTTGTCAGCACCTTGATCTCCAGCTTCGTGACCGGCGCCTCGAGCGGAATCAACCTCGGAGTTGTCGGGCGCATCGCCGGCTACGTGATCTCGGTGGTGCTCGACGTGGGCCTGTTCGTGGCCGCTTTCCGGATGCTGACCGACAGGGAGGTCACGGCGCGAGACGTACTGCCCGGCGCGGTCTTCTCGGGCGTCGTTTTCTTCGTGCTGCAGCAGCTCTCCTCGTTCATCATCTCCCGTCACCTCAGGAGCGCCCAATCGACCTACGGTCACTTCGCGACGGTGATCACGATCCTGTGGTGGTTCTACCTGCAGTCGATCGTGACGCTGCTCGGCGCGCAGATCAACGTCGTCCTCAAGGAGCGCCTGTTCCCCCGCTCGCTGGTCAACGCGCCACAGACCGAGGCCGACAAGCGCGCGCTCGAGGCCTACGCCGAGGAGCGCACCTATCAGCCAGAAGAGAAGGTCGAAGCGCGCGTGGAGAAAGGAGATGGGGGCTAACAGCGGGGAGCCCTCCTACGTCGCCCTGCATCGCTGTGGCGAGCTCGCGGAGCGAGCGCGCCGCGCGCTGGAGTTGCTGGCCGCTCCGTGCCGAGTGTGCCCTCGGTTGTGCTCGGTCGACCGCCTCGCGGACGAGCGTGGTCTGTGCCGGATCGGACGCCACGCGACGGTTGCGTCGCACTTTCCTCATTTCGGCGAGGAGGACTGTCTGCGCGGCTGGAATGGTTCTGGCACGATCTTCTTCTCGGGCTGCAACCTGCGCTGCGTGTTCTGCCAGAACTTCGACGTTTCATGGCAAGTGCAGGGACGGGAGGCGCCGCCGGGACGGCTGGCCGCGATGATGCTGGAGCTGCAGGAGATCGGCTGCCACAACATCAATTGGGTCACGCCGGAGCACGTGGTGCCGCAGATCCTGGAGGCACTCGTGCTCGCGGTGGACGGTGGCTTGCGGCTTCCAATCATCTACAACACGAGCGCCTACGACAGTCCTGACAGCCTGGCGCTGATGGATGGTGTGGTCGACGTTTACATGCCCGACCTCAAGCTTGTGGCGCCCGAGCAGACGCGGCGCTATCTCGGCAAGCGCGAATACTTTGCGCTCGCGAGCCAGAACGTGCTCGAGATGCAGCGACAGGTGGGTGAGCTGAGGCTCGACCGGCGGGGCCTCGCCCACCGCGGGTTGATCGTCCGCCACCTGGTGATGCCAGGGCTACTCGAGGAGACCAAAGCCGTGCTCGAGTTTGTGACGGAGCAGCTCGGCACAGGTACCTACGTCAACCTGATGGGCCAGTACTACCCGGCCGGCAAGACCGAGCGCCATCCGGAGATCCACCGCCGCCCGTATACCGAAGAGCTTTTCCGGGCTTACGAGATCGCGGACGAGCTCGGGCTGCGCCGGCTCGACGCCCGCAGCCGCCGGCAGACCGTGGGCGCGCGATAGAGGTCATTCTGCCGGCGTGGTCATACGCACAGGCAGGCGCCGGCGCCCCCAGCTGCCCGGACGTCCCGAGAAGCGGCCCGGCAACTGCGCCCCGCAAGCCTCGCACCGACCGTTATCGGTGAGCGCATAGCTCCCGAGCGAGTACCAGTCGCGCTCGATCACCAGCGCGCCGCACTCTGGGCAGTATGTGCTGCCCCCTCCCTGGTCATGGATGTTCCCGGTATACGCGAACCTGACGCCGCTGTCCCGCGCGATCGAGCGAGCCCGCGCGAGCGTCTGCGGTGGTGTCGGCGGGCGGTCCAGCATCTTGTAGTCGGGATGAAAGGCCGTGAAATGCATCGGCACGTCTGGACCGAGCTCCTGCACCACCCAGCGGGTCATGCGCTCGAGTTCCTCGTCGGAGTCGTTCAGCCCGGGGATCAGCAGGTTGGTGATCTCAAACCAGACGTCGGTGTGGTGCCTAAGATAGATCAGCGTGTCGAGGACCGACTGCAAGTGACCGGAGCAGGTCTCGGCGTAGAAGCGCTCGCTGAAGCCTTTGAGGTCGACGTTGGCCGCGTCCATGTGCGCGTAGAAGTCTGCGCGCGGCGCCGCGCACATGTAACCGGCGGTGACCGCTACAGCCTTGATGCCGCGTGCGCGGCAGGCATCGGCGACGTCGATCGCATACTCCATGAAGATCACCGGGTCGTTGTAGGTGAACGCCGCACTCGCGCAGCCGAGCCGCTCCGCGGCCCGCGCGATCGCCTCAGGAGTGGCAGCGTCCGCGAGCGTGTCTAGCTCTCGAGACTTCGAGATGTCCCAGTTCTGGCAAAAGCGGCAGCACAGATTGCAACCGGCCGTGCCGAACGACAACACCGATGTCCCGGGCAGGAAATGGTTCAGCGGCTTCTTCTCGATCGGGTCGACGCAGAACCCGCTCGAGCGTCCGTAGGTGGTGAGAACGATCGCGTCGCCCTCACGCGCGCGCACGAAACACAGGCCGCGCTGCCCCTCGCGCAACTTGCATGCCCGCGGGCACACGTCGCACTGGACTCGATCGTCCTCGAGGCGGTGCCAGTGCTTCGTCGCGGCGACGCTCATCGCTGCCCGCGCGAGCGTAGCGCGCGAGCATGACCGAGGTCGCGATGGGGCTTGGTATGCGAGGCTGACGCGGCTGGTGTGTCCCGCCGATATTCAGCTGCGGACGTGAGCCCCGACGTCCCGGCCGTTCGCGGTCAACGTGACGTCGACATTGCCGCGCGTGGCATTGGAGTAGGCGCAAACCTGATGGGTGTCGGCAACGAGTTGCGTCGCCTCGTCCGGATCCGCGATCTGCGGCAGGCTCACGTGGAGCTCCACCGCGACGTTGTAGCCCTTGTCCTCGGTCGTCAACAGGCTGACGCTGCTCTCCACCGACACATCCCCGAGCTCGACGTGCTGCCGCCGCGCGACGACTCCCAGCGCGCTGGCAAAGCAAGCCGCGTAGCCAACCGCGAATAGTTGCTCCGGGTTGGTGCCGCCGCCTTCGCCTCCCATCTCGGGAGGGCGGCGAAGCTCCACCTGCAGGGTTCCGTCGCGGCTTGCACCATGGCCAACTCGCCCGCCGGAAACGCTCGCCTCCGCTTTGAAAACCGTCTTCGCCATCGTCCCTCCAAGATCGGTCGGGTGTGGAAAGCGTACTGCCGCTGAGCGCACCGCGCCGCCTGTGAGGAAGCTCACAAATCCGCTCGGTTCCTGCATTTACCGTCGGCTGACGAGCGGCGGCCCCACGCGGAGGCCGACGAGCAAGGATCGACCGGGGGTGTGTGAAAGTGGCGAAGATTGTCGTGCTCGGAGCAGGGCTGTGCGGGCTGGCCGGCGGGATGATGCTGGCGCGAGATGGACACGAGGTGACCGTTGTCGAACGCGACGATGGGCAGGTGCCCGAATCCGCGGAGCAGGCCTGGGAGCGTTGGTCACGTGCGGGCGTGACTCAGTTCCGCCAGGCGCACTATCTGCAGCCGCGTGGCTATGCGGTGCTCGAGTCGGCGCTCCCGGATGTCGCGTCCGCGCTCGCGGCTGCGGGAGCGGTCCAGTTCAACTCGTTGTGCGTGATGCCTCCAACCGTCACCGATCGCGCGCCACGCGCGGGCGACGAGCGCTTCATCACCACCACGGCCCGTCGCCCCGCGCTCGAGCAAGTCCTCGCTCGCGCGGCACAAGCCGAGCCGCGCCTCGAGATCCACCGGGGGGTAAGCGTGGAAGGGCTAATCGCCCGCTCCTACAACGGGGCGCCGCACGTGACGGGAGTGCGCATCGACTCAGGCGGGGAGCTGACGGCCGACCTCGTGGTCGACGCGATGGGCAGGCGCTCGCGGCTTCCTCAGTGGCTGAGCGAGGCCGGCTGCCGACCGGTCCAAGAGGAGGTCGAAGAGGCGGGGTTCATCTACTACACGCGCTTCTTTCGCTCTTCCCACGGTGCCACGCCACACCCACGCGGTCCGCTGCTGGCGCACGTTGGCACGTTTTCCTTGGTGACCCTACCAAGCGATAACGGGACCTGGTCGGTGACGGTTTTCATCTCCACGGGCGACAGGCCACTCAAACGGTTGCGCGAGCCCGATCGCTGGACCTCCGTGGTCGCGGCATGCCCGCTTCAGGCGCACTGGCTGGAAGGCGAGCCGATCACGGAAATCATCGCCATGAGCGGAGCGATGGACCGCTATCGCCGCTTGATCGTGGACGGGAGGCCGGTCGCAACCGGAATTGCGCCGCTCGCCGATGCCTGGGCGTGCACGAACCCGGTGCAAGGGCGGGGCATGACGCTCGGGCTCCTGCATGCGCAGCATCTCCGAGACGTCGCACGAGCCCATCTCGACGACCCGCACGAGTTCGCAGAGGTCTGGGACCGGGTTACCGAGGCCGAGCTGACCCCATGGTTCCGCGAGACAGTAGCTGAGAGCCGCACACGGCTTCGAGAGGTCGAGGCCCTGCGCAAGGGGACAGAGCCCGCGCAGCCGAGCGGGTCGGAGGACGCGCGACGGGCGGCGCTGTTCGCCGCGATGCCGCACGATCCAGACCTGTTCCGCGCGTTCCTTGAATCACGATGCTGCATCACGCCGCTACGCGAGACGCTTGCCCGCCCGGACTTGGTGCAGCGAGTCCTCGAGCTCGCACGCGCCCGCGAGCGTCTTCCGATCCCGGGGCCTGATCGCGAGCAGCTGCTTGCCCTGTTGAACTGACCGTCGCTGTTGTCATCGGGGTTACTCCGGTCGGCGACCCGCTCGCGCACGGTGGAGTAGCGGGCTAGGGTTTGGGAGGAAATCTCGTGTAGGTGGCTGGACTTGAGTAATGTGAGCGCTCCGCGGGGCCCGCTAGCGGGTTCCTTCGGTCATGGTTGAGCTGACGCTGCACCAGCCGTCTGAGGTCCGTGCTGCGGTCCGTCGGGGCGGTCGTGCACGGCGGGTGCTGAGCGTGTTGCTGGTTGTGGCGGCTACCTTGACCGCGCTGGTCGGCGGCGTGGCTTTGTACGCGCGCGAGGAGATCGTCGGCCAGGAAGCTTTTGCTCAGCGCGCCGTGGGCGCCCTGCACCAGCCAGCTGTCCAGCAGGTAGTAGCGCGCGAGATCACGGTCCAGCTGCTGGAGCCGGCGCTGCCTGATGCGGTCGTCGCCCGGCCGGTAGTCGAGTCGGCGGCGCGACTGGTGATCGGTTCAAAGCCGTTCGCTGCGGTGATTCGCGTGGCCGCGGAGCAGGGGCGGAGGCTGCTGTTTGAGCGTCAGGGCGGCAACGCTGTCTTTCAAGTCTCGGACGCGGGAACCCTCGCTTTCTCGGCGCTGCGGACGCTGGCGCCGAAGATCGGCCGGGACATCCCAAGTCGCGCCGAGGCGGTTCTACTGACGCTGCGCCGCCGCAGCTTTGCCGGTGCGACGTTGCGGTTCGCGGAGACCGTGCGAGTATTGGGTCTGGTGCTGCCGGTGGTGGCGGTGGGGCTGTTCGCGGCAGCGATCGCGGTCGCTCCCGATCGCCGGCGGGCCATCACCCAAAGCGCGGTGAGCGTGGGCGTCGCCGGGCTCGTGTTTGCGGTCGCGTACGAGTTCGTGCGCCGGTACATCATCGCCCACTCCTATGGCACCAACGAGCTCACCAACGCCGAGGTACGCGCGGCGGTCGGGGACGTGTGGGCTGCCTACATGGGAGACCTTTTCACCTGGACCTTGGTGGTGACAGCGGTCGCGTGGCTCGTGGCGGCTCAGTCGGCATCGCTGTTCGCGAGCTACTCGCCGGCGACCGGTCTCCGGCGCCTGCGCGAGTTCGCTCGCAAGCGGCTCGCGAACCGCTTCCATGCCGTGCGAGGCGCCCTGTTGCTCGCCGCTGGCATCTTCATCCTGCTCGAGCCAACGCTCGCGTTACGAATCGTGGCCGTCCTCGCCGGAGCGCTGATCATCTACGTGGGCGTAGGAGAGCTGCTTTCCGCCACTGCCTTACCGCAGCGCCCGGTACGGCGGTGGCGCCGCCCATCACCACGGCTGGCGCTCACCATGAGCGCATCTGGAGCGGCGATCGCGGCGGCGATCGTGGCCGCGTCAGCGCTCACCGGGGCACGTGCCTCGGCGGCGCGGTCCGCGTTTTCCTGCAACGGATACGCCCAGCTCTGCGGCCGGCGGCTCGACGAAGTCGTGTTCGCCGGAACTCACAACGCGATGTCGGCGGCCGACACCCCCGGATGGTTGATCGCCAACCAGGATCGCGACGTGGCCCAGCAGCTGCAAGACGGAATCAGGGCGTTCAAGATCTCCACCCACTACGGGGTGCGGGATGCCGCCGGCGCAGTTCACACCGACATCGCCTCCTCAGGCAGTCGTCTGAACCGCGTCGCCGGAAAGCTTCCGCCCGTGGCCCGGGCGGCGCTCCAGCGGCTGAGCCTCTCGCTGAACGCCGGCTCGCTTGCCGGCGCCAAGCGCGACGTCTGGCTTTGCCACACGCTGTGCGAGCTCGGCGCCACCCGGTTTGTGACGTTCCTCGCCACGATCCGCCGATTTCTGGAGCTCAACCCCAATCAGGTGATCATCCTGTTCGACGAAGACTACGTCGCAGAAAGCGATGTGGAGGGCGCGTTCAAGCGCGCCGGGCTGTTCTCGCGACTGGCCACGCTGCAGCCCGCGCAACCCCTCCCGACTCTCGGCCAGCTGATCCGCTCGCGGCACAACGTCGTGGTGTTCGCACAAAAGCCCACGAGCGGCGCGTACAAATGGAACCCCTACGCCTTCAGCTGGGTCCAGGACACTCCATTGGGCGCGGTGAAACCCAACCAGTTCACTTGCAAGCTCTACCGGGGCTCGGACGACAATCCGCTATTGATCATGAACGACTGGGCGGATGTGTTCCCGCCACGCCCCACTCCCAACGTGCCCCTGGTCAAAAAGTCGTTCATCCTCGCGCGAGCCCGGCAATGCACCGAGCAGCGGGGAAAGCTACCCAACATCATCTTCACCGACTACTACAACCGCGGTGATGTGATCGGCGCGGTGAATATCCTCAACGAGGTTCAAGGACAATCAACCAAGACCACCCCGGTCCCGGCCATCCGGTGACCCGATGCTGAATTCTCAAGCACACTCTGAGTCGAGCACCGACCAGCGCACGCGCCAGGTGATCGAGCTCAAGCTGATGCGACCCCACGACATGTTCGAGATGCCGCAAACGGATCTGTTCTCCGAATACCGGAACTTCTTGACCGGGGTGGACTTTTGCATCAGCAAGCTGCAGGGGACCGCGTCACGACGACCGGTCCGGTTGGAAATCCGGCTTCCCCCTGAGCAGATCGAGGATGACGTCGCCGAACGGCTGTCTCGAACGCTGCACCGGTACTGCCATCACCGCATCCGCTACAACGCCAGAGAAAGTCGCGCGCAACGATTTGGCGGCGTCAGCGCGCTTCGCATCGGTGTTCCCGTCTCGGCCGTGGGGCTCGCGGTCACCGCGGCGGCGACCACCATCCGGCCCTCCGGCGGAGCCGTCCAGCTGGTCGTCGACCATCTCGGGTGGGTGCTGGCCTGGCTCGGGGTTTGGTTCCCGCTCGACCAGTTTATGTTCAACCCGCTGGCCTATCGCCGGGAGAACCGGGTACTGGGCCTCCTCTCCGAAGCCGAGATTCACGTCGCTCCACATCGGCCGACCACCGCGCTGACGCTAGAGAACGTGGCATGGAGCCCTCAAGGGCAAGAACATCCGACCGCGCCTTGACTTGACGCCTTCATACATGCAAGCCAGCCGCGACCCCGAACACAGCTACGCTCGCCGACGGCGCCGGTGATGCCGATGATCCTGTTCCCCGCCGCCCTGAAGTTGCAGTTCGAGCTGCCGGCACACTTCCTCGACGAGGTCAGCGAGCGGGCGGCGTTTGTCCTCCTGGCCGCCTTTCTCCTGTCGTTCCTTTTCATCCGCACCAGCGCCCGGCTGATCCGAAGCCCCAAGGTTCCCTGGTGGCCCGGCAGCGTCAAGACCAGCGGCGGTCTGCACCTGCACCATTTGGTGTGGGGCATCGTGCTCTTGTTGCTGTGCGGATTTCTGGGGTTCGCAATTCACCCCCGCAGCCCCGAGACCGAGATCGTGGCCGCCCTCTTCGGCGTCGGCGCGGGACTAACGCTGGACGAGTTTGCATTATGGGTCTACCTGCGCGACGTGTACTGGAGCGAGGAGGGGCGGTCCTCATTTGAAGCCGTGATCGTCGCCGCCGTGATCGGTGGCTTGATCCTGCTGGGAGCAGCGCCATTCGGTCTTCCCGATAACACCTCGTCGGTCGACACCTTGGCGTTGACGGTGACTATCGACGTCCTCCTGGCCGCCCTGGCGATCCTCAAGGGCAAACCGCTGCTTGGGCTGGTCGGGATCTTCATTCCAGTGGTCTCGTTGGTGGGCGCGATACGCCTGGCGCGTCCGGGATCACCCTGGGCGCGGCGATTCTACGCATCGAAAGAACGCAAGCTGGCTCGAGCCACGCGGCGCTGGACGCGGATCAAGAAACGACGCCGGCGCATCCAGGAATTGATCGCCGGCGCTCCCGAGGCGGCCGAGCTCGACCAGCCGACGTCCGAGCCAGACGTTCGCTCGTCATAGAGATGACCGAACCCGGTCCAGCGCTGCGCCCGCCGTGCGCGAGCGGCGGTCGCCCTCATCTTCGTCCTAACCCTTCGAAGAATATTGGCGCTGCCGCACGAACGGCTTCTCATCGGCTAGGCGCGGAACTGCCATGTAGAGCGTCTTGCCGTCCTTGCGGGCGCGGCGAAGGACCTGGAGCTGCGGCGCATCGGGATTCGTCTTGACGACGTGCGCCGCGCGCAACGAGCTTGGCCTCTCAGCAGACTCGGTCAGGAGGCTGGTCGAAAAGTATGGCCTGAGCGGCTTCTCAGTTTCACGCCGGCTGATGTTCGCTTTCGAGGATCTCGCGGTGTAAATCGAGCAGCGTCGGAACGTCATCGGCCTCGACTCGTCCCATCCCGCATTCGGTGCAGATCCCCCAGTCGCGCGTTCCCGACCTCGACTCCGCCAGCGCGCCGTCGATCAGCCGCACCTGCTCGGCGGTGGTGCCGTGCGGCTGATCGGCGGGGTGGTACGGCACGAGCGCGAAGTAGAGCTCGGTCTCCGGTCCGCCATGAAGCTCACGCAGCGGGGCAAAGTAGGCGTCGTCGCTCCTTGCCTGCGGCACCGTGAACGACACCCAGTTGACCGGCCGGCTCGCAGCTGACACCACGGAGTTCACGACGTGTACCTGCATCGCGAGCGACTCCGGCTGCTTGAAATGCTGATGGCCGTAGTCGCCGTAGCAGAGGTGCAGCCCAGTGGGCACGTCCGGTGGGACGCGATCCACGCAGCGTGTCAGCCCGGGGACGATTTCCTCCAACGGGAGCTGCGGGCCAAATCCCCCCTCCAAGAGCCCGAACTCGACCGCGACATCCCACTGGACCGCGCAGCGATCGTGCGGCAGTGAGGCCAAGGCGCGATCGAGGTCCGCAAACAGCGCGGCCTCATAGGAGGCGTAGACACTGGGCAGGTCCTCCGGCACGATCGTCCCGCCCACCGACGCGAGCGGGGTCGGATACTGCATCTGGAAGCGCACCCGTGGGGGGATCGTCCCATCCTCCTGGAGGGCGCGAAACACCTCGAAGGACTTCAGGTACGCGTCGGCGTACCCCAGATTCGGCCATTTCACCGCTTCGGCTGAGACCCCGTTGGCGAGACGGAGCTGCGGCATTTCCGGCGCCTCCCTACCACCCGTGTCGTACGCCTGACCCCTGCTGACCGACTCGAACTCCGGCATCTGAAGGAACTTCTGGATCTGGAACACGATCCAATAGTTGCGCTCGCCGGTCTCCCCATCGGTCATTCGGCTCACGCCCGTGGGGATACGCGAGCTGATCTCCCGCATGACCGTCTCGGCATCGGGCAGGTTGACCGAACCGTTGAAATGAACGCTAGTTGGCGGCATCGCAATCCTCAGTTCTACGAATCGTGCCCCGCAACGGCACTCGCGCGGCGCGCTGTGCGGCGTTTGTCAAGCGACGGTTGGGTTTCCGACCGTCGGGTGTTGGAGCTGGTTCTGCGAGCGTACATGTCGAGGGCTGAGCCCATAGCCCCGCTCTCGGCCTCGAAAGCCGCGGGCGCCGCCCTACGCCGGTAGCTTCCAGGGTCTGCAACCCGACTGAGCTTCCCGGGAGGAACTATGCCCCCGCATCCACTGCGACCACCGCTGCGGCGGATCATGCCGGCTGCCGGCCTGGCGGCGCCAGCGTGGCCAAGCTACACCGGAACCTCGCAGCTGGTTGGTACGAGCAGCGGCGCGGTCACCGTGTACGTCGATCCCACGCTGGGCATCCAAGCTCTGCAGAACGCGCAAGATCTTCTCGCCGCCGCGGATCGCGTGGTTCAGCAGAACAACTCCATCTTTGGCATCACCGGTGGTCCTGTGGACGTGATCGTGTTCGCGCTGAACGGACAGACCGACGGCACGGGCGGCGCGGACCACGACGGCTGTGACTTCACCACCGGCAACGCCATCGAGGTCGACGCCTCCTACGGCAACTCCACTCGCGTGATCGCTTTGTTCGAGGCGGAGCTGAGCGAATGCGCGATGAACGGCCAGCTATGCGGCTACAGCAACGGCGAGGCGCTATCGCGCTGGTGTGCGGCGGTCGTCGGATCGAATGCCTTGACGGATTTCGCCACCGCCCCCCAATGGGCCCAGGACGGGATGCCCAACTGGGTTGATCAGACCGAACACACCGACCAAGATGCCGACAGCATCGGGTGCGGGATGGCGTTCCTGTCGTGGCTGATCAGCCAGGGACACAGGCTCAGCGTGATAGCTCAGACCATGGTCAAGCTCGGTGACAACGGAACGCTGGCGGAGCTTTACGGGCAGGTGACCGGTGGCGCGGCGAGCGACGCGTGGTCGACTTTCATCTCCGCGGTGAATGGTCTACCTGGAGGCGTGACCAGCGACGATCCGTTCAACGTGCTCGCGACCACAAGCGCCCAGCTCTGACTCCCCGCGCTCGCCCGCCGATGGCAGCCCGACGAGTCGCGACTCATGATCCCCGCGCTCGAGTGCGTCCTTATCCAACTAGACGGTCCAGCTTCTAGCGGGATACCTTCTCGGCCGCTCGCGCAGAGCGGCGGCCTGGCTGTCGTCCGGGAGATGCGGTCCACCACGAGCTCGGCGAGAGCTTCACGATGCGCTACACCGCGCTGGTGGTCACCGCGAGCGCGGGCTGATCCCGGCTCAACCCGGCCTCTCTGCCGAAATTGTAGGATCGCGTTCGCGTGCCCAGCGGAGACGGATCCGACCGACATCTGACGCGCTGTATCGCCTCGTCATCTGCGCGATATCGGCGCTCATCGCACCCGACGGCGTGGGGTTCTTGAGCTTGGCCTCCGCGAGCGATGGCTCGCGCGCCACTTCAGCGGCCGCGCGCGCCTTGCAGCCGCCCGGGCGCCGCGCGTTCCTGTTGGGCCTGCGCCAGCGGGGTAACCCAGGCGAGTTCGTAAGCCAGGTTTCTAACCCCTCCTCGTCGCTGTACCGACATTTTCTCTCCTTGCGCCAGTATCAGTCACGGTTCGCGCCCAGCAGCGCCGATCGCCAACGCGTCCTGCGCTATCTCGCCTCACAGCGTGGCGTCCTGAACGTGGAATTGAGTTCGGACAAGTCGGTGGTCTTGGCTGTGCTTACGTCGCAGGCTGGGCAGCGGATCTTCTGCGCAAGGGGGGCCGCGGAGCCAACGCGTGGCCTCTGCATACCCGCAGGTCTCAGACGATGGGTGACCTCGATCTCAGCCGGTGAGCTCTACGGACTCGTCGGCAACTCCCGACGAGCCGGCGCCAGTAACTCCGAGAAGGCGAACGCCGCCACCTCTCGGACATGTGCGGGCGCGATCAAGACACACGCCTTCACCCCACAGCAATTGTCAACCGCCTACGGGGTCGACGCATTGCGCTCCCGCGGACTCGACGGTTCAGGAGTTCGCGTCGCAACGCTGAGCTCGCAGGAGGTCCCGACTGCCGGCTTCAAAACCTGGGCGCGGTGCTTCGGAGTGCGCACGCCAGTGGTGCGGCAGTTCGCGATGCCAGGGGCAAATCGAGACACTGCGACGTTTCCCGACGAGACCGTGCTCGACATCGAAGCGCTCGCCTCGCTGGCGCCCGGCCTGGAGCAAATTACGCCGATCTTCGTGCCTCTCGACCAAAGCTTTCCCAACTCCCTCCTTCTGTTCATGTTCGGCGCGCTCGACCCATCGCGCCAAGGCGGTCGGCTGCCAGACGTCCTGTCGATCAGCGACGGCGTCTGCGAAACCCGCTTTACCCGCGACCAGCTGCAGCTCGGAGAGCGACTGTTGACGGAAGCTGCCGCGTTGGGAATCACTGCGCTGGCTGCTTCTGGGGATTCGGGCTTCGAAGGCTGCTTCATCAACACGTCGGGAGTGTTCTTCCCGGGCAGCTCGCCCTTCGTCACCAGCGTCGGCGGTACGGAGCTAAGCCTGACCCGCGGCAACAAGATCGCCCACCAGGTCGTCTGGTCAACGTTTCCGACGCAACCCAGTCAGGGCGCAGGCAGCGGCGGCGGCGCCAGCAAGGTTTGGGGGCGCCCGAGTTTCCAGCGAGCCCCGGGCATCGGCCCTCAGCTACAGCGCGGCAGGACCACCCGCCTGACCCCCGACATCGCGGCGATGGCCTCGTTCACGCCCGGCCTCGCCATCTTCGACCCGTTAGGTGGGACCTGGGGGCTCGGTGGCGGAACCAGTGCGGCGACCCCGCTTGCGGCCGCGATCGTGGCGCTAACTCTCGAGCAGGAGCGAAAGGCCGGCCGGCCGCGCCTGGGCTCGCTGCCTCCGCTTCTCTACGCGCTCGCGCGCGGACAGCGCTACCACTCGATCTTCTTCGACGTCACGAAGGGGACGAGCTCGCGTCACCCCCGCTCTAGGATCGGACACACTCCAGCCGGCGGCGCTGCCCAGCCGGGGTATGACCTCGCGACCGGACTCGGGTCGCTGAACGCTGCCGCCTTCGCCGCTGCCGTGCAGCGAGGAGTCGGCGGTAGCGGGCCTTCGCCCCATTTCACGGCGAGCGGGTTTTCACCGTCACACCGGATAGAAACCTCCCCGCGTCGAGTACGCACTTCTTCCGCCTGAATACCTAGCTGCTAGGCAGCTGACCGCACCTCATGTTGCCGTTACTTCCGCGGGCGTCAGCTCCGCTTGAGTCTGTATCTCGAGAATGGATTGTGCGAGAGCGGGAAGCCCCAGCTGAATTCGCGGGCGCTGGATGACACTGGAATCGCACCGGTCAGCTTGTCCGGCCAGAACGGTACGAAGTTGCCCCCGCCGAGGTCAGATGGCAGTGCATTGGCGGCGGAGTCGAGCGACGCGGCGGTCGCGACGCTGTCCCAGCGCCCGGTCCCCACTCGGGTCTGCAGCGCCCGAAGGCCCGCGATGAGGTCCGCCGAGGTGAAGTTGCAGTGGCCCTGGGCCAGGGCGAACGCCTGGCGTAGTAGGCGGCTGTCGCCGGCCCGCGCCACGAGCATGTGGTAGTAGTTCTCCTGCTGGACTGGCACCAGTTGGTCGGAGACCGTGTGCAGGTCCAGTTCCGGCACTTGAAGGCGACCGGTCGGAACCGATGTCCGGGCCAGCCACCGGTATGCGGCCTTGTCCGGACGGAGATTGGCGTTCTGGACCAGCACAGCGAGATCGTGCTTGAGGCTGAGCCCAGCCTCGTCGTACAGCGCCTTGACCTCCGGGTAGTAAGAGGAGCGATGCAGGAGGTTGGAGAAATTCACTCCGACGGTGCCGCTTCCCTCGCCGCCCGCGGCGGCCTCGATCTGCTGGCGACCGGTGACGATGAACGCGATCGCCGTAGACGATCCCGTGAAGTAGTCCTGGTACTGGCCCCGCTCCTGGCCCACATAGTCATAGATGTTCGGGATCGTCGTCTCGCCCCAAGGCGAAACGTTCAGGAACGCCATCGCCAGCGCTAACCGCGCCCGACCCTGCGGGGTGGCCTGAGCGCTTTGCGCCGCCGCGAGCAGCTGCCCGGCGCTCTTACTGCTGTCGGCAAACGTCGGAGGCCCGATGGTGAAATTCGTAAGTTGAATGTTTTGTGCCTCCGCGAGCAGCTGGCTGATCGCATACTCCCCATCGAGCTGGTACTGGTTGAGGTTGTTGGCGCCGCCAACGATCCCGCAGGTGGTCAGCGCGCCGTCGAGCCGCCCGTTTGAGTTCTGATCCTCCAAGGCGCTGATCAGACCGCCCATCGAGGTGCCGAACGCGTATACGTCTTTTGGCGCGGAGGGCAGAAGCGTGCGCTCCACCGTCCGCAGCGTCTGGAACTGGTCGCGAAGCGCGCTGCCGAGCGCCCACCACGAGCCGTGCGGGTCATACGACGAGCCTGCCAGGGCATACCCCATCCCGAGCAGAGCCTGCTGTGTGTTGGGATTGGGAGCATCCGCCGCGATCAGCGGGCCATAGCCATGGCTGTAGAGCAGCAGCGTCCCGTTCCAGTTGGCGGGCAGGTCGGCGATCCAGGTCGCTCCGTCTGGCAGCGTGCCCGTCGAGTGTCCACTGGTCGGCGCGGCCGAGGCCGACGCGGCCGCAAACACCGCGCAAACGCTAGCCAGCACAAGCGCAGCGCGCAGACAGCGCGAGGCATGGCTCCTCATAAAACCTCTCTATCAGTCAAGCTCCGGGCGTCCACGCACCCGCTCGTGCGCGAAGCTTATTCACCACGCGGAACGAGAGTCAAGTACTTGTCAGGTCGATTGGCACTATGCCGGTGGCGCCTTCGTTCGGCGTCGCCAGCGACGACGCAAGCCGCGATGTACGGCTCGGCACGGTGACGGCTCCAGCACGTTGTCCTCCGCTCCCCAGCTTCGGCCGGTGACTATCGTTCGGCTCATGGAGCGAGTCGCGGGCACACGGGCGCGGATCCCGTACCTCGTCTACAGGGTCGAGCGGCGGCTGCGCGCTCGTCTCGACGAGGCCACCCGCGCCGCCGGCGTGACCACCACCGAATACGTTGCGCTCAGCGTGCTGCGCCAGCGCGACGGGATGTCCAGCGCGCAGCTTGCACGCTCGGCACTGGTGACGCCGCAAGCGATGAACGTGGTCGTGTCCGCCCTCGAGCAGCGACGGCTGGTCCGCCGTAGGAGCGATCCAAACCACCGGCGGGTGCTGCGGACCAGCGTCACTGCGAAAGGGCTCGCGGTGCTCGAGCGCTGTGACCGCTCGCTAGACGAGATCGAGGCCGACATGCTTCGCGACGTTCCACTCCAGGCCGTCGAAGACCTCCGCGCGACGCTTATAGCCTGCGCGCGCTCGCTCGAGGCGGCTGCGGTAAGAGTGGCCGCGGAGCCCTAAGCCGAAGGCACTCGGCCCCTGGGCGTTGTCCCGCGGCAAGTCCGGCAAGCGGTGGCCGTCGTTAGGCCGAGTCTCTTTACCGCGGTCGATTCTAGGTGGAGCTGATCGGATCAGAGGCCGCCGGCGCCTCGGCGCGCTTGTGGGCGCCGAGCATGAAGGCGACGAGGCACAGCACCAAGCCACGCACGAGAAATGACAATCCGGCCAACAGGGCGAGAGTGTCGGTGTCGATCTTCGGGCTCGCCACGACCACGATGCCGGCGGCCACCTCGGTGAACGCGACAAGCGCAATCCAGGCCCGATTTCGCCGGGCACCGAACCACCACACGATGTGGACCATGCCGGCGATGATCAACCAGAGGCCAATCGGGATCGCAACAGCGGCGACTGCGTGCACCGGGTGGCGAATCAACAGCACGCCGACCACCGCGCTGACGATCGAAACCAGCATGCTGGCGGTGCGCGTCTGCTCCGCGCCGCCGATCGAGGTGAACAGCTCGCCGATCCCGTCAACCAGCACCAACACGCCCGCGATCACCGAAAGGGTCGCGAGCCCGGCCTCGGCATCGACCAGCATGAGCACGCCTACGGCGACGCTGGCCACGCCGCCTGCGGCGAGCAACAGCCGAAACGACGAAAGCCCCTCGACTCGGCCGGTTAGCGCGTGCGCTCGCATCGTCGTCACCTCGCTCGCATCGTCGTCACCTGATACTACGCTCGGCGCCGAGCCGCACCGGTCGCAGATGCGGCGTGCGGTTGCGACGTGGCCAAGTCGAGGAAGAGGCGGCGGTTCGGTCGGGGTCGTACGTGCTGGGATTGCCGCATTGGGATTCGCGGACCTCGGGCGATCCGGACCAACCACGAAAGCGATGACAGGGAGTTGACCAAGCGGGGAGAGCTGGTCGACGCGCAGGCTCTCACCAGTCCCGAGCAGGCGAGGATCGTCGTCCATGGGCGGAGAGGGCGTGCCTGTTGTGACGGACGGGCCGTTTCCCGAGGCCAAGGAGCTACTCGCGGGATACCGGATTGTCGATGTGGAAACGCCGGAGCGCGCCCTAGAGATCGCCGCGCAGCTCAACCGAGCGATCGCCCTGGCGATGGTCGACGGCCCGGCCGCAGGCCTAGGAGAGCTCGAGCAGCTCGAGGACCGGCTCCCGGACCACCAGCGCCTCCACGCCGCCCGTGCCCACCTGCACGAGCTAGCCGGCGACTTTGATACCGCGATTGCCGAGTACCGTGCCGCCGCAGCCCGCATAAAAAGCCTTCCCGAACAGCACTATCTCATCAAGCGGGCAGCCCAGCTCGACACCCGCCAGAGGGAAGGATCAGGCCGCCACGGCGAACGGTCGCAAGGCGTCGCACCGAGCTCGCCCGGATCCGAACCGGCCGATCAGCGGATGACTTCGCGGAAGTCGGGGCCGACGTAGCGGCTGGCGTAGGCGGTCTCGTAGCGATTCATCGCCACCCACGGCGTGTGGCCGCACGACGCTCGCCCGCACCCCCACATTCGTTTGTAGAGCCGCTGGTGGATGGCCCTCGTGGCGAACAGTGCGCGCCACTGCGCAATCCCAATCTTGTGACGGGGGACGGCGAACGTGGCACCCCCTGTAAGCGTCGTCGACGTGGTGACGCTGTAGCCGAGCGTCGTCGAGAGCACGTCATCCGACACGCCGAGTGAACCGCTGACCGTGTTCGCCACCGTGAAACCGCGTGAACAAGTCACGCTGCCCCCATGGCTCTGAGCACAGAAGTTCCAAGGCCCGGCGGTCCGGTACGGCGCGCTGATCCGGACGATCCGCCATTGGTACTGCGTGCCGCTCACGGCCGACGCCGCGGGAGCAGCGACCAGCAGCAGAGCACTTGCTAGCGCGACGCTGAGCTTGAGACGCCCCAACATCCTCCAACCCAGTTTAGCCGCCCAGATGGACGCCAAGCGTGCTATCTGCTCCGCGCGGCCGGGAACCATCCCACGCCACTGAATAGCGCCAGGAAGGAGCCGCCGGCGATCCAGCGCAGGTCCGGAAGGAGCTTGTCGCCCGAGACCGGCACGAGGTCGATCTCGAGGGCCATCAACTTGTAGGGCTCGACACGGGCGTAGGCGGGTTCGGCCAGCAATTGGAGGAACTTTCGCCGGCCGGGATAGCGCACCGTCAGCGCCGCGCTCCAGTTCTCTTGTTCGGGCTCAATCTTGATCAGGTTCTCTCCCTGCACAGTGCCGCCGACCATCGGGTCGGAGGCGTTGCGAAGCCGCAATGAGGTCAGGCTGGCGAACGCGCCGAGCAGCGCCGCTCCCAGGACGAGCTGTGGTGCGGTCAGTGGTCACGAATCGGTGCGCGCGGGTTAGAAGGGGCCGCGGCCGTAGCCCAGGGTGGTCCCGAGTTTCTGTTGGGGTCCGAGCTCCTGGTAGGAGTATGCGTTGGTCAGCGCGTTGAAGGCGATGTAGCTGGCTCGGGCTTTGGCGACGGTCGATCGCAGCGAGGATGGCAGCGGCGCCTCCATCTGCTGGGGCACATACTGGTGAAGGAGCTTGTTCGCTAGCGCCTTGGCGCGGGGAGCCTGGGGATGGCTGCGGGTTTCGGCGCGGCCGGCCGCGGTGGTGTAGTCGTAGAACTCGAGCTTGATTGACTGGGGGATGACCCGGGTCGTGCCGGGCGCCCAGTGGGAGTAGGTGACCAGCTTGGCCTCGCGGGTGCGGACGGCCAGCACGTGCGTGGGGGCGTGCGCGTAGTTCATCGCGGCAGAGGTGCTTCCACGGTTGCCCAGGGCTCGAGTGACCACACGGCGACCTGAGATCTCGTCACGCTCCAGGCGGTGATCGCGACCAGCGCGCCTCGACCAGCTCGCCGGCATTGACCGGCGACAACGGCGACTGTCCGGTGAGGACGCGAACCACCTCTTCGGCAGCGAACCGTCTCACCGTGCCGATCGATTCCTCTGAGTAGTAGGCGGCGTGTGGCGTGATCACGACGTTGTCCAAGCTGAACAGCGGGTTGTCGGGCCGCCAGTGCCTGACCTTGGCCGGCTCCTCCTCGACGTCGTCGAGACCTGCGCCCGCGATCCAGCCCTCGCTGAGCCCCCGGGAAAGGGCACGATCATCGATGATCGGTCCACGGGCGGTGTTGATCAGGATCGCGGTCGGCTTCATGCGCCGCAGCTGGGCCTCGTCGAACAGGTGGTGCGTCTGGCATGTGAGCGGGGCCTGGATCACCAAGCAGTCCGACTCGGTGACCAACTCATCAAACGACACCCCCTTGACACCAGCGGCCGTTATCTCCTCGGCAGACAGGAACGGATCGTGGGCAGTGATCAGCATGCCGAACCCGCTGGCGCGCGCGGCGATCGCCCTGGCGATGGCGCCAAACGACAGCAGCCCGAGGACGCTCCCACGCAGGCGGTGAATCGGGGCGCCGGATTGCCACTGCCAAGTGCCGCCGCGCGTGGCCCGGTCGTAGACGTTGACCTTGCGGGCCACCGCCAGCAGCAGAGCCATCGCATGATCGGCGACTTCGTTCTCGCACCAGTCGTTGGGCACGTTCGTGACCAGGACGCCCAACCTGGTGGCCGCCTCGACGTCGACGATGTCCACGCCGGTGCCGTAGCGCGCGATCACCCGACAATCGGGCAGCTCGGCGATCACTCGAGCGCTCATCGTCGCGTACTGGGCCACCACAGCGGCGGCGTCGTGGGCAACCTCGATCACCTCCTCCTCGGTCTTGCACTGCGCGGCGATCAGCTCATAGCCGGCCTGCTCGATGATCACCCGCTCGATGTCGACATCACCGTAGTCGTAGTCTGCGATCACGACCTTTTCACGTGGTGTCGCCACTGCGACGCTCCCGTTCCAGTTATGTGCGCGCCGCCGGTGAGTGGGCAGGTGCGGAGGCGCCGTTGTGGAGGAGCGACGCGCCGTGCGATGCATCCGTCGAAATTCGCTTGTACAACGCAAGAATGCCTTTGGTGTGGCGAGGAGGCCGCCGTGACCACCGTGCTCGGCGCTCGGCCAGGATCTCGGTCACCTCATCTTCTGGCCGGGGCCGAGCGTCGACCCCGACGACAGCCAGACGCCGCTCGGGCACGTTGAGCTCGATCAGGTCGTTCTCCTCGATGAGCGCGATCGGGCCTCCTTCGAATGCCTCGGGGGCCACGTGTCCGATGCACGGACCGCTCATCGCACCCGAGTAGCGACCGTCCGTGACGATCGCGGTCGTATGATTTAGCTCCCCGTCGGATGACAGGATCGCGGCGGCGAAGTACATCTCGGGCATGCCGTTGGCGTGCGGTCCCTCGTACCGGATGACCATGACGTCGCCGGGCCTTATCGTCCGCTCGACGAGGGCGTCGATTGCCTCGGGCTCGTCCTCGAAGACTCTCGCCGGACCGATGTGCACGCGCATGTCCTCGTGTACCGAGAAGGTCTTCACCATCGCGCCGTCGGGAGCGATGTTCCCCCGCAGGATGGCAATCCCACCGTCGGTCGCGAACGGCTTGTCGCGGGGCCGGATGATCTCGTCCCGGCGGATCTTGAAGTTCCTGAGGTAGCCGAGCCGTTCGCGCATGAAGAACTTGTCGCCCTCGATCTCCTCGAGGTTCTCGCCCAGGGTCTTGCCGGTGACGGTCATGCAGTCCAGGTGAAGGAGGTCGCGCAGCTCGAGCATCAGGGCCTGCACGCCACCGGCGTACCAGAAATACTCGGCCGGGTAGACGCCGGTCGTCTTCACGTCGGCCAGCACCGGGACCTGTCGATGGATGCGATCGAAGTCATCGATCGTGATCTCCACGCCGGCCTCGCGAGCGATCTCAGGCACGTGGAGCAGCGCGTTCGTCGAACCGCCGATGGCCGCATGGACGACGATCGCGTTCTCGAACGCCTCGCGGGTCAGGATTCGTCGCGGCGTCAGGTCCTCGGCGATGAGTCGCATGATTTGCTTCCCGGCGGCGCGGGCATAGCGCAGCAACTTGGTCAGCGGCTCGGGCACCAACGCCGATCCAGGAAGGGCGAGACCGAGCGCCTCGGACAGCACCTGCCCGGTGGAGGCGCTGCCCATGAACTGGCACGCTCCACACGTCGGGCACGCCCCCAGCTGCGCCAGCTCGAGCTCGTCCTCTGGCAACTCGCCGCGTCTCACCGCCGCCCCCATCTCCCACATCTGGTTGGAGGTGACGTAGTCAGGGGCATTCAGCTGGGTCCCGCCCGGTACGTGCACCGCGGGCAGATCGCAGCGCGCGATCGCCACCAGATGCGCCGGGACCGACTTGTCGTTTCCGGAGATCAGCACCATCCCGTCGTGTGGATGCCCGAGCGCGTGGATCTCGACAAGCCGCCATGATGTCCCGCGAGATCAGCGAGTAGCTCATTCCATCGGTCGCCTGGACGACGCCGTCGCAGATGTCGGAGACCACGAACTCAGCCGGCTTCCCGCCCGCCTCGAAGACGCCGTTGGACACCTCCTCGACCAAGCCACGGAAGTGGAACGTGCCTGGGTGACCCATCCCGTACGCGCTGTCCACGAGCACCTGCGGCTTTCGAAGGTCATCCTCGGTCCAGTTCATGCCCAGCCGAAGCGCGTCTCCCTGGAAGTTGATCTCACGCAGGCGCTGGCTGCGAAGGCGCTTTCGGTCGATCGGAGCAGGTGTCTCGCCAGTCGCCATCCGCGTGATCCTCCCTGTGTTGTCAGTTAGGCGGCAGCAGGGGACCCGTCCCGACCCGACCGTCGCCACGTCCCGCTCGAGCCAGACTTCGCACATGCACGCCGCGGGGCACGCCAGCGAGCATACCCCCGTGCGGGGTTATCTGCACCCCCAGGACTACGATCAAACTCGCTGGTGGTCCGGTCCGGTATTCGCAACTCCTGAAGAGGCGGAGTGCCGAGAAAGAGAGAGGGAGGAGCCGAGCCCGAAAGCAATCGGCGCATTGTCATCGCTGGGCGACCGAGCATCCGCTCGCCTGAGGCCGTGCCGCTAACCGCGCTTCTGTCCAGGCCAGCAGGTTGGGAACTAGCCGGGAGCCCGGCCAGAGGAGCGAGAGGTGGTCACGGCCCCTGTACGTCCGATATTCGACGCTCTGACCGGAGTGGCAAAGCCCGTTGACGTAGGAGCGTTGCATGCTGGGGAGCACGAGATGATCGTCCAGACCCTGGGCGATCAGGAGCGGCACCTTGATCGGACCGGTGGGCGTGTTGTGCGCGAGCCGCCGTCCGAGGGCGCCACCGAGTGGTGTTACGGCATAGATCGGTTGCCGAGACAGGACGGCGGTGAACACGGAGGGAATCGCCTCGGGTATGTCGAGGCATCGATCGGCGGCTTCCCGGACGAGCACGCGGGCAGCCGACCGCACGTAATGGTCGAATGACACGTCCGGGTAGATGTCGCTGTACGCGCTCAGGATGTAGGCACCGAGGACCCGGCCTTCGAGCGTGTTCCTTACCTCTTCCACGAGCGCCTTGAGGTCACTGGCCGGCGCGAGGGCCGCGACGCCGACGACGTTCACGTCGGGGGCATAGGTCGGGGCGAGGACGCCCGCCCATAGCGCGGCGTGACCTCCCTGCGAGTGTCCCCAGACGACCGTCGCGTCCTGGAGCGACAACTGCGACATCTGCCTGGCAGCTCGTACCGAATCGAGCACGGATCGGGCTTCGCCCTGGCCGATGAGGTACGGGTGCGGGCCTGGTGTTCCCAACCCGACGTAGTCAGTGGCGACGATGACCCAACCGCGCCGGAGCGCCTGATTGATGCCTGGGATCACGTCTGCGTTCCAGCGCGAGGGCAACAGCGAGGGCGCGCACTGGGCAGCGACGCCGGTGGTACCGTGAGCCCACGCGATTACCGGGCGCGGGCCGGCCGGGAGATGGTCGGAGGCGATCACCAGACCGCTGGCGACCGCGGGCTCGTTCTCGTCGCGGGTGGTGGTGTACAGGATCCGCCGTGCGCGCCACTGATCCGGGATGCCGCGGGTGTAGCGCTCGCTGCGCAGCAGCACTCCGGGACGCGGTGGAATCGTGCTCGGCGGCTTGTAGAACGCATCCGGCGAGGCTGTGGAGCGGTGAACCGCGGCGCTGACCGCGACCAGACCCAAGGCAAGCGCCACCGCCCCGATCGCGCCCGAGGCTCGCAACCAGCGCGGCGGGGGGCGTCGGCGACCCGCCGGGTCTCGGCCAGCCTGCGCTCGCCCCGCCGCGAGGAGCTACCCAACCCGAAGATCACCGTGCTCGGCCCGACGAGCAGGCCGAGGACGAGCACAGTTATGTCCGGCCAGCTCAGGGCCAGCCCCCCGAAGATCACGCTTGCCGCGCCCGTCAGTGCCGCGATCACGCGGTCGTCAACACCGCCGCGAACGGCGCCGGCAACCCTGGTCAGGCCGCCCAGCACCATGCTGATCCCCGCCACGATCGCCAGCGCGTGGATCGTGCTCCCGGCCCAGACGACGACCGCGACGCCCGCGGCGATCCATCCGAGCCCGACCAGGACCGCCAGCGCAGGATTCCCGGCGTTCCTCGCCGCAACGAGCTCGCTGACACCCGTGGCGAGGAAGGCGCCGGCAACGAACAACACCAGCGCCTCGAGCGAGGTGAACGGCCTCAGCGTCAGGACGACGCCGACGACGGCGCATACGACCCCGAGCAACAGGCGTGCCCAAGGACGGGTCACCCGTAATTATCGGGTTTCTTTAAGACTCAGCAGGAGATATGCGACGCCGCAGACGGTCACGAGACAGGCCGCGAGGATCCAGGCGCCGAAGCGGGCGAACTGCGCTCCCGTGTAGCCGCCGGGCTGCATGACCATCACGTTGGACTGGTGGCTGTAGGGGTTGATGAGCGTAAAGGAGACGCAGGTGCCGATCAGGGCGAGGACGGTAACCGGGTCGACGCCCATGTCGGTCGCGATGCGAAGCGCGACGGGCGTGACAATCGCCGCGGTGGCCGCGTTGGTCACGAGGTTCGTCATGACCGTGGTGGCGAGGGCGAGCACGATCACGAGGCCGAGCGTCCCGCTCGAGATGTCGGAGATCGCCTCGGCGATGACGTTGGCGAGCCCGCTCTCGATGACGATCGCACCGAGCCCGATCGAGCCCGCGAGCAGGCCGAGGACCTTCGGCTCGAGCGCGCGCGCGGCGGAACGCGGGGTGATGACGCCGGTCAGCACCATCAACACGGCACCGCCGGAGGCGGCGATCTCAGCCGGCACCAGACCGAAGGACCCTGCGACGACCACGCACAGCAGGACGCCAAGCGCCACGAACGTCTTCGACGGCTGGGGCGCTCGGCTCGTCGCGGTCTGCCAAAGCGCCACCGCGGGGTTGCGCGCGACCGCCTCCTCGCTCTCGCCGGCGACGTAACTCACGCGGACGACCACGACAATCTCTGGGCTTCGACATACGACCCCTCTCGACCGAGACTACGCCTTTTAGGCGCCTACGACCGAGCCCAAAAGAACTCCTTGTCGTGCGGGTTGACAAAGCTCACCGTGATGCAGAAGGGTTGCGCGGCGGCGCTGGACGTTTGCAGCCAGGAGACGGCGGCATCCGCGATCACGGGCCCGTCTTGGCTGCTCCCTCGCCGTTGAGGCCAGTCGGGTCGGGCGTTGTCATCCCCTGAAAGCCATAGTTCTTCAGGTAGCCGTTCAATGAGCCGTTGGCGGGCGGGTTAGACAGATGCCACTTGCCGAAGTACGGCGTCTGGTAGCCCAGCGCCCGCAGCAGCCTTCCGTAGGTCGGAAAACCCGGCTGCAGCGACGGGCCGCTCGTCGTGCGGGTGGCCAGCAGCCACTGCTGATGGGGATACAGCCCAGTCGCGATCGTCGCCCGGGCCGGGCTGCATGCGTTGCCCGAGCTGTAGTAGCCCTCGAACTTCACGCTGGCGCCAAAGCTCATACACGTTCGGCATGAAGCGGCGCAGGAACTCATCTGGGGTGCGTACACCGGCTGGGAACACGCTCGGGAAGCGCATCTCGTCCACCAGGATCAAGACGATGTTCGGCTGCCTGCCGCGGCGCCGAAGCGCTCGCGGCCCGCTCAAACAGCCCCGAGGTTGGCCAGCACCCCGCCGGCTACCACCGTGCCGCCGCGCTTCAGAAACTCTCGTCGATCCATCTGATCCTCCTCGTCGTTTGGCTACCGTTTTGGCGCTGCGCCCAGGCGTGGCCAGCAGCCGGACGCCGGGATCGCGCCTCGGCGTCGCGGACAGCGAACCCGTCGCGCTCGGCCGTCGTATACCTCCGGCGCGGCACGGATGAGGAGATCGAGTGTGCTTGGCGTGACTCATCTGCAAGGACCCTAGAGGGTTGCCATCTCCACCTCGATCTCTTGTTGGGGCCGCGTCACTCCGACCGGCGAGGTCGGGCTGGCGGCGACGCGAACACCATCTCACTCCATCGGCGGGCTGCCAAGAGGGAGACCCCCTGACAAAATCCCGAAACTAATCCGACAACGGGCAGCCGTACAAACGCTTCACGAGCACGCTCCTCCAACCGTGCTCTTCGGTTCGGCTAGGTCAGAAGTCTCGAGATGGCGGCGTCAAGCACCTGCCTGCGGCTGCGCCGGCCGTGGCGCGCGGCGATGAAGTAATTGCCGATCACCAGCGAGAAGGCGAGCATGCTGCGCGCCTCGATGTCGTCAGGGTCCGGGCAGAAGGTGGCGAACAGTCTCCGCAGGTAGCCGATCCGGCGGTCGTCAACCCGCCGCAGGCGCTCGGCGACAGCGGGGTCCCGCCGTGCCCAGTCGCGAATCGCGAGGTCGATTGGCAACAGCTCTCGGGAGAAGGTGAGCGTGCCCGCCAAGCGGATCTTCCCCCTGGCGTCCAACGCCTCGCGCTCGACGCGCTCCAGCACCTCGTCGGTGCTGCGGCTCTCCCAGCTGTTGAGCATCTCCTGGAGCAACGCTTGCCGGTCTTCGAAGTGCCAGTAAAACCCGCCGCGGGTGACGCCGAGCGCATCGGCCAGCGGTTCGATCCGGACGGCGTCGGTCCGCCGGCAGCGAGCGCGCACAGCCCCGCCTCGATCCATTCACCAGGAGGCGTGCGGGTCGGGGCAACCACGCCTACGCCGCTCCCGGGGCTGCGAGGTTGACAGTCTATCCGATCTTCTTTACCTTCCAAGCATACACTACTGTATGGATCAGGCAGGACTCGACATGAGACTCCCGAACAGCGCCCACAGCTCTCGCCCCTGGCGGCTTCATAGGCTTACTTGCGACTTCCGGCTCGAGGATGTGTGGGCGCTGCCGACGCCCGGCGGTCCGGACGAGTTCCCCCGCCTCGTCGAGCGGATCGCGCACGGCGTCTCGTCGAGCTCTGCTGTTTCCAGGGCGCTGTTCGCCGTCCGACGGAAGCTCGGGGCGCTGCTTCGCCTAGATCGCCCGGATGCAGGCTTCGGCGCGAGGGTCCCGAGCCTTCGCGACCGGTTGCCGGCCGACCTGCGCGCCGCGGCGAGCGGCCCTGAGTTCGCGGGCAAGCGGTTCTCGCCGGTGTACCTTCTCGAGGACGAGTTCGCCGCCGAGATCGCCAACGGCACGGTGCATGCCGTCATGCACCTCGGCTGGGTTCCGGACGGGGATTGCGGCTACCGGGGGCAGATGGCCGTGCTCGTGAAACCCAACGGAGTGCTGGGAACCGTCTACATGGCAGCGATCAGACCGTTCCGGCGTCTGATCGTGTACCCCGAACTGATCAGGGACATCGGGCGCGGCTGGCAACGAGCAGCTCCCACACCCTGCGCCACAGCGCACGCACAGCCAGCGACCAACGGCCTCTTCGCTAGTCCGCCGGATCAGCATAGCTGCGCACGACGAGCCGATCGTCGGTGATCTCGAAGGCGCCGCGCGGCTTCTCGATCAGGGTGTGCTCGCGGCTAAGGTCCGACCCGGCCTACGCGACCGCCCGAGTCGACGAACGCCCTAAGCTCCTCGACCCAGTCAAGGCAATGCGGATGCCGCTCGACAACAGGGCCGCCCGCGGTGATCCCAGTCACGCCAACCGCCGAGATTGAGTGATCGCCTCAGGTCGCAACACCTTTCACCGCTCAGCAACCCAATAGGTGGAGGTACAAATTCTCATGTCTCCACCGCAGAGGCGATCAAGATAAGTCTGTCATGCCCCGCCGACTGGTACAGGCAGCGGCGGACCACGGCCGGCGGCAGTGTCACTCACTGGAGGATCGAGAATCTTCCGCGCACCTCTTAGTCGACTCTGGGCGCAGGCGCCCGGACGACCATGAGATCCCCCTTGAGACGATGATTGCCGCGAGACATGATCTCGCCCCGACTGGTGACGGTGCCGGCGTGCCGTGGATCACGTCACGAAACGATGAGAGGAGTGAGGAAGGAGAGGGATGATATGGGATAGGAGTCGGTGAGGTCCGACGACGCTGACCGATCTGGAGCACCAGGCTGAAACGGGGGTTCGTGAGTACCGTGCGACGCCAGGGAACTTGGGTGTGTTGGTCCTGCGCCGGCCGATGAATGGGCTGGTCGAGGTGACGACCGTTTCATTCTGGACCTCGATGGAGGCAGTAAGAGCATTCGCTGGAGAAGATCCTGAGCGAGCCAAGTTCTATCCGGGCGACGACGAGCTACTCGCAGAGAAGGACCTCCACGTCAACCACTTCGAAGTCATAACCGCCGAGCTAGATTTCCCGTAGCAGGGTCCGCGGACTCACGTACCTTCTGCTCGTTTCGGGCGCTCGGGTTTCGGCGGTCACGCCAGCTGATCGATCGCCTCCGCTAGCTCGTCAGGGCGCGACCCCATCGGGAGGTGGTCGGTGTCGAGTTCGACCACCGCCGCGCATCCGGCGGCCTTGAGCATCCGTCGCTGCAGCGCAGGCATGATCGCTTGATCTCGTAAGCAGGTGATGTAGAAGCGCGGAAGGACGCGAACGCCCGCCCGCCGACGGTCACCGGTTGCGTGAACGGCAGCACCGGCTGTGGCCGCAGCGTCCCGACTGCCCAATCTGCCTGTCGTTCATCGCGGCAGCACATCAACGTCCGCCTGGCGGCGGCAGCGGGAAGCGTGGCGATGGTGGCTCCCCCTCGACGACCATGTTCGCCTGCACCTGGTCGCCGGCGCCCTCCGGCAACTGTGTGAGGTCGATCAGACTCTGCCCGTCGGCAGGGATAAACGCGCACACGTAGATCCAGCTTCGCGACATGCTCGGGGCAACGCGCCGCGGCCTGCGTGACGACGAGACCCCCCATGCTGTGCCCCACGAGCACCGCGCGACCCCCGCCGCCGAGCACACTGCAGACACGTTCAGCGTACTTCTCGAGCGACACCTCTTCCAGCGGCGTGGGGTCATCGCCGGCCCCGGGCAAATCAACCGCCTCGACCCGGTGGCCACGCTCGCGCAAGCCGGGCACCACGGGGTCCCACACAGCGGAGCTTCCGAAGGCGCCATGCACCAGCACCATCCTCGCCATTTTGGCTCTCCTTTTGGTGATTAGACCGTCATCCGAAGCACAGTAGTCAAGCGGCATCGTGTTCGTTCCGAGGCAGGCGGCCGAGCACGCTAACCGCTGGTTGCAACATCTGATTCGCCGGGGCGCAGCCAGCGGGGACGGACAGACGATTTACCGAACGCGAGGTCGATGTTCGCCCGCGTCCGAGCGCCCGTCGTAGACTGCAATGGCATCCAGGACCCCCTTTCACCTATCTAATGGCGGCGATCGGGGAGCGGACGCCGTTGCGTTGCTAATGACCGGGCACACGACATCTCGCCGGGCCGGCTCGCGGGAAGCGCTATCCCAATCGGCCGAGGGCGGCGCGTCCACGGCGGCGACACGGCAGCCGGACAGCCTGCCGGATCCAAGCAAACCTGCGGGAAGCGTGAACGACGCGATGCCGTTCGACCACATCGTGGTCGTGACGATGGAAAACCATTCCTTTGACAACCTGATCGGTGAGCTGCCGCGCACCGGTCAGCCCGCCGCCGATGGGCTGACGTTCGACAGCGCCGGCAGAGCGGTCAACTCGAACCCAGGAGCGACCGGAACACCAGCCGAGGTGAAGGCGTTCCCCTTTCCGTCCACGGCCCAGGGGCCGCACGTCCTGCAGACCTGGAATGCCACTCATGGGCAGATCGACGCCGGAAAGATGGACGGGTTTGTCAGGTCGGTGGCCTCGACGCAGCCGATGGGGTACTACCCGGCCCAGGTGCTGCCCTTTGCCTACTCGCTGGCCAGCACGTTCACGCTCGCTAACCGTTGGTTCTGCTCCGCCCCTTGCCAAACATTCCCAAACCGCCGTTTCCTGATGGCAGGCACTGCCTACGGCGACATAGCCACCGACGTCCGGAGTCTGACCGATCCTCCACCACCAAACGGCACGATCTTCGACCGCCTTCACGCCCATGGAATCAGCTGGCGCGACTACTTCACGGACCTACCCTATACAGCGATCATCCCCTCGATCATCGAGAAGTACCCCGGGCATCTCGCGTCAATCGGCGACTTCTTTGATGACTGTGCCGCTGGCACGCTGCCGTCGGTCAGCTTCGTCGACCCAGAGGTCGGAGCGTTGTCGTTCGTCGGTAAGACGCTGGCGTCAGTGCCCCTCCTCGGCCCCATCATCTCCGGGCTCGGCACCGTCGGCGGGGACGAGGAGGAGCCGCAGGACATGTATTACGGCGAGGCATGGGCACACCAGGTTCTCGAGGCGGTGCTGCGCTCTCCGGCATGGCCCCGCACGCTGCTGATCTACACCTACGATGAGCACGGCGGCTATTACGACCACGTGCCGCCCCCGAAGACGATCCCGCCGGACTCGATCCCGCCACGGCTGACGGCCACAGACGTTCCCGGCGGGTACGACATGTACGGGCCGCGGGTGCCGGCGGTAGTCGCGTCGCCCTACTCCAAGCCCAACGCAGTCACGGACGTGGTCCACGATCACACCTCGGTGCTGGCGACCATCGAGTCCAAGTGGAACCTTCCGGCGCTCACCTACCGAGACGCCAACGCAGCCACTGTGCTCGACTTCCTGACCCCTGACCACGCGGCCTTCCTGACACCACCACCGATCCAGGGACCGTCACGCACTGATTCGGCGACCCCGCGCAATTGAGCAGCGTTCACTCATCACCTGTTCCGGCCGTGTCGGCGAGCGGACGAGAGCGCCCTTGACCGCGGGTCCCACCGGCTGGCGTGGCTCACCCTGACGGCCGGAGCGGCGCTACCGGCCTGGCGCAGAGAGGCCAAGGGCGGCGGTTATCTCTGGCGGACGTGGGGAAGAATGGACCGGGATCGAGAAGAGGTGGCGTGGCCACAGAAAGGGTGCCGATGAAGATTTCGTGCGCGTTTCCGACTACGCTCGATTCTCCTGAGCACGTTGCGCTCGCCGAGGAACTGGGGTATGAGCGGGCCTGGCTATATGACACGCCGCAGCAGAGCCCCGATGTGTGGATGATGCTCGCGCTGTCAGCGCAGCGGACGCAGCACATCGGCTTGGGCCCGGGCGTCCTGGTGCCCAGCCTGCGCCACCCAATGGTGAACGCTGCAGCCACCGCTGCGCTCGTGGCGCTGGCGCCTGAGCGCGTCGTGGTCGCTTTTGGCACCGGCTTCACGGGGCGGCGGGCGATGGGCTATCGCGCGATCCCTTGGGCGTATATGGAAGCCTACATCCGCGCTTATCGCGGGCTGCTGCGGGGTGAGACGATCGAGTGGGAAGGCGCGCGCATGCGCATGCTGCATCCGCCCGATCATGGCGCGCCACGGCCGGTAGAAGTCCCGATCGTGATCGGTGCGCTGGGACCCAAGGGGGCCGCCGTCGCGCGGGAACTGGGCGACGGGCTATTCGTGACGCTCTCGATGCCCGAGTTCGCCAAGGAGTTTGCGTGGGTGTCCTACCTCTTTTGGGGCACCGTGCTTGACGATGGTGAAGAGACCCGCTCAGAACGGGTGCGCGCGGCGGCGGGACCCGGCCTCGCGCTGGCTTACCACGGAGCGTACGAGTTCCGCGCGCCGCTGTCTGAGCTGCCGGGCGGGACGGAGTGGCAGGCGGTGATCGATCGCACAGCGGCCAGCGAGCGCCACCTCGCCGTGCACGAGCAGCATTGCGTGGGCCTCAACCACGCCGACCAGGCCGCTTGGGATGCGGGCGGTTACGCTCTGCTTGGGCAGGCGACGGTTACCGGGACTGCCGATGAGGTCGCTTCCCGGCTCAGCGACCTTGCCGCCGCCGGCGTGACTGAGTTGGTCTACCAACCCTCAGGCCCCGACATCCGTCGCGAGCTTGAGAGGTTCATGACGGCTGCGCAGCCGTCATTCGCGGTCTGAGACAGGGCTTGCCAGCAAGAATGTGGCCGTCAGCTCGCTACTGCACCCACTCGACGTTGTATCGCGGTCCGGCCGCGAGCATGCGCTCGATGAGCTCAGGCGTCACTGGGGGTGGTGAGGCTGACTCGTCCGTTACCGGAGTGCAAACCTCGCGAAACCAGCCTTCCATCCCAGCTGGCGTGTACACGGCGATCATCCGCGCGTCCGACCCGGAAGTGTTGACGTAGGCGTGCGTCGTCCCCCTGGGCACGAAGGCCGACTGGCCCGGACCGATCAGGCGCGTCTTACCCGCCATGGTGAACGAGATCGAACCTTCAAAGACGTAAAACAGCTCGTCCTCGGCGAGGTGCCGATGGGGCGGCGGGCCGCCGCCCGCGCCCACGATACAGTCGACGGCGAACATCGAGCCGCCTGACTCTTCGCCGGTAACCAGGAACGTGTAGCGGTCTCCTGGTCCCCACAAGGAGCATCTCTCAGGTGCGTCAGGCCGGATCGGCCCAAAAGCTTCCATCTCGACCTCCCATTCGCGGTGACGGTGAGCCAGGTTCCCCGATTTCGGCGAGGAAAGCAACCTAGGAGCAAGGCCCCGGCGCCGGAAGGGTCGCGAGCAGCTCGGCAACGTGAACGGCGTCATCGACGACACAACACACGGACGCTCCTCGGCTGCCTCCGAGAACAGACTCAGTATCGCCAACGCGACGAGGAAACGATCCGGGGGCGCGCCGGCGCTCAAGCCGAACAGAATCCGCAGCGCACCACCTGCGGAGCCGGAAGCCGCGGGAGTCGGTCGAGCAGCCGTGCGCAAAGCTGATACAGACCGGCGTAAGCCAGCTCCATCTCCGACTCCACCCCACCGCCCGGAGAACCGTCAGGGCCATCAGTCCGCGAGCATGTCCGGGAAGCCGAACATCGTGACCAGCGCCGGATCGTGGAAGGCGACTGCACGCGAGACCCCGGCGGCGGTCGGATCCAGCACCACCACGCCGCTCGCCAGGAGCAAGCCGGCGGCGTCCCGGTGGTAAATGACAGCGGCTGGCTGGCCGTTGGCAGTGGTGGCGATCATGCGCCAGTCGCCGGGCGTGCCCAATACGTAAGCGTCGAGCATGTGGATGCAATGCACCCGGCCGGCCTGCCACTCGCGGAACGGCGTCGCCTCCAGGGCGGCGTCTGAGCGCAGCACGTGTTCCAGCAAGCTGGCGTCGGCGCGCTCGAACGCTGTCATGTAGCCGTCGAGCAGGGCACGCGCTCGCGGGTCAGTCGGTTCGAGCAGTTCCTCGGATTCCGGTTCCACCTCGTTTAGCCGGGCGCGGGCGCGCTGCAGGCCGCTCTTGACCGCTGCCGGTGTGGTGCAGAGGATCTCGGCGGTTTCGGCCGTAGAGAACGTCAACACCTCTCGCAGGATGAGGATCGCGCGCTGGCCGGCCGGTAGGTGCTGCAGGCTGGCGATGAGCGCCAGCCGTACCGATTCGCGCGCGATCACCGTCGCCGCCGGATCGTCGCCACCGGAGGCAAGCCATCGGTCCGGCAACGGTTCCAGCCACGAGACCTCGCCCCGCGCGACGTAACTCGGCTGGCGATCGGGTCCGTCGGAAGGGCCGGTCAGGCCCGAGGGCAGCACCCTGATCCGGCGCGGCTCCAATGCAGTTAGACAGACGTTGGTCGCGATCTTGTAGAGCCAGGACCGGATCGACGCACGGCCTTCGAAGCCTGCGTAGGAACGCCACGCACGGAGATACGTTTCCTGCACCAGGTCCTCGGCGTGATGCGCCGAGCCGACCATTCGGTAACAGTGCGCCAATAACTCGCGGCGGAACCGCTCAGTTTCGGCGGCGAATCGATCCTCGTTCGTCGCCTCGCGCAACGACGCCGTCATACCGCGAGTTTAGGTCGCGGGATGACGGCCAGATGGGCGATGGCATCCCACTCGCCCATCGACACCCGGCACAGCTCAACTACCGCCGCAGATCGCGTGCTTACCAATTGCTACTGCTCTTTCCGGACCGGTGCGCCGCTAAGGACGTCAGCCCGTGACGACCGTGACGACGGCACGAAGGAATCGCATCCAGGGTCACGGCAGCAGGGCCAGTTTGCCGACAGTCGCCCGAGCCTCCAGGTCCGCGAGGACCTTTGGGCCGTCGGCCAAGGCGTAGGCGGTGGGGCGGATAGGGGTGAGGACGCCGGCGGCGATGAGCGCGGACAAGTCACCCATGAGCTCGCCGAAGATCTGGGGTGTGGACCGGATCAGAGCGCCGACATTGAGGCCAATTATGTGGACCTGGTGCTTGTACACGAGTTCCCAGTTGGTGATGGCGGCTTCGCCGCCGGCGAGCCCGTAGACGACTACGCGGCCGGTGACCGGCTTGGCTGCGGCCAGGCTGGCTTTGAAGGTGGCACCACCCGCCGACTCCAGCACCAAATCGGCGCCGGCACCACCGGTCAGCCGCAGCACGTCGGCGGGGAGGTCGCCATCGCGGGAATCCAGGACGTGGTCGGCACCCAATGCCCGGACTGTCTCATGCTTGCCCGGCGAGGCGGTGGCGATGACTTTTGCGCCGTAGTGCTTGGCCATGATCACCGCGGCCTGGCCGGTCGCGCCCGCTGCAGCGTGGATCAAAACGGTCTCCCCGGCGGCGATACGCCCCAGCGGCTTAAGCGCTGCTAGCGCAGCGGGCCAGTTGACGACCATGCCCAGCGCCTGCTCGGCTGCCCAGTCCGCCGGCAGCGGCATCGCCGCCGCCGCGGGTAGCACCATGTACTCGGCGAAAGCCCCGTCTCCAACACCGATGACGTGAGTTCCCGGTTGTAGACCGGTCACCGCCTCGCCCACGTCCACAACCTCGCCGGCGGCCTCGAAACCCGCCAGATACGGTGGCTGCGGGCCACCCAGGAACGTGCCGTAGGCCCTCGAAATGTCGACGAAGTTGACCCCGGCAGCGGTGACCCGGATCAGGACCTCGCCCCGGCCGGGCCTCGGTACCGGTGCGTCGGTGATCAAACGTGTGTCCTGCGGCCCCTGCAGCGAGGTCTGCTGCAGGGCACGCATGGTGGTGGGAGTGGTCACGGGGAATCAGCTCTTTCGTTTGGCTCGTGTTATCGCGGCCAGCCTCTCCAGCAGCCGCGCGTTCGAGCATGTAGACCTCGCCCGCCGCCGAAAGGAATCGGCAGCCCCAAACTCCGGTACCTGAGTCAGCACACCGAGCCGCGTCAGCGGAGCCGACGGCTCCGAGATACCTGTCGCGCGGGAAAGCGGAACCGGCCACCGAACGAGCCACATGCCCACTCGTCGCCAGAAACGCGCCTCTGAACGGACGGCGCGCTTACAAGATTGCTGCTGACGATCCGGTCGAAACGGACGCGTGCGCCGGCACCGACCTGGTGCCCGCGAGAGACGAGGAGGAGAAGGACGCCGCGGCAGTCGCCGGTCTTCAGCTCAGCGATCTGGAAGCAGGAACACTTGAGCCCAATGCGTGATCACGGGCCTCATCCGGCCGGGTGTTTATCGCGTCGCGCACGCCTGCGTTTAGCGACGGCATCGTGCCGGCACGAAACGCAGCCACAAAATTTCCGGTCGAGGGGAAACTCGCTCAAAAACATCAACAACGAGACCAGCACGATCACCGACCCGAGCCGCGCGAGGTCCCCGAGCTGGTATCCGTCCGGGCCCATGACCATCACGTTCGCTGCGTGGCGATTGGGCGGGAGGAACCTTGAGGTTCAACAGCGCAAACAACAGCAGCACGATGGTGAGGATGCTGACGCGATCGCGCGCGTGGGTACCTGGTGGGTGTCGCTCGGGCCGGTCGCCCCACGGTTGCTCTGGTGCTCGACATGCTCGGATCCGTCTACGCTTGCCTGACGCGCCTCGAGCGCCTAGGAATGCATGGGCGTCTGCCACGGCTGGCCAAACCTCGTCGCGGTCGATTCGTTCCGGCGCGGCCGCGCGTCTGACGTTGCCGGCGCCTCAGCGCGGGCTTCGAGCTCAGCAGGTCCATTCCTAGCAAGGTGCTGACACGGATCGAGCAACAAGGCGGCGAGGTGATCCAAACCTCGCTCAATAAGGACTCCGAGGACCGACTCCGCGAGGCGCCGGCGCGCAGCTCACGGCCGAGCGGCCAGCGTGACCGTCGCCGTGGCCTTGCTGCCGCCCCGCTGATAGCCGAGCTCGACCCGGTCGCCGGCACGCTTGCTAATCGTCAGCGCGACCAGCTGGTCGGTGTTCACCGCGGGCTGGCCATCGATCGAGGTGATCACGTCGCCCGCAAGGAGTCCCGCCCTCTCGGCCGGCCCGCCGGCAACGACCGCGGTCACCCTCAGACCCTTGCCCACCCCGCTCTGGGGGCCGGCGTTGGCGGACAAGGACTGTGCCTGGACGCCCAAGAAGGCATGGGTCACGGTGCCGGTGGAGATGATCTCGTCAGCCACCTGGGTGGCCAGGTTGACGGGGATCGCGAACCCGAGCCCGATGCTGCCCCCGCTGGCCTGGCCCGACGGTGACGGGACGCTGGCCCCGGCTGTCGGCACTCCTACGAGTTGACCAGAGCAGTTGACGAGCGCGCCGCCGCTGTTGCCGGGGTTGATTGCCGCGTCGGTCTGGATCGCGTCGATCAGCAGCGCCGACTGGGATCCTGCCTCCCCCTGGGACGTTGACCGTGCGCTCGAGTGCGCTGACGATGCCGCTGGTGACGGTGCTCGAGAGCCCCAGTGGCGCCCCGAGCGCGATGACCGGTTGACCGATCCGCAGATTCGCCGCGTTCCCGATCGAGATTGTCGGCAACTCTGACTCGCCGCCGACCCGGATTACCGCCAGATCGGTCAGCGGGTCGCGCCCGGTGATCGTCGCACTGGCGGTCTTCCCGTCGCTGAATAGCACCTCCAGCGACCCACCCCCAACTACCGCCGGCGCGATTACGTGGTTGTTGGTCAGGATGTAGCCGTCCGAGCGAATGACCTCTCCCGAGCCAACACCCCCCGAAGCGCCGCTTCCGGCCAGGATTGTGACCACCGACGGAAGCTTCTCGTCGGCCACCGCCGGGACATCGCACGATCCGCCGGTCCCGGAGATGGCCGTGGGAGTGGCGCTAGAGGTGCCGTTGATCGCGTTGGCGATCAACGGCACCGACCACGCCAGCCGCCAGCAGGGCTACGACGGCGAGCGCCCATCGCACTGCACGGCGTCCGCGGGGCTCAGCGCTTGATGACATCGCTATCCAGCCTTTCAGCAGCCCGCGCGATGCGCATCACGGGTTTGATCAACTCTTCGGGTGCTGTCGTCATCGAGCAACCTCTCGACAAATTACTCTCAACGACCAGCTGCTGCTTGGCGCAGCTCGGCAGGACTCGACAGTAGCGATCCGCAGCACCAGCAAGTTCGAGATGCATGCCCACACCCGAGGCGGCAGTCGTGTGCCCGCGAGCCCCGCTAGTGCGAGCGGCCACGCGGCGCGCCCGCGGTCGACATAGGGCCGGCATCGTCCAGCGGCATGACCTCGGTTGCCTTCATCGTTGCGATCGGCCTGACTTGGACTCGCTCTGCCACCCGAGCTCGCCGCGACAACCGCTAGTCGCGAAGCGACTCGCTCTCCGTCACACCGACTCCTGCCAGCACCAGGCAACGTTGCCGGTCACGCCACTAGCTGGCGCGTGCGGGCATCCGGGTGGCCGGGATGTCGGCATCCAGTCTTCTCCGCCGCCGCTGGCGCCTGCCTAATCTTGACCGGTCATGGCACGCCGCCGCACACCCGTGCGCGCCCTGCTCGGCGGCATCCTCGCGGCCGTGGTCGCGCTTCTTGCCGGGATCTGGCTGGGCGGCCACCCAAACAACCTGCCCTCGCTGCTGCGCGGCGGCTTCTTCCAGGGCCGCACCGAGTCGGTCACCGACCAGGCCCTGAGCATCCTCACGAGCCGGTACTACCGTCCGCTCAACCGCTCGAGCCTGGTCGACCACGGGCTGTCGGGCATGGTCGCCAGCCTCGACGACCCTACTCGCACTACATCGACCCGAGCGCCTACCGGGCGTCCACGCAGAATTCCAACGAGCACATCGCGGGCATCGGGATCGACACCATGCCCGAGCCACGCGGGCTTCTGGTGGTCACCGTGTTCGAGCACTCGCCGGCCGCCCTCGCCGGCCTGATGCGCGGCGATCTGATCATCAAGGTCGTTCGCGTCTGACTTCGCGGCAGAGGTGCCGCCGTTTTTCAACCTAATCCTGGGAGGCTTCCGGGGCCCTGAACCAGGAGGACGAGATGTTGGAGAACGGCAAGCGACGCCGACGCCGGCAGCTGTCGCCGGCGGAGAAGTGGGAGATCTTCTTGGAGGTCACCTCGCAGGAGATCTCACAGGCCGACGCGGCGCGGAAGTACGGGGTCGACGTGAGTGTGATCATCCGGCTGCGAGCGCTGGCGAAGGACGCGGCGTTGGCCGCGTTCGCGTCGGCCAAGCCGGGGCGGGTGCCCTCGCCCGAGCAGGTCGAGCTGGAGCTGCTCAGAGCGGAGAACGACCGGCTTTCGGAGGCGCTGAAGGAGATGGCGGTGGAGCTGACCTTGTTCCGGGGAAGGCAACGCTCGGGCTATTCGGCCCGGTCCCCGCACGCGTGAGCGCGGAGACCAAGCTCGAGCTTCTGGGGCTGATCGACCATGCCGTCGCCGACGGGTGGGCGCACGCGCGGGCGTGCCGGGTGCTGGAGCTGGCCGATAGTCGTGCACATCACTGGCGGGCGCGGCTGCGGGACACCGGCACGCTCGAAGACGGTCGTCCGGGTGGCGGCGCGGTGCACGGGCTGCTGGACTGGGAGGAGCAGGCGATCCTCGATCTGATCGAGCAGTGGGGATGGGTGGATCGCTCGCACCGCAAGCTCGCGCACCGCGGCTCTTACACCGGAGTCGTGTTCGTGTCGCCCTCGACGCTGCTGCGGGTCGCGCTCAAGCATCGGGTCGTGCTTCCGGGCGAGCCGTTCCGCCCACGGCCCGCAAAGCCCGCGTTTCCCGAGATTTCCTGGGAGCGCAACCGCATCTGGATCTGGGACGCGACCCACTTCAGCGCTTGCAAGCGGGTCGCCTACGCGATCGTCGACGTCGTCACCCGCTACTGGATCGGCTACCTGCTCACCACCGAGCAGACCTCGACCCAGGCGCAGCTTTTGTTCGCGCGGGCGCTCGAGGACCAGGGGCTGCTCGGAGCGGACGGGCTCCTGGCGGACCGCGATGGTGACGGTCCGATCCTGGTCGCGTGGTCGGACAACGGTGCGGAGATGACCGCGATCGATACCCGGGCGTTCATGGCGCTGATGACGATCGCCCAACACCACGGCCGGCCCGGGACGCCCACCGATCAGGCGCACGTCGAATCATTCTTCAGTCACCTAAAGGGAGACTGGCCGCACCTCACCGGGCTCCGCGATCCCGCCGCGCTCGATGCCGAGCTCGCCCGCATCCGCACCGAGTACAACACCGTTCGGCTGCACGCCTCGATCGGGTACGTCACTCCCGACGATGAGCATCACGGCCGCGGGCCCGAGGTCCGGCGCGCTCGCGCCGCCGGGATCCGCCGCGCCCGTGCGGAGCGGATCAAGCAGAATCGAGCCAGCAAGTCATGACCAGCACGCCGACCATCGACCACGCTCTCCCGCCCGTGCTTCAGCGGGACGGAGTGTGCCTGCGCGAGGTCGTCGCCCGCCGGCAAGGACACCGGCGGAACCCGGCATGGAGGCCGCCTCGGAGCTCGCTCCGAACACCCACCAACCCGCCCCGCCACAGCCCTCAGCGTTGGGATGAAAAGTGCGACCGTTCTGTCGCGAACTCAGAAACACCGCAAAGGTGGAATCCACCTCGCTGGCCAACCGGGCCGACGAGCTCGTTCCAAGCTGATCAGCGGGCCGGCCGGCACCCCGGTCACGCTCACGGTCCTGCGAGGCGCCACGGAGCACGTGATATCGGTCGTACGAGCGAAGGTTGTCGTGCCTCTTGCGGTCGGGCGGATGCTCAGCTACAACCATTTGCGCATCGGCTACCTCCAGCTGACCGGCTTCCCAGAGGGCTCTGGCGACGAGCTGCGTACCGAGGTGCAGACGGCGCTGCACGCGCACGCGCAAGCGCTGATCCTAGACCTGCGCCGCAACGGCGGCGGCCTGATCTCCGAGGCGATCGACGTGGCCAGCATCTTCATCTCCCACGGCACGGTCATGTCCGCCGAGGAGCGCGGCCAGCCCCACCGGGTCTACGAGGCGCGGGGTGACGCGATCGCGCTCGACATCCCGATGGTCGTGCTCGTCGATCACGGTACGGCGTCGGCGGCCGAGATCGTCACCGCCGCCCTGCAGGATCACGACCGAGCCAAGGTGGTGGGCACGCCCACCTACGGCAAGGGCGTCTTCCAGCTAACCCTGCCGCTGATCAACGGCGGCGCCCTCGACATCACGATCGGCGAGTACTTCACCCCCGACGGCCGCAGCCTGGGCGGCGGCGGCGCGCGCCAGGGCGCCGGCATCACTCCCAACATCGACGCGCTCGACAACCCGCACACCCCGACCGACGAGGCGCTCGCCGTCAGCGAGCGCACGGTGGCCGCCGAGGTCCCGTGACCGCACGGTCGGACGCACCCGCGTCTGAGGGGAAACCCCGCAAACCAAACAGACCGAGTTCCGAGGGAGCCAGCACGCGCCCCAAGCCTCCCAGGCCGGTTACGGCTGGCGCTCGCGGGCGCGCTCTACGAGTGAGTGGCGCGGTCCGAGGTAGTGAGCGTCACTCAGCGTTGCGGTTCGAGGCGGCACAGTCGTCGCGGGTCTGCCGACTGACATCAGCGTCTGTCGACGGCGGCCCGAAGCGAGCACGATCGCGGGTGCATAGACGAGCGGCCGATGATCGTCACCGCTGCGCAACACCCTTCAGCGTGCGGCCAGCGTGCTGTACGCTCAGTCTTGGTCGTAAGGTTGGCGTCGGGGTTCGCGCTTCAGCGCCGCGTGTGGAACATCGTCGCGGCGCTGATCGTGATGATCGTCATCGTCTCGACCTCTCACATCGGCTTGGCAAGGCTTGCGCTTCTCATCGGGATCTCGGTCGTCGTCATCGGCGCTGTGCTTTCCGCGCTCGGCTTGATCGTGCGAGGAATACGGGGCGCGGCGCCCGCCACGGCGTCCGAACCGGGAGCGACCCGATGACCATTGTGTGTGGAGTCGACGCCTCCGAGGCGGCCGAGCCGGTGGCTGACGCGGCGCGCTGGCTCGCGGACGGCCTCGCCGACCGCCTTGTTGTCGTGCACGTCGTCGAGGAGCCGGTGCAGGAGGCGGAGGAGCTCGCGTTGGCGGTTCGCACCGGTTTGGACGCTGGACGCGAGGTGCGACTGGCTGAGGGAGCGCCCGTGGAGGCCCTGATGCGTGCGGCCGAGGAAGAAGGCGCGGGGTTCTTGGTGGTCGGCTCGCGGGGCCGTCGCTCGTTGCGCTCGGGACTCTTCGGTAGCGTATCGCGCGAGCTGGCGACCCGCGCTCGTACGCCTGTGATGGTCGTTCCGCCCGACATCTCTCGGAACCTCCGGACAGAAGATGGTGCCGAACCGAGCGTCGTCTGCGGGGTGGACGGCTCCGAGCACGCACTCCTAGCCGCGCGGGTCGCGGACCGGCTAGCGCAGCGTCTGCAGTGGCGGCTGATCGTCGTCCACGCGCTGCCGGGCGTGAGTGCCACCGCCGCCTATCTCGGTGCCAGTCCGACGACTCCGCCGTTGAGTGGACAGCAGGACGCACGTCAGAGGCAGGCTGCCCAGATTGTCCGCGACGCGGTCGCATCGCTCGAGGTAGAGGCTGCAACCGTCGTCGAGGACGGGGCTCCGTGGGATGTGCTCGAATCGGTCGCCAACCGAGAGGCAGGACAAATTCTTGTCGTCGCTGCGCGCGGACTCGGAGCGGTGCGAACGGCCGTGTTCGGGTCGGTCGCTGCACGACTGGCGGCGTCCGCTCGCCGGCCGGTCATGATGGTCCCCGAGCCGGCCGAGGCCACGATCGTCGGCTCCGAGGCGCCGTAACGCAAGCTCCTCGGCGCCCTGCCCGGCGCGCCGGGAGCGCTAGCTGGGGCTCTGGCTCGTGATCACGACCGTCCTTGAACTGCTCGCGGTGATTTCGGCATCGTGTTTGCGGTCACCCTGCTGCCCGCTTTTGGCGGCCGGTCTGGCCGACATACCCTGCTACCGCTCCCGGCCGCCCTTCCTCATCGGCCCCTCGGTGAGCTACACCATCTAGTGACCTGAGTCATTAGTTCGCAGGCACGTTGGCTTGGGCGTCGAATTCGTCGTCGTTATCGACGACGATTGGAGGGGTCATGGCGCAACGTGCAGAGGTCGTGCTCAGTGCTGAGGAGCGGGAGGTGTTGGAGCGGTGGGCGCGGCGTCCGAGCAGCGCGCAGGGATTGGCGCTGCGTTGCCGGATCGTGTTGGCGGCAGCGGACGGTGAGCCCAGTCAGGAGATCGCGGCACGGTTGGGTTGTAGTCGCCAGACGGTGGGCAGGTGGCGGGGCCGGTTCGCCAGAGGTGGGTTTGATGGGTTGCATGATCAGCCGCGTCCGGGTAAGCCGCGGTCGATCGGCGACGAGGACGTCGAGCGGGTGATCGTCAAGACGCTCGAGGAGCAGCCGCTGACCGCGACGCACTGGTCGACCCGCTCGATGGCTCAGGCGACCGGGATGAGCCAGACCGCTGTCAGTCGGATCTGGCGGGCGTTCGGGCTCAAGCCACATCAGACCGAGGCGTTCAAGCTCTCGCCCGACCCGCAGTTCATCGACAAGGTCCGCGACATCGTGGGGTTGTATTTGAACCCGCCCGATGCTGCTGTGGTGCTGCGTGTCGATGAGAAGGCCCAGATCCAGGCGCTTGACCGCTCAGCGCCGATCTTGCCGCTGATGCCCGGGGTGCCCGAGCGGCACACCCACGACTACGTCCGCAACGGCACCACCAACCTGTACGCCGCGCTCGACGTCGCCTCTGGGCAAGTGATCGCCAACACGACCGCACGCCATCGCGCCGAAGAGTTCCGCCGGTTCTTGAACGTGATCGACACCTCGGTCCCGACGCACCTCGACGTGCACGTCGTGCTTGACAACTCCTCCACGCACAAGACCCCGCAGATCCAGCGCTGGCTGGTCCGCCACCCACGCTTCACGATGCACTTCACGCCCACCTACAGCTCCTGGCTGAACCTCGTCGAGCGCTGGTTCGCTGAACTGACCACGAAATGGATCAAACGAAGCGCCCACCGCTCCGTCCCTGACCTCGTCGCCTCGATCCGCACCTGGATCACGAACTGGAACGACGATCCCAAGCCCTACATCTGGCACAAGACAGCAGACGAGATCCTCAACAGCCTCGCCACCTACTGTCAACGAATTAACGCCTCAGGTCACTAGGTCACCGCCGCCACGGCCGCGCAGGAGACGATTCACCATCTCCTGCGCCAAGGCCACACATCGGCGTCGGCGATCGCGATACAGCTAGCGAGCCTCGCTGCCTCGTCCTCGCGTCAAGATCGACTGGATCGAGGTCATCGACTGGACCTGCAGGGGATGTTGGCCGACTTGAGCGGATCGCGGTCGACCTCGAGCAACGCGACCTCCCGGCCCAGCGAGTGAGCGTGCAGGTTGGCGGCGAGGTCCGCTGGTCGCACCACCACCCACCACGAGTCGCATCTCGCGTGCGGATCCGCGCTCAGCGTTTAGCCGGACCCTCGGCCCCGGCGTCGTACTCTTCCAGCGGGGCGAGGTCCCGCGACCAGCCGTCCAGAACCGGCGTCAGGACTCGCCAGGCCTCCTCGGCTTCGTCAGCGCGGATCGACAGGGTAGCGTCGCCGCGCAGCACGTCGAGCAGGATCCGGCCGTAGGCCGGTAGCTCTGGCGGGTCGATCTGCGCGCTGAGCGTCAGCGGCACGAGGCTGAGCGGGGCACCAGGGCCGCTGCCCGTCAGCTCGAGGGTGAGGCCCTCAGGCTCGAGCCCGAAGCGCAGCACGTTGGGGACCGTCTCCTGTGAGGGTCCGAAGGGAAGATGTGGGACGGGGCGGAAGTGGACGACGACCTCCTTCCGATCCTGTCCCAGTGCCTTGCCGGTGCGAAGGCGAAACCTGGTCCCCGACCAGCGCCAGCTGTCGAGCTCCACCGTCACCTCGGCGAACGTCTCGGTGCCGTGCTCGGGCGTGACTCCCTGCTCATCGACGTACGCGGGGATGTGTTCGTCGCCTATCCGTCCGGCCCGGTAGCGCGCGCGGCGGGTGCGGCTGACGACGTCCTGGTCGCCAAATGGGCGGACCGCCCGCAGGACGTCGACCTTGTGGTCGCGCAGATCGCGTTCCGCCACGCTGATTGGCGGCTCCATCGCCACCAGGCAGAGCAGCTGCAGGAGATGGTTCTGGACCATGTCCTTGAGCGCCCCGACGTGGTCGTAGTAGCCGGCTCTTCCCTCCAGCGCGAGCGACTCGTCCCAAACGATCTCGATCTCCTCGATGTGGGCGCTGTTCCAGATCGGCTCGAGCACACGGTTGGCCAACCGCGTCCCGAGCACGTTTTGCACGGTGGACATCGCCAGGAAGTGATCAACGCGAAACACGCAGCTTTCATCCACCAGCTCGGCGAGAAGGCGGTTGAGCGCCCGCGCACTGTCGAGGTTCTCCCCGAAAGGCTTCTCGAGAACGACCCGGCTTTCAGCGGGAAGCCCCGCGCGACGGAGTGCCGAGACTGCCGGAGGGAAGACGGCCGGGGGCAGCGCGAGATAGACCGCGACGGGTCGCTCACCGGCGACGCAGGCCGAAGCAGTAGCCGGGTCCCCCAGGTCGAGCTGCTGGTAGCGCAACGATCTAATAAGGGCCGTTCTCGCGCCGGCAGCGACGTTGGCGGCTTGGCGATCCAGCCAGCCGCCGGCCCAGCCTCGGAACTGCTCATCGTCCCAGTCCTCGCGGCTCGCGCCCACGAGCTGGAACCGGTCGCTGAGATGCCCGCCGGCCTGAAGCGCGGCCAGGGCCGGAAGCAGATAGCGGCCCATCAGGTCGCCCGTGCCGCCGAACACGACGAGCCGGTCGATCACGTCTTAGGGCTCATCGGCGAGCGGGCGGCACGGGAGTGATCGAGCTGCTGAGCAATGGTGACGCCACCGGCGATCACCCCGATGTGACTGAAGGCTTGGGGAAAGTTGCCAAAGAACTCGCCCGAGGACGGGTTGATCTGCTCGGGCAGCAGCCCCACCGGGCTCGCCCGTGCACACAGGGAGGCATACAGCTCCGCGGCGTTGTCCAGCTGGCCCTGCTTGGCCAGGTTCTCGACCAGCCAGAAGCTGCACAGAACAAACGCCCCCTCATCGCCCGGGATCCCGTCCGGGGAGTTCTCGTGCAAGTAGCGGTACAAAAGGCCGTCGCCGGCGGAGAGACGGTCTGCTACTGCCGCCGTGGTCGCCACCATCCGAGGGTGCTCGGCCGCCACCACGCGGCGCAGCGGCAGCGCCAACAAGCTGGCATCAAGCCCGCCGCCACCGTCGAGGTGCTCGCTCAGCGTCTGAGCACCCTCGTCCCAAGACTGCTCCAGCACCCGCTGGCGCAGATCTTCGGCGGCCCGCTGCCACTTTGAGGCCGACCCGGGCAGCTCCAGCTGCGCGGCGAGGCGAGCGGCACGGTCCAGCGCCACCTGACACAGCGCCGCCGAGTAAGTGAACACCCGGCCCTCGCTGCGCACCTCCCAGATCCCCTGATCGGGAAGGCGCCACGCGTCCATCGCGATATCGGCCAAGGAAGCCAGCCGGCCTCCGAGATCCGCGTCGAGGTGACCGCCCCCCCGGACCCACTGATACGCGCAGTCGAGTACCTCGCCGTAGACGTCATGCTGTCGCTGGTCGGCAGCACCATTACCCCAGTGCACCGGCGCCGAGCGCCGATAGCCCTCCAACTCGGGGTCCACCCGCTCGTCGGGCACGGCGCCGCCCCCCAGGTCGTACATGATCCGCGGCACGCTGCCGTGCTCGAACGTATCCAGGACCCAGCCGAGAAACGCCCCCGCCTCCTCCTCGAAGCCGATCCGACGGAAGGCATACACCGAGAAGGAAGCGTCACGAATCCACGTGTAGCGGTAGTCCCAGTTGCGCACGCCACCGATCGGTGCCGGGAGCGAAGCGGTCGGGGCCGCGACCAGCGCACCATTGTTCCAGTGATCGCAGAGCTTGAGCGTGAGCGCGGCCCGCCGGACCAGGCCCGGCTCGAGACCGTCGTAGTGAAAACCTTCCATCCAACGCCGCCACGAGCGGGCGGTCGCGTCCACCAGCTCCTCCACCCCGAAGCGATGGTGGCGGTGAGCGCCTCCCCAGGACAGCACCACCTCGAGGCGATCGCCGGCGTGAAGCTCATGGATCGTGCGCAAGGAGCTCAAAGGCCGGTTGCAGCGAATGTGCAGGTCGAGGTCGTGCCGACGCCATGCCTCCACCGACAGGCCGCCCGCGGCGGCCTCCGCTGAGGCGCCGCCCCGCGGCTCAATCTCGACCCGAAGCCGGACCGAGCCGTCGAGGACCACCGCCGAGCGGATCAGCTCTTGGCGCCCAGCAGCCGCATCGTCGGTCAGATCGGTGCCCGGACGCAACGCCAACGCGTCGGTCACACCGACCAGGCCGGTCGGGCACCGCAGCTCGGTGGTCAAGACGGCAGTATCGGGCTCATAGCGCTGACGGGCCTCGACCACCTCCTCGGGCGCCACCGTGAAACAGCCGCCTCTGGCAACGTCCAGCAGACCGCAGAACAACGGGTCGGAGTCAAAACGCGGTAGGCACAGCCAAGGGATCGCGCCGTCCAGGCCGACCAGCGCCGACGTGGTCCCGTCACCGATCAGGGCCATATCCTCAAGCGCGAGGTAACCATCGCGTCGAAGCACCGGGCGGAAAGGAGGGTCGGCGTCAAACACAGTGGCTCCTCGACTGCCGGAGAGGTACAAGGGGGCGGTCGGCCGAGTCTGCGTCGCACGCCTCTAGACCCGGAGTCTCGCACAACCACCATCGACAAACACGTTCCTGCCGGGCTCGAACTCGCCGACCTGGGAGATCAGGTCGACCAGCGTTTTGACGGCGATCGGGGTCAAGTATCACTCGCTCCGGAGCCTTCCTGCGATGCCCTGGACCGGCTAGAAAACGATTAGGACCTTTACCACGTCGTCGAGCTTCTTGTCCGAGATCTCGAAGGCCCGTTCCATCTCGTCGAAGCCAAACGTGTGGGTCGTCATCAGGGTGGGATCCAGCAGCTTTGCGTCGAGCACCCGCAGCAGCCGCTCCATCCGCAATCGCCCGCCGGGGCAGAGTCCAGTCGCGATCGTTTTATCGCGAGCGCCTCGTCCCAGCTCGCCTGCCGAAACTCCCCCGCGCCCTTGGCACCCGTCCTGATCAAGGGATGCAGAAGCCGCTCGGGCGAATGAACCCGCTCCAGGTAATTGGACACCTTCCCGCACAAGAAGCCGTGAGTAATGGGGTGGTCGGGATCGCCCGCCACCCGCACCGCGCGTCCCTCGGCGTTGACCGTCACCAGCATCGCGTAAGTGTCCGGGCAATCATGCGGACACGCCGCGTGGAAAACGCGCTCCTCGCTCATGACCGCACGATGCTCGCCTACCGAGCCGGCGCGCGGCAAACATCCGTGGGGGGAGGGTACGAGGCTGCTTCGCGATCAGCGAGAGCCGCGTCGGTGCGGTGGACTTTCGTCACGCGCGATCGGCTTCGCCTGCAAACGCTCGTCCACCGGCAGCAACGTCGTTTCGTGGCGCGGGGATCTCGCGCCCCCCTCGAGGCGCACGCGCACTGCGTGGCCGACGCGGGGAGCCGGCAGCGCCGAGACCGCGTAGAGCCGACCGCGCTCGAGCTCAAGCTCGAGACGAGCCCCGTCCTCGAGCGCAACCGCGCGCGTAACGCGGGTTTGTGGCTCGCAGTCGCGGTACCTCCATCGGGTCCCGGCGCCGCGAGCTAAGCGACGGCGGAGTCGGTCTCCGTTCGACCGGTTGACATGCTCTGGGCGATGCATCAGGCGCCAGCCCGTTCGACTACGCTGCTCCGGCCGGAATGGATGCTTGCGTGCGCCGCGGGCCTGCTCGGCGCGCTTTACGCCGCGGTGAGCGCCTACTGGGGTGTGGGCGGCACGGCGCTGCTTGACACGATCGGCGGGACGCTCGAGCGCGAAGGACGCGGCCGCGCCGCCGGCGTGTTGGCCGTCGTTTGGATCACTGTGATACTGAAGCTCGCCGCGAGCGGCATCGGGCTCCTCGCCGTCGCGCAGCCGCAGTGGCTGAGCCCGGTCGGTGCCGGGTCGTGTGCGGCTCTGCCTGGCTGGCCGGCGGTGCCCTGGTGCTCTACGGCGGCGTTCTCACGCTTATCGGCGTGTTGGTGCAAGCGGACATCCTCCACGCGTCCGCTCACGCGGACCACAAGGCGCTGCGATGGCACGCCTTCCTATGGGATCCCTGGTTCCTGGTCTGGGGACTGTTGCTGGCGACAGCGCTCGCGCGCTCGCGCGGACCGAGCCATCGCCCAGGCGAGCCTCGGCGCGCGAACCCGTAGGCGACCCGCTTGCCGCGCGCACCCCTGCGAGAGCCCTCTCTATCGCGATCGGAAAAAGCACTCTGTCCTAGCGGCGTCAGTTGCTTGCAACCGTGCGGGTTTAATCAGCTGATGGGTAGGGTCGTCGTCGCGACGATGGGCTCGTGGGGGGACATCTTCCCGGCGATCGGCCTGGCTAAGGGCTTGATCGAGGCGGGTCACGACGCACGGATCGCGGCGTTGCCGGCGTATGACGAACTGGTGCAAGGAGAGGGACTGGCGTTCTCAGGGATCGGTCCGGCGCTGGGTTTCGCTGACTATGCGCGGGATCCGAAGATCCTGAGCGGTCGTCTGAGAGGCTTCGCCGGGTTCGCGCATCTGTTTCGACGCTTCATCTTCCCGGCTCTCGACCGCTACGTAGACGACCTCGCCGCGTCGATCCGTGACGTGCGATCTGCTTTTGGCGCACCCAGCACTGGTCGCCGCGCCGGTCGCGGCCGAGTACGTCGGAGTCCGGTGGGCCACGATCAGCGTCTTCCCGGGTCTCATCCCGACCGCGTATTCGCCGCCGACCCCCACGGGCGTTTCCCTCGGGTCGGGAGGGGTCGCGCGAATGCTGTACCGCGCGGCCTGGTCAGCCGCAAGGTTCAACATGGCCCGGCTGTTCGACGGGCACGTCATTAAGGCGCGCCGTCGATTGGGACTGCCCGCTGTGCCCAATGTGTTTTCGCGCCGGTCGAGAGCGGCCGCCCCTACCTGGTCATGGCCTCGCGGGCCGTGATCGACAGGCCCGTGGACTGGCCGGCGACCGTGACGCTCACCGGGTTCATCGCCTGGGATCGCGTGAGCTCGTTTCCGGCTCCCGCCGGACTGGACCAGTTTGCTAGCCGCCGTGCACCACGGCGGAGTCGGCACAACGATCGGGCTTCTCAGCGCCGGAGTCCCCCAGCTGGCGATTCCTCGAGGCTTCGACCAACCCACAGACCGCGTTCCGGATGACGCGCCTCGGCGTAGCCCGCGCTCTCCCGTGGCGCCGGGAAAGCACCGAACGGCTCACCCGCGAACCGAGAGCACTCCTGAGCGATGATCGCTACCGCCGCAACGCCGCGGCGCTACAAGCCCGCCTGGCCGACGACAACGGCTTGCATGAGTCAGTACGCCAGGTCGACCTGATCATGCGCGCCTGATGGCCACCGACGCGCGCCGGGCCGCGAACGCATCAAACGGATGGAATAGGCGCCGCCCGGGGCGCGTCTATGACGGTAGGGATCTCGCAAGCTCAACACACCAGCAAGGGAGGAGCGATGAAAGACCAGCAAGCCCAGCGTGCGAAGAGGGTCACCGCCACGGCGGTCCTTGCCGCGATCCTCGCCAGCGCCGTCGTCGCCGCGGCACCTGCGTCGGCCTCATCGATCGGAGGAGATTTTCTCTACAGAGTTCTCGACAGGAGCATCGCCGCGAATTGCATCGGCTCCCACAGCACGTATCGCGGGACTGTGAACCTGAACCCCTACTTCGACTACGGGTCCACGGATTTCCAAACCACCTCCGGGAACGCGCTCGTGGTCGAGACCTACGAGGAACTGGGCTTCCGCAGCGCCTACAAGTACGTCTCCTGCATCCACGGCGACTTTTACTACGTGTACTACGGTGCTCGGGCCGTAGAGCGGAAGGTCATCATCGCGTTCGACTGCTACGGCGGTTCCTGTATTGGTCCATTCATCCACTACGGGAGATGGTCAAACGGATGGGCGTGACACTCCCGCATCTGGTCCTAACCAATCAGGACCGTTGCTGCCGGTGCTGTTCGGTGGTTACGCTCTTGTTCCATGTCTCCGCATCAGGCGGGGATCCAGGTTGGAATCGCTTTTGGCAGCACTTTTTGGCGGGACTGCCGGTGCGCCTGTCACCGGCTCGCTTTTGGCAGCACTGGTCGGTGGGTTCGCCGGCGCGCTGGTCACAGGTGGGGTCAGCGTTTGGCTCGAGCACCGTCGTCAGCGCAGTCGGTTGCGGGTCGCGGCGAGGCTGGTGGCCGCAGAGTTGCGGACGATCGAGTCCCGGCTGCACGTGACGGTGGCGTCGGGCATCTGGCGGGAGTTGCGAGCGCGTTCACTGGCCCATAGTGAATGGGATGAGCACCGCGGCACGTGCGCGGCCGGCTTGCCGCTTCAGCGCTGGTCCGATCTACACGCCGCATATCGCCTGGTGGCGTCGATCAGCGCGGTCGCGGACTCCCACCAGGAGTCTGACCGACTGACGGAGGTCGAGCGCGAGGAGCTCGAGAGCGCTGCGCGGGCGGCGGGTGCCGCCGCAGAAGCGCTGGAGAGGGATTCGCCCGTCGGCGAAGATGGACCTGGCCAACCGCTTGGACCAGTGCACCGCATCCTCCTTCGTCACCCGTAGAGTTGTGCGCTCGGCCGACTGCGCGGGCGAGGAGCTGGCGATCTACCGCGCCGCCGCCGATAGCGTCGACGAATGTCGACTACGACTGGCCCGACCGCCCGAGCGCCGAGGGTGGACTGGGGCGCGCTAATGGATCGCGATCACCGATCTTCCCCGTAACTTGAGCTAGTCTGCAGGGATGCCGACGACGTCGGTGCTCGTTGGCGCCGGGGCCGGCGCATTGATCACTTTCGCGCTGACCTGGTGCCGCTGGTGGTGGCGCCGGCGGCGTCTCGCTCGAGATGCCGCCAAACAGCTCGTGCCGCAGCTCGAAGCGCTCAACAGAGCCGTCACCGACGCGCTCGCCGATCGTTCCTGGCAGCCGCTCGACCGCCTCAAACTGACCGATCACTCACCTCCCCAGCTGACGATGAAAATCGTCAACAGCTTGCCCCAACGAACCACGAATCCTTTCATCGACGGTGTCCTCGCCATCCACGAGCTTGACCGAGCGCGCGAATCAATCAGCCTCGCCGTGCCCTCCGAACGCGACCGAATCGAAAGCTACCGGCAACGGATCGATACTGCCAGCGCGATCGCCACAACCCTCGCGAGCTAGCCTCAGGATCTCCACATGGCATCGCAACGCCACGCCCGCTTCGAGTAGCAGGTCAGGCAATCCGAGTGAGCAATCAGAGTTGGCACGCTGGCCGGGTCGCACGCGCCCGAGCGCAATCGCCGGCGGTCAAGGCTTTGGACTCAGTCCTGCCGCGGACTGGACGGTCCCGTGGTATGGCTGCGGAGCGGAGTCGTGGGGCTGCTCGGTAACGACGTCAAGGCGCGGCAGCGTCTGCGTTGTCCATGTCATTGTCTGTTCCAACTCGGCACTGACCCGCAGTAAGAGGTCTTCCTGGCCGTGGCCAGACACCAGCTGCACGCCTATCGGTAGGCCCGCCTCGGCGTGGCAGGGTAATGAGATCGCGGGTTGTCCGCTCAGATTGAACGGGTAGGTGAAGGCAACGATTTGAGCGGCCCTTAGACCGGTGTTTGGGGCGCCGAAGCTGCCGAGCGGAGGTGGGGGCTCGGGGACGGTCGGGGTCAGCAACAGGTCGTAGCCCTCGTGCCACCACCGGGTCAACCGTCTGGTCCAGGCCTGAACGTATTCCACTGCGCTCAGGTAGTCAGCGGCGGAAAGCTTGCGGCCTTGCTCCACGCAAAACCACGTCCATGACTCAACGTCTTCTGGACCGAAGGACAGGCCGGTGCGCCGCTGCCACCAAGCCAATGCAAACGCCGCGTAGGCGAACGGCATGATCTTCGCGGCCTCGGTAGCGAACCCGGAGTCATCCAGCGCGGAGGGATACGCATCTTCAACGACGCACCCCAGTTGCTGTAGCGCGGCCGATGTAGCTTCGACCGCCCTCTGGCACGCCGGATGCACCGGATGTTCGCCGCGCGGGGTCGAGGTCATGAGGCCCACCCGCAATCGGGAACGAGCTGTGCGATCCGCCGCCGGGGGCGAGTACGGGTCGCCGACCTGTGGCGCAGATACCGCGGCCAGAAGCGCAGCCGTATCGCGTATAGATCGCGTGATTGCGAACTCGCTCACGGTACCCGAGATGAGGTCACCGTAGTCCGGCCCGAGGCTGACCCGTCCCCGTGTCGGCTTCAAGCCGATCAGGCCACAAGCGGAAGCCGGAATGCGAACCGATCCCCCACCGTCATTGCTGTGTGCCAGCGGCACAACTCCAGCGGCAACGGCCGCGGCAGAACCACCACCCGAACCAAGCGGCGAGCGAGACACGTCCCATGGGTTGCGCGTCGGCCCGTACGAGACGGGCTCGGTCGTCGGTAGCAGACCAAGCTCTGATGTGTTGGTTCGCCCGATCGTCAGAAGTCCAGCCGCGGCGAACATCTCGACCAGGCGAGTATCGCGATCTTCGCAAAAGCCCCTTTCCGCAAGTAGACGAATCCCCTCGTGGAAGGGCTCCCCGGCGGCGTGCGCGATCAAGTCCTTGACAAGAAAAGGGACGCCCTTGAACGGTCCGGCCGACAACTGCCCTGCAGCCGATCTCCTGGCCCGCTCAACGCTGTCGTGAATCACCGCATTGAGCGCTGGGTTCACAGCCGCAAGCCGCGCCGCTGCCATCTCCACCAACTCCACCGCACGGATCTCTCCGCGTGACACCATCTCTGCCTGGCCTGTCGCGTCAAGCCCGAGCACCTCGCCAGCAGCCACCATCTTCCGTCTCCTTCTCGGCAATCCCGCATCAACGCTATCTGCTCACGGGAGCTGACTCAAACGAGCGCCAGGACCAGCGACCACGTCGCGCCCGTTGCCGACTGGGCACGACGGCGGCCGGGATGGTTACGCTCGCCTACCTGCGTATCGGAGAGAGGATCGAGAGTGACGAGAGACGTGGTAGTGCTGGACATCACTGGCAGGCGCGCGACGATCGCGTTGAACCGCCCGGAGAAGCTCAACGCTCTGAACCTGGAACTCGTCGCGTCGCTCGAGAAGGTGGCGCAAGCAGTAAGCGCTGACCGTTCGGTCGACGTCGTTGTCGTGCGCGGGTCTGGGAGAAGTTTCTGCGCTGGCCTGGATCTAGGTATGTTCGCCGCTGAGGGGATGTCGCAGGAGTTCTACCGTCGCCAGGAGCGCGGCTTCAGGCTCTTGGAAACGATGGACAAGACGGTGATCGCGGCGATCCATGGCCACTGCCTCGGCGGTGGCGTTCAGCTCGCCGCAGCCTGCGACATCCGCGTGGCGAATAGTGATTCGGTGATCGGGTTGCCGGCCGTCGATGAGGGGCTTTTCCCGGGAATGGCGCCTTATCGGCTGCCGCGGCTGGTTGGAAAGGGTCGAGCAGCGTCACTGATCCTCACCGGCGAAAAGATCACCGCAGAGGAGGCTTGCCGGATCGGTTTGGTCGATCACGTCGTCGACGCGACTAACTTCGACGAAGCGCTGCGCGACGTTGTGGACCGCTACGCACGCGCGCCGCGGCAAGCCGCGGTCGCCTCCAAGCGGCTCATAGCCTCGTCGTACGACACGCCGTTCGAGGCGGTGCTGAAGGAGTCGGAGGCGCTGCTCGAGGAGTGCCTGCAGGCACCGGAGGTGGCGCGGGCGCGGGCTGCGTGGACGCAGAGACCTAGGCACCGCTGACCCGACGGTCGCGCCCCGCCCAGTAGGGCTCGCGGAGGGCGCGCTTGAGGACCTTACCGGTTGCTGTGCGAGGGAGGGCGTCGACGAAGTCGACGGAGCGGGGCCGCTCGAAGCCGCCCAAGCGCGGCCGGCAGAAGCTGAGAACCGTCTCCTCGGTGCACGCGATGCCCGGGCAAGCAACAACGACGGCCTTGACTGTCTCGCCCCAGCGCTCGTCGGGGATGCCGATCACCGCCGCTTCGGCGATGCCGGGATGCTGAACGAGCACCCGCTCGACAATCTGAGGGTACACATTCTCGCCGCCGCAGACGATCATGTCGTTGATGCGGTCCTCGACGAATAGATATCCGTCGTCATCGAGGTGGCCGACATCGCCTGTGTGCAGCCAGCCGTTGCGCAGCGTCTGTGCGGTCTCGTCCGGGCGCTGCCAATAGCCGCTCATCAGCTGGGGGCCACGCGCCACAATCTCACCCGATTGTCCCGTCGCCGTCGGGGCATCGCTCGCGTCGACCACCCGCAGCATTGTTCCCGCCGCCGGTCTGCCGGCCGACAGCAGCACCTCCGGCCGGGTAGCGAGCGCGATCCGGTGGTCGGCCGCGGACAGGAACGTTAGAGCCTGCGCGGCCTCCGTCATACCATACGACTGCACGAACCCGCACCGGAACGCCTCGATCGCGTGACGCAAGGTGTCCTCTGCGATCGGCGACGCCCCGTAGTAAATCGAGCGCAACAGCTCGTAGCGGCGATCCGCAACGTCCTGCACGGCGGCCAAGCAGCTCTGGAGCATCGCGGGAACAAGCGTCGCGACGCTGATCCGCTCCGCCTCGAGGACGCTGACAACCTGCTCTGGATCGAACGCGTCGAGGATGAACACCGAGCCGCCCCGGCATAAGACCGAGAAAGCGGCCGGTATGACGGCCGCATGAAACATCGGAAGCGCGACAAGACCGCGCTCTCCTGGCGAGACCGGGTGAGCCATGCCGACCTGTAGCACGTTCGAAGTGACCGCGTCGTGGCTCAACACCGCGCCCTTCGGCGCCCCAGTCGTCCCGCTTGTGTACATCTGATAGAGCGCGTCGCTCGGAGCCACCTCGACCTCTGGCGCGCCTGCAGGTCCTTCCGACAGCCATAGCTCGAGCGACTCCCATCGCCCCCGATGATCGCCACCCTCGGCCACAAAATGTTCGACGCTCGTCAGGCTCCCCCGGATCTCGTCGACGCCTGCGAGCTGGTCGCGGCCGACGATGAGCACCGACGGGCCGGCGTCGTCCAGGATGCCCAGCCACTCAGTCGAGACCAGTCGCCAATTCACGGGCAGCAGGACCAGACCCGCCTTCGCCGCAGCGAAATACAGCAGCGGATACCACACCATGTTCTTGGCAACCACCGCCACTCTGCTGCCCTTCCGGCACCCCAGCGCGACCAACCGGTTGGCCACGCGGTTCGCGATGGAGGCAGCTTCGGCGTAGCTCACCGAATGTCCAGCCGAGACCGCGAACTCGGCGTGAGGACGCTCCCGCGCCCAGTAATCAAGAAAATCGTGCAGTCGCACCCGTACTCCACGGCGCTCGGACCCGCATCACCCGCGCCCCGACGCCCACTCTAACCCCTTCGAGACCGCCGCACCACCGCGTCTTATCTCGAGAGCCACGTCTTGAACAATTGCAACACTCCGTCGACGCGTTAGGCCAGGTGTAACCCGTAGAACCCCTCGCTGCCGGGGAAGACCTCCCGAAGGCGTGTAGCTTAGCCAGAGCCGAAGCGTCACACGGTAAGTGAGCCGGACCGGGTTCCGCGGAGACTGGTTTGTAGGTTTTAGTTGTTGTCAGCCAGTCTGATCTGATCACCGTAGAGCGGAGACGACCCCGGAGGGGTCGTACCTGTGTCGGGAAGTCGAGCGGGCCTGTTTACCAGTGGTTGGATGACGGGACCGTTCTCGGCGTGCAGCGGCAGCCTTGGCCCGATTGCGACGCCGGCCGTCGGGAATCGGCGCGTTGTAAGCCTCGCCGCGGTCCTCGGAGGGAGCACCGCGACCGATCCATCGCCCGAAGACGGGCTTGTCACCGCGTCGACGGCAACGCGGTGGAGCGCTTCGAACTCGACCGGTGGGATGTCGCCCAATGCCTCGTGCAGCCGATCGTGGTTAAACCAGGCGACCCACTCGACGGTCGCGAGCTCGAGCTGCGCCTTGGTTCGCCACACGCGGTCGGCGATCAGCTCGGTCTTGTAGGAGTCCACGAACGATTCCGCCAGGGCGTTGTCCAGTGCGTCCCCGACCGATCCGATCGACGCGAGCACGTGGTGGTCGTCAAGGACCTGCGTGTAGTCGAAACTGGTGTATTGCGAACCGGCGTCGGTGTGTGCGACTAGCGCGAAGTCAGCGCCTGGCTCTCGCAAGCCGAGCGCCATCCGCAGCGCGTCGAGCACGAGCGTGGTGCGCATGTTCGAGGCGAGCTGCCAGCCGACGATCATCCGCGAGAACACGTCGATCACGAAGCTGAAGTAGACAACCCCCTCCCAGCACCGCAGATGCGTGAAATCGCCCACCCACAGGTGGTTCGGCGCCTCCGCAGTGAAGTCCCGCTTGACCAGATCCCGCGCCCTGGTGGCCATCGGGTCCGGTTTGGTGGTCCGCCACGGCTTCCCGCGCCGCTTCGCGCCCTGGATCCGATGCTCGCGCATCAGGCGCTGCACCTGACAGCGCGGGGCGGTCTCCCCGGCCCGTCTGAGCGCCTTCCAGGTGCGGCGGTACCCGTAGGCCTCGTAGTTGGCCTTGTGCGTCTCGCGGATCACCGCCAGCAGCCGCTCGTCCTCCAGCGACCGCGTCGACGGCACGCACTTCGCGCGCTGGTAGTAGGCGGACGCCGACACGCCCAAGGTCCGGCAGATCGGCTCGACGCCGAAGCGATCGCGATGCCCATCGATGAACGCGCTCACTTCGATCGGTCTGTGTCGAGCTCGGTCGCGAAAAACACCGACGCGGCCTTCACGATCTCGTTCGCACGACGCAGCTCGAAGTTCTCGCGCTTGAGCTGCTTGATCTCCTCCCGCTCCGCGCTCGTCGCCAGGTCCGGCCGCAGGCCACCATCAGCCTCGGCCTGACGGACCCGCTTGCGCAACGCCTCCGCCGGCAGGCCGATATCGCGCGCAACGTGCGCGACCGGCCGGCCCGACTCGATCGCCAGCCGCACACCGCGCTGGATCAACTCCTCTGGATACTTCCTCGGTCCTGGCATCGCTGGAGGTTCTCCTGACCCGAGGACAGATCGTCCTCGATTCGAAGCCTCCGTGAAACCCGGCCTGGCTCACACCGACCTCTTCCGCGGCTGGTGCCGCCTCACCGGACTGGTCCCAAACGCACTATTCACCGCCACCACCTACACCACCCGCAACCTCCGCATCACCGACGCGTTCGCAACTCGACAAGCCGAAAACCACCGCCGCGCCGCCCTCGGCCTCCCACCCAAGCAACGCAAACGCCGCCGCCACACCACCCACGACCTCATCACCCCGGCCACCCCGCCGCCCTAACAAGCACGCCTCTCCACCGACGACAAACCCGCCCCCGACCACCAACCCACCAGCACCACCCACGCCCAACCCGCCCCCCAACCGCCGCTACCACCACCCCGCGCCAGCCGCACCACGCCCGTCACAAACGCTCAACCGTTAGCGCCGGTTCCATCCGACACAAACGTGAACATCAACCGAGGTCAAACGTGAAGACCTCGGGAAAGCGGACGACGGGTCTCGAACCCGCGACCTTCGGCTTGGGAAGCCGACGCTCTACCGACTGAGCTACGTCCGCGCTCGGGACATTCTAAGCCCGCTGTCGGGCTGGTGGGAGCGACTCGCGGGAGGGTCGGGGCGCACCCTCGCGCCGGCGGTCGGCCCGCGCTGGGGGCTCACGGGAGCGTTCACGCGACGTCGCCGTAGCACTCTCCTCGGGCTTCGCTCCCCGCGATGGTGCGGCCCGGAGACCAGGTGCGTATTACCCTTGAACGGCTATGCGGCGCTTGCTACTTCCGGTTCTGGCTGGTGGCGTTGCGATTGCGCTAGTGGCGCTGCTGGCATTCGGGGTCTCGAGCCAGGGAGCGAATACCTCGATCGATGCTTCGGTGGCTCGCGGCTCGTTTCCGGTCGCGCCCAACGCGAACCTGCCGTTGCCGGTGCTTGGCTCTGACCGGACGGAGCGACTCGATCAGCTGCGTGGCAAGGTCGTGGTGGTGAACGTGTTTGCCTCCTGGTGCGATCCCTGCAAGGCCGAGGCGCCGGCGCTCGAGCAGGAGCAACATCAGATCGCAAATCACGAAGCGACCATCCTTGGCGTCACGTATCTGGACAACTCCGACGCCTCGGCGCAGTTCGTCAAGCAAGAGCACATTACGTATCCGGTGGTGCGCGATGTCAACGGTAACTTCGTGCGGTCGTTCGGAACGACCGGCGTCCCGGAGACGTTCGTGATCGATCGCCAGGGCCGGATCGCCGCGCTCCGCCGCTATCAGGTGACCTCGCAATGGCTAGAGCAAACCCTTCCTCCGCTGCTCGCTCAGAGCTGATGACACGGCGACTACTGGCGGTGACCGCGATTCTGGCGTTGGCCGCTCTGGCTAGCGCCACCACAGCACTCGCCGCCACGGTCACGCAGCGCGCGTCGCTGACCGACATCGAAAACGACGTCATGTGCGTGGCCTGCCGGGAATCGCTCGCGGTCGCGCAATCGCCCCAGGCCGATTCAGAGCGCGCGTTCATCCGCATGCTGATAACGCAAGGCCAGACCAAGGCGCAGATCGAGAACGCGCTGGTCGCTCAGTACGGCCCCGCGGTGCTGGGCAAGCCGCCGGCGCACGGCTTCAACTTGACGGTCTACATCCTTCCGCCTGCGGTGCTGCTCGTCGGCGTAATCACGCTCGCGGTCGCGCTGCCGAAGTGGCGGCGGCGAGCGCGCGCACGGGCGGCGACCGCGTCCACGGGCGGTCCTGCGCTTGCTCCCGACGACGCGCGCCGGCTCGATGACGAGCTCGCGCGCTACCGCGGCTGAACCGAAAGGCCGCCAGGACTACATCGATTCCGGCGCGCTCACCCCGAGCAGATCCAGCGACAGCGCGATCACACGCTGCGACGCGGCGGAGAGCGCGATCCGGAACGACTCGACCGGCGGCGGCGTCGCACCGACGACGCGGCAGTCGCGATAGAAGGCCGTGAAGTCCTGCGCGAGCTCGAGCGCGTAGGCGGCAATCCGATGCGGGGCGCGGCCGCTTGCGGCCTCGGTGACCTCCACCGGAAACGAAACCAGCTTCTTCGTCAGCTCGCGCTCGCTCCTGTGCAGGTCGCCGTCGCCCCAGTCGACGGCAGCGCCAAGCGCTTCCTCGAGCCGGTGATTGGAAAACCGGGTCAGCATCGATGCGATCCGGGCGTGCGCGTACTGGATGTAGTAAACCGGGTTCTCGCGCGATTGCTGGCGTGCTAGGTCCAAATCCAAGTCCAGCGTACGGTCGTGCGAGCGCTGCAACATGAAAAATCGGGTCGCGTCGACGCCGATCTCGTCCAGCAGCTCGTCGAGCGTGACGAAAGATCCCATCCGCTTTGACATCGCCGAGCGCTCGCCGCTCTCCACCAAGTGGACGAATTGCAGGATCGGCACCTCGAGCGTCTCCGGGTCGCCGCCGAGCGCCGCCATTGCGGCCTTCAGCTCCTTCACATAGGCGTGATGATCCGCGCCAAACGGAGACAGCTGCCGCTGAAATCCACGCTCTCGCTTGTTCTGGAGGTAGGCGATGTCGGCGGACAGATACGTGGGCTCGCCGTTCGAGCGCACAACCACTCGATCTTTGTCGTCCCCAAAAGTCGTGGTCCGCAGCCACAAGGCGCCCTCTGAGCGATACAGGTGGCCGGACTCGGACAGCAGCGCCAAGGCGCGCTCGAGTTCGCTCGGCGAACCGGAATGGAGTGCGCGCTCGCTGAAGAACATGTCGTAGTGCACCCCGTAGCGCTCGAGCGTCGCCTGGATCTGGTCCAGCAGCAGCTCGACCGCCGCCCGCGCGAGCTCGTCAACGTCACGCGTGCCCACCCCGGGTATCTGAGCGGCGAGCTCCGTGACGTATTCGCCCTGGTAACCGCCGTCCGGGACCTCCTCGCCGAGGGCTCGGGCACGCACCGATTCTCCAAGCAAGCGAATTTGGTTGCCGGCATCGTTGAAGTAGTACTCGCGAAAGACCGAGTGACCGTGGCGCTCGAGGATTCGCGCCAGCGCGTCGCCATATGCCGCATGGCGGCCACTGGCCGCGACCAGCGGTCCGGTTGGGTTAGCCGAGACGAACTCCACCAAGATTCGCTCGCGTGGATCGGCGCCGCCAGCGCCGAAGCCGTCTCCTGCCCCTACCACCCCGGCGAGCGCGCGCCGGTGCCAGGCATCGGTCAGGAACAGGTTCAGGAAACCGGGCCCTCCGATCTCGAACCGCTCGAGGCTGTCGCCGAGCGCGCCCGCTAGCTGCTCTCCGATCCGCTCCGCGATCTCTCTCGGCGGCGCGTTCAAGGCGGGAGCCAGGAGCATCGCCGCGTTGGTCGAGTAGTCGCCCTGGCCTTCGCGCTTGGGCCGCTCCACCCGCGGCTGAGGAAAGGGAGATCCGCCGGCGCCACGAACGGTCGTCGCGGCGGTCCAAACCGCGGCGCCCAGCTCCACTAGCGGATCGGTCACGTGCTCGCGACGCTGACCGGCTGAAACAGGCTCTCGAGTCGGTCGAGCGACTCGGGAGTCCCCAATGCCAACACGATGTCGCCGGGATCGATCACGGTGGCGGGAGCGGGTTGAGGCTCGAGTCGACCATCGGCTCGCCGGAGCGCGACGATCATCGAGCCGCCGCGTACCTCTTCCACCGTCCTCCCCACCCCCTCGCATGCCGGCGGGACGTCGATCTCCTCCATCCGGTAATCGGCCACGTCAACGGCACCGCCGACTTGCGGGTGAAGCGCGAGGCGGGCCATCTCGTTTCCGGAGGTCTTGTACGGCGAGATCACGCGATCGGCTCCGGCACGTAGCAGCTTCTTCTCTGACTCCTCCGCCGAGGCGCGGGCGATCATCAGGATGTCCGGGCGGAGCCCTCGCACGGTGAGGGCGACGAAGATGTTCTCGGCGTCGGAGTCCGCGCACGCGATCACGCCCCGGGCGCGAGTGATCCCGGCACGCTGTAGCGCCTCGTCCTCGGCCGCATCGCTCTCGATCAACTGAACACCGGCCGCCCGCGCGGCCTCTCGGTTCTCGGGGTTCTCGTCGATCACGACGTAAGCGGCGCCGGCGCTGCGCAAGTCGCGCGCGACCTGCCGGCCAACTCGTCCAAAGCCGCAGATGATGAAGTGCTCAGATTGCGAATCGATCATTCTCTGGGTGCGCCGCTCTTCCAGCAAACCACTGAGCTGGCCGGAAACGAAGAACTCGGCGACCGTTGCCAGCCCGTAGAAGAGCGTACCTATGCCGAGTACCTCCAGCGCGACGATGACCACCTGACCGGCGGTGTCGGGAGGGTTCTTGATGGCGCCCAAAGTGGTCACGGTGTCGAGCGTCCAAACGAAGCCGTAGCCGATCGAAGTGCCCTCGGCGATCACAAAGCCGAACGTGCCGGCGACGATCAGCACTCCCAGAGCAGCGAGCAGAATCGATAGGCGCCGAATCACCAGCTGCAGCTCACGACGCGCGCGCAGTCGCTGCTGCCGGACCTGTCTCTGCGCCTGGGTTTGCTCAACCATCGCTCAGTAGTGGTAGGGCTCCCCCGAGAGAATCTTGTGGCCGCGGTAGATCTGCTCCAGCAGGACCACTCGCGCGAGCTGATGAGGCAGCGTCATACGACCAAGGGAGAGGCGATGATCGACGCCCGCCAGCTCGAGGCCGAACGGTCCGCCGATGACGAAGCACAGATCCCGACCGCTCTGTCTGCGGTCCTCCAGAAAACGGCTGAACTGCAGTGAATTGCAGCACTCCCCCGCGCGGTCGAGGAGCGCGACGAACGCCCGCTCCGGCAGCCGCCTGGCAACCTGCTGGTCCTCCTTGACCTCGCTCAGCTCGACGCGGGCATATCGCGCGAGCAGCTTCTGATAGTGCTGGACATCGTCTACGAAGGGCGAGCGCAATCGGCCCACGGCAACGATGATGATCCGCACGATGGGATACTACGGGCACATGGACGAACAAAATCCGCCCGAGCGACATATCAACATCCACTTCTCGCCGGACATCATGGCCGGCGTATATGCGAACTTCGCAAATGTCAGCCACTCGGAATACGAGTTCACGATCACGTTTGCGCGCGTCGACCACGAGGTTGAGGAGGAAGAGATTCCCGGCGTGGTCGTCTCGCGAGTCAACCTCTCGCCGAAGTTCATGCGAGAGCTGATCGACGCGATGCAGGACAACTACTCCAAGTGGCAGACGCGCGAGGGGATCAAGAACCTGCCGGAGTTCGGCCCTTCCGAGGAGTGACTTCCCGCTCCTGGTCCGGCGCCGACCAGGCCACGGCCGCGGCGATCCGCTCGGCCGTCGGCGGGTGGGTCGAGATGAATCTTGTCACCCATCGAGGCGGGTCCAGATCGGCCACGTTTTGCAGCGCGATCGTGCGCTCGAACGATACGAACGCCTCGGGCGAGCCTGAGAGATCGAGCGAGTACTCATCTGCGCGCCGCTCGAGGGCCCGGGACAAGCGGTTGCCGATCAACCCGACCGGCGCGGTGACCAGTGCGCTCGCGAGCGCCAGGGCGGGCAGCGCGGCGGCGCTACCGCGCTCCCCAGATAGGCGCCAGCTCAGCTGCTGGATCGAGAACGCCAGTGCGGGGGCGACGATCGCCCCGTAGACGACGCCCCGCAGGACATCTCGATGATGCACGTGCGCGAGCTCGTGGGCGACCACGACTCGCACCTCGTCCCGGTCATAGCGATCGAGCAGCGTGTCGTAAAGGACCACTCGCTTTGTCGGGCCAAGCCCGGTCACGTACGCGTTGGCGGCGGTGGTACGCCGGCTCGCGTCTACCGAGAAGACCTCCCCCACCTTGACGCCCGCCGCGCTCGCCAGCGCCAGCACGTCCGAGCGAGTCTCGCCTTCGGGCAGCGGCGTGAAGTCGTTGAACACCGGATCGAGCAGCACCGGCGCGAGCGCGGCGAACACGCCGCCAACCAACACCGACGCGGCGGCTGCTGGGAGCCACCAGTCGCGCGGATAGCGGCGAGTGGCGCCCACCACCATCGCGCCGCCCGCGGCCGCGAGCACTGACTTGATCGCGGCGGCCTTGACCAGGTCGACAGCCCAGCCGCGCCAAGATTGGGTGGCCAGGCCGACCGAGATCGCCCGCTGGCGCGAGATCGCCGCCAACGGCAGCGACGGCAGCGACAGCGCCACGCTCAGACCGGCGGCCACCGCCGCGCCGCTCGAGACCGGCTCCCACCGGCGCGCGGGCAACTTCGGCGGTGCAGCCACGACTAGCACCAAGACGCCGAGATCGACTGCTCCGCGCGCGAGCGCCAGGGCCAGCTGTGGCCGCGCAAACCGCGCTCCGCGCGCGATCTCTTCCGGGGAGAAGTAGCGCTGCAAATCGACCGGCGGCGGCTCAGGAGCCGGGTCGCGGGGCATCAGCAGCCGGCGCCCCAGCTCGGCGACCGCCAGCGCGAGCGCCATCGAGGTGGCCAGACGTAAACGAGACGGCCGGAACACCCGCGAGACTGTAGTAGGTGTCAACTGCAACTCTTCCGCTGACGACTTCACGGACACTTGTCCGATGCGCGTAGCGATCGTCTCTGACATCCACGGCAACCGGCATGCGTTCGAGGCAGTGCTGACTGCGATTGCCGAGTCTGACTGCGAGGAGATGTGGTGCCTGGGCGACCTCGTCGGATACGGCGCGGAGCCGGACGCATGCGTGGAGCTGGCTCGCCGCCACGCCGCGATCTGCCTGGCCGGGAATCATGACCTCGGGGTCCGTGGCGCGCTGCCGCTTGAGGAATTCTCGCGAGGAGCGCAGCTCGCGGCCAGATGGACGCAGCAGACGATCACGCCCGAGACGCTCGGGTACCTCAACGGCTTGGAGCCGCTCAAGCTCGACGAGCAAGTCGGGCTCTATCACGCCAGCCCGCGGGATCCTGTCTGGGAATACGTTCTCTCCCCGTTGCAGGCGGAGCTGTGCTTCGACCTTCAGCGCCACCGCGTTTGCCTGATCGGCCATTCGCACGTCGCACTGGCGTTTTGGAGGGTGGATGGGGCGGCTGCAACCGGCCAGACGCGGGCGAGCGGCGAGGAGCTCGACGTGGTCTCCGGCGAGTGGCTGATCAACCCGGGCAGCGTTGGGCAGCCGCGTGACGGGGACCCGCGCGCCGCGTGGCTCGAGCTTGATCTCGATGGCAAACATGCCCGCTATCGGCGCACCGAATACGACATCGCTGGCGCGGCGGCGGCGATCCGCGCGGCCAGGCTTCCGGACTCGCTGGCCGAACGGCTGGCGTACGGCCAATAGAGCCTTAATGGCACTCCGACGGGAAGAGTCTCTAAAGTCAGAGTGCGGATGGGCTTCGCGCCGCGCGCAATCGTAGCCGGCCTCCTTGGGGCCGGCGTGTCATTGCTGGCCGCCTGTGGTGGCGGCTCGGGCCTGCTCTCGAGCAGTCAGTCCAGCGTGCTGAGCAGCCAGCTGGACGCGGTCTCATCGGCCGTCGCGTCGGGTGATTGCGACGCCGCCACGAGCGCCGTCACGACCTTCGACAACGCGGTCGCGAGCCTGCCGTCGTCGGTCGACACCACGCTGCAGGCCAACCTCAATCAGGGCGCGAGCACGCTGGCCGCGCTCGCCAGCAGAGACTGTCAGACAAGTTCGGCCTCGACGCGTGCGACCACCGCAACCACCACGAGTTCAACCACCACATCGATTAGCACGACGACCACCACCACCCCCACCACCTCGTCCAGCACGAGCCCGCCCACGACGACGAGCAGCACGACACCGAGCGTTAGCAATACGACTGTGCCTGCAACGAGCACGGCTCCATCGGGTACTTCTTCTACGAGCGGCGGCGACCGCAGCAGCGCCGGCGACAGCGGCGGGAGCGGTGGCCCCGGCTTGGGGACCGGGTCAGGCCGAAGCTCCGGGAACAGTTCGGGCGGCGCGAGCAGTGGGGGCGCCGGTACTGGCAACGGCAACGGCAACGGACAATGACTGCATCAACGACGATTGCAGGGCGGTATCGGATCGAGGGCCGGCTCGGGGTCGGCGGGATGTCAACTGTGCATCTCGCGTTCGACCAGCGCCTCGAGCGCTACGTAGCGCTCAAGCTGCTCGCGGAGCACCTCGCCGACGATCCCGCGTTTGTTTCCCGCTTTCGGCGCGAGGCTCTGGCCGCGGCTCGGCTGATCCATCCGAACATCGTCCAAGTGTTTGACTTCGGGTTCGACGAGGGGCATCACCAGCATTTCATCGTCATGGAGCACGTGCCGGGGAATTCGTGCGCCGAGTTGCTCCGCGACCGCGGCCATCTGCAGGTCGAGGAAGCGGTCGATATCGTCGCCCAAGCGTGTCGTGGCCTGGACTACGCGCACCGCAACGGGGTCGTGCACCGCGATGTCAAGCCGGGCAACCTGCTCGTCTCCGAGTCTGATGTTGTCAAGCTGGCGGACTTCGGGATCGCCCGCGCGACCGACCAGTCGAGTATCACGCAAGTCGGCTCCGTGCTCGGCACGGCCGCTTACCTGGCGCCCGAGCAAGCTCGCGGCGAGGAGGCGGGCCCACGTGCCGACCTCTATTCGCTCGGCGTCGTCAGCTACCAACTGCTTTCTGGTCGGTTGCCATACGAGGCCACCTCGCTTTCAGAGCTGGCGCTCAAGCAGCAGCGGGAATCGCCGGTGCCGCTGGATCAACTCAACCCGCGCGTTCCCCACGAGCTCACGCAAGCCGTTTCAACCGCGCTCGCGTTGGACAAGGAGGCCCGCCCAGCCGATGCGATCTTGTTCGCCGAGGCGTTGCGCAACGGCCTGCGCGGAATTCCTCCCGTCTCCGCGGCGGCTAGGACCGCCGGTCCCGGCTCCCGGGCCGCTACGCGCGTGCTTCCTGACGTTGCTCGCGTTGAGCGGCCGCCGACCGCCGCGACTCGCGTCGCGCCGCGCACGCCCCCGCCCCAGACCGCAGCCACGCGGGCGATCTCCGCGGGAGCCAGGCCGGTCACCAGGACCGGCGACGATGGCCGCACTCGCACCCAGCAGCGGCCGGCTGCCGCGATGCCCCGCAAGCACCGGCGTGCGCTGCGCCGTTTCCTCGCGTTGGTCGTGCTAGCGGTGGTGTTTGCGGCGGCGGTAGCGGTCGCGGTCACGCTGGCATCCAGCACGTCGAAGCAGGTCGTCCACTTCCGGACGGTGGTCGCACACGACACTCAGAGCGCGATCAAGCAGATTCGCGGGATCGTCAATCGCTACACGAAGTAGTGGACGGAGCCCGTGGCGCGCGCGTCGCGCCCCCTCGTGACCCCAGCCGCGGCTCGTTCCAGGCGGCCCCCGCGCCGCCTGGAACTAGCGTGGCCCCCAGCTCCGTAAATGCGATGGCCCCGAAAGAATTGACGAGCCGATCCCGATTGTGCTCGCCCGTAGCGCCCCGTTTTCGCGTCCCAATCGCATCTGGAGAGCAAATCTACGCTCGCCGTCGACCTTGCATTGAGACATTCATCACACCCCCCGGGCGACGAGGTGGCTAAGCCGCGCTCATCAACGTAGGCGTGACGGAGCCCGCTTGCGGGGCGGCCCGAGCAGCGTTCCCGGCGGGGCGCCGCCCCGCAGCGCGTTCGCTACCTCGGGCAGGCGACCGAAGTCGACCGCGGCTCGCAGCTCTGCCATCAACCGCCAGACGAAGCTCAGGTTGTGCAGCGTCACCAGCCGTAGCGCCGTTAGCTCGCCGGCGCGCAGCAGGTAGTGAAGATACGCGCGCGAATACCCGCCGTCGCACGCAGGACACGGGCAGCCGTCGAGGATCGGCTCGCGGCTGGCTCGCCATCGTCCCTTGACCAGATCGACTCTCCAGCGACCTTCAGGATCGGGCACTAGCGCGACGCCGTGCCGACCGATTCGCGTCGGCAGCGCGCAGTCGAATGTGTCGATTCCGAGCTCAACGCCCCTGATCAGGTCGTCGATATCCCCGATGCCGAGCAGGTGGCGCGGACGGCCGGGGGCCAAGCGTTGCAGTTCGCCGGCAGTGCCCGCTACGACCTCGTGCATCTGCGCCTTGTCCCGTCCGAGCGAGCCCCCGATCGCGATCCCATCGCAACCGCTGGCTGCCACCGTCCCAGCCGACTCCCGCCGTAGATCGGGCTCGACTCCTCCTTGCACGATTCCGTACACGGCCTGACCGGCTGGCCCTCGATCCGCGTGCCAGCGAAGGCAGCGCTCAAGCCAGCGGTGCGTGCGCTCCGTCGAGCGCGCGGTGTATTCCCGACTGACGTGAAACGGCGTGCATTCGTCGAACACCAGCGCGATATCGGATCCCAGCGCCGCCTGAACGGCCATCGAGATCTCAGGGCTGATGAATCGCTCGCTGCCGTCCAGGTAGGAGCGAAACCGCACTCCTGCCTCCTCGATCGCGAGGATCGTTCCCTCACGACCATCATCGCTCCGGCGCCCGCGGCCTTTGATCTCGTCGGCAACGCTGCCATGTCCCATCGAAAACACCTGAAAGCCGCCGGAATCCGTGATGATCGGCTTATCCCAGCGCATGAACTCGTGCAGTCCTCCTGCCTCCTGCACCAGCTCCGGCCCCGGCGCAAGCATCAGGTGGAAGGTATTCCCGAGAATCAGCTGATAGCCGAGCGCCGCCACGTCACGTGGTTCGAGCGCCTTCACCGCGCCTTTGGTGGCGAGCGGAACGAATGCCGGCGTATCGACTTCGCCGTGAGATAGGTGCAGCGTGCCGGTCCGAGCAAGCGAGTCGGCGGAGGACGTCCGGATCGTGAACATGCGCCCTATCTAGGTATCACGGCGCCGCGCCCCCCGGCACCGCGCCTTTAGAACAGAAAGCAGGCCCGGGCCGCCGCAGCGGCTCGCGGGCCCGCCTACAAAAGGGGGCTTGTCTTACGCGGCCTCGCCGGTGGACTCACCCTCCTGGGTCTCGGAGCCCTCGATCGCCTTCTGCTCGTTGCCGACCTTGATCGCGACCTTATGCGGCTTGCGCTGCTCGGGCTTCGGGATCCGCACCTCGAGCACGCCGTTCTCGAAGCTCGCGTTTACGGCCTCCGGGTCGACGCCCTCGGGAAGGGACAGCGAGCGGGAGAACTTGCCCGACGACCGCTCAACGCGGTAGTAACCGCCCTTGCGCTCCTCGTGCTCGGTCTTGCGCTCGCCGGAGATCGTGAGGACGTTGTCCTCGAGCTCGATGTTGACGTCGCCCTCGCTCAGGCCAGGCAGATCGGCACGGAGAACGAACTCATCGCCGCTCTCGACGAGATCCATCGCGGGGATCCAGCGGCGACCGTTGCCGACGCCGCTATGAGGCGTGTCGAAGTACGTATTGAAGAGCCGATTCATCTCGCCCTGAATCGAGTTCAGCTCGCGGACCGGCTCCCAGCGAATCACTGCCATGTTGTACCTCCCAGTAATAGCGATATCAGTAGGTCCGATTATACAAACCTAAGTCGACAGATATCAAGTTTTCTTTGCGAGGAAGCTGCAGCTCGCTGTGCTAGCGGCCCCGGGGTGCGCCGGCAACGAGGGCCGAGTCGTGTTTCAGCGAGACCGCCCGCCTACCCCGACCCCTCGACCAACGATCGCCCCGTCATCGCCTCGGGCTGCTCCACCGCGAGCGCCTCGAGCACGGTCGGAGCGACGTCGGCCAGGACCCCCCCGCCCCGCAACGACAGCCCGGGTACGGTCACCACAACCGGCACCTGGTTCATCGAGTGGGCGGTGTTGGGGCTGCCGTCGGGCTCGAGCATGTTGTCGGCGTTGCCGTGGTCGGCGGTGACGATGCAAGCGCCGCCCGCCGCGTGGACGGCCTCGACAACCTCCCCCAGGCAGCGATCGACGGTCTCCACCGCCTTGACCGCCGCCCCGATCACGCCCGTGTGCCCGACCATGTCGGCGTTGGCGAAGTTGATGATGCCGAACTCGGGCGAGTCTGCTTTCCAGGCCTCGACGAACGCCGCCGCCGCCTCGGGCGCGCTCATCTCGGGCTTGTGGTCGTAGGTGGGAACGTCGCGAGGGGAGTCGACGAGCTCCCGGCGCTCCCCCGGCAGCTGCTTCTCGTCCCCGCCGTTGAAGAAGTACGTCACGTGGGGGTATTTCTCGGTCTCCGCGACGTGCAGTTGGCGCGCGCCCCGATCGGCGAGCACCACCGATAGGGTCGTCGCCGGGTGCTCCGGCGGGAACGCGACCGGATAGCTCCAGCCCTCCTCGTATTCGGTCATCGTCGCGTAGCGCTCGACCGGCTCGGCGCCGCCGCGATCGACCGAGTCAAACCCGGGATCGGCGAGCGCGCGAGTGATCTCCCGCATCCGATCGGGCCGGAAGTTGAACGCGAACACCGAGTCCCCGGGACGGATCCTCGCCTCCTCGCCCACCAGCACTGGGGTGATGAACTCATCGGTCTCATCCCGCTCGTACGCCGCGGCGGCGGCCCCCTCGCCCGAATCGGCGTGCTCGGAGGTCTTGCCGTGGACCAGGAGGTCGTAAGCGGTCTGGATCCGCTCCCAGCGGCGGTCGCGATCCATCGCGTAGTAGCGCCCGACCACCGAGCCGACCCGGCCCGCGCCCGCGGACGACATCCATTCCTCGACCGTCGCCAGATACCCCACCCCCGAGGTGGGGAGCGTGTCGCGGCCGTCGGTAAAGGCATGCAGCACCAGGTCCGGGACCTCGAGCGAGGCCGCGAGCCGGATCAGCGCCTCCAGGTGCCCGAAGCCGGAATGGACGCCGCCGTCGGACACCAGCCCGATCAGGTGCACCCGCTCGGCGTCGGAGAACGCGTCTCGCAGGACGGGGTTCTCCGCAAATTCCCCGTCCGCCGCCGCGGCATCGATCCGGGTCAGGTCCTGCCTCACGACCGCACCGGCGCCCAGGTTCAGGTGCCCCACCTCCGAGTTGCCCATCTGCCCCTCGGGCAACCCCACCGCCCGCCCGCAGGCCGTCAGCGTCGTGTGTGGGTACGAGCTCCACAATTCGTCGAATACCGGCGTGCGAGCCAGCGACACCGCGTTCCCCGGACCGTCAGGCGCGAGCCCCCAGCCGTCCAGCACGATCAGCGCAGCGCTTGGCGCCGGCAGCCGCGACGCCCCGCCAGCGATCGCCATCAACCCGCCGCGGCGACCAGCGCCGCGAACGACTCGGCTTCCAGGCTCGCGCCACCCACCAGTGCGCCGTCGACGTCCGGGAGCTCCAGCAGCTCCCTCGCGTTCTCGGGCTTGACGCTGCCCCCATAGAGGATTCGAGTTCTGTCTGCCTGCTGGCGCGAGCGGTCGGCCACCAGCGCGCGCACGAACGCGATCGCGTCTTGAGCCTCTTCCGGGGTCGCCACGCGTCCGCTTCCGATCGCCCAGATCGGCTCATAGGCGATCACCATCTCGCCGAGCCGGCTCCAGTCGAGCCGCGCGAGATCCTCCTGAACTTGGTGGCGCAGCTTGCGCTCGGTGTCCCCGCGCTCGCGCTCGTCCTCGGACTCCCCCACGCACAGGATCGGCTGCAGCCCCGCCTCGAGCGCGGCCGGGATCTTGAGCGACAGCGCGCGATCGGTCTCGCCGAAATGCTCGCGGCGCTCGGAGTGGCCGAGGATCACTCCTTGCACTCCCACCTCGACTAGCATCCCGGGCGCGACCTCGCCCGTGAACGCTCCCTCCTCCGCGTAGTGCATGTTCTGCGCGTAGACCTGCACGCGCGAGCCGCGCGCCGACTCGACCATCGCCGGCAAGGCCAAATACGGCGGGCAGATCGCCACCTCGACGCCATCCGCACTCGACACCCGAGGTAGAAGCGCCTGGATGAACTGCTCCGCCTCGGCGACGGTCTTGTACATCTTCCAGTTGCCGGCGATCAGCGGTGTCCTCACGCGAGAGCCTCCATACCCTCGATCCTCACGCCAGCGCCTCAACACCGGGCAGCGCTTTGCCCTCGATCAACTCGAGCGAGGCGCCTCCACCGGTCGATAGATGCGTCACCTCGTCAGCGAGCCCGAAGCGCATCAGCGCCGCGCCCGAATCACCGCCGCCGACGATGGTGGTGGCGGGAGCAGCGGCGATCGCCTCGGCCACCGCCCTGGTGCCGGCCGCGAACGGCTCCAGCTCGAACGCGCCCATTGGCCCATTCCAGAACACCGTCTTAGCGTCGGCGATCTTCGCCCCATAGGTCGCGGCGGTCCGCGGCCCGATGTCGAGGCCCATCATCCCCTCGGGGACATCCACGCCCTCGATCGTCTCTGGCTCCGCTTCCGCGGCCAGCCGATCGGCGATCACCAGGTCGAGCGGCAGCTCGAGCTGTGCCCGAGCGCTTTGCACCGAGTCGAGAACCCGACGCGCCAGCTCGACGTCGTCCTCGGCGCAAAGCGATGAGGCGATCTGATGTCCCTGCGCGGCGAAGAATGGGAAGCACATCGCGCCGCCGATCAAGATCGCGTCGGCGAGCTCCTCGAAGCGGTCGATGACCGCGATCTTGTCGCTCACCTTGGCGCCGCCGAGCACCGCAACCAGCGGCCGCTGCGGGTCCTCGAGCAGGCGCGACAGCCTGGTTACCTCGCGCTCGAGCAGCAGCCCAGCGGCACGCTCGCGAACTAGATGCGCCACTCCTTCGGTCGACGCATGGGCGCGATGCGCCGCGCCGAAGGCGTCGTTGACGTAGACGTCGGCGAGCTCCGCGAGCTGGCCGGCAAGCTTCGAGTCGTTGCTGGTCTCGCCGGGTTCGTAGCGCACGTTCTCGAGCAGCAGGATCTCGCCCGGCCGCAGCGTCTGGGCCAGCGCGGGGACTCCGTCGCCGACCACCACAGGCGCCATCTTCACGTCGGCTCCAGTCAGCTCGGCCAGCCGCTCGGCCACGGGTCGCAGGGAGAACTCGGGCTCGCGGTCCTTGGGCCTGCCCAGATGCGACACCAGGATCAGACGGCCGCCGCGGCGGCGTAGCTCCTCGATCGTCGGCAGCGCCGCCCGGATCCGCAGATCGTCCGCGACCGCGCCTCCTTCCAGCGGCACGTTGAAATCGACCCGTACCAGTACGCGCTTACCGGAGAGATCGCCCAGGTCTTGCAGTGTTCTCAAAGAAGCCTCAGCGCCACGTCAACGCACCGGTTCGAGTAGCCCCACTCGTTGTCGTACCAGGCGACGACCTTAACCATCGTGCCGTCCATCACCGCAGTCAGCTGTGAGTCGAAAATCGAGGAGGCGGGATTCTTGATGATGTCCGTGGAGACGATCGGATCCTCGGTGTAGGAGAGGATGTCCTTCAGCTCCCCCTCGGCCGCCGACCTCATCGCCTCGTTGACCTCCTCGGCGCTCGTCTCGCGGTCGGCCTCCACCGTGAGGTCGACCACGCTGCCGGTCGGCACGGGCGCCCGGACCGCGAAGCCGTTCAGTTTCCCGTTCAGCTCCGGGATCACCAGCCCGATCGCCTTCGCCGCGCCGGTGGAGGCGGGGATCAGGTTGATCGCCGCCGCGCGGGCGCGACGGAGGTCGCGGTGTGGCATGTCCTGCAGGCGCTGATCGGCGGTGTAAGCGTGGATCGTGGTCATCAGGCCGTGCCTGATACCGACGGTGTCGTGCAGCACCTTCGCGATCGGTGCCAGGCAGTTTGTCGTGCAGGACGCGTTCGAAACCACCTGGTGCTGTTTGCGATCGTAGGTCTGCTCGAAGTTGACGCCGAGCGCGACGGTCACGTCTGGCTCGGTCGCGGGCGCCGAGATCAGCACCTTCTGGGCCCCCGCCTCGAGGTGCTTGGCGGCGTTCTCGCGATCGGTGAACAGCCCGGTTGACTCGATCACCACCTCCGCGCCCAACTCCTTCCACGGCAACGCGCCGGGATCACGCTCCGAGAGCACGCGAATCTCGCGCCCATCGACGCGCAACCCGGTGTCGGTCGCCTCGACCTCGCCCGGGAACGGGCCGTAGTTGGAGTCGTACTTCAGCAAGTGCGCGATCGTCTTTGGATCGACGAGATCGTTGACCGCAAGCCATTCGATATCGGCGCGGCGCTCGCATGCGGCCCGAAACACGTTGCGGCCGATGCGCCCGAAGCCGTTGATCCCAACCCGTACCGACATCCAGCGTGTCCCTCCGTTTTCCGTTTAGGGGCGCGACAAAAAGCGCCGACCGGCGGGTCGGCCGCAGCGAAGGCTACCTAATGTTATTTCTGCGTTACCTGCGAGAGACGACCTCGACCCGAAGCCCGTCAGGATCGCGCAGATACGCCGCCCAGTAGCGGCGCCCGTATTGCGGGCGCTCGCCTGGCGGCCCGTCGTCCTCGCCGCCGTGGGCCAGTCCCGCGGCGTAAGCGGCGTTCACGGCCGCTCTTCCGTTCGCCTGCAAGGCGATGTGCCCGTAGCCCGGCGAGGGCGTCCGCCCGCGAACCGTGATCCAGATGGTCGGACCGTTGATCCCGTAGGCGATCGCGCGGGAGGACTGCACGATGCGGCGCGCGCCGAGCGCATACAGCACCGCGTCGTAGAAACGCGCCGAGCGCTCCAGGTCGCTCACCTCATAGCCGACGTGGTCGATCATGGGGGCCGCCCCACATCGCGATGGGCGACCTCCACCAGGTACTCGTTAGCCGGGTCGTACCGGTCCGCCAGATGCTCGGCGATCGCGACCGAGCGATGCCTTCCGCCCGTGCAACCGATTGCGACCACCAGGTGCGCCTTGCCCTCGGCAAGGTACTGCGGCAGCAGGTAGTCGAGCAGCGGGTGCAGGCGCTCGTAGAACGAGTCCAGCTCGCCGTCGTGATTGATGAACTCGACCACGCTCGGGTCGCTGCCGGTCAGCGGGCGCAAATCAGCCTCGTAGTGAGGATTGGGAAGGAAGCGAACGTCGAACAGCAGGTCGGGATCTCGCGTCGGTCCGTACTTGAAGCCAAAGCTCTCAAAGGTGACCGCCAGCCGTCCCGGGGTCCGCGTTGGCAGCATCTCATCGGCGAGCTTGCGGCGTAGCATCGCCGCCGTCAGTCCGCTGGTGTCAATCACCACGTCGGCGCGATCCCGCAACCGCGCCAGCAGCTTGCGCTCGCTGGCAATCCCAGCGGCCACGCTCCCTTGCGGCGTCAGCGGATGGCGGCGCCGGGTCTCCTTGTAGCGGGTCAGCAGCGTCTGCTCGTCGGCCTCGAGGAACAGCACCCTGTGCGAGACGCCGCTGGCGCGCAACTGGTCCAGCATCTCCGCGAGCCGCTCGAAGTAGCTTCCGCCGCGCACGTCGGAGACCACCGCCGCCCGCGCGACCTTCGACCCGCTGTGCATGAACAGGTCGAGCAGCGAGCCGATCATCTCAGAGGGGAGGTTGTCGACGCAGAAGTAGCCCTCGTCCTCGAACGCGGCCATCGCGGTCGATTTCCCCGCGCCGGAGAACCCGGTGATGATCACCAGGTCGGTGAGGGCCGAGATCTCCATCATGGAAGCTTGACGCACGACGGCACTTGCTGGCGGACGTGGCCAGCGCCCTGGACCCGTGCGGTATGCGAACATGCGCTCGTGGACCGCCGCCGGACTCACATCTGGATGGTGGCGGCGCTCATCGCATCGCTGTTGGCGCTCGTCGCCTCGCTGGGCGCATCTGCCGCGGAGGCCGACCAGCCCGACGTGTACGCGACCGTCGCCAATAATCCCGTGGGCCAGCCGATGGCACCGGGCTTCGTCGGGATGTCGCTCGAGTACGGGGCCGTCCGCGCCTACACCGGCAACAACCCGAACGCGATCAATCCGGTGTTCCTACAGCTGCTGCGGCAGCTGGCGCCGGGGCAGGCGCCGGTGCTCCGAATTGGCGGCAACAGCACCGATTACAGCTGGTGGCCCCTCGGCGGCGTGATCCCTCCCGGAGGGATCTCGTACGCGCTGACGCCGCAGTGGATGCAGACCACCCGCGCGCTCGCGAACGCGCTGGGCGCCCACCTGATCATGGGCGTCAATCTTGCAGGCGGGCGCCCCCCGCTCGCCGCCGCGGAGGCCCGCGCGTTCGTGCAGGACATCGGGCGAAGCCACCTCCAGGCACTCGAAATCGGCAACGAGCCGGACCTGTACAGCGCGTTCCCCTGGTATCGCGACCGGACCGGCGCTTACTTCTTCTCGCGACTTCACATCTACAGCCTGGGCGGACTGACAAGTGATTTCTCGAGCTGGCGCGCGGCGCTGCCATCGGCTCCGGTCGCCGGGCCGGCGCTCGCTGAGCTCACCTGGCTAAACGGCCTGCCCCAGTTCCTGTCCGCCGAGCGCGGCCTCAGCCTGGTCACGATCCACCGCTACCCGTTGCGCGGATGCACCACCGACCCGACCGCTTCCAATTACCCTTCGCTCGCAAACCTGCTCGCCGACCAGTCCTCGAGCGGGGTCGCGCAGAGCGTCGCGCCGTACGTCGCTGTCGCTCACGCCCGCGGGGTCCCCTTTCGGATCGACGAGCTGAACTCGGTCGCGTGCTCGGGGAAGCGAGGCGTCAGCGACACGTTCGCGTCCGCGTTGTGGGTGCTCGACACGCTGTTCAACCTGGCCAGCGTCGGCGTCGACGGGGTCAACATCCACACGCTTCCGGGCGCGGCATACGAGCCGTTCACCTTCTCCCAGACGCGCAACGGCACCTGGCAGGCGCTGGTGCACCCCGAGTATTACGGGATGCTGATGTTCGCGCAGGCGTTTTCGCCCGGCGCGCGACTGCTCCCGGTCAGCTCCACCGATGGCCCGGTCAAGGTGTGGGCAACGCGCGCGAGCAACGGCACGGTCAGGACCGTGCTGATCAACAAGGACGCGAGCGCCGCTCACACGGTCCAGCTGCAGATGCCGGGCGTGGGCCAGCAGGTAGCGCTCGCGTGGCTGACGGCGCCCAGCGCCAGCGCCACCAGCGGCGTCAGCTATACCGGTCGGTCGTTTGGCAGCGAGACCACGACCGGCCGCCTCGCCGGCGCCACCCAGACCACGCGCCAGGACTCGCTGCTCAACAGCTACACGATCCAGCTCCCGCCCGCCAGTGCGGTGCTCCTCACTCAGTAGTCGAACGGGGGCGGCGCGCATGCGCGCCGCCGGGCCGGGCCGCAGCCGGATGACTCCAGCGCGGCCCGATCGAGCGAGGCCGGACGCCGAGCGGGCCGCGCTGGAGGGCCCGGCCTACACCCCGGTTTTGTGGAGCTCGCGGTACAGCTCCCGGGCTAGCTTGCCGGGAACGCCGGGCACCGCCTCGAGCTCCTCGCGCGAGGCGCCCAGGATCGCGTCCGGAGACCCGAAGTGCTGCAGCAGCGCGCGCTTGCGCGCCGGCCCGACTCCCGGCAGTCCGTCCAGGATCGACGCGGTCATCGCCCGATCGCGCCGAACCCGGTGGTGGGTGATCGCGAACCGGTGAGCTTCGTCGCGGACCCGCTGCAGCAGCTGCAGCTCGGGCGTCTCATGCGCGAGGCGCAGGGGCGCCTCCCGGCTCGGGATGAACACCTCCTCGATCCGCTTGGCCAGCGAGACGACCACCACCCCGCGCTCGCGAAACCCCTGCAGCGCGCGGAGGCCCGCCGACAGCTGGCCCTTGCCGCCGTCGATCACGATCAAGTTCGGAAGCGCCGCGAAGCTCGGGTCGTATTCCTTGTCGTGGGGAGAGACATCGCGCTGCAGCTGCCAGCGGTTCATCCGGCGGCCGAGGACTTCCTCCATCGCCGCGAAGTCGTCGGGACCGCTGCCGTTGCCGTTGCCCTCGCTGAACACCTTGAAGCGCCGGTAGTCGGACTTCTTGGGCGCGCCGCCCTCGAACACCACCATCGAGGCGACCGTGTTGGTACCCATCAGCGTCGAGATGTCAAAACACTCGATGCGCAACGGGATCGCGTCGAGCCCAAGGGCCTGCTGAAGCCCGTCGAGCGCCTCGACGCGCTGCTGGCGGCGGCGCTCGGAGCGAAGCTTCTCCTGATCGAGCGCCAGGCGCGCGTTGCGCTCGGCCAGCTCGAGGATCCGGCGCTTGTCCCCGCGCTCGGAAGCGCGGATCTCGACCGGCGCCCCGCGGCGATCGGATAGCGCCTGGGCCAGCGCCGGCGAGGCGGCGAGCTCGCGCTGGACGATCAACAGCGGCGGAAGACCGATTGCGCTGGCGTAGTACTGAAGGATGAACGCCTCGGCGACCTCGGCGACGTCCCCGCCCCCCTCGTTGTCGAGATAGAAGCTCTGGCGATCGGAGAGGACGCCGTCGCGAACCTGGAACACCTGGGCGTTTGCTTCGCCCTCCCCGACCGCGACCGCGATCGCGTCCAGCGTCCCCACCGCCTCGTTTGCGACCCGCTGGCGCTCGAGCAGCGAGCGCACCGCCCGCAACCGGTTGCGTTCCCGGGCGGCGTCTTCGAACCGCTGCTCGGCCGCGGCCTCGCGCATCGCGCGCTCCAGCGCGCGCTCGATCTCGCGGTAGCGGCCCGAGAGGAACGCGATCACCCCGTCGATTCCGTTGCGATAGTCCTCGCGGCTGACGTAGCCGACGCACGGCGCCTCGCAGCGCTTGATGTAGTAATCAAGGCACGGAGAGCCGCTCCGTCTCCCGGGTTCGGGGCCCTCGCAGGAGCGGAACATGAACACCTTTCCCAGCACCTCGAGCGTCGAGCGGACTCGCTTGGCGTTGCTGAAGGGACCGAAGTACGCGCGGTCGCGCCGGTGCCGCTCGCGGGTGAAGTAGACGCGCGGGAAGTCCTCGTCGAGCGAGATCGCGATGTACGGGTACGACTTGTCGTCGCGCAGGCGGATGTTGAAGCGAGGCTTGTACTGCTTGATGAAGTTTTGCTCCGCGAGCAGCGCCTCGGCCTCGGTCTGCACCACCAGCGCCTCGATCTGGTGGATCATCGGCACCAGGTCGCGGCCCACGCGGGTGCTCGGGTTGGAGAAGTGGGACGCGACCCGCTTGCGAATCGACTTTGCCTTGCCCACGTAGATCACCTTGCCCCCGGCGTCCCGAAACAGGTACACGCCTGGGGCGTCGGGAAGTTCGCGGCGTCTGTCGGCAGGGGTGATCGACATCACCTTCGAGGATAGGCGTCCGCCTCTGCGGGGCAGGCGCTCACTCGGCGGCGAACGACAACCCAAGGCCCACGATCGCGACCCCCAGCGCAATCAGCGCCACGGTCTCGCCGGGCCCCGCGCCCGGGGAATTGGCAACGTAGCCGGAAGCGCGAGCCGCGGAGTCGTAAATCGTCGCGGTGTTGGCGGGCGGATCGCTCAACGCGTGCAGCGTGAACCCGAGCGCGATTGCCACCGCCACCAGCACGCCCAGCCGGGCGCGGCGATTGCCGAGCAGCGCGACCACGAGCAGCGCAGCGGCCACCAGCGCGAGCAGCACATCAGCCCCGGAATAGACCTGCCAAGCGGTCGGATCGCGTGGGATTCCCGCCACCACCGCCGAGCCGCCGAACTTGTTCAGGAAGGCGGGGGAGAATTGATGGCTCCAGGCCAAGAACAGCGACCCCAGCAGCAGCAAGCTGCTCGCGACGATCAACCAGTCGCCCACGTCCTCGAGCCGGTCCTTGCCACGGGGAGGGACCACTCGATGCGTTACCGACCTGAATGGACTACCGAGCGCAGTCACCGCTGCCAGCTTGCCATTCCGTGCGTGCCCGCTCACCGAGCGCGAACAGTAACCGCCCGCCCGGTCACGAGATGGCCACCGTTGCGACGGCGGGTCAGTACTGCCGCGCTGACCAGATGATCGCGAACACGGCGTATGCCGCGCCTGCCAGCAATACGCACCAAGCGATCGTGCCAGCGCCTGTTTCCCACAGCCGCGTCGTTCCGGTCAAGGTCAAGAACGCCACCGCCAGCGCGATGTAGAGCACCACCCGGCGCCGCTCTCCCAGCGAGTAGAGCGCCATTCGGCGCTGGCGGTACATCAGCGACGCAAACCACCAGATGCAGGCCAAGAACGCCAGGTAGATGGTCTGTTGGGCGACCGCCGCGCCGGTGCCGCCCCCGGGGATCAGCACGACCAGCAGCGCGATCACGAGCACGATCGAGATGTTGCGCAGCGTGGTGAGCATCAAATACAGATCGTACGCCGTTACTGCAGGACGTAGTCCGAACGGGCGGAGGGCAGCGGCGCGCTCTCGCTCACGGTGCTAGCGGACTCCCCGCCTGCCACGGGCTCGGCCGCGAAGCGGTACCCGACCCCGAAGTGGGTGTGGACGTAGCGCCAGTTCGGCGACAGCCGCTCCAGCTTGTGGCGGAGCTTGCGCACGAACACGTCGACCGATCGATCTCCTCTGGCCATGGTGTAGCCCCAAACCCGCTGGTAGATGTCCTCGCGCTCGAGCACCCGCCCATCGGCCACCGCGAGCTGATGCAGCAGCTCGTACTCCTTGCGGGACAGCGATGCCGGCTCCTCGCCGACGTAGGCATCGAAGCGGTCGGGGCGGATCGCGAGCTCGCCGGCCACCAGCGTCGCGTCGTCGACTGCGAGCTCCCCGGTGCGGCGGCGGCGGATCACGGCCTGGATCCGCGCGATCAGCTCCTCGGGATGGCAGGGCTTCGTCACCCAGTCATCGGCGCCGCCGCGCAGGCCGCGGACGCGATCAGCGACCGGCGCGGGCTCGGCGCACACCAGCAGCGCCAGCCCGGGTAGGGCGATCGCGATCCGCTCGATGTAATCGAGTCCGGTGAGCTCGGGATTGATGATCAGCGCGTGCAGGCGCAGCGCCGCCAGCTGCTCCTGGCCAGCGGCGTAGCCAATCAGCTCGCGCTCCCATCGAAGCGCCGCCAAACGCCGGTCGAGGACAGTCACGAGGCCGCTGTCGTCGTCGATGAGCGCCACCCGGATCGGGGCAGCATCGCGAGGCGATGCCATTTCAAAAGCAGTGTAGAGAGACCTGTGGACGGCCGGATCAGCGGCCGAGGCTCAACTGACGACCTCCTCCCAGCGCCGGTAGAGCTCGTCTACCGCTCGCTTGGCAGCTTCGTGGCGGGCCGTGGAACGCGCGCTTTTCTTTGGTGTGGACCAGGCGGCTGGGTCGGCCAGCTCGTCCTCGAGCGCGCGTAGCGTGGCTTCGGCGGCCTCGATCTGATCCTCGAGCTGGCGGTGGTCGCTTTGCGGCTTGCTGGTGAGGGACTTCGATCGCTTCCGGCGCGCGATCGCCTTTTCCCCCCCGTTCCCCTTGGCAGCGTGCGCTTCCCTTGCCCGCACATACTCGGGCCAGCCGCCGAGGTAGCTGCGCAGCCTCCCCTCCTCGAGCGCGACGGTGCGGCTGCCGACGGCGTCGAGCAGCGCGCGATCATGTGAGATCAGCAGCAGCGAACCTTGGAACCCTCGCAGCGCCTCCTCGAGCGCCTCCCGACTCTCCAGGTCGAGGTGGTTGGTCGGCTCGTCCAAGATCAGCACGTTTGCGCCTGACTGCACCAGGATCGCGAGCGCCAGCCGCCGACGCTCCCCGCCCGACAGGCCGTCGAGCGGCTTCTCCGCCTCCTCGCCGGAAAACAGAAATCGCCCCAGCAGCCGCCGCGCCTTGTTCGGCGTCAACCCGGTCGCCTGCTGTGCGGCCTCGAGCACCGTGCGCGCGGTCTCAGCGGCGAGCTCGTCGGCGTGCTGGGAGAGGTAGCCGACCTTGACGTTGTGACCGGTGCGGAGCTTGCCCGACACCACCGGCTCACCGTCGTGCGCTGCGGCGCCGAGCTCGGTGCGCCCCGCTAGCGCTCGGATCAGGGTCGTCTTCCCCGCCCCGTTCGGCCCCACCAGCGACACGTGCTCGCCTCGCTCAAGCCACAGCTCAGCGTCGTCGAGCAGTTCTCGGTCGCCCACCGTGATCCGTCCCGCGAGCAGCTCGAACACGATCCGGCCGCTTCGCTCGGGCGGCTTGAAGCCAAACTCGAGCGCCGTGCGGTCGCCGGGGCCCTGCGAGACCCGCTCGATCTTCGAGAGCTTCTTCGCGCGCGACTGCGCCTGCCGGGCGCGGGTGCCGGCGCGAAACCGCGTCACGAAACGCTCCAGGCGCTCGATCTCGGCCTGCTGGCGCTCCACCGCCCGTCCCAGCGCCAGCTCGCGCGCCGCTTTCTCCTTGCGCCACTGATGCCAGGGACCGGCGAAGAACTTTCCCCGCCCGGCTTCCAGCTCCAGGACCGAGGTGCCCACCGCCTCCAGGAACCACCGGTCGTGCGCGACCAGGATCACCGCCGCGTCGAGCGCCACCAAATGCTGCTCGAGCCACTCGAGCGACTCGATATCGAGGTGGTTGGTGGGCTCGTCGAGCAGCAGCAGGTCAGGGTCGCCCGCCAGCGCGCGACCCAGCGAGGCCCGCGTCAGCTCCCCGCCGGAGAAAGTGTGCAGCGGGCGCTCAAGGTCGCGATCATCGCGGAAGCCGAGCCCGTGCAGAGTCGCCAGCGTCCGTTGGCGCCAGCCGTACCCCCCCGCGTGCTCGAGTCGAGCCTGCGCCTGCGCGTAGCGGCCCAGCGTCGCGTCGTCGTGCGCTCCCCCGGCCATCACTTGCTCCAGCGAGGACAGCTCCTGCTCGATCGCGACCAGCTCTCGGGCCCCAGAGAGCACGTAGTCGCGCAGCGTGGCGCTGCGTTCCCGCGGAGGGCGCTGGTCGTGCAGAGCGATTCTGGTCCCCTTCGAGAACACCAGCTCCCCGAAGTCGACCGAGGCGTCGCCGGCCAGGATCCTCAGCAGCGTGGTCTTGCCCGCGCCGTTACGCCCGGACAGCGTCATCCGGTCACGGCGCTCGAGCTTGAAGGAGATCCCTCGCAGCAGCGGCTCCCCAGCCACGTCCTTCCCGAGGTCTGATGCGATCACCACAGCCATCGCCTAGGAGGCTAGCTACGATCTAGGCGCATGCCAGCACCACCTCCGTGGCCGCCGGAGCCTCCCATCGAGCTGCCGCCGGCGCGGACACTGCGCGTGCCGGGACGCGGGGAGATGTTCATGCGCGACACGGGCGGCGATGGCCCCGTGGTGATGCTCTTGCACGGCTGGATCGCCAACGCCGACCTCAACTGGTACGGCGCCTACGGCGATCTGAGCGAGGCCGGCTACCGGGTGCTGGCGATCGATCACCGCGGCCACGGTCGCGGCCTTCGCCCGCTGGTGCCGTTCCGGCTGACGGACTGTGCGGCTGACGCCGCCGGCGCCCTGCGAGAGCTAGGCGTCGCGCCCGCGATCGTGGTCGGGTATTCGATGGGGGGCGCGATCGCGCAGCTGATCGCCCGCGACCACCGTGACGTCGTCAGCGGGGTGGTGCTCAGCGGTACCTCGCAGCACTGGCAGGATCGCCAGTCGCAGCGAACATTCAAGCTGATGGGCGCGGTGGGACTGATGCTGTCGCTCGCGCCCCGGTCGACGGTCAGGTTGTCGTTCAAGCGAGCCCGCTTGCCGACCAACCGGCAGACCGTCTGGGCCCAGTCGGAGCTGATGCGCAACTCCGCCCGCGATCTGGTGGAAGCCGGGCGGGAGCTCGGCCGGTTCGACTCCCGTCCCTGGCTCGGGTCGCTCGCGGTGCCCGCGGCGGTGGTGCTCACGGCTCGCGACCAGGCAGTTCCTCCTCACAATCAGCGCCAGCTGGCGTCCGCGCTCCGAGCGTCGATTGTCGAGGCCCCGGTCGACCACCTCGAGATCATTTCCCACGCGCGCCACTACAACCCCTCGTTGTTGCAGGCGATCGCCGCGGTCCGGGCCGAGCGCGGCGTCACCGCGTGGGGATGAGCTAGGATGACTGCTCCGATGCGCCGCGCTCGCCTGGTGATTGCGTTCCTGTTTTTCTCCGGCACACTGCTCGCGGCTGCGCCCGTGGCGCTCGCCCAGGCCAACAGCGGCCAGGGATGGTGGGGCGAGACCACGGATAATCAGATCACGAACGTGATGTTCATCACGATCGCCTTTTTCCCCGCGGTGATTCTGGTGTTCTCGATCATCCAGTGGGCGCTGGATAAGCGCAAGCACGCCCGCTGGGACGCCGAGAAGCGCCGCGCCGCGAGCGCCGACTGGCGCGGCGGCTGGTAGGGCTACCGCGGCCGGTGTACTAGCTCGAGCTTGATCCCGTCGCGTTCGCTGGGGCACGCCCACGATCCTTCAGTCAACTAGATTTCCGGATGTGGCGATCGAGCCGGGCATTGAATCCACGCAGGACTTCGACGTCGAGGGCGAGCTGCTGACCGATGTCGGCGGCACACTCCCGTTCTCGGTGCTGTCGACGCCGGGGATGATCTCGATGATGGAGCAGACCGCCTCCACGCTCGTGTTCGGAGAGCTCCCCGACGGCAAGGCGACGGTCGGGTTCGAGGTTTGCGTCAAGCATTTGGCCTCCGCTCGAGCGGGCTCGCGCTGCACCGCGAAAGCCCGACTGGATGAGGTGGTCGATGGCCGCAAGCTCAGGTTCACGGTCGAGGTACTCGACGAGGACGGCCGCACGATCGGCGCCGGCACGCACGAGCGGCGCGTGATCGAGCTCCAGCGCTCGCAGTGACGTTCATCCGGCGGCCTCGAGCAGGACGGCCTCACGAATCCCACCGCAAGCGATCTGGAGCGCGGCGCCCAGCAGCTCGGAGGCCGCCTCGAGGATCAGCAGCGCGGCGGGCAGCAGCCGCACCCGGTCCACGGCCAGCCCCAAGCGGTAGGCCAGGTGCTCGGCGCGATCGCTCGCGAGCAACGCCAGCGATCGTCGCAAGGCATCGCCGTCGAGCACCGGGCCTGCCAGCACCCGTAGCGACGCCGCGCTGCCTCCCACCGCCAACGCCTCGACGGGGTGGGGCGGTTCGAGACCGCCGAGCGCCTGTGCCACCTCGGCTCGCGCCTCCGCGAGCTGCCGGTCGGAGGGAGGATCGGAGTGCAGGCGGCTGCGGGCGAGGTCACCGGAGCCGACAGCGAGCGAAGCGCACCAGGTGACGGTCTCCGGTGCGGTTCCAACAGCGAGCTGCGAGGAACCTCCCCCCACGTCGACCACTCCGAGCTGGCCGGCGGGAACGTGATCGAGGGTCCGAGCGGCCCCCAGGAACGCCAGTCTGGCCTCCTCCTGTGGCGAGAGGATCTCGACGCACAGGCCGCACCGCCGGCGAATCGCATCGATCAGCATCGTGCCGTTTCGCGATCGCCGGATCGCCGCCGTCGCGACGCCGTGGATATCCTCCGCCCCCAGGTCGCCGGCGCGCTCGAGCTGTCGCACGATCACTTCGACGACCTCGGAGATCTTTGCCGGCGCGATCGAGCCGTCGACCAGGATGCCGTGCCCAATATGGGTGAAGGCGCGCTCCTGATGGATCTCCGTCAACCGCCCGCGATCGCAGTCGGCGACGAGCAAGCGAGTCGTGTTCGAACCGATGTCGATGCAGGCACAGCGCATATCAGCCTGTTACCTCCTGCTGGAGGCACCCGCCGGCGATGCGCGGCCCTCGCTGCCGTCCGTGTGCGGCTGCTCGGATCCGACGCCGCGAGGTCGTTGCTTGCCGGCGTCGCGGGTACCGTGAGGACCCAGCACAAACCAAGCCGCGCCCGTGATCGCCAGCGCTCCGAGCCCGGCGACCGCGAACGCGACGCGCGGGCCTGTGAGCGCCGCGAGGATTCCGCCCAGCGCGATCCCAAGGCCTGGGGCGGCCTGCGTCACCGACTCGTTGACGCTCATCGTCATCGCCATCCAATCGGGGTCCGCCTGCTCCTGCAACTCGGTGTGAGCGGCGATCGCCTCGATGCCATTTCCCGCGCCGCCGGCGGCGGCGCCGACGATCGCCACCTCCAGCGACGGCGCGAGCGCCATCACGATGAACCCGACTCCAAGCGCCCCCGCGCCAACCGCGATCAGCGCCCAACCAGGTAGACGCCGCCACCGGGCGTAGGTCGCGCTTCCCGCAACCGCGCCCACTCCCCACGCCGACAGCAGCGCTCCCAGCCCACCCGGCCCAGCGTCGAGCGCATGCGTGACGAGCACGACCTCGACCGGGATCGAAATCGTGAAGAACACCAGCGCGGTGGCCTGGAGCGCGAGCAGCGCACGAATCGAGGGGTGCTGCCGCACGTGCGATAACGCCGCTCGCAGCCGGCCCGCCGTGGGGACCCGTTCGCCGGCCCCGCCCGGAAGGCCCGCGGCCGTGGCGAGGATCAGCGCGATCAAGGCAAACAGGGCGCTGTTGGTGAGCAAGGCGGCACTTGTCCCGCCCGACGCGACGATCACTCCGCCGATGGCGGGACCAACCATGTAGCAGAGCGAGAACATCCCATTTGAGACCGCATTGCCCTCGCGTAGCAGCCCCGCCGGCGAGGTGACGGCGACCGTCGCGGCTCTCGCCAGCGACCGGGCGCTCAGCGCGACGATCCCGTCGACCAGCGCCAGCGCCAGCACCGCCGTCAGCGAGAAGCGGCCGGCGATCCAAGCGAGCGCGAGGAACAACAGCCCCTCGAGCGCATACAGACCCGGCAGGATCCGTCCCGGAGCATGCTGGTCGAGCCTCGCGACGATCGCCGGCGCGAATAGCGCCGGCACGAACTGCGAGCAAAGGTAGAAAGCCATCGCGCCGATCGCGCTGCCGGTGCGCCGGTAGACCAGCAGCGCCAACGCCAGCGAGCCGATCGACCAGGCAAGCTCATTGAAGACGTACGTCGTCAGCAGGCGCCGGTACGCGGGCAACTTGAGGACCTGGTGCACGGGCACAAGTATCAACGGTGATCGGATCGAGCGCCTCGACTGCGGCGGTCGCTCACCGAATTGATCGCAACCGGAGGGATGGGATGGCCGGCGCTTGGCATTATCCCCCTGGTGCTGGAGACGGCGATCAAGGTCAACGGCTTGCATAAGTCCTACGGCGACTTCGAGGCGGTCCGCGGGATCGACTTCGAGGTGCTTCGTGGCGAGGTGTTTGGGCTGCTCGGGCCCAACGGCGCCGGCAAGACAACGACGGTGGAGATTCTCGAGGGCTACCGTTCGCGGACCGAGGGCGAGGTGAGCGTGCTCGGGTTCGACCCCGGCGAGCGCTCTCGGGCGCTGCGCGCGCGGGTGGGAATCGTGCTGCAGAGCACGGGGCTCTACCGTCACATCCGGGTACGCGAAGCGATCGCGCACTTCGCGACGATGTATCCCAATCCCCGCGATGTCGACGAGGTGATCGCGCTCATTGGCCTCGAAGGCAAGGAGCAGGCGCTCTCGCGGACGCTCTCGGGAGGCCAGCTGCGCAGGCTCGACCTCGCGCTCGCGCTGATTGGAGATCCCGAGCTGGTGTTCCTCGATGAGCCCACCACCGGCTTTGACCCAGCCGCGCGACGGCAGGCGTGGGACACGATCCGTTCGCTGAAGGAGCTCGGCAAAACCGTCTTGCTTACCACCCACTACCTCGACGAGGCCCAGGGCCTGGCTGACCGCGTGGCGATCATCAAGGACGGCCGAATCGTGGTCCAGGGCGCACCACAGGAGCTTGGGACGAGCTCGGGCCCGGCGCCCTACCGTGTCGCGTATCGCAACGGCGCGGGCGGTATCGTGCTACACGAGACCGACGACCCCACGAGCTTGCTGCACGAGCTCACGAGCGCCGCGCTCGCGCGCGGCGAGCGACTCGATGGGCTGACGGTCACGCGCCCGACGCTCGAGGACGTGTATCTGGAGCTGACAGCGGCGGGGGCGGTTGATGATGAGTGAGCGCCAAGCACAAACCGTCGCCGGCGGCCACAGGCCAGTGGCATTCGTGAGACCACGCGGCAGGCAGCCCCTTGGGGGAGACCATCTCTACTTGGCCTGGCGCCAGTATCGCTTGGAGCGGCGGCTCTTCTGGCGCAACCCGAGCGCCGCCTTCTTCAACTTCCTGCTGCCGTTGCTGTTCCTGGCGTTCTTCGGCGCGATCCTGCACGGCAACCAGCACGACCTCAACGTGATCGTGCCCGGGATCGCGGGCATGGCGGTGATGTCGACGACCTTCACGGCGCTCGCCTTCAACATGACGTTCCTGCGCGAGCAGGGCGTGCTCAAGCGAATTCACGGCACACCGATGCCCGGAAGCTCCTATCTGCTCGGGATCGCCGGGAACGCGGTCACCAATACCGCGCTTCAAATCGCGATCATCACCGTCGCCGGGCGGGTGTTCTTCGGGACTGGGTGGCCGAAGGACTGGCTCGAGCTGATCGTGTTCGTCGCCGCGGGCGTGGTCTGCTTTGCCTCGCTGGGCGTCGCCTTCTCTCATGCGATTCCGAACTTCGACTCTGCTCCCGCCTACGTCAACGCGGTGTTCCTCCCGGTGATCTTCATCTCCGGCGTGTTCTACGACGCGTCGCGAGCGCCCGCGTTTATCAGGGGAATCGCGCAGGCATTGCCGCTGATCCATTTGATCAACGGTCTCTCGGGGGCGATGGTCAAGGGCACCTCGCTGGCCGCGAACATCAGCTCGCTCGGGGTGATCGCCGTCTGGGCGGTGCTCGGAATCGCGCTCGCGATTCGCGGCTTCAGCTGGGAGCAGCGCCGGTCGTGAGCGCCGGTCGCGGCGGCTGATCTCCGATAGGCCGGTGACCCCGACCGGCTCGCCGTCGCGGGAGACGATCAGGAACTCGAGCCGCTCGCCCCGCAGGCGCTGCTCGGCGAGCTCCGCGATGTATGCCCTCGGCTCGCACTGGGAGGTGTAGGGGCCCCAGGAGAAGAACTGGGTTACCTCGGGATGGGAGCCGAGCTCGAACAGCGCTTCGGCGTCATCGGCGTTCGCGTAGCGCAACATCAACGATCGGCCGTGCAGCTCCAATGCGCCCGCGATGCTATTACCTAGTGCCGTGACTACCACCGCCCTGCTGTACGACATCCATGGCAACCTGCCGGCGCTCGAAGCGGTGCTGGCGGATGCTGACGCCGACCGCTTTCTCCTCGGGGGCGACTACGCGCTGTTCGGGCCGTGGCCGAGCGAAACGCTCGACGCCTTGAGGGCCCTTCCCGACGCGACCTGGATTCGCGGCAACGGCGAGCGTTGGACCGAGAGCCCGGACCAGGCGCCTGACAACGAAGTGGTACAGGGAGCGATCGCCAGCTGCCGTGCGCTGCTAGGGCCTGAGCGCGCCGGGCAGCTCGCCGCGCTTCCTGAGCAGGTGGTGATCGACGGCACCCGCTACTGCCACGGCTCCCCGATTTCGGACGTCCGCTCGTTCATGCCCGACGGCAGCGACGACGAGCCCGAGCTGCTCGCCAGCGTGCGCGAGCGACGGCTCGTGTTCGGGCACACGCATCTCCCGTTCCGCCGCGTCGCCGCCGGCGGGACCCAGCTGATCAATCCGGGAAGCGTTGGGATGCCATTCGACGGCGATCCGCGGGCGGCGTATGCGCTCCTGGACGACGATGGGTCGATCGAGCATCGTCGGGTGGGCTACGATCACGCGGCCACCGCGGCGGCGCTGGGCGAGCGTTTTCAGCGCGCAAGCTGGACCGAGACCGTGGCCCGGCGGATCGCGAGCGCCCGCATGTAGAAGGTCACGGCGCCCACGGCGCCGTCCGGTTGACCGCGTCCCAGAAGCCGCAGTTGTGCTGTTGGTTGATCGCGCTGGTCGGGGTGAGCGCGCTGTCGCCGGCCGGGACCAGCGACATCACCGGCCGACCAGACGCGGTGTAGCGCTTCCACACTGGCGTGTATGGCACGGTCGGGTTGCCGGTGCGAGCAAACCCGGTCCACTCGGCCAGCACCTGGCTCTGCAGCGCGGCCTGGTTGGCATCCAGTGAAGCGGGCGGATCGTGGGCGAGATGGTTGATTCCGCTGTGGAAGGCCCCGAGCGGTGGTTGTGCCGCCGCGGCGGGTGTCTGCGCGGCATTCGCTGACTGGCCGACGGTAAGTGATTGGCCGACGGGAGTGGGAGAATCCGCGTCGTCGTCCTGGTAGGCGTAGACCGGTATGTACTTGGCCACGTGGGCATCGCTGACCAGGGCGGGGCAAACGCTGAACGCATCGGCCATGATCGTGCGGTAGGCGATGAACGGCGCCGGGGTTGGGAACCGTCGCAGCGGATACAGCCGCATCACCTTCGCCGCGAGCGATCCGAACTGCTGCCGGACTAGCTGTCGATACTGAGCGGCCGTGTTGGCGACGATTGTATGGCCGGGGTAGTTGGTGTATATCCCGCCGTTGAATTCGTCGCGGCCAACACCGATTATCAACTTAACCTTGTTGACGCGGCCAACCTTGAACGCCTGGGCCGCCGACATGGGCAGAGTCGTGCCGTTGACGATCGGCCCGATCGCACCACCGGCGGTCGGGTCCAGGATCTGGCCAGCCTTCGCGAGCAACGTGTTTACCGGCACTGCGCGCAGACAGGCCGCGACGTCGGCGGCGTTCCCGCAGCCGACCTTAGCCGCGAACGCTGCCCCCGTCTTCTGGGCCTGAGCCTCGGTTAGCAGCTTGGACTTGCAGTCGGCCGGCCACCAGATCGTGTTGACGTTGAAGTTGTAGAAGCCGCTGATGCTGATGGCTTGCCGGAACAGGCCTTTGGCCGTCGGCGAAGCAACCTGGTCACAGGCGCTGGCCCCACCGGCAGACTCACCGAAGATCGTCACATTGTTTGGGTTGCCGCCGAAAGCGGCGATGTTGCGCTTGACCCAGCGCAGCGCGGCCTGCTGATCTTGGAGACCGTAGTCACCCGAATGAGGGCCAAGCGCCTTATCCGCCAAGAACCCAAGGATCCCAAGCCTGTATCGGATGTAGACGTACACGACAGGACCGGTACCGACGAAATTCGATCCGTTATCGGTCAGGGCCTCGCCAATGAACCCGCCTCCGTGGATTTCGAACATCACCGGCAGTCGTTGCCCCGGCCGAACATTGGCCGGTTTTTCGACTTCCAAATTCAGACAGTCTTCGCTTGTGCCGGCTTGCGGCGGCGAGCCCGGAGGGAAACCCGGCGTCGGGCACGCCGCGCCACGCTGGGTGGCCTGGTAGGTGCTCGTCCAGGAGTGCGCGGGCTGCGGCGGCCTCCAACGCAGCTGGCCGACGGGGGAAGCCGCGTAGGGAATGCCCAGGTAATACGTCTGCCCGCTGGCGGTCACTCCGCACACCGGGCCGCTCTTTGTCTGCACTAGGGTCCCGGCGCTGCACGGTGGCGGCGCCGTCTGCGCCCTTGGCTGGGCAGCAAAGTAGAAACCCGCCAAGGCGGCGACCACCGCCATGGCGACTGCCGCGAGCGTCAGATGCACATACCTCCGTCTGAAGACCGCCATTCCTACCTCCTCCAAGTTGAGCCATGCCGTTGACTGCACCACGTCGATACCAAGTTGCACGGCCGTTTGTCAAGCGCAGGTTCGCCTCCTGACGTGCGCGCAGTCGGCTCGCGGCTGTTTGTGATCGTTCGGCCGCGACTGGCGCGCCATTCCGGGTTGGCATCCTCTGTGTGATGGCAATTCGCGCTCGGTCCTGGCACGGCAGCAACACCTATTCCCACAGCGAGTTCCCGATCGAGCGGCTGCAGGCGCAGCGAAGCGCGACCGTGTCGATCTGCCTACCCGCTCGCGACGAGGCGCGGACGATCGGGGCGATCCTCGAGGTGCTCGTGCCCCTTCAGGAGCGCGGGGTCGTCAATCAGATCATGGTCGTCGACAACTCGAGCGACGGGACACCGGAGATCGCCCGTTCGTTCGGCGTCGAGGTCCGTGATCAGGAAGACCTGATGCCCGAACTCGGCCCGGTACTAGGCAAAGGCGATGCGATGTGGCGGGCCTTGTCGCTGCTGCACGGCGATGTCATCTGCTACCTGGACGCGGATTCCGAGCACTTCGGGGCTCACTTCGCCTGCGGGCTGCTAGGACCGCTGATCTGCGAGGAGGGAATCTCGTTCGTCAAGGGCTTCTACCGGCGGCCCTTCCGAGTGGGCGAGCTGACCTTGCCCGATGGTGGCGGTCGCGTGACCGAGCTGACCGCGCGTCCCTTGCTGAACCTGTTCTATCCCGAGCTGGCTGCGGTGGAGCAGCCGCTGGCCGGTGAGACAGCTGCCCGCCGAGAGCTGCTGGTGCAGTTGCCATTCGTCACCGGCTACGGCGTCGAGGTCGCCCTGCTGCTGGACGCGTATCGCCTCGCAGGGCTCGATCAGCTGGCTCAGGTGGACCTCGACGTGCGGCAAAACGCCCATCAACCGCTGCGCGAGCTGGGGCCAATGGCCTACGCGGTGCTCCGTGCGGTCGCCACCCGGCTGGAGCGCGAGGGACGCCTTCGCGGACCATTACCCTCGACGTTTCTCGCGCCCGGTGCCGAGGAGCCGCAGCTGCTCGGTCCCAAGCCGGTTGAGCGGCCGCCATTGGCTGATCTTCGCGCGGTGGCGTGAGGGTCCAGGGCCGCCGTGGCTATGGCGCGGGCGGGTTTTTGAACGCTTCACGCGCGGCTTTTGCGCCGATTGCCGTCCGCTCGAGGTAGCTGTACGTCCCGGCCTCGCGGAGCTCACGCGCCGCCTCGACCATCGCGCCCAGCGCCGCGAACGCGAACGCCCCTCCGACCGACACGCGGCTGACGCCGATCGCCGCCAGCTCTGAGATCGCGGGCGCGCCCGGGACCGCGAGCACGTTCACCGGCCTCTTGATCGATTCGACCACGCGCCTAATGTCGTCAGCGCTCGTCAGCCCCGGCGCGTACAGGACGTCGGCTCCGGCCTCCTGGTAGGCCTGAAGGCGAGCAATCGTGTCGTCGAGATCAGGGCGGCCGCGGAGGTAATTCTCCGCTCGGGCGGTGAGAACGAGCCGCGCGGAGCCCCGGTGGGCGGCTTGCGCGGCGGCTCTGACCCGCTCGGCGGCGCGGCCGAACTCGTAGATTGGATCTTCGGTGTTGCCGGTGTAGTCCTCAACCGAGCAGCCGGCCAGCCCCGCCGCGAGCGCGCCTTCAACCGTGCCCGCTACCTCCTCCGGATCGTCGGCGAACGCGTTCTCGAGATCCGCCGACACTGGCAGCTCGGTGGCCTGAACGATCGCCGCGGCATGGGCCAGCGCCTCCTCGCGCGCGACCGCGTAGTCGAGCCGGCCGAGCGTCGCCGCGAACCCGCTGCTGGTCGTGGCGAGCGCCTTGAAGCCGAGCGAGGCCAGCAACCTCGCCGAGCCGGCGTCCCACGGGTTCGGCATCAGGAGCGGCCGCTCCTCGCGGTGCAGCGCGAGGAAGCGCTCGGCCTTCCTGGTGTGCTCGGTCATCGCGCCCTCCTCAGTCTGGCGCCGGCGAGCGGGATGACGAGGCGATCGCTCGGAGGATCGTGCCTTTCCATGATCAGAATCTTGGCAAGGGTGATCAGGCGGCGCGTAACCGCGTCTTTGGAGGCGCCTTCTGCGCGGCGATCGGCCGTCGCTAGAGTTCTCGTGGTGTCCGCCGACTCGACCGCTTCCTCGTCGAGAAGCGACGTATTCATCCTCGGCCGCGAGTCGGGCGACGACGGTTCCTTTCATCGCCAGGAGAGCAGCCTTCGAGGGTGGGTCTCGACGGACGGTTCGACGCCCTTTGCGATGCAAGGCGGCCGCTACCACCTGTACGTCTCGCGGGCATGCCCGTGGGCGCACCGGACGATCATCGTTCGTCGGCTGCTGGGGCTCGAGGAAGCGATTGGAATCTCGTTCGTCGATCCGATCCGGGACTCGCGCGGGTGGGCGTTCACCGGCGATCAGTACGTGGATCCGGTCAACGGCTTCAAGTTCTTGAGCGAGGCCTACCTGGCCACCGACCCCGATTACTCCGCCCGCGTCAGCGTGCCCGTGCTGTGGGACAAGCAGACCGGCGTAATCGTCAACAACGAGTCCGCCGACATCCTGCGGATGATGGACACCGTGTTCCTGGAGCTAGCCGAGCACCCCCTCGACCTATATCCGGAGCCGCTCCGCGGCGAGATCGACCGGCTTAACGACTACCTCTACGACAACGTCAACAACGGCGTCTACAAGGCGGGCTTTTCGACGAGGCAGGAGGTCTACGAGCGCGAGGTGCTCGGGTTATTCGCCGCGCTCGACGCGCTCGACGAGCGACTCGCGGAGCGGCGGTTTCTGTTCGGCGCCCAGCCGGTCGAGACCGACTGGCGCCTGTTCACCACTCTTGTTCGCTTCGACGCCGTTTACCAGATCCACTTCAAGTGCTCGCTGCGCAAGCTCGTCGAGTACGAGCATCTCTGGCCTTTCCTGCGGGATCTATATCAATGGCCGGGGATCGCGGAAACCGTCGACTTCGACGAGATCCGTGCGCACTATTACCTGACCCATCCGATGATCAACCCGACCGGCCTGATCGCGGTGCGGCCAGCCGCGGATTGGAACGCCCCACCCGGTAGGGCGGGGCTCGGGCTGCTCACGGCAACGGATTAGCGCCCCGGCTCGACACCTCATCGCACTCGAGTTTGTAAGGGGGACCAGTGGCGTGTTATCCATGATGAGGCCTGCCGGCGGGCGGCCGCGGACGCGGAAGCCGGCTATCGACGCCCGCGCCGCAAAAACACGATCGCCACCAGCAACCCGAGCAGGAACGCTCCTATCGGCGCCGGGTTGCGACGGACCTGACCCCACACCACCGAGCCCATCAGTGACAGGCCTTCGATTGGCTCCGGGGACTCCGGTGGAGGTGGTGGCGGCGCGATCGGGGGCTGGTCTGCGGCGGGAGGGGGACCGCCCGGAGGACCGCCAGCGGGACCACCCTCAGGAGTGCCTGGAGGACTAGGAGCCGGCTCGGCGGGTTCAGGGGGCGGCTCAGTGTCTGCGAGCGGCCCCTCACGACCGCTAGGCGCCCACTCAGCACCGCCACCCTCCGTGGTGCCCACGGAAGCACCGCCAGTTCCCGCACCAGAAGCAGCACCGCCATCCCCGGCCTGCCCTGACGCGGCCTCGGCCACACCCGGCGCGGCCCCAGCCTGCGCCGCTTCCGCTGCGCCCGCCGCAGCCTCCGCCTGGGCCGCCGCGCTCTCCGAGAGCCCTGCGTCCGCACCCGCACCCGCAGCGTCCGCACCTGCGCCAGCCAACTCCGCGCCGCCCGCGGCCCCACTCGGCTCTTCCACCAGCGACTTCTGCAAGCGATCCGCGAACTGCCGCAGCAGCTTGTTCGAGATGTCCTCGATCATCCCGCCGCGACCGAACCGCGCCAGTCTCCCCGTGATGTGGTAATCGGTCACCACCTCGACGCGGGTCTTCTCGCCACCGGTCGGCGACAGCGTGGAGAGGATCGTCGCGGTAGCGCCGCCCTGGCCACGCTTGTCGGATCCGTGGGCGTGCATCTTCGCCCTGTGGGCGCTCTCGTCGACCTCCTGCATCTCGAGTTTGCCGGCGTAGGAGGCAGTGGTCGGGCCGATCTTGACCGAAAAGGTGCCGCTGTAGGTGCCATCGTCATTGCGACCGGTCACCGCGGCCCCCGGAAGACACGGCGCGACCTGCTCGACGTCTATCAGCGCCTGCCAGACCCGCTCCAGAGGTGCGGCGACGTCAAAGGACTGCTCTAGCTTCATGGCGAATCGCCTCCAGATCTTCAGGGGTATCGACATCGCGGCTGGACCACAGGTCGCTGCACTCGATCTTGGGTCCGCCGTGGAGCAGCTCGCGCGCGCCCTGGTCGCCGCGAAGCCGCAAGACTGCATGCATCTGCGCGCGGCCGAGGACCACCGGATGGCCCGGCCTACCGTCGTAGGTCGCCCGCGCCCCGGGTGGCTCCGCCGCGAGTCGGGAGATCACCGCCGGGGGAATCAGCGGCTCGTCGCCGAGCGTGACGATCACCTTCCCGGCTCCCTCCAAGGTGGAGACGCCGCAGCGAAGCGACGCCGCCTGGCCGGAGCTCCAGTCCTCGCAGACCACGACCTCGGCGCGACCGAGCTGAACTCGCGCCAGCACCTCGTCAGCGTGGGCCCCCAGCACCACCGCCACTCGTGAGATCTCCGGGACCTCGCATTGCGCCCGCACCGCGTGCTCGAGCAGCGGCCGGCCTTCGAGCTCCGCGAGCAGTTTTGAGTCAGCGCCATACCGGTTCCCGGCGCCCGCTGCCAGCACCAATCCCGCGATCACGCGGCCACCTCGTGGATCCGACCCTGGGCGTCTCGCAGGCGTCCGCCACCACGCCCATACCGCGCCGCGACGACCTCCGCGAGGATCGACAGCGCGGTCTCCTCGCGTCCCGATGCGCCGAGGTCGAGACCCAGCGGGGCCGACAGCCGCTTCAGTTCGTCATCGGTGAACCCCGCCGCGAGCAACCGCTCGCGGCGCGCGGCCTGGGCGCGGCGGGAGCCCATCGCCCCAATGAACCGGGCCGGTGAGCGCAAGGCCAGCTGCAGCGCCGCGTCATCGAGCTTCGGGTCGTGGGTCAGGACCGCGATTGAGGTCGCTGGGTCGATGCCGCCGAGGCGAGCGAACGCCTCCTCGGGCCACGCCGCGATCACCTGCTCGGCGTCGGGGAAGCGCTCACGCGTCGCGAACCGCGCTCGCGGGTCGACCACATAGCAACGCCACCCCGCGGCACGCGCGAGCTTGCACAACGCCGCGGCGACATCGACCGCGCCAAACGCGACCAGCCGCGGCGGCGGGGCGACCACATCTACAAAAAAGGGTCCTCGCCGCTCGCTCGTCCCGCTCCACATCAGCTCGGAGGCGATCCGCGCCGCCTCGGCATCGAACTCGGGCGCGCCGAGCGTCCCGGAGCGCTCGCCTCCGGCCTCGATCAGCAACTTCGAGCCCGGGCGCGCGCCCTCGAGCAGCGTTACCTCGGCAGCTCGCTCGCCCCGGCGAGCGAGCTCGGCAAAGCGCCCCGGATCGTAGGCCTGAATCCAGACGTCGATCTCCCCGCCGCATGGCAGCCCCACATCCCACGCATCCGAGTCCGGGATGCCGAAGTGAAGCAGCCGGGGTTGCTCGCCGCGCAGCACGCCATCGGAGATCTCCACCACCGCTCCCTCAACGCACCCGCCGGACACTGAGCCGGCGACCTCGCCTCGCGAGCTGACCGCCATCTTCGACCCCGGCGGCCGGGGAGCCGATCGCTGATAGCCGACCACCGTGGCCAGCGCGACCTTGTCGCCGCGATCGATCCACGAGGTAACTTCGCTCAGTACATCGTTCATGCGCTCTCCAGGATGGCAGCCAGCTCCTCCAGTGAAGCAAGCGAGTTGCCTGCCAGCAGTTCGTCGGTATGGGGCATCGCGGCGCGCATGCCGCGCGTCAGCGGCTCGAATTCGGGGTGGGCCGCGAGCGGGTTGAGCCACACCAGGCGGTGGGCGCTGCGTCGTAGTCTCGCCATCTCCGAGTTCAACTCCATTGGATCGCCGCGATCCCAGCCGTCCGACAGGATCACCACGACGGCGCCGCGGCCAAGCCGGCGGCCGTGGGCGCGGTTGAGCTCGGCGAGAGCCGCTCCGATCCGCGTGCCCCCCGAGAAGTCGACGACCGCCGCGGCGGCGCGCTCCAGGGCGCGGTCGTGATCGCGCCCGCCGAGCTCGTTGGTGATGCGCGTCAAACGGGTGCCGAATGCAAACGCCTCAACCCGCTTGCGCGCCGCCACGCAGGCGTGCAGATACTGCAGCAGCATCCGCGCGTACGGGCTCATCGAGCCGGACACGTCGCAGACCAACACCAGCGGTCTCGGCCGCCGGGTGGGTGCACGCCAGTGGCGCTCGACTGGCTCGCCCGAGGTCCGCATCGAGGACCGCAGCACCCGCCGCAGATCAGGGGTATGGCTGCGACGCCGACCCGAACGCAGGCGCCTTGAAACCCGCGTTGGACCGCGACGCGCGAGCCGCGCGATCAACGCACGAGCGATAGCCATCTCAGCATCGGTGTATTCGGAGAAGTCCTTCTCATGCAGCAGCTCCACATCGCTCCAAGCCGCGGGAACAGCGGTCGGCTCCTCGGTGATCTCTTGCCTTGACTGCGAGTCGCGCATCCCGGCTCGCGGCGCCACGGGCCGCTCGATCGCGCCCAGCGGCTCCATCGGGTCCTTGCCATCGCGGGCAAGCAAACGCAGATCTCCGAACACCGCGGCGAACGCCAGCTCGAAGCGCTCGAGGTCGTCCCTCGAGGAACACAGCGCGGTGCGGAGCGCAAGCCGTGATTCCTCGCTCGAGCTGCAATCGACCGCGGCAAGCGCCCGATGCGCGGCGAGCAGCTCTCCCATGCCCACGCGCGCCCCAGCGTCACGCATCGCCGAGGCCAACGCGCCAAGCCGCTCGATCACGAGCTCCGAGCGCTCGCGGATGATCTCCTGGGCGTCAGACACCCTCGAGCACCTGTCGCTCGCGGGCCCGCACCACATCCTCGTGGACCTTCAACGCCGCCCCGACGGTCGCCTCGAGATCGCCCTCCTCTCCCAGAGCAAGCAAAGCTCTGGCCCACACGAGCGTCTCCCCCACGCCGGGCAACTTGTACAGGTCACCGTGCTCCCGGAGGCGGCCTACCGCGGCGACAACGCGGGCGGCGATCTCATCAGGAACGCCGGGAATCCGCGTCCGCACGATCTCGCGCTCGCGGTCCGGAGTCGGGTAGTCGATCCAGTGATACAGGCATCGGCGCTTCAGCGCATCGTGAAGCTCGCGGGTGCGATTAGAGGTCAGCACCACGATCGGGCGGTGGCGCGCCATGATCGTCCCCAGTTCCGGGATCGTGACCGCGAAGTCGGAAAGGAACTCGAGCAAGAACGCCTCGAACTCGTCGTCGGCTCGATCGATCTCGTCGACCAGCAGCACCACCGGACCATCGTGTTCGAGGGCATCCAGCAGTGGCCGGCGCAGTAGGAACCGCCTCGAGAACAGCTCGCCCTCGTCGACTCCGCCCTCCGCCGCCCGCAACGCCAGCAGCTGCCGCGGATAGTCCCAGTCGTACACCGCATGGTGAAGGTCGATTCCCTCGTGACATTGCAGCCGAATCAGCCGCGAGCCGGTACTCGCTGCCAGCGCGCGCGCTACCTCGGTCTTGCCAACGCCCGCTTCTCCCTCCAGTAGCAGCGGCTGAGCCAGCGTCGCGGCGAGGTAGACCGCCAGCCCCAGCGGTCGATCGGCCAGATAGCCGTCGGCGGCGAGGGCGGCCCTCGCCGCCTCGACGGACTCTATGTCAGTGATCAGCACACACGGATCATGCCAATCCTGCGGCCTCCATCAGCCCGCGCCTGCACAGCACCCTCGCGAGATGGCTTTTGTACTCCGAGCTGGCGTTGAGGTCCGCCGGTGGATCGGCGCCGTCGGCGGCGTGCTCGGCCGCCTTGGCGATCGAGTCGGCGTTCAACGGCTGTCCGCGGAGCGCTTCCTCCACGGCGCTTGCCCGCAGCGGCACTCCGCCCATGTTGGTGAGGCCGACCCGCACGTCTTCGCACACGTCGCCAGTCTGCTTGACGAGCGCGCTGACCGCAACCATCGCCCAATCCTCGCTGCGCCGATTGAACTTCTGGTAGCTGAACCCATAATCGTCGAAAGCCGGAATCCGCACCTCCGTCAGGACCTCTCCTGGCTCCACGGCCGTCTCGAGGTAGTCACGGAACAGATCGGAAGCGGCGACGGTCCGCTGCCCGCCGCTTCCCCGCAGGGTCACCGAGCCTTCGCCGATCAGCAGGATCGCCGGCAGGTCCGAAGCCGGATCCCCGTGCGCGAGGGAGCCGCCGATCGTGCCGCGAGCGCGAACCTGCGGATCGGCGATCGTGCCGGCGACCCGCGAGAGCAACCCCAGCTCGGAGAATCGCTCGAGGTTGGCGTACGGCGTCATCGCCCCGATCCGCCAGCTGGAGTCCTCGCGCTGGATCCCGTGTAGGCCCGGGATCTTCCGCAGGTCGACGAGCAACGCCGGCGCGGCGAGACGAAGCTTCATCAGCGGGAGCAGCGAGTGACCCCCGGCCAGCAGCTTGGCCTCGTCTCCGTTCTCGTCGAGCATCCGAATTGCCTCATCGAGCGTCTCCGGAGCCTCGTAATCGAACTCGGCCGGAATCATGCGGGCACACCTCCCTTGGCTTCCTGAATTGCCTCCCAGACGCGCATCGGACTGAGGGGCATGTTGATGTAGTCCACTCCGAGCGGTCGTAGGGCATCGATCACCGCGTTCGTAACCGCGGGGCTGGCCGCGATCGTCCCGGCCTCACCGACGCCCTTGACGCTGAGCGAGTTGACCGGCGACGGCGTCTCGGTGCGGTCGGTCTCGAAGCTGGGCAGCTCAGCGGCGGTAGGCAACGCATAGTCCACGAACGTGCCGGTGACGAGCTGCCCACTCTCGTCGTAGTGGATCCGCTCGTAGAGCGCCTGCCCAATCCCATGCGCGACACCTCCATGGACCTGGCCGTCGATCAGCATCGGGTTGATCGCCGGCCCGCAGTCGTCGACCGCGACGTAGCGCACAACCTGGACCTTGCCCGTCTCAGCGTCGACGTCGACCACGCAGGCATGCGCGCCGAACGGAAAGACGAAGTTCTCCGGGTCGTAGAACGACTGCTCGTCGAGTCCGGGTTCCATCCCCTCGGGCAGATTTTCGGGCACGTATGCGGCGCCCGCCGCCTCGGCGAGCGTCATTCCCTTGTCCGGGGAGCCCTTCACCGAGAACCTCCCGTCTCGCAACTCGATGTCCGAAGGCTCGGCCTCGAGTTGGTGGGCGACGATCTCCTTGGCCTTGGCGGCCACCTTATTGGCTGTCCGCGCGGCCGCCTCGCCGCCGACGGCAAGCGAGCGCGAGCCGTAGGTGTCGAGCCCGAACGGTCCCGTCTGGGTATCGCCGTGGATCACCTCGACCTGCGCCGGATCGATGCCGAGCTTGTCCGCGACAATCTGGGCGAAGCCGGTTTCGTGACCCTGCCCGTGCGGCGAGGTGCCCGTGTACAGCGTGACCGCCCCGCTCGCGTGGACGCGCACGGTCGCTGACTCCCAGCCGCCGCCTTGCAGGCCGAAGCCGCTTGGACCGATGACGCGGGACGGCGCGTTGCCGCAGATCTCGGTGTAGGTGCAGAAGCCGATGCCGCGGTAGATGCCTCGCTCACGCAGCCCTTCAGCCTCCTGGTGCACCTGTGCCGGGTCGATGTGCTCGAGCAGTTTGTCGAGCGCCGCTTCGTAGTTGCCGGAATCGTAGGTGACGCCGATCGGGGTTTCATGGCCATTGGAGAACGGCGGGATGAAGTTCTTGCGCCGCAGCTCCAGTGGATCCATGCCGAGCTCGTGCGCGAGCTGGTCGATCATGACCTCGATCAGGTGAGCAGCTTCGGGCCGGCCCGCTCCCCGGATCGCGTCGGTGCCGAACTTGTTGGTCATCACCATGACGATGTCCGTGTGGACGGCGGGGGTCTTGTAGACACCGCACATCACGAACGCGGTGGACGGCGGGATCGCCGGCGTGAGCAGCATCTGGTAGGCGCCGAGGTCCGCGACGACCTTCGCGTGCCATGCCGTGATCGTGCCGTCGCGCTTGGCGCCCACCCGGACGGTGTCGATCTGGTCGCGTCCGTGGTGGGTGACCATCATCCCTTCGGAGCGCGTCTCTATCCATTTCACCGGGCGTCCAAGCTTGCGCGAGGCCCAGGCGCAGCCGATCTCCTCCGCATAGACCTGCAGCTTGGAGCCGAATCCGCCCCCGACCTCGGGGGCAATGACCCGGACCTTCTCCTCGGTGATGCCCAGCAGGATCGACAGGAACAGGCGCAAGAAGTGCGGCACCTGGGTAGAGCTCCAAACCGTCAACTTGCCGGCGCGATATTCGGCCAGCACGCCGCGCGGTTCGATCGCTGCGCCGGCCATGCGATGGTTGACGATCCGCCGCTCGACGATCATGTCGGCCTCCGCGAACCCCCCCTCGAGATCACCTCCACCGAGGGACCACTCACAGACCTTGTTGGTTCCTAAGTGCTCGTGAACGAGCGGTGAGCCCTCCTCGAGCGCCTTCTCGGGATCGGTGACCACTGGCAGCGGGTCGTACTCGACGATCACGTCCTCGGCCGCGTCGACGACCGCGTAGCGATCATCGCCGATGACGAGCGCGACCGGATCGCCGACGTGATTGACCTCGTCCTTGGCCAGCACCCAGTGATCGGGAGTTTTGACCTCGATGCCAGGCGGAACCCATACCATCGGCAGGCCGGCCTCCATGTCGAGGTCGTGATGCGTATAGACCGCGTGGATGCCCTCACGCGCTGCGGCTTGCGAGGTGTCGATGGAGACGATCTTCGCGTGCGCCTCGGGGGAGCGGACCCACGCGGCCCACAGCTGGCCCACGAGGTTCACGTCGTCGACGTAGGACCCCCTGCCGGTGATCAGCCGCGGGTCCTCCTTGCGGCGCAACGGGCGACCAACGTGGTTGCTCGGCGCGGGGGCCGCCTGGTCGGTTTCGGCCGCGACGTGAGTGAAATGCGATGACGCTCCGCCCGTACTCATGCCGACACCTCCGACTCGGTGGCGATCGTCGGCGACTTGACCTTCGCCGCGTCCAGCACCGCCCGGACGATGTTGTGGTAGCCGGTGCAGCGGCAGAGGTTGCCTTCGAGCCCCCTGCGTACCTCTTGCTCGGTGGGATCGGGATTGTCGGCCAGCAGCGAGGCGGCGGCCATGATCATGCCCGGCGTGCAGTACCCGCATTGCAGGCCGTGGTCGTTCCAGAACGCCTCCTGCAGGGGATGCAACGCGCCCTCGGAGCCGAGCCCTTCAATCGTGGTCACCTCGGCGCCCTCAGCCTGGACGGCCAGCACCGTGCACGACTTAACTGCGTTGCCGTCCAGGTGCACGGTGCACGCGCCGCAGTTAGACGTGTCACAACCGACGTGGGTACCGGTCAAAGCGAGGTGATCGCGGAGCGCGTGAACGAGGAGCAGGCGCGGCTCCACGTCCAGGTGGTGCTCGACGCCGTTGACCTTCAGCGTTACGGGAACAGTTTGGCTCATGCCCTCTCCTTCGGGGTATTCGCGAAGCGACGGGGTATTCGCGAAGCGACCGCGACGATACTGCACCCGCCCGGCACTGTGAAGTTTCGCCAGATGCTGGCTATTCGGGACGATGGGCGAGGACCTGGTACACGGAAGCCCAGCCTGTTTCAAAGCCCAGGCGCGCCGCGCGTAGATAGAGGCGCCAGATACGAACTCGCTCGACGCCTCCGAGCCGCACCGCCTCCCCGTAGCGAGCCTCGAAGCGGCGCGTCCAGTGCCGCAGCGTCTCGGCGTAGTCGTCGGCGAAACCTTCTACGTGGGTCGTTACCAAACCCGCGCGCTCGAGAGCCAGGCCGATCCGGGACAGCGGCAGCGGGACGCCGTCGGGAAACACGAACCGCTCGGAGAACGCCCCTTCGTCTGGAGTGTCGAAGTCCTTCAACTTCGCGATCCCGTGATTGAGCAGTCGGCCTCCAGGCCGCAGAAGCGCGGCTACTCGCGATGCGTACAGATCGATTCGCTCCACGCCGACGTGCTCGACCATGCCAATGCTTGCGATCGCGTCGAACGGCTGCTCGGCCAGCTCTCGATAATCCGCGACCCGGATGTCGACTCGCTCTGAAACACCCGCCTCGTGCGCGCGCTGACGGGCCAGGGCGGCCTGTCGCTCGGAAAGCGTCACCCCGAGCACGCTCACGCCGTGGCGTGTCGCGGCATGGATCGCGAAGCTGCCCCAGCCGCAGCCCACGTCTAGCACCCGCTCGCCCGGTTCCAGCCCGAGCTTTGAGCAGACCAGCTCGAGCTTGCACTCCTGAGCCTCCTCGAGCGTCCGCGCCCCCCGCGAGAAAATTGCACAGCTGTAGGTCATCGACCGATCGAGAAACAGCGCGAAGAACTCGTTGCCGACGTCGTAGTGGTGGCGGACCGCTGCTCGGTCACGCCTCAAGGTGTGCCGTTTGCCACGTAGGCGCAACTCCGCGGCCGGCGCCCGAGGAGGCGCTCGCAGCCCGCAGGCGCGGACGAGCGCCCAGGCGAGCCGGGCCTTTGCCTTTGCCGTCAGCGGCGGCGGCTCGAACGTGTCAACGATCAGCAGGGCCCGATCGAGGTCGTCGACCTCGATCAGGCCGGCGACGTACGCCCGGCCGAGCCCCAACTCTCCTGGCGCGCGCAGCACATGCGCGAGCGCTGCAGGAGAGCGCATCGTCACCGTGGGCGCACTGGGGTCGCTGGCCTCGATGCTGCTTCCGTCCCAGAAGCGCAGCGCGAACGGCCGTCGCGGCAAGGCCGCTTCCAGCTCGCGCCGCAGGAGAGCAGTCCGTCCGAAAGCCACGGAGGTGGGGACCGGGCCTACGTCGACCCGAGGAAAGCCTTGCTCTCACGACGGGCGGGGTCAATCCGCACCACATCCCAGGCGAGCCCCAGCATCTCGAGCAGGCGAATTATCCCGGCTGAAGGGTCTAGCTGCCAGCGGCGAAAGCCGTGGCGGTAGGAGGTCGGAAACGCATGGTGATTGTTGTGCCACGCCTCGCCCCAAGTCGGAATCGCTAGCCAGGCGAGGTTGCGAGACTGATCGCGAGTGTCGTAATCCTGGCGGCCGAAAAAGTGGCACAGCGAGTTGATGCTGAAGGTGGCGTGGTGCATGAGGAAGATTCGGGCCGCCCCACCCCATAGCAGGGCCGTCAGCCCGCCGGTCACCGAGCCGCTCAGTGCAACGCCCAGTCCAAACGCCGCCGCGAGACCCAGAACCACCCAGAGCACGAACATTCGATCAACGCACTTGATCAGCGGATCACTGAGCAGATCCTTCGCGTAGCGGCGCTCATCGGCGACCTCCATGTCGCTGAAGACCCAACCGATATGAGCATGAGCGAGCCCTCGAAACGCACAACACCATCCCCCGCCGTGACCGTGAGGGCTGTGCGGGTCGCCGTGCCCATCGGAGTACTTGTGATGCTTGCGGTGCGTGGCCACCCAATCGATCACTGGGCCCTCGGCGGCCGCCGAGCCAAGCGCCGCGAGGGCGGCTCGAAGCACTCGGCTGCACTTAAAGCTGCGGTGGGTGAGCAACCTGTGGAAGCCGACCGTGATGCCGGTTCCAACGCCGGCGTAGAAAATCGCGAGGACCAGCAAATCCTGCCAACCCAGTAGGTGGTCGGTCCATCCCAGCCACACCCCGATGAGGAAGATGATCGGCGGTACAGCCGTGACCACAGCGCTCGCGATGCGATCAGCGAGGGGCGTGGAAACAGGTCGCACTTCGAGGGCTACGCCGGGCGGCGCATCCGGCGCCTCGGCTACGACGGTATCCGGTTCCATGATCTCTCCTATTAGTTGCGGCCACCGTGGTAGCGGTGAGCACGCCTCGCACCGCTGTCCAACGAATGGCCCGGACCCGCCAGATTGAAAATGCGTACAGCCGTGTTGGCGGAGGCGAGGATCCTATCGGCATACCCGGCAGCTAGTGGTTCTCTGCATTTCCGCTAGGAACTGTTGTACGACGAGCCTCGTACTTGATATGGTACGAGAACCTTCGTACAAGGAGCTCGCATATGACCGACTCGCCAACAACCTTCAACACCGCGCCGCGCCCGCGCGTGCTGCACACCGCCGCGGGAGTAGTCGCGGGGTACATCCATGAGCTCTCGGAGCGCCATCGCGAGGCAGAACGGCGTGACCGGAGTCCCGGGAGCCTTCCAGCCACCCGGGCGCGGCCTGCTGAGCTTGGCTAGCGCCCGACCGTGCGAACGAGCGACCGCGCTCGGGCCGGCACTTCACTGATCAACGCGCGCACTTCGGATAATCCCGCGCGCAGCTCGGGATCGCCGACCTCGACCGGGAGCATCGAATCCTGCAGATCGCCAATCGCCTGGTCGGCCTCCCCGGCTGTGTCGCCCGCTCGCTCGATCAGCGCCCTGGCATCCTGTGACTCGGGGCCCGGCGAGGGCGACTCGAAGCTCCGCGCGGGGAGCCCGTAGCGAGCCGCGAAGTCGGTGTATGCGCGCCTCGCGCGCCCGTAGGCGTGCTGAACGGGAGCGAACAGCGATTGTTCGAGCTGGTCGGCGGTGTGCTCGTCGAGCTGCTCGTACGCTTCCGCCAGGCATGCGAGCGCCTGCGCGATCTGGTCGGTGGCACTCGCCAGATCCTCGAGCAGCTGCTCCCGTGCCTCCGCGTTCGTATAGGTCATCACTGGCAGCTTAGCCAGCCGGCCAGTCGTCTTCTTCACTTCTTATGCAAGCGCAGGCGCCAACCGAGTCCCCAGGAGCGCAACCGCATCGAGATCCTCGTGGAGCAGCTGCTGACACATAACACGGCTCACCCCGGCGTCCCGGAGGGCTCCGAGCTGCTCGATCGCTTGCTCGCTCGTGCCCACGATCCAGCTGGACGGTGGGCTGCGCAGCAGCGCGTCACCATCGGTGTCGCCCAGCCGCTCGCTGAGCCGAGCCGCCCGGCTTTTCAGCTCGGACTGATCGGCGGCCACCAGCACACCAGTCATCACCGAGAACGGGATCGAATCGCGCCCCAGGCGCTCGCATGCCTCATCGACGCGAGCCTTTCGCGCCCGCGCGTCGTCGACCGACGGGAACGCAGTGTTGTATTCGTCGGCGAATCGAGCTGCCAGCGCCGCGCTCCTCGGACCCGCCACGCCGCCCATGATCAGCGGCGGGCGCGGATGCTGTACGGGCTTCGGCTCGGCCCGCAGCTCGTGCAGCTGGTAGTGCGCGCCGTCGAACGAGAACGGCTCCGTGGCCCAGCTTCCGTGCACAATCTGGAGCTGTTCCTCGAGCACATCCATTCGAATTCGCGTCTCGTGGAACGGGAACCCGTAGGCCTCGTGCTCGCGTTCGTGCCATCCGGCCCCGACGCCGACCTCGACCCGACCCCCGGAAACGTGATCCACGGTGGCCACAACCTTGGCCAGCTGAGAGGGATGACGGAAGGAGGCCGGCGAGACCAGGGTTCCCAACCGCACGGTCGAGGTCACTGCTGCTAGCGCGCTCAGCGTTGCCCACGCGTCGAGTGACCCCCACTCCGGGTGCTTTCCATCCAGATTCATGTAGTGGTCGGAGCGAAACAGCGCCGGAACGCCATGCTCTTCGCACGCCTTCGCCAGCGCCAGCCACTGCGGCCAGGTGACGCCCTCCTGACCCTCGATCATCAGACAAAGCTGCATGGGGACGTGATTATGGAGGTCAAATTGGCGCTGGCACCGGCATCCTCACCGAAAGCCAGCGTCAAGTGTCAAGTGGCGATGTAGCTCCCGTAAACGGTGCACACGTTGGTGCGGTTGAGCGTCGTGGCATTGTCGAGCGCGTAGCTGACGGTTACGACCCTGCCGCTCGAGGTCTCGAACAGCACAGTACCGGTTGAGTCGAAATCCCCGCTGCTCGGCGACAGGCTGACTCCCTTGCTCTTGCCGGTGAAGGCGCTGTTCTTGATGATGTGGATGCGGCCCAGCCCGTCGAACAAGCGGCCAAACAGATCGGCGCTGCTCGCGGAGGAGAATGCGAACACCACTGGGCTTCCTTTTGCGTCACACCGTGCGTTGATCAGCAGCGAGTTGATGTTCAGCAGCGTCGAGGTCTTCGAGTTTGGTCTCGCGATGAACGAGAAAGTCCTGGTCACTGCGCCGGTTGTCTGCGCGCTCGATGTCCCGGCAGCGAGCGCCGCGAAGGCGGCGATCGAGACGATCAACGCGGCCAGCCCACGCGTCTTGATGCGACGTTTCACTTCTGCTCCTGTCTCGTGGCGCGGCCACGACTCGTTTTGGGCTACCCCCGGCCGCGGGCCACCCCGGGCGGGGCATACTACAGCCGCCAGCGCGAGGAGGAACGCGGCGACGTGGCGCGCTCGCGCGCATCTCGGCTGTGGTATATCTTCGCTGTCCCAATCATTGACGACGCAAGTTCATTGGTCCCCGAAACTGGATGGTGAGAGATGAGGCTCGGTCGATTGTTGCTTCGACTTGTCGTGGGAGGCCTGTTTTTCGGGCACGGAACGCAGAAGCTGTTCGGCTGGTTCGGTGGTCACGGCCTCGATGGCACGGCCGGCATGTTCGAGCAGCTCGGAATGAGACCCGGTAAGCGGAACGCGATCGCCGCGGGCGCAGCCGAGGCCGGCGGAGGCGCCGCTATGGCGCTCGGACTGGCGACGCCGCTTGCTGCCGCCTCGCTGATCTCGGTGATGCTCACCGCGATTAAGCGAGTGCATCTCGACAAAGGCCCCTGGATCAGCAACGGCGGATACGAGTACAACCTGGTCCTGATCGCGGCGGCGCTGACGCTCGCTGAGGTCGGTCCCGGAGCACCGTCGGTGGACGCTGCCTCGGGCCGGGAATGGACCGGCCATCTCGCCGTGCTGACGTCGCTGGCACTGGGCGTGGGGGGAGCGGTCGGCGCGCACTTCGCCGCAGAGGCGGAGGCCGCGAAGGCTGCACAGGCAGCGCCGCCCGCGGCCGCGGAGCCCGCCGCCGAGCCCACCAGCACCGGCGACGCCCAGCAAGCCGTCTCGCCCTGATCCGCCGATCTGACGGCCGCCAGCAGCGTCCCAACCGGACTATGCTGCTGACGGCATGTCCAACCGTAGCGCGGCATCGCTAGGCGAGATCATCCGGCAGCAGCGAGAGCTGACAGCGATGTCGATGCGCCAGTTCGCCGAACTGGCGGGAATCTCGAATCCTTATCTATCGCAGATCGAGCGAGGGCTGAGAGCGCCGTCTGAACAAGTGCTCGACGGCATCGCGAACGCGCTCAAGCTCTCCACCGACGCGCTCTACCAGCAGGCCGGCATGTCTCCGCCCGGTGGAGAGCCGGACAACAGCGAAGTCCTGGACGCGATCGCCGCCGACCCGCTCCTCACCGCACGGCAGCGAACGGCCTTGAAAGAGGTCTACGAAGCGTTCGTCGCGACGTCGCCGCGCGCTCGAAGACGCGAGCGCTTCCGTGACTAGCAACGGCTCGCGCTGAGCGCTAAAGACGAAGAGCACCGGCAACCTTCACCGGTGCTCCCGCGAGTCAGCCTCGGCAGAAACTACTTCAGCAAGCTGCGCGCAGTGGTCGTGTAGGTGTTCGAGATCTCGCGCGCGAAATCGACCTGGGCCTCGATCAGGTTCCTCAGCCAATCCTGCTGAGTAATACCAGCGAGCTTCAGCTCGAGGTCGACGGCCTGGTCGAAGGTCTTCTCGTAGGAGTCGAGGTAGAGATTGCCGGCCTTCCGCGCGGCAGCCCAAGCCTGCTCGTTGAAGTCCTTGACCTGCTCGTAGGCGGCGTCCGCGGTCTGCGGGCCGCTCTTGGTATGCGTATTAGCCATCATTGCTCCTTGAATTCGAAGAGGGGGGTTTCATTGGCGTGCTTGCACGTTAGCAGCTTTTTCGCAAAGTAGCAAGCGGCTCGGTTCCCGCTGGTGCTCACGCCCGGCGGGCGCGTACCAGGGCGTCGAGCGCCAGCCGCCGGCCGGCTTCGGTTTCCACCGGGCGCTCCACCCGCTCGGCGCGCTCGATCTTCAGGCCGGTTGCGGCTAGATCGTCAGCTACCTCGTGGGAGGTATAGAGAACGGTCGGATCGCGCGGGCCACCGTGGCCGTGGGCGATGTTGGCGACGTCGTGCCCCACCAGCAAAAAGACGCCGTCGACGGCTACGGCCGCGGCAGCCTTGCGGAGAATCGGCCCTCGCTGCGCGGCGGGAACCTGGAGATAGAAGATGATCACGAGCGCGAACGCTTCCCGCTCCGGTCGGTAGTCGAGCAGGTCGGCCACGACCCAGCGGGCGCGGACTCCGCGCGCGTCCGCGAGCTGCCTGGCCTTCTCGAGCCCGACCGTCGAGAAGTCCACGCCGGTCACCTCCCAGCCTCGCTCGGCGAGCCAGATCGCGTTGCGCCCCTCTCCGCATGCGAGATCGAGTGCACGCCCTGGCGCGACCGTCTCGACTTCCTCGACGAGGAAGCGGTTCGCCTCGCTCGTCCAGAGAAGCTCACTGCCGGCGTAGCGCCGATCCCAGGCCGCGTGATCCATGGTCGCCTCCGAGGCTAGTGCGCAAAGCGCTCGCGAGCCCTACGATCAAGCGATTACCTTCGCGACGCGTTACCATCAGCGTAATGGCGAGCGTTGCCACTAGCGCCAACCTGCGGACGGTCAACGTCGAGGACGCCGGCACGGCGGTCCGGGTGATCCTCGCTCGACCTGATAAGCGAAACGCGCTGTCGCTCGAGCTGATGGACGAGCTCACCGAGGTCCTCGAGGCGATCGGCGCGCGCTCCGACGTGCGCGTGATCGTGGTCGAGGGCGCCGGGGTCGCGTTCTCTGCCGGACACGACCTGAGCGAGATGGTGGATCGGGAGCTGCCCTTCTACCAGGAGCTGTTCGATAGCTGCACCAAGCTGATGGAGACGATTCATCGGGTGCCGCAGCCGGTCATCGCGAAGGTCCACGGGATCGCCACGGCAGCGGGTTGCCAGCTGGTGGCCGCATGCGATCTGGCCGTGGCCACCGAGGACGCGCGGTTTGCCACGCCCGGCGTCAAGATCGGACTGTTCTGCTCCACGCCGATGGTGCCGCTGTCGCGCGCGATCGGACGCAAGCGCGCGCTTGAAATGCTGCTGACGGGCGAGCCGATCTCGGCCGCCAGGGCGCTGGACTGGGGACTCGTCAACCGGGTCGTGCCCGCGGCAGAGCTCGATGCAAGCGTCGAGGAGCTGGTGGCTGCCATCTCCCGCTCGAGCCCGCTCACGGTCAAGATCGGCAAGGAAACGTTCTACGAGCAGATCGACCTCGACGAGCGACAGGCCTACGACTTGACCAAGACCGTGATGGCGATGAACATGACCGCCAACGACGCGCAGGAAGGGATCTGCGCGTTCCTCGAGAAGCGCCCACCGAACTGGACCGGCAGCTAGCTGATCCCGCGGGGGGTGACCCGCGCGGCGGGTGCGGACCTCTCTGGCTCGGTGGGCGGGCGTGCCGGCCGTCTCCCGCACCGGCCCCACGGCGCGGTTGTGCCGCAGAGCAAGCAACGTCGCAGTCCGCCGACGGCGGGATTTCTTTAATTTCACGCTGATCGGCATTGTCACTCCAGGACCGAAGAAGTTGTCCCTCCGGAGACGTTGCTTTGGACGAGGTTGTCGAACACGCCGGCCATGCCCATCGGCTGCCCCGAAAACCGTCGCCATCATGCCGTCCATTCGGAGTCGTCCCGACCCGGGCCGCGGCCGGCGAACCGATGCCCCCAGACCGCGCCCATCGCGCTCGCCACCCTAGCCCTCGCGACCGAGATAAAGGCCATTACAGACGTCCCCGGTAGCCGCGGACGTCAGTCGCCCGCCGCTAACGTTACGGGGAAAGATTGGAGGAGACGCCGTGCCGGAAACCAACGAAGCCGCGTTACTAGCCGCTGTAGCCGCGTTCAACGATCCCGATCGCCGAGAGCGCTACCTCGATCTCTACACGCCAGACGTGGTCCTTCATGGTTACCCCGGTAACGCCCAAGGCCGCGAGGGGGTCCGGAGCTTCTGCTCACAACTGTGGGCAGCATTTCCCGACATCCGCCTCAGCGTCGACGAAGTCATTGCCAGCGAGGACCGCCTGGCGTCGAGATATACGCTGACCGGAACCCAGGCAGCCGATTTCTATGGGGCTCCGGTGGGTGGCGGACAAACCGAGGTCGACGGGGTTGGCTGGTTTCATTTCCGTGACAGGCTGGTCGTGGAGGCTTGGCAGGTTTCGGCGGCGCTCGAGACGCTGATGCGCTTCTCCGCGCGAGCGGCAAAAGCGACACCCCGGACATCGGCAAGCGCTGCGGCCGCCGCGCTGCGATGGGAGGAGAAGCATCCGGACGCGTGAGCGTCCTGCCTATCACTCTCAATCGCCGACGACCTCGAGCACTCGGTCCACGTCGCGCTCGGTGTTGTAGAGGTGCCACGAGGTCCGCAGCAGTCCGCCGCGGACGGCCGCCACGATCCCCGCGCGCTGCAAGCGGTCAGCCGCGCCCGGCAAATCGGCACACACGATCGCGCTGTCACTCGGAGCGAGTCCGATGCCCGCACGAAAGCGATTGGCGAGCGCGAGGTCGTGATCGTGGATCGCCGACACTCCGATCCGTTCGATCAATTCCAGTGCCGGCAGGGTGCCCACCCACGAGAACCACGCCGGGGAGATATCGAGGCGACGCGCGTCAGCGGCCAGTCGCAAGGGCGGCCCGAAATAGCTGTTATGGACGTCCTCTCCCGCATACCAGCCGGCGCTATGGGGCACCGCCCGATCCAGAAGACGGTCCGAGACCGCGACGAACGCGCTCCCGCGTGGGGACATCAACCACTTGTAGGCGCCGCAGACGACGGCATCGAAGCGGCCGCCCTGTAGCGGAAGCCAACCGATCGCCTGGGTCGCATCGCACAGGGTGACCGCGCCGACGCTCGCCGCCGCGGCGAGGATCGCGTCGAGATCGGCGACCTCGCCGGTGCTCATCTGCACAGCGCTGAACGCGACCGCGTCCACGCCATCGGCAACTTTTTGCACCAGCCGAGCCAGCGGGACCGTTCGGACCTCCAGACGCCGCTGGACCAGAAGAGGAAACAAGGTCGAGGTGAACTCGATCTCGGGCACCACCACCACCGCCCCGGGCGGCAACGCGGTGACGAGCGAGCCAACCAGCTCAGAGACCGTGGATCCAACCGCGACGCGCCCGACGTCGACGCCGATCAGCCGCGCAAATACCGCCCGGGCTCCCTCGGTGCTTTGACCCCAATGCTCCCAGCTGGTGCGGCCTCCGTGCCAGTCGGCGAGCGCGGACTGCAGCGCTTCCCACGCGGGCCGCGGCGGGATCCCATAGCTTGCGGTATTGCAATAGACGCCCGCTGGCTCCCACAGCGGTTGCGCCTCGGAGATCTTCATCGCATCCATTGCATCATGCCGTGGCCACCTCGACTGCCGCCGCCGGACAGCGCGGGAGCACGCGGAAGTGCGAAACTGCGCGAGCGATGCAAGAGGGCACCTCGCGTACGCGGCTCGACCCGGACCACGGCGAGCGTTTTCTAGCCCTGCGGCGGCAGCTCGGCGTAACTTCGTTCGGGATCAACCAGATCGTGCTGCAACCCGGGCAGCGTTTGCGGATTCATCGCCATCACCGGCAAGAAGAGGTGTATCTGGTCCTGGAGGGCTGCCTGACCCTATTGCTCGAGGACGGCGACCTCGAGCTCTACGAAGGCGAGCTGGTTCGGGTCGCGCCCGAGGTGCGCAGGCAGCTCGTCAATCGTGGTCCGGGGCGCTTGACGCTGATCGCGCTGGGAGGCCATGGCGAGCACCAGGGCCGCGACGGCGAGGCGTTTACCTCCTGGGAGCAGCAAGTCGGCTCTTCGCCGGCGGACATCCCGCTGCCGGAGGATCTCGAGCCCGGCGAGCTTCGCACCTAAGGCATGCCCGGATCGCGATCTCATCCGCCTCCCTGATTCCCGGTGATCTGGCCGACCTCGATCAGGTATCCGTCCGGGTCGCGGATGTAACAGCGAATCTCGGGCCCGCGATCGATCGGTGGCGTCAGGAACTGGGCGCCCCGGGCGCTCCATTGTTTGTGAATCGCCTCGATGTCCGCCACCCGGATGTTGAGAAAGCTGCTCACCCGGTTCAGGTCGTGAGGCGGCTCGAGCGTGACGCCGGGCTTGTCGTCGGTCGGGCCTCCCCCGACGTTGATGATGATCCAGCCGTTCGCGAGCGCCACGATCGACGGTTCGCCTTTCATCACCAGCTCGCCGCCGAGCACCTCCGTGTAGAAGCGCGTTGAGCGCTCGACGTCCCGCGAGACGATGAAGTGGGTCAGCGCGATCCCCGTTTTTGGGGCTGGAAACTCGGCCACAAGTTCTCCTTTGTCGTCGTGATCGCGATCGGTTTGCGAGCAGCTGTCGATTTCGTCGCTGCTCGGTTGTCTTATACGCGACCATTCGCCAACCAGGAGGCAGCGATGAAGTACATGATGTTGATCCAACAAGGCGACACGCCGACGCCGCGAGACCCTGAGGCCTGGGGGCGCCTCTCAGAAGCGGAACAGCGGGCGGTGTTTGCCGACTACAAGGCGATCACCGAAACGCCGGGCGTCACCTCCGGCGTTCAGATGCAGCCGCCGGAAATGGCGACCACGGTGCGCGTCCAGGACGGCAAGACGCTTACCACCGATGGGCCCTTCGTCGAGATGAAAGAGGCGCTCGGCGGTTACTTGTTCTTAGAGGCGGATGACCTCGACGCGGCGATCGAGCTGGCGGCGCGGATTCCCGCCGCGCGCATGGGGGGCGCGATCGAGGTGCGCCCGATCGTCGAGTGGTAGCGATCCTCGAACAGGTCTTCCGCGAACAGTGGGGCCGAGTACTTGCCGCACTGATCGGCTTCCTCGGCGACTTCGACCTCGCCGAGGAAGCCGCCCAAGAAGCGTTCGCGATCGCCGCCGAGCGGTGGCCCCGCGACGGGGTTCCCACGAACCCGGGCGCCTGGCTGCTGACTACCGCCCGCAACCGGGCGATCAACCGGATCCGGCGCGATCGCACACTGGCCGCCAAGAGCCGCCTGCTCGAGGTGACCGAGGCCGCGGAGGACACGGTGGATGAGACAAGATTCCCGGACGAGCGGCTGGAGCTGATCTTCACTTGCGCTCACCCGGCGCTCGCCACCGAGGCGCAGGTCGCGCTCACGTTGCGGACGCTGGGCGGTCTGAGCACCGGCGAGATCGCTCGCGCGTTTCTGGTCAGCGAGGCGACGATGGCACAGAGGCTGGTCCGGGCAAAGCGCAAGATCACGGACGCCGGAATCCCGTTCCGGGTGCCGCCCGACCACCTGCTGCCGGATCGACTCGCGGCCGTACTGGCGGTCATCTACCTGATCTTCAACGAGGGTTACGGGGGCCGTGGCGAGCTCGCCAGCGAGGCGCTCCGTCTGGGACGAGCGCTCGCCGAGCTGATGCCAGACGAGCCGGAGGCGCACGGCCTGCTCTCGATGATGCTGCTGCACGACGCGCGGCGCAACGCGAGGTTTCGGGACGGCGACCTGGTATTGCTAGCCGACCAAGACCGCTCGCTCTGGGACGCGGCACAGATCGCCAGCGGGCGGGCCGAGCTCGACCGGGCGTTGGCGCTCCACGGCCGCGGCCCCTACGTCGTGCAGGCGGCGATCGCCTCTCTGCATGCCGACGAGCCTCGCGATTGGCCGCAGATCGCCGCGCTCTATGGCGAGCTTGCCCGCATCACCGACTCGCCGGTCGTAGAGCTGAATCGGGCGATCGCGGTCGCCGAAGAGCGCGGTCCAGCTGCAGGACTCGAGATCACCGATCGCCTGCCGCTCCATGACTTTCACTATCTGCACTCGACGCGCGGTGAGCTGCTTCGGCGCCTCGGTCGCGCGGCGGAGGCCGGCGAGGCCTACCGACGAGCGCTGGCGCTGGTGCGCGATGACGCCGAGCGGCGGCTGCTCGAGCGGCGGCTGGTGGAGCTAGGCAGCTAGGCGACCCGCTCGCGCAGCATGTCCCGCGAGCAACTGCAGTACGAGCAGCATCGGCACAGGGCCGGTTCCCGGGTCCTCAGACGCTCGCTCTCACACCGTCCGCGTACTCGATTGGATCGGCGAAGCAGCGGTCGGGCAGCACTCCGTAGTAGCGAATGCACTCCCCGACTCGCGGCCAGCCGCTCTCCTCGGCGAGCTCGTAGCTCCTGAGCGCCTTGTCGATCCGCTCGTCGGTGTCGCTGAAGTCGCGAAAACGGAGCGCGGTGAGCCGCGGGAAGTAGCCGAAGTGGACAACCGGCCTGAGCACGATCCGAGTGAGGATCGGGCAATCGAACTTCGAGACCTCCTCCTTCACCTTCGGCCCAACCGTGTTCTCCTGCTCGAACAGGAGCGAGGTCTCGAACACGTGGCGGCGCTCTGCTCGGGACAGACTACGGTCAGAGCTCGCTGCGTGATGGACGCGGTTCAGCGCTTCGAGCAGCTGTGGCGCGATTATCGCCTCCGCTCCCGGCTCCTGGCCGTGGCGCTTGGTGAAGAAGTAATTCGCGTAGGTGTCCATGAACACCGAGCGATTTGCCTCCTTGAAGCCCTGCGAGAAGACAAACAGCATGTATGCCCGGCGCGCGCGCTCGTCACGGTCATAGAAGTACCGATAGGTGATCATCCGGCTTACCGCACCACGGCGCTCGTAGAAGCCATACGCCCACAGCGCGCCGTGGAGCGCGACCTCCGGAAACACGTGATTGCCTCGCGAGTCGGCGAAGATCGAGTGCAGCAGCGCGACCCGCTGCGGCATATCGCCGGGGCCGCCGGCCAAGCGAGCGGCCTCAGCCTTCGTCGCGCCGTAGGCCGCCGCGAGATCTGACGGGCTGTCCGGTTCCGCGATGGCCATCGCCGCTCAGCCTACCGGCGGCACTAGCTCCGCGCCTCGCATCCGGACGCCGGCGACGGCGTACGCATCGACCGCATCGAGCGTCTCTGCCTCGAGCAGCGCGTGGGTGAGGTTGTCGAGCTGGGTGCGATGGTCGATGAGCAGCTGGGTGACCTCAGCGTGGGCTTCGTCGACAAAGCGACGCACTTCCTGGTCGACCAGGTACTGGGTCTGGGGTGAGGTCTCACTGACGCCAGGCAGCAGCGGCCCGGCGCCGTCGCTCGGCAACACCGCGATCGGCCCGACTTTTTCGCTCATCCCCCAACGCCCCACCATCTGCCGCGCGATCTGGGTCAGCTGCTGGATGTCCGATTCGGCGCCGGTGGTGATCTTGCCGTATACGACCTCCTCGGACACGCGGCCGCCGAGCGCGACCTTGATCTTCGCCTCGAGGTCCTCGCGGGAGTAGGAGACCTGGTCGGCATCGGGCGTCGCGAGCGTCACCCCGAGCGCCATTCCACGGGGAATGATCGAGACCTTGCGCACCGGATCAGCGTCCGGAGTCAGCATCCCAACTAGCGCGTGCCCTGACTCGTGGTAGGCGGTCCGCTCACGATCCTCGGGACTGAGCACGATCCCGCGCGGGGCCCCAAGCAGGATTTTCTCGAGCGACTCGGTGAAGTCCGCCATCTGCACCTTGTCGTGGCCGCGGCGCGTGGCCAGCAGCGCGGCCTCGTTGGCGAGGTTCGCCAGATCAGCGCCCACCATCCCCGGAGTCGAGGCGGCGAGCGTATCGAGGCTGACGTCGTCCGCTAGCGGGATCGAGCGGGTGTGAACCCGCAGGATCTTCTCCCGGCCGGCGCGGTCAGGCGGCTGCACGGCTACCCGGCGGTCGAACCGCCCGGGCCGCAGCAGCGCTTGGTCGAGGACCTCGGGCCGGTTGGTCGCGCCAAGCACTACAACTGCTTCGTTGCTCTCGAAGCCGTCCATCTCGGTCAGGATCTGGTCGAGCGTCTGCTCCCGCTCGTCGTTGGCGCCAGTGACCGAGACCGAGCCCTGGCGAGAGCGTCCGATCGCGTCAAGCTCGTCGATGAAGATGATCGCCGGTGCCGCTTCCTTGGCCTTCGCGAACAGATCTCGCACGCGCGATGCGCCCACTCCAACGATCGCTTCTATGAACTCCGACGCCGCGATCGAGAAAAAGGCCGCGTGCGCCTCACCGGCCACGGCGCGCGCCAGCAGCGTCTTGCCGGTCCCCGGCGGTCCGAACAACAGCACCCCATGGGGCATCCGGCCGCCCAGACGTTGATAGCGGTCGGGGGTGCGCAGAAAGTCAACGATCTCGGTCAGCTCGCTCTTCGCCTCATCGATCCCGGCCACGTCGTTGAAGGTGACACGGATCGTCTGAGGATCGACCCGTCGGGCCTGCGAGCGACCGAAGCCACCAAGCGCCCCCATTCCCCCACCACCCGCTGTCGCTCGCCGCGCGAGCAGCACGAACAGCCCGACCAGCAGCAGGGTTGGGCCGAAACCGAGCAGGATCTCCGCCAGCACTGAGGTGCCCTGGGTTGTTGACTGCGCGTTGACCTCGACGCCCTTGGACTGGAGCAGCTCGGTTAGCGTCGTGCTGTTCCAGAAGGTCGGCACCTCGGTCGAGAACAGCGTCGTCGGCGTCGCTTGCGAATCGTTCGGCGGGTAGCGCACCGCGGACGCGAACGTGCCCTGGATCGTGTCGCCCTTGGAGGAGATCGACTTGACCTGTCCTGCTTGCAACTGCTGAAGGAAATACGGGCTGAACGGCACCTTCACGCGCGGCTGGCTAGCAGGCTGGAACACCAGGAACGAGACCCAGTTCAGCAACAGGAGAACGATCACCAAGATCCAGAAGCCCCGGAGCCGGTGCGGGGGCGGCGGCTTGTGCTTCTCGGGCATACCGCGACCGTCGGGTGCCGGCGCGACGCGCCAGCCTTGCTCGTCGCGCGGCATCGGCGACCGCGGAATCGGCTTCTTTGCAGCTCCCGGGCTGTCTGGTTCGGGCGGCGTGTCAGTCACGATGGTACTTACTAGGAGATTACGGCGAGATCGCCGGGATCGAGTTCTGGAACGTGGATCGGGACGCGTTTAGACTTAGCGCAGCGGAAGCTGCTTGGGAGTTAGGAGGGGCGATGCCAATTGGCCCGGTGCAACTGCTCGTGATCGGCTTCGATCACACGGACCTTCGCGGCGAGATCCGGGAGGAGCTCCAGCGGCTGCAGCAGAGCGATACGGTGCGGCTGATCGATCTGCTGTTCGTCCGCAAGGATGCCGACGGCAACGTCGAGCGCATCCACCACAGCGACCTCACCGATGAGGACGCGATCGAGCTGGGAGCGACTGCCGGGGCGCTGATCGGGCTCGGCGCTCAAGGCCCCGAGAGAGCGGAGGCAGGCGCCGCGATCGGGACGGCTGCCGCAGCCGAGTCCGGCGTGTTGCCGGAGGGCGTGTGGTACGTCGACGACGTGCTCCCGAACGACTCAGCAGCCGCGATCGCGTTGATCGAGCATCGTTGGGCGATCGGCCTGCGCGACTCGATCCGCGACGCCGGCGGCTCCACGCTCGCGGAGTCTTGGGTCCACCCGCTCGACCTGGTCGCGGTCGGGCTGCTCCCGGCCGAGGAGGCCGATCAGGCCTCGATGTGATCAAGGGCGCCTGCCCCTCCACGCACGCAACATCCCAGCACACGCGAGTTTCTGACACCGGTTTGATTTCTTTGATAGGTTGCCCGCGCCGAATCCCCGGAATGCCGAGCCGGGGAGCGGGGAACCCAATTTTTTTGGGGCGAGTCACGCGGTGATCCGCATGAGGCGCTCGGTAACGAGCGCTAGCCCGTCAGCTAACTCCGCAGGCCAAGGCGTAAATCACAACACCGCGCCCGCGGAGGTCCCTGCATGCATTCGCTTCCTGCAGCGTTTTGGTGCTCGCCGTGCAAAAGCACGGCCAACGACCGAGGCCGGGGAGGATCGTCGTGAGGCCGGCTCGAGCGACACGGCACGCGGTCTTTGGACTGGTGCTGATGGGTGGAGTCTCGTGTTGCTCGATTGCGCTCGCGAGCTCAGGCGGGGCCGCGGTGACTCACAAGGCGCTGGCAACCACGTCTTCGGCGCCCGTGTTTGCCCGGACCTTGCGCAAGGGGGATGCCGGCGCGGACGTCAAGACGCTGCAAGCCTGGTTGTCGGATGTCGGCTACAACGTCACCGCCACTGGCTATTTCGGCACCGTTACAAAGTTGGCGGTCCGGCGCTTTCAGCTCGCCCATCAGCTGTCTCCAGCGAGCGGCTCGGTCGGGAACCGCACCTCGTCTACCTTGCGAACAGCGGTCCTGAAAGCGACCAAGGGACACCGCATTCCGGCCGCCACTAACGACCCGGCAGGGATGGATCCGATCCCCGGCTTCGCGATCGAGCGCGATGACATGGGCGTCGATGCGAGTGCCAAGACCGGCGCGGGCATCTATGCCCCGCTCGCGTCGAAACTGATCGAGGTGATGCAGGACTGGTACGCGGGCGAGCCGCTACTGCTGTTCCAGTTTGCCAGCCGTCCAGACGGCGCTCTATCGGACTACTGGTACGTCGCCGAGCAGATTAACCCCGTCACGGTGAAGACCGGCACGAGCTTCCAGGCCGGAGAGAGGGTCGCCTCGTTTGCGGCGAGCGGGACCGGCATCGAGATCGGATGGGGCTCCCCCAACTCCAACGCGCTCACGCTGGCAGGATTGACCGACCCAGGGGCGGCCAACCCGCCGGCAGGGTCAACCACGGTCTGGGGCGAGTCGTTCAAGAAGTTCTTCGGAATCAAATGAGCGAAGATTGCGGCGAGGTACGGGTCAGACGTCGGCGAGGGGCGGCGCTGATCGGTAGGGGAAGCCCCCGAGTCAGGCTGAGTCCGCTCGTGGGGCATACTCGGCGAACGGCGCTACACACGACCCAAGAATTCATCCGTGAGCTGCTGACCAAGACCCACACGTGGGCGGTGGTGGGCTGCTCGCCGGATCCGCGACGAGCCTCCCACCGCGTCGCCCGCGTGCTGCAAGCCAGCGGCTTTCGGGTGATTCCGGTGAATCCGCACGTCCAGGAGCTGCTCGGGGAGCGTTGCTACGCCCGCCTGACCGACATCCCAGCCCGCGAGTGTGTGGAGGTAGTTGACATCTTTCGCCGCGCCGACCAAGCGGGCGCGCATGTCAACGAGGCGATCGAAATCGACGCATGTGCGATTTGGATGCAGCTCGGGGTCGTCGACGAGGCGGCGGCTCAGCGGGCGCTGGCCGCTGGACTGCTCGTGGTCATGGACCGCTGTCCAGCGATTGAATTGCCGCGACTGGCCGTCTAAGCCACGGCCTCGGCGAGTCGTCTCGGCGCTTGAGGAGGAAGCGTTTTCGGCCCGTGGAGGCGGAGCGCAAACGTTCAGCTTCAGGTGGGGCGCCTCATAACACTACGGCCAATAAAGTGGCTGGGTAGTGAATTCGCGTGCACTGACGGCCGTGATCGCAGTGATCGTGGGGCTCGCCGTCCTGAGATTGCTTGGCGAGATCCCGGGGTCGAGCGTGCGTGCGGGCGGTGAGTCCGCGCAGCAGTGCGCCTCGCGCGACGACGCCCCGCGCAATCCGATGAACCCGCTGAACATCCCAGGGTCCGTAGGCGGCAATCCGTTGACCGGGGCGCACCTGTTCGTGGAGAGCCCGTGGCTGTTCGGCGGCGATGCGGCCGACGCGATCGCCAATGAGGTCGGGCTAGCCCAGCTAGCCCGCCAGGAGGGAGGGCGACCGATTCCCTGGGCCCAGTTCAAGCAGCGAGTCAACAAGATGCACCTCTCGGGTGCCACGTCGCTGCGCGTTTACGAGCTCGAGAAGATCGGCGACTATCCACAGGCCCACCAGTTCAGCCTCTACACCGCCGGCGGCTCGGGCGACGCGATCTATACCCAGGTTCAGAACTACCTGTGCCGGATGCAGCGCACCGATCCTCGCGCGAGCGCTGAAATCACCACATATTTCATCGATCACAGCTCGGGCTGCACCGCCGGCGACCAGCCGAACTTCAAAGCAGAGGTCGACGCGCTGAAGGCTGCGGTCGGGCGCTTCTCGGCGCTGATTTTCGTCGAGGAGGACGCCGTCGACACGATCTGCTGGTCTAACCCCGCGGCCGTCAGTGGCCGCGCGGCGCTACTGAAGTATGAGATCGACCAGTTGTCGCAGCTACCCCATGCGCTCCTGTATGTCGAGGGCGGCACCTCGGACGCCAATTCGCCGCGCCAGGTTGCTCGCGTCCTCAACGCCACGGATGCGCACAGGATCCGCGGCTTCTTCCTCAACGACACCCACTTCAACTGGGCCTCCAAGGAGATCCAGTTCGGCGACAAGGTCGCAAACCTAACCGGCGGCCTGCACTTTGTCGTTGACACTCGCGGCGACGGACAAGGGCCGATCCTCAACCCTGATCCGATCACCCAGGGCATCGAGGAGCTTTGCAACCCGCCGCAACGCGGCCTCGGGCCGAGGCCTGGGACAAGCAACGGAGCCTCTTATGGCATCTATTCCCGGTACCTCGATGGCTTCGTGTGGGTGACTACCCCCGGGGAAAGTGCCGCCCCGAGCTGCCCGGGGCGGGCTGGGCACTGGGCGCCGTCTGGCATCTTCGACGAGTGGATCGCGATCGACTATGCCGAGCACGCAAACGATCGGATCGGGCCCTCGCCGCCCTACCAGAGCCGACCGTGGTGACGAGGAGCGGAGAGCTCAGCCCACCGCCGCGGGAGCGCGGGCAGGCGCGAGCACGAAGTCGTAGGTGAACGAGTATCCGCCCTCGCCGTCTGGCTCCGGATGCACGATCAGCTCGTCCTTGACCGCGCTGGCGACGTCGTTGTGAAGATAGTCGCTGCTGTCGATGAACAGTTGGGTGACTAGCGGCTCATATCGGTCGGCAGTGACGATCAGGTGTACGTGCGCGGGACGCCATGGGCTCCACCCTGCGGCGGCGGTCATCTTTCCAGTCGGCCCGTCGAGCGGGATCGTGTACGGGCCGGGGATCACCGTCCGTACCTCGTAGCGGCCTTCCGCGTCCGCTAGGACCTGACCGCGGAGGTTGCCCTCCGGGGGCCCGGGCATGAAGCCCGAGTAGCGGCCCTCCGCGTCGGCCTGCCAGATGTCGAGCTTGGCGCCGGCGAGCGGCTTGCCGTCGAGGTCGCTGACGCGTCCTGAGAACACGGTCCTGTCGCCTTTCTCATCGGGGCGATGCGGCAGCTCGGAGGGGGCTTTCAGGATCGGCGCGCCTGGCAGGTGAAACGGCCCGAGGATGGTGCCCTGCGATCCAGCACGGTTGCCGTAGACGTGCTCTTCCACCACGTGCTCCACGTACACGTCCCCGAACAGCGGCCATTCTCCGGCCAGCCCCACATCGATGAACCATTGCTTGGCGATCTGGTACTCCTCGTAGGTGACGCCGTTTTCGACGATCGCCTGATGTAGGCGCTGAAGCACATCGCTGATCAGCTGATTGGCACGCTCAGACACGTCTCTCTCCTTCGCTCTCCTGGATTTCCAGCTTTGAGGGGTGACGCGCGAGCGCCGTCACCCGCACGTCCATGTAAGGGAACATGGGCAGCCCGCTGATGATGTCATGCAGCTCGTCGGGCGAGCGCACGTCGAACACGCTGACGTTGGCGTAGCGGCCGGCGACGCGCCAGAGGTGCAGCCAGCGTCCATCGCGCTGCAGATGTTGCGCGAGCTCGCGCTCTTTGCGCTTCAGCTCCTCGGCCAGCTCCGGATCCATGTCTGGTGGCAGGTGCACGTCCATCTCGGCCATGAACAGCATCAGGCGACCGCGACCGTGCGGCTCTCATCGAGCCTGTAATGGGCGAGCTTGTGCTCGTCTACTTCGAAACCGAGGCCCGGCTTGTCAGGCGCAGCCAGCCGGCCTCCGGAGACGGTTATCTCCCCGTCGAGGATGTCGTCGGCCAGATCGGTGTAGTTCATCACCTCGGCAGGGTGACCGGCGGTGGCAGCGAAAGCGCAGGCCAGCGCGGCAGTCGCGAGCGCCCCGAGCGCGCCCTCGTATTGGCTGCCGACGATCACTGGCATCCCGAGTCCCAGGCAGAAACCGAGGATCCGGCGCGACTCGGTGAACCCGGTGCGCGCTGCCTTCAGGCTGACTGTTCGAACGGCGCCCTCGGCGGCCTCGCGTGCGACGTGAGCCAGCGAGATACAGCTCTCGTCCCCAACCAGCGGTACCGACCACCGCTCGGCCAGGCGCCGCCGTCCTTCTCGGTCCTCCACCGAAATCGGCTCTTCGATCGCCAGCACGCCGATTTCGAGCAAGCGCTCGCCGGCGCGCACCGCATCGGAGTAGCTCCAGCCACGATTGGCGTCGACGTAGAGGTGAGCGTCGGGCAGTGCTTCTCGAATCGCCGTCACGGACGCGAGGTCGGTCTCGACGCTCCTGCCGACCTTGACCTTAAAGCTGCCGACGCCGTATCGCTCGTGGAACTCCACCGCCTCTTCGGCCATCGCCGCCGGCGCGTTGTAGCTGACCATGTGCGCGGCCGCGACGTCGCTCGCATATCCGCCCAGAAGCTCGCGACAGGGGCGCTGGAGCAGCTTGCCGAGCAGGTCCCAGACCGCGAGATCAACCGCGCCGCGCGCCACGGAGTTGCCCTCAAGCGCCGCGCAGCGCTCGGCGATCAGCTCGTGCGCGATCGGATCCAGCCCGACGATTGCCTCGTGCAGTTGCTCGGCCACGGCGGATACGATCGACTCCTGCGTCTCGCCGTACGTATAAGGGCGGGGCTGCGCCTCAGCCTGGCCGAAGATCCCCTCATCGGTGTGGACCCGAACCAGGACGTGGTCGGCCCGCTGGCGCGCGCCGGATCCAAACCGTGCGACGCGTGCCACCGGCAGGTTGTAGGGAATAGCTTCGAGACGGGTGATTCGCATGCGGCTCCCCAGGCACGGGCAGCGGGTGACCGATTCATCCTACGCGTTCGGCAGCGCAACCCTCGTCCGTCACGTTCGAGCACGATGAGCCAGCCGCGGCGGTCGCGCTTTGGTGATCGGCTTCAACCTGGTGCTGGGATGACGGCGATGCGGCTTGATCGAGCGTCGGCCGCATGCCACGATAGCCGGGCCGTCCCATCACCGGTCCTCTAGGCGCGGCCCCTCGATCGGCGTTACATCACCGCCCGACCGGACCGATGGACCCAAAGTTATGGCGAGTGAGGAGAGCGAAGCGATGGCCACGAGAACGACTGATACCGTTAGGCCGTTTACGGGCGAGGAGTACCTAGAGAGTCTGCGTGACGGTAGGGAGGTCTACGTCTACGGCGAGCGAGTGAAGGACGTCACTGCGCATCCAGCCTTCCGTAACACCGCTCGCTCGTTGGCTCGCTTGTACAACGCGCTTCATGACGATCAGAAGCGTGACATCCTGACCACCGAGACTGACACCGGCAGCGGCAGCCGGACGCACAAGTTCTTCCGCTTCCCGCGCAGTTCCGATGACTGCGTGGGCGATCTCGGCGCGATCGCCGAATGGGCGCGGCTTAGCTACGGCTGGCTTGGCCGCAGCCCCGACTATAAGGCTGCGTTCCTGGCTACCCTCGGCGCCAACGCGGACTTCTACGCGCCATACCAGGCGAATGCGAGGCGTTGGTACAAGGAGGCGCAGGAGAAGATCCTCTACTGGAACCACGCCATCATCCATCCACCCGTGGATCGGAACCGTCCAATCGAGGAGGTTCAGGACGTCTTCATGCACGTCGAGGAGGAACGCGACGATGGCATCGTGGTGAGCGGAGCGAAGGTCGTCGCCACCGGTTCAGCCCTCACCCACTACAACTTCATCGCCCACTACGGTCCGGTGCCTGTGCAACGGAAGGAGTATGCGCTGGTGTGTGCGGTGTCCATGGACACGCCAGGCGTGAAGTTGATCTGTCGCCCTTCTTACGAGATGACCGCTGAGGTCATGGGGAGCCCATTTGACTACCCGCTGTCGAGCAGGCTTGACGAGAATGACGCGATCTTCATTTTTGACAAGGTGCTGGTTCCCTGGGAGAACGTGTTCGTCTACGGGGACGTGGAAAAAGCCAACAACTTCTTTCCAAACACGGGATTCATTCCGCGCTTCTGTTTTCACGGATGTACTCGTCTCGCCGTAAAGCTCGACTTCATCGGGGGCCTGTTGCTCAAGGCGGTCGAAGCGACGGGGACAAAAGACTTCCGGGGAGTGCAGGCACAGGTTGGCGAAGTCCTCGCGTGGCGCAACCTCTTTTGGGGCCTGGCCAACGCGATGGCTCGTGAGCCTCAATCTTGGAAGCAAGGGGCGGTCCTTCCTAACATGGATTACGCGATGGCCTACCGCCTGTTCTCAACCACCGGCTACCCGCGCGTGAAGGAGATCATCGAGCAGACAGTGGCGAGCGGTTTGATTTACATCAACTCGAACGCACGGGACTTCAAGAATCCCGAGATTCGAAGGTACCTCGAGCGATATGTCCGCGGCTCAGACGGCATCGACGCCGTAGAGCGCGTGAAGCTGATGAAACTCCTCTGGGATGCGGTCGGCAGCGAATTCGGCGGACGCCATGAGCTCTACGAGCGCAATTACAGCGGCAACCAGGAGAACATCCGCATGGAGGTGCTGTTCTCCGCGATGGCCAGTGGCCAAGCCGACCAATACAAGGGGTACGCCGAGCAATGCATGGGTGAGTACGACATCGATGGCTGGACCGCCCCGGACTTTGTCAACCCCGACGACGTCAGTTTCTTTTCAAGCAGCTGACTGACTCACGCCCGGTCGCTCTCAAGCCGGTCGCGGTGCCGTTGCTTTCACTTCTGACTTTCGCGGTTTGGCGATTACGTGCGTGACCAGCGCTCCCGTGAGCTTCTCGATCCGGCGAGGGAGATCAGCGCGAAGCCATCGCGAATAGCCCACGGGCAGCGTCGAGATGATGATCTCGTCGTATTGCGCCGGGCTCCACGCCTCTGCCACGGCCACCACTGGATCGCCGCCGGCGATCGCCCCCTGGACGTCGAGGCCGAGGTCACGGAGAGAAACGACGGCCTCACTGACCCGCTGGATCGCTGCAGCTCGTCCGCCTTCGAACGGCGGCGCCGGCACGATCAGCGAAAACGAGGTTGACCCTCGCTCGCCCCGCAGCTTGAGCGTATCCACAAGCTCCGGAGAGTTCGCCGTTACGTTGGCAACGACGAGTACCTGGTGTTTCCAGCTCATGGGAAGTCCTTTCAGATGTGCCAGGTGTCTAGCGATCGAGGCTAGCCCCGGCGACCTCGATGCGCCATATCCAGTTGGAGTATCGGCATTTACCAGCCGGACCAAAAGCGAGCAGCGGAAATCATCCGTTACAGCGACCCGGCACTTCTCGAGCGATGTTCACGCCGGGAGCGCCGATCAGGCCATCACGGCCGGAGATCACCCTCGCTGCGTACCGCCGGGGGGCGTCGGGTGCCAGCGGCGTGAGCTGCTCGATGTCGTAGCGTTTGCGCAGCTCGGCCACGTCGTTTGGATCGGGGCTCCCATCGCTGCGGCGGAGCAGCTGCATCAGCTCCTCGAAGTAGTTCTCGTGGCCGCCCGGCACCGAGGACTGAAAGAACATCTTCACCGGCTTATCGGTCGAGTTGGCAAAAGCGTGCGGGGTGTTTTCCGGCACCCACATGAACGAACCCGGACCGCCGTGCAGGTAGCGCTTCCCGGACCGCGACTCCCACTCGTGCCAGTCGGGCAGAGTCCGATCCAGCGGCTCGAACGCGAGGATGTCCAACTCGCCCTCGACCACGTAGAAGACCTCCTCGCCGTGGGCGTGGACATGCACGCCGACGTCGTATCCGGGCGTGATGATCATCTCGAACGAGGAGGTCAGCGCCGGCAGGTCCATCGTCGACTTCACGGTGGCGTCGAGCGGCCCGCCGCGGATCCGATGGCCCTGTCCGGGTAGCAGCATGATCCCCAGGGACATCAGTGCATCTCCCACCCACCATCGACGTTGAACGCGGCGCCGGTGATGTTCTTGGCCCGATCGGATGCCAGAAACGCGGCCATCTCGCCGATGTCCGTCGGCGTCTGAAAGCGCCCCAGCGGAATCCGGCCGCGGAACCACTCCCAGCCCTCGTCCACCGAGATGCCCTGAATCTTGCTGAACGCCTCGACCACTGCCGAATGCAGATCGGTCTCGACGATCCCGGGGTGGATCGAGTTGACCGTGATGCCGTGCGGCGCCAGCTCCGAGGCCAGGCTCTGAGTCATGCCGACCACCGCGAACTTGGAGGCCACGTACTGCAACACCATCGCGAAGCCCGTCTGTCCGACGATCGACGAGATATTGATGATCCGGCCGCCGCCCTGGTCGATCATTCCCTGCACGAACGCCCGCGTTGTCAGGAACACGCCGCGGCTGTTGGTATCCATGACTCGGTCGTACTCTTCCTCGCTGAGCTCCTGGATTGGACCCGGCCGCGGACCGACGCCCGCGTTGTTGATGAGGACGTCGACTTGCCCGTAGGAGTCCTTTGTCTTCTCGGCCAGCCGCGCGGCGGACTCGCCGACGCGAACGTCGTGCTCTACGGCCAGCGCCGGTCCAGGTAGCTTCTCGGCGCTCTCCCGGGCACGCTCGTAGTCGAGGTCGGCGATCACCACGGTGGCGCCGTCGCGGCTCAAACACTCACCGCAGCCAAAGCCAATTCCCTTTGCGCCACCCGTGATCACCGCCACTTTTCCGTCCAGTTCACCCATGTCATGCTCCCTCCTGTCGTTGTGATGCGCCGTGAAGAGCGATCAATGAGCGCGCCGCCGTCGACAGCTTCCGCGCGCTCATAGCTTGAACAGGCGCCGCGCGTTACCGGCGCCGATCTTCAGGCGATCCGCCTCGCTGATCGGGACGTGGTCGAACCACTCCGCCGCCTCGCTGGTGCGCTCAAACGGATGGTCGGCCGCGAACAGGATCCGATCCGCGCCCACCTGCAACAGCGCGCCGATCAGCGATGGCGTATGGAAGTTGCCGCTGGTGGTGAGGTAGAAGTTCTCCCGCAGGCATTCCTGCGGTGAGCGCTCCAAGGTGACGGTCCGGATGTGCGACAGCCGCTGCTCCGTGCGCTGGACCGCGAACGGCAGCAGCTCGCCCATGTGCCCGATGACGATCTGAAGGCCAGGCAGACGATCGAACAGGCCGCTCACGATCAACCGCAGGCAGTGGGTCGCGGTCTCGACGGTGAAAGCCCACGAGGGACCCAGCAGCGCCTCGCGTCGCTCGTAGATCCGTCGTTGCGTCGGCAGCGGGTTGCGGGGATGAAGGTAGAAGGGCACCTCGAGAGCCGCCACGCGCTCCCAGAACGGGATGTATTGCGGCTCGTCGTAGTAGGCGGCGGTTTCGAGGTCGCCGACGCTGGAGTACCCGTTTGCCAGCGCGCCGTTGAACCCGAGCTCGGTTACGCAGCGCTCGAGCTCGTCGGCAGCCGCCGCGGGATCTTGCAGCGGCAGAGCCGCCAGCGCCGCATACCGGCTGGGATGTGCCTCGACGACCCCGGCGAGGGCGTCGTTGGCGGTTCGCGACCGCTCGATTGCCCGGTCGGTCTCGAACTCGTCCTGAATGCACGGCGCGGCCAGCGATAGGACCGCGATCTCGATGCCGGAGCGGTCCATGTCCGACAGGCGCTGCTCTCCAGTCTCCTGCAGTTGGCGCGCCATCTCCCGCCATTCAGCGGGATCCCACCCGATGCTGCCGAAGATGGTATCCGCGAGCTCCGCCGTGACGAAGTGCTCCTCCACCGCGATCTTTCCTCGCACGCCCGGCTCCCTCCTTCTCTGGTCGCATCGCCTCTCGAGGGCGCGTGCTCGTGGCCACCTTTACACAGAATTACGATTCAGTCAACTTGCTACGCATTGTGTAATCGGCTGCTGATACCATAGCCGCCCCCGAGCCGAGGAGAGACTGCAGATGACGACCGGGATACGGATTGCTTCAGTCGAGGATCGCGGGCGACCGCGGGCGGTCCTGGTCACCGCCGAAGATGTGCGGTTTCTCCGGGACGCGGCGCCCGACGCCCCGGATGACGTCCGTGAGCTGATCGCGCAGTGGGACCGATGGCGCGACGCGGTTAGCTCCGCGGCCGAGGCCCCATCCGCGACCCAGCTCTCTGCCGATCAAGTGAAGTGGCTGGCGCCGGTAACACCCCGCAAGCTGCTGTGCGTCGGCGCCAACTACCACGACCACGTTGCGGAGATGGACCGACCGGCAGGCGTGAAGAGTCGTCCCGCGCCGTTTCCGTACAGCTTCCTGAAGCCGCCGAACGCTCTGGTCGGAAGCGGGAGCGCGGTGGCTCGCCCCTCATATGGTCACAAGCTCGACTGGGAGGCGGAGCTGGCGATCGTGATTGGCGACCCGGCAGCGGCCGCGGGAGACGATCCGCTCGCGGCCGTGTTTGGCTACACGATCCTCAACGACCTCTCGCTGCGCGACTTCATCCCGTTCCCCCACGCTCTCGGCCTGGACGCCGTGGTGAGCAAGGGCTTCGACGGCGCGGCGCCGATGGGACCGTGGATCACGCTCGCCGCTGACGTTCCCGACCCGCAGTCGCTGCCGATCGAGCTCTGGATCAGCGGAGAGCGGATGCAGAACAGCTCGACCGGCGAGATGATCTTCGGCATCGCCGAGCTGATCTCGCATTACGGGCGGGTGCTCTCCCTGGAGCCGGGAGATGTGATCGCGACGGGCACGCCAGCCGGCGTTGGCGCCGCCCGCCAGCCACAGCGCTTCCTCGCCGCCGGCGACGAGATCGAGGTCCGCATCGGCGATCTCGGGCGCCTGAGGACCCAGATCACCGCACCCGTCCGCGAGGACCCCCTTCCGACCACGATCGAGGTGACCGCGTGACCGACACGAACACGACCGAGATGATCTACAAGACGACGGTTGCACCGGCGGTGTCCCCTGCGAAGCTCGCCTTCTACGAGGTGCGGACCGGCGACGTCGAGCGGCTCATTGACTACTACGAGAATTCGCTGGGTCTCGTCACCGCCGAGCGCTCAGGGTCGAGCGCTTACATGACGACCGGCGGCGATCACCACTGTGTTGTGATCAGTCCGGGAGAACCGGATGGACGCGCACGCCTGGGATTCCAGGTGCGCGGGGGCCTCGAGGAGACGGCCTCCCGACTCCAGGCCGCCGGAGTCGGGTGCGAGCGCCGCAGCAACCCCGAGCCCGGCGTGTCCGCCGACCTGGTGATCGCCGAGCATGGAACCGGCACCCCGCTGCACCTGATCGAGCGACAGCAGTCGAGCGGCACCTGGAGCGCGATCAGCGGCCGTCCGACCAAGCTCGGCCACGTCGCTTCCTACGTCAGCGACCTGCCGTCCAGCCAGCGCTTCTATCTGGAGGTCATGGGATTTCGGTTCTCGGACATGATCGGCGACTTTTTCACCTTCCTGCGTTGCAACGCCGATCACCACGCGATCAATCTCATGCAGAGCCAGAAGAAGAGCGGCCTCTTCCATGTGGCGTTCGAGATGCGGGACATGCTTCACCTCAAGGACCAACTCGATCACCTGGCGACGCGAGGCCACGCGTTGCTCTGGGGTCCCGGGCGTCACGGCGTGGGCCACAACATCTTCACCTACCACCGCGACCCCGACGGCAACGTCGTCGAGCTGTTCACGGAGATCGACCTGATCTTCGACGAGGACAGTGAGTGCTTTGAGCCGCGTCCTTGGCACGAAGAGTTTCCGCAGAAGCCGAAGGTGTGGCCGATGGATCCGGCCGCCGCCAACAAGTGGGGAATCATCAGCCTGGAGCTGATGGACCACTGATGCGCGCCGTCCTCATGCGGGCATTTGGGGACGCCGATGTCCTCGAGCTCGACGAGCTCGCTGACCCCGAGCCCGCAGCCGGTGAGGCGCTCGTACGGGTGCAGGCGGTCGAGGTGTCGCGGACTCGAGATGTCGCCACGCGAAGCGGTCAGCATCCGTTCTCTCGCCAGGTGACACTTCCACACGTCCTCGGGGGTGACTTTGCTGGGGTGGTCGAGGCGACCGGCGCGGGGCTCGATCCCGCGTTGGTGGGCCGGCGGGTGGCGGGGTCCAACAGCAGCAGCTGTGGCGCGTGCCAGGCGTGCCGCGCCGGGCACGAGGAGCAGTGCCCGCAGCTCAGCATCCTCGGAATCCATCGCTGGGGCTCCTACGCGGAGCTGGTGGCGGTGCCGGCCGCGAACCTCAGCGAGGTGCCCGACGACGTCTCGGTGTCCGCCGCCGCCGCGATGGCCGCAACCGGCCCGATCGCCCTCACCCAACTCAAGCTCGGCGCGGTGAGCCGCGGAACCTGGACGTTGGTAACCGGCGTCACAGGCTCGCTGGGAACGATGCTCGCGGTGCTGGGCGCCAGCCTCGGAACGCGGTTGATCGGGCTGTCGCGGCGGCCGGCCGAGATCCCGGCGGAGCTGAAGTTGGAAGCGCGCTGTAACAGCTCCGACGAAGGACTCACCGCCTTGCTGCTGGAGCTGACGTCTGAGGCGGGAGTGGAAGTGGCGGTGGACAACGTCGCCGCGGGAGAGGTGTTCACTCGCTACTTCCCCGCGCTCGCCACCGGAGGCCGGGTCGTGGTATCGGGGGCGATCGGCAGTCCCGAGCTTCCGGTTCTGCTGGTGCCGGCGGCGCCGTTCTACGTGCGCAGCCTGTCGCTGCTCGGCGTGCGCACCACCACGCCCCGGGACATCGATCAGTTCTGGACCCTGGTGCGGGGCGGTCTCAGGCTGCCCGCAGGTTTGGTGCACGAGTTACCACTCGAGCGCGCCGCCTCAGCGCACGCTCGGATCTCGGCCGGCGATGCCGTTGGACACACGGTCCTGACCATCTCCGCATGACTACGCCGGTCCCGCAGTGAAGGTGCCACGCGGTTAATGAGGATTTACGACGTGGCGATCGTGGGCTACGGGCCCACCGGGATGACGCTGGCGGCGCTGCTTGGCCAGCAGGGCCATTCGGTGATCGTGCTCGAGCGCTACGCCGGCCTGTACAACCTGCCGCGCGCGGCATGCTTCGACGACGAGATCATGCGCACCTTCCAGAAGCTGGGGCTGGTCGACGCGGTGATGCCCGGCGCCGTCGTGCAAACGGATTACGAGTGGATCAATGGCGCCGGAGAGACGCTGCTGGAGGTCAGCTACGACAATCCGGCGGGCTGCGGCTGGGCGGCGCTGTACATGATGTACCAACCGCACATCGAGGCAGTACTCGACGAGATGTGTAAGTCACTGGAGACCGTGGAGGTCCGTCAGGGAATGGCAGTGAACGGTCTCGAGCTCTCGGATGACAGGGTTGAGTTATCGGTAGGCGCGATCGGTGGCAATTCCACGCTCGTCCGAGCGCGCTACGTGGTGGGCGCTGACGGTGGCCTTGGCTTCGTTCGCCCCGCGCTGGACATCAGGTTCTCGGACTATCAGTTTCAGGAGAACTGGCTGGTGTGCGACTTCCGCAAGCTGCGCGAGCTCGACTCGGTGCCGACGTTTCGCCAGGTGTGCGATCCCGTGCAGCCGGTGGCGATCGTGCGCATCGGTCCCCAACATCAGCGGTTCTCGTTCATGCTCGATCCCGACGAGACCGGTGCCCGCGCCACCGACGCCGCGCGGGTCTGGCAGCGCGTGGCGCCCTACCTCTCGCAGGACCAGGCCGAGCTAATCCGCGTCGCCAACTACGTGTTCCGCTCGCGCATCGCCGACCGCTGGCGATGGGGACGGGTGATGCTCGCGGGCGATGCGGCGCACGAGATGCCGCCCTTCCTGGGGCAGGGGATGTGCTCCGGGATACGGGACAGCCACAACCTGGCCTGGAAGCTAGACCTCGTGCTTCGGGATCGAGCTCAGCACGCGATCCTCGACACCTACCAGCCCGAGCGCGAGCCCCACGTCCGCTTCATCACCGAGAAGGCGATCGAGCTCGGGCGCGTGCAGACGCTACGCGACCCCGAGGCGGCGCGCGAGCGCGACGAGCGCTTGCGAGTCCTACGCCGCGCTCGACAGGCGCCAGAGAAAATCACCTACCCGAATCTGAAAGGCGGTCTGATCGCCGCGGACTCGCCCCACGCCGGGGCGCTCTTTCCCCAGGGCAGGGTGCGATCTTACGCGGGCGACGGGGTGGGCCTTTTCGACGACGTCGTCGGGGCCGGCCCCGCGATCGTATGCCGGAGCGCAACGCTGGCCCCCGAGCTTGGCACCCCTGTCGTGAAGCGATGGCGGGCGTCGGGCGGGCGGATCGTGGTGGTGCGGTCCCCGGCCGGGCGAGCTACCGACCGCGAGCCGGTGCTGGAGGTGACAGACCTCGACGGCGTCTACGAAGCCTGGTTCAACGCTCACCGCTGCGAATCGGTGGTGATGCGACCCGACTGGTACTTGTATGGATCGGCTGCGGACGGTAGCGGTCTGTTGGGCTTGGTGCAGGGTTTTGAGCGGGCGCTGCGTGCGGGCGTCGCAGTGTCGCCACGCCCAGACAACAAATGGACGCCCTCGCGTAATCAGCGGCCGTGACGATCGCTCGCAACCAGGACAGCCAGCCGCAGGGAATCAAGTCGATCGAGGTCGGGGCTCGTGTGCTGCTGGCCCTAGAGCGGGGCCGCGGGCCGATGGCGCTGACGGAGGTGGCACGCCATGCTGACCTTCACCCGGCAAAAGTCCACCGGTATCTCGCGAGCCTCGTGCGTACCGGGTTTGCGTCTCAGAACCGGGCGACCGGTCTCTACGACTTGGGCCCAGCCTCGCGGCACCTGGGAGTCGAGGCGCTACGGCGCACCGACGCGGTGAGCACGGTCTCCGCGCATACGACCGAGCTTCGTGACCAGACCGGTCACACCACCAACCTGGGCGTGTGGACCGATGCTGGTCCGATGCTGGTGCGCTGGGACACTGGCGCGCACGCGCTCCCGATCGTCGTCCGCGTCGGGTCGGTGCTGCCGCTGCTCGACTCCGCGGTTGGATGCGTCTTCCTGGCGCACCTGTCCGGCTCCGTCACTCGTGAGGTGCTGAGGTCACAGCAGCGCCAAGGCACTACGCGCTCCGCCTCGGCCACCGAGATCCGCGAGGTCAAGGAGCTCGCTCGTCGCGACCGCTTCAGCCAGACAAGCAACCAGATGATCTTTGGCTTGGCCGCGCTCGCCGCCCCGGTATTCGGCGCTGACGGCGCGCTGGAGGTGGTCGTTGGCCTGGTGCTGCCCGCGCGGATGATGACCGCGGCCGACGCTCGACGTTTGGGGGCGACCCTGCTCGCGACGACCGAGCGCGCCTCGCACGAGCTCGGCTACCGCGGGGAGTGAGTGCCCTTTGCGAGAAGGGATCGGTCTAGCGGAGGTCAACAGCTGGAAGAGGGCACCGGCTCCCCCGGGCCTTCCCTTGGGTCGGGCTCGCGGTGGCGCCGACTCTTCCCGGAAAGAGTGGCACGGCAGGAGGTTGGCACGGGGGCATTCCCGCGGGTTATGATCGCCCTACGGGAACTCAACGAAAGGATGGGAGCGATGAAGCGGCTGGCAATCGCGGTAGCAGCCGTCGCTGTGTTGGCCCTGGCTCCGGCCGCTGTGGCGAGCGGCTCACTGTCGGGCAAGTACAAGACGGTTATCAAGGGCAGCAACCAGTTAGGCGGCGGCCTCAACGGGACCTGGGTGATCACCTTCACCAAGGGCCAGTATCACGTGAGCGACAACGGCATGGCGGTCATCCACGGCAAGGATGTGATCAAGGGCAACGTGATCAGCTTTCGGGACGCCAAGGGCTCGAACGCGTGCCCGACGGTCGGCAAATATCGGTTCAAGCTGAAGGGCAAGAAGCTGACGTTCAAGCGGATCAGCGACTCCACGTCGAGCAACTGCCTCGGCCGGGGGCTCGTCCTGGCGCGCACGTTCACGAAGGTGTAGGTACGGGTTTCGCGGCGCGGCTGGCGTCACTGCCGGCCGCGCCCGCGGTCCGTCTGATGACGCCGAGCACGTGGCGGATGCCGCACCGATGAGAAACGCTTGCCGCCGCCGTCTATAGGTCCGTGAGCGCGCTTAGCATTCCTCCGATGGCCGTCGTGTGCGTCCGGGGACCGCTTCGCAAGCTCGCGGGCGGGCGCGCAGAGCATGAGTGCAGCGGCGCGACCGTAGTCGAGCTGCTTCGAGCGCTCGAGCTCCGCTATCCGGAGATGAGCGGATGGATCCTCGACGAGCGTGGTCTGATACGCCGCCACATCAATGTATTTGTCAACGGCGACCGTGGGGACGAAGCCACGGCGGTGGCGTCTGGGGACCGCATCGAGGTGCTACCGGCAATAACAGGAGGCTGAGAGATTGACCGAGCTCCTGGTGGGGACGAAGAAGGGCCTGTTCCTGCTGGAACGCGAGACTGGTTCCGGCTTTGAGATCAAGGCCCGGGCGTTTGCGGGGCAACCGGTCGATTTCGCGACCCGCGACGCACGGAGCGGGCGGCTGGTCGCGACCACGACCTCGCCGTTCTACGGGCCGAAGATCTTCTACACGGACGGCGATCCGGTGCAGGAGTGGGAGCAGGCTGAAGGCGTGGCTCTGCCCGAGGGTGGCGATCAGGCGCTGGAGCGGATTTGGGTGATCGCTCGAGGCGAGGCCAATGGGACGCTGTACGCGGGGGGAGATCCCGGCGTCCTGTTCGAGAGCCGCGATGGCGGCGCCAGCTGGGAAATCAACGCGGGACTGTGGGAGCAGCCGTCACGCCCGCAGTGGCAACCTGGCGGCGGCGGGCTATGCCTGCACTCGATCTGCACCTGGCCGGGAGATCCCGACAAGCTGGCGGTCGCAGTCTCGGCCGCCGGGATGTGGATAACTGACGACGGCGGCGGTACCTGGCGGCGGGGCAACGAGGGGCTCAACCCGAGGTACCTCCCGGAGGAGGCGCTCAAGGATGAGAACGCGGCCCGATGCGTGCACCACGTCGAACGCGCGCCGAGGCAGCCCGAACGGATGTTCATGCAGTTCCACGGTGGCGTGTATCGCTCAGACGACGCCGGCGAAAGCTGGGGCTATATCGGTGGCGGCGGGCTCCCGTCTGACTTCGGGTTTCCGCTGACGGTCGACCCCAGCGATCCCGACAGCGCCTATGTGATTCCCCTCGTTGCCGACATGGATCGCGTAACGCCGGACGGCCGCGTGCGTGTCTACGAGACTCGCGACGGAGGCTCTACCTGGACGCCTCGAGGAGACGGCCTGCCGGCGAAGCACGCCTACTTGACGGTGCTGCGCCAGGCATTCAGCCGCGCCGGGGAGGGCCAACAGCTCGAGCTCTACTTCGGCGCGACCTCCGGCGACTTGTTCGGCTCGCGTGACGCCGGCGCCACCTGGTCGGTGATCGCGGCGCGCCTGCCGCCGGTGTTCTCGGTGGTCGCCGTCTAGCCGGGCTCGCGTTGCCGGCCTCGGGCGCGCAATCGGAAGTGCGCGTTGGTGGTGCGATCACGGACGCAGGCGTGGGACCCGAAGTGGCGGCCGGCTCATCGTGCAACTGGCCGTTCGCCACCGTAAACCCTCCAGGGTCCGCGAGTGCTTGGATAGCGCCGAGTCGCTGAGCGCGACGGTGTCGCGGACGGTCGCTGAGCGCGACGGGCGGACGGCCGCGAATTCGACCCAGTCAAGGGCGGCGGCCAGCAACGCGCAGATGGAGAGGCGAGATGGAACCACCGGGTCTAGTTGGGATCGGTCATTGCCCCGCGCTTGCGGCAGGGCGGATGTCCCCACGGACCGCCCTCACCGCCTGCTGGCCGGCGGCGATCAGCAGGGCGGCGGAGAGCAGCCTGCAGGTGACCGACACGGGACAGGAGACCTCGAGCGCGGTTACCCACGCTTCGGCTGATTGTCCGCGGCCTCTTGCGGTTTTGCTCAGCGGTGTCGATTTCGCCGGGCGCCCATTCGTAGAGGGGTTGAAAGAGGTCGTACCGAGCGGCCTCACGATCTGAACACGAGATCCCATGGGCGACATCGTGATCACCGAGTTCATCTCGCTCGACGGAGTCATCGACACGCCAGCGTGGACGGAGCTATCAACACGAGGAGATCGAGGCGTACAAGAAGGAGGAGCTGTTCGCGAGCGATGCGATGCTTCTCGGCCGCGCGACGTATGAGATGTTCCCGGCAGCGTGGCCGTCAACGACCGACGAGCACGGGTTTGCGGATCGCATGAACGGCATGCCCAAATACGTCGTGTCGTCGCGGACGAGTTGCGCCTGCTCACCTATCCCGTCGCGGTCGGCGACGGCCTGCGGTTGCTCGCCGACGGCCTGCAGGCCAGGTTCGAGCTCGCACAGACGCGCGTGTTTCCCACCGGCGTCGTGCTGACAATCCACCGGCTCACAACCGACGGATGAGCGCCGGCGAGCGGACATCCGGTTTCGCCGCGCTCACTGAGCTGTTGCCTGCTACGAGACCAAGGATGATCAAGAAGGTTCTCGATAACGACGACAGCATCCGTCCCAATCGACGTGCCGCCGAGCGGCGCGCCGAACAACAACAACAACCCAGAGAGGTGATGACCATGACGCAGTACCTGCTGTCCGTGCACCACGCTTTTGATGAGCCGCCGCCGGATCCAGCGGAGATGGCAGCGACGTTCCGTGCTGTCGAGGTGTTCAACGACGAGCTCCGTCGCGCCGGAGCGTGGGTGTTCGCCGGCGGCCTCGAGGCTCCTGACACCGCCACCGTGATCCGGATCAGCGGCGACGAGGCGGTGCTCAGCGACGGTCCGTTCACGGAGTCCAAGGAGCACATCGGTGGCTTCTGGGTGATCGAGGCAGCGGATCTCGATCAGGCGCTTGCCTGGGGTGAGCAGGGTGCTCGTGCCTGCCGGCGTCCGGTGGAGGTCAGGCCGTTTCAGGGTGCACCGGAGGACGGGTGACCGAGGTCACGCACGAGGAGATCGGGAGTGTCTTCCGCGAGGAGTCCTCGCGTGCGATCGCGGCGCTGATCGGCCGCTTTCGCGACATCGACCTCGCGGAGGAGGCGGTACAGGATGCGTTCGTGACCGCGCTCGCGCAGTGGCCAGACACCGGGCTCCCCCCTAATCCGGGCGCCTGGATCACGACCGCGGCGCGCAACCGCGCGATCGACATCTTGCGCCGCGAATCCACCCGCGGCCAACGCCACAGCGAGGCCATCTACGTGCAAACCCAAGAGCTTCCGGATGAGCTAGATCCGCTCGCCGACGACCGCCTGCGACTGCTGTTCATGTGTTGCCATCCGGCGCTTTCTGAAGTAGCGCAAGTTGCGCTCACGCTGCGCCTCGTCGGCGGGCTACAAACCCCGGAGATCGCGCGCGCGTTTCTCACCCCGACGGCGACGATGGCGCAGCGGCTGGTGCGAGCCAAGCGGAAGATCACCGCCGCCAACATCCCCTTCCGGATCCCCAGCGACCAGGAGCTTCCCCGTCGGCTGCGACCGGTGCTGAGCGTCATCTACTTCACCTTCAACGAGGGCTACACCGCTACCTCCGGCGCCGAGCTGATGCGCCCTGACTTGTGCCTTGAGGCGATCCGCTTGGCCCGCTTGTTGGTCAAGCTGATGCCCGACGAGCCCGAGGCGCTCGGCCTCTTGGCGTTGGTGTTGTTGATCGACGCGCGCCGCGCGGCGCGGACTGAGCGGGGCGGCGACCTGGTACTGCTCGCCGATCAGGACCGCCGCCTGTGGGACCGCGACCGGATCGCCGAAGGTCACGCACTGGTGCGCCGCTGCCTGCGTCGCAACCGGCCAGGCCCGTTCCAAATCCAGGCCGCGATCAACGCCGTTCACGCCGATGCGAGCACGGTGCAGGAGACCGATTGGCGACAGATCGTGGCGCTTTATGACCAGCTGCTGGAGTTCGTCTCCACGCCCGTAGTCGCGATGAATCGCGCGATCGCGATCGCGGAGCTGCAGGGGCCCCGGGACGGGCTCGAGCTGATCGAGCAGCTGCAGCTTCAGGACTATGCGCTCTATCACGCTACACGCGCAAACCTGCTTGCGCGGTGCGGCCGCCAAGAGGAGGCCCGCGCCGCGTACAACACCGCCCGCCGGCTCACCACCAACGACGCTGAGCTTCGGTTCCTCGCTCATCAACAGCAGCAGCTGACCGGTGAGCAGGAGCGGTGATGACAGGTACGGTCCGGGGCGTCGTACTGCGGGGTACACGGCGACTGGCGCAGCTACCAGAGCGAGGCGGCGGCGCTCTAACGGAGTTTGCGACTGACTGGCTACGTCACTCCGGGGTCGTGGTTCGATGATTGAGACGGGCGCTCCGTGAGAGCGAACTTTCGGGAATCACCTCCGGGGGGCGCCGCAGCTGATTTGCAGAATTTCACCTACGGCGAGGGGTGCACGACTAGCGCGCTGCCCCCGCCCAGCCGCACCGGCTCGGCAATCGCTTCTGCCCGTCCGTGCCCGAGGATCTGGAGCGCGGTGGCGTCGCCGGGGTAGTAGTTGAGCGGGAGCACGGGGCCAGTGGATTCCGTGAACTGCTCGCCGAACTCATTCTGCAGCTGCTGGCGCACAGGACTGTTGTAGAACGCGGGCTCAGCGAGCGAGGTCTTCGAGTTCGTTTGGCTGACTCGCGGCGCGGCCAGCGCGGCGGGGAGGGACATCCCGAAGTCGACATGGTTGATCAGCGTCTGCACCACGGTCTCGATGATGGTCGAGCCGCCGGCGGCGCCGATCGAGAACACCGGCTTGCCGTCACGGAAAGCGATGATCGGGCCCATGCTGGAGCGAGGGATCTTGCCGCCGGCCGGGAGGTTGGGGTCATAGGCGCCAGGCGCGGGCGGCGCGAAGTCGAAGTCAGTCATCTCGTCGTTCAGCAGGAAGCCGTAGCCAGGGACCGTTTCTCCACTGCCGCCGAAGAAGTTGATCGTGTTCGTGTAGGCGACCACGTCGCCCCACCTGTCGACCGCCACGATGTTGTTGGTGTGATGGTCCTCGGCAGAGGCAGCAGTGGCCTGGCTCGCGCGGGCCGACGTAGACGGGGCGCCGGCGCACCCGGAGTACGGGGGATAAGGATCGCCGGCGGGCTGAGGTGAGGGCAGCGCCGTGTCGTGGATCAGGCACCGACGCGTCGCAGCAAACGCCGGACTCAGCAGCCCGGTCAAGGGCACCTTGACAAAGCGCGGATCACCGACCGAGGCATTACGGTCGGCGTATGCCAGCCTGGAGGCCTCGAGATAGTGAAATAGCGCGGTCGCCCGCGGCTCCGCCGAGAGCTTGAAGCCGCTCAAGATGTTGAGGATCTCGCCCTCCGTGGAGCCGCCGCTCGAGGGCGGTGGCATCCCGTAGATCTGAAGCCCCCGGTAGGTAACGCGAGTAGGGGCCTGGACCCGCGCCCGGTACGAGCGGAGGTCGCGGAGCTGCATGATCCCGGGCTGGGTGATCAGAGTGTTGCCGGGAGTCAACACGGGGTGATCATCGGAGTTGACGATCGCGCGGCCGAGCGGACCGTCATACAGGTACGACGGTCCGTAACGCGCTAGGAGCCGGTAGGTCTTGGCGAGGTCGGGATTGCGCAGCAACGTCCCCACCGGCAACGGGTTTCCGTCCTTCGTCAGGAGAAGCGAACGGCTCGCGGGATAGGCGCGGAGTACATCGAGGCCTGATTGCTCGAGCTGCTGGAAATCGAAGTTGGTGCGAAATCCATGCTCTGCGACGGCGATCGCGGGCTGCAAGTCGGCAGAAAGATTAAGGCGCCCATACAGACCGACCGCCTTTGCCCAGGCCGCGACCATTCCCGGCACGCCAGTTGACAGCGGCTGCTCGGACTCGTAGTCGTAGTCCATCGGCTGCCCAGTCTGCGGGTTGGTGAACATCGTCGCCGCACACGCCGATGGACACGTTTCACGACCGTCGATTGTCACCACCTGATGCGTGTGGGCCAAGTAGATGACCATGAAGCCGCCTCCGCCAGGTCCAGCCACGAACGGGATCGTGTCTCCCAGCGCGCTGGCGGTCGCGACCGCGGCGTCGACCGCGTTCCCTCCGCGCTCGAGCACCTGGATGCCAGCTTTGCTCGCGTCGAGGTCCATCGAGGCGACAGCGCCGCCGGTCCCGACGGCGACCGGGTGCTTCACGAAGACCTGCCGCGCGGCCGCCGCTGCACCACGCTTTCCGGAGGCGACACCCGCTAGCAATGAAAGCGCCGCAAGCAACGAGAGGAGCAAGATCGCGGCGCAACGTGAACCCAATCGACGCACTGACACACCTCTATCCACCCACGGTCGGTGGCAAACGAAAACCGTCGATCCAGGTTTGCTCTGCTCGCCGAGTGGGTTGCCGAGGCTGGGTGATCTGAGGGTCGCGAACAGCACTGCCAGCGCGCCGGCGACGACGACGAGCAGCAACGAAACTGCCGCTCCTGCGCTCTGTGCGAGCGCTCCCGCCGCGGCGCTACCCAGGGAGGCACCGACCAGTGATGCGGTCAGAAGCCACGAGTACGCCTCGGTCTCCGTTCCTGCCGGCGCGGCGGCATCGACCATCGCGTAGATGCTCGAGACCGTGGGGGCGATCGTCGCGCCGGCCAATGTGATCACGATGCCAATCGCCACGAGACTGCCCGTGGTCAGGATCAGCGCTCCGTGACCCAGCGCAAGGGCGGCGAGGAGCATGACCAGCTCTCGGCTGCTTCGCGCACCCCCGCCGACCCGGGTCGCTGCAATACCGCCGAGCAGCGAGCCCATTCCCCATAGCCCGAGCAGCAGGCCCGCGACGCCGCCGTGTCCAAGCGCGTGCGCGGCGGCCGTGACGCCGACCTCCGTCGCGCCGAACGCGGCGCCGGTTCCCAGCAAGATCGCCACCAGCGTTCTGATCGCCGGCGAGCGCAATGAGCCTCCCCGCGCCCCCGGCGTGCGCCGCTGTGGCCGCCAGCGACGCGACGCCGGCTGCGCCGCGAACGTGAACGTGCCGACCAGCATCACCAAGCCGCTCACGACCAGCGCTCCGCCGGGCGACCAAAAGGAACCGAGCCCGAGCGCAAGCGGTGGCCCCGCCACGAACGTCAGCTCGAGCACGGTCGATTCCAGCGCGAACAGCGCTGGTAGCCGACTTGAATCGGCGACGATCGCGGGAAGCAGCGTGCGCACGCAAGCAGCAAGCGGCGGGCTGCAAAAGCCGGTTGCGGCGCCGAGCACAACCAGCGCTAGCGGCGGCGCGCCCGGCGGCAGCAGCCCGTCCGCGAGCAGCACCAGCGCCGTGGCCGTCGCTCCGCAGAGCAGCACTCCGGTCTGGCCGCAGCGATCGACGAGGCCACCGAGCAGCGGTGCCGCTGCCGCGCTTGCGATGGCGTACGCGCCGCTCACGAGACCGGCGATCGCAAACGAGCCCGTCAATCGCTGAGCGTGCACCAAAAGCGCGATGCTGAACATCGCAAGCGGGAGCCGTGCAAGGATCGAGCTGCCCAGCAACGTCGCCGCTCCGGGGGACGCTAGTGTCGGCTGTCGCGGGCGGCTGGTCATGGCGCTCAACGTAAGCGAGGAGCGGCTCACTGATAAGAGCCAATCGCGGACCGCTACGGTAGGCCGCTTTTCTCGCGGATCTCTGCCCGCAGAAGGCGCTCAGAGCAGGTCGGCGACGGCGCTGATGCCGCGCTCGATTGCGGCTTGGCTGACGTTGCCAAACCCAATCACCAGTTGTGGCGGCCCTGCGCACCCGCTCGGCCGATAAGAGCTCATCCCGTAGAGCCCGATCGAACGCTCCCGCGCCTGCTCAACGATCGCGCGCTCATCGGCGTCGTGGTCGAGATGAGCGATCGCGTGGAACCCGGCGGCGAGCCCCTGCAGGCGGACCTCCGGTGCATGCTCGGAGAGCACGCGAACCAAAGTGCCCCGCCGCGCCCCATACACCCGACGCATGTGGCGAAGATGCCGGTCATAGCGACCGGATTCGATCAGTGCCGCCAGCGCGAGCTGGTCGAGGGTCGGCGACCCACGATCGCTCAATCGCTTGTCTTCAATCAATGCCTCCCGCAGCGCAGGAGGGCACGCCACCCATCCAAGCCGCAGCGCTGGAGCCAGCGACTTGCTCACGGTGCCGATCAGCGCGACCCGATCAGGAGCAAGCCCTTGCAGCGCGCCGACCGGATCGCGGTCGTAGCGAAACTCTGCGTCGTAGTCGTCCTCAACGATCGTCGCGTCACGGTCATTAGCCCAAGCCACCAGCGCCTGGCGGCGCTCCGGCGCCAGCGCTATCCCGGTCGGGAACTGATGCGTCGGGGTGAGGATCACTGCGCGCACATCGGCGACGCTCAGCGCGTCGACGTCGATCCCGCGCTCGTCGATCGGGACCGGAACCGCCCGCATGCCAAGGCGCTTGCAGATCAGGTGGTAGTCCTCGTCCCCAGGGTCCTCGATCGCGATCCGCTCGATCCCGATCCGCGCCAGTGAGTTCAGCACGAGGTTGATGCCCTGGCCGAAGCCGCCACAGATCGTCAGCCGCTCAGCATCGGCCACCGCCCCGCGGACGCGACGTAGGTATCCAGCCAGCACCAGCCGCAGAGCCTCCGCGCCGCGAGGGTCGCCGTAGCCAAGCTCGACCGGCGTCGCGCTGCGGCAGCTGTTACGGAGCGCCCAGGCCCAGTCGCGTCTCGGGAAGCTGGTCAGGTCTGGAACGCCAGGACGGAAGTCGACCGCCAGCCGCAGCGGAGGCGCGGGGCTGACCGGCGCCGCCGATGCCGCCAGCGCATTCGCCGCCACGCGCGTACCGGAGCCTGACTTCGAGGTGAGAAAGCCTTCCGCTTGCAGTTGGCTATAGCACTCGAGCACCAACCCACGCGAGATCCCCAGCTCGGCCGCCATTGCCCGCGACGAAGGGAGCCGCTCGCCTGCGGCGAGCCTGCCCGATCGGATCACCTCGCGCAGCTCGCGCTCGAGCTGGACTCGGAGCGGCTCGGCAAGCGAACGGTCGAGCGCGAGCAGGAGGGCGGGGCCTAGACCGGTCCACTCAATCGCCATCACACCGGAGCGTATCGCTGGACCGCTTGGTCAACGATGCCATCGAAGCCGCCACGTTTGACCGCTGGCGGCCGCCGCGCTTGCCGTAGCCGCCGGATGATCCTGACAGGACAATCGACGGTCGCAGACGATCCGCGCCGGCCCGTCGGCGCCGGCGCGGATTAGGGGTCAGCGTTCTACTTCGTGGCTATTTGGTCGGGGTGAGCTGATACTGCTGCACGTTGTTGATGCCGAAGAACGTGGACAGCAGGTTCCCTGCGAGGCTGAACACGTGGTCGATAAGGGCATCGCCTATTCCGGTGATCGACGGATCGTAGCTTGTCGGTTGGTTGACGACCGGGGTCGGCAGCGTAGACCACTGGACCTCCGTGGGGTTGGGCGTCCCCGGCAACGTCTGAAAGAAGAAGAAGATGTTGCTCGGGAATAGGCCTCGCACTCCGCTGTGCGGAGTACGCGCCAGCTGGAACAGCGTGCGCACGTCGTGTGAATTGTCCGCCTTGAACCAGCTTGTCTGATCGCTCACCATGAACGCGTACAGGTTATGCCACTCCGGCCTGTTTCCGTTTCGCGTGGTCTCGAAGTGGTCGTGCACGGGAAGCAGCATGTTGCCCGCGCCGCGACCGAGGACTCGCGAGAAGTCCACGCGGGACGGGTGGTCGGTACAGAGGCCGCTGTGCTGGCACTCAGGCTTGAGCGCTGGCTCCTGCTGAGTCAACGGACCAGCCGGGAACATCAGATAGAGCGGGTCGGTGTTCCGCCGGCTAGCGACACCAGGCGGAAGCCGCCGGCCCCGCTCGCCGAACTCACAGCCAGTCGACGCCTGGCTCTTGATTGAGAGGTCGCAAAAGTAATTCTGCGTGTAGAGCAGGCTGACGATGCTGCCGTTGAGGCCTGTCTTGATGTCGATCGTAAAATCCTGACAGATCGGCTCTGGTAGCCGCGAGTTACATGTGTGTCAGCGGTTGATAAGTGACCGGGTTATTAGGTGACGGTGCCAGGCCGGTACCAAGTGTGTTAGCGCTTACGCTTGGAGCCGCGATCGCGACTGTAGCGAGGACGCTGGCGGCGAGGCCGAGGACCCGCCAGCGACTATGTGGTTTGCTCATAGCAACTCTTCCGATAGGTGTGACTAGGTAGACGGAGGACAGCGGTAAGAGGCGCTTGAAGACGAGAGACACCCCGTCCGAAGCGACGGCATTCCGCCGTCGGCGCCCTCCAAGGTGGGGCGCGACTGCGTGACGGAGCAAAGCCACCGCCGATCCATGCTTGGCTCCGGAATGATCGTTGCGGAGCGCGACAGCCGGTCCGGCAGCACGATGACCCACTGGCTCGTGAACGAGTCTTTGTACCCATCGAGCGTTGAGCGCGACGGTCGGCTGGCCAGGGCCGCCCATCTGGAGAGGTGGCCGAAATGAAATACTTCCTTGTCGTGGAGGTGTGCTGCTAGTGACCTGAGTCATTAGTTCGCAGGCACGTTGGCTTGGGCGTCGAATTCGTCGTCGTTATCGACGACGATTGGAGGGGTCATGGCGCAACGTGCAGAGGTCGTGCTCAGTGCTGAGGAGCGGGAGGTGTTGGAGCGGTGGGCGCGGCGTCCGAGCAGCGCGCAGGGATTGGCGCTGCGTTGCCGGATCGTGTTGGCGGCAGCGGACGGTGAGCCCAGTCAGGAGATCGCGGCACGGTTGGGTTGTAGTCGCCAGACGGTGGGCAGGTGGCGGGGCCGGTTCGCCAGAGGTGGGTTTGATGGGTTGCATGATCAGCCGCGTCCGGGTAAGCCGCGGTCGATCGGCGACGAGGACGTCGAGCGGGTGATCGTCAAGACGCTCGAGGAGCAGCCGCTGACCGCGACGCACTGGTCGACCCGCTCGATGGCTCAGGCGACCGGGATGAGCCAGACCGCTGTCAGTCGGATCTGGCGGGCGTTCGGGCTCAAGCCACATCAGACCGAGGCGTTCAAGCTCTCGCCCGACCCGCAGTTCATCGACAAGGTCCGCGACATCGTGGGGTTGTATTTGAACCCGCCCGATGCTGCTGTGGTGCTGTGTGTCGATGAGAAGGCCCAGATCCAGGCGCTTGACCGCTCAGCGCCGATCTTGCCGCTGATGCCCGGGGTGCCCGAGCGGCACACCCACGACTACGTCCGCAACGGCACCACCAACCTGTACGCCGCGCTCGACGTCGCCTCTGGGCAAGTGATCGCCAACACGACCGCACGCCATCGCGCCGAGGAGTTCCGCCGGTTCTTGAACGTGATCGACACCTCGGTCCCGACGCACCTCGACGTGCACGTCGTGCTTGACAACTCCTCCACGCACAAGACCCCGCAGATCCAGCGCTGGCTGGTCCGCCACCCACGCTTCACGATGCACTTCACGCCCACCTACAGCTCCTGGCTGAACCTCGTCGAGCGCTGGTTCGCTGAACTGACCACGAAATGGATCAAACGAAGCGCCCACCGCTCCGTCCCTGACCTCGTCGCCTCGATCCGCACCTGGATCACGAACTGGAACGACGATCCCAAGCCCTACATCTGGCACAAGACAGCAGACGAGATCCTCAACAGCCTCGCCACCTACTGTCAACGAATTACCGACTCAGGTCACTAGCCCCAGGCTCCCACGAACGGGCTACCCGCTTCGCGGTCGCGACACCCTGGGAGGGTTGCTTACCAACGTCCGCACGCTAAGCGGGCGCGACGCCGAGCGGGAACTCGCGCTCATTCGCCGGAGGGAAACGGTTCCCGTGACGCGCGGCGGCGCGCGGTCTAGGCGATCGTGAGGGACAGACCAGGCAGGTTAATCCCGTCCAGGGTCACGCTGTACATATCCCCCGGCGTCGCCGGGATCGGCACCGTCAGTGTCCCTGTGGTGACGAGTTCGCCGGCTTGCACAGGGGCTGAGAGAGGCTGATGGGCCAGCACCTCGGCGAGATGGGCGAACGCCAGCAGCGGGCTGTCGAGCACGTTTGCACCCCCACCGGTCGCTTGTCGCTCGCCGCCCTTCAACAGGGTCAACGTGAACGACCGGAGTTTGGCTGCGCAGTCTTCGATGTCGGCGACCGCGACAGGTGGTCCTACGACGAGCGCGCCATGGAGCGCGTACGCCGCGATCGTGTCCACCGCCTCGAACTTCCAGTCCGGGAACGGGCACTGCACGAGCTCGAACCCGTGCGAGATCCAGTCGATGCAATCGAGGATCGCCGCCTCGTCGCGCGTCACCGGCGGGGTACGGGCGAAATGCAGCTGGATCTCCGGCTCGATATGGGGTTGCAGCAGACGGCCGACCTCCACATGCGCACGTCCGTCCGGCGCGTGTTGCACGGTGGAGTCGTACACGTATCCCCAAATCGGAGCCCAGACGCCATAACGTGCCCAGATCGTCCGGTTCGTGAAGCCGATCTTTCGCCCAATCGGCTGCTCGCCACGCTGAACGCGTCGCGCATGCACTTCGCGGGCGATCGCATACGCGCCCTCCTCGTTCAAGGTTGGATCGTCGTCACTGAGCAACCCGACCAGGCGGTGAGATGCGAAAGCGTCGAGGACGATCTCAGCCTGCTCGGTCATGGGCTTGCGGCAACGGTACCCACTTTGCGCGCGCGTGTGCGGCCGGTGTCCGAGATCACCCTCTTCAGCCGCCGCACCGGACGGCGACCAGCGGGAGGGGCTGGCCAGCTCTCGTGGTTTCTCACCTGCCCTTCGGCCGCCGGCGCTGGCTACCGCGACCTGTCTCTCCGCGCCCGGCCCTTCCGGGTCATACATAGCTGGCTACCGCGACCGTCTCCTCATCCGGAGTCGGTCAGATACGCCTGGATAACGCACACTCGATCTCTCCCGGAACGCCACTGGGTCTTCCACGTCCACCAGCCATTCAACGCGCCACTCGCCTCCGGCGCTTCGTCGAATGGGACGATAACCACGGTCGGCGAGCCCGGCGCCGCCAGGCGCCTGCGATCAGCTGCCCGCCCTCCCGAGCTTCCCGAGGCTTACCGTCGCCAGACGATCGCCAATCGGGAGCAATGCGTGAGGGCCATTCCGGCGGCGGCGTCGGCCAGGAGCTCCGCCTCTTACCGCTGGCAGGCGCCGGCCGATGCCGTTGCGCGGCGATCCTCGTCGCGCCGCCACGACCGAGCCACGCCGCAGAGAACCAGAAATCGACGGTCATCGACGGCGGTCACCGCTCACCCACCGGGAAACGTTCGCCGATCGCACGGTGGTCCGTCAGGGTTCGCGCGCGTCTACGACCTCGAACGACTCCGGCGCTGGCCAGCGCGGATGCTTTATGGGAACAGCGCCGCCGGCTTCAACCAGATCACGCCGGTGTAGCGCGATCGCCGCCAGGCCGGGCAAGCGCGGTCTTGGTCGATCCCGGCCGGAAAGTGGGGGATGCGAGCGAGCTCCGACCGCACTGGCAGCAGGTCCGCGACGTGCCAGCGCAGGAAGTCGTGGCTTGTTCCGAGTCCCGGCAGAAGCCAGTCGTGAAGCTCCACGGGTGCCGATTGGTGAGAAAGCGTTCTCACTCGCGTAGGTCTCGGATCCAGCTAAGAACGGAGCGCTGGCACGACGACCGCCGTTCCCCGCTGCGCGACGGTCCTGCTGGCACCCCAACTGATATCGTCAGGCGCGAACGGTGAGACCCAGGCCCCGCGCCGACAAGTCCGGTAGCGCCCCGCCGACCAGCAGGTCAAACTCATCCGCGGCCCGGAGGGATGGGCGCCCTTGAGTGGTAGGTGTCCGTGAGGTGAGCGGTGACAGTGCCATTGGCGCGGATGGTCACCGTCTTGCGCCGCGAACTTGTCACCACCGCCACTCTGCGAGTGTGGCCGTCCACAACTTCGGTGACGGTGCAGCGGGATCCGGCCGGGAGGCCGTCAAAAACGCGTGACACAGAACCGGGACCGATGCGGGCCGGGATGAGGAACGCAAAGTCGTTGAGCGGACCGCCGCAGGCCACCTGGATGGCGATGGCACCGTGGAGTCGGGCCGCCGGTCCGGCGATCGTCTTGGTCACTTTCAGGGAGCCGGGCGTGTCCTCGTAGACGTCGGCCACGTTCACCGGTGCGACCTTGCCCGCTGGGACGGTTACGGTCTGGCCATCGCCCGCCACGGTCGCCGTGACCGTCGCGGTGGCGCCGTCGGCGGTCTCGATGACGGTGCACACCGAGCCGGCCGGGATGCCGTCGTAGCTGCGCGACACGCTGCCCGCGCGGGTCCTCGCGGGGATCACGAAGTCGGGCGTCAGGGCAGTGCCGTTGCAGGTCACGCGGATGGTGACTGGTCCCTGGTGGCCAGCGAGCGGACCGCCGATGGTCTTGGTGATCAGCAGCGAACCGGGTGTTGCGCCGTAGGTGTCGGTGATGTGGGCGGCCCCAGCTCCGCCGGGCGGGATGGTAATGGTGTGCGGGCTGCCGGTGACGACCGCCGAGACGGCGCTGGTGTGCCCGTCCGTCGTCTCCGTGACCACACAGTTGGCCGGCGCGGGGACACCCGAGTAGATGTACGACTGGTCGCCCGCGGGCGTCCCTGCCGGGACCACGAAGTCTGGAGTGAGAGCGGTGCCGTTGCAGACCGTGTGGATGACCACTGTCCCCTGTTGCCCGGCAAGCGGACCGGCGATGGTCTTCGTCACCTCGAGCTGGCCTGGGAGAAGCCCGTAGGTGTCGCTGATGTCCGCTTCCACGATGTCACGGGGCGGGACGGACACTGTCTGCCCGCTCCCCTCGACGACAACCGACACCGTGCCGTTGTGCCCGTCGGCTGTCTCGGTAACCGTGCACTTGGCCGGAACCCGGATGCCATCATATTGCTTGGTCATATCACTCGTGGGAGTCCCAGCGGGGATCACAAAGTCGGGCGTCAAGGCGGTGCCGTTGCACACCGTGTGGATCGTGACGCTCCCCTGCAGACCGGCACCCGGGCCGGCGATCGTCTTCCTCACGAGCAGCGAGCCGACGTAGTGATAGGTATCGGTGATCTTGACCGTCTTGCGTTTGCCGGCTCGTATGGTCACCTGCTGCCCGTCTCCGGTCACCACCACCTCCGTACCAACGACGCTGCCATTGGCTATCTCGGTGACGGTACACATGGTTCCGCTCGGGATGTGACCATAGGTACGCGACCTGGTGCCCGCGTGCGCACCGGCGGGAACGATGAAGGGCAGTCTACGCGCGCCATCATCGCAAACCACGCGGATGACTACGCGCCCCTGCGATCCGGCGGCGGGACCAGCGATCGTCTTCTTCACGACCAGCGAGCCGCTAGGCAGGAACTCGGCGCTAGCGCTGACGATGGCCGTCAAGGTGGCCGTCTTGGCCAAGATGAGCTTCTGGGCGGCGTCGGCCCCCCCGTTGCCGTCGTAAAGGTAGACGTTGCCGCTGGGGACGGTGGCCCTCGAGGTAGCCTGGAGCTCGACGCTGGGCGGACCGGTTGAGCGCACCCAGATCTTTTGGCCGGACGGCACAGTGGCTCCATCAGCGATGGGCTTCGTGCCTGCCCGGTTCGAGTACATATTCCCGCCCGTGACGTTGACTGTCGCCCCGGCCGGGGCGTCGGTGGTGACTGTGAACGGCCCGAGCACGCCACCGACGCCGCCGCTCACCTGGGACGGAGTGAGGGTGAGGCTCGGCGGTGGCGGCTCGACCAGCGGCCCCTGCTCGATTATGTGCGCCGCGATCGCGGCCACGGTGTCGTGCAGCGGATCGGAGGTGCTCAGCACGAAGCGGTCGCTGAAGAACCAGATCGCCGCTTGCACGGCAGCGGCCTTTTCGTTGAGATCGGTTAGCGAGGCTGGTTCGTCCGTGTTGGGGTAGTACTCGTTTAGCAGCCGGGCCACGTAGCCCACGTTGGTGACGTTGGCGGCGTCCCAAGTGCCCAGGACATACCCAAAGCCAGGGTAGGTGTCGGTGTTGATGTCGATGCAGTAGAGGCTGACCTCGGGGCTCCCGTCGGTCGGCGTGCCATGTATGACGCCTGCGAAGCCCTCATCCTTGGGGCTCCAGTCAGTCGTGGGGTTTTGCGTGGGATAGCCGTCGGCGACTGGGTCGAAAGGGTTGTTGGCGTCGGCGATGAACCCCGTGACCCCCTGGCCCGGACCAAGGCCACCCTCCCACACCAGCTGGGTGTTGGTGTTGCTCCGAACCTTCGGTCGTGCGACGGGTGACCGGAGATGCGGGACTGCGCTAGCAGAACCAGCTTGCAGCAGGAACGCACCCAGCCCCAACACCAGGAAAAGCGCGGCCCGCCACCTCCCGCGAAACATGAGCTAGAGACTACCGAAAATGCAGCTGATCGATGAGAGAATTTTTTCGCTGGATCGGGACATCGACGATCTCGCCCCAGGCGCCCGCTCGGAGACCACAACCGAGAGCGCGACGACGAGCTGGTTCGCGAGCACCGAGGTGAGCATCCGATGCTTGGTTCGAACGAGCCGACGAGGAGACTCAGAAACGACTCGGGCCGCCACGAGCGCACGCAGAACCGGCGACCAGGCCGGTCCTGCGCCGAGAGAAGATGGTGAGCGTGCGAACATGGGCTGGTCTCCCTCGCGTGGTGACGGGAGCGCTGACCAACCGGATCACCCCGAATACATGGTGAGCGAGATTCTTGAACCGGACCCGCGCGAGTACACCGAGATCGACACGCGCTTTGCATCGCGTGACTCGAGCGCGTTACTCCGGCATCGGCCGTCCGCACTACCGCGCCGTGACGACCCCCGACACTCCTTTCCCCATACAAGAACCGCCCTCGACCGGTGAGGAGGGGCGGTTCAAATTTCTCTTGCGAAGGTGGGACAGTTCCCAAATGCCGCGGGCGGGCGATCAAGCTCTCTCGGGTGGCCGTCTTTTCAGCCGCCCCGAGTCCTTGTGTACGCCGTGCCGCGATGGCGCGGTGTCTGCGACGCCCTTGGCGCTGGTGCCCGTCAAAAGGCGGCGGCAAACGGCGGCCGTGGACTGCCTGCAATCCGTCAGCATTGCTGCTAAATCCGCTGCATGCCCGTTGCCATCACCGTTAGAGAGGTTCCCGACGAAGTCCGAGACGAACTTGCGGCTCGCGCGGCGCGAGAGGGCAAGTCTCTCCAGGAATATCTGCGCGGCATGCTCATCGACTCGGTCGCCCGCCCCCTGTCAGCGATGTCATCGCTCGCGCTCGAGGTCGCGTTGACGGGACTGGCGTCAGAGTCAGCGCGGAGTCGATTCTCGGCGCGCGAGACGCAGACCGCCAGTGAGTGCATATGTCATCTGCGACTCGTCGGCCCTCTCATCCGGCGCCACGAACTCGCCGGCCTCATCAGTCGTCGGCCGGCCTCTGGACGAGCGCTGCTCGATGCTGCGGGCAAGGCGCCGCCGGAGCGTTATCCCTTGGCAGCTGAGAAGCTCACCAGCCGGCCGCGTTGCTCGTCGTAGAGCTTGAGGCGCAACGCCCGCACCGCGTCCCACAGGTTCAGGGTCGGGACGTCGTGGAAGATCGGGTTCTCATCGTGCGCGCGCTGAAGGTTGTAATTGGGGATGCGCGGGCTCAGGTGATGGACGTGGTGCAACCCGATGTTGCCTGTGAAGAACTGGAGCGCTTTGGGCAGCCTCAGGTAGGAGCTGCCCCGAAGGGCCGACTCGGGGTAGCTCCAGCTGTCGTGGCGCTGCCAGTAGACGCCCTCGAATTGGTGCTGCACATAGAACAGCCACACGCCCGCCGCGCCGGCGAGCATCGCGGAGGGAAGTTGCACGAGCAGAACCTCCGTCCAGCCGAAGAGTGCGCATAGCGCGCCGATCACGGCAGCGAGCGCGAGGTCGGTGGCGAGGATCTTGCGCCAGAAGCGCTGACGAGCCCATGCGGGCACCAGCCGCGGTTCCAGCATCATCGCCCACAGCGGCCCGAGCACCAGCATCACGAATGGGTTGCGCATGAGCCGATACTCGAGCCGACGCGGCCAGGTCCGCTCCCGATACTCCGCCACCGTGAGCGTGTCGACGTCGCCCATGCCACGATGGTCGAGGTCACCGGCGGTGGCATGGTGGACGGCGTGCTCGTGACGCCAGCTGTGAAACGGAGTGAACACGACCAGGCCGCATGCCACGCCGATCCACTTGTTCGCGGTGCGGTTCGCCAAGAATGAGCCGTGCGTGCAGTCGTGGAAGACGATGAACGTGCGCAGCAGAAAGCCGGCGGCCGGCACGGCGATGGCGAGCGCGAGCAGGTCGGAGACCTGCACCAGCGCATAGGCGGCCGCGGTCAGCGCGAGGTACGGAACAAGCGAAGTCGCGAGATCCAGCACGCTGCGTCCGATGCGCGGCTCGGCGTATGGCGCCAGGCGCTCGCGCCAGAACGCGGGCTGCAGCGTTTGAGATTGGGTCACATCGGCGGCTAACGCCTGTTTCACGGCCGCTCCTAACGGGAGCGTTGCTTCCTGCAACGCCCCCGCGTGCCGGCCAGAGGCCGCCACGGACGCGCGCGATCTCCTGTTGTGGTACCGGACCCCGGCCGCGCTGCCGCACGAGCGTCGCCTCCAGCGTCCAGCCCTGCGGGACTGTACCGCCTTTCAATTCGCTGTGCAGCAGAGCGCGTTGCAGCTACGATCGTGGAGTCTCCGCTCCGCTAGGGTTGGACGGCGACCGCGAACGGTCGCAGTACCAGCAGCAGGCCGTGAGCACTGAACAGGGCCAACGATCCAGCGGCCGGACGTGAGCGTCGGCAGCGCAGGAGAGCACGAGGGTTCGCTCCTCGCCGGCGGCAGGCTTCTGGCGGAGATCACCAATCGGATCGGGCCAGGTGCTGGAAATCCGCCGTAGCTTGCAGCGCGTGGTGAAGGAGCGCTACACCGTGATGATCGAAACCCTTATCGGACGCAAGGTGCTCGGCTTCGTCAGTGAGGCCGACGTCGACTCCGGCCCAACCGTCGAGATGATTCTGATGGACGGGCCAGTGCCGGGTTTTGGCGCGCTGAAGGTCGTCGATCCACGTCGCCCGAGCGGGCGGCGCGGGATCCTGACCCACGGCGCAAACTAGGATTGGTTAGGCGTCATGGCTGGGGCCAAGGAGATCGATTTCAGCTATTCATTGACCGATCGCGTCATCCGCCTCGCCTTGGGGGAGCTCGCGGACTTCAGCGGAGCCAAGTACGACGGTGACTTCTCGCTCACCCTCGAGCAGGCGCAGCGACGCAAGCACGAGTACGTGGCCGAGCAGATCGAAATCGAGCCAGGGCGAAGGATCCTTGACCTCGGCTGCGGCTGGGGCGGCCTCCTCGACTACGTCCGGCGCATGGGCGCCACCGGGCTCGGCGTGACCTTGTCCTCAGCACAAGTCACTGCCTGCCGTCGCCACGGGCTCGACGTCCATCTCTACGACGCGAGGCAGCTGACCCGCAACAGCTTCGGGCCGTTTGACGCCGTCGCGAGCCTCGGGGCCTTCGAGCACTTCTGCTCTCCGGACGATCACCGGAAGGGGCAACAGGAAGAGATCTATCGTCGGTTCTTCGAGCAGATCGCGGGCGTCCTTCCCCGCAAGGGCAGGTTCTACCTGCAGACCATGGTCTTTGGCCGGAACATGATCGACGTGGACGAGGTCGACCGTCATGCCCCGCGGGAGTCCGATGCGTGGTACCTCGCCATGATGAGGGCGGCATTCCCCGGCTCCTTCCTTCCCTTCGGCCAGGAGCAGGTCATCCGCTGCGCCGACCCGCACTTCCGCGTGGTGTCAAGCGAGAGCGGGCGGCTGGATTACATCGAGACCATCCGCCAGTGGGACATGCGGACCGAGGCGTGGAATCCGAGAATGACGCTGCTGAAGCTGCGGCTGCTCCCGCGCTGGTTGACGAGCCCCGACTTCCGCTTCGCGTACACGTCAGGCGCCAGCTCCAACCGAGCTTGCTTCGAGCGAGAGCTGCTCGACCACTATCGGCTCGTGCTCGAGAGGGCGTGAGGAGCTTCAGCCATCAGGAGCGGCGTTGGCCGCCTGGGAACCGCGGGTCCTGCTGCGGCCTGCTCCCTGCGGGCAGCCGCGGGCACCCAGCTGCTCAGGCTGCGGTAGGCGCTCGAGGCGTCCGACTTCGCGCGCCTCAGCGGTGCCTTCTCGCTCATCCGCCAGCCCTCGCGCCGGTCGGTTACGTCCTCCCGAGCATCGGCTTCCCGGTCGCGCTCACGGCCGCTGCCTCATGGCCGGCCACGGCGTCACGATGGCGTTGGCCGATTCAGCCATAGCCCGGAGTGCCAACACCGAACCGATTCCGCGCCGACAACGGCTGACGCGTCATACCCCGATGGGCCCGTTTTAGTCGCGTACGGAGATACCGCGCACCACCGGCGATCCGGGAGATGGGAACGCGGTCATGGCTAGAGCCCGCGCTCGCGAGCGTCCTGGCTAAGAGCCTTGCTGAGCGCGGCGGGGTGGATCCGCGCCTCGAGCTCGGCGATTCGCTTGCCCTGGCGAAGCGTCTCGCGGTGCACTGAATCCTGAAGCCCTTCCACCAGCTGCTCCAGGGCCGCAACCCGCTCCTCGAGCGCGCGGATCACATCATTGTTGGGTTCGACCTCCGAGGACGCGCGGCGCTGCGCGGTGCCGGCTGAACGGCGGATCTGCCGAATCCGCGCGATCAATCCCTCGCGCTCGGGCTGGCTCATCGTCTGCCTGGCTTCTTGGCGGGGGCGGGCCGTGGGTAGCGCCGGCGCTCCTCGGCGGTCATCTGGCGGATCACGAGCGACCCGTTCTGGACCTGCTCGCGGACGAGGTCGAGCTTCTCCTGGCGCTTCTCCTCGGCTTTTTCTCGGGTCGTCTTCACGCGATCACCTGGCTACCACGCGAAGGGCGCGTGTTGGCATGAGGCACTTGGTCCGCACGGCATGAGGTTGGGGTGGGCTGGCACGCGTATTGGTTTGTTCCCTCGCCGGCGCGGTGTACTGGCTAAGCGTAGATCCGCTCGTCGACCGGTGAGAATTGGCGGGCGATGAGGTCATCGGGGGCACCTCACCGAGGCACCCCCAACTCCACGGAAACGTCGGTTGCTCCCGGACGGCGGCGAGGCGATAGCCTATTGGGGCGCTCTGACGCCGCAGGACCTTCAGTCTCGGGCTTTGGTGCCACCGACGGACGACCGGCGCTAATGCGTCTAATTTGAACACCGATGAGCTCGAGCGGCGGGCCGCTGCGGCCCCGGACCCCCGTAACGGAGATAACTGTCGTCACCGGCGACCGCTTCCGCGTCCAAGGCGACGTCAAGGATGTCGAACGGATCATCGTCGACGCGGCTCGTGGTTCGATCATGGAAATCGCCTGGCTGGCGGAGGCCGAAACGGGGGACCGCCTCGGGATCAACCCAGAATGCGTGGTGACGCTCCGCGCCGCCAACATCTAGCCACCGCCCGTAGCGCGAAGGAGATTTTCGGCACCTGCATTACCGGTCGCTGCGGGCCGGCGTGCCGCTGATTGCTGGCTGAACCCCGGCTCCCCGCCTACGCGCGTCACGTGACTGTCTCCAGTCCCCGCGGCGTGCCGGCGGGCTCCGGTCCCCAGCAGCGCCCTGGCGGGTGCCATCGGGGCTAGATCAGCTGGACGTCGGCGGCGGCTGGGCCCTTGCGACCCTGCTCGGTTTCAAAGCTCACCTTGGCGCCTTCAGAAAGCGACTTAAAGCCGCTGCCGTGGATGGCGCTGTGGTGAACGAACAGGTCCTTACTCGCGTCATCGGGCGTGATGAAGCCATAGCCCTTCTCGTCGCTGAACCACTTTACGGTTCCGGTAGCCATGCTTTCCCTCCCGGGAGATCGAGTGCTGCGAAACGCGGGAGGTGCAAGAGCAACAACTACGAACGCTGGCACGCCTCGCCGAGCTGAAAGCCCGGCCTGACCACCGAGTTTACGCCACATGGCGGATGAGGGTGGACAAGAAGGGCCAGCCGCGCCTCAAGGGCTACAAGATGAAATCGAGCCGAAGGGGCCGTAGTCCTCCGGATTCTCACGAGGTACGCCGAAGGCCAGTCACTGACGCGGTCTCTTGGCCCTCCCCGGCGGCGGTCGAGGCAGCTGCCTACTCGGACGGATCAGTCGTTGGCGGACCGGCCGGATCGTCCAGCGCCTGTCGCAGCTTGTCCACCAAGCCTTCGAACATCGGGTACACGCGTGGACCGTACGCCCGGTGAATCGCGGGGCTCCACATCTCCCACCGCTCGATCAGGGTGCGCCCGAGGAGCAGCTTGATCAGCTCTGTGTCAAAGGCGCCGAGGTTTTCGAGCGCGGCCAGCTGCTCGAAGTAGTCGAGTTCTCGGAGAAGCACGTAGGCCTCAGGGGCATCGGCAGCGACGTAGGCGGTAAATGCGTCGCGCAGTTCATCGGCTGACTTGAACCGTTGCACCATCCGACGCGCCTCCACGAGAGCGTCGTCGTTCCAACGGCGAAAGAACTCGGCCGCCATATGCGCTTCGCGAGTCCGGCGAGCTTCCCGCACCTGTTGGGCGCCGAAGACCGCTGCGGCGATCGCTCCGACCAGGCCGATGGCCAGAATCGAGGTCGCGATCGCGGTGACCTCGCCCCAGTCCACTGCCATGGTGAGCATGTTTCTGGTCTCCGATCTGTTCGGGGTGGTTCCGCTCGCCGTTCACGTTATGCCAGCACGACGCGCGGTCGTCCGGGGCTGCGCGCGGCAGCGATCGTCCGGTGGGGTCAGCCCTTGGTCGGGGAGCTGGCGCACTCGGGTGCAATCACCGGCGTGATGACCCGGGAGGTGGCGGGGCCTTCGTCGGGCTCTCGCTGACTGTGGGTCGCACTGTAGGCCCCGATCATGGCCGGTAGGATGATCGCGGCCAGCGCGGCGGTGACGATCGCGAAGGCGTGGGTGGCGAGTCCGGAGCCGAGCGGGGCGAGGCTGAGGTATAGGGTGCCGAAGGCGGCGACGCCGAGCGCTCCGCCGATCTGGGAGGTGGTGCTGGTGACGCCGCTGATGTCGGAGGCGTAGGCGGGTCGGACGGAGCTGGTGAGATGCCCGATCGTTGAGCTGAACTGGATTCCGAGCCCGAACCCGCCGATCGCGAGCAGCAGGATCAATAGCGCTTCTGAGTGGTTGCCGGTGAACAAGACGGCGCTGATCGCTGTATAGGCGCCCGCGAGCAGCGCACAGCCGCCGGCCGGCGTCGAGGCGAGCAGCCGGGCGGGCAGGCGGCTGACGAGCTGCCCGGCGAGGCCGAAGGCGGCGACCCAGGGCACGAGCGTGAGCCCGGAGACCAGCACGCTCCGCCCGAGGCCTTGCTGAAGGTACTGGGCGAGCGTGAACAGCAGCGCGTAGTAGCTACCGCTCGTGGCCAACATCGTGGCGAGCCCCCAGAACACGGGGCGGCGCGCGATCACGTGCACGTTGACCAGCGGCGAGCCGCCGCCGTCGCTGACACGGCGTTGCGCGACGATGAAAGCGCGAACGCGGGAATGCTGGCCGCCAGACACGCCCAGGTCCAGGCCGGCCAGCCGGCGCTGCGCCCGAGGGTCAGCGGGATCAGCACCAGCAGGACGGTGGTTGAGAGCAAGAGGACGCCCCGTAGATCGATGCGGCGCGAGACGCGGGCGGCGTCGGCGGGGAGGTAGCGGATCCCGGCGATGAGTGCCGCGGCGCCGATCGGCACGTTGATCAGGAAGATCGCGCGCCAGTGACCGCCGGCGAGGTTGGCGGAGATCAGGACACCGCCGAGGATCTGGCCGACCACCGCGCCGGTGGACAGCGCGTATAAGCCGATCGCGCGGGCGCGCTCCGCGCCGGAGAAGTTCAGCTGGATTCCGGTCAGCGTCTGGGGGAACATCAGCGCCGCGCCGGCGCCCTGCAGCACCCGCGCGCCCACCAATACCGTCGGGTCGGGCGAGAGCCCGCATAGCAGAGACGCGAGGCTGAACGTTCCGATGCCGAGCAGGAACACGCGTTTGTAGCCGTGCGTCTGGCCCAGTCGCGCGCCGGTGATCAACAGCACCGCGAACGCGAGCAGGTAGCCGCCGATCACCAGCTCGAGCATCGCGCCCGACGCGCCCAGGTCGGCGTGGATCGACGGCGTGGCGACGTTCGCGATCGTCGCATCAGCCTGAGACATGAACGGCCCCAGCAACAGGATTCCCAATAGCCAGCCCTTGTGAATGACGCGCGTCGCGCTGATCGCAGCATCTCCTTGTAGTCGAGTCATCAGTCCTAAGACGCGCTCGCCACCGCCGATGTGAGATCCACCCATGCATCATGCGGTCAGAAGGTGGATTGAGGATCCGCGATCTCACAAAATGACTGTCCCGACTGTCTAACACTCCTATGACTTCTCGCCCCGGCAGCGCCACAAGACCGCGACCGGCTCGCGGTGGCGCCACGCCCGCGCTGCCTCCGTTTGAACACGTGGTCGAGCAACACGGGCCAGCGGTACTCCGTTTCTGTCACGCCCAGGTCGGCCCGCAGCGCGCCGAGGACACCTTCCAGGAAACGATGCTCGCAGCGCTGCGCGCATACGGGAACCTGAACGACCCACAGGCCGTGCGAGCGTGGCTTTTCTCGATCGCGGCGCGCAAAGCGATCGACGCCCATCGTGGCAGCGCCCGGGCGCCGCAGCCGACCGACGAGATCGACACCCGCGCGGCCGCGCCGGAGACGGGCGACGCCGACGAGGCGCTTTGGGAGCGCGTGCGCGCGCTCCCGGCCAAACAGCGCCAGGCGGTCATCCTCCGCTACCGCGCGGATCTGACCTACCGCGAAGTCGCGCAGGTGATGCAAACAAGCGAAGCGGCCGCTCGCCGCAGCGTCTTTGAAGGACTCAAACGACTGAGGAACGACACATGACATGACAACGATCACCACCAACCCGCGCGCAACGATTTCGCACCGGGTCGACGCACTTACCGTCGAGCGAGCTGCGCGCCCAGCTGAACGAGCGCGGGTTCGCGATCACCACCCATGATCACGCGCAACTGCTCGAGCGCGGCCGAGCAGCCGGCCCAGGCCGCCCGCCCTGCGCTACCACGAGGGCGACTGGAAAGCGCTGCACCAGGACCCCGACGGCGAAGTGTCCTTCCCGTTCCAGATCCTGACCGTGCTGTCAGAGCCCGGCGTCGATGTTGACGGCGGCAGTTCGTGCTGCTCGAGCAACGACCCCGCGCGCAGAGCCGCGCTCGTGCTCAACCCCTCACAAGGGATCTTTGTGATCTTCCCCACCCCCACCGCCCGAACGCCGGCAAGAACGGCTACCACACGATCGGACTGCACCACGGCGCGAGCACCCTGGACCCGCGGCCAACGGACCGCGCGCTGGGCATCATCTTCCATCATCACAGACCCGGCCTGCTCCACGTCCTACACACATGACCTCCCCTAACAACCATCAGAACAGTTCGCCAGACCCGCTCCAAACCGCGCTCAGCACCCACACGGCGCCCCCCGCCGAGGACTGGGCACGGCTACGCGGAGAGCTCGCCCGCCTCGCCACCGCGGAAGGCCTCATCGACGTTGCCTTCGAGCGCCACGACTCACCACTGGGAATGATCCTTCTCAGCGCCACCGAGCAAGGCCTCGTCCGGATCGGACTGCCGGCCGAAGATCCGGAAGCGGTGCTCGAAGACCTCGCACATCGAATATCTCCCCATGTGCTGGGCGCCAGGCGCGAGAGCCTCACCCGCGCCAGGCATCAGCTCGATGAGTACTTCGAACGCCGCCGCAGCAACTTCGACCTACCGCTCGACTGGCAGCTGACACGCGGCTTTCGTCGCGAAGTGCTTCGCGCCACCGCTCAAATCCCCTACGGACACACCGCCACCTACCGGCAAGTCGCCACCCAAGCCGGCAGCCCCGCCGCCGTTCGCGCCGCCGGGACCGCAGTAGCGACCAACCCACTCCCGATCCTCGTGCCCTGCCACCGAGTGCTACGCAGCGACGGCCAACTCGGCAACTATCGCGGCGGGCCCGAGGCCAAAGCCCAACTGCTCAGCCTCGAACACCCAGCCTAACCGACCAGACCGGACGATCTCTGGAAAACGCCGCCACCCGAGGAAAACACACCTCGGGAGTGGCTCGCGCCGTGCGGCCCCGTTCCCGCGGTAGGAGAACCACGAGGCTGCACGCCTGTTGGGCGACTGGCCATTGGCGGCTTGGGTCAAAGAGCGGTTAACGCGAAGTTCCCCTCAATAACTGGGGTTGAACCATTGCGGATGGTTGCCCCCCGCCCTGCGGGGCCTGCCCGCCTGGGTAGCCCAGATGATCAGTCAGCTCTCCCTCCAGCCCGGCGTTGACAGCCCGCCACCAAAAAGACGGGGAGCTGGTGCTCTACGACGTGTCCTCCTCGTATTTCGAAGGGCGCCCCCGGCTGCAGTCCACCGCTCGACGAGCGTGTTGCAGAAGATAATCCGCTCGTGTCGCCATTCCGCAAGCCGCGTACTCCAGCCGCCGCGATCGATGCCCACATCACCACGTTTTTCAAGGACCATCCGATTCGCCGCCGCGAGTGGCCAACAGGTCCCGTCCGGCAGCGCGTTCCCGACTTCGACGTCTACGAGATCGGACCCGGTCCTCGACTGAACCTCTGGAGCTACGTCACCACCGGCTGCTGGGACGTGGCCGCCCACAACGAACATGGGCTCGAGTTCGTGCTCCGCACCACCGAACGCAACAGCCGGCACGTCAAGATCCTCACGATGCTCGCCTATTACCACGCTGGCCCCGAGCAACAGCGCCTCGACCACGGACACACCCTGCCGATCGGCGAACCATGGACACGACGATCGCTCTGCACCTACCTCCTGATCGCCACCCTACGCCTACGGACCCGAGTTCGAGATCTGCTCTTGGCCGAACGGCCACGCGCGCATCCTCGCCGTCCAGCCCATCACCGAGGCAGAATGTAACTTCAAGATCGAGCACGGGCTCGAGGCTCTCGAACAACGCCTCGAGGACTCCCAAGCCGCCTTCACCGATCCCAACCGGCCCTCAGTCGTCTAACGCGCCGACTTCAACGAGCTCCGGCCGGCTGGGGATTTCTCCACCCGAGGTCGAACAACAGGTCCGTGGCGGTCTCGCGGTTAGTCCGCCAACTGCTTCGCTCCCGCGCGGTAGACGGCGCACGCCACCAGCGCGCACATGTGATGAGGAACAGCAATCGGTCATGTCGATACGTGCACGATCACGAGAAAGGTGGCGATCTGAGAAGCCCAGTTTGCCCGCCCACTTGCCCGAAACGCCGAGGACGCTCTGCGAAGTCGACTTGCGGCTGTTCTCGGGGCTAACGGCCCTCACCATCTGATTGCCCCGGAGGCACCTGCCACCGCGCCGTGCCTGTCGTTGTGGTTTTTCTTTTGTGGTCAGCCCGAGATCGCGGCCCGCTGTTGCGTGTCGCGCCCTGGTGTCTTTCGATCGTCGGCCTGGCGGAGCTCCGCTTCGATCTCTTCAAGGCTGCGTCCCTTCGTCTCCGCGACGAACACCTTCACGAACACGCCAGCCAGGATGCCGAGACCCGCATAGCCGAGGAACACCGGCCCCGGCCCAAGACCCGAGATCAGCGATGGGAACGTCTGGGCGACGAGGAAGTTAGCGGCCCAGTTACCGAACACCGCCACGCCCATCGCGGTGCCGCGCACGCTCAGCGGCAGGACCTCGGGGAGCATCACCCACACCACCGGGCCCCAGGTCGCCGCGAAGGAGGCAATGAAGGTGGCCAAACAGACGAGCGTTATGACCGCCGCTGGATCGCTGGGATGGTGCGGCGTGGGTAGAACCGAGAGCGAGATACCCAGGACGAGCAGGCTGCCTGCCATCCCGGCGACGCCCGCGAACAGCATCGGCCTGCGGCCCACCCGGTCGATAATCCGCACCGCAAGAACGGTCATCCCCACGTTAATCACACCGATGATGAGATTGGCGTAGATCGCGCTCGTCTTCGCGAAGCCGACGTTGGTCAGGGTCGTCGGCGCGTAGTAAATGATCGTGTTGATCCCCACCAGTTGCTGGAAGACGGCCAGCCCAGTTGCGACGAGCAGTGCCGGGCGCACCCACGTCGCCTGCCACAACGCCCGCAACCCGCTGCCGCTCTCCTCCTCCTCGACACCGCGGATCTCCTCGATCCGCTCCTCTGGGCGCTCGTCCCCGGGCAGCTCCTCAAGCACTTCGTGCGCCGTCTCTTCCTCCCCGGTGTGCACCAGGAAGCGTGGAGTCTCGGGCATGAACACCATGCCCACCAGCAGCACCAACGACGGCACCGCCGCCAAGCCGAGCATCAACCGCCAGTTCGCAGAAGAGGCGAGAATCGCGTTGACGATGTACGCCACGAGGATGCCCCCGACGATCATCATTTGGTTGAGCGATGCGATCGTGCCCCGAATCTCGGTCGGCGCTATCTCCGCCAAATACAGTGGCACGACTAGCGCCGCCGTGCCCACCGCGAGACCGATGATGAAGCGCGCCGCGATCAACACCGCGACGCTGGGCGCGAACGCCGCCAACAGCGCGCCCCCGGTGAACACCACCGCCGCGGCGATGATCAGTTTCCGGCGACCGAGGCGGTCAGACAGGCGACCGGCCAGCGCGGCTCCGATCATCGCCCCCAGCAGCAAACCGGCGACCACCGCCCCCTTGACAAACGGCGTCAGCTTGAAGGTGTTCGGAATGAACAACAGCGCGCCGGAGATGACGCCCGTGTCATAGCCGAACAGCAGGCCCCCAAGCGCACCAAAGAAATACACCGTCCGGCCGGTTGGTCGTAATGCTTGCACGGTTCCTCCCTCGCTGCTGATGACCTTGTGACCTCGACGAAAGACTTCCCCGCCACCGGCTGGGCAAACTGGCCTGGATAGCTTCGTTTGGGGCCGCTCGAGACGCTCCTCGGCCGCGAGGCGTTTCTCGCTTCGACGAGTCAGGAGCAACGAACGGCACACCTTGCATCGGAGGAGAGCGGAGTTGCAAGAACACGCCAGCGACGCTCAAGCGCCTGATCCCCGCACCGCATCAATCGCGGGCCGAGCGGGATGACATCGCGCAGATTGCGCTCCCGTCCGGTACTACCGGCACGCCCAAGCGTATCCGCGCTCACGGCCGAGCTCAGGCAGGTGACCTTCGAAGGCTTCACGTCGCGGCTGGCGATCGAGGCGGCAGGAACCGCCGTGAGGAGGACCCCGACCCGGCGCAGCTCGTCCGCCTTGATGGCCGGGTTCAAACTATTACCCATCCCCAGTCAGGCCAGATCAACTTCGGACCGGGGCTGAGGGCGTTCTTCTCGCCTGGTCGGATTGGGATGGTCGCCGACCGCCACACCAACGCGCGTGTCGTTCCGGCTCGGCTTCTCCTGCGACGGGCCGCAGACCTGGAGCGTCCGGCTCACTGACACGTGAGAGCCTGAAGGGATACATCTCTCGATGGTCCTACAAGCGAGGCCCTCCTCGACAACATCAGGGACAGCCACATCGCTTGCTGCAGTCAATTCGGCGACAAGCACCAACTCTGAAGGCGGGAGTCAAACAACCGCCTCCTGGCGTCTCCCTCGGACTTACCCGATCGCCCAGGCTCAGCTGTGCCAAGCGCGACACCGGGGTGATCGCTTTGATGGTCGGGACGCCTCGGGTCGCGCGATCGAGTTGGCGACGCAGGGATGACAGCCATCCGACGCTGTCGGCGCCGGAGCACACGATCGCCTTCGGCCCACCAGCAGGCGTCGCGACGTTGCAGGCGGAGTGTCGTTACTGGGCGAAGGGAAAGGGTCTGGCGCGCGGGAATGGTGTTCAGATTGGCTGCAATGCGGGGCGAGCGGCGGTGCACATATCGTGTTTGAACGCGAGCGCCCCGTAAGGGCATTGGCGGGATGCCGAGGGCTCCGCAAGGAATACCGCCGGTATAGGGGGCGTCAACGATAGCCGAGCTCCCGGGCTGCGCGGCGCTCGCATCCGCTCTCAGCATGCGGGATACTGAAGCGATTCACTGAACCGCTTCAGCATGCAAATCGCCATCGACCAGCAATTCGCCCAGCCCTCGACGTGTTCGTCGCTGGCGAAAGAACTTCGATCTCTGGAGTTGCCTACGGTATGACCGAGGATCTGGTGGTTATCGGCGGCGGGGTGATGGGTCTGTTCACGGCTTATCACGCGTCGGAGCGCTTCGACCGGATCGTGGTGCTCGAGCGGGGATGTGTCGGGGATCCTTCGACCGCCTCGTTCGGGCGCACACGCTCCTATCGCAGCGATTACCTTGATCCTGCCTATGCTCGGTTCGCGCGTGAGGCGCTGCGGCTGTGGGACGAGTTCGAGGGCCAGACCGGCACGGCAGCGCTCGTCCGCTGCGGGTGCATGAACGTCGCCAAGCGCTCGGTGACGCCTGACATCAGGAGCACCTACGCGTACCTCAGCCATCGGGTCCTGAGGGATCTGGGTATCCCGTCGGCGTCGTTCGCCGGCGAGGCATTGCGGGCGCGGTTTCCGTACCTCGAGGCTGACTTCGGCTACGTTGACCTCGACGGCGGCGTCGTCAGCCTGCCCGCGGTCACCACCGCTCTGCAGTGGGCGCTTGCCGAACGCGGTGTGCGCATTGTCGAGGGTGTGACCACTCGGCTCGCCGTCCGCCACCGGGGCGAGATCCGTGTCGTTACCGATGCAGATGTTTGGGCGTCGCGATCGCTCGTCGTGACCGCCGGCCACGGAACGAATGACGTGCTGGCCCGCATGGAAGGGGCGTCGCTCCGGGTCCCGATCAGTCGCGCCCACCCGATCGAGGCGAAGTACTTCACCCCGCCGACTGATTCCCGCGAGCAGTTCACCTCGGATGCCATGCCGGTTATCGCCTATCTCGACGCCGGGATCTACTGCCACCCGATCATCGACGGGCTGATCGACAAGGTCAAGATTGGTTATTACCACCCGCCGGACCTACAACGCGTAACCAGGGTGATCGACAGCGTCATTTCGTTCGTCGAGCACTGCCTGCCCGTGCTGAGGAACGCCCGAATCGAGCCGGTTGACGATGTCGATGGCTGTGACTACGACCTCGTCGGCGACGATGAGTTTGTGCTCGGAGCGGTTCCCGGCTTTCCCGGCGCGTACGTGGGCGTGGGGTGGCGAGGCACTGGTTACAAGTTCGCCCCGTGGGTCGGGCGTGTACTGGCGGAGCTCGCGCTTCAACAGGGCACCGTCTACGACATCCAGCGCTTTGACCCGGCGCGATTCACGAAAGGAAGTTCCGATGCAGGCCCGGCCATCACGCCGAACGCTTCAACAGCGCCTCGCTGAGGGCGTCATACTCGGCGCCGAGGGCTACGTTTTCGAACTCGAGCGTCGCGGTTACATCAAGGCCGGCCTCTATGTTCCGGAAGTCGTTCTCGACGCGCCAGAGGCTGTAGTCGAGCTGCATCGCGAGTTCCTACGTGCTGGCGCTGAGGTCATGGTGGCGCTCACCTATTACGCCCATCGCGAGAAGCTGAAGATGGTTGGCCGCGAGGGGGACCTCGAAGAGATGAACCGCGCCGCGGTGCGCGTGGCCAACCAGGTTGCTCGTGAGGGCGGGGCGCTCGTGGCGGCGAACATCTCCAACACCTGGTCCTACGATCCCGCGGACGCCCGGCGCACCGGTGCCCTCGTGCGCGCGCAATACGAGGAGCAACTGGGCTGGGCCGTGGACGAGGGCGTTGACTTCGTCATTGCTGAGACCAACGACTATCTGGGCGAAGCCCTGATCGGGCTGGGAGTCTGCCACGAGTTCGGTCTACCCGCCGTGGTTACTTTCGCCAGCGTGCATCCCACCACCACCTATGACGGCTACTCGTACGTAGAGGCCTGCCACCGAGCGTCGGACGCAGGTGCGACCATTGTGGGGCTGAACTGCTCGCGCGGGCCGCAGACGATGAAGCCGCTGCTGACCGAGATCTGCGCGGCTATCAATACGCCTATCGCAGCGCAGCCCGTTCCCTACCGAACATCTGACGCGACGCCGGCGTTCGAGTCACTCACCACCCCCGACGGGGGGCGAGCCTTCCCTATACAACTGGAGCCCCTCGCCTGCACTCGGTTCGAGATGGCGGACTTCGCTCGCTGGGCCCAACAGTCCGGCATCAGCTACCTCGGCATCTGCTGCGGCGGGGGCCCGCACCACGTGCGCGCCATGGCCGAGGCGCTCGGCCGCGAAACCCCCGCAAGCCGCTATTCGCCCGCTATCGAGCTCCATCCAGTCCTCGGCACGGACACGGCTGGACACGAGGACATGGGGGGTTGGGCGGCGTAGACCTGGCCAGCGCCGGCGTGGCTCCGGAGGCGGCTGGCTGCAATCCGCCGGAAGGAGAAGTGTCGAGCCCGGTCGCGGCGGCTCCTGAGAGTGCCCCTTCTTCGTGGATCCGGCACTGCGCCACGAGGCGCCATATGACCGGGCGGGGTGTAAGGACCCGCCCCGGCCGCCGTAACGGCCGGGAGAAGTTGAGGGGCAGCCCGATGCCGGGTGTGCGGCAGAGGGCGGGAGCAGCCCCTGACGATGGAACGACGATCCGCCGCCAGCGGTCCGTGCGTGCTAACGAGGCAGAAAGGCGTAGGAGACGAATCAGTGTCAGAAGCCCCGAGACCCACGAGCAGCCCCGAAACTGGCGGCTATGGGCTGTTTGGGGTGCTCGATCCCGGTCGGTCGCCGAGCTGCTAGTCGAGACAGGCGACGTGCGGCGCTTCACCGAGGGCGGCTTTCGCCGCTTCAACGCCACCGCACCACTGCCGGCCTCGACCGCAAGAAGGAGGCCGGCCGCGTCCTCAAACGACACCTCTCAGACGTCGTCTACCGACGCATGATCCGCGACCTAGCCGCACAGTCCGCCCAGCCCCTGATCGCTGCCTAACCTCGCCCGCCGGGCGGCGCCCTCAAGGTGGAGCGCCCTACCGGACGAACTACCTTGACGGCGCCGCCGGCCGGCGAGACCCTGACGATCAGAGGGGGCGGGCACACTCCCAACACCTTGACCAATCGGTCCCGGTGCCCTCCGTCGTGCCCGCAGACGGCTTTGCTGTTTGGTCTGGGGCCTGTAGGCGCGGGTGCGCAGGTGGCAGATCGCGAGCGCGCGGCAGCGATTGCGTGGAACCGCGGGGCAGTACGACGAGCCGTTGTCGGTTAGCATGCGCTCGACGGTGACCCCGTGAGGAGCGAAGAACTGGACCGCTCGCCTGAGGAACGCGACTACGGTGATGGCCTTGTGGTCGCGCAGAGCTTCGGCGTAGGCAAGGCGGGTGCAGTCATCGGATGGCGACGTGCGCATGCTCTCAGCCGGCTAGCTGGCGGGAGATCCCGGCGGCGTCGGTTCGGCGGGGACGACTTCCCTGGTTGGCCATGCCGGTGATGCGGGCTCCGGCTCCGCGTTCGATCCGTCCCCAGCTTCTTGACGTCGATGTGGATCAGCTCGCTAGGACGAGCTCGTTCATAGCGCTGGGCTGGCTCGAGGCCGACGCGGCCGAGCTTGCCCATCCCGATCCGGGTCAGGATCCCCGACACGGTCGATGAGGCCATGCCGAGCACCTCGGCGATCTCCGGGCCGGTGAACCGCAGCCGTCTGAGGGCTGCGATCGCCTGGACGCGATGCTCGCTGGTGCGATGCGGGATGCGGTGAGGCGCCGAGGAACGATCAATCAGCCCCGACTCGCCGGCGGCCCGGTAGCGGGCCACCCACTTGCGTGCGCAGCGGACGCTGACCTCGGCGGCCTCGGCGGCCTCGCTCAACGTCCGCTCCCCCTCAACCACCCGCCGGCACAACTCCCGCCGACCTTTCAGACTGAGGGCAGCGTTACGGTGCAGATTCATCCGGCGTCCTCCTTGGGACTGATGTGGCGTGGCAGCCATCAGCCTCCAAGGGGCCCGGATGAACAACGTCGTCAGGAACTACATCTGATATGGCGGTGCGTTTGTCAAGTGGGCGTGTTTGATCGTGCCTGCTGGTGTGCTGCTCGCGGGCGGTGCTGTGGTGTTTCAGGAGGGTGGGGCGTCGGGCCCTGTTTCGGCGTTGCCAGTCTGATATGCGGGGATTTTTGTACCCCAGGGCCCGGGTTTCGCTGCCGGCGTGGGCGTGTCTAGGAACGAGCGTGACACCCCGCGGGGTGTTGCTCATAGGTGTATCGCGCGTGCCTGGCCGCTTGGTGGGACCGGCGCCCCGGCCTCCTGAACCGGGTGCGGCTGTCCGCGGGGTTAGGTGGCGGTGGCGGCTGCCCAGAGGAAGCACGCCAGCTCTCGCGCGCACGCGACGACCGTCACGTTGTGCGGCTTGCCGTGGGCGCGCATCCTGTGATGGACGCGGTAGAGGCGATGCTGCGCGCGGTTGGCGATCTGAAGGACGTGCTCGGGCTGGCCGTGCTGGCGGCTCTCCAGGGTGGCGCCGATCCGCGGCTCGCGGGCGTAGTGCCACGCCGCTTCAACCAGTAGCCGTCGAGCGAGAGTGGAGCCGGTCTTGGTGATCGAGCCTTGATGAGAGGATTCGCCGGACTGGTTCAGCGACGGCGTGAGCCCCAGCCAGGACCCGACCCGGTGGGCTTTCTGGAAGCGTTGCCAGTCGCCGCCGAGCTCGAGATGGATCGCCAACGCAGTCAACGTGTCAACGCCACGCAAGCAGCGCAGCCGCGCGACCGTCGGCCACCACTCCCCCTCGATAGCCAGCCGTGAGAGCCGTTCAGCCAACGCGAGCTTGCGGGCGGTGAGCCCGTCGACCGACGCGAGCAGGTTCGCATAGGAAAGCTCGCTGGCGGGCTGATCGAATTGCTGGCGTGAGAGCCAGCGGCGATGCTCCTGACCCCAGGTCGAGGGTTTGGGATACACCCGGCCGTGGCGCAAGAGCATCTTTGAGACGCGGTGGCGGGCGTTCATCAGATCGCGGCGGCAGGCGTCATGACAGCGTGTCAGCTCTCTGGCGGCCTCCACCTCAACCGGCGGGACCGTGATCGCAGTCAGCGACCCTGCCGCCAGCAGCCGCGCGAGCAGCTCGGCGTCCTTGCGATCACTCTTCACCCGCTCACAGCGACCACGCGGCGTCTTGCCGGGCGCGACCACCTCGATCGCGATCCCCGCCGCGACCGCCGCCCGGTAGAGCCCGAACCCCGTCGTCCGGCCTCATAGCACGCCCGCACCGGACCGCGAAGCGAACACAACCACGCGACCGGCGCGTGCAGACCCGCCCCGAACCGCCACCGCGTCAGTTCGCCAGATCTCGCATCGATCGCCGCGGCGTGCGCCGAACGGGCATCGACATCGAACCCCACCCACGTCATCGTTCCGGGCATGGCCGGACCTCCTCACTCTCTTGGGGTCAGCCGGAGCCACTCTCCGGCCAGACAAACCCCCGCGAGGAGCGTCCGGCCACCAACCCCGGCGAGTCAACCCTGCAACGGGCGACCCACGCCATAGGGTCTAGGCAACCACGCCCGGGGGCTGGTGGCCGCGCTGCCGCGCTCCCGGGCGTGGGGCGTGAGCGGTCGGGGTTCCGGGTCGCGGCGCGGGTACCGGTCACCGCGACCATCCCGCCCCGTGCGATGAGCCGCGCCGCTACAGCGCGGCTCCGCGGCGCCCAGTCCAGGCGCGGAGTCCGCGCCGGCAGATCGTGAAGCGGGCCAGGAAGAACAGCGGGATCAGGATCCACAGGCCGCTGATCACGCCGACAATCAGGTGAATGGCGACGATGGCCAGGATGATCGGGACGATCGGGATCGTCCGCAGGGGGCCGAGCAGCCCGAAGCTGGTGCGGGCGCCCGAGCCGCGCCGCGCCGGATCGGCCGGCAGGTCGCGGGTGAGTTCGGCCAGCTCGCCCACGGTCTTCGCGGCGTAGCACCTGTCCAGGCGCTCCTGGAATTCCTCGGGGTCAATCCGGCCGTCGGTGTGGTGGTGGCGCAGCCGGTCGGCGGTCGCCTCGCGGTCGGCGTCGCTTGCGCGCAGGTTGGGGTCCCGGATCATGTGGCTGATCGTGTCGTATCCGTACATCGCTGCTCCCTTCAGTCTGTGTGGTTCGGTCGCTTGCTGCAGGGAGAAGGTTGCTCTCCGGCGGGCGATTTGTCGTCGGGCGAGCGGCGGCTTCTGTGCTGCTCCCGGCGCCTGACCGCAGCGGCAGCGTGTACTCCCGTCGGCGTAGTCGCGGCTGCGTCCGGGAGGCGATGACGACGCCGGCGGGCGGGGCTATCGTGCGGCTGTGACCTCGTGGGGCTGGATCCGCCGCAGCGACCTGCGCCTCGCCGCGGTGTGCGGAGTGATCCAGATCGCCGCCACAGCGGGGGCGGCGCATCACGTGTCGCGGACGCATAGCTGCTGGTGGGCGTCTGGGTGCCACCCTGCGACGGAGCTTGATGCCGGTGCCTACGCGCTGCTGGCGCTCGGTCCGTTGGCGCTGGTCCTGCGGCGGCGGTATGTGCGCGGGGTGCTTGTGTTCGTGTTCGCGGTCACGGTGGCGTACGTCGCGCGTGGGTACCTGCTCGGACCGAACTTTCTGTCGCTCGGCTTCGCGATCGTCTCGGCGGTGTTCGCGGGGGAGCGGGTGCTCGCGTGGGCCGCGGTCGGAGTCGGGTGGCTGATGTTCCTCGGGCTGCCGTGGGCGCTCGGGCACTCGGGCGGCCCGAAGGTGCTGGCGGCGCTGGCGATCGCTGCCTGGCTGCTCGTGGCGCTGGCCGGCGCCGAAGGGATGCGCGGCCGCCGGGAGCGCTTCGCTCAGGCCAAGCGGGCGCGCGAGCTCCAGGCCCGCCGCCAGGCAGACGAGGAGCGACTGCGCATCGCCCGCGAGTTGCACGACGTGCTGGCGCACAACATCTCGTTGATCAACGTCCGGTCCGGCGTCGCCCTGCACCTGATCGACGAGAAGCCCGAGCAGGCGCGGATCGCGCTGACAACGATCAACGAGGCGAGCGCCGACGCGCTGCGCGAGGTCCGTTCGGTACTCGGAGTGTTGCGCGGCACCCGCGAACACGCGCCCAGAGCGCCGACGGCGGGCCTGGACGGCCTCGACGAGCTCGTCTCCCGCACCACCGCGGCTGGCGTCGGCGTCACCCTCGAGGTGCACGGTGAGCGCCGGCCGCTCCCGGCGAGCATCGATCTGGCAGCGTTCCGGATTGTGCAAGAGGCGCTGACGAACATCGTCCGCCACGCCGGGGCCAGCGCCGCCACCGTCGAGCTGACTTACGGTCCCGACGAGCTGATCGTGCAGGTAGACGACAACGGACACGGCCCGGGCGCCCCAGGCGACCGCCGCGAGGCGTCGGCGCCGCACGGCGAGGGCGGTGGCAACGGCATCCCGGGCATGCGCGAGCGCGCGGTCGCCCTCGGCGGCACGCTCGACGCCGGCCCCCGATCCAGCGACGGGTTCCGTGTCCGCGCGCGGATCCCGCTCCCGGGCAAGTGACCGCCGTGATCCGCGTCCTGCTGGCCGACGACCAGGCACTGCTACGCGCCGGGTTCCACGCGCTCCTAGACGCGCAGCAAGGGATCGAGGTCGTCGGCGAGGCGGCGGACGGGCGCGAGGCGGTCGAGCTGACACGGGCGCTCACCCCCGACGTCGTGCTGATGGACATCCGCATGCCGACGCTCGACGGAATCGCCGCCACGCGCACGATCGCCGCGGACCCGACACTCGCCGGCGTCCGGATCGTGATCCTGACCACCTTCGAGCTCGACGAGTACGTGTTCGACGCGATCCGCGCCGGGGCCGCCGGCTTCCTGGTCAAGGACACCAAGCCGAGCGACCTAATCGACGCGGTGCGAGTAGTGGCCGCCGGCGAAGCGCTGCTGTCGCCGTCGGTCACCCGCCGGCTGATCGTCGAGTTCGCCGCGCGTGCCAAGGAGCCACCGCGATCAGCCGCGCTCGAGGAGCTGACAGACCGCGAGCGCGAGGTAATGGCGCTCGCCGCCGCCGGCCTGTCGAACGAGCAGATCGCCGAGCGACTCGTCGTCAGTTCCGCCACGGCCAAGACGCACGTCAGCCGGGCGATGATCAAACTCGGGGCCCGCGACCGCGCCCAGCTCGTCGTGATCGCCTACGAGTCCGGCCTCGTGCGACCCGGCTGGTCCGAGTGACCGACGGGCGCGAGTGGCCGCTCGTCGAGGAGAAGACGATGACGTCCGCGGCACCCGCGCGGAGGCCGGAGCCGCGGCTTGACCGGACGAATCCTTCTCCGCTCAGGCCGCCGCGGGTCCCGCTGCTCCTTTCCGGACGCTTCAATCGTTCGGACAATACCCGGCGTGCTATCGCTTCGCCACGTTTCCGATCACGCGGGGCGCCATGGTCTGCGGCTCGTGCGGAGCCACGATCGCCCAGGTCAGCGGCAAGAGCGGCGGCTACTACGGCTGCCTCGCCGCCACGAAGGGTGCGTGCGACAATAAGACGCGAGTCCGCCGAACGCTCGCCGAGAAGGTGATTCTCGGAGCTGTCCGGGAGCAGATTGCCGACCCCGAGCACATCGCCTAAGTGCTCCATCGCGTCGAAGAAGAGATCGCCAAGCTGCGAGCGGACCTCCCGGACACCCTGAAGCTCAAAGACGCCGGGCTGACAGCGGAGCAGCGCCGGCTGGCAAACTTCGTCGACTTCATTGGCGAGGGCCGCGGCAGCCAAGCGCTCGCCAAGGCTCTCGTTGAGACCGAGCGCCGCGTCGACCAGCTGACTGAAGAGCTGGACGCACTCCGCCGGGGACGCGAGAAGATCTTCCGGCCGCCTCCCGTCGAGTGGATCAAGGGCCGGCTGAACAACATCCAGTAGGTCCTCGAGCAGCGAACCGCGCATTCGGCTCAGACGTCCGCAACCTCATCGGCCCGATCCGCCTCGAGCTGCAGACGCCGGACATCGGGCGCCCCTTCTATCGCGCCGTCACGACTCTCGACGCGCTGACCCTCATAGAAGAACCGCCCTCTGGAAGTGCGGAGGGCGGTTCGAATTCTTTGCAAAGGTGGAGACGGCGGGAATCGAACCCGCGAAAGGTTCCTCCCGAGGTCTAGTGGCGTGTTCTCCGATGCTCTGGCTGAGGCGACTGTATTTTTGGCGAGCTCCAAGGAGCGACTTACGGTGCTCGGGACAGACGTACCGATCGACTGGTTCCCAATTGCCGCCTCCAGCTCGCATCAGCGACATCGCGTTCCGCTTGCCTCGGCCCCCTCGAGGCCGCACCCGGCGAGAGGTCGGCGCGTTGCTCCCCGAAACGCCTGGCGACTTCTGGCGGCGCTTGACGACCGCAATGAGGTGCTCGAACTCCGCGACCGCGCCGATGAGCTGAAAGAAAGCCGGCCGTCGCCGTCGAGACGTCAATGCCATCACCACCATCACGCCCGAAGTCGGGGGTGAGCCATGCCTCCGCCGAGCAATCGATAGTTCGGGCTCCGCACCGAGAGCAGCAGTGTCGACGGGAGTGCCACAGGGTAGGGTCGGCGGGAGGCGTCCGGGGACCGCACGGCATGGCCGACTGGTCCGGGGTTGCCTCCCGCCGCCGCATCGAACCGTGCATGCGGTTGTCGAGATAGAAATCAGGCGCGCGCGCCGCGTGGAGATCATGCTCCAACTGGCCACGTTTCCTGAAGCCCCTCTACGATCCCGGACGGTCGGATTTCCCGAGTCCGGTTCTGGCCTCGGTTCTGCACGCCATTTCCCAGGGCGGGCCTTCCCCCAGCGCGCGAAACTGCGGTGCTGGCGCACCCTTCGCCCCGACGCGGTGGAGTTTGCATCGCCCCTTCGCCACGACGCGGGCCCAGCAGAACCCAGCTCAGTGTCTGGTTGCCTACCCACGGTCGTGGCCACCGAGTGCCCAGAGCCCCTTTGCCCAGAACGGGCATTACCCGCGCCGGGGCGGCCTCGAGAGCCGCCTGGAGGGGCGTTATCCCCTCGTCGTAGCTCATACGGGCTCATCCGCCAGACCACCACCCTCCCCGCGCCTCGGCTCGCGCCTTGTGCGCGCAGTCTTTGCAGGTTGTCGCCAGTCCCTGCTGGGCGATGGCCCTTCCCGACATTATCTCTGCAACCCTTGTGCAGGTGCTCGGACCCATACCCCGCCGCGCTCCTCGGCTGCACTTGTCCATTCCTTCACCGAGGACACCGGCCTCACCCCACGGGAGACGGGTTCGGCGCGCGGATCTATCCCCACATGGCAGCTTCCGTGGGGAGCCGTATTTCGAGGCTGCAGTCATTCGATCACCTTCGGGCTCCTGCACTCGCTCGGCCTCCAGACTGCTCCGACCGCGGCGCTTGCGCGCCGGGCCGCCAGGCCTTTCACACCACGCATCGCCCGGCCAGTTACCCGGACCGGGATGTGGCGTCGCTTCACGTCCGACATGGACAACTGACGTGGCTGGACTCGCACCAGCTGGGTCGCAGCCTTGTCGGCTGCTCCCTCCCGCACACGGCTCTCCGACATCGTTCACCGGCTGGCATACGCGAGTGTCGGTTTCACCGTTCCTTCGAGGCGGTAGATGCCGAGCCGGGTTGACCAGTCGTAGTCGAAACGGTCGCGCCAGTTTCGGCCGGTGAGTCCGTGCTTGGCGCTGGCGAGGATCGCGAGGCGTTCGTTGACGTAGCAGTCGATCTGATCGAACTTCTGCCCGGAATTTCCGTACCGGAAGTAGTTCCCCCACCCGCGCAGTACGTGGTTGAGGTCCTCGACCGCCCAGTCCAACGGCAGTCTCGCGTAGCGGCGGTCCGTGCGGGCGCGGATCTTGCCTCGGATCGAGGCCATTGCCCGTCGTGACGGCCATTTCTGCAGATACCAACGACCCGGCTGTCTCCACGACTCCCGCATCCGATGCTCGAAGCCGAGAAACGTGAATCCCTCAGCACCCCTAGCGAGGCGCACGGTTCTGGTCTTCTACGGGTGCAGTCGCAACCCGAGTCCGTCCAGGACCGCCGCCACCAGCTCGCGGGCCTCCTCGGCCTGCTCACGAGTGGCGCACAGGATCACCAGGTGAGTCGCCGGGGGGAGTCTCACCCCCCGGCGCTCGCAGAACCCGGCGTGAACCTCTCAGCTCACCGGGCTCCCATCGTCCAGCCGTCGGGGCGCAGCCCCCAGCGCCAGTGCGCAAACAGGTCGGGCTGACGTCGGGCGACGTCGGCGATGAACCTGCGCGCCCTGGTCTGGTGGCGGCGCAAGCGTTTGTATTTCCGCATGGCCCACCTCGCGAGCAGATCGTTGAAGTGGCGGAAGGCCGGATACAACATGGACTTGTAGAAGCGCCCGAAATAGTTGATCCAGCCCTGGAGCTGACGGTTGAACATCAGCGCCAGATCCGTGAGGGTCTTGTCCGATCGGCTGACCACGCGCCAGCGGCGCATCTGGCGCCGCATCGCGGTCTTTGCCTCGCTCGAGACCGCCGGAGTGAAGTTCAGGAAGTGCTTCCCGTACCGGTTCTTCGACAGCCGTGGGCGGAACGTGTATCCGAGGAAATCGAACGACGTGTGCTCGTATGAGCCGCGCCGGTCGTCGTCCTTGCAGTACACGATGCGGGTCTTCTGCTCGTTGAGAGAGAGCCCACACTCCGCCAGTCGCGAAGCGACCCTGGCCCGCAGCTGCACGGCCTGCCGCTCGCTTCGAGCGTGGACGATGATGTCATCGCAGTAGCGCTCGAACGGGACGGTCGGGAACTCCCTGGCCATCCACGCGTCGAACGCATAGTGCATGAACATGTTGGCGAGCAACGGTGAAATCGCCGAGCCCTGAGGGGTCCCGCGATCCCGTTCGACTAGCGTCCCGTCCTCGCGTTGCAGCGGCGCTCTCAGCCACCGCTCCACGTAGAGCAGGATCCAGCGCTGGTCGGTGTGGTGGGCTACCGCTTTGAGCGTCAGGTCCCAAGGAACGGAGTCGAAGAACTTCCGGATGTCGAGATCGAGCACCCAGTCGTTACGCCAACAACGCTCCCGGCAAACCCCCAACGCGTCGTGAGCGGACCGCCCCGGCCGGTACCCATAGGAGTCCTCGTGGAACACCGGCTCCACCTCGGGCTCCAGGTATGAGCGCGCGACAACCTGAGCAATCCGATCCGCGACAGTCGGCACCCCTAGCGTTCTAGAGCTGCCGTCCTTCTTCGGAAGCTCCACCGCACGCACCGGCGGCGGGAAGTAGCTTCCCGACGAGAGCCGGTTCCAGAGCTTGTAGAGATTCCCGTGAAGGTCCTCCTCGAACTCCGCAATCGACTGCTCATCAACACCGGCTGCGCCCTTGTTCGCCTTGACCCTCCGATAGGCCTCCCAAACAGCCCACTTGGAGATCTCAAACGACTTCGACTTCGGCTCGCTCACCCGACTCCTCCCACCAACCGGCGGTTGGTCGCCAAGCTCACCAGGACGACCCGTCCCCTTCGCTCCAGCCCCATTACAGAGCCTTCATCGCTACTACGAGACGGTCCGCCCCTGTGCCCCGCATGACTACTCTCCCCCTCGCAGATCAGCTGCTTGGGGTTCTCGCTGGCGCGCGCAGCCGCAGACCCACCCAGGCGCCACTGGCTGCCCACGACCGCGGGGCGACAGGTCCCCCCGTTCCGCACAAGAGCCCAGATCACGCTCGCGCCACCATCCATGCCGGACACCCGCCTGGCCAATCAGCAGGCTCCCGCCAGGCTCCCCCGGGGCAATGACTCGACCCCGGTTTCGAATGTCACCGATACGCTTTCGACACTTCATCGGTGGTTCGCTCTCGCTCGCCTTCGTGATCCACACCTGACACGCTGACAGCGCGCCGTCTCCGCGACGCTCAGCACCCCGGCTCTTGACCGGCGCACCTCGCGGTGGTTTGCGGCCTCCCCCTGCAGGGCGACCGCGAAGGGCCACCAGACCAACCAGCCCGGCTCCTTCATCTCTCATGCAGCACCGCATCCGTCGGACTCTGCTTCTACTCAGCTCCTCCTTCCGCGTTCGGGGCACACGGTCATCCGCGTACCTCACCAGCTCCCCAACCGCTGCCCGCCGCCCGCCCATGCCTCATCGAGCATGTGCAGAGCAACATTGGCGAGCAACGGCGAGATCGGCGAGCCTTGCGGGGTGCCCGCTTCGATCGCGGACACGATCCCGCCCTCGAACACCCCCGCCCTCAGCCAACCCTTGAGCAGCTTCAACATCCGCCGATCGCACACCCGCAACCTCAATATCGACTGGGCCCAGCTTGACCCGATGGTCAGCGCAGGGATCGCCGAGCTCGAGCGCGCGGGGGTGCAGGCCCCGCCGGAGGTCGCGCTGGCGGGCGCGCAGTATTGGAATGAGGAGCACATTGACGAGGTCGTGGCCAACAAGCATGTGCAGGTGCTGATCCCGCCGGACTCCGGCAGTCGCGAGACGCCGCGGCCGGGATGGAGCGGCGGGCGTTACACGTGGATGCGCTACGTGCGAGCGTGGACAGACGCGGCAGCGGCAGAGCGACGCGATCTGCGAGAGCGCATCGCGGTCACTTTCGAGCCCCCGAGCGCAACGTCAGAGGCCGAGGCGATTGACCCGGTGCACGCCGACGTCGCGGGTTGAGTCGATGGGAGCTACCGATCGCGCTGCTCCGCGGGTTCCCTGGCAATATCAGCCGAACCGTGAGACGCGAGAGTGATCCTCTCAGCGACTGAGTTCGCCACGTCACCAGGCGGGTCGGCGGCGCAGCGGAAGCCGAGGTTGCCGGCGGAGGAGTCTGGTTCGTTGCCTTGGCGGGCGGCTACGCGGTAGCGCCGGCAATACGACGCGTGACACAAGTGCGAGCCGCCCTTCTGGACCTTCCGCGCCCCGGTGGGTGGCCCCGCCGGGTCGGTGCGGCAATCCCGGTCTCGGAATGCGGGATGGAACCAGTCGCTTGTCCATTCCCAGACGTTGCCGGTCACGTTGTACAAGCCATACCCGTTCGGTGGGAAGGCGTCCACCGGACACGTGCCGAAGTAGCCGTCACCGAGAGTGTTCTCGCTCGGAAACCGTCCCTGCCAGACATTCATCCGATGCTGCCCCGCGGGCTCGAGCTCGTCGCCCCAAGGAAACGCCGCCCGAGCTAGGCCGCCGCCGGCCGCGAACTCCCACTCTGCCTCCGTTGGTAGACGCTTGCCGGCCCATCCGCAGTAGCTCAACGCATCATTGAACGAGACGTGCACCACCGGATGCTCAGCCAGGTCGCCGAGGTCGGACTGCGGTCCCTCGGGATGGCGCCAGTCCGCTCCGTGGACCTGGCGCCACCACGGCGCCGCGGCGACGGCACGCGTCGGAGGGAAGTCGTCGGGCAGCATTCCGCGAAACACGAACGACCACCCGAACTCCTCTGCCTCGGTGGCATAGCTGGTGGCGGCGACAAATTCGGCGAACTCGGCGTTCGAGACCGCGCAAGCGTCGATCGTGAATGCGCCGATCTGGATCTCGCGCGGCGTTTCGCCGTCATCGGGGTATGCGAACTGATCGTTGCTGCCGATCACGAACACGCCGCCCGGCAGCGAGACCATCCCGTTCGTAGACGCGGGAGCGGTGCGGATAGCTGCTGCGCTCGGCTCATGCACCCGGCTCGAAGCACCGCGCGACTGGCTGCAGCAGGCAGGTTCAGAATGCGAGTTAGGTTCGTGCATCTCGATGTGCCATAGCCACGAGGCAGGGCCAACGGCGTCGCTTGAGACTTGGGTTGAGTCTGCCACGATCGTGACCGTCGGCCCAGCGTGTCAGTACGACTATCGCGGTGTGGCTCGCCGGTGAGCCGTGCCGAGGCACCTCCGCGACCGTCGGCGCACAGACTTCGCAGCCGCGGCAACCGCTAACAGCCGGCTCGCGGATCCGCTTTGCGCTCAACGCAGGGCCCGCGCTAGCGGCGAGAGACCTGCTCCTCGTCACCAGCGGGAACCGCAGAATCGTTAGCTGCCATCCGGCCAGCTGCAAGCACCAGCGGTAAAGCAGCAGTCCGTCGTCGCTCGCCGGCGCGGCCCCTGGGACTTGCGGAATCGCCCACAGGCATCAGCTCGACGGAGGACCGCCGCCTGGCTCCTCGTCCACCGAAGCACCAGCCGGACCGGCGCAGACCGTAGGCGTCAGGGCTGCCGCTCCCGGACACACGCAGCCACGACGCGCCGCGGCTCGGCATGCCCGCGCGGAGACACGAAGGTAGGGCAACGTCTACAGGTCAAATCTTCGCTGGACCAGCTGGGGCCCTCGCCAGGCCGCTGGCTACGGAGCACAGGTGCATGAGAACGCAATCTGCGGCGGGCAGCCCGTGCAATGCCAAAACCAGCTGAATCCGATTCGGGTTCATCTCGCCGATCCCATCCGGTGTTCGAGCGGTCAGCGGATCTACTCACGGATCGAGGTCTTCGAGTTGTCCACGCATGGGCGGCAGATCTTGGGTCGAGAACATTGGTCGTACACGTGTCATCCCACCGCGCCGTCGACCGGGTTAGGCGGGGGCGGCGGGTAGGGGTAACGCATCAACCGCGAATACGGTCACGTTTTTTGCCCCAAACGTGACTCAAGGCTCAGATTACGGCTGCTGGGCGTTTGCCGCGCTACGCCTCCAAGCGGGTCCTGAACTGGAGCCGGAGAAGACCTCGCCCCGACGAAGCATGGCGCCTGGGTCGAGCGCTCATGCGGCCGCCCGCAAAGGCCGGCTCTCGCACGTGTGCCACACGTTGGGCAAGGACGCAAACCCGAACATCACTTCGCCGGCTCGCGTCGCCTCCAGAGCTATTCGGGACGTTGAGCACGATCGTCGAAGCGCACGAGCAGCAGGCCCTTGACGCGTTGCGCGCGCGGCTGCCGTTGGATCGCCCGACGCCGCTGCGGCCTGAGCTCGCGTTCATGTATCACGTCCTACTTGCCTCGGTTGTGCACAACGCCGCGCGGCTCACCCAGCATGCCGCTGACAGCCAGGGCGGGGCGTGGATCCGGTACATCACGAGCTACTTCCCGGCTGGCAGAAACAGCGAGCAGGAGGCGAAGCTGCTCTGGACGGACCGATGAAAATCAAGGGGGGCTGGCGAACGGTTTGAACGCAATTTGGGGTGATTTCGGCGCGAGGTATCGGTCTCGGGCGTGTCGGTGGGGGTCTTAGATCCGCCTCTGGGTGAGCTCGGTCGTCGCGGTCGTGGTTGGATTTGGGTACGCGCAGTCCTCGTCGGGGTTGCTGACGTCGTGAGGTCGCGTTAGGTTGTCGGTGGGCGCGAGCCGATGAGGTGTCGAAGAGCAGGCGTCGGGGCTGGACCGGCCTGCCGCGCGACGTTGCCCTTCGAGGGCAGCTGACTATGCGCGCCCCGCTGTCACGCTCGCGCCCGGCTTCTTCTTCGGTCCGGCCGCTTGCCAGTCGCGGACGGTGCGCTCGTAGGAGGCTTGTGCCTGGGCGACGAGCTGCTTCTCGGCTTGGCGCATCCGCTCGCGGGTGGCCCAGGTGCCGGAGGGCTTGCCCTTGCGCGTTGGGATGCCGGCGGCGATCTCGAGCCGGCGGAGCTTGAGCGCGGTCAGCGAGGGCTGCTGGTGGGCGTAGTCCTCGCCGCGCGAGAGCAGGCACCAGAACAGGGTCGCTAGCTTGCGGGCGGCGGCGACGATCGCCTTGCCGTGCCCGCGGCGGGCTTTGATCCGCTCATAGAAGGCGCGTAGCGGCCCGGGTTGCTGCACGACTGACCAGGCGGCCTCGACGAGCGCCCAGCGCGCCGAGCTCGAGCCGCGCTTTGAGATCCGTCCGGGGCGGGCGGGCTGATCGCCGGACTGGCGCACCCGGGGGTCCAGGCCGAGGTAGGCGATCAGCTTGCGCGAGTCGCGAAACCGCGTGATGTCGCCGATCGCGGCCAGAAACGTAGCGGCGGCGATCACGTTCACTCCCGGCACGGTCAACAGCCGCGTGGCCTCGGGCGAGCTGAGCATTTGCTTGGCGATGGTCCGCTCGACCTGCTCGATCTCGGCCTCGAGGAAGTCGATCTGCCGCAGCGCCGACGCGAGCGTCTCTGCCTCCTCGACGGCGAGCTGTTGCTGCAGCCGCTCGAGCCAGCGGCGGCCCTTGACCCCGAACATGTCAGAGCACGGCGGCTTGCCCTGCAGCGTGCGCATCAACACCGCGTGGACCTCGTTCTTCGCGCGGGTGCGGGCGCGCACCAGTTGCTCGCGACGGTGAAGCCGGCGCCGCAGCACCCGCACGCCGTCATCGGGCGTCCACACCGCCTCGAGCTCGCCCTTCCACAGCAGCGTCGCCAGCGTGCGCGAATCGATCTTGTCCGTCTTCGCGCGCGCGTGCGCGATCCCGGTGTCATCCGCAGAGACCACGACCACTCGCTGGCAGCGCCCCTCCAGCCGCCGCGCGACCTCCCACGCCGCGCTTGAGACCTCCATCACCACCCGGTCGGTCTGCTCAAGGCTCCCAGCCAGCGCGTCGATCCCCTCTGCGGTCATCGACACGCGACCACCACCATATGTCTGCCCTGACTCGCAGATCGCGACCTCGCAGAAGTCGCGATGCAGATCAAGGCCGATCGCCCGACCTAGCCATCTGTGCACCTGCTGCACCTTCGCCACGACCAGTCACCTCCACTCACGGGTTAACACGAGATGGAGAACGCGCGGGCGAACGACAAACACCGATACGTGCTCGAAGCACACCCGGGCGAGTCGCAGGGGCGGCCAGAAAGACAAGCCCGCGCTCGAAGCGCATCGTCCAAAACGGCCTGCCCAGCTGCGTTCTCCACAACAAGAACCCCTGTGCCCGATGAACCGCCACTACGCGGCCGGACCGGTGATTCCTGCCGGGTGTGGATTTTCATGCCCCGACTGGCGGACCGACCTGCTCAAAAAGCAGGCGCCCGGTCCGGGGATCGTCGTAGCGCAGGGGCAATCGCATGTCAACTGGCGCCGGGACGAGAGCGGCCACCTCTGCCTGAATCTCGAGGATCTGTGGAGCGACGTCGAGACTTCGGTCGACGCTTTCATCAACTACCTACGGAGGACCCCTGAGCGGCGATCCGTGGCGATAAAACGAGCCCGCGAGAGTGAGGTCGCGATGATCGAGTTCAAGACGACCGCCCCGGTCGCTTCGGCGTTAGCATCAGGTGGGCGCCGGTGACGACCTGATCACGGTTAGGTCCTGGCCTCCGAAACGGCCGCGAAGCAGCCGCGCTCATCGTGGGCGCGATGGGACTTCGCGCGGCGAAGCGGGCGAGGCCTAGCCGGAGGCGCCTCGCCCGCTGAAGGAACATCGCGCGCTGAAGGAATATCGCCCATTACCGTAGAGTCGTGTCCCGGCGCGCGCTGCGCCCCGCGGTTCGAGACGCTGCTCGCCCACCCCGGGCCCCGACATCGCCGGTACGCCTAGGAATAGTTCGAGTTACCGGCGTTTCGCCAATGGGCGGTACTAGCTCTAGCCAGTGACCCCTTGCTTGTAAGGCCACGCCGAGGAAAACGACGGTCGGCGACGATCGACACTAATCGCCTGCAATTGCGACACATCAGGCTGGTAGCATCGCGCCTTCTCCCGTTGTTGCTGGGATCGCCGTTCAGGCGTTTGGGCCAGGATTGGGCCACAACGCTGAAGGGGATCCCGGCAGACGCGCCTTGTCACGGTGAAGCCGAGTTCCGGGTCGGCTAGGAGGTTCGCTGGCCACAGTCTCATCCGTCGGGACTCCCACGCCGGCTCGGTAATCCGCCGCTCAGAAGACCGATGCCGCTGAACGCTTTAGTGAGCTACCAGTAGTATTTAGGAACGGTCGCCTGTCGACGATCCGCCAGCCGTTCTTTTGTCGACGGGAGGTCCAGGCATGAAGGTGACGCTCGGGACGAGCACTGGAGCAAGAGTTGACGTATGGCGCGAAAAGGGCCTTTTTCATGCCAGCGCGTCGATCAGCTTGGCCAGCCGCAGACCTGCTTGGGAGTGGATCTGTTCGAGGTGATCGCGGAGCTCGCGCAGCTCGACCTCGAGGACGGGACACAGGCCACGGAAGCGATTCGCCTCGCTGAGCGAGCTGAGCAGCGGCTTGGTGCTGCATAGCAGCAGTGTCGACTTGTCCGCGGGCGCGAGGAACAGCCACCCTTTCAGCATCCAGATGAACGTGATTTCCGGCGACCACGTTAGGTCCGGAATGTCAGGATCAAAGTCGCGCTGGAGCAGATCGGGTGCTGTCCTGGCCACCCTCCAGGCTGATCCTCGTGCGCGTGCGAGGGCGCGGCAACTCCCGGAGATGCCGGCGACCGCTTGCATGCGCTTCTTCCCGGCCCGATCCCGTTCTCGAGCTGCTCTCGCCGGGGGTGCGTCCGCGCCCGGCGGCGGCTCGAGCGTTCCGTCGAGCGCCAAACCGTGCGGTTGTTTGCGCTTCCGAAGCGCTATGCGTGCTCGGCGGCAGGTGCGCTGGTCAGGAAATGACACGGATCGGGAGGCTGAGCGAGTGCGGCACCGGGGGCTAGGTACCCGCGCACGGCTGTTAGCACGGCTGCCGATACGGCTCGCCTGCCCCGCGTAGTGATGCTATGAGGTGGGACTCCTTGGGGCCGCGATCTGGCCCTGTTCGCTGGATGGTGTGGGGTGCTCATCGAGTGGGCTCCTCCGATCTCTCTGAAGCGGATTACGTCGAAAGCACCGCTCGCTTCGCGTCAGCGGGTCGAGCCGTGCTCGCACCCAGCTGCGGGCGACATCCGGGACGCCGGCCGCGACCCCGTCCATCGAGCCCGGTCGTGACGCCGCTGCTGACCACGCTGATCCGCGTACTCACCTTCTCGCCCGACCCGGCTATTACGCCGAACACGAGGAGCGCGCTCACAATCCAGGCACAGCACGCGCACCATCGAGCTGCTCACAGATCCTCGTGGGCGAAGGCGATCGTCCGCCCCGACGCGCGCCGCCCCAGACCAGCCTGATCGGCTTATCGCCAAAGGAATCGCCGGCCGCGCATGGGCCGAACAAGGAATGCGTCGTGCGGCCACTCTCGCTAGACCCGCCTCTCGGTCAAACATCGAGTGTTCCGTCTATGGCTCCGACGCGTCCGTGACGCTACTCGGCCGACGTGGCGTGTAACGATTGGGTCGAAGCGACGAAAGCCCAGAGAACTTCGAGGGATCAGAGCCGCCGCTCGAGTGGAACGGAGTTCCGTGCCAGTCGCGCGCCGTGTCAACCAGTACGAGCGCGCATTAGAGCTTGGCCGATTCTCGCGGCCACAGCGACAGACAGATCCACCATTACCTACGTCGACCTCGCAGAGCATCTCGGGATCCATCCTCGGCACATCGGGTGACGAAAGCAAGGGAGGGACGATGTGCTTCCGCTCAGCCTGCTGCTGCCAACGAGAATTCCTGTGCGGGCCGGAAGCGCCCTCAACAACCCGCGGCGGTGCGGCTCAGCTCGCACCGGCACCAACCACAGGACGTCACGGGGCGCTGTGCGGCTCCTCACCGTCCTGGGGTCAGATCAGCCGCCGGGCATCGCGATCGAGAGCGCGCTCGAGCTCGCGCAGCCGGCGGCCGCCTGGCATCTTCGCGGCCTCGCCGCTATTCAAGGTGTCGAGCGCACAGGCCAGGAAGCAGGCGGCGCCCAGCGCCGTGTTCCAGTTCGCGGCCGCCTGGTCCAGAACCGACCCCGTCGAGGGGACAACGTAGCCGGCGATAGCCGAGATGCCAAAGAAGATGCAGCCGAGCAGGTTGACCGCCGGCTGCCACCATCCCGTGTCCCCCCGTTCCGGCCGCCATCCACGACGCGGCGAGGCGCGGTAGGCGATCGCACCTGAGACCAGGAAGCAGATCGACCCCCGCCAGTCGGGCCGCCACACGAGCTTGTTGTACTCAGAGCTCGTCACGGCGGTGTGCATAGCTTGAAAGGTTGTGAGGTTGAAGAACAGCGTGCCGGCGGACTGAATCCCGGCAGCCCACCACGCCGCGCGCCCCTCGCCGGGTGAATGCCTCGCAGGCCACGCAAGCCAGCTCTGAAGCCCTCCGCCGATCGTGAACAGGATCGAGCCGACGAAGAACGTGATCGCGTCAGCAGAATCGCCCACCAGGGTCGCGAAGCCGGGGAACGGACCAACCAAGAAGCACCCCGACCCCAGGACGAAGCACAGCGCCATCCAGCGTCCGCGAGTCATGCCCTGGCACCCGCTAGGCGATGACAGACGTCACCCCAAGGCCGCCACGGCGGCGCGCCACGCCTAATCACGAGTGCCATGCGGAACACTTCAGCGACAGGCCCGCCTGCCGGCATCACCCGAACCAGACGAAGAAAGCAGCCCGGCTACGCGAGTGCCTGAAGCCATCGCGACCCACGCCTTCCCCACTATCGCCTCCCGTTCTCCCTATGTTCGCCATCTCCAATCAAAGGCCGACGTGCAGCTTCGCGTCCTTGAGCTCGAGCATTCCCACCCGACGGACGGTTCTTGCTGGGCAGTATGCCGCACGCTCTGCTATCCCAAAGGGCCAATCGAGCGAAGACCCGCTTTGCTCCAGCCGCGGTACCTCGGCGCCCCTCCACACGGGTCCCCAGCTGCGCGGCTAGCAGGGGCGGCAAGGAGGGCATAGACCCAATCCACGCCGCGAGCAGGAGGAAGCAGCGTTCCCACTGCTCCAAGCGCGCATTCAACGTTCACTTTGTCGACGAGTCGAGAGGCAGCTCACTAAGTGCGGCGGACGCCGCCGCTCCTTAGCCGGGTGACGTGGAGATGCCTGGCGCTCGTCAAGCGGTCACGGGTACGGATGTTGTGGCTTCTTTGGGTTGAAAAGCCTGCATCTCGGTGTGATCTGGAGCGACGATGCCGTAGGTGGATTCGGGTACTTCGTTTCAGACGCCGGCGACGTCACCGAGGGGCTCGGAGACGATCAGCCGCGCATTGTCCGAGACTTCCTGGAACAGCTGGCGCTCGGGATAGAGCCGAGCAGGCGCTCGAGAGCGCCGACACCAGCGGCTGGACGACCATCAGCATCAAAAACGACTGGGCCACCGCCTTCTGATGCCGTCCTCGGAACGACAACCTCACAACCGCGAGAACCGGCCTCGATGAACGCGTCGGTGCCCGTCGTGCCGGTGCCGGTGCCGGTGCCGGTGCCGGCACGACTTTACGACCACGCCGCCCGTCAGAAGCGGTATTGCTGGGCTGGCGGTTGCATCTAGATCAAATGATCACCACGGACGCCGAGGTCAAGGCCTCTGGGATGAGAACCACCCACTGTAAATCGCTAGCGACCGTCGGCGACCGCACGCCTCGTCGTTCTTCGGCAGGTTCGATGAGTCGATGGGCGGTGAACGGATCATCCGTTTGGGGTGACGACGGCGTCTGCTCTGAGGCGAGCGCCCACTCAGGCGTCGACCAAGTGGCTCTACTGCAAGGGCTCGAACGGCAAGGCGCATCAGCGATCCTGAGCGGACCATGTCCTCGGCCCACCACGAGCCAGCGCTGGTGAGTCCTGGATGTCGAACATTGATGACGCCAGAGAACGGCTTGGGCATCGCGTTGCTCGTTAGCTACTTCCCGCGGAAAAAGTGAGGGGTTGTGAGCGGGCTTTTCCGTCCGAGGTGACGGCCAGGATTCCCTGCATCTGATGGGGTTTCTGGTCGAAAGGGGAGTGCATGCTGACGCTCTTGGCGCCTGCGCCGGATTGTCTGTGGGACGAGTCGTTGCCGGTCGAGGTGAAGGCGCTGCCGGCGGATCTGGCAGCGCTGGATGTGTTGCTGTCCGATCACGAGTTGCTGTTTCCGTTGGTGGAGCGGTGGCGCCAGGAGTTCGAGGACACAGGACGGCTGGTGTTGACGGAGGGCCGGCCGACGATCCCGCTGGAGATCTATGTCCGGTTGATGGTGCTCAAGCAGCGCTACCGGTGGGGGTACAGGTCGTTGGTGGCGGAGGTGTCGGATTCGATTCATCTGCGCCGGTTCTGCCGGATCTCGCTGTCAGAGCGGGTGCCGGACGAGTCGACGGTGCGCAAGCTGACCAGGCGGATCGGGCCGGAGACGGTGTCGGAGATGACGCGCGCGTTGATCGTGAAGGCGACGCGGGAGAAGCGGTTCAGGCCGCGGGCGGTACGGATCGATTCGACGGTGATCGAGGCCGATGTGAGGTACCCGACCGACTCGGGGCTGGCCTCGCACGGGGTGAAGGCGCTGGCGCGGGAGGGCCGCAGGCTCGCCAAGCTGATCGGCGAGAAGCGGGCGCGGGTGCGGGACCGCTCCCGCTCGATGGGTCGAACGCTGCGGGCGATCTCGCGCACGATTCGCCGGCGCACTGGAGAGGCGAGGGCCGAGGTGCTCAAGCTCACCGAGCAGACCGGTCAGCTGTTGGAGCGTTCGGTCAAGGAAGCGCGTCGGCTCGCGGTGGTAGCGAAGCGCAAGGCGCGTGGGCGCGGCGCGAACGCGAAGCTAAAGGCCGCGGGCAAGCTCGAGGAGCTCGCCGATCGCTGCGAGAAGGTCGCGGGGCAGATCCGCCAGCGCGTGAAGGGCGAAAAGATCACCGACCGGATCATCTCCCTGGCCGATCCAGACGCCCGGCCGATCCGCAAGGGCAAGCTGGGCAAGCCGACCGAGTTCGGGTACGTCACACAGGTGGCGGAGGTGACCGAGCACACCAAGCCGGGAGCGCGAGGGCTGATCTTGCCAGCGTCGACCGCGCTCGGGAATCCGAGCGAGAACACGCTGCTGCCCGCCACCGTGGAGGAACTCAAGCGGCTGGGAATCGCGCCACGGGAGGTCGCGCTCGATGGTGGGTTCATGCCCACTCCAACGAACACCGCGCTCGAGGACCTGACAGCCAAGCAAGCGTTCATCGCCGGCCGCCAGCAACCGGCCTCGAAACGCACGCAGCGGCGGTTGCAGCGCTACCGAACCGGCGCCGAGGGCCGGATCAGTCACCTCAAACGCCGCTACGGACTGGACCGCAGCCGCCTCAAGGGCAACCAGGGCCAGCAGATCTGGACTGAGTGGGCGATCCTCAGCCACAACGCCGACACCCTCACCGTCCGACCCCGGTGAGACACTCCCAACCGCTCTCTCGACCAGAGCAAACCCATCACTTCCTCAAACGGCCGCACCCCGACAGGTGCGGCCGTTCCTGGTTCAGCCCCTCAGTGAGTTATTCCGCGGCAAGTAGCTAGGTCTCACCTCGAATAGCGCGCAGCACGGCGGCTCGTGAGCCGGCTCGAATGCTCGCGGAGCCGAGCAGCTTCCAGATCACCCAATCGGGATGAACTAGGCGACCTTGCGCGACAGGAAAGAGGACGGTGGCCCGCCCGCAACCTAACCCCCGGTCAAACGGTGGCCCTCCTCCCACACGTCGCGCAGCACATGTGTTCGGAGGGCTGTCTTGCGCACGAACGGGATCGTCTCCCCATAGGGCCCGACGGGTGGCGTCTCTGTGAGCTCCTGCGCCGAGACAAGCAGAACGATGCGATCCGGGTACCGCTCCAACAACGCGACGGCTGCTGCGACGCCACCCATGCCTGGCATGCGGACGTCGATCACTACCAAGTCGGGCGACAGCGATTCCACTGCCGTCAATGCGGCCTCACCTGATGTTGCCTCCCCCACGAGTATGAAACCATCCGTCCCGGTAACGAGCTTGCGCATCACGTTACGGAATACTTCGTGGTCGTCAACGACCATGACCCTTACGGGATGACCGGGAAGGGCCTCAACGTCGGGGTAATCGTTACGCGGCATCCTGGCATCGACGGTCTCGGGATTTCCGCCGGACGGGCTACCGAGACAAGTTGGCGGGAATGTGAAGCTGCCGTTATCGTCCCACGGTCTTTCAGAGCGGACCACCTGGCCCGCACTACCAACGCCCACGTGTAGGCATCCCCAAGCGAGCATGAGTCTTGTCGACGGGGCGAAACTCGTGCTTTGCGTCGTTTGATGGACCGGTAGGCAGAGCCGGCCGATCGTTAGCATCTTGGTGTGGCCGTTCCCGTTCTCGCTGCGCTCAGCGATGCCTCGAGTGTGGGTCGCTGAACCGTCACGCATTTGCGGGACACGCGTGCATCTCGGGGGCCACCGGGCCGACGAAGTCGTGGGCGCGCGCCGGCAAGGTGTAAACGGTTCTAGTTCTTAGCGTGCACGATCAAACTCGTCCGCCTGCGGGAGCCTCCGGACGGGCTCTCGATCTCGTCCGAGCTAGGCCGCCGCCGGCCTTTCCTCACCGAAGACCATCAGGCCGTGCAGGACGTAAATGCAGAGCGCGAAGATGGCCAACGACCACCACGGGTGTGCTCCACCGATCGACAAGAGCGACTCGAGAGCTCCAATGCTGGCGGCGAAGATGCCGATCACGCGGCCGTAGGTTCCGCCGGTGAACAGCGACAACCCGGCGGTGAGCTGGATGACACCGACGATAATGGTGATCCATCCCCAGGTATGGAGACTCGAGAACAGGTACTGGGTGTTGTTGAAGAAATGAGCATTGCTCACCGCGGCGATGCCATAGACGACGTTGAGCGTTCCCGCAATCAGCAATAGAACCGCGACGAGTAGAGCCCGGCCTATGCCCCTCATATCTCCGCTCCTTTCACTCCGGCCGCTGTCTCCGACGGCCATCTGGTTCGCCCGACGATGTGGCCGCTGAATCGTCAGCGACGCTGGTCTTCCACGCATCACCCCATCGGGATGAAGGCGAGCGCATACGTCTGCGCACGCGCGCCCAGCCTTTAGGCTCACCCAAACAAGGTGATGACGAGCTGGCCGCGGAACCGTAGCCTCGGAGGCGCCGCATGCGAGCGCCTCGAGCGCGATCGGCGGTGGGCCCGCCCGGGCCGGGTGAGCGAGCCGGAATCCACAGCCGGCGCGACGCGGCCCCCAGTCGTCGGTCGAGTTTGGTCCCCGAAATGTCTGATCCTGCCACTCCTTCTCCGCCGCTCTCCGCCCAGCAGGCGAATGCGGCGATGCGCGACAAGCGCTACGTCGTACTGCTGCTGATGGCGGCGGTGGTTGGCGTCGTGGTGTCGCTCGCCGCGTGGGGCTTCCTGGAGTTGGTCTACCAGATTCAGCAGGAGGTGTTTACGCATCTCCCGCACGCGCTCGGTTACACCCATGGCCCTCCGCAATGGTGGTCGCTTCCGGTGCTGTTCATCGCTGGGCTACTGGTCGCGATCGCGATCACGCGTCTGCCCGGTAACGGCGGCCACATACCAGCCGAAGGCCTCGCGACCGGCGGGCCCCCACCCGGGGCGAAGGAGCTGCCTGGGGTGCTGCTCGCGTCGATCGCGACGATCGGGTTGGGTTTGGTCCTTGGCCCGGAGGCGCCGTTGATCGCGTTGGGTTCGGGGCTAGCGATCGTGACCGTCCGTCTGGTCCGCAAGGGGACGCCGTCTCAGGGGCTGATGGTGCTGGCGGCGGCGGGAAGCTTCGCGGCAGTGTCGTTGATCTTCGGCTCGCCGCTGATCGCGGCGGTGATCTTGATCGAGGCGACCGGGATCGGGGGTGGGAGGCTGCCCTTGGTGGTGCTTCCTGGTTTGCTGGCCGCGGGGATCGGAGCGCTCGTCTCGATCGGGATGGGATCGTTTACCGGACTGAGCACCAGCGCGTACGCGCTCGGCACCCTGTCACTGCCGCAGTTTGCTCGCCCAGACGTCGCCGAGTTCGGATGGACGATCGCACTGGCGGTGGCGATCGCGATCGGGACCCAAGTCGTGCTCCGGGTCGGGATGGGAACGCTTCGGGTGGTGAGACCGCGGATGCTCATGCTGCTGCCCGTAGTGGGACTGATCGTCGCTGGGTTGGCGATCGCCTTCTCGCAGGCTGCTGATAAGAGCATCAACGAGGTCCTGTTCTCGGGGCAGAGCCAGCTCCCAGGGCTCGTCGCGCAGGCCGGGGCGTGGTCGCTGTCGGCACTCGCATTGCTGATCGCGTTCAAGGGGCTCGCCTACGCCCTGTGCCTGGGGAGCTTCCGGGGCGGCCCCACCTTTCCGGCGCTGTTCCTCGGCGCCGCCGCGGGGATCATGGCCTCGCACCTTGCCGGCTTCCCGATCACCCCCGCGGTCGCGGTTGGTATCGGTACCGCAACGGCGGCTGTGCTCAAGCTGCCGCTCTCGGCGGTGGTGATCGCCACGTTACTGACCGCCAAGTCAGGCGCGGGGAGCGAACCCCTGATCATTGTCGGGGTCGTCGTCGCATACGTGATGACCCTGGTGCTCTCCGCCTTCCCCAGGACGAGCAGCGACACTGTCACTGCTCGCGAGCACGCGGCGAGTCAACCCGCCGAAGCCATATTGCGAGCATGACAACGCGCAAGCAGGCGTCAACCGAACCTAGGAGGGCCTGATGGCAGCGACCCGTTCA
>CAWBDI010000004.1:0-452007 GCA_963787555.1 uncultured Solirubrobacterales bacterium
ACGCTCGTGGCCCCGGCTACGAAGATTTCATCTGCTCCTCTCGTCTCATGCTTCCCTCATGAGACGCGGCAGAAGCGCCGCTTGTGACAGTCGCCCAGCGGTCGATGCTCAGCGCGCGCACGCTTCGCACCCGCGCCAGCCCAGAGCGGAAGTCCCAACATCAGCGCTGCCGCGGCGACGGACCAGAAGTCCCGGCTCGCGATCGGGTTGGCGAGTGAATCGGCAGGCTACGCCGGCTGTCTGAGTCCACGGGCGCCGTGTGGAGATCACAGCTTCGCTCCTCGCTGCTGCATTCCGAACTACCGGCCACGAGGCGAAGCTCGGTGGCGAGCCTAATCGGAACCGCTGCCGCGCGGGTGAGCTATTCGGGGAGCATTGTCGCGAGGCCATCAAGCACTCGCTCTAGTCCAAGGTCGAAGCCGTGCTTGAGGCTGTCGGGATCGTGCGGCGCGTGAGCGTCGAGGACGACGCGGGTGAGGAGCGGGTAGCGGCCGCTCTCGATCAGACCCTCGATGTAGGGCGCCTGGACTTGCATCCATTGCTTCTGGTCAAGACCGGAGCGACGGATGGCCTCCTGCTCGTTGAGCTCCTGAAGCACGCAACCACGAATGAAGGCGTTGAGCGTTTCGATCATCGCGAGCATCTCGTCGATCTCGAGGCCGAGACCGTCGACCGCGCTGAGCACCTGCTCGAAGCGTCGAGCCGTGTTCGGGCCGAGGCTGGAGCGGCCGTTGCCGTGGACCGACATCCAGGGGTGGCTCAGGGTCATCGCCCGCAGGCCGTGAGCGTATGAGCGCAGATCCTCGCGCCAGTCTCCGCGGACCTTGAACTCCAGGTCGCTGCCCATCACTGCGTCGACCATCAGGTCGATCAGCTCGTCCTTACGGGCGACGTAACGGTAGAGCGATGCCGCTCCAACCCCGAGCTCGCTCGCCAGGACCCGCATCGAGACCGCCCCGATTCCCTGCGTGTCGGCCAGCGTCACGGCGGCCGTGGTGATCTCCTCGCGCGAGAGGGTTGGGGCGGGGCCGCGTCGGCCCACACGACGCCCTTGTGCGCGACGCACGGATGGTTAGTCGTCGGCTCGGCCACGAGCACGGCGCCCGCCTGCCCGACCGCGCCGTCTGAGCGGGCGAGCGCCACAGCGCCCTCACAGCCCGTCTCCTCGCCTGCGCAGAGCACCACCTCGAGACCGGCCTCACCCTCGCCGAGCTCCGCCACTCGCTCCGAGGCAACAACGATCGCCGCCGCGCCACCCTTCATGTCGCTGGCCCCGCGGCCGTAGAGGCGGTCGCCGTCAATCTCCCCAGCAACGCGTCGCGCTCCCAGGCCGCCCGGCCCAGCGGCACCGTGTCAAGGTGGGCGGTCAGACACAGCGCACGCAGATCGCCTCGGGTCCGCGTTCGCGCGACGAGGCTGATGCGGTTCGGTGCGAGCTCATGTGGCGCCACCTCGAGCCCGGCCGCCTCGAGCCGCGACGCGAGCACGGTCGCGGCCCTCGCCTCGTCGCAGGGCGGATTGACGGTGCGGATGCGAAGGAGCTCCCGCGTGAGGTCAACGACCGCGCGCGCCACGAGTTATGCGGCGGCTCCGGCGCCCGCTCCGTGGGCTCCCGGGCTGCCGCGCGGCCGCGCGCCCGCTCGGCAATCTCCGCTCCAAGGCCATCTCCGAGCGCCGTTCGGGCGTCATGCGACTGGTAGTTTGATCGGACATGTCGTCCATGAGCGACTACAACCAGCGGATCATCGACGAGTTCCGCGCCAACGGCGGCCGAGTGCCGAGCTGGGGTGGGACCTCTTCGCTGCTGCTACTTCACCACCGCGGCGCCAAATCGGGCGCCGAGCGCGTCAACCCGGTCGCCTACCTCGAGGACAACGGGCGGCATGTGATCTTCGCTTCCAAGGCTGGCGCGCCAACCAATCCCGGCTGGTACCACAACCTCAAGGTACACCCGGAGACCGCGATCGAGGTGGACGGGGACACAGTCGCAGTTACGGCCCGCGAGGCCATGGGGGAGGAGCGCGAGCGGCTCTTCTCCGCCCAGGCACAGAGATCGCCGCAGTTCGCCGAATACCAAGCGAACACCAGCCGCGTCATCCCGGTGATGATCCTCAGCCCCCAGTGAGTGAAAGCACGCCATACGCCCAGCGGAGCCCGCCGTTCTGTGCCTCACCCCATGCTGGGCATGGACCGACGGTCCGCTAGCTCGGCGACCACGCCGTAGCAAGCAGAAGACAAGGGACAGAGCCGAGAAAAAGACAAGGGCGAGAGCCGCCGAGGATCTGCTCGGACGGGTCGCCGCCGACCGGTCCTGAACGTCGCAACCGGCAGCGTTTCGGCGAGCTCAGGGTCAAGCGGGCTCGAGCGCGGACTCCGCGTCAGCATCCCCTGCGCGCGCCGTGCTCGAGCACTCGCACCAACAGTCGGTGTAGCTCATCGCGCTCGTCCGGGCTGAGGCCGCCGGTGAGGAGTGGCTCGATCGCCTCCACGCGCGGGCGCAGGCGAGCCAGCTCGTCGCTCCCGAGAGCGGTGAGCAGCAGGACGTTGCGGCGACGGTCGCGGGTGTCGCGCTCGCGCTCGATCAGGCCGCGGCGGACCATGCGGCCGACGAGGTCGGCGATCGTCGAGCGGTCGAGATCGAGGTCGCACCCGAGCTCGCGCTGACTGGCCCGCGGCCGGCGATCGAGGACGGCGAGTGCCGCGAACTGGACGCTCGTAGTCTCGGTGTCGACGCAGCGCAGCCAGACGGCGGCATGCAGCTGCTGGGCGCGTCGCAGGAGGTGCCCGGTGTGTCGGAGCGGCTCGGCGTCGAGGTTCACAGCCGCGCGAGGGCCGGCTCGACCAGGATCGGTGGCTCGAAGAACGCGATGAGCTCGTCGGAGGCGTCGAGCGGCAGCACGTGGGCGATGAACTGGTCGGGGCGGACGATGACGGCGCAGCCCTGGTCGCGGTCGAGTCGGCGCGCGTCGAAGATGTCGCGCTCCGGTCGAGGGTCGATGCTGAAGACCTTCTCGTGGTCGATCAGGCCGAGCCGCCCCTTGCGCGGACGCAGGAGCGCCGGCAGCTCGTCGAGCTCGACCTCGTCGTGGGCGAGCTGGAGGATCGCCCGCACGTCGATCACCGCGTCGACGTCGTCGCCCGGGGGCGTGAAGCGCCGCAGCGGCGAGTCGGGGGCCTCGCCGAGCCAGGTGCAGAGGTTCTCGAGCCGAATGCGGGCGCGGTCGGCGAACGCATACAGGCGCCAGCGCCCGTCCGCCCGGGCCACGTGGCCGAGCTGCATCACCCGCGCGTCGGCGACTCGGACGACGGTCGCCGAATGGAAGCGAGTGCCAATCTCCAGACCGCCCGCCAGCCGTTGGTGGGCGACCGGCCCAGTCAGCGTCGATCGGGGGTAGCGCGTGGCGACGCCCGCGGTGTAGCGGCCCTGGCGCACGAAGTAGTCCTGCAGCTCGGCCGGATCCACGCCGCCGCCGTCGGGGTGTGCGGGGTCGCGCGGCGGGGCGGAGAGCATCGCCGACCACTCGCGATCGAAGTCGATCAGCTCCTGCGCGACCGGCCGGCGCTCGGCGGAGTAGGTGGCCAGCAGCTCCGGGCCGCTGCGTCCCTCGAGCACCGCGGCGAGCTTCCACCCGAGATTGAACGCGTCTTGCATCGAGACGTTCATGCCCTGCCCGGCCTTGGCGCTGTGCGTATGACAGGCGTCGCCGGCGATGAAAACGCGCGGCGTCTGGTCGGGTCCCGCCGCGTCGTCAAAGGAGTCGGTGAGGCGCTGTCCGACCTCGTAGACAGAGAACCAGGGGACCTCCTTGACCTCGATCGTGTAGGGCGCGAGCACCCGGGCGGCGACCGTCATCACGTCCTCGCTCCTAATGGCCCGCACCCGGGCGCGGTTCTCGTCGGTGACCTCGCCGAGATCGACGTAGAACCTGACGAGGTACCCGCCCTCGCGCGGAATCAGCACGATCGAACCGCTCGAGGACTGGATCGTGGCCTTGCGCCGGATGTCCGGGAAGTCGGTGACGGCGAGCACGTCCGCCACTCCCCACGCGTGGCCGGCGACGTCGCCACGCAGCTCTCGTCCGATCGCCCGCCGGACCGCGCTGCGGGCTCCGTCGCAGCCGACGACGTACCGCGCATCGACGGTGAAGGCTCGGCCGTCGCGCAGAAGGTTCACTCGGACGGGGTGGCTGCCCTCCGCAGCGACGGTCAGCGACTCACAGCTGACCCTGTAGTCGGGGCGGAGCCGCTGCGCCGAGCCCCGCATGGCCTCGAGCAGATAGTCGAGGACGCGCGCCTGGTTGACGATCACGTGCGGGAACTCGGAGAGCTCGTCATCGGTGTCCGGCGCACGTCCGGACCGGACGATCCGGCCGCCGTCCGCCGGATCGGGCCGCCAGAACGTCAGCTCGTTGACCCAGTAGGCCTCCCGCATGAGCCGCTCGCTCAGCCCGAAGGCGTGGAGCATCTCCAGGGTCCGGCAGGCCACACCGTCGGCTTGCCCGAGCTCCAACGGCCCTTCCCGCCGCTCCACGACACGGATCGTAATTCCCGCGAACTGGGCGAGCTGGGCGGCGAGCACGAGGCCGGCAGGCCCGCTGCCGACGATCAGCACGTCGACCTCGCGCTGCTCCTCTAGTCGCGGCCAGTTTGGTGGATCGGTAACCGGCACGACCGATGGGTCCCCCGGGTAATAGCCGTTCAAGTAGAACTGCACGCCGCCTCCGTTAGTTGGTGCCCCAACGATATCCTGGCCGCACCGTTCCCGCAAGCCGCGCCGGACGGTGGGCGATGACGGCCTTGCCCGAGCTGATCAGACATCTAATCGTTAGATATCTACTGACTGGGATATGGTCTGCCTCGTGCACCGGCGAATGGATCCCCCATCCAGGCCCCGATCGGGCTCGAGCTGACCCGAGCCGCCCGCGTGGTCTCGCGAGCGTTCGACGAGGCGCTGACCGGTGCCGGCGGCACCCTGCCGACCTGGCTCTTGCTGTTGAGCGCGAAGATCTCCGCGCGCCCGATCCAGCGCGAGCTGGCCGACGCGGTCGGCCTGCGCCCGGCGACGCTCAGCCACCACCTCGACGCGCTGCAGTCCGGTGGGCTGATCACCCGTCGGCGGGATCCCGGCGACCGCCGCAACCAGGTCGTCGAACTCACCGCGGCCGGCGAGGCCACGTTCGCGCGTCTGCGCGAGGCGGCAATCGCGTTCGACCGCCGCCTGCGCACCGGCATCGACGAGGCCGAGGTCGAGCGACTGCGGGCGCTGCTGACCCGGCTCGCACACAACGCCGACGGGCATCCGATGTCCAAAGAGGAGGCACAGCCATGAGCGTGACGTTGCGCTTCGGTGTGATGGCCACACCACAGAACGCGACCCAGTGGCGGGCGACGGCGCAGCGCGTCGAGCGCCTCGGCTTCTCGACGCTGGTCATGCCCGACGGGATGCAGCTGCCCTCGCCGTTCCCGGCGCTCGCCGTCGCTGCCGGGGCGACGACGCGGCTGCGGGTCGGGACGTTCGTGCTCGCAGCGCCGCTGCGCGCGCCCGGACTAGGCGGCCTGGGATGCCCACACGCTCTCGTTGCTGAGCGACTATCGCTTCGATCTCGGGATCGGCACCGGCCGCCCCGAGGCTGTGCAGCAGGCCGCGGTGCGCCTCGGCGAGCCAGAGGGCACGGCCGGTGAGCGCCTGCACCGCGTGGCGCGCACGATCGAGGAGTTGCGCGCGCTCGACGGTGAGCGCCACACGCCGGTCCTGATGGCCGTCGGCGGCCCGCGTGCGCAGCGCGTGGCGGCCGAGCACGCCGACATCGTCACGATCGCGGTAGGGGCGCTAGGCTCGCGCGCGGAGGTCGCTGCCCGTATCGAGGAGGTGCGCGAAGCGGCGGCCGGCCGGACGATTCTGCTGGCGCTCAACGTCTTCGTCGTCGGCGACAGCACGCCGCCCGGGCTGGAGCGCTTCATCGGCGCGAGCGCCGAGGAGCTCCGGCAGAGTGACTCGCTCGCCTGGCTCCCCGGCGAGCCGGCGGCGATGCGCGAGGAGCTCGAGCGGCGCGTGCGCGAGCTCGGCATGTCCTACGCGATCCTCAACGCGGCGTTCATGGACGCCGTCGCGCCGGTCATCGCCGAGCTGGCGCCCGCCGCCACGTAGCGCTAACGACGCCGCTCGAACCCACGGATCGGGTCGGCCGACGTCGAGACCGGCAAGCTAATGAGGTCGGGCCCACAGCCGTCGGTCCGCGGGCGACTGCTTCCGGATCCGCGGCGTGTGCACGACAGACGATTGCAGTGGCGACGAAGGAGCGTCCGCAGCTAGGAGTTTTTTGGAGTCCGAGGCTATGGCTCGAGCGTCCAAACGGTCCGGCGCCGGAATTTCGGTCCTCAAGCTGGAAGCCGTAGAAGAACTCCTCCAGGTAAGGCACCGGCAACCCGCGCGACTGCGCACGCTCCCCTAGGCGATGTATCGGATGACGTAGTAACCGAAAGCGGCGAGGCCAAAGACCAGCACCCAGGAGCCGATGAGAAACGTCGTAGCGACACGGCTGCGTGCCGCCAGGGCCGCCTGGGCTCGCTCTTGGGCGTCGGCGAAGCGAGCCATATCGTCGACGAACAAGCGATACGCGGGCGGGTGCCACCACGCGCCGTTCTTGCCCTTCGCGACGCGCCGACGGGCGAAATAGACGGTGTTGGATTGAAGCACGGGGTTGGTCACGTAGCTCACCAGCCTGGTGAGGCCGGCGAAGATGCCGACCAGCACGGCGTCGTAGTCGTCGGCGTAGAACTTCGCCGCCAGCGACGGGTGAGCCGCCAGCGTGGGCACCAGCCACCTGGCATGAGCGTAGTCGTGAAGCAGGCGGACGATCCCGTACCCGACGGCCACCCCGGGTAGCGCCGCGAGCGTGACCACGAACGGGAGCGCGATGTACTGCAGTGGGGTGATGGGATGCCCTTGATGCTTGTTGGCCACCCACGGCATCCACCGGATAAAGAATCGATCGAGCGCGGAGGGCTGACGCGTGTCCCTGGCGCGGGCCTTGAGCACGTTGTAGTCGATCTGGCGAAACAGCAGGATGCCGAAGATTCCCTCATACACGCCGCGGATGAGATGGCGCAACGGGTTCCAGGCATGCTGAGACAGCAAACGCACCAGGCCGCCGTGGGAGGCGTCTCGGCTGAGCAAGTGATCCCAGGTGCCCTTGACGTCGGGAAACGCCACGGGCCAGCGCCCGATCGTCGTGTGCTGGCCGGTCAGCGTCTGGGTGAGGATGTAGTAGGCAGCGATCACGGCGAGCTTGCCGATGTGGGCGAACGCCAGCCGGTAGAGCAGCGTGTGGATCAAATTCGTCGACCAGTCGACCGGCCGCTCGGTGAACTTGGGCAGCCGTCGTTCGACGATGTAGCGATTGCGGCGCTCCAAATAGCGCCTGAGCAGACCCGGGCGCTCAGGCGGGACGGTGTCAGTCGTGCTCAGGCCGCCTGCTCCACGCACGCCGTCAACCCCTTCTCCACACCGACGACCGTCGGGACGCGACCAAGGACTACCTTGACCGCGCAGCCCTGAAAGGTCTTCAGCCTCTTGACCACCCTGTGCAGGCGGCAAACTTCGCGCGGGCCTCACCGCCGCGCAGAGCCAGCGGATCGGGCGTTCCATCGCTGGTCGGCAGGCAGTTGCTGACTAGCTGCTCGACCCTCTGCTCGACCTGCTGGACGTTCTGGTTGCTCTGGACGGTCTTCACCGTGCTGCTTCCGCAGGCACACAACACCAAGCTCCCCAGCGGCACAACCGACGCCGTTCTCACGCTCACGGCTCCTTTGGGTTAGGTGGCTCCCGGGGGCCCTCCTACCCGGACCCGACCGGACACCATCACGAACCTTGGCGCGTCGGGTGACGCCACGAGAGCGATCAGGGTGACCAAAGCCGCACGCTGGATGGCACGGTGTTGTCTATGAGCAACGAGAATCCTTGCCGCGCACTGGCGATGAGTAGCATCAATGCGCAAGCGCGACCACATCGGCAGCCGCCACCCCGATCGCCGTGCTAAGGCCGATGGCGATCAGCAGCAGCCTCCCGCGGGTGCATCTGGCCGCGCCGGGTCACCATCAACCCTGGATCAGCACCCACGAGAAGAGCAGGCCACACCCTTGCGCTCAGTGCGCTGGAGACAGCCGCTTCGTCGCCTTAGCAAGTCCGGTGATCGGTCTTCTGCTCTTGGAGCCGGCCGACCCGAAGCAGTAGCGTCGGGCGGATTGACGAAGGCAGGTCTGGCGCCTGCTGGTTCGTGGAGCCAGGAACGACGGGTTAGGGTGTCGACTCTCCTCGGGCGATCGCATTTGGGCGGGAGCGACAGCGCGGCGTCGCGGGCGCTGACGATCGCTCCGCTCGTCGAGTCGTGCGGCACAGGCGCTTGCTGACCGCCGTGGCGGACGGGGCTGAGCAAGCACCTTATCGCCTCGGCGCTCGCCCCCGCTTCCCGATTGGCGGAGCACCAGTCACGGTCGTCCCGCGACGACGACGACGCGGTCCTGGCCGCGGCCGACTGTTGCAACGCGCCACGGATGCAGCCGTCGGGCGCTGCCGATGAGACGACTCCTAATCGTCCGCTCCGGAATCCAGGATTGGCGCGAGCCCCGTGCCTGCGTTCTTGGCAGAGCAGTAGCGCGGGCGTTAGCTGGCCGACGAGGTCGCGGCTAGCACCACCGGCGGCCGAGCATCCGTTTGGTCGCCCATTGCGATCGCAGCCCGCGCGACGGACGGAGAACAAAAGCGATAGTCGCGTTGCGTGCCGCCTCTGCGCCCTCGTTTCCGCGCATTGGGCAGGCTACTAGCCGTGCGGCGCCAAAAAATTCGAACGAACCCCGTCGCGCGCGAGCTTGGGCTACAGGCTTTGACGCTGCCCCCAGGCAGACACCATAAGAGGGAGCGGAAACATGAACTCGGGCTCATTCAGGAGACCAAGGAACGTGGCGACGTCTTCGGTCGACAGAAGGCCTGATTTGACCGCGAGTTCGCCGGTCTGCCGGAGGTTGGCTCGCCAGACAGCCGCGGCGGGCGTGCCGCCATCGGCGACCACAAGCCTTCCTTCAGCGCCAACGTCAGCGAGGCCCGCCTGTTTGAGCCGCCATGGAAGCGCGCGTGGGTATGAGGTGGTGTCCCCGCCGCGCCGGCGCAGAAGCTCGCGGAACGCATCGACAACCCGCGCGAATGTGCGCTCGTCCTCTGTACCCGGCTCGGACTGCATGCGGAAGCTGGAGGAGAACTCCTCGAGCACCAGCCAGCCACCAGGCACAAGTGCTGATACAAGCCGAGGAATGAGTTCGTCGCGCTGGGAAAGGCGGCCCAGCACCAAGCGGGCGTGAATGAGCTCGTACGCCAGTGGCGGGATCTTGTCCGAAGTGACGTCGTGCTGGCGAAGCTCGACTTCGGCGGGCCAGTCCGTGGAGATCCAGTCCAGATTGAGGTCGGTGGCCAGCACCGAGCCTCGTCGTCTCACTTGCTCTGCCATCCAACGCGCCACCGAACCGCCTCCGGCGCCGATTTCCCAGCAGTGCCATCCTGCGCCTATGCCCAGCGCCTTCAGATGGCGGAACGTTGTCTCGTCGAAACACGCCTCAAGCCCGGCGAACCGTTCGCCCGTCTCCGGATCCAAGTTGTCTAGGAGGTAAGGCACGGTCATGCCCCGGATCCGAAAATCGGTCCCGCGCCACGCCGTAGCGGCGCGCGCTCGGAGCACATGGTCACAGGGGTCTCGCTCGCGCTCGCTCGGGGCTCTTCCTCCTCGCCAGAAGCGGGCCCAGGGTCGTGGGCCAACGCTAGCGGCCACGAGCGCGACACGGCTGGTAAAGGCGTCGAGCAGTAGCGGTCGGCGGTCGACGTTTTGTCCGGCGGCCGCCGGCCGAATGTAGTGCAACCCGTCGTGACCGATACGGGTTGCTCGGGACGTCCGCTCGGACCCAAGATCAATGGCCGTCCGCGTGGAGGAGCGGAAGTGTGGTGGCCTCCGTTCGGGACGACAGTTTGTCGGTGATCCGACATTACGCGACCGCGGACGGACTTAGCCGCGGCACGAGGTGCTCGAGCGCAGGGACCGCTGACGCGGGCGCGGGCATCCCGGCAATCTCATCGGCGATCGCTCGCGCAGCCGCACGGTAATGAGCATCGGCGAGAAGGCTCCGTACCTCGTTTGCCACTGCCCGGGATGTGATGTCCGCATCCAGCAGCGTTCGGCCGGCGCCGGCGGCCAGGACTCGCTCGGCGTTGTAGAAATTGTCGGCTCCGCGCGGCAACATCAGGATGGGCAGGCCGAAGGTGAGTGCCCCGAGCGTCGAACCGGCGCCGCCATGACAGATGACCATGTCGCAGCGGCCGAGCACCTGTGCCTGGGGCACGAACCGGTACAGGTGAACGCGGTCGGGCTGTGGTCCTAGCCCGTCGAGATTCGCGTTCGGGCCGATCGTTGCGACCACGTTGAGGTCCGCGGTAGCGAGACCGTCCAACACAGTGCGGAAGACGTCGAGGTTGCGGTTGAAGATCGTCCCGAGCGTGACGTACACGGTCGGGCCCGGAGCCAGTTCCGCGAGCCACGGGAGGTCCTGCGCGCCCGCGGCGTGCTCGACGGCGTCCGGCCAGATCAGCAGCTTGCGCTCGATCTGGTCGATGGCGGCGATCTGCAGGCTCGGAGGGCAGGAATCGAGATAGAGCGAGCGATGCATGCGGCCGCTTCGCGGATCCAGGCCGGCCGCCTGCCAGTGCCGGCCGACCGACTCGCCAGCGAGTTCGGCGATCGGCGGCTGCAGCAGGGGTCCGATACCAGACGTGGCGTACGGAATCCCGGCCCGCGTGGCGGCGATCGGGCCGGCGAACTCGGCGATCTCGTGCACGAGCACGTCGGGTTGCCAGCGATCGACAATTGCGACGAGGTCCCGCAGGCGCGCGGGAACCTCAAGGTCAGTGAACACTTGCCCGAAGAACAGCTCCCGATACCCGGTCGGCGGGATCTGATCGAAGTCCCCGAAGCGGCCGGTGAACTCCTTACGCCAACGATCGAGGCTGAAGCCAGCCGTGAACGCTGCAAAGCCGGCATCCCGGGCGACGCGATGAAACGGATCGCCGGTGGCGAACGCTACTGCGTGACCCGCGGCCTCCACGGCCCTTGCCAGCGGCAGGAGCGGAAGAACGTGCCCGAATCCGTGTCGGCAAGTGAAGAGACAGCGCACAACGACCATTTGACTGCAACCGGAGCGTGAAGTCCAAGACGGGTTGGTTCTCTTCTAAGAAGCACGACTTCTTTTTCGTCGGCGTCGATCGCGCGATGGAACGACGTCGCTCAGGACCTCGAGGACCTGCGACATGCGCGGACCCACCGCCTGCGTAGACCAGACCGCCCACGTCTCCGCGGTCAGATCGACTCCTGACAGCGCCACCCAGGCTAGCGCCTGCGCGTCGGCAGCCTCTCTGACCTCTGCCTCGCACGTCAGACACCAGCCGTATCCCTCCGCGACGAGCGCGAAGCTGGCGCTCGTCGTACCCGCAGACTCCACCGACTGAGTCTCCAGGCCGGCCGCGGCGAGAGTGCCGAGGACGTGGTCATAGAACTCGGGACTCGCGCTGCGAGGCATCCACATCAGCGGCTCGCCGCTGAGCCGTCCAGGAGCAATCCTCCGGAACCTACCTAACCGATGCGCACGGGGAAGGCATGCGCCGAGCGGCTCGCGGGCGAGCAGGCGGCGGTCAAGCGAACTGCGTTCCGGGACGGCGCGAACGATCCCGAGGTCGAGCTCGCCCACCTCGACAGCTCGCACCGCCACCGCGCTCGGCACCGCCTCGATCGCCAGCAGCAACTCCGGATGGCGCCGGCGCACCTCGGCAACGAGAGCCGGACCCCAACTGCGCGAGAACTCGCCCCACATACCCACGCGAACGGCCGCTCGCCGGACGCCGGTGCGTGCCTGGCGCATCGTCTCCACACACTGATCGAACCGGCTCAGCACCGCGTACGCCTCAGCCAGCAACAGCGAGCCCGCCTCCGTCAGATTCACCCGTCGCTTGTTGCGATCGAACAGTCGAACCCCAAGCTCGCGCTCCAACGACCTGATCTGCTGGCTCAACCCGGGCTGGGCCACATGCAGCCGCACCGCTGCCTTGCCGAAATTGAGCTCCTCGGCCACCGCAACGAAATAGCGCAGATGGCGAATCTCCACCGCAACCGATAATAAGCAGCGCTTCTAACCGCCGCGCGTCTTATCCACCATCAGCTCCGATCAGGCCGATCAGCTGTGTAGCGACGACCTACCTGCTTATCGGCGTCCGAGCGTAGAAGCAGACCGAGGGACGGTCATTATCAACCTGCACGCGCGAGGCCCAGCGGCTGTCGTCGCAGTCGCTCGCCGCTCAATCGTCGAACGAGCCATGCCGCGCTCGCGACTGGTGTGTGCGTGATGCACGCGCGAGCAGGCGCCGGCGCGCATGACCGCTTTCATCGCTCGCCGGTCGCTCAGCGCACGAGCGCAATGGCTACAAAACGCATGCCCGGCGTCCGGTGGTGCTAGCCGCGACCTCGTCGGCCAGCTAACGCCCGCGCTACTGCTCTGCCAAGAACGCAGGCACGGGGCTCGCGCCAATCCTGGCTTCCGGAGCGGACGACAGGGACCCATCGCGTCTCATTGTCGGTGCCGTCGGAAGGAGTAGTCCGGCCAGGGTCGGGCGGATGGTGGGTGGGAGCGCGTGATGCGCTCCCACCCGTCTGCTTTACAAGGTCAGCCCGGCGCTGGCGTGCATCATCGGCGCCCGTCGTGCGTGGACGGTTGAGATGATCTCCTCCGCGTCGATGCCCTGTAGATAGGTGCCGGTCGTGGAGAGATGGGCGTGACCGAGTTGTTGCTGGATCAGCGGCAACGGGATCCCCTCGTGAAGCAGCTCAACCGCGTGAGCATGCCTCAGCTGATGGGGCGCAAAGCGCCGTCGCACCCCAGCCTCGACGGCCGTGCGATGCAGCTCGAGCCGCGCGGCGCTCGCTGACCAGGCGAGTCCCCGGGTGGGGCCGACGACCACGCAGAACAGCGGACCGAAGGGCAGCTTGCCCCGCTGCTGCAGCCACGCCTCCAGCGCGGTCCACGCCCACGCGTCCATGCCGACCTCGCGCCGGCGATTGCCCTTGCCGTGCTTGACCACAATCGACCCGCGGCTCTGGTCCAGATCGGTCTCGGTCAAAGACAGCGCCTCATGGATTCGTAGCCCGGCTCGCCAGAGGACAACGATCAGGCCGTTGAGCCGGTGGCCGTGGCGGGCCTGTCGTGCGTGGCGCATCACCGCCACGATCTCATCGACGGTCGGCGGATCGGCCGGATAGCTGCGCCCCTTGTTCCGCGGCGGCCGCCCGGCGTGAAACCCGGGCAAGGTCGCCGGGGATCGCCGCCGACCGGCGACATCGACGGACTGGACAGATGACATGGCTCCCTCCTTTTGTGAGAGCTGGAAGCGTTGACCGCCCAGCTCTACTCCAGCCACGAGTTGCCGCCCGCAGCCGTCGCCTGCCCGCTCGATCATCGCTCACCCCAGGCAACGAATGCGCGGCGCTTGCGCAAGCTAGAAGAGCAGCAGCAAGACCTCGTGATTGCCCCTCGTCCAAGGGGGCAGTCGGGGTTAGCTCGAATCCCGCTAGCACCGGCTCCTCCTTCCGCGGAAGACCAGGGCTTCCGACCGTGCGCATACGGTGCCGTGGCCGCCGGCCAGCCGACCGGTCTCGCTTGTGGCGGCGAGAAGCAAGACGGGCGAGCAGCTCACGTATGGGTCCTGCTCTTGTGTGGGCTCGGGCATGCTAGGATCGCGTGGCAGCCGTCCCTATGCCACCCCGTTTTCCGAGCCGGTCACGGGGCTGGTACGGTCTGCAGCGTTGCTGATCTACTCGATGGGCGTTTCGGTGGACGGCTTCATCGCTGACCGCGAGGGGGCGTTCGGGTGGACTGTCCCTGACGAGGAGCTGTTTGGCTTCCATCTGGCGCGGGTGCGCGAGCTTGGCTGCTATCTGTGCGGCCGCAAGCTCTACGAGACGATGCTGGTGTGGGAGACCGATCCGTCGCTGCGCGACACCGAGCTGCATGCCGCGTTCGCCGATGTCTGGTGCGTGCTTCCGAAGGTCGTCTTCAGTCGCACGCTCGACCGCGTCCAGGGCAATGCTCGGCTCGCCGAGGGGTCGGTGGAGGAGGAGGTCGCCGCCGCGCTCGCCGCGACTGACAAGGACATTGAGATCGGCGGCGCCGGCCTCGCCGCGACCACGATCGAGCTCGGCCTGGTCGATGAGCTGCGCATGTTCCGCCATCCGATCATCGTCGGTGGCGGCACGCCGTTCCTCCCGCCGGTTACCGCGGACGTCCAGCTGGAGTTGATCGAGACCAGGACCTTCGGCTCGCGGGTGATCTACGAGCGCTACAGGCGCATCCGCGCTGACATGGACTGATACCTCTGACGGTGCGGTCACGCGATCGCAGCGTGGAGCGTAAGCGATCATCGACCCGCTCCCCGTCTCCGCTACACCGCGCGACTCTTGATCGTCGGGCGGCAGCTCTCGCCTTGCGCGGATCAGAGGCTCCCGCCAGGGTGAGGATCGGTGCCGCGCGTGGGGGAGATCACGAAGCAGTTCGTCGTGGGCGCGGGCGACCGCGCCGAGTTGGCGCGAGCGGTCGGGCCGGGAGCGTTTACCGCCCTATGCGATAGGTGACGTGCGTCGCCTTCGGCGAATGGATCACATCGACCGGCTCGAGCCCAGGATCCTCTACATCTTCGAACAGCGCCTCGCCGTCCCCGAGTAGCACCGGAGCGATGTCGAGCACGAGCTCGTCGAGCACGCCCGCTGCGAACGCCTGGCGCACGGTCGAGGCACCGCCCGCGATCAACACCTCGCGCTCGCCCGCGGCGCCCACCGCCTGCGCATAGGCGGCGTCGAAACCGTCGGTGACGAAATGAAAGATCGTCCCGCCGTCCATCTCGATCGGGTCGTGGGCGTAATGCGTGAGCACGAACACCGGCGCGTGGTAGGGCGGCTCGTCACCCCACCACCCGCGCCAGTCCTCGTCCCACTCGCCACGGATCGGACCGAACATGTTCTGGCCCATCACGTAGGCACCGCGCTGCTTGGCTAGGTGCTCGCGGGAGCGAGCGTCTCCCTCGTGGAGTGGCTCGTCGAGGTGCCACTGGTGCAACTCGAGGCCGCCGATACCGATCGGGTTGTCGCGATCCTGGTTCGGTCCCGCGATGTAACCATCGAGCGAGATTGAAACGTGAGCAGAGGTCTTTGTCATAGACCCGGAGACTGTCGCAGAGGAGGAAACTCATCGCCAGCGGCCGGTCGAGTCCCCTTCGGCAACCGGACGAGGCGCCGCACGCGAGACTGCGGACGCTAGCCGAGACCCGCCTTCACTCCGTCGCGCGCTTCTCGAGCGATGGACGCTTGCCGGGCGGGGTCCGACGCGAGTGTCGCGTTCAGGCGAGAGGGGAAGCGAACCCCCTTATGCGGCGGGCCCGCCACTTCGCACGCCGGCAACGTTGTCTTGGCCGCAGCGCTAGCGCGTTCGCGGAGCTTGAGCGGTCGGTGTTGGCATGACCATCTACTGCACGCTGCTGGCGCCGAGTCGATGCACCGGGTGCTCGGCGGCTGGCTCGCCGAGCTCGGACATGAGGCGTTCGCCAGCGGCAATGGAGCTCCAGCGCCTCTCACGGTTGCAGCACTCCGCGGCGCGAACGGGAATCACCCGGTGTGGGTGAGGCTCGCTCACTCGACTGTGCATAATGTCGAAGGCGACGGACGCGGCGCGCGGCTCGCGCAACAATTGTGTATTGCGGGCCCGGCAGGGGCGCGGATCAGGACTCTGGAGGTTGGCGTGTCGGCTCAGTTCAAGGGCAGCATGGGTCTGGATGTACGGGATTCGGTGGCGGATTGGGATCCGTTCGTCGAGCCACAGGCGCCGGCAGGCGCGCCGAACGTCTTGTTCGTGGTGTGGGACGACATGGGATTCGGTTCGTGGGACCTGTATGGCGGTTTGATCGAGATGCCCAACATGCGGCGGGTTGCCGATGCCGGCGTGCGGTTCACGCAGTTCCACACGACGGCGTTGTGTTCGCCGACGCGCTCCTGCCTGCTGACGGGGCGCAACGCGCAGAGCAACGGGATGGGCACGATCGGGGAGTTCTCGGACGGCTTTCCGAACATCTCGTGCCTGATCCCTCCCGAGAACGGGTTCATTCCCGAGGTGCTGGTCGAGCGCGGTTACAACACGATGGCGATCGGCAAGTGGCACCTTTCGCCGGTCGCTGAGATGAACATGGGGGGCTCGAAGCGCACGTGGCCGCTCTCGCGCGGGTTCGATCGGTTCTACGGGTTCCTGGGTGGGCTGACCGACCAGTGGTATCCGAGCTTGAGCTACGACAACCACCTCGTCGATCCGCCCGCGTCACCGGCCGAGGGCTACCACCTGTCGGCGGACCTGGCCGATCGGACGATCGAGTTCATCCGCGATGCGAAGGCGACCGCGCCGGACAAGCCGTGGTTCACGTACTTCGCGCCGGGGGCCTGCCACGCGCCCCATCACGTCGCGAAGGAGTGGGCAGACCGCTACCGCGGCGTGTTCGACATGGGCTATGAGCGCTATCGCGAGGTGGTGCTGGAGAACCAGAAGCGGCTCGGGATGATGCCGGCCGGCACCGAGTTGCCGCCGATCAACCCGTTCGCGTCGGTCACCAGCCCCGACGGCAAGCCGTGGAACGCGTCCGACAAGGTGCAACCGTGGGACTCCCTGTCCGAGGGTGAGCGGCGGCTGTTCGTGCGCCAGGCGGAGGTCTACGCCGGATTCGCCAGCTTCACGGACCACCACGTCGGCCGGGTGCTGGACTACCTGCAGCAGTCCGGCCAGTGGGAGAACACGATCATCGTGGCGCTCTCGGACAACGGCGCCAGCGCCGAGGGCGGCCCGAACGGGTCCGTCAACGAGAACCGCTGGTACAACGGCCTCCCCGAGAACCTTGACGAGAACCTGCGCATGCTCGACGAGCTCGGGTCGGAGTCCACCCATCCGCACTTCTCCAACGGTTGGGCGATGGCGTTCAACACGCCGTTCAAGATGTACAAGACCTACGCCAGCTACGAGGGCGGCGTCGCCGACCCGCTGCTCATCTCGTGGCCGAACGGGATCAGCGCCCGGGGCGAGACGCGCGAGCAGTACGTGCACGTCACGGACATCGTCCCGACGCTCTACGACCTGCTCGACATCGAGGCACCTGCGCAGATCAAGGGCCACGTCCAGCGTCCGATCGAAGGCGCGAGCTTCCGCGCGGTGCTCGGTGACGCCGGCGCGCCGGCGCCGAAGGAGCAGCAGTTCTACTGCATGCTGGGCACACGGGGGATCTGGAGCGAGGGGTGGCACGCCTGCACACGTCACGCCGTCGCACCCTCGGGCTGGGGGCACTACGACCAGGACGTCTGGGAGCTCTATCACCTCGATCAGGACCGCAACCAGACCAACGACCTCGCCGCCGCCGAGCCCGAGCGGCTGGAACGCCTGAAGGCGTTGTGGACGGAGGAAGCGGAGCGCTATCACGCCCTTCCGCTGGACGACCGCGACGCGGGTGAGCTCTTGGCCATCGAACGTCCCAGCCTGGCCGGCGGCCGGGACCGCATGACGCTGTACCCGGGGTGCGCCGAGGTGCCGGAGCGCTCCGGGCTCGTCGATCTCCACGGCCGCTCGTTCACCGTGATGGCCGAGGTCACGATCGACGACTCCAGCGCGCAGGGCATCCTCTACTCGCTGGGCGCGCGGTTCGGCGGCCACGCGCTCTACCTCAAGGCCGGGCGCCTGCACTATGTCTACAACTGGCTCGGCGAGATCGAGCAGAAGCTCTCCAGCGACCGGCCCTTCCCGACCGGACCCTGCATCCTCGGCGTGCGCTACGAGATCGACGGCCGCGCCGAGGGCGGCTCACCCACGGGCATCGCCACACTCCACATCGGCGACGACCAGGTCGCCGAAGCACGCATCAAGACGCAGCCCGCCTACTTCACCCTTGCCGGCGAAGGCTCCTGCGCCGGCCGCGACACCGGCCAACCCGTCTCCACGGACTACAAGTCCCCGTTCACGTTCCGCGGCGGCACGATCACCGAGGTCGTCATCGACGTCACCGGCGCGCCGTATCACGAGCTCGAGCTCGACGTCGCGACCGCCTTCGCGCGCGACTAGAGCAAGCTGCGCGCCGCGCAGGCCCGGCTGCGGCCGGGCGCGCGGCGACCCGCCGCGCCGGACCCGCGGGAGGGCACCCAGTACTTTGAGATCGTCTGTAACCGCGGTATCTATCACCGCGGCTGGTCGGCGGTGAGCCGCCATCACCTCCCTGGGAACAGACCGGCAGCGGTGGCGACCTCGACGACGACGTGTGGGAACTCTATGACGGCACGACGGAATGGACCCAAGCGCACGACGTCGCCCCGGCGCGTCCGGAGAAGCTGGCCGAAGTGCAGCGGCTGTTTCTGATCGAGGCGGCCAAGTACAACGTCCTGCCGCTGGACCCGCGCATGGCGGCGAGGTTTAACGCCGAGCTCGCTGGCCGTCCGCAGCTGATCACGGGCAACTCGCTCGTGCTCTTCTCGGGCATGCGCAGCCTCACCGAGAACACGATGCTCAACCTCAAGAAAAGTCGCACTCAGTCACCCGCGACGTTGTTATCCCCGCCGGCGGGGCCGACGGGGTTCTCCTCAACCAGGGCGGGATCACAGGCGGCTGGTCCTTGTATCTCAAGAACGGCACCCCGACCTACCACTACAGCTTCATCGGCCTCGACCGCTCACGGTCACCGCCGCCGCTCCCCTCACTGTCGGCGAGCACCAGGTGCGGATGGAGGTCCCCTACGACGGCGGCGGACTCGGTAAGGGCGGCACCGTTACGCTCTACGTCGACGGCGACCAAGCCGGCTCCGGACGCGTGGAGCGCACCCAGGCCTTCGTGTTCTCGCTCGACGAGACGGCCGACATCGGCTGCGACACCGGGTCCCCCGTCTGCAACGACTATCCGGCCGTCGATAACCGCTTCGCAGGAACGATCAGCTGGATCCGCATCGACATCGGCGAGGACTCCCACGACCACCTCATCGACCCAGACCAACTCATGCACCTCGCCATGAGCCGCCAATAACGCCGCGACCCCGCTAGCTCTCCGAGCGCCCGACCCGAGACTTTCTGCATGCTCGCTAACGCAGCCACGGGAAGTGTCCGACCCTCTGTGTAGGCATGACGAAAAAGGAGCGTCATGTCTACGACCACGAAGACCAGGACCAAGCTGAGCGAAGAGACCTCGGAGCGGGGTAGCGCCGGCGGGGAGCGGAGCTCGCCCGGAGGGCGAGCGCAGCGAGTGTGCTGGGCACGGACGTTGAGATCGGAGGTGTGAGTCCTGTCCTGGAGCCCTGACAGGGGGAATCCAACATTGAAGAGGCAAGGGCGCGGCCCGGAATTGACCGGGCGGCTCGTTGGCGGCTGGTCGCGACCGGCCTGCTGGTGGGCTTCCGTGAGGGCGGGTCTGAAAGAGGCCATAGATGTGTCGTGGTGGCGAACGAAAGTGAAGCGCCGTAAGGCGTTCCTCGATGGGCGAGCCGGCTCGCAGCGGCGATGCCCTGTTCCTGTCGATGCCGAGGGCGTAGTGGCGACGCGATCACGGCGAAATCTCAGCGTTTCACCCCAGGAGATCTGCTGGGTTCCGGCGATCGCCGGTAGGCCGAAGAACGAAAGGACGACGGCCGATGGCCCAGCAGAAGTCCGAGGACCGAGTAGTACCGGAAGGCGGGGTAATGCCCGCTGAGCGTGCCGGGTCGAGCCCCGGTGGGCAAGGGAAGGCGGTCCCGGTCGAAGAAACGGCGGTGCAGCTCTGCCTGCCGATCGCGACAGCAGAAAACCCGAAAGGGGCCACCCGCAGGAGGACCCGGGACCGGCTTGGGGCGATCCGGGCGGGAGCGCCGAAGGCGATCGTCAATGCCGAGAGGGCAGCGCCGGCGACGATGGAGGAGGTTGCGTATCGATTGCCGGGTGCGTTGTTGAAGGTGGCGTCGAACAAGGGCGCTCCGGGCCCGGATGGGCAGACGATCGAGGCGCTGTGTGAGCAGTGGCCGGTCGTTTTGCCCAGGCTGCAAGCCGAGCTGCTTCGGGGGAGGTATCTGCCGGGTGCGATCCGCCGGGCGTACATACCCAAGGCGGGAGGCGGCCAGCGCGGGCTGGGGATTCCTGACGTGGTGGACCGGGTGGTCTGTGAGGCCGTGCGGCAGGTGCTCGAACCGCTGTGGGAGCCGACGTTCCACCCCTCAAGCCACGGGTTCAGGCCCGGCCGAAGTTGCCACACGGCGATCACCGAGGCCAGGCAGCATCTTGAAGACGGCTACGTGTGGTGCGTAGATCTTGATCTGGAGAAGTTCTTCGATCTCGTCTGCCACCAGCGGCTGACCGCGAAGCTCGCCGAGCGGGTGAGCGATCGGCGGCTGCTCGTGCTGATCGGACGGATGCTGAGGGCCATGGTGGTGCTGCCGGATGGTGTCGTGATCGACAGCGAGCAGGGCGTTCCGCAAGGCTCGCCACTGTCGCCGTTGCTATCGAACATCGTGCTGGACGAGCTCGACCAAGAGCTCGCCCGGCGTGGTCACCGGTTCGTTCGCTATGCGGATGATGGAAAGGTGTACGTCGCAAGCGAACGGGCGGGAAATAGGGTGATGGCCAGCCTGAGCGAGTTCATCGAACGGCGCTTGCGCCTGAGGGTGAACGTGGCCAAGTCGGCTGTCGCCCGCCCGGAGGAGCGGCACTTCCTCGGCTTTCGGCTGCGGTTAGACCCGCAGACCGGCACCGTGGAGGTGCTGTTGTCGGAGCGCACCAAGCGCAACGCGATGGAGCGGGTCCGGCAGCTCACGCCGCGAAACTGGGGAGGCACGCTCATCTCGTGCATCTCCCGGATCAACGCGTGGCTGCGTGGCTGGCATGGCTTCTTCGGGATCACCTCCGCTGAGGAGATGCAGATGATGCGCAAGATCGACGCCCACATCAGGCGGCGGTTACGCGCGATCCTGCTGCGCCACTGGAAACGCAAACGAACGATCGCACGCAGACTCATCAAGCTGGGCGTTCCCCGGCGCTCGGCGTGGCGGCAGGTCTATCAGGGCCGTCGGTCCTGGTGGGCGCTGAGCCACATCCCGGCCGTGGACCACGGCCTGAACCGAGCGTTCTTTCGAGAACGCGGGCTCGTGGCCCTGGTCGAGATGCACCGCCAAGCGTCCATGCACATCGTCGCCCCCCAGTCGCCACAACTGGCGCTATGGGGATGATTCGAGGTCGCGAACCGGCCGGCGGCGGGGTTTACAACCCGCCGTCCCGAAGAGCCGTATACGACCAGCGTACGTACGGTTCTGTGGGAGCCGGGGCGGGCAACCGCCCCGGCTACCCGAGCCCGCTGGCGCTGCGCGCTCGCCGCACGGGTCCCTTGAGGAGCTGCCGCCGGAGGTCCGCGAGCAGCTGTCGGATGAGTTGATTGACGAGCTGCTCGCGGGCGCCCGGACCGAGGAGGAGATCGTCGGGCCCGGCGGCCTGTTGGCCGACCTGGTGCGCCGGCTGGTGGAGCGGGCGATGTCGGCCGAGCTGACCGAGCATCTGGGCTACGAGCCGCATCAGGAGCCGCCGGGTGGGGCTGGCAACACGCGCAACGGGACCTCGCCGAAGACGCTTGCAACCGAGCACGGGCCGGTCAGGATCAAGGCCCCTCGTGATCGCGACAGCAGCTTTGAGCCGCAGATCGTGCGCAAAGGCCAGCGTCGCTTCCAGGGGTTCGACGACAAGATCCTCGCGCTCTACTCCCGTGGCCTGTCGACCCGGGACATCGAGGCGCACCTGCGCGAGATCTACGGCGTGAACGTCGGGAGGGACTTGATCAGCCGCGTCACCGACGAGGTGATGGACGACGTCCGCGCCTGGCAGCAGCGGCCGCTGGAGGACGTCTACCCGGTCCTGTTTCTCGACGCCATGGTGCTCAAGATCCGGGAAGGCGGCAGCGTGCAACGCAAAGCGTGCTACCTCGCCTTGGGCGTAACGGTTGAGGGCGACCGGGACGTGCTGGGGATGTGGTTCCAGGAGAGCGAGGGCGCCAAGTTCTGGATGCAGGTCCTCACCGATCTCAAGCAGCGCGGCGTCCAAGACATCCTGATCTGCTGCGTCGACGGGCTCAACGGATTCCCCGAGGCGATCGAGGCGATCTTCCCGAAGACCACCGTCCAAACGTGTGTGGTGCACCTGATCCGACACTCGCTGAAGTACGTGCCCAGGCGCGAGCGCGAACAGGTCGCCCGGGAGCTGAAGCCGATCTACACCGCGGTCGACGCCGACGCCGCCCAGCAGGCGCTCGAGGCGTTCGACGAGAAGTGGGGTGGCCGGTTCCCCGTGATCACACAGGCGTGGCTGAACGCCTGGGAGTACGTGACCCCGTTCCTGGAGTTCCCCCCGGAAGTGCGTCGAGTGATCTACACAACAAATGCCATAGAGGCGCTGAACCGCCAGCTGCGGAAAGCGATCAAAACCAAAGGACACTTCCCCAACGAGGAAGCCGCCAGAAAGCTCATCTACCTAGCCATCGCCAACGCGATCCCGCAGTGGACCCGATGCCGGAACTGGACGACAGCCCTGCTGGCGTTCAAGATCCACTTCGGAGACCGCCTACCCGACTGAACCAGGAAACCGGCCTACACAGAAACTCGGACGCCCTCCAGCCACGAGACCGCGGCTCGGCACCGGGTTGAGTGCCCACGGTCCGAAGCGGGAGCGCCCGCCTCTTAAACTGACGCGTCCCGCTGACTCAGACGAGGAGAAGTTCGCCCGGTGGCCTGACGCGCCCGCGAGATGCTGAGTCTTCGTGAACGTCGCGATCTCGCCAGTCGCTCCGTAGCTGCGGCATCGTGCATGGATCGGAAGTCGGGTCATGTCTGGCTGGTCGGATCGGCGAAGACGACTCCCGCGACGGGTGGAGCCGCACCTCGATGGTCGGGAATCACCCCGGTGGGGCGATGCGGCGTCGCCCGGGAGCCCGGGAGGGTCTTCGATGCCCCCCGCGGATAGATGGAGTCGCTTCGGGACGGCGGGTCAGAATCAAGACTCATCGAGAGAGGAGCATCCCGTGCCCACTGCTTCGGGATGATGACCACGCGACGCCGCAGAATCAGGACTCCTCGTCATCCCGAGCCGAAGCATGAGCAGCGCAGAGCCTCTCGTCGACCCGCGTGCGTGGGCCGCGCCGCCGCCGTCCGGGGTCCGTCGGTTTGTGCCGATCCTGGGGTGGTTGCCGAGATACGATCGCCGGTGGCTGCGGTTCGATGTGATCGCCGGGGCGACGGTGTGGGGTTTGTTGGTGCCGGAGTCGATCGCGTATGCCGGGCTGGCGGGGCTTCCGCCTCAGGCCGGTCTGTACACGTTGCTGGTGACGCTCGCCGCGTACGCGCTGTTCGGCACGAGCCGTCACCTGGTGGCGGCAGCGACGTCGGCGGCGGCGGTGCTGCTCGCCTCCTCGGTCGGCGGGCTGGCGGGGACGGACGCCACCCGGTACATGTCCGACGCAGCTGGGCTGGTGATCTTCTGTGGCGGCCTGTTCCTGATCGCGGGCTTGTTGCGGCTGGGGTTCGTGGCGCAGTTCCTGTCGCGGCCGGTGATGGAGGGGTTCGTGTTCGGGCTGGCGATCTTCGTGACCGTCAGCCAGCTTCCGAAGCTGTTCGGGATCGAGAAGGGCTCGGGGGACACGATCAAGCAGTTCATCCACCTGATCGGGCATCTCGGGGACACGAGCGGGGCGACGCTGACGGTCGGCGCCGGCGCGCTGGTGCTCTTGTTCGCGGTCGAGCGGTTGGCGCCGAAGCTCCCGGGCGGACTGCTGGCCCTCGTGTTGGGGATCCTCCTCAGCACCGTGTTCAGCCTGTCCGCGCACGGGGTGAAGATCGTCGGGCACGTCCCGAGCGGGCTCCCGACTCCGGGCGTCCCATCCATCCACAGCCGCGACGTCCTGCCGCTGATCACCGCGGCCGCCGGATTGCTGCTGGTGATCTTCAGCGAGTCGCTTGGCGCCGCGGACAACTTCGCGACGAAATACGGGTACGAGATCGATCCGAATCAGGAGCTCATCGCGCTCGGGGTCGCCAACGCGGGCTCGGGACTGCTGGGCGGGCTCGCGGGCGGCGGCAGCCTGTCGCAGTCCGCGGTCAACGAGGGCGCCGGCGCTCGCTCGGAGGTCTCGCCGCTGATCGCGGCCCTCCTGATCCTGATCACGGTGCTCGTCCTCACTCCGTTGTTCAAGAACCTGCCCGAGGCGGTCCTGGCCGCGTTGATCATCCACGCCGTCTCGCATCTGTGGAAGGTCGCCGAGATACGGCGCTACTACAACCTGCAGCGGCTTGAGTTCTGGCTCGCGCTGGCGACGCTGCTCGGGGTGATCACGATCGATGTCCTTCCCGGCCTGGTGATCGGCGTGGCCGCCATGCTGCTGCTCGTGATCTACCACGCCTCAAGGCCTCAAATCGGCTCGCTCGGCCGGGTCCCGGGAGAGCCTGGCGCCTACGGCGACCTCGCCAGGCATCCCGACTATGACCGCATCCCCGACCTGCTCGTGCTCCGGCTCGAGGCGCCACTGTTCTACGCCAACGCCACTCCAGTTCGCGACCGCATCAAGACGGTCGTCGGAGCCAGCTCCCGGCCACCCAAAGCGCTCATCATCGATCTCGGCGGCAACGAACGCCTGGACATCACCAGCGCCGAGATGCTCAGCGAGCTCGTCCACACGATGCATTCGGCCGGAGTCGATGTAGCACTCGCGGACGTGCGGCAGCCCCTGGTCAGGATGGCGCGACGCTCGGGGCTGGTCAGACGGCTCGGGGGCGACAGGATCTTTCACACCATCGATGAGGCCGTCCAAGCGCTGGGCGGCAGATCCGGACGGGTGTCACGACGCGAGCCCGAGGACTTGGAGGTTCAGTGATGGGACAGGCGATCGGGCAGGTTCTGTCGTTCGGCGTCGGCGTGGCGCTGAGCCCTGTGCCGATCATCGCGGTTGTGCTGATGCTCGCCACGCCGAAAGGCCGCACGAACGGGCCGGCGTTCCTGGTGGGCTGGATCGTCGGGATCGCCGTGCTCGGCACGATCGTGCTGCTGATCTCCAGCGGAGCGTCGCCCAGCAGCCCGGGGGCGCCCGCTACGTGGGTGAGCGTTCTCAAGATCGTGCTCGGCGCGCTACTGGTGCTGCTCGCGATCAAGCAATGGCGAGGACGTCCGCGCGGCGGCGCCGAGCCCGAGCTCCCGGCGTGGATGAAGACCATCGACACGTTCGCACCGGTGAAATCCGCGGGTATGGGGGTGCTGCTATCCGCAATCAACCCGAAGAACCTGTTGCTAGTCGTCGGAGCTGCCGCCGCGATCGCCCAGATCGGATCGAGCATGATCGATCAGGCGGTCGCGTTGGCGGTCTTCATCGTCATCGCCACGCTCGGCCTCGGCGCGCCGGTCGCGATCTACTTCCTGATGGGCGACCGCGCGGCCAAGGTCCTCGGCGAGCTGCACGACTGGATGGTCCGCGAAAACGCCACGATCATAGCGGTCATCTGCCTGATCATCGGAGCCAAGCTGATCGGGGACGCGATCACCGCTCTCGCGACCTGACACTCCCCACGCCCGGATCGACCTCATCCGGCAGCTCGACAAAATGCATACCGCACACCGCGGCACATCGCTTAGGCTTGCCCATGATGGCTCGTGACGAGATGATCGAGATGCCGTCGGGAAGCTTCTGGATGGGCTCGGAGAGCTTCTATCCCGAGGAAGGCCCTGTCCGCGAGATCAACATCGACGCGTTTGCGATCGACCGCAGGCCCATAACGGTCTCCCAGTTCGCCGAGTTCGTCCAGAACACCGGGTACGTGACGCTCGCCGAGCGTCCACCCGACCATGCCGACTATCCGGACGCCGACCCCTCGCTCCTGATCGCCGGCTCGGCCGTGTTCCACCCCACCGCCCAGCCCGTGCCGCTCAACGATCCGAGCCGATGGTGGGCGTACGTCCCGGGCGCCAGCTGGCGCCATCCCTGGGGTCCCCGCAGCGACAACTCTCAACGCGAAGATCATCCCGCCACGCACATCGCCTACGAGGACGCCGAAGCGTACGCGTTCTCGGCAGGCAAGACGTTACCGACCGAGGCGGAGTGGGAGTACGCAGCGCGCGGCGGGCTCGACGGCAAAGTGTTCGCCTGGGGCAACGAAATGCACCCCAACGGCGAGCTGATGGCGAACTTCTGGCAGGGCGAATTCCCCTGGCGGAACACCGGCGCCAACGGCTGGCGGGGCACCACTCCGGTCGGATTGTTCGCACCAAACGGTTACGGGCTGCTCGACATGACCGGAAACGTCTGGGAATGGACCAGCGACTACTACGCGCCGCGCGGCGCCGGTGCCGATACCACCGCCAACGCCTGCTGCAACCCGCCTACAAACCCGCGGATCGAGACGCCCGACGGGAGCTACGACATCGGGCGCCCCGGTGCACACATCCCCCGCCGCGTGATCAAGGGAGGCTCCCACCTCTGCGCACCCAGCTACTGCCTGCGGTACCGGCCCGCAGCCCGCCAACCCGAAGCGATCGACACCTCCACAAGTCACATCGGCTTCCGCTGCATCACGCGCTGACGGGTCCGTCTAACCTGAAGGCGCGCGGGATCGGCCGCTGCGTTTCCCAGTCGGGCTAGATCCGACAGACAGCGCCCGTCACGGCCCGTCGGCGCTCGACCGTCCCTTGGGTGCTCGCCCCCGTGCGCTGTCGATCCGCTTAGAGACATCGGTGCGCCAACCCGGCAGCGGCGTTGCTGGTCGTCTGTCAAAGCAGCCACGATCGAGGTTCTCGACGACGAGGCGCTGCTCCCCACGGGACAGAGGGAGTCACGACGACCGCGCTGGCTCCGCGTGCGCGCGCCGACACGAACGCAGGTCTGGGCGCCGTTGACGACCACTTGTCTCGCATCTCGCCAGTTGCGCGAGCGGCGGCAGAGCGCCGGCCAAGCGCCGTGAGCGGTCGGTGCGAGGGGCCTGCTCTTCCGCGGAAGGAGGGCCGGGTGCTTGCTGGATTCGAGCTAACCCCGACTGCCCCCTCGGACGATGACGAGTCGTCTCGTCGGCAGCGCCCGACGGCAGCATCCGTAGGGCGTTGCAACAGTCGGCCGCGGCCAGGACCGCGTCGTCGTCGTCGCGGGACGACCGTGACTGGTGCTCCGCCAATCGGGAAGCGGGGGCGAGCGCCGAGGCGATAAGGTGCTTGCTCAGCCCCGTCCGCCACGGCGGTCAGCAAGCGCCTGTGCCGCACGACTCGACGAGCGGAGCGATCGTCAGCGCCCGCGACGCCGCGCTGTCGCTCCCGCCCAAAAGGAGTCGTCCTGAACGCGGCGGACGAAACGCTCGCGATGGACTGGGACGGGCGCCTTCGTCGTAATTGTCGAGTGTCGGGTCGATTCGGGAGCTGGAGATCGCGCCTGAGACAGCCGATCAGGTTGATTACTACGAATTGGAACTTCTGTGACGAACAAGCCAGCTGGGAGTTTTCCGGCCCCCGCGAACGGTTGCTCATGTCAACGGCGACGAACCCGCTTTTGGCGGCGGTCGTGCAGCGGCCGCCGCTGCAGGATCGGCGTGTCATTTAGCGCCGCCGCAGGGACGGCTTGAGTATCTCTTCCTGGTGTCGGCGGGATTGAGGTTGACGCGTGGCGGGACGATCTCGTCGATGCGATCGAGGAGTGAGCACAACGCCGAAGATGGCGGTTCCGCTGCAGAGCACGATCAGGCTCTAATGAGCACTGGCAACGGCGAGCAGCCCGGCGGCCATGCCGAACAGCAGGACCGCTATGAGGTCGAAGCCCAAGACGTCTGATGCCCTCGCCGGTGTGGATCGCGCTGAGCCCGGCGATGCCGACGACTGCCCAGAGCATCGTCGAAGCTGCTCCCCGCGGTCGTCGGCGTGAGCGAGGTCAACAGCGAAGGTGAAAAGGTCGCTTCGATCGCCCCGTAGACCATCCAGTAGCACCCCAGAACCGCAACCCGCGATTGCTCACGGCGTCGTCGACAGGGCGCGAGCACCGCGCTGGTGCGTGCTGCCCGCGGGGCAGGATGATCGCGTTCGTGCCCAATATGAGCAGCGCGAGATTCCGAATGCAACCCGTACGGGACGCCAGGCACCACTGGCGAGAATGCCAATGGTACGGCGAGGATCAGTCCAAACGAGGTCCCGGTGTGGTGCTCGTTTCTGGTTGCTGGTGGGGGTCGCGCCGGGCGCGCTATCGGGGGTGGAGGGCATCTACTGCGCCCCGTTTGATGTCGGGCAGTGGGCGCTGCGTTGGCACGCGCTCGAGCACGCGGACCCTCGGGTGACCGGGCAATAGGCCGCGCTGCGATACAGCGGGTCGCGCATGGCGCAGCGGGTCGGCGAACGCTGCTCTAAAGCGTCGCCCGGGTTGTATTACCTGCTCGGCCCGGGGTGTGCGCGAGCTCCGTCGAGAAACAGGCTGGTGACGCTGGCGGTCATCTCCTCCTGCCGCGGCCGGGGATCGGACGTCAGGACACTCACGACCAGTCCGATCAGCGACCTCAGCAACCTAGCGCTGCCGATGTCGTCGCGAATGATTCCGCCGGCCTGGCCTCGCTCGAATACGTTGTGCACCGGTTGCGTGAGCTGGCGCTCGAATCGCCGGACGTCGGGCCGGTGGCGCTCGCGGGCCAGCAGCACGAGGCCATCTCCAACTTCGACTAGCGCGCGCACGGTCCGTGCGATGTCCTCCTCGGGAGACACGTCGCCGATCCCAGCCGACATCAGATGCGCTGCTGCGTCGTCCGCCGCGGTTCGCGTCAGCTCGCCGAGCAGCGCTTCGCGTGACGGGAAGTAGCGATACAGCGTCGCTCGCGCGACCCCGACAGCTTCAGCGACCTCATTCATGTTCACGTGCCCGCCATGGTTTGCGAATACGGCCGCGGCGCCATTGAGGATCGCTGTATTGCGGCGGACGGGTGTTTGCTCTCGAGCGGCTCCGGGCACCTTTGTCTCTATTGTAGACTGTGCGTCCCGATATGAGATGCTACCGTCTCACGAACGGTCGTCTCCGTTTATCGGTCTCCAGGAGGTTCGTCATGTCGCTTTCAAAACAGGCCACCCGAGGTCTCAAGGAAATGCCATCCAATGCGGCGTGGCTGCTTTCTCGCGCGTTCAAGCCGGTGGAGGCCACTGGCAGTGCCGCAGGGTCGGCGTCAGCGAAGGCCCGCGACCAGGGCCGGAGAGTCACCGCGGCCGTAGTCGACGCGGCACCGATGGGTGGCGATTCGGTCGAGATCCGTATGCGGCGCGCGCAAGAGGCCAGCGAACGCGCGCGGGAGGCGGAGGAGCAAGCGGTGGAGGCGGCCCGCGAGTCAAAGCAGCGCTCCGACCAGGCTCGAGAGGTCAGCGAGCGAGGGCGCGCCCGGGTAAAAGACGCGGAGCGTGAGGCCAGGCGGCAAACCGCACGCCGGATCGCAGAGGCGGAGAAGGCCGCCGCGGAGCAGGTGCAGCGCGAGCGCAGAGCGGCGGAGGAGGAAGCCGAACACCACCTTCAGGAAGTCAGGTTCGAGGTAGCGAGCGACGTCGAGGACGCTCGGCGGGAGGCCCAGGTCTCCCGTGAGCGCGCCGAGGAACTGGTTGAGGATGCCACCGAGAAGCTTGCGGAGGCCCGGCGTCTGGCGGCCGAGGCTGCCGAAAACGCCCGCGCCGCCACCGAGGAGGCAAACCGTCACGCCCAGCAGCTTGCCACGAGCGCTCAGCAACAGGCGCGCGAAGCCCAGGCGCGGGTCCAGGCGACCGAGCGGCTTCGCAAACGTTCACAGACGACTGCCGCGCACGCCGCCTATGAGCTGGTGCGGGAGTCCCCCAAAGGCGATTTCGCGTCCAACAGCAAGCGCGAGCTGATCGAGCTGGCGGACGGCATTGGAATTCAGACGCGGACCACGATGACCAAGAAAGAGCTCGTCGACGCGATCGAGAAGGCGTCACCAAACACTCGTTAGAGGAGCTAGACATGAACCTACCCCACAGGAAGAGCCGCCTGCAGCGGTTCGTACAAGCGATTAACCCGCTCGACCGCTCAAGCAGGCGCAAGATCAAACTGCCTAACAGCAGCTCGATTGCAGTATCTCAAGATCAAGCCGTGAAGGCAGGACTGATCGCCGGCGGACTGACCGGTCTCGCTGCGGCGAGCGCTGGTATCTCCGCACTGAGGGGCTCGACAGGATCGTCGGTGAGGAGCGACTCCCAAGACTAGTCAGCCGTGTCGAGCGGTTAAGCGCCCTCGAGTCGGTGGACTCCTTGCGTGCACGACGAGCGTGGTTCAGACGGAATACGGCTTTGATCTCGACTGAAGTGTCGGAGGAGGGACATATGAGTGCTGCCCAGCCGTTGCAGTGGCTCTCAGACCGGCTAAAGACCGGACTCGGCGATTTGCCAGAAAACGCTGCGTGGCTGCTGGAGCGGGCACGTGCGACTAGCGCCAACAGCCGCTCGGGCGGCGAGCCGTTCACAGTCCGCAGCAAGCGGCGCGACTCTAGGACGACAGTGAGTGTTGACCCGCCGTCCACAGCATCCGTGGAGAGTCGCATGAATCGGGCGCGAGCCGCTGCCGATGAGGCACAGCGAATCGAGGAACGAGCACTCGCCGCTTCGCAGATCTCCAAGGACCAATCCGAGCATGCACGTCAGGTGACCCAAGCCGGCCAGATCAGGCTCGCCGAGACCAAGCGGGAGGCCGAGCAAGCGGTCAAAGAACGCGAGGCAGAGGCTCGCCGTGCGGCCGAGAAGGCGGTCGAGCGAGAGGTCGATGGGGCGCGAGCGAACGCCGCCGCCCAGGTGCAGGCAGTCGAGAGTCAGGTCGAGCAGGAGACCGAGGCCGCGCGTCAAGAGGCGCAGCAGGCTCAAGCGCACGCCCAGGACCTCCTTGCCCATGCGGCGAGTCGGCTGCATGAGGCTCGGCAACTCGCCCAGGAAGCAAGAGACGCCGCTGTCGCGGCCGCCGAGGAGGCGCAACTGGCAGCTCAAGGGCTGCAAGCGGACGCCAACGCGCAGCTCAAATACGCCGAGGCGAGGGTAACCGAGGCGGAGGGCGTCGGGTACCAGGCGACCGTCGTCGCCAAGCGGGCGGCTCGCGATCTCCAAAGTGACAAGTTCGATCTCGATCTGGACTCGCAGACCAAGGCGGAGCTGCTCGATCTGGCTGCGGCGATGCAGATCGATGGCCGCACCACGATGACCAAGGCCGAACTGATCACCGCGATAGCCAGGAACTCGCAAGCCAACAGCTGACCGGAAAGGACGCCAGATGAAGCTTGAAGATCTTTGCCACCGAAAGAGCGGGTGGGATCGGATGCCGGACGTCATAAGCAACCTGCCGCGCGTCCTGAACTCGAGCTTGACTGCGGCGCAAGCCGCTCGTGTGGCGCTTGACTCGACGATGGACGCGGTCGATGCCGCAAAGGCAGGCCCGAGAGCAAGCCGCTTGGAGAAGCCCGAGCGAGCGGGTGGGCGGGTGCCGATCCGCCGCGGCCTGATCCTCGTCGGCAGCGCCGTAGCCCTTGGGCTCGGCAGCGCCGCGGTGTCATCGATGCGACAGCGCGAAGCCTCCGACGACACCGCCTCGTTCTCGATGCGCGAGCGCGAAGCCTCCGACGACACCGCCTCGTTCTCGATGCGCGAGCGCGAAGCCTCCGACGACACCGCCTCGTTCTCAATGCGAGAGCGCGAAGCTCCGACGACAGCGTCTCCAATGCCTGATCGCGCCTCGTCTCTTCGTTATCACATCGTTGACGCGGAGCCCAGACAAGCAGGACCGGACACGCGCGGTGCATAGGCCGCACAGGCGACAAGCCAAGTCGCCTATCGAATCGCATGACGCTGATTTGGCGATGATCGTGCCGTCGCGCGCGGGGGCGGTCACCTACGGCGCACTCGTCACCGGAGGCTCGCGTCTTTCAGAGGGTGCGATCATCCACGCCGCGGTCGATGCTCAGCTGCTCGGGCTCAAGGTGCTCAGACTGGAGGCGAGGATCGAAGCGACCCCGGCGCAGCTCGAGAGGTTAGAGCGCCTCCCTCCCTCCCCGAAAGCTGCAAGCGCAGCCCAGCCGACAGCGCGTTCTCACCCAAAACCGCAACGGTACGGTGAGCGCAGACGGCACTTGCGACCTGGGCGAGAGCCGATTATCGGAAGCAGGCTGAAAGAGGCCATGGACCTACTCACCGAAGGGGCCGAGAGTCTGACCACCGCGGCCAACAACAAGCCCCCAGAGCGCGCCTGAACTGCCGGGCGGTCCATCCGCCGACGTAACCGAACAGCGCGCCGCCTTGCGGCTCGTGTCACGCGGCGGCGTGATGTAAACGCCGTGATCAGGGCGTCCGCACGCGGACGACGAGGTGTTCTCAGATCCTCTCCGTCGGGTACCGATATTGCGATGGCGGTCGCGGGCAAGCTGAGTCGATATCGCCCGAATCGAACGCTTGGCTCGGGAGGAATGGCGACCGTTGTGCTTGCGCATGATCAGCTCTTGGGGCGCAAGGTCGCGCTGAAGCGGATCACTGCCCCGGCTGGAGATCAAGCGAATGCGTATATGGCGTCAGCTGACTCTGGCGAGCTGCTCGCTTATGCCGATGTGTCAGACCTCTTAGGCCTGATCGAGGATCAGTGGAAGCTCTTTGAGCCGCTGCTCCCAAAGAAGCAACGCTGGCTGGGAACTAGCGACACACGTTTGCCACCGAGGCGCTGGCGGCAGGCATCAGCATCTTCCAACTCGCCACATTGATGGGTACTAGCGTCAAGATCGTTGACAAAACGTACGGCCATTTGGCGGCTGACTCTGCCGAGGTGATCCTGGCGCAGCTGAACGCGAGGCCCACGGATGGGCGTGAAGTGGGCGTGGATGAGTCGCTAACGTGACCGCGAAACTAGCCCATTTGCAAGGCATTCGCAGAGCGGGAGCGACGGGACTCGAACCCGCGACCTCCGGCGTGACAGGCCGGCGCTCTAACCAACTGAGCTACGCCCCCTTAGAGGGGTGATTCCAAGTATGGCAAGAGAAATTCTTCCCCGTATGCCGCAACTCTGCCGGGAGCGCTGTGTTTTCGGGTTCGGAATCGATCTCCCGGAGGACGCGCCCAACCCGGCCGTGGGCGCGTTGTTGGGATCAGCGACGGGGACCCTGGAAGCGGGTCCCCGTCGTGGTTAACCGGGAGCTCGGTCTCGGCGCCGTGAGCTCAGCGCGCCGACAGGCGACGCCTACCGGCGACGCCGTCCTCGGCCTTCCACCACCCGGTGCAGTATCTCGTCGTTCCAGGCGTGCGTGCGCAGCAGTCGGTAGCGCTCAGCTGCGATCCGCATGTACGCCTCCGTCTCGGTCCCGTCGCCGATCATGTCCGCCTCACGCAGCATCGCGACCACCGGTTGGTATTCGGTCTCGAGCCACAGGCGCGCGGTGTCGTGGCGCCCGAGTGGCTCGCCGCGATCGTGAATCGCGCGGAAGCCCCAGGCTTCAACGCTTTCGGCCAGCTCGGCGTAATCCCACGGGTCTGACAGGGCGATCTCGGTTCGGGCCTCGGGCGGCAGCGGCACACGCTCAAAGAAAACGCGCTCGTGGCTTTTCAGCGGCAAGTCGGTAACCCGCGTGCCGCGATCCGGGCTGATTCGGGTCATCACCTCGGTCACGGACGCGTCGATGTCCGCCCAGCCGAGCGCGCGAGCGACCGAGACCCGATGGTGCCCGTCTTGAACGAAGTGAATCTCGCCGACGCGGACAAGATCGACCGGAGGCATGGGCTCGCCGCGCCGCATCGCCGCCGCGATGTGTTCCCAGCGACCTCGCGCCCGTCCGGAGGTGGGACGGAAGCGCCGATCGAAGTCGCGTCCACGGTCAACCGTGCCGACGATCGTGTCAAGCGCCACAACCTCCTGGCCGAGATAGCGTTCGCTCACGAATCCCAGCGCGGCGATCACCTCTTCGTAAGGCAGGATCAGACCGACATCGTCAGGTTCCCCGCGGAGTCTGGCGATCAGCCGCGAGAGGGTGGCGCGCCGGCGGACGCGCAGAAAATCGTGCTGCGCGTCGAGCCCGGCCAGCCCGGTGGAGCGCGGCGGGGGCATGCAGGATGAGGTTAGCGGGAGCCCCGCTGCCGGCTTACGCGTTTAGGAATGGGCGTCGGGTCAGCTGGCGCCGTCGGTGCCGCTCGCCGCGGCAACCTGCGCTGACTCCCCGGAGCGGTCCGCTGCCAGCAGGCTACGGCCGGATTCCAGATCGAACAGGTGCAGCTGCTCGGAGTCAAACCACAACTCCGCCTCCTGGCCCTGCCGGATCTTGCTGTCTGCTGACAGCCGGGCGGTCATCTGAAGCCCTTCCTGGGCGCTGGGCAGATCCGTCGCACCGGTGTCTTGCGCCAGCTCCTCGAGCTCTCTGGAGGAAACGCGCTCCGTCGCGACCACGAAGTAGGCGTAGAACTCCGAGCCCATCGATTCGAGCACGTCAATCTTCGTCTTGAACGTCGCGCCACGGGAGCGGTCTGGGACGAGGCTCGCGTCTTCGAAGTGCTCCGGCCGCAAGCCAGCAACGACGCGCCTGCTGCCACCACCCCGAGTCGAGCCTAGCCGCTCACGGAGCTCACTGGGGATTGGCAACTTCCCGATCGGAAGATCTACCTGATCGCCGTCGAGCTCGCCGGCCAGGAAGTTCATCGACGGCGAGCCGATGAATCCCGCGACGAACAGATTGGTGGGATGGCCGTACAGCTCCGCCGGCGCCCCGACCTGTTGCAGTTCACCGGCCCGCATCACCGCGATCCGGTCACCCAGCGTCATCGCCTCCGTCTGGTCGTGGGTTACATAGATCGTTGTCGTCTCGAGCCGCTGTTGAATCCGCGAGATCTCGGTTCGCATCTGGACACGCAGCTTCGCGTCGAGGTTCGACAGGGGTTCATCCATCAGGAACACGCTGGGATTGCGAACGATCGCGCGCCCCATCGCGACGCGCTGGCGCTGCCCGCCGGAAAGGTTCGCGGGCTTTCGATCGAGATGCTGTTCGAGGTCGAGGATCCTCGCCGCCTCCTCGACCTTGCTGTCGATCTCCTCCTTGGGCACCTTGGCGAGCTTCAGCGCGAACCCCATGTTCTCGCGCACGGTCATGTGCGGATACAGCGCATAGTTCTGGAACACCATCGCGATGTCTCGGTCTTTGGGCGCGCGCTCGTTTACAACCTGGCCGCCGATCTTCAGCTCGCCCGCGGAAATGTCCTCGAGGCCGGCGACCATGCGCAGCGCGGTTGACTTGCCGCAGCCGGACGGACCAACGAGGATCATCAGCTCGCCGTCAGGCACGTCGAGATTGAGGTGCTTGACCGCCTCGAAACCGTCGTCGTAGCGCTTGGTCACATCATTGAACTCGATCTCGGCCATTTCGCAGAGTCTCCTTTTCGGTCTATCCCTTGACTGCGCCCGCGGTCAACCCGGCGACGATGCGGCGCTGGAACAAGAGTACGAGCAGCATCACCGGCACCGTAACGACCACCGCTGCCGCCGCGATGTCCCCGTACGGCACCGTGAACTGCGAGACGCCCGGGAACGAGGAGATTGCCGCCGGTACGGTTTCTGCAGCTGTGGTTGAAGTAAGCGAGATCGCGAACACGAAGTCGTTCCAGCAGATGATGAAGACGATGATGAAGGTCGTCACGATCCCCGGCGTGGCGAGCGGGACGATGATCTTGCGAAATGCCTGAAATGGCGTCGCTCCGTCGACCTGCGCGGCTTGCTCGAGCTCCCACGGGATCTCCCTGAAGAACGCCGACAGCACGTAGATCGAGAGCGGTAGCGCGAACGTCATATAAGGGAGGATCAGTCCCGGCCAGGTGTCATACAGGCCGATCTGGCGCCAGAGGTTGTACAACGGCCCGACAAGCGAGATCTGCGGAAACATCGCCACGGCCAGGGCAACGGCGAGGATCAGCTGCTTGCCTGGGAAGTCGAGCCGCGCGATCGCGTAAGCAGCCGACGAGGCGAGGGTCACCGCCAACAGCGTAGAGATCAGACCGATTCCGATCGAGTTCCGCAGCGCGCCAGTGAAGATCCCGGTCTTAAAGATCGCAGAGTAGTTAGACAGTGTCCATTGGTGTGGAATGAAGCTGCCGTCGGTCGCGGTCGCGGAAGTCTTCAGCGACAGCATCACGATCCACACGACGGGGACCAGCGAGAACACGAAGACGACAAAGATCGCCAGTGACCATTCACCCAGTTCGCGTCCCCGATAGCTCATCGTGCATCTCCTTGTCCCGGCGCCGCGCCGGCGCCGAAGCCCTTGATGAACACGAACGCAATCAGCGCGACGAGCAGGAACAGCAGGATTGAAACCGCGGAGCCGAGCCCGAGGTTGAGCCGATCGAGCAGCGTGCTGTAATTCAGCATCGAGATCGACTCAGTTCCCTGCGCACCCTGATTGAAGATGTAGATCGTGTCGAAAATTCTGAACGAGTCGAGCGTACGGAACAACAGCGCCACCAGGATCGCTGGCTTCATCAGCGGCACCGTAATTCGATAGAAGCGCTGCCACGTGGTGGCCCCGTCGACCTTCGCAGCCTCCTGTAGCTCGTCCGGCACGAGCGCTAGACCGGCGAGCAGCAGCAGTGCCATGAACGGAGTGTTCTTCCATACCTCGGTGACGATGATCGCGACGTACGTCCCGAACGTATGGCTCAGTGGGTCGCCGCTCAGTCCAAGCAGCTTTGGGATCCAGCCGCTGTTGAGCGACCACGCGAGCTGCCAGGCGTATGCCGCCACGACCGCGACCACTCCGTAGGGAATCAACGCAACGGCACGAGTCACCCCGCGCGCGATGATCGCCCTGTGCATGATCAGCGCCAAGCACATCCCGAACACGAACTGAATCGAGACCGCGATCACGGTAATGATGACAGTGTGGAGGACGTCCTGCCACCAGACAGGGGCCGAGAGAACGTGGCCGTAATTGGCCAAGCCAATGAACTTGTTTTCGCTTGGGAAGCGAAGATCCGCGCGTTGGAGCGAGAGGATTATGGCGTCGACGATCGGATACGCGGTCACCGCGATCATTACGATCACCGCCGGTCCGACCAGGAGCGCCGCCAAGCGCCGCTCCTCTCGGGCACGCTCGCTCAGACGGACGCGACGGGGCCGAGCCGGCGCTTCGGGGGCTGCGACATCGACGGTCGTCAAAGCAATGCTCCAGAAGTAAGTGACAGCTTGATTTGATGGCTTAGGCTGCTGACGACGCTGTTGGGCTTAATGTTTGAGGTTGGCGACAGATCTTTCTGGATCGCTAGCGTCACATCGGCATACGCGGGTGTCTGTGGGCGAAGGGCGTAAGTCACAAGCTGCGCCTTGATCAGTGACCAGAACGGATACGCCTTTTGAAACGCGGGGTTGCTGTAAATGCTGGTGAGCACCGGAGCGAGCCCGCCCGCGATCGCGTCGCGCTCCTGGTTTTGGTACTGGATCAAGCACTGCACCGCGTTGAACGCCTGCGTGGGATGCTTGGAGAAGGCCGAGACCCCCAGGTTGTACCCGCCGATCGAAACCCGCGGCGTCAGTCCGGGGCTGACCTGCGGAAACGGGGCGTAGGCCATGTCGTTGAAGACCTTCGGGTTCCCCTTCTGGGTCGCTGACCATACGAACGGGTAGTTGATCATGAACGCGGCAGTCCCATTCTGGAATGCGGTCTGCGCCTGTGCTTCTTGGGTGACGTTCAACGATGGGTCGGCGGCTGGCGAGATGGCGAGCTGGTGCATGATCGCTGCGCCCACCTTTGCGGCCGCGCCGAGGACCACCTGGTTGGTGGTGGTGAGAATCTGGCCCCCGGCCGATGCGACCATTGAGTTGAACCAGACCGTTAGGCCCTCGTATTGGGCTCCTTGCTCCTCGATGTAGTGCGGCTTGCCTTGCGCGGCCAGCGCCTCCGCCTCTCGGATCATTTGCGCCCAGGTTCTGGGTGCCGCCGGGACGAGATCCTTTCGATACCACAGCAGCTGCGTATTCGAGTTGATCGGGACAGCCCAAAGCCTGCCCTGCCACGTGGCGGTGTCGACCGGACCGGAGAGGTCCTTGCTTCGGATTTGCCCGGCCAGCGACGATGGCACGGGAAGGATCCACTTGGCGGTGGCGAACTCGGCGGTCCAGTCGACGTCCATCGCCAGGATGTCGATCGACGAGTCTTTGGCCGCCAAGCGCCGCACCAGCGATACGCGCTGCTGATCGGAAGAAGTCGAGAGGAAGTTGATATTGATGTTGTACTGACCGCCCGACGCCTTGCTGCAGTCGGACGCGGCGGTCGCGAATGAGCCGGACGGCTCCGGGTAGGCGTACCAGTTGAGTGTCACCGGGCCCTTGCTCGAAGAGCCACAACCAACTAGCACCGCTACGGCAATGAACAGGCTTACGCCCAGAACAGCCCGCGGCCGCGTCCGTCTCGTCGCTGTGCTGCCGACGCCTCGTCGGCGGGCAATCAATCTCGCAGCTCTCCTCACATTCCTCTCCCCACGCGGCGGGGGTCCTGCCGATTGAGACCGGGCGATTATACCTCGATCACCCACGCCCTCTGAACCGTGCCTTGCAGGCGGCTCGGGCTCTCGACTAGGCGGCCGGGCGCGTGCTGCAAAGGGCGCACCGCCGCCAGTCAAAAGGGCGACTGATTGCGCGCAGCTTACGGTCGTTCTGATGCCACTCGCGGTTCAGATGTCGCCCGATCACGACCGCCGCGAGCGGCCCGGCGCCGGCAGCCCTGAGTGCTGCCGCTGCGCTCTGAGCGTTTGCGCCGGTGGTCCAAGTGTCGTCGATCAGCAGAATCGACTCGCCGTGCAGCTCCCTCTGCGGCTCGTACTTCTCGCGGCTGAACGCATGCGCCTCTAGCGTGAATGAGGAGCGCCGCAGCAGCCGCTCGTGGCGATCGCGGGTCGGGGCCACGACCTCCCCAACGATCCAGCGCAGCGGGTGGCGCTCGTCGCGGGCGCGATCGCTCGACGGGACCGTCGTGACCAGCTCGAATCCGCTCACTCCGACCGCCGCCGCGACGCAGCGCTCGTGCCCGACCAGGTACCGCCACAGAACCGCCGCCAGCTGGACTGCCAGCTGTCTTGCCATCTCGCCTTCGAGCCGCTTGTACTGCGCCAGCGCATGGTGCAGCTGCTCGCGTCCAATGCTGTAGGAGATCGGCGCCATCACGCCCAGCCACTGCTCGACGTGCGCACAGGCATAGCAGTGCTCATATCCCCGCGTGAAGTTGAAGCATCTGCTGCAGACGTCCGGTCCCGGTTGGGGGCCGAGCATGAAGTTCTCATACAGCGCGGTTAACTCCGCGACCGTCGGCATCGGTCCGCTAGGCGATCAGGGCCCCTGGCGAGGTAAGGCGTTCTACCACGGCGGTGATCTCCGGCCCCGAGCGGACCACGTGGGTGCCAGGCCGGTTCGAGAACTCCCGCGCCCATTGCTGCCCGAGCAGGGCGTCGACGAGAAACACGGTTCTTCCCTGAGCGAGGGCCAGCCGCGCTTGCATTCGAGCGCCGCTCGTCTGCGAGGCTTCGACCACCACGGTGCCCAGCGTCAGACCAGACATCACCGCGTTGCGCATCGGGAAGCTGCGCCGGCTCGGCGGCGCCTCAGGCCAGAACTGCGACACAACCGCGCTCTCGCGCGCGAGTCGTCGCTGGAGCGGCGCGTTTTCCGGCGGATAGGAGCGATTGAGACCAGTCCCGATCACCGCGATCGTGCGCCCGCCGCGCGCCAGGGCGGCGGTATGCGCGGCCGTGTCGATTCCAGCTGCAAGCCCGGATACGACGGTGTAGCCTCGATCGACGAGGTGCTCGGCTATCGCGCGCGCGATCCTCAACCTCTCCGGCGAAGCTCGCCGCGCGCCCACCACGGCGACCGCGCGACCGTCGCGCGGCTCCATGCGGCCGGCGACGAACATGAGCGGTGGCCGGTCGTGAACCGCGCGAAGGTTCTCCGGATACTCGGGATCGAATACCGTCAGGAGCAGCATTCCCTCCGCCTGCCAGCGTTGGATCTCGGCTTGGGCTGCAGCGAGCCGATCGCCCGCGAACAGCCCGGCCTCCTCCTCGAGCAGCGCCAGCGCGCTGCCGCCGTCCTCGACGCCGTCGGCAATCTCTCGCCAGGACCGCCTCCCGTCTCGGAGAAGAGCGACCAGCGCCGCTCGCTCAGCTTGCGAATTCATTTGGGGCGAGGCTAGCGCGGGGCAGGGACGGGGCGGCCCGGCAGAACAGGTCGCCTAGCGTCCGCGGCCAACTCACGGATCAAGCCGCGCAGGCCGCCGGCCGCGGGCGGCCTAGCTCACGTGCTCAGCGGTGTCGCGCGCGGGGTGAAGAACTTCCGGATCGGAAGGCTCGGGATCGCGGAGTGGCTGGGGAACCTCGGCGCTGGTCTGGCTGAGGGTCTGGCTAGCAACCTCGTCATGGTGCTGGGGTTCTTCTCCGCTGATAGCGACCTTGAAGTCACGAAGGCCCCGGCCGAGCGAGCGTCCGACCTCGGGAAGCCGCTTCGGACCTAGCACGAGCAGGGCGATCACGAGGACAAAGATGAGATGCGTGGGCTGAAGGATGTCGCCAATCACGAGAGGGAGCTTAGCCGGTAATCAAGGCGGGGTCGAGGGGTAGGTGCCTGGAACGGTTCGGTAGAGCCCGGCGGCGGTGAGATCGCCCGCTCGATAGGGTACGACGGGCCGTACTGCCGTGCGCCAGTGAGAGCTCTGAGGCGAGCGCCCGGGTTGCCCCACACGTCATGGTTTCTGCCCTACTCGAGCGTGCCCGGAAGGCGACTGGCGAGAACCCTGCCACTGGACGTTTAACGCCCTCTTGGTCTCCCGGAAGCCGTCGAGTGGGGCCTTCCAGTTCGAAAAGGTCCTGCCGGGGCCAGCCCAGACCGGGCGGTCGACCGACTCCCGTAGCTGCCCGCGGTCGGCGTGAGCGCTTGACTTCCTCCACTCTGCTTTTCGATCTCGAGTTGACGGAGGTACCCAGATGAGTCAGTCACCGCCCGCGCGACCGTCATGGGTAAGCGACGCGCTGTTTCCGTTCGAGAGCCGTTTCGCCGAGCTCGAAGGAGCCACCGTCCACTACGTCGACGAGGGGCACGGGCCACCGCTGTTGATGCTGCACGGCAACCCTACCTGGGGGTTCGTGTACCGCGAGCTGATCAAAGGCCTTCGCGACCGCTACCGCTGCATCGTGCCTGATCACCCCGGATTCGGGCTCTCACGTGCAGCCCCCGGGTAGGGCTACACGCCGGCAGAACATGCTGCGGTACTGGAGCGGCTGGTCGAGCGGCTGGATCTCGAGAACGTCACGATGATGGTCCAAGACTGGGGCGGACCAGTCGGATTCGCGGTGGCAACGCGCCATCCCGGCCGCTTCTCAGCGTTCGTGATCGGCAACACCTGGGCATGGCCAAAGGGCGATCCGGGAACCCAGCTGTTCTCGCGCGTGCTGGGCGGCCCGATCGGCGGCCACCTGATCTTGCAGCGCAACTTCTTCGTCGAGAAGATCCTGCCCGGCAACGTCAAGCGTCGCAAGCTCGCACCGGAGGTCATGGATCAATACCGGCGACCGTTCCCGACCGCGGAATCACGTCGACCTATCCACGTGCTCCCGCGGGAAATTCTCGGCAGCCGACCATTCCTCGCGGAGGTCGAACGGGGCCTACCGAGGCTCAGCGACCGGCCCGTCCTGCTCGTCTGGCCAACGAAAGACATTGCCTTCCGGGAAACCGAGCGCAGGCGCTGGGAGCAGCAGTTCCCACGCCACCGTACGGTGATCCTGGAAAACGCCGGGCACTACATCCAGGAGGACGCGCCCGAAGAGATCGCCCAGGCAATCCGATCCTGGACGTTTTAGTCGTCCTCGCTGTCGAGATCCTGGATTCGTGGGGTCGGCCGATCGTGGTGCCGACAAGAACCGGCGCGTCGGGCGCGTATGGGTACACCTGAGGTCCGTGCCTCACACACCCACGACCCGCGCGATCGCGCGAGCGCAACGAGAACCTGGATCCGCTGCCTCGGCGCCGACATCTCGCGAGTGATTGGTCAGCCGGTTTCGGCGGGTTCAGCGATCGGTCGGGCGTCGAGGAGCGAGGGTTCGAGCGTCGTTCATTACCAGCGCCTGGCGGGCATACAGCTTGTGGGATGAACGTAGTGTCGGTGACGGCTGGTGTCGCGATCGTGTTCGGGATCGCGCTCGACATGGCTCTGACCGTCCTGCATCCGACGATCCGGGGGGCGTTCAGTCATCGACTTACTCGCGGGCTTTGGCGGCTGATTCGCGCGCTGTCGGTGGTTACCGGGTCTCGCCGGGTGCTGACCTTTGCCGGTCCGCTCGCCACGGTTGCGCTGTTCGTTTCGTGGCTGGGCGGCCTTTGGCTGGGGTTCGCGTTGATCTACCTGCCGTTCGTGGATCAATTCTCGTCCACCGTGCATCTTGTTCACAAGGGCGTCTTCACGGCGCTCTACGGCAGCGCAAGCGTGCTCACGACTCTCGGGCTCGGAGACGTGCTGCCTACGCAGAACGGGATACGGGTCGCGGTCGTGTGCGAAGCCGCAGCCGGGGTGGCGACCGTCAGCGCAGCGATCAGCTACGTCCTGTCGGTCTACCCGCTCGCCACACAGACCCGCGCGCACGCGTTGTACCTCTCTGACCTCCGTCTCAGGTCGCCTAGTGCGGCGTGCGAGTACATCGCGGCCACCGGAAACACCGGCGTGTCCGAGATCCACCAGCGGCTGATCGACGGTCATCAGAGCCTGCGCCGGTTTCCCGTGCTCTACTACTTCCATCCCGACGCCGAGGAGGAGTCCGTGGTGCGACTGCTCGAAAGCGCCACCGTGCTTTGCGCGGTTGCGCGTTGGGCGCCGCCGGGTGAGGTGACTCCCTACGGGTTCCGGCTAGCCGAGGGGCTCAAGACCACGCTCGAGCTCATCCGCACCGACTACCTCGCGAAGTACATTGCTGGTCAGATCGGCCAGCCTGAAGACCAGCAGGTGCCTGTGGAAGAGGCCGCGAAGACGCTTCAATTCCTCCGCGGGCAGCTCGCTTCTCCTCTCGCCGAAGCTCCGCCTAACACGCTCGACGCCCAGCAGTTCGCGCGCTTCACCTCAAACATGGATCATCTTCTCGCGGGCTTAGCGCGAGCGCATGTCTACGAGCACCAACCGCTGCTCCGCCGTTTGGGCAACTCCGCCGAACCCTCCAGGCAAGATAAATCCGCGACAGCGCCGATGACATCGGCCTTTACCTCCTCACGGCATCCAACTGGAGGGGACAAGCACGCGGGATGACGCCCTTCGCCTCGAGGCCGAGTCGCTCGCAGGGGTTGACGCCGCCTTACGGACGAATCAAGGCCTACTGAAGGCGCCCCGGGGAGCGGCCCTCGATCGAAGTCCGGCGCCCGCGCGTCCGTCACCTCGGGCCGCGGCAACCCCTAGCGGCACGGGGCTCGTCGACCAGCTCAGAACACGTCCTCGGGACCTCCCGCTCCGCCACGACCGAGGACGCGACCGCCGGCTGCCGCCGTCGCTTCAGCACCGCCGGCCCTCAGGATACGCGGCCGCGGCTGTCCGTTGCGCCCGTGACTTTCTCTGTAATGAAGGGGTTGGGAGTTCGGCGTCCCCCGGCGGGCTCTCGTTCGCTGGGATCTCTCCGCTATTCGGGCATTTTGCTGGGTGGCGGTTAGTCGCGGCGTTTGGCTGGTGCCATTTGGCGCGCTGAGCTTCTCCTCGGCTCTTTGCAAGAGTTCGCGCACTTGCCCGGCCGCGGCGCGCCGAGCAGCGGCCGGGCGCTGGCGACCCGACGGGTGCGCGTGCGATATTCCGGCAGGGCCGCGAGCGTGCGCCGCTCGGCAGGTACCCGCGCACCTCACCCCGCAAGCCTAGTGAGAGCGTGTGCCGGCGGGAGCGTGAACGAGCGCGGCTACGAGGTACCCCGATCGCAGTCGACGGGATCGTCAGCGCTCGGATGGCATAGGTCCGCACGGCGCCTGACGCCGGCTCACCACCTCAGTCCTCGAGGCAGAAGAGCGTGGATGTGCCGGTCAAGCGCGAACATGCGTTCGATTCGAGGAGGATGTCCCATAGCTGCGAATGGTCGTCGGGATGTCCCAGCTTTGCCGTCAAAGTCCCGGTTTGGGCGAAGCGCGGTCCTAGGCAGGGCACCGGCGTCCCGTTTAGTCCCAGAAGACGCGGGTAAAAGGAATTTGTGGAATCTGGAAGCGAGGGACGGAGCGGCAATGGCAGAGCCAGTACCGGCTGGGAGTGACGTTTCGGAGTGTTCATGACCCGTATCCGAATCGATCGGGCGCGCTCGCCGAAAGACCGCCCTGGACCGACCGGTTTGATCTAGGAGCGATCCGTGGCCGACGTGGATTGCTCGACCACGATCAGGGCCTACGCCGAGCAGTTGCTTGAGGACGAAGGCGCGAGAATCCAGAGCGTCATGACGGACTCCCGTGGGGCTTATAACGGCGCGCGGGTGGCGGCGCCTTCTTGATGGGGTTCATCGTCGGGCGTATCAGCTACCGCTGACTGAAGGACAGGAGCAAATGACCAGACCAACGAGCGAGCAAACACAGACAGAGACGGACGCATCCGGTAACGGGCGCGCGCCGGACGGCCCAACCGAGCTGGGTACAAGGGCGTGGTTTGGCGTCCTCAAGCGGTCAGCCCGCGGGTTCAGCGCCGATAACTTGACCGACTGGGCGGCGGCGCTGACGTACTACGGCATCCAAGCCATCTTTCCCGCGCTGCTGGCCCTTGTCTCGATCCTAGGGCTGGTGGGAAAGTCAGCGACCCAGCCGCTCATCCAGAACCTCGACAAGGTGGCTCCTGGACCGGCCGAGCAGATCTTCACGAGCGCGATCCGGAACCTACAGCAGAGTCGAGGCGCCGCGGGGGCGCTGGTGATCGTCGGCATCGGCTTGGCGCTGTGGTCGGCATCAGGCTATGTCGGCGCCTTCATGCGCGCTTCTAACGCGATCTACGGGGTCGCTGAGGGTCGCCCGTTCTGGCTCAAGCGTCCGATTCAGGTGGTCGTCACGCTCGTGCTGGTGATCCTGCTAGCAGTTAGCGCCTTGGCGGTTGTGCTCACGGGCGGACTGGCTACCCAGGTCGGGAAGCTGTTGGGGATCGGCGGGAGCGCGATAACGATCTGGGATCTCGCAAAGTGGCCCGTGCTGCTCCTGATCGTCGCCGTGATGTTCTCGATCCTGTACTGGGGCGCGCCTAACGTGCGCCACGCGGGGTTTCGATGGGTCAGCCCTGGCGGCATCGTCGCCGTCGTGATCTGGGTCATCGCCTCAGCCGCATTTGCCTTCTACGTGGCCAACTTCGGTTCGTACAACAAGACCTACGGCAGCCTGGGAGGCATCATCGTGTTCCTGGTATGGCTGTGGATCTCCAACGTCGCGGTGCTCTTCGGCGCCGAGCTGAACGCCGAGCTGGAACGCGGGCGCCAGCTCGAGGCCGGCGAGCCGGCCGAAGACGAGCTGCTGGTTACTCCGCGCATGGCAGTGAAAGGAAAGGAGCGGTGACAAGCGCGACGCCCACCTGGCGTTCGACTCCGTTCTTCTCTACCGGGCGTACGCGGTGAACGGTGGATTTGATCACGCGAGCCGCCACGGCTTCGCCCGCCTCAGCGGCTCTTGGCGGGGGAGGAGGAACGTCAACCCGATTAGCGGAGACTGAAAACATGCACCTAACGATCATCGTCATCGTTGTCGTAGTCGCCCTGATTCTGGTGCTCCTGGCGGCGATGCAACTGCGTAAGCGCACACGGGCCGCGAAGGCCGTCCGGCATCGGCGTAAGGCTCAGATTTTGCGGGAACGCGCATTGCAGCAGCAAGCCGAGGCAGACGACGAGGCAGCCCGCGCACACGAGCTAGACCACGGCCGAAAGTGAGGGAATGTGAACGTTTGCTTGCCGTAGGGATTATCGAACTCGGCGACTGGCACTAGGTCGTCGAGTGACATCAATCCACGCTCCAAACGGGATGCTGCCGCCGCGGTAGCTGTGCGCTCGGGTAGGCGAATCATCGCTCGCGCACTGGGTTAATTGCCCAGCGATGTCAGGTCATGGTCGTGGCGGCAAACGAGGAGCACCTGTCAAAGGCGGTGCGCGCCGCTGGCTGTGCGCCGCAATAGCCCGTCCAGTAGGGCGTGAAGCCGCGGCCACTGCTTCGGGACTTGCCGCAACAGGCCTCGCCTCCCCGCACCCGTGATCGACGGCCACAAGCTGATCGGCGTGGTCAGCCAGCCGATCTGCCGAAGGGGTTGACGACGTAAAGGTCAGCGCCGCCGCTCATCACCTCGCGTGCGGTCTTACCCATCACATCTCCTCTCTGGTAGCTATCGATGCGCACTAGCTACGCCCGCCACCTCGCCCCAAAATCCACCCGCGCAAGCCGTGAACTGTCGGGCGTGTCGGTCGGTGGCGAGAGCGCTTGGATCCGAGCGCAAAATATGTCGACTTCTCTTCGGGACTCGCGTTAGACGCCTTTGACTAGCGGGTACTTGCCCGCTTGTAATTAATGGCACGCAGTTGCGGATGAAGGGAGACGTGATGGCTCAGACGGCGGCGGGGAAGCCCGAGCTTCGCACGGTCGAGACGTCGATACCGGCGCGTATGGACCGGCTGCCATGGTCGCGATGGCATTGGCTAGTCGTGATCGGGCTCGGCACCGTATGGATCCTCGACGGCTTGCAAGTCACGATCGTTGGCTCGATCGCCGGACGGCTGACTGAGCACGGCAGCGGCATCAAGCTGACCGCCGCCGAGATCGGCCTGGCCGGCTCTGCCTACATCGTGGGCGCTTGTCTCGGCGCCCTGTACTTCGGCTCGCTCGCTGACCGCATCGGCCGCAAGAGGCTGTTCATGATCACGCTGTTGGTTTTCCTGGGCGGCTCGATCGCCACCGGCTTCTCCTTCAGCGTGTGGTGGTTCATCCTCTTCCGCGCGGTCACGGGGGCAGGCATCGGCGGTGAGTACTCGGCCATCAACTCGGCCATCGACGAGCTCATCCCCGCTCGGGTGCGCGGGACGGTGGACCTGATCATCAACGGTTCATACTGGATCGGCACGGCGATCGGCGCGTGTTTGTCCGTCGTCCTGCTTGACCCGAGTGTGTTCGCTAAAGATGTCGGATGGCGTGTGTCGTTCTTCCTGGCCGCGATCTTCGGCATAGCCATTCTGCTGGTACGGCGCAATGTGCCAGAGAGCCCACGGTGGATGGTCATCCACGGCTACGACAAGGAAGCCGAAGTGCTCGTGGCCGACATCGAGTCGCAGGTCATCGCATCGACCGGCCTCGAACTCGACCCGCCACACAGGACGTTGAGGATCAAGCAGCGCAAGAGCATACCGCTGACCGAGATCGCCTCCACCTTCTTCAAGCTCTACCCCCGGCGCACAGTCCTGTGCTTCTCACTGTTCACCGGCCAGGCGTTCCTCTACAACGCCATCTTCTTCACCTACGCGCTGGTCCTGACGAAGTTCTACCACGTCAGCACCGCTTCGGTGGGCTGGTACATCCTGCCGTTTGCGGCGGGCAACTTCGCCGGTCCACTCCTACTTGGCCGGCTGTTCGACAGGGTCGGGCGCAAGCCAATGATCGCGGGCACCTACATCCTCTCCGGCCTGCTGCTGATCGTCACCGCGTTCCTGTTCAAGAACGGGACACTGACCGCGGTGACGCAGACGGCCGCGTGGTGCGTGATCTTCTTCTTCGCCTCGGCCGGGGCATCGGCGGCGTATCTGACCACGAGCGAGGTCTTCCCTATGGAGACCCGAGCGCTGGCGATCGCGTTCTTCTACGCCTTCGGAACCGTGGTCGGCGGGGTCGGCGGTCCTATCCTGTTCGGCGCCCTAATCGCCAGCGGCAAGCCGAGCGACGTGTTCGTCGGCTACATCATCGGCGCGGCGCTCATGATCGCCGCTGGCCTGGTTGAGGTCGGACTCGGCGTCGAGGCGGCCGGCCGCGAGCTCGAGGACATCGCCGCCCCGCTGAGCGCCCAGGAGGCCGAGGAGCAGGAGACCGCCGAGGCAGCGGATCCGCTGACCGTCGGAGGAACCCGGGAGCAGCGGACGCGCGAGCACGACGGGGCCGCCGGGCCGCCGGTCATCGAACCCGGCGACGTCGTGGAACAGGGCGAGCTGGAGCACGGAGGCTGGCACCCCCGGCCGACCCGACAGATCAACACGGGAGTGTGAACGATGGAGAACTCACCTGAGACCCACCGAGCGGAACCGGGTCGCGCGACGAGCCGGCGGTCGTCGACGTTTCGGGACCGAGGGCCCAGGAGCTGGTCGCCGCTGCAGCCGGGCTCAAGCTACGACCCCGACGAGGACCGCTACTGGCTCGAGCGGGAGATTACGCTCCTCGAGCGCGCTCTCCAGGAGCAAGGGGAGATGCGCCGCAGCGAACTCGGAGAGCTCGTGGGATGCAAGTACTGGGGTCCTGGACGCTTCGCCCGGGCATTGCGCGCGGCGGTTGACCAGGGCCGGGTAAAACACCCGGGCTTCGGGCGCTACGGACCAACCAGCTAAAGACCTCTCTTGATGTCCTCGCGCAGCCGCGGGTTGCCGTGGACAGCGCCGTGCTGCCAGCATGGTCTCGCGGCGACCGAGTTGAGCGGTGCACGTCGAGCGCGGCCCAGCCAGTCGAGGCACATCGGTCCTAACGACCACTGCAGCTGTCCGATCCGGTTCAACGGCATTACCAGCGGCGATCTATCCAGGAGCCCTGCCTCTCCGCCGGGCTGGGTCCCGCGTTAGTCCCGCCGCGCGTCCGCCCATCTCTTACTCGCCCAGTAGCTTTAGTCCGTGGCTGGCCTTGAGCAGCGGGATCCAGTTTGTGCTCGCGCTGAGCCCATACCGGTCTTGCAGCCCTGCGACCAGTTGCGGTTCCCGAAAGCCGCGCGATGCGTGAATCTCGGCGAGCTCGCGGAAGTAGTGTTCTAGCCCAGCCGGCGAGGTCACCTCCAGCACCCGCGCAGGGCTCGTTGTCGCATTCCACCACGCGTGCGTGACTTGCGGGCGCTTGACGACGAAGCAGCCCTGCTTCGCCGTTAGTTCTTGAGGTCCGATCCGGAGCCCGATCTCGCCTTCGAGGACATAGGAGACCTCGTGTTCGCGGCAGTGCGCATGCGGCGGGATGAGTCGCCCGGGGTCGAGGCGAAACTCGAGTACGGCATAGGCGCCATCCGTCTCTCGGCCGGAGACACGGAAGATTACGTCGACGCCACCGATGGTTACGGACTCGGCTTGCTCTGGCCGGAGAGATCGCCCATGGCGGATTCCTCACTTACTCGGGAGTCGCGCCGGGAGCAAGCTCACCGACACACAAAGATGCTTACTGGTCTCGCCCCGGATTCGGTACAGTAGACTATATCGGAAATGAGCGAGAAGGTAAAGCCGCGGCGACCGTATCGGTCTCCCACGCGGGCTGCAGCCGCGGCCCGTACGCGGGCCCGGATCGTCGAAGCCGCGCGGACGTTGTTCCTCGACCGCGGGTTCTCGGATACGACGATCACTGCGATCGCCGCGCACGCGGGTGTCGCTCCGGAGACGGTGTACGCGATCTACCGCACGAAGGCCGCACTGCTCGACGCCGTTGTCCGCGGGGCCGTGCTGCGCAACGATGAGCCGGAGGACCCCGTCGAGCGCAGCTGGGTAAAGCATTTGCTGCGCTTACCTGACCTCCCCGCGCGGATCGCCGCATTCGCCCGTCACACGGCCCAGACCACCGAGCTGACGAGCCCGATCTACGCGATCATCGCATCAGCAGGCACGGGGGAAGACGAAGTCGACGAACTTCAACGAAACCTGCTGGACATGCGGTTCGGAGGCCAACGCGAGATCATGATCGCGCTCGCGCAGGGAGAGTCGCTCCGCCCGGGCCTCACAGCCGAGGAAGCAGCAGACACGTTCTCCGCGCTCGCCAGCCCGGAGCTCCACCAGCTGCTCAGGGTCAAGCGCGGCTGGTCTCAGCGGCGCTACGCGCGATGGCTCGAACAAACTGTCACCGCCGCTCTGCTCCGAGAAGTCTCACCCACGGCTAAGCCATAGGATCGTCTGCAATGGAGGCTCTAGATGTGGTCGTCGTTGGATCTGGTCCGGCCGCGCTCGCCGCGGCCGCTGAGCTGAAGCGACGCGAGCCGGGCGTGACTGTGCTAGAGCGTGGGACGCAGTCGCCGCTCGCTGGCGCTCGCGCTATGACGGCCTGCGTCTGAACGCGTTCGTGCTTACGTGCATCTGCCGGGGTCCGGACTGCCGCGTGCCACGGGGCGCGATGCGTCTCTGGAGTCGTTCCTCGCGTATCTGGAGGACTACTCACATGCGAACTGGAGTACTGGCTTGCACGCTTCGGGAGGGTCCCTCGAGATGGTTCGGTGGCGCGCGGAGCGCAGATAACGACCGCAGGGTTGTCTAGTGCCGTGACCACGGGGTGACAGGACGATCCAGACGTGTCCCGTTCACGACGAGGTCGACCCGCTCATTGAAGAAGGCGATACTGCCGGTCACCTCGGCAGCTTCGCGGAGAGGTTCCCGGTAGGTCCATGCGATGTCGTCTTCGTCCTCCAGCGACCAGTAGGAAGCTTGGCCCTTGTAAGCGCAGAGCGTCCGTGTTGGGCTCGGTTGGAGGACCTCATCGTTGACGTCTTCGGGCGGCAGGTAGTAGCGGACTGGCACCGGAGCCTCAAAGAGCAGGTACGGGCGCGTGGACGCTGCCAGCAGCTCCCCGTCGAGCTCGACGCGCACAGAGCGCGAGCTGTGAACAATCTCGATGCGGTGAAACGGATCGCGGGGATGCGCGAGGTTGCGCTCATCCTCCTCATACCATTCGTCAAAGGCGGCGAAGTCGACGATTACGTACTCGCCCAGTGCATCATCGGCAGGCCGAAAGGCCGCCGCTCGCCGTTCGGCGTCACCGACGCGCAGGTCGAGCACTGCTCCGTTGGTGGTGTGCACGGCGAACGGAACGCTTGGGTCATAGACGGGGCGATCCCCTAAATGCGGGACGGCGACGCCGGCCGACGCCGGATCTTCGGGCGCCTCGTCGGGACTGTTCGTGAGGCCCTCAAGCGCCTGAAACGGGACGGCGTAGCTCGCAACGACCCGCTTGGGCTCCCAGACAAGCAGCGCCCGATCGGTGTCGATCACCACTTGATCTCCGATCATGGCGCGGATGCGCTTGTCGACGGGCTCGTACCGAAGCTGTCCGAGGCTGCCCATCAGAATGTCTCGAACCATGGTCCCCACGAGCGAAGGATCGCACACGTTCACGAACCACAGCAAGACGTCGGCCGCCAAACCGACCAGACTTCGGCTATGTCGCGGCTGATCGACGGAGGCCGGTAGGCCGTTGGGCTACCTACCGACAATCGGCCACCATTTGACGCTAGGAGCCGGTCGGTCAGCCGACGTCTGTGAGGACCCGGTGAAGGGTGGCGGCGAACGCGTCGGGATCGCCCTGCTGGCCGAACCCGCCGTGGTGGCTCGGGAAGATCACCGGCTCGGTCCCAAGTCGCTCTGCGATGGCCACCGCGGCGCGGTAGGGGAACGTGCCCTCTGAGTCGGCGCCGCCCGCGACGACGATCCGCGTGGAGGCCTCGCGCAAGGAGTCGAAGTCGGGCTCGTAGCGGGTGACGTAGACCATGTGCGGCCCCAGCAGCGGGTGGTCCCGGCTGCCGTCGTCCTCAGTCGGGAGACCGATGTCGGCGGGATTCGGATCGTGGTTTGAGAAGTCGAGCGGAGTCGGTCCCCTGACGCTGGTGAAGGCGATGAACTTCGCCATCGCGGGTCCGAGACCGTCGCGGTCATAGGTCTCGTGGATGTCCTCGGTCACCGCCAGCGCCTCCTCCCGATCCGGGAGCACGGTCGCGAGGGGCGGCTCGTGGGCGACGAGCGTGCGGACCCCTTCCGGATGTCGGGTCACCAGCGCGAGCGCGTTCACGGCTCCGCCGCTGCTGGCGAAGATGTCCACGGGCCCGGCATCGAGCTCGGAGATCAGCCGGTGCAGGTCCTCCGCGTGCTCGTCCGGCGTCGCCGCCGCCAGGCCGTCGGCCCGCGGGCTGCGCCCGACCCCTCTGGGGTCGTAGGTGACGACGGTGCGGTCCGGGAAGTGGCTGGCCAGCGTCGTGAACCCGCTCGCGTCCATCGGTGATCCGATCATCAGCAGGACCGGCTCGGTGCTCTCGGACTCCGCCTCTCGGACGTCGTAGGTAAGCGTGGCGCCAGGCAGGTCCAGGGTTTGGGTCTTCGGCTCGGTCATCGCTGTCCTTTCTCGATGTCTAGTCATACCGACCCACGGGAGCGGCGAGACTCATCGGTCGGCGGTTGACCGATCCTGGGATCCGGGAAGCCGTCGCGTCACGGCTGAGGTACCCGCTCTCGGGAAGCACCAGCCGCAGGAGTCGGGACAGGGACACCGCGCTCTGGGAGACGGCTTCTCGATCCTCATGAGGATGCAAAGCCAGCCTTCGTAGAAGACCTCGTTTCGTGCCGTCTCGGTACTCGCTGCCCCTCGGGCCTTCACCTGTCCGCGCGGACATCAGGGCGACTGGGCGCTCCACGGCCCTACGGGCATGAATCGTCCGTTGTCGAGCGGGATGAGCGCCGCGAATCGGTCGAGCCGTGGCCTCCCAAGCTCACCTTCCGTCGCTCGGGCACCCCGTACTGCAGGTGGGTGACGCCGTTGCCCTCGACCACCGTCGGATTCTCCAACTCGACCGGACCGCCGGCGAGGTCCCCGAACAGACGGATTCCGGCTCCCAGAAGCACCGCGACCACCTTGACCTGGATCCGGTCCACCATCCCGCGGCTGAGGCACTGCTGAATGATGCTCGGGCTGCCGAGCGCTATCACCCCGTCTCCGGCGATCGCCTCAGCTTCCTTCATCGCGCTCTCGATCCCGTCGGTCACAAACGACACGGTCGAACCCTCCCGCGGCCAACCGTCTGGAACCTCGTGGGTCACGATGATCACCGGCGCCCCCGTCGGATGCTGACCATCCCAGCCCTTGGCTTGATCGAAGGTTGTGCGTCCGTAGACGATCACCCGCAGGCCAAACGCGGCAGCCTCGCCGGAGGGCTCGGCCGGCTGCGCGGCAGGCTGCGGCTTGCCATACCACGCGAATACTCGATCCACCCCTCCGGCCGGATCTGCCACAAATCCATCAAGCGATACGGACATATCGGCAACAACTGTGGACATCGAACGCTCCTCGCGAGTCGGGCATCAGTTCATCCGTTACGACCGCACCGCCCTGCGCAACTCATCGTGGGTGGTTCGAAAGTCCCACTCATATTCGAAACTAGCCTGAGCGGCAACACCCGGAGGATCACCCTCCCACGAGCACGGGCACCCGCCGGCTGGCGGCGGGGGAGTACGGATAGTCGCCCATCGGCAGCGAGGCGATCTGGAACCAGAAGGACCGGTGAACGCTCGGAACGCCCGCCCCAAACGTGTAGATCGTAGAGAACCGCCCGCGCCCGGTCACATGCTCCTGCACTCCATAGGTCGTGTACGCCGAACCGGACCCAATTCGCAAGCGCACCAGCGCCCCGCCGGGCGGGAGGTAGCCACCGATCAGTTGACCGACGATCCGAACCGTCCCGCCCCACGGCACCCGTCTGGGCGACACGCTGATGAGCTTCACCTCGGCGGGCACGATCGTCTGGACCTGTCCTGACAGCGAGGGCTCCGTCGTGGGGCTACCGCCATAGAAAGCTTCGACCAGCCGCGAGGGGCCTGGCGGGAGCTTTGCGCTCCAGCTCCCGTCGACGGCGGTGGTAGCTGTCGCAACGGTGGTGAAGTGCCCCTGTCCGTTGTTCGGAGCGCTCAGCACCGACACGCTCTGACCTCCAAGCGCAACGCCACTCGAGGTGCCGAGCCAACCGTCCACCACTGTGCCCCGGCCGTGCGGCACGCGACGCATGCTCGAGTCGATCGTGTGAGGGGTGAGGACCACACGCACGAACTTCGAGCGCTTGACTAAAACACCCTTCCCGCCCCGGTGCACCGTCACCCAGACCGTGACCCGTCGCAACGCGGTGCGCGGGTGGCAGCGCGTCACTTTCACGACCTTGATCCGTCCCGGCTTGCGCACCTTCACCGGTTTGTGGCCACGGTGGACCGTCACCCAGTGAGGCGGCGCCTTCACGTGTTCGATGCCCCGCGAGCAGCGAAGCGCGTCGACGATCCTTTCGAACCCAATCCCGCTGACCGTGGGCTGGCCGATCCTCAGCGTCCAGTTAGCGGGGGCCGACCATCCCGGAGTTCCGTTTGCATCGAAAGCGTTATTGGCAGCCCAGCACTCGGTGGCGTGCTCCCCGATACCGCTGACGGGAATGTGAGCGGTGTTAGACGGGTACCACTGCGCCGGCGCGTTATCGACCGAACACGAGATCCCGCGGACGCCGGACGGGCCAGCCTGCGCAGTCGCCGTCACGTACTGTGTACCTGCGGTAGAGGGCGCGTCTGTGGGGCCGGAGAGGGAGACAGTCGGCTGCGAGTTGTCGATATTTATGGTCCTGGTGTAGATCGCCGGCAAACCTGCGGCATCCCAACCGCTCAGCGTGAGCGGCATCGCGCCATTGCCGTACTGCCAGGTGTGGATCGTCTGCGAGATCGCGGGAGCGCTGCACTGATGCCACAGCGACACATTCTGAACCGAGGTGACGCTAGCGACGGTTTGCCCGTTGATGCTGGCCCCGATACCGCACATCCCTGACGGCGAGTCGCCATAGAAGTAGAGATTCCAGTCGCCCCGCACCCAGCCCGATGACTGCCATAGCCCATTCGGGGCGTTGAACGCTGGCCCGACCGTCTCCTGGACGTTGAGGTTGACTTGGCCAACTTCAATGCTTGAGTGTCCGGTGTTGCAAGGACTGGCTCCGCAAACGATCTGAAACCCGAGGTAGCTCGAGTAGAACGGCCCAAAGCTGGCGCCGTGCAGGCCGTCGTTTGTCTGGTATCCGCCGCCGGCCCAGTAGAACCCGCCGCCATACTGCTCACTGTCGTTCACGCCGAAGGACGCCAGAGACGGACTAGGGATTGAGGCGCGCAACGATCGCGAGTCCCCAGGGAGCGTTCGCCTGCCAATACGCACGTTGCCCCGCCGCAACACTATTTGCCGCAGTCCAGATCTCCATGCCTCCGCCTCCCACGGGAGGAGACGGACAGATTTGTCCGGTGTCGATACCGAACACCGCGGCATGCTGGAAGACATGGTTGCCGTACGGGCCGCACGCGACCACGGTCTCGTTTGCTGCGGCAGCCGGCGAGAAGCAGAGCGACAGTGCGGAGATTGCGAGCAAGACCGAAACCAGCGACGCTGCGGTCTTCAACGGACGGTGCTCGGTAGACACTGAGATCTCGCTAGAGCGTTTTGGTTGACGCTACGGACAGATGACCGCCACGTCTACCGGCACGATCCCCGATGGTGCAAGCCGCACCTGCGTACCAATTCCCCCGTTTCCGGGAACGGTGACCGTACTGACGCTGTAATCACCCGGCTAGCCCTCCGCAGTGGCCAACGAGAAGCACGAGGGCGCGATCGGCTTGCCCCACCTGACAACACCACCCGTGAACGGGCCGGTCGGATCTGGTGTACCAGACCACGATCTTCGCTTTGGGCCACGACGCGATGATCCTCCCGGCAGCGCTGATCCGAGCCCAGTAGCGCACCGACGCCCCGATCGTCGACGGGTCGAACTTCACTGGGGTGATCGAGTGATTTTTGATCTGGCGGGCGCCGACGCTCCCCGGGGGTAGGCTAACCGCGGCGTACGAAGTGCCGCCGAGCGCGACGAATAACGCCAGATAAGCAATCGCGTTCCGCTGGAGGTGGTTGAGTAGTTTCGTCATCGCGGCTCTCTTATCGGTGGGACAGGACCACGGCTCGCGCGTGGTGTCTCTGGGTCATTGACATCTTTCGCGGTTGGGTTATCCATTAGGCGAGCTTCCCGGGCCAAGAGTGCCTTGGGCACCAAACGCCGGCTGGCTGCTGCTGGAAGTGGTGCTTTCACTGCGTGGACTGGAGCTGCCGGAGGTTGACGTTCCGACCGATTGGGAGGGACTGCGGGTGGTGGCGGCCTGCGGGGCTGGAGAGGACACCGGCTGGGCAGAAGTCGCGGTGTCGGCCGTCGCGGTGTAGCCGGGCGACGGTGACGCGGGAGTATTTGAGGTATTCGCCGTCGCCGTTGGTGTCGATGTGGCAGCTGGGGCGCTCGGCGTAGGTTCTGAACTGACGACTCGCGGTGGGGCTACAGCGGCAACATGACCGTTAGTCCCTCCCGCCGGCCGGTGCGCTCTCCGCATCGGCGGCCAGCGGTGTAGTGCGATTTGCCGAACCGCCGAGAGGTCGGCCGCGGTTCCCGCGACAAGCGTCGCGAACATAGTGACGCGATCGGTTCCTTGTGCCGGTGGGGATTGCGTGCGAGGTCCTCCCGAGCGCGTCGCGAACGCGGCGCCGAAGGCGAGGGCGACTAAAGCCACGGCGAGCGCCGCGGCCACACGAGTCTGAGTCGCGTGAAAATGCTTTCCTATCTCGACGCGCGTGGATTGCCCACCGCCCCCCGGCTCGGGGGGATCGTGGTCGGGCCGATCCGCGTCCGGCGCCTGAACGGCATCGTGTAGCGCGGCGGCCTCCTCGCCCCAGAAGTCAGCAGCACTAGGCGCCGAGCCCGACCGCGCTTGTTGGCTTAGACCGGCGAGGTCCGAGCTTCCTGTCCCGGCGGGAGGTGGCTTGGGGCGCCCGAGCGGCACCAGCTCATCGCGCGGCCCGAGCCAATCGCGTGGGAAGGGCACGACGTTACTGCCGGGCGGACCCTTGGTGCTGCCGTTGTCGGTGTGCGGCCCTTCGGTTTCCACGCGCTTGCAGATCTTCCCTCGCCGCGTTGGTTCGTGCCGTCCTGCGAGTGCGCTAGTATAGCGTCCTGAATTGCACCCAATTTGTCTCAGTTAGAGATCATGAGCATAAATCGTGGCGAATTTGAGGGCGAATTCTTGACGGTCGCCGAGGTCGCGGAGGTGCTCAAGCTAAATCAGCAGACGGTCCGGAACTGGATCGACCAAGGCTCGTTGCCGGCAGTGCGGGTCGGCCGCCGCGTGCGGATCAAGCGCGCCGACTTTGAGCGAGTGCTTGCCCAGGGATATAACGCTGCTCAGGGCGCTGCGGGTCGGGACACGAGGCCGAGCGCCGAGGACTTCTGGGGAGGGGAGCTGGTCGGCCGCGCGGAACCCGCGGAACCGGATCCCGCGCGCGAAGCAGCGACAGATCAGTCGCCCGAGGCCGACTCCCACGCGATCTCACCGGCGGATGGTTCGATCCGCACAGACTCACGATGAGCTTCGGCGCTGACCTCGATCGGCAGCGGGCGCACGTGATGCGGCTGGTTCGCCACGCCAGCCAGGGCTGGGCTGACGCAATGCGAGCGCACAAGCTGGCGCCCCCCGACGAGGGCTTCGCGGGCCGCCTGAGAGCGCTTGCGGAAGCGGCGGTGAACGAGCAGGTCGCGTGGGAGCACGCGCATGCCGCCGGCCTGCTATGGCGTCCGGTTCCTGGCGCCGAGACCGCGGAGCCACCGTACGAGCTGCGCCCAGGCACCGGACGACGTGGTCCGCAAGAGCTATGGGAGCGATTCGACTCGGCGGTCATCGAGCTCAATCGCGCGATCACCGGCTCGAGTGCCGCGGACGTGGCCGACGCGTTTGGCGACATGGCGAGCGCTGCCGAGGCGCTGGCGGACGCGGTCAGCCGTGAGGATGCCGCCGCCGCGCGCAGCCGCGGCGTCGCATAGCGCCGTGCACTTCGGACTCGCGGACCCCCGGTTTGGCAATCTGCCTCCGGCATCCGGAGGTCACGAGCCAAAGTTCGCGAGCAGGCCGCCGTCCGCGATGCCCGCCGCCGCGCTTTCGTCTGTCACCGAGCGCGCCGCTCAGGAGCGCATCGCCTCAGGAGAGCGTCGCCTCATCCCGGCCGCCCCTCAGCCAGCGTCGTGACAACGGCCTCGTAGACGCCGGCACCGTAGCCCTCCGATGCGACCCGCACCCCCGGCCGCCGTGGGATTTCGGGTGCCAGCGTGGCGTCGCGCTCGAGCGCGTTGGCCACGAGCCAGAAACTCCCCACTGCCGAGGCCACGTCCAGATCCTCTCGAGAGTCGCCCACCGCGATGCAGTCCGCGGTGCTGTATCCGCGGGCCTGCATGTGCCTCGCCACCGCCCGTGCTTTTGACGCCGCCGCGGGAACCAGATGGTAGGCGTGCACCACGTCGATCCCCGGGAACCGGTAGGCGTGCTCGTGGATCACGCCGTTGTCCACGAGTCGCAGCCACTCGAGCCCTTCCCCGATCAGTATCGAGTGAGCCTCGTCGACGTCGACCGCCCCGCGGAACAGGTGTGAGACCTCGCGGCCGATCGACCACGGCGTGTGGTACTCGAGCCGCCCCGCGAACCGCTCGAGCAGCAGTGTCGGCGCCCCTGAGGCCTGGATCTGATCGAAGATCGATCCGCGCTCGGCGGAAGGCTCGATCCCGCTCGTGAGCCACTCGAGCTCGTCGTCGAGCACCAATCCGCACCCGAGCTCGAAGATATACGCACTCGAGCCGATCAGCCGGGCAGCCTCGAACACGCTCGAGCGCCCGCGACCGGAGTACAGCACCGCCTCCGCGTCGACTCGCCAGCAGGCCTCGAGCGCACGCACGGCCATCGCCGAGAAGCGGCCGTCCGCAGCCCGCAGCAGCGAGCCCCCCGGTCCCAGGAGCGTTCCGTCGAGATCGAGATATACGCAGCGCATCGCGCGGGCGACCATACTGGCCTGCGATGGCGACCGTCCCTGAAACCGAACCCTGGGCCGCGCTGCTCGAGACTGGGCGAACCGACGAGCGGCTCGTTCACGATGATTTTTATGGGGCGCGCTCCGCGCGCCTTGTTTCCGTCCCGGAGGGGCTGAACGCATCCATTGTCACCGCCCTGGAGCGGCTCGGGATCCGTCATCTGTACGCCCACCAGGCGGACGCGATCTACGCCGCCTTCGAGGGACCGACGATCGTCACTACCGGCACGGCGTCCGGAAAATCGCTCTGCTTTCAGCTGCCGACGCTCGAGGTGCTGACATCGGACCGCACGGCCCGCGCGCTGTACCTATACCCGACCAAGGCGCTCGCTCAGGACCAGGCCCGCGCGATCAACCGCTTCGGCCTGCACAGGCAGGTCCGGCCTTCGATCTACGACGGTGACACTCCGCGGCAGGAGCGAGCTGCAATCCGCAAGCGCAGCAACTTGGTGATCACCAACCCGGACATGCTGCACATAGGAATCCTCCCCCACCACGGCGCTTGGGGGGATATGTTTGCGAACCTCGCGTTCGTTGTTGTCGATGAGGGGCACGTCTATCGTGGCGTGTTCGGATCCCACGTGGGGGATGTGCTGCGGCGACTGCGCCGCATCGCGGCGATCCACGGCAGCGAGCCGCGATTTCTGCTCGCGAGCGCCACGATCGCAAACCCGCTCGAGCTCGCGGAGCGTCTCACGGGCATCCCGGACTTCAACCTGATCGACAGCGATACCGCTCCCAAGGCGGCGCGCAGGGTGGCGATGTGGAACCCGCCGCTGCTAGACGAGTCGCTCGGGCTGCGTGGATCGGCCCTTTATGAGGCCGCCGAGGTACTCACTGAGCTGGTTCAGGCTGGAGCCCGAACGATCTGCTTCATGAAGTCGCGCAAGGGGATCGAGCTGATTCTCCGCCACGCGCGCGATCGGCTGGACCGCGAGCTCGGAGACCGGATCGCCCCTTACCGAGCCGGCTACACCCCGGCACAACGGCGCGAGATCGAGCAGCGACTCGTGGCTGGCGACCTGCTGGCGGTGGTCGCGACCGACGCCCTTGAGCTGGGAATCGACATCGGCGAGCTCGACGCGGCGATCTGCGTCACGTTCCCGGGAACGGTCGCTAGCCTCAAGCAGATGTGGGGGCGCGCGGGACGGCGCGGGCGCGGCCTGGCCGTCTACATCGCCGGCGAGGACGCGCTCGACCAGTTCTTCTGCCGTCACCCCACGGAGTTCCTGCAGCGTCCGGTCGAGGCTGCGATTCTCGACCCGGACAGCTCGGAGATCTACGCCGAGCACCTCCTTTGCGCTGCTCATGAAGCGCCGTTGACCGACGCGGACGCCCAAATCCTCGGTGAGCATTGGCGCGAGTACGCCGAGGAGCTGGCACGCGCCGGATATCTCCGCGAGCGGGCGCGGGGATTCGTCTGCACGCGAGCCGACGATTACCCGGCCGCCCGGGTGGCGCTTCGATCAGCATCGGCCGACGCCTTCGTCTTGATCGACGCGAGCTCCGGCGAGGTGCTCGGGACGATCGAGGCGGCGCGCGCCTACGCGACCGTCCACAGGGGCGCGGTGTACCTGCACCTGGGGCGCTCCTACCAAGTGCTCGAGCTCGATCTCCGCTCTCACCGAGCATTGCTCGAGTCCTTCGATGGCGACTACTTCACCCAGGCTAAGCGTGAGAGCATGACCTACATCGAGCGCCTGCACGAACGTCGAACGATCCACGGCGTGTCGCTCTCGTTCGGCGAAGTGGTCTACTCGGAGACCGTCCTAGGCTTTCAGCGAAAGGCCGTTCAGGATCACCAGCTGATCGACTTCCAGGCGCTCGAGCTGCCGACCGTCGAGTTTCCGACGAGGGCGCTGTGGTTCGAGCTCGACGAGCTGATCGCGGCGGAGCCGTTCCCTCTGGAGCACCTCCTCGGCGCGCTGCACGCGCTCGAGCACGGGCAGATCGCGGTGCTCCCGCTGATCGCGATGTGTGACCGGTGGGACATCGGGGGCCTCTCGACCAACGCCCACCCGCAGACCGGCGGTCCCACGATCTTCATCTACGACGGTCATCCGGGTGGGGTCGGGATCACGCGCCGCGGCTATGACCAGTTCGAGCGCCTGCTTGTGGATGCGCGGCGCCTGATCGGCGAGTGTCCCTGCGCGTCCGGCTGTCCCTCGTGCGTCCAGTCGCCGAAGTGCGGCAACCTCAACGAACCGCTCTCGAAACGCGGAGCGCTCGAGCTGCTTGCTCGGATGGTGAGCCGAGCGCCATGAGCTAGCTCAGGCCAGCGATTTCGGCAGAACGTACGCCGTCAGCCGCGCGCGGCCGGGGCTGAGCTCTTCCCAACGGCAGGTGAGCGTCAACGTCGCGAGCGCGCCTGTCGGAAACTTTCGCCGCACCTGGGCGAGCTCTGAGCCCTCCGCGAGGTTCCGGTTTCCGCCGGCCAGTCGCAACACGAGCCTCTGTAGCGCCGGGTTGTGACCGACCACCATCACCGAGCCGACCCCTTCAGGCACCTCCCGCAGGCGGTCGATGATCTCCGATGCGCAGGCGGAGTAGAGCGCAGGCTCGATCAGCACCTCGCCGCCAGGCGCCACGCGCTCGAGCGTCTCGCGTGCCCGCCGCGCAGGCGAGCAGAGCACTTGCTGGGGTGCGATCCCGCTGTTGTGGACATGTTTCGCGAGCAGCCTTGCCGCCCGGTCGCCCCGCGGAGCGAGCGGACGCTCGGAGTCCTCCAGCCCCGGATCGTCCCAGCTTGACTTCGCGTGTCGGAGGACAAACAGCTGCTTTGCCGGCATTTAGCTCAATTGTCGCGCGCCCGGCGGCGAGCTCCGCATTGGAGGCGCTAGCATCGCCCCGCCAGGGCGAGATAGCTCAGTAGGTAGAGCACACGACTGAAAATCGTGGTGTCCCCGGTTCGAGTCCGGGTCTCGCCACTCGCTCGACTCGATCGCTCACTCGGCGAACTGCGGCCAGCCGCCGCTCAGCTCCGCCAGCACTAGCGCTGGCCGGCCGCGTAGTGGAGGATCGACAGATCAGTCAGCCACTCGACAGGTGCGCGGTCGTCGGTGTAGACGGTCCCTCCAAAGAGCGCGGGTCCGACGCGCGTAGCGACGATGTTGGCCAAGCTTCGCAGCGGTGAGGGCAGGCGCGGCGCAGCGGCCAGGAGCCGGGCGGTCGAGATGGGATCGGTGCTGGCGAAGACGAGCGAGTTAGTCGAGGACACCACGTCGCGCTGCACGAATGGGAAGACCGCGCGGAGCGTCGCGGAGACGACTTGCTCGAGCGCGTTCGATCCCGGGATGTGGCCGACGTTGATGATCAGCGTTCCGCCAGGACGCAAGTGGCCTCGAACCAACCCGAAGAACTCTTTGGTCACCAGATAGAACGGGATGTAGGGCTGCCGATAGGCGTCGAGGAAGATCGAGTCATAGCGCGCGCTCGAGGCCGCGAGCCAGGGCCTGGCGTCGGCGGTGTAGAGGTGGAGATCCGGTCCTCGCAGCCCGAAGTAGCGCTTGCCGATGCTCGTCAGCGCGCCGTCGAGCTCCACGGCGTCGACCCGGGTGGCCGGAAAATAATGGCCGTAGGCGCGAGCGACCGTTCCCGCCGCATCCCCAAGGATCGCGATCCGTCCCGGCACTCCTCGCCCCACTGCCAGCGGCAGCACCAGGAAGTCGTCCCAGTAGCCGCCGGTGAGGTAACTCCAGGGCCGGTAAAGGGAATGAATCGCGACACCTTCGTTGAGCTGGAGCCACCGCTCGCCGTCGCGAAACTGCAGGACGCGAGCGTACTGATAGGGGGTCTCCGTGGAGTAGATCACCCGCGCGCCGGAAACATCGGTGCCGACGCCAGGCGGAGGGATGAACAGCAGCAACGCGATCGCCACCGGGAGCAGGATCGCCCTGCGCGAGCCGAGCCCGAGCGCCGCCACGATCCCCAGCGCGAGCGCCAATACGACGAACGTACGGCGAGTTCCGATCAGCGGAATCAGAAGCAGCGCCGCGGCGAACGTGCCGACCAGGGAGCCCGCGGTCGAGATCGCGTAGAGGCTGCCCGTTACCGCGCCGGCCCGGTCGACAGCGCTCAACATCAGGCGGTTGGCGTATGGAGCGACGGTCCCGAGAAGCATCACGGGCAACGCGATCAGCACGAGCACCGCGGCGAGGGATCCGAGGAAGCCGCCGACCGACAGCGCGCCGAGCGCTCGCACCGACAGCCGCAGAAACGGATCGGCGACGAACGGCACGGTCGCCAACAGCATCGCTGCGACCGCGACGATCGAGCTGAGGCCGCGGAGATCGCCCCTGCGGTCCGCGATCCGGCCGCCGAGTGCGTAGCCCACCGACAACGCGACGAGCACGGTCGCGATCGTGTTCGCCCAGATGATCGTGGAAGCGCCGAAATATGGCGCGAGCAGGCGGGCCGCGGCGATCTCGGCGCCGAGGCTCGAGGCGCCGACGACAAATGCAATCCCGCGCACCACGGCGGCGCTGGCGCGGCGGCCGGACGGTCCCTCCTGCGGTTCGTGCAGCGGCGCGGAGCTCTCGCGGATTGCGGGCCCGGTCTCGAGGTCGGTCGTCCGCGTCGCCACCGCCTTGGCTCAGCGCTCGCGCCGTGGCATCCTGAGTGGGAATCGCACCCGGGCTAGCGGCTTCGAGGTCTGCATCGCCCGCGAGTTTAGTCTCAGGTGAGGCAGCTCAGGGCATCAAGATTGACGAGCAACGTAGAGTTTTCAACGACATGAGAGCGCACGATTTATTGGTTGTGAGGACAGCTGATGAGGCGTGACGGAAGGACCACAAACGGAGAGGGTGGATCCGTTTACGCGGAGATGTATCGCCGGAGCTTGGCCGATCCGGACGGTTTCTGGCTGGAGGCGGCGGCGGCGATCGACTGGTCGAAGGAGCCCTCGCGGGCGGTTGACCGCTCAGAGGATCCGTTTTTTCGCTGGTTTCCGGATGGCCGGTTGAATACTTGTTTCAACGCGCTGGATCGCCACGTGGATGCTGGGCATGGCGAGCGGACGGCGCTGGTATGGGATTCGCCGGTCACCGAGGCGCAGACGCGCTACTCGTTTGCGGAGCTGACGAAGGAGGTTGCGCGGTGTGCGGGGATGCTGCGGGGGCTGGGGGTGAGCCAGGGCGACCGGGTGATCGTGTACATGCCGATGGTTCCGGAGACGCTGATCACAATGCTGGCGTGTGCCCGGATCGGGGCGGTTCATTCGGTGGTTTTCGGGGGGTTCGCGGCGGCGGAGCTGGCCGCGCGGATCAAGGATGCTCGCCCGCGGGCGCTGGTATGCGGCTCGTGTGGAATCGAACCGGGGAGGGTGATCGAGTACAAGCCGATCGTTGATCGGGCGATCGATCTGAGCGGGCACACGCCCGATGCGGTGGTGGTCTTCCAGCGCGAACCGGCCCAGGCGCAGCTAGCCGAGAGCGACATCGATTTTGGCGAGGCGGTGGCGGCGGCCACGCCGGTGGAGCCGGTTGATGTGGCGGCGACCGACCCGCTCTACATCCTCTACACCTCCGGGACGACCGGGAAGCCGAAGGGCGTGGTTCGCGACAACGGTGGCCATGCGGTGGCGCTGAGCTGGTCGATGTACAACCTGTACGACGTCGGAGCGGGCGAGGTGTGGTGGAGCGCTTCTGATGTTGGCTGGGTGGTTGGTCATTCGTACATCGTCTATGCCCCGCTGCTTGTCGGCGCGACGACGGTGATGTATGAGGGCAAGCCGATTGGGACGCCGGATGCGGGGGCGTTTTGGCGGGTGATCTCGGAGCACGGCGTCAAGTCACTGTTCACTGCGCCGACCGCTTTTCGTGCGATCAAGAAGGCAGATCCGGAGGCTCGGGAGCTCGGCAAGTACGACATGAGCAAGTTCCAGTCGCTGTACCTCGCTGGGGAGCGGCTCGATCCCGAGACCTATAGCTGGGCGACCGATGTTCTCGGCGTCCCGGTGATCGACCACTGGTGGCAGACCGAGACGGGGTGGGCGATCGCCGGCAATCCTCGCGGCATCGAGGCCTTGCCGATCAAGCCGGGATCGCCGACCGTGCCGATGCCCGGGTGGGATGTCAAGGTGCTCGACGGTGACGGCAAGTTGCTGCCGGCCGGCACCGAGGGCGCGCTGTGCGTGAAGCTGCCGATGCCGCCAGGAGGGCTGCTGTCGCTGTGGCAGGACGATGAGCGGTTCATCGAGTCCTACCTGTCGCAGTTCCCCGGCTATTACCTGTCCGGTGACGGCGGCTATTTCGACGAGGACGGGTACCTGTTCGTGATGGGCCGCACCGATGACGTGATCAACGTCGCCGGCCACCGGCTGTCAACGGGATCGATGGAGGCGGTGCTCGCCGGTCATCCCGCGGTCGCCGAGTGCGCTGTGATCGGCGTCAGCGACAGCCTCAAGGGCCAGATCCCGTGTGGCTTCGTGGTGCTGAAATCGGGCAGCGACGTCGACGAGCAGCAGCTGCAGCGGGAGCTGGTCGCGGCCGTCCGCGAGGAGATCGGGGCGGTGGCAGCATTCCGCGACGTCCGCGTCGTGGAAGCGCTGCCGAAGACGCGCTCGGGCAAGATCCTCCGCAAGACGATGCGCGGCATCGCCGAGGGACAGGATGAACCCGTCCCGTCCACGATCGAGGACGCAGGCGTCCTGGACCAAATTCGAGACACACTGCGCCAGCCGCCAGTAGCGGCCGGTTCGTAGCCCTCATCCGTCGCAGCTCAAACTGTGCCCGGACGATCCGGTTCGTCGACGAGAACGACATTCCGGATCACGCTGCGATCTTACGGCGACCGGGAGATGCCCTGGCAAATACGATTATGAGATGACACCGTTGGTGACACTCTCGGCGTCCTATGGCGCCGGCGGAAGCCGCATCGGGCCGGCGCTCGCGGAGCGATTGCAGGCACCGTTCGTCGATCGGTTGATCCCGCTCGCGGTGGCCGAGAGCCTCGAGGTCCCGTTCGACGACGCGGTCGCCCATGATCAGAAGGTTGTCTCGGGCTGGCTGGAGCGGCTGCTGCGCGGGTTTGCCGCCGCCGACCCCGGAGTCCCCGGCCCGCTGGTCGGCGAGGACTTCTCCACCGACGCGTTTCGCCGCGCCACTGAGGAGGTCATCAGGGCGCAGGCAGCGACGGGCAGGGGAGTGATCCTAGGGCGGGCCGGCGCCGTGCTCCTGCGTGACGATCCGCGAGTGCTCCGGGTGCGCCTCGACGGGCCACCCGAGGGACGCGTCCGTCAGGCAGCGCGGCTCGGAGGCCTCGACGAAGAGATCGCCCGGCGTGCGCTGCCAAAGGCCGATCGCGCCCATCTGGCGTACGTCCGGCACTTCTACAATCTCGACGTTCGCGATCCGGAGCTCTATCACCTCGTGATCGACTCCACTGCGATCCCGATCGACGCGTGCGTCGAGCTGATCGCTATCGCCGGGCGGCGGTGGAGGTCCCAAGCGGCAATCACTCGATGTGAGGAGAGAGGTAATGGCAGATGACGCCGAGCGCGAGCGGCGACGGACGTTTGTTCGCGAACACCGGACAGCGGTGTTCGGCTATCCCCGAAAGCAGCATGGCCCTGCCATGTCGGTCGTCTACTACGTGATGGACGGCGATTTCACGATTCTCGTGTCCACGATGCGAGACCGTGCTAAGGCGCGAGCGGTGACACGCAATCCAAGCGTGTCACTGTGCGTATTGGACGAGCAGTGGCCCTTGAGTTATCTCCAGGTGTACTGCACCGCCGAGCTCGACCCTGACCTTGCCCAGGCCACCGAGCTGATGATGCGGATCTCGGGGGTCATGGCCGGACATGAGATGCCGGGCTCCGCGCGGGTCGACGTCGAGGAGATGGTGCGTCGCGAGCACCGCGTGGTGCTGAGGCTCTCGCCCTACGCCACCTTTCAGACCCCGCCTCGCCACGTCCACCAGGCGGCCGACCTCATAGGGCTCACGCATTGGACGAGCACCAGCCTGCCGTGGTAGCACAAGCGCACTCCGCGACGGCAGCGGCCGCTGTCATGCTCGCAGAAGCGCAATGCGCCTAGCGGTACCCTCCCGCGCTCACCCGGAACAGCGCGACGCCGTGCGCCGGCACGACTGCGCTGATGGTGCCGGTGCTATCGCTCCGGGCGTGAGTCCAAAGGTCCCTCACCGAGTAGTGGCGCCGCGCGGGCAGGCCGATCGCCGAGGCGGTGGTGGAGACGGTCTCCGACTGGCTGCCGGTGTTGAAGAGGCCCACGACCGCCTCGCCGTGGTGCTCGATTTTGGCGAACACCTGCTCGGTGTTGGTGTCGAGGATCCGTTGCGCATCGATGCCGTCCTGGTCTACGGAGATGACCGCGCGATTGGTCAGGTATGACAGGTCGAGCGGATCCAAATGAGTCAGGTCGGTGCCGAGGATCCACGTCGATGCGCCCAAGGCCCACAAGCTCATCTGAGTTTGTCGCTCGGCAGGCGTGAGGCCGTCGTTGGCGCCGTTGCCGACCTCGATCGAGTCGTAGTCGTTGTAGCCGCCAGGGCCACCGTACGGCGCCCAGGCGGCGACCTGATCAAAGCGAGTGGCCACTTTCGACCAGCTGGTGAGCGGATAGCTGGTTGCTGAGCAGTAACACTCGATATCTGAGCCGGTGCGCCAACCGTTTGAGTACTTCTCCCAGATCGCGGCGTCGGCAATGTTGAGGCTATTGGACAGCTCCAGGTGGATCGGGCGCCCGGTTTGGACCAGGGCGCGGGACCACGCAATCACATCCGGGATGTCGAAACTGCCAACTCCATCCAGCTTGACGTAGTCGACCCCCCAGGATGCGAACTCGTCGGCCCACGAGTTGATGAATGCCTGGGCGCCCGGCTTCGTGTAGTCGATCCCGACCATGCCGTGGCAGTTGTAGTTGTTCTCCGTGGCGCTGGTGGCGATGTCGTCGGCGTGATAAGGGGTGCCCTTGATCGCGGTGTTCTCCGCGACCGCTTGCTTGGAGATACCTGGCGTGACGTAGAGGCCGAACTTCAGGCCGAGATGATGGACATATTCGGCGACCGCCTCGATCCCGTTGAGCGATCCCTGGCTCGGGAAATGGGTCGGGTCGATGACCCACCGCCCGTAGCTGTCGACGTTCGGACCCTGCGGTCCCGGACACTGGTACCAGAAATCGTCGAGGTTGACGTACTGGTAGCCGACCCGGGCCAGCCCACTGCTCACCATCGCCATGGCGTTGGCTTCGACATTCGCGGTCGTCGGATTCTTGCGGAGAAAGCTCCAGCTACTCCAGCCCATCGCCGGCCTCAGGCCGACGCCGTTGTTCTCCGCGGTCGCGGCCGGCGCGCTCGAGAGCAGGATCGCCAGGATCGTTGATGCGAGCAGCGCGGAGAATGCGCCGCGGGCGAATTTCGACATCGGATTCCTCCTCCCGAACAAGGCGTCGTGTCCGTGGCAAGTGGGCAACGTTTGGCGCCGCCTTGGTACCCGGCTGCGCCCGCCGCCAAACCACTTCATCGCGCGAACCGAGAGCTCGTCCCGCACGGCGCGCGAATCGTCATCATGTTCGCCGCTGGGACGCCCACCTGACCGAGGGTTCCCCGGGCCAGGCGCGCGCGGCGCCGCGCGCCCGCCCTGCAGCTCGACGGCGGTGCGCCGAGGAGGGGAGTGCGAGGGCGGTGCTCCTGGCTCGCGACACCGCCAATCTTCAGCTCGAGTAGTCGTAGAAGCCGCCGCCGCTCTTGACGCCGAGACGACCCTCGTCGACGTATGCGCGTAGTAGTCGGCGCGGCGCTTCCGGGATGCCGGGCCGGACCGAGGCGTAGTGCTCTTCGATGTGGAGCACGACGTCAAGCCCCACTCGGTCCATGCGCTCGAACGGCGCCAGGCCGGCGCGTACGAAGATCTTCCAGATCCCATCGACATCCGCCGGTGACGCGACGCCCTCCTCTACGACCATCAGGCACTCTCGCTTGATCGCAGCCCAGATGCGGTTGAAGATGAACCCGTCGCTCTCGCGCCGCACGTGGAACGGCACCAGCCCGTACTGAGGAAGCTTGCCGATCAGCGCCTCGATGACCCCCGCGTCGGTCTTGCCACACGACATCAGCTCGACGGCGTTCATTTCAGGGAGCTGATAGTGATGCGTGTTGAGAACCCGCTCGGGGTGGTCGATTTCGCCGACCAACTGGCTGGTGGGTAACGACGAGGAGTTACTCGCGAGGATCGCGTCGGGGTCCGCCAGCCGGTCAAGCTCGGCGAAAACCGCGCGCTTGAGATCAAGTTTCTCCGGAACCGCCTCGATCACCATCCATGCGCCGGGCACCGCCGCCTCCAGGTCTTCGGCTAGCTCCACCGATCCCGTCCGCGGCGGCTCGAGGCCGAGGATCTTTCTGAACTTCTCCGTATTGCGCGCTACGTAGTCTCCAGCAGCTTTTCGCTGCTCAGCGGAGAGGTCAAAGATGCGCACGTGGCTTCCGCCAGCCGCGTATACGGCTGCGATCTGTCGACCCAACGTTCCCGCCCCATCGACCGCGATCGGTCGTACATCGACGTCGCGTGGAAGTGTGTAGGACATGATCCTCGCTCCGATCTCGTGAGCACCGTCATGCTAGGGCCATTGACGCCCGGGAGCGGCGATTGATTTTGTGAGGGCGGGGAAACATCGGTGCATCGTCGGCTTTCCGGCCCATACTCAGCCGTTCGCACGGGTTCAAACTGCTGGTCGCGGAGTGAGATGAGCGCGATTCCGCTTGCGGAGCTGCCCGAGGACATCGCCGCTCAGGTCGATGAGCTCGGCGCCAAGCAAGTCAACCTGTATCGGTGCCTGGCGCATGCCCCGGACCTGCTGCGGGCGTGGATCAACTTTGCCTGGGCCTTGCGCGGCAACAGCGCTACCTCGCGGCAGCTTCGCGAGCTGATGATCTTGCGCACGGCGACGCTGCACCATTCACCGTACGAGTGGCATCAGCACCGGCGGATGGCGGCCGAAGCGGGCGTGACCGACAACCAGATCGCCGAGCTCGAGATGTGGCGCACCTCAAAGGTGTTCGGCCCCGAAACCAGAGCCGCGCTTGCGTTCACGGATGCGATCGTGAGCGGCAACGTTCCCGAGCACGTCAACGACGAGCTCGAGGCTCATTTCGATCTCGCTCAGCGCGTGGAGCTGACGGTTACCGCCGCGTTCTACTCGATGGTGCCCCGCGTCTTGTATGCGCTCGGCGTCCCGATCGAGGACGACGACGTCGCGGCCCAGAGCTAGATCAGACCCCCGGCGGGCTAGGTGGCGGGTGCCCGTCGAATTCGACCCGACCCCTGGCCGCGCGTCTCAGGCGGCTCGGGCATCACCGGCCGGGCGAGCGCCCAGAAGAGCATCAGCCCGCCGAAGACAAGCATCCCCAGTCCGGTCCACAGATCGATGTTGATGCCTGCTGCCTTCGTTTTGATGTGGTGAGAGCCGACGATTCCGAGGATCGTCATGATCACCCCGTAGAGGATGAACAGCCCACCGATCAGGCGACGGATGTCGAAACGGTTGGCGTTTCGGGCGGCCTCGAGCTCTTCCTGATCAGAAACCCCGCTCGAGCCGTCTGGATCCCCCGTGCCGGGCACTCCAAAGGGACGTTCTGGTTCGGTTGCCATCGGTCTCTCCTAAGCAAAGATGATGTTGAGCACCACGAGCAAGCCGATCGCCACACCGCCCAGTAGCGCCGGCGAGCGCCACCAGAGCCGGTCCCGGGGATCGGCGTTGACCTCTCGCTCCTCTTTGCGCGTCAGTCCCCAAACCAAGCCGCGGAGGTCCTCCTCGGGTTTCCGGGGTGTGACCAGCGAGACCACCACGAGCACCACAGCACCCGTGATGAACGCGATGATCGCCTGCCAGAAGCTCGCGCTCAGCGCGGAGCCGAAGTGGAAGATGACGTGGTAGGCGGCGAGCCGGTTGGTCGCGTAGGCCGCGGCGGTGCCGGCCACCAGGCTGAAGAAGCCTCCCCAGGCGGTTGCCCGCCGCCAGAACATCGCGACGATGAAAGTCGCGAACAAGGGCGCGTTGAAGATCGAGAACAGCGTCTGGATGTAGTTCATGATGTTCGAGTAGCCCTTGGCGATGAACGCCGTGAGTACCGAAATCAGAATTCCCGCCACCGTCACAAGACGCCCCGCGCGGAGGTAGTAACTCGAGTCTCGATCTTTGGCGAAATAGGACTGGATCAAGTCATACGTCACGACCGTGTTGAACGACGTCACGTTGGCTGCTACTCCCGCCATGAACGCCGCGAGCAGGCCCGTGACGGCGAGTCCGAGCATTCCCTCGGGGAGATAATTGCCGATCAGGTGGGGGATCGCGGTGTTGTACTGAAGGTTGACGTTCTTACCGCCCAGGCCCGGCACTGTCAGCACCGCCATCAATCCCGGCAGAATGATGATCGCGGGCAGGAAGATCTTCGGGTAGGCGCCAATCAGCGGTGTACGGCGGGCGGCGGACATGTTGCGCGCAGACAGGGCACGCTGCACCTCGGCGAAGTTGGTCGTCCAGTAGCCAAAGCTCAGCACGAAGCCGAGCCCGACACGACGCCCACCCAGTCAGACTTCAACGGGTTGGTCACGTGATGAATTCCCAGGCCCTGCCATGCATGCAGGCCAGGTTCCCCCAGCGGCTTGAAGGCCTTGACCTTCATCTGGATGCCATGGATGCCGCCGATCGCGTGCAGCGCCACCAGCGTCAGCGGAAGCAGCGCCGCCACGATCACGAAGAACTGCAACACCTCGTTGTAGATCGCGGAGGTCAACCCACCCAGGGTGATGTACACCAGCACCAACGCGGCCGCCACGAGGATCGCGGTTGTCACCGACCAACCGAGCAGCAGATGAATGATCAGCGCCAGCGCGAACAGGTTCACGCCGGAGATCAGCACGGTAGCCACCGCGAACGTACAGGCGTTGAAGGCGTGCGCGGCCTCGTTGAAGCGAAGCCGTAGATACTCGGGAACCGAGCGAACCTTGGCGCCGTAATAGAAGGGCATCATCACCAGCCCGAGGAACACCATCGCTGGGACCGCCCCGATCCAGTAGTAGTGCACCGCGGGGACTCCGTACTGTGCTCCGTTGGCGGCCTGGCCGAGAATCTCGAGCGCCCCGAGGTTGGCGGCGATGAACGCGAGGCCCGTGATCCAAGCGGGAAGCGAACGACCGGAGAGGAAGAAATCGATGTCGCTCTTGATGAACAGACGGGCGACGAACCCGATCCCAAGCACCACGACGAAGTAGATCCCGAGGATCAGGTAATCGATCGCCCCGGGATGCAGTCTCAGCATGGGCCCTCGCTCCTCACAGCCCCCGCTTTACCCGATGTTCACAAAAATCCAACCCCTCGAGAGTGGATTTGCGGGGAACCCGGCCTCCAGACGGCGAGACCTGAGCATCGCCTGATCCTGGCCGTCTGCGATGCCCCTAGCGCCTGCTCTCAGATGCACGGGTGGCGCCGTGCGCGATCCGCAGGATGCGCTTGCCGGGCGGCGGCGCGTCGGATCGCGGGGGCTCACCCGCTCGCGCTTCGACCGCGGCTACCAGCGCCTTCAGCTCCTCGACGTCGACTTCGACGGTGTGTGCCTCGCCGTCGATGATCACTTCTTCTTCCAGCGCGCCAGCGGCCGCATGCGCGCCGCCGTTCGGGCTCTCGGCCGCCCCGGTCGGCGCCACCCCGGCGTGACGAGCGGCCCTGACCTTCACCTGGAACTCGAGCTGTGTGCCGGTTTGCCCCTACTGAACCGCGAACCGGCCGTCCACGCGGTGCCCCACCCACCCGATCACGACCATCAGCCCGCCAACGATCACCAGCGGCAAGGTCCAGACCGAACTCGTGATGACCAGCCCGGCGAGCAGCAGCAGAATCACTCCGAGAATGGTCAGCCGCACGTCCGGGCGCGCCAACCACCGGACCGACGAGGTGGCGGCTGCGCGAGGCCCTTCCGACGATGGCGAGGAGCTCCGGGGCGGGGGCGGCGAAGACGTCGGAACGTCTGCCGGTGCGGGTTGCTCGTTTCCTTGGCCGCCCGCGCCGGGAGCCGGACCAGCGTCGCTTTCAGGCGCCCTGGCGCTCCTCAGATCAGCAGAGATGCTTTGAAGCGGCGCCGGTACGCCCCTGTCAGCCGAGCGCGGTGAGCCCTCTGGAACCGTCATCGTGAGTTGTGAATACCCGGGTTGCGTAGCTCTATGCGCACGCGCGTGGGGCGAAGCGTTGCCGGCGACTGCTGGCCGATGGGCCGTCGAGGGAGTAGCTTTTCATCGATGCCGTTTGTTGAGCGGATTGAGGCGTGGCGTGGGCAGGACGTGTTGGATGCCGGCGGCGAGAAGATCGGACGGCTCGAGGAGGTCTACTACGATCCCTCGACGCAACAGCCGGTCCTGTTATCGGTGAGGAGCGGCATCTTGGGCCGTCAGCTGGCATTGGTGCCGGCTGAGCGTGCGACTGTCAGCCGCAACTACGTGCGCGTGCCGTATTCCGGGGAGCAGGTGGGGCAGTCGCAGGGATCCGGGCCGAGGATGAGCTCACCGGGGAGCAGGTAGCGGCTGTGGGCGCGGTTTTCGGTCATGGCTGGCCGGTGAACGGTCCTCTGCACAGCGCGAGCTTGATCGAGCGCCAGCTGATCGAGGCCGAGGAAGCGAGAAGGCGGGCCGAGGAGCTCGAGCTCGAGGCGGGGCGCCGTCACCAGGAGGCTCACGAGGCGCGCCGGCGTGCCGCCGCGGCGAGCGAGCAGGCCCAGGCGGCGGAACGCGAGCGCGAGCAAGCGCAGGCGGAGGCCGAGGAGGCTAGGCGGCGCGCCGAGTCTGCGAACGAGCAGCCGTCGAAGGATTAGCGCGGCTGGATCCAACGTCGAGCGGGAGGAGTCCGCGGTGAGCAATGCCGACGCGCCCAGAGGCACCGCTGTCCTACGGCAACGGAACCCCGACCTTGTCGACCGATCCCCGGCGGCCCGAAATCCGGCGGGGACCAGTTGACGATCGGCCTCTGAGCGAACAGAATCGCGGCACGGCAGCCTCGCCGAAAGTTCGCTCGGGTCTATTCAGGAGGTCGCAGGGTGTCCGATAGCTCTATCGCCGGTGAACGCATCCGCGAGCTGGGGCGGTTTTGGTGGGTCCCCGCTGCGCTCGGGGCGCTGAGCCTGTTGGCGGGCGTGATCGTGTTGATCAAACCGAGCAACAGCCTCGCCACGCTGGCGGTGATCGCGGGACTGTTCATCCTGTTTGACGGCATCGTTGAACTCGTGTCCTCGCTCAGCAGGTATACGGAGAACCGCGGCTTGACGGCGCTGCTGGGTGTCTTGAACCTGATCGTCGGAATCCTGCTGATCCGCCATCCGATCGCCGGCGTCACGGTAGTCGCGTTGTTCATCGGCGTCTGGCTGGTGGTGGCAGGCGCGTTGCGCCTGGTGCTCGCGTTTGAGATCGACGACGGACGGCGCGGGTGGCACCTGGTTGTGGCGGTCGTCGAGGTGATCGCAGGTGTGGTGATCGTTGTGAGCCCTGGCATCGGCTTCGCGACGCTCGCGTTGTTAGTCGGCTTCGCGTTCATCGTCAACGGCGCGAGCATGCTGCTGCTCGGCCTCGCCACGCGGACCGCCGCGCGCGAGGCGGCTCGGCCGCGACGACGGCCAGCCGGTACGCGATAGCGCTGGTGCGCGCTCCGCGCCGCGGGCGACATGCCTGGATAACACCCGACCCAAAACTGGTCCCAGAACGCGAGTGGGATGTTCGACGGCTGCTGGATGTTTAACTCCCACTGGCGCTGCGGATTGCTCGAGAGGGGCTTTAACCAGGTTCAGATCGCGCTCGCCGCCTGCCAGCGCAGCTAAGTCGGGTCCAGTAATTGGAAGCGATCCAAATTGATCTTGGTGGTCCCGCGGATGTTGACCACCACCATCACCACGCTCCCGCAGCTGCGACAGCGCGCGACCGCCCCGGGCGCCCTGGCGTAAACCGACAGCTCCGCGATCTTCGCGGCGGTACCGCAGTGCCCGCACGCTCCGCTGGCGGTCGTCATCTCTCTGCCGAAGGCCTCGTACAGCTCACCGGCGATGGCGTTCCCATCGAGCGCTTCGATCGTGTGCCTCCTCTCTCACCCACCGGTGGGGCCGAATCGTTCAGTCCTGATCAAGCTCGGTTTGTGTCCGCCCGCCACCAGCGCCGCCGCCGCGGTCTCGACGAACCCAGTAGGCCCACAAACATAAATCAGCGGTTGCTCTCCGGGAGGCCACGCGACTTCCCCGAGCAGGGCCTGGTTGATCCGTCCACGGTGCCCTGTCCAGCTCTTCGGCCACTCTCTGGTGAGCGCAAAGCGAACGTCGACCTGGTCGCAGGCGGCGAGCTGCATCAGCTCCTCGCGGTAGATCACCTCGCTCAGTGAACGCGACGAATATAGGACCCTGACGGCCAGATCGTGGCGTGCCGCCACGTAGTGGCGCAGCATCGAGCGAAAGGGCACGATTCCCGAACCGCCCGCCACGAGCAACACGGGTTCGCTGCGTGAGTCCTCCCACACGAAGTAGCCGCCGATCGGGCCGCGCAGCTCCAGCGGATCTCCCTCCCGCAGCTCGTCGACGAGATAGGAGGAGACCTCGCCGTCCTCGAGCCGTTCGACCGTCAACACGAGGTTGCTGTCCTCGGGCGCCGAGGCAATCGAGTAGCTCCGTTGAGCCTGATAGCCATCCTCGGCGGTGAGGCGGACATCGACATGCTGCCCCGCGCGGTGACCTTGCCACCGCGGCGCCTCGAGCACGATGCTCTTGGTGCGCGCGGTCTCGTCGATCCGCTCGAGCACCGTGGCCAGCTGCCAGCTCAGTCTCCTTGGTAGCGCTGCTCGAGCCATGGGTCACCGTGGTTGTGGTAGCCGTACGTCTCCCAGAACCCCGGCTCATCGTCGAGCGTGAGCGTCAGGCCCCGCACCCACTTCGCGCTCTTCCAGAAGTACAGATGCGGGACCAGCAGCCGCGCGGGCCCCCCATGCTCGGGCGCGAGCGGCTCGCCACTGTATTCGTACGCGACCCAGGCCTTGCCGCCCGTCAGGTCGCTCAGCGCCACGTTGGTGGTGTAACCGCCGTCGCTGAACGCGGTGACGTACTCGCCGGTGGTCTCCACGTCCGCGAGCAGGGTGTCAACCGACACGCCTCGCCAGCGAGTTCCGAGCTTTGACCACTTGGTGACGCAGTGGATGTCCACCGTGATCGGCTCCGAAGGAAGCGCGAGAAACTCCTCCCACGGCCACGAAACCGGCGCCTGCACGGCGCCGTGGATCGTGAAGCTCCATTGGTCCAGGGCCGGGTGCGGTGTCGGACCGGCCGAGAGGACGGGAAAGTCGTCGGTGACGTATTGTCCCGCCGGCACCCGAGCGGGATCCGCGACCGCCCGGCGGCGGCCACGGAAGCCGCGTGAGATCGGTGACATCAGTGCGAGCCGAGGCCGCGCCACCGCTCGACCTGCTCGGCCTCAAGTTCGGAGATCTGGGTTTTAGCGGTAGCTGCGGTGCTCATCGTGGCGAGCGAACATTACCCGGGCTGCGTCGGGTTCCCGCTTCAAGGCTGGGCCTCAGGCCTGCGCCTGCATGTTCTGCAGCCGGACCTGGCCACGCGCGATCAGCTTGTCGTCTTCTGGTTGGCGGATCTCGACCTGCCAGAGCTGCTGGATGCGGCCTTGCTGGATCGCGGTCGCCAGCACCCGCAGCCGACCGCTGCGATGGGGGCGAAGGAAATCCGTGATGTTCGTAACCCCGACCGCGATCTGGCCGCGGTCCTTGACCGCCTCATAGGCGCCGGTGGTAGCGAACGTCTCGATCACGGTCGTGAACAAGCCGCCGTGCACCAGTCCCCACGGCTGGTGGTGTCGTTCGTCGGCGGCGACCGAGCCGCTGACCCGGGTCGCACCGCGCTCCTCGAAATCGATCTCCAGCAGCCGCATCAGCTCGCTCGAGCCGGTCAATTCAGTCATACGTATCGCTCAGTGACATAACCAGCACCGTACCATGCTGGCTTAACAAACGAATAGTCAGCTACGATGCAAAAATGGAACGCGAGATCAAGCTCACTGGAGCGCTCGATCCACGCGAGGGTTGGACCGCCGATCGCTGCACGCTGGCCAAGGCGCTCGATGTCGTCAGCACCCGCTCGGCGTTCTTGATCTTGCGCGAGGCTTTCTACGGCACCACGCGGTTCGACGACTTCGCCGAGCGGGCGGGGATCAGCGAACCCGTTACCGCGACGCGGTTGCGCGAGCTCGTGGAACACGGGCTGCTGGAGCGCCAGGACTACCGCGACCCTGGGCAACGCACCCGCCAGGCGTACCGCCTCACGGCGAAGGGCACCGACCTGTTCCCCGCCCTGGCGGCGCTGATGCAGTGGGGCGATCGCTGGCTTGACGATCGCGGCGGGCCGGTGAGGCTGTTGCATCACGACTGCGGCGAGCGCGTCGGCGTCGAGCTTCGGTGTGCCGCCGGACACGAGGTCACCTCGGGCGAGATCGATCTCGCGCGGCCGGGGCGCTCATCCGCGCGGCGGCCGGCCTGAGCTCAAGCTGTCAGCGAGCGGCGAGCGCGTCCGGAGCTCGCCAGGCCTCGCCGGACTGCCCGAGCTGCGGCTCTACCCTCATGATCAACAGCGCGATGTCATCGCTGGCGCGTAAGCGCTCGGTGGCGATCGAGCTCGTCTCGAGCCGCTTGACCGCGTCCGCGGCGGGTAGCCCGATCAGTCCTGCGAGCGTCGCCCGCAGCCGTTCGTCGCTAGGCAGAAGTGGATTGCGCTCGATCAGGCCGTCGGTGTACATCACGATTGCATCGCCGGCCTCGAGCTCGAGCCCGACGGTACGATAACTGGGCGTCGGCGACAGCACGCCGAGCAACGGGCCATGCTCTTGGGAAGATTCGAGCTTCCCGTCAGCGCGAAGGATCATCGGTGCCGGGTGGCCGCCGTTTGCGAATGCCAAGCGGGCGCCGGCCTCCGTCAGCTGCAGACGACCGTAGATCGCGGTGCAGAAGCGATCGAGCTCGGAGCGGTAGAGCGCATCGTGAACCGCCGCAAGCACGTCCCCGGGTATCGCCTCGCGAAGCGCGACCGCGCGGGCGGTGTGGCGTGCGATCGCGGTGGCCGCGGCCGCCTCGGCGCCGTGGCCGCACACGTCTCCGATCACGAACCCCCAAGTGCCCTCTTCGATCGGGAAGAGGTCGTAGAAGTCGCCGCCGACTTCGAGTCCGCGGGTGCCGGGGTGGAAGCTCGCCGCCACCTCCATTCCCGGCACACGGGCCAAAGCGCGGGGCAGCAAGCTCCGCTGCATCTCGTCGAACTGCCGCTCTCGGGCGCGGGCTGCGCGGTCGCGCTCGATCGCGACCGCCGCGGTTTCGGTCATCAGCGCAACGAGCTGCCGGTCCTCAGCGCTGGGCTCCCTCGACTGTCGGTAATAGACGGCGAACGTTCCCACGACCTCGCCATTTGTCGCGTCGATCGGCGTCGACCAGCAGGCTCGGAGACCATGCAAAGCGGCTAGATCCCGGAACTCCAGCCAAAGAGGATCGGTCAGCGTGTCGGTGACGATCACAGGGCTCCCGCGATATGCGGAGGTCCCGCAGGAGCCCGCGGCTTCGCCGATCTCGAGACCGTCGATCGCCTCGTTATATGCGGCAGGCAGCGTCGGCGCGGCGCCCACGCGGAGTCGCCGCCCATCCGGGCTGCGCAGCAGGATCGAAGCGAGTGCATCGCCCTCGATCAGCTCCTCGATGCTGTGCACGATCATCTCCAAGGTGCGATCCAGGGGCTCGCCCTCGGCGATCGCCGCCAAGATGTCGCGGTGAGTGCTCAGCAGCCGTTGGCTGCGGAGCTCGTCGGTCACGTCCTGAAAGACGACCACTCCCGCGAACGTGTTGCCGTGCTCGTCGCGTATCGGAAAGGCATTGACGCGTACGGCGGCCTCGGTTCCGTTTTCGCCCTTATAAATCAGCTCGAGGTCGCGGGTCGCCTCACCGTTGCGGATTGCTCGCGCCAGCGGCCAGCGCTCGATCGGCAGCGGCTGGCCGTCGAGTGTCAAGCGCTGATAGCGGCCGAACGGTTGACCGGCCGTAGCATCGGTCTGCGGGCCGAGCATCTCGGCGGCTTGCTTGTTGGCGAGCACGATCCGTCCGGAAGGAGCCTCGGCCAAAAGCACCCCGACCGGCAGCTGGTCGAGCGTCTGCTCGAGCCGATGGCGCTCGGCGCTCAGCGCGGCGGCACCTTCCCGCCGCACGGCTGAGAGCTCGAGGCTCGACCGAATGCGGGCGACGAGCTCTCGCGCGGAGAACGGTTTGACCAGATACTCGTCCGCCCCGGCTTCGAGTCCGCCGATCGCCGCCTCATCGCCGGCGCGCGCCGAGAGCAAGATCACGGGCAAGGATGCGGTCCGCGGATCCTCGCGCAGCGCATGTAGCAAGCCAACGCCATCGAGGCGGGGCATCATCACGTCCGCCAGAACGAGGTCAGGCGCTCGCTGGCGGATCAGCTCGAGCGCCTGCTGGCCGTCCGCGGCAGTCCATACCAGGTAGTAGGGAGAGAGCAGGCGGGCGAGCATCGAGCGCAGATCGGCGTTGTCGTCGACCACGAGCACGGTGCCGCCGGAACCCGCAGGACGCGGATCTTCCTCGGCGGGGACACGCAGGACGGCCTCCTGCACCGAGGCCCCTTGCCAGCTCAGTGCCTCATCCAAGTAGGAGCCCACAGCGGCCGTGGGGCGTGCCGCAGCGACAGCCTCGGCGCTGGCCCCACCGTACGGGATCCGCACCACAAAGCTGCTGCCGAGCCCGGGTTCGCTGCGCGCAGAGATCGAACCGCCGTGCAGCGCTGCCAGCTCGTGGACGAGCGCCAGCCCGATCCCTGAGCCCTCGTGCGAGCGTCCGCGCGCTTCGTCGAGGCGGTGAAAGCGCTCGAACAGCCGCGGAATCTCCTCGCTTGGGATCCCGATCCCGGTGTCGCTGACTTCGAGCTCCACCATCTCCTCGACGTGACGTAGCGCCACCGAGATGTGCCCTCTGAGCGTGAACTTGAGCGCGTTCGAGAGTAGGTTGAGCACCACCTTCTCCCACATCTCGAGATCGACGAGCACTGGCTGTGCAAGCGTCGGCAGGTCCTCCCTGAGCTCGAGTCCCGCGCGCTCGATCGCCGGCGCGAACGAGGCGACGATCCCGCGCGTGAAGTCAGGCAGGTCGATCGCCACCAGGTTGGTCCCCATCCGCCCTCCCTCGATCCGGGAGAAGTCGAGAATGTCGTTGACCATTCGCCGCAGCCGCCCGGCGTTGCGGCGGATCACCTCGATTCGCTCTCGGTGCGACGGTGGCAGCGGATGCTCCTCATCTGCCAAGCTGTCCTCCGCCGGCGCCATGATCAGCGTCAACGGTGTTCGCAGCTCGTGGCTGACGTTCGAGAAGAACTGGGTCTTGGCTCGGTCGAGTTCGGCCAGCGTCCGAGCGCGCTCCTGCTCTCGGTCATGGGCTCGCGCGCTGGCGATCGCCGCGGCGATCTGTCCCGCTAGCAAGCCGATGAACCCGCTGTAGCCGGAATCGAGCGGCCGGTGCGGGTTCAATCCCGCGATCAGGACACCGGCTCCTCGCCCATCGCGCTGGCGACCAAGGGGCGCCACCAGCGCGGTTTGCGGGGCATCGTCCCATTCGCCGCTCGGGAGCTCCGGGAAGCGCCGTGCCAGCCACTCGACTACGACCGGATCCTCTTGGGCTGGCAATGCCCAGGCCGCCTCTAGCTCAGCCGTAGTGATCACTTCCGGTGCCGCTTGATGGCCTCGTTCGATACCTGAGGCGCATGCCAAGCGAGCGCGTCCGGAGTCCTCGAACAAGTACACCAGCGAGAACGGCAGATCGAAGCGGTTCTCGGTCAGCCCGCCCTCCACAGCGCTCAGCACCTCGGCCTCCGAGCGGCCGCTCGCGAGGCCGGCCGCCAGCATTCGAAGCGTGGCCATTCTACGCTCGCCGATGACCCGCTCGGTCTCCTCGCTGACTACGCACAACATCCCGGAGACGCGGCCGGCTGGTCCCAGGAGCGGGCTGTAAGAGAAGGTGTGATAGGTCTCTTCGCGATAGCCGCTGCGCTCGAGGAACAGCAGCAGGCGCTCGTCCCAGGTGGCACCGCGGTTGTCCAGCACGGTTTGGATGCGCGGTCCGATGTCCGGCCAGATCTCCGCCCACACCTCGCGCGCCGGACGTCCCAGCGCCCAGGGATGCTTGCTCCGCAAGGTCGCGCGCGCGTATGCGTCGTTGTAAAGGAACGTCAGCTCCGGGCCCCACCCCATCCACATCGAGAAGCGCGAGCTGAGCAGCGTGCGCACAATCGCCTTCAGCTCGAGCGGCCATCCGGCCGGCGCGCCCAGCGGGGTACGCGACCACGCGAAATCTGTTAGCGCTCGCGCCGCGGATCCCTCCCCCGCATCGGGCAATCCCGCAAGCCAATCGCGCTCAGGCGGCTCTGCCGACTCGGACCGTTCCGGGCCGGCAGAGCTAGTCGGAGTGCGCGAGCGGTCAACCATCCAGCCTGATCCTAGTCGCAGCCGATCTCCGGCGAGCTCTCTGGCTCTAGCAGCAAGTCCCCAGTTCAGGATCGCTCAGGAGGACGCTCCTAGCGGTTACATCTATCCCCATGCCCAGAGGTTTTAGCTTGAGTTACGACAGCGGGCCAATGTACTCTCAATTCGAACTCACAACCATATACGGAAACCAACCTCTGCGGCGTTTAAATAGACGTGAGCGGGTAAGCGAAGGCCAGCACCGGGATGCCCGGTCGGCCGCGGGGAAAGCAGGGCAGTATGGATTTCAAGCAGGCACTGGCAGACGCCGCCAAGCAAGGACAGGCTGAGCAGTCGGAGGTAATCACCCTCAACGAGTACGTAGACCGCGTCGCCGAGCGTCCAACGATCGCCGCCAGCGCTCACCAGCGGATCTACGACATGATCGGCGCGGCGGGGTTTACGGCCGGTGCTCACGTTGGTGAGGTCTCGCACAACTTCTTCTCTGCCGACCTGTTTGGGCTCGACCTGCCGCTCGATCGCATCGTGCGCTACTTCGAGACTGCGGCCCAGGGGCACGAGACGCGCCGTCGGATCTTGCTGTTGTGGGGGCCGCCCGGAGGCGCAAAGAGCTCGATCGCGGCGCTACTGAAGCGGGGGCTCGAGGCCTGGAGCCGGACCGACGCCGGCGCGATCTACGCGCTGGTCGCATGCCCGATGCACGAGGAGCCGCTGCACCTGATTCCGGACCCGCTCCGCGCGCAGGCGACCCAGCACACCGGCGTGCCGGTCGAGGGCCGGCTTTGCCCGGTCTGCCGCTGGCGCCTCGAGCACGAGTTCGGCGGCGATTTCCTCAACTTTCCAATCTCGCGGATCTTCTTCTCCGAGGCCACCCGGATTGGGATCGGCACGTTCGAGCCAGGGGATCCCAAGTCGATGAGCATGGAGCAGCTGACCGGCGGTCTCGACTTCCGGGCGATCGAGACCCACGGCTCCGATTCTCACCCCCTGGCGCTGGACTGGGCGGGGGAGTTCTCGAAGTCAAATCGCGGTCTCTTCGAGGCCGTTGAGTTCTTCAAGAACCCGGCCGAGTTCCGGAACCTGTTCTTGACGATGGCGCAGGAGAAGCAGTTCAAGGTCGCCAAGTTCGGCTACATCGATTCCGACACGGTGATCCTCGCGCACACCAACGAGGCCGAGTTCCGCGGGTTCATGGCTGACCAGAAGAACGAGGCGCTCAAGGATCGGTTGGTGACGATCGCCGTTCCCTACAACGTGCGAGTTTCCGACGAGGAAAAGATCTACCGCAAGCTGCTGACCAGTTCCGGCGCACGCGAAGGCCTGCATATCGCTCCCCATGCGCTGCGGGCGGCCGCGATGGTGGCCGTGCTCTCGCGGATGAAGCCGCACGAGAACTTGGGGCTCGTCGAGAAGATGAAGCTCTATGACGGCGAGGAGGTCGGCGACTGGAAGCTCGCGCAGATACCGGAGATCAAGCGAGCCGCCGAGCACGAGGGGATGACGGGCCTCGGTCCGCGGGCGATCGTGGATGTTCTCTCCGGCGCTGCGAGAAAGGCAGGGGAGGAGCAGCACACGGGCAAATACCTGACGCCGATCATGGCGCTGATCTCGCTCAACGAGTACATCGAGCGGCTCGAGGTTCCGCGCGAGACGCGCGAGCAGCTGCGGGCGTTTGTGATCGATGCTCGCAAGGAGATCGATCGCCGGCTCAAGGACGAGGTGCGCCGGGCGTTTGTGCCTGCGTTCTCAGAGCACGCTCAGCGACTGCTGGAGAACTACCTGACGAACATCGAGGCCTACTGCCAGGGCACCAAGACCCAGGACCCGATCACCAAGGAAGATCGCGACCCCGATGAGAAGCTGATGCGCGCGATCGAGGAGAACGTCAAGCCCGCAGTGCCCGAATCGGCCAAAGACACGTTCCGCCAGGGGGTGTTGGTCCGGATCGGCATCGCGCTGCGCAAAGGCGAGCGGCCGCTGACCCACCAGACCGACACCGTCCTCGCGACCGGAATCGAGGAGTACCTGTTCGACCAGCTCAAGGACATCGTGCAGGTGACGCTGTCGAAGACCAATCCCGATAAAGAGCAGGCGAAGCGACTCAACGAGGTGCTGCGGACGCTGATCGAAGAGCGCGGCTACAACGAGCACTCCGCGCGCGATCTGCTCGAGTACGTCGGTCACCTGCTCAACCGGTGATGAGGCGTCATGACGGTCGTTGGCGAGTCGGGCCTACCGCATGAGGCAGGACGGCGCGACGCTATCCATCACCGGGAGCGTCTGCGCAAGAAGATCACCGATCAGCTGAAGGAACGGATCGGCGAAGAGGACATCATCGCCGCGGGGCCGGAGAAGAAGATCCGCGTCCCTGTCAAGGGAACGAAGCGCTGGCAGTTCATCCTCGACCGCGGACAGGCCAAGGGCGTGGGCCAGGGCGACGGCCAGCCAGGCGATGTCTTAGGTCCCGCCGACGGCGCCCGCAGTCGCGGGGAGGCCGGCACCGAGCCCGGCGAGGAGCTCTATGAGGTGTGGCTCGGAATGGATGACGTCGAAGAGATGCTGTTCTCCGAGCTCGAGCTTCCGCGCCTGAAGCCGAAGGCCCAGGCCGACGCGCAAGCGCCGAATACGGTCTACAACGACATCGCGCGCACCGGCCCGCAGCTCGACAAGAAGGCGACCTTGCGCGAGAACCTGATCCGCAACGCCAAGCGCGGGCGCGCGTCGCTCGGTGGGATCGAGAAGCCCGACCTGCGGTATCTCTCTTATCGGGAGATCCCAAAGCCGCGCGACAAGGCGGTGGTCTTCCTCGCGATGGACGTCTCTGGCTCGATGACCGTCGATCGCAAGCGGATGGCGCGGTTGTTCTTCTACTGGTGCGTGCAGTTTCTGCGCAGCCGCTACGACCAGACCGAGATCGTATTCGTCGCGCACACCACCGAGGCGCGCGAGGTCACAGAGGAGGAGTTTTTCGGGCGTGTCGAATCGGGCGGCACGAAGGTGTCCTCGGCGTTCGAGACGATCGGGCAGATCCAGCACGACCGCTACCCGGCCGACGACTGGAACGTGTACGCGCTGCACGTCTCCGACGGCGACAACTTCAGTGCCGACAATCAGCGCACGCTCGAGCTGATCACTCGCCTGACCGACGTCGCGGCGCTGGTCGGTTACCTGGAAGTCGATCCGAGCGGCGGCTCCCGATCGCACAAGCTGTCGGCGTTCTACGAGCACGAGGGGACGGGGATCGATCGCTTCGTGTTCGCGGGAGCAGTCGACGACCGCGAGCTGTGGCCGGCGCTCAAGAAGTTCTTCGCCAAGGACGACGTGGAAGCGGCAATTCGGTGAGCGGGTGGACGGGACGAGAGGTGGCGAGCGGATGAGCAGCTACACGATCTCTGACCTCCAGGAGGTGGACGAGCGCTGCCGGGAGATCGCAATCGAGGAGCTCGGGTTCGACGTGCCGGAGGTGATCTACCACCTCGTCCGTCCCGAGGAGGTCTATTTCGCGGCCGCCAACGGGTTGCCGGCAAGGTATTCGAGCGCCCGCTGGGGCGCCCATTACGACGACGCCTACGGCCGCTATCAGCGTGGGCAGGAGCGGGTCTACGAACTCATTTTCAACACCCGCCCCGTCCATGCCTACCTGATGGTGGGCAACAGCTTCGTGGCGCAGACGCTGGTGGTCGCCCACTGTCTCGGCCATGGCTATGTGTTCGACAACAACGCGTGGCTGGGGGCGGTCGACCGCGAGATCATGTCGCGGGTCGTGTCCGCGGCCCAGCGGATCGGCGACTACATGGGGGTGCACGGCCGAGACCGCGTCGAGGACTTCCTTGACGCCTGCCACGCGATCGCGGTTCACCAGCCGCAAGCGCAGCTGATTCGCAAGGCGCCCAAGAGCGAGCCCGAGCACCGCGAGCGCCCCTACGACATCCTGTTCCCGGACGAAGTCGCAGCCTCGCGGGAGCGAGCCACCGCGGAGCGCTCGGCGATGCGCCGGCGGTTTCCGCGCGAGCCCGAGGAAGACCTGCTGGGGTTCATCGAGCGTCATGCGCGAGGACTCGAGGACTGGCAGCGCGACGTGATCTCGGTGGTGCGCTCTGAGCAGAGCTACTTCCTGCCGCAGATGCGGACCAAGGTGCTCAACGAGGGCGCTGCGGTGCTTACCCATCAGGAGATCTGTCAGCGACTGTTCATGCCGACCGATCGCTATTGGGAGTTCGAGCAGCTCAACGCGATCGTCACCCAGCCCCATCCCGGTCGGGTCAATCCATACAACCTCGGGATCAACATCCTGCGCGAGGTGATGCGGATCGCCAGCGAGCCCGATGATGAGGAGCGCGAACGGTGGAGCTGGGCAGGCAACGTCGACCCGCTCGACCAGGTGCGCTTGATCCTGCGCAACTACGATGATGAGGCGCTCCTGAGAGAGTTCCTGTCGCCCAAGGTCTGTGAGCTCGCCCGCCTGTACGCGTTTGAGCACCTGGAGCAGGATCCCCGGCGGATCAGGATCTCCTCGCGCGAGGCGGACGCGATCCGCGGCGTGCTGATCCTCCAGCACTCCACGCTCGGGATCCCGCACGTCGAGATCATCGACGCCGACTACCGCGGCCGCGGAGACCTGTTCCTCAAGCACCGACACGAAGGCGTCGGGCTCGACGAGGAATATGCCCGAGGCACGCTGACGCAAGTCGCGCTGCTTTGGGGCAAGCCGGTCACGGTCAAGACGATCAAGGCCCGGAACGCGAACGAGCCGGTGTGGTTCACGGGCCATCCGAGCGGCCGTTCGGAGCGCCACAGCAGCGAACCGCGGGAGTAACGGCCGCGGCGCGGTGTGCGCTCCCCGTCAGCCGCTCGCGAGCTCTCCCATCTGGACGAGACGAATATGGTTGCCGGAGGGATCGCGGAATGACGAGTCGGTCCCGTAGGGCCGCTCTTGCGGCGGCTCCACGAACTCGACCCCGCGGCCGCGCAGTTCCTCATAGGAGGCTTGGCAGTCGTCGGTGGTGAGGAAGATCGTCCCGGCAAAGCCCTTAGCCATCAGGGTGCGTACTTGTTCGCCGGTCTCTGCATCCATCACCGGCGGTCCCGGAATCGCCATCAGCACGATCGCGATGTCGGGCTGTCCGGCAGGTCCCACCGTCAGCCAGCGAAAGTTCCCTAGCTCAGGAACGGTCACATCCGCACGTACCTCCATCCCAACCTTGTTCGTGTAGAAGGCCAGCGCCTCGTCCTGGTCGTGCACCCACAGTTGTGTGGTTCCGATCTTGATCATCTGCGTCCTCCTCGAGTCGAGTGTGCTGCCGCCACGCTAATCGTGACTCGCGGCGCTGTCTTCTCGAAATGTGCGGTGTTGCGGGCGCCCGTACGCGCGCAGGACACAGTCCGGGATCAGCGCTCGGTCAGCCGCGGGCGGGAACGCTGCTCGGTAGCTCGTGGGCGATGTGCCGAAGGCGCGCTTGAAGCTGGTGGTGAATGAGCCGACGCTCTGCAAGCCAACGGACAAGCAGATGTCGGCGACCGAGCGATCCGTCGTCGCAGCAACGCTGCCGCGCGCTCGAGCCGCCGAGTGAGCAGGTAGACGTGTGGCGACTCTCCGAAGGCCCGCCGAAACTCCCGGCTGAAATGCGCGCGCGAGAGGCCGGCCGCGCGAGCAAGATCAACTACCCCAAGGGGCTGGAAGTATCTGCCATCGGCCAGGTCCTTCGCGCGCAGCAGATGTCGGGCGGGAGGCGGGAAAGCCATCGAGGGAAGGTATCGCGACACCAAATCGGCGCCGTCGATCAGTCCCGCGGTTGGCACCGGTGACCACGGCGACTGGGCGATCTTCGGCCATCACGTGCCCATCGCCGGCCTTCGAGGGTCAGATCTCCAGTCGCGATTCCTCGAGGTCAAGCTCTCTGATCACTCGGTTCATGACCTCGTTTGAGATCTCATCGGAGTCGCGCAGACGGACTAACGCCTCGCGCTGGGCGGCGAGCACCGCCTGAACCGTTTGCTGATAAGCCAGCGAGCGGTCCTCGTATCCGTCATCCTCGATCTTCCCCGCGCGGGCGGCAAAGCGGCGCTTGCGGTACTCGTACATCCTGCGCATCCGCTCGATTGTGTCGTCTCGGGTCCAATCCTCCCCCTCCAGCGCATCCAGCTGTGCCAGCGCGGACTTCGCTGCGACGAGGCGCGCCCGTAACTCCTCGTGCTCCTCGCTGGCATCGCGCGTTACGTGGACACGGCGGATCAGCGTCGGCATCGACAGGCCCTGGATTACGAGCGTCGCGAAGATCACCGCGAAGGTGAGGAAGATGATCAGGTCACGTTCGGGAAACTGGGCTCCGGAGTCGGTCGTGAGCGGCAGCGCGAGCGCGGCCGCGAGCGACACGGCACCGCGCATGCCGCTCCAGGCGATCACCAGTCGCGGCCCAGCTCCAACTCGCCTTGCACGCTGGCTCGGTCGGCGGTCCAGCAGCCGGATCAGATACGGAACGGTGAAGAACCAGATCAACCGGCTCACGATCACCACGGCGCTGACCGCGAGCGCGTAGCCAGCCAGGGTCGCGGCTGACTCGCCGTTCAAGCTCTTGACCACGGTTCGCAGCTGCAGTCCGACCAGCACGAACAGGCTTGCGTTGAGGATGAAGTCCAGTACGTCCCACACATAGAAACCCTGCAATCGTGTGCGGGCGGAGATGATGCTGGGCCCTCGGATGCCCATGTAGATGCCGGTCGTCACCGCCGCGAGCACGCCGGAGAGCCCTAACGCTTGGGCCGGTATGTAGGCGGCGTAGCCGCTGAGCAGCGAAATCGTGATGCTCGTCTGGGCGTCCTCGGTGCGCGCTCTGATCGCGGCTACCAGCCAGCCCACGGCGAGGCCGATCGCCACGCCGCCGACGCCGTCCAGCACGAACTTCGCGCCGGCGTCGAGCAGCGAGAAGCTACCGCCCACCACCGCGGCAACGGCGACGCGGTAGGCGACTAGGGACGTGGCGTCGTTGAAGAGCCCTTCGCCCTCCACCGCGCTGATCAAAAACCGCGGAACCTCCAGGCGGCGCATGATGGTCGCGCCGGCCAGCGGATCGGTCGGCGACACGATCGCGCCCAGCGCGAACGCCGCGCCCCAGGGGAGACGCGGAACGAGCTGATGCGCGACCACCGCGACGGCGACCATCGTGGCCAGGACCAGCCCGACCGAAGAGAGCGTGATCCCGCGCATGTTGGCGCGGATGTCCCCGAGGTTGGCAAAGAACGCCGCCCCATAGACCAGTGGCGGCAGGAAGATCACCAGCACCACGTTCGGGTTCAGCGTCACCGTCGGTACGCCCGGCACGAAGCCGAACAGCGCTCCACCCACCACCAGCACAATCGGGTAGGGCAGAGACATCCGGCGCGCGAGCGCGCTGAGGCCTGCCACCGCGACCAGCAGACCGGCGATCAGGATCTCCGCTTGACCCATGCCGCCTAGATTGCCGGAAATCGCTCGCGCGTTGCACTGAGGTGAACGGGAAGGTCGAGGTTGGGGGGCTTCGCAACGGCCTTGCGGTGGCTGCTCAGCGAGCGGGCATACCTGCCCCTACAGCGCGGGGACCGCCACGCGAGCGGCGGCCATCCTCGCTAGCGCGGCGCGGTGGCGATGAGCGCTCCCAATCAGGGCAGCGTCAAGTTGCGCGCGCTTGTACAGCCAATGGACGTCGGCCTCCCAGGTGAAGCCAATGCCGCCATGCGCTTGGATCGCGCTGGCGGTGACCTCGCGGGCGGCGTCGACCGCCGTTGCCGCGGCCAAGGCGGCCGCTTCGGCAAGGCGTTCCTGTCCCGCGTCCGCCGCCCACGCTGCGAAGTAGGCCGCTGAGCGGACGCTTTCGACATGGAGGAGCATCTGCGCGCAGCGATGCGATACCGCCTGGAAGGAGCCGACCGGGACGCCGAACTGCTTGCGCTCGCGGACGTATTCGAGCGTCATGTCGAGCGCTCGCTGGCAGACGCCAAGCACCTCGGCGGCGAGCACCGCTCGCACGCGTTCGGCGGCGCCGGCCGGCAGTGGCTCGCCGCTGCCCTCGACGATGGCGTACCGGCGGGTTGGATCGATCGCTTGGAAGGGAGTTGCATCGGGGCGCTCCACGAGCTGTGCCTCATCGCCGTCGATCAGCACGACGACGTCGGCTGCAGCGGCGTCGGCTGCGAGCTCGCGGGTTCCGATTCCGGCTCTTGCGCGGCCGGAGACGAGCGCGGGCAGCCAGCGCGTTTGTTGCTCCGGCGTGCCGGCGGCTTGAATCACGGCTGCGGCGGCCGCGGTGGTGATCAGCGGCGTCGCGGCGCACGCATAACCAAGCTCCTCGGCGAGGACTGCCAGCTCCACGGCTCCGAGTCCCTGTCCCCCGTGCTCCTCTGACACCGCGATTCCTGGCCACCCGAGCTCAACCAACTCCCGCCACAGGGCTCGGTCGTATTCCCCAGATTCGGCCGCCACGCGGACCTGTGCAAACGGCGAACGCGCGATCAACAGCTCGTGAGCGACTCGCTTGATCTCGCTCTGATCCTCTGTCAGGTCGAAGTCCACTTCGTCCTCCTAACGTGACTTGGGAAGACCGAGCACCCGCTCGGCGACGATGTTCTTGAGCACCTCGGTGGTGCCGCCCTCGATCGAGTTGCCGCGCGCGCGCAACAGCTCATACGACCAGCGAGTCCCTGCCTGCAGCGCTTCCGGTCCGATCAGCTCCGCCGCGAACGAGGTCAGCTGCTGATTGGTCTCCGACCACATCCACTTGGTCAACGATCCCTCGGGGCCCGGCTGCCCGTATTTCTCGATCGCGGTCAGGCCGCGGTAGGCGGTCAGCCGCAGCACTTCAGCCTTGATGTGCAGATCGCCGAGACGGTCGGCGATCATCGGGTCATCGACCAGCCCACGAGCGCTTGCCTCGCCAAGCACCTCGTCCAGCAACTGTCGGAGGCGCACCTGGAGGAAGAACGCGAGCCCGGCGCGCTCGTTCATCAGCGTGGTCAAGGCTACCTGCCAGCCGTTGCCCACGCCCCCCACCACATTGGCCTCGGGAATCCGCGCGTCTTCGAAGAACAACTCGTTGAATTCGGCCTCGCCCGTGATCTGACGTAGCGGCCGGACTTGGACGGCGTCCTGCTCGACGTCCAGCAGAAAGTAGGTGAGCCCCTTGTGCTTCGGCGCCTCGGGATCCGAGCGCGCGACCAGCATGCACCACTTCGAGTGCTGGGCTGCGCTGGTCCAGACCTTTTGGCCGTTGATGATCCACTCGTCGCCGCGCTTGACCGCTCTGGTCTTCAAAGCCGCGAAGTCCGAACCGGCGTCAGGTTCCGAGAAGCCTTGACACCAAATTTCATCGGCGGTCACGATCGGCGCCAGATAGCGCTCCTTCTGCTCCTCGGTACCCCAAGTCATGATCGTCGGCCCCGCGAGCAACAGGCCGAGAATGTTTGCCGGCAACGGCGCGCGCACACGCCCCAACTCCTCGAAGAAGATCGCCGACTCGGTGAGCGTCGCGCCGCGACCGCCGTACTCGCGTGGCCAGTGCACGGCCGCCCATCCGCCGGCGGCCAAGCGGCGCTGGAAGTCCCGCCGCCAGGCGAAGTTCTCATCCTCGCCCTCCGGCGCCTCGCCAGCCGGGTTATCGGCAAACCAGGAGCGCAACTCGTCGCGAAAGGCGAGCTCACGCTCATCGAATGTCAGGTCCATGGCTCCTCCTTCCCGACGAGCCGCACCGCGCAGCCCACCAGGACGTCTTCGAGGTCGATCGTCGGTTGTCCAGCTCTCACCCTTGCGCAAGCAAGCTCCTGCACGCCTGAGGCGAGCACGTACAGCGCGTCATCCGGCGGGACCGGCATTCCCGAGCGAGCAAAGCTCTTGCCATAGCGCCGGGCGAAGCGCCGCATCGTCGCCTCCCGTTCCGCCGCGGCCGAAGGCCACTCGAGCAGGTACACGCGGCCGAACATGGGCTCGGCGTCGAGCGTCTTCAGGTAGGTCCTGATCCCCAGCCGGATCTCCTCGCGCCAGTCGGCTCCGCGCAGCGCGGCGTCGGCAACCCGCCGCTCCAGCACCTCGGCACCCGCTCGGTAAGCGGCCGCGAGGCAGGCATCCTTGGAATCAAACAGCTCGTAGAAAGTGCCGCGCGACACCCGAGCGAGGCGAACGGCATCGGCCACCGTAGCCGCCTCGTAGCCCTTCTCGGCGGCCACGCGAACCATCGCCTCGAGCAGCTTTGCTCGCTGCGGGCGTTCGTTGAGCAGCGGCTCGACGGCGGGATGGCTGGCGACTAGGGATGACAAGTACGCGTAGCGTACCTGATGGGTACGCTGGCCGGCGGCGGACGCCAGGTGGCGGACGGCGCGGGAGGCGGACGGGTCGGCAGAGTGGCAGATAGACGTCGTATATCGACCAAGATCTACCAGTCTCCGGGAGGGATCCGGGCCTGGAGAAACGAGCGGGCCGCACGTCCCTTAAAGCGGTCCGGGTGCAGATCAGGGGAACCCTGATCAGCACCCGGCCCACCGAGCCTTCAGGAGTGTACCTGTGCGTTCACATTGCGAACGCAGATGCGGAATGCGCACAGTCTCCTTGATTGCCGCCCGTGTGTCAAGGGTTTATGCGGTAATGGGCGGATCGGCGAGTCGCGCCCCGGCCGGCTCGCCGCCGGCCCGTCGGACGTCATCCCGTAGAGAGCGGACTGCGCAGCGGCGCCCCCGCCAGCCACTCCGCGCCGCGGCGGTACAGCTCCTGTACCTCGGGCCCGGTCAAGCCCGGCATGTCCACTTTCACCTTGTAGCCGATCGTGGTCTGTAGATAAGCGAGGTGGCGGTAGCCGGCGGGGAAGCGGGCCAGTTGGTCGGCGTCGAGCTCTAGTCTCGCCGCTGGATTCACCGGATCGAGCCGATCCTTCTCGTAGATCGGCTGGCGGAGCACGATCCCCCAGCGATTCTCGCGCCGCTCGAGGAAATCGTAGAAGCGACCCGTGCAGACGACGTCGCACTCGGCGCCGTGCACCTCGGCGCGCTGGGAGATCGTCATCTTGGTCTGAGCGATCGCGCGCCGACCGGCGAGATCGATTGAGCTTCCGCCCAGGAAGTGAAGAATGCTGACCCCGCGCTCGAATCCCTCGCGGCTGACGCGGATGAACTCGGGCGCCGGTCCTTGGAACCAGGTCGCCATCATGAACCCGTCGTCGTGCCAGACGGTCGCGAACCGCTCCCAGTCGCCGGCATCTCGCCACACCGCCCAGTTCTCGACTAGCGCGCGGATCAGCTGGCGGTCGTCAGCCATGGAGCTGACGTCATCACGTCGCACGGCGCCACTCCACCAGGTCGTCTGCCCTCTGCACGCGCAGGTGCGCAATCGACTTTCGCTTTGCGACCTCGGTGAGTAACGTCACGACTGGGTCGCGTCCGGGCCTCGAGGCCAGTCGTGGCCTCGAGTCAGCCGGCGCGGAGGCGAGCATGGCGTCAACTTGCTCCTCCGGCATCGTCAGCCGCAGCAGCAGTTCCTCGTCGGAGATCCTCGCCCCGAAGCGCTTGCGTGCCCCGTCGAGATGCAGCGGCTCCAGCGTCCGCAGCTCATCAGTGCGGGTCCGCGCGAGGACGCGGTCGGCGATCTCAGGGTCGACGGGCGCTGCGGGGTCACCGTAGTGACCGAGGAAATAGCGAATCGTCTCGTCGGAGACGTTGGCCCACCGCTCGCCGTCGATCACGTTCCTGACCGCCTGCGTGGTCACCAGCTGCGAGACCGGCGTGACGATGATCGGATAGCCCATCTCCGCGCGAACGCGGGCGACCTCGGCCAGCGCAGCCTCGAACAGCTCCGGGCGGCGCAGCTCCTCGAGCATTCTTCGCGTCGTGGAGACCATTCCGCCGGCCAGCTGATGGTGGTAGTAGGTGGCGTCGAACTCCTGCGGCTGGCCGCCCGGCAGCCCCTTTTCGCGGCCGAGATCGCGAAAGTACCGCGAGACGGCGCGCAGCGCATCGAGGTCGAGTCGGTGGCGGAACCCCTCTGCCTCGAGGTTGCGGAGCGTCGCCTCCGCCGCCGGGTTCGAGGTGCCGCTCGCGAGCGGCGCAACCGCGGTGTGAAGGACCTGGAAGCCCGCGCGCAGCCCTTCCATGTAGGCCAACGGCGCGAGGCCGATCGTGCAATGGCTGTGAAGCTCCACCGTCCGCTCTCCGGCGGCGCGCAGCAGGTGCGGCGCCAGCTCGCGAACCGCGTCGGGCGTCAGCAGCCCGCCGGGGTCCTTCAGATACAGGCGATCCATGTCACGGCAGTCAGACAGCGCGGCAGCGCGGTCGGCGTAATAGGCGTGCGTGTGCACCTCGCTGACCGAATAGGTCAATCCGATCACGATCTGCTGGACCCCCTCCTCACGCGCGATGGCGGCGAGCCGCTTGATGCGGTGCGGGTCGTTGGACGGGTCAGCGATCTGAAAGCGGCGGATCCCGTTGCGAACCACGCAGCGAAACGCGAGCCGGATCACCTCTTCGTCCGCCGGCACCCACGAGATGAACCGCATGCCGGGGGTGATGAAGCTGAGCGGGGTTTCGGGCATCGCCGCGCGCAGCAGCCGGATCCGCTCCCAGGGATCCTCGCGATGGAAGCGAACCGAGACCGCCATGTGAGTGCTCGAGGAGAAGTCGGCCGCGTCGTAGCCGACTCGCTCGATGGTCGGGGCGATCGCGAGCACATCTTGCGTAGTCAGGCCCGTAGCGCCCCACAGGCTCTGGTTGCCATCGCGCATCGTCGTATCGACGATCTCGATCGGCGCGCTCATGTCATTACCCGCTCGGTCAGCTCCGCGGCCTGGTCTCGATTCGCGAGGAGCACCCGCGTCAATCGGGTGCCACGCGGAATAGAGGCGCTCCATGCTCGACGAGTTCGGCGTTCTCAGCGCATATCTCGACGACCGTCCCCGACACTCCCGCCGGGACCGAGTTCATCATCTTCATCACCTCGATCAGGCAGACGACCGCGTCCGGCTCAACGCGGCTGCCGAGGTCCACGAACGGTGGTGCCCCGGGGGCCTCCGCGCGGTAGAAGGTGCCGAGCATCGGCGAGGTGATTGTGACCGCGCCGTCGGCCTGCTCTCCGGCGGGCGCCACTGCGGCTGCCTCCCGCGCATCATCCGCAGCCGCATCCGGCGGACGAGGCCCGGGTGCCTCCCGTGGCTCAGGATGGTGTGTGCGCCCCGGAGGAGGCGGCTGCACCGGAGAGGGGTCTCCTTGGCCTCCCCGGCGCACATACAGCGACAGCCCCTCGGTCTCGATCCGCAGTTCGTCCAGCTCCGACTCGTCGACGAGCCGCAGGATCTCGCGGATGTCCTCGTCGCTGAGCGGCATTGGCGCTCAGGAGCCTGCCTCGGTCGCGCCGGAACTGGCGCCGAAAGTGCCCATCACCAATGACATCGCGGATGCCGCAGGCTTGGCGGAGCGCTCGGGCAACCCGGTGACGGGCCGCGCCTGGAGCACGAGCAAGCCTGAGGGCATTGGCTGCCCGCGACCGATTGCCCACTCGACATCCTGATGGGAGCCGAAGTGGTGCTCGATTCGTTTGCCGACCTCGACCAGCGCTGCCAGCTGCGGTTGAACGAGACAGGGTCGCTCGCTGCGCTCAGCGGGGACGTCAACGCGGACGGTGCCGCGGCCACCCGGGTCCGGGAGGTACTCGATCTGCTTGCTGTTCACCGTCTGTCGCACCACCTCACCCGTGACCTTGCTGAGAAGGTAGTCATCGGGCGTCACCTCGCCGCCGACGACCGCCAGTCCCAGTCCCCAGCTGGCGTTCACGGCGATCATGCTTGGATCGCCGCTCACGGGGTTGCAAGTGAACATAACGCCCGAGGTCTCGGCATCGACCATCACCTGGATCGTGACGCCCATCGCTGGCTCAGCGTCGCTCGACTGGCGCGAGGCTCGGTAGCTGATCGCGCGGGCGCTGTAGAGGCTCGCCCAGCAGGCACGGACGGCGTCGCAGAGCTCCTCGACGCCCCGAAGCCACAGGAACGTCTCCTGTTGGCCGGCGTAGGTCGCTTCCTCGCTGTCCTCTCCCAGTGCGCTCGAGCGGACGGCGAGCGGCGGCTCGGGATCGCCGACCGTCTCGGCCAGCTGATTGTGGCGCCGGGCGAGCTCCGCACGAATCGCATCTGGAAACGGGGCAGCGCGGATCGCTTGCTCGATCTTCTCGGAGGCATCGGCGATCGTCCCAACATCGGAACTGGAGACGCGTGAAATCGCCTGCGCGATCGTGCCGTCGAGGCCCTTGCTCCGGACGAACTGGGTGAAAGCGCTTGTCCCGAGCGCGAAACCCGGCGGCACCGCGATCCCGGCCGCCAGCAATTCCCCAAGGCTCGCGCTTTTGCCGCCGAACTGCCCCGCATCGGTTGCTCGCAGCTCCTCGAGGGCACGTGTATGCCCGGCGCCGGTCACGTCAGCCATCGATGATCGTCACAGTCCCGGCAGAGCCGTCGACGCGGATCTTCTGGCCGGTCTTGATCGCCGAGCTCGCGCGACCAGTCCCCACCACTGCAGGCAGCCCGTACTCGCGACAGACGATCGCGGCGTGCGACATGACCCCGCCTACGTCCGTCACGGTCGCGGCGAGCTTCGGGAATATGGGCGCCCACGCGGGAGAGGTGGCGCCGCAGACGAGGATCTCGCCATTGAGAATATCGCCGATCTCGTCGAGGTTCCGCACTACGCGAGCGACCCCATCGACAGTGCCGGGCGACGCCGCCGCGCCGGTCAGCTGCCGCGCGCCGCCGTCTCCGGAGCGCGCCCACTCGTTGACGCGCTCGGTGGTGACGCCCCACAGCATGATCGTCATCGGGTCGGTGATCGCTTCGGGCGTCGCACCAATCGCGGGTGGAGGGGTCCACTCGGCAAGCTTCGAGAGAAGCTGCTTGCGGCGAGCCGCGATCGGCGGCCAATGTCGCGGACCGAGCGGCTGGCCGCCCGTGGCCCACGTCAGCACCAGCTCGTCGAGCGCCGAGGAGACCTCGTGTCGCGACAGCTGGAACACATCCTCGCCGTCCTCGAGGAAACCGTGCTGCGCGAGCAGGGCGCCGAACTCGCGGACCTTGTTCCACCACCTGGTCAAGAACCAATAGTCACAGAAGAACTTGTGCTCCTCCACGTAGGGAAACACCGTCCGTGAGAGGACAAGCAGGTCATTGAACATCGTTCTCGAGGCCTCGTCGAGCAGCGCCCCGTACTCCTTTGAGAGACGCTCCCGCTCACGCCTGATCTCATCCGTCGGGCGCTCGACGGACTCGCCGCCTCGAATCGCGGCGATGTGTCCGATCAGCGACGCGTACGGGATGCTCGGGTCATCGAGCCAGCTCCGGTAGTGATGCGTGAGCCCGTCGCCGGTAGCCATGTTGAACCACGGGTCCTTGACCTTCTCGAGCTCCTCCAGCCAACGGCGGCCCGCCTCGCTAGTGGCCAGCTCGGAGTCGATCTCCGCGGGTGAACGACCCTGGACGAACGCGCCGTCGGCCCCGACCTCGATCGCCAGGCGCGCCAGCCGACGGAGCTCCGCGTCCGGCCTGAACAGCAGCACGTCGATGCCGGCGACCATCTGCGCGATGTGCTGATCCGGGATGTCGGGGAGATTGCCCTTGCAGAACTCGACGAATGTCCCGTAAGCCCCGTAACCGAGCAGCAGGAACTCGAAGTGATGCTGCCACATCAGGTCTCCGAGCCTCAGGAGCCGTCCGTACGCATCCAGAACCTCGTAGAACGAGGTGTTGCGATCGTCGCGCAGTGCGACCTCGTCGCGCTCGTATTCGGGCAGGTCCGGGATGCGAAGCTCAGACAGCTCCTCGATCAGCGCCTCCATCTTGGCCCGCCACTTGCCATACAGCTCGGGCCAGTGCTGGTAGTAGTGGCCGGCGCGCCGCTGGAAGAACTCAGCGCGCTCGGCGATTTTGGCGGGGTCGGTGACGGGGTTACCGGAGATGTAGATGTAGCCGTTGACGCACCGGTAGTCGATGCCCATCGCCGGAGGCACTGCGAACACCCGGTTCTGCCAGGACCCCACCGCCTGGTAGGGCGAGTCGATGCAGATCACATCGAACGCCGGCATGGGGACTGGAAAGTGCATTGAGTTCCAGAACCAGAACCGCGGCTCGTCGCTCTCGCGCCGGCGCTCGTCGAACAGCGAGTAGTACGGGTACATCTCCTCCCAGCCTTCGCATCCCGGGGGTGTATCGATCTCGTATGGGCTGGGAAAGGCCGAGCCTTGCTCCGTGGAAATTGCCATCACCCTCCTCTCTGGGATCGCTCTTGTATACAACATGCTTGATCTCACCGCCAGGATTTCTGAGATGAGTTCCCTGCAAGAACAGCGCAACACGGGCGGGCTGATGCGCGCGATCAGCCAGCAGCGACTCGGCGACCCCGAGGTGCTCGAGCTGATGGAGGTCCCGCGACCGGAGCCGGGGCCTACGGAGGTGCTGGTGCGGATGGCCGCGGCCGGCGTCAACCCCGTCGATTTCAAGGTCCGCGCGCGCGGCGGCTTTCTCTCACGGCCGCCGTTCACGGTCGGCTGGGACGTCGCCGGAAGCGTCGAGCAAGTGGGGGCGGGGGTAACGCGGTTTGCGGTAGGCGACCGCGTGTTCGGGATGCCGCGGTTTCCCGCGCAGGCCGCCGCCTACGCCGAGTACGTGACCTCACCGTCGCGTCAGTTGGCGCGGATTCCGGAGAGTCTCGATGACATCGAAGCCGGCGCGCTGCCGCTGGCCGGGCTGACCGCGTGGCAGGCGCTGGTCGAGACCGCGGACGTCGGTCCAGGCGATCGAGTGCTGATTCTGGCGGCCGGGGGCGGTGTCGGCCATCTGGCGGTGCAGATCGCGAAGGCTCGCGGGGCGTACGTGATCGGGACCGCGCGTTCGGAAAAGCACCCCTTCCTCGCGGAGCTGGGAGCCGATGAGGCGATCGACTACACCCATGAGGACGTGGGACTACGCGCCGCGGGGGTCGATGTCGTACTGGACCTGATCGGAGGCGAAACCGGCAGGCGTGCGCTCCGTGCGCTTCGCGACGGGGGGCTGCTGATCAACGTGCCTTCCTCGGGTGGCCTGTCGGAAGTGAAGGATGCCGCGGGAGACCGAGTCCGGGTCACCGGGATTCTGGTCGAGCCAGACCGGGTCGGGATGGAGGCCCTGGCTGCGCTGGTAGCCGATGGCGCGCTCAGGCCGCACGTGCAGCGAACGTTCCCGCTCGAGCGGGCGGCGGAGGCGCACCGGCTCGCGGAGAGCGGTCGCACGCGCGGCAAATTGGTCCTGACCCTTGCCTGAGCCCTACGAGCTAGGCGTGCTCGAGGCGGCCGCGCTGTTGCGCGCGCGGGAGCTCTCCGCGCTCGAGCTGACGCAATCTTGCCTGCGGCGGATCGAGGACCGCAACGGTGGGCCGCCGAGCTTCGATGGCGCGCGGGACGCGATCAACGCGTGGGCCCGTTTGTATCCCGAGCTGGCCTGCCGGCAGGCTCGCGCTGCCGATGAGCGGCTCCGGCGCGAAGCCGCCGACGCTCCGCTGATGTGCGGGATACCGGTGGCGGTGAAGGATCTCTACGGCGTCGAGGGGCTCCCGCTGACGGCCTCCAGCCGGGTGCTCGAGGGTAACGTCGCGACACACGATGCGATCGTTTGGGAGCGACTGACAGCTCAGGGTGCGGTGCTGATCGGCCACACCCACACGCATGAGATGGCCGCCGGCGGCACAACCGACCAAGTCGGCAACCCCTGGGCGCTCGACCGAATCGCGGGCGGATCGAGCGGCGGCAGCGCCGCGGCGCTCGCGGCGAGAATGGTCCCGGCCGCGCTCGGCAGCGATACGTGCGGATCGCTGCGAATTCCGTCCGCGTGCTGCGGCACCAGCGCTATCAAGCCAAGCCACGGCCGAATCCCGAGCGATGGCCTGATTCCGTTCGCGCCGTCGCTGGACCATCCCGGGGCGATGGGGCGCTCGGTTGCCGATTGCGCAGCGCTGCTGTCCGCGATGGCCGCCGAGGGGCCGGCGATTTCCCCGCTGATGCCCCCTCCCGCCGCGATCGGGGAGCTGTCGACCACCAAACGGTCGACCCATCGTCCGCTGGCGGGCTTGACGATCGCCGTAACCGATCGCGCCGAGCTCGCGACGCTCGACGGTCCCGTCTCGAGGGGGCTCGACGCGGCGCTGGAGGCGTGCGAGCACCTCGGCGCGCGCGTGGTCGAGCTCTCCGCTGCATGGACTCTCGAGTGGGCTGACCTCAGCGTGGTGCTGTTGACCGAGGCATGGGCCTACCACGCCCGTCACGCGGATCGCCATCAGCACTACCGGCCCGCGATCGCGGAGCTCATGGAAGCGGCCAGCAACTTCACCGACGCCCAGGCCTACCTCGCGGCGCAGGAGCGGCGGCGACGGGGAACCGAGGCGTGGGAGCACTGGTTTCGCTCCCGCGAGGTGGATCTGGTGCTCGAGCCGACGCTGCCGATAACTCCCCTCAAGCGCGGCCCCGGCTATGAGCGCGGGCATGCCGGCGGCCCAGGAGACCCATTGATCGCGTTGACCGCGCTGTGGAATCTGACCGGAATGCCGGTTGTCGCGCTTCCCGTCACCTGGGATGTCGGCGTATCTCTGATCGCACCGCTGGGACGCGAGGCGACCGTCATCCAGGCCGCGCTCGATCTCCAGGAGCACGGGCTCGGGACTCCGTTCTGAGGCTGCGCGCTTGTGGGCGCGGCACGTTGTGTGCAAAGCTTCGCCGCGCTTTGAGCAGCGTAGTTGGACAGAGAGTGCGCCGCCGAGAGGATCCACGCTTCCTCCGAGGCGAGGGGCACTTCGTTGACGATCTCCAGATCCCCGGAGCGCTGCACGTCACGTTCATCCGCTCGCCCTGGGCCCACGCGCGAGTGCTGCACGTCGACGCCTCGGCGGCCGCCGCGCTGCCGGGTACCCAGGTGTTCACCGCCGACGACATGGATCTCCCCGATTATCCGGCGCCGCCGTTCCTCGAGATCGACGGCCGCATGCACCGGCCGCTGCTCGCGCGCGAGAAGGTGCGATTCGTGGGCGACATCGTGGCCGCCGTGGTCAGCGCGAGCGCGGAAGCAACCATCGACGCCGCCGAGCTCGTAGAGGTCGAGTATGAGCCGCTCGCGGTCGTCACCGACTCGGCGCGGGCGGTGCAGGATGAAGTGCTGCTGTTTGAAGACGCCGGGACGAACCTCTGTTTTCGCAAGCCCGCGGAGAACGACGAAAATCTGTTTGCCGATTGCGAGGTTGTCAGCTCCGGGACGCTCGTCAGCCCACGACTAGCTGCCTGCCCGCTTGAGCCCCGCGCGACGATCGCGCAGTTCGACGACGACGGGCGGCTGACGATCTGGCTCTCCACCCAAACGCCCCACCAGGACAAGGCGATGCTGGAGTCGCTGTTCGGACTCGAGCCCGACCAGGTACGGGTGATAGCCCCAGATGTGGGCGGCGGCTTTGGCGGCAAGGCGCTGGATGTGGAGGACGCGCTCGTGGCCTGGCTGGCGCGCAGGACCGGTCGGCCGGTGCGCTGGAACGAGACGCGCAGCGAGCACATGGTGGCGATGCATCACGGCCGCGCGCAACGCCTCGAGTTCACGATCGGCGGCAGCAGCACGGGGGAGGTGAAGGCCCTGCGGTGCAACGTGCTCGCCGACGCGGGTGCCTATCCCGGCATCGGAGCGTTCCTGCCGACGCTGACCGCGATGATGGCCAGCGGCGTGTACCGGATCCCGAGGATCGAGGTCGACGTCAAGGCCGTGGTCACCAACACCACCCCCACCGGCCCTGTCAGAGGCGCGGGAAGGCCTGAGGCCACCCAGATGATCGAGCGCGCGATCGAGGTCTTCGGCAACGCGTGCTCACTTGATCCGGCGGAGGTCAGGCGCAGGAACTTCATCGCCGCCGACGCGTTCCCGTTCACCACCGCGGCGGGAGCCAAATACGACATCGGCGACTACGCGAAGGCCCTCGAGCTGGCGCTCGAGAAGGCCGACTATCAGCAGCTTCGCGAGGAGCAGGCGCAGCGACGGCGAGATGGATCTCCGCTCCAGCTGGGGATCGGTCTCAGCACCTACGTGGAGGTGACCAACGGGATCAGCGAGTCGGAGTTCGGCGCCGTCCACGTCACCCCGGCCGGCGAGGCGATCGTCAGAACGGGCTCATTGTCGCACGGCCAGGGACACGAGACGACCTTCGCGCAGATCGTCTCCGAGCGGCTCGGTATTCCGCTGGGACAGGTGACCGTCGTGAAGGGCGACACCGACGTGGTGCCGCGCGGCACCGGTACCTACGGCTCGAAGTCGACCCAGATCGGGGGGGTCGCTGCCAGCAAGGCCTCCGAGGAGTTGGTCCAGAGCGCCAAGCGGCTGGCCGCCGAGGAGCTCGAAGCGAGCGCGGAGGACATGGTGCTGGACCTCGAGCAGGGCCACTTCCATGTGGCCGGAGCGCCGCAACCCGCGATCACCTGGGCCGAGTTGGCCACCCGCCTCGAGGCTAAGGATCACCTCGCTGAGCTCAGCGCCGAAGTTGACTTCCAGGCGGCACAGCCGACGTTTCCGTTCGGCGCTCACGTTGCCGTCGTGGAGGTCGACGCCGAAACCGGAGCAACCGAGCTGCGACGGCTGATCGCGGTCGACGACGCGGGTACGATCATCAACCCGCTGGTGGCGGACGGTCAGGTCCATGGTGGCGTCGCCGCGGGGATCGCCCAGGCGCTGTGGGAGGAGCTCACCTACGACGAGGACGGCAATCCGCAGAACGCCAACCTGGTCACTTATTGCTTTCCCTCCGCAACCGAACTGCCGATGTTCGAGCTTGTAAGCATGGAAACGCCGACGCCGATCAATCCGCTTGGCGCAAAGGGCATCGGGGAATCGGGCACGATCGGCGCGACCCCTGCCGTGCACAACGCGGTGATCGATGCGCTCTCGGTGTTTGGCGTGACCCATGTCGAGATGCCGGCCAACGGCCAGAACGTGTGGCGAGCCCTGCAGGAGGCCGCCAGCAGGAGCGCCTGAGGTCCCGATGAGCGGTGCCCGCCCGCTCGAGTTCGCCGGGTGAGAGCTTGCGACGCAAGCTCTTTGACCCCGATCACGACGCTTTTCGGGAGAGCTTTCGCACTTTTCTAGAACGCGAGGTAATCCCGCACTACCAGGACTGGGATCGGGACGGCCTGATTCCCCGCGAGGTCTACGCGCTCGCCGGCGAGCGCGGATTCATTGGCATGGCGGTCCCCGAAGAGTACGGCGGTGCCGGCATCAGGGATCTTCGCTTCAGCATGGTCTTGATCGAGGAGTGCCTGTACGCGGGGCTGCCATCTTTTTGCATGGGCATCAGCGGACAGAACGACCTATGCCTGCCGTACCTGCTCGAGCATGGGACCGAAGAGCAGAAGCGGCGTTGGCTCCCCGGGATGGTCGCTGGGGAGACACTCGCTGCGATCGCGCTAACCGAGCCAGGAGCCGGCTCTGATCTTGCGGCGATCTCGACGTCCGCCAAGCGCGTAGACGACGGTTACCTCGTCAATGGGACCAAGACATTCATCAGTGGGGGGATCCACTGTGATCTTGCGATCACCGCAGTAAAGACAGATCGAGCGGCCGGGCGCGCCGGAATCAGCCTCCTCGTGATGGAAAGCCAAGCCTCAGGCTTCAAACGCGGCCGCAAGCTCGAGAAACTCGGCCTCCATAGCCAGGACACGACCGAACTGTTCTTCGACGACGTGGAAGTGCCGTTCGAGAACCGGCTGGGAGACGAGGGGACGGGCTTCCGTTTGATGATGCACAACCTCCCCCAGGAGCGCTTGTCGATCGCCGTGATGGCGATTGCAGGCGCTCGAGCGGCGTTGGGCTGGACGCTCGACTACGTCAAGCAACGGAAGGCGTTCGGACAAGCGATCGGGTCCTTTCAGAACTCCCGGTTCGTGCTCGCGGAAGCGAAGACCGAAATCGATGTAGCGCAAGCGTTCCTCGACCAATGCTGTGGTGCCTTCAACGAAGGGCACCTCACCGGGGAGGATGCCGCTGAGGCGAAGTGGTGGTGCACCGATCTACAAGGGCGGGTCGTAGATCGCTGCCTACAGCTTCACGGCGGCTATGGCTACATGATCGAATACCCGATCGCTCGGGCCTACCTCGACGCTCGGATAACCCGGATCTACGGCGGAGCCAACGAGGTCATGAAGGAAGTCATCGGCCGCTCGATGGGACTCAGATGACTGACTGCCTCAGTCCGGCCCTGGCTGTGGTTCCTCAGCCGAGTTCGAGCTCGGCGTCAGGGGGATAGACGGCGTCCGGCTTGCCCTGGGGCGTGGCGCTGTAGAGCTCCACCGGAAAGCCGAGGTCCTTCTCCGTCGAGAAGTACGAGTAGGTCACGCCGTTGTGGTTTCCGCCCATGAGGATGTGGTGACCCTTCGCGCGTAGCGCCTTCTCCGCACCAGCGTAGTCATCGACGGCCAAGGCAACGTGGTGCAGGGTCTCTCCATGTGCGGCAAGGTGCTTCGCGTAGATGCTCTTGTCGTCGAGCGGCTCGATCAGCTCGATCTGAAGGCGCCCGATGTTCGCCACGGCCAAGCGCATCGCGTAGCGGGCCGGGGTGTCGTCGATGACCATGTCGCTGACGGTGTCAGGACTGAACTCGAAGATTGCCCACGGTCCCACGCCGTATTCGTCAGCGTAGCAGCGAACGGCCGCGTCGAGATCGCGAACGATCACTGCGACCTGGAGCGTATCGGTGAAGATAGGGGTTCCCATGGTCATGTCACGGAAGTGGTCGTGGCTGGCATCTCCGGTCTTCCATTCTCAGGTGGCTTGCGGGATGTTGCGGGGGTACCCACCAGCTCGCCATCAAGAAACAACGTTCGGGGCGGCTTTCTGCGACGTGCGACCGATGCTCCGGGCGACCAGCTACAGCTAGGACAACGGCGACCTTGCGAGTCCTCCCTCGGGAACCCGGAGGTCGAACAGGCTCATTGCGTTGCCGCCGAGAATCGCCCGCTTTTCCTGGTCGGTAAAGCGTGGCTGATCCCAAATAGCTGCCGGGGTGTCGAAGTCCTGATGCGGATAGTCCGAGGCGTACAGGAGACTTTGCCCGCCGTTCATCATGTCGATCATCGCTCGGGTGTCACTCGCCTTTTCGTGGCTCTCAAACGGCTGCGTCGTGAAAAAGAACTCACGGATGTACTCGCCAGGGAGCCGCTCGAGGAGAGGCGCCTCGGAAGAACGCTGCTTGTATTCGTTGTCGAGGCGGGCGATCGTGAACGGCACCCACGCCTGCCCCGCCTCCATGAAGATCCAACGGATGTTTGGGAAAAGCTCGGGGAGCCCTGAGAGGACAACGTTCGTCATCTGGACCATGGCGTAGAACGGAAAGCCCAGCGCATGGGCGCCGAGGAAGCTACCGAGCACCGAGAACGGCCGTTCGGTCCAGTTTGGGGCTGAGTGGAACGCCAGCGGAAGGTCGCGCTCGTTGAGCGCATCGAAGACCTTCATATAGACGTTGCGATGCAGCGGCTGCGACTGCAGGCAGGTGACCATAAAGCCGACGACGCCAGCGCGCCCTGCGAACGCGCGGATCTGCCGAAGGCACTGGTCCGGATCGTGGATCGGCAGAAGCGGCATCGCAAGTAGCCGCTCGTCGTCCGAGATAACGTCCTCGATCAGCCAGCGGTTGAACGCCCACGTCAGGTCGTTCCGGACGTCATAGTCCGGATGCAGGCCAAGGTTCAGCATTGGCGTCGGAAACAGAATCGTGTAGTCGATCGCGAAGGCGTTCATCGAGCGCAGCGCCGTCGCGGCGACAGGGTGGACGCTGCCGGTGTCTGCGGACAACGGATACACGCCCTCCTGGGCGCCGGACGCGCCACCCGGGTGAATCCGACCGCCGACATTCCGATCCCCCAGGTTTCCCGGAATCAAGTTAGCCTGCACCGACTCGAGGGAACTGAACAGGAACGAGCGGCGGATGTTCGGGTGCTCGATGTAGGCCGCAATCTCGGGGAGAGAAACGGTCTCGTAGCAGTGGCTGTCACAGTCGACGATCGGAACCTCGAACAGGCCGCGCCGACGAGCCTCACGCACCGCATTGACTAAATACGACTCCTGCTGGCGGTTGGGCAGCAGTCGTACCTCGTGGCTGACATCTGTGCTCATGTGACGATCCCCTAGATGTTGAACATGGCGGCGATCTCGAAGGAGTAGACATCGGCCGCCTTCAGTATCGCGGCTGCCGCGATCGCCACGTCGGTGGGAGCGATTTTCCGATCGGTGGGAAACGGCGGAAGCTCGCCGTGCTCGCGGACACGGGCCCCGTACGCCTCGACAGCGTCGGCCAGCGCTCGCTGCAGCGCCGCGTCACCGTCGGCGCCTGGAGAGCACACCTCCTCTGGATCAGGCATCGACGTAGACAGTTCCGTCCTCAACCACCACCTGGAATCGCCGCAGGCGGTAGCGGCGGTCGTGCGCCGCCTCGCCGGTCAGGAGGTCGTACTCCCAGCCGTGCCATGGACAGATCAGCCGCATCTCGTTTTCGTCGAGGATCTCGCGCAGCGCTTCCTTTCGTTCGCCCAGCTCGAGCTTGGTGGCGCCCAGGAGCTCGCCGGTGCAAACTGGTCCGCCCTGGTGGATACACCGGTTGTCGTAGGCGTACAGGCAGCCTTTATGCTTGAAGACGCCGATCTCGCGGTCGCCGACATCAGCGAGGACCCCGTCATCTTCCGGAATCTCCTCGACCGCACAGACCCTGTAGCGCCGGGCGGCGGCGGCCTCCGTCGTCGCGCGGTTCTCCATCGCCTCTGTTCCTCTGGTTTGGGTGCTCTACACGGCAGGATCGTAACCGCTGGGGCCTGAAGCTACCGCCTACACGCGGGTCGTGCAGGTTAGGCTCGGTCCCCGGACGTTTCGCCAACACAGTTGGTTTGTCGTGCGCCCAGCGGTGGTAGGTTTCCTCGCGCTTGTTCAGCCCGGAGAGGGGAGACGATGGGACACTTGATTGGTTCGCGTCGTGCGCGGCGGTCTCTTGTGATCGCCGTCACGTTGACCGCCGCCGCTGTGGTTGTCGTGCTCATGATCGGCTCGAGGGCCAACGAGGCCGGCGCGCAGACGGCCCGGCCGCTTCTCGGCGCTTCAGCTCGGCTGGCCGCGACCAGTCCGAGGATTCCGGCCAAGCAGAGCTGCTCCTCGATCGCCACGCTGACCAGCTTCGCCGCCGATCCGCGTTATCCCACGGCGATCGCCTCGACGACCGTGGTCCCGGCCGCAGGCGGCAATCCCGAGTATTGCGACGTGAAGGGGATGATCGCTCCCCAGACCCACTTCGACCTCCAGCTGCCGGTCAGCACCTGGCAGGGGCGCTATCTGCAGAACGGCTGCGGCGGGTATTGCGGCACAGTGAGCAACCAGACGTTCCCGTCCTGCGACGCCCAGCTGGGCGGGGACTTCGCGATGGCCACCGACGACGAGGGCCACGTTACCGCGGCGGGACTCGGTGGCGCCGGACTGTTCGCCTTCAACGACCAGAAGCTCCGCGACGAGTACGGCTACGAGTCCGAGCAGGCGCTCTATGTCGTGGCCAAGCAGATCATCAACTACTACTACGGGGTCGGCCCCCACTACACCTACTACAACGGCTGCTCGGATGGCGGCCGCGAGGCGATGGAGATGGCCGAGCGCTATCCCGATGACTTCAACGGCATCATCGCCGGCGCTCCGGAGGTCATCGCCGGACCCCTCAACGCCGAGATGCAGACATGGGCCTACAAGGTCAACGTCGGCCCCGGCGGCAACGCGATCCTCACCGCCGCCAAGGCTCCGGCGCTGGCCCAGGCGGTCATCAACCAATGCGGCCACGACGACGGCACGGACGACGGGATCATCACCGACCCGCGGGACTGTCACTTCAATCCAGCCAGCATCGAGTGTCCGGCTGGAACGGACACCAATTCGTGCCTGACCCCGCCCCAGGTGCAGGTCGTGCGCGAGCTCTACCAAGGACCAGTCGATGAGCACGGCCGCCGGCTCTACCCCGGAGGTCTGCCATACGGGTCAGAGGGCGGATGGGGAGTGTTCGCGCTGCCGCCGGCGTCGGCGACCGGGGCTCCGGTTCCGGCGACGGCCTCGCTCGACTACTTCGGGCTCTCGCTGCCCTACCTGCGCTACCAGCTGCTGCCCCCGGGCCGGCTCGGTCCCGATCCGAGCCAGTGGCAGTTCACCGATCAGGGCTTCCGCGAGATGTTCCCGTCCGCGAACACCTGGGACGCGATGGATACGAACCTGACCGCGTTCCGCCGCCACGGTGGCAGGCTGATCATGTGGCAGGGGTGGGCCGACAACGGGATCCCGCCGTTCGGGACCGTCGACTACTACGACACCCTGACCCAGCGCATGGGCGGTCTCGGCGCGACCCAGGGGTTCGCGCGCCTGTTCATGTTCCCGACCGTCTACCACTGCGGTGGGGGATACGCGAACAGCAGCTTCGACCTGGTGTATCCGATGGTGCAGTGGGTCGAGCAGCGCAACGCTCCGAGCCAGGTGATCGCCACTGACACGATCGGCGGATCGGCGCTGACCCGGCCCGTTTACCCGTATCCCGACATCCCGCGCTACAACGGCAGCGGGCCAACGAACGTGGCGTCGAGCTTCCACCCCGTTCCCTCCCCCGCCGCCCACCAGTACACGGACTGGATCGGAAACTACCTCTTCTACCAGCCGATCAACCTACCATCAGAGTCATTTGGAGGTGACCTCCGGCACGGTCCAGCGTCGTGACTGATCATCCGGTCCCTTCTGCGCGCGCGCGCGAACTTGTCAGCAGCGGCTTCGATCCGCACGTGCATGTCGCGCCTGACTTTGCACCTCGGCGGATTACCGACCTGAACCTTGCCGAGCGCTGCCTAGAGGTGGGGCTGCGGGGCTTTGGCCTGAAGTCCCATTACACCGCCACGGCAGAGCGTGCCGCCGTCGTCACCGCGGCGGTTCCCGGTATCACCGTACTCGGCACGATTACGCTCAACTACGCCGTGGGCGGGCTCAACGCCACCGCGGTCGAGGTGGCGGCTCGCCAGGGGGCGCGGATTGTCTGGCTGCCGACGGTCAGCTCGGTGAACGAATTCGGCGAGGTCGAGCACGTCGACCCCGAAGGGAACGTGCCCGTCTGGGCGCGCTTTGAGCTCGACCTCCGCGCGGCCGGCGTGCGTCCGCAAGCGGTGCCGGTGCTCGACGCCGACGGCGCTCCGCTACCCGAGCTTCTCGAGGTGCTTGGCGTGATCGCGCGGCACGACCTGGTGCTGGCTACCGGCCACCTGTCCCGCGACGAGATTTTTGTGGTGGTCGACGCCGCCGTACAGGCTGGCGTTGGCACGATCGTCGTGACCCACCCTGAGTTCCCCTCGCAACGCGTCGGCCCCGAGGACCAGCAGGCACTTGCTGAGCGGGGCGCTCTGATGGAGCGCGCGTTCACGACCGCGTACACCGGTAAGTGCACTTGGGAGCAGTTCTTCGTTGCCACCCGCGCCGTCGGCGCGCGGCACACCGTCTGGGGGACCGATCTCGGGCAAGTATTCAACCCGCCGGTCGAGGATGGCCTCGCGATCATGGCCGACCGCTTCCTCGAGGCCGGCTTCAGCGAGGAGGAGGTCGGAATCATGGCCGTGGAGAACACCCGCCGCCTGGCAGGGGTGGTATGAGCCGCCGGATCCAGGTCATCGGGGCGCATTCCGCCGACTTCGTCTGGCGCGCCGGCGGTGCCGTCGCCAAGGCCATCCAGGGGGGCGGCGAGGCGGAGGTCATCGCCCTCTCCTACGGCGAGCGCGGCGAGTCCGGGGAGCTGTGGAAGCAGGAGGGGCAAACGGTCGAAAACGTAAAACGCATTCGCCACGCCGAGGCCGAGGCCGCCGCTGCTCACCTGGGCGCGTCGTTCCGCTGCCTGGATTTCGGCGACTATCCGCTGCAGATCGACGGCGACGCGCTACTGGCAATCGCCGACGCGATCCGCGCGTTCGCGCCCGAAGTTCTGATTACACACACCGACACAGACCCGTTCAATCCAGACCATCCCGTCGCGTACGCGGCGGTGGACCGCGCTCGGGGCCTCGCGGCCGGCGCCGGCGTCTCGAGTGCATTTCCGACGATCCGGCCGCCCCAGCTGTTCCTGTTCGAGCCCCATCAGCCCGAGCTGTGCAACTTCACGCCAACGGTGCACGTCGACATCACCGCTGTCTGGGAGCGTAAGCTCGCCGCCATGGGTGAGATGAAGGCCCAGCAGTATCTGCAGACCTACTACGCCCAGCGCGGCGAGCAGCGAGGTAACCACGCCCGCCGCGCCTCCGGCGACCAGTCGGTGCGCTACGGCGAGTCGTTCCAACGGGTCGTGCCGCAGGTGGTGGATCAGCTGTGAACCAGAGCATCGCGCTCGAGCTCGCCCGGCTCGGCTCCGCCACTGTCTACGAGGCTTCGGGACGGCAGGGCCTCCTCGACGTCGAGTTGCATCAGATCGTCGCGGGCTCGCGAGCCTGCGGTCCCGCGCGGACGGTCCGCTGCGCCCAGGACGACAACCTCATGGTCCACGCCGCGATGGCGTCCCTGCGACCCGGAGAGGTCCTGGTGCTGACGATGCCGCAACCCGCGCCCGTCGCACTGGTCGGCGATCTCCTGGCCACGCAAGCCCAAGTCCGCGGAGCCGCCGCCATCCTCGTCGATGCCGCGGTACGCGACAGCGAAGAGCTGGCCTCGATGGGCCTTCCCGTGTGGGCACGTTGGATCCGATCGCGTGGTGCAACGAAAGACCACCCCGGCGCGCTCGACGTGCCGGTATCAGTCGTGGATCAGGAGATCCGGCCGGGCGATCTGATCGTGCTGGATGCTGACGGAGCGACGGTCGTCGCTGCAGAGCGAGCAGGCGCGGTCCTCGAGGCCTCGCGCGCGCGGGAAGAAAAAGAAGCCGCCAAACGCGCGAAGCTGCAGGCCGGCCATCTGTCCTACGACCTCGACGGACTGCGTGCGCTTGTAGAGAGGTGATGAAGGAAATCGGCGGTACTTATGCCGCACGCGCCGGCTTGGCCTGGGCGGCGGCCGCAGCCGCGAGCGTGTTGCGCAGTAAGCACGCGATCGTCATCGGACCGACGCCGCCGGGGACCGGGGTGATCGCGGCGGCGGCGCCGAGCGCCGCCTCGTAGTCGACGTCGCCGACAAGCGTGCCCGCGGTACGGTTGACGCCGACGTCGATTACGACTGCGCCGGGCTTGATCCAGTCGCCCTTGACCATCCGCGGACGGCCCACAGCGGCGACCAGGACGTCAGCCTGCCGGCAGACCGCGGGCAAGTCGCGGGTTCGGGAATGACAGGTCGTGACGGTAGCGTTAGCTGCGAGTAGGAGCTGCGCCATCGGCTTACCGAACAGGTTCGACCTGCCAACGACGACGGCGTGGGCGCCGGCGAGCTCGACGCCGGTCTGTTGCAGCAGCACCATCACACCTGCCGGAGTGCACGGCCGCAGCCCGGGCAGACCAAGCGCAAGCCGCCCTGTGTTGACGATCGTCAGCCCGTCGACGTCCTTACCGGGATCGATCAGATTGGCTATCTCGGTGCCGTCGAGGTGCGGGGGCAGTGGAAGCTGGCACAGGATCCCGCTGACAGCGGGATCGCCGTTGAGCCGCTCCAGCAGCCGCACGAGCTCCTGACGGGGGGTGTCGGCGTTCAGGTCGTGAGCGAATCCGGCGATCCCGACCTCGGCACACGCCTTCTGCTTTCCGCCGACATAGACCGCTGACGCCGGGTCGTCGCCGACGAGCACGGTCGCCAGTCCGGGCGCCCGGCCGTACTCCTTGGTGAATTCGCGGACCCCGTCCGCGACCTCCTCTCGGAGGCGCTGCGCGATCGCCCTGCCATCGATGATCGTGGCCATCTTCACTCCGACTCGGCCACGAAAATCGTTGGCCGATCCGGACGGGAGACGAGCGGACGCAGGAGATGGGGGTTAGGAGGGTGCGTCATGCCTTGTGTTGTGATCGCGGTGGAGAAACGTGTTCGCCCACGCGCTCGTCCTGTTCAGGGCGTTGTCCTTGATCACAACTGGTCCGTCCAGCATATCGTCGGACTCGCCGTAGGCCTTCAGGCGCTCGTACGCCTGCGACCATATGCATTCGGTGTCGTAGACCTCGCACAGTCCGTCGCGGGTGCCGCCGCAAGGGCCGTTGCGCTGGTTCTTGGCGCACATCGACTCGGGGCAGACGTAGGCGATGTCGGGAAGCGAGCAGTCGCCGCAGTCGCGGCAGTTGAACATCGGCACCTTCGCGGCCTGCTCCAGCAGGTGGGCGGCGCGGCCGACGGCGCGCGGCGCCGCCTCGATGCGGTCATACAGCGCACGCCCCGAGTCGAACAGCGGCGCATGCGGGTCGAACACCGTGCGGTGAAGGCGCCGGCTTAGCCGGTAGCTGGCGGGGACGGGCAGATCGGTCTGCCGCCGACGCTTTGATTCCAGGTAGGAGCGGCTGAGCTCATCCGACGACAAGCCCGTCTCAGGGTCGCGTTCGAACATATAGAACTCATCTGGGTAGCCGTATAGAAGATCCCTCGCGACCAGCTTCCAGTCACGGGCATAGCCCTCGGCGCGCTGGAGGATCTCGAAGAAGGTCGCGGAATCGGCATGACCACCTAGGTAGACGCCCTGAAACCCCAAGCCGCGCGCCACCGCGGCCTGCTTTGCAGCGAGGTCCACGAAGTACGAGCGGCCTCTGTCCTTGCCGCTGCCGTAGCGCTCGGCGAGCGCGAGAAGCTCGTCGGTCACCACGACGCCCGGAATTCTCCCCGCATTGAAGGCACGCGCCGCGGGCGGTGAGAGCAGGTACACATTCGCCAGCGCACGCACTGGCAGGTTCGCGGCGCGGATGTATCGCAGCAGCTCATCGTCCTTCTGGGCGTCCCAGCCAATCTGGTTGATGACGAACCGCGCGCCAGCCTCCACCTTCTTGCGCAGCTTGAGGTACTGGGGCACCACCTCGCGCTCGTAGCGCTTGTGGTTGGTCACCACGCAGCCCAGAAAGAAGTCGGTGCGGTCCAGCCGCCGGCCACCCTTGCGCTCGTCGGGAAGTCCGTCGTTCATATCGGAGAACAGCTTCAGCAGCCCGACCGAGTCAATGTCGAACACCGGTGTCGGCGATCCGCGGTGGCCCGTGAGGGGATAATCCCCCGAGAGCGCCAAGACGTTGTTGAAGCCCTCGGAGGCGAGCTTCCAGCCGCGGCTCTCCAGTGCCGCGCGATTCCAGTCCTTGCAGGCCAAGTGGATGATCACCTCCTGCCCACGCGACACCAGATCGGTGCCGACTGTGTCAGGCGCGAGCATCGCGTGCCCGCCCGGGTTGTCGGTGATCGACACGGCGTCGATCCTGGGATCGGCGGCCAGCTCCAGTGCCATCTCGACCGACGCCCGGCTGGACGCCGCCGTGACCACACCACGACTGGTCACGAACTCAACAGCAACAGCGAATGATCCGGGCTTCTCCAGGCGCTCGCGAAAGAGTGGCTTCTGCGAACTGTGCGGGGATTCGGTGAGGGTCATAGGCAAACGCCTTCGTTCGAGCTCGTGCAGCGCCCTCCGGGGACCACGATCATAGTGCTTCGGTGCCCCGAGGTCCTCCTCGGCGGCTGGCCGCAAACTGAGCCCATCACTTCGAACCGGCAGCCCGGTCCTCACGGACTCGACCTACGGAGCGGGGGCAACGGTCGCCCGAATCTCGACCGGCTCGGGATGGCTCGAGCAACCACATCGCCGCTCTCCTCCTGGAGGCAGAACGGGATGCTGTCGGCAATCACGAAGCATCATGTTGACCGCCACTAACTGTTCGTCTCCAAGGGTAATGTGACTGGACGAGTGAACGTGCTCGATTGACACTATCGGGTGACTTGTTACCGCAATCTCGGTGAAGTCCCGACGACCGCGCAGGCAGCCGTATTAGGCACGCCCGAATGTGACCCGCCGGGGAGCGTGATCAGCCATTGCGGCGCACACGACTGGCCGGTCGGCCTTCATCGGCGGCGGTATCATCTTCCGATGAATAGGAGAGCCGGTCTAAGGTCAACGCGCTTTGGAGGAGTCGATGCAAGCCAGTGAACAGACCAGGCAAGCGGGGGGAATCTCCATGATCGGATCGACTCGCGACGACATCGGTCGCCTGGTGCTCTCCTGTGCCGATCGACCCGCAATCATCGCAGCCGTATCGGGGCGGCTCGCAGCGGCAGGCGCCAACGTCATAATGTTCGATCAGTTCTCCACGGACCCGGAAGGGGGCCGGTTCTACCTCCGGGCGGAGTTTCTGCTGAAGGATCTCGCCGACAATCTCCCTGATCTACGGTCGCGCATCGAGGGAGTCGCCGAGGATTTCGACATGCAGTGGAGGCTCGAACCCGTGACGACGCGAAAGCGGGTAGCGATCTTTGCGTCCCGAGAGGAGCACTGCCTGCTCGACCTGCTTTGGCGCTGGCGGCGCGGCGAGCTCCGTATGGACGTCGTCGGGGTGGTGTCAAATCATCCCGACCTCGAAAAGGAGGTGGCCGCCTTCGGCGTGCCCTATTACCACATCCCGGTGACGCGCGAAACGAAACGTGAAGCCGAGCAGCGTCAGCTGGAGCTGCTCGCGGGCAATCTGGACCTGGTGGTGCTCGCGCGGTACATGCAGATCCTCTCCGCCGACTTCTTGGCTGGCCTCGGCGTGCCGGTGATCAATATCCACCACTCGTTCCTTCCTGCCTTCGCCGGGGCGGAGCCGTACGCGCGCGCGCACGCGCGAGGCGTCAAGCTAATCGGAGCGACAGCGCATTATGCAACCGAGGACCTTGACGAAGGACCGATCATCGAGCAGGACGTCCGCCGCGTGTCGCATCGAGCCGATCCCGAGATGCTGACCATGATCGGACGCGACATCGAGCGCACCGTCTTCGCGCGCGCTGTGCACTGGCATCTCGAGGACCGCGTGCTGATCCACGAGAACCGGACCATCGTGTTCTGGCCAGGCTAGCTCCAGCGTCTCGCCCCAGCCGCTTGCCCTGCTCGTTCGAGGCGTGGCGCACGGACTCCCGGCCCGCGCGCATCGAGAGGTCAGGTCCCTCGCTACTTTACGGCTCTAGCTGTCGCCACTGCAAGGAGAGACGATGCCTGTCGATTCTCATGGCCACCGTCACGTGACCTGGTGCGCGTGCGCCGAGTCGGCGCGCCCGGTGCTCATCGCCGACGCCAAGGTGGAGACCTGATGTCGGTCCGCGCGCGTGTCGAGTTGCCGGTGCCTGCGCCGGAACCCGAGCTCACTCCTGGGGAGATGGTCAACCGCGCCATCGCCCTGCGGCCGCTGCTCAACGAACAGTCGGCCGAGACCGAACAGCGGACGTACCCGTCGGACGAAATCCATCGGGCTTGTATCGATGCCGGCTTCTATCGCTGCTACGTGCCCCGGCGCTACGGTGGCTACGAGTTCGGTGCGCCGACTTTTATGCGCGTCGTGCAGGAGCTCTCTCGCGGCGACGTCAGCACGGGCTGGTGCATCGCACTGACGGCCGCCCATGCTCTCCAGGTCGCATCCTGGTGGCCCGAGCAGGCGCAAGACGAGATCTTTGGTGAGGGCGACTTCCGGGCGGCGTCGGTCGCGGCTCCGGTTGGTCGGGCGATGCGCGTAGGCGACGAGTGGGATTTGATCGGCAAGGTCGCGTACTGCTCTGGCATCCCGCTCTCCACGCACTACATGGGCCAGGCGCTGATCGCCGGCGAAGAAGGCAAGACCACCGAGCGGATGCTTCTGTTCGTAGCGCCCAGGAGCGAATTCGAGATCCTCGACGACTGGGGCGGGCTGATGGGCCTGAAGGGGACTGGGTCCAATACGATCACCTTCGATCACGGCCGCGTTCCATCCGACTGGGCGATCGAGGATGCGTTCATGGTGGACTTCGACGTGGCCGGTCGAGGAGCGCCCGGCGTGAAACTGCACAACAACTCGATGTATGGCGGGCGGGCGCTGTGCTGCTTCACGATGACCCTGACCGCGGTGGCGGTCGGCGGCGCCTATCAAGCACTCGACGAGTACGAAGGAATGATGAACACGAAGATGACGCCGCTCCCGCCGATCCGGCCGCGCAGAGACGATGAGACGTTCCACCGCTGGTACGGCTCGGCGCTGGCCAAGATCGCGACCGCGGAGGCGGCGCTGTACAACGCGGCCGATCAGCACATGGAGGCGTGCCGCAGGGCCGCCGAGGACGGCGTCCCCTACACGTACGGCGAGGACATGCGGATCGGATGCATCGCCCGTGAGGCGGCGATCCAGGCGTGGGAGGTCTTCCAGGGCGAGCTCTTCCGGACCGCCGGCTCGAGCGCCGCCACCGACGGAACGCGGTTTGAGCGCATCTACCGGGACATGTCGATGCTCAACAGCCACCGCAACACGGTTCTGCGCGACTGGGCGTTCGGCGAGCTGGCCCGGGAGACGCTGGGGCTGCCGCGCCTCGGCCCGGGCAACGTGCAGAAGCCCGCCTACGGGGCGTGAGCGCCGCGTTGGGTGGAATGATCGCCGGATGAGCATCCTTGAGGAGAGACCAGAGATCCAACGGGTCAGTGAGGCGGCGAACCAGACATGAGCGCCCGCGGGCCGTCGTACCGGGTGCTCGCGGTGCAGTACGCCGAGCGCGAGACGACCTACGGCGAGGCCTACTACAGATGGACGAGCTACCGCGAACCGGACGCGCCGCTTGCCATGAGCTACTACTTCTGGGTCCTGGAGCCCGTGCACGACAGCGGCGCCCCGCCCATCGTGCTCGACTGCGGGTTCGACGAGGAGCGCGGCGCGCGTATGGGCCGCCGCTGCCTGTGCGCCCCGGGCCACGCCCTCGCTCGCCTGGGAATCGATCCGGCGTCGGTCGAGCTCCTGGTCGTCAGCCACATCCACTATGACCATGTGGGCAACCTCCAGCTGTTCCCGAACGCGCGGATGACCGTCGCGCGCACCGAGTTCGAGTTCTGGACGGGCGACCCGGTGGCGAAGCGGCCGCAGTTCGCCGACCACGCCGACCCGGACGGGATTGCGCGGCTCCGGCGGGCGGCGGCCGAAGGCCGCGTCGAGCTCATCGACGAGCGCTCAGCGGTAGCGCCGGGCATCACCGCGATCCGTGTCGGCGGCCACGCTCCCGGTCAGCTCGTGTTCGAGGTGGCGGGCGAGCACGGGCCGGTCGTGGTGGCCTCGGACGCGATCCACTACTACGACGAGCTTCACAGCGATCGTCCGTTTGCGATCTTCAGCGATCTGGCCGACATGTACCGCGGCTACGAGCGGCTCAGGGGCTACGCTGCCGCCGGGGCAGTGCTCGTGCCGGGGCATGATCCGCTTGTGATGGACCGCTTCCCCCGGATCGACGGCGATGCTGCAGACATCGCCGTCTGTGTCACTAACGCCGGGAGCGAGGAATGAGTGCAACCGCCGACGTCGACCGTCAAGGGTAAGAGTGATGAGGGCGCTACGCGCAGGGATCATTGGGACCGGAGCGATGGGCGGGCGGATGGCTGCCCGCGTGCAAGAAGCCGGGGATCCGATCACCGGCTATGACCAGGACCGCGAACGCCTGGCAGCCAGCGGCATTCCCACGGCCGCGTCCGTCGCCGACCTGGTTGAGCAGGTCGACGTGGTGCTCCTATCGCTGCCCGACAGCACCGTCATCGAGCCGGTCGTGTTCGGTGAGGGCGGCGTGTTGGAGCAAGCGCGCGCCGGTCAGGTGGTTGTCGATCTGTCGACCGCCTCGCCGGAGTCGACGCAGCGGATCCACGCCGCGCTACGAGAGAAAGCAGTGGAGTTCCTGGACGCAGGCATCTCCGGCGGGGCCAAGGCAGCCGACGCCGGCACCTTGACGATCATGGTGGGGGGCGACGCGCAGGCGCTCGACCGCGTGCGTCCGGTGCTCGAGCGCTTTGCCAGCAAAATCTTCCACATGGGCAAGAGCGGCGCCGGGCACACCACCAAGCTGCTCAACAACTTCCTCAATGGCATCGCGCTGTCGGCCACCGCCGAGGTGATGGTGGCGGCCAAGCGATCGGGGCTCGACCTCGAGCAGTTCCTCGACGTGCTGAACTCCAGCACGGGAGTTAACTTCGCGACGCTCCACCGTTTCCCGCACATCGTCAACGGCGACTATCTGGAGGGCGGTCTGACCGGGCGGCTGATCGCCAAGGACTTGCGCCTGTACCTGGACCACGTGGCGAGGATCGGCGTGCCAACGTTCAACGGTCCGGCGTGCCTGGCCACCTTCGAGGTCGTAAACGCGCTCGGCTATGCGGACCAGATCTCAAACCGGGTCGTCGACGGGATCGGGGATTTGGCCGGCGGCGTGCGCCTGCACGATCCTCCGCCCAGCGAGTACAGCCACGGAGCCGGGCAATGAAGATAAACCACGGACGCGTGGCCGGGCAGCCCTCGGAGGAGCGGGGTCTGACCTTCACCGGGACCGTGTGGGCTGAACCGCTGCTGCGCGACGCGCCGGGCGTCGTGGTCAACACGGTCTTCTTTCCGCCGACGGCGCGGACGCACTGGCACACACACGAGACGGGCCAGATCCTGCTCGTGACCCATGGCCGCGGGCTTGCCGTCAACGAGACCGGTGACGGCGGGGTGATCCTCCCTGGGGACGTGGTTTGGTTCGAGGCGGGCGAGCGCCACTGGCACGGCGGCGGGCCCGACAGCTACCTCACCCACATCGCGATTTCGCTGGGGGCCACCGAATGGGAGGAGGGTGTGGTCGACGACCAGTATCGCGCCGCCGCCGAGAGGTCCGCCTGAGCGGGCGGATCGGTCCGGCGGGATCCGTCGGAACTCGACCGCTGAGCGGCGCCATCGACGACGACGACCGGAGGCTGGATGACCGAGACGCACGGTGACCGGGCGGTGATCGTAAGAAATGACGGAGTAGCCGGGCAGCGGCCGCGGTGCCGAGCAAATTGAGAAAAGAGGCGTGCGTCGTGGATCGATCGATCGAGCAACTCATGGCCGCTAGCGAGGTCACCACCTCCCGGCGCGGGTCCTTCTGGGTGGGACTCGAGCGGCTCGAGGGGCCGCTCGGCACGGTGATGCGCGGACCGCTGTTCGTCGAGTGGGAAGCCCCGGAGGATCCCGGCTCGGGTCTCCCGTGGGTGCTGGTCCACGGCGGGGGCGGCCAGGCCACCGACTACACGGTGACTCCGGATGGCCGGCGCGGTTGGTCGCGCCTGCTCGTCGAGCAAGGCCGCACGGTGTTCGTCGTCGATCGCCCTGGCCACGGCCGTTCGCCGCACCACCCGGATGTGCTCGGGCCGATGGGCCCTCAGCTGGGCTTCGAGTTCCTGCGGCCGATCTTTGTCCCACCGGCCGAGGGACCAGACAGCAATCCCACCGCCCACCTGCACACGCAGTGGCCGGGTGGCCGCGAGCCCGGAGACCCTGTCTATGACCAGTGCCTGTGTACGTCGGGCCCGATGCTGGCCGACCCGGGGCAGATGCACCGGCTCGAGCAGGTGCGGCTGGCCGAGCTGCTCGACCTAGTCGGCCCGGCAGTTGTTGTCACGCACTCGGCCGGCGGCCCGGGTACCTTCGCCGGCGTCGATGCGCGCCCGGACAAGGTCGCGGCGCTGATCGCGATCGAGACGCTCGGGCCGCCTTTTGCCAAGCGCCCGGAGATGAACCTGGACATGGAGTGGGGGCTGGCGTGCGCGCCGATTGCGTTCGATCCGCCGGTATCGAACCCGTCGGAACTGGGGACGTTGACCGAGCAGCGGCCGGAGCTGGGGCCGATCCCGATCACGCTGCAGGTGGAGCCGGCACGACGGCTCGCGCACTTGAGCCAGTTCCCGATCGCTGTCGTAACGGCCGAGGCGTCGATGTTCCTGGCCTTCGACCGCCACCTGGTCGAGTTCCTCGAGCAGGGCGGTTGCGACGTCGAGCTCATTCGGCTGGGTGACCACGGCGTGCACGGCAACGGCCACGCGATGATGCTGGAGCGAAACAACGCCGAGGCCTTACGGGTGCTGACCGACTGGGTGGAGCGGCGGGTGGGCGGCTGAGTCCATTACGACCATGGCCTCGTGCCGATGGTCGTGAGGCCGGGACATCACGTCGACCACACCGGCACGATCATGCGGGTCGGATCGGCCGCGAGTGAAGTCGCACGGGCCCCTGAGATGATCGCTATGCTGAGCGCGGTTTAGACCGGAACACCGTGTCTGGAAAACTCCCGAGATCATCGCGGTACCGCGCGGCATGCTCGGCGCCGCTCCGATGCCGCCCACGGTCCTATGCGGACGATCTTGCCGCCGAGCAGGGACGGAGATCTTCGTCCATATACAACGAAGATCCTTTACAGGGCGAGTTCGTCGACTCGCTGACGTGGGCCTCTCCGGTAGGGTGGGACGCGTGACCGCGGCAGGCGCAATCGCCACGGCGGCGTTGGAGGTAGAGGGGCTGACGGCCCGCTATGACGGTCCGGCGGTGGTGCGTGACGTGACACTGTCGGTGGCTGGCGGGGAAGTGGTGGCGTTGATGGGCCCGAACGGGGCGGGAAAGACCACGACCCTAAGAGCGATCTCGGGATTGCTCGTTCACCTCACGGCGGGAACCATCCGCTTGGAGGGTCGTGACTTGGCCGGCATCTCGCCAACGGCTCGCGTGAAGGCTGGTGTCGTGCACGTCCCCCAAGATCGGGGGATCTTCTATGGCCTCACAATTGCCGAGCACTTCCGGCTCGACGGCTTCGCCGACGGCGAGGAGATCGCCTACGAGCACTTCCCGGCGCTGCGACCTCTGCGATTGCGCCGAGCCGGCCTGCTGTCGGGAGGCGAGCAGCAGATGCTGGCGATCGCCCGCGCGCTGGTGCGGAAGCCCAAGGTGATGCTGCTCGACGAGCTCAGCATGGGACTCGCGCCGATCATCGTCGAGCGCTTGCTGCCCGTGGTGCGAACGGCGGCGGATGCGAACGGGACGGCCGTCCTACTCGTCGAACAGCACGTGCACTTGGCGCTGGAAATCGCCGACCGCGGCTATGTGCTCTCCCACGGGGAGCTGGTCCTCGAGGACACCGCGGAGCGCTTGCGCAGCGACAGCTCCTTGCTGACGGCCAGCTACCTCGGCGAGCAGCGCCAGGAATGACCGCGGCAGTTCCGCAACCGCGCTGGCGGCTCGCACGCGCGGAGCGAGCACGCGCGGTGCTCGGCGGTGAATCCGCGACGGCTTGTCTGATTGGATAATTTCGGGGAAACATTGCGAGGAGGAGGACAGAACAATGATTAGCCGGATCTGTAGGCGGTTGACCGCTTGCACCGCGGTCCTGGTGGCGACGGTTCTCCTCGCCAGCTGCGGTTCGAGCAAGAGCAGCTCCAGCAGTTCTAGCAGCGGTGCCGCTGCCTCGAGCTCGGCGACGAGCGCGTCCAGCCCGACGTCTGCGGCTGCCTCGCCGGGTGCGGGTGGGGCCGGTGCGCAGTCGGTGACCAACTACCTGACCTACACCCATGGGAAGGCGGGCAAGGCGAACCCGTCGCTGGCCCCCGTGACGATCGGCTGGATCAACCAGCAGGGCGGCCAGCAGCAGGTCGGTCCGCTGGCAACGAATGGCGCCGCGACGGCCGTCAAGTACATCAACTCCGAGCTCGGCGGCATCGACGGCCATCCGCTGGTTCTCAAGGAATGCTTCATCCGCTCGGCGGAGGAGGAGGGCACCACCTGCGCGCAGGAGATGCTGGCCGACAAGTCGATCGACGTGGTCGACGAGGGCGCGGTGGCGATCGGCATCCAATCGTTCTATTCCACGCTCGGGGGGGCCAAGCCGGTGATCGTCGGTGTGTCCGTGACCCCGATCGACTCGGTCCAGAAGAACGCGGCGATCTTCTTCGGCGATGTCACGCATGTCCTGGGCCCGTTTGGCACCTACGCCAGCCAGGTCCTACATGCGAAGAGCGCGGCCTTGATCTACCCGAACATCGCCGGGCTGACCGACGGCGCGAAGGCGATCTCCCAAGGACTGAAGACGGCGGGGGTGTCGGTCAAGGAGGTGGCCTACGACGAGTCCAACCCCGATTTGATCGGACCGCTGACCAGCGCGGGCGCGGCGAGCGCCGACATGGTGATTCCTTACACCGACTCGTCGGGCTGTGTCAATCTGACCAAGGCGCTCAAGCAGCTCGGGATAACCGACGCGAAGAAGATCGTGTCGGCGCCGCTGTGCCTGAACGGACAGGTGGCGGCGGGGCTCGGCGGCGACTTTCCGATCTGGACATACGCCATCGCCAGCTCGCTGTTCGGCGACCCGACCGACCCGGGACTGGTCCCGTACAGCAAGGTCATGGCCACGTACAGCACGCCGGCCAACGCTCCGGATCCGTGGAACCTGGTCGCCTTCTCGCAGGTTCTGACCACTGCCCGGTTCCTCAACGAAATCGGCTACAGCAAGATCACGCCGGCGGCGGTGCTGGCGAAGGCAAAGGCGTTCACCGGCCCGATCGCGCTCGGGGCCCCCAAGTTGCAGTGCGGCAAGTATCCGTCGGCTCCGGCGGTCTGCAACGACCGCACGCAGTTCTTCCAATACCACGGGAAGAAGATGTTCACGAAGACGGCTGGCTATCTGCAGCCGCCGCAGTGAGGTCCTGAGCAGAAGTGACCCAAGTCCTCCTTTTCGTCCTGTTGGGGCTCGGCCCGGGGGCCCTGATAGCGGCGATTGCGCTGGGCGTGGTGGTCACCTACCGCGGGTCGGGGGTGATCAACCTGGCGACCGGCGGGGTGGCGATGGTCGGCGGCTACGCGTTCTGGGCGCTGCAGACCGGCCGGATCGGGTCCGGGATGTCCACGGCGCCGGCGGTGGTGGTCAGCTTGGCGTTCGTAGTGGTGTTCGGGGTGATAATGGAGCTGGTCGCGTTCCGCCCGTTGCGCACGGCATCCCCGCTAGCGAAGCTGGTGTCCTCGTTGGGGGTGCTGCTGTGCGTACAGGCGATCGTGCTGCTGGCGTTCGGCACCACGCCGCAGCCCGAGCCTACCGTCCTCCCGCAGAGCACCGTGTCGGTGCTGGGGGCGACGGTCCCGGTCGACCGCTTCATATTGACCGGCATCGTGGTGGTGCTGACGGTGGCGCTGGCCGCCGCGTACCGGTGGTCGCGGTTCGGTCTCGCCACCCGGGCCGCCTCGGAGAACCAGGTGGCGGCGATGCTCGGCGGCCGGTCGCCCACCCTGCTGTCGCTGGCCAACACGGTGCTGGGCTCTCTGATCGCCGGCGCGCTCGGGATCCTGGCGGGATCGATCACCGAACTTGATCCCAGCACGCTCCCGCTGCTGGTCGTGCCCGCGTTGGCCGCGGCGCTGATCGCGGGCTTTACCTCGTTCGGGATCGCCTGCGCCGCCGGCATCGGCCTGGGCATCATCGAGTCGCTGGTCCAGTATGTCAGCGGGCTGTCGTGGTTCCCGACCGCGGGTGGAACCGCGATCCCAGGGGTGGCGGAGCTGATCGAGTTCCTGATCATCGCCGTGGTGCTCTACCTGCGCGGCTCGCGGCTTCCCAGTCGCGGCGACCCCGTCGAGCAGCGCCTGCCCCTGGCACCGCGCCCGCGCAATCTCGGTCGCATGTCGCTGATCGTCGGCGCGGTTTGCGCGGTGGCGCTCGTGGTGTTCCCATTCGACTTTCGCGAGGCGCTGGTCAACACGATGATCGGCGCGCTGATGGCACTGTCGCTGGTGGTGGTGACCGGTTTCGTCGGTCAGATCTCGGTCGTGCAGTTGGCACTGGCCGGAGTCTCCGGTTTCACGATTTCCCACCTCGCCGTCAACGCCGGCATCGGCTTCCCGCTGGCTCCAATCCTCGGAACGGCACTCGCGGTGCTGCTCGGAATGCTCACCGCGGTCTCGGCGGTCCGCGTGCGCGGGGTCAGCTTGGCGGTGATCACGCTGGCGGCCGCCGTGGCGATCCAGGACTTCGGATTCAACAATCCGACCTGGGGTGGGGGTCAGACCGGCTCGCCGGTCCACTCGCCGACGCTGCTGGGCCTCAACCTCGGGCCGTCGGCGGGCTTCCGCGGGCTGGACGGAAACCTCCCCAGCCCCGTCTACGGCTGGGTGGTGCTGGTGATAACAATCGCGCTGTGCGTGCTCGTCGGGGTGGTGCGCCGGGGACGGCTGGGGCAGCGGATGCTGGCGGTCCGCTCTAACGAGCGCGCTGCCGCCGCGGCTGCGATCAACCCCCGCAACGTCAAGCTCGCCGCGTTCGCCATCGCCGCGCTGATCGCCGGCGTCGCAGGCTCGCTGTATGCCTACAACTTCGGGTCGGTGAGCGCTGACCGGTTTGACGCGGTGACGGCGCTGAGCCTGATCGCGTTCGCCTACGCCGGCGGGATCACGCTGATCTCCGGCGCGGCGTTCGCGGGCCTGATCTCCACCCAGGCGCTGTTCCCATATGCGCTGGACAAGTGGTTCGGGCTCAACGGCAACTGGTTCTTGCTGTTCGGGGGCGTAATCCTGATCGTGACCCTGATCCGGAACCCGGAGGGGGTGGCCGGCGACTTCTATCGCCGCCTGCACAAGCGGCCCGCGTTCAGCCCGGACATCCAGCCGCCGGCGGCTCCGGTGCAGGCCGCTCGCCCCTCTCGCGCACCGGCCGCCGCGCGCGCACCGGCCGCCGCGCGCGATGCGGGAGCGCCCGTGCTGCAGGTCAACAACCTGTCGGTGGCGTTCGGCGGCGTGCACGCCCTCGAGGAGGTCGACCTGGAGGTCGGAGACGGCGAGCTGGTAGGGCTGATTGGGCCCAACGGGGCCGGCAAGACGACGTTCGTGGACGCGATCACGGGCTTTGTCCCCAGCACCGGGACCGTGCAGCTCGAGGGCCGCAACGTGGCGGTGTGCTCGGCGCACCAACGAGCCGAGCTGGGGTTCGCGCGCACCTGGCAGGGCACCGAGCTGTTCGATGACCTCGACGTGCGCGAGAACCTGACCGTCGCCACCGGACACCGTCCCGCCGAGGAGGCGGAACCTGAGGTTGAGAACGTCCTGGCGCAGATGGGCCTGGAGCCGATCGCCGAAGCGCTGCCGGACGAGCTCTCCGAGGGCCAGCGCAAGCTCGTGGGGCTGGCGCGCGCGGTCGCCGGCCGTCCCCACCTTCTCTGCCTCGACGAGCCCGCCGCCGGGCTGGACACGGCGGAGAGCCAGGCGCTGGGGCGTCGCCTGCGCGATCTCGCAGATCGCGGGCAGTCGACGCTGTTGATCGACCACGACATGGGCCTCGTTCTGGGCATCTGCGACCGTGTCGTCGTCCTCGAGTTCGGCAAGGTGATCGCCAACGACGTGCCTTCGGTCGTCCGCGCGGACCCGGCGGTGATCGCCGCCTACCTCGGCAGTGCCGCGGAGTCGGCCGCCGCCGTCATCGACCCCGCCACGTGAATATGACCTTGGACTACAGAGAGGACAGGACATGACAGCGCGCAGCCTTGAAGGCGTGCTAGCAGAGCACCGAAACCCGGTGGAGATGCTTCGCAACTCGCAGGCTGGCCCCAACGTCTACCCCGGCGTGCCGGCGGAGTTCACCAACTGGCGCGACGAGCAGCTGGCATGGCAGAACTCCTGCGTCCTCTTCAACCAGTCCTACCACATGGCCGAGCTTGCCGTCCGAGGCCCGGACGCGCTCGCGTTGCTCTCGCATCTCGGCGTCAACAGCTTCGAGAACTTCACCGTCGACAAGGCCAAGCAGTTCGTCCCATGCACCCCGGAGGGGTACGTCATCGGCGACGTGATCCTGTTCTATCTCGCGGAGAACGAGTTCAACCTCGTCGGCCGGGCGCCGGTGCTCAACTGGGTCACCTACCACGCCCAGACGGGGGACTACGACGCGGAGCTGGAGCGTGACGAGCGGTGGGCCCTGCGCACTGACAACCGGCGCCGCTCCTACCGATTCCAGGTGCAGGGACCAAACGCGATGCAGGTCATCGAGAAGCTGCTTGACAAGCGGGCGCCCGAGGTCAAGTTCTTCAACATGACTGCCGTCCAGATTGCCGGCCGTGATGTCCGGGCGCTGCGTCACGGGATGGCTGGACAGCCCGGCTGGGAGCTGTTCGGACCGTGGGAGGAGGAGGCGGCGGTGCGCGAGGCGATCGTCAGCGCCGGGGAGGATTTCGGCCTGAGGCAGGTCGGCGGCCGCGCCTATTCGTCCAATGCGCTTGAATCGGGCTGGCTTCCCTCCCCGCTCCCGGCCGTCTACTCGGGCGAGGCGCTGCGCGAGTACCGCCGGTGGCTGCCGGCCGCCGCCTACGAGGGCTCGGCGTCGATCGGCGGGAGCTTCTATTCCGACAACATCGAGGATTACTACTTCACGCCGTGGGACCTCAGCTACGGTCACATCGTCAAGTTCGACCACGACTTCATCGGCCGCGAGGCGCTGGAGAAGATGGCCGAGGGCGAACACCGCAGCAAGGTCACGCTGGCGCTCGACGACGACGACGTCACGCGCACCATCGGCTCCATGTTCCAGAAGAGCGACCGGGCCAAGTTCATGGACTGGCCGTCCGCGGTCTACTCGATGCATCCATTCGACAAGGTGGTGGTCGACGGTGAGACCGTCGGAGTCTCCACCTGGATCGGCTACTCCGCTAACGAAGGCAAGATGCTGACGCTCGCGGTCCTCGACGCCCAGCATGCCGAGCCGGGTAGCGAGGTCACGCTCGTGTGGGGCGAGGAGGACGGCGGCTCGGCCAAGCCGACGGTCGAGCGCCACGTCCAGGCCGAGATGCGCGCGGTCGTCAGCCCGGTTCCCTACGTTGAGACGGTGCGCAAGGCCTACGCGCCGGATAGCTGGCGGGCCGTGCGCTCATAGCCGCTGGAGCCAACACTAGTGCGGAGGCTCGATGATCGGAGACGTCCTCTGGTCCCCACCAGCCGACTGGCGCAGTAGCACCGAGATCGGCCGCTACGCGAGCTGGCTGCGAGAGCATCGCGGACTCGAGTTTGACTCCTACGAGACGCTTTGGCGGTGGTCGGTCGATGACCTCGAGGGGTTTTGGGGCTCGGTCTGGGACTTCTACGCGATTCGCGCGCACGCGCCATACGAGCGGGTGCTCGGACGCCGCACGATGCCCGGCGCGCAGTGGTTCCCCGGCGCCACGCTCAACTACGCAGAGCATCTGCTCGGCACCGACGCCGACCGGGACCGCAACGCCGTCGTAGCCCTCTCGCAGACGCGGCCGCGGGTCGACATTAGCTTCGGCGAGCTGCGCGACCAGGTTGCGCGCGCGCGGACGGGGTTACAGCGCCTCGGGGTCGGTCCGGGTGACCGCGTGGTGGCCTACCTGCCCAACATCCCCGAGACACTGGTGGCGTTCGCCGCCGCCGCCAGCCTGGGTGCTATCTGGGCCACGTGCGCGCCGGAGTTCGGCAGCCGCAGCGTCATCGACCGCTTCTCGCAGATCAATCCGAAGGTGATGCTGGCCGTGGGCGGCTACGGGTACCGCGACAGGTACATCGACCGGCGCGGCGAGGTTGAAACGATCCGGAGCCGTCTACCCTCGCTCGAGCACGTGGTGTGGGTCCCATATGGGGAAGCGCGACTGGAGGGCGCGACGTCGTGGGAGGAGTTGCTGGCGGAGTCGGCGCCGCTCGAGTTTACCCCTGTCCACTTCGACCACCCGATCTACGTCTTGTTCTCCTCGGGTACGACCGGGTTGCCCAAGGCCATCATCCACGGCCATGGCGGCCAGCTGATCGAGCACCACAAGAACCAGGGGATCGGCTGGGACCTCAAACCAGGCTCCCGGCTGCTGTGGTTCTCGACCACTGCGTGGATGATGTGGAATGCCCTGGTGTCAGCTCTGTTGCTTCGTGCCTCGATCGTGATGCTCGACGGGGATCCCAACTGGCCGGACCTGCTCGAACAGTGGCGGCTGGCCGAGCGCCTACGAGCGACCATGATGGGCGTGTCGCCGCCGTACCTGATGGCCTGTCGCAAGGCCGGGCTGGCTCCCGGGCGGGACTGCGACCTGAGCGCATTGCGCGTGCTCTGCACGGCCGGCTCACCGCTTCCGGTGGAGGGATACCGGTACGTGTATGAGCAGCTCCCCGACGTTCTGCTGAACAACGGCTCGGGCGGCACCGACGTTTGCACCGGATTGGTCTCCGGCTCGTTCGCGCAGCCCGTCTACGAGGGTGAGATCGCCGGACCTTGCCTCGGGGTCGACGCCCACGCCTTCGATGCAGACGGCAATGAAGTGATCGGGGAGCTGGGGGAGCTAGTGATCCTCAAGCCGATGCCGTCGATGCCCGTGGCGCTGTGGAACGACTCCGATGGCTCGCGCTACCGGGCCTCATACTTCGACCGCTATCCCGGAATCTGGCGACAGGGCGACTGGATCCGCTTCACCGAGCGAGGGAGTTGCGTGATCACCGGGCGCTCCGACGCCACGCTCAACCGGGGCGGGGTGCGGCTCGGGACGGGCGAGTTCTACGGGGTCGTCGAGGAGCTGCCGGAGATCGTCGATGCGCTCGTGGTTCACCTGGAGGACGAGGGCGGCGGCATGGGTGAGCTGACTCTGTTCGTCGTCCCCCTAGAGGGTGTCGAGATCGACGACTCGCTGCGCGAGCGAATCGCTCGCTCGCTGCGCGAGCAGCTATCGCCGCGCCACGTTCCCGATGCGATCGTCTCCGTGCCGGGGATCCCGCGCACGTTGACGGGCAAGAAGCTGGAGGCGCCGGTCAAGCGAATTCTGCGCGGAGAGGCGCCAGAGCGGGTGGCCAGCCGCGATTCGCTGGCCAATCCGGACGCGCTCGACGCGTTTTTGACGCTGGCCGGACAACGAGCCTCGGACTCGTCGGAGGTTTCATGGAGGCCCTCGGGAGGTAGTCCGACGCCAGAGGAGACGGAATACAATGCGGCCCACCGCCGCGGGAAGGAAGGGACGGATGGCGGCGAGAAACCTCCAGGAGGTTCTGGACGAATCCGGTAACACCGTCGAGCTGCTACGCAACTCGCAGATCGGCGCATACATCTACCCCGTGGTCCCCTACGAGTTCACCAACTGGCGCCGGGAGCAGCGGGCGTGGCGAGAGACGGCCGTGCTGTTCGACCAGTCCCACCACATGGTGAACCTCTTCCTTCGGGGACCAGATGCCATCAAGCTGCTCTCCGATACGGGGATCAACAGCGTCGCCAACTTCCCGGTCAACATGGCCAAGCAATTCGTTCCCACGACCCCGGCCGGGCATGTGATCGGCGACGGAATCCTGTTCCATCTGGCGGAGGAGGAGTTCGTGTGGGTCGGCCGCAACCCCGCGGCCAACTGGCTCATGTACCAGGCCGAAACCGGCGGCTACAACGTCGAGGTCGAGTACGACAATCGCTCTCCGTCGCGGCCCTACGGTAAGGCGGTGACTCGCAGGTACTGGCGGCTTCAGATTCAGGGTCCCAACGCCTGGCAGGTCATCGAGAAGGTGAATGGCGGCCCCGTCGAACAGCTGAAGTTCTTCCGCATGGCCGACATGAACGTCGGCGGCGAGCGCGTTCGCACGCTCCGTCATGGAATGGCGGGGGCCCCCGGGCTCGAGCTTTTCGGGCCCTATGAGACCTACGATAGGGCTCGTGAGACGATTCTGGAGGCGGGCCGGGAGTTCGGGATCGAGCCCTGCGGCGCACGCGCGTACGCGTCGAACACGCTCGAATCGGGTTGGATCCCCTCGCCCTTGCCCGCCATCTACACCGGCGAGGAGCTGCGTGGTTACCGCGAGTGGCTGGGTGCCGACAGCTACGAGGCGACCAACGCACTGGCGGGCAGCTTCGTCTCAGACAACATCGAGGACTATTACCTCAACCCCTGGGAACTCGGCTACGGCCCGTTCGTCAAGTTCGACCACGATTTCATCGGCCGCGACGCGCTCGAGCAAGTCGACCAAGAAGGGCAGCGCAAGAAGGTCACGCTCGCCTGGGACGCCGAGGATGTCGCCAAGATCTTCGCCTCGCTGCTCGACACCGAGGGCGAGAGCTATCAGTTCTTCGACCTGCCCATCGCCAACTACGGCTCCTCGAACTTCGACTCGGTCGTCGATGCCGATGGGACGGTCGTCGGGCTGTCGATGTTCAGCGGTTACAGCGCGAACGAGAAGCGAGCGCTCTCGTTGGCCACCGTGGATCCCCAGGTCGAGATCGGCACCGAGCTACAGGTGGTCTGGGGTGAGCCGAACGGCGGCACGCGCAAGACGACGGTGGACCCGCATCAGCAGATCAACGTGCGAGCCGTCGTCAGCCCCGTGCCCTATGCAGTAACGGCGCGACTGGAATACGCAGAAGGTTGGCGAACGAGCGACACGCGGTGAAGACCGCCTGATCGCTCCTAGGCCTCGAACGTGGGGTCGGGCGTCACTCGCGCCTCGATAACTAGCGGGCTAGTGCGCGCGGCCAGCCCGGGAGCGATCTGCGAGACCGCACGGTCGACCTCGGCCGCCGACTCACAGCGGATCGCCTCACAGCCCAAGCTGCGAGCGAGCGCCCGGATGTCGACCTCCGCAAAGCCAGGCCACACGCCGGTCCCGCCGGCGTGCTCGGCGAGGCGGTCCATGACGGCGTAGCCGCCGTTGGCGAGGACCACGAATAGCACGCCGACGCCGTAACGAGCCGCGCTCCACAAGCCCTGGATCGCATACAGAGAGGAGCCGTCCCCGAGCACGGCAGCGACCGGCTGCGCCGGCTGGGCCATTCGCACGCCAACGGCGGCGGGCAGCGAGAAGCCCAAGGCGCCGGTGGCCGGACTGAAAAAGCCGAGCGGCCGCCGGATGCGCAGGCGCAGATGAAGCTCGGGCTTGTTCGACGGGCACTCCTCGAACAGCACGGTGTCCGCCGGGAGGTGCCGCGCCAGCGCGTCGAGCACGTGCCCGGCGCGCAGCGGTGAGTCGGCGAGCGGAGGCGCGCGCCGGCCGCCGGCCGGCGGTGGCCTGGACGGCGCCCGCTGGGTGAGGCGCTCAGCCAGCCGGGCGCACAGCTGCGCTGGATCGCCGATCACCCCCAGCTCGACGGGGCCGCGGTGCACCTCGGCCGGGTCGGCGGAGACCATGATCAGCCGGGTTCCTTCGTTGACCAGCGGTCCCTCCACGTACTCGTACTGGCGAAGTACGCTCCCCCCAACGGTCAGCACCACGTCGTGGCCGGCCAGGGCAGCGCGCAGCCGCACCCGGTGCGCCGGCAGATGGCCGGCAAATAGCGGGTGGTCCTGGGGGAATCCAGCCTGCGCTCCGAAGGCCTCCTGCCACACGGGACATTGCAGGCGCTCGGCGAGCGCGGTCACCGCCGCCCAGCCGGCCTCCCCGTCGACCCCCGGTCCGGTCACGATCACGGGTGCCCGCGCCCCTTCGAGGATCTCGGCGAGCGCCTGCGCCGAGGCCTCGTCGACTGCTGGAGGGCGCAGCACCGTCCGGGCGCCGAAGATCTCATGCGGCGCCGGCGCGGGGGCGCGCCAGTCGTCCACGGGAACGATCACCAGCACTGGCCCGCGGCCGGTCAGGGCCTTGGCGTGGGCCTGCATGACGGTCCCGGGAAGGTCCTGGGCGCGGCACGGTTCGAGCTCCGCGAGGGGGTAGTCGCCGGCTAGCCCGCGCAGGCGCCCGGCGAGGAACGGCTCCTGGGCGAGATGGCGGCGGTCCTGCTGGCCCACCAGTACAACCATCGGCGCCCGGTTGACGCGGGCGGTGGCAATGGCCGACACGGCGTTACCCAGGCCGGCGGTTGTGTGCAGCAGCGCCAGTGAGGGACGGCCGCTGGCGATCGCGTACCCCGTGGCCATGCCGACCACCGACCCTTCGTGGAGGCCCAGGACGAAGCGAAAGTCGGCCGGCAGACCTACCAGGAACGGCACTTCGGTCGAGCCCGGGTTGGAGAAGATCGTCGTGAGCTCCAACTCGCGCAGGCAAGCGATCGTCGTGTCGCGAACGGTGGCGGTCACGGAAGCTTCGGGAGCCTATATTCTGCGCGTTACGTGGTCAAATGTGCGCATAGCGGTCGCCCAAGTGGCTGAGCGCGTGGATTTCGCGGACGCACACGGATCTCGCGCATGAACTCGAGCGTCTCCGGGGAGGCTATGCAAATGACCTCGCTCTGCAGCGGCGCCGGGCACGGCGTGGCGCTCGTCTTGGAGGAATACCAATGACAGATCAGATCGAAAACGAGGTTCTTGAGCAGCAGGGCATTTACGACCCGCTGACCGACACTCCGACCAGCTATCTGCGCGAGCCCCCTGATGCTCATCCGCCAATGGACTTTGCCGGCTACAAGTCCACCGCACTGCGCCACCCAAAGCAGCCGCTAATCCGGCTGCCCCAGACGATCACCGAGATCACCGGCCCGCAGCTGGGGCAGACCCGCCTGGCCGAGAGCGACAACGATCTGACGGCCCAGCATGACGGTGCGCCGATCGGCGAGCGGATCATCGTCTCCGGTCAAGTCTTCGACACCGAAGGCAAGCCGCTGCGCCACACGCTGGTCGAGATCTGGCAGGCCAACGCCGCCGGGCGTTATCGCCACAAATGGGACCGCTGGCCGGCGCCCTTGGATCCCAACTTCTCCGGCGCCGGCCGGTGCCTGACCGACCGCGAGGGCCGCTACCACTTCACCACGATCAAGCCGGGACCGTATCCGTGGGGCAACCACCACAACGCCTGGCGACCCGCGCACATCCACTTCTCGCTGCTCGGCCGGGCGTTTGCGCAGCGCCTGGTCACCCAGATGTACTTCCCGGGCGATTCGTTCTTCGACTACGACCCGATCTTCAACTCGGTCAGAGATCCGGCCGCGCGCCAACGGATGGTCTCGAGGTTTTCGATCCACGGCACGGTTCCCGACTGGGCGGCGGCCTATGAGTTCGACATTTACTTGCGCGGCCCGGGGCAGACACCGTTCGAACAGTCCTCATGATCTTCGCAACTACTCCATCGCAGACCGTCGGTCCATACTTCGCGATTGGCCTGCCTTGGCCGGAGGGCCCTTATGCGGTGCCGGAGGGCACTCCGGGCGCGATCGTTATCAGCGGCGCGGTGTTCGATGGCGCGGGCGAGGTGGTACCGGATGCGCTGCTCGAGACCTGGCAGGGCGATCCGGAAGGGCGCTTTGCCGACTTTCACGGCTATGGGGGCCGCTCGGAGCTTCCAGATTTCCGCGGGTTCGCCCGCCACGGCGAGGAGGCTGGCGAGGGCGGCTTTCAGATCGTGACGGTCAAGCCCGGACGCGTCCCGGCGCTGGGGGGAGGCCTTCAAGCGCCGCATATTGCGCTGTCGGTCTTCGCGCGCGGCATGCTGCACCGCTGCGTCACGCGGATCTACTTCGACGACGAGCCCGAGGCCAACGCCGAGGATCCGGTGCTCGCTCGTGTACCTGCAGATCGACGCTCCACCCTGATGGCCCAGCCGGTGAACGGTGGCTACCGTTTCGACATTCGTCTGCAGGGACCGGGCGAGACGGTGTTCTTCGCCATCTGAACAGCTGCCGAACGCGGGCCGTGCTCGCGGCGGATCATGACCCTCGTGATCGCCGTGAGCCTTCAGTCCGTCAGCTTGAGGAGGCGCGCCGCATTTCGCTTGAGCACCAGCGGTCTGACGTCGTCCTTGATCGGCAGCGTCTCGAAGTCCGACAGCCACCGGTCGGGGGTGAGAAGCGGGAAATCCGATCCAAAAAGCATCTTGTGCCTTAGCCTGGTGTTCGTGTACTGGATGAGGATCTCCGGAAAGTATTTCGGCGACCATCCCGAAAGATCGATGTAGACGTTGGGCTTGTGCACGGCGATTGCCAGTGCCTCATCCTGCCAGGGAAACGACGGATGGGCCAGGATGATGTCGAGCGTAGGGAAGTCCGACGCGACGTCGTCGACGTACATGGGGTTTGAGTATTTGAGGTGCACCCCGCCGCCCCCGGGCATGCCCGCGCCGATGCCTGTGGTCCCGGAGTGAAACAGCGCGATCAGTCCGGCGTCGGCGATGACCTCGTAAAGCGGGTAAAAGGCACGATCGTTGGGCCAGAAGGCCTGAGTGTTGGGGTGGAACTTGAAGCCGCGCGCGCCCCCCTCGATCAGTTCACGGGCCTCGCGGACCGCGAGCTTGCCCTTGTGCGGGTCAACGCTGGCGAAGGGAATGAGTACGTCCGGGTTGGCGCCGGCCACCTCCATGACCTCGTCATTGCCGAGCCGCCTGCGCCCCATCCCCGCTTCATCGTCGACGTTGAAGATCACCGCGAGCATCTTGCGTTCGCGGTAGTAATCAGCGACGTCCTGCGCGGTTGGCTGCGGCGGGCTGCCGCCGAAGTACCGTGCCGCTGCAGCCAGCATCTCAGTGGTTACCGGGTCGGGCTCCTCGCCGGCGTTGCGCTCGGCGTGCACGTGCACGTCGATGGCCACCACTGCGTCCAGATCGAACGTCGCGTCGCTCATCCGTACACGCGCACCAATGACTCGGCCACCACCGCAGGCTTCAAGGAGTCCTTGACTTCGATCGTGAGCAGGAGCTTGATCTGTACGCCACCGGGGATCTCACTGACCTCCGTGATCTCGGCCCCACCGCGCCAGTGCGCCCCCACCGGAAGCGGCGCGGGGAAACGCACCCGTTCCAGTCCGTAGTTCACTCCCATCGATGCGTCGGTGACTTGGAGGAGTCGCTGGCTGACCGGCGCCAACAGCGAAAGCGACAAGAAGCCATGGGCCACCGTCCCGCCAAACGGAGTCCCCCTGGCCCGCTGCGGATCGATATGGATAAAGTTGTGGTCCTCGGTGACGTCTGCGAATTGATTGACGCGCTCCTGCGTCATCTCCTGCCAGTCCGTGAAGCCGAGATGCCGCCCGAGCGACTGGCGCAGTCCCGCCATATCGGTGACGAGGCCCTCTGCGGTGGAGATAGTCATTCTGGCCTCCCCATTCAGTATCCGGTGCCTGAGGCTAGCATCCCCGCCGAGCCCATCTTCAGTGCGGATGAGCAAGCGATCGACCGCGACCAAGGGGGGATTCTGCGAGCACATGCCGTCATGACAGCGGTGGCAGCTCGACACCAAAGGGCTGCAGCGAATCGGCAAACGCCGTCGACCACTCCGCTGCGATGTCCTCCGCGGTCCACCCGCCCTCGCGGTAGGCGCAGGCTACCTCCGCCGGATGGGAATAGAGCGTTAGCTTGTCTCCGCCGATACCGATCGCCTGTCCGGTGATCCCGGCGCTCGCCTCGGAGGCCAGAAAGACGACCAGCGGCGCGCAATCTTCGGGCATCCCGAGCGCATGCTCGCGTCGTACCTCCCTCGGGAACGGCTCTCCGGCGTCGACAAGCCGCGTCAGCGGCGCGTAGATCGGGATGCTCGCGGTCATCTGGGTCCAAGCGGTGGGCACGATCGCGTTCACAGTGATCTTGCTGCGGCCGAGCTCCATCGCCCAAGTCCGTGCAAAGGCCACGATCCCCGCCTTCGCCGCGGCGTAGTTGGTCTGGCCGAAGTTGCCGAACTGTCCCGCCGGAGATCCGACCGCGATGATCCTTCCGCCGTCGCCTTGTTCGCGCATCTGCATCGCGGCGGCGCGCGCGCACGTGAACGTACCTCGCAGGTGCGTGTGGATGACCAGATCGAAGTCCTCGTCGGTCATCTTCCACAGCACCCGATCGCGGAGCACCCCCGCGTTGGTAACCATCACGTCCAGTCGACCGAAGTCGCGCAGGGCCCGGTCTACCAGGGCTTGCGCCGCGCTGCTGTCGCCGATGGCAGCGACCACCGACGCTGCGCGGCCTCCGTGCTCGACGATCTGCTGCACCGTATCGGCAGCGGAGTCCTCGTCGAGGTCGTTGACAACGACCGCAGCCCCGCTGGCGGCCAGCGCCATCGCGTACGCCTGGCCGAGGCCGCGCCCGCTGCCAGTGACGACCGCGACCCGACCGTCCAAGCGAAGGCCACTCATGTGCAGTACCGGACCGGCCAGTCGGTCGCCAAGGCGTTCATGCTCGTCCTCCGTTCACTCTGTTATGCCACAAGCATCGCGGCTTGAGCATCAGGCAAAAACCTCCGGGGCGTGATCATCCACGAAAGCTGATCTTGCCGTCAGGGCACGCCGGCGCGGAACTGCGCGGCAGTGGTCTCGTAGGCACGCCGAAACGCCTCTTCGATCGGCAGCCTTCTGAGCTCGGCCGACAGAACCTCCACTCCCCACGGGCCCTGGTAGCCGAGCGCCTGGCACGCCTCCACGTACGCGGGAATGTCGAACTCGCCCTCTCCCGGCAGCCGCCGGTGGTTGACCGTCTCGTCCACGGGATCCGGCATGTTCTCGAACTGCCCATCTGAGAGCTCCACCCAAGTCAGGTACTGGAGCGGGATCGCTCGCAGGTCGTCGGGGCGGATGCCCAGCTTGGCCATGTGCCAGGTGTCGATCGCCAGGCCGCCGTTGGGCTGCCCGGCGTCCTTGACCAGCTGCAGCGCCGTATCGAGCGTGTTGACGTTGACGTCGGGCGGCATGAACTCGTAAGCGACCGGCGCTGCCGTGTGCCTCGCCGCGTCCTGGCACAGCTCGGCGAACGCCTCTGTGAGCTTGCCCAGCTCGCAAGGCGTGCCCGGAATATTGCCCACCTTGATGTGGTGGGCATCGAAGGCCGCAGCGGTCTCGAACAGCAGCTCGCGCCGCGCGTCGGACTTCTGGCGGGCTGGGGTGCCCGGCTCGGCGAAGAAGTCTGCGAGGAACTCCACCTGCAGGTACTCGAGCCCGGCGTCGTCGAAGATCTGCTTGATCTCGCCGAGCGTGCGGGTCTCTAGCTGGTGCTCGACATCAGCATGCCAAAGCCCCAGGCCCCTGAACCCGACCTTCGCCGCCTCCGCACAGCGGTCGCGCCAGTCGAACAGGCTCCACTCCCGCCCCACGTGCACGTCAGCAGGGCCCGACACCGTCCAATACAGGGCCACCAACTCGACCGCGTCCATCAGCAACTCCTATCCGCTCGCGCAACTAAGCCATCAACCTCAACCTACCAGCGCCTGTGACGAGAGCCTCACCACGTCAAGCCGTGGCGTGCGCCGGCGCGGGCCTGAAGTAGCCGTGCTCGCCGCTGGCCAGATACGCTGCCAGGCGGCTGGCCAGCGACATGATCGTTAGCGACGGGTTCACCGACAGCGTGCGTGGCACGACCGAGCCATCGCCGACGAACAGCCGCCGCACGTCGTGCAACTCGGCATGGGCGTCGACAACCGAGCGCTCGGCATCCGAGCCCATCCGGCAGCCACCCTGAATATGAGTGGTGACCAAACCTGTCTGCAACACTCGCTTGCCACCGGAGGCCGACAGCACCTCACGAGCGAACTGCAGCGACGCTCGGTTGCGCTCCTGCTCGGTGGCGCTCCACTCATAGGAGTAACGGTCACGCCCGTCCTCGTCCACCCACGCAACTCCATGGTTCTCGTCGGAGACCATCGTGAGCAGGGCGTTGAGATAGCGGTACTTGCGCATGACCTCCGTTAGTTCCGGGCCCCACAGCGGTACGCCGTGTTCATCGCACAGCGCGGTGGAGCAGCCGATCGGGTCCTGGACCGTCGACGCCTCGACGACGAACCCGCCATTCTCGTCGCGCTGAAACTCCATGCAGTGAGCGCTGATGGGATACATCATGTGGGCGTCTTGGATCTCGTCGAACAGACCGGTCACCAGGCGCGCCGGGTGAAAGCCGAGGTGGCGGCCGATCAGCGAGCTGGAGGCCGACCCGCCCGACGCCTCGCGCACGCCCGACCTGAGCAGCAGCTGCGGCGTCGCAAGCGCGCCGCCGCAGACCACGACCACATCGGCCCCGGCCACGTGCTGCTGGCCCAGGCCGTCCGTGTACTCCACGCCCATCGCCTCGGGGCCGCCGCCGCGATCCTCGATAACGACTCGCTGCACCCGGCATCCCGGCCGCAGGTCGAGGCGTCGCTCGGCCCACGCAGGGTGAATGTACGCATTCATCGTGTTCTTGCCGGCGTTGGTGGGGCAGCCCTGGAGGCACGAGCCGCATCCCATGCAGCTGTGATCGGTGTAGGCGGTCACCGGCTCCAGCTCGGTGCCCATTGCCCGGAAGCCGCGTAGCACCGTCTTCACTGCGGGGCGCCAGTCCGAGCGCTCGCGTACCCCCAGCCGTCGCTCGACGCGCTGGATGTGCTCGATCAGATCTGGCTCTGCGAACGGCGAGCCACCCTCGCCGAGCAAGCCGCCAGCGGCGTGCCACTTCGTGTAGTCCTGGTCGGTCGGCCGCAGCGCCACCTTCGTGTTGATCGTCGTGGTGCCGCCGACGCAATGGCCACGAAACATCGGTATCGGCGGCTGGTCAGGCGCGGGGGGCTCCGCCATCGTCAGCGGCCACCAGATGTCGTGGTTGGCGTGGGCTTCCCAGCGCATGAAGTCGGCCGCGGTGCGGTGAGGTCCCGACTCCAGCGCCAGCACGCGCTTGCCGGCATCCGCCAGCTCGCCGGCGATCACGCCGCCGCCGGCACCCGAGCCGATGACGATCACCTCGTAGCGTCTGTTCATCCCAGCACGATACCTAGCCGCCGCTCATGTCAACCGCGTAGACGTTGCTCGGTTCAATCGTGACCGCCACCCGACTCTCGCCGGGCCGGTCGTGCACCTTCAGGTCGGCGTCGTACTTTGCACCGAGCTTTCGAGCGAAGGTGTAGTCGTCATCGGCCTCCACTTTTGCGGTGCCGCGCACCTCCAGATATCGGTACGGTTTCTGCAGATCGAGCAGCATCAGGCTGCACTGCGGGCGCGCGAGCAGGTTACGAGTCTTGAGTCTCGAAGTGTTCAGCGACAGCCTCAGCTCACCCTCGTCGTGCAGGAACCAGACCTCGGTTAGGTGAGGAAACCCGTCCCGGCGAATTGTTGCCAAGGAAGCGACCTGACCCTCCAGGAGGTCGCGATGAGATTCAGGGAATTGCGTCATGCCGGCATTCTCTCCGAGTGGCGCCGCCGGGCCGGCCCAACGAACGCGCCGCGATCGATCAGTCAGGGAGACTACGCCGCTCCGTCACGCAAGCGCCGTGGCCAGATGCCTTGCTTGCCGGGCGACAAGATCCCGTTGGGATCCAACGCATCCTTGATTGTCTCGTTGAAGCGCCTGTAGGCGTGGTCGTTGAACGAATACTGCTCGGCCGCCAGATCCATGAAGTCCAGGTGCGCGCGATACTCGCCGTAGCCCCGGTTCGCCGCCTCACGCACCAGCCGCCGCGCCACGTCATAGGCCGCGCGCGACTGACTCTCGTTCTTGGTGTCGAAGATCACCATCGTCACATGCACAAACGACCGGTTGCTGAGCGGCATCAACCCAGCGATGTAGTCCAGTCCGGCCTCCTCGACCATCGACCGCATGAGGTCGCGCACCGCCACCGCGTCGCGGCCCGTCAGCGGGGCGATGGGGGAGAAGCCGATGTGGCCGCCCTCGTCGCCGCCGTACCAAGCGGTCATCGCGTTGAGGTCGAGGCTGGGCACTCCCCCCTGCACGCGCTCGCTCGGGTTCTCCAGGGCGGCAATCTCCTCTGGCGCGCACTTCGAGCCCCACAGCTCCGCCCCCGGGAGCGCCTGCTCAAACGCCGCTTTGATCTTCGCAAACCGGTGATCGACTACCGCCTCGTCGCCGTAAAGCGCAAACCGCATCATCCAGCGCCCAGCATCCAGTCCGCGCGCCATGCGCTCGATCGCCTCATCGGGCATCGCCCCCTCGCCGGTGTACCACTCCTCCCGGCGCGAGAACACCGCCCCGAGCAGAATCGTGCTCATGATCTGCGGCACCATACGGATCGTGTCATCGAGCATCAGCAGGCGCAGCGTGTCGACCAGCGGCCCCAGATCATCATCGTTCCAGACGCGCAGCCATAGCGGCATGTAGACCTCGGGCTTGGGCATCAGCCACACGCCCATCTTGGTGACGATCCCGAAGTTGGACTGCATGAACATCTGATCGGGCGACGGACCCAATCCGCGCTTGTAGCAGTGCCACGCCCGGTTACCGGGCATCGCTCCCATCCCGGTCCGCATCACCTCCCCGTTGGCGAGCACCACCTCCATCCCGCACGGCATCTGGAAATCCAGGCCGTAAGGCATGTACGTGGCGCCGTGCTCCAGCGTGTTGCCCACAACGCTGCCCCATCCCAGGTCGGCGATCGAGAGCATCAGCCCGGCTCCCTGCGCCTCGATCGCTTCATACAGGTCAAACCAGCGCACCCCCGGTTCGACGACGGCATACGCCAGCTCCTCGTTGAGCTCCAGCACCCGGTTCATGTTGCGCAGGCTGACGATCACCGAACCCTTCACCCGGGGCGCCGGCCCGCCGTAGCCGTTGTTGCGTCCCTGCCCATGCGTCCACAGCGGGACGCGCGCCTCGTTCGCGATCCGCACGACGTCCTGGACCTCCTCCACCGTCGTCGGCATCACCACCGCCGATGCGGTGTACTCCTCCGAGGATGCGTGCTGAAACGGATCGCGGAACTCTCCCAACTGCGCCACATCGGTCAGGACCTTCTCCACCCCCAGCGCCGCCACGAACGCCGTCAGCGCTCGGTCCAGATCGCTCGCTGCTACGCCGGGCGGCAGCGGGCGCGTCCAGACCTCTCCAGTCGAGCTCATGCTGTTACCGCGTTGGATGCCGAGTCTTCGGGCATCTGTTGACCGCGTTATTTAGCACATTCTCGACCGTGGTGGCGGAGCCGCGGGCCGTGATCGACCAGGTACACTGCGGCCACCCGAGCGCATGACTCGAATTCTGAGCACCCACGTAGGCAGTCTGGTGCGTCCTGATGAGTTGCTCGGGTTCATTCGGAAGCGCGACGCGGGTGAGCCCGTTGACGAGGGGGCCTACGAGGAGTGTTTGGCGCGGTCGGTGCGCGAGGTTGTCCGCCGCCAGCGCGATGCGGGCATCGACGTGGTGAGCGACGGCGAGTACGGAAAGTCGTCGTGGAACTACTACGTGTACCGACGCCTGGGGGGCTTCGAGCTGCGGCCGGAGGCGACTGTGCGAATGGCAGATGTCAGTGAGCGATCCGCCGCCGAGAATCCGGCGGTGGCAACTGACTGGGCGCGGTTTTCCGAGTTCTACGCAGAGTACTTCGCCAAGGAACAGGGCGAGTACGAGGAGCCCGGCGGCGTATGGGTCAGCACCGGGCCGGTGACCTATACGGGTCAGGCGGCGATCGGCCGCGACATCACGAACCTCAAGGCGGCGATGACGGCCACAGGTGTCGAGCGCGGATTCCTACCTGTGGTTGCGCCCGCCAGCTGCTTTCCCAACCTCATCGACGAGCACTACGGGTCCGAGCAGGCTGCTCTGCTCGGGGTCGCCGAGGCATTGGCCGAGGAGTACCGCGCGATCGTCGCGGCCGGGCTGCAGGTCCAGGTAGACGACGCCTTCATCCCGTTCATGTACGACGTGCTTGTTCCGCCAGGCACGATGGAGGATTACCTGGCGTGGGCGCAGCCACGAATCGACGCCCTCAACCATGCCCTCGAGGGCATCCCTGCGGAGAGGGTCCGCTACCACGTCTGCTGGGGCAGCTGGAACGGCCCCCACACCAACGATATCCCGCTGCGCGAGGTGCTCGCGCTCGTCCTTCAGGTCAACGCCGGCACCTACCTGTTCGAGAACGCCAACCCCCGCCACGAGCACGAGTGGAGGGTGTGGCAGAAGATCGAACCGCCCGAGGGCAAGACGCTCGCCCCAGGGGTGATCAGTCACGCCACGAATGTCGTGGAGCACCCCGAGCTGGTCGCGGAGCGCCTGGAGCGGATCGGACGGCTGGTCGGCCCCGAGCGGATCATGGCCAGCACTGACTGCGGGTTCGCCCAAGGACCATATCTGCGGCGAGTGCACCCGAGCATTCAGTGGGCCAAGCTCGAGGCGCTGAGCGAAGGCGCCCGGATCGCCTCGCGCAACCTCGGCCTGGGGAAGGTGCGGGCATGAGTTCCGGCAGTTGCAGGGTCAGGTCCAGTCCACGTGTGACAGGTCACGAAAGCAATGCGGTGGTCACCCAGTCGATGAGCACGGTTGCAAATTCCCGCGGCCGCTCGAGTTGCAGCCAATGACCGGTTCCGGGCCAGTCGATTGCTCGTGAACGTTCGTCCCGAAACGTAGAGCGCTCGTAGTCTCGCATCTCACGCGTGGAGTGGATCGCCAGCACGGGGCCGGTGCGCCTCGCAAGGTAGTCGTCCGCTTGGGGGCGCCGAGCGATGCCTTCTGGGTGATCCCACATTCCCACGAAGCCCCCGTACAAGGATTCCTGCGGGAGGGCGTCGACTCTGCGCTCGACCAGCACCTTCACCCAGTCGGGCGTTGCCGACGTGTAGCAGATCGTCCGCCACAGTCCCTTGACGGCCTCTCGGCACTCGTCGCTCTGCAGCGCCGGCTTGAGGCTGTCCGCGAGAGCAGCCGCGTCGGGCTCGGCGGCGTAGGGCGGGTCCAGCACCACGATGGCGCGGGCCACGCCGGGCCGCTCGACCGCGAGACTCGAGACGATCGCCCCGCCCAGCGAATGGCCAACGAGGATCGGCGCTTCGCATCCGAGCCCCTCGATCACCCCGGCGACATCCTCCACCTGGCTCGCCAGTGAATAGTCAGGCGCTGAGCTCGAGCGACCCTCGCCCCGTCTATCGAAGGCGAGCACCCTGAAGTGCGGGTATAGCATCGGAAGCGCCCAGCTCCAGTCGACCGAGTCACAGGTATATCCGTGGACGAGCACCAGCGGCGGCCCGGTTCCCTGGTCGGTGTAGTAGAGCTGTGCACTCGGAAGGTCTATGAACGGCATTCTCGGCCGCCTTTCTCAACGTCCATTCCAGTGACGAGATGACTCGCGGGGGCAAAGCAGTCTAAGCCGCTGCCAGGAGACGATGCTCGCGGCGCAAGCGCCACGACGTACACTGACTGCGCCGCATGCCGCCACGACCGCGGTGCAACGACGGGGAGAGAGGAAGGAGAAAATGGCCACCACGACGCCACAGACTGGACAGTTCCCAAACCCGTACGAGATCCCGACGCCGCCCGGTTGCGAGGGCTGGAAGGAGATGTACCCCTACTACGCGCTGTTCGACGAGGGGCGGCGCGATGTCGACGAGAACCGCTTCTGGTTTTGGAACTCGATGCACTTCCCGGAGCCGATGCCCGCCTTCGATGTGATCTGCATCGACTCGCCGTACCAGGCCATCGGCGTCTGGCAGAACCGGGTATTCGCCGTGCCGCCAGCGATGGGGATCGACTACCGCTGCGTCAACGGCTACATCTACATCACCGGCAATCCGGTCACCGATCCCGCCAAAATCGCCGAGCGCGCGCAGTTCTTCCAGAAACGGGCCGGCTACTACTACCAGAACTGGAGCGAGCTATACGGCAAGTGGCGGGCCAAGATGCAGGCCTTGATCGGGGAGCTCGCGGACCTGCGGGTGCCCGAACTGCCCGAGTACGAGGCCGAGTCAGTCGCGTTCGAGCACGACCGCAACACCTCGTTCTACAACGTCCTGGACGCATATAGCCGCGCACTGCGAATGGGCGACCTGATGTGGCAGCACCACTTCGAGTTCCTGCTGCTGGGGTATGGCGCCTATTCGACATTTGCCGAGCTCTGCAAGGCGAACCTGCCGGATATTCCGGATCAACACATCGCGCAGATGGTGGCGGGGATCGACATCGTGCTGTTCAAGCCGGACGCCGAGCTGCGCCGTCTGGCGCGGTTGGCGGTTGAGACAGGCGTGGACGCTGCGTTTGCGCAGGGCCGAACGCCGGACCAGATCGATGCGGAGCTGTCGGGCAGCGAAGCCGGACGCGCCTGGCTCCAGGAGCTCGAGGCGATCAAGGAGCCGTGGTTCAACATGGCAACCGGCGATGGCCTCTACCATTTCTATCGGAGCTGGAAGGACGATCCCAGCATCCCCTACGCGTCGCTGATCGGCCACGTAGCCGCGGTGCAGGCAGGGGAGCGAATCGAGCGCCCCACGGAGGACATCCGTCGCGAACGCGAGCGCCTGGCGGCGGAGTACGGAGCGTTGCTCGACGAGGACGCGCGCCAGAAGTTCAACGACCTCCTCGCGCTGTCACGGACCGTGTTTCCCTACGTGGAGGAGCACAAGTTCTTCTGCGACTACTGGTTTTTGACCAGCTGGTGGAACAAGATCCGCGAGTTCGGCGCGCTGCTGGCGGAGCATGGCTTTCTGGAGGATGGCGAGGACGTCTTCCATCTCTCGCGTCACGAGGTGGCCTCGGCGCTCGACGAGCTGACGTTGACCTGGGCGACTGGGGGCCAAGCGCTGGGCCCCGAGCACTGGCCGGGGATCGTTGCCCGCCGCCGGGAGATCCTCCAGAAGCTTGCCGAGTGGACTCCGCCGCCGGCGGTTGGCGCGGTGCCGGACGCGATCACCGATCCGGCTCTGATCATGCTGTGGGGCATCACCACCGAGCGCGTTCACGAGTGGGCGCGCCACGACGCAGGAGGCCATAGCCTGACAGGAGCTGCCGCGTCGCCTGGCGTCGTCGAGGGTCCGGCCCGCGTCGTGCGCGCCGTCGATCAGATCCGTGACGTTCGCGAAGGCGAGATCCTGGTCTGCGGGAGCACGTCGCCGGCGTGGGCGCCGATCTTCACGAAGATCAAGGCCACGGTCACCGACGTGGGCGGCGTGATGTCGCATGCCGCGATCGTGTGCCGCGAGTACGGCCTTCCGGCCGTCGTTGGAACGGGCCGCGCGACCTCTCAGATAAAGACGGGGCAGACGGTGCGAGTGGACGGCACGGCCGGGCGAGTCGAGATCCTGGAGGTCTGAGCGGTGGACCCTTCGCACGAGGCGGCACTGCCGACACTGACGGAGCGGCTGGCTGCATGAGCCGGATTGTGGAATTCGTCGACACAACGATTCGTGACGGCAACCAGAGCCTTTGGGGAGCGACCGGGCTGAGGACGGAAGACGTGTTGGCGATCGCGCCGACGATTGACCGCGTCGGCTATCACGCGCTCGATTTCACTGCCAGCACGTTCATCGGAGTGTCGGTCCGGTTTCATCGGGAGGATCCCTGGGAGCGCCTGCGGCGGGTCAGCGCGGCGATGCCCGAGACGCCGCTCGGGATGATCACGACGGGGATGCGGTTCATTGCGTGGGTGCCGGCCGACGAGGAGGTGATGGGGCTCGCGTTCCGCCTGGTCGCGCGTAACGGGATCAGGCGGCTGCAGATCGCGGACCCGTCCAACGATCCGGCGCGGCTGATGCGGATCGCGGCGCTCGCGCGAGCTGAGGGGATAGAGGAGATCGTGATCGGGTTGACATACTCGATCAGCGAGGTCCACACGCACGAGTACTACAAGCGGCGGGCGGCCGCGTTGGCCGACTGCGATGACATGGACCGCCTGTATCTCAAGGATCCCGGTGGCTTGTTGACTGTCGATGCGGTACGAGAGTTGGCGCCGCACTTCCTCGCGGCGGGTGGGGATCGTCCAGTCGAGTTGCACAGTCATTGCACAATCGGGCTGGCGCCGCTCGTCTACGTGGAGGGCGTGCAGGCCGGGTTCTCAACGGTTCACACGGCGTGCGGTCCTTTGTCGCGCGGTACCTCTCAGCCGGACGTCGTGAGCACCGTCCAGAACCTGGAGGCGGCCGGGTTCTCTCACACCCTCCACCTCGAAGCGGTCGCGGTGGTCGCTGACCACTTCGAGCAGTTGCGCAAGGCGAAGCGGTTGCCGGTCGGCGCTCCGAGGGAATTCGACGCCGCCTACTATCACCATCAGCTTCCGGGGGGAATGGTCACGACGACCCGCCGGATGCTCGAGGAGATCCGCCGGCCGGAGTTGTTCGATGCGGTGCTGGAGGAGGTCACCCGAGTCCGCGCCGAGATGGGCTACCCGATCATGGTCACGCCGGTGTCCCAGTTCGTCGCCAGTCAGGCAGCGCGAAACGTGATCGACGGGAACCGCTGGAAGAACGTCTCCGATGAGACCATCCGCTACTTCCTCGGTCACTACGGCGATCCGCCCGCGCCAGTCGACGCGCAGATCGCCGAACGGCTGCTCGCCCGTCCCCAAGCCAAGAACTTGCGCCATCTCGAGCCGATCACACTCGACGGCGCCAGCGAGCGCTTCGGCCGCCGGATCTCAGAAGAGGAACTGCTGTTGCGGCTGATGATGCCTGCCGAGCAGGTCGACGCGATGATCCAAGCCAGCAGCCAACCAACTTCCCCACCGGCTGCCCGGCCCGGGCGGGCCCCCGTCGTCAACCTCCTCGTCGAGCTTGCCAAACGACGCTCGATTTCCCACTTCGCCATGACCAAAGACGACGTCACTCTGGAATGGCATCGTGCCGGCTAGCGACACCTTGGACCTCGGGGGCGCCCATGGGTTCGTGTTCGACGTCGATGGAACCCTGGTGCATCGGGGTGCGGATTTTCGCGCTCGCCCCTTACCCGGCGCGGTCGAGGTGCTCGAGCGCATACGTTCCTCCGGCCGGCCGCTGGTGCTGTTCACCAACGGCAGTCACGTCCGTTCGGAGAACATCGCGCGGGCGTTGACCGAGGATGGTCTCCCAATCGCCGATGACGAGGTGCTGACGCCGATCGAGAGTGCGATCACCTACATCCGTCGCTATCACCACGGTCGGCAGGCAATGCTGTTCGTCTCCGACGAAATCCGCGAGCGGATGGCGTCTTCCGGGATCTCGGTCACCACGGGCGATGACGCCGAGGTGGTGTTCGTTGCCCACGTCGATCAAGCCGATCTGTCAGCGATGGAGCGAGCGGCCCACGCGGTCGCTCGAGGAGCACCGCTGTTGACCGGAAGCTACGTACCAGGATTCGCGGGGGCGAACGGCATCATCTACAGCCGCGGCGCCATGGTCACCGCCGGGATCGCGAAGGTCACCGGTGCGCGACCGAAGGTAGTCGGCAAGCCCTCTCGCGCGGCCGTCGCCGAGCTGCGCACCCACTTCGGCTTCCCAACCGAGAACCTCGTCGTAATCGGCGATGACCTCGGCATGGACATCAAGCTCGGGAGGATGGGCGGCTCGCGGACCGTGCTCGTGCAAAGCGGCACCACCGGCAAGATCGACCTCGACTCGCTGCCGCTGCAAAAGCGTCCAGATGGGATAGTCGACGGCGTCGCCGACCTGCGCCGCCAGCTCTGACTGAAGGCGCCACCCGTTCCGCGCCCTGCCAGCGGAGCTCCTTGCTACGGGAGCCGGTGCGTCCCCCGCTTCTCGACGACGACCCTTCCCGAGCTTTCGGGGTGCGTGCTGCCGGGGGCGTAGTCGAACACGACGTGGGTCACGAAGTTCATGACGAACACGTCGACGAGAGCGTGGCTCTTGGAGTCCTGCCAGGCGACGAACAACTCGTGGTTGCCGATCGGCATCGCCACGTAATCTTCTCTAGGGAACTTCGTGCCGACGAACGGCCCCTTGATCGGGACGCCCTGCACGGTAGTCGGCCCGTACGTCTGCCGGAAGGTGTTGCCCTGATTGCGCCCGAGGCTGTAGGCGGTGACGATCACGTAACCGCCGAGGTCGAAGCGTTTGATGCTGGGACCAGAGCCTGCACTCGCTGCCTTGCCGGCCTGGCGAGCACCTCCGGCCGCGGTCGCGCTGCCGGCCGCGCCGTAGCCCGCAAACGACGCGCTCGCGAGCAGCAGCGCAGCGATCAGCGGGAGTCTCATCCGTGCGTGCATGCATCCCTCTCCTCGATCGACGCTGAGCGCCGATCATACATGCGGACCCGGAGCCGCCGCACGGCGTCAACGTGGGCAAGCGTGTCGTCCGGGGTAGCATGACGGCGATGCGGGCGATCGCCCTGGAGGAGCACTGCCTGACACCGGAGCTGCGGCAGGTACTCGGCCCCCAGATTCATCCCTATTACGCGGTGCACCGTTGGCCGCCGGAGCTCGAGGCGCGGCTGCTGGATCTCGGCGACGGGCGGATCGCCGAGATGGACGAGCAGGGCATCGACATCCAGGTGCTGTCTTCAGTCCAGCCTGGGCTCGAGCACATCGAGCCGGAGCGGGCAGTGCCGGTGGCACGAGCGTTCAATGAGCGCCTCGCCGAGGCGGTCGCTGAGCATCCGGATCGACTCGCCGCGTTCGCCGCGCTGGCGACTTCCGATCCGCCCTCGGCCGCCGACGAGCTGGCGCGTACGGTGCAGGAGCTGGGCTTCAAAGGCGCGCTGGTCAACGGCCGCGCCCAGGAGCGCTTTCTGGATGAGCAGTTCTTCTGGCCGATGTTCGAGAGCGCCGAGGCGCTTGGTGTGCCGATCTACCTGCATCCGATGCCGCCGCCCCCAGCCGTCTACAACGCCTACTACTCGGGCTTTGGGGATGACATCAGCTTCATGATCGCCGCGCCCGCATGGGGCTGGCATATCGAGACCGGCCTCCACGCGCTGCGCCTGATCCTGGCCGGCGTCTTCGACCGGTTCCCCACGCTGCAGATCATCCTCGGACACATGGGTGAGGTGATTCCGTTCATGCTCGCCCGGATCGACGAGGTGCTTGGCGGCCGGACCGCGCTCGAGCCCCCGAAGACGCGCACCGAGCTCTCGGCCGGCGAATACTTCCACCGCAATTTCCACATCACCACCAGCGGCCTGTTCACCAACCCACCGCTGCGCTGCGCGCTGGATACGTTCGGCCCCGACAAGATCCTGTTTGCGGTCGATCACCCGTTCAGCGATGGCGGCGAGGCCAGGCGCTTCCTTGACGCGGCGGCGATCAGCGACGAGGAGCGGGAGAAGATCGCACACGCCAACGCGGAGCTGCTCCTGCAAATCTGATGAGCCGTTTGCTCGAGGGAAAGGCCGGGCCTGTCACCGGCGCCGCCGGCGGTATCGGCCGAGGCGCCGCCCTCGAGCTTGCCGCCGAAGGTGCAGCGGTGGTGGTGTCCGATCTGGCGCCGTCATGCGAAGGCGCTCAGGAGACCGTTCGCCAGATCGAGGCGGCGGGCGGCTCGGCGGCCTTCTGTCCGTGCGACGTCACGCGTCATGAGGAGCACGCGCAGCTCGTCGAGCACGTTCTGGAACGCTACGGACGCCTTGACTTCGCCGTCAACAACGCCGGCGTCGCGCTTCGAAAGCGTCTTCCGGAGGTCGAGGAGGGCGAGTACGACGAGGTTCTGAACGTCAACCTCAAGGGAACCTTCTTGGGCATGAAGACCCAGATCCCAGCGATGGTGGAGCGCGGCGGGGGCGCGATCGTCAACGTGTCGTCGGTCGCGGGAGTTGTCGCCGTCGACAGTCTCAGCGTTTACGCCGCCACCAAGCACGGCATCCTCGGCATGACCAAGACGGCCGCGATGGAGTTCGGCGACCGCGGCGTCCGCGTCAACGCCGTCTGCCCGAACGCAATCCGCACGCCCCTCATGGACGCCAGCCCCAAGGAGTTCGTGGACATGCTGCTGGAACCGCAGGCGATCAAGCGCGTCGGCGAGCCGAGCGAAGTCGGTGCAGCGATCGCGTGGCTGTGCTCAGAGAAAGCGTCCTACGTGACCGGGGTCGGGCTGCCGGTGGACGGCGGCTACCTCGCGTGAGCGGTCAGCGAGCAATCAGAGATGAACCACGATCAACACTGTCAGAGCTAGGAGAACGCTGTGAATAGATTCGAGCAAGCCATCTACGACTGCATGATCCCCACGGCAAGGCTTGTGGACGAGACGACCAATCCGCTGCACCGGGCCATTCTCTTGAACTTCTGGCGCCACGTCCTCCTGGAGGGGGCCGGCGACTACGAGAAGATTGTCGCCTCCGACATGATGGTTGACGAGCCGGTCTACCGCGTTACCTGGGGAGCCAATCCGGGTGTCATCACCGGCAAGGAGGGTGTCCTGGCCTTTTACAACAGTGTCGGCGAGGCGGTGTTGTGGCACTCGGATGATCGCCTCGCGGTGGGTGACTGGGGCGTGTGCGACGAGATCACCTTTCACCAGCTGGCAACCGGCGCCGATCTGAGAGCGATCGGCTATGAGGTCGACAAAGCGGATGCGCTGTACCACGCTTTCAGCCGGCAGGCGTTCATCTGGCCCTACGACAGTCAAGCGCGGCTGGCCGGTGAGCACCTCTACGAAGACAAGACCAGCCTCCAGATCGAAGAAGTCAGCCCCGAGGAGGCGATCACCCCGGCGCGAGCGAAGGAGATCTTCAGAGAACAGTACATCCAGCTCGAGTCCGAGCGAGGGGACCGCTTCTGGGTGTTGGAACATGCCGCGCGATAGGCGCGCCCCATTGCAGGTCCTCGATGAACGTCAGGCGAGCCTGGTGCGGTCGCTCTGCGAGCTGATCGTGCCCGGTTGCGAGCGGATCGACGCGGAGGTCTACGTCGACGCGCTGCTGGCGCGGATGCCCGACCCGGACCGGGAGGGTGTCCTGGCCGCGTTCTCGGCTCTGGAGCAGCCCGCCGGCGGCGGAGTGCAGGCGCTGAAGGACGTCCAGTTCTCGCCGGAGTTTCAGCTGGTGCGCTCGCTGGCGTGCGAGGCTTTCTACAGCGACTTCGTCGCGCCGGGCGCCGCTGGCCCTGGCGCATGGGATGAGATCGACTTCTCACCGCCGCTGGCCAGGCGGCTGAAGAAGGACTGGTCCTATCTGGGGGTGACGGGATAAGCGAGCGATACGAGGTGTGATGCGTGCGATCATGGTCTCCGCGGACCGCAGCCTCGTCGAGGTGGATCGCAGCGAGGAAGCACCCGGTCCGGGCCAGGTACTGGTCGAGGTTGCCTACTGCGGAATCTGCGGCTCGGATCTGCACTTTCGCGATGTACCGGAGCTGTTCCCCGATGGCACTGTCCCGGGACACGAGTTCTCGGGCCGAATCGTGGCATTGGGCGAGGGCATACGAGGCTGGGCGCCCGGCGCACGCGTGTGTGCGCTGCCCTTTGCTCAGTGCGGCGAATGCGAGCTGTGCCGGAGCGGCAATGAGCAGGTCTGCCCATACGCGGTTGCCAACGGGATCGGCCTGGGGACGGGCAGGCCCGGCGGCTACGCGGAGCGGGTGATCGTCGACGAGCGGATGCTGTATGCGCTGCCCGATTCAGTCGACGACCGGGCAGGGGCAGTGGTCGAGCCGCTCGCGGTGGCGGTACGGGCGGTCAACCAGGCTGCGGCTCCGCCCGGCAAGCCGGCGATCGTGATTGGGGCCGGGCCGATTGGCCTGCTGACCGCACTTGTGCTGCGCCAGCGGGGATACGAGCGAATCGCCGTGGTCTCGCGCAATCCGCAGCGTGGACGTGTTGCCGCGGAACTAGGGCTGCCGACCCTTTCGCTGCGGGAGCTCGAGGCCAGTGGGTTAGGCGGCGAGGCGCCGGGGTGCGTGTTCGAGTGCGCCGGGACTCCGTCTGCGGCCCAGCTGGCGGTCGAGGTGCTCGCGCCGCTCGGTCAGCTGCTCCTCGTTGGCATGTCGCTCCCTCCGCTGGATCTCTCCGCCCCGCCAGTCGTGCTCAAGGAGCTCCAGATCAAGGGGGTTCTCACCTATCGACGCGACGAATTCAGCGAGGCGATCGCGTTGCTCGCGCGCGACCTGATTCCGGTCAGCGGACTGATTACGGACACCGTCCCGCTGGAGCGGGCTGAGGCGACCTTTCAGAAGCTGACCGCGCCCGGCAACCACCACCTGAAGGTACTGCTCGCGCCGCGCGGAGCACGCTAGGCGCGCCGGGACCGGCCGACCCAGGTCGAGGACGCCGGGGTCAATCGGCTAAGAGTGTCGGGATCCGGCTCGTGGGTGGAATCGGTGGCCCGTTCGCCTCGCCACTCAGATCCGGGGTGCCGTAGGTGTGAAAGGTTTCGATCGTCTTCACGCCCCAGGCCTGTCCGCGCGCTCGCTCGGCCTCAGTCCACACGACGGACTCATACGCGGGATCGAAGATGAAGTGGGTGCCGGTCGTGACCTCGACTCGGTTGCCACCGGGCTCGTACACGTACAGGAACATGCCCTGTGCGACCGCGTGCTTGGAGGGCGCGGCCTCGATCGGGACTTCGGCGTCCAGGAACAAATCTGCCGCGCGCAAAAGCTCTTCGCGGGTGTCGACAAAGAACGCGAGGTGGTGAAGCCGACCGCTGGCGTGCGCGTGGTCAGCGACGTAGATCAGTTCATGCGCCAGAATCGTCAGGCTCATCCAGGCCCCGGATTCAGAGCCGTCGTCCAGCACGATCTGCTCATAGAGGCGATAGCCGAGCTGCTCCTGGGCAAAGCGTCGATTGGCTGCCACGTCCTTGGCGAGCAGGTTCACATGATCCAGCCGCTTGACGGCAGCTCCGCGCCCGACATAGCGCTGTGGAACGTTCTTGAGCGCGGGACGGAGCTGCTCAGGTGGCTTGTAGCGGTCGGTCTCGTAATACACCTCCATCAGGTGGCCGTCTGGATCGGTGAACCGGTAGGCGGGGCCGTGACCATGGTCGCCCTCGATCCAGCCGACGCCGTGCCCGCTGCGCTCGATCGCCGCGACCCGTCGTGCGAGTGCCTCCGGGCTCCAAGCACGGATCCCCATGTGGCCGAGGCCGGGCAGGTCGGACTCGGTGAGCTTGAGGCTGTAGCGCTGATAGTCACCCCAGCCGCGCAAGTAGACGGAGTTGCTCTCGCGTTCCTCCACCTCCATCCCGAACAACTCGACGAAGAACCTCAAACTGTCCTCCGGAAATGGCGTAAGTAGCTCGGCATGCCCGATGTGGGCGAGGTCGTGTATCTGCTCTGTCATGTTTGCTCCTTTTCGCGGCGGAGTGGCGTTCTCTTCGACGTCGAACACGCGCCCACCTCGAAGAACAGGCCTGCCCTTGCGAGGGGCTCTCGATCAATCTTGGCCTTGAGTCTCTGGTCAGGATAAGCTCCTCGGCAATGCCCGGAGCGATGCGCGACAGGGCCGGCTTGGTGACCGGCGCCGCGAGCGGAATCGGGCGCGCCTGTGCGGTCCGGTTTGCTCGCGAAGGGGCGAGAGTGATCGTCGCCGATCTCGATTCCGCGCGCGCCCGCGGCGAGGAGACGGTTGAGATGATCGCCGATCGCGGTGGCGAGGCCGAGTTCTTCCCTTGCGACGTCTCGCGCTCGCCCGACAACGAGGCGCTCGTAGGGCGCGTGGTGGAGCGCTATGGAAGGCTCGATTTCGCGCACAACAACGCCGGCATCGGTGTCCACTGCCTATTCCATGAGACCTCAGACGAGGACTTCGATCGGGTGATCGCGGTCAACCTGCGGGGGACGTTCCTGGGCATGAAGCATCAGATCAGACAGATGCTCTCCCAGGGCGGCGGTGCGATCGTCAACACTTCCTCGAACGCCGGCTTGCGAGCTGTGATGCAGCTCAGTGCCTACACCGCGAGCAAGCATGGAATTTTGGGGCTGACCAAGAACGCCTCGGTCGAATATGCCAACGATGGGATCCGCGTCAACGCCGTCTGCCCAGGCGCGATCATGACGCCGCTGATGTCCGAGCAGCCTCCGGATCGCCAAGCGGAGATCCTCGCGCCCCAGGCGATGACCCGCGCCGGGCAACCGGAGGAGGTGGCGGCGGCGGTCGTGTGGCTGTGCTCAGATGAAGCCTCGTTCGTAACCGGCGTCGCGATGCCGGTCGACGGCGGCTCGGTCGCCTGGGTTTCCGCCCATCGGTGAACGGGGAGCCATTCAGTGGGCTCCATTACCCTTCCGTATGGTCGATCAGGATGAGGAGAGGTGAGTGGGATGGCTCTCGCTGAGCCGGCTGTAGCGGTCGGTCCGCCCACTCCAAGCGCTGCGCCGGAGCGGTGGCTGGTGAATGGCTCGAGTTCCACGGGCACCGTCATCGAGGCGTGGGCCGACGCGCTGGCCGCGACCCACCTGACGTTCGACATCCGCTTGACCTCCCGTACGCCGCAGGCCTTCCAAGGCGCCATCGCGCGGCGGTCGATCGGCGAGCTGCAGCTGGTCGACTGCGCCGCAACGCCGTTTCTGGGGCATCGCAGTGAGGCGGAGATTACGGGCCCGCGCGACTGCGCTCAGTCGGATGAGCTCTTCGGCCTCCAATATGTCCATAGAGGCGTCGAGATCGTGCGCGAGGGCGCCCGTGAGCTGGCGTTGACGGCTGGCGACATCGTCCTTTGGGATGGAAGGGAGGCGACCGAGGTCGAGATCGTCGAGGCGTTCTTCAAGCGAACGCTGCTGCTCCCGCGCCGGCGAGTGCTCGCCGCCTGCCCCCGGCTCGCTGACCTGGAGGTGCTCCCGCCCCTTCAACACAGCGCGTTGGCACGGCTGCTGGTGCGCTATGTGAACGCTCTCGAGGCCGAGCTGCCGGCGCTCGACGAGGCCGCCAGCGCGGCCGCCGCGGAGGTGGCCATCGAGCTCCTGCGTGCAGCCGTCGAGCCAAACGTGCCGACCAACCGTGCGGTCACGCGAGCAGCGATGCGCGCGCAGGTCCGCCGCTACGTACGCCAACATCTCGGGGAGCCGCAGCTTGGACCGGCGATGATCGCGCGGGCGCACGCGCTGTCGGTCCGCGCCCTGCACGCTCTCTTCGAGGACGCAGAGACATCAGTAGCCGGGCTGATCCGCAGCGAGCGGCTGGCCCGATGCTTGGAAGATCTGCGCCGACCCAACGGCGGCCCAGTGACCGAGATCGCGTTTCGTTGGGGCTTCTGCGACGCGGCGCACTTTTCGCGGGTGTTCAAGCGCGAGTACGGACTGACCCCGAGCGAGATCCGTCGTCATGCCTCGGCGGGGGTGAGCTGAGCGGGCGAACGAGCCCCACGGCGCGGATCGACAAAAACGGGAGCGCCGGATGACTAGCCGCACTCTGCAGGCGGCGCTAGCTTTTGGCGCAGGTACTTCTGAGGAGAAGACAGCGAGTGATGGCCGAGCAGCTTCAGAGTCTTCCGCTCGAGCAGGAGTTGGGGCGCACATACGAGACGTCCGCGGCGCAGTTCCGCGCCCGGGTGGTACGAGGGAGATGAACTCACATGGCTGAACTGGACAACGACCGACTGATCTGGATCTACACCCAGATGCTTCGCATCCGGGAGTTCGAGGAGCGGGTGAAGCGGACGTTCGAGGAGCACCCCGGCGTGATCCGCGGCCACACCCACTTGGCCGACGGCGCGGAGGCGTCGATCGTCGGTTCAGTGGCCACGCTGAAGTCAGGCGACGAGCTGATGACCACCTACCGCTGTCACGGCTATCCGATCGCGCTTGGCACCGATCCGAAGGCGATGATGGCCGAGATCTACGGACGCAAGGACGGCGTCTGCAGGGGCTATGGCGGGTCTATGCACCTGCTCGACCCCGAACGGGGCTTCCTGGGTACGTCGGGGATCGTGGGCCAGAGCATCCCCCAGGCGACCGGAGCAGCGTACGCCGCCCAGATCCGAAAGCAGGGTCAGGTGGTGCTGTGTTTCTTTGGTGACGGCGCCTCCAAACAAGGGGCGTTTGCGGAGTCGTTGAACGTCGCTTCGCTCTGGAAGCTGCCGATCGTGTACGTGATGGAGAACAACTCCTACAACGTCGTCACGCGCGTCGAGCAGGAGGACGCGAACGCCGCCGCGGGTGAGCCGCTGGCGGTCAAGGCAAAGGCGTTCTCGATGCCGGGCGTGACCGTCGACGGGGCCGATCCAGTCGCGGTGTACGGTGTCGTCGGCGAGGCGGTCGCGCGCGCTCGAAGTAGCGCTGGCCCGACACTGGTCGAGTCCAAGGTCTATCGCCTGAGCGCCCATGGCAACATCATTGCCCCGCCGGGCGTGCCGCTGCATTACCCTGAGCACGAGGCGATCGAGGTGTTCGGCGCGACCGAGGAGTACGAGGCAGCCAAGCGCGGGGACCCTGTGCCGCGCTTTCGTGCCCGCCTCATCACCGACGGGATCCTGACCTCCGAGGATGCGGATCGGATCGCGGCGGACGTGCGCGACGAGATGCAGGCGGCGGTTGAGTTTGCCCTCCACAGCCCACATCCGGAGCCGGAAGAGGCCGTCAACTACGTCTACGCCTAGGAGGCACCCCATGGCTAGGGAGATCCCCTATATCGCGGCGATCAACGAGGCCATCCACTTGGAGATGGCCCGTGATGAGAGCGTCCTCTACTTCGGACAGAACCTCGCCACCACAGAAGACGATGAGTTCGTCAAGGCGTTCGGACACGACCGCGTGCGAGTCACTCCGATCTCCGAGACGGCGGAGATCGGGATGGCGGTCGGCGCCGCGCTAGCGGGGATGCGGCCGGTGGTCGAGTTGTACATGGCCGAGTTCATGTTGGTTGCGATGGACCAAGTCGTGAACGAGGCACCCCGCTTCCGTCACATGAGTGGCGGCAAGGTCAAGGTACCGCTCGTGCTGAAAGCCGGCTACGGCTTCACGGCGGGATGGGCCGGTCAGCACACCGGTTCGATCTACGGAATGTTCGTTGGCGTGCCGGGCCTGAAAGTGGCTCTGCCCTCAAACGCGGCTGACGCGAAGGGTCTGATGGCGACTGCGATCCGGGACGACAATCCGGTCTGCTACTTCCACCACTACCTGTTGACGCTCGAGCCCGGCGAGGTCCCCGAAGGCGAGTACCTGGTTCCCTTCGGCGAGGCTTCCGTGCGCCGCTCCGGGGGTGACGTGACGATCGTGGCCACTGGGTGGACCGTCGGCAAAGCGCTCGCGGCGGCGCAGTCCCTCGCTGGCGAGGGTGTTGAGGCGGAGGTGATCGACCCTCGCACGCTCGTACCTCTCGATCTGGCGACGATCCTCGCCTCGGTGGAGAAAACCGGTCGGGTGGTGATGGTCGATCAGGCGACTCGCCATGCCTCCTTCTCCGCGGTGATCGCGGCCGAGCTTGCCGATCATGCGTTCTCTTCATTGAAGGCGCCGATCAAGCAAGTCACCGCCCTCGACGCGAGCGTCCCCTACAGCGAGCCGATGGAGGCCTACGTGCTGCCCGATGAGGCGAAGATCGCGGCCGCCGTGCATCAGGTTCTCGGCTCAGCTCCGGTCGCGGCCTAGCTGGGACAGTGGTTGCGGAGCCTGCCCAGATCGAGTCGGACCTGGCTACGTCCCTGCTGCGCGAGATGTGGCGGATCCGTTGCTTCGAGGAGCGGGTCGCACAGCTCAAGCGCTCGCTCCTGGTTCATGGTCTAATCCACCTGAGCATCGGCGGCGAGGGCGTTGCCGCCGCGGTGTGCGGCCACCTGCGCGACGACGACGCGATTTACAGCGGCCACCGGGCGCACGGACACGCGATCGCCAAGGGGGCTCCGCTCCGGCGGATGATGGCCGAGCTGATGGGCCGTGCCGACGGGCTCTGCCGCGGACTCGGCGGGTCGATGCACCTAGTCGACCGCGAGCACGGCCTGATGGGTGCAACCGGTGTGGTCGGGGGCAACCTGCCACTCGCCGTGGGCAATGCCCTCGCCGCGCGGGTGCGCGGCTCAGACCAGGTGACGGTCGTGTTCTTCGGCGACGGTGCCGTCCAGGCCGGCCACGTCAGCGAGTCGATCAACCTGGCCGCGCTGTGGGCACTGCCGCTGATCTTCCTCTGTGAGAACAATGGCTTCGCCGAGTTCACGGCGCGCTCGGAGCACACTACGGTCGAGCGGGTTATCGATCTGGTAGCGCCCTATGGGTTTGCACGAGACGTCGTCGATGGCGGCGATGTGGCGCAGGTGTGGGAAGCCTTCGGCCGGTTCAAGGCAGCTGCGCGTGCCGGCGAGGGGCCGTTCCTGCTCGAGTGCCTCACCCACCGTCGCCGGGGCCACTACGAGGGTGATCCGCAGGAGTACCGCGATGCAAGCGAGGAGGACGAGTGGAGGCGGAAGGACCCGATCGCGCGTCTGCAGGGACGGGCCATCGCTGATGGCTGGCTGGACGATCATTCGGCTGCGGTAATCGAGCAGGAGGCGCGAGCGGAGGTCGAGGACGCGGTGCAGTTCGCTCGCAACAGCCCGTTTCCCGAGCTTGATGTGGCCGCCGAGCTGGTGTACGCGCCGACGAGCGCCGAGCCATGACGACAGAGGCGCAGACCACCTACGTGACCGCGATCAATGACGCACTGGCGCGAGCGATGCGTGCCGACGAGCGGGTAATCGTGCTCGGTGAGGACGTCGCGGAAGGCGGCCCTTACCTGGTGACCGCGGGTCTAGCGGATGAGTTTGGGCGCAGCCGCGTGCTCAACACCCCGATCAGCGAAGGCGCCGTCTGTGGAGCGGCGGTCGGGGCTGCGCAAGCTGGCCTGCGACCGGTCGTCGAGATCATGTTCATCGACTTCATCACGCTGGCGCTCGATCAGCTGGTCAACCAGGCCGCGAAGGCGCACTTCATGTCCGGCGGCCAGCTATCCGTGCCGCTCGTGCTGCGTACACAGGGTGGAGCAGGGCAGCGCAGCGGCGCGCAGCACTCCCAGAGCCTGGAAGCCTGGCTTACCCATATTCCCGGGCTCAAGGTGGTGATGCCCAGCTCCGCAACTGACGCAGCAGGCTTACTGGCGAGCGCAATCGAGGATCCCAACCCGGTCGTCTTCGTCGAGCACAAGTCGCTGTACTTCCGGCGCGAGCGCATGCCCGAGCAGCCTGCCCCGGTGCCCATCGGCAGCGCGCACACGGTGCGCCCGGGGCGTGACATCACGATCGTGGCGACCTCCCGGATGGTCACCGATGCGCTGGCCGTCGCGGACCAGCTGGCTGAGGAAGGAGTGCAGGCCGAGGTGATCGATCCGCGGACCCTGGTGCCGCTCGACATCGAGACGATCGCGGAGTCGGTGCGCCGGACGGGACGGGCGGTCATCGCCCACGAGGCCGTCACGATTGGCGGCTTTGGCGCCGAGCTCGTGGCCCAGGTGCAGGACGCGGCGTTCGACTGCCTGGAGGCGCCGCTCCAGCGCGTGGGAGCGCCGTTTACGCCGGTGGCGGTGAGCCCGCCGCTCGAGGATGACTACCGCGTCGGCGGCGAGCGCATCTATGGCGCGGTGCAGGCCGCTTTACAGTGGGATCAGCCCGCGGAGGTACCGGTTTAGCCGTGCTCGGACTCGAGATCAGCCGACGGCGCGATCAGAAGGTTCTTTTGAAATCTGTTAGCGATGGTTGCGCGCAGAACTTGTTCAAACTAATGTCCGCCGCCGCTTTCACCACGGGAGCGGATTCACTTCATCGCACGAGGAGGAGACGATGAGGACGTATCACATTGCGCGACGCATGCGCGCGTACTGGACCGTTGCCGGGGCGCTTGTGTTCCTGATCCTGGCGGGATGCGGCAGCAGCAGCTCGAGCAGCAGTTCCGCGGGAAGCGGATCCTCGTCCGCTACCGCGTCCTCGAGCGCGAGCGGCGGCGGTTCGGTCAGCACTTCCAGCTGCGGCCCCAAGCCAGGCCAGAAGGCCACCGGCACGCCGATCTTGCTGGGCGCGATCAACACCAAGCAGCCCGGGACTGACTTCACCGATATCTCGAACATGGCGAGCGCTTACTTCGCCTGCGTCAACGCCAACGGCGGGGTCAACGGTCATCCGATCCAGCTGACCCTACAGACCGAGGCAACCAACCCGGCTCAGATCGCGGCGGACGCCAAGCAGCTGGTCCAGAGCAGCCATGTGCTCGGGATGGCGGGTACCTCGAGCATCCTCGAGTGCACGATCAACCACTCCTACTGGGAAAAGCTCAACTATGACGTGATCGCCGCCGGGATCGCTCCCGAGTGTTACTCGACGCCGAACATCGCCGACGTCAACATGGGCCCCCGCTACAGCTCCGACGGAGCCGTGCAGTACGCGATCGCCCAGCACGCTTCGAAGATCGTGTTCGACCAGTCCAACGTCCCCGGCACCGGCTACATCGCTGCCGGTCCGGTTGCGATCGCCACCGGAGCGCACGTGCCGATCAAGGCGGAGACTGACAACGTCCCGATCACCGACGCCAACTCGGTCGCGATCAGGCTGGTCGACGACGCGGGGTCGAACGGGGCGGTCGTCCTCAACTTCACGCCGCCGGAGGCGCTGGTGATCCTTCAAGCGGCCCAGAAGCTCGGGCTCGAAGACCGCGTCAAGTCGTGGGGCTGCTCGACGCCGTGCAACACCGACTTCCTGGCGACAGCGCTCGGACCGAAGTGGAATCACAAGTTCTTCGTCAACGCCGAGCTGACCCCTCCCGATCCCACCAACACCCCGACCATGAACCTCTATAGGGCGATCCTGAAGCAGTATGGCTCGGCGGTCTCGGGAGGAATCGGCAGCTTCAGCCAGATGGGCTTCACGATCGCCGAGATCGCGACCCACGCGCTGGAGTCCGTCAAAGGCCCGTACACGGTCAAGAGCGTCAACGACGCGTTCGTGGGCGTGAAGAACTTCGACACGGGCATGCTCTGCCAGCCGTGGACGTTCGGCCACTATCCGCTGCACATCGCAAACAACGTCGATTACACGGTCACGCCCGACAACGGAAAGATGGTGATCGCGCAGGGATGCACACCGATCTCGTCGGTTGACCCGCAGATCGCGGCTTACCGCAAGGCCGCGGGTGGATAGAAGGGCCGGTCAGAAAGCGATACAGTGACCCCAACCGATTGGACGTGACGGAGCCAAATGCCAAGCTGGCACGACTTTCAGCCGTTCATCGTCACCGGTCTGGCCCTGGGCGGAGTCTACGCCCTGTCCGGCGTGGGGATGGTGGTCCTGTTCCGAGCGACGGGCGTACTTTACCTCGCTTTCGGTGCGGTGGGAGCCTTCGGGGCCCTGATCGCATGGCAGCTGATCAACAAGTCGGGCCTCAACGAATGGCTCGCCTACCTCGTCTGTGTCCTTGTCGCTGGGCTGCTGACGCTCGCCTACGGGATGGTGTTCGGGGCTGCGCTGGCCGGACGTGATCAGCTGGTCAAGGCGGCGGCGACGCTCGGGCTGACGTTGATTTTGTTGGGAGTCATGGACCTGCTCTGGACCTCGAGCGGCGGCCAGTCTCGCTCGATTACGCTGCCGAGCGACAACGGCGGCTTCATGGTCGGCCAGGTCCAGGTCACATGGACCCAGGTGATCGCGCTCGCGGTCGGCATCGCGATCACCGTCGTGACGGGCGCGTTCCTGCGCTTCACCAAGCTGGGCACCGCGATGCGCGCGATGGCCAACGACCGCGAGATAACCGCGACGCTCGGAGTGCCGGTGAGGCGGGTGGAGGCGGCGGCGTGGTTCGGATGCGGGGTCCTGGCGGGGATCGCCGGAGTCTTGCTCGGCGATCTGGTGGCGCTGGACGCGACCACGCTCACGTTCCTGGTGATCTCGTCACTGGCGGCGACCTTGATCGCCCAGCTGCGGTCGATCGTGGTCACGTTCGTGGCCGCGATCGTCATCGGTCTCGTGGACGCGCTGTTGACCCCCATCGGGTCACTCACCAACTATCGCGACATGACGCCATTCGTTCTCGCCGCCCTGGCATTGCTGGTGCTCAACCGGCGCCGAGTGATCTCGGTCGGCCGTCAGGGGATCTACTGACGTGGAAGCTGCAGAGGTAAAGAACGCAGATGGCGTCGAGACCGTGACGTCGTCGCCGTCGCCTTCACGCCCTCCACGTAGTTTGGATCGCCGGACACTGGTGCGCCCCGCGGTGATCGTGGTACTACTGGCGTTCGTGCTGCTGGCGCTACCGTCGCTGCTCAGCCTCTATTACGTCGACGCGATGACACAGGTGGCCGTCTACTCGGTCGTCGCACTCGGCCTTGGCCTGCTTGTGGGGCGCGTCGGGCTAGTGTCGCTGGGGCAGGCCGCGGTGCTCGCGCTCGGAGCCTGGGTGGCGGCGCGGCTGCTGTTCGCGACCTCGTTGCCGTTCCCGGTGGTGCTGCTGGCGTCGGGTTTGATCACGATGGCGCTCGGAACGCTGGTCGGCTTGCCGGCGCTGCGCATGAGCGGCCTGTACCTGGCGCTGATCACGCTGATGCTGGCCGGCGCGATCACCGTCGTACTGGCGACGACGAACTTCCCCAACGGCGGCCATGGCTTCCTCGGCTATAGCGGCAGCAACGTCCACATCCCCCCGATCCGGCGACCTAGCATCGCCACCACCGATCCAGCTTTCTTCCGGTACTCCGTCGTCGTGGGGGTGCTGATGTTCCTGCTCGCGCTAGGCCACGTCCGCACGCGTCCGGGGAGGGCATGGGCCGCGATCCGGCAGAGTGAGTCGGCGGCGCTGGCGGCCGGCATCAACACCACGCTCTACAAGCTGTGGGCGTTCGCGCTCGCCTCGTTCGTCACCGGGGTCGCCGGCGGCCTCTTCGCCGGCGCTTCCCGCTACCTGTACTCGATCGATTTCCAGACCCAGGACTCGATCATTCTCTTGGCGGTGGTGCTGATGGGCGGGGTTTACAGTCTCTGGGGAGCGATCGTCGCCGCACTGCTGATGCAGCTGCTTCCGGCGCTCCTGCACAACTGGGGAGTGTCGACCGACTGGCTGACGATCGTGTTCGGAGTTGGCGTGCTACAGGTACTGACGACCGCGCCCGCCGGGATCGTCGACCAGCTTCCGAAGGATCTGGCCCGGCTCGGGCGGCGGCTAACAGCTCTGCTGCGCCGCGGCGCGCCGGCCGAACGGGCCTCCTAATGATCGAGGTCTCAGGTCTCACGGTGCGCTTTGGCGGCGTCACGCCGCTGGACGGCATGAACGTCCGCTTCGAGGACGGTACTTGCGGCCTCATCGGACCAAACGGGGCCGGCAAGACGACGTTCTTCAACGTGCTCAGCGGTTTCGTGCGGCCGGTGGCCGGGAGCGTGGGCGCGTTCGGCGAGGATCTGCTGCGGATGGCTCACTTCCGGCGAGCTCGGTGGGGCGTGCGGAGGACGTTCCAGACCGAGCAGGCGATCGAGCACCTATCGGTGTTCGACAACGTCGCGATGATCCACGAGCACTCGAAAATGAGCTCCGGCTCGCGCCGCCAGGAGACGCTCGACGCGATTAGGTTCGTCGGTCTCGAGGTTGATCCATATGCCAAGGTAGCGACCTTGGCCGCCGGCGACCGTCGCCTGGTCGAGATCGCGCGTGCGGTCGTCGGGCGGCCGAGGGTGGTGCTGCTCGACGAGCCGGCCGCCGGTCTACCGGATCAAGAGACGGCGCACATGGGAGAGGTGATTCGGGGCATACCGGAGCACACCGGGGCACTCGCGATCCTCGTCGATCACGACATGAGCCTTGTATCAGCGTGCTGCCAGGTCACCGCGGTGCTCGACTTCGGGAAGCTGATCACTGCCGGTCCGACCGCCGAGGTGCTGCGCGATGAGCGCGTGGTCCGCGCCTACCTCGGAACCGAGGAGGTTGAGTGACCGAGGCGGCCGCCGACGGCGCTCTCAGCCTGCGCGGCGTCACGGTCGCCCGGGGCGGTCGCGCGGTCGCGCGCGACGTCTCACTCGATGTCGCTCCTGGTGAGGTGACCGCGTTGCTGGGGCCGAACGGAGCCGGGAAGTCCAGTCTCGTCCTAGCCCTGGGCGGGGTGCTGCGAACGCGGGCCGGCTCAGTGACGCTCGACGCCCACGACCTGGCCGGTCGGCGGCCGGAGAGCATTCGGCACGCCGGTCTTGCGATCGTGCCCGAGGGCCGCCGTCTGCTCCCCGAGCTGACGGTCGAGGACAACATCCGAGTTGCCACCTACTCGCTCCCGCGAGAGCAGGCACGCACCGGCCGCGAGCGGGCATTGAAGATGTTCCCCGAGCTCGAGAAGAGGCTCAGCAACCCGGCGCGCGCCCTGTCGGGCGGCGAGCAGCAGATGGTCGTGCTCGCCCAGGCGCTGGTCTCGATGCCGCGGTTCGTGATCATCGACGAGCTTTCCCTAGGCCTGGCGCCGGTCGTCGTCCAGCGGCTGATCCCGGTGATCAGGGATGTCAGCGAGTCGGGCATCGGCGTGCTGTTGATCGAGCAGTTCGCGACTGTCGCCCTCGGTCTCGCGAACCGCGCCTACGTGATGGAGGGCGGCGTGATCCAATACTCGGGCACCGCCGAGGAGTTGCGCCAGAAACCGGAGCTGCTTCACCAGGCGTATCTATTCCGAGGCATTCCGGAGAACGGCGCTCAGATCGAGGCGACCACGGACCGCTAGCAATGAGTGCTTCCGGACTGGAGCGGTTGGCCAACGCCAAGACAGCGAGCAAGTATGTGAGCGGCCATCCCGCGGTCATGATCTGATGCGCGCGGTCGTGACCGAAGGCATCGGCCGGATGGCGGTGAACGCTCGCCCCGAGCCACCCGCGCCTGGTCGGGGGGAGGTTGTCGTCCATCCCGAAGCAGTCGGGATCTGCGGCTCGGACTACCACTTCTTCTTGGGCGAGCTCTCAGCGGCCGCCGGCGGGTCATTTCCCCGCGTCCTGGGCCATGAAGTGGCGGCGAGGATCACAGCGGTGGGGCCGGACTGCCGCGATGAGCTCTCGGTCGGTGAGCGGGTGACCCTGTGGCCACTTCGGGAGTGCGGGCGTTGCTATCCCTGCGCGGTCGGCAGGCCGAACGCATGCGACAACTTCCGGTTGATCGGGGTCCATGTCGACGGTGGCATGCAGGAGCGCCTCACGGTGCCCCAGGATCAGGTGTTTCCGATCGGCGTCGACAATCCCGCCGTCGCCTCGATCGCTGAGCCGATGTCGATCGCCGTGCGAGCTGTCGCTCGTGGCCGGGTCGCCCCCGGCGAGCACGTGGTCGTGATCGGGGCGGGGCCGATCGGGCAGTGCGTGTGCGTGGCGGCGCGCGAGCGCGACGCGGAAGTGCTGATGATCGATCTTCAGCAGCAACGCCTCGCGCTGAGCTCTGAGCTGGGAGCCTCCGAGACGATCGTCTGGACAACGCTCGAGGAAGTCGTCGGCGCGGCCCGCCGCTGGGCAGGCCCCGCGGGGCCCCCGGTCGCCGTCGACGCGACTGGGGCGCCGGAGCCGGTGCGGGCGATGATCGAGATGCTGTCCTCCGCAGGACGTGCGATCCAGGTGGGTATGTCCAATCACGAAGTACCGGTGCGGATCGGCAGCCTGACCGAGAAGGAGCTCGATGTCCTCGGCGTGAGCTGCTGCGGGAGCGCAGAGTTCGCCGAGGCGGTCGCAATCGTCGAGCGCAATGCCTCATCACTCGCACGGCTGATCAGCCACGAGTTTCCGCTGGCCCGGGCGCCAGAGGCGCTCCGGTTCGCTATCGACAATCCGGAGAAGGTGATGAAGGTGGTGATCCGCGATGTATGACTACGTAGTGGTCGGGGCGGGGTCTGCGGGGTGCGTGCTGGCGGCGCGGCTGAGCGAGGATCCCGACGTGCGGGTGGCGCTGATCGAGGCGGGGGTCGAGGACTCCCAGCCTGAGATCCACATCCCGGCTGCCTTCCCCGCCCTGTTCAAGTCGGGCCTCGACTGGGATCTGCTCGGCGAGCCCGAGCCTGGGCTCGAAAACAGGCGTTTGTATCTGCCGCGCGGGCGGGTGCTTGGCGGCTCCAGCTCGATCAACGCGATGATCTACATCCGCGGCAACCGTGCCGATTTCGATGCCTGGGCGGCAGCAGGCCATGAGGGGTGGAGCTACGACGACGTGCTGCCGTACTTCAAGCGCTCGGAGGACAACGAGCGCGGCGAGGATCATTACCATGGCGTCGGCGGACCCCTGCGGGTGGCCGACAGCCGCTCGATGCATCCGCTCGTGGACGCGATGCTCGACGCGGCCCGCCAAGCGGGCCACGAGCACAATCCGGACTTCAACGGCGCTCGCCAGGAGGGAGTGGGCCGCTTCCAGCTGACCCAGCGCGATGGATGGCGGTGCAGCACGGCCGACGCGTTCCTGCGTCCCGCGGCGGAGCGGGCAAACCTCGAGGTCATCCCGCGCGCGCTGGCGCTCCGGATCCTGTTCGAGGGCAGGCGCGCCGTGGGCGTCGAGGTGTCTCGCGACGGGCGCGTCGAGCAGTTGCGCGCCCAGCGCGAAGTGATTCTCTCGGCTGGCGCATATCAATCGCCGGTGTTGCTGATGCTGTCTGGCATCGGTCCGGAAGACCAGCTGACGCCGCTGGGGATCGAGATCCGTGAGGCGCTGCCCGTCGGTCACAACCTCCAGGACCATTTCATGGCGAACGTCAACTACCTGACCGACCAGCCCTCGCTGTTCATGGCCACGACGCCCGAGAACATCGCGCTGTTGCAGTCCGAAGGTCGGGGGCCGTTGACCTCCAACATCCCGGAAGGCGCCGGCTTCTTTCGAGCGCGGCCTGGCGTCGAGGCACCGGACGTCGAGTTCCACTTCGCGGCAGCGCTGCTGTACGACGAGGGGCTGGCGGCGCCGGCCGACCACGGCTACTGCTTCGGTCCGGTGGCGATCGCTCCCACCAGCCGGGGACGCGTGATGCTCCGGACAGCGCTGCCCGATTCCAAGCCGCGGGTGCTTTGCAACTTCCTCACCACCGAGGAGGATCGCGAGAGCATGGTGGTCGGACTGCGGATGGCGCTCGAGATCGCTCGCCAGGCGCCGCTCAAGGCGATCGAGCGAGCTCCGTTCAGCGTGCCGGAGTCAGATTCCGACGCGGATCTGATGGCGTTCCTGCGCCGGGTCGGCCAGACCGTATATCACCCGACGTCGAGCTGTGCGATGGGGGCGGTCGTCGATGCGGAACTGCGGGTCCTTGGCTTCGAAGCGCTCAGGGTCGTCGACGCCTCGGTGATGCCGCAGATCACCCGTGGCAACACCAATGCGTCGGTGATCATGATCGCCGAGCGCGCGGCTGATCTGATCCAAACCGCCACAACGGCGCCCGCGGCGGAGGTGCTCGCGTGACGATATGGGTGAGCTTAGGACGTTGCGGTGGTCGGCTCGCCTAGTGGCGCTCGAGCACCACAATCGGGATCTCGCGCTTGGTCTTCTGCGCGTACTCGTCGTATGGGGGCCACACTTCGGTCATCAGCTTCCATAATCGGGAGCGCTCCTCTCCGTGGGCGGTGTAGGCACGCACCGGAATGCGCTCGCTCTTGACTTGGATCGTCGCGTCGGGATTCGCCTCGAGATTCGAGTACCAGGAAGGATGCTCGGGAGCGCCGCCCTTCGAGCCCACGATCACCCACCGATCACCGTCGACGCGATGGATCAGAGGCGTGGTCCGTTGCTCGCCCGAGGTTCGGCCCTTGGTGGTCAGCAGCAGGATGTTCGTCCCGCGCCAGCTGTAGCCGCGCTGACCGCCGGTTTCCTGGTACGCGCGAACATGCTCAGGACCGAAAAGGTCATCGTCGTCCGCCATTGCGGTAGCTTAGCCCCGGGCGGCTTACGATGAAGGGATGTCGCAACGCATCGTTTACGTCTCACGCCTCACCCGGCTGCCACTGGTGAGCTCCGACGGCGCCGACGTTGGCCGGGTCGTTGATGTGGTGATCGGGCTGGGTGGGCGCCCACCCCGGGTCAACGGGTTCGTCGTAGCGGTGCAGCGACGGCGTGTGTTCATCGGCGCCGGGCGGGTGGGCGAGATCGGCAACGACGGCGTGCGGCTGCGCCGCGCGTCGGTCAACCTGAGGCAGTTCGAGCTCCGCCAGGGCGAGCGACTGCTGTCCGGCGAGTTGATCGGTCGTCGCGTTCGCCATCAGCGGGTGGTGGACATCGGACTCACGCCCGCGCCGGAGCCGTTCGCGTGGGAGGTGGCCACGGTCGCACTCGGTGGGCGGCGGGTACCCGGACTGCGGCGCGCGCCCGAGGTGATCGATTGGAGCGAAGCCGGCGATCTGTTCGCATACGACCGAGGGGTCGATCGCGAGGTGGCCACACTCGGCGGGATGCATCCGGCGGAGATGGCCACGGCGATCCGCCGGATGCCGCTCAGCCGCAGAAGGATGCTGGCGTCGGCGCTCGAGGACGAGCGGCTCGCAGATCTGCTCGAGGAGCTCTCCGAGGACGAGCAGGTGCGGCTGGTCGAGGGCCTCGATCGTGAGCGGCTCGCGCGGGTGCTTGACGAGATGGAGGCCGATGACGCGGCCGACCTGCTCGGCGAGTTCTCCGCCATCCAGCGGGCGGAGCTCCTCGGTGCGATGGATCCCGATGAGGCGGAACCCGTGCGGCGGCTGCTCACCTACCAGCCGGATACCGCCGGGGGGCTGATGACGCCCGAGCCGGTGATCCTCGCCCCGCAAGCGACGGTTGCCGAGGCGCTTGCGCGGGCGCGCGACCCGGACCTGCCGGTTCCCCTGGCCGCCCAGGTGTTCGTCTGCCAGCCGCCGCTGGAGACTCCGACGGGCCGCTATCTGGGGATGGTCGGCTTCCAGCGGCTGTTGCGCGAGGCACCGAGCAAGCCGCTGAGCCGTTGCCTGGACGAAGACGCCGAGCCGGTCAGCGCAGCCCTCAGCGATCGCGAGGTCGCCGGACAGCTCGCCGCTTATGACACGGTGGCGCTGGCGGTCACCGACGAAGTGGGCAGGTTGGTTGGCGCGGTGACGATCGACGATGTCCTCGATCGCGTGCTCCCTGGCAACTGGCGGATTACATTTACGGGTAGCTGATGGTGGGAAGCTGATGGCTCGGCGCGACGATCTCGAAACTCCCCGAGGAACGCCAGGCGGCCCCGTTTATGATCCCGACGCATTCGGGCGCTTCGCGGAGCGTTTGGCTCGGTTCCTGGGTACCGGTCGCTATCTGGTCGCACAGACCGCGCTGGTGTTCATCTGGATCGTGCTGAACCTGGCGGCGGCCTCGCTGCGATGGGATCCGTATCCATTCATCTTGCTGAACCTCGCGTTCTCGACCCAGGCCGCGTACGCCGCGCCGCTGATCCTGCTGGCGCAGAACCGGCAAGCCGACCGCGATCGCGCGGAGGGCGAGCGCGACCGAGAGACCAACGCTCGGGCGATGGCTGAGTCCGAATACCTTGCGCGCGAAATTGCCGCGATCCGGATCTCGGTCGAACGCAAGGCCGAGCGCGAGGACCTGGTTGAGCCGATCGAGCGTCTGATGCAGGCGCTCGACAACCTCCCCGAGAGAGAGCCGGGCTAGCCGACCACCGGTCGCCGATCGACCACCCGGATCGCCTTCCCTTCGCTGCGCGGGATCGTCCCCGGGTCAACCACAGCGACGGTGATTCGCAGGCCGGTGTGCTCGTGCAGCTGATGCTCGAGCTCTGCGCGCAACTGCCCTCGGTCGACCTGCGCGCCCCAGGGCTCGCACTCCACGGTCAACTCGTCCAGCCTGTCTCCCCGCTCCACGATCAGGCGGTAGTGCGGTGAGGTGCCCCGCACGCTCAGCAGCACGTGCTCAACGTTTGAGGGATGAACGTTCACGCCTCGCACGATCAGCATGTCGTCGTGGCGGCCCCGGAGCCCGAGCAGCCGAACCGTGCTGCGGCCGCACTCGCACGGCTGATCTATCACCGAGCCGATGTCAGCGGTCCGGTAGCGGATCAGCGGCAGCGCCTCCTTGGTCAAGCTCGTGAACACCAGCTCGCCCTCCACTCCGGTCGCCACGGGCCGGCCGCCCGCAGGGTCCACAACTTCGACCAGGAAGTGATCCTCCTGCACGTGCAGTCCGTCGTGAGCAACCAAGCACTCGGCAGCCACGCCCGGGCCACACATCTCCGAGAGCCCATAGAAGCTGATCGCCGTGATCCCCAGGGCACGCTCGATCGCGTCCCGCATCTCCTCACCCCAGGGCTCTCCCCCCAGTAAGCCCAGCTCGAGCGGCAGCCGCACGGGGTCAATCCCGGCATCCGCGATCGCCTGCGCGATCACCAGCGCGTAGGACGGCGTCGCGACCAGCACCTGGGCGCCGAGGTCGCGCAGCAGCATTGCCTGGCGAGTAGTGAAGCCGCCGGACACCGGAACGACGGTGGCCCCAATCCGCTCGCCGCCGTAATGAAAACCGAGCCCGCCCGTGAACAGCCCATAACCGTTGGCGTTGTGGACCACCATGCCCGGCTTGACCCCCGCCATCGTCATGCAGCGAGCCATCAACTCGGTCCAGGTCTCGAGGTCCCGGCGGGTGTAGCCAACGACGGTCGGCTTGCCGTGGGTACCGCTCGAGGCGTGGATCCGGACCAGCTGCTCGCGCGGCACCGCGAGCAGGCCGTATGGGTAGTTCTCGCGCAGGTCGGCTTTCGTGGCAAACGGGATCCGCGCGAGATCTTCGAGGGTGCGCAGGTCTTCGGGCTGCGCGATTCCGGCGGCCGCCAGCCGTCGAGCGCCGAGCGCCTGACCGGCAAGGACGCGCTTCAGCGTTCCCCGCAGGCGCTCGAGTTGGAGCGCTCGCAGCGATTCGCGAGGCAGCGACTCAATCGGGTCCCTGATCGGCGGCTCAGACGGCGCGCTCGTGCGCATTCCAGTGCTGCTCGAGGTTGCGGACCAGGGCCGGGCTGAGGTGGCAGTAGGCCTGCTCGCGTGCGTACGTCGCAAAATACTCGCGGAACAGGTCGAGCGGCTCAGCGCCGACGCGCATCGCGCGGCGGTTGGCGGCGGCGTTGATCAGCCCCGAGCTGGTGAGCGCCTGCACTCGCGCCCACATCGCGGCCTCCAGTTCCTCGGGCGCAACCACCTCGTCGCACAGCAGCTCCGCATCTGGCTCGCCGGCCACCCACTCGCGCCCGGATAGGATCGCCTGGCGAGCGGCACGATCGCCAACGAACCGCGGCAGGCGGAGATTGGAGGCCCCGGGAATGATCCCCTCCTTGCGCGCCGGCAGATACAGGCGCGCGCCGCGAGTGGCGATCACGTGATCCATCACGTGCAGCAGCTGGCAGGCTCCGCCGATCGCAAACCGCTCGACGGCGGCGATCCACAGTTTCTCGGTCGTGTCATCCCGATCGCGCAGTCCCCGGTAGAGCTTGTTGACATAACCGAGATCGCGAACCAGATAGAACAGGAAGTCGATCTTTCCGTGGTACAGGTGGGTGAGGTTGATCCCCGCGCCGAACACACGCGTGCCCACGTAGCGCGAGTGGTCCACAACCGCGCCGCGAAACACCCCAACCTCGATCGCGGGATCGAGCAGGATCAGATCGACCGCCACCTCTGTTGGGCCCAGCGTGACGCCGTCCTCCGCGTTCAGATGACGCGGGTTGCTGAGCTCGAGCAGCCCCGCTGGCCCCATCCGGGTGACGCGCGCCGCGCCGAGGTCGACGACGCCGGTCGCCCTGAACTGGTCCAGCAGCTCGACGGCCTCGGGTGTGGGCTCGAGCAGCGCGTGCAGCAGGTGGCGGCCCGCTGTCGCGCAAGCCAGCACGCTGGAGATCAGCAGCCCGTGCGCGAGCTCGATCCCTTCCTTGTCGGCGAGCTTGAGTTCGCGCTCGGCGGTCATCTGCGCTCGCGTCGGTGCGAGCCCCGGCACACGCGATGCGGCGGCCTCCACCAGCTCCTCGAGTCGTAACGACTTGCGGTAGCCGTCGGTGAGCTGCTCGTACAGATCGCCGGCGTACAACCTCAGGAACTGCGCGCGCGCCTCGTTGAGCGCCGCGCCGGCGGCGCGGGCAGCCGCGCGCTCGCTGTCCGAGCGCCGAGACGGGTTCGGCAGCCGCTCGACGATCGACATCCCGCGCCCCAGAAAGTCGCTCACTGCGCGCGCGGCGGACGGGAATGAATCTCCAAGCTGGGGGCGGGCAGCCGACCACGCGTCGAGCTCTGCGACGGAGAAGCCGGCACGCGCAAGCGTGCTGTGGTCGCTGGTCGCCATGATGGTGTGCTCAGGATAAGCTCTCGCGCGCTGCCGGAGCGAAACTCGCTGACGCCTCCCGCCACTATCAGGCGTGCTCCGGCTCGCGATCACCGACCAGCGCGATCAGCGATGCGCCCGGCACCCGCTCGAGAACCTCGGGATGCTGTAGCACGATCTCGAGATTGGTGAGCGCGATCCGCGCGTGTTCGCGAGCGACGCTCTCCGCGCGGGCGCCCTGTCGCTGTTCGATGGCCTCGATCAGCGCGAGATGATGGCGGTGCGCTACGACCAGGATCTCCCGAGACTCGGGCAGCTCGCCCTCGGCCAGCACGAACGCGCTTGGCCCCGCGAATGGGAGCGAGAGCACTCCCTCCAGCGCCCGCTCGAGCAGCGGGCTGCGCGCCGTTCTCAACATCTCCTGGTGGAAGCGCTCGTTGAGGTCCACGTAGCGCTCGAAGGACTCGAAGTCAGCTTGGCGGACGATCGGCTGGATCGAGTCGTTGATCGTGCGCAGCGTCCGAAGCTCGCGGCGAGTCGCACCGCGTTCGGCTGCGAACCGGGCCGCAGTGCCCTCGAGGACCCCGCGGAGCTCGATCGCGTCGCTGATGTCGGCGCGTGTGAACTGGCGTACCGTGTATCCACCGCCCTTGATGCCGCGCAGCAAGCCCTCGTGCTCGAGCGCGGCCAAAGCCAGGCGCAGAGGTGTACGGGAGACGCCGAGCCGGTCCACCAGCGGCAGCTCCGACATCCGTTGCCCCGGCGCAAACTCTCCACTCAGAAGCAGCTGGCGCAGGCGCAGCAGGGCCCTCATCATTTGGGTCCGGTTAGCTGGGTCCGCCATCGTCTTCGCGCCGGCCTGGCGCCTGTCGTCCGATGGCGGCATCCACCTAAGCCTACGCGGCCCAGTTTATTGGCCCACAGGCGTTGCATGCAACACCCCTCGTCACGACCGCGGAGGCGTTCATTTGGGGTTTGTTAGCGAGCGGTTGCATACAGCGCTGGTTCAAACTACGATCAGCCACTGCTCCAAGACCGGGGCGGGTTGATGGATCTCTCGAGGAGGAGGAGACGGTGAGGAAGCTCCACAATGGGCCGCGCGTGCGCGTGGTTGTGGCGGTGCTCAGCGCATTGGTCCTGATGGTGCTCGCGGGATGCGGCAGCAGCAGTAGCTCCAGCAGCAATGCCGCCACCGGGGGCTCGTCGAGTGCGAGTGCCACGTCGAACGGCGCTGCGAGCGGCAGTACTGCCTCGACGTCCAGCTGCGGCGTCAAACCGGGGGTTCAGGCCACCGGCTCCCCGATCAACATCGGGACGATCGACACCAAGCAACCGGGCACCGACTTCAGCGACGGGCCGAACATGATCGCGGCGTACTTCGACTGCATCAACGCCAACGGTGGCGTCCACGGGCACCCGCTCAAGCTGTTCGTCCAATACGACCAGACGCAGCCCGCGCAGATCGCCGCGGCCGCCAGACAGCTGATCCAGACCGATCACGTGGTCGGGATCGTGGGCGTTTTCGACCTGCTCGAGTGCACGATCGACCAGAGCTACTGGAAGCAGCTCGGCATCTATGAGATGGGCGCGGGTATAGCTCCCGAGTGCTGGTCCACCCCGAACAGCGCCGCCGTCAACATGGGGCCGCGCTACAGCTCCGACGGAGCGGTCCAGTACGCGCTCTCCCAGCACGTTTCGAAGGTCGTATTCGTCCAGTCCAACGTCCCCGGTACCGGCTACATCGCCGCAGGCCCGGCCGCGCTGGCCAAGGCCGCAGGCGTACCGATCACCGAGCTGACCGAGAACGTGCCGATCAACGACGCCAACTCGGTGGCGCTTGACCTAGTCGACAAGGCCGGTTCAAACGGCTGGGTGGTGCTCAACTTCACCCCGCCCGAGGCGCTCGTGATCCTGCAGGCCGCCCAGAAGCTAGGACTCGAGGACCGGGTCAAGGGCTGGGGCTGCTCGACACCGTGCAACACCGACTTCCTGGCCAAGGCGCTTGGCCCGAAATGGAACCGCAAGCTGTTCGTGAACGCAGAGCTGACCTCTCCCGATGACCACAACGGGCCGGAGATGCAGCTCTACAAGGCGATCCTGGCCAAATACGGCTCGAATGTGGCAGGCGGGATCGGCTCGTTCAGCGAGATGGGCTACCTGCTGGCGAAGTTCTCCACCCAGGCCCTGGAGAAGATCAAGGGCCCGTACACGATCAAGAGCGTCAACACCGCGCTCAAGGCCATCAAAGACCAGAAGAACGAGCTGCAGTGTCAGCCGTGGGTATACGGGCCCTACCCATTGCACATCCCGAACAACTCCGACTTCACGACCACCCCGGACAATGGGAAGATGGTGACCGCGCAGGGATGCACTCCCATCTCTGCGGCCGATCCGCAAATCGCGGCGTACCGCAAGGTGGCGGGCACGGCACCGTCAACGAATCCCCCAACGTCGTAGTCAACGAATCCCCCAACGTCGTAGGAGTAAGTAACGCGTAAGCGCATGTAGCCGCGAGCGAGCAGTCGGTACTGTTCGCATCGCGAACAATGCCCGAGAACCGGCCTCGCAGCCCCGACTTCGTGCAGTCCCTCGAGCGGGGACTCGCGGTCATCCGAGCGTTCGATGCCGAGCATCGCGAGCTGGCGCTCAGCGAGGTCGCGCGGGCGACCGGGCTGACGCGGGCCGCCGCGCGTCGGTTTCTGTTGACGCTCGCCGAGCTTGGCTACGTGAACATCTCCGAAGGGCGCTTCTCGCTCCGCCCGCGGGTGCTCGAGCTCGGCTATGCGTACCTCTCGGGCCTCAGCCTGCCCGAAGCTGCTCAGCCTCACATGGAGAAGCTCGTCGCCAGGGTGAACGAGTCGTCCTCGATCTCGGTGCTCGACGACACCGACATCGTCTACGTCGTTCGCGTACCGACCCGCCGGATCATGAGCATCACGCTGTCGGTGGGAACGCGGTTGCCCGCGTTCGCCACCTCGATGGGACGCGTGCTGCTGGCCGATCTGCCAGACCAGTTGCTCCACGAGCGCGTCGAGCGGATCGAGCTGCGGCCGCTCACCGCGCGCACGATCACCGACCGCAGCGCGCTGATCGCGGTGCTGGAGACCGTCCGCAAGCAGGGCTACGCGATGGTCGATCAGGAACTCGAGGAGGGGTTGCGCTCGCTGGCGGTCCCGATCCGCGGCGCCGGCGGATCCGCGATCGCCGCCCTCAACGTCTCGGTCCACGCGAGCCGCGCATCGATGGCGGTGATCCGCCGAGAGTTCCTCCCACCCGCGCTCGAGACCGCGACCGCGATCGAGCAGGATTTGCGCGCCGCAGGCGGTAGCTAGCCCGGAAGCCAGCCGTCCCGGTAGCTGATCTCGACGTCGTCCGGGATCTCCGCGTATGCCTCGCTCGCATCGCTCGTCTCGCGCTGGACGCCGGCGCCGTAGCGCTGGGCCAGCTGCGATGCCGGATACACGACGTCATCGCTGAGGCGGGTGCCGATCGCGAGGATCGTACAAGTACCCTGCCCGGCGCCGACGAACACGTGCTCGGTCCACGCCGGGCAGTGAACGAAGTCCCAGGCGTGCAGCTTGCGTTCCTGGCCTTCGATCAGCAGCAGGCACTCTCCGGAGAGGACGAGGAAGTCCTCCTGCTCATCTTCGCGGTGATACATCGAGGAAGGCTGACCAGGAGCCAGCACGCCGATGTTGATTCCAACTTGCGGGAAGCGGTCGGCCCCCTCGAAGCGGGTGTAGGCGCCAAAGGCGCCTTCGAGCCACTTGGCCCGGCGAGCGTTGAGAACGAACCAGCCCGCTCCACCAGGCACCAGTCCCTGGTCACTTCGCTGCAACGGAGCCTCGGAGATCATCGTGAAATTATCCTTTCCGCGCTTGCTTAAGATCCGCAACGTCAGGCATTACTTGAGTGTTGTCGGTTGATTAGGACGCTAGACCGCTGCCTCGATCTCACATAGATTGTGCGCAGGACTAACAAACCTCGCGGAGGAGGTGCAGAGATAGTGAAGAGGCGGAAGAAGTCGGCCTTACCGGTCGCGCTGGCGCTCGCGTCGGCACTCGTGGTGGCCGCATGCGGAAGCTCGTCGAAGTCATCGTCGAGCTCCGGCGCGGCTTCCTCGTCGTCGGGCGGGAAGTCGGGCGGTACGGTCACGCTGTTGATGGGGACAGCGCCAGACTCGCTTGACCCGGGCTTTGGCTATACGAGCCAGGCGCTCGAGCCCGACTGGCTCTCGTACACGGGACTCGTCACCTACGCGCACGCAAGCGGGATCGCGGGAACGCAGCTGATTCCAGGTCTTGCCACCGGCCTGCCGGTGATCAGCGACGGCGGCAAGACGTACACGGTCACGTTGCGCAAGGGGCTCGTCTTCTCCAACGGCACGCCCGTCAAGGCGAGCGACTTCGCCTACACGGTTGAACGCGCGATCAAGATCCCGTGGGGCGGCTCGGGTCAGTTCATCACCGCCCAGATCGCGGGCGCCGCGGCGTATTCGACCGGCAAGGCGAAGACGATCTCGGGCATCACGACGAATGACTCGACCGGACAGATCGTGATCCACCTGAGCGCTCCCTACGGGGCGTTCGACAACGTGCTCGCGTTCCCGTCGCTCGGGATCATCCCCACCGGGACGCCGTTCAAGAACATGCCCAACAGCCCGCCGCCGGGCGTGGGGCCGTACATGATCACGAACATCGTCCCCAATGCCTCGTTCTCGCTGGTCAAGAACCCGCACTGGGCGTCGATGGCCATTCCGGGCATCCCCGCCGGCAGCGTCAACGTCAACGCCAAGATCGATTCGAACGTCGACGCCAACGCGCTGGCGGTGCTCAACAACTCTGCCGACATCTTCGACTGGGCCGACACGATTCCCGGCAGCCTGCTGCCGCAGATCAAGTCGCAGGCGGCGGATCGCTTCTCCCAGGTCAACCTGGGCGGCTCGACCTACTACATCTTCATGAACGCGACCGAGAAGCCGTTCTCGAGCCAACTGGCGCGCGAGGCGGTGGTCACCGGTCTTAGCCAGAACGCGATGAACCGGCTGGGCTCGGGGACCCTGGTCCCCGGCTGCTGGTTCCTGCCCCCGGCGATCGTCGGCCATCCTCCGAGCAGCGTGCCTTGTCCGTACGGGACCCCCGGCAACGGGAACATCGCCAAGGCGCAGGCGCTCGTGAAGCAGTCCGGCATGGCGGGCACTCCGGTCACGGTGTGGAGCGAGACGCGGGCACCGCGCCAGCAATGGATGACGTACTACACCTCGTTCCTGAACCAGATCGGGTTCAAGGCCACCCAGAAGGTGATCGCCGACGCGACGTACTTCCCGACGATCCAGACTCTGAAGCTCCATCCCCAGACCGGGTTCGCCGACTGGAACCAGGACTTCCCCCACCCAGTTGACTTCTACCTGCTGGTCAGCGGGCAGTCGATCATGCCGACCAGCAACGAGAACGAGGGCGAGATCAACGACCCTCACATCAATGCAGAGATCGCGAAGCTCGGCCAGGTGCCCACACCGCAGCTCAGCTCGGTCGCCAGCCAATGGCAGGCGCTCGAGCAGTACGTGGCCAAGAAGGCGTACGTGGCGGTGTTCGGCTACCAGACGTTCCCGAAGTTCACCTCCAACCGGATCGACTACGGCGCGACCATCTTCCATCCCGTCGCCGGGTGGGACTGGAGCTCGTTCAGGCTGAAGTAGGTACCTAAATGGGCCGGGGCAAGGTAGCCTGTCCCGGCCCGCTCCATCATGGCAACGACATCCGCCACCGGCACCGAGTTCTCGAGCGAGTCCGTCGCGTTACTCGCCGAAGGCGAAGAGCTGCCACCGGGCATTGGGCCGTGGGCACTGGCCTGGCGGCGACTTCGCCGCAACAAGGTAGCTCTCGCTTTCGGCGGACTGTTCCTCTTGATCGTCGTGCTCTGCCTGCTGGCGCCGGTATACTCGCACGACGTCGCCCACATCGGCTCCGCCACCGAGGACATCACGGGGACGGTCAAGGTCGGCGGCAAGACCCAGGATGTCGTCAGCGTGACCGGTATCCCGATCGGCCCCACGTGGCACAGCCGCTTCTTCTTCGGCGCCGACGGCAACGGACGGGATGTCGCGGTGCGTCTGCTCTACGGTGGGCGCAACTCGCTCGAGATCGGCGCCGTCGCGACGCTGATCACGATGGTGCTGGCCATGATCCTCGGCGTTGTCTCGGGGTACTTCCGGGGCCTCGCCGACGGCGTCATCAATCGAGGTGCTCGACGTGATCTGGGCTTATCCGGCCGTGCTGCTCGGCGTCACGCTCGGCACTGTGCTCGCGGTAGGCGGCATCGGCCCGCTGAAAGGGACCACCTTGCTCGTGCCGGCGGTCGTGATCGGCATCGTCTACATACCGTACGTTGCCAAACCGGTGCGCGGTCAGGTGCTGACGCTGCGCGAGCGCGAGTTCGTCGACGCGGCTCGCCAGCAGGGCCTCAGCCACGCCAGGATCATGTTCTCGGAGATCCTTCCCAATCTGGCTAGCACGATCATCGTCTTCATCCCGCTGATCCTCGCCAACGCGATCCTGCTCGAGGCGGCGCTCACTTACCTCGGCGCGGGCGTACAGCCGCCGAACCCATCGTGGGGGACGATGATCGCTGACGGCATCAGCACGATCCCGGCCGCCTTCCACAACGTGCTCGTTCCGGGTACGATGCTCGTGCTCGCGGTGCTGTCGATCAACGTGTTCGGCGACGGACTGCGCGACGCGCTCGACCCGCGGTCGAAGGTCCGCATCGCTCACTGATGGGTGGGGAGCGCGGGCAGCCGTGACGCGCTTCGTCATCCGCCGGCTGCTGGCGATGCTCCTGGTGATGTTCGTGATTTCGCTGCTGACGTTCCTACTGTTCGAGGCGATCCCCAACGGCGACCCGGCGCTGCGGCTCGCCGGCCGCTCGGCGACCGCGCTCGAGATCCAGACGATCCGCCACAAATACGGCTTCGATCAGCCGATCTACGTCCAGTACGCGCGGACGATGAAAAACATCTTCACTGGCCAGGCCTACTCATACACTCAGGGCTTCAACGTGCTCGACGAGATCCGCGCCGGGCTGCCGGCGACGCTCTCGCTCGCGTTCGGGGCCGGCATCATCTGGCTGCTCTCGTCTATCGTCGTCGGCACGCTGGCGGCGATCAGGGCCGGCCGTTACACCGACCGCGTGCTCACCGTGCTGGCGATGGTCGGCGTCTCGTTCCCACCGTTCTTCCTTGGCGCGGTGCTGATCTACTTCCTCGGCTACAAGGCCAACATCTTTCCGCTCGGCGGCTACGTGAAGTTCACATCGAACCCTTGGCAGTGGCTGACGCATTTGATCCTGCCGTGGTTCACGCTGTCGGTCCTGTTCATCGGGTTCTACTCGCGGGTGCTGCGCTCGACGATTCTTGACACGATCAACGAGGACTACGTGCGCACCGCCCACGCAAAAGGGCTCTCGCAGCGCCAGGTGCTGGTCCGCCATATCCTCCGCAACAGCCTGATCCCGATCATCTCGCTGTGGGGGCTCGACATCGCGCAGGTGATCGGCGGCGGCGCGATCCTGACCGAGTCGATCTACAACCTGCACGGCGTCGGCCAGCTCGCGGCGGAGTCGATCGGCAGGCTCGACATCATCCCGATCCTGGTGATCGTGATGCTGACCGCGTTTGCGGTCGTGTTCCTGGCGGCGGTGATCGACATCCTGTACGGGTTCCTCGATCCGCGGATCCGGCTTTCGTGAGCCCCTCGCTGCCGGAGCGACCGCTGCTTGAGGTCGAGGGTCTCCAGGTCTCGTTCGCGACTGAGGACGGGATCGTGCGAGCCGTCGATGGGGTGTCGTTCTCCATCGATCGCGGCGAGGTGGTTGCGATCGTAGGCGAGTCGGGGTCGGGCAAGTCGGTGACCGCGATGACTTTGATGGGCCTGACCCGCGGACACAACGCACGGATCGAAGGGCGGGCGGAACTCGACGGTCAGGAGCTGCTGAGTGCCTCAGAGTCCGAACTCGAGAAGATCCGCGGCGGCTCGATCGCAATGGTGTTCCAGGATCCGATGAGCTCCCTCGACCCGGTGTACCGGATCGGCACGCAGATCACTGAGCAGATTCGCGTCCACGATCGAAGCATCAGCAAGGCCCAGGCGCTCGATCGCGCCGCGGAGCTGATGGAGCGAGTCGGGATTCCGCGTGCCCGCGACCGGCTGCGCTCCTACCCGCATGAGTTCTCAGGAGGGATGCGCCAGCGCGTGATGATCGCGATGGCGCTGTCGTGCTCACCCCAGGTGCTGATCGCCGACGAGCCGACGACCGCGCTCGACGTCACCATCCAAGCTCAGATCCTCGACGAGCTCAGGCAACTACGCGAGGAAACCAACTCCGGGATCATCCTCGTCACACACGACCTCGGCGTGGTCGCCGACATCGCCGACCGGATCATCGTCATGTACGCCGGGAGAGTGGTCGAGCACGGGACGCTGGATCAGATCTTCTATGACCCCCAGCATCCCTACACCTGGGGTCTGCTGGGCTCGATCGCGCGGATCGACAGCGACACCTCACAGCGGCTACCAGCGATCCCCGGCCTGCCGCCGTCGCTGAACAATCCCCCCGAGGGCTGTCACTTCCGCCCCCGCTGCCCGCACTCTTTCGATCGCTGCATCGAGGTCCCCGATCTGGTGTCGCGGCTGGCGGAGGCACGCGGCCACCTCGACCGTTGCTGGCTCGAGCCCGAGCGCAAGCGCGTGCTGCGCCAGATCGGCGACCGGATCGGGCTCGCAGCGAGCGAGGCGGTGATCTCATGAGCGACGGAGCGGTTCCCAGCGAAGGCCTGGAGCGCTCGGCGAACGGCAACGCGCTGCTCGAGGTCTCGCACCTCGAGGTGCTGTTCCCGATCAAATCCGGCTTGATCATCGACCGCCAGGTCGGCCAGGTGCACGCCGTCGACGACGTGACGTTCGCGCTGATCGAGGGTGAGACGCTCGGGATCGTCGGCGAATCGGGCTGCGGCAAGACCACCCTGATTCGTGCGCTGGTGCGGCTGATCGAACCGACCGGGGGCGCGATCCGGTTCCGCGGCGAAGTGATCACCAACGCCGCACGCAAGCAGATGGAGCCGATCCGGCGCGAGATGCAGATGGTCTTTCAGGACCCCCAGGCGTCGCTGAACCCCCGCAAGCGGATCTCGCAGATTCTGAGGACGCCGCTACTCATGCGCGGCGTGCCGAAAGACCGGCTCGAGGCCGAGAGCCGCGAGCTGCTGACCCGAGTGGGACTGCACGCCGAGCATCTCGGCCGGTTCCCGCACGAGTTCTCCGGCGGCCAGCGCCAGCGGATCGGGATCGCCCGCGCGCTCGCGGTCAACCCGAACCTGATCCTGCTCGACGAGCCGGTCTCGGCGCTCGACGTCTCGATCCAGGCGCAGGTGATCAACCTGCTCGACGAGCTCCAGGACGAGCTGCGCTTGAGCTACGTGTTCGTGGCCCACGACCTCGGGGTGGTGCGCCACGTCTCCGACCGGATCATCGTCATGTACCTGGGCAAGCTGATGGAGATCTCACCCGCGCAGGAGCTCTACTCAAAGCCGATCCACCCCTACACGTCGGCGTTGCTGGGGGCGATCCCAATCCCCGATCCCGAGGAGAATCGCAAACGCGACCGGCCGCTGGTCTCAGGTGAGCCACCGAACCCGATCCATCCGCCGTCGGGCTGTCGGTTCCACACCCGCTGCCCACGGGCCACGGAGGTCTGCCGCGAGGTCGAGCCCCAGCTGACCGAGTACGCGAACGGCCACCTTGCGGCCTGCCATCACCCGCAGAACGTCAGCGAGGATGAGGTCGCGGCGGCGACGAGGTCGGACGCGAGCCCGCTGAGCGCGGGCGATCTGGCACCGGAGTCGCGGGTCTAGCCGGGGGCAGTCGGTACTGGTCAAACTCGAGGTTGGTAGATATCTGTGTCTATACGCCAGTTATCTACCAACCCGCGTGAGTAAGGGGTCTGCGGTCGCAAAGTAAGGGGTGGGGGTGGGTACGTCGCTCCGTTTTGCCGATGCGCTAGCGCCAGTCTGCGCTCATGCTGCTGTCAGGTGATTTCGAACGACAGGAGCGAGCAATGCATGAATCAATCAGCCTGGCAGTCACATCAGCCCGGCAGCATGAGCTCGAGCGCCGCGCACAGCAGTGGCGGCTTGCCGCAGAGGCACGCCCAGGCCGGCGGTCGGCGGCAGGGCGACTGGACTTCTGGCGATACTTTGTCCATGCGGACGCGACTCACCAGCAGCCGCTTCGTGGGGCGGCCGGGAGAGCTCGCCGAGCTGGAGCTGGCGCTCGCCGACGCGGGCAACGGTCGGCCAACGCTGGTGTTGCTCGGCGGTGACTCTGGCGTCGGTAAGAGCCGGCTGATAAGTGAATTCGAGCAGCTGGCGAGCGGGGAAGCGCTGGTCCTTCGCGGCGAGGCCGTCGAGCAAGCGGAAGGCGAGCTTCCCTACGCGCCGCTGCTGGGCGCGATGCGGCCGCTGATCCGCGAACGCCACCCGGCGCTCGAGCAGCTAAGTCGCGGTAGCCGCGTGCAGCTCGCGGCGCTGCTGCCCGGCCTCGACGGAGACGACACTCCGTCGCCCGAGTTCTACCGCGACGGGTCCGGTCAGCTGCGGCTGTTCGAGGCTCTCCTGGAGCTGCTCGATCTGTTGAGCGAGGAGCGCGCCGTCGCCTTGATCCTCGAGGACATGCACTGGGCGGACCGCTCGACGCGAACGTTCGTCGATTTCCTCGCCCGCAGCCTCCGGCGAGAGCGAATCCTGCTGCTGCTCAGCTACCGGACCGATGAGCTCTTCCGCCGTCATCCGCTGCGCCCGCTGCTCTCTGAGCTCGAGCGCCTGGAGCGCGCGCGCCGGCTCGAGCTCTCCCCGTTCGATCGCGGTGAGTTGACCGAGGCGCTCGCCGACATCCTCGGCGAGCGGCCGAGCGACGAGCTCGTGGATCGCTTGTTCGCCCGCAGCGAGGGAAATCCCCTGTACACGGAGGAGCTGCTCGCGGCGGGTCTCGACGGACGGGGAGCGGCCCCGCAGAGTCTTCGCGACGCATTCATGCTGAGGATTGAGCGCTTGCCGGAAGATGCCCAGCGCGCCGCGCGCGCGATCGCGGTCGGTCGGCGGCTGGATGAGGAGATGATCACGCGGGTCACCGGGATCGAGCACGACTTGCTTCACGCGGTGCTCCGCGACGCGGTCGCCGAACAGGTGCTGCTGGCCGGCGAGGACGGAGCGCTGATGTTCCGGCACGCCCTCCTGCGCGAGGCCGTCTACGACGATCTACTCCCGGGCGAACGCAGCGAACTTCACTTGGCGCTGGCGGCCGCGCTCGAGGATCAGCACGCGGACCCATCGGATCGCCAGACCGAGCGCGCAGCGATGATTGCCCATCACTACGCGATGGCCGGGGCCCAGCCCGAGGCGCTTCGGGCTTCGGTGCAGGCCGCGCTCGCGGCGCGCGACGTCCACGCCTACGGCGAGGTGGCAGCTCTCGCCGAGCGCGCGCTCGAGCTCTGGCCGAGAGTCCCGGATGCCGAGCTGCTGCTTCCACTCGATCACGTGGATCTGCTGCGCCTGGCCGCCGGCAGCCACGCAATCGCCGGTGACCACGACCGCGCGGAGGTAGTCATGCAGGCCGCGCTTGCTGAAATCGACCAAGGCGCGGATCCGCGGCGCTACTCCGCGATGCTGGCGAGGCTGGGCAGGATCCAGTGGGCGCTCAACCGCGGCTTGCAGGGCGTCGAGACCGCGCAGCGAGGCCTGGCGCTGCTTGCGGAAGGAGAGGACAGCCGCGAGCGAGCCGCGTTGATGTCGTGGCTAGCGCGAACCCGATTTCTGCGAGGGCGCTTTCGCGACGCGCTGAGAGACGGCGAGCGGGCGCTGCAAGCGGCGGTCGCCGTGGCCGACCGCTGCACCGAAGCCGAGGTTCTCAACACGCTCGGTATGACCCGGATGGTGCTCGGATCCGTTGATGAGGGCGTCGCGACGTTGCGGCGCGCGATTGCGCTCGCCGTGGCAGAGGACGACATCGAAGGGACTTCGTACGCGTACGCGAACCTCGCCGACTTGCTGCACATCGCGGGCCGCACGCTGGAAGCGCTGGAGGTGGCGAAAGAGGGGCTCGCGACGATCCCCAAGCGACTGACCCGGACCCACGACTGGATGTCGCTGACGATCTCGCATCTAGCGTTCGAGGCCGGAGACTGGAAGCTCGCTCGTCGCAGTCTCGGGCCGCCGCCCTCGCAGCTCGTCGGAGTGCACCTGATCTTCCGCCTGCAGCGGGAGGCGGAGCTGGCCCTGGGCGAAGGAGATGAGGAGCTCGCGAGCCGCCGTTTGGAGGAAGTACAGCCGTTGGTGGCGGCGTCTTCCGAGCCGCAGTGGATCGGGGTGCTCGGCGCGCTGCTCGGCGAGCTTCGCCGCCGCCAGCGGGATCTGCTCGGCGCGCGTGCGTCGGTCGCGAACGCGCTCGACCGGATCGAGCTGTGCACCGACGACGTGATGCGAATCGCCCGCGTCAGCGCCGCGGGGGCGCGAGTGGAGGCAGACATCGCCCAACGCGCGCGCGACTTACGCGAGAAGAAAGACGAGCGCGACGCGGTCACCCGCGCGCGGCTGCATCTGCAACGGCTGCGAGCGGCGGCGTCAGAGGGAGGCGTCGTCGAGAAGGCGTGGCTCGCGACCGGTAGCGCTGAGCTTGCGCGCGCCCGGGGACGCAGCGACCCGAAGCTGTGGACGCGAGCCGCTACCGAGTGGGACGCGCTCAGCCGGCCGCTGCAAGCCGCGATCGCACGCTGGCAGGCTGCCGAGGCGCACGTCGAGCGAGGCGATCGGGGTGCGGCCGCCGAGCTGGCCGGCGAAGCACTGAAGGCGGCGCACGGGCTCGGGTCGAGGTGGCTGAGCGGCGAGGTGATCGCACTCGCCGAGCGCGGCCGGCTCGAGCTCGACGCGGAGGCCGCGCCCGGGGCGCCCGCGTCGCCGTCAGACGACGGTCACGAGGACCCCTTCGGGCTCACCGCGCGCGAGCGCCAGGTGCTGGAATTGCTAGCGGAGGGAGCCACCAACCGTCAGATCGGAGCGGCGCTGTTCATGGCCGAGAAGACCGCCAGCGTCCATGTCTCGAGAATCCTCAGCAAGCTCGGGGTACGAAGCCGGACCCAGGCCGCCGCGGTCGCGCACCGGCTCCACCTGTCCTGAAGGGCGGGGCCCTGAGGGAAGCACTTGAATGCTGTCGCCGATCGCTCGCGCCCCCGCCCGGACGGCGAAGCGATGGTGTAAGCACGGCTGGCTCCTGTTCCGTGCCACAACGGGCGGTACGGTAGGACAGCTTCGGCGCGCTGGTGTGAATCAGTGGTGACTGAGCCGCAGCGGCGCGGTCAATCGATCGCGCGACGGTAGAACCCGCGCACGCCGATCGTCATCAGCGCGGTCAGCGCACACACCAGCACGACCATGCAGATCCACGGCTGAATGTGGGGCACGCTCGGCACCAGCGCCGCCCGCATCGATTCGCTGACGTACGTGATCGGGTTGGCGGCCGTCACGACCTGAAACCACCGCAGGCGTGAGAGCGAGGGCCACGGGTATTGGCTACAGCCGGTGAACAGCAGCGGGGTGAACACCAGCGAGAACACGATGTTGATCCGGTTCGGCACCACCAGCGTGCCCAGCACCAGCCCCAGCCCCGAGCCCAGCAGGCTGCCGAGAATCAGCGTCAGAACCAGCAGCGGCACCCCACTCCAGCGCCAAGGGATCGACCCCAGCACCAGGATCCCGACGGGGATCATCACCGTCGTCGCGATGATCGCCCGGAGGCTCGCGAACACGACCTTTTCCGCGGCCACCAGCCCGGTCGCCATCGGCGCCAACAGCCGGTCCTCGATCTCCTTGGTCCATCCAAACTCCACCACCAGCGGGAAGGCCAGCGTCTGCATCCCGGTGATCACCGCGGTCAGCGCGAGCAGGCCTGGGAACAGCAGCTGGGAGTAGCCGGCGTGCGTGTAGCCCAGCGCCCCCAGCACCTTGCCGAACACGAACAGCAGAAACAGCGGCTGCAGGATCACCTGCGCGAGGAACACCGGCAGCTCAGACCAGGTCACGAACAGGTCACGTCGGAGCACGGCTGTGAACGTCCGCGCCTGGCTGACGCGCGGGGCGGGTGCCGCGAGCGTGCTCATCGCAGGCTACGTCCGGTCAGGTGGATGAACACGTCCTCGAGCGACGGCGCCCCGAGCTCGACGCCGCTCAACTTGAGCCCACGGTCGGCTAGCAGCGTCGCCGCCGGGGCGACCAGCTGTGGCGCATCGCCCGCTACGTACAGCCGCACTCGCAGTTCCTGTGGTTGCCCGTTTGCGGCTTGGTTATCGAGCGACTCGACCCGCTCGACCTCCGGCAATTGCTCGAGGGCTCCGAGCAAGCCCTCGCGATGCGCGCCGTTGCGTGCATCCATCGTCAACTCAAGCGTCGAGCTGCCCGGCAGCGAGCGCATCAGCGCCTCGGGGGTATCGAGCGCCAGCAGTCTCCCGTGATCCATGATCCCCACCCTGTCGGTCAGCGTGGCGGCTTCATGCATGTCGTGGGTGGTCAGGATCAGGGTCACGCCGCGGGCGCGCAGGTCCCGCAGACGGTCCCACACGAACAGTCGCGCGGCGGGATCGAGGCCTGTCGTGGGCTCATCGAGAAACAGCACTTGGGGCTGGTGCATCAACGCGCGGGCGATCATCACCCGCTGGGACTGGCCGCCGGAGAACAGATCAGGTTTGACGTCACCGCGATCGCGCAACCCGAACTGCTCGAGCAGCTCCTCGGCGCGTTGCTGGGCATCGGCTGGGCTGACGCCGTGGTAGGCCGCGTGGAAAGTGAGGTTGCGGCGGATCGAGATCGATCGGTCCAGATTGCTGCGCTGCGGCACTACCGCAAGTCGCCCGCGGGCACTGACCGGATCGGAGGCGACGTCCACGCCGCCGACCGACGCCCGGCCGTCGGTCGGCCGTACGCGAGTCGTGAGCATCCCCACGGTGGTCGTCTTGCCGGCGCCGTTCGGGCCGAGCAACCCGAATACCTCGCCCGCGTCGACCGCAAACGAGATTCCGTCGACGGCGTTGACCGGCGCCTTTCGGTAGCGCTTGACGAGCCCGCTTACCCACACTGCCGAACTCGCCGCCTGCCGTTCGGTGACCGCTTTGCCACTCACCTGCCTCTCACCCCTCGGCGAGCGCTTGTTCTTGCCTCAGCCAATCCTCGGTGAGCGTGAGCCAGAACGCCAAGCCCGCGAAGTCCCGGTAGCGGGCGAACGCCCGCTCGATTCCCTTGTCGGTGACCTGCGGGCGGCCGCTCAGGCGCCGGTATTTCGGGCGCGTCCAGGAGTCGAGCACTAGCCGCCGGTAGCGCCCCAGCAGCATCATCATGTGGGCCATCGCGTACTGTCCGACACCGGCGATCGCCAGCAGCTTCTCCGCCACCTCCCGGTCGGGCAGCTCGGGATCGTTCAAAGCCTCCAGATCGAGCCGGCCCTCGGCGACGTCGTGGGCCAGCGTCCTCAGGTATGGACCCCGGTAGCCCGCGCGAGCCACATCGCGGAAGAAATCGTCTCCCGTCTCGGCAAGCACCTCGGGGACCGGGAAGGCGCGGCGCTCGGTCAGGCCTTCGGCGGGCATCCCGAGCTCGCGGACGAGCGCGGTCACCATTCGCACCGTCCCCGACCAGGCGCAGTTGGTCGTGCAGATCGTCTTGACCAGATCCTCGAACACCGTTGGACTTCGCAACATCCGGCCGGCACCCACCGTCACCCAAGCAAGCGTCGGTTCGGCCGCGGCCGCCAGATAGAAAGCGCTCAGGTCTTCATCCAACCGAAGCATGTGGCGAAGCTGGTCACGGAGGGCCGGACGAGCCGCCGCCGGCGGCGCCGGTGCGCCCGCGGGTGCCAGCAGACGAGCCTCACCCGGTGCTCCTGGAAGCAGCTCGATCAGCCATGCCGACCCGGTCGCCGGCAGCACGGTCTCCAGCCGCGAGCCATCCTCCGCGATCACGTTCGGAGGCAGGTCGGCGACCCCATGCGAGAGCACCGTGCGAGCGAAGTCGACCGGCTCCCCACCGGCTCCGGTCAGCTCGAGCGATGTCGACCATGAGGCTCGGTTGCGCATCGGGAGATCGTACGAGACCGAAACTGACGGCTACCGTTGCGCCGGCGCCTTGACCGCCGCCACCCGCCCCGACTCCCCCGCCGTCGCCACCAACGGCCCGGTGCGGGGCGGAACTTGGCGGGAGAGGACGATATAGCTCGTGCAGCGACGGATGGCCGGCGTGCGCAGGAGCTCGTTGACGAGCTCCTGGAGATGCTCGGTGTCGCGCGCGACGACACGGCAGATCAGATCTTGCGGGCCGCTGATCGCGTCAGCCTCGAGCACCTCAGGCATCGCTTTCATCGCGGCAACGGCCGCGGCGAGCTGGCCCTGCGCCAACTCGATGAACACGAACGCGCTGATCGAGTAGCCGATCGCGGTTGGATCGACCTCTGGCCCGTAGCCGGTGATGACGCCGCTGGCCTCGAGCTTGGCGAGTCGCGCTTGCACGGTCCCCCTCGCAACGCCGAGCCGACGGGCCACCTCGAGCAAGCCGACCCGCGGGTGCTCGCGGAGGGTCGCGAGCAGACGAGCGTCGAGGCGATCGATACTGGTCAATGTGACTAGCATCGTAGCAACATCAGCGGCGATTATGGTCATTTTGACGTATCTACCTGTGCAGAGTTGTAGTTGTCTTGCTTACCTGCTACTTATGGAGGCAGAGGAGATGTACGAAGAGGCACAGCTCTACTCCCCCGTGACGACCGACGAAGCCGGGGGAGTCACCGTCCACTTAGCGCACGACCATCCGGGCGCCAACGATCCCGACTACCGCCGGCGCCGCAACGAGATCGCTGCCGCCGCCTTGTCCTGGCGCCCCGGCGAGCCGGCGCCGGTAATCGACTACAAAGAGGACGAGCACGAGGTGTGGCGCACCGTTTCTCGCGAGCTGGCCGCCAAGCACGACCGCTATGCGGTACGCGAGTACCGGGAGGCCAAGCAACGGGTCGCGATGCCGACCGATCACGTGCCCGGGCTCGACGAGATTTCTGCGTTGATCGCGCCGCTGGGCGGCTGGCGCTATCTCCCGGCGGCGGGACTGGTGCCGCTCGGAACCTTCTACGGATCGCTCGCCGATCGGCTGTTTCACTCGACGCAGTACGTGCGACATCCGGAGGTCCCGCTGTACACGCCCGAGCCGGACATCATCCATGAGGTCATCGGCCACGGCCACCTGCTCGCGACGCCGACGTTCGGCGAGCTACACCGGCTGGCAGGAGTCGCCGCGCGGCGCCTGGATGATGAGGAGAACCTCCGGTTCCTCTCGCGCGTGTTCTGGTTCTCGCTCGAGTTCGGGACCGTCATCGAGGATCGCGAGCTCCGCGCGTACGGCGCCGGGATCCTTTCGAGCTACGGCGAGATCGAAGAGTTCCGCACGATGGAGCACCGCCCGCTCGATCTCATCGAGATGGGCACCGCTGAATACGACATAACCCAGTATCAGCCGGTGCTCTACCGCGCGGAGTCGGTCGCCGAAGTGGTTGCTGTGGTCGGGGGGTTCTTCGACTCCTGCGACGACCAATCGATCGAGGCGATGCGGTCGAGCGCCGAGGCGGTAGTTCGATGAGCATAGTGGCGTCAAATCAGGCCTCCTCGTATTCCGGGTACGAGGAGGTCCGCGCGCGGCGCGGCAGGCGCTCCAGTTTGATGATGGCAATCGCAGTCCACCGCACCGTCGCCGGAAGATCGCTCGGGGGGTGCCGGATATGGAGCTATCGAACGGCCGACGAGGTGGTCGCCGAGGCGGAGCAGCTGGCGCGCTCGATGACCTTCAAGGCCGCCGTCGGCGGCCTGCCGCTCGGGGGCGCGAAGGCGGTGATCGCCACTCGCCCGGGTAAGCCTCTGGGCGGCGAGCGACGCGAGCAGGCACTACGCGACTTCGCCGAGCTCGTCGAGACCTTCGAGGGCCGCTACATCACCGCGCAGGACGTCGGCGCCTCGCTACCAGACATGACTTTCTTGTCGCGGTTCACCTCGCACGTCGCCGGTCACCCGATCGCGCAGGGCGGATCCGGTGACCCGAGCCCTTACACCGCACACGGCGTCGAGGTCGGAATCCGAGCTTCGGTACGCGGGTCGCTCGCCCGCCACCACGTGGTGATCATCGGGCTCGGTCACGTGGGCAGCGAGCTCGCGCGGCGCCTGCGAGCGGCCGGGGCGCGAGTTACAGTCACCGATCTCGACCAGCGGCGGCGAGCGCTCGCCGAGGATCTCGGCGCAGCTTGGGTTCGGCCCGAGGAGGCGCTTGCGGTGCAAGCCGACGTGCTTGCTCCCTGCGCGCTCGGAGGGACGATCGACCGCGAGGCGGTCGACGCGCTGCAGGTGCCCGTGGTCGCCGGTGCGGCCAACAACCAGCTGGCCAGCGACGACGTTGCCGACCTGCTACGCGATCGAGGGATTGTCTGGGCCCCGGATTTCGTGATCAATGCGGGCGGCCTGATCGCGGTCGCCGACGAGCTGAACGGCTTCGATCGCGGCCGTGTCGAGGGGGCGATCGAAGGGATCGCCGACACCCTGTCCGAGATCTACGCCGATGCAGATCGAGCAGGCACCAACACCCTGATTGCCGCCAAGGAGCTGGCAAGAGAGCGTCTAGGAGGAGCCGATGGCAACGACATCTGAAGCGCTACCCGCGCAGCAAGAGAACCGGGACTTCATGCCGCTGCACGGGATCGACCATGTCGAGCTGTGGGTCGGCAATGCGGCGCAGGCGAGCTATTTCCTGTGCAACGCCTTCGGCTTTGAGGAGGTCGCGTACAGGGGGCTCGAGACCGGCCACCGAGATCGTGTCTCGCGGGTGCTCCAGCAAGGCGAGGTCAGGCTCGTCGTCACCGGGACGCTGCGCTCCGACACAGAGATCGCCCGCCATCATGGGCGCCACGGCGACGGCGTCAAGGTGATCGCGTTGTCGGTGCCCGATGTCGCACACGCCTACCGCGAGGCCACCGCCCGCGGCGCTGACGGCTTGACCCGGCCGCACGAAATAAGCGACGATTACGGAGTCGTTCAGATCGCTGACGTGGCGACCTACGGCGAGACGATCCATAGGTTCGTCGACCGTTCAGCCTACTCGGGAGCGTTTCTGCCGGAATTTGCGCCGGCCCAGCGAAGCCCGTCAGGGGTCGCGCCCGCGGATGGAGATCAATCGGCGGGCGGGTCGCTGCTCGACGGCATCGACCACATCGTCGGCAACGTCGAGCTGGGAGCGATGAACCGGTGGGTGTCCTACTACGAGGACGTGTTCGGGATGACCGAGATGATCCACTTCACCGACGAGGCGATCTCGACCGAGTATTCGGCGCTGATGTCGAAGGTAGTCACCGGCGGAGAGGGGCGGGTCAAGTTCCCGATCAACGAGCCCGCTGGGGGCAAACGCAAGTCGCAGATCGACGAGTACCTGGAGTTCTACGAAGGTCCCGGCGCTCAACACATCGCGCTGACTACACGCGATATCGTGCGCACCGTCACAGCGCTGCGCGAGCGCGGTATCCGGTTCTTGCAAACACCTGAGACTTACTACGAGGAGGTGCCCGGGCGGGTCGGTGAAATCGAGGAGTCCCTCGAGGACCTGCGGCGACTGGGGATTCTCGTCGACCGGGATGACGAGGGCTATCTACTCCAGATTTTCACCGCCCCGCTCGGAGACCGTCCCACGATCTTTTTCGAGATCATCGAGCGCCACGGCGCGCGAGGGTTTGGAGAAGGAAACTTCAAGGCCTTGTTCGAGGCGATCGAGCGCGAGCAGGACAAGCGCGGGAATCTCTGATGCGCTACATGGCGGTCGGCGCGCTTCCGCGCAAGCGCCATAGCCAGTTCCGCGACGATGGTCGCCTGCTGGTCGAGGAGGTAATGGGTTACGAGGGCTTCTCGGGCAACGAGTCGATCCTCTACCACCTCGGGTCGCCTTGCCGGATCGCGGAAGTGGGAGCGCTGACGCCGCTCCGCCACGAAGAGTGGAGCCCTCCGGCCCACGTTCATCGGCTGGCGGACTTCCGGGCGCTGCCGGCCGGCGGCGATCCGATCGGCAGCCGCCAGGTCCTGATGTGGAACGGCGATCTCGAGGTCGCAATAGCTAAGCCGACTGAGCCCTTGCAAGGCTTCTATCGCAACGGCGAGGGCGATGAGGTGATCTACGTGCACCGAGGCGCCGGTGAGCTACGCACGGTGTTCGGACGGCTCGAGTTCGCGGAGAAGGACTACCTGGTGATCCCACGTGGGACCACCGTGACCTGGGAGCTCGATGGCGGCGAGCAGTTCTGGCTGGTTTTCCACACCCCAGGCGAGATCGAGACACCGGCGCGCTATCGCAACCGGTACGGGCAGCTGCTCGAGCACGCCCCGTTTTCGCAGCGGGATTTCCGAGGTCCTGACGCGCTCGAGACCTACGACGAGTCAGGAAAGTTCCGGTTAACGGTCCGGGTACGAGGAGGGTTGCAGGACTACCTGCTCGACCGCCATCCGTTCGATGTCGTCGGCTGGGACGGGTACGTGTGGCCGTACACTTTCAACGCGGCCGATTTCGAGCCGCGCGCGGGCCGCTTTCACCTTCCGCCCCCCACCCACCAGACGTTCCAGGGACCGGGCTTCGTGATCTGCACCTTCGCCCCGAGGATGCTCGATTGGGATCCCGAAGCGGTGCCGCTTCCCTATCACCACTCGAACATCCAGTCCGAGGAGGTGATGTTCTACGCCGAGGGCGACTACGCTGCTCGTAAGGGCGTGGAGATCGGATGCATCACCCTGCACCCGTCCGGCCTCCCCCACGGGCCGCAGCCTGGAACCGTGGAACGTGCGCTCGGCGCGACCGCCACCAACGAGCTCGCGGTGATGTGGGACACGTTCCGGCCGCTGCAGCTGACGAGCGCCTGGCGCGAGCACGACAACCCCGAGTACGCGTTCTCCTGGAACCCTGACTGGGATGCCTCCAGCGGCGGGAAAGGGGGCCGGCCACCGGAGGAGGCGATGACGGTCGCCGAAAGGGAAGAGGGTCAGGCGACCGTCACAGGTCCGTCTGCCTGAGAGGGGCCGGGCGTCGACGAGCTCTCGGGGCGGGGCCCGAGCGCAACGGCTGCGCGTCAGCTGACCAGTTCGCGCAACAACGCCCTCAGCTTCGGCGCGTCCCGCAGCGCGGCGCGCAACCCCTCAAAAGAATCCTCGCCGTCGATCATCATCGGGCTGCGCTGGAATCTGCCCGCGTGGTTGTAGTAGCAGAACCGAATTCCGTAAGCGCCTGGGTGTCCCTCGTACTCGAGCAGCTGGATCGCCGGCTCCGTGTACTTGCCGTGGTAGGAGGCCTCCTCGATGATCTGCCCCCGGCCCCAGTGAAACTCGAACGGTCGCGGGACCTGCCGACCGCCTGACTTGCTTGCCATTCGCTTCTCCTCTGCTAGCCGCTGCTGGCTAACGGTAATGCGTAGAAGGCCGCTACCGCTGCGCAGATCGCGATCGTGGCGTATGGCGAGACGAACGCGAGCCCGGTGGCGACCACGTACGGCAGTAGCCCGGTGAGGCTGCGCTTCAGAATCAGGCGCCGTCGCTCTAGGGACAAATCGGCGCCGATGTAGTGCGCCTTGCGTAGCAGAATGTGGCGGTTCAGCGTCGCGAACAGGATCGACATCGCCAGGAATGCGCCGCTGTAGATCGCGGCGGCCAGGTGCTGGCCGTGGCTCTGTCTGAGGTACGCGGACATCAGCGCCGTGGCGAACGGCAAGACGCCGATGCTGAGTAGCAGCAACAAGTTGAGGATCAGGATCGTGTGGTCGGCCCGCTGCAGCCGACCGATCATCGCGTGATGGTTGATCCAGATGATTCCGATCGTGATGAAGGAGACCACGTACGCGGCGTAGTTGGGCCACGCGCGCGCCAGCGCGTGGCCGAGTGCGGTGGTCGTGGCGGGGTCGGGCACCGTGATGTTGAGGACGAGCAGGGTGATCGCGACCGCCATCACCCCGTCGGAGAACGATTCGAGACGGTTCGTGCTCACGGGCTCAGGTTCGCCGGAGGGCTGCCCGCTCCTCGTTTCGGGCTCTGAGCTCGGGCGGTCGCCGCAGGGCCGAGAACGTAATGCTTCCGGCCCTGCGACTACCTAGGGTGCAGCTAGTTGACGACGATCCCGGCCGCCGTGGCGTTCGCGGGCAGCGGTGTCGGGGACGTCGGCAGCTCAGTAAGACTGCCACGGTTGACGCTGAATCCGCCCACGGCTTTGGCAGCGCTCTCCACGACCCAGAGCGTGTCGCCGCTGGGGCTCAGGCGGGCGTCCTCCGCGCCGGCCATTGGAGTCTTGAGCGTGGTGCTTCCGAGTAGGACCAATGACCCATCTGGGGCGATCCGGTAGCTAGAGATACTCGAGGAGGCTGTGTTGACCGTAAACAGGTACCTCCCGTCGTGACTGATCTCCACCCAGCACGGCGCCGTCTGCTTGTCCGGGAACGGCGAGGAGCCGATCGAGCTCAAGCTGCCATTCCAGGCGACGCTGAAGGCGGAGACTGTGCCGGTGCCAGCGCCCACGTTGTGAGCGTTCGAGACGAACAGCTGGTTCGGGTTTGTCGGCCGGAACTCGCTGCCGAACGGACCCAGTCCCTGAGCGGGGTACGGCGATCCGGGCGCCGCGGTTAGGAGACCGCCCGGAGCGACCGTGAAGCTGTCGATCTGTGAGGTCGCGACTCTGGTGCCCGCCAGCTTGGATCCATCCGAGTTGAACAGGACGTCGCCGGGCTGAGAACCGCTGGGAAGCGGAATCGTCGACCCCACGAGAGGGGTGAGCCGCCCGTGGCGCCCGAGCCGGAAGCCCGTGTAGTTGCTGTCTGCCGAACCGGCGTTGGCCACATACACCAGCCGGTGGTGAACCGCGATGCTCACGGGGTCGGCGCCGCCCGAGCCGACGGCTCCGCCGCGGACCAACTGCAGGCTGCCGTTGCTCTCGATCCGCAGCACCGAGATCTGGTTGCTGCCGGCGTCGACCGCGAGCAGGTACCGGCCGCTGCGGGTCTCTTGCAGGGAACCCTGCGAGGCGATCCCGGTTCCCGTCCCGGCGCCGCCGGCGGCAAACGGGGAGCCGGGGAGCGGCGTCAACCTGCCGTCGGCGTGACGGGCGAACCCCGCGATCGTGTTCATGGGGGCCGTGTTGTCGTTCACGTAAACGTGCCCCACTACCTCTGAGGCGGACGCGGGCGCTGCCACGGCAGCGGGGACCGCGAGCGCGAGCACGACCATGCCCGCGCGCCATCGTGTCATCAAGCGCATTGCTTCTCCTTGATCGGCGACTCGTTGTGGAAGACCAGACGGCCGATCCGGAAGAACCGCGGCTCAGATGACTCATTCTCGCGGATCGGAGAGTCGACCTCGATTGGAGCAGAACCGCGCCGTTACATCAACGCGTGGGCGAGCAATGAAATGGAACGGTAAGAATCGCGCGCCTCGGCGCGCACCACGCGAGCGCGCTCGACGCGCGCGAACCGACCGGTCCACTGGCGCCCCCACGGCGAACCGCCCCTGAAGCTCGCACTCCGACCCCGATACCAGCTCCTTAGAACTCTCTTCACGAGTGTCGACCGTTTTCTTACGGACGCCGACAACAGTAGTTCTCATCAGTTCTTGATGAAACTGGAGCGAACCATGAAGATAGTTGTGCGACGCACCTTGATACTGATTTGCAGCGCCGGGGCCGTCGGCATGGTGGCCGCGAGCCTCCTCGCGTCTTCCGCGTCGGCTGCCGTCAAAAACACGCAGGAAGCCGTGAGCGAGAACTGGTCCGGATATGTGGCGGCCCAGAACAACTTCTCCAGCGTTTCGGGAAGCTGGGTCCAGCCGTCGGCCAAGTGCACGTCCGGACAGAGCTACTCGGCGTTCTGGGTCGGTCTCGGAGGCGCCTCTGGAAACAACGCGCTCGAGCAGACCGGCACCCAGGCTGACTGCAGCGGTGACGGCCAGACCGACTACTACGCCTGGTATGAGTTAGTGCCCTCGGGACCGGTCAGGCTGAACCTCGCGGTCAGCCCGGGCGATCACATCTCGGCGCGCGTGAGCGTGAGCGGCAGCAACGTCACGGTCGCGCTGTCGGACCAGACCACCGGGGCGTCCGTGACCAAGACGCTGCAGATGAGCAGCCCTGACACCTCGAGCGCGGAATGGATCGCCGAGGCCCCGTCTTCGTGCACGCAGGATGGCGATTGCCAGCCGCTTCCGCTGACCGATTTCGGGACGGTGACATTCACCAACGCATCCGCGACTGCCAACGGCCACACCGGACCGATCTCGGATTCCGAGTGGCAAGCGCAGGCGGTGCAGCTGAGCGGCGACGGTGGAGCCGATGGCTACGTCCCGACGGCAGTCGACTATCAGTCCTCGTCATCCGGGAGCGCCCAGCCCTCCTCGTTGACGAGCAACGGCTCCTCGTTCGCGGTGTCCTGGCAGTCAAGCAGTAGCCAGTCCTCGAGCTCGGGTGGCGACGGCTATCCCGGCGGTGGTGGCTACGGTGATGGCGGCGGCGGCTATCCCGGCAGTGGCGGCGGCGGTGGCTACGGCTATCCGGGCGTTGGCGGTGGCTACGGCTATCCGGGCGGCGGCGGCTACGGGTACGGTAGTGGCGGCTATGGCGGTGGCTACGGCTACGGCGCCGGCGGCGGCTACGGCTCAGACGGTTCCGGCTGGGGATACTGAGCGACGACGAACCTTCCTGCCCCTATCGAGCAACGCCGCGCTAACCGCGCGGCGTTGTTGCTCGCGGGCGCGAGCGCTCCTGCTCCGATGTTTGAAGCTGCACGCCTCTCGCGCTCGCGGTTACGCGACTCTACGATCGAGTTCGTCTTTCGCGTCCCCGAGAGCGGCGCGATAACCGGCGGCCAGCTGATCGAGCGCGCCCTCCCACGTGCGCCCGCGAACGCTGCTCAACGCTCCCCGGCGGATCCGCTCGCGCAGCAACGGTGTGCTGATCAGCGAGATCAGTTCGTCCGCCAACGCTTGCGGATCGGGCGGCGCCAACAGGCCGGTCTCCCCACGCTCGATCAGCGAAGTGGGGCCTCCCTCGGCGACCGCCACCACCGGTATCCCGCTGGCCTGAGCTTCGAGGATCACCTGGCCGAAGGTGTCGGTCTGGCTGGCGAACAGAAACGCGTCGGCGCTGGCGTACGCTCGCGCCAGGTCGACACCCGAGAGCCATCCGAGGAAAGTCGCGTGCTCGCCGACTCGCTCCCGGAGCCATGCCTCCTCGGGCCCGCTGCCGGCCAGCACCAATCGCAGGCGGGGATCCCGCGAACGAGCGGCGAGGAAAGCGTCAGCGAGCAACTCGACACCCTTCTCCTTGGTCAGCCGCCCCGCATACAGCACGTTGGCCTCGCCCGGAAGAAATTCGGGATCACGACACGCCGGACTGAAGCGACTGAGGTCCACGCCTCGCTCCCAGCGCCGGATCCGCTCTGTGGCGACTCTGAGGTGCCGCAGCCGCTCGTCGCTGGCGGGGCTGGGGGACAGAACCACATCGCAGGACCGGTAAAAGGCGCTTAGCGCTGCCGCGGCGAGCATCTCGATTTGGGAGTGGCCGGTGCGGAGGCCCGGTAGGCCGCCAGCTCGGTGTGATAGCTCCCGACTACCGGTAGGTCGAGCACGCTCGCGAGCAACCAGGCGCCAAGGCCGGCTGGGCCGGGCGAGCAAAGATGAACGAGGTCGTAGCGGCCCTCGGCGAGAGCATCGACGATCGCAGGGACACTCGGAACCCCCACGTTCAGGCCGCGGTAAAACGGGATCTCGATCTCGGTCACCGCGCTCAGCCTGCGGTCAACTCCTGGGTCGGTGCCGATCACCTCGACCTCGAAGCCCGGCACGCCGCGGTCGCGGATCTGCTGCAGCGTGTGCGTGACGCCATGCATGCCCCCAACCCCATCGGCGACCAAAGCTACCCGTGGCCTGTCGCCGTCGCTGCGAGTCAGCTTCAGCTTCTCTCGCCCCAGGAACGCGCTCGCGGCGGCGTATGGGATCGCCGGGATACATGCATCAAACAGCGCGACCGCGCCGCGCGGCACGTCCAGCGTCACCGCGCTCTCGCTCATCCTGAGGATCTCCTCCACCGCCTCCGCGAGCCTGCGCTCATGGATCCGGCGCGCGGGCCGGCAGAGGTCAGGGTGGCTGAGCTCTCCTTCCTGGAGCAGCTCGAGCAGGCTGCTTTCATCGATGTCCAACTCCATCGCCATCAGCCAGGCGCGGAGCAGCGCCCGGGCGTCCTCGGAGCCGAGATCCGCGCCCATGGTGCCGTGACGAACGTCGCCCTCGCGCATCACTCGCTCGACGATCTTCAGCACCGCCCGCGGGTTGGGTCGAGGGGCGCCGTCGCCCCGGCCCAGCGCACGGATCGCGAGCGCCATTGCCGCGTGGGTCCACTTGGCCGCGCTGCCCTGTGCGCCGTGCGCGCCGACGCGACCGGCGCTTACATGAGCGAGAAACTCGTGCGGCGTCGACGCTCGCGGAGTCTCGGTGAAAGTGCGCCCAATATCGATTCCGGCGTGATCATCCGAGCCCCCGATCCCGATTCCTCCCTGGGTCTCGATGTAGACGAACGCCGGCAGGTTCAGCTTCTTGGCACGCGAGCCGTTGCGCGTCTCCCAGATCGGAAACAGCTCGGCCAGGCGCCGCCGGTGGCGAGCGGTAAGCGGCGCCGCCACCGCGTAGAAGGGATGCGCCAGTGCCGTCGTGGTCTGCTGTGAGTGCAGGTATGCCGCGCACGCCTCGACGTCGTCGTTGTGAGCCTGCAGCCACCCGTGATCGTCGGGCGAGATCCCATAGCAGAGCACGTGAACCGCTTGCGGCTCACCCTTGAACCACACCGTGAGCTCCTCGGAGATGAACGTGTCCGGCAGCTCGTCGAGCGCCAGCGCACCCCCGATCGTGTCGTGGTCGGTGATCGTCACGAAATCCATTCCGCGGCGCTTGGCTAGCTCATATACCTCTTGCGGTGGGGTAGCGCACTCGGGCAACTGCAACGAACGCTGGATGCCGAGCCGCGACAGCTCGGACGCGGTCGAGTGCACGTGCATGTCGGCGCGGCTGGTGTCTGTCATGAGACAAGGATTGACCTGCAAAGGCTGTGATCGTGAAGAACGAGCACACGTCCTGTGATGATTTGGTGAACTGCGGGATGGGGCTGGCGCCGCATAGAGAAGCTTCAGCGGCATGGCGGCGACCACGTCTTCGATCTCGGCCGGTGCCGAAGAGGTGGTACTGGCGCGCGGCCCGCTGAGGGTCGAGCTGGCGTTGCGACCATTCTCAATCACGATTCGGCGAGCGGGCCGGCGGTTGCTGCGCTCGGGCGGCCTCTGGGTCGCCAACGGCACGATCAAGGATCACTTCATCCAGTTCACCGAGGGGGTGGTTGCGCGTGAGGAGCGCACGCCTGCCGAGCGAGCGGTCCGGGCGACCGCCGTGGAGCAGGATGGGGATGAGCTTCAGCTGTCGGTTCTCCTCCAGGGCGGGCGCCGCGCCCAGCTGCGAGTTGGCCTCCCGAAAGACGATCGCGTCGCGCTCAGGCTGGTGGCCGATGATGAACCGCTGCGCCTCGCGCTGGAGTGGGATCGCCGCTCGGAGGAGCGGTTCATCGGTCTCGACGCGCGCGCATGCTGGTCCGCTGAGCGTGCAGCTCCTGTGCGAGCCGACGCCCGCCGCGCGGCTGCGCGCATTCTGCCGCGAGACCGGATGGCCGGCGCTGCTGCCAGAGTGGGGCTACGGTTTCTGGAAGAGCCGGGACGTCTACGAGCACCAGGATGAGGTGCTCGATGATTTCCACGGCTTCCGCCGGCACCGGATTGCACTCGACGCGGTGGTGATCGATTCGCCGTGGGCGACCCAGTACAACACCTGGGAGTTCAATCCCCATCAGTTCCCGGACGCGCCGCGCATGATCGCGTCGATGCGCGCCCGGGGGTGCGCACGGTGGTGTGGTGCACGCCGTGGGTGAACCTCGACTCTCGCGACGGCCAGATCGCGCCTCAGCCTGGATCGGAGTCGCTCGTCGACCTGACGGCCTCAGCGGCTCAGGACTGGTGGCGCGAGCAAGTCACGCGCGTGCTGACGCTGGGGGTCGAGGGAATCAAGGCCGATGATGGTGAGGGGTATTACGTCCCGGACGACGCGCAGCTTGCCGACGGACGGTCGGGCGCTCGCGCCGCTTGGGCGCTCGGGGGCCTTCATCGCAACTGCTTACAACGTGCCTTGGATGAAGTCCACCCGCGCAGCGGCGTGCTGCTCGGTCGCAGCGGTTGGACCGGCCAGCACGCCGTTGGCCACACTTGGGGGGGAGATCAGTCGTCTGACTTCTGGTCGCTGCGTGTGCTGGTCGTCGCGACGCTCTCCGCGGCGTGCACCGGCTTCTCGAACTGGTCGCACGACGTCGGTGGCTACCTCGGGCATCGCCTGGTCGAACGCTGTCCGCCGGAGCTGCTCGTGCGGTGGTTGCAGTTCGGTTGTTTCACGCCCTTGATGCACGCGCACGCGCGGATGCCGCAAGAGCCCTGGCATTACGGAGATCGCGTGCTCGATCTCTACCGCGGTTACGTCCTGCTCCACGAGCAGCTTGTCCCCTATACGCGAGCGGCCGCGGCGACCGCTGCCCGCGTGGGCCTGCCGATCGTCCGGCCGCTCTCTCTGATCGATCCCGGCGATCCGCGTGGCTGGACGATCAACGATGCGTATGGCTACGGACCGGCACTGTGGGTCGCGCCGGTACTGGACGAGGGCGCGCGGGAGCGAGAAGTCGCGCTCCCGCGGGGGAAGTGGATCGAGACCTGGACGGGCCAGGTCGCCCACGGCGGGAGCGAGGTGATCGTGCAGGCGCCTGTCGATCGGATCCCGGTCTGGGTGCGGGCCGGGTCGATCGTCGTCACCTATCCCGCAGAACACGTCGCCGATGGCCTTGGCGACGTGGAGGAATCAAAGCGGCCATTGCTTGCGACGCTATGGGGATCGCCGCCGCTCGGACGCGCTTGTCGCCCGCTTGGCGGACGGGACTCACATCGCCTGGCGCGAGGGCGAGTGGGCGGTCTCGCGCGAGCGGGAGATCAGCTTCAAGGTGCTCGCGCTCTAGGTGCGTCCGCCGGGGAGCACGATTACAGACTGCTGAATCATGTTCGCCATGGCTTCCGCCGGGCCCGCTTGGGGCCTACCGTGTGGGAATGAATCAGGGTCGCGGCACGGTGCTGGTCGTCGATGACGAACCGACCATCGGGGACGTTGTCGCTCGCTACCTGAGGCGTGCCGGCTATGACACAGTGCTTGCCGCTAGCGGAGAGGAGGCCCTGAGGCACGCCACCCAAGGACGTCCGGACTTGGTGGTGCTGGACCTGATGCTGCCTGACATTGATGGTCTCGAGGTAATGCGTCGCTTACGCCAGCAGAGCCGAGAGCGCACCGCGATCATCTTGCTCACCGCCCGCGGTGAGGAGTCCGACCGGATCGTAGGGCTGCGGCTCGGGGCCGACGACTACGTCGTCAAGCCGTTCTCGCCCGCCGAGCTGGTCGCCCGCGTCGACGCGGTCCTCCGCCGCCTGGAGCCGGTGCCCGATCGCGTGGAGCCGCTGCGGTTTGATGGACTCGAGATCGATCCCTCCGGCCGCCGGGTCCTGCTGGAAGGCGATCAGCTGTCTCTGACCCAGCGCGAGTTCGAGCTGCTGCTGTTCATGGCGCGACATCCTGGTCAGGCCTTCACTCGCGGCCAGTTGATGGAGCGCGTCTGGCAGTACAGCTTCTACATCGACACGTCGACCGTCACCGTGCACATCCGCCGGCTGCGCGCCAAGCTCGAGCCCGACCCCGCGCGCCCGCGGTTCATCGAGACGGTCTGGGGAGTCGGCTACCGGTTCGCCCCATGAGGAAGTACTCGCTGCGAGCCGCGATCGCGGTGGTGCTTGCGGCGGCCCTGTCGGCGATCGCGTGGCCGATCTACGGCCGGCACGCGTTTGTGACTTCGGTCGAGATCCTCGCGCCACTCGGTGCGGCGACCACCATCCTTGCGAGTCTGATCGCCGACCGCGGCGGATGGATGAGGGGCTTGCGGTGGAAGTTCGTGTTCCTCGCGTTGCTCGTCGCAGCGCAGCTCGCGCTCGGAGTCGGTCTGTTCGCAGGGTTGATGTTCGTCTCAAAGCACGACGCGTTCTTCATGGCGCTCCTCGCGGCCTACGCGGGCTTGATCGGGCTGAGCGCCGCGCGGCTGGTGGCGCGGCGCGCGTTCGCCGACCTGGACGCGGTCCGAGAAGCCCTGGGGGAGGTGGGGGAGGGCTCGCGAGACGTTCGGATCGCCGTCCGGGGGGGAGATGAGCTGGCGACCCTGGCGCAGGCCGTGGAAGCGATGGTCGCGAAGGTCGCAGCTGAAGAGCGAGCCCGACGGGAGCTCGTGGCATCGGTCTCGCACGATCTGCGAACCCCGATCACGACCCTGCGGCTGATCGCTGAAGGGTTGGAGGACAACATCTTCGAGCCCGAGCGAACCCGCGAGCAGCTGCGCCTGATCTCCACCCACGTCAGGGCACTCGGGGCACTGATCGACGACCTCTTCGAGCTATCGCGTCTGCAGGCCGGCGAGTTGAACTGGTCGATGGAGCAGGTGCGGCTCGATCAGCTCGTCCAGGAGACGATCGAGGCGATGCGCCCGCACGCCGACGCCGGGCGAATCGCGGTGCACGCTGAGCTGGATGAGCAGCTAACGCCGGCTCGCGGCAATCCGGAACAGCTCCAGCGGGTGCTGTTCAACCTGATCCAGAACGCGATCCGCCATACACCCGCCGATGGAACGATCGTGGTCCGTGCCGAGCGCGCCCCCGGACCGGCGCTCGAGATCGAGGTGGCAGACAGCGGCGCGGGAATCGATCCCGCTCATCGCGAGCGGGTATTCGAGCCGTTCGTGCAGGGCTCCTCGCGCGCCGCTGGTGCGGACGGCTCGGCAGGTCTTGGCCTGGCGATCGCGCGCGCGATCGTGGAGGCCCATGGAGGCCGGATCTGGCTCGCCGACGCTGGCCCCGGAACCCACGTGCGCTTCAGCGTGCCGGTGGTGTGACCCCGGCACGGCTCCTGTTCCCTCGCTTGCGCTCCCAGGCGTCGGTGAGCAACTCCTCGAGTAGCTCCTTCGAGGCGCGGCGGAGGTCGACCCTCACCGCCGCGAGGCGCTTGCCCCACCAGACTTCCTCGCAGATCTCGCGATGGGCCTGTACAGCGGTCAGGATGCCCGGCTCATCGACCATCACGTTCATGTGATCCCGATCCCACAGCGTGGCGAAGATTCGTCCGCAGATCCGAAAAGAAGGACGGCCGTGGTGATCCTGCTCGACGGCGTCAGGCAATGCCAGCGCCAAGCGGCGGGCTTGAGTGGAAGACAGCACGGGGTCTCGCGGTCGCTCGATGGGGCTTCGGCCGGTTGCGAGAATATCGCGAGATGTCAGGTCTGCGGGTGACTATCCTCGCGGCATGCACCTTGCTGAGCTTACGGCGCCCGAACAGCGAGTGCTCGGCTGTCTGATCGAAAAGCGGTGGACCACGCCGGATCAGTACCCGCTCTCGCTGAACGCGCTCCGGCTCGCCTGCAACCAGTCCACGAATCGGGATCCGGTCACCGACTATGACGAGAGTGTGGTCCGCGAGGCGGCTGAGCGTCTGTATCGCTACGGTCTGGCGCGTCTGGCGAGCGGCCACCAAAGCCGCGCGATCAAGTATCGCCACCTCGCGGAGGAGGCGCTCGGCCTCACCCGCGAGCAGCTGGCCGTGCTCGCGGTGCTCCTCCTCCGAGGCCCTCAAACTCCCGGCGAGCTGAAGGCGCGAAGCGAACGGATGGCGAGACTCGAGTCGCTCGAGGAGGTCGACCGCGTGCTCGAGGTGCTCGTCGAGCGCGGATACGCCCGGCGGCTCGAGCGCCGGCCGGGTCAGAAAGAGGATCGGTTCGAGCAGTTGCTCGGCGGCGCGTCGGCGGAGCCCTCCGCGATGACGCCACCGCAGGCTCGACCCGCGGCGCCCTCCGAGCTGGACTCCGACGGGACGCTGGCCGAGCGGCTCGCGGCGCTCGAGGCGGAAGTCGCCGCGCTGCGGGCTGAGGTAAGCGTGCTTCGCGGCGGTTAGCCCCGGCGCGACACTAGGTCGGTAACGCCAGACCGACCAGATATGTGGCGCCGCCGACAATCACACCGGCGAGGGTCATCTCGAGGCCAGCCGACCACCAGCTACGAAGCGTGACCAGCGACTTCGCCGCCCCGACGAGGAAGTGCGCCACCAGCGAGACCGCGGCGGCGGCCACGATCGCGGCAGTCCCGGTCGTGATCATGAACGGAATCACGGGCACGATCGCGCCAAGGCCGGTCGAGACCCCGGCCGCAAGCGCCGCCTGAGCCGCGTCGCCGGTGTCGGCCTCGGTGGCGCCGAACTCCTCTGCCGAGAGCGCCTGCAACATCGCATCGGGATGCTCGGACATCCGCTCGGCAAGTTGGTTTGCGCTCCCCTCATCGATCCCCTTGAGCTGGTAGAAGAGCGACAGCTCCTCCTTTTCCTCTTCGGGGTGCTCGGCGATCTCCTGGCGCTCGCGCTCGATGTTCGCGGCGTGGACCTCCGCTTCCGAGCGCTCCGCCAGGAAGGCGCCGGTCGCCATCGATAGCGCCGATGCGTCGCCCCCGCCAGACCCGCGGTCAGCACTGAACTCGAACCACCGGTGGCACCGGAGACGCCGGCGACGATCCCGAACACGGCCGCCAGCCCATCGTTGGCGCCATAGATCGCGCCCGAGATCCAGCCACCTCCGGTCCGGTGCCAGCGCTCCCGTCCAAGGATGCGATTGAGCCGGGCCTGTGCGCCCGGGACTGCTAGTGGCGCGGCGGACTGGGGCCCGGCGGCTCCCGCGCCGCGGCCGTCGCCGCCGCCGGGACCAGATCTGATGTCTTGCACCGCGAGCGAATGCGAGCGCTCCTCCTTGCGGATGTCTCGCAGCAGCTTGTCGGTCGTGGGGTCACCGGTGGAGCGCTTGTAGAGGTCGTCGACCTCGTCGTCCTCGGCCGCTTCGCGCGCGGCGAGCAACCGGTCGACCGGCGCGATTCGTGCCTGCAGCCGCAGCCACAGCGGCAGCCGCACGCCCGCGGGGTCGGGAACGTCGATTCTCAGCTCCTGCATGCGCTGCTCGAGGCGCCGGCGGTGACCGCTCTCTGCATCGGCCATCCGCCTCAAGATCTCCCCCTCGCGCTCGGGCATGCGACGGGCGATCAGGTCGTACACCGATCCGGCCACGATCTCACCCCGCCAGGCCTTGAGCAGGCGCTCGCGTACCTCGGGTGAACCGTCACTCATATAGCCGGCAGCGTAACCAGTGCACGCTAGCCTTGCCGACTCGTGCCTAAAGCGATCAATCAGGTCGATCTGATCTTCGCCGATGCCCGCGTCGACAGCGGCCCTGGTGCTGCGCTCGCCCAGGCGATGCGTGAGGAGATCGCGGTGATGTACGACGGGCTCGAGCTCGACGGCGAGCACATGCCCAGCGCCGGCCCCGCCGACCTCAGCCCTCCACACGGCGGCTTCATCGTGGGCTGGTGCAACGGCGATCCGGTCTGTTGTGGCGGCGTCAAGCGCCTCGACCCGCGCACCTGCGAGATCAAGAAGATGTACGTGGTGCCGGAGCTGCGGGGCAGGGGAGTCGCCCGGGCGCTGCTGCACGCGCTCGAGCAAAAGGGGCGCGAGCTCGGCTACGTGGTTGCGCGCCTCGATACCGGGCCAAAGCAGGTCAGAGCTGAAGGTCTCTATCGCGCGGAGGGATATCTAGAGGTCGAGAACTTCAACCGGAACCCGGTCGCATCGTTCTGGGGCGAGAAACCGCTCCGATAGGCGCGCGAGGCGGCGCGACGCGCGTTGTCGCTTGGGTCAGCGAGCCTCCCGCCTCTCCCTACAGGATCCCGATCTCCGAGTTGTCCCCGACCATGAACCGGTAGGCGCGCGGCTGGCGATGATCGCGGCCGATCCTGACGTTGCGGCCCAGCAGCGAGGACTCCATTCGGCCGGCCAGGTCGCGAACCGAGGAGCCCGCGAGCAAGATCGAGTGTTCGATCTCGGCGTTTGCGATCGTGCACCACTCTCCGACTGCCGTATAGGGCCCGACGTAGCAATCGGTGAGCGTCGCCCGGGCGCCGATAATCGCAGGACCCCGGACCGCCGAGCGCTCGAGGTGGGCGCCCTCCTCGATGATCACCCGCCCGTCCACCTGGGAATCGATCAGCTGGCCTTCGATGTGTCCGTCGATCGTGTCCAGCACCAGCCTGTTGGCGGCGAGCATGTCCTCGAGGCGGCCGGTGTCCTTCCACCAGCCCTTGACGATGTGCGGCTCAACTCGTGCGCCTCGGTCGACGAGATGCTGGATCGCGTCGGTGATCTCGAGCTCGCCGCGGCCCGACGGCGCGATCGCCCGCGCCGCCGCGTGGACGTCGGGCGTGAACATGTACACGCCGACCAGGGCCAGATCGGTGCGGGGCTCGGCCGGCTTCTCGACGAGTCGCACGACCGCCCCATCCCGAAGCTCGGCGACGCCGAAGTTCTCCGGGTCGGGGACCGGAGTGAGCAGGATCAGGGCGCCCGGTGCGCTGGCGCGAAAGGTGCTCACCAGATCCTCGATCCCGCCCTGCAAGAGGTTGTCGCCGAGATACATCACGAACGGCGAGTCGGCTAGGAACGGCTCCGCCGTCAGGACCGCGTGCGCGAGTCCCAGCGGCTGCTGTTGCACGATGTACGTCAGCTCGACGCCGAAGCGCGAGCCGTCACCAGCGGCGGCGCGGATCTCGGCGCCGGTCTCGGGCGCGATGATGATCCCGACCTGTTCGATCCCGGCCTGGGCCATCGCCTCGATGCCGTAGAAGAGCACGGGCTTGTTCGCGACCGGAACCAGCTGCTTGGCGCTGGTGTGCGTGATCGGGCGCAGGCGCGTCCCCCTGCCGCCAGAGAGGATCAGGCCCTTGAGATCGCGCATCTCCGAGGTGAGCGTACTCCGCTGCCGTCAATACTCGAGACCGGCGGAGACCGGGTGGCCGGCGGTGGCGGCGACGATCGTCTCGGCGGCCTCTCGCACCGCGGCGCGCGCGTCTTCAGGCTCGAGCACGACCGCATCCCCCGCCTCCTTGAGCACTTCCCGTACCAGCCAATCGGCTCCGGCGAACGAGAGCTCGACCGTCACCGCGCCGTCGGCGAGCTCCGCGACCACCGTCCGTTCCTCTCGCGCCCAGCGGGCTCGCTCCGGGGAGATCCACACAAGCGCTCGTCGCGAGGCTGGGACCTCCCCGGTCCGGGGCCACCCATCGACGTCTGCCGCGGGATCGATGTCTGGCCTCGGCTCAAACGGCTCATCGGTCACGGTCGCTGACTTGATCCGATCCAGGCGGAAGTGGCGCACGCTGTCGCGCGAGCGATCGAAGCTGGCGAGGTACCAACCTTCGCGGCCGTTGATCAGCGCGTAAGGCTCGACCAGCCTGGTCGAGAACTCATCCTCGTTCTCCTTGTAGTACTCGAACGAAAGCAGCCGTCGCTCGGCGATTGCGCTGGACAGCACAGCCGCGATCTCGGCGTCGTCGCCGCTCGGCGCGGCGACTTGGAGCCCCTCCTGGATAGGGTCCTCGCCAAGCGCCGCGACGACCTTCTCCCGCACCGAGGCGAGCGATCCCTCGGGGATGTGCTCGCCGAGGAGGTCGATCGCGGCCACGAGCGCCTTCGCCTCGACCGGCAGTAGCCGGGCCGGTCGGGCGAACGAATCGCCGTAGGGCTCAGGGTCGACCTCGATCGTGCCGTCGGAGTCGATCTCCGCGTACAGGACGTAGGTCCCTGCACCGAAGTTGACCACGTTGAGCACCGAGATGTCCTCGCGCAGCTCCTGCTCCGAGATCTTGAGTGCCCCACAAAGGCCGATCGCGTGGAGTCGCCGGCCCGCGCGGCCGGCGTCGATCAAGATGCTCGCGAGCGTGACCAGGCGGGCGAACCGCTCGGGCCGGATCGCGGCGTCGGCGTGATGCCCGTTGCTGTCGCTGCGTTGCCTGGCATCGCCACGCTCCCGCAAGCCCTGGGCCTTGGAGTCGGCGCGGGGCGCGATCTGCGGGTCACCGGCGTGGCGCTGGATCACCAGCTGCAGTCGCTCTCCGAGCTCTTCGGCGAGCACCGGAGGCGCCAGGACGCGCGCGTGCTCGCCGAGGCCCAGCACCCACGCGATCAGCTGACGGGAGTTGGCATACGGGGTGATAAACAGCAGGTCGCCCTCCTCGCCGGCTGGACGCGTTTCCCCGTAGCGCCCGAAATGACGCTCGACCTGCCATGCGATTCGCCGCCCGATCCAGATCTCGGCGGTTCCGATCGCGTCTCCGAACTGCCAATGGATCCGGTTTGCGTACACACGCGGATCGAAGTCCGCCGGACGCTGGAAGTCGTGCTCGGCCTTGGTCGCGTAGCCGACCTTGCCGCGGATCCGCGACAGCCGGAACACCCGGATGGCCCGGCGCTCGTGCGAGCGCCCGACGACGTAGAACTGCCCCCCCTGATACAGGAGTTGATAGGGGTCGACCCGGCGGGACCCCAGCTCGTCGCGCTCCATGGTGTAGTAGTCGAACAGGATCGTCTTGCGGCGGAAGATCGCGGTTTCGATCTTCGCAAGCCGACCCGAGATCTCGTGGCCCCCGGCCGAGCCGGTGATGCCGAGCGCGACGGTGTGCTGCTCGGGAGTGCTCAGCGGGCTCGGGCGGCCCCACGAGATCTGCTGCAGCGCAAGCCGCAGCGGCTCGGCGTACGCGAATTCCCCATCGAGCAGTTGCAGCGCGGTGCGCAGCGCCGCGAGCTCTTCGTCGGTGAACTCGATCGGCGGAAGGTGGAAGTTCTCGGGCGGGAGCGAGTAGTTCTCCTGCTCGACCAGCCCATCGACCGGCTTCTCGACGTTGAGCGCGATCCCCAGCGCCTCGAGCTCGGAGCGGTCAGCGTAAAAGCGCCGCGCGAACGCGTCCTCGTTCATGACGCTGTAGCCCTCGACGTCACGTCTGATCTCCGACGCCGTCACAGGGCGACGCTCGGCCATCAGGTACGAGACCAGCGATAGCTGGCGGATTAGCTTCTCGGTGTCCTTGGCCATTGCTCGCAACTCTAGTTGGGCCGCGGAAGGGTCCGCCTCGCAAACGGCCTCCCCGGCACGCAATTTGCGTGGATCTGCAGCAGAGTCGTAACGAAGAGGCGCTGAGCCAGCGCTGCCCGTCAGGCCGCTTCGCGCTCGGGCTCTGCGCGCACCCCGAAGTATGCCCCGCCGCCGAGCGCCTTGTCGTAGGCAGACCACTGCTCGCCCGCGGGCAGCAGCTTCTCGAGCCGGTCAAAGCTGCCGAGGCGGCCCCCCAGGTTGTCGATCATGTGGACGAGCGTGGCTTCGCGGGTGCAGGGAACCACGGGGCTGCCGTGCTCGAGCGAGCCATGGTGGCTCAAGATGATGTGCAGCACCGCTTGCTCGAGCTCTAATGGAAAGCCGTCGAGGCGCTCGATCTCGCGGCGGACGCGGTAATAACCAAGCGCAATCTCGCCATGTAGCCGCCCGTGATCGGACATCGCGATCGCCTCCCCTTGGATGCTGTAGGCCTCGAGCTTGCCGATGTCGTGCAGCAGGGCACCGGTCACGGCAACGTCGCGATCGATTCCGGAAAAGGTGGCGGAGATCGCGCTCACCGCCTGTGCGACCGTCAAGGAATGCTCGAGCAGGCCGTGGCGGTAGGCCTGGTGGTAGCGCTTGGCAGCGGGGGCGTTCCGGTACACGGCCCACGTCGGCGAGCCCTCTCCGAGAACGGCCGCGAGCAGCCGCCGCAGATGCGGGTTCTGCACGGTGGTGATCAAACCTCGCAAGTCCGCTTCCATCTGCCCGGGTTCGCGGGCCGGCCCGTCGAGCAGCCGGTCGCGCACGTACTCGCCTTCGGCGGCGCGCCTGATCGACTCCACGACGATCTGTGGCCCGAACCGCGCGTGCGGCGAGAAGTGGCCGGCTACGTGCACGATCTCACCGGCTCGGCAGACCTCGCGCGCCGCTTGCACTCGATCGCGAACCACCGCCGGCACGCTGCCGGTCCGATCGCCGAGCAGCAGCTTCAGATATTCGCTTCCGTCTCGTCGATGGCGCAGCTCGACATCGCGCAACAGCAGCGCCTGTGCGATCTGACATCCCTGTGCCAACTGCCGTACTTCCATCGCGCGACGAAGATAGAGTGGGCCGCGGACGCACTCATGAATAGCAGCGCAATCGTTACCGGAGGGACGGGTGGGCTCGGCGCCGCGGTGGTCAAGCGGCTGCTGGATGACGGCTGGCGGCTCGTGGTTCCCTGGATCGTCGAGTCCGAGCTCGAGCGAGTCGACCGGCGGGAGGGGCTGGAGCTGGTTCAGGCCGACCTGTTCGAGCCGGGCTCGGTCGAGAAGGTAGTGCGCTTGGCTGCTGGAGACGCCGGCGCGCAGTTGCGTGGGATCGTCAACCTCGTCGGCGGGTTCGCCGTCGGCGGTCGCGTGCACGAAACGCCGGTGGAGGAGTTCGAAGCAATGTTCCGACTCAACCTCCGTGCGACCTACCTGGTGGTGAGCGCCGGGTTGCCGCAGCTGATCGACGCTGGAGGAGGGTCGATCGTGTGCGTCGGGACGCGCGCCGCGCTTCAGCCGTTCCCGGGCGCGGTCGGGTACGTCGCCTCGAAGGCGGCGGTGATCGCGTTCGCACAGGCGGTGGCGGTCGAGTACAAGGACGACGGCGTGCGCTGCAACGCGATCCTCCCGAGCGTGATCGACACTCCCGCCAATCGGGCCTCGATGCCGAAGGCCGACTTCGATCGTTGGGTCAAGCCGGCCGAGATCGCGGGCGTGATCGCGTACCTGCTCTCGGGCGACTCGATCCCCACGAGCGGCGCCGCGATGCCGGTGTATGGGCGCGCCTGAGCCGCGCAACGAGCGGGGCGCGCGACGCTCCGCGATCGCCGCGGGCGCAGCTTACGGATCGAAGTGGCCGGCGTAGAGGGCGAACACCGCCCCCTGCGGATCGTGGACAACCGCAATCCGGCCCGCGCCGATGTCGATCGGCCCGGCCAACTGCGAGCCGCCCAGCTCCGAGACCTGGGCGAGGTGGCCCTCGAGGTTTTCAGTACCGAAGTACACGAGCCAGTAGGTCGGCTCGGTCTCCATCGCGGGGCGTATCCCGCCGTTGCTGTGGCCGTCGGCGTTCTTGATCACCAGGTACGGCATCTCGGAGCCTTCAAACGGCTCGGTCGTCCACCCGAACAGCTCGCTGTAGAAACCCGCCGAGGCGTCCATGTCGGGGGTCGCAAGCTCGTTCCAGGACAGCGCCCCCGCCGCGTTCACCAGCGATGCACCGATGTGCTGCTTCGGCTCCCAGACGAGGAAGAACGCCCCCTGCGGATCCTGGACAACGCCCATCCGGCCGACGTCGAAGACGTCGAACGCCGGGGCGTGCACGGTTGCGCCCAGCTGGCTGGCCCGCTCCAGGGCGCGATCGGCGCTCTCTACCGTCACGTACGAGTTCCACGCCGGAGGCACGCCCGCCTCGCGTTGCTGCTGAGGCTGCGTGGAGATCGCCGCGACCTCCTGGCCTCCGAGCAACATCATCGAGTAGTACATGCCCTCCCCGACCGGATTGTCGTTCGCCTCCCATCCGAATAGTCCGCGATAGAAGGCTTTCGCGCCCTCCTGGTCGGTCGTCGACAGGTCCGTCCAACTGAAGGTCCCAGGTGAGTACTGGTTGCGTTCGCCCATGATCGGCGACCTTACACCCTCAGTCCTCGAACGCGAGGACGATTTCTCGAAGCGGCCCACTACCCTTCAGCTCCCGATGAGGATTCTGGTCACAGGCTCAGCGGGCATGCTCGGGCGCGACGTTTGCGGCGCTGCGGCCGGCGCGGGTCATCAGGTGATCGCGCTGTCGCATCCCGAGCTCGATATCACCGACGCCGATGCCGTCGCCGCAAGGGTGCTCGCCGCCGCGCCCGACGCCGTGCTCAACTGTGCCGCCTGGACGGACGTCGACGGCGCCGAAGGCCGAGAGCAGGCCGCCCTCTCGGTCAACGGTCCGGGAGCCGGTAACGTCGCGCGGGACGCGGCGGCGGCGGGCGCCTGGATCATCCACGTCTCGAGCGACTACGTGTTCGATGGCCGCAAACGGGAGCCGTACCTGGAGTCAGATCCGGTGGGACCGCTGTCGGCCTACGGAAGGTCCAAGCTCGCCGGGGAGCAAGCGGTGGCCGCGCAGGCGCCCGCGGCGCACACCGTGGTTCGGTCCTCGTGGCTGTTCGGTACCGGTGGCCCGTGCTTCCCGGCGACGATCGGACGCCTCGCGAGCGAGCGCGACGAGCTCACGGTGGTCGACGACCAGGTCGGCTGCCCGACGTTCACCGGCCATCTGGCTACGGCGCTGCTCGAGCTGGCGGCGGCCCGGCCGCTCGGAATCGTTCACCTTGCCGCTGACGGCCACTGCTCGTGGTATGAGCTGGCGAGCGAGATCGTGGCGGCCTCCCGGGCGCAGTGTGAGGTGAAGCCGGGACGGACTGCGGATCTCCGACGTCCGGCGCCGCGTCCCTCCTACAGCGTTCTGCGCAGCGAGCGGGGGGCGCAGGTGCCCCGCCTCCCGCACTGGCGCGAAGGCCTGGCGGAGTACATGGCATCGGGAGTGCTCGCGCGGTGAAACTGCTCGTCTGCGGAGGCGCGGGGTTCATCGGCTCCACGTTCGCGCGCCTCCGGGTGCGGGAGCATCACGACCAGGTGACAGTGCTCGACAAGCTCACCTACGCGGGACGGCGCGAGAACCTGAGCGATGTGGAGGATGAAATCCGATTCGTCCACGGCGCGATCGAGGACCCGGCCGCGGTCGCCGAGGCGGTCGTCGGTTGCGATGCGGTCGTGAACTTCGCGGCCGAAACGCACGTCGATCGCTCGATCTCCGGAGCCGAGGCGTTCATCGCGACCAACATGCAGGGCACGCACGTGCTGCTCGAGACGGCGCGCGAACGCGGCCTGCGCTACCTCCAGGTGTCGACCGACGAGGTCTACGGCTCGATCGATCACGGCTCCTTCACCGAGCAATCGCCGCTGCAGCCCTCCTCGCCGTACAGCGCGACAAAGGCCGGGGCCGACCTGTTGGTCGCAAGCTATTTCCACACCTATGGACTAGAGACGGTGATTTGCCGTGGGTCCAACAACTACGGCCCGTTCCAGTATCCCGAGAAGCTGATTCCGCTGATGATCCTCAACGCGCTCGCGGGCGACCGGCTGCCCGTGTACGGAGATGGACGAAACGTTCGCAATTGGCTGTACGTGGAGGACTTCGCGCGCGGTATCGCCCACGTGCTCGCGCACGGCGAACCCGGTCAGGCCTACAACTGCGGCGGGCCGGACGAATGCGAGAACATCGCCGTGGTGCGCCGGGTGCTCGAGCTGACCGGAGCCGATCAGTCGCTGATCGAGTACGTGACCGACCGCCCCGGCCATGACCGTCGCTACTCGCTGTCCTCGGCCAAGCTCGAGGAGCTCGGATGGAGGGCCCAGGTGCGCTTTCAGGAAGGGCTCGCTCGCACGGTGGCGTGGTATCGGGACAACCCGTGGTGGTGGGTGCCGATTCGCTCCGGCAGCTACCGCGAGTACTACGAGCTTCACTACGGCCGCGCGCTGGGGAGTTGAGGTCGAGCTGCCCCTTCGCCAGGGTGCTGGCGCCCCGGACCCCATGAGCCCTGCCGGGCGCGAGCGGGAGTTGGACGAGCTCGCGCGGGAGGTCGTCGACTGCCGGCGCTGCCCACGGCTGGTGCGGTGGCGCGAAGAGACCGCCCGGATCAAGCGCGCCGCCTACGCCTCCGAGAGCTACTGGGCGAGGCCGCTTCCAGGCTTCGGCGACCCGGCTGCCCGCGTGGTGGTGCTGGGCCTCGCGCCGGCGGCACATGGGGGCAACCGGACGGGGCGCATCTTCACCGGGGACCGCTCGGGCGACTGGCTATTTGGAGCCCTGTGGCGAGTCGGGCTCGCCAACCAGCCGACCTCCGTCTCCCGCGATGACGGCCTCGCTCTCTCCGGCTGCTATGTCACCGCGGCCGTCCGGTGCGCGCCTCCCGGCAACCGGCCGCTGCCCTCGGAGCGCGAGAACTGTCTCCCTTACCTGGTCAGAGAGCTGAGCCTGCTCGCAGATGCGCGCGTGATCGTGTGTCTGGGCGCGTTCGCGTGGGACGCGGCGATGCGGGCGCTGGCCGCGCTTGAGGTCACGCTCCCGCGCCCGCGGCCGAAGTTCGGCCACGGCTCCTCGATCGAGCTTGGCCGTTGGACACTGCTCGGTTGCTACCACCCCAGTCAGCAGAACACGTTCACCGGCAAGCTCACCGAGGGGATGATGGAATCCGTGTTCGAGCGCGCCAAGCAGCTGGCTTGAGACGGGCAAACGCGCGCGGACGAGGCCGCCAGCCTCACCGCTACGCTGGCAGAGACTTGCCGTTAACAGTTTTCAGTCCTCGTGTTCGCGAATGGTTTGAGCGCGCGTTTGCGCGGCCGACGCCCGCCCAGGAGCAGGCGTGGCCGGCGATCGCGTCCGGTGAGCATGTCCTGATCTCCGCTCCGACCGGCTCCGGCAAGACGTTAGCCGCGTTCCTGTGGGGGATCGACAGGTTGCTGGAATCCCCCGGGGACGAGCCTCGTGGCCGCGGGATTGGGCTCGTCTACGTCTCGCCGCTGAAAGCCCTGTCCTACGACATCGATCGCAACCTGCGGGTTCCACTGCGCGGAATCGACGCCCCGTTGAACGTAGCGGTGCGAACCGGCGACACCCCGCAACGAGCACGCCAGGCGATGCTGCGCGAGCCGCCCGACATCCTGATCACCACCCCCGAGTCGCTCTACTTGATGCTCACCGGACGGGCCCAGGAGCTGTTCGCCGGGACCCGGTGGTGCATCGTCGACGAGATCCACGCGGTCGCGGCGAGCAAGCGCGGCGCGCACCTGGCGCTGACCCTGGAGCGGCTAGCAGCGGTCGCCGGCGCAGACGTGCAGCGCATCGGTCTGTCCGCCACCCAGCGGCCGCTCGATGAGATCGCGCGATATCTGGTCGGACCGTCGCGATCCTGCCGGATCGTCGACACCGGAATTCGAAAGCAGCTCGATTTGAAAATTCACGTGCCGGTGGAGTCGATGGTCGAGCTCGACGGCGCCGGCGCGCCCGATCTGGACCCGCTGGTGGGCAGCTCGGAAGGGACCCGACGCTCGATCTGGCCGGCGATCTACCCGGAGTTGCTCGAGCTGATCCGAAGCCATCGCTCGACGATTGTGTTCGTCAACGCGCGGCGGGGCGCCGAGCGACTGGCGGTGAGATTGAACGAGCTCGCCGAATCGGAGATCGCCCGTGCGCACCACGGCTCACTGGCTCGCGAGGAGCGGACGGTAATCGAGGAAATGCTGAAAGCCGGAGAGCTGCCGTGTCTGGTGGCTACCTCGTCCCTGGAGCTGGGGATCGACATGGGCGCGGTGGACCTCGTGATCCAGGTCGAGTCGCCGAAGTCGGTCGCGCGCGGGTTGCAACGCATCGGACGAGCTGGCCACTCCGTCGGCGACGTCAGCGAGGGCCGCATTTTCCCGAAGTTCCGCGGCGACCTGTTGGAGTGCGCGGTGGTCGCCCGGCGGATGCGAGAGGGCGAGATCGAGACAACGGTGGTGCCTCGCAACCCGCTTGACGTGCTCGCCCAGCAAATCGTCGCGATCGCTGCTGCGGCCGGAGGTGGCGCGGTGAGCATCGATGAGCTGCACGCGCTCGTGAGGAGGACCTATTCGTACGCGGAGCTGAGTCGCGGCCAGCTCGAGAACGTGCTCGACATGCTCGACGGCCGCTACCCGTCATCAGAGTTCAGCGAGCTGCGACCGCGGATCGTGTGGGACCGCGTCGCGGGCGCGCTGCGCGCTCGCCGCAGTGCTCGCCAGCTGGCGGTCACGAACGCCGGGACGATTCCCGACCGCGGCCTGTATGCGGTCACGTTGCCAGACGGCCGCCGGGTCGGGGAGCTAGACGAGGAGATGGTCTACGAGGCGAGGCCCGGCCAGACGTTTCTGCTGGGCGCGTCGACCTGGCGGATCGAGGAGATCGGCCGCGATCGCGTGATCGTCACGCCCGCTCCGGGGCTGCCCGGTGCAGTTCCGTTCTGGAAGGGCGACGGCGTCGGCCGGCCCCGGGAGCTAGGCGAGGCGATCGGGGCGTTCGCGCGCTGGGCGGTGGACCGCTCGCCTGAAGAGCTCCAGAGCGAATATGACCTCGACCGCCGCGCCGCCAACAACCTGGTCGAGTTCCTGCGCGAGCAGCAGGCGGCGACACGAGTGGTGCCCTCGGATAGGGCGATCGTGATCGAACGGTTCCGCGATGAGATCGGAGACTGGCGGCTGTGCATCCTCAGTCCCTACGGGGGACGCGTGCACGCGGCTTGGGGCCTTGCCCTCAGCGCTCGGATCCGCGACGAGCTCGGGCTCGAGTCAGACGCGATTTGGTCAGACGACGGAATCATCGTCCATCTGCCCGACGCAGAGGAGCCTCCAGGCGCGGAGCTCGCGCTGATCGAGCCGGACGAGGTCGAGGACCGGGTGGTGAGCGAGCTCTCTGCCTCGGCGCTGTTCGGGGCCCGGTTTCGGGAGAACGCGGCGCGAGCGCTGCTGATTCCGCGAGCGCGGCCGGGCAAGCGCACACCGCTGTGGCAACAGCGGCTGAAGTCGCAATCGTTGCTCGAGGTAGCCAAGAAGTACGACGACTTCCCGATCGTGCTGGAGACCTACCGCGAGTGCCTGCGGGACGTGCTCGATGTCCCCGGCTTGGTCGAGCTGCTGTCGAAACTCTACCGGCGCGAGATCTCCCTGATCGAAGTGGAGACGCCGACCGCCTCGCCGTTTGCCTCCTCGTTGCTGTTCGACTACGTCGCGACTTACATGTACGAGGGCGACACGCCCAACGCCGAACGGCGCGCGGCGGCCCTGTCGCTGGATCGCGACTTGCTGCGTGAGCTGCTCGGCCAGGAGGAGCTGCGCGATCTGATCGATCCGGGCGCGCTGCTGCAGGTAGAGGAGGACTTGCAATTCCGCTCGCCGGAGCGGTGTGCGGTCGGGCGCGACACTTTGCACGATGTGCTGCGGACGCTCGGCGACCTGACGGCGATCGAGGCTCGCGCGCGCGTGCTGGAAGGCCTCGACGCCGATCAGATGCTGGCCGACCTGGTGGCCGAACGGCGGGCAGTCTCGGTGCGCCTGCAAGGCGCGGAGCGATGGATCGACGCCGCCGATGCGGGGATGTATCGCGATGCGCTGGGGGTCGCTCCGCCCGGCGGCCTCCCGTCGGCGTTCCTGGAGGACGTTCCTGAGCCGCTCGCGCGGCTCGTGCAGCGGTTTGCCGAGACCCATGGTCCGTTCACGACGGCTGAGCTGAGGGCTCGCTACGGGATCGATTGCTCGGCCGTCTTGTCGGTACTCGAGCGCGAAGGCGTGCTCGTGCGGGGAGAGCTCCGCCCCGGAGGAGGAGAGCGCGAGTGGTGCCATCCGGAGGTGCTTCGCCGTCTGCGCCGCGCATCGCTTGCGGTGCTACGCAAGGAGATCGAGCCGACCGACCAACGGGCGCTAGCCCGATTCTTGCCTGCCTGGCAGGGGATCGACCGCCATCCCGCAAGCGGCGCAGGCGTGGATCGTCTGCGCGACGTGCTGGTGCCCTTGCAAGCTTTGGCGCTGCCGGTGGAGTTGTGGGAACGCGATGTGCTGCCGCGGCGGGTTGGCGCGTACAGCCCCGGATGGATGGATCAGCTGTGTGCGAGCGGCGAGCTGGTGTGGGTCGGCGCCGGTGCGCTCGGGCGCCATTCGGGTCGGGTAGCGCTGTACTTTCGCGAGGATGCCCCGACGCTTGGACCTCCGCCCGCGGCGAGGGCCTCAGCGGTTGATGGGCCTCCTCACGCCCTGGTCCGCGAGCGCCTGGCCGCCGGCGCCTGCTTCTTCACCGATCTGCTCGTCGACGTGGAGCTCCCGCCCGAGCAGCTTCAAGATGCGCTGTGGGATCTGGCGTGGGCGGGGGAGGCGACCAACGATGCGTTCTCGCCCCTTCGAGCCCCGCGGCTGACGCTTGCCCGCGCTCAACGAGAGCGCGCTCGGTCGGGCACGCGAGCGGCGGGGCGCTTCGCGCGTCGCCGGCGTAGCGGCGCCGCGGCGCAGGTGCAGGGTCGTTGGTCGCTGACGGCACCGTTGTTCCGCGCCGACGGGGATCCGGCAGCACGGCGGCGGGCGCTCGCGGAGTTGCTGCTCGAGCGCTACGGCGTGCTCACCCGCGAGCAGGTGCTAGCCGAGGGCCTGCCGGGGGGCTTCTCGGCGATTTATTCCGAGCTCTCACAACTCGAGACGCTCGGCATCGCCCGTCGGGGGTACTTCATCGAGGGCTTGGGCGGAGCGCAATTCGCGCTCGCCGGTGCGGTGGAGAGACTCCGTGCGCAGCCGCCGGAAGACGCTCCGCCGCTGGTCTTGGCGGCGGTGGATCCCGCGCAACCGTACGGCGCCGCGTTGCGCTGGCCCGCGCGCGACGGCGACGCCGGCAGAGGCCCTGCCCGAGTCGCCGGCGCGTACGTCGTGCTGGCCCCTGGAGAGCCGATCCTGTATCTCGAGCGAGGCGGGCGGGGGTTGCAGACGCTGGTGCCGGCGGATCATCCCCAGCTCGAGCCGGCGCTGGTAGCGCTCGCCAAGGAGGTCAGGCGCGGAAGGATCAAGCGGTTGGCACTCGAGAAGGTCGACGGCGAGCCGGCGATCGGCTCGCCACTTGGTCCTAAGTTGGTCGAGCTCGGGTTCCAGGAGGGCCCGCGCCGGCTGACGCTGAGCGCTTGAGGTGCCGTGCCCGAGGGCGACACGATCGCCTACGCGGCGAACAGGATCAGGCCGGTGCTCGCGGGTCGCGTGCCAGACGAAATCGTGATGCCTCAGGCCAGGCACGCGCTTGACCGCTGGCCCGCGCGGCTCGCTGGACGCATGGTCGCGAGCGTCGACACGCACGGAAAGCATCTGTTCCTGCGCTTCGAGGGAGATCTCGTGCTCCACTCTCACCTCGGGATGAGCGGTTCCTGGGCCGTGTATCAGCGGGGGCGCCGCTGGAGGCGCTCGCCGCGACGCGCCTGGATCGTGCTGCGCGCCCAAGACCACGAGGTGATCGAGTTCGACGGCCCCACGCTCGAGCTGCTGACCGAGGGCAGGACGCGCTTCGATCAGCGGCTGAGCGCGCTAGGCCCGGATGTGCTCGCCGCATCCTTTGCGCGCGAGCGGTTGCTGGCCTTGCTGCGAGGAGACGATCCGACCCGCGCGATCGGCGATGCGCTGCTCGATCAGCGCAACGTCGCGGGAATCGGCAACATGTGGAAGGCCGAGGGCTGTTGGGAGGCCCGCATCGACCCTTGGCGGCCGATAGGGAGCGTCAGCGATGCCGAGGCGATCGCGATCATCGAGTCGGTGCGCCCTCGGATGCAGCGCTCCGCGGACGAAGGACCCCGCACGATCGAGCCGCGCGTGTACGGCAAGGCGGGGCGTCCGTGTCCGCGCTGCGGGCAGACGATCCGCTCGGGGAGTCAAGGCGACGCGAACCGCACGACATACTGGTGTCCGGGATGCCAGAGCTGAGTTCACGGTTGCGCCGGGTCGGCCACAAGGGGGCCGATCTGATCGCGCCTGGAAACACGTATGCCAGCTTCGATGCGGCGCTCGCCGCCGGTGTCGACATGATCGAGTTCGACGTATTGCAGGAGTCGGGCGGGGAGCGGCTGCTGCTCGCCCACGATCACGAGGACGCTGCCGGGCGCTCGCCCCACACGCTCGAGGAGGGACTGGCGCACCTCGCCTCCGGGGCGTTCGACGGCATCGAGCTAAATGTCGATTTGAAGCTGCCTGGATACGAGCTCCAGGTGGTGGATGCGCTATGCGCCTTCGGGATGCTCGACCGGGCGCTGATCTCCACTCAGTACCGGGAGAGCTTGGCGGCGATCCGCGCGATCGACGCCCGCGTCAGGCTGGGATGGTCAGTTCCCAAGCTGAGCCGCGATCCGTTTCGCTCGCGCGCGATGCGACTGCCGGCGCTTGCCGCGACGCACACGGCCCGGGCGCTCCTGCCCAGTCGGGCAGCGCGCGCGGTCCGCGGCCGGGTCTGCGACGCGCTGATGGTTCATTGGCGGTTGGTGACTCCCCGGCTGGTGCTCTCCATGCAGCGCGCGGGAGGGCAGGTATATGTCTGGACCGTCGACGACTTGCCGCGGCTGCGCGAGCTGGAAGCGCTCGGCGTGACCGGGGTGATCACCAACGACCCGCGTCTGTTCACCGCGTTGCAAGCGTGAGGGTCGCGGTGGGCCGGGTGGGCCACCGTTCAGATGGAGCAGGTCGCAGCGCTGTAACCATGGGGGTCGGCGAAGTCCACGCCCTTGATGCCGCCGGCGGTCATACGCGTGGTGCGACCGATCACCTTGCCGCCCAGCGCCCAGCTGAACGTGATCTGCCCCTTCAGGTCGGCCGGCGGAACGATCCGGAAGGATGCTCCGTCCTGGTGCAGGGCGGTGGTCGCGGCGCCGAGCACGACGTGCTCCCTGATCGCGGGGTCGGGCACAAACTTCTTTGTCTTGCGGTTCAAGTACCAGATCTGAACATCCATGATCAGAACCGTCTTGAAGCCCAGCGCCGGCATCTGGCCGCGGATCCCGATCACATCCGGGTTGCGTTTCGTGTTGCAGATGTTGACGGTCGCCCACAGGTTGCGGGATCGCTCGGCCCGGCGCACCGCGCGGCGGATCTGAGCGGCGCTCGGTCGCTGCGAGGACTTCCGCGCGACGGCGGTCGATGCCAGCGCGGCAACAGGCGTCCGTGCGATCGCCGGCGTCAGCGCCGCTGCGGCCGCCAGAGCGGTGACAGCAGGGGTGGCCCTCACGTGTCGAGACGATATCGGCACAGCGATCGGACGGGTCGCAGTTGCAGCTTAGTGAGTAGCTTCGGATCTGATATCTCTGCTCGCATGATCACCAGCAGCGAGACGATCGAGCTGCTCCATCGGGTGCCCGTTTTCTCGACGCTCGCCGAGGATGATCTGAGGCGCGTCGCCGAGGTCGCGGTTCCCAGGCGCTTTCAATCCGGCCAGGTGGTATTCCGGGACGGGGACGAAAGCGACACCTGCTACATCGTGCGCTCCGGCCACGCGCGGGCGGTGCGCGAGCACTCCGACGGCCGCTCGATCACCTTGGCGACGTTCGGCCCCGGCGACATCTTTGGCGAGCTCGCGATGTTCGACAACGAAAGCCGCTCCGCGACGGTGGATACGCTCGAGGAAACCGAGGCGATCGCGATCCTGGGACCGGACATGCGGCGCTTGTTACGCGAGCACCCGGACATCGCGGTGAAGCTGATCTCGGCGCTCGGCCGGCGGCTGCGGGAAACCAACGAGCGCCTGGCCCGTCAATCGTTTCAGACGGTGCAGAGCCGTGTGGCCTCGAGTCTGATGCAGCTGGTGGCGGCCGCGCGGGCCGAGGGAGCAGGAGACGGAGAGGTGCTGATCAACACTACCCAGGCCGATCTGGCGCAGTTGGCGGGCTCCTCTCGGGAGTCCGCGAGCCGCTTTCTGGCGGTGCTCGAGCGCGCCGGGATCATCAGCCAGGGGAGGGGCAAGCTGATCGTCCGCGAACCGGGGGCACTGGAGCGCTACGTCTATTAGCCTGCCGGTGAAGAGAGAGTTCTCCGCGGGCGGGGTGGTCGTGCGCGGTGATCAAGTGGTGGTGATCGTGCCCGTCAAGCGTTCGCTCGAAGGAAACCGCGTGCTGGCCCTCCCGAAGGGCCATCTCGACGACGGCGAGACGCCCGAGCAGGCTGCAACGCGGGAGGTTCGCGAGGAGACGGGCGTGAAGGCTGACTTGATCGAGAAACTCGGCGAGGCTCGCTACCGGTACGAGCGCAAGCGCGGAATGGTCGACAAGACCGTGGCGTTCTACCTGTTCGAGTATCGCTCGGGGGACATCGCCGACCACGACCACGAGATCGAGGGCGCCCGCTGGATCCCGCTCGAGGAGGCCGCCCAAACGCTCACGTACGCCGGCGAGAGGGAAATTGTTACTCGCGCGTTGTCGCGAGTGGCGCCAGATCGGTAGGCTGGCGGCGGTGCGGGTTCTCAACTTCTACTCGAGCGTGTTCGCCGATCAGCTGCGCCGCGGTCGCAAGACCGCGACGATCCGCCTGGGCGACAAGTCGCACAAGTACAAGAAGAACGAATGCGTGCTGGTCACGATCGGCTACCAGCACTCGCCGCGCGAGAAGATCTTCTACGCGGTGATCGATCAGGTCGAGGTCAAGCGCGTACGCGATCTCTCTCCAAGGGACATCGAGCACGACAATCCCGAATTCCGTCGGGTCGACGAGATGGTCCACTTCCTAGAGCAGATCTACGGCCGCAAAGTCTCGCTCGAGGACACCGTGACAGTGGTCCGCTTCTCGCAGGTGATAGAGAACCCTCCTGAGCTGAGGGACCGGATTCACGGACTGGGCGGGGCCAGGAACTAGACGCTTAGCCCGGGTTCGCCTTCACAATCCCTTGGCACTCTTCACGCGAGAGTGCCAAGTAGACCTTGAATCCGGTCCGCGGCGAGCTATAGTTGCATTGTTGGCACTCTCCGATCGAGAGTGCCAAGACTGACACCGCATCACTTCCCCCACCCGGAGGTTCATCTATGAAGCTCAAGCCCCTCGGCGATCGATTGATCGTCCGGGCAATCGAGGAGGAGGAGACCACCGCCAGTGGCATCGTCCTGCCTGATACCGCCAAGGAAAAGCCCCAGAAGGGCAAGGTCCTTGCGGTAGGCGACGGCAAGGTCAACGAGGACACCGGCAAGCGCACTCCCCTCGACGTCTCCGAAGGAGACGAGGTCCTCTACAGCAAGTACGGCGGCACCGAGATCAAAGTGGACGGCGAGGAGCTCCTCGTCCTGCGGGAGTCCGACGTGCTGGCAAAGGTCCAGTAAACCCTCCAGGAGAACTAGAGACATATGGCACACAAGGAACTGAAGTACGAGGCGGATGCCCGCAAGGCGCTCGAGCAGGGCGTCGACGCGGTGGCAAACGCGGTCAAGGTCACGCTTGGCCCGAAGGGCCGCTACGTGGTCCTCGACAAGAAGTTCGGCGCCCCGACGATCACCAATGACGGCGTCACGATCGCGCGGGAAATCGAGGTCGAGGACGTCTTCCAGAATCAAGGCGCACAGCTCGTGCGCGAGGTAGCCACGGCGACCAATGACGTAGCCGGCGACGGCACGACGACGGCCACCGTGCTCGCCCAGGCGATCGTTCGCCAGGGTCTGAAGAACGTCGCCGCCGGCGCCAACCCGCTGTCGCTCAAGCGCGGCATCGAGAAGGCCGTCGAGGACGTCGTCAAGAACATCGAGAAGCAGTCGGTCGAGATCTCCGGCAAGGACCAAATCGCCCGCGTGGCGACGATCTCCGCCGGCGATGAGGAGATTGGCGACGTGATCGCCGACGCGATCGACAAGGTCGGCAAGGACGGCGTGGTCAACGTCGAGGAAGGCCAGACCTTCGGCATGGACCTCGAGTTCACCGAGGGCATGCAGTTCGACAAGGGCTACATCTCGCCCTACATGGTCACCGACCAGGACCGGATGGAGGCGACCCTCGAAGATCCCTACATCCTGATCGCCAACCAGAAGATCGGCTCGGTCCGCGACCTGCTCCCGGTACTCGAGCAGACGATTCAGTCCGGCAAGCCGCTGCTGATCATCGCCGAGGACGTCGAGGGCGAGTCGCTCGCGACGCTGGTTGTGAACAAGCTCCGCGGCACCTTCACCGGCGTCGCGGTCAAGGCGCCGGGCTTCGGCGACCGCCGTAAGCGGATGCTCGAGGACATCGCGATCCTCACCGGCGGTGAGGTGATCACCGAGGAGATGGGCCTCAAGCTCGAGAACACCCAGCTCTCGCAGCTCGGTCGCGCCCGTCGCGTGGTTGTCGCCAAGGACACCACCACGATCGTCGACGGTAACGGCGAGGGCGATGCGATCCGGGGCCGCATCAACCAGATCAAGACCGAGATCGACAACACCGACTCGGACTTCGATCGCGAGAAGCTCCAGGAGCGCCTCGCGAAGCTCTCTGGCGGCGTCGCGGTCGTCAAGGTCGGCGCGGCAACCGAGACGGAGATGAAGGAGAAGAAGCACCGCGTCGAGGATGCGCTGCAGGCCACTCGCGCGGCCCTGGAAGAGGGCATCGTGCCGGGCGGCGGGATCGCGCTCCTGGCCGCGCAGAAGGCCCTCAACCACGAGGCGCTGAGCGACGATGACGAGCGCACTGGCGCGAACATCGTTCACCGCGCGCTCGAGGAGCCCCTCCGCCAGATCGCGGACAACTCCGGCCTCGAAGGCTCGGTCGTCGTCAACGACGTCCGCCACGCGAAGAAGGGCCACGGCCTGGACGCGTCCAACGGCGAGATCGTCGACCTGGTCGCGGCGGGCATCATCGACCCGGCAATGGTCACGCGCTCCGCGCTCCAGAACGCCGCCTCGATCGCCAAGAACATCCTCACCACCGAGGCGATCGTCGCCGAGGTGCCAGAAAAGGAAGGAGCTGCGCCGGGCGGAGGTATGCCCGACATGAGCGGGATGATGTAATCGCTCTAACAGGCGAGTGCTTGCGGGGCCCGGCGCCAGCCGGGTCCCGAGCAGTTAACGGGTCGGCCGCAGGTCAAGCCAAGCCCGATCCGACCCAATCTCCGCTGCCGCTTGCGCCCGGCGGAGCGAAGAAGTATCCGCCGCCGACAGGCGTGATGTAGTCGGTCATCGGCTCGGCCTCGAGCCGCTGCTGGATCGTCCCGACCCGATCCCAAAACTCCACGTGCATGCGAATCGTGCGCACGATGAAGTAGCTCCCGCCCGCGGCCCACGATGGCTCGTCGCTCCCTGGATGAACCCAGACGAGCTGATTCATCAGCGCCGGCCTGCGTCGGGGTCCTGGAACCTCGGCAGGATCGGCAACCACTCAGCGGACGCGTCGGCGGGAACGCTGGATAACGCGTTCGACTTCAAGACGAGCGCGCCGCGCGCGCCGGCGATCATCATGGACGACACGACCGGCGAGATCGTCCGGACGATCCCTGGCGCTGCAACCCAGTCGTCGAGCACAAGCACGACGACCAGCGCATCCGCCACCAGCACCGCAATCGGCACCTCGAGCGCAGGCAAGGTGAGCGGCACGGGGCAGGGCACGAGCACCGGCACCTTGAAGCCGCCGAAGCTCCACTGCAGCGACAGCGAGATCGGGCACACGCTGATCCTGACGTGTACGAGCAGCGGTGGATCCAAGATGACGACGCTGGTCCGCGCGCGGCTGTTCCGCGCCCGGGTGCTGGTCGCCAACGCCGCCTCGCTGGTGCCGGGCCACCGCGTGCGATTCGCGTTTCGCCTCGGGCGCTACGCGCACGGCGGGAGGTACACGGTCCGCCACCTCGCGCGCCGGTGCCTCAGCGCGTGGGCGACCGCCCTGACCGCGCCGCCTAGCCCTAGCGGCTCGCGGCCATCGCGAGCACCGAGCCGACGCCGTTGCCGACCCGCTCCCAGCTCGCTCCACCGTCGCCGCTACGAATGATCTCCCCGTCGGCCATCGCCGCGATCAGTTGATCGTCGGTAACGATCAGGGCGTAGGGCATCGAATCTTCCGGAAGGGTAAGCGCTCTCCAGCGGCCCTCCCACCGATACAGGCGACCCCGAGCCCCACTTCCACGGTGAGCCGCGCCCGGGCCGGAGGCCGCGGATACATACCAGCGCTCGGGATCGGCGGCGTCGACCGCCACCGCCCAGCAGTAGTGCAGCTCCCGCCCAGCATCGAACGCCTCCCAGGTGCGCCCGCCATCGCGGGTCCGGGCCGCCCCGTCCCCCGCCGCCTGGTATGCGACGCCCTCGACTCGGGGGTGCCAGGCGAGACTGTGTGAGTCGAGCTTCGCGCCGGGCCGATGGTCTGAGAACGTTGCGCCGCCATCGGCCGAATACATCAGCCCGCCGAGCTCGATCCCCACCAGCAGCCGCTCGGCATGGTGCGGGTCGGGCGCGATCCAGCGCACATGATGAGTCCAAGGCCTCGGCGGAAAGCTCCATCGAGCCCGTGAAGGGATCGCTTGCAGCGCCTCGAGCTCGTCCCAGGGACCGCCGGCCCGGGAGGCGAACAAGCGGCTCGGCTCAGTGCCAGCGTAGAGCGCGCCGTCGGCGGGGCTGATCGCGACCGACATCACGTCGCGCTCCGGCAGCTCGACCCGCTCCCAGCTTGCTCCCGCATCGTCACTGAGCAGCGCTCCCTGACCTTGGGTGCCGACCAGCACGCGGTCGCCCGCCGCGGCGACGCACTGAGCGCTGACGCCCTCGAGCACCTGTTCGGCAGACCACCAGGCTCCGTCGCCTTTCAGGCGCAAGAGTCGGTCATCGCGGGTGCAAACGAACAGGATGAGGTCGTTCATCGCTGGGCTACGCGCTCGAAGATACCCGAGCCGCGATCATCCAGCAGCGGGCCAAGTTTCTGGCGTCGGTCGAAGGAGCACTCGACGCCGCTCAGCACGTTGCGCCAGCGGCCGAAGGGCGCTTCGAGCGCGCCGTCGTTCGCTCCGGCCCTGATCGCGACGACGACCATCACCTCGTCGCCGCGAAGAAACGCGCAGGCTCGCTCGCCGACGTCGAGCGGTTTGTAGGAGCCCAGGAACGGTTCCGGGCGCCGCGCCCTCAGCCCCAGCAGCCTCATCGTCAGGAACAGCTTGTCGGTCGCGGAGTTCGGCCGCGATCCGCCCAACAGGCGATCGAGCATCGCGCGGCGCCACCTCCAGTCGACCGGCTGGCGGTTGTCCGGGTCGACCAGCGCCTGGTAGGGGAGCTCGTCGCCCTGGTAGATGTCCGGCACCCCCGGCACGGTCAACTTCAACGCCACCTGGGCCAGCGCGAAACGGTCGCCGGTGGCGGCGAGGCTCGCCGCAAACGGCTCGAACTGATCGAGGAAGGGGCGGTACGAGTACAGCTCGCAGCAGAAGCGCTTGACCGCGTCCTCCCACTCACGGTCCTGCTGCACCCAATTCGTGTTTCGCTTCGCCTCCCGCAGCGCCTTCTCGACATACCCCTCGATCCGCTCGCAGGAGATCGGCCAGGCGCCGACCAGCGTCTGAAACAGGAAGTAGCGCTCCACGTCGTCGGGAGCACCGTCGCGGCGCAGCGGCTCGGTGACCTCAAACCACCGGCGCACGTTCGCCGCCCACTCATCGGGCATCGACGCCAGCGCCGCGATCCGCGCGCGTACGTCCCCCGAGCGCTTGGTGTCATGCGTCTGCGTGGTAAGCAGGTTCAGCGGCAGCCGCTCGGCCCGCTCGAGGTTCGCGGCATGAAAGCGCTCCAGCTCGATCCCGAAGCGGGACGGATCGCCGCCCACGTCGCACAGCGCCAGCAGCCGCCCGTAGCGGTAGAAGGCAGTGTCCTCGACACCTTTGGCCATCACCGGCGGCGTGGTCTGCTGAAAGCGCGTGACGAACTCCGGGGCAACCGGCGTCTCGAGCGCGATGATGCTCCGCAGTCGCGGATCGAGCCCGGCGATCGCAGCGCGATCTTGCTCGCTGACCCGGCCGCTCGCCGGCTCGACGTAGCTCCGATATACCGGCATCGACGCTAGCCCGCGCTCGAGGACCTCTCGCGGCAGATCGGGATCGAGACGCTCGAGCCGCTCGACTTCCGGGCGAAACGTCGTCAGCACCTGCTCGAGCTTGGCTTCGAGCGCGACCTCCCCGAACGGCCGGCGGTCGCCGGAGACCTCCTGCCACAACGCGGTCAACGGCGCCTCGCCGGCCGGATCGACGAACACCGCGCAGACGTCGTTGAGGAACTCGTAGCCAACCGTCCCGGAGACCGGCCAGTCCGGCAGCCGCTCGCCGGGATCGAGGATCTTCTCCACCCACACGCGCTCCACGCCGCGGTCACGCAGCCGCTGCAGGTACGCGGCCGGATCGGCCAGCCCATCGGGATGGTCGATCCGGAGCCCGTCCACCGAGCCGTCCGCGACCAGCGAGAGCACCAGCGCGTGCGTCTGCTCGAACACCTCGGGGTCCTCCTGACGAACCCCCGCCATGTCGTCGATGTCGAAGAAGCGCCGGGGCTGGCCGGTAGCGAAATCGATGTCGAAGAACCGCTCGCGCAGCGATCGATCGCCCCAGAACGGGTTGGCATCGTCGGCCGCCATGTGGTTTGGCACCACGTCGAGCAGGATCCCCATGCCAGCTCCGCGGACCTCGCTCGCAAGCGCCGCGAATGCTTCCTCCCCGCCCAGCGCGTCCGACAGCCGCCGCGGATCGACCACGTCATAGCCGTGGGTGGAGCCGGCGCGCGCCTGCAGCGAGGGGGACAGATACAGATGCGAGACGCCGAGATCGCGCAGGTAGGGCACGAGTCCCTCGGCTGCGGCGAAGCCGAACTCGGCCGTCAGCTGAAGGCGGTAGACCGCCCTTAGTTCGATCGCAGCGCCGTTCAAGCGATTCGCTTCAGGATCACGATCGAGTGCGAGATCACGGTCACCTCTGTGCGGGCTCCGAAGCGGATGCTGCCGGCTTCCATGGCGGGGTCCGCGGTCGATAGCTCGCACGACCACTGAGCGCCGAATCGCCGCCGGGGGAGCATGAACTGGCGATCTTCACCGTGTGCGTTGCACAACACCAGGAACGAATCGTCCTCGATCTCCTCTCCATGAGGCAGGTGGCTGTCGATCTCGCGTCCGTTCAGGAAAATTCCGAGGACCGGCTCGCCGCTCTGCCAGTCGCGCCTGGTCATCTTCAATCCGTCCGCCCGAAACCACCACACGTCGGGGAGCCCAGAGCCCTTGAGCTCCTTGCCCCGAAGGAAGCTCTCGCGCCGAAACACCGGGTGCTCTCGCCGCAGGAGAATCAAGCGGCGCGTGAACTCTCGCAGCTCGGCGCCGTTGTGGGCCTCGCTCCAGTCATACCAGGAGAGATCGTTGTCCTGGCACCAGCAGTTGTTGTTCCCATGCTGCGTGCGGGCGATCTCATCCCCTCCCAGGAGCATCGGCGTACCCTGCGAGACGAACAGCACGGTCAGGAAGTTTCGCTGCTGCCGGGCGCGCAGCGCCAACACTGCGGGGTCATCCGTATCGCCTTCCACGCCACAGTTCCAGGCGCGGTTGTCGTCAGTCCCGTCGCGGTTGTCCTCCATGTTCGCTTCGTTGTGCTTGTGCTCGTAGGAGACCAGGTCGGCGAGCGTGAAGCCGTCGTGCGCAGTGACGAAGTTGATCGAGGCGAACGGATCGCGCCCGTCGGACTCGTAGAGGTCGGCGGAACCGGATAGGCGCGAGACAAAGTCCCCCCGGTTGCCATGCCCGCGCCAGAAGTCCCGCACCGCGTCCCGATAGATACCGTTCCATTCCGACCACAGGACGGGGAAGTTGCCGACCTGGTAGCCCCCGGGACCCACGTCCCAGGGCTCGGCGATCAACTTCACCTGCGAGAGCACCGGATCCTGATGGATCACGTCGAAGAACGCCGAGAGGCGATCCACGTCGAAGAACTCGCGCGCCAGCGCGGAAGCGAGATCGAAGCGGAACCCGTCCACGTGGCACTCGACCGCCCAGTAGCGCAGCGAGTCCATGATCAGGCGAAGGACGCTGGGATGAACTGGATTGAGAGAGTTGCCGGTGCCGGTGAAGTCCATGTAGTGCCGCAGGTCATCGGGCACCAGCCGGTAATAGGAGCTGTTGTCGGCGCCTTTGAACGAGAGCATCGGTCCGAGGTGATTACCCTCGGCGGTGTGGTTGTAGACGACGTCGAGGATCACCTCGATGCCGGCGTGGTGCAGCGCCTTGACCATTCCTTTGAATTCCCGCACCTGCTCGCCGAGCCTGCCCGTGGCGGCGTATTCGGAATGGGGCGCGAAGTAGCCGATCGTGCTGTAGCCCCAGTAGTTGCGCAGCCCGCGGTCAGCCAGGAAGGACTCGTCTGAGATGTGGTGGACGGGCAGTAACTCGACCGCGGTGACGCCGAGGTCCAGCAGATACGCGATCGCCGCTTCCGAGGCGAGGCCGGCATAGGTTCCGCGAAGGTCCTCGCGGACGTCGGGATGGCGCATCGTGAAGCCCTTCACGTGGATTTCATAGATGATCGTGTCGGCGAATGGGATCCGCGGCGGACGGTCCCCCTCCCACAGGAACGCGTCGTCGATCACCACCGATTTAGGGATCGCCGAGGCGTCGTCCTCATCGTCGGGCTCGAGGTCTGCGTCCTCCTCCCCGGTCGGTACGTACGGCAGTACGTTCGCGTCGTGGGCCCAGTCGACGACCCCGTCGATGGCCTTCGCGTACGGGTCGATCAACAGCTTGGCTGGATTGAAACGGTGCCCGTCCAGCGGTGCGTATGCGCCGTGCAGGCGGAAGCCGTAGCGCTGGCCAGTCCCCACACCGGGCAGGTAGCAGTGCCAGTTGAGCGCCCGGCGCTCGGTCATCTCGATCCGCGTCTCGTTGCCGTCCCCGTCGAACAGGCAGAGTTCGACCGCCTCCGCGTGCTCGGAGAAGATCGAGAAGTTCGTTCCGCCGCCGTCCCACTTTGCTCCCAGCGGGAACGGCTGGCCCGGCCAGATCTGGGTCAATGGATCAGGGCCCCGGACAGGGGCTCGAGCGTGGCGTAGCCGTCGGCCACCCGCGTCGCCTCCGAAGTCGCCAGGCGGACGTGATGTCCGCTGACTCGCAGGCGTACCGTCCCGTGGCTGAAGTTGCAGGCAAGCTCAAACGCTCCCCGCCGCACTACCAACCAGCGCGACTGTTCGTCGAACTCGATCCTATCCGCGTCGCCCGGCGGCAGCTCGCGGCGGGCGCGCAGCAGCTCGCCGTACAAGCTATGGGTCGCGCGATCGACGCGGCGGGTCAGCTTCGAGCGCTCGAAGGTCTCGAGCGCCTGCGGGTCCGGGATCTCTTCGCGAAACTGCGCGAACGCCGCGAACTCCTCGCGGCGGCCCTCGCGCGTGGCGGTCGCGATCTCCTCGTCGATGTGATCGGAGAAGAACTGAAACGGCGCCTGCTCGCCGTACTCCTCGCCCATGAACAGTAGCGGCACGAACGGGCAGAGCAGCGTGCAGAACGCGGCCAGCGGGCGCGCCTGCGCTGGCAGGCGATCCCCGAAGGCACGATTTCCCACCTGGTCGTGGTTCTGGGAGAAGACCACGAACCGCTCCGGCGGCACGTCGTCTGCCGGAGCGCCGAAGCGCCGGCGACGGAAGGTAGAATAGGCGCCGTCGTGCACGTGGGGGCGGTGAAACGCTTTTGCGAGCTGTGCGACGGTGCCAAAGTCCTCGTAGTAGCCGTCGCGGTCATCGGTCAGCAGCGTCCGCAGCGAGTGGTGAAAGTCGTCCGCCCACGCGGCGTCACAGCCGTACCCCGTGCGCCCGCCTGCTGCTCGGCCTCCAGGCTCGCTTACCAGCAGGGGGCGCACGTCATCCGGTGTCTCGCGCGGGCGCATCACGCGCGGATCGTTGAGCCCGCTCTCGGCGATCACGAGCGCGTCGTCGTGTACCTCGTGCACGCGCCTGGCGATCGCCTCGACGATGTGCTCGGCGCTCGAGTCGAAGATCGCATGGATCGCGTCGAGCCGCAGCCCGTCGATCCCAAAGTCGCGAATCCATCCGGTGGCGCTTTGTAGGACCCATTCTCTGACCGGGTCGCAGTGGGCGTCGTCGTAGTTGATCGCTCTTCCCCAAGGCGTCTCATATTTCTCGGTGAAGTAAGGGCCGAACGCCTCCAGCGCCTGCACGCCCGATGCGCCGACGTGGTTGTAGACGACGTCGAGGATCACCGCCAGGCCGGCCGCGTGCGCCGCCTGGATCAGCTGCTCGAGGCCCGCGGGGCCGCCGTAAGAGGACTGCGCCGAAGATATGTAGACGCCGTCGTAACCCCAGCCGCGATGGCCCGGGAACTCCGCCACGGGCATGAGCTCGATCGCGGTGATCCCGAGCCGCGCCAGCCCGTCGAGGTGCTGCGAGGCGGCGGCGAACGTGCCCTCCCGCGTGAACGTGCCGACGTGCAGCTCGTAGATCACCAGCTCGTCCAGCGTCGGAGGCTCGAACGGGCTGCGCTCGGATGGACCCGCGACCACCCGCGAGGGACCACGGAGGCCTTGCGGCTGCGAGCGCGAGCCGGGATCCGGCAGCGGTCGGCCATCGACGACAAACAGGTAGTCGTCCCCGGCGGTGGCTGGGGCGACTACCTCATGAACCCCGAATCCGGCTGCCTCGAGCTCGAGGTCGCGATCGCCCAACCTGAGCGAGATCGAATCGGCGTGCGGAGCCCAAATTCGAAACTCGCTCGCGCGGTCGTCGAGCGGGCGGCCCCCAAGCGGCCGCTCCCATGGGTAATTCTCGGGACTCACTCGCCGTCGGGACCGAACCAGACGGCCGCGAGCGGCGGCAACGTGATCGTGGCTGATACGGGTTGCCCGTGCCAGGGCACGGGCTCGGGTTCAATCGCGCCGAAGTTGCCCCAGTCGCTACCGCCGTAGAAGCTCGAGTCGGTATTCAGTCGCTCTCGCCAGCGACAGGCGCGCGGCAGTCCCAGCCGGTAGCCCTGCTGCGGCAGCGGGGAAAGGTTGGCGACGAACACGAGCACTCGCTCGCCGCCCTTGGAAGCACGTGCGAACGCGATCACGTTGCGGTCGGCGTCGTTGGGCTCCAGCCACCAGAACCCGGATGGGTCGGAATCGATCTGCCACAGGGCAGGCTCCTCGCGGTAGAGCCGGTTCAGATCGCGCACCAGCGCCTGGATGCCGGCATGCTCGGGCTGCTCCAGCAGATGCCAGTCCAGCGAGCGCTCGAAGCTCCACTCCTGCTCCTGCGCGATCTCGCTGCCCATGAACAGCAGCTTCTTTCCCGGATGCGCCCACATGTACGCGTATAGCGTGCGCAGGTTCGCGAGCTTCTGCCAGCGGTCGCCGGCCATCTTCGAGAACAGCGAGCCCTTGCCATGCACCACCTCGTCGTGCGAGAGCGGCAGGATGAAGTTCTCGCTGAACGCGTACATCAAGCTGAAAGTCAGCTCGTGATGGTGATAGCGGCGGTAGATCGGATCCTGCTGGAAGTAGCCGAGCGTGTCGTGCATCCAGCCCATGTTCCACTTGAAGCCGAAGCCGAGCCCTCCGAGGTAGGTGGGCCGCGAGACGCCGGGCCAGGCGGTCGACTCCTCGGCCGCGGAGATGATCCCCGGCTCGCGGCCATAGATCACCTCGTTGAGCTCCTTCAGGAACGAGACGGCGTCGAGATCCTCGCGACCTCCGAACTGGTTGGGCACCCACTCGCCCTCGTTGCGCGAGTAGTCCAAATACAGCATCGATGCGACCGCGTCCACCCGGATCCCGTCGGCGTGGTACTCCCGCAGCCAGAACAGCGCGTTTGAGTTCAGGAAGTTGCGGACCTCGTGGCGGCCATAGTTGAACACCAGCGTGCCCCAGTCGGGATGAAAGCCACGGCGCGGGTCGTCGTGCTCATACAGCGCCGTGCCGTCGAACCGCGCGAGCGCGAAGTCATCGCGGGGGAAGTGGGCCGGCACCCAGTCGAGGATCACGCCGATGTCGTGCGAGTGCATTCGGTCGACGAACTCGCGGAAGTCGTCCGGCGGCCCATACCTCGGCGCGGGGGCGAAGTAGCCGGTCACCTGATAGCCCCACGATCCGGTGAACGGGTGGGCCATCATAGGAAGCAGCTCGATGTGGGTGAATCCCATGTCCGTCACATAAGCCGCGAGCTGGTCCGCCAGCTCGCGGTAGCTCAGTGGACGGTTGTCCTCGAGCGTGTTCAACCGCCATGATCCGAGATGGACCTCGTAGATCGATAGCGGCTGCTCGAGCGGCCGCCGCTCGCCTCTGCGGCGCACCCACTCGAGGTCGGGCCGGCTCCAGTGGTGCTCAGGGGTGAACACCACCGAGGCGGTCTGAGGAGGTATCTCGGTCGCAAACGCGTATGGGTCTGCTTTCAGCGTCAGTTGCCCGTTCGCGTTCAGGATCTCGTACTTGTAGCGAGCTCCCGGTTCCACACCCGGTAGGAACACCTCCCAGACTCCGGTCGCCCCGAGCGAGCGCATCGCGTGCAGCCTGCCATCCCAGGAGTTGAAGTCCCCGACCACGCTGACGGTGTGCGCGGCCGGCGCCCAAACCGCGAACGCCGTTCCGCGTACGCCCTCATGCTCGCGCACGTGCGCGCCGAGCTTGTCGTAGATGTGCTCGTGGCGCCCCTCGCCGATCAGATGGAGGTCCAGCTCCCCCAGGGTCGGGCTGAACGCGTACGGATCGTCGAGCGTGAACGTGCCTGCGGTTCCGTAATCCACCTCGAGCTGGTAGCGCAGCGGAAGCTGGAGGCCGGGGACGGTCGCTTCGAACACCCCTCCGGGGTGGATCTGGTCGAGTTCCACCGTTGAGCCGTCAGCTAACTGCGCCTTGACCTCGGATGCCGCCGGCCGCAGCGCGCGGATCACCACCCCTCCGTCGGCGGCATGAGCACCGAGGATCGAATGGGGGTTGAAGTGCTCACGTCGGACGAGCGCGTCGAGCTCTTGCGTGGCGACGGTGCTCACGAGATCTCCAGCAGTCTCCTGATGCCGGCCACGGGGATCGATACCCAGGCCGGACGGTTATCAAGCTCGTAGCGCAGCTCGTAGATCGCCTTCTCGAGCTCGTATATCGAGAGCAGGTTCTCCACCGCAGCCTCGCTGCCTGGCAACAGTGCCGGTTCCACGTTCGCCAGGTACTCGTCGAGGAACACGCGCCGCGCGCGCTCTTCAAAATCCTCGGGCGCTGGCCGGCCCCGCATGATCTGGACCGCCGAGGTTACGTACGCAAACGATCGCAGCATGCTTGCCACATCGCGCAGCGGCGAGCGCTTCTGGCGGCGCTCGTACAGCGGACGAGCGGGCTCGCCTTCGAAATCGATGATCACCCAGCCGCGAGGCGTGTAGAGCGTCTGGCCGAGGTGATAATCGCCATGCGTCCGGATCACGCGACCGGTGACGCCGATCTGCGAGCGCATCGCGAGCCGCTCACGGACATCCTGGCCGCGACCAAGGATCGGGGCGAGCCGTTCCTCGTCGGGCAGCCTCAGGAACATCCGCTCGATGTCCTCATCCACGGTCGCCGTCAGCAGCGAGAGAGACTCCTGACTGGGCTGATCGGGCGAGAACGCCGGGTCGCCGGGATCGCTTGCGAGCGACGTGTGCATCGCGGCGGTGACCTCCCCGAGCGCGCCGAGCTTCTCGAGGAACCCCTCTGGGTCAGGGTCGATTTCATCTAGCGCCAGCTCCCAGCCACCACGTGCGTCGGGGAAGAACTGCTGTGCGACGCCGAGCGTCGAGGCGAGCGCCTGACCCTCATACTCGTACCAGCCGTGCAGCGGCGCGATGTTGGGAAACCCTCTTTGGGTAAGGAACCGGAGGATCTCGAGCTCGGGATTGATGCCCGGCTCGAGCTTTCGAAACAGCTTCAGCACCAGCCGGTCGTCGAACACGATCGACGAGTTCGACTGCTCGACCCCGATCAACCGGGCCGGCGCGGCGGCGGATACGTTCGCCACACCGTTGGCGCGGTAGAAGCTGAACCGCCCCTCGTCGGTGTCGATCTCCTCGCCTGTGTCGATCCGCTGCAGCAGCTCCATCGCCTCCCGCGGATCAGCTAGCGCGTCGTAAGCGGTCCACCCGTCCGTACGGGCGATTGGCTCGCCAGGACCCGGCTCGCCCGCGGTTCGAAACGCCAGCGGAAGCTGATAGATCTCGTGCGTGCCGGTGGCAAAGCGGGTTTGCACCAACCCCAGGAACAGCTGGGGCTCCTCGCGCAGCACCACCCCCTCCACGATCTCGACTCCGCTCAAGGAGCGGGACTTCGAGGCGTACCAGCGCTGCCGTGCGAGCCAGTCGCGCAGGCTCTCTTCGTCCAGGCACCTGCGGATGTCGGCTACCTCGATGAAGGCGCGATCACTCATCGCCGACGCGCTCCGACTCCTCGACCAGCTCGAACCAGAAGAAGCCGCGCGGCGCGAGCGTCAGCAGGTACGGCCACGCCCCGATCCGCGGGAATCGAGAGCGACCGAACAGCTCGACCGGATACCGCCCCTGGAAGGCGCTGAGATCGAGCTCCACGGCCTGCGCGGAGCGCGCGACGTTGTGAACGCACAGCACGAGATCATCCTCGAACCGGCGCAAATGCGCGAATATCCGTGGATTGGAGGGCTCGATCGGCTCGTAGGTGCCCGAACCGAACACCGGGTGCTCCTTGCGCAAGCCGATGAAGCGATGAATCCAGCGCAGCAGCGAGGTCGCCGTCCGCAGCTGTGCCTCGACGTTGACCGCTTGGTAGCCGTACACCGGGTCCATCAGCGTCGGGGCGTACAGCTGTGCAAAGTCGGCCCGTGAGAAGCCCCCGTTGCGGTCGCTGGTCCACTGCATCGGCGTGCGAACGCCATCGCGGTCGCCGAGGAAGACGTTGTCGCCCATCGCGATCTCGTCGCCGTAGTAGAGCACCGGTGAGCCGGGCAGCGAGAACAGAATCGCGTGCATCAGCTCGATCTCGTCGCGTCCGTTGTCGAGCAGCGGCGCGAGCCGCCGACGGATGCCGAGGTTGAGCTTCATCCGCGGGTCCTTGGCGTACTCGGTATACATATAGTCGCGCTCGTCGTCGGTGACCATCTCGAGCGTCAACTCGTCGTGATTGCGCAGGAACAGGCCCCACTGGGCGTTGTCGGGGATGTGCGGCGTCTGTTCGAGGATCTCGTAGATCGGTACCGCCTCCTCGCGGCGCAGCGCCATGAACATTCGCGGCATCACCGGGAAGTGGAATGCCATGTGGCACTCATCTCCCTCGCCGAAGTACTCCACAACGTCCGCGGGCCACTGGTTGGCCTCGGCCAGCAGCACGCGGTCGGGATAGTGCTCGTCGATCTCGCGCCGGACCCGCTTGAGGTAGGCGTGCGTCTCGGACAGGTTCTCGCAGTTGGTTCCCTCGCGCTCGAACAGGTACGGCACCGCGTCGAGCCGGAAGCCATCGAGACCGAGGTCCAGCCAGAAGCGCAGCACCCCGAGCATCGCCTCGCGCACCTCCGGGTTGGCGTAGTTGAGATCCGGCTGGTGCGAGAAGAAGCGGTGCCAGTAGTAGGCGCCGGCAACGGGATCCCAGCTCCAGTTGGAGGATTCAGTGTCGACAAAGATGATCCTTGCGTCCCGGTAGCGCTCGTCGTTATCCGACCACACGTACCAATTGCGCTTGGGCGAGTCGGGGCTGGAGCGCGATTCCTGAAACCACGGATGGTCGCTTGAGGTGTGGTTCATCACAAGGTCAGCGATTACCCTGATTCTGCGCGCGTGCGCGGCGTCGATTAGCTCGTGGACGTCCTGGACCGTCCCGTAGTCGTGATGGACGTTGGTGAAATCAGCGATGTCGTAGCCGCCGTCGCGCAACGGCGACTCGTAGAACGGCAGCAGCCAGATGCAGTCGATCCCCAGCCACTGCAGGTAGTCGAGCTTCTCGGTGAGGCCCCGAAAGTCGCCGGTGCCATCACCGTTGGCGTCGTAGAAGCCGCGTACCAGGACCTCGTAGAAGACCGCTGACTTGAACCACAGAGGCTCGGCCTCGAACCACTGACGGGTGAGCGTCTGCGATGGCGCGGCATGCGAGTCGGTGCGCTGCAGCGGGACGCCCGCGCCGGGCCGGATCACGTGGGTCAGCGTCGGAGGCCCGGTCATATCTCAACTCTAGTCACGTGTGCCTGGCGGACGCCTGGCTGCAATCTCACATAGTTCGGTCCGATGTGCCACTGGAAGCGCTCGTCTGAGAGGAGATCGTGAACGGTGAAGGCCGGCGGTAGGCCGAGGCTGGCCGGCACTACCGCGACGCCTTCCTGCGCCTGGTGGGGGTCGATGTTGACCACGGTGATCATCGTGTTGGCGCCCGATCGCTTGGCGTAGGCGACCAGTGCGTCGTTGGCGGTGTCGATAAAGGTCACGTTCGATAGCCGGCTGAAGGCGGGATTCTGCCGCCGGATCTGGTTGATGCGCTTGATCATCGGCAGCAGCGGCCCGTCCAGCGAGCGCCGTTTCAGCTCGTACTTCTCGGAGTGCAGATACTCCTCCGAGCCTTCGTGCACGGGAACGCTCTCGAAGTCCTCAAAGCCGGAATAGATGCCGTAACTCGGGCTGAGCGTCGCGGCCAGGATCAATCGCGCCTGAAACGCCGACCGGCCTCCGTGCTGTAGGTAAGCGTGGAGGATGTCCGGGGTGTTGGCGAAGAAGTTGGGCCGGAAGTACTCCTGCTCGCCGGAGTAGGCGAGCTCCGAGACGTACTCGGTGAGCTCCCAGCGCGAGTTCTTCCAGGTGAAGTAGGTATAGGACTGGCTGAAGCCGAGCTTCGCCAGGTGGCGCATCACCGCGCGCTTGGTGAACGCTTCCGCGAGGAACACAACGTCGCGGTCGCGCGCATGCACCTCTTCGATCAACCACTCCCAGAAAGAGAACGGCTTCGTGTGCGGGTTGTCCACCCTGAACACCTTCACGCCGCAATCAACCCAGTGCAGAACCACCTCCAGCAACGCATCCCACAGCCCGCGCCAATCGGGCGATTCCCAGTTGACGTTGTAGATGTCCTGGTAGCGCTTGGGCGGATTCTCGGCGTACTTCAGCGTCCCGTCGGGACGATGGTGAAACCATTCCGGGTGCTCCCTCAGCCAGGGATGGTCGGCTGAGCACTGGATCGCGAAGTCGAGGCAGACGTCGACGTCGTACGTGCGCGCTGTCTCCGTGAGCGACCTGAGGTCCGCTTTGGTGCCGAGCTCGGGATGGATCGCGTCGTGGCCGCCGCCCTCGTCGCCAATTGCCCACGGAGAGCCAGGATCACCCGGCTCCGCCGTGAGCGCGTTGTCGCGGCCCTTGCGGTTGGTGTGGCCAATCGGATGGATCGGGGGCAGGTAGACCACGTCGAAGCCGAGCTCCGCGAGCCTGGGGATCTCGCGCTCCACGCCTCTGAGGCCTCCCCACGAGCGCGGGAACAGCTCATACCAAGCTCCGAATCGCGCTCGCAGGCGATCCACCTCGATCGCGAGCCTTGGCGTCAGGCTCACCTCGCCATGGCGATCCTGCGCGCGTTCGACGGCTGCGACCAGCTCGTGGCCGAGCGCGACGTCGTGCTTGGCCGACTCCGGCGCCTCGTCGTCCTCGAGCGTCTGGATCGCGTGCTCGATCAGCCGGCGGTCGCCGTTGCGCTTGCGCCCGAGGTTCTCGATCGCGGCGCGCAGCAGCACGATCCCTTCCGACAGCTCACCGCCGAGATCGTGCTGGCCGGCGGCGATCTTGCGCGCGAGCTCGTCGCGCCAAGTGCCGAACGCGTCCGTCCAGGCGTCGATCGTGTACTCCCAGCGACCCTCGCGATCGACCTCAAACTCACCAGCCCACCGCACCCCTCCAAGCTCGGCGTCGATGCGGTGCATCTCGGACTGCGACCACTTCGTCTCGCCCGGCGGCCGATAGCGGACCACCGCGCGCAGCAGCTCGTGGCCATCCCGGAACACGTCCGCCCGCACCGCGACCGTATCGCCGACACAGCGCTTGGCCGGGAAGCGGCCGTCGTCGACGGCCGGCTCAGGGCGGGCAATGACGATGCGCTTGGGCGGGCTATCAGGCACGGTGGCTCAAAGTATCTGGCTGCTCAGCTGATGCGATCGAAGTTACGGCTGCGAGCACGTCAGGTAAACACTCCATCGTGAAATCACTTCCCCGCTCGACCTGGTGAAAGCACTTCCCCGCTCGAGCGGCGTCCAGCTGCACATCACCTCGCTCCCGGATGGCCGTTTGGGCCGCTCAGCCTACGAGTTCGTCGACTGGCTGGCGGCCGCCGGTCAAACCTGGTGGCAGATGCTGCCGATCGGTCCTCCGGATCGCTATCACTCACCCTACAAGTCACGGTCGGCGTTTGCAGCCTGGCCAGGGTTGCTCGCCGAGCCTCGTGCTCACGTGAGCGTCTCTGAGGTGACGGAGTTTGTGGATCGCGAGCGCTTCTGGATCGCCGACTGGGGGCGGTTCGGGGGCCGTGGCGCGGTCGCCGACCAGATCCGATTCGAGCGCGAGTGGGGAGCCCTGCGAGCGTATGCGGTCTCCCGGGGGGTGCGGCTGTTTGGCGATCTGGCGATCTACGTCGCGCCGGGGAGCGTCGATCATCGGGCGCATCCGGAGCTGTTTCAAAGTGGCGCGGTGGCCGGCGCGCCCCCGGACGCCTACTCAGCCACCGGTCAGCTCTGGGGCAACCCGCTGTACGACTGGCCGGCGTTGCGCCGCCGCCACTACCGCTGGTGGTCAGAACGCCTGCGCCGCACGCTGTCGCTGTTCGACCTCGCCCGCATCGACCACTTCCGCGGGTTCGTGGCCTACTGGGCGGTGCCCGAAGGAGCTCGAACCGCCGCCCGCGGCCACTTCCGCCGAGGGCCGGGAAGGGCGGTGTTCGATGCTGCGGCTCGCGCGCTCGGTCCCGAGCTGCCGCTCGTCGCCGAGGACCTGGGGCTGATCACCCCTCCCGTGGAGCGGTTGCGCGACGAGCTCGGACTGCCGGGGATGCTGGTGCTGCAGTTTGGCTTCGATCCGGCCGAGCCGGGGAGCCCTCACCGCCCGAAAAACCACGTGGAGCATCGGATCGTCTACACCGGGACCCACGACCACGACACGGCTCGAGGGTGGTACGAGTCGCTGTCCGACTCGATGCGTGGGGTCGTCGACGAGGCGCTGCGTCCGTTGGGCGAGCGGGAGCCCTGGTGGGGCCTGATCCGGCTGGGGTTCTCCTCGCCAGCCCGGGTGGCGATGATCCAGGCGCAGGACGTCCTCGGGCTCGGCAGCGAGGCCCGGATCAACGATCCCGGGCGAGCTACCGGCAACTGGCGGTGGCGGATGGCGAGCGGGGCGCTGACGCGGGATCTGGCGCTGCGGCTTCGAGAGGCCACTGAGGAGGCGGGGAGACTGGCCGGCTAAGCGGGCGGGGCCCCCGCTGCGAGGCCGCGGGGGCGCGGGGGCGCGTGTGGCGCGGAGGCCGGTCCCTTCTGTTTATCCCGAGAGCCCACGGGTAGCGCCACCCGCAGCGAACCACACGAGGGAGGTCTCAAAGATGGCCTTTACGGCTCGCGAGCCGGGTGCGGAAGTTGCTGCAACACCAGCGGTCTCAACAGCGGCAAGAGCGCGAGCAATTCTCGCGCGACTCGATCGAATCGACGTCTGGTCGTGCCGTTCCTGTTCATCGGGATCATCGTGGGCTGCGCGCTGTTCGCGGTGGCCTTCGCCGAGCGGCTGGAGCGCAAGCTGTGGTTGCCGGTGGGACCCTGATGCTGGTGGCCGGTTTCCTGGTCGTCGCGGCCGCTCTCGCCCAGTTAAGCGTGCGGACGCGCGGGCGCCGCTACGAGGAGATCTCACCGTGACCGGTCCGCCCGGGTGCCGGCATGAGGTCCCGGCGCATCTGCCCGAGTGCGAGCAGCGCCCCACGGGCGCTCACCTTCGCGTGCCGGTAGGCGTACGTCGCGTCCCCCCGCAGCCGGGTCCAAGGTGTCGTCTCGTAGTAGATGAGCGAGCGGGGCCACACCCGAACCGACATCCCATCGCCCGCGAGCAGCGACAGGGCCCGCTCCGAGATCGCGATCTGACCGAACGCGGTCGGGTGGACGTGGTCGGCCATCACCAGGTTGCGGGCCTTGAAATCGCTCAGGTCCAGCATCAGCGCGCCGACCTCGGTGGCGATCCGCTCGACTGTCTGGTTGAGCTCGATCACCCGCGGACTGACCCGCGGCCGGCCCAGATCAAGCGGCGCGGTCAGCGTCAGGACGCGATCGCAGCGGGACTTCAGGAAGCTCAGCGCGAACTGGAAGTGCCGCGTGAACTCGGTCGGGTTCCAGTCTGTGGCACGGATGTCGTTGACGCCGATGTACAGGCAGCCGAGGTCATAGCGGCCTTCAGGGTGCGCGGCGACCCGCTGGAAGGTGGGAATCTGCTTGCGGGCCACGTCTCGCGCCCGCGCTCCATCGGCGGCATAGGTGGTGAACGCCAACCCTGTCGCCCGCGCCACCCACAGAGCCCAGGACTGGAGGGCGACGCCCCATTGCAGCTCGCCACCACCGTTGGTGATCGAGTCACCAAACGCGAGCACCCCCAGCCTGGTTTCGTTCATCTCCATGGATCGCAAGTCGGCGAGCGTAGCGGCGTGTGAATAATGCCCTGCATGCGGCCTCAGACCACCACGATCTACGATGGTCGCGCGGACGTCAGCCGCGCCGCCGGTGAGCTCGCCGAGCGGCTTCCGAGCGAGCTTGCTCCGCTTGCGCGGCTGGCGTACAACTACCGCTGGTCGTGGCTGCCCGGTGGCCCCGAGGTGTTCCGCCGGATCGACCCCGAGCGCTTCGAGCTGTGTCTCGAGAATCCGGTGCGGCTGCTGCAGGAGGCCTCGACACGCGTCCTTCGCCGCGCGGCCGGCGACCGCGAGCTGCTCGCCCAGGCCAGGGCGCTAGAAGCGCAAGTGCTCGAAGACCTGGAGCGGCCGCCGGCGCCCGAGACCGTCGATCCCGCTCACCCCGTAGCGTTCCTGTGCGCGGAATATGGCGTCCACGTGTCGCTGCCGATCTACGCGGGCGGGCTCGGAGCGCTCGCGGGCGATCTGCTCAAGGAGGCATCCGACGAGGCGCTCCCGTTGGTCGCGGTGGGCCTGATGTATCGCAAGGGATATTTCCGCCAACGGGTCGACGCCACTGGTTGGCAGCACGAGTACTGGATCGATACCGATCCACAGCGGCTTCCGGCGGCGCTCGTGACCGGCGAGGACGAGCGGCCGGTGACGGTCACGGTCCCGATCTACGACGCCGAAGTGATCGCTCGGATTTGGCGCGTCGAGGTCGGGCGCGTGCCGTTGTTTCTGCTCGACACTGATTTTGAGGGAAACGGTCAGCTGGAGCGGTGGATCACGGCTCGTCTGTATGAGGCCGACGTCGACATCCGCCTCGCGCAGTACGTGTTGCTGGGGATTGGCGGGGTCCGGGCGCTTCGTGCGCTCGGCATCGAGCCGGGAGTGCTGCACCTCAACGAGGGCCACGCGGCACTGGCGCCACTGGAGCTGGCGCGAGCGAGCTTGCACGAGGCCGATCGAGCTGAGGCGGCATTCGACAGCGCCCGTTCGCGCACCGTGTTCACCACCCACACGCCCGTGCCCGCCGGTAACGACTCATATCCGGCAGAGCAGATCGAACGCGCGATCGCGCGGCTGGGGCAGGAGCTCGAAGTGACTCCGGCCATGCTGATCGACCTCGGCCGAACCCGTCCGGGCGAGCAATCAGAGCGATTTGGAGTCACGCAAGCGGCGCTTCGAATGAGTCGCGGCGCGAATGCGGTCAGTGCCCGCCACGGTGGCGTGGCCCGAGAGATGTGGGCGGCGCTATGGCCGGACCAGCCCGTCGATCGCGTGCCGATCGGGCACGTCACCAACGGCGTGCACGTGCCGACCTGGCTGGGTGGTCCGATGCGCGAGCTGCTGGACCGCTGGCTTGGGGAGGAGTGGATGATGCGGGCGGCTGACCCACTCACGTGGGCGCGGGTGGACGAGATCCCGGACGGCGAGTTGTGGGACGCCCGCCAGCGCCAGCGCGCTGGGCTGCTCACTTTCGTGCGCCGCCGGGCGGTGACCGATCGGCTCGCGCGCGGAGACCTGCGGGAATACGTCGCCGCGGCAGACCGGGCCTTCGATCAACATCTGCTGACCGTGGGGTTCGCACGCCGCGTGGCGACCTATAAGCGTCTTGATCTGCTGACCCGAGATCCTGAGTGGACGCTGGCGCTCCTCGGAGGAGAGCGGCCAGTTCAGGTCCTGCTCGCCGGCAAGGCCCATCCCCGCGACGACGAGGCAAAGCGGTCTCTGCAACGGCTGTTCGGGCTGAAATACGCGCGGATCGTGGCGGAGCGCGTGGCGTTCCTCGATGACTACGACCTGGCGATTGCCGCACGGCTGGTGCGAGGCTGCGACGTGTGGCTGAACGTGCCGCGGCCGCCCCTCGAGGCGAGCGGCACGAGTGGGATGAAGTCAGCGATCAACGGCGGTCTTCAGGTGAGCGTGCTCGACGGTTGGTGGGCGGAGGCCTACGACGGAACGAATGGCTGGGGCCTGCCGGGCGAAGTCAGCGGCGATCACGGAACTCAGGATGAGCGCGATGCGGTCGCCCTTCACCGGATGCTCGACGAGCAGGTCGTTCCCGCCTTCTATGATCGCGACTGCGATGGACTGCCCGGGGGTTGGCTGCGACGGATGCGGGCCTCGTTGCGCACGCTCGGCCCCCGCTTCTCCGCCGCCAGGATGCTCTGCGAGTACGTCCGCGGGCCATATCGCGCCTGACCGCCTTCTCGGGAAGTAGAGGACCGTTTTCGGCGTCATTAACCTTGACACCTAATGGCCTCTTCTTCCGACAGCCCCGAACTGAGCGACCGCGAGCTGGCTGATCTCTCCGCGCTGGCCGATGGCACGCTCGATCCCGAGCGTCGCGCGGAGGTGCAGGCGTGGGTCGCGGCTTCTCCGGAGCTGAGCGCCATGTATGCGCGCGAGCGGCGAGTGGTGGAGCTGTTGCATCGGGCGCGTGCGCGCGACCGCGCCCCCGAGGCGTTGCGGGCGCGGCTCGAGCAGCAGCGACCTCGCAGGCGTACGGCGATGCGCAGTCGAGTGGCCTACGGCACGGCATTCGCGGGGGCGCTCGCGGCGGTCGTGCTGGCGCTGGTGCTGCTGCTCCCCTCCGGAGCGCCCGGTGCCCCGTCGCTGAGCGAGGCGGCCGCGCTGGCGACCCGCGGTCCCGCGAACCCCGCACCCGCGCCGGACCCGAGCGCTCCCGGTCTGCGGCTCAACCAGTCGCTCGGGGATCTGTACTTCCCGAACTGGACGGCCGCCTTCGGGTTGGAGGCGGTCGGGATGCGCACCGATGACATCCGGGGGCGTGAAGCCGTCACGGTGTACTACGCGCGGCAGGGCGCGATCCCGGTGCTCGCTTATACGATCGTGGCGAGCCCGCCGCTGGCCAACCCGTCGGCGCGGACCACTTGGCTGTACGGCACCGAGCTGCGCACGCTGACGGTGGACGGGCGCCTGGTCGTCACCTGGCGACGTAGCGGACACACCTGCGTGCTCTCGGCCACCGGCGTCAAGGCTCGCGAGCTGCAGAGGCTGGCGGCGTGGAAGGTCCCTGCGGGGGATCGTTGATCAGCGCGCGCGCGACCCGCATCCGCGCCCGGTGAAGCCTCGTGGTGATTGTCGCCTCGCGAGCCTTGAGGGCCCGCGCGGCCTCGCGATAAGAGAGCCCCATGACGTCGATCGCGACCAGCGCGTCGCGAAAATCCTCGGGTAGCGCGGCGATCGCCGCATACAGCTCGGCCGACTCCAGTCGTGACTCTGGCCGCCGCGCCGAGGGGTCCTCGACGAGATCGAGGTCGTCCGGCAGGGCCGTTGTCTGCGGCCGCCGCGCCGCCGCTCGCCGGCTCGAGTAGAACGTGTTGCGGAGCACCCGCAGCAGGTAGCCGAGGTCATCCTCGGAGTGGAGCATCCGCGGCCTGCGCAAAACGCGGGCGAACGTTTCCTGGACCAGATCCTCGGCCTCCTCGCGCGAGCCGCACAAGCTCCAGGCCGCGCGGTAGAGCCGATCGATGTGGTCGCCGAGCGCCTCGGGATCGAGCCGACGAGTCATACGAGCACTTCGGTCCTCACGCTCATCTCGTAGTCGTCCCCCTCTGGAATGCCACACAACACGTTAGCCATCACGAGCTGCTAGTAGTGCCGCGCGAACAGCCGGGTAGGCTTGCGGATGTGTCTGAGCTGCTCTCCCGCCCGGCGCTCGAGCTCGGCACGCTGGTTCGCTCAGGCGAGATCACCGGGCGCGAGCTGGTGGAGGCCTCGCTACGTCGGATCGAGGAGCTCGAACCGACCATCAACGCGTTCACTCACGTTGCATACGAGGACGCCCTGGCGGCGGCGGACCAGATCGTGACGGGAGACTCCCGCCCGTTCGCGGGGGTGCCGATCGCGATCAAGGACAACCGCCCGGTGGCGGGGATGCCGCTCACCATGTGCAGCGATCTCTTCGGGGAGCTCGTTCCCGACTATGACGCTTTCGTCGTGCGGCGCTTACGGGAGGCGGGCTTCGTGATCGTCGGCAAGACCACCCTACCCGAGATGGGAATCCTGCCGACGACCGAGCCCTGGCGCTTCGGGGCGACCCGGAACCCATGGTCGCTCGACCGCACCCCCGGCGGATCGAGCGGCGGCTCGGCTGCCGCGGTGAGCGCCGGAATGGTCCCTGTAGCGCATGGCAACGACGGCGGCGGCTCGGTCAGGATTCCGGCCGCCTGCTGCGGGCTCGTCGGTCTCAAATGCGCCCGGGGCAGGGTGTCCGCTGGACCCGATAGCGGCCACAGCTTTTTGGCCACAGACGGGGTGCTGACGCGTACCGTCGCCGAAACCGCGCACCTGCTCGACGTGATCGCGGGGTACGAGCTCGGCGATGCCAGTTGGTCGCCGCTGCCTGACAGCACGTATGCCGAGCTGGCTGAGCGCGACCCGGGGCCGATGAGGATCGGCCTGGCGCTGGGCTCGCCGCTCCCGGGCGGGGCCCTGGATCCGATCTGCGAGGGGGCTGCGCGCGGCGGGGCAGAGGTGCTCGAGTCGCTCGGACATCGACTCGAGGAGATCACACCGCCGTGGTCACATGCCGACGTGCTGCCCGACTTCACGCGTCTGTTCGGGCCGGCCGTCTCGACCGTCACCGCCGCGGGCGGCCGTCTGATCGGTCGCGAGCTCACCGAGCGCGACGTCGAGCCGCTCACATGGGCGCTGTTTGAGCACACGCGGACTCAGGGCACGCTCAATTATCTGGAAGCCCATGACAGGGTCGAGGCGTTCGCGCGCTCGATCGTGGCGTTTCTGGCCCCGTTTGATGCAGTTGTAACACCGACCCTCGCCCAACGGCCGCTGCGGATTGGCGAGGTCCATGGCCGCGGCCCCGATCCGTGGGATCACTTCCGCCGCTCCGGTCTCTTCACTCCATACACCGCGATCTGCAACATGACCGGCCTACCAGCGATCTCGCTGCCGCTCTACCACGGCGAAGATGGGCTTCCGGCTGCCGTGCAGCTGATCGGCCCGCCGGCCCGCGAGGAAGTTCTGCTGCAGCTGGCATCCCAGCTCGAGCGCGCGTTGCCCTGGGCAGAGCGGCTGCCACCGCTTCTGCGTCCGTAGAATCCCCTGACTCGTACCCGCCGACCGAAGGAAGACTTCAACGAGCTATGGCATATGTGATCGCCGAGCCATGCATCGGCACCAAAGACAACTCCTGCGTGGAGGTCTGCCCGGTCGACTGCATTCACCCGACGCCGGACGAGCCCGATTACGACAACGTCGAGATGCTCTATATCGATCCTGAAGAGTGCATCGATTGCGACGCCTGCGTCGAGGCCTGCCCCGTGGACGCTTGCTTTGCCGAGGACCAGCTCCCGGACGAGTGGCAGAAGTACGTCCAGCTGAACTCGGATTACTACAAGCGCTAGCCCTTAGGCCATCGGCAGCGACATCCCGACCGGCTTTGGCGCGGCCGCCGGGGCCGGGGCCTGCATGACCGGCAGCTCGATCGGCGACAGCGCGATCAAGCCGCGCGCTCCGTGGTAGAGCGCCTGGGCGGCGGGATCGTCGGGATCGGAGAAAACGATCGGGAGGCCGGTATCGGACTGTTCGCGGAGGCCGAGCGTGAGCGGCACCTTCGCGAGCAGCGGAACCTCGAGCTCCTCGGCCAGCAGTTGGCCACCCCCCTCGCCGAAGATCTGGTAGCGCTCGCCGGTTGGGGTCATGAAGCCGGACATGTTCTCGATCACCCCGGCGATCTCCAGCTTGAGCTTGGCCGCCATCTCCGCCGAGCGGCGCGCGACCTTCTGCGCCACCGGTTGGGGGGTGGTGACAATTAAGAACTTCGCCTGCGGAAGTAGCTGCGCGAGGGTCATCGAGACGTCGCCGGTGCCCGGGGGTAGGTCGATCAGCAGGTAGTCGAGCTCGCCCCATTCGACGTCCTCGAGGAACTGCTGAAGCGCCTTGTGGAGCATTGGCCCGCGCCACACCACCGCGGAATCCTGCTCGATGAAGAAGCCGATCGACATCACGGAGATGCCCTCGTGAGCGGTCAGCGGCACGATCTTGCGATCGGCGTTCACGTTTGGCCGCTCAGCGCCGAGCCCGAGCATCCGCGGCTGCGAATAGCCCCACACGTCCGCGTCGAGCACGCCGACCTGCTTGCCGTCGGAGGCCAGTGCCGCCGCGAGGTTGGCAGTCACGCTCGACTTTCCGACGCCGCCCTTGCCGGAGCCGATGCAGATTACGTTCTTGACTTGGGCGAGTGCTCCCTCCGGAAGCGATCCCCGGCCGAGCTTTCGGCCGAGCGCGGCCTTCTCGTTGTCCGAGAGCACGTCGAAGCTGATGTTTACGCCGGTGACGCCGTCGAGCTCGCGGATCGCCTGGGTGACGCCGGTCTGGAAGTGGTTGCGGATCGGGCAGCCCGGCGTCGTCAACGAGACCGTGACGTCAACGACGCCGTTCTCGTGAACGTTGATCGACCGCACCATCTCGAGCTCGACGATGTCGCGCCGAAGCTCGGGATCGATCACGGAACGAAGGGCGTTGGTTACTTGGTCTCTGGTCGGCATAGTTCCATTGTCGCAGACGGGATTTGGCGCCAAACGAGCGCTAATGGGTACCGATCATCACATCGGATGCCTTGATCACGGCCACCACGTCGCGCCCCGGTTGTAGCCCGAGCTCGTTGACCGCCTCGACGGTGATCGAGGCGACCAGGCGCTGCCCCGAGACCTCCAGCTCGACATTCGCGATCGCCTCGCCGTGGTTGATCGAGACGACGGTGCCGGCAAGTTGGTTCCTTGCGCTGATCTTCATCATTTCTCCTGGCTAGTAGCTGACAAGTGGATAGCACGTCGATGCGCGCCTCGCCTCGTCCCCGCTTAAAGACCGACGGGGCGCCACTTTCGTGACGCCCCGGCGGTTGAGGGAGGAGAGGGTGCTGCATTCGCCGGCGGAAATATGAGGCCGGCGAACCTTTCCCGCTGGCGACGTCTCCTGGCGTCGTGCGGGGTAAGCCTTCGCTAGGGAGTCGCGCTAAGCAACTCCTGCGCATTAGCGACGAGCCGTTCGACCCGCGCGCTCATGTGCTCGGACTGCTTCCCGAAATCCCTGCCTACTGAGCGTACCTCACGTTCGAGCCGACGGCGATTTTGCGCGACCGTCCGCTCGACCCGAGTCCGCCCCTGGCGGAGCTCGCGCTCCACACGAGTCCGGGTTCGCCGGACCTGGCGCTCGAGGCGATTGCGCGCTGACGCGCCCCGCCGCTCATAGAGCTTGAGCTCACGTTCGAGACCAGAGCGAGTGCTGTATCGGGTGGCGAGGCCCTTCACGGTCGAGACGAGATTGTCGCCCGCCATCAGCCCCGCGCCGACCTGCGTCAGCACGGCCCGCTCGGCGAGATCCTGCGCCTGCTCGACCGGTGTCCTGGCGTGCGGCGCGCTAGAGCTGCGCGTACGCTTTGACCTGGTGCTAGCGGCGCCGGACGACGTAGTCCCACTGCTGGTCGACCGGCTCGCGCCGGCAGGCTTCCGTGTGGTGGCCATCTTCCGCGTGCCGGCCGTCCTCGGTTTCGCGGCGGATTTCCGCGCGCTCGATGATCTGTTGCTCGTTGCCATTGGTTGCCAGTTCCACTCCGTTCCGACTAAGGATATTACGGCGGTCCGCGTTCGCCTCGATGGTCTCTAATCGAACGTATGTTTGTAACCCGGAGGCCGGTCTTGGTTACAGGGGATTCTCCTCAGCGCACGATCAAACCTACGCGACGTTCGCTCGCGCTAGCCATGCGGATGGATCACGCAGCTCAACCAACGATGGTAGGGCCTCGGGACTACTAAACACGTGCTCAAGGGCCTCGCGACCGCGCTCGCGAACGATCGCATCGCAGAAGAACTTGCCCTGCTCGTATTGACGGATCTTCAAATCGAGCCCTAGCAGGCGCGCGATCAGGCGCGAGAGCCCGGATTGGGAGCGCCGACGGCGGTCGAGCGCCGCTCGCAGACGAGGCAACGAGGGGAGGAGATCGGGGGCGACCGCATCCATGACGTGCTCGGCGTGTCCTTCGATCACGGCCATCGCCGCTTGCACTCGATCAAGCGTCTCCCGCTCCGCTTGGCTCGTGACGAGCGAGATCATGTCTCCGCTCCGCAACGCCTGCCCGAGCTTACGTATGTCCTCCGCGGTGGGGACGCGCATTTTGCGCGGCGCATCGAGACGCAGCTCCGCCGACTGAAGCAACTCGCGCACGAGTCCGGCGACGTGGCCATGAAGCCAGGGCACGCCGGCGAACTGGACTGCATGGGTCACTTCGTGCAAAGCAACCCAGGTCATGAACTCGTCTTCTTCTGCTTCGAAGGACTGCACCGCTTGCCCCAGATTGGGCAGCACGAACAGCAGCCGGGGTGGACGCTCCTCGACGGCCTCGTCCAGCAGCACCAGCTCGTACTGTCCAAGTACGCGCTGCGCGAGATAGCCGAGCACCACGCCCACCTCGGTGCTGAGCAGGAAACCCGCGCCGATCTGCATCGCTGGTTGCAGCGGACCGAGGCCTTTGTTCGCTCGCTCCAGTACGGGGTCGAGCAACAGGCGCATCGAGGCGATGTTGCTGGCTACCCATTCTCGGCGGCCGATCCCCTCGGGCCTCGGCAGCGGACGCGCCGGTCGCAACCCCGTGTAGGCGGTGACTCGCGCCTCGGACTCGCGAGCCAACGCGGCCAGGTCGGCGGTCGGGAAGTTGCCGTTTCCTGTCCCCGCCACATACGTGGCGATTCGCTCGGCGATGATCCAATCGATCACGCCGGGATCCCTTCGAGCTCGCGCAGCGTTTGAAGCGTGCGGGCGGCGATCAGCGGCGAACTGGGCGTCGCGTCGAGCGGCGCGCCGAGCGGATCCGCGCAGTCGGTGAAGCTGATGACTCCGCCGGCTTCTCGCACGATCAGCTGGCCTGCGGCCGCGTCCACGCCGCGACAGCGCCGCAGCGTCACCATCGCGTCAAAGCGGGCGGCGGCAACCTGGCACAGAGACGCGGCAATCGATCCGAGAGCGCGCAGCCGGTAAGAGGCCTCGACGAGTGAATCGATCGACGCTGCCACCCAGCGAGGATCGGCTGACTCGATCCCGAGCACCTCGAGCCGGCCGTCGCGTGCTCTCCGTTCGCCGAGCGTCGGATCCAGCCGTTCATGATCCAGCCAGGCGCCTTCCCCCCGCCGTGCCCACCACTCTTCCGATGGCCCGAAATCGTGCACGAACGCGAACGCCACGTCTCCCATCGTGTCGCCGTCGGCGACCGCGATCGAGAGCGCGTAATGCGAGATACCGCGCTTGGCGTTCAACGAGCCATCGATCGGGTCAATGATCACTCTGACGCTCGAATCACCGTAATCGATCGCCCCGCGCTCCTCCGAGAGGGCGATGAAGCCGAAGCCTTCGGCGCGGATCTTGTCCAGCTCTGCGAGCACCACGCTTTCGGCGGACTGATCGATCAACAGTGTGCGGTCGCCGCCCTCGCCCCGGGTACCGGTCTCGGCGGCCCGTTCAGCGGTGCTCGGAGCCGCTGCCAGCATGCGCTTCAGGCCCATGGTTGACCGGCGGCATGCGCCGAGCCAGTCTGCGTCCAGTGCGGAGCGAGTCGAGGTCATATACGAACCTATGCTGTCAGACGTGTGGTTTGTGCTCGAGGGTCTGCTTTCCGCAGAACGCGAAGCGGTAACCCATCGCGGTGGGGCGATGTTGGTGCTCGGACCTGCGGGGAGCGGCAAATCGCGGGTGGTCGAGGCCCGCTTCCGTTGGCTGGTCGAGACCGGCTGCGAGCCGGAGCGGATCGTGGTCGTGATGCCCTCGGCGGCGCGAGCGGGCGCGCTCCGCACTCGCCTGGAAGGGGCGCTCGAGCGGGGCTACGAGCAATTGTTCATCCTGACGCCGGTGGAGCTGGCGGCCATGATCCTCAACCGCACCGGCGGGGATCCTCCACCGGCCGTCGGCGCCGGCGATCGCCTGGCGATGCTGCTCGAGCGAATCGATGAGCTGTCGCTACGCAGCCACGATGTCGGGGGCAGTATGAACGCGCTGCTCGGCGGGTTCGTGCGGAGAATCGATCGGCTGAAGGAAGAGTTGATCGGCGCCGAAGACTATGCGGCGTGGGCGGCCGGACTCGAGGACTCGGGGGACGCTGCGTGCGAACGAGAATTCGCGGAGATCTACCGAACCCACGAGCGAATGCTCGCGGACGCAGGCGCCCGCGACGCGAATGATCTCGTCCGCGACGCACTGCGGATCGCGCGCGAGCGAGGCGAGGCGCTACCGCGGCTCGTGCATCTGTTGATCGATGACGCGCAGGAGCTCGACTTCGGCGCCGCCAGCCTGACGCGGGCGGTCAGTGGTCCTGAGATCACGGTCGCGGGCGATCCGGATCAGGCTTTGCGGCGGTTTCGTGGCGCGGGGACAGCGCGGATCGAGAGCTTCAAGAGCCCGGGGGCACGGATCGTGACGCTGAAGCGATCGGTTCGCTGTCCGGAGCGGATCGCCCGCGCGGCCAGCGCCTTGCGCGGCGAGCAGTTCGAGGGATCGGCAGCGGCGGGCGAAGTCGCGTTCTGGCGTTGCGCGAACGACCGGGCGCAAGCTCAGTCGGTGGCGGCGGAGATCGAGCGCCTGATCGCGCGAGACGGCACCGAGCCGGGCAACGTGGCGGTGCTGGTGCCGGCGATCGAGCGCGAGGGTCACGCGGTGTCGGTCGCTCTCGAGGAGCGCGCGGTCGCTCATCGGCTCGTTGGTGAGGCCGCGTTCTTTCAGCGGGCGGAGATCCGCGACGTGCTGGCATGGCTGAGGCTGCTGGCCGACCCATCCGATGCCGCGGCCGTGGTGCGGGCGCTTGCCCGCCCGCCGATCGAGCTGCGCTCCGTCGACATCGCGAGGTGCACGCAAATCGCACGCCGTCGCAAGCTGGACATGGTCGCCGCGCTGGCGGCCGCGACCGAGTCTCCTCAGGTGCCTCCTGAGGCGCGGGAGCGGATTCGGGTGTTCTTGAAGCTGTATCGCTCCGGCATGGCCGCGATCGACACCACTCGACCCGATCTGTATGTGCATCGCCTGATCGAGCGTTTGGGCCTGCGCCGGCAACAGCTGTTCGCGGCGCAGTCGGAGGTAGTCGAGAAGCTGCGGGCCCTGGCTCGCTTCGGAGAGCTGGCCGCGGCGTACGTGTGGCGAGCCCCGCAAGCAACGCCCCGCGAGTTTGCCCGTTCGATCGCCGCGGTGGCCGATTTCGGACTTCGCGAGCAGGAGGAGGCTGTTTTAGACAACGCCGGCCTGGTGCAGGTCCTCGCCTTGGACGCCGCCGGCGCGCTGGAGGCCGATCACGTATACCTGATCGGCCTTCACTCGGCGCTGACCGCGCGGGCGCCGGAACCGATTCCCGACGAGCTGCTGCGCGAGTCGCTCCCCGCCGACGACGAGCGCTCGCGGAGGCGGATGCTGAGGCAGGAGCTGTATGTCGGCGTCAGCCGCGCGCGACAGCGGGTCGTGCTTGCCTATCCCAGGGCGAGCGAGCGCGGGGGGGCGCTGGTCGCTTCGCCGCCCGTCGAGGAGCTCCGCGCGGTTGTGGGGGTCGAGTGGGAGGACAAGGAAGAGGAGCTGTTCGGGCCGGCCGAGACCCTTCACTCGACCTACCGTCTGCTCCGCGACGAGCTGCTTGAGGGAACGATGCGTGCGGGGGGACGGCTCGCCGAGCTTCGCTTCGATACCGATCTCGACGTCTCGCACGCCGTAGTCCGCTATCTGGAGCTGCTGAAGGTGACGGCGCTGATCGCGCGGCCCGAGGGGCAGAGCGTCGCGGAGGCGCTGCGCGATGTCAATTTCCGGATCCTGCAGGCGGTGACCGCCGAGCAACGGGAGATCTTCACCACCTCAGCGCTCGATGACTACCTGCTGGACGCCGAACGGGATGCCCGGCGACGCGCCCACGCGGTCACCGCCCGCGACGAGCCTTCGCTGGAGCAATTCCTGCCGACGCGCGGCGACGGAGTCCGGCTGTCGGCGTCGGACATCGACACCTACCGCACCTGTCCGTTGAAGTACAAGTTCGCACGCGTTTTCCGGATTCCCCAGGAGCCGACGGTTCACCAGCGGTTCGGGATCCTCGTCCATCAGGTGCTCGAGCGCTTCCACGCGCGGGACGGCTCGCCCGGAACGCTGTCCGAGCTTCTGGGGCTACTGGACGCGGGCTGGCGGCGCGGCGGCTTCGGCGAGTCCGAGGAGGAGCGCCAGCTCCGCGGCAAAGCAGCCGCAGCGCTTACCCGCTACCACGAGCGCTTCCAATCGGCGGAGTCGACGCCAGTCTGGTTCGAGCGCCAGTTCACCTTCAAGCTGGGGCGGCATCTGCTGCGCGGCCGAGTCGATCGCGTCGATCGCCTGCCCGGCGGCGAGTACGAATTGATCGACTACAAGACCGGCCGGCCGAAGAGTCCGTTTCAGCTGGCCCAGGATGTCCAGCTATCGCTGTACGCGGTGGGCGCTCGCGAAGCCTGGCGGTTGGAGGCCTCCCGCCAGGCGTACTACTACGTGCTCGACGACGAGAAGGTCGCGGTCCCCTCGGACGAAGGCGACCGCTTCGAGTGGATCCAAGAGGTGGCGATGGGGGTGGCGGAGGGAATCCGCTCGCAAGGCTTTGAGCCGACGCCGTCGATCGCGGCGTGCTCGGTGTGCGATTACCGGCTCGTGTGCCCGGCGGCTGAGCGCTGAGTTGTGCCGGCGCCCGCTCAGGAGCCGGGGCCGCCCGCCACCTCGCCGGAGCCCGACGTCGGCCCCTCGCCACCGCGCTGGCGCAGGAACCGTTGCAGGTCGCGCGCGATCGTCTCACCGGAGGGCAGCGGCCCCGGCTCGAGGTTCGCCTCTTCCGCCGCCGCCTGCTCGAGCCGCTCGACGAATGCCTGCACGTCGGGATCGCTCTGGACCGCGAGGTTCACCTGGCGATCGTAGTCCGAGGACGCGCTCTCCAGCTCGGAGGCGTCGATTGCGACCCCGACGAGGCCTTCGAGCTTTCGTACCAGCGCCAACGCCGCCTTCGGGTTCGGCGTCGCCGCGATGTAGTGCGGAACCGCGGCCCACAGGCTCGCGGAAGGCAAGCCGGCGTTTTGGAAGGCGGCATGGAGCACTCCAATGATGCCGGTGGGGCCTTCGTAGGAGGATGCCGCCAGTCGCAGGCGGGCGATCAGGACCGGATCGGAGGCGAGGCCGGTGACCGACACCGGCCGCGTATGTGGCACATCTGCGAGCAGCGCCCCGAGCGTCACGACCAGCTGCGCTCCCAGCGCCTCGGTCAGCTCGACGACCACTTTGCTGAACGTTCGCCAGCGGAACGAGGGCTCGCTTCCCGACAGCAGGATCAGGTCGCGCGGAGCGCGAGGGACGCGCGCCTCGTAGAGCTCGACCACCGGCCACTCGATCTCTCGCGTTTGACCGGCGGCGAGCTTCACGCGTGGGCGGGTGGCTTGGAAGTCGTAGAACTCCTCGGGGTCGATCGTCGCAAACCGGCGCGCTGCGAGCGACCCGCCTACGAACGTCAGCGCGCTCGAGGCCGCGTCGGCGGCATCGTTCCAACCCTTGAACGCGCAGATGAGCGCGGGAGCTCTCAGGCCGTCAGGGCGATATTCCCATTGCAATGGCTGCATCCGGCTCACCGTACATCATGGCGAGATGCAAGTTTCGGATTCGGTCACCGTTGCGGTCAGCGCGCTGCGCCACGGGCATCGCCTAGACGGTGCGTTTGCGTGCACCCGGAAGGACGTATGACCACGCGAGCGGGGTCGTCATACCTCGCGCTCGATCTCCGTGACCGACCTCGCGACCGGGCAGCGAATGCTGCTGGAGCGAGCGGGGCCGCTGGACGAGGAGCGGCGTCTCGCGCTGCTGCACTGCGTGCTCGCACACCACAGCCCGGGTTCGGCGCCCGGTGGCCGGTTCGCGTCCGTTGAGGCGGTGGCGCAGCATCGGCGAACGCGCTCGACGCGAGCGTCAAGGACGTCTTGGAGCACGGCATAGGCGGGCCAGCTCTCGGCTAGCGCGCCCGCGCCCTTCCCGTTCTGCCCCGTAGCATCCGCCGCGGCGCGGCACGGGCCTGGTGGCCCATCCGGTCTTCAAAACCGGCAGGGCCGGGCAGCCCCCGGCTTGGAAGGTTCGATTCCTTCGCCGCGTCGTGGCTGGAAGCGGTAGTTTCTTTGCGGCCCTAAGGATTGTGCCGACTCGATAAAATTCTGGAAGCGTCTCCCGAATATGCTTCGAGATCGGCGTATGGACATGAAGCCTTCGTTCCAGCCGCCCTCAGGACACGTTTTCCGGGTCGAGCGCATGCGGGGACCTGTGTGGTACACGAAGTACCGGCTCGCGCCTCGTTCTCAAGAATCCACTCCCCGAAGTCACGCCGCCATTCGTGTCGGCGCTCCGCGAACAGCTGGGCATCGACACCATCCTCGTTGTCGGACGTTTTGAGCACGAATGGCGTGGTCGGCGCCAGCAGGAGCAGCCGAGCGACCCGGCCGTCGCCGTGGCGGGTCAAGTAGCGGACGGCCTCACCGCTACCCATCGAGTGCGCAATCAGGGTGACGTCTTGGAGGTCGAGGCGTTCGAGCACGCTCGCGAGATCGTCGGCGAGCGTGTCGTGGTCGTACCCGCGGCCTGGGTCATCTGAGCGTCCGTGCCCGCGCCGGTCGTAAGCCACGGCACGTCGGCCGCTGTCGACCACGCTGATCATCTGGTACTGCCAGCGGTGCTGCTCAGCGCCCAGGCGGCGCAGAACACCACCGGCTCGCCCTCACTCCAGTCGCGGTAGAACAGGGAAAAGTCATCGGTTTGAACAAAAGGCATCTGGCTGGTCTCTCTTTTCTGCTTTCGTCGGTGGCCAGGTGACGATGCGGCTTGAGGGCTCCGCTGTCGATTACCTGCCCGGTAGCGGACCGCGCGGTTGATCGCGAACAAGACCTCGACCGCATCTGCGACGCCGACACAGCGCTGACCTCTCCCGCCCGGTGCTGCAGCAATTACCTTGCAGGTAATGGGCGAGGCGCGGCCTCGCGGATACCGTGTGCGCATGACCGCATCACTGACAGCTACCCGGCCGGAGATCGGCCCTCTGCTTCGCCATTGGCGCCAGCGACGCCGCCTCAGCCAGCTGGACCTCGGGCTCGAGGCGGGAGTGTCAGCGCGCCACATCAGCTTCATCGAAACCGGCCGCGCCCGGCCCAGCGCCGAGATGGTCGACCGGATCGCCGACGCGCTGACTATTCCCCTGCGCGAACGCAACGGCCTCCTCCTCGCCGCCGGCTACGCGCCGGCCTACCCCGAACGCGACCTAGACGACGAGGCGATGGCGCCCGTGCGGGCCGCGATCGACCATCTGCTCCGCGCCCACGAGCCCTACCCCGCGCTCGTCGTCGACCGACACTGGGAGCTGCTCGCCGCCAACCGCCCCGTCCAGCTACTCACAGCCGGAGCCGCACCCGAGCTACTCGAGCCACCGGTCAACGTGCTACGCTAAGCCTCCACCCCAGCGGTGTGGCGCCCCGGATCACGAACCTCGGCGAATGGCAAGAGCACATCCTGGCCCGCCTGCGCCGCCAGGCGCTCGCCACAGGCGACCCCGCCCTGTACGCCTTGCACGACGAGCTCAGCGACTACCCCTCGCCCGGCCCGCCGAGCCCTCACGACCACGACGCCGGAACCATCGCCGTCCCGTTGCGGATCTCGACCGAGGTCGGCGAGCTGGCCTTCCTCAGCACCGCCACCAGCTTCGGCGCCGCCGCCGAACTCACGCTCTCGGAGTTGGCCATCGAGGCGTTCTATCCCGCCGACGCGGAGACTGCCGAGCGGCTCAGCGCCGCATCGCCACAGTAAGCCCGGATGCCGGCGCCGTGCGAGCCGCGTCGCCCGACTCGCGCAATCGAAGAAGGGAAGCAGGTGTCTCGTCGGCGCTGCCTACCCGCTCGCTCGTTCGCCAGCGAGGGGGTGCGTTGAGATCAGCCGAATGCCCGCGGAGGAGGAGCTGATCTGTGGTGGGCTGATCAGCTCACGCGGCGATCCGCTTCGACGCTGCTCGGGCCCGCCTGTCCTTTCCGGCCCGAGAACCAACCGGATCGGGTCGGACGTCACCAGCCCGACCGCAGCAGCCTGACACTGTCCCCAACCGCGTCCCGAACTCAGCGATTCTGAGCTGCTCTAACTGTGTGGAAGTCATCTGCCAAAGTTCGCGCCGCAGCTCCAGGCCGGCTCCTCGAGAAACCGCTCGCTGAGCCAACGCGCGACCGCACCGGCGCCGCCGAACTGGGCGGCCTGCCGCTGGGCGATCGATCCGTTGACGTCGACCATCCGTCGCGCGTGAATGAGCGCTCGCTCGGACCCCAGCCGAGTTGCGACCGGCGCCAGTCGCTCGATCAGCTCGCGCAGCAGCTCGCGCGTGGGACGCCGCCGCGCGCTTGCGCCGAGCTCCGCCATCTCACACTCCACGCCGTCGCGGCACGCCAACCAGCGGTTCTCCTCGATCTGCCACGTCTCCGCTACTTCAAGCTGCTCGCCAGCGTCGTGGCGCTCGCCGAGCCACGCGACGAGCGCCTGGGTCAGCGCGGCGATCGCCGTGGCATCCCCGACGGTGCTCTGCGCATCCGGCACGCGGAACTCGAGCGTCCCGAAGCTCGGATGCATGCGGAGCTCCCACCACCAAGTTTGCGCGGTCTCGAACGTCCGCGTCGCGGCACCCCACCGGAACGTCTCGGCGTAGGCGTCCCAGCTGGCGATCGCCGGGGGAATCCCTTGACGCGGCAACAGTCGCCCGATCGCCGGACGCACTGACGCAAGCCCGGTTTCGTGACCTTCGTAGAACGGAGCGTTGGCGGCGAGCGCTGCAAGCAGCGGCAGATACGACCGCGCCGCGTTATAGACCGCGAGCGCGCGGCCCGCGTCGCCGACGGCGACGTGCACCTGCAAAGCACAGACGAGCTGTCGCCGGGCGATCACGCCGAACTGCGCGATCGTCGACTCGTACCGGGAATGACGGTTAAGCTCACCGCTCCCAGGGCTGAAAGGGTGAACGCCCGCAGACGCCAGGCGCACGAGCCCTTCGGCGCGCTCGGCGAGCATCCTGCGTGCCTCGAGCAGCGCGCTGGCAGAGTCCTCGACGCGAGCCGCGATCGGCGTCACGATCTCGAGCTGCGACGCCGGCAGCTCCAGCTTGAAGCGTCGATCTCCCCTCAGCAGCGCAAGGACCTCGGGTGCGCGTGGGACGAGCTCGAGCGTGTCTGGCGCCAGCAGCATCACTTCGTCCTCGATGCCGACCGTGTACGGGGGCGTGCCGTCGAACGCCGTCCGCAGTGACGACGGCGTCGGAGGCCAATGCGAGCTGCTTGTTGACATGAGTTTGCGCCGCTCATCCGCCGGAAAGAAGCGAAGCGTCATGCGTCGGATCCCCCTCCCGGGCGTATTCAAACCGCTCAGCGACAGCCACATGCTCGCCGATCAGATCGCGCGCGACCCGCTGGCGGACGGCGCCCGGGTGCTCGATCTGTGCACCGGCAGCGGAGTGCTCGCGATCGCCGCCGCGCGCGCCGGCGCTGTCGAGGTGACGGCGATCGATGTCTCGCTGCGCGCGGTGATCGCGACATGGGTGAACGCGAGGCTCAACGGCGTGACGGTGCGCGCGCTACGTGGAGATCTGTTCGAACCGGTGCGCGATGAACGCTTCGATCTGATCGTCTCGAATGCGCCGTACATCCCTAGCGCAGGGGACGATCTCCCCGATCACGGCCCGATGCGCGCCCTTGACGCGGGCACCCGCGGACGAGCCTTCCTGGACCGCATCTGCGCCGCGGCGCGGGACCATCTGACCCCGGCCGGGGCGGTGCTGCTGATCCACTCCTCGATCTGCTCGGAGCAGGCGACGATCGATGCGATGCGCTGCGGCGGACTCGAGGCGCGAACCGTGTTTCGCAGGCGAGGGCCACTCGGGCCGGTCCTCAGCGCTCGGGCATCGATGCTTCGGGCTCGCGGGCTACTCGCCGACGAGAACTCAGAAGAGATCGTGATCGTGCGTGGGGTCCGCGGCAGTGAGCCGGTTGCCGCCACATCAGCAGCGCCTCAGCTCCTCTCCACGGGCCAAGCGCGGCTCCACCGGGCCGCAGACTAGTTAACCCAATTGCCCCTGCGGGTAGCACCTGGGCGTGCCGAGCCAGGACGTGGTCATCGTGCCCTACGCCGACGGGCCATACCTCGTCCGCGGTCCAGTGGTGATGCGCGATCAGGACGGGGTCGCGATTGAACCGGGGCGCCGGACGGTCGCGCTGTGTCGCTGCGGGAAGTCGAGGATCCGCCCGTTCTGCGACGGCACACATCAGCTGGTCCGATTCAAGGCGCCCTCCCAGCGGGAGGACAGCGCTACATCGGTCGGCTCGCGACCGGCTGCCTCCCCGAAGCGAAACGGATCGTCGGGCTCACGTCGGCTGAACTCGAGTGCAACCCCGCCAGTTGACGCGAAGCGCGATATCGTCGGAACCCAACTGCGCGCGCTGCAGCGGCAACTGAGTCGGGTGCTCGAGGCACGCGAAGCCGACGCGACGCAAGAGGGTGAGTTGGCAGCGGTGACCGCGCAGCTGAGCGCGCTGGTGGCGATGCTCGAGTCCGGGGAAGACGGATGCTGAAGCCGGGCGTCGCGGCCGCCTGCGGTCGACAGTTCGCGCTTCCAGCCGTGCGCGGACCGTGGAGCGAGGCACTGATGTCCTTGCTCACCTGCTCGGCCTCTGGCTTGCGCATCCCGGATGACATGCCGGCGGGGCATCAAGTGCTGAGCGACGACGATCTGCAGATGGCGCTGTATCTCTCATACGAACTCCACTACGCCGGTCTGGAGGGCGTCGATGATCGGATGGAGTGGGATCCGACGGTGATGAGCTTCCGCGGCTTACTCGAGCAGCAATTCGAGGCGGCGCTCCGAGGGCTCATACCAGCCGCTGCGCCGGAGCGCAGCAGCGTGGGGGAGGAGCTCCAGCGACTGGTGCAACAGGACTCCGGACCGCCGCTGTCGCGCTACGTCGAGACCCGCGCCAGTCTCTGGGAGGCGCTCGAGCACGTGGTGCACCGCTCGGCCTACCAGCTCAAGGAGGCGGATCCGCACTCCTGGGCGATTCCGCGGCTGACCGGCGGACCGAAGGCGGCACTTGTCGAGATCCAGGCGGACGAGTACGGCGGCGGCAGAGCCGAGCGCATTCACGCCGCGCTGTTCGCGGAGACGATGCACGGTCTCGGGCTAGATTGCCGCTACGGCGCATACCTCGATCTTCTTCCCGGAGTGACGCTCGCGACGGTGAACTTGATGTCGTTCTTCGGACTGCACAGGCGGCTCCGCGGCGCGATTGCCGGACACCTGGCAGTGTTCGAGATGACGTCTTCGATCCCGAACCGCAGATACGGCAACGGATTCCGGCGGCTCGGGTTCAGTCCTGATGTGACCGGCTTCTATGACGAACATGTGGAAGCCGATGCGGTCCACGAGAGCATCGCGGCATGGGATCTCGCGCAATCGCTGGCTCGCTGCGAGCCCGAGCTGGCGGACGACATTCTGTTCGGAGCGCGGGCACTGCTCGCGCTCGAAGCGCGCTGGGCGGAGCACCTGCTCGACAGTTGGAGTCACGGAGAGACCTCGCTGACCGCTCCGCTTCAGTCAGCCGTCGCGGTTACCTGATGATGCCGCGGGACGCCGAGGCCGCTGCCGAGGCTCACCCGTTTCGCCGCGCGATCGGCCCTAGCCGATGAGCATCGACGAGCAACAGCGGCAGCGGTTTCGCTCGGCAGTCGAACGGAAGAAGGAGCGCTCAAAAGCGGCCTCCGACGGCAGGCGCGCGACTGGCGGGCCGGGAAGAGCCCGCGAGCTCGAGGTAAGCGGGAGCCCCTCGGCGATCGCCGTCTTGCCGACGCCGGCCTCGCCAATCAGCGCAGCGTTGTTCTTCCGGCGCTCAGACTGTCACCCTCGCTTCCTCCAGTGACGCCTCGAGTGCGTGGTCGAAGAGGCCGTGAATCCGTGCCGCGGCAGCGCGTTCCTGGACCAGGATGTCATCGGCCGCGGCGATCGTCTCGGTGTCCTCGATCCGGGCGGCGACCCGCTTGAGCAGCTCGTACGCTGCGATCTCGAGGTGCTCGAAGGCGTAGGCGAACGCGGCGAGCTTCGCCGGGGTATCAACTCGCGCCTTCCATGAACATGCCGAGGTTCAGCGCTCCCAGCCTCAGCGCCGCGTCCTTGAGCGCCGAGCGGCCCGAGCCCCGGGCGGCCAGGCGGGCCTCAACCAGGTCGCTGTGGTGGTGCGTTTCTTTCAGGTGCTCTTCGAATGCGTGCGCGAGCTCGTCGGCGCCGGCGAGCTTCGGTGCCTTCTCGAGCAGCTTGGTCGCCTGCTGCTCGATCGCGTGAGCGTCCGCGAGGTACTTGCTCAGCTGCTCGCCGATGTCGTCGCGCTCGAGCTCGCGCAGCGACGCGTCGACGGCGCGGTCGAACGAGAGCGCCAACCGCTCGGCCATCGCCCGTTCGTCTTTCTCGATCATCCGCGCAGTCAGCGCGGTCTCGCTGTCGCGGGCGCGCTCGGCAAACCTTTGCCAGCAGGTCGTACGCCGCAAGCTCCATCCGCTCGTAGGAATATGCGTGCGCGACGAGCTTTCCGGGGGTGTCGGGCTGGAAGCGGGCGAACAGCGCCATGCCGACGCCGGTCACCTTCGCGTGATGTCCTTCTGCGGAACCGGGGCCCAGGAGCGCGCCAGCAGGCGGTCCTCGACGTATAGCCGGTGGCGCTCGGTCTCTCTCAAGTGCTCGGAAAACGCCGCGGCGATCTCGGGATCCCCGGCGATTTTGGGCGCGCGCTTTACCTGCTCCAGCGCCTGTAACTCGATCGCATGGAGGTCTTGGAGGTAGAGGTTCAGTTGCTTCTCGACGCTGCTCGCCACTCGGTCTCCTTAGCGTGGTGCCTACCCGGATGTGCCTGTTCGAACCCTGCCAGGTAGCGGGACACGTGTGGTTCGAACAGCGGTCTCGTCCCCGGCGCGACAGTTGTGGTGGCGTTGACGTAGGGTTATGGTTTCGCTGGCGTGCGGGCGGACACTCAGGGGTCGGTTTGATTCAGGCTCAGGCGACGGTCGTAAGGTGGGCATGGAGTTGGGGACCGCGTCACGCGCGGCGGTGGGGCGTGGTGCTGCTGGCCTCGTTGGGAGCGGTCTTGGCGGCGAGCTGGACGACCACAGCGACGCGCCCGGCGTCGACGTTCGCGAACACGACCCGGGAGTCTGCGCCCGGCGGCCGGGCGGGAACGGTCAGGCTCGCCGGCGGTGGTGTCGCCGCTCAGCTGGGACCCCGGGGCGTCACGGTCGATGCGCGCGGCGAGCGGCTGTCGCTTCAGCTGGTGGCGGTTGGTCGGGGTAGCCGCTTGCGGCCGCTGGCGGCGGTTTCGCCGCGGATCCGCGCCGGTCGCGCGGCGTACGCACGTGCGGGCGGGGTGCTCGAGTGGTATGCGGCCAAGCGCTCAGGAGTCGAGGAGGGTTTCACGCTGGCGCGCCGCCCCCCGGGCCGATCCGGTGAGGTGATCTCCGAGCTCCGGTTCGGTGGACTGCCTGCACGACTGGTCGGCTCGCAAGTGGAGTTCTTCGCGCGGACGGGGAAAGTGGCGCTGCGCTACGGCGAGCTGTCAGCGGTCGATGCAGCGGGCCGTCGCCTGACCGCGTCGCTTTCGCTCTCGGGATCTCGGCTGCTGCTGCGGGTGGCCGACAGGGGCGCTCGCTTCCCGCTGCGGATCGACCCGATGATCTCGCGAGGGGCGAAACCGACCGCCTCGCCCAGCCAGGCCTTCGCCGTCTCGCATCTGCGTATTCACCGCGGCGACGGATCGGTCACCTTCTCGGTGACGGTGCCCGCACGGGGCGCCATCGATGTGCTCGAGACCGCCTGGAAGGACAACTTCGCGACCGTCGCGACGGCCTTGCAGCCAGCTGCCGGCAGGTTCGTGTTCGCGCGTCTGCACGCGCTCGCCTCTGGACCGTCGACGCTCCATCTCCGCGTGACGCCGGACGCGCGCGGACGGCAGCTGTTGCGAGCTCACCGCTACCGCGTCACCAGCCGGCTGTGGGTCACGTTCACCCCAGCCGCAGGCAAGGCCCGAAGCATCGGCTTCTACGGGCTGACGCTGACGGCTCCCGCGTCGACGCCTCCGCGGCGTGAGTCCGGAGCCCCATTCGTGATGCGCGCGCTCGGTGACTCGGTCACGGCTGGGTTTGGCTTCTTTTCCGGCGGCACCCCGATGTCGCTGTATCAGCTGCCCTTCTGCCGTCCGACCGGTACTGAGCCGAATGACCGTTGCTCCTCTAATTCGCCCAACGGTTCGGGTCAGACCGGGCCGGTGGCGTGGTTGCCGGATTACGGGCTCGCCAACAACGTCTCGTGGGCGGCGCAGGCGGCACACATGTTCGGGTTGAGCGGCTCGGCGGAGTTTCGGAACCTCGCCGTCAGCGGCTCTGCGCCAGCTGACTGGGCCTCCGGCGGCTATCTGCACCCCATCCTCGACGGGATCGTCAACAACGACCCCGACCTCACGGTGATGACGCTCGGCGCCAATCCGTTGCTTTCGATCTTCCTCACCGGCTCGGGGGCATGGTGTGCGTTCGATTTGACCGACGCCGAGTTGCGGGCGTGCGTGGAGAAGTACATCGTCTCGCAGCGGGTGGGGCCGCTGCTGACGGAGGTAGTCCAGGAGCTGTTGGCCGCTCCACGCAACCACGTCGTGGTGTCGCTCTATCACCTCGCGGTTCCGTCCGTGACCTTGTTCACCGTGCGCGACCTGGAGATCTTGTTCTCCGCCTTCAACGCGACGATCAGCGGCGCCATGCACGCGCTCCCGGCCTATGGATCGCGGGTATTCGTGATCTCACCGCCCCCGTTTTTCACCGGAGTGGGCCCCGGCGGCTATCTCTGTCCGAGCAATCACGCCCTCGTCGACGGTCCCAGCCATCAGTCAAACGCCACGCAGGATGAGCTGTCGATCGAGCCGTTCACGTCGTTCTGTGCCGGCCCGCCCTGGATCATCAGCGCCGACACCGGCATCCATCCCAACAAAGATGGCTACGCGCAGTTTGCCTCCGCATTGGAAGCACTCGTACGACAGCAAAGCTGGGCTCCCGCGAGCGTTGGCCTAGCGCCGGGGCGGGGCTAGCCGCGGCTGTCCCGAGGCTGGGTCAGTGGCCGACGAGCATCTCGGCCAGACGGTCGAGATCGAACTCCTCAGAGCGCACCCATCGGAGCAATGACTGCTCGCTTTCGATGACACGATCGGCGGCGTCCATGACGCGCGAGCGTACGCGATCCGGGGTCCCCAGCGCGCGACGATCAGGTCCCGGTCACGGTCTCCTGCGCCCAGCCGGTGGCGCGATTACCGACGGCGGCCGCGACCGTGATCACCGTCACCCCGGACGGCGTCGGAATCGTCGCCGAGAAGCTGCCGTGGGGATCCGCCACGCTTTCGACCACCGCCGTGGTATCGGTGGTCGACCCGCGCTCGCCGGCGGCGATCTCGACGACAGCTCCGGGCGTCGTCGTCCCGGTGACCGCAGTGGTGGCGGTCGCGATCGACGCGCCGGGCGCCGGCGAGCTGATGCTCAGCGGCACGACCGCTGGGGCGCCGTTTCGCACATACCGTGTGCGGGTGATCCCCGGCTGGTCCAGCACCGTGTTGCTCTGCAGATCGCGCACCAGCCGCAGGTACTGAGCCTGGGCCCAGATCAGCGGCGTCGCCGAGCCGGCGGCCTTGCCGTTGATAAAGCCGATCGAGGCCGTCGTCGGGTCCGAGCCGTATGGAGAGGCCGGGTAATCGGGATCCTCCCAGGCCTGTTCAGGCTCCATGCCAAGGCCCCAAGACATCCGCTGCATGCTGAGCGCGAGGCCGCTCGCGCCGGCCTGCTCGCCGCTCTGGAGCTGTTGCTCGGCTCGCTCGCCGGTGAGCAGCGGCCACAGGTGACCGGACCCGACCGCATGGGTGAACCACGGCTCGCCCGTGGGTGAGCAATTCGTGGGGTCGGGCTCGTAGCAGTCGCCGTAGCCATCCGTGCTGCCGTTCGCCTTGACGCCGTAGCGATGCCATCCCGGGCCCGACGCCGTTTCGCTCTTCAGCACCGAGTCGACCACGCCGAGCGACGTCTGGACATCGGGGTCGCTGGCGGGAAGCTCTCCGAGCCGCGTCAACTCGAGGAAGCCCGCGTCGATCACCGCGCGTTGATCGACGTTGGTCAGACTGCCATTGCCGAGGTCGTATGTCTCGGCCGCATTGGGATCTCCGCTCGGTGAGAGCCGGATGAAGTACCGGTGACCGGCGTAAGGGCCGGTGGTGGTCACGGTCCAAGCCTTGACGTTGCGCTGGTAGTAGTCGGCGGTCGCGAGGTAGAGGTTGGCGCGCGCCGAGTCGCCGGCGGCGCTGGCCAGATGAGCCGCGGCGACGAGCCCGGCGATCTCGGCCGCGATCGTGGACGGCGAGTACCCGGGGTGCTCTTCCCAGCGCTCCACTCCGTACGCCGGTCCATGATCGACGATGAAGTCGGCAGCTGGGCGGACGTGCTGGCGGTAGAAGGACCTCTGGCCCGCGAACCCGCCTTCCCATGCCATCAGCAACGGGTAGGCGTCCTCGTCGATTTCGAACAGCCCGAAGGTGTCAGGAGCGACCGCCCCGTTCAGCAGCGAGTTGCGCGGGAAGCTGCCGTCGGGCTGCTGGACGCGATCGAACAGGAACCTCACCATCTGCCGCGCACTGCTCCAGTCGCCGTCGGCCAGTAGCCCGGTGAACGTCTCATAGCTGTCCCGGGCAAAGACCTCCCGATAGGTCCATCCCGGATGGGTCGTGGCGGCGGGGACGGATTGACCCCATGGATCGGTCGGCGAGGCAACGAAAGCTCCGATGTTGGTCTTGTCCTCGTCGGCTTTCAGGACGTTCGCCGACAGCCAGTAGTCGTGACGCATGGCGGCGTCTTGCGACGGGGAGTAGCCGGAGAGGTGCTGCGGGGGGCGATGCAGGGTGCTGTCGTACGCGTGCCATCCGCGAACGTATTGCGAAAGCGTACTCGTGAATGGACGGGCGGCGCTCGCGTTCGCCGCGCCGATCGCCGCTCCAGCGGTCGAACCGAAGCCGAGCGCCAGCGTGAACGGCTGACCCGGCACCGCGTTGATCAGCGCCGTCTGCACGACGTTGCCATCGTCTGCCGACTGGTAGCGGTCGACCAGGCGGTGATAGGTGTCGAGTTGGCTGAGGCCGTCGCTGGGCGTGCCGACGAACCCGCTCGAGGCGGCGGAGAACGGTCGATTCGCGAGGAGCGCTCCTACGACCTGGGCGGCAAACGGTCCGCTTGCCGGATTGGTGTCGGAGGACACCAGCGCGGTTGTGGCCGGGTCTACCGTGGCATCGTTGGGGCCGCCGTTGGTGGTGCCGCCACCGCCGGTGTTGTCGATCGTGGCGTCATATCGGACGTACACCTGGAGCCCCTTGATCCAACTCGCGCCGCTGCCCGGCAGCGGCAACAGTGTGGTGTGCACCACGACGCTGTCGCGAGCCGGATCGGTGATGTAATCGCTGATCAGACGGAACCGATGCTGCTCATCGGTGCTGGTCACGCGGCAAACCATCCCGCTTGCGTCGGGCGAGCTGACCGAATAGGTCATGTCCCGCTGCTGGAGATCGGCGAAGGTCTTGCCGTCGGTGACGATGTACTGGACGGTGTTGACGTTCGTGTTCTCGATCGTCGGGCTGAATACGTCCGACAGCACCCCGCCGGCGACCGTGTACCAAACCTTGGACACGTCGTTGCGAGCAGTCCCAAAGCAGTCCTTTCGAGCCTGATCCAGGTAGGAAGTCGCCCCGGGCCCTCCTGGAGCGGTCCCGGCAGCCCCGGACGGCGTCGAAGCGGCCGCCGTCCCCATCGCACAGCACACCGCGGCCGCCACGATCACGGCAACGAGCGCGCGCGAAGCTCCTGTGGCGGCTGAGCCGATCCTTGCAAACATGACCTCTCCTCTCAGTGGCAGCCGATTTACCCGCCACACCCGCCAGCGAAACGCTCGGCCGGCGAACGTCATCCGCTGCTCTCCGGGACCCGGACGTAACCGTGAACCAACGCCGGCCGGGGACAGGACGGATAACCTTGCGCGTGACGTCCTGGCGATGTAAGCGCCCGCAGGCATCTCGCCTGGTCTCAAACCGAGAGGAGACGTACAGAATGTTCAAGCTTCCGGGTTACGCGGTCGCCGCTGCCGTGCTTGCACTGGTTCTCGCCGCGTGTGGCTCGAGCAGCAGTAGCAGCTCGACTGCCTCATCGGCAAGCTCGTCAGCCACATCCACCGCCTCGGCGTCGTCTGCGCCTGCGCCGGCCGCGACCGGCGCCAAGAGCGGCACGTTGGCAATCGCGGCCGATCCGAGCGGCCAGCTGAAGTTCACCAAGAGCACGCTGAGCGCCAAAGCCGGCAAGGTCACGATCAGCTTCACCAACAAGTCGCCGGTTGGGCACAACCTTACGATCCAGGAGGGCACCAACGGCAAGATTCTCGGCGCCACGCCCACCTTCCAGGGAGGCTCCCAGACGGTGACCGTGAACCTGAAGCCCGGCATGTACACGTTTTTCTGCAGCGTGCCCGGTCATCGCATGGCCGGCATGCACGGCGTGCTGACCGTGAGCTAGTCAACCGCAGTCAGATTTACGCCGGTCGCCTCCCGCCGCGAAGCGCCGTCGCCGGTAGACGTCAGTCCGTCGGCCAGCTGTGCACCGGTTCGTTGCTGTGCATGTGCTCCCGATAGCGCGTCGTCATCTGCCGCAGCGCTTGCGCCCGATCCATCGCTCCTTCCTCGAACAGGCGGTGGAAGACCTCGCTCTGCCAGGAGGCGCCGTTGCGCAACAGCACGCAGCGACGCTCGATGATTCCCAGCAAGCGGTCGGCGTCCGCTGGATCGACGCGCAGGCGTCGTAGACCCTCGTGCGCGAGCGGCAACAAACGCCTCAGCACAAGCTCCGCAGCCGGCACCGCTCCGAGCCCCGGCCAGTACAGGCGCGCATCGATTCCTACGCGAGCGCCGACGTGAAAGTTCTCCTCGGCGGCCGAGAACGACATCTGCGACCACACCGGCCGCTCCTCGTCCGCGAGGACCCGAAGCAGCCCGTAGTAGAACGCGGCGTTGGCGAGGATGTCAACCACCGTGGGGCCCGCGGGGAGGACCCGGTTCTCCACGCGGAGGTGAGGCTGGCCGCGCACGACGTCATAGATGGGGCGGTTCCAGCGATAGATCGTGCCGTTGTGCAGGCGCAGCTCTGCGAGCCTCGGAACGTCGCCCCGGCCCAAGGTTTCGTGGGGATCCTCGTCCTCGCATACCGGCAGCAGCGCCGGGAAGTAGCGCACGTTTTCCTCGAACAGATCGAAGATCGAGGTGATCCACCGCTCCCCGAACCAGACGCGAGGACGCACGCCCTGGATCTTGAGCTCCTCGGGTCGCGTGTCGGTCGCCTGTTCGAACAGCGCGATGCGGGTCTCGCGCCACAGCTCCTTGCCGTAGAAGAACGGCGAGTTGGCGGCCACCGCGAGCTGCACGCCGGCGATCGCCTGAGCCGCGTTCCAGTAGCGCGCGAACGCCTCGGGATCGACTTGCTGATGAAGCTGAACGCTCGTGCAGGCGGCCTCGGGCGCGATCGTGTCAGCGTTGATCGAGAGCCGCTCCGAACCGCTGATCGAGATCTCCAGATCCTCTCCGCGCGCCGCGAAGATCTGCTCGTTCAGCAGGGCATAGCGAGGGTTCGCGCTGATGCTCTCGGCGTGCAGGTGTTGCGGGCCGATCGTCGGGAGGATCCCGATGATCATCATGTGGGCGCCGACGGTGCGAGCTCGCTGCTCGGCGTGGTTCAGGCTGCCGCGAGCGTCGTGCTCGAGCTCGGTGAAGGCCTTCCCCTCGAGCAACCGTGGCGGAACGTTGATCTCCACGTTGAACTGGCCGAGCTCGGTCTGAAAGCTGGGGTCGGCGATCGCCGCCAGTACCGCGGCATTACGCAATGCCGGCTCACCAGACCCGTCGGTGAGGTTGAGCTCGATCTCGAGACCGAAGGAGCGACGCTCGGGATGGAACCTCGCCTCCGAGAGCATCCGCGCGAACACGTCGAGGCAAGCCCGGACCTTCCGTCTGTAGCGCTGGCGGTCTTCTCGGCTGAAGGTCCTCGCGGCGACCTGCTGGCCCATCCGCACAGTATCGGGGAACCGCCCGCAAAAGCGGGCTGTTAGCCCTCAGACGGCCCCGTTTCGTCGTCTCGAGCCGGCTCGTCGCGATCTTCCCGATAGTCCCACAGCGCGCGGGCCTCGCCGAAGGTCAGCATCCGCCAGCGCTCGCTTTTGGGTTCCCAGACGAAGATCTCGACATCGACGATGCTGCGGACATCCTCGAGCAGGATCACCGCGGCGCGGGCGTCGACGTCTTCGCCGAGCACCCGGCGCGTCATCACGTCCACGAGCTTGAACAGCCGCGGCTTGCGCTCGGGTGATTCTGAGGGCAGCGGCTTGCGCTTCGGGAAAACGAATCCCGGAACCGCCTCAGATCCCGACTTATGCAGCACTCTCTCGAGCGGAACCATGGTCGCGCCAGTGCCTTTTGTTTGCGTGTCGAGAACCCAGACTTTCGCCAATTCGCTCCCTTTACCAGTTACAGGAGTCGACAGCTCCAGCTTAGCGGTGCCAGTATTCGGCCGATGCCGCTTGTACGAATCGACGGCCGGGCTTCCTACCTCGTCCTTGCACCCGAGCAGCGGAGATGATTTCTCCGAAGTTGGCTGCATAATTCCACCCATGTCGCTCGAGGGCATCTACAAGAGACATTTCGAGGGCAACCCGCGGCAGGAGCGCGCACTGCTGAGCGCGATTGGCTTTACCGCCGCGTTCACCACGGCCCGCGCCATTACCCATGCGATTCGCGCCGGAGTAGGGCCATTCCACAACATCAGCACGGGTGGACGTCACCTCCACCACAGCACCTTCGGAATTCTGGGCCTCCTCGGAGTGGGCTACCTGTGGACCTACCGGATCGGGATCGGCGCCCAGCGACGGGAGTGGCTCTCGCGAGTCACGGCCAGCAGCTATGGCGTGGCCGCGGCGTTGACGCTCGACGAGTTCGCCTTGTGGCTCGATCTGCACGACGACTACTGGGACAAGCAGGGGCGCAAGTCGATCGATGCCGTCGGGATCTTCGGCGGCCTGCTGGGGATCGGCGTGGCCGGTCGCGACGTATTGGACGAGCTGGGTGTGCTCCCGGGTTTCCTCAGCAAGCTCGTCAAGCAGGACCAGGTTCGCCGCGAAGCGCAGCGCGAACCCGAGCACGCGAGGTCGTAGACCGCACGTTTCTTGCTAGCGCGGCGCTGGCACCAGGTCTGTCAGACCGCCGCGACGGAGGAGCTCGGCCGGATCATCGATACTCCCGGCCGACGGGTCAGAGCAGCACGAAAGGGCAAGCCCACATGGCCGCAGGTCAAGCACACGCACTCCAGCAGTCGCTCCCTGAAGAGCATTCGTTCACGGCGCTGACGGACGAGATCCGCGCCTACGTCAACGAGACCGGGGAGCGCTGGGCGGAGCGGATCGAGCGCGAACGCGAGGTGCCGCTGCAGTTGTGGAATGAACTGCGCGACCGGGGTTACCTGCGCCTTGCGGCGCCCGCTGAGTATGGCGGTCGTGGCATCCCGCTCAGCCGGTACCTCGAATTGCTCGAGATCTTCTCGATGTCCCACGCGTCGCTACGGATGATCGTCCACGTCTGCAACGGGATCTGGCGGCCGATCGCATCGCGCGCCACGCGCGAGCAGCGCGAGCGCTTCTTGCTGCCGCTCGTGGCCGGCGAGATCAAGGTCGCCTTCGCGCTCACCGAGCCGACCGCCGGAACCGGTGCGGACCTTCGCTGCAGCGTCGCCCGCGACGGCCACACCTACCACATCAGCGGCGAGAAGCACCTGATCACCTTCGGATCGATCGCCGATTATCTGCTGCTGATCGCGCGGTTGGAGGGCACCGAAGGCGCTCAAGGGACCGTCGCGCTGATGGTGGCGCCCCACGGCGAGGGCGTTCAGGCAACCGTGATGCCCGAGTCGATGGGGGTCCGCGGCACCGACCACGCCCACCTGGTGTTCGACCGCGCTCCGGTCCCGGTTGCGAACCGGCTGGGGGAGGAGGGCGATGGACTGGCCGTGGCGCTCGGCGGCTTTCTGGCGCCCAGCCGAATTTCACTGGCGATGACCTGCGTCGGTCTCGCGCAGCGAGCGCTCGAGCTGGCGGTGCAGTACGCCAAGCACCGCGAGACGTTCGGACGCAAGCTCAGCGAGCGGCAGGCGATCTCCTTCAAGCTCGCGGAGATGGCGACCGACGTCGGCGCCGCGCGCGCGCTGGTGATGCAGGCAGCCCGGGCCTGGGAGCGCGACAGCGAGGCCACGGCGGCGGCGGCGATGGCGAAGCTGTTCGCCGCGGACATGCTCCAGCGCGTGACCGACGCCGCGCTGCGCGTGCACGGCGGGATCGGGTATTTCTCGCCCACCCCGATCGAGCGCGTGTACCGGGACGCGCGCGCCCAGCTGTTCGAAGAGGGCACGGCCGAGGTCCAGAAGATGACGATCGCACGCGAGTTGCTGCGCGGATGAGCTCGCCAATCAGCCAGGAGCAGTCACAGCCACCGGCGCCGGGCGCGCAGGAGGGATTCGAGGGGAAGATCGCGCTGATCACCGGCGCTTCCCGCGGCATCGGCCGCCAGCTCGCGATCTCGCTGGCGGCACGCGGCGCCACGCCGATCATCAACTACCGCCGCAACGAGGAAGCGGCACGCGAGACGGTCGCCCAGATCGAGCGGCTGGGGGCGAAAGCACTCGCGATCCGCGCGGACCTGGAAAGCCTCGAGGAGATCGAGGCGATGTTCGACCTGGTGCACCAGCGCTTCGGCCGGCTCGACTTCTACGTCTCCAACGCTTCGGCGAGCAATTTTCGGCCGATCATGGAGCTCGGTCCGCACCACCTCGAGCGCACGTTCAACGTTAACGTGCGGGCATTCGTGATCGGTACTCAGCGCGCCACGCAGTTGATGGAAAACGGCGGCCGGATCGTGGTGCTCTCGAGCTACGGCAGCCTGCGGGTGTTCCCAACCTACGCGAACCTCGGGTCGGCGAAGGCGGCGACGGAGATCTGGGCGCGCTACATGGCGGTCGAGCTGGCGCCGCTGGGTATCAACGTCAACGTCGTGATCCCCGGCATCATCGCCTCGGATTCCTCGGCCTTCTTCTACAACACGGGACGCGTGGCGTCGATCGAGACCGTGCTGCCGAAGATCCCCAAAGGACGCCTGGGCACCGTTCAGGAGGTCGCGGACTGCGTGCTCTTCTTGCTTGGCCCTGCCTCGGAGTACGTGACCGGGGCGGCGCTGGTGGTGGACGGCGGCCTGACCGCGATCGCGCCGCCGTTTGCATCCGACCTGTGAGCGCGCCCGGACCCCACGGACCCTCTTCTCAGCGCTAATTGATAGGTTCGGCCCCGTGTCCGGCGGCGAGAAGGTGAGGATCTGGAGGCGCTCGAGCGCCGAGGGGCGCTGAGTGCGCTACATCGAGATCGACGCCGGCGCGGCCCGGCTGTGCGATGGGCCCGAGCCGGAGACACCACCCGGCTATGCGCGGGTACGGGTGCTCGCTTGCGGCGTGTGCGGAACCGATCTGCATCTGCTGCGGGGCATGGTGCTCCCGCGCGGAGCCTCGTATCCGGTGCGCCCCGGGCACGAGGTCGCCGGAATCGTTGAGCATGTCGACGCGGGCGACGCGCTGGTGGCCGAGGGCGACCTCGCGGTCCTGCACCCGCTGGCGCCGTGCGGCAGCTGCCGAGCATGTCGGCGGGGAGAGGATCAACGGTGCGATGCGCTGCGCACGCTCGGCGTGCACGATCCCGGTGGCTTTGCCGACATCGTCGTGTGGCCCGCTTCTAGGATGCTGCCCGCCAACGGCATCGACCCGGCGGCGGCGGCGCTGCTCGCCGACGCCGCGGCGACCGCACACAACGCGCTCGCGCTCGCGGCGGTGCCGCCCGGCGGCTCCTTGTGCGTGCTCGGAGCGGGTGGACTTGGGACCGGTGCGCTGGAGGTGGCGCGGGCGCTCGATCCGCAGGTGTGCCTCTCCGCGGTGGTTCGCAGCGAGGCCAGCGCCGCGCGCCTGCGCGCGAACGGGATCGCCGTGCACTGCGGGCTGGAAGGCGCCGCGCGGGCGCTGCGCCGAAGCGTGGGGCGGGTGGATGCGGTGATCGACTTCAGCGGCCAGGCCGCCGCGCCGGCCGAGGCGGTCGGACTGCTGCGGCGGGGAGGACGTCTGGTGCTCGGCTCGATCGTCGACGCACCACTGATGCTCGGTGCGTCAAGCGCCTTCATGGCTCATGAGCTTCAGGTCCTGGGCGCGTATGTCTCGAGCCTGCGAGACCTGGCCGCCGTGATCGAGCTGAGCTCTCAGCGACGTCTCGATCCGAGCTCGTGGGTAACACATCGGCTGGCGCTGTCGGACTTCGATCACGCTCTGGGAATCGCCGCGAGCCGTCCCGCTGGTACTGTCCGGGTGGTCGTCGAGGGAGGCGCCGGCTGACGAGGCAGGCTGCACACGCAACAGTTAGATCAGCGAAGCGCCGAGAGCGCCGGCCTCGACGGCGACTCGAGGACCATCACCAGCGTCGCGCCGTCGGGCGGGTCTGAAGCCGCGAGCAGCTCCCAGGAGTTCGCCGGGGCGATGCAGACTTGTCCGGGAGCGAGCCGGCCGAGGGACGAGGATTCCGCGGCCTGGCGAAGGATGACATTTTTGCCGCCGATCCTGGACGCGAGCTGCTCCGCAACCCCCACGGCTCCGTCGCCCCGCCGTTCCCGGGCGCGCTCGGTTTCAACCAGCACCACCTCCTCGATCCTCGCCGCGTTGCCTACCACGATCGCCACTGGCGCGCTGATCGACGCGGCGACCGCCTCGCCGGAGCTGCCGAGCGCGGGGGGCACGGCCAAGCTACGCTGCCCCACCAGCACGAGCGACGGCTCCTGCGCGGCGACGACGTTGACGATTCCCTGCGCCAGCGAGGTGTCCACCAGCAATTTCGGGTCGGTGTCCAGTCCGACCGCATAACCGGCGCGGCGCAGCTCCGCCAGCTGTGGCTGATGAGAGCGCGTCTCCGTCGGCGGGCTGGCGAGCAGGCCTCGGACCACGCCGCTGTCGGGAGCCGCGATTCGAGCTCCGATGGCGAAGCCGATCTGCGCCTGTCCGGGATCCTCGAGTGCCACCAAGATGCGCTTGCCGAGCCCCTGGATTTCCCTTCGCGGCACCGGGACGGCGGGCTTCACTCGTTCGACGATCAGCGTCGCGGTGATAATCGAGACGAGAATCAACACCAGCACCGCGTTGACCACCGACTGGTCGAACAGGCCGATGTTGAAGCCGACCACGGTCGCCGCGAGCGTTGCCGCGGCCTGCGGGACGGTCAAGCCCAACATCAAGGCGGCCTCGTGAGAAGAGAGGCGCAGCGCGCCTCGCGACAACACCGCAGCAACGGTCTTGCCCCCAACCGAGGCGAGGATGAACAGGGCAGCGAGCTTCAGCGTTTCCCCTTGCACCATGACGCTCGGCTGCAGCAGCATGCCGACCGAGACGAGGAAGATCGGCACGAACACGGCCGCCCCGAAGAAGTCGATCCGATCCATCAGCGGTCCCTCGTTCGGAACCAGGCGATTGAGGCCGAGGCCGGCAAAAAACGCCCCCACGATTCCCTCGATCCCTACGCTGCCGGCGAGCGCCGCCGCTCCGAGAAACGACGCGATAGCGAGCAGATAGCGGACGATGCGGTCGGTTCCGAGGTGCCGGAAAGCCAGCCGTACCAACCGAGGCAGGATCGCGAAGCAGAACACCACCAGCACGATCAGGCCAAAGGCGATCTGGAGCCCGATCCAGACATCCGAGCCGCCGACCAGCTGCGACCCGGACACGGCGGCCAGCACCACGAGCGACGCGGTGTCGGTGAGCACCGTCGCGCCGACCGCGGCCGCGACGGCCCGGTGAGTCGCCAGGCCGGCATCCCTCACGGTCGGATAGACCAGCAATGTGTGCGAGGCGAGCAGCGCTCCTAGCAGTAACGCCGCGGGCGCTCCCCAGCCCCTGGAGAACCCGATCACCGAGCCGAAGAGCATCGGCACCGTGAACGTGAGCGCCGCGAAGAGCAGGACCGCGCGGCGGTGCACCCGCAGCAGCGAGAGGTCGAGCTCCACGCCGGCGATGAACATCAGATAGAACAGGCCGACCTGGCCCAGCTCCGGGACGGTCGTGTTCCCAGCGCCGATCAGGTCGAGACCGTTGGGGCCGATCACAAAACCGCCGAGCAGCAAGCCGATGATCCCGGGAAGCCGCGCGTGCTCCAGCAGCGGGGGGCCGATGATCACGACCAGGAACAGGACCAGGAACTCCCAAGCCGGTCCGGTCGGGGATTTGACCGAGATCGCCGCGATCAAGGAGGTCAGCATGCGCGGATCCATCATCGAGTGGTTCTGATCAGCGGGATCGATTTTTCGGCGTCGGCGGCGTTCGCCCCGATCCACACCCGCAGGAGATGGTCGATGGTCCCGTCGGCGGCAAACGCGCGTAGCGCCGAGTCCACCGCCTGCTGGTTGCCCGATTCCTTCGGCAGCGCCGCGGCGATCGTCTCCGAGCTGGGTAACTGCGCCACCGCGCGTAATTGCCCACCCGACTGATTGGCGCTCACCACGGCAAACGGCATATCGAGTAGGACCGCATCGACCTGGCGTGTTTGGAGCCCGCTCAGCATCTCGGTGCTGTTCTCGAACAGCCGAATCGGCTGAAGGGGAGAAATCAGCTTTCGCAGGATTCCCACAAACGTGGTGCCGCCGACCGCGCCCCAGCGCAGCGTCCGGGCCGTGGCAAGGTCCGGGACCTTGGTGCCTGCGCGAACGACCACGGTTGGCGGCGCGTTCAGATACGGGGACGAGAAGGCCAGCGATCGCTCTCGCTCCGGGGTCGGCGTGATCAGATCCAGCGCGAGGTCCGCGCCGTCCAACTGACCCGCGACGACCCGGTTGAAAGCTTCGACGCGCACCCGCACCGATCTCAGTCCGAAGCGCTCGGCTAAGTCATTTGCGAGCTCGTATTCGAATCCGCCGGTGAGGTGATCGGGCGTGCCTTCCCAGAAGCCTGGGGTTGGCAGGTCGGAGGTCACGACCGTCAGCACGCCGGGGGTTGCCGGCGTGAAGGTCCCCGCAGCAGGCGAGGACGTGCGGTCGCTGCACGCGGCCGCCAGCAGCGCCACGAGCACGGCGCCCACTGTTACCGCTAGGACCTGGCGAGCCGATCTCATCAGAAACTCGCTTAGCTTGAGTCGCTTACTTCCGGCCGAGCGCGGCCCCATCGCCCATCACGCCATTCTGGCATTCGGCCGAGCGTCCGGTACGGATGTTGCTCGCGAGCCTCTTGTCGCAGGTGGGCTTGTCACGCGCTAGCGCGGCTCCACCTCCGGGCGAGGCCGGCAACCCAGTCCTGGGCGGCGTGGGGATCTTCCGGCGGGGCTTCCACGAGCACCAGCTCGTTCACGCCCAGCTCGCTCAGGACAGCGACGTCTTCTGGTTCGCCGCCGGTCAGGGCGAGGGCGATGTCCAGTTCGCGGCGGTCGCGCCCGGCTTCGCGGCACAGCTCTGCGAGCCGCGCGAGGCGTGCTTGCGCTGCCTCGACGCCCGCGACGTTGAAGCCGTACCAGCCGTTCCCCCAGCGAGCCACCCGGCGAAGCGCGGCATCGCTGTTGCCGCCGCCGACGATCGGTATCCGGCGTTCGCGCACCGGCTTGGGGTTGAGCCTGACGGCGTCGAAGGAGACAAACTCGCCATCGAACGAGGCGACGTCATCATTCCAGAGCGTGCGCATCGCGGCGACGTATTCGGTGGCTCGGTCGCCGCGTCGGGCGAACGGGATGCCGAGTGCGTCGAACTCCTCCCGCGACCAGCCGACGCCCACGCCGAGAGTGAGACGGCCGCCGGAGAGAGCGTCGAGGCTGGCTGCCTGCTTCGCGAGCATCACCGGATTGTGCTCGGGCAGCAACAGCACCCCGGTGGCGATCTCAATCCGCCGTGTCGCGGCCGCGACGAAGCTGAGTCCGATCAGCGGATCGAGCCAGTCCGCGACCGCCGGCACTGCGATCCTCCCATCGGCCGAATACGGGTACTGGGACTGGGGCCGGTCCACCATCACCACGTGCTCGCCCGACCATAGCCTCGCGAAGCCGGTCGCCTCCGCGGCGGCGGCGACCGCTTCGATCACCTCTCGCCGAGCTCCCGAACCGATTCCGAGCGCGTGGAGGCCCAGTCGCATCATCAGATCCTCCCACACGATCAAATCGGCCCGCTGGGCCGCGCACCCTACCTATACTTGAGAGTTCAGGGCTGCCGTGACCCCGTAGACCCTTTCCGTGCTGAAACCAGTAAGCAAAGGCGGTTTACGGTCGATGGCTAGACCAAAACATCGGGCTTCGCGCTGCGGTAGTCACGCAAAGCGGCGTGGCACCTCGCGGGCAGGGATCTCGAGTGCGCCGGGGAAACCGTGAACCGGGGAGGGGACATGCCGCCACCCCAGTGGGGCGATTACGGCGAACCACCGTTGACCTGCGACGTTGTGATCGCGGACGAGAAGGCGTGGGTACGTCCGGCCGGAGAACTTGACCTCGCCAGCGTGCCGGTGCTCGACGGTCATCTCGAGCGGCTCGCGAGCGGCGGCCAGCGCGAGATTACCGTGGACCTCAGCGACCTGACGTTCATCGACTCCTCCGGGCTGCACTCGCTGATGAAATGGTCCAGGCGTTTGACCGAAGCAGCAATCGACTTCTCGCTGATCCCGGGGCGGCCGGCGGTGCAGCGAGTTTTTGCGCTCGCCGGCGTGGAGCATCTCCTACCATTTGCCAGGCCCGGTCCTGGTGCACAGAACGCCGGCTTTTGAATCGATGCTGAGATGGTGACGGAAGGGTTCATCGATCCGCGTGCTCTCGATGGAAGCCTCAAGGCGCTGCGCGCGCAGATCGATGCCACACCCCTACAGGACGCCTTGCGCGCGATCCTGGACGCGACTCGCTCGCTGTTCACCGCGACCGGCGCCGGCGTGATGCTGGTCGACGATGGGTCGATGCTGCGAGCGGTCGCCGCGACCGATGCACCAGGGTACATGCTCGAGTCCCGTCAAGAGGACACCGGCGAGGGGCCGTGCGTGGACTCTTTGGTGACAGACCGGATCGTCCTCTGCGGTGATCTCGCGAACGATCCACGCTGGCCAAAACTGCAACCCGACGTTCCGGACAGCGGCGTGCGGGCTGTCCTTGGCGTGCCGATCCATGCGCCCAACGTCACGGTCGGCTCGCTGAACGTCTACCACGATGCGCCGCACGATTGGGGTGAAACCGAGATCGAGGCGCTGGAGACCTATGCGCTGCTGATCGAACGTTTGCTGGTGAACGCGTTCCAAGCCGAGCACCTCAGTCAGCTGGCCGAGCAGCTGCAGCATGCGCTCGATAACCGAGTTGTGATCGAGCGGGCGGTGGGGATGATCATGGGTCGCGAAGAGGTCGACGCGGTCACGGCCTTCAACCGTCTGCGGCGGATGGCGCGCAGCTCAGAGCGCAGGGCGGCGGAGGTGGCCGCCGAGATCCTCGACGGCCGTCGCGATCCCCGCGGCGTCGCGCTCAGATAGCGACAACTAGGCCTGGAGCGCGACCGCGGCCTCGGGTGTGGCCACGTGGAAGCTGAAGCTCTCGACGAGATACAGCTGCACGGACTCGCGATCGTGGCTTTCGTAGCCGATCGCGAGATCCTGGCCTGACTCGAAGAGGAAATCGCCGCCCCGGAGGCTGATCACGACCGCTCCCTGTACTCCCGGCGCCCAGGCGATCGGCCCTTCGAGGATCTTGCGCAAGTGCTCGAGCAGCGGGTAGCCCCCGTGCTCGGCCGTTTGGACGACCCGCTGGTATTGCTCGCCGCCGAGCGCTAAGGCGTACGGCCCGCTGATCCCAGCATGCAGCAGTCGCTCCACAGCGGCCGCCACGGGACGCGGATATTCGTCCGGCGCGTCGCCGAGCTGCATCGGCTCGTGGGGAGTGACCTCAGCGACACCCTCGATCGAAGCGTCCGTCCAGCCATGGAAGACGGCCTTGTTCTCGGCGACCGCAATCTGATGGGCCGCCTTGTCGAGCGGCGCGAGATCGGCATCAGAAGCCCCGCGATCCGCGTCGCGTAGCTCCGAGAGCGAAAGCTCGAACGAAGCCCGCAGCTCGACCAGCGCCAGCACCCGTCGGCCCGTCGCGCTGACGCCCTCGCTGGGCGTCGAGGAGATGGGACTGACGCGACCGAGATTGGTGGCCGAGTATGACCAGCCGTGGGGGCCGGAGAAGTCGACCAGCTTGCGGGCGGCAAGCGCGGGCACGAGGCGCTCCCGCGCCTCCTCATCGACCATCGTCCAGTTGGAATCGCTGAGCGGTGCCAGCGAGCGGAGTAGATGGTTCATCGCGTGACCCCCTTCAGGCTTCCGATTCCGAGCGAACCGTCCGCCGCCGGGCCGCCGCTCCCAGAACCTCCGTTCTCCAGCGCCTCGGCCTCCGCCTCCTCGCCGTGTTCGACGATATCGCCCTCCTTGAACAGGATTCCCTGGGCGATCTCGCGCCACGGCGGCATCCGCCGCAGCAGGAATTCGAGATCCATGCTGAAGTGCTTGAACTCCTCCCCCTGGGCGTCGCGCATGATCGCTTGCGCCTGCGGATCGCTCTCGAGCGCCAGGCGCTGCTCGTACCAGCCGATCGCCTCCGCCTCCTCGGTCAGCGAGGCGCAAAGTCGGGCGAACGTGCGGGTCGGCTGCGGCAGCTCCTCAGCGGGTTCGTGGTACTGGTCGAAGCCCATCGTTTCTCCTTGCGTCACGGTGGTGAAGGTCGAACTCTATGCGGACGCGCCGGGTGGCGAGATCGCGATGTGCGTACGCTTGGGTCTGGGCGAGAGGGAAGATTGCTTGATTCCGGACCGAGGAGAAGCCTCATGGCAGACGGAGCAGCGACCTCAGGGGACTACGTCCGCCGACTCGCCGACGGTAACCGGATTCCGCGGCTCGGCCTCGGCGTCTGGCAGGTCCCGGATGGCCCCGAATGCGAGAACGCGGTTCGCTGGGCGCTGGAGCTCGGCTACCGCCACATCGATACCGCCCAGGCCTACGGGAACGAGGCGAGCGTCGGTCGCGCGCTGCGCGACAGCGGCGTCCCTCGCGAGCAGGTGTTCCTGACGACGAAGTTCTTTCCTGGCCGCCGGGACGCAGACGCTGAAGCCGAGCAGAGCCTGCGTCGGCTTGGGGTCGATCAGGTCGACCTATACATCGTCCACTGGCCACAGAACGGGCCAACCTGGGCGTGGCCGGGCTTGGAGCGCGCGCGCGAGCGTGGCTATGCCCGCTCGATCGGGATCTCCAACTTCAGCGCCTCCCAGCTCGAGCAGGTGATGGCGATCGCCAACAGCCCGCCGGTGATTAACCAGGTCCAGTTCAGTCCGTTCGAATACAGACGCAGGCTGCTCGCGGAGTGCGAGGGCCGCGGCGTCGCCCTCGAGGCATACAGCCCGCTCGGGACCGGCCGGCACTTGCGCAACCAGACGGTCGCGAGGATCGCCCAGCGCGCGAACCGCACTCCCGCTCAGGTGCTCTTGCGCTGGTGTCTGCAGCGCGACACCGTGGTGATCCCGAAGTCCACTCACCGGGAGCGGATCGAGGAGAACGCCCAGATCTTCGACTTCACCCTCTCCGACGAGGACGTCGCGAGCCTCGATGAGCTCGATCGCACCAGCGGCACCGCCGCGGCGCGAGAGTCGAAGTGGTGGTGAGCGGGCTGGTCGGAGTGCCTAACGTTCCTCGTCCCGGTCCTCGTCGCTTTCCTCGTCGGTTTCTCCGAACGAGCGGAAGTGCTCGGTCATCTGCGCGTCGGGCCCGGCTTCCTCGGCCGACTCGCCCTCCGACTCGGCCTGAGGTTGCTGCTCATCTTCGGTGGTGTCGGCGTTGGCCTGATCGACGACGCTTTCCAGGTGATGGCGCAGCTTCTCCTCATTGCCGGGAACGAGGTCGCTGACCTGAACGGTCGATTCCTCGACACGTATCTCTCCCCACTCCCCCCCGCGGAGCAACCTCACCGTGGTTTCGAAGCTTTGCCTCCATTCCTCCGAGGGCTCACCCTCGAGCCCGACGCTGAGCGTCCCGTCCTTGACCTCGGCTGCGGCCCAGTTCAGTTTTGCTTGCGGCATGCACCAGGCATACCCAAGTGCGGCGCTGATTAGGCAGTCGCCTGCGGTGTGCCGTGTGGCGTGTCCACCCGGCTGGGTCGCGAGCGGGTTGTCCTCAGGACGCGATCGGCCGCTCCCGGCTAGACCCTCCCCGCCCCCCGATTGCGCGACAGCAGGTCGAAGTAAAGGACCGCGGTCGTAAGCGCGGTGAACGAACGCGTGATCGTCTCGATCAGGATTCCCAGCGCCACTTGCGGGGCGTGGGCGCTACGCCCGGCAATCGCCGCTCCCGCTCCCGCGACGCCGTAGTTCGCCAAGCTGACAAGGACGACGATTCCGAGGACATGCAGGTAGTGGCCGCGCGCCAACTCGCCGCTGCGACGAAGCGCCCCGAGCCAATCCGTACCCTCGATCGCCGCGGCCTGCGCGACCACTGCCCACCGGAGCGCAAGGATCACCCCCGGGATCACAAACGCGATCAGCCCGACGCCGATGCCAATGCCGGCGATGATCTGGGCTGCGGCAACGACGGGCAGAGACCTCGCCCCAAGCCGGGAGACGCTCACCACCCCCGGCCGCTCTCCTCTGCCGATCGCGGCCACCGCGTGCACGTCCAGCGCCGACACCAGCGGCCCGATCAGTGCAAGCTCGAGCAGAACCAGAGTGAACGCGGTCCCCGCGCTCACGGATTGCTGACCCAGGGGCGCGGCCCCTGTGACTGCTAACACGATCAACTCGTAGGGCGCGACGACCGCGAGCGCCAGCAGCCCGAACAGCAGCGGATACCGAAAGTACAACGACAGCGCCGCGGTAACCAGCTCGAGCACCGACCGCGGCCGGCCGAGGTCGATCACTGGAGGGCGCTCGTCGATCATCGCGACATTGTCTTGCTTGTTGGTGTCAGTGGGTCAGCGCTCGCGCCACTGCATCCAGGTGCCGTGGGGATCGATCCATGCCGTGGGCTGACGGTCTACAGACAGTAGACATTGTCCCGGCGGTCGCTCGCGCGCGACCTCCTCCGAGATGCCCGGGATGAACTCTGGTCCGTCATTCGCGATCCAAGTCGCGCTCAGCTCGCCAACGGTATACGCGAAGGCGGCCCGTTGTGCGGCGTCGGGCACGTACTCGGCGACAGCGTGTGCGACGCGGTCGTAGAACGGGGAGCGCGGTCGCGCATGGAGGCTCCCAAGCGCCGGTACTCGGCCGCGATCCGCGCACGGACGTCCATCGACTACGGGCTCAACAAGGACAAGCGCGCGAGGAGATCTCTGGACAGATGGCTAAAGGCAACCACCCGATGCACGCTCATCATCTTGGAGTCGCAACCTCTATCGAGGAGGTGGAATATGAACCATGAACGCGCCAATGCTTATAAACAGGATGCAGACCCTAGAGAACCTGGGTCCGAGCAAGCTTCTGGACGGAGAGCAGGACCGAATTCGCTATGCGGCTGACAATCTCATCTTCAGCCGCGACCTCGCCGGCGATGCGGCTGCCTTCGACGCGCTGGGCGACGTCGAGCGACTCTGTCGTGCGCTGGTCGACAGCGGTCGCTGGGAAGAGGCGACCGCGAAGCGCCTTGCCGAAGACGTCTCGCAGTGCGGGCCAGTTCTGCGAGCCGAGCTCGAGGCGGCCTGAGCCAAACCGCTCACGGTCTCTCGCCACCCGCGTCGGGCGGGTACGCCGCCCTCGGAGGATTCGACGCTGACCGGTGCAGTGCGCGCGTGCCCGGGGTTTCGAGTCCCCCGGGGGTCGACCGGTTCGCGTTGTCCCGCGAAACGCGGCCCTGAGCCGCGCGAGCTGGCCCGCCGCCGGTCGCTCGCCGGAGTCCCAGCCCGCTGCCGCTCAGTCGCGCCGCGAGGGAGCCGACGCAGCGATCAGATCTGCGGCGGAGTTGGAGTTGGCGGGATCGGCGATGGATCAGGGGTTGGAGTCGGCGGTTGTGGATCTGGCGGGGTGGGCCCGGGGGGTCTCGGATCCGGTACGTCTGGGCCACCCGGAGCGGGTGGTGGCTGGGGAGTGCTCGCCGTGACCATGGTTCTAGGTATTCCCGGCGTCCCGCCGGTCGAACCGGTCCGGTGAGAAATCGCCCCGACCGCTGTCCTGCGGTACGCGGTGCGGCTGCGAGCCTTTGGCCACCGCCGCTCGGGCCCGAGCCGCGCGCACGGCGGCGGACAGCGTTCCAATGTCGTACGCGCCGTAATGTCGGCGGCCATTGATGAAGAACGTCGGCGTGCCCGAAACGCCGCTCTGGTCGGCTGACCCGACATCGTCTCCAACCCGGGCCGCCCCTTTGCCCTTGCGCAGATACCCACGGAAGCGCTCCAGGTCAAGTTGCAGCTGCTCCGCGTAGCCCAGCAGGTTACGGAGCTTCAGTTCCTCCTGATGGCTGAGCAGCAGCTCATACATCTCCCAAAATTTGTCTTGCGCCGACGCGGCCTCGGATGCTTCCGCTGCGAGCTGGGCGTTTGGATGCACGTCGTTCAGCGGGAGATGACGCCAGACATAGCGAAGATCACCAAAGTCCCTCAGCAGCTCGCGGATGATCGGCTCCGCCTGGCCGCAATATGGGCACTCGAAGTCGCCATACTCGACGAGCGTCACCGGAGCCATCGCCGGACCGCGAACGTGATCACGTTCCAGGTCCACCGGCACTGCCAGGTCGACGATTGAGTCAGCGGTACCTAACAGGGCACGGAGCCGCACGCGACGCGGAAGCAGTCTGGTCACCCGAAATACCACCGGGGTGGTCAGCGATGCGCACAGCGCCGCGCTCAGCACGCCGAGCTTCGCTTCCTCGAGCTCGACGCCTCCAAACGCGAGCGTCGCGATCAGCAACGACACCGTGAACCCGATTCCGGCAATCGCGGCGCCGCCGATTACGGATGCCCAACCGACAGGCGGCTTTACCCTGCCTCTGGTCACCAGCGACACGATCCAGCTCGAACCGGCGATCCCGATGGGCTTGCCGACCACATAGCCGACGATGATCCCGAGCGTGATCGGCGAGCTGTAGGCACGCGCCAGGAAACCGCCGTTGATCACGATTCCGGCGTTCGCGAGCGCGAACAGCGGCACGATCAGGTAGCTCGACACAGGGTGGAAGATTTGCTGCCAGCGCTCGTTAGGGGAGATCGCCGATCGCAGACCGGCGCGTGCGGATTGCGCCAGCTCGGACGTCGGCTGCTCGCGAAACAGGCGAAACAAGTCGGTGGCGTGCTCGAGATCGGCTCTCGCCGCGGGATAAGCGATCGCCAGCAGTCCCATGGCGAGGCCGACGACGACAGGGTCGACTCCGGACTTCAGGAACGCCACCCAGGCGGTCAGACCGAGCACCGCGTAGACGACGCCATTGCGAAGCCGCTGCCAGCGCGCGAGCACTACCAGCGCGAGCACTGCGACGCCGATTACGAGCGCGCCGACCGAGACTCCGCTGGTGTACGCGGTGCCGATCACGAGCAGTGAAACGAGGTCGTCGACTACCGCCACGGTGAGAATGAACGTCCGCAGAGCGTTCGGAAACCGGCGTCCGACCAGCGTAAGCATGCCGAGCGCGAAAGCGGTATCGGTGGACATCGCCGTGCCCCAGCCCTTGCTCGCGGAATGCCCCGCGTTGAACGCGAGGAAGATCACGATCGGCACGACCATCCCGCTGACGCCGGCGATCAACGGCAACAGCAAGCGGGGTCGATCGCGAAGCTCTCCGAGGTCGAGTTCACGTCGTGCCTCGAGGCCCACGACCAGGAAGAAGAACGTCATCAGCCCGTTGTTGATCCACAGGCGCAGATCCTGTGAGATGCCTGTGCTGCCGATGCGGACCGAGAGCACCGTGCTCCAGACGCGCTCATACGACGACGAATCGACGTTCACCCACGCGAGCGCGGCGAGCGTCGCGCCCAGCAGAATCACGGCGCTGCCCGCCTCCGTGCGCAGGAAGTCGCGGACCGGCGCCTCGAGATTGCGCGCCCACGCGGTCCGCCCCGAGAACGGGATCGACGTCGCCGGCTGCGCTACATCCGTCATCGCCGGAAAGCCCTAGCTGAGCTGGTGGTCCAGCGCCTGCTCGATCGGATCATCGCCACCGTTGACGTACAGAATCCGTTCCCGCGCATCGTGGCGGAGCAACAGTGCATCGAGCACCGCGGCGACGTCGTCCCGGGGAATCCTGCCGCGAAACGGCGCCGAGTCGATGCGTACCAGGCCGCGTCCAGGGTCGTCGGTCAGGCCGCCGGGTCTGACGATCGTCCAGTCGAGGCTGCTGGCCCGCACCGCATCGTCCGCCTCCGCCTTCGCTTGCAGGTACACGCTGAACACTTCATCTCCCGCCGGCGGGCTTTCAGCGCCCACCGCGCTGATGATCAGATAGCGCGCGACGTCGGCGCTGCGAGCGGCGTCGAGCAGCTTGATCGCGCCGTCACGATCCATCGTCAGCTTCCGCTCAGCGCCGCTGCCGGGCCCGGCGCCCGCGGCAAACACGACTGCATCCGACCCGGCCACCGCTGCTGTGACCTCGGTCGCCGCAACGATCTCCAAGTCGCAGACCACCGGCTGCCCACCCTGGGCCCGGACATCGTCAGCGTGGTCTGGATTTCGGATCAGCGCTACAACCCGCTCACCGCGCTCGGTCAGTCGTCGCGTCAAGCGCAGCGCGATCTTGCCGTGGCCGCCCGCGATCGCAACGGTCATGTCGCGCCCGTCAGCCGTGGAGCCGAGAGGCCCACGGCGTGTTCCAGCCAGGCCGCAAACACGCTCCGCGCGAGCGCCGTCATCTCTTCTTCGCGCTCGGCGATCTGCGCTAGCAGTCGCGGCAGGGCGCCGTCGCCCAGCAGCCGCTCGAGGGCTCCGGCATAGGCCGGCACCGCTCCCCATTCGCTGGCCAGCTCGGTCGTGACCTCGAGGTGGAATTGGACGCCATAAGCTCGTCCGATTGCGAACGCTTGCTGCGCGTAGGCCTCGGACCGAGCGAGCTGCACCGCACCGCGCGGCAGCTCGTAGGTGTCCGCGTGCCATTGAAGGGCCGGGAACTGCTCGGGCAGCAGCGAGAACACGGGGTCCTCAGAAGCTTCCGAAGTCCGATGGACGCCGAGCACGCCGATCTCCGGCGCGTGCCCGGGCCCGACCCGGGCGCCAAGGGCGGCGGCCAGCAGCTGTGCTCCGAGACATACGCCCCAGAATGGCGCTCCGCCGGCAAGGGCTTCGCCGATCCACCGTTTCTCCGGTGAGAGCCACGGATACCGCTCATCGTCATAGGCCCCCATCGGGCCGCCCATCGCGATGACGCCGTCGAACGCCCGCCAGTCGGGCAGGCGGTCGCCCTCATCTAACTCGACTCGATGAAGATCTGCGCCGCAAGCGAGCAGCTCATCCTCGTAGGCCCCCGGCGGCTCGCACGCGATGTGCTGCAGCACTAGCAAGGTCGCTTGCGGAGGTCCCATTCATCGCGAGCTTACTCGGAAGGCGACTCGGGCTCCGGCTTGACGGGGGTCGGCGGCTCCTCGGGATTGGGGACCGTGGCGGGCTCCTCAGGGTCAGCCGGGCTGCCTGGGTCCGGGACGGCTGGCGTCACCGGAGCATCCGGCACGGCCGGGCTGACCGGCTCGGCCGGCTGAGGAACCTCGAGGGTTGGAAGTGTGGGGGTCATGGCAGGCGGCTACCCGATCGGCTCGGCTCCTGACCATGCCTCGGGGCGATGATCTCGGCAAGGCTGCTCCCGTGTCGCAGGGGAAGCAGACGGCCCGCTCCAGCAAGCAGAACGAACTCGGCGCCGGGAATGTCGACCCGCGCTACGCCACCCGCGCGCAGCAGGTGCCTGGAGCCGTCGGCGAACCGGAACTCGACATCTCCCCCGGTGGACGAAGTAAGTCTCCTCCTGGAAGTGGATGCCGGTCTCGTATCCCGGCGGCAGCACGATCGCGCGTTGATTCCGAAGGCAGTAACACCCACCGCTTGGCGGATCTTTCGGAAGCCGTAACCGTTCCCGATTTCGTCGAGGCGAGAAACGCAATAACCGTCGCCTTGCGCTTTCGTCTGGATGCCATGAGAGGGCATACTAGAGCGGTGAAGTCAGCGCTCCTATCAGAGGCGCTCGCACCGCTGCGCGCCAACCCCGCTCGCACCGCGGTGCTGCTCGATATCGACGGCACGCTGGCGCCGATCGTCGAGAACGCATCCGATGCGCACGTTCCCGAGAGCACCCGACAGTTGTTGATCGGGGTGTCGAGGCGCTACGGAGTCGTGGCTTGCATCAGCGGGCGTCGCGCCTCAGACGCGCGCGCGATGGTGGCGATCGGCACGATCACCTATCTCGGTTCTCATGGGGTCGAGACACTCCGAGCCGGCTGGACAGAGGCAGTGCTGGATCCGGAGGTGGAGCCGTGGATCCGCGCCGTCCATCAGTTCGGGCGCGAGGCGGACACCGGTGACCTGCGCCGGAGGCGGGTGCGGATTGAGGACAAGGGCGCGATCATCGCCTTCCACTGGCGCGGCGCGCCCGACGATGATGCGGCTCGCGCCGCGATCGATGCGATCGCCGAGCGCGCGGAAGGCGCCGGCTTGCGCACGCACTGGGGCCGAAAGGTGCTGGAGGTCCGCCCTCCAGTACAGATCGACAAGGGCGCGGGCGTCTCCGCGCTGCTTCAGGACTCCAAGATCGAAGCTGCTCTGTATGCGGGCGATGACTCGACGGATCTCGATGCGTTTCGCGCTCTCGCCCGTCTGGTCGAAGAGGGCAAGCTCGAGCGGTCTCTCCGGGTGGGCGTCAAATCCGAGGAAGGGCCATCGGCGATCACCGAGGAGGCCGACTTCGTCGTCGATGGACCGGCCGGAGTACGGGAACTGCTGGCGGCGCTGATCGCCGAATAGCAAACGTGCGCTTCACCGACTTCCTCCGGACCACGGTTCTGATCAGCGCGGCGGCCGCGACTGCGCTTGCCGCGGTGACGGTGGCCGGCGCGGCGAACTCGAGCGACGACCTGATCGTTCCGGTCGCCGGGGGCTGGTGGCTGCTCGCCGCGGTCATCGGCGTCTGGCTGGGCCGGAGAGCCGATGCCTCGTCTCCGATCGCTTCGCTGCTGGCGAGCGCCAGAACGCAAGCCTCGCTTCCGGAGGTGAGCCCTGGTCGCACTGTGCTGAACCGCTTGTGGCCGATGCTGCTCTCGACGATCGGCGCCGGTGCGCTGGCCTTTGTCATTCCCCAGGTCCCAGCGGTCGCGACCGGCTTCGCGATCATCTGGGCACTTGCCTGGCGGCGGCAGGCATCGGCGGTGGCAGCGATCGAGGAGCGGGATGGAGCCCGCTTCTATATCCAGCGGACCTCGCCGCTGAAGCCGATCAAGCTGGTGCGCACGCCGGGGTTCAGATCGAATTTGTTCGAGCTCAACGGCGCCTCCGGACGGTCTCGCGGGGCAAGACCTCGGGCTTAGGAAGGTGCCAGGCACCGACGTCCTGGTCGTCTCGGTCAGCAGTACGAGTGGATGGCGCTGGGCGGCCGACGAGCTGGTCGCTGCGCTGGCTCGCGCGGGTGCAACCGTCGAGATCGTCCGGACCGGGCCTCTGCCACGGGTGCGGACGTTTGCTCTGACCGACTTCGTCGAGGCGCGCGCAGCTCGACGAGCATGCCTGGCGGGGATCGCTAAGCATGACCCAAGCGCGATCATCTACTGCTCGATCACCGCCTCGCTCCTGTGGCCGAGGCCGGGCGCGATCTGGCTTGACTCGGTTGCGGCCGAGAACCGGCCCGGGCGCCACGGGATCTGGCAGCGCGCGGTCGAGCGCCGCCGCCTCGCCGCCGCCACGCTGGTGCTTCCGTGGAGCAATCGCGCGCTCGACCCGCTCAGCCCACGCCGCTACGAGCAGGTGGTTCTGCCGGCGCCGATCGAGGGGTCGGCGCCGTCAGCGGCACGGGACATCGATGCCATCGCCTATGCCGGGGACCCGATCAAGCGGCGGCTCGAGTTCGTGCTCGACACCTGGTCCCGGGTGCGGCGTCCGGGCGAGACGCTAGTCGTCGCTGGCTGCGACGGCCTCCCGACGATCGACGGCGTGCGCGTGGCGGGGCGGGTTGCGCAGGCTGAGTTTCGTGCGTTGCTCGCTCGCAGCAAGGTGTTCGTCGCGGCACCGCGGCGCGAGGATTTCGGGATCTCGGCGCTCGAGGCGCTGGCCCACGGTTGCATGCTCGCGACGACACCGTCGCCGGGGCCCTATCCTGCGCTCGACCTCGCCCGGCAGCTGGATGCGCGGCTGGTCGCCGACGACCTCGGAGCAGCGGTGCGTGCGGGTCTCGACGATCCGGCTCCTGGTTACGCTGAGCGTGCGGCCACTCTGCTGGTCAGGTTCCGGCGGCCAGCGCTCGATCAAACCATCGCCCGGCACGTGTTGCCGCGATTGCTGCCAGCATTGGAAGCGCATTGAGCTACGGATACATCCCCAGCCCCTCCTCGAACGGCTTCACGATCGGGCCGCTGTTCCTGCACGCCTATGGGATCGCGTACGTGTTCGCGGTTGCCGCCGCGATTCTCGTCACCCGCCGTCGCTGGGCTCGGGCGGGTGGCGATCCAGACCTCTGTTACGACGTCGCGATGGTTGGATTTCCCGCCGGCCTGATCGGGGCGCGAATCTACTTCCTGATAACCACGCCGAGTCAGATCCCGCCGCATTGGTGGGGGCCGTTCGCGATCTGGAAGGGTGGCCTGGGCGTCTGGGGCGGGATCGCCGGCGGGCTGCTGGGCGGCTTGTGGGTGCTGCGCCGGAGGCTCTCCAAGCACGACATCCTCCGCTTCATGGATGCGAGCGCGCCCGGCTTGCTGTGCGCGCAGGCCATCGGTCGGATCGGTAACTATTTCAACCAGGAGCTGTTCGGAAAGCCGAGCACGCTGCCCTGGGCGCTGAAGATCGATTCGGCGCATCGCCCTCCGGGCTTCGAGCGCTACGCCACCTTCCAGCCGACCTTCCTGTACGAGATCATCTGGAATCTGGCGCTGGCTGCTTTCCTGGTTTGGCTCGGAAATCACCGCCGGATCAAGCCGCCCGGGCTGTTCGCGTTGTACGTCGCGGGCTACTCGGGTTTTCGCATGTTCGAGGAGACGCTGCGAATCGACTACTCCAACCACATCCTCGGGATGCGGCTGAACTTCTTCGTCGCGGTGATCCTCTGTCTGGTCGGGCTCGCCTGGTTCGCGCGCATTCAATGGGGATGGGGTCGCTCCCGGTCGGGTGGGACGCCCCCGCCACCGCCCAAGACCCGCGCCAAGGGTCGGCCCTCAGGCCGCCAGCCGGTGGCGTGAAGCAGATCGCCTGTGGCAGTGCGCCCGTGGCGCCGCGGCCGTGCCGGTTTGCTCACGCCGCCAGTCGGTGGCGTGAGCGAAGCGCCTCCACCTCGCTCCAAGACTTCGTGTTGACCACGTGGGCCGCGGTCAGCCACGCTCTGCGAGCCGTCGCGATCCCGTACCGGGCGACCTGGAACCCCCTCACCCGATGGGCGTCGCAATTGATCACGATCGCGACGCCCGCCGCCGCCGCCGCGCGCGCGTGAACCTCGTTCAAATCCCGACGGTCCGGGCTCGAGTTGATCTCGAGCATCGTCCCGGTCCGTGCGGCTGCCTCGACGATCCGCTCGATCTCGAGCTCATACGGAGGCCGGCGTTCGATCTTGCGCCCGGAGGGGTGGCCGATTGCATCCACCAGCGGATGCTCGATGGCCCGCAAGATTCGGTCGGTCATCTCGCTCGCCGGCATCCGGAAGGAGGAGTGCACCGAGGCGATGATCCAATCGAGCTGGGCAAGCAGCGAGTCCTCGTAGTCGAGCGTGCCATCGGCGAGGATGTTCACCTCGGTGCCCGCCAGCAGCTGGATCCCGTCGACGTCCGTGGCGCGGATCCGCTCGATCTGCTCGCTGAGGCGGTCCGCGGAAACCTCATCGCCAAACCCAAAGCTGGCCGAATGGTCGGTGATCGCCAGGTACTCGTAGCCCGCCCCCCGCGCCGCCACCGCCATCTGCTCGATCGACGCGGTCCCGTCCGAGGCGGTCGTGTGGCAGTGGAGGTCGCCCTTCAAGTCGCCGAGTTCGACCAGCTCGGGGAGCGTGCCGGCAGCCGCTGCCTCGAGCTCGCCGCGGTTCTCACGCAGCTCCGGCTCGATGTACTCGAGGCCCAGCAGCGCATACACCTCGGCCTCGGTGGCGCAGCGGTGAGTGATGCCGGTGGCATCATCGAGCAGCCCGTATTCGGAGACGTGAAGTCCCTTGCGGACCGACGCGTCCCGAAGCGCCATGTTGTGCTGTTTTGAACCGGTCAGGTGCTGCAGCAGGTTGCCGAACTGATCGGGTTCGACGATCCGTAGATCGATTTGCAAGCCGGTGTGGGTCCGAAGCCGGACGCCGGCCTCTCCCGGAGAATTCGAGGACTCGACCAGGTCGAGCTCGGTCGCAGCCCGCGCCAGCGCCCCGGGATCACTGGCGGTTGCGATCACGTCCAGGTCCTTGACGCTATCGGTCATCCGCCGCGCCGATCCGGCCAGCTCCACCTGCTGCGATGCAGGGTGCTCGCGCAGCAGGAGCACCAGTTGCTCCCCCACCGCGAGCGCCCGGTCGAGCACCACTCGCTGCTGGCGCTCGCCGGCGCCCGCGGCATCGAGCGCCGCGAGGATGCTCGCCTCCGCCTTCGGTCCAAAGCCTTTGATCGAGCGGATGCGATGCTCCTCTGCGGCCGCCCGCAGCGACTCGGGCGAGTCGATTCCAAGCTCGTCGAACAGCTTCCGAGCGCGCTTGGGCCCGAGCCCCGGAAGGCGCGTCATCTCGATCAGGCCCGGCGGAAACTTCGCCCGCAGCCTCGCCGCCGCGGGGATCACCCCGTCACTGGCCAGCGCCAGCACCTTCTCCTGGATGGTCGCGCCGATTCCCGGCAGCTCGGTGGCGCGGCCCTGGAGCGCGAGCGTCGTGACCGACACCGGGGCATCCCTGACTGCCTTGGCGGCGTTCCGGTAGGCGACGATCCGGTGAATGATCGCCCCGTCGAGCTCGTACAGGTCGCCGAGCTCGTCGAGCGCGAGCGCGATTTCGGTGTTCGTGGGGTCCGCCATCCGGTAGAGGGAAGGCTACGACGTCCGGAGGAGCGGGCCGAGGACGCCCCGTGGCCGCCGCGCGCCAGCTGCCGCCCACTTGATCGCCCTGGCGCCCGCTCACCGCGAAGTTTGGCAATTTGGGTCCGCCCCTCGGACCCAGATTGCCATCGTTCGCGCGGTGGACCGCGCCCGCCGCCAACACGCGACCCGCAACCGGGCCCGCGAACCCCATCGCCCGCGAACCCAATGCCCGCGAAACCCCATCGGCTCGCGAACCCCAGTGCCCGCGAACCCCATCGCCCACGACCCCACCGCGCGCTATACTTTCTGAAGCATTGTTCTGAGACCGATTCCGCCAGAGTAAGGAGAGCTCATGCCAGGCACAGTCGGCGAAGTCACTGACAACAACTTCCAGGCCGAGGTCATTGAATCCGAGCTTCCTGTGCTGGTGGACTTTTGGGCCCCGTGGTGTGGACCCTGCCGTCGCGTGTCCCCGATCGTCGAAGAGATCGCAAGCGAGCGGGAAGGCGACCTGAAGGTCGTCAAGCTCAACATCGACGAGAATCAAAAGACCGCGATCGACTTCAACGTGATGTCGATCCCGACGCTGATTTTGTTCCGAAACGGCCAGGCTACGAAGACGGTGATCGGCGCCTATCCGAAGCGCACGATCGAGGCCGAGCTCGAGCCGGCGCTGGCATAAGCCTGGCTCGGTCGGGGCCAGCACCCGGCCTTCGATCGCTTCCGCCGCGCGCGCGACCGTATGCGAGAAGGGCCACGCGGTTGATGCCTACGCAAGCGCCACGGCCAGGCGTAGCTCGCGGCCGTCGATGCTCACCGGTTCTGTGCGGTTGAGCGACTCGAAGTCGAGCTCGACAGCCAGCGTTTCGCCCGCGATGTAGTGCTGGTGGGTCCGAGCTGCGCCGAGCAGCGCCGGGTCGCCGTCGAGAGTCAGTGTGATCCGATCGGTGACCTCGAGGCCCGCGTCACGACGTGCCGCCTGAATCGCATGAACGATTTCCCGCGCCCAGCCTTCGATGCGCAGCTCGTCACTGATCTCGAGCTCGAGCGCGACGGCATGGGATCCCTCGCGTTCCACCTGGTAGCCCTCGAGCGGCTTCATCGATACGAGCAGATCGTCCGCGCTCAGCTCGTGGTCCTGGCCATTGACGCTGATCGCGACCGTCCGGCCGTCTCGCAGAGCGGTCGCGACATGAGCGGGCTCGAGGCCGGCAACCGCCGCCGCGACGAGCGGCATCTGCTTTCCGAACCGAGGGCCGAGCGCTCGGTAGTTGGGCTTGACGTCGATTTCGCCGAGCTCATCGGCCTCCGAGACGAACCTCAGCTCGCGGACGTTCAGCTCATCGCGCACTATGTGCTCGAGGCTTTGGATCGCCGCGCGTTCAGCGCCGGTCGCGACCACCACGGCTGCTCCGAGCGGCTGGCGGACCTTGACCCTCGCCTGTCCGCGGGCGGCCAGCCCGAGTCGCACGGTCTCACGCGCCACCGCCATCGCCAACTCCAGCTCCTGATCGCGCTCTCCGGCGATCGGGAAGTCGGTCAGGTGAACGCTCGCCTCGAGGCCGTCGAGGTTGTCGTAGATCTCGTCCGCGAGGAACGGGCAAAAGGGCGCGAGCAGCTGCGCGACCGTGGTCAGGCACCTGCGCAGCGTGCTGAACGCGGCTGGATCGCCGTCCCAGAAGCGGCGGCGGGAGCGACGCACATACCAGTTCGAGAGCTCGTCAACGAACGCCTGGATTGCTCTTCCCCCGCCGGTCGCGTCGAACTGGTCCATCCGCTCGCGAACGGTCGCGACCGTCGCCTGCAGGCGCGAGAGCACCCACCGGTCTAGTTCGGTCGGCTCGCCTTCGCTGAAGTCTCGCGCGATCCCGTTCGCGTTCGCGTACAGGACATAGAAGCCGTAGGTGTTCCACAGCTGCAACAAGAACTGGCGAACGGCTTCGCCAATCGTCTCGAGCGAGAAGCGGTAACCGTCCCAGGGGTACTTCGAGGTGAAGAAGTACCAGCGCAACGCGTCGGCGCCGTAGCGGTCGATCACATCCCACGGCGCGATTACGTTGCCCAGCGACTTCGACATCTTGCGACCCTGCTCATCCAAGATCAGACCGAGGCAGACCACGTTGCGGTAGGAGGAGCGGTCGAAGAGCAGGGTCGAGACGGCGATCAGCGAGTAGAACCACCCCCGGGTCTGATCGAGCGCCTCGCAAATGAAGTCCGCCGGGAACCGCTGCTCGAAGCGCTCTAGATTCTCGTGCGGGGCGTGATACTGGGCAAACGGCATCGAGCCCGAGTCAAACCAGACGTCGATCACCTCGGCGACGCGCCGCATCTGATCGCCGCACTCCGGGCAGGGAAACGTCACCTCGTCGACGAACGGCCGGTGCGGATCAACGAGCATCACGCCTGAGCACTCCGCCAGCTCGGCGAACGAGCCGATCGCCCTAACGTGCTCGTGCGCGCATCGCCAGACCGGCAGCGGCGTTCCCCAGTAGCGCTCCCGGGAAAGCGCCCAATCGACGTTGTTCTCGAGCCAGTTGCCGAAGCGGCCGTGCTTGACGTGCTCAGGGTGCCAGGTGACCGTCTCGTTGGCAGCGAGGAGCCGGTCCTTGATCTCGCTGGTGCCGATATACCAGGATGGCTTGGCGTAGTAGAGCAGTGGTGTGCCGCAACGCCAGCAGTGGGGATAGGAGTGTTCGAGGACCTCCGCGCGAAGGAGCCGTCCACGCCGCCTGAGGTCTTCGATCAGGTCTGGGTCTGCTTCCTTGACCCAGCGTCCCGCGTACGGGCCGATGCGCTGATCGTAGGTTCCATTGAGCCGGACCGGGTTGACCACGTTCAAGCCGTATTGCTCGCCGAGCCGGAAGTCGTCCTCCCCGAAGGCGATCGCGGTGTGCACCAAACCCGTTCCATCGTCTGCGGTGACGAAGTCGCCCAGCAGCACGCTGTGCCCAAGCTCGCCGTAGGCGCTCGCGGGAATGAACGGAAACGGAGGGTCGTAGCGGACCCCTTCTAGTCGAGCGCCCGGGAAGCGATCGAGGATCTCGGCGCCTTCGCCTACCACGCGCTCGAGCAGCGCTTCGGCGACGATCACGACTTCCCCGTCGGCGGTGCGCGCACGCACGTAGCTGAGACCGCGATCGACGGCGACGGCGGCGTTGGAAACGAGCGTCCACGGGGTCGTAGTCCAAACCAGCAGGTTGTCGCCATGATGTGCGGCGCCGTGGTCGGCGATCACCGGCAGCCGAACATAGACCGATGGGTCCTGCACATCCTGATACACGCCCGGCTGTCCGAGCTCATGACTAGAAAGCGTCGTCTCATCGCGCGGGCAGTAGGGAACGACTTTCAACTTCTCGTACAGCAGCCCTCTGTCGTGGATTCTCTTCAGTGCCCACCACACCGACTCCACGTAGTCGGCATCGAGCGTCCGGTAAGCATCTTCGAGATCGATCCAAAAGCCGATCCGCTCGGTCAGCTTGTTCCAGTCCTCCACGTGGCTGAGCACCTTCTCGCGGCACAGCGCGTTGAACTCCGCGATCCCGTAGCGCTCGATGTCGTCCTTGGAGGTGAAGCCGAGCTCCTCCTCGACCGCCAGCTCGACCGGTAGCCCATGGCAGTCCCAGCCGCCCTTGCGCTCGACGTAGTACCCGCACATCGTCCTGTAACGGGGGAAGATGTCCTTGAAAACTCGCGCCAGCACATGGTGGGCGCCGGGCGCTCCGTTGGCGGTCGGGGGTCCCTCATAGAAGCCCCAAGCAGGCGCGCCGCTGCGCCGCCTGAGTGATTCGTGAAACACGTCGCGCTCGCGCCAGCGCTCGAGCACACGTTCCTCGAGCTCGGGAAACGACGCGCGCGAGTCGACGGGCCGATGCGGGGACAGCATGGGCGCGGGATTCTAGGAGGAGCCCGCTCTCGGTCCGGCTAAGGGTCCCGCCGCAGCTCGATACAGAGCCGCGGGTCAGTCAAGCACTATCAGCGCCGCGCGGGGCGGACCGCAGCTCGCGATGCGAGCGCGAAGCCGGACGCCGAAGATGTTTGCCGGACGCACGGTCACGGTTTGGCCCGTATTGTCGCCGCGAGCAGCCCAGGTGACCGCGACGGCGAGGTTCTCACGCGCCTGCGGCTCGGCATCTGCCGGCAGCAGCAGTTCGGTGAGGTGCCGGTGAACCGCGTCTATCTCGCGCGTGGCCAACAGCTTCTCTGCGGCACTGGAGACGGCGCAGATCGACAGCGCGCTGTCGAGCACCATGAACGCGTCTCCCTCCCGTGGCGCCGACTCGGAGTCGGCCTCCAGCAGTAGGCCAAGACCGCACGACTCGCACACGCGTGAGGGCGCCATGGCGACCGCGGGCCACCTCGGCCTGGTACCGCAGTGACCGCAGAAGGCAACCGTTTCTACCGATTCAGGTGCGACATCGGCCACCAACCGCAATGCCGCACGACCCCTTTTGTCATCCATTGACGTTCCTACCTACAGCTTGGTTTGCAGTTCACAGATTAGCTGTCCGACTTCCCGTAGAGGATACCGCTCCAGATCGCCGGTTCTCGGCTGCGTTGGGGACGGCGATCCTTCCTTGCTCTACCTCGACCAGCTCTAGCAACCGCTGGCGCGCCTCACCGGCGTGAGACGGCAGCACGCTGGTGCCCGTCGTGCGCATACGCACCCGATGCCCCACACGTCGATATACCGCGACCGGCAGCGATCCCGCTGCGAGTCGAACCCCATACGCCCAGCGTGCGACGGCGTCATCCCCGAGATATCCGCCGGCTAACACGACCAGATTCGGACGATGGACGGCCACCGCATCCCCGACCCCATTGACCCCGCGGGCGGACAGGCTCAAAACGTTGATTCCGGAACGCACGCAAAACAGCTCGAGTGCACGAATGTGCGGTGCGTCAGGATCGAGCTCGTCACGCGAAGCATCGCCGAGGACGATCGACACCGGCCGCACCGGTGGAGGGGCCAGCCGCTGCGCTCGTCGCAGCCAATCCGTCGCCCAGTGAGCCGCAAACGCCCAAGCCGCGGACTCGACCGTGTGCCTCCGCGCGATCTCGTCCAACGATGGCAGCAACACTTCCTCCACGGACCGCTCGACCGACCGCAGCGCCAGCGCGGCTTCGATCGCGTTGTCCGCACGCTCCCGCTCGTAGGACACAAGCGCGCCGACCAGCGAGGGCGTGTCCGACGCGAGCCCCTCGCGCGCGCGGGAAACGGCCGATGAGATCGACAGCCCTTCCTGCAACGCGTCGCGCAGCGCCGCAACTTCTCCGTGGGTGAACAGCCGGTGTTTACCCGGGGAGCGCAGAGGCTTCGGAAAGTCGAACCTCCGCTCCCAAGCCCGCAGCGTATTGGGGCTCACATTGAGCAACGTCGCCGCCTCGCTCGTCTTCAGGTAGCGCATGCACAGGTAAGGTCGGGCTAGACGGTGCTTTTTGGAGCCGGTTCGGTAACAATTGCAGAAGTTCGCGTACTAAATTTGTACCAAACCCTCCCCGCTTTAGGCCTTAGCGGGAACGATGCAGGCATCGACCAAGCGCAAAGGAGGTGTGGGATGTCGTGGCGCGGCCCGTGAGTTAGCTCAAAGGTTTTACTAAACGCGATACTTTCAGGCGATGGTCGGCGCTCCGATCTCGGAGCGCGCCGTTCGTCGTGTGGCGGCGCCGGTGCTGGTCGCAGGGCTCTTCGCTTGCGTTGGGGTTGCGGCTGCACAAGCAAACATCGGCTATATCCACGATTACCGTCTGGACGTTGTACTCGGCTTCTCCGCGCTGGTCGCCGGACTGACGATCGTTCGGATCACCGGCCGTGCGGTGCTGTCGGCCTCGTTCGTGGTCGTCTTGCTGGCAGCTGCATTCCTCGGCCCCACTGGGGCGTGCGCCTGCGCAGTTCTGGCGGAATGCGTCGCGGCGCGAATTGCACGTACGCCTCGATATGTCGTTGCGATGAACCTGTTCGGAGTCATGGTGCCGGCGCTTGTCGCTGCGAACCTCATCCGGTTGCTGCAGCCGCACCCAGCTGATGTCGCCAGTTTCTACGCCGTAGTGGCAGGCGCAGGGCTGATCTATCTGCTCGTTAACTTCGCGATTGTCGCGCCCTACTATCGCCTGTGGAGCGGTGCTTGGACGTTGAACCCGAAGGTCTTCTGGGAGTACACCCCGAGCCAGCTGCTCAGCATTGCCCTAGCCGTCGCCGGCGCCGCGATCTACCTGCAGGTCGGACTGCGGGGCATCATATTCGCGCTCGTCGCGCTGTTTGCCTTCTCATACATGGCCCACCTGCTCGAGCAATCCCGCAATCGCGCCCAGCAGTACGTTGCGCTCTCGTGGGGCGTGCTGGCCGGGTTGCTGCGGTCGCTGGATACCCGTGATCAGCGCTCGGCGCGGCACGCGGCTGCTGTCGCCCGGTTTGCGCGAGACATCGCCGCGACGGTGGGCATGAGCGAGGAGGAACGCGAGCTGGCGCACACCGCAGGTCTGCTGCACGACATCGGCCGCTTTGCGCTATCGGACCGGGTCGCGGAGCGTGGGCGGACGCTGACTGAGGAGGACTGGATGGCGATCCAACGCCATCCCGAGTTGGGCGCCGACATGCTGAGGGATCTCGGCATGTATGGCCCGGTTGGGGCGATCGTGCTGGCACATCACGAGCGCATCGACGGCCGCGGCTATCCGCACGGATTGACAGGCGAGCAGATTCCGCAAATAGCGAAGATCATCGCGGTGGCGGAGGTGTACGACACGCTGACCGCGAGTGACACCTACAGGACGCGGATGAGTTCCTTCGAGGCGCTGCGCGAACTGAGGAGAGTCGCCGATACCCAGCTCGATGCCCGGTATGTAGAAGTGCTGGCCCGGCTACTCAGCGGTGAAGGGGTCGAGTATCGGCACGCCGACGCTGCCGATTTCGATTCCGAACTTGACATGGAGCGCCGGATCAAGGAAGCCGGCGCAGGCGCTTAGACCCGCGCGCTACGCGGATGCGCTTCTCCGGACCTGCTCGCGGGTCCGGAAGCCGCCGCGCTGGAGCGATTCGAGGAATTGCTCGATCTGCTCGCGACTGAAGCGGCGCTGGCCCCCGGGTGTGCGGTACGACTCCAGATAGCCCATATCCGACCAACGCCGGATCGTTCCCAGTGACACGCCGAGCGCCTGGGCGGCCTGAGAGGTGGAGAGGCCAAGCGGCCTTGCGGTGGTTTCTTCCATGAGGCCCATTTCAGCGCCTTTGAGGAGGGTTGAACAGCTCGTGCAACTTTTGCACAACCTGCCGGGGCGAAGATCACAGAGCGCTCATGGAATGTAAGCATCCACCGCATGCGACTGCGCCTATACCACCACCACGATGGTGCGCGGGTCGCCTACCGGGAGACCGGCGCGGGGCCCGGTCTCGCGCTGCTGCATTCCCTCGGGCTCTCACATCGTGAATGGGAGCCGATCGTCGCACCGCTGTCTGCGCGATTCAGGGTCGTGCTCCCCGACCTTCCCCTTCACGGCGACTCTGAGGACCGTCCCCGCCATTCCTATGCCCCCGACTGGCTGGCGGAGGTGATGGCGGGCTTCTGCCGCGAGGTCGTCGGGCCTCGCCCGCTACTTGCCGGACACGACGTTGGCGCGGAGCTGATCCTGCTGGCCGTGACAAGCGGCCGGTTGGAGCCTGCGCGGATGGTGCTGATGCCAAATCGTCTTCACCGCCGAGAGGAATTCCGCGGCAAGCGGGCGATGTGGAGACTCGTCAGCCGGACGGCGGTGGTGCCGGGAGTCGACCGCGTTCTCTCCCACGGGGCGCGAATCGTATTTCGGCCTTCGCTCGGCGAGCGCCTCAGTGCACAGCGCAACCCGGCGGCGCGAGACCTGATGCGCCACGCTTTTGCGGACGTCGCGGGCAACGGCAATCGCGCGCGTTCCTGGGGGAAATTCGCCCACCGCTGGCCTGTCGATACGCAGCGCTACCTGCTCGACGCATACCGGCGAATCGACTGTCCGGTTTTGCTGCTTTGGGGCGACGCCGATCCGGCGCACCCGCTGATCGGCGCGCAGGAGGCGCTCGATCTGCTGCCCGACGCGCAGCTGCGGACGCTCCCGGGCACGGGCTTCCTTATGGCCTATGACGACCCGGTCGGGGTCGCTCGCGAGCTGATCGCGTTCCTCGGTTGAGGGGCGGCGCGGCTCGGCAGAGCGCGCTGCTGCGAAGCGGCCGACTCAGCTCGGCCGCCGAGCGGTCGAGCTGCGGTCGCGGAGCTCGGGCTCGATTACGACATGCTGACGGGAGCCGGGGTCCCCGTCGATCGCCTCGAGGAGCATCCCGACCGCCACCTCGACCAGCCGCTCGGAGTCCCAGGCGAAGCTGGTGAGCGGCGGCGAGAGCAGCGCCGAGATCGGGTGGTCGTCATAGCCGATCACCGAGAGCTCGCCGGGGATCCTGATCGCGACTTGCCGAGCCGCCGCGTAGACGCCGTACGCGATCGAGTCAGAAAAGCAGAACGCGGCGGTCGGGCGGTGCGCGTCGGCGAGTACCTCGAGCGCAACCTCGGTTGCCTCCTCGAGCCCGTAGGGCGCGGTGACGACCCGGACATCGAGGCCGAGCCGGTCGGCTTCGGCGATCACGAACAGCTCGGCTGGACGGTCCCTGGTTGGCGAGCCCGGAGGCCGTAGCACGGCGATGCTGCGATGGCCGAGGTCGTGCAGGTGCTCGAGCGCACTCGTCACGCCCTTGCGGTTGTCGAACAGCACCTCGCCGGCGGCCGGCGCGCCGGCGAGTGACTCGCCGACGGAGACGACCGACAGCGACCCGGCGAGCTCTGTCCAGAAGTGATCGGAAGGATCGACCGGAGAAACGATCAGGCCGTCGACCTGTTGGTCGCGTAGCTGCAGGGCGAGGATCCGCTGCCGGTCGCGATCGCCGCCCGCGTCGAGGATCAGCGCGTAGCGATCGTGCTCCAGCAAGACGCGGCCGGCCTCCGCGACCAGCCGTTGTTGCCAGAGATCCTCGAGCGAGGGACCGAGGATCCCGATCATCCCGGTCCGGCCGCTGGCCAGCGCCCGCGCGATCGGATGGGCCTCGTATCCGAGTTCGGCCGCCACCTTACGGACCCGTTGCTGCGTCTCTTGCGAGACCTGGATCCCGCGCAACGCGTACGACACGGCGGCGGGCGAGAGGCCGGCCGCGTCGGCAACCTCGCGAATCGTGACGCGCTTGCCGGGATTCACACGGGCAAGCGTAGACGGGCCGGCCCGGCCGGCTGGATAAATCTGCCCAACCCTGGTGCTGGCGGGTCGTGGCCTCAGCAGGTCCGGGTTGCCGCGCTGAACGAGGTGGTGGATCGCTGAAAACGGGCCGGCCAGGCGCGCTGACCCGCTCGCAACGCGCGCCTACCCGCTCGTAAGGCGATCGAACCTGCCGCAGGCCTTGACAGAGCGCCCCTGAACCGGTTCACTGAAGCGGTTCATGAATCGGTTCACCAATCAGCTGCTAGGTACTCCTGGCACGACCCGACCCGCCGAACCCGCGCTGAACGACTCCTCCGTCCATGATCTCGTTGAACACATGTCGCCGGAAACCTCGGTAATCGACGTTCATCAGCACCTCTGGCCTCCGGAGCTGCTCGCGGCGCTCCGCGCTCGCTCCAAGCCGCCGCGGCTCCGCGGTTGGACGCTAGAGCTCGAGGGCGAACCGGATTACGAGCTGGACCCATGCGAGCACGATCCGCAGCTTCGCACTGCGGAGGCCGTCGCCGATGGCCTCGATCTGGCGCTTGTGTCTCTGTCCAGTCCACTGGGCATCGAGCTGCTGGAGCCCGCCAAGGCCGAGGAGCTGCTCGCCGCCTACCACGAGGGGGCGCTGGCGCTCCCGCGCCCGTTTCGAGCGTGGGCGGCCGCGAGCGTCAACAACGTCGACCCGGCAGCGGTCTCGGAGCTGCTGGAACGCGGGTTCCTGGGCCTGCAGCTTCCCGCCACCGCGCTGCAAGACGATCGAGGCTACGCCCGCATGGGACCGCTGTTGGAGCTGCTCGAGGAGCGCAGCGCACCGCTGTTCATCCATCCCGGGCCCGCGGGCCTCGCGCATGGCGATTCCCCGACTTGGTGGCCGGCAATCGTGGGCTACCCGCGGCAAATGCACTCAGCGTGGTACGCGTTCAAGGCGTTCGGCCGCCCGCGCCATCCCCGACTCCGGGTCTGCTTCGCGATCCTGGCCGGGCTGGCACCGCTGCACGGCGAGCGGTTCGCCGCTCGGACGGGCGAGCGGAGCGTGGTCGACGATGGGGTCTTCCTCGATGTTTCCTCGTACGGAACGCGGGCCATCGACGCGACGGTTCGCGTCCTCGGGATCGATGTGCTCGTCAACGGCTCCGACCGCCCGTACACCGAGCCGGTCTCCCCGGAGCTCGGGTCCGCCGCCTTGTCTGCGTTGCGCGCCGCCAATCCACTTCGTCTGCTCGATCTGAAGGAGGTACCAGATGGGTTTGCCCAGCCTGCCCGCACGCAATCTTGAGCGCGCCGAACTCGAGCAGCTCGTCGAGCAGCTCGCCAGCGCTCGCGATCAATGGCGTCGGTTGATCGCGTTCTCCGATCGCGAGCGCGTTTTTGCCTCGCTCTACCGCGACGACTATGTCGACGTATGGCTGCTGTGCTGGACGCGCGAAAACGACACTGGCTGGCACGACCACGACATCTCCTCGGGCGCGGTGCGCGTGGTGCAGGGCGCGCTCTCGGAAGCGAATCCCCGGATCGGGGGCCAGCCCGCGGTTCGCGTGATTCCTGCGGGGACGACGTTTTCGTTCGGGCCCGACCACATCCACCGGCTCGCGGGCGAGGAGCCGCGTTCGGTGTCGATCCATGCCTACTCGCCGCCGCTTTGGCGGCTCGGCCAGTACGCGATCGACGAAGAGGGGGTGATGCGGCGCCGGTCGGTCAGCTACGCGGACGAGCTGCGTCCGTTGGACGCGCCGCTGGCCGCCTGATCGGCCGCGCCCACGAGCCCCATCGGCGCCCGATCAGCCCGCCTACGGTCACCACTGGCAGCCTGATCAGCGCCACCAGGGCCGTCGTCTGATCGCCGCGACGTGTTTGGCCGGCCCGACGAGATCGGGCATGTGCTCACTCAGATGGTGCAGGTGCTCGTGTACCCAGACCTTCCAGCAACCGCGGCCCCCTTCAAACGCAAGCTCGAAGCCGTCGGCGCTGTCCACTTCGGGCGCCTGCAGCGACACGTCACGATCGCCGCCGGGACGGCCCACTTGAGCGGCTAGATCCTCGTACCAGCCTGTGATCTCCTGCGCTTGCCGCGCGAACACCTCCCGGGCTCCGTCGGCGTCAACGGCCCCCTGCGGCATCCCCGCGACCGCGTTCGCGGTCAGCCTCAGCCGCAACGAGCCGCCGACCAGCCGCCACAGCTGCTCCTTGTGCATTCGCTTGCTTCCTTGCTCGGCCAGATAGCCGCGCAGCGCATCATCGAGGCGAAGTCCAGCGGTGACCACCCGTCCGCCTCCGTCGGGAGCCTGCTCGCGGGAGCCGAGGGTCCAATCAACCGCTTGCCGGAGGTACGACGCGCCCGCGCGGTACGCGTCAGCGAGATCGTCCCCGACCAGCGCGGCAGCGCCTCGGGGCCAGAAGAGACCGCCGACCACGACGCTGACAGCGCAGCCGAGCGCCACGTCCTCGACCCGTACCACCCCGAGCTTCCAGCCAACCGGCACGATCAGATTGAAGAGAATCGAGACGACGACCGTGAACGCGGCTTGTCCGACGGCAAACGGAGCGGTTCCGGGCGAGTAGGCGGCGACGAACACCGCGACCGGCAGCGCTGCCCACAAAGCCGCTGAGCCGGTGCCGATCCAAATGACCAGCGCGGCGCCGATCACGAAGCCCCCGACGGTGCCGGCCAATGCTCGCAGGGCGGTGGAGCCAGTCGACGCGGCGTTCGTGCGCAGCACCGACAGCGTCCCGAGCACCACCCAGAATCCGTGCTGGACGTCCAGAAGGCCGGCGATCGCCACGGCCGCCGCGAGCGCCAGCGAGCCGCGCGCGCTGTTGATAAACCAAACCGAGCGGAGGCTCGCGTGGCGCGCGGCGATGCGAGCGGCCCCGGCGGCGCCGGACAGGCGGCGCTCGCGCTCATTGCTCGGGGCGGCGGCGCCGAACCAGCGCCTGCGCTGTGCCGAGATCGTCTCGGGATCGGCCTTTCCAGAAGCGATCAGGACGTCGGCTCCCATCGCGCGAGCGGCGAGCGCGATCGCCTGAGCATGAAACGCAAGCCTCGCCGCGTCCCGAAACCCGTCATTGTTTGGAATCAGACGCGCCAGCTCGCTCGCGCTGTAGGTGCGGGACTGCTCGAGCCGCTCGAGATCAGGCGAGGCGTCCTTGCCTTCGACCAGCGAAGCGATGTCCCGCAACATCGCGCTGGCGGTAGACAGGAGCTCGCGATCTGCGACCGCCGCATCCCGCAGGTCACTGCGCTCGCGCATCCCGTCGACCACCAGCGCGGTGCACCACTCGAGCAGCTGGATCGTGTTCGCGAGAGCCTGATCGGTGGTTGCCAGCCCTGTCGGTCGGTACGGCGTGGCGGTGAACGCGGCGAGCAGCCGTGTTTTAGCCGCCATGCAACCCTCGAGCTGGTCGGTGGTCACCGTGCCGGTGAGCGCCGCATCGAGCTGGTCGGCGAGCGTCCTCGCCAGCCCTGAGGCCGCCGCACGCAGGGAATCGGCGGCGGGCCGCGGCGACAGCAGCATCACCGCGAGAGTCCCAGCAACCGAGGCCATCCACCAGCCCGCGAGCCGGTCGGGGATCATGCCGACCGTCCCTGGGGACGCCGCCGGCAGGATGTACGCGAGCAACGCCGCGGTGCCGCCCGATGCGGCATTGGGACCGCAGACGCCGGCGAAGAACACCGCGAAGGTAACCGGCACGGTGACGATTGCGGCCAGCGCGGTCGACGAGGCGACCGCCGTGCCGATCGTCACCAGCACGCTACCGGCGAGCGCCAGGATGATGTGCGCGCGCAGCTTGTCCTGACGGGTACCGCCGAACGAGGCCAGCACCAGCGTCGCAAATCCGCCAAACGCCGCGAACGTGGCCATCTGGGGATTGCCGATCACCTGATGGGTGAGCGCGAACAGCCCCGCTACCACGATTGTCGCCCGGACCGCCCGCAGCGCCGCTGCTCTCGACCACTTGGGAAGCAGCGCACGCCACTCGATAGCCGGGAGTCGTGGGAACCGGCTCAGTCGTTCCGCGACATCGATACCGGCACCGGTCCCATCTGCCACGACAAAAAGCTTATAAGGCCCGGCGCAAAACCCTCCTGCCTCACCCCGAAGTCAGCCGCCCGACGATCTCATCAAAGACCAGCTCGGCGTGCTGGTGCAGCTGCTCGAGGCTCAGCAGCTGCACCGGGTGGGGGATGAACACCATCCGGTAGTCGGGCATCCCGAGCACTCGCGCCTGCTCGAGCGCCTCGTCCGCGAACGGCTCTGTCGCGATCGCCGCGGTCGCGATGCCCATTCTCTCGAGTGCCACGAGGTCGTACACACTGCACGACGTGCACGAGCCTCAATCGGCGAGACCCTCCACCGCTAGATCGCCGCGGTTCGCGATCCGGCGAATGATTTCGGGAGCTGCGGGCTTGGAGAAGATCTGCTTAGTGATACGGAAGGTCTGCGCCCCCCGGGCCTGGAGCAGCTGCTCGATCCGGTCCAGGAACTCCGCACCGCGTCGCTTGCTGATGTCGAGCAGCGCGACGCGCCTCCCGCTCACGCTGGGAGGGCGTGACGCGAGCGGCTCTGGCACCCGCCGCCGCTCGTCGAACGGGCTCACATACTCCATGACACCTCCTTCGAGATGAGTTCCGCATCCATGCCCAAACACGGCCCGAAAACTGCCGAATAGCGTCCGGCTTCGCCGCCGGCGACGAGCAACACGATATCCTCGGGGCTGGCCCACTTGCTGACCCAATCGCCGTCACCGGCCCGTTGGACCAGCGCAGTCGTCTCGCCCCATCGCAACTGCGCCGCCGGCAAGCGCACCGCGGAGAAGAGCTCCTCGCGCAGCCGCTGCTTGCTCCAGCCGGCGGCGCGGAACATCTCCGCGTGCTCTGGGCAGATGAGGAACACCGACAGGCCGCCGAGCGGCCACCAGGTTGGGCTCCAGGTCGACGCCGCGGCCCAGCCGAGCACTCGGGCGAGCTCCTCAGGGGTCATGCTGCGGTGATCGGAGATCGACAGCGGCGCGTCGCAACCGACGACGGTCACCACCGAGCGCTCGGCCGCAAATCCACGCTCGACGTGGAGTGGCTCCCAGGGGCTGGTCTCCTCGTCTTCGGCGACGCATAACCCGACCTTGCCCGGGTTGCCCAGCGTCGAGCGGTCCAATCGGCCCGGGTAGCCGCCGCCCGTCAGGCTGATCACGAGACGAAGCGCGCGCCCGATCGTCATGTTCGCGCGCCATCCCGGCCCCAAGGCGCCCATCCCGCCGTTGAGGCCGATCGCCTCGCGCACGGGCCCGTTGACGATCACCAGCTGACCAGCCGGTTGCGTCGTCACCGCCTGCCCTCCGAGGTTGAAAGCTGGCTCGAGCGCCGCGCGGACGGCGGCGACGACCACCGCAAAATACTCGGGGCGGCAGCCCGCGAGCACCGCGCAGGCAGCAACTCGCTCGAGCGTCGCCACGCCCATCGCCGGCGGGATCTCGCCGAGCGACTCGTGCGCGTCGCAGCCGCCGAGCATCGCGTCAACGCGCTCGCGTGTAGGAGCGACCACAGGCAGCCCATCGGTCCATCCACGCTCGAACATGAGCTCAACCTCGTCGGGCCCCGCCGGGCCTTCGAGCAGTCGCAGCGTGTCGGCGTCGTACGTGCTCTTCGCGGCGCAGCCGGGCTTTCGCCGCGGCGGTTCGTCGGTCACCTGCAGCGCCGCCGCGTCAACCGCCAGGCAGGCCTTCTCCAGCAGCTCGTTGATGCCGTCCGCATCCCAGCCGACGCACCGTCCCAGCAGGCGCCCGTCGCGCGCTGCCAGCACCGCGGTCGGGAGGCTCTCGATCGCGAATGCGCGCGAGACCTCGAATGGCGGCGGCTCGGATAGGACCGGGCCGGGAAACGCGGTCCGGCGGGCGAGCCGGGCGGCCACCTCGAGTGGGTCCTCGAAGACCGCCGCGACGGTTATCCCGATCCGCGCCAGCAGCTCCACATCGGGCGCCAGCCGTCGCAACGTCAACGCGCAGGTGGGGCATTCCTCGGACACGAACAGCACCAGCGCCGGGCCGTCTGCCCGCAGATCGGACAGCCGCAACGGACCCGCCGCGGCCGAGGGAAGCTCGAACTCGGGCGCGGACAGCATGTCACGGGAAGTTAGCGGGATGGACCGGCCGCGTCCGATTGTGTCTTGGCCCGGCACCTCGGGGAAGGGGCTCTGCCTGGCGGGCCGAGAGCAGGTGGCGCTGTGTATCGCCGGGCCAGCCCGCTCGGCACCCGGCCTCGCTTATCCGGCCCGCGCGCACGCTCGCGAGCTCGTCGATCGCCCGCTTCAGCGGCGCGGCAGCCGGGACGGCTGTCTTTAGGAAACCTTGACAATTCGCGAGAGCTGGGTCTAAAGTCGCGCTCGGTTCGACCTTGGACGATCACCATCGAGGAGAGTGCGGCCGGTAGGTCAGCGGCGGGCGGCAAGCGGTGAGCAGCGACGAGCGCCAGCGGCGGGCCGATGCGATCCGCTATCGCATCGGTGAGGTAGAGAACGATCTCTACGATGAGCTCCGGGCCGGCCGGATCGACCGGCGGGAGTTCGTCCGGCGAGGCGCGGTGCTGGGGCTGTCGCTGTCGACGCTCGGTGTGCTCGCGGGATGCGCGCAGCCGAACGTGGCGCAGGTGTCACCTCCTCAGACCAAACCGCCCAAGTCCGGTGGCACGATCCGAGCCGGGATCGTGGCCCCCGCGGCGGCGCTCGATCCGATCATGATCAGCGACGAGGGCGGCTTGGCGGTGCTCGGCCAGACCGGTCAGTATCTGGCGTGGTCGGATAAAAATCTGACCCTGCGCCCGGTGCTCGCCGAGAGCTGGTCGCACGACGCCACCGGGAAGGTGTGGACGTTCAAGATCCGTCAAGGCGTCAAGTTCAGCGATGGCAGCGACATGTCGGCGGCCGACGTGGCCGCTACGTTCAACCGCCTGGCCGATCCCGCGGTCGGATCAAATGCCCTCTCCACGTTCGCCGGCGTGCTGAGCAAGGGAAACGTTACGGCCGTTGATCCCTACACCGCGCAGTTCAAGCTCGACTTCCCCAACGGCAACTTTCCCTACCTGGTCAGCTCGGACAACTACAACGCGATCGTGCTGCCGAAGAACTATTCCGGAGGATGGGACAAAACGTTCATCGGCACCGGTCCATGGAAGCTTCACGCGTTTACGCCCAATCAGGGTGTCACCTATGTTCCCAATCCCCTGTACTGGGGGCCAAAAACCGTGGCCGATCGCTCCGAGCTGACCTTTTACCCCGAGGAGCAGGCCCAGACGCTGGGGATCCAGGGTAACCAGGTCGACGTGCTCTCGCACTACTCGGTCTCAGGAGGCCGGGCCCTGATCACCGACCCGAACATCAGGACGACCCAGTTCCGTTCCTCCTCGCACCGCCAGATTCACATGCGCAATGACAAGGAGCCGTTCACTGACGCGCGTGTCCGGCAAGCCGTCGCGCTGCTGGTGGATCGACGGGGCTTGGTGGATGGTCTGCTCGCCACCAAGTCCGACTACGGGAACGACAGCCCGTTCGCGCCGCTGTTTCGCTCGACCGACCCCTCGGTGCCTCAGCGTCAGCAGAACGTGGCGAAAGCCAAGCAACTACTGGAGGCCGCGGGCAAGAGCCGAGGTTTCGGTACCCAGCTCACCACCTTGACTCACTTCGAGTTGCCTGACCTGGCGCAGGTGGTCCAGAACGATGTGTCGGTCGCCGGGATCAATCTGAGTATCAGCATTCTCGATCCTGGCACCTATTACGGATCGTCCAAGTTCGGCACCTCGCCATGGCTCGACTCGACGATGGGCATCACCGACTACGGCCACCGTGGAGTTCCAAACCTGATTCTCACCGCGCCGCTGACCAGCAGCGGCCCCTGGAACGCCGCGCACTTCAAAAATCCTCAGTACGACAAGCTGGTCGCCCGCTACGTCGCGGCGCTGGATATCGGAGCCCAGAGAGCCGCCGCGCGTCAGATCGAGGAGCTGCTGCTTGCGGAGAGCCCAGTTTTGTTTCCTTACTTCTATTACTTCCTCACCGCCGCTCGCTTGAACGTCTCTGGCGTTGAGACAACCGCGATGGGTCACATTGACCTATCGCGAACCGGATTCGTCTGATGGTGTCAGCGGCCGTCACAGACAGGCACTGGCGATGACCAGATTCATCGGCAAACGGGTGCTGCTCGGGCTGATCACGCTGTGGTTGCTGAGCGTGTTTGTGTTCTTCGGTGCACAGGTGCTCCCAGGTGACGTAGCGAGACGGGTGCTCGGCCCGTTTGCCACGCAGTCCGCGGTCGACGCGCTGAACAAGCAGCTGGGCACCGATAAGCCCATAATCACGCAGTACTTCAACTGGATCGGAAACCTGCTTCACGGCAACATGGGGACCTCGGTCGCCACCCGCACCTCGGTGTCGTCAATCGTGTGGCCGGCCATGTTGCATTCGCTCAAGCTCGCGGTGCTCGCTTTCATCATCGTGGTCCCGCTTGGGATATTGGGCGGCGTGCTCGCGGCGCTGAACGAGGGACGCTTTCGCGATCGCCTGATCTCGATCGGCGGCCTGTCGGCGACCACCGTGCCGGAGTTCGTCTGGGCGGTGGCCTTGATTCTGTTGTTCGCGCTGCTGATCCCGATTCTTCCCTCGACCGCCACGCCACCACCCGGATCGGGCTTCCTCGCCCAGATCAAGTATCTCCTGCTTCCGGCGCTGTGCCTGGTGTTCGTGTTGTTCGGCTATATCGCGCGGATGGCCCGCGCGGGAACGATCGAGGCGCTCGATTCCGATTACACTCGGACCGCGGTGATCAAGGGCCTGCCCTACCGCACCGTGGTCCGCCGCCACGTGTTGCGCAACTCGCTGCTGCCGACGATCGCCGTGGTCGCCACCCAGGCCGGCTATCTGATCGGCGGCCTGGTGGCGATCGAGCTGGTCTTCAACTACCAGGGGATCGGCCAAGCCCTGTACCGGGCGGCGACCCAGAAGGACTTCCCGGTGCTGGAAGCCGCGGTGCTGGTCGTGGGGATCGTCTACCTGGTGGCCACGCTGCTGGCCGACCTCGCATACTCGCTGTTGAATCCGCGCCTTCGTTACGAGACCTCCGCATGAGCTCGGTTGGACAACCCATCGGGTCGTCTGTGACCGCCGCCGAGCCGGCGACGGAAGCGGCCAGCGTCGCCCAGCCAGGGCCCGACGATGCCAGCGTCATCCGTCGGGAGCGCCTGCGAGTCCTGTTTCACTCCAAGACGTTCATCGCGGGGGTGGTGATCGTCGGCTTTTGGATCATTTGCGCGATTTTCGGCAACCTGATCGCCCCCGACGACCCGCTGCTCACAGACCCGATCAAAGCCCTGCATGCGCCCACGTCGGCGCACCTGTTCGGGACTGACACGCTCGGGCGCGACGTCCTCTCGCGGGTCATCGTGGGCGCGCGCGACATCCTGATCGTGGCCCCGCTGGCGACTCTGCTGGGGACGGTGCTCGGCACGATCCTCGGGCTGGTGACCGGCTACTTCCGGGGGGCCGTCGATGACGTCCTCGGCCGCATCATCGACGCGGTCCTCGCGGTGCCGGTGGTGATCGTCGGGCTGCTCAGCCTGGTGGCCCTGGGGCCCTCAAAGATCACGGTGATCCTGGTGATCGGCGTTGTCTTCACGCCCGTGATCGCGCGGACCGTGCGCGCCGCGGTGCTGCAGGAACGCGAGTACGAATACGTCGCGGCCGCGCGTCTGCGCAACGAACGCACTCCCTACATTTTGTTTGGGGAAATTCTCCCCAACGTGCTCGGCCCGGTGCTGGTCGAGTTCACCGTGCGGCTGGGCTACGCGATCTTCACGATCGCGACGCTCAGCTTCCTCGGGTTCGGGATCCAGCCTCCCGCCCCCGACTGGGGTCTGCAGATCTACCAGCAGTACGGATTGATCAGCGGCGGCTACTGGTGGCCGGTGCTGTTTCCGGCCCTCGCGATCGCCAGCCTGGTGATCGGCGTGAATCTGCTCTCCGACGGCATCGCCTCGGCGTTCGAGCGATGAGCACCGCGGCGCCCAACGCGACCGCCGTCGAGACGGCTCCAGCGCTCGAGTTCCGCGATCTCGAGGTCTCCTACCGGGTGCGCGGTGTCTGGCGGGAGGTGCTTCGCGGCGTCACGCTGTCGATCGCTCGGAACGAGTCCTACGGGCTGGTGGGCGAGTCGGGCTGTGGCAAATCGACCGCGGCGTTTGCGGCGCTGCGCTACCTGCCGCGCAACGGACGAGTGATGCGCGGCTCCATCCACCTCGACGGCGAGGATCTGCTCGCCATGAGCGAGCGCGACGTTCGGCAACTTCGCGCCAGCAAGGTGTCGATGGTCTACCAGAACCCGACCGCGGCGCTGAACCCTTCGATTCGGATCGGCGATCAGGTCGCGGAGGTGTATGGGCTGGCCGGTGCCTCGGGCGATGACGCCCACGAACGAGCGCGCGAGATGCTGGCCAAGGTGCAGATCTCCGATCCGGTTTCGGTGATGCGCCGCTATCCCCATCAGCTTTCTGGCGGGATGAACCAGCGCGTGGTGATCGCGATGGCGCTGGCCACCGATCCCTCGCTGCTGATCCTCGACGAGCCCACCACCGGCCTCGACGCGACCGTCGAGGGGGAGGTGCTCGACCTGGTCAAGAGCCTCCAGGAGGAGTTCGGGACGAGCCTGCTGTTCATCACCCACAACCTCGGGGTGATAGGGAGAATGTGCGAGCGGATGGGAGTCCTGTACGCCGGACGCTTGGTGGAGGAGGGGCCGGTTGGAGAGATCTTCGAGCGCCCCAGCCACCCCTACACGGTCGGCTTGCTGCGCTGCATCCCGCGCGGTGGGGTGCGCAAGGACAAGGAGACACTGGACACGATCCCCGGGTTCCTGCCGCAGCTCGGCGCTGACCTGCCGGCCTGCGTCTACACCGACCGTTGCCCGCTGGCCGAGGATATCTGCCGCCAGCAGGAACCTCCCATGCATCAAGTCTCGGAGAGACACGGGAGCCGCTGTCACTTCTACGAGCGAGCTCCCACGATGCCGCGCGCTACGTCCGCGACGCCTGTGGAACGGCAACCGCTGGCGGATGCGCCGGTGCTAGAGGCACATCGAGTGCAGAAGACCTTCCGGCAAGAGGGACACGCGATCCGCGCCCTCAACGACGTGGAATTCTCGCTCAAGGAAGGAGAGACGCTCGGACTGGTCGGCGAGTCCGGGAGCGGCAAGACCACCCTGGCCCGGCTGCTGATCGGACTCAGCCCACCGGACGAAGGGTCGATCGTCGAGCTCGACGGCGCCCAGCTGGCCGCCACGGTCACCAAGCGCAAGCGCGACCAGGTTCGCGCCCTGCAGATCGTCTTTCAGAATCCCGATTCGGCGCTGAACCGCCGATTCTCGATTCATCGCATCATCGGGCGGGCGCTGACGATGCTCAAAGGCGAGCACGGCGAGCAACGCGAGGAGCACCTGCGCCAGCTGGCCCACTCGGTCCGTTTCGACGTGCGCCTGATCGGCGCTCGCCCGGCACAGCTCTCCGGCGGCCTCAAGCAGCGGGTGGCGATCGCCCGGGCGTTTGCCGGCGACCCTCGGATCGTCGTCTGCGACGAGCCCACCTCGGCCCTGGACGTCTCGGTACAAGCCGCGATCCTCAACCTGCTGGTCGAACTGCAAGCCGAGAAGAAGGTCGCCTACCTGTTCATCTCGCATGATCTCGGAGTGGTGCGCTACCTGTCCGACCGGATCGCGGTTCTCTACTTGGGCCGGGTGATGGAGCTTGGACCCGCCCAGCAGGTGTTCGATCCGCCCCAGCATCCGTACACCGAGGCGCTGGGCTCGGCGGTGCCAACCGCCGAGGGCACCGAGCGCCACCGCATCCGTCTGGTGGGCGAGATCCCCAGCGCGGCCTCGCCGCCGTCAGGCTGCGTGTTCCACACCCGGTGTCCCCGCTACATCGGTGACATCTGCAAGACCGAGGAGCCGGAGTTCAAAGAGGTGGAGCGGGGCCACTTCTGGCGTTGTCACTACTCCGCGGAGGAGCTGCGGGAGCTACAGAAGACGCCGCCGCCCGAGCGCGCGGCCAACGGAAACTCACGCTCGCCGCGCGTGACCGGTTCTTCGGCCGCGCCAGCCCCGGCGCAGCCATCACAACAAGACAGCGCTTAGGACCATTGGCGTCGAGCGCCGCGATCGAGATGCAGGCCGTCGTGCTGCGCGAGCCCGGTCGCCCGGTCGCCATGGAGACGGTGCGGCTCGATCCCCCGCGCGCCGGCGAGGTGCTGGTGCGGGTGGCAGCCGCGGGGGTGTGCCATTCCGATCTGCACTTGGCCGACGGGCTCCTGGGTGACGGTCGGTGGCCGATGGTCCTCGGTCACGAAGGCGCGGGCGTGGTGGAGGCGGTCGGGGAGGGCGTGGAGGTTCCGACAGTCGGAGACCACGTCGGCTTTTGCTTCGTGCCAGCGTGCGGCGACTGCGAGCCGTGTCGCGCCGGTCGCCGGGCGTTGTGCGACACAGTTGCGCTGCTCAGCCTCAAGGGAGGGCTGATGGACGGCACCTCGCGTCTGCGGGGCCTAGATGGCAGCTCGCTGCAGCACGGGCTGATGGTGGCCTGCTTTGCGGAGCACGTGGTCGTGCCGGCGGGAGGAGCGGTGCCGCTTCCCGCCTCGATCCCCTTGTGGCAGGCCGCGCTGCTCGGCTGCGGCGTGGTCACCGGACTTGGAGCCGTGAAGCGCGCCGGTGTGCGGGCCGGCGACTCGGTCTGCGTGATCGGCTGCGGCGGCGTCGGCCTGCAGGTGATCGCGGGGGCGCGCCTCGCGCAGGCCGGCATGATCGTGGCGGTCGACCGAGACTCCGAGAAGCTTGCGCGAGCGCTTCACCGAGGCGCCACCCACGCCGTCGACGCCACGCAAACCGAGGTCGCCCGCGAGGTGCGCGCGCTTACGAGCGGCGGGGTGCAGCACGCTTTCGAAGTCGTCGGTGACCCCGCGACGATCCGGCAGGCGTGGCGGGCGCTGCGGACGGGCGGCTCCGCGATCGTGGTGGGAGTCGCACCACGGGGAGTGGAGGTGGCCCTGCCGGCGCTCGAGTTCCTGCGTGAGAAGACGATCACCGGCAGCTTCTACGGGTCAGGCGATCCTCAGGCGGCCCTCGGAGATGTGGCCCAGCTCGTCGTCGATGGACGGCTCGGACTCGAGGACGTGATTTCGGACCTGATCGCGCTTGATGAAGTCGAGCCGGCACTCGAGCGGCTGCGCCGGGGCGAAGGCGCGCGGTCGGTGATTTTGGTCGACGAGCAGCTGGCTGGAAAGAGGCTGTGAGCGGCGCCAGCCGCGAGCTCGACGGCGCCGTCGCCGAGGGCTGGGGAGGCGCTCCCGGCGCCAACGGCAGCCACGTCAACGTGGTCCTGGCGCGGCGGGGGAGCGTGACCGCGGCGGCGGCCCTCAGCGCCTTGGCCCATCCCAGCCCGGGGCACACCCCGATCCTGGTGGTGGTCGGCGAGGACGAAACTCGCTATCAGCCGGTGTGGCCGCCCACGATCATGGTCAACAAGGCGACCGCGAGCGAGGAGCGACACCAGACGTTGACCTGGGGGGCCGCGCAACTCGGCATCGCGCAGGGAGTGCTCGATGCGGTCGCCGACGGGCTGCTGCCGGCGACCGATGAGGTGCTCGTGCTGGTGTGCGTGTGGGTCAACCCAGCGGCGTCGGATGAGACCGCGGTTCGCAGGGCCAACCGCGAAGCGGTGCGAAAAGCGATCGGCGTGGCGGTGGCGGGGCGTGATCCCGATGCCGCGGGCGCGCTGGTGGCGCGACGGGATCAGCTCACGAGCCCCTTCTACGGCGGCGAGCTGGGATGAAGATCACCGCGATCCGCCGACAGCGGTTGCGGCTCGCGCTCGACCCACCCTTCTACGCCGCCTGGGACCCGGTGCCGCGCCGCTTCTTCGAGGCCACGATCGTTCGCGTGGAGACCGATGGGGGGCTGGTGGGAGTCGGCAGCGGGGACACGATGATCGGCTTCGAGGAGTTCGAGCATCTGTTCTTGGGCCGGGACCCGCGGGCGATCGCCCGCCATGCGCGCACGCTCGAGACGATCAGCTTTCACGCCGGCCGCTATTGGCCGCTCGAGGCGGCGCTGTGGGACCTGTTCGGGCAAGCCGTGGGCGAGCCAGTCGCGACGCTTCTCGGCGGCGCTGGTGAGCGCGTCGCCGCGTACGCCTCGCTCGGCGAGCTGCGGGCGCCCGTGGAGCGCGCCGAAGACGCCGCCGCGCTTGTTGAGCGAGGCTTTCGGGCCGTCAAGGTGAGGATCGCGCGCGACCGCATCGACGAGGGGATCGCGGTGCTCGCGGCGATCCGCGATGCCGTCGGCGACCGGCTCCAGTTGATCGTCGATCTCAACCAGTGGTGGCGGATGCCCGGCGACATCGACCCCGGGCTGGGCCCCGCCGATGTGCGGCGCCTGCTGGCGCGACTGGGCGAGCTCGACGTGCTGTGGGTCGAGGAGCCGCTCCCCGGCGAGGACCTCCCCGCGATGCGGCTGCTACGCGAGCGCAGCGGCGTGCGGGTCGCCGGCGGCGAGATGGCCCGGACCTTCGGTGAGCTGTATCGCGCGCTCGAGTCGGACGCGCTCGATGTCTACCAGCCCGATGCGGTGCTGGCACTCGGGATCTCGGGCGTGCGCACGCTGGCCGAGCTGGCGCTGCGCCGAAACCGCTGGTTCACCCCCCATACTTGGACCAACGGCATCGGACTGCTCGCCAATCTCCATCTCTGCGCGGGCGTCGGCGGTGGCCCTTACCTCGAGTTTCCCTACGACCCCCCGGGCTGGACGCCCGAGCGCCGGGACTTCATGCTCTCAGAGGCGGTGATGATCGACTCACAAGGGATGCTCAAACTACCCTCCGCTTCTGGATTGGGGATCGCGCTCGACGAGGAGGCGATCGCGTTCTCCGCCGTGGAGTCGGAGGTCTCCACAGCGCGATGAGCCGGGTGACTCAGGGATGAAGAGCGTCTCGTTCATCGGACTCGGAAACATGGGCGGCCCCATGTGCGGGCACTTGCTGAAGGCGGGATACGACGTCAGCGCCTTCGACATCGCGCCAAGCGCACTGGAGCGCGCGCGCGCCGCGGGCGCGCGCGTCGCCGGCTCGGCGGCAGCCAGCGCGCAGCGAGCTGAGGCGGTGATCACGATGCTGCCCGCGCCCGCCCAGGTGGAGGAGGTGCTGATCGGCGAGGGGGGCGTGATCGCCGCGATGGCGCCCGGGACGATCGCGATCGATATGAGCACCTCGTCGAGATCTCTCGGCGAGCGGCTGCTGGCGGCGGCGCGGGAGCGCGAAGTCGAGCTGCTCGACGCGCCGGTGGTTGGACAGTCGATCGGCGCCGGGGCCGGCACCCTCGCGATCTACGTCGGCGGTCCGCCCGATGCGTTCGAGCGCGCCCGCCCTTTATTCGAGGCGATGGGCGATCCCGGGCGGATCTTTCACCTCGGACCGAACGGCGCCGGCTACACCGTCAAGCTGCTGCTCAACCTGCTGTGGTTCATCCAGTCGGTCGCCACCGGGGAGGTGCTGAGCGTGGGGGTGCGCGCGGGCGTCTCGCTCGCGAACCTGCACCAGGCGCTCGTCGGCTCGCCCGCCAATTCCAACTTCCTCGAGCGCGACGTGAGGATGGTGCTCGACGGCGGCGACTACGACGACGCCTTCCCGATGCGCCTGGTGACCAAGGACCTCGGGTTGGCGGTGGACCTCGCGCGCGAGGTCGGGATGCCGGTCGAGCTGAGCGCGCTCGTCGAGCAGATTCACCGCCGCGCCCGGGCGGCTTATGGCGACGATGCCGGCGAGATCAGCGCGATCCGGCTGTATGAAGAGCTGGCGGGGCTGAAGCTGCGGTTGCCGCCCTCCGGCTAGCGCTAGCGCCATAAGCCACGAGCTCGCCGCGGGCGAACCCGCCGGCAGCCGTACTTGGCTCACAACTCAACTGCGTATTCCTGATACTCCGACCTCAGCGCACTGTCGGTGCCGAAGTACGCATGCTTGGACATGTCGGCGCTGTAACGGCTGGCCGGGGGGGTGCGTCCCAGTGCTTCGGCCATCGCCCTGATGTGGTGAGGCGCCGCGCCGCAGCACACCCCGAGGTAGTCGATCCCTAGTGCGCGCGCCGCGGTGGTGAAGTCAGCGATCTCATACCGCGTGCAGGTGAATGGATCCAGCGCGGTCGGGAATGAACGGCCGTCGGGCGGGGAGTCGGCTTGGGAGTCGTGCAGCGACTGGAAGCTCGGTTGTGCGTCGTGGGTCCTGTAGGGCACTGGAAGCGCGGCGACGTGCGCAGAGACTGCGCTCGTGACCGCCTTTAGCAGCGGAAGCATCGTCCTCGGCCCTCGGCTGCAGTTCAGGCCGACCACGTCGGCGCCCGCCTGTTCGAGTGCTCTGCATGCATCGCCCGGGGATACACCCTCCCTAGTGCCGGGATCCCGGTGCGGAACCATGGTGACGACGGCGGGCAGCCCGGCATCCTTGATCACCTGCGTTGCGGCGATCGCCTCGCCAAGCCACGAGAACGTCTCGCCGATCACGAAGTCCACACCTGCGTCGAGCGCCCACCCTACCTGCTCCTCGAACATCGCCCGCACGGCGGCGCGGGACTCCTCGCCCGTGTAGATGTTGGTGTTGCAGACGTTGCCCGCCAGCAGCGCCCCGTTCTCCCTTGCGACCCGCCGTGCGAGGTCGAGCGCTTGGCGATTGATGCGTTCGAGCAGCTCCTCTTTGCCGATCAGCCTGAGCTTCTCTCGATGTGCGTAGTAGGTGAAGGCCTCCACCACGTCCGAGCCAGCATGGACGAACTCCCGATGGAGCTCGAGCACCTTCTCCGGGTGGTCGAGAACCACTTCGGGCACGTACCCGCCCGCTTGCAGGTAGCCACGGCGCTCCAGCTCGAACAGGTAGCCCTCGGCGCAGATTACGGGCCCGCGCTCGAGTCGCTCCAGCAAACCCTCCTGCTGCACCACGCGATCCTCAGACACGTTGCCTCCTCGAGTTGTGAGTCCTTAGCGGTTGCCTTACCCGATCCTAACAGCGGTTGTCACATTGCCAATCCTTAGGTCACATAGCGCATGAAGTACATGATCCACCTTAGGGCCATAGCTTTACCAGAACGAGCAGCTTGATTTCCTGCACATGGCGATGGAAAAATGTCAACGAATGGCGGCCGCAAGAGGCACGAGCTTCAGGCGCGGACTCGAGATTCTGCTGGCGCTCGGCTCGGACGCAGCGCTCGCCGAGGGCGGCCTCAGCGTCACGCATATCGCCGCCCTCACGGGTCACGAGAAGAGCCAGGTATCACGGGCCCTCGCCGCACTGACCGACTACGGGCTGGTGGAGCGTTCACCCAGCGATCGCGCGTTCCGTCTGGGCTGGGCATGCTTCGCCCTCGCGGCGCGGGCCGGTGAGCCTCGCCTCATCGAGGAGGCGAGGAAGGCCCTGGCCCGCCTCGTCGAGGATGTGGGCGAAGCCGCGCACCTGTCGGTACTGCGTGGAGCCGAGGTCCTGACGCTACTCACGCATCCCCCGGCCCACGCGATCGTCGCGCGCGGCTGGGTGGGGCGGACGGTCCCCGCTCACTGCACCTCCTCGGGCCGGGTGCTGCTCCTCGACCACGACCGAGCCGAGCTGATCGAGCTGCTGGGCCAGGGTCCTCTCCCCGGTCCGACCCCGAACGCTCCAGCCGATGTCCTCGAGCTCGAGCGCCGGATCCGCCGTGCGCGTCAGATCGGGTATGCCGTGGCCGACGAGGAATCCGAGCCGGGGCTCGTGGCCGTTGGCGCGCCGATCCGCGACTTCACAGGCCGCGTGGTCGCAGCGATCAACGTCTCGGCCCCCAAGTTCCGCCTCGGAACCCGCCTTCACCCCACCGGCGAGCGCGTTCGTGGGGCAGCCGAGCAGCTCTCGGACGCGCTCGGAGCACCCGGCAAGCCCACGGCGAACCCGCTGGGGGAATCGAGGTGAGATGGCCGCTCGCCAAGTCGCATGCGCTCCGGCAGTGGCGCGGGCACGTAACTGGGTTCGATAAGGTGCTCGCCGCGGATACGGGGGCGCCGGCGAGCGTCCATGCAACTCCACACACCATCGGCCTCGAGGGAGAAAAGATGCAATCCATGCTGAAGCGCGTCCTCGCGCCTGTCGGGACCATTCTCGCGGTGGCGGTGCTAGCCGCCTGCGGAAGCTCGTCCTCTTCCTCGTCGTCCGGATCGAGCTCGAGCGCGTCGTCCGGATCGAGCTCGACGGCGGCGTCGGGCGGTGCCGCGCTGCCGGGTAAGGGCAAACCTGCGATCACGCTCGGCGACAAGAACTTCACCGAGGAGTACATCCTCGGCGACCTCTACGCCCAGGCGCTCGAGGCCAAAGGCTTCACGGTCAACCTGAAGCCCAACATCGGAAGCTCCGAGCTGACCTTCAAGGCGCTCACCTCGGGGGTGATCGACATGTACCCGGAGTACACCGGGGTCATCCTCAGCGTCCTGGCGGGCCAGAACACCCAGCCGATCAGCGCTGATGCCGCCTACGCCCAAGCGAAGAAATACGTGGAGAGCAAGGGCTTCACGCTTCTCGACAAGACTCCGTTCTTCGACGCCGACGCGCTTGCCACCCTTTCCTCGTTCGCCGCCAAGAACCATCTGGCGACGATCCCGGACCTCAAGAAGCTCAAGTCGTTCTCGCTGGCCGGGCCGCCCGAGAACCGCACCCGCTACGAGGGCCTAGTCGGGCTCAAGGAAGCCTACGGACTGAACAACATCAACTTCGTTCCGCTCGCCATCGGGCTGCAGTATCAGGCGCTGGATAAGGGCACAGTGAACGTCGCGACGGTGTTCACGACAGACGGCCAGCTCCAGAGCGCGCACTATGTGATCCTGACTGACACCAAGCACATCTTCGGCTTCCAGAACGTGGCGCCGATCGTGTCGCCGAAGCTGATCCAACGCGAGGGACCAGCATTCGCCCAAACGCTCAACGCGGTCAGCGCGAAGCTCACCACTCACGTCATGCAGCAGCTGAACGCCGCCGTCGACATCGACAAGCTCGATCCCGCCACGGTGGCGAGCAAGTTCCTGCAGGCCAACGGCCTGAAGTAGGCCCACGGGGACAACAGCGACGATAATCGGGGACGACCGGCAAGCAGCGGGCATCGGAAGGTTCAGTGTGAGCAGCGAGCGGGTACAGCGCGAGAGGATTGGTCCGCATGCCAGATGAGGCGTTGAGCGAGCGCGATGACGCGCCCAGCGAGCGCGCAGGTGCTCAGCACACCACGGCCGCGTCGCTCGAGTTCCGGAACGTCACCAAGCGTTATCCGGGCGGGGACCGGCCCGTGCTCGTCGACCTCTCTTTCGAGGTGCCGGCCGGCGAGATCTGTGTGCTGGTCGGGCCCTCAGGGTGTGGCAAGACCACTGCCATGCGGATGGTCAACCGGATGATCGACATCACCGAGGGCGACATCCTGCTCGACGGCGAAAGCGTGCGTACTCGCAACCCCGCCGAGCTGAGGCGCCACATCGGCTACGTGATCCAGCAGATCGGCCTGTTCCCCCACATCTCGATCGGCGACAACATTGCCACGGTTCCCCGCCTGCTCGGCTGGGACCGCAAGCGCGTCGAGGCGCGTGTCACGGAGCTGCTGGAGCTGATCTCGCTGCCCCCCGAGACCCGTGGGCGGTATCCGGCCGAGGTCTCCGGCGGCCAGCGCCAGCGTGTGGGAGTGGCGCGCGCGCTCGCCGCCGATCCCCCGCTGATGCTGATGGACGAGCCGTTTGGAGCGATCGACCCGATCACCCGCGAGCGCCTCCAGAACGAGTTCTTGCGTCTCCAGCAGGACATCCGTAAGACCATCGTGTTCGTCACCCACGACATCGACGAGGCGATCAAGATGGGCGACCGGATCGCGATCTTGCGCGAGGGCGGGGTGCTCGTCCAGTTCGACACTCCGGAGCGCATCCTCGCCGAGCCGGCCGACGACTTCGTCGCGCGCTTCGTCGGCCTGGACCGGGGGCTCAAGCGCCTCGCGCTGACCAACCTCAGCCACCTGACGCTCCAGGCGGCCAAGTGCCTGCCGGACGGCACCTCGGCGCGGGGACGCGCTGACCCGGGCCGGGTCGTCTTCATCGACGATCGCGGCCGTCCGGTCGGGCGCCTCGGTGTCGACGGAGAGCCCGAGCCGATAGGGCCCGTGGGTGATCCCAACACGTCGCTGCGCGATGCCTTGTCGCTGATCATGAGCGACGGCAACCGTCCGCTGGTGGTGGTCGACGCCGATGGCGCGGTGGCCGGATTGGCGAGGGTCGAGGTGATCGCGGGTGCGCTCGCGATCGGCAACGGAGGCGCCGCATCCCGCGAGGACGGCGACTGATGGGCGTCGTCATTGCCGCCGGCGGGGGACCGGTGATCCCCAACTTCGGGGGCAGCACCGATACCTGCGCGAAGAACAACGGGCTTTTTTGCTGGCATTGGTTCACCCAACACTGGGGGAGCATCTTTGGCCCGGCCCTCGTCCAGCACATCGTGCTCGTGCTGATCGCGGTCGGGATCGGCTTCGTGATCGCGTTCGCGCTGGCGTTGCTCGCCTACCGTTTGCGCTGGCTGGAGACGCCGATCGCCGGCGTTTCGAGCCTCCTCTATACGATTCCTAGCCTCGCCCTGTTCCAGATCCTGGTGCCGTTCAGCGGCCTCACCCGTCTGACGGTCGAGATCGCGTTGGTCTCCTACACCCTGCTGCTGTTGTTTCGCAACATCGTCACCGGGCTGCGCGAGGTCCCTGAGGAGGTCCGTGACGCCGCTCGTGGGATGGGCCTGACGTCGCGCCAGATCCTGTTGCGCATCGACCTGCCGCTGGCCGTGCCCGCGATCTTTGCGGGGCTGCGGGTGGCCGTTGTGACCACCATCAGCCTGGCCACGGTAGCGGCGTTCGTGATCGACCAAGGCCTGGGCGCCCCGATCTTCGACGCGATCCAGCGAGACAACTTCAAGACGGAGTTCCTGGCGGCCGCCGCGCTGGCGATCCTGCTGGCGTGGGTGGCCGATCTGCTGCTGGTGATGCTTCAGCGGATGGTTGCGCCGTGGGCGTCGCGCCGACGCTCCTCGCTGGTGCCGCGCGGCGTGGTGCACGCGATCCGACGTCGTCCCCGCCCGATCTCCGCCGTGCGGGAGGCGTAGCGATGCTAGCCGCGGGCGCCAGCTTGGGCCAGCAGTTCCTGGACTCATTCACATTCATGGGCCACCACACAGGCCATCTCCTGCACGACACCTTGGGCACGCTCGCGCTGAGCGGGGCCGCGTTGGGGGTGGCGTTGGCGGTTACGCTGCCGGTCGCGGTGTGGCTCGGCCACGTGCACCGCGGCTCGGGGTTGGCGATTCGCATCGCCAACCTCGGACGTGCCCTGCCCGAGCTGGGCCTGATCGCGATCTTCCTCGCGCTGCTCGGCATTGGCTTCCTCAACGTGATGGTGGCGCTAGTCATCGTCGGGATCCCGCCGATCCTGGCCAACACCTTCACTGCGGTCGACGGCGTGGACCGGGAAGTGGTGGATGCCGCGCGCGGGATGGGCATGACCGAGCTTGGCGTGCTGCTAAAGGTGGAGCTCCCCCTGGCGCTGCCGTTGATGTTCGCGGGAATCCGCACCTCCGCGCTGTTCATCGTCGGGGCCTCGCCGCTGGCGGCGATCGCCGGCGGCGGCGGCCTCGGCGAGATCATCGTAAACCAGGCCAGCTACGGATTCCCGGGCGTGCTCGCCGCCGCGATGTGGGTCGCCGCACTCGCCCTGCTGGTCCAGGGCTTGCTCGCGCTCCTCCAGCGCGCGATCACGCCGGTCGGCCTCAAGGTCGGTGCCCGCGCCGCCGGAAGGCCGGCCCGGATCGACGTGGGGGTGGCCGATGCCGAACGGGTGACCGGCATTGAGGCAGGTGTGGCGTAAAACGCGCAACTCGTTGCGCCCGCGCCGGGGGAATCGCACGATACGGACCTGGACCCAGCTTCAGCTGCGCCTGGCCACGCCACCCAGGCCGGCGAGCTTGAAGAAGTTGTGCAGCACGCGCGCGCCATCCGGGTGCTGTGAGGTGAACCGCTCCGGGTGAAACTGCGTGCCCCACCAGCGACGGTCCGGCGCCGCAATCGCCTCCACCGCGCAGCTCGGGCTTCGCGCGAGCACCACGAATCCCTGCGGCATCACGCTCACGTCGTGAGCGTGATGCTCGTAAACCACCGCCTTCGGCCCCAGCCCATCGAGAAGGCCATCATCGTCTATCACTTCGATCGGCGCATAGCCGACCAGGAGCCGCTTTCGGGGGCCGATTGCGCCGCCGGCAAACATCGTCTGGAGCTGCATCCCCGCGCAGATCCCGAGCACCGGACCTTCGAATTCCATGACCCGGTCACCCAATCGTGCCAGCGCCGCGGAGTGGTGCGCCGCCCACGGTCCGAATGAGCCGCTGAGCACCAGTGCGGCGACATCGTCGAAGTCGCCCTGATCGTCGTAGCTTCGGCTGCGCAGCGGCGCACCGGCAAGGCTCTCGATCCGCCGCCTGATGGCCTCGTAGTGGCGCTCCAGCGCCCCGGTCATCAGAGACGGATGCTCCGTGATCAGGAACTCGACGACCGCCCTCCCCATCGCGGGGAGCGTACTACGCGGCGCTGTTGGGAATTAGAGACTAGGGGCAGCCTACGAGGCGTGGCGACTACCGCGCCGGGGCACGATCAGCCCAGATTCGTAGGCCGCGACCACCAGCTGGGTGCGGTCGCGAGCGCCCAGCTTCGCGAACAGCCGCGCCACGTGAGTCTTTGCGGTCAGCGGCGAGAGCACCAGGCGCTCGGCGATCTCGGAGTTGGAGTGCCCGCGTCCCACCAGCACCAGCACCTCGCGCTCGCGCGGCGTGAGCTTGTCCAGTGCCTCCGAGGCGGAACCGGTGCCCGGGCCGCCCACGCCGCCGACGTTCGCGCCGCTGACGAATGCCTCGATCAGCCTCCGCGTCAACCGTGGCGCCAGCAGCGCCTCGCCGCCGGCCACCACCCGCACGGCGCTGACCAGGTCGGCGGGCTCGACGTCCTTGAGCAGGAAGCCCGAGGCGCCGGCGCGCAGGGCGCCGAACACGTACTCGTCGAGCTCGAACGTGGTCAGCACCACGACCCGAGTCTCCGACAAGTCTGGATCGCCCGTGATCTGAACGGTGGCCTCCAGCCCATCCAGCCGCGGCATCCGAATGTCCATCAACACGATCTGGGGTCGATGTCGGCGAGCGAGCGCGACGGCGGTCTCCCCGGTCGGCGGCTTCTGCGACCACCGTGATGTCATCCTCGGCGGCCAGCAGCGCGTGAAAGCCGGCCCGCACTAGCGCCTGATCGTCGACCAGCTCGACCGTGATCAAGAGCGGGTGTCCTCCGCTGGCTGGGCCACCGGCAAGATCGCGCGCACCCGCCAGCCGCCCGAGTCACGCGGCGAGGCCTCGAACGTTCCGCCCAGGGCGGTAGCTCGCTCGAGCATCCCCCGCAACCCGTTGCCGGTTTGCAAGGTGTCTGGGGCCGCGCTGGCGCGACCGTCGTCGGTGACCTCGATCGAGACCGCGCCGGCAACGCGTCGCACCGCGACCTGGGTGTGAGATGCGTGGGCGTGGCGCGCAACATTGGTCAGCGCTTCCTGGATGATCCGGTAGCCCGCGCTCTGCACCGACGCCGGCACGTCGGCGACCGGCTCGATCTCGAGCTCGACCGCGACGCCGACCGAGCGCAGGCCGTCGGTCAGCTCGGCGACGGCCTCGAGCCCGGCCGCGGGTCCCAACGGTGCCGCCTGCGAGGGGTCACGCAGGACATCTAAGGTTCCGCGCAGCTCGGACAGCGCCTCACCACTGGTGTGCTTGATGCTGCGCAGCGCGCCGTAGGCCTGGGTTGGGTCGCGCTCGAGCAGGTGCGCCGCGACCCCCGCCTGAACGTTGATCGCGGTCATCGCGTGAGCGACGAGATCGTGGATCTCGCGGGCGATCCGCAGCCGCTCCTCGCCAACGCGTCGCAGCGTCTCCTGCTCCCGCGCGGCCACCATCCGCTGCGATGCCAGCCGCCGCGAACGGAGGACGTCGCCAGCGGCGATCGCCAGCAGGCAAAGGGCGAGGTTTCGGACCACGATCGAGGCGAGGTTGGAGGCGGTGGCGAACGGCAGCACGCTGATGAACACGCACGGAACGGTCGCCAGTCCGATCCAGACCGAGCGGCGGCGATCGCCGCCCACCGCCAACTCGAACAGGGCCACCATCGGAATCAACACCACCGTGTTGGCCGGGTGCAGCTTCCACAGCACAAGTACGATCCCCGCGACCAGCAGCGGCGCCAGCACTGGGAACGAGACCCGCCGGCGAATCGCCAGCGGTAGGCAGGCGACGATCGCGGCGAGCACGCTCAGCACGGTGATCGGCTTGCCCGCCGAGGACGTGGCGGCGTCGATCACGAGGACCGGCGGCAGCGCGAGGACGGGGAGCCAGTCAACCAAGATCGCGGTGCGGGCAGCGCCTCGGCCCACCACGCCGCGGATCATACGCCGGCATCCACGCTACTCATCCGAACTGGTCGACCAGCACCGCGGCTGCCGTGCGCTCGCTCGAGGGCATGATCCGCCTACGCAGCGTGTGCGCGCCGCGGGGAGCCCACCAGTTCCAGCGCCCGAGCAGCGCCATCAGCGAAGGGACCAGCAACGAGCGGACCACGAACGCGTCCAGCAGCACGCCGGTGGCCGTGGCGAGCCCGATCTGCTGGATGAACGAGATCGAGCTGGTGCTGAAAGCACCGATCGCGACGGCCAGCAGGATCGCCGCTGCGGTCACCACCCCGCCTGTGCGCCCGAGGCCGGAGGCGACTGCTTCCCGTTCGCCGGCGCCGCCGTCGCGCGCCTCCTTGATGCGTCCGAGCAGGAACACGCCGTAGTCGGTCGAGAGCGCGAACACGACCGTCGCGGCAACGAGGAAATCGGTCGGCTCGACGCCGCCGTTGGCGGTGTAGCCGAGCAAGCCCGTCAGGCGCCCGTGCTGGTAGATCAAGACCAGCGGCGACAGCGCGGCGCCGACCGTGAGCGCGTTCATCGTGATCGCCTTCAGCGGCAGCACGAGCGAATCGGTCATCAACCACAAGACGATGAACGTGAGTAGCGCGAGCAGCCCGATCGAGATCGGCAGGTGCGACGCGATGCCTGCCTGTTGATCGAGGAAGCTGGCGGCCTGCCCGGTGACCTTGGTCGGGAACGGTGCCGGCGTCGCCCGGATCTCGTTCACCGCCTGCTGCGCCGTGGCGCCTTGAGGATCACCGGACACGTGCGCATCGAGCTGCCAAGTGCGGTCGCCCAGGGCGTGCGGCGGATCGAGCCGAGTGATGGCGGGGAGTTTCGAGACCCGAGCCGCGTACGCGCTCACCGCGGCTTGAGCTGAGCGCGGCGCGGTGATCGCGACCGTCACCGGCGACTGCCCGGCGCCGTCGAACTTCCGGGTGATCGCGTTGGCGACCGTGCGCGAGCTCTGGCCTTTGGGGATCACTGCGTTGTCGATCGGCGTCCACGCGACGCTGAGTGCGGGGGCGGCGGCCGCGAGCATCGCCAGCGAGGTCAGCCCGGCCACCATCGCAGGTCGTCGCATCACCGCCGTGGCGAACCGGTACCAGCGGCCTTGCGCGGGAGTTGCCTTGCGCACGCGCGCCAGCTTCGTACCCCACAGCCCCAGAAGCGCCGGCGAGATGATCAGCGCGGCGAGCGCGGCGACGACCGCCACCGTCGCACCGGCGATGCCCATCGACTTCAGGAAACCCTCCGGAAACAGGACCAGCGTGGCCAGCGCGCAGGCCACCGTGGTCGCGGAGAAGAGAATCGTACGCCCGGCGCGCGCGAGCGTCACCGCGATCGCATCTGGCGTCGAGCGGCCTGCGGCCAGCTCCTCGCGAAAGCGCGTGACCAGGAACAAGGTGTAGTCGATCGCCAGCCCGAGGCCCAGCCCGATCACCAGGTTGAGCGCGAACAGGTTCAGCGGGTAGAGCTGGTTGACCGCGGTCAATGCCAGAAACGTCCCGAGGACGGTGGCGACGCCCACCGCGACCGGCATCAGCGCCGCGCGGCCGCGGAAGAACAGCAGCGACAGCCCTATCAGCAACGGCAGCGCGAGCAGCTCGGCGCGACCGAGGTCCTTTGTCACGGTGCTGCCGATCTGCTCGCTGGCGACCGCCGAGCCACCGACGGTGACTCCCGGCGAGGACCGAAACGCGGCCTCGGCTGCCTTCGCCGCCGAGCTCTCGCTGGCGCTCGCTCGCAGCGTCGCGGCGATCAGCACGTGGCGACCGTCACGGGCGACGGCGGCGGGCGCGGTGACGCGGAGCACGCCGCTCACCTGCGTCAGTCGCGCGGCGAGCGCGGCGATGTGAGAACCGGCGGCGCGCGCGCCCTGCGGCGTGTCGACGAGCAGCACAACCGCTGGGTACGGCTCGGCGCCCGTCGCGGCTTCGAGCTGGCGCGTCGCGATCGCCGAGTCCGAGCCGGGTGGCGCAAAGCCGCCCGAGCTCTTCAGCGATCCGGCCAGCGGGCCTCCGATCACGCCGGCGACGGCGACGAACGCGAGTACGGCGAACAAGGTGCGGCGGGGACGGGTGCTGAGCTTGGCGGCGAATGACTGGAGCATCGCCGCATTGTTGGGGTGGCGCGGGCGGCGCACAATCGCCCCGCGGGAGTGTCTTTCGGGAGCTCCTACACCCCGGGATGTACTACCGCTCGCGGCGCACCACGCTCGCCGATGCGCACGTGGCGAGCGCACGCGGGAGGTCCTCCGGGGCGATCCCCGCCAGATCGGGATGTTCGAGGTCGATCTCGATCTCCGGCGCCGCGCCGGTGAGCCCGAGGCTGTCACGCCCCGCCTGGGCGAGCGACCACCACAGATCCGGATCGCGCGCGAGCAGGGCATCGCGGTTCTGGCCCTCCCGGCGGGCGCCGGTCTCGAGCTCGCGCACTTCTTCAAATGGATCGATCCGCACCTGCGAGTCAGAGCCGATCGCGTATCGGACCCCTGCGTCGCGGTAGCGAAGCGCGGGCTGGTAACCGTCGCCGAGATTGCCTTCCGTGGTCGGGCACGCGACCACGATCGTGTCGCTGTTCGCGAGTAGCCGTATGTCGCGCTCGGAGACGTGGATCCCGTGCACCACGCTGGTGAGCGGACCGAGGTAACCGCAGCGCGCGAGCAGCTCGATCGGGCTGCAGCCGTGCTCGACCGCGCACTCCTCGAGCTCGCGCCGCTGCTCGCAGGCGTGGACGTGGCGGACCAGCCGGTGTCGCTGCGCGTACTGTGCGATCGTCTCGATCCAGTCCGCGGGGACCGCGCGGACGCTGTGCACGGCCACCCCCACGTGCACGTGCTCGCGGTCGGCGGCCCAGTCGCGGAGCTGATCGACGCGCTCCAGGTAGGCGTCCGGGTCGGGATCGCAGAAGCGGCGCTGTTCGGCGGTCGGCGCCACGCCCGGGCCGCCGCGGCTGTAGGCCGCCGGCAGCAGCACGATCTCGAGCGCGCTCTCGAGCGCAGCCTCCGCGAGCGCGATCGCCATCGCGGCGGGCCGCTCGTAGGGGCGGCCGTCGGGCCGCTGGTGGAGATAGTGAAACTCGCCCACCGCTCCGTAGCCGGCGCGCGCCATCAGGCCGTAGGCTCGCCGGCCGATCTCGCGCATCGAGTCCGGATCGTGCCTGCCGGCGAGGCGATACATCTCGTCTCGCCAGGCCCAGAAGTCGTCCTCGCGCGAGGTCCGCTCGCCGATGCCGCGCAGCTCGATCTGAAACGCGTGGCTATGGGCGTTGACCATCGCCGGCACCCTCATCGCGTGCCGATCCTCCAGGCGCAGTCGGGTCTCACGTAGACCGGCGCGCCGCCCGCGAAGGTGGCCGCCACCGGGTTGTGACCGAGCCGGTACGCGACGTGCTCCGCCGGCCCGTCGAGCAGTACGATATCGGCGCGTTTTCCGACCTCGATCGAGCCCACCTGCTCTGAGAGCCCCAGCACGTACGCCGCGTTCAGGGTCACGGCCAGAAGCGCCTCTCGCGTGCTGAGGCCATAGCGGCGAACCGCCAAGCCGACGATCAGCGGCAGCGAGAGGATCGGCGAGGTGCCCGGGTTGAAGTCCGTGGCCAGCGCGAGGATCGCCCCGGCCTCGATCAGGGCGCGCGCGGGCGCGCACTCCTCGGCGCCCATCAACTCGGCGCCGGGCAGCAGCACGGCCGCGCACCGCGAACGGGCGAGCAGTCCGACGTCGTCGGGATGGATCCGGGAGAGGTGATCGAGCGAGCGCGCGCCGTGCGCGAGCGCCACCGGCACCGAGCGCATCGTCGAAAACTGCTCGACGTGCGCTCGTAGCGCCACCCCTGCGCCGGCGGCAAGCCGCCCCAGGCGCTCGAGGTGCTCGAGCCCGAACGCAATCGACTCGACGAAGATGTCCACGGCGCCGGCATAAGCGAGCGCGTCGGGCGCCATCGCCTCGACTTGGTCCATCCAGGTGTCGGCGCTATAGCCGGGCGGGATCGCGTGCGCGAGCAGCGCGGTGCGGGTGGTCTGCTGCGCGACTGCCTGACCGAGCTCGCTCGCCAGCCGCAGCGCACGCAGCTCTCCCTCGCGCGAGAGCCCGTAGCCGGACTTGCACTCGAAGGTCGTGGTGCCGGCCGCGAGCATCTCCCGCGCGAGGCCGCTCGCCTGCGCCAGCACCATCTCGTCAGTGGCCTCCCGCAGCGATCTCGCCGAGGAGACGATCCCGCCGCCCGCCCGCGCGATCTGCTCGTACGGGACGCCTGTCACCTTCTGCTCGTATTCGCCCGCGCGCCAGCCGGCGAATGGGAGATGGGTGTGGCAGTCGACGAGCCCGGGGAGCAGCGCACAGCCGCTCGCGTCGATCGTCAGCTCGGCCGGAGAGCTCGGCTCGAGCGCCACGATCGTCTCGCCTTCCACGGTCAGCCCGCCCGGTTCGAGCGTCAGCTCGCCGGCGCGGTCAGAGCGCAGATGGGTGAGGCCGGGCTCAGCTGCAAGCAGCACCTGTGCTGCGCCGGCGAACGAGATCATCCCTGGTCGAGCATCGGGACCCGGAGCCCGTGCGCCTGGGCGGCCTCGATCGCCTGCTCGTATCCGGCGTCGGCGTGGCGGACGATGCCCAGGCCGGGATCGGCCTTGAGTGTGCGCTCGATCCGCTCAGCCGCGGAGTCAGTGCCGTCCGCGACGCACACCTGGCCCGCGTGGATCGACTTGCCCATCCCGGTGCCGCCGCCGTGGTGGATCGAGACCCAGCTGGCCCCGCATGCGGTGTTCAGGAGCGCGTTCAGCAGCGGCCAGTCGGCGATCGCGTCGGAACCGTCCGCCATCGCTTCTGTCTCGCGCTCGGGGGAGGCAACCGAACCGGCGTCGAGGTGGTCGCGGCCGATCACGATCGGCGCCTCCACTTCACCGGAAGCGACCAGCTCGTTGAAGCGCAGTCCCGCGAGGTGGCGCTCGCCGTAGCCGAGCCAGCAGATCCGGGCGGGCAGCCCCTGGAACTTGACGCGCTCGGAGGCGAGCCGGATCCAGCGCGCGATGTGCTCCTGATCGCCGAACAGCTCCAGGATCGCCTCGTCGGTCTTGTGAATGTCCCGCGGATTCCCGGACAGGGCAACCCACCGAAATGGGCCCTTGCCCTCGCAGAACAGCGGCCGGATGTAGGCGGGGACGAAGCCCGGATAGCTGAATGCCTCCTTGTCCCCGTACTGGAACGCGAGTCCGCGCAGCGCGTTGCCGTAGTCGAACGCCTCCGTGCCCGCGGCCGCGAGCGCCCGGATCGCGCCCACGTGCGCGACCGCGCTCTCGCCAACCCGGCGCAGGTACTCCCGCGGGTCGCTGCGCCGCAGCACTTCGGCCTGCTCGAGCGTCAGTCCGGCCGGGATGTAGCCGTTCAGCGGATCGTGCGCTGAGGTCTGATCGGTGACCACGTCTACCTCGACTCCGCGACGCACCAGCTCTGGCACCACGTCGGCCGCATTGCCGGCCAGCCCGATCGACAGCGCACGACCTTCCCGCCGCGCGGCCTTCACCCGCTGCAGGGCATCGTCGAGATCCGCGCCGCGCTCGTCCAGATAGCCACTTTGGATTCGGCGCTCGATTCGCTGCAGGTCGACCTCGACGCACAAGGCGGTGCCGCCGAGCATGGTGATCGCGAGCGGTTGTGCGCCGCCCATTCCGCCGAGGCCCGCGGTGAGGACAAGCCGTCCCCGCAGGGTCCCGTCAAAGCGCTTTCGCGCAGCGGTCGCGAACGTCTCAAAGGTGCCCTGCAGGATCCCCTGGCTGCCGATGTAGATCCACGAGCCGGCGGTCATCTGCCCGTACATCATCAGGCCGGCCGCGTCGAGCTCGCGGAACACCTCCCAGGTGGCCCAATCGGGGACCAGGTTGGAGTTGGCGATCAACACCCGGGGCGCGTGGGGGAAGGTCCTGAACACCCCCACCGGCTTGCCCGACTGAATCAACAGCGTCTCAGCGTCGCCCAGACGTTGCAGCTCACGCACGATCGCGTGGTAGCTGGGCCAGTTGCGCGCGGCTTTGGCGATCCCGCCGTAGACCACCAGCTCCGAAGGTTTCTCGGCGACCTCCGGGTGGAGGTTGTTCTCGAGCATCCGCAACGCCGCCTCCTGCTGCCAACCCTTGCAACGTAGGCTCACGCGGCGCGCTCCTGCTGCTCGTCCTCGCCGGCGTCGCCGTTGCCGAGGCTGCGCGAAAGCTCGCGAGCGTGGTGGGCTACGGCTTGGCCGTAGCTCGCGACTCGTCCCTGCGGGGTGCGGTAGGTCGGCGCAAGCAGGCTGATCGCCGCGACGATCTCGCCTCCGGGACCGTGGATCGGAGCGGCGATCGATGTCACCTCCGGCTCGACGGTGCCGGCCAGCGCGAGGTAGCCGCCGGGACCGAGCCTTCCGTCCAGCACCGCTCCAAGCGCGGTCCCGACCCGCGGAATCGTGCGCCCGGTCCAGACCGCCGTCCCCACCAGCTGGGGGCTCGCCACGCCTCGCAGGTAGAGCACCCGGTCCGCGTCGGCCGCCACCGCGAGATGCGCCGTCTCGCCGGTGATGGCGGCGAGCGCTTCGAGGTGCGGCGCGGAGAGCTCATACAGCGGATCGTCGCCCAGCGTCGCCGCCGCGAGCTGACGAAGCTTGGCGCCGCCCGCGTAACGGCCGCTTGGATCGCGGCGCACGAACCCGTGCTGGGCGAGCGTCGCGAGCAACCGGGAAGCGGTGCTAGCGGAGAGCGCCGCCTCTCGCGCCAGCTCGGTGAGCGTGCCCCCGTGATCGGCTACCGCCACGAGGAGCACGAGCGCGCGCTCGACGGTGCGAGTGGCGGCCGGAGTCTCCGACATCGCCGCCAACTCTACCGTAGAATGAAACTTCTTGTCACTAAACGGTAACAGGCGCCTCGCGCGCGCGGCGCGACGCACCGATCGAGGCAGTCATGACGAGCGCCACGCCGAGCAACGCCCGGGCGCTGAGTCCCTGGCCCAGCACGATGAAACCGGCCAGCGCCGCCATCGCCGGCTCGAGGCTCATCAACACCCCGAACACGGACGGCGCGATCCGCCTCAGCGCCTCGATCTCGAACGAGTAGGGGATCGCCGAGGACAGCATTCCCACCGCCGCGCCGAGCGCCAGCGACCGCGGCTCGAGCAGGTGCGTGCCGCCGGCGGCGACTCCCAGCGGAAGCGCCACGAACGACGCGACGCACATCGCGAGCGCCAGCCCGGTGGCGCCGGGGTAGGCGCGGCCGATGCGGGCGTTGACGAGGATGTACGCACCCCAGAAGCTCCCCGCGAGCAGCGCGAGCGCGATTCCCAGGGGATTCAGCCCATGCTCGCTGCCGTGAGTCAGGGCGACGATGCCGCCCGCCGCGAGCGCAACCCAAAGCAGATCGAGCGGCCGCCGCGAGCCCAGGATCGCGACCGTGAGCGGGCCGATGAACTCGAACGTGACCGCGATTCCCAGCGGGATCCGGTCGAGCGCAGCGTAGAAGCTCAAGTTCATGCCCGCGAGCACCACGCCGAACAGAGCGGCCAGCGCAAGCTCACGAGAAGTGCGGCCGCGGACGCGCGGTCGCCACAGGATCAGCAGCACGATCGTCGCGGACACGAGGCGGAGCAACACCGCGCCGGAGGAGCCAACCTCGGCAAACAGCTTCGCGGCGATCGCCGAGCCGAACTGAACCGACGCGATCGCGCCGACGACGAGCACGCTCGAGGGCGCGCGGGAAACTAGTCCCGGTGCGGACGCGGGGTTGTTCAAGGCCACCGAACGCGATCCTATTGGTGAGCCGATGATTGTCCTCGATGGCGCCCACCTGTCTGCGAGCCAGGTCGCGGCCGTCGCCCGCGGGGGCGAGACGGTTGCGCTGGCGCCCGAGGCGCGGTCACGGAACGCGGCCGCGCGGGGCGTGATCGCCGAACATCTCGCGCGTGGCGGCCGGCTGTACGGGGCGACGACCGGGGTCGGCGCGCTGCGCGACCGCGAGATCGACGATCAGCACCGCGAGGAGTTCCAGTGGAACCTGTTACGCAGCCACGCGGTCACCGTGGGAAGTCCGCTTTCGCGGGAGATCGTGCGCGCAGGGATGGTGGTGCGCGCCAACCAGCTGGGTGCCGGCGGCGCCGGCGTGGCCCCGGAACTGCTCGACGCGTTGATCGCGGCGCTGAACGAGGACCTGGTACCCGTGACGCGCGAGCTCGGCTCCCTCGGTACCGGCGACCTGGCTTCGCTGTGCGAGATCGCGCTCGCGCTGCTCGGCGAGGGCCAGGTTTGGCGGGAGGGGAAGCCGGCCGACGCGCCGGCCAGGTCTCCCCCGATCCGGCTGGGGATGCGTGACGGCGTCGGCTTCATCAGCTCGAACGCGGTCACCACCGGGCATGCCGCCCTCCTGAGCGTCGACCTCGAACTGCTGCAGGAGACATGGCTGACGGTCGCCGCGCTGTCGTTCGAGGCGCTCGACGCCGACCCGCTGGTACTCGATGAGCGCGTTCAGGCAGCTCGTGGATCGCCCGGACAGACCGCCGTCGCGGCGAAGATGCGCGAGCTGCTCGCGGGCGCGGAGCTCGATCCGCGCGCCCCCGATCGCCTCGTTCAGGATCCCTACCCGTTCCGCGTGCTGCCACAGGTCGATGGAGTCGCACACGACGCGCTGCGGGCGCTCGCCGAAGTGGTCTCGCGCGAGCTCAACGCGCGGCCGGAGAACGCGCTGATCGACGACGGCGCCGTGCTGCCGACGGGAAACTTCTATGCCGGCGAGTTGGCCGCCGTGCTCGACGCCGTGCGCGGCGCGATGGCGCAGTCGGCGTCGCTGATCGCGGCCCGCGTCAGCGCACTGCTCGATCCGCGAATGACCGGATTGCCGCCCTTCCTCTCGGCTGACCCGGGACCGGAATCGGGTTTGATGATGCTCGAGTACACCGCCCACGCCGCCGCCTCTGAGACGCGGACGCTCACGCTGTCGATGGCGACCCAGACGGTGTGGGCGTCGCTTGGGGTGGAGTCGCACGCGAGCTTCGCGGCCACTGCTGCGCGCCGCACCGCCGAGCTGCTGCGGGCGCTGAGGCTGCTGGTCGCGACCGAGCTGGTGATCGCGGTGCGGGCACTGCGGATGGTCGGCCGGTCGCCCACCGGAGCCGCGACCCGAAAGCTGTTTGCGGATGCGAGCGCGGTGCTGGCTGAGGGGCTCGAGGACCGAGCCTTCGGACGGGATGTGATGGCGGCATCCGCGATGCTCTAGCAGTGGAGCCCGTTGGGAGTAGCTTTCGCTGGGCACTAGTTCGAAAGGAAGCCGATGAGCGTTCAAGCGAAAGATCAGTTGTGGGGTGGGGAGACCACCAAGGCGATATCCAACTTCCCGATCTCCGGGGAGCACGTGCCGGCGCCCGTGATCCGCTGGCTGGGCCGGATCAAGGGCGCGGCCGCGCGGGTCAACGCCCAGCTGCAGCTGCTCGACGGCGAGGTCGCAGAGCGGATCGCCGCGGCCGCCGATCGCGTCGCCGAGGGCGAGTTCGACGACCAGTTCCCGATCGACGTGTTTCAGACGGGCTCGGGGACCTCGACGAACATGAACGCCAACGAGGTGATCGCCACGCTCGCCGGCGACCGCGCGCACCCCAACGACCACGTCAACATGGGGCAGTCCTCCAACGACGTGTTCCCCTCGGCGGTGCATCTGGCTGCCCTGGCCGAGGCGACCGACGATCTGATCCCTGCGCTCGAGCAGCTCGAGGCCTCGTTTGCCGGGAAGGCCGATGAGTTCCGCGAGATCGTCAAGTCAGGCCGCACCCACCTGATGGACGCGGTTCCGGTCACCCTTGGTCATGAGTTCGCCGGCTACGCGGCCCAGGTCCGCCTGGGGGTCCGTCGCGTACGGGGCGCGCTGCCCGAGGTATCGCAGATCCCGCTGGGAGGTACGGCGACAGGCACGGGCTTGAACACCCATCCCGAGTTCGCGGGGCGCGTCAGGGCCCTGCTGACCGAGGCCACGGGCCTCGAGATCCGACCGCCGGAGGACCCTTTCGAGGCCCAGGCCAACCGCGACGCGCTGGTGGAGCTGTCGGGGGCGCTGAAGGTGGTCGCGGTCTCGCTGACGAAGATCGCCAACGACCTGGTGCTGCTCGGATCCGGCCCGCGAGCGGGGATCGGCGAGATCTTCCTGCCGGAGCTCCAGAAGGGCTCCTCGATCATGCCCGGGAAGGTCAACCCAGTGATTCCGGAGGTCGTGCTCCAGGTCTCCGCCCAGGTGATCGGCAACGACTCCGCGATCACGATCGCGGGCACGCAAGGGAACTTCGAGCTCAACGTCCGCGTGCCGCTGATCGCCCGCAACCTGCTCGAGTCGATTCGCCTGCTCGCCGCCACCGCCAGGGTGTTCGCGGAGAAGTGCGTCGATGGCATCCGGGCCAACGAGGAGCGCTGCCACCAGTCGGCCGAGGCGACGCTGGCCGCGGCCACCGCCCTGAACCCCTATATCGGCTACGACAAGGGCCACGAGATCGTCAATGAGGCCGCCTCCTCCGGCCGGCTGCTGCGCGAGGTCGCCTATGAGATGGGCGTCGACGAGGAGACCTACAACAAAGCGATGGATTTGAGAAAGATGGCCGCCGGCAACTTGTGAACTCTGGCAATCTGGGTCCACCCCCCGGACCCAATTCGCCAATGTTCGCTGCGGGCGGGGGTGACCGCGGTTAGCCGCGCGTCTGTCGCTCTAGGTGGCCACCGTCTCGACGCCCAACGCCTCCGACAGCGCCACGTCGACCGAGTAGTCGATTGGCACCACGATCAGCGAGGGCAGGTCGAGGGCCGAGGCCTCGTTCAGACGCGTCCCGAACTCTTCGGCGGTGGTGCAGCGCCAGGCCGGCATGCCGAACGCCTGCGCGAGCTTGACGAAGTCGGGGTTGCCGAAGGCGACGTCGAAGTGGCGACCGAACTTCTTGTCCTGCTTCCAGGCGATCGAGCCGAAGTTGCCGTTCTCCCAGACGATGTTCACCACCGGCGTTCGCAGGCGGACGGCGGTCTCGAGCTCCTGGGCGTTCATCAAGAAGCCGCCATCGCCGCTGACCGCGACCACGCGGCGCTCGGGGTAGACGAGCTTGGCGGCGATCGCCGTGGGGACCGCGAACCCCATCCCCGCGAGGCCGTTGGCGATCAGCACCGTACCCGGCTCGTGCGCGGGGAACATCCGCCCGATCCACAGCTTGTGCAGCCCTACGTCTGAGACCAGCATGTCCTCGGGCCGGAGCGCTTGCCGGATGTCCCACAGCACCCGCGGCGGGCGCATCGGGAAGTGGTCGTCGTCCTGTGCGTCGTACAGCGCTCCCGTCACCACTTCGTGCAGGCGGCTGGCGCCGGCGGTGGTGACGCTCCGTGCCGACCCGGCCGCCAGGCGAGCCAGGACGTGGGCGATGTCGCCGATCAGCTCGACCTCCGGCATGAAGAACTCGTCGATCTCGGCGGCGACGCTGTCGATCACGACGATCTGCTTGTCGCGCCGAGGGTTCCAGTGCTGGGGCGCGTGCTCGACGAGGTCGTAGCCGATCGCGATCACCAGGTCGGCCTCGTCGAAGCCGGCCATCTGGTAGTCGCGCGCCTGGAGCCCGACCGTGCCGAGCGCCTTGGCGTCCTCGTAGTCCATCAGCCCCTTGGCCATGAACGTCTCCGCCACCGGGATCCCGGTGGTGTGGCAGAAGGCCCGCAGCGCACGGCCGGCGTGGCCGCGGATCGCGCCGTTGCCGGCCAGCGCGATCGGGTTCTCGGCGGCGTCGATCAGTTCGGCGGCGCGCTGGAGCTCTCTGGGTCCCGGCTCGGGCTGCACGATCGCGCGATGGGGAAGCGGCGACGCGTCGAGCGGGCGCGCCATCACGTCCTCGGGGAGCTCCAGGTGGGTGGCGCCCGGCTTCTCCGATTCTGCCACCTTGAACGCCTTGCGCACGACTTCCGGGATGATCTCGGCGCTCGAGACGCGCGCGTTCCACTTCACCACCGGCCTCAAGATCCCGAGCAAATCGATGTACTGATGGGACTCCTTGTGCATCCGGTCGAGGTCCGACTGGCCGGTCAGCGCGACGAGCGGAGCGCGGTCCAGGAACGCGTCGGCGACGGCCGTGACGAGGTTCGTCGCTCCCGGGCCAAGCGTGCCCAGGCACACTCCTGCCCTGCCAGTGAGGCGGCCGTAGGCGTCGGCCATGTAAGCGCCGCCCTGCTCGTGCCGGACCGGCACGAACTCGACCGGGGAGTCCGCCAGCGACTCGCTGAGATCGAGCGTCTCCTCGCCCGGGATGCCGAACACGTAGCGGACTCCCTCTGCCTCGAGGCATTCCACGAACACTGCGGAAGCTTTGCGGGGAGCCATCTGAATTCGCATGTAACCGTATCGCGACCGTTTGAACCCCCGTCGCGTCCCGGTCACTACCCTCACGTCGCGTCCCGGTCACTACCCTCACACAGGTGCCAGGCGATCTGCTCGTGGTCGACGGACCGTTTCTGCTGTACCGCTCATTCTTCGCGCTCCCGGACTCGATCAAGGGCGCCGACGGCAAGCCGGTCAACGCGCTGCTGGGAGCGACCAACGCGCTGCTGCGGATCGCCGCCGATCGCGGCCCGCGCGCGATCGTGATCTGCTTCGGAGCCGAGGCCGCGGATTATCGCGTCGAGCTGTTTCCCGAATACCACGCCTCGCGCCCGCCCGTCCCGGACGAGCTCGCATGGCAGTTCGAGCAGGCGCCAAAGCTGTTCACCCGGCTGGGCTGGAGCATCGAGAATACGGACGCGCTCGAGGCCGACGACCTGCTCGGCTCGCTCGCCCAGGCCGAGGCGCGCGCGGGCGGCCACACGTTGATCGTCACCGGCGATCGCGACATGTACCAATGCGTCGGCGAGCACGCCACGGTGCTGTACCTGAAGTCCGGCACCAGCGGCTTCGAGGAGGTCGACGAGGACGAGGTGCGCCGACGCTACCGGGTCTCGCCGTCGTTGGTGCCCGACTTCATCGCGTTGCGCGGCGATCCCTCCGATGGCCTTCCGGGCGCGGCGGGCATCGGGCCGAAGACCGCGGCCGAGCTGCTGGCTCGCCACGGTTCGCTGGAGGGCGCGCTGTCAGGCGCCGACCGCGAGCGCCCGCGGATCGCGGCGGCGCTGCGCGAACAACAGGCGCAGTTGAGGGCGTTTCGCGACATCGCGACGCTCCGGATCGTGAACCTCCGGCGACCCCCCGATGGCGTCACCGATCTCGACGGCGGCGCGCAGGCCGCACGCGAATATGGGCTGAACCGGCTCGCCGAGCGGCTGGAGAAGGCCGGCAGCGTCAGCGAGCTGTAGCGCTCGGTCCGATCTCGACGAGCGCCTCGCTCGATCCGGGGACCGCGAGGTGGTACCCGTCGGGCCCGGCGCGAACCGTCTCCACCGTCCGCGGTCCCTGCAAGACCGCGTCAAGACCGAGCTGTTGACCGGCCAGCGTGACGCCCGACTGCGCGCTCGCCGAGGGCGCCAGCAGCCGTTGAACAGTCGCCGGCCTCGAGCCCGGCAGGCGCAGGTCGAGGTTGGCCGCCCGGGGGCCCTTGTTGATCACCAGCAGGTGTAGCGCGCCGCCCGCCACGCGCACCCCCCAAACCTTCAGATGCAGCGAACGGGTCTCGCGCAGATGAAGTGCCACCAGCCTTGCGTCAGGTCCGAGCGCGCGCGCGAACATGATCAGGCCGTAGAGCAGCGGGCGGGCCCGCAGGCTGCTGCCGCACAACGAGAAGGGAGCATTGATCGCATTGACGCGAATGTGGAGATTGACGCCGTCGACTCCTGCCTGCGCGAGCTCGAACAGCGCATCGGGTGCCCACAGGGCGGTCGCGAACGTGTTGCTGACGCCCTGGCGGCCTCCGCAGGTAACTGAGTTCAACTCGGTCAGGCGGAAATCCAGTCCGGCCCGGTGCGCAAGCGCCACCGCAGCCTTCACCGACCCAGCGAGGCCCGCGGAGGAGCGCTCGCTCAGCACGCGAGCGACGGTCGGATATTGAGGCGAGCCTGGCGGCTTGCAAGCCGAGAGCGGATAGCGGTGGGCGGTCAGCATGCCGAGCTGGCGATGGTCGCGGGCGACCAGGCTCGACAGCCAGCCAACATCGAGGGCGGGGTTCGCGACCGCCGGTCCGAGCAGCGGGACGCCTCGGGCGACGAGCGACAGCGCGCCGGCGTAGGAGCTGAAATCCCGGGCATAGGTGGCGGCCGAGTAATCGCCGGAACCGAACGGAGTCTCCGCGATCGCGCCCAGGCGATCGAAGAGCTCTCGGTGGTACAGGTCCGGTTCGTTGCCGATCTCGAACCCGATCAGGCTCCGGCGAGGAAGCTCCGCGAGCGCGGCGCGAGCCCAGCGAGCGGCCATCGCGGGTGAGTCGGCCGCGAGATTCAGATCGAGGATCACCCGCGTGCCGGAGCGGCGAACGAGCGTCGCGGCCTCGCGCAGCCATGCCGGGGTGAGCTCGAAGAACTGGCGGGGGAGGGTGTGGGCCCGCGGATCCCAGTACGTCCAGTCAGCGGAGTCGCCGCCGATCCTCACGATCAAAGGCCCATCGCCCGGCACGTGGAGCATCGCCAGCACGCGCTCGAAGGCCTGCAGATGACGCTCGTACAGCGGCAGCGACCAGTATTCGGTCGAGAGCCCGAGGAACGAAGGGGAAATCCGACGGGACAGCTGCCCGTGGGCAATCGTCACCTCCGCCCGGGGCGATTTCGCGGCGGCTGAGGAAGCGGAGCCAGCGCCTGGCATCCTCGCCGCGGCCCGGGGCGTCGCGCTCGGCACGCTGCCCAGCAGAAGCGACAGGACCGCCACCGCGGCAGCCAGAAGCGCCGCCGCCCCGGCGAGGCGCGCTGAGCGACCACCTGTTCTCTGCATCCTTGCTACCTGAGCCGGACCCGGCCACCCGTCATCCCTGCGCTGATCGTCGTCTCTTGCCCCGCGCGGCTCTTCGCCTGCGCCCCCTACTGCCCATGGTTAGGCGTCGTCCTTAACCCATCACTGGCAGGCGATTAAGACTGAGTGAGCGTCAGAGCCTGTACATAACAACGTTCGCCGGGCGCCGCAACGTGCGGGCGGTTACGGGGTGAACCTGACCGTGATCACATCGCCATCGGCGACCGGATAATCGCGGCCCTCGAGACGCAGCGTTCCCCGCTCGCGGGCGCCGGCATAGCCGTCCGCGTCGACGAGCTCATCCCACGGCACAACCTCCGCCCGAACGAAGCCGCGCTGCATATCCGAGTGGACCAGGCCAGCTGCGTGCCACACCGACAGCCCCCGACGGAGATGCAACGACTGAGCGGGCTTGTCCTCGTCCGCGGTGAAGAACGCGACCAGATCGAGCAGCTCAAATGCCCCGCGGATGACCGCCTCGAGGCCAGATTCGGAGAGCCCCAGGTCAGCGCGCATCGCCTGTGCGTCGTGATCGTCGAGCTCGGCGAGCTCGGCCTCGAGCCGAGCCGAGACCGCGACCGCAGCGGCGCCGCTCTCGCGGGCGTGCTCGAAAATCGCCGCTGGAACCTCGTCCGTGCCCTCATCGACGTTGGCGACGAACAGCACCGGCTTCGCGCTCAGCGGCTGCAGTAGCGCCATCGCGTCGGGGGCATCGGCCGGCGGCGGGACCGTACGCGCCGGCCGGCCGGCCTGCAGAGCCGCGATCAGCTCACGCAGCCACTCCGCCTCGGCGACGGCGTGCCGATCGCCGGACTTCGCGATCCTCGCGACTCGCTCCAGGCGTCGCTCGGCCTGCTCGAGGTCCGCATACATCAGCTCGGTCTCGATTGTCTCGATATCAGCGAGCGGATCGACGCGACCTTCCGGATGGACCACGTTTGGGTCCTGGTGGGTGCGCACGACGTGGACGATCGCATCGGTCTCGCGGATGTTCGCGAGAAACTGATTGCCCAGACCCTCGCCCCGGTGTGCTCCCGCCACCAGCCCGGCGATGTCATGGAAGGCGATCGTATCCGGGACCACCTTTGAGGCCTTGACCGTGGCCGCCACCTGCTCGAGGCGACCATCGGCCACGGGCACGACCGCGAGGTTCGGCTGGATCGTGGTGAACGGGTAGTTCGCCGCATCGGCCGCGACGCCGGTAAGCGCGGAGAACAGCGACGATTTACCGGCGTTGGGAAGCCCGACGATGCCGACCCTCACGGTTGCGGCCCTGTCGGCCGGCGGAGGCCTTGGGTGGGCGTCGCGCGCTCGTTCAGGTGCCGAAACCGACGTGGTGGTCTTCGTGATCGACGAGCACGTAGAGGACACTCTTCAGGTCGAGCGCGACGGTGCCGTCCTCGGCGGTCAGCTCGTGCCAACCTTCCGTGCCCAGCGCATTGCGCAGGCTTGTCAGTTCGGCCAGCGGTACGCGCGCGCTCAGCACCTGGCCTCCCCGGAAGCCGATGCTGATTCTTTGTGGCTTTTCGTTTGCCATGGTCAGTGATTCTCCAGCGGCTCGACGATCTCTGTCAGGACGCCCCCGGTCGAGGCCGGGTGCACGAACGCTACCCGGCTCCCACGAATCCCGGTTCGGGGCTGCTCGTCGATCAGGCGCATACCGGCGGCAGCCAGCGCGCCAAGCGCCCGCTCCACATCGGCGACGCGGTAGGCGACGTGATGCAGGCCGGGCCCCCGCCGCGCGATGAACTTGCCGACCGGAGTCTCGGATCCAAGCGGCGCCAGCAGCTCGATGTGCCCGTCGCCCACGTCGAGCAGCGCCGCATCGACGCCCTGCTCGGTGATCCGCTCCCGGTGGACCAGCGGCATCCCGAGCGCGTCACGGTAGACGGCGAGCGCCGACTCGATGTCCTCGACGGCGACGCCGACGTGATCGATGATCGACAGCATCGGGGCAGGAGCATACGTAAACGCACCGGGCGCGGAGGCGTGTGGCGGCGTTACTGGACCTTCTCAAGGCGCGGATTGGGAGCGTAGGCGCGCCCCACCTTGGCGCAGGGTCGGCCGTCGACGATCACCACGTCAGCCGTGAAGTCGTTGTCGCCGCGGATCAGCGACGAGCCCACCCCGTATGCATCCACCGGCACCCCGGCGGCTTCAAACTCGCGAATTCGCTGGGCGGTGAAGCCGCCGCTGGCGACGATCCTCACCTGGTCAAAACCTGCTCCGTCGAGGGCCCTGCGGACGTTCTCGACCAGCGGGGGATTGACGCCAGTTGGCCTGAAGTCGCCCATCTCCTGGTAGACGGACCGGTCGACCAGCGTCTCGGAGGTGTCCAGCCGGACTCCCCACAGCTTCGGCCCCAGCGCGTCGGCGACGGCGAGCGCGGTCTTGACCGAATCGTTCTCCCAGTCCACCAGCACGGTGATGTTCATCTCGCCGTAGTAGCGCTTGGCGAACACGGTCGCCGCCCTCACCGTGTCGCCGTTATAGGCGGCGATCAAGCCGTGCGGAACGGTACCGATCCCGCGGCCGCCCCACCACGAGGCCTGGGCGTCGGTCGATACTCCGATCGCGCCGGCGACGTGCGCGCTCCAGCCGTCCCCGGTCTGCACGAGCCAGTGATCGTGGCGGGCGGGAAAGTAGAAGATCTGCTTGCCGCCGGCGGCCTCCACCACCTCTGCGACGTTGTGCATGATCAGCGATCGTCGCGCGAGCACACCCAGATACACGGTTTCCAGGTGGGCGAACAGGCTGTAGTCGCCCTCGATCGTCAAGACGGTCTCGCGCTGGGCGATTCGATCGCCCTCGCGCAGCGCCCTGACCTCGAGCTGCTCCCAACCGTCGATCCAATTTCCGTTCGGGTCCTCGTGCCCGGAGCACAGCTTCAGGACCGCGATCGCCTCGTCGATGCCGCCGAGCAGCGAGTCGCGCTTCTGGAAGACCTGCATCGTCACCCGCGGGTGACGGTTCTCCTCCTCGAGCAGCCGCTTGGTGTAGACGAAGTACGCGTCCGAGTAGTAGCCCGAGCGGATCCGCTCCACCGGTAGGCGGAAGACCGCCGGATCGATGCGAGCCGAGACCTCCGTCGCCATGGGCGGAGTTTATTGTGCTGCTCGGGCCGTTTTTCACTCGCTCCCCGACGGCGCCGCTGCTACTCTCCGGCGTGGGATGCTTCCCATGTCTCGACCGTGACCTGATTGCCCATCGCCGCCCCCCGAGGGCCCGGCAATCGCCTGCCGCTTTAGTCGTGTTCGATCAGTCGAGAGTGTTTCGTGAGTACCTACCTGGGCGTCCTGCGCCACCGAGATTTCCGATATCTGTTCGCCGGTCAGGCGGCCAGCGTGATCGGGGACCGCTTGGTCGTCGTGGCGCTGGCGCTGTTCATCGCCCAGCGGACGGGCTCGGCTTCCGACCTCGGTGTGGTGCTCGGCGCCCAGTCGCTGCCGTTGGTGGCGCTGATCCTGTTCGGCGGCGTGTGGGCCGATCGCCTGCCGCGTCACCGGATCATGATCGTGGCCGACGCGCTGCGTGCGGCGCTGCATGGCGCGCTCGCGGTCCTGATCTTCACCGGCGCGGTGGCGATCTGGCAACTGGTGGCGATCGAAGCGCTGTTCGGAGGTGCCCAGGCGTTCTTTGAGCCCGCGTACACCGGTTTGCTCCCGCAGACCGTCCCCGAGTCGCTGGTACAGGACGCCAGGGCGCTGACCGAGTCGGTCGCGAACGTCGCGGTGTTACTCGGGCCGGCGCTGGCAACGGCACTGGTGCTGGGCGTCGGCGCGGGGGAGGCGTTCGCGATCGACGCGGCGACGTTCGTGTTCAGCGCGTTGCTGCTGAGCCGAGTGCATCCCCGTCCGCGCGGGGAGTCGGCGGCGGCGGGCTCGATGTTGCATGAGCTTCGGGTCGGCTTTCGCGAGGCGCGGTCGCGGACCTGGGTTTGGGTGATCATCGCGGTCTTCGCCGGCGCCGTCCTATGCGTGTACGCGCAATGGTTTGCGCTCGCGCCGGTGATCGCGCGCGACGCGTATGGCGGCGCCGGCGTGTTCGGCGTGCTCGAGGCGATCGGCGGCACCGGCGCGGTCTGCGGTGCCTTGCTCGCGCTCCGCTGGCGGCCCGAGCATCCGATGCTTACCGGAATGCTGCTGGTGCTCGCGTGGCCGATCGAGGCCGGTGCGTTCGCGCTGCACGCCCCTCTCGGCTTTGTCGTCGCGTGGTCGTTCGCGAGCGGGTTCGGGTTCTCCTTGCTGATGATCTGGTGGGAGACCGCCCTGGTGCGCCACATTCCCCCTGGCGCCCTGTCGCGGGTCAGCGCCTGGGACTGGATGGGATCACTTGCCCTGCTGCCGTTCGGCTACCTCGCGGCGGGACCGCTCGCGGAAGCGTTCGGCCCCGCGACCGTGCTCGCGGTTGGCAGCGCGATCGGGCTGGTGCTGCTGCTGGTGGGGCTGTTGCCGCGCTCGGTGCGCGAGCTCGGCGGTGAGCCGACGTGCGAGCGCCCCACCGAGAGCTCAGCCCAGCAACTCCCGGGCCAGGTCGAGGTAGAACCCAGCGGCGAAGCCCAGGTCGCGTACGTCGATTCGCTCGTCGGCGCTGTGGATCAGCGGTGAGGACTCGAGCAGCGTCATGTGGCGCTGCGGGAAGAAACCGTACGCGACGCACTCCGGAAAAGCCTCGCGAAACCAGCGTGAGTCGGAGAAGCCCGGAAGGATCACCGGGACCGTCTCGGCATCAGGGTCTTGGTCGCTCACCCAGCGATCGATGGCGGCCATCAGCTCCGTCTCGAGCGCTGAGGCGTTGCCGGTGACGGTCTCCGTGAACTCGACCTCCAGCTGCCGCGCATCGGGCCCCAGGACTTGCTCGAGTCGCCGCATCGCGGCGTCCTCACCCAGTCCCGGCGGCACGCGACAGTCAATCTTCAGCGAGGCGCGCGAGGGAATCACGTTGATCTTGTCGGAGGCGTGAGCCATCGTCGGCGTCAGCGTGACCCCGAGCATTGGCTCGAGGAAAACCAGCAGCGCTGGGTCGGCTGCGCCGATCTGCTCGACGGCCGCGGCCGGATCGTCCGGATCCTGGCCCAGTCCCCGGAGCAACGCCGCCGGCCCATCGGTCATCTCAAACGACGGCTCCGCGCTCGCCAGCTTCTGGAGCACCGGGGCGAGCTTCAGCAACGCGTTGTCCCCGGTCCGCGGGATCGAGGCGTGGCCCGCCGCGCCCCGGGCGGTCAGGCGAAAGCGGAAGATGCCCTTCTCCGCGCAGCACACTCCGTAGCGGCGCAGGCCCGCGTACTCGAACAGATGGCCTCCGCCCTCGTTGATCAGCATCTCGCAGCGGACCTTGTCCGGATGCGTCTCGCACAGCCATCGCGCGCCGACGTCGCCTCCGGTTTCTTCGTCGCAGACGAATACCAGCATCAGCTTCCCGCCCGCGGGCCTCCATCCCTCGCGAGCCAGCGTCGCCGCAGCGACCGCCTCCGCGGCGACCTGAGACTTCATGTCGAGCGCCCCACGACCCCATAGGAAGCCGTCGGCGAGATCCCCGGACCAAGGGTCGTGCTGCCACTCCGATGGGTCGGCGAGCACGGTGTCCACGTGGCCGAGGTAGCACAGGGCTGGTCCCTCGGCCCCGCCGGCGAGCGTCGCAACGAGGTTCGGCCGAGTCTCCTCCGCCGCCAGCAGCTCGGTCTCGAAACCGGCCCGGCCCAGGTACTCGGCCAGGTACTCGATCGCCTCGCGCTCGTTGCCCGGAGGATTGACCGTGTTGAAGCGCACCAGCCGCTGCAGGAGATCGGTCGTCTGCCCCTGGAGGTCGGCTGGCATCAGCGCCCTAGCGTAGCCACCTCTACGATGCTGCGCGGTGATGGATGATCTCGCGCTTGCGCTCGAGCTCGCGGACCTGGCCGACTCGATTACCCTCGATCGCTATCGGGCCGCGGATCTAGTGATCGAGACAAAACCCGACCGCACTCCGGTGACCGAGGCCGACCGCGCGGTCGAGCAGGCGATCCGCTCGCGTCTGGAGGAGGTGCGCCCCGACGATGCCGTGGTGGGAGAGGAGTACGGCGCCTCGCCGGAGACTGGCAGCGGACGGCGATGGATCGTCGATCCGATCGACGGCACCAAGAGCTACATGCGGCGGATGCCGACTTGGTCCACGCTGATCGCGCTATCGGTAGACGAGCAGGTCTCGATCGGGGTGGTCGCCGCTCCCGCGCTTGGGCACCGCTGGTGGGCGCAGCGGGGCTCGGGAGCTTTTGCCGACGGTCGTCCGATCCAGGTCTCGAACGTCTCGCGGCTCGAGGACGCCGTGCTCACATGGAGCGGGATCGAAGACTGGGATGCGATCGGCCGGTTCGATGCGATCGTCGAGCTTGGCCGAAGGTGCTGGCGCTCACGAGGAGTGGGCGATGCCTGGCAGTACATGCTGGTCGCCGAGGGGGCGGCTGAGATCGCGCTCGATCCGGAGGTCTCGGTGTGGGACCTCGCCGCGCCGCAGGTGATCGTCGAGGAAGCAGGCGGGCGGTTTACCGACTTCGCCGGAGCGCCGCGGCCCGACGGCGGCGACGGGATCGCGACCAACGGTCTCCTGCACGACGCGGCGCTGGCGATCGTGGGCCGCTGAGCGAAACTACTCCGGCGAGACCCGCAGCAGGAACGCGCTGTCGCCCGGAACGCTCCTGCGGATCACGGTGGTGACGGTCCGCGTGACTTGTGTCCACACGTCGACGACGCGGTATCGCGGCGGCTTTGGACGGGGCTTGTGCTTGCCGGCAGGCTTCACTTTCGGCTGTGGAAATCCCAGCGCCGCGAAAGTGACCGAAGCTAGTGCTGGGGTCGCTCCGCGGTTGAGCAACGCGACCGCGCGGGCGCCGCCGGCGAGGGGGCGAACCCACACGTCCATGTTGCCGGACCTGGCAACGAGCCACCCCTGGATGCCCAGACGATCCTGATCGATCGCGATCGCCGCGCGATCGCTGACCATCTGAAGGGTCGCCAGCGGCATCGTGAGGATGTTGTTGCTCAGCATCAAGGGAGCGGCGAGGATCGACCACATGCTGAACTGCGCCTGCGCCTCGGTCGGGGTCATCCCTTCGTCGGGCACGAGGTAGTCCGGATCATTCCAGTGTCCGGGGCCAGCCGCGTAGGGGTGCATGGAGTCCCAGTCGAGGTTCGAGAGCACGCCGGCGAAGCTGACGAAGCCAGGGCCGCCGATGTCGCTGTTGGTGCGCCAGCTGGTGGCCGCGGGATCGAACGCGTAGGCGGTCCAGGCCGATTCGCCGTAGGGCGGGTTTCCGGGGCTGAACCTGTTCGGAAGGTAACCGTCACATACGTTGAACAGCATCGGCCGGCGCGGGGAGTCGTTCTGGATCGCTGCGTCGAACTGCCGGTAGGCGACGCGCGGATCCAAATTCATGTGAGCGCCCCCGCAGAAGTCGACCTTGATTGCGTCAAACCCCCAGGCCGCGAACTGGTTGACATCGGTTTGGTAGTGGCCGTAGCTCCCGGCGCCCTGGACCGTGCAACCCGAGCTGCCGGCGTCGGTGTAGATGCCGGCGCGGATGCCCCGGGCGTGCAGGTAGGTGGTCAACCAACTCATGCCGTGAGGCCACAGCGTGGGGGACACCGCGATGTTTCCACTCACATCGCGCGCGCCGTTCCACCACCCGCTGTCGATCCAGAGGGTGTTGTAGCCGGCGGCCACCAGGCCCTGCGAGACCATCGCGTTCGCCATGCTCGTCACGACGTTCTCGTTGACCTGATTGCCGACCGCGTACCAGGTGTCGACGCCCATGTAGGGAGTCGGTGCCAGGTCGGGGAGCTGGCCAAGCGCCGGACTCGCGGAGATGCCAGACAGCGCGAGTACCAGCATGGAGAGCGCCGCCGGTGCGATAACCCGCATGCGCCCCGTGAATCGGCGTAATAGCACGCCGGCGACGATACCGCTGCGGCCGCCAACGTGCAGCCGAGCCGTCCTCCGCACGCGAGCGCCCAAAACTGGACAGGAGGACGAGCAGCACGGAACTCACCGTAACTTTTGCCCTCCTGACGAGTTACTTGGAACCTAGTGCTCCAGATTCGTCGCATCCTCATCCTTGTGGTACTCGGGCTCGCGTTCCCATCCGCGCTCGTTGCGCTGCCGGTGGCGGTGGCGAACGCATCCTCGACACAAGAGGCCTCTTTTCAGGACAACCGGTTGTTGCTCGACAACCCGGCGCGGCTTCCGCAGACGATGCAGACCCTCAAGGTGCTGGGCGTGCAGCGGTTACGGATCAGCGTGGTCTGGGATCAGATCGCGCCCTCTCCGAACTCGCGCACGGCGCCGAAGCGGTTCGCCGCCAGCAATCCGGCTGCCTATCCGGCCGCTAACTGGGCGCCGTTCGACAGGATCGTGACGGCCGCCGCCAAGTACGGGATGGGCGTGAACTTCGACGTGATGGGCGGTGCTCCGCTGTGGGCGGTGGGCGGCCGGGCGCCGGCGGCGAACATGGCGCACGTGTGGTATCCGTCGGCCTCGGCGTTCGGCTCGTTCGTCGCCGCGGTCGGGACCCGCTACAGCGGCCACTTCAAGCCGCGCGGCGCTTCCACCTACCTGCCCAGAGTCTCGTACTGGAGCATCTGGAACGAGCCCAACGTGGGGACGAGCTCGCTGTCGCCTCAGACCGTCAACGGCGTCGAAGTCGGGCCGCGGGTGTTCCGCGGGCTCGCGAACGCCGCTTGGGCGTCGCTGCTGCGCACAGGCCACCGGCCCGGTCCAGACACGATCCTGGTCGGGGAGTTGGCCTCCACCGGGCACGCAGATCCCGGCGCGACGCTCGGGATGCAGCCGCTGCGCTTCCTGCGCGCGCTGTACTGCGTGGGCTCGAACTACAAGCAGCTGCGCGGAGCGGCCGCGGCAGCTCGCGGCTGCCCCACCACCGCCTCCGCGTCCCGCAAGTTCCGCGGCGCGAACCCGATTCTGTTCAACGCGACCGGCTGGAGCCACCACCCCTACCACCTGACGACGGCGCCCAACGTGGTCTCCCCGCCGGCCTACCCGGACTGGGTGACGATGGCCGACCTGCCCAAGCTCGAGCGCGCGCTCGACCGGATCCAGGGCGCCTACGGGTCGCGCAAGAAGTTCCCGATCTACCTCACCGAATATGGCTTCGACACCGATCCGCCGCAAGTCGGAAACGCGGTCAGCCTCGCCACGCAAGCTGCGTATCTCGATCAAGCGGAGTACATAGCCTGGAAGGACCCGCGAGTCCAGACGCTAGATCAGTACCTGTTGCAGGACACCGGGAGCGTGCAGTCGATCTACAGCGCGTTCGCTTCCGGCCTGATCTTCGCCAACGGGGCTCCGAAGCCGGCGTTTGATGCCTACCGGCTGCCGCTGTGGCTTCCCACCACGGCCGCCCCGCGCGGCAGGCCGCTCGAGGTATGGGGCTGTATCCGCCCCTCACATTTCACGATCCCTGACACCGGGCGGGCGCAGACCGCTCAGATCCAGTTCCAGCCCGGGTCCAGCGGGCCGTTCATGTTGTTCGGCACGGTGACGATCAAGAGCGCCAAGAGCTGTTACTTCGACCTGTATCTGCGGTTCCCCGCGAGCGGGACGGTCAGGGTCGCCTACACCTATCCACCGGGTGACCCGTCCCTTCCCGCGGGCACCACCGTGTACAGCCGTAGCATCCGGGTGACGCTGAGCTAGGGCGAGCGGTTGAGAGGCACCCGCCGCTCGCGACCTAGCTAGCTGCGCTTCGCTGGCGGCGCCGGCCAAGCTGGCGGGCGAGCGCCAAGCACGCCAGCAGCACCACGCCTCCGAGCACCCCGACCAGCACTGCTGGATTGAGACCTCCGGACGTCTCGGTAATTGAGACCTCGCGGCTGTAGATGATGTGACCGCCGGGATAGCGCCACGCCAGCCGTACCGAGCCGCTGTGCGGGAACGAGACATGGACATCGAAGTAACGCTGGGGATTGGTGATCGCGATCGAGCGCACGGTCCGCCCGCCGAGCTCGATCTGGACGGGGCCGATCTGTTGCCGCGGGTAGCGCTTTGCGGGCCGCACGCATCCCCACACCTCGAGCGAATCTCCGTGGCGCGTCTTCACGCTCGGCATCCACAGCGGCAGCCGGTAGGCATCAAACGCCGGCTTTGGAGTCCCGTTGGCGAACAGCAGCCCGCTCGCAAACGCGCTCACCGAAGAGCCTCCGCCCGGCGGGGCGTCTTGAAGCAGGTACTCGGTCAGCGTCCGCACGCGCGGATCGCGCCAGGCCATGTATTCCCCCTCGTCGATGTACTCGGCCTGCAGCGCTGGGGTGGTCGAGAAATCCGGTCGTGGCGGGTTGGTCTCGTAACCGAACTCGGTCAGGTAGATCGGGAACTTCTTGTCCGACCCGTAGACGCGCTGAACGCGGTCGAGCGCCCGCTCGAGCTTGCCCAGATCGGCGAACGTCACCCAGTCCGGCTCTGCCGGCGGCGCGGGGACGTTTGGCGCCATCAGCAAGTCATAAGGGTGATGGCTCCACCCGGTGGCCTCGAACAGCGCCGGGTTAGCGGCGCGGAACTGGCTCGAGGCGGCGGCGGTGGTCGGGCATCCGCGGGCCGCCGCGGCCGCACCGCGCAGCTGCCGGTAGCTCGACTCCACGCAGTACAGCGCGCGCAGGAAGCGCAGCGGCTGCATTCCCAGTCCAACCCCCGGATCGAGGTGGCCGGTGGAGGCCAGCTCGCCCACCAGGATCGTGTCCTGGCTGGGCCGGTGCCCGGTCCTCAGCAGCGCCTCGAAGGCGGCGTTCGCCATCGAGCGGTACAGCCGGGGCGCGACCTCGACGCCGTGAACCGTCTGCGGCGACAGCGAGCTGGTGCCGACGTTGGGTTCGTTCCAGATGCTCCAAAACGAGACCCTTGGCAGACTCGCGGAAGCGCCGAGCGGCGTGTAGCTGCCGCTGTAGCGCCTCCCGACGGCGGTCGCGAACGCGCCATACGCCGAGGGCGACGGATACCAGACGTGGGCCATGTTCGCCGCCGGGGCCCGGCCGCCCGTCGCCCACAGCGGAGCACCGCCGATCAAGTCGAAGTTCACGCGCATCCCGTACCTCGCGGCCTGGGTCACGATCGTGTCGTAGGGAAGCCAGCCGGCGGCCGGATAGTCCGCTGGGTCACTGGCATCGAAACCCGGAGGCGGCGTGCGCGAGTTCGGATCGGGGGCGATCCGGTCCCAGACAACGCTGATCCGCAGCCGCTCGACTCCCAGCTGACTGAGCGTCTGAAGCGTCTGATCCAGAAGCGGCGGGTCGAACAGCAGGAGCCGGTTGTCCTGGAAGGACGCCTCCTGCGTCGATGACGCGTTGGCCGCCGCGACCGGGACGGCAAACACGAGCGCCAGGACGATCAGCAGGCGGGCAAAGCGGAGCACTTGCATGCCTGTAACGCGGGAGCAGACGTTTTGGTGCGAGGAATGCGTGGCGATAGCACTGATGTGGGCGGACGACGCCAAACAGACTCCACCAGCAGCGCCAGCCGCGACGGCCGACCCACGAGCGCCGAACCTGCCGGAGCCTCGAAAAGGCTTCGGCAGCGAACAGTAGCGGCCTCCAGCACAACGCAGAGGCGCCGCGGCGCATACTGTGGCGGTGGAACGCCTGTTCGGCGAGGACGAAGTCCCGGTCACCGGCGGCGCGACGCGCGCGCCCGGCAGCGCGACGCGCGCGGGCCAGGTCGCGGCGAACGCCCCCCTGGCGACCCGGATGCGGCCGCGGACGCTCGACGAGTTCGTCGGCCAAGAGCGGCTACTGGCGCCGGGATCCGCGCTTCGCCGCGCGATCGAGGAGGGCCGTCCGCATTCGATGATCCTCCACGGCCCGCCCGGAAGCGGCAAGACGACGCTGGCCCGGCTGGTGGCGGAAGCCTCAAATGCCGCCTTCGAGGAGGAAAGCGCCGTGCAGGCTGGTCGGGCAGAGGTCCGGGCGGTGATCGAGCGGGCGCGGCAGCGCCTCGCCGGCACCGGCACGCAGACGATCTTCTTCCTCGACGAGATCCATCGCTTCAACAAAGCCCAGCAAGACGCTCTGTTGCCGGCGGTGGAAGACGGTCTCGTGACGCTGATCGGCGCGACCACGGAGAACCCCTACTTCGAGGTCAACTCGGCGCTGATCTCCCGAACCCACGTGTATGAGCTCGAGCAACTCCGCCCCGCCGATATCGAGCGGCTGCTGCAGCGGGCTGTCGCTCGCGGCGAATGCGGGCCCGCTGCGCGGGTCGAGGCGGCGGCGATCGAGTTCCTCGCGCAGCGATCGGGTGGCGACGCCCGGACGGCGCTGAACGCGCTCGAGCTGGCGTGTGAGGCCGCAGGGGAGGCCGAGCCGGTGACGCTCGCCCACGCGGAGGACGCGCTGCAGCGGCGCGCGTTGCTCTACGACCGCCAGGCCGACCGCCATTACGACACGATCTCCGCCTGGATCAAGGCCACGCGAGGGTCGGATCCCGACGCCTCCCTGTACTACCTCGCGGTGATGCTCGAGGGCGGCGAGGATCCCCGATTCATCGTCCGCAGGATGGTGATCTTCGCCTCCGAGGACATCGGCAATGCCGACCCGCAAGCCCTCAGCGTCGCCACCGCGGCAGCGCATGCGGTCGAGCACGTCGGCCTCCCCGAGTGCCAGTTCGCGCTCGCTCAGAGCGCGATCTATTTATCTCTAGCGGCTAAGTCAGACGCCGCCAAACGGGCGATCTTCGCCGCCCGCGAGCAGATTCGCGAGCGTGGGGCCGAGCCCCCGCCGCGCCATCTGCGCTCTTCGACTCGCAGCGACGGCGGCTACGACAATCCTCACGGCCGCCCGGGGCACGTCTCCCCGCAGGAGCTGATGCCAGACGGGGCGATCGGAGCGCGCTTCTATGAGCCCGACGAGGCGGAGCCGGCGCTGCGGGCAAAGCTCGAGGAGATCCGACGCGCGCGGGGCCGCAGCTAGGCGTCGGCGGACTGCCGCGCTGGCGCGCCGTGGCCCGCGGGCTACCCTGTAGTGGATGCCGGCCCAGGCCTACAGCGGCAAGGAGTGTGTCTGCCAGCTCCGCAGGGGGATCTGTGATCAGTCGTGCGTGCAGGGAATGCTCGAGACGCCGTTCTACATCGCCTGCCTGCGCCTCAAGGGCCGCCGCTGTGTGGTCGTCGGAGGCGGCGACGTGGGGCTCGAGAAGGTCGAGGGTCTGCTTGCCTGCGATGGGGATGTGACGCTCGTCGCCCCGGAGGCGCACCCAGAGCTGGTGCAGCTCGCGCTCGAGGGCTCAATCCGCTGGGAGCGGCGCGAGTACTGGGCTGAGGACCTCGATCGATCCCTGATCGCGATCGCGGCCACCGGCGACACCGACGTCAACATCCGCGTGTTCGAGGACGCCGAGGCTCGGTCGATGCTCGTCAACGTCGTCGACGTGCCGCCCCTGTGCAACTTCATCTTGCCGGCGATCGTGCGGACCGGCCCGCTCGCGGTCGCGATCTCGACCGCCGGCGCCTCGCCTGCGCTCGCCAAGCGAATGAAGCGTGAGATCTCCGACCTGTTCGGGGAGCCCTACGCGCTGCTCGCGATCCTGCTCAACGACGTCCGCGGCTGGGCCAAGGCGACGCTCCCCACCTATCAGGAGCGCAAGGAGTTCTTCGAGTCGATCGTAGGCGGAGAGCCCGATCCGATCGAGCTGCTGCGAGCGGGCGACGTCGGAGCTGTGCGCCACCTGATCGAGGCCGCGATGCGGACCCACGCGGCCGCTTAGGGTCAAGCGAGCGCAACATGAGCGAGCTCACGCACCTCGACGCCGCCGGGCGCGCCCAGATGGTCGATGTCGGCGACAAGGAGGCGAGCGAACGGCGCGCCGTGGCCCGAGCCGTGCTGCGCGTCTCGCCGAAGACCGCGCGGGCTGTACTGGCCGGCGAGACGCCCAAGGGAGACGTGATCGCGGTCGCCAGGATCGCCGGCATCCAGGCCGCCAAGCGGACCCCGGAGCTGATCCCGCTGTGCCACTCGCTCGCGCTCTCGTTCGTCGGCGTCGAGGCATCGGTGGACGCGGTAGCCGGTGAGATCGAATTGGTCGCCGAGGCACGCACGACCGGCCAGACCGGGGTCGAGATGGAGGCGCTGACCGCGGCCTCGGTCGCCGCGCTGACCGTCTACGACATGGTCAAGGCGATCGAACGGGGGGCGGAGATCGGCGCGGTCCACCTGCTCGAGAAATCCGGCGGACGCTCAGGCCTCTGGCGACGCGAGCGGCCATAGCGAGCCACCAGAGCCGCGCGGTCAGCGACGCCACCGGCGTCCCTGACCCTATGCTGTCGCGCGCGATGAAAACAGCGATTCTCACGATCTCCAACTCGGTTGCCGCCGGCGTCGCCGAAGACCTCTCGGGCCGGCAGCTCGCTGAGCAGGCGACCGCCGCGGGGGCGGAAGTGGTGCAGCAGCAGGTAGTCAGTGACGACCGCGAGGCGATCGAGGAGGCGCTGCGGCGCTACTGCGCGCCGCAAGCCGGGATCTCGTTGATCTTCACCACCGGCGGTACCGGGCTGACCCCGGACGACGTGACCCCGGAAGCGACCAGGGCGGTGATCGATCGCGATGCCCCGGGATTCGCGGAGGCCATGCGGGCCGAATCGCTCAGGCGCACGCCGATGGGGATCTTGACCAGGGGCGTGTCTGGAATCGCGGGCCGGACCTTGATCGTCAATTTTCCCGGGAATCCGAAGTCGATCGGCGAGCTGTTCCCGGTGATCGCTCCGACGCTCGAGCACGTCGTCGCGACGCTGCAGCGCGAGGGTGGAAGAACCGCCGGCCATTGAGCTGCGCGGCCTCACCCGCCATTTCGGCGAGCGAACCGCGCTGCGGGATGTCTCGCTGCGGCTTGCCCCCGGATCGACGCTCGCGGTCCTGGGGCGCAACGGGGCGGGGAAGACGACGCTGCTGCGGATCCTGGCGACGTTGCTGCGGCCGCACGCGGGCAGGATCGACGTGCTCGGCGAGCCGCTGCCCAGGCGAGCGTTCGCGGTCCGCGGCAGGCTCGGTTTCCTAGCGCACGAGCCGCTGCTGTATCGCGACCTGACGGGCCGCGAGAACCTCCGCTATCACGCCCGCCTTCACGGCGTCCGGCTCGAGCGCGTGGCGGAGGTCCTCGCGGCGGTGTCAATGGACAGGCGCGCCGACGATCCGGTGCGACTACTCAGCCGCGGAATGGTGCAGCGGCTCGCGATTTGCAGAGCCGTGCTGCACCAGCCGCAGCTGCTGCTGCTCGACGAGCCGCGAGCGAATCTCGATCCCGCCGCCAGCGAGCTGGTCGAACCGCTGATCGGACGCGCGAGCGGGCGCACGCGGGTCCTGACCAGCCACGACCCGCAGGCGGCGCTCACCGAGGCCGACTTCGTGCTGGCGCTGAAGGACGGCCGCGCGACGTTCGTGGGAGCCGCCCCGGGGGTCGATGATTCGATGCTCAGGGAGCTTTACGCGTGAGGGCCACGCTGACCGTGCTGCGAGAGGAGCCGTATCCGTGAGCGCCGCGCTGACCGTGCTGCGCAAGGACCTGCGCCTGGAGCTGCGCACACTCGAGACCGTCCCGGCGATGTTCCTGTTCTCGGTGACCACGTTTGTGATCTTCCATTTCGCCTTGAACCAGGCGACGATCGCCGGTCAGCTCGCGGCCGGAGTGCTCACCGGGACGCTGCTGTTCGCGTCGATGCTCGCGGTCAACCGCCTGTTCGTGGCCGAGCGCGAACAGGGAGGTTTTGACGCCTTCCTGCTCGCTCCCGTCGATCGCACGGCGCTGCTGGTCGCCAAGGCCGCCGCTCTGTTTCTGTTCCTGGCGGCGCTCGAGGTGTTCGCGGTCCCGGCGTTCGCGCTCCTGCTCCTGGGTCCGCCGCTTGGCCCGCCACTGCTCGGGCTGCTCGCGGTACTCGCGCTGGCCGACGCCGGACTGGCCGTGATTGGCACGCTGGTCTCGGCGATTGCGGTGCAAACCAGGGCCCGCGACTTGATCGGGCCGGTGATCGGCCTGCCGCTCCTGATTCCGGCGCTGATCGCCACCGCGCGGGCGATCGGGCCGCTGTTCGCGGCTCATACCTCCGGCTCGCCGCCCGGTAAGTGGCTCGCGATCCTGGCTCTTTATGATTTGGTGTTCGCTCTCCTCGCCTACGCGGTGTTCGATTTCCTGGTGGAGGACTGAACGTTGATGACTTACGGGCGCGGCCTCAAAGGCCTGGCCTTTGCCACTCTCGCCACAATCGCGGTTGCGCTCGCGCTGGTGTTCTTCTACGCGCCGCTGGATGCCGACCAGGGCTTCATTCAGAAGATCTTCTATCTGCATGTCCCACTCGCGATCGTCTCGCTGTGTGGGTTCATCTTTGGTGGGTTGCTCGCAATCGGTCATCTGCGGACCGGCGATCGCCGCTGGGATGTGCGCTCGTACGTCGCGATTCATCTATCGCTGATTTTCGGAATCGGGGGTCTGATCACCGGCTCGATCTGGGCGAAGGCCTCCTGGGGTCACTGGTGGGTCTGGAATGAGCCCACGCTGGTCTCGTTCTTGATCGTGCTGCTGCTGTTCGCGACCTATCAACCGCTTCGCTTCGCGATCGAGGATCCCGAGCGCCAGGGCCGCTACGCGAGCGTGTTCGCGATCGTGGCGGGGGCATTCGTGCCGTTGAACTTCATCGCGGTGCGGCTCGCGCAGTCCTACGTGCATCCCCGCGTGCTGACGCTGGGCGGCGGCAACCTGCCGGGGCCGATGAGGCTCACGTTCCTGGTCTCCTTGCTCGGCATCGCGCTGCTATTCGTGACCCTGTGGAAATACGAGATGGCCGCCAAGAACGCTCGCTCGCAAGTCCGGGCCCTGCGGCGGATGCTGCTCGGCGAGGATCAGGTGAGGCCGCTCGGAAGGAGCGCTGCACCGTCATGAGTGGATTGGTTCTGGCAGCCCCCGCGCTGCCGCTGCACGCCGCGGGCAAGTACGTGGCCGGCGCCTACATCGTGTTCGTGGTGCTGCTGCTCGCGTATCTGGGGATCATGGCGGTGCGGCTGCAGCGCACCGAGCGCGAGCTGATCGAGCTGCGCCGCGACCTCGAAGCGGCGGCCGCGCGGGACGAGGAGCGGGAACACGATCGAGCGGGGGTCGCATGAGCGAGCTGCTCGCGATCGGCGCTTCGCACAAGACCGCCCCGGTCGAGGTCCGCGAGCGCCTGGCGCTGCCCGAGGCCTTGGCCGCTGAGTTTGTCCGCGATCTCCGCGGGGCGGCCGATATCCAAGAGGTGGTGGCGATCTCGACCTGCAACCGAACCGAGCTCTACCTGGTTGTCGGCGATCCGGTCGAGGCCGAGAGCAGGGTGCTCGCGATGCTGGCCAGCCTCGCCGGGATCCGGCCGACGGAGTTCGCGTCGGCGATCTACTCGCATCGAAACTGCGATGCGGCTCGCCACCTGTATCGCGTCACGGCCGGGCTGGAGTCGATGGTCGTCGGCGAGGCTGAGATCCAGGGGCAGGTCAAACGCGCCTACGACTTGGCGCTCGGCTGGGAGACCGTGGGACCGCTGACCAATCACTTGTTCAAGGCCGCGCTCGCGACCGGCAAACGGGTACGCAGCGAGACCGCGATCGGCGAGCGCCAGCTGAGCCTCCCGGGAGTCGCGGTGGCGCTCGCGCGCGAGCTGCTCGGCGACCTGCGCCGCCGGGAAGTTGTGATCGTCGGCACCGGTGAGAGCAGCGAGCTGACCGCGCGTGCGCTCGCCGACAGCGGCGCTCACACGGTTTTCGTGGCGAGCAGGCGGCGCGATCGGGCGCTCGCCCTCGCCAGGCGCTACGGCGGTAGCAGCATAACCTTTGACGAGCTGCCGCAGGGTCTCGGCCGCGCGGACATCGTGGTTGCCGCCACCTCCTCGCCACATCTACTGCTGGAAGCGCGGGAGCTCGCCGCGGTGATGGATGATCGCGATCAGCGGCCGATGCTGCTGATTGACCTCGCGGTGCCGAGGGATATCGACGCCGCTTGCGGTCAGGTCGACGGGATCTCGCTGTATGACATCGATGATCTGCAGGCGGTGATTGCCCGCAACCGCCGGGTTCGCCAGGCGGAGGCGCGCAAAGCAGAGGGAATCATCGAGGAGGAGATCCAGCACTTCGCTGGCTGGCTCGGGTCGCTCGAGGTGCTGCCAACGCTCGCGGCGCTGCGCGCGCACGCCACTCGAATCGCCAGTGAGGTTGTGCGCGAGAACGCAGGACGATGGGAATCCGCCTCGCCCCGCGACCTGGAGCGCATCGAAGCGATCGCGCGGGCGGTCGTCAATCGCCTGCTGCACGATCCAACCGCGCGGCTGAAGGAGCTGCGCGACGACCGGGTGCACGCGCGCACCGCGATGGTCCGGGATCTGTTCGGCCTCGAAGTTCACCAGGAGGACCTCGGCTCGGGCGAGCGCATCGAGCTGCCCGATGAGGACCGGCTCGCCCAGGTCCGCGAGCTCCGGCGCCGTTGATCCGGGTCGGCACGCGCGCGAGCGCGCTGGCGCTGGCGCAGGCTCGGTGGGTCGCGGCTCGTCTGGGTCCGGAGGCCGAACTTGTCACGATCACCACCGCCGGCGATCGCGGCGCGGCCTCCGAGGACAAGTCGCGGTGGGTCTTGGAGCTGGAGTGGGCGCTGCTCGAGGGGCGGATCGACGTGGCGGTGCACTCGGCCAAGGACGTGCCCGCCGAACTCGCCGACGGCCTTGAGCTGGTCGCGATTCCGCCGCGCGCGGACCCTCGCGACGCGCTCTGCGGCGCGCCTTCGCTGGCGGCGCTTGCAGCCGGCGCTCGGGTGGGGACCAGCAGCGTCCGGCGCGCCGCTCAGATCCGCGCCGCCCGCGACGGTCTGCAGGTGATCGGTATCAGCGGCAACGTCGACACCCGCTTGCGCAAGCTGGAGGAGGGGCTGTTTGACGCCTTGGTGCTCGCCCTCGCGGGCCTGCAGCGCCTCGGTCGGACCGATGCGGCGGGGAGCGTGTTGACCGAGTTGGTGCCGGCTCCGGGGCAGGGCGCGCTGGCGCTCGAGGCGCGCCCTGGGGCACTGTCGGCGGGCGTGCTTGCGCCGCTGACCGACGCCGAGGCGCTGGCGTGCGTGACCGCGGAGCGGGAACTGGTGGCCGCACTCGGCGCCTCGTGCCACACGCCGCTCGGCGCGCACGCGCGGGCGAACGGGGACGGGACGCTCGAGCTCAGGGCGTGGGTCGGGTTGCCCGACGGCTCTACACGGCTGACCGATCGCCGCTCGGGCCGCCCTTCCGGCCTCGGACGCGAGGTCGCAGAGCGGATGCTCGCCGCGGGTGCCGGCGAGTTGCTTCGCCGGGCAGCCGAAAGCGCGGCGGCATGACGGTCTACCTGGTCGGCGCGGGCCCCGGGGATCCGGGCTTGCTCACAGCCCGCGCGCTCGAGTTGATCGCTGCTGCTGATGTCGTCATCTACGACCGGCTGATTCCGGAGTCCGCACTCGGTGCCGCGCGCCCCGGAGCCGAGCTGTTGTACGCCGGCAAGGAGGGTGGAGGACCCTCGATGCCGCAGACCGAGATCGAGCGGCTGCTGATCGAGCACGGCGCCGCTGGCAAGCTGGTGGTGCGGCTGAAAGGGGGAGACCCGTTCGTGTTCGGCCGCGGAGGAGAGGAGGCCGAGGCACTGCACCAGGCGAAAGTCCCGTTCGAGGTAGTTCCCGGGGTGACGGCCGGCGTCGCGGCACCGGCGTATGCGGGAATTCCGGTCACCCACCGGGACGCCGCGAGCGCGGTCGCGTTCATCACCGGGCACGAGGATCCTGCCAAGCCAGGTTCGGCGCTCGACTGGCAGGCGCTCGCCGCGTTTCCCGGCACGCTGGTCGTCTATATGGGCGTTCGGCAGCTATCCGCGATCAGCGATCGCCTGATCGCCGCTGGGCGGGACCCGGGGGCAACCGGCGGCCGTGATCGAGCGCGGCACGCTTCCGGGCCAGCGCACCGTGGTCGCGACGCTTGCGACGCTCGCGAGCGAGGCAGCTTCGGCTGGTATACACGCGCCAGCGATCGCGCTATTCGGACCGGTCGCCGCGCTGCACGAGCGCCTTCGCTGGGTCGAGCGCCGTCCCTTGTACGGCGCGACGGTCGCGGTCACCCGCGCGCGGGCCCAGGCAAGCGGGCTGGCGGAGCGCCTGCGTGAGCTTGGCGCGACCGTGGTCGAGGCGCCGGCGATCAAGATCGCGCCGCTCAACGGCACCGTCCCGGAGCTCAGCCGCTACGACCTCATCTGCCTGACGAGCCCCAACGGCGTCCGGCTGCTGTTCGAGGGGCTGCTGGCGTCGCGGCGCGACGCCCGGGCGCTCGCTGGCGCGCGGGTCGCGGCGATCGGTCCCGGCACGGCGCGGGCCTTGAGCGAGCATGGCGTGATCGCTGACATCGTGCCCGAGCGGTTCGTGGCCGAGGGCCTGATCGAGGCGCTGGCCGACCTGCCGGTGAGGCGTGCGCTGATCGCTCGCGCCGCCCAGGCGCGCGATGTGCTCCCCGATGCGCTGCGGGCGCGAGGCGCGGAGGTCGACGTCATCGAGCTGTACGAGACCGTCGCCGAGCGGCTATCCGAGTCCCAGCTCGAGGCGGTCGGCTCCGCCGACTACGTGACGTTCACTTCCTCCTCGACGGTCAGGTTCTTCTTCGACGCGGCGGGCGAGCGCCTGCGGCCGCGTACGAGGCTCGTCAGCATCGGCCCCGTCACAACCAGCGCGCTGCGCGACCGGGGCCATGAGCCGCACGTGGAGGCCTCACGCCACGACATCGACGGCGTGGTAGAGGCGCTGGTCCTCGACGCCGCGAGAACTGGGTGAAGCGCGTTCAGGTCGCGCCCTCACAAACGAAGCGGACAGCTCCAGCGGCCCTGCTCGCTACAGTGCGCCCGGGAAATGCCGGAGCTTCCCGATCACATCGCTGCCCGTCGCGCGCAGAGCAGGGTTCGCCGGCACCGCCAACAGATGGCGGCGCTCGGAGCGCTCCTGGTGGCGCTGGTCGCGGCCATCGTGGTCGTGCTCACGAGCGCCGGCGGAGCCACGAAGCGCCAGCCGCAACCCACCGTGACCCACAACGTCGTCGTCAAGGCCGGACGGCCAGCGCCCAAGCAACGGCTGACCGCGCTGGAGGCCCGCGGAAACGCCAACATCCGCAAGCTCATCCCGCTGGCGCTGCCGATCTATTGCGCCGGTCCGCACGGCAACGCGCTCTCGTTTACCTTCGACGATGGCCCCGGCGTCTATACGCACTATGCGGTCAAGAAGCTGGCTCAGGCTCACGAACGCGCCACCTTCTTCGTCGTCGGCAAGAGCATCGACGCGTGGCCTGGCTGGCTCACCCGGGAGCTGAAGGTCGCCACTCTCGGCGACCACACCCTCACTCACCCCGACCTGCAGGAGCTCTCTTCGGCGGAGGTGCAGTCCGAGCTCGAGCAGAACAAGCAGCTGATCGAGCGCCAGTCGGGCCAGCCGGTCGACCTCTTCCGACCACCCTATGGCGCCCAGGATCCAGCCATCAACCAGATCGCCAAGCGGCTTGGATTGCTCGACATCATGTGGTCGTTCGATTCCCAGGACTCGCTCGGCGCGAACTGGGCGGGCATCATCAAGAACGTGGAAGCGGATATGCGCCCCGGAGCGATCCTCCTGATGCATGAGAACCGCGGCCAGACGATCCGCGCGCTGACGACGCTGCTGCCGGTGCTGCGTCAGCGCCATCTAAGGTCGGTCAGCCTTCCGGAGCTGTTCGCGACGGATCCGCCGTCGGTGGCGCAGGTCCACCAAGGCTTGGACGCCTGTCACGCACCGGCAGAAAGCGTGCCGCCCGCCGCCGCGAGCTAGGTTCGACTTGAGCCAGCCGGTGATCACCTTCCTCTCCGATTACGGCATCGCCGACGACTTCGTTGGCGTATGTCACGGGGTGATCGCAAGGATCTGTCCGGAAGCGCTGGTGATCGACATCACCCACGGCGTGCCTCGCCACGACGCCCGCGCGGGAGCCTTGATTCTCAGCGGCTCGCTCGCGTACATGCCCGCCGGCGTGCATCTCGCGGTGGTCGACCCCGGTGTCGGTGGCGAGCGGCGCGCGGTCGCTCTGCGCGCAGGCGATGGCAGGCTGTTCGTCGGTCCGGACAACGGCGTGCTGATGCCCGCGGCCGAGCAGTCGGGCGGCGTGGTCGAAGCGGTCGACGTCTCCCGCTCGCGGTTCCGGCTGCAGCCGGTATCGGCGACGTTCCACGGCCGCGACATCTTTGCGCCTGTCGCCGCCCAGCTCGCCTTGGGAGTCGAGTTGGCCGAGACGGGCGAGCCATGCAACCCGGACGCGCTGATCACGCTCGGGCTGCCCCCCGCCAGACACGAGGACGGCGCGCTGGTGGCGCGCGCGATCTACATCGACCGATTCGGGAACGTGCAGCTCAACGCCGGTCACGAGGACCTCGCCGGCACCGGCTTGAAGCTCGGCCACCGTGCGCGACTGGAATTCGGCGCGGAGAATCGCCACGAGGCGCATTTCGCGCTCACCTTCGCCGATGTCGAGCCTGGCGAGCTGATCCTCTACGAGGACGCTTACAGGCGACTGGCGCTCGCGGTCAGCCACGGCAACGCCGCGAGCGTCATCGGCGTCGCGGTCGACGACGAGCTGCGGCTGCGACCGGCATGACCGCGGCGGAGCGCTACAGCGCCTCTGGCGCCCTCGGGAACCCTCGCCTTCACCTCCGCAGCACCGACTCGACCAACGTTCGCGCCCGCGAGCTCGCCACCCGCGGCGCTCCACATGGCACGCTGGTGACCGCCGGCGAGCAGTCCGCCGGCCGCGGGCGCCAGGGACGAACCTGGAGCGCATCGCCGGGCCGGGCGCTGCTGTGCTCGCTGCTGCTGCGAGATCCACCGGCGCTGCTGCCGCTGATCGCGGGCGTCGCGGTTGCAGAAGTGGCCGCTTCGGTTGCGAAGTCCGAAGAGGCCGGATTCCCGGATGCGAAGCTCAAGTGGCCAAACGACGTGCTGATCAACGGTCGCAAGGTCGCGGGCATCCTCGTCGAAGGCCGCCTCCAGGAGGGCTGGGCGGTAGTGGGGATTGGAATCAATGTCGCCTTGCGCGAGCAGGATTTCCCGCCTGAGCTCAGGAGCGTGGCCGGGACGCTGGGCCGCGAGCCCGACGCGGTCGAGCCGACGCTCGAGCGGCTGCTTGCAGCGCTCGAGCGCTGGCTGGCGGCGGACTGGGCGGCGGTGCTGGCCGAGGTCCGCTCGCGCGATGCGCTCCTGGGCCAGCCGGTTCGCTGGGCGGAAGGCCACGGGATCGGAGCCGGCATCGACGACGATGGCCAGCTGCTCGTCAACACCGGCGGCCAGCGAGTCGCGCTGAACGCGGGCGAGGTTCACCTGCTGGCGCGCGTTTGAGCGGCCGCGCGCCCCCCGATCGGCCCGGCGAGCCGCGAGGTAGCGGGGCGGGTGCGGCGTTAGCCCGCGCCAAAGCCGAGGGGCCGCAACGGAGCTACGCCGCGGCCTCGGTGTCCTGTTCGGCCTCGTCCTCGTCTTCGTCCCGCTCCTGGACCGCGACCGGCTCGACGTCAACGTCCGCCTCGTCATCGTCATCCTCGAGCTCGTCGACATCGAGCTGCCCGTCCTGGCTGGTGTCCTCCCCGTCGAGATCGAGCGCGCCCGTGCCAACGGCGGCCTCGGCCTCGCTGTCGTTGGTCGCGCCGGCGCCCGCCTTGCGCCGGCGACGACTCTTGCTCCGCCTGCCCTTGGGGAAGTTCCGCAGGAGCTCACGGGCCAGAGCGGCTGGCTTGCGGGCCATGCGCGTCCGCGCGCCGCGGAGCGCCTCCTCGGCCTCCGGGGTGTGGGCAAGTGCCGCGGCGAGCAGCGCTGCGGACAGGCGCCGGTCCTCCTTGCGCGTGGCGTGGACCAGACGGCGCGCGTTGCGGGCGTGGGCGGCGCCGCTCGAGTTGACCAGCAGGCCGAGCAGGCGCTTGGTCTCGGGCCAGCGGGCGACCGCGTACTCCTCGTGGACCTCGCGGGTGTACTCGGCCATTCGCCAGATCCACGCGTTTGCCTGGTCGCGGCGGCCTATGCGGCGCTCGGCGAGCGCCTGCAACATGATCTTGACCCCTTCGCGGCGCTCGTCGCGGGGCCAGCCGGCCATGATGTCGATCGCGGTGTCAAACGCCTCCGCGTCGCGGCTGGCGGCGATTTCCTGCAGCGCGCGCAGGCGCAGCTGGGAATTGCGGTTGCGTTGCAGCGCGGTCAGCAGGAAGCGGCGTTTGAGCTCGCCGCCGCGATCGAAGTGGAGCATGGCCTTGGCGCGCCGCCACCCGTTTGGCGCCACACGCGCGCCGGCGAGCGCGGCCCAGACGTGTTGCTCGCCGTAATCCAAGTGCTCGACCGCGATCCGCCACAGCTCGCGCTCGAACACCTCGGCACGGCGCTCGGGATCGGGAGTCACCGGAAGCACGCGGCGCTCGACCCGCACGCGCCGACCGCGGCCCCGGCGGACCGGCCCGACGACGATTGCCCCGCCGCGGTAGACGTCGCGGTCCAGCAGCGAGTGGAGCGTGACCACCGGATCGTCGTGCTTGGTCGCGGGGTGCACGAAGTCCACGACGATCCCCGCCTCTTTGCCCTGATGGCGGCGGGTGACGCGACCAACGCGCTGTTGATAGATCCGCTTCGAGGCGGTCGGAGCCAGATGCATGCAAATCGTGGCGCGAGGACTGTTCCAGCCCTCGGCGAGCAGCTGGGCGTTGACCAGCACGTCAATCTTGCCGCTCTCGTAGTCGGCGAGGATCCGCGCCAGCTGGCGCTTGGGGGTCTCGCCTGAGGCAGCCTGCGCCTTCATTCCGACGTCGCGGAAAGCCTGCGCGACGTTGTAGGCGTGGCGAACGCCGGCGGCGTACACGACTCCCGGAACTCCGTTGAAGCGAGTCTTGTAGAGGTCGGCGATCGCCATGTTAAAGGGCGTCTGATCCAGCAGCTCGGCCAGCATCTCCTGGTCGAACTCGGTGTCCACCTCGCCGCGGCGCAGGGGCACCTTGGCGATCGTGCGGACGCCCGGCCCGGGCGGTATCCGGATACAGCGAAGTGGCGCGATCACGCCTCGGCGGGCCGCCTGGGCGAGGTCGAAGCGCGATGTCTGAGTGGGGAACAGGTCAGTGACGTGCCTGGCGATCAGCGCCCCGGTCGCGGTCATGCCGATGAAAACGGGCCCCGACCAGCTGCGGATTGCCGCCGAGGTCTTCTCGCCGAGCGCGGTATGGGCCTCGTCGCAGATCACGATCGCGTAGGCGTCGGAGATACGCCCCGCGTTGCGCACGAACCATTGGTAGGTCTCGACCGTGACCGGCCCGTTGGCGGCGTCCTTGCCGTCGAGCAGCGGCGGGGAGATCCGGTCGCGGTAGCCGCGGTCGCGCAACTCGCCGTTGAACTGATCGACGAGGTTGCGCCGATGGGTCAGGATCAGCACCCCGCCGGTCCGTGAAGCCTCCACGAACCCGAGTGCGGCGACCGTCTTGCCAGCGCCGGTCGCGTGCTCAAACCAGAAGCGGCGGGCGGCGTTGGGATCCTCCGGCTGCTCATCGAACTCGAGGTCCTCCTCGTCGTACTGCCAATCTTGAGGCTCCTCGTCCTCGTCGCCGTCGTCGAGATCCGCCTCTTCCTCGCCGGGAATCGCGGCCGACGCCAGCTGCGCCGGCTCGGCGGCCGGGGTCGAGCCGTTCGTGGACGGGCCGTTGCCAACATCGTTGCCATTGCGCTGGACCTCGGCCAGCAGCGCGGTGAGGGTGCCGGACAGGGCGTCGACCTGGTGAGCGGAGAGGACGGTGCCGTCCGCCAGATGCGGCTCCTCTTCGGAGAGCAGTCGCTCGAGCCCCAGCAGCAACGAGTAGCGCCGCCGCCACTGCACCGAAGGAGTGGTGGCACCCGCTTGCACCTCCGCCAAGGCAGCGTCGAGCGCCCGGCGCCGAGCGGACCCCGGGGCTAAGGCTTCTTCGAGCGTCTCACCTTCGTACACGAACCGCTCTCGGGTGAGCAGCTCTGCACGCGCGATCGCTGCAGGACTAGGAAAAGGGCTGGAAGCACCCATACGTTGTGGAGGTTGCGTCAGATGTGGGAGTCGCCGCGGTACGTTCCTAGCGACTCAAGCAATACCGGCAAGCGCCTTGTCCGGCAAGGAAGCCCTCATAAGCATTGCCCCTCACCGGCTTGCATTAGAGGATAGCGACATTTAACCAGATGGGGATCGTGTTAACGAGCCGCAAGCTGGGAAAAGCCGATCCGGCAGTGCGACCAGTACGCTGCGCGGCGGGCGTCTGTCTCTCGGGCGCCGCGCGGGGAGCGGGCCCGGTCGGTGTGGCAACCTGTCAACCGTGGTGGCCAGTCGCGCGTCAGCGGCAGTGATCATGACCGCCCTGGCAGTCGCCGGGTGCGGGAGCGAGGCCCGGAGCGCGACCCCGGACGCCGGCACCGTGGCTGCTGCTTTCAACGGCTCTCCGCCGGTGCTCGCGTCGCTGCATTCGCAAGCTAACCAGCTTCTGGGCGGGGGCCTGGCGGCGTTTGAGGCGCGGCTCCACGGCCTCCGCGGCTACCCGATCGTGGTCAACAAGTGGGCCTCGTGGTGCGGGCCCTGTCAGACGGAGTTCCCCGCCTATCAGCAAGCCGCGGTCGCGTTCGGACGCCGGGTGGCGTTCATCGGCGTCGACGGGGGGGACGCGAACCCTGCCGCGGCGGCGTTCCTGCGCAAGTTCCCGGTCACATACCCGAGCTATGTCGACCCTCGTGAGCAGATCTCCAGCGCAATCCGGGCGGCCACCTACTACCCGCAGACGATCTACTTCGACCGTCGGGGTAAGTCGGTCTACGACCACGCAGGGCCCTACGGGACCGCGGCCGCGCTCGAGCGCGACATCCGCCGCTACGCACTGGGATGAGCAACGTCACTGAGTACGAGATTCGCCGCGCCCGCGGGAAACAGGAGATGAAGGCGGTGGTGCAACTTCGCCACGACGTGTTCTGCACCGAGCAGGGCGTGCCCGAGCGCGAGGAGCTCGACGGCCGCGACGGCGAGGCGATTCATCTGGTGGCGGTCGCGAACGGAGAGCTCCTCGGCACCTGCCGCGTGCTGATGGTGGGAAGCACGGCACAGTTCAGCCGCCTCGCGGTGCGCGCCTCGGTCCGCCGCCAGGGCATCGCGACCGCCTTGCTGCGCGCGGCCGACTCCGAGACATTGGCGGCCGGCGGGCGGCGGCTGGTGCTGCACGCGCAGACCTACGCGCGACCACTGTACGAGGCCGCGGGCTACCGGGTCCGGGGACACGAGTTCGTCGAGGCGGGGATCGAGCACATCGCGATGGAGAAACAGCTGTGAGGGGAGCAGCGCGCGTTCGTGCCGGGGGCCACTGATTGCCCGAGCTACGGATCGACCCGCTGACCGGCTACCGCGCGATCGTCGCCAGCGATCGCGCCACCCGGCCCGGCGGAGGGCTGTCCGCTACACCGGCGGCGCCGCTGGACCCCGATACGGATCCGTTCGCGGAGGGGCACGAGGACCGCACGCCGCCCGAGGTCTACGCGGTGCGCCCGAACGGCGGGGCCCCGGACACGCCGGGATGGACGGTAAGAGTCGTGCCGAACCTGTACCCGGCGCTCAGCGAAACAGCCGCTGAACCGGAGCCACGCGCCAACAAGGACCTGTTCTGGGCAGCGCCGGCGCTCGGCAGCCACGAAGTGATCATCAACTGCCCTCAGCCCGTGATCTCGCTCAGCGAGCTTCCGGTTGACCAGGTGGCCGCGGCGATGGACGTCTGGCGCGCGCGCATCCGCGCACACGAGACCTCGTCGTACGTGCACGTGATCGTCAACGAACGGCGGGAAGCCGGCGCGTCCCTGCCGCACAGCCACGCGCAGCTCTACGCGCTCGACTTCGTGCCGGCCGCGGTCGCGCGCGAGCGCGAGCGATTCGGCGCTTACGCGACCCGGACGATGGGTGGGAACCTGCTGGCCGATCTGGTCCAGGAAGAAGTCCGCCAGCGCGAGCGGATCGTCGCGATCGACGATGTGAGCGTGCTGATGGCCCCGTTCGGCGCTCGCGTTCCCTACCAGCTGATGATCGCGCCACGGCGGTCACGGCTACGCTTCGAAGACGACGGCCCCACCGGGGCGGCGATGCTCCACCAGGCGCTTGCTCGGCTCACTCGCCGGCTGGGCGCGATCCCTCCACTCAACCTCTGGGTCCGCACCGCGCCCCGGGGAGCGGAGCACTTCTGCTGGCGGATCGACATCCTGCCGCGCCTGACCCATCTGGCGGGGCTCGAGCTGGGAGCTGGAGTGAATCTGAACATCGTCGCCCCCGAGCAGGCCGCGGCAGAGCTGCGCGACGCCCCCTAGCTTCGTGCGCGCATTGATCCAGCGCGTGACCCGCGCCTCCGTCACGGTGGGCGACCAGATGGTCGCGGCGATCGGTCCCGGCCTGCTGGTGCTGCTCGGCGTCAGCAGGAGAGACTCCGAGCGCGACGCTGAGTGGCTGGCGGAAAAAGTCAGGTCGTTGCGCGTCTTCCCGGACACCGGTGGCCGCATGAACGAGCCACTGGGCGGACGGGAAGTGCTGTGCGTCAGCCAGTTCACGCTGTATGGCGATGCCCGTCGCGGCAATCGCCCGAGCTACGTCGCCGCCGCGCCTCCGGAGCAGGCCGAACCGCTATATGAACACTTCTGCGAGCGGATCGGCGCGCGCCGCGGGGTGTTCGGCGCGATGATGCAAGTCGAGCTCGTCAATGACGGTCCGGTTACCGTGCTGGTGGAGTCGCCGGAGCACTGAGTCTCGGGCGGGGTCGGCGAGTGCAGGAGTATTACGAGGACCTCTGGGAGCGGTTGCCCGATGGCCTGAAGCCGCCTGAGTTCGCACGGCGGATGAGCTTCCTACGCGAGGAGGTCAGGGGGGGCGATCGGGTGCTCGATCTGGGCGCCGGCAGCGGTGACTTCACCGTGGCGCTAGCGGACGCGGGAGCGCAGGCGCTCGGAGCTGAAGTGGTCTCTGCTGCGGTTCGGCGCGCGCGGGCGCGCCACCCTTCGCTCGAGTTCGTGCTCGTGCCGATCGATGGCCCGCTGCCGTTCGCGGACGGAGCCTTCGAAGTCGTCTGGGCGAGCGAGGTGATCGAGCACGTGGCGGACACGGCGCGCTGGCTCTCGGAGGCTCGGCGGGTGCTGGTCCCGCGCGGACGGCTGCTGCTGACGACGCCGTCTCACGGGCGGCTTCGAGTGGCGCTCGGTGGCGTCGAGCGCTTCTCGCAGCCGCTCGGAGATCACCTTCATCTGTACACCCGCCGGTCGCTCGCGGGGCTCTTGCACGAGTTCGGGTTCGGCGAGGTCTCGGTTCGTGCCGTCGGCGGGCCGCCGCTGCTGCGACGGACCCTGCTCGCGCGCGGCGTCAGGTGACCGGCCGGACCGGGGCGAGTTTCTGCGACGCTCCTAGGCGCTCGAGTGCTTCGGCGGGCGCCCGGTGCTTCGCAGCGCCAGCGCGAGCTCGCTCTCGATCGTCGGATCGCCGCGGTCGAGCTGGTGGGCTCGCTCCAGCGGACCCACCGCCGCGCGCGGAGCCGCGGCCTGTTGGAGGTAGTAATCGCCGAGGCGGAACCAGGTCTGCGGATTCTCCGGCTGCAGCTTGGTCGCTTGGACGAACTGGGCCCGGGCGGCGCGACGGTCCCCGGTGCCGAGATAGATCTCCCCGAGCTCCCACAGCGGGTTTGCATCGAGGGGATTGCGGGACACGGCGGCGCGAGCATACGCCAGCGCTGCCTGCGTGTTGCCCTGCTCGGCCGCGTTGATCGCGCTCGCGTCGGCGTCGGCGGCGCGGAGCGGCTGCCAGATCGCCCATGCTCCGAGGATCGCAAGCACCACGATGGCCACGATTCCGGCGCCTGCCGCGGGCCGCGCGCTAAGCCCGCCGCGACTGGGGTCCCGCCCGACGGGGTCAGTTACGGGCCCGCGGCCCGCGAGCCAACCCGCGCAGACCAGCGCCGGGATCGCCGTCCCGGGCACGAACCAGGTCCAATCGATCGTGGAGTGCACCCCGAAGATGATCACCGCCACGAGCAGCGTGAGAAGGCCCGTCTGCTCGGCGCCGTGGCCAGGCGGGGCGCGGAAGCGCGAGCTCGCGCCGACCGTCCGTCCCGCTGCCAGGCACCAGGCCACCAGCAGCAAGAGGTTGAGCGCCAAGCCGATCACTCCCAGATCGGCAAACGTCTCGACCAGGTAGCCGTGGGCGCTGTCGCCCGGGTAGCTGTCGGTGCTGTAGCGCGTGCGCGCGACGGCGAAGCCGGCGGCCCCCACGCCGCGGATCGCGTTGTGCTCACCGACCTTAATCGCCTCGTTCCAGTAGCGGGCGCGGCTGCTCCCCAGTTGGGTGAGGCGGCTCGAGTTGTTCCTCACGACCGCGTTGGTGTTGGTGAGCGTGTCCCACATGTGCGAGATCTCGCCTGTCAGCCCCCGGGAGGACGTGGCCAGCGCACCGAGCGCCACGAGCGGGAGCAACGCGATCAAGGCCACCAGCACGGTTCCGATATCCCGCTTCACCTCAGGGCGAAGGGCTTCACGATCGATCACGTATCCGGCCGCGAACCCCGCCAGCAGGGTCAGCGCGACGACCGCGAGCAGAACGAGGCCTAAGCGATGTCCGGCGGTCGTTCGAAGCGCCAACGGCACGTTGTCGTGAGTGAGGGCATGAGTGCTTAGCGCCCAGAGCGAGATCGCCGCGCCACCGGCTGCTCCAAACGCGAATACCAACGTGCCGCGCAGGCGAAGCGGGACCACCAGAAACCAGCAAGCCAGTCCGATCACCGCCGCGATCACGGCGCCGCGCGAGTAGGACAGCACGAGGACCGCGATCAGCACCGACAGCGCCGGCACCGCGAGCGCACCGGTGACGAGTCCGCGCTCCCGTCGCGCTGCCACCCACAGGCATGCGGGGAGCCCGAGAGCTGCCATCAAACCGGTCGCGTTCCAGTAGTCAAACGGCGCTCGCAGGCGCCCGTATACCCCGCCTGGATCAAGCGTCGCGGGAAACACCTTCACGAGCAGCGCCCAGCCGCAGACTACGGTCGCGAGCACCGCGATCGCCCCAACGAGCGCCGCCCAGCGGCCGGGGAAGAGCCGCGCGAGCGCAACCGCGCCACCGAACGCGAGCAGGTAGGCGAGCGCCTGATTTGCGGTCTCCCATGAATTCGCCGGCTGCACCGACCAGGCGATCGAGGCCGCGGTGAACGCGGTAGCCGCAGCAAACGCGAGGAGCGTGCCTGCTCCCCAGGCGCGGCCAGGCGCGCCGGAGAGCACGACCGCCACCGCGAGTCCGGCGCCGATCAGCAGCACGATGATCTCCGCCCACGTATTGGGGCCTAGCGCATCAGTGCCGAGGTCCGTGCCGCCACGGGTGACGAACGCGAGCACGGCCAGGCCCGCCGCGAGCACCAAGCCGAGCAAGACATCGGTACTTACACGCAGCGGGACCGCGCGAGGCCCTGGTGTTGTCTCGGGCGGTCCGGGCGCGGCGCCCTGTGGCGCCGTGGCGAGAGACGACACGGTCCGCGAGAGTAGCAACGGATGCCTAGGTGGGTGCCAGGACATCTAGGTAGGCCTGGACCGTCTCGCGTCCGCAACGCGGCCAGGTGAAGTGGTTCTGCACCGTCTCTCGGGCGGCTCGGCCGAGCCGCCGCAGCCGATCCGGGTCTGCAAGCAGGCTTGCAACTCGCTCCGCAAGCGCCCGCGGATCTGCGGGCGGCACGAGCACGATTCCCTCTCCGGCCGCGGCGATCTCCACGGGTCCGTCCTCGCCTTGACAGCCGATCGCGGGAATCCCGCCGGCCATCGCCTCCACGTAGGCCACGCCGAACGCCTCCTCGACGCTGGGGAGTACGAACAGCGATCCGGTCTGGGCTGCCGCTAGCGCCGCGGCCGGCGCGAGCTGCCCGCGAAACTCCACGCGACCTTCAAGGTCGAGCGAGCGGGTCAGCGAGGCAAGTCGCTCGCGTTCGGGTCCATCACCCACGATCACGTAGCGCAGGTCGGCGTGGCCGTCCTTGAGCAACGCTAGCGCCCTGATCACGTCGGCGTGCCGCTTGCGAGCAACCAGATGGCCGACGGTGACCAGAGTGGGGGATTCGGGGCGTCGCGGCTCCGCAGTCGGAAGGTCGGTGCCGAGATGAACGACCCGGACGCGACGCGCTCCGTGCGCGCGGCAGCGGCGCTCGGTGCCCGCGCTGTTGGCGAGCACGAGGCGAGCGTGGGCCAGCGTGCTCGTAACCGCGGTGCTGTCGGCGTGGGGTCCATAGACATCGCCACCGTGGACGGACACGAGCAATGGGGCGGTTGGCGACGCTCTCCGGACCGCGTCGCCCGAGGGGACCGCATAGTGCGCGTGAACGAGGTCGAACTGGAAGCCGGCGCGTACGCGCCGTAGCGCCCTCGCCAGCAGCGGTGCCGCCCACGCCCCCCACGAGCCGTAGCTCCACGGCCGCGGCGGAGACAGGTAGTGGACGTAGTCGATCTCGAGCCCATCGAGCGCCGCTCGCCGCGGTTGGCGCAACGGCCGCGTGATCGCGCCCCGGTCGAAAGCCCGGAGCGCCGCGAGGGATGGCAGCGGGCGATACAAGACCAGCACCCGGACCTCCGCGCCGGCATCCCGCGCCGCGAGCGCCTGCCGATGCGACCAGATCCCGAGCACCGAATCGGCGGCCCGCGGGTAGTACTCGGCGACGATCAGCACTTTCATCTCCACTCCCGGTGGGTCACGAGCGTTTGCTGCGCTTCGCTGGCAGTGACGTAGGGGCGGCCGGAGAGGAAGGTTCTCGCTTCGTCGACCGCCGCGAGACGATCGTAGGAGGCCGCGATCCGGCGCAGGCCGTGGTGGATCGGCGTAGCGTCGATGACCCCCAGTCGCCAGCCGTGTTCGCGCGCGAGGGCCGACCAGTGCGCGTCGAGCCCCCATCCTGCCTTGAGCGGCGGAAATGGCAGGAGCGCGTCGAACGTCGCCGCCTGCAGCCCCACCACCGGGCCGATCTCCACGAAGTTGGTCTCGCGAGCGACGCTGCCTTGGCGGCGCCGGGTGACGTTCCAGGCGGCATGCGAGCGGCGGGCGTGCGCCGGCTGGGCGAGGCGCAGATCGAACCTCTCGGCGAGGAACACGAACGCGTCGAGGAACCCTCGCGGAAGGCCAACGTCGTCGTCCACGATCAGCAGCCAGTCATGGCCGGCGGCCGGGCTCTCAGACAAGAGATCGTTGAGGTTTTCAAATTTCCCCCGGTCGCCGGCGATCTTGGTCGCGAAGGTGACGCGGTGGCGAGACCGGCTCAGTTCCGCGTGCGCCGCGCGCAGCACGTTGGGCACGCCGGCCCGCTCGACAGCCAGCGCCAGCACACGCCGCCGCGGCCAGGTCCGCGCCGCCCGCCGCAGCCGCGGAGGCTCGAGGCGGACCATCCGCTTCGCATCCTCGACTGCATCCGCGAGCACCGCCGAGCTCGTCGCGCGGATACCCCAAACCTCCCCGCTGGTCCCGGACAGAAAGTCGTCTCGGGCGTCGTTCACGCGTGTCGCTCCGCCAGCGCCTCGTGGAGCCGTCCCCCGGTTTGCGCGACCAGCACGACCCCGATCGCGCACCGGCGCCGGGCGATGTGCCAAAAGCATCCCAGCAGCGTCCGCAGCTCGACCGCGATCGATGGAGCGACGCGCTTACGGACATCGTTGCGGCGAGCGGTCCGTCCCAGCGCGTAGGCAGCACGGGATAGGGCCCTCACCGTGGCGTCGGCCTGCGTGCGCCGGTGAACGAGGCCGGCGCCTCCCAGGTAGCGGATGCGCCCGCCCGCGGCCAGATAGCGATCCTCCCACTCTTCCTCCTCGCCTCGCCCGGCAATCGTCTCGTCGAAGCGACCCACCCGGTCGAACGCGCGCCTTCTGACGGCCATGTTGGCGCTCCACACGAGCGCGACGTCGCGGTCCTCGAGGCCGTGATCGAGCGTCGTGATCGGCGCCGGCTCCCGCCCGCAGGCTCTCGGTCCCCCGCCCTCGAGGCGGGGGCGAATCGGACCGCCGAAGACGTCGTGGTCGGGCGCCGCCTCGATGCCGCTCAGCAGCGCGTCAAGCCAGCCGGGCGGGGCATCGACATCATCGTCGACGAACACGATCGTCTCGCCGCTGGCCCAGTCGACGGCTGCGTTGCGCGCCGCGTTGGCGCCTCGGGCCGCGGGCAGTGACCGAAACCGTGCTTCCCGTCGACTCGCCACAGCCGCCACTGACGGGTCGGGACCGTCGCTGACCACCAGTACCTCGGCGCCGCGCCGGCACGCCTGCGGGACGACCGATGCGAGCGCCACGTCCAGATAATTGGGTCGGCCCCTGGTCGGGATCGCGATCGAGACTGTGGGCGTCTTGGGCACCCCGGGATCATGCATGGGCCGAGCGGCCGGGCCGCTGCTACCGTCGCTGCTCGCGCAGATGATGGGCCAGCTGGAGTGCGAACGCGCCCAGGAAGCGGGGGTTGTAGCGCAGGTAGCGGCGCCACAGGCGGCGAGGCTCCTGCGCCAGCCGGTAGGCCCACTCGAGCCCCGCTCGCTGAAGCCAGCTCGGCGCCTGGGCAACTAGCCCGGCGTGGAAGTCAAACGCGGCTCCAACCCCCACCAGCACCGGCGCGTCCAGTTCGTCGCGAAGGCGCGCCATCCATTTCTCCTGCTTGGGCACCCCAATCCCGACCCACACCACGTCTGCCCGCGAGCTGTTGATCTCCTCGACGACCGCGTGGCGCTCCTCCTCGGTGAGGGGGCGATGTGGCGGCGAATACCCGCCGACGATCTTGACACCGTGATAGCGATGGCGGAGGTTGAGCGCGAGTTGCACCAGGGCCCCCTGATTGCGGCCTCCGTAGAGGTAGAAGCGCCGCTCGGGGTCAGACGCCGCCCGCGCACACGCTCTGGCCATCAGCTCAGGCCCGTAGACGCGGTCAGGCAGCGAGTGGCCAAGCGCCCTGATGGCCCACACCAGCGGCTGCCCGTCGGGCACGTTCAGCGACGAACCAAGCAGTGCCGAGCGCAATTCGGCGTCTTCTCGCGAAGACATCACCGTGTGAACGTTGCACGCGCAAACGTAGCCGCGCTCGCGTGCCTGGACCATCGCGTCGATCCAGTCCAGCGTGCGCTCATAGTCGGTCAGCGCGAGCGGAACCTCGAGCACCTCGACGATGCCCGGTTGCTCGACCACGGTGGACCAAGGCTGGACTGAACTCTGTGAGTACATCGTTGGATCGCAATACCCGGCCCGCGTTTTACTAAAAAACGATCGGCAGGACGGTAAGGAGCTAGAACGGAATTGCGGCTCGGAGGTTTCGTTTCTAGGCGTTAGCCCCGCACATTGAGAACGGAATGTTGCGCGCCTGTATCCCTCCGCCCCGATGCGCGTTATGCTGTGCTTAGACAAGGAAGTCGATCGGGCCCGCGAGCATCGCCCCCTTTCTCGCGGGTCTCGGACGGCCCCCAGCCCTACCAGGGTCGTCCTCGGTTGGGCCCGTGCCGCGACCCCGCGGTACGGGCCCACCTTTTCGATCGACCCACCCATCCCGTTACTCCGAGCGGGGGTCTCTGCGTCGTTCGGCCTAATCTATTTGCATGGATTGCGTTGTCACTGGGGGCGCCGGCTTTGTCGGCTCAAACCTCGTCGACGGGCTGCTGGCACGCGGCGATCAGGTCATGGTGATCGACAACATGTCGAGCGGCAAGAGATCCAACCTAGAGCAGGCGCTCGCGACGGGAGGACGTCTGGAGGTCGCGGATGTGCGCGACGCTCAAGCGGTCAGCGAAATCGTCGCCCGCGCGCGGCCGGAGGTCGTCTTCCATCTCGCCGCGCAGATCGATGTGCGCCGTTCAGTCGAGAACCCCGCTGCTGACGCCCAGTCCAACGTGCTCGGCACGATCGCGGTGCTCGAGGCGGCCCGCCGCTTCGGCGTGCGCCGAATCGTCAACACCTCGACCGGCGGAGGCCTGTACGGGGACGCCGATCTGCTCCCGACTCCCGAGGACTATTCGATCAGGCCGCTCGCTCCCTACGGTCAGGGCAAGTATGCCGCCGAAGGCTATTGCGACTTATACACGCGCCTGCACGGCCTCTCGACGGTTTCGTTGCGCTACGGCAACGTCTACGGGCCACGACAGGACGTCCATGGCGAGGCCGGCGTGGTCGCGATTTTCTGCGGGCACCTGGTGGAAGGCCGGCGCCCGACCGTATTCGGCGACGGTAGGCAAACGCGCGACTGGGTCGAGGTCGGCGACGTGGTGCGCGCGAACCTACTCGCGGCAGACCGTGAGCTGACCGGTCCGGTCAACATCGGATGCGGCCAGGAGACGTCGGTCCTGGAGCTGCTGGCGGCGCTTCGCGAAGTCAGTGACGGGCGCTCGCTGGCCGAGCCCGAGTTCGCTCCTGAGCGGCCCGGCGAGGTCAGGCGGAGCTGCCTGGACGTGCAGCGAGCGCGGCGAGAACTAGGGTGGGAGGCTCAAGTGGAACTGCGCCATGGGCTGGCGCGGATCCTGGCGGGATTGTGAGGACGCCTCGCGCGGCGCAAGCGATCGAGCGCCGCGTACAAATGCTCCACCACCGCGGCAATCGCGTCCTTTGCCCCGTCTGCGGCTGCCGGTTCGAGCGATTCAAGGACGACTGGAACCGACCCGACGCGCTGTGCTGGCGGTGCGGCTCACACGAGCGCCACCGCGCCCAGTGGCTGCTGCTGGAGCGGCGCGCCGAGCTCCTCGCCTCTACCCACTCGATGCTCCATTTCGCGCCCGAATGGTGTCTGCGGCGGCGGCTGTCGCAAATCAGCGGGCTGCGCTACGTCACGGCGGACCTCACCCAGCCAGACGTCGACCTGCAGCTCGACCTTACGCGACTCGATCTGCCCGATCACAGCTTCGACGCGGTGATCTGCTCACACGTGCTCGAGCACATTCCCGATGACGTGGCGGCGATGCGCGAGCTGTGCCGGGTGACCGCGGCCGGCGGCTGGTGCCTGGTGATGGTCCCGCTAGATCTGAGCATCGAGCAGACCTACGAGGATTCATCGATCGTCGACCCCTCAGAGCGCGAGCGGGCGTTCTGGCAGCACGACCACGTCAGGCTGTACGCGGCGGATATCGCCGGCCGGCTGGAGGCGGCCGGGTTTGTGGTGGAGCGGATCAGCCCAGTTGCGGAATTCGGGGCGGCGGCCGTCACGCGCTGTCGCATCGGCCGGGCGGACGAGATCTTGCTGTGCCGACCGAGAGGCTCCCGCTTGGGCGCGGAAGCGTGGGACTAGAGGTTCTCGGCGACCCGCGGCGCCTCACGGGTGAACACCCACCAGCCGAGCGCGAAGGTCGCCGGGATAATCGCCAGCGCGACGATCACGGGACCGTATCCGCCGGCGGCGGTGGCGGCCGACGGGAACGACTTCGGGTCGATGAAGGCATGCCCCATCTGGGTCAGCAACGTAGCGATCGGGTTCAGCAGCGCGATGTGCTCGAAGTTCGGGGCGAACTTGTTGTATCTGCTCGCTGTGTACATCACCGGGGAGCCGTAGAACCAGGCCAGCTGCGTCACCTCCCAAATCGGCTGCACGTCCCGGAAGCGCACATACAGCGCTGATAGCAGCATGCCGATGCCGGTCGCGAACATGACGAAGGAGAGCACGATCGGGATCATCTCGAGCCACTTTGCGGTTGGCGTGATCCCGTTGCCTAAGGCGAACACAACCACCACGATGAAGTTCAGCCCGAGATTGAACGTGGCGGTCAGCGAGACCGACAGCGGCACGACCATCCGCGGAAAGCGCACCTTTCGAAGCATCGCCTCGCGGACAACCAGGCAGCTGACGCAGTTCCCGGTCGCCTCGGCGAAGTAGTTCCACAGCACGATCCCGGTGAGCAGGTAGAGACCGTAGTGGGGAACGCCCGCACCGACGCCGATGATCTTGACGAAGAACAGGTAGATCACCCCAAAAAACAGCAGCGGCCGCATCAACGACCAGACGTAGCCGAGCACCGACCCGAAATAGCGGAGCTTGAACTCGCTACGAGCGAGCGTCATCGTCAGCTCGGCGAAGCGGCGTGCACTGCCGCCCAGCGCTGATGGGCCAACGGTGCTTGCTGACGAGGTGCTCATTGCACGGGAAGCTAGCAACGGGCGGTACCCTCGGCTCCGATATGAACCCGGCCCTCCAAGCGATGCCTCGCGCCTCGATTCTGATTGTCTGCCATCGACACGTCGATCTCCTGCTCCGCTGCCTCGAGTCACTGCAGCGGAACGTGAGCGGCGCTGTCGCGGCGGAGACGATCGTGCTGTTCAACGGCACGCCCGAGGCCGATCGAGGAGGGGCTCGTCGAGCGCTTGCGGATGGGCGGGTGATCGTCAGCGAAGTCAACCTCGGCTTCGGAGGTGGCAACAACCGCGCGGCCGAAGCTGCGCGCGGCGAGTACCTGGTGATGCTCAACGACGACGCCGAGGTACAGCCGGGGTGGCTGGAAGCGCTCATAGAAACCGGCGACGAGCATCCCGACGCGGGGGCGGTGGGCAGTCGAATCCTTCATCCCGGTGGATGGCTGCAGGAGGCAGGAAGCGTGGTCTGGAGCGATGCGTCGACGATTGGTGTGGGCCGCGGGCTCCCGCCGGGTTCGCGGCGGTACGAATATCTCCGCGAGGTTGACTACGCCTCCGCTTGCTCGCTGCTCATCAGACGCGAGACGTTCGAGCGAGTCGGTGGCTTTGACCAGCGGTTTTTCCCGGCATACAACGAAGATGTAGACCTTTGTTTCGCCATCCGTCGGCTCGGCCAGCGAGTTCTGTATCAGCCTCGCTCGGTGATCGTCCATCACGAGTCGCAGAGCGGTGCCGACGCTAAGACGTTCCTGATCTTGCGAGGGCGCCGCCTGCTGAGAGAGAAGTGGGCGCGGGAGCTGCGATTCCGTGCGGATCCACGACCCACCGAGCAAACCGCAATCGATCTGGCAGTGCATCGCGCCCGCGGAGGCCCTCCGCGGGTTCTGGTGATCGACGACCGGCTACCGGATCAGGGTCTCGGATCGGGATTCGGCCGTATGCGCGACGCGATCCGGGAGCTGGCCGGCGTGGGGTACGCGATCTCGGTGTACGCCACCGACACCGCCAGGGGCGACCGCCGCGAGCTCCAGGATCTGGGCGTCGACGTGATCGAGGGCGACCTGGTTGAGCATTTGTCGGCGCCCGCGACCTTCTACGACGCCGCGATCGTCTCTCGTCCGCATAACTTCAAGCTAGTCCCGAAGCTCAGGCGACATCAGTCTCAGTGCGTTGTGATCTACGACGCGGAAGCGCTGTTCCATCGCCGCCTCGAACGCGAGGCCGAGGTGCTGATCGCGACCGATCCGCAGGCCGCGCAGCTGCGATCCAGCAGCGCCGGCCACGCCCGGCGGCTCGAACGTAAGGTGGTTCTGAAGGCCGATCGCGTGGTCTCGGTGTCGACAGTCGAGGCGGAGTGGTTTCGCTCGATTCCGAAGCACTGTCCAATTGACGTGATCGAAGGACGCCACCCCGAGGCCAGAACGGGGTCCCGGCCGTTTGCGGAGCGGAGCGGGATGGTGCTCGTGGCCGGCTGGCTAGCGCCGTATCCGTCGCCGAACAGCGACGGTCTGGAATGGTTCGTCGACAGCGTGCTGCCCCGGATCAAGGAAGCGCTGCCATGGGCGCGTCTGTCGGTGACCGGTGCCAACCCCCCGGCTGAGATCACGCGCTTGGCGGGACCATCGTTGCGCTTCCTTGGTCACGTCGATGATCTGGGCCGGGTATACGACGCCGCGCGGCTGGCGGTCGTGCCGGTTCGTTATGGCGCCGGGATCAAGAACAAGGCTCTGGAAGCCCTCCAATATGGGGTGCCGGTGGTCGCGACAGTCACTGGTGCCGAGGGGATCGAGGGCGCCGGTGGGCCCGGCGTTGCCGTCTCCGACGACCCTGACAAGTTCGCGGAGCACGTGATCGCATTGTTGAATGACCGTCTGACTTGGGATGTCGCTCGTATGGCGATCAGCGAGATCCAGGCTCGCTGGGCCAGCGGGCCAACTCAGTCGTGGGCGAGAATCGTGGAAACTGCACTACGGAGGAAGACGATTGGCTCCGTTGCGCTACACAGCTGACATCAACCTGGAAGAGGTGAACACCAGCCACGCGCTGGCGATCTTGGACGTGCCGCCTGGATCGCTGGTGCTCGATGTCGGAACGGCCGACGGATCGGTGGCCCGGCGCCTGGTCGAACGCGAGTGTCGGGTGGTGGGGATCGAGGTCGATCCGGACGCCGCAAGCGCCGCCGAGCGCTATTGCGAGCGGGTGGTGATCGGAGATGTCGAGACATTGGATCTCGCCGCCGCTGTCGACGGGCGCGAGTTCGACGTCGTCCTGTTGCTCGACGTGCTCGAGCACCTGCGCGACCCTCTATCGGTTCTGAAGGCCGCTGCAAACAGGCTGAGGCCGGGCGGCCGAGCGATACTTTCGGTGCCGAATGTCACGCATGCAGCACTCCGGCTCCAGCTGCTGACGGGAAGCTTCGAGTACACCGAGACGGGCTTGCTTGACCGGACCCATCTGCGCTTCTTTGACCGGGCGTCACTCGAGCGGTTAGTCGCACAAGCTGGGCTGACTGTGGTGGATCGCATGCGCACGAGCGCTGGCCTTACACAGACCGAGATTCCAATTGATCCTGATGCGTTTCCACCGGAGACCGTGGAGCTTGCTCTCAGTGGCGAAGATGCGGATACGTATCAGTTCATTTACGTCGTCACTCCCGGACCGCCTCGGGCCGCCGGCCGCGAGATGGTTTCGCTCGGGGAAGCGCTCCAGCGCCGCGCACGGGAGGCGGACCGTGTGCGTGCCGAGGCCCAAGCGTACGTACGGGTACTGGAGGCGCGCGTCGCGGAACTGGAGCTCGAAACATCAAGCAAGGGACAGGCCGAAGCCGACGCCCGCGAACGTGCCGGCTGGATCGAGGCCGAGCTGAACCGACGGATGGAAGAGATCGAGCACCATCACGAGCAGCTCGAGTATTTGAAGCTGGAGCTCGCGATCAAGGACGAGCAGCTTTCAGCGCTCCAAGCCGAGCTTGCCCCGATCCGAGCCAGAGCAGATCAACTCGAGCAAAAACTTGGATCTGCGCGCCGGCTTCTACTCTACCGTGCCAGCTCGGTCACAAAGCGCGTTCCCCTTGTGCACCGAGTGCTGAAGCGCATGGCTGATCGCGTCAGGTACGGGAGGCGGTGAGCGTGTCTTCGGCGGCGACGGTGCGTCCGCTGGCATCCCGCCGAACGACGGTGGCCCCAGCAGTGTCGGTGCGGGGACTGTCGAAGTCGTTCCGAATTCCACACCTTCAGTCCCACACTCTGAAAGAGCGAGTGCTGCACCCGTTCAAGTTCAGCGGCTTCGATGTCCTTCAGGCGGTCGACGATGTGTCTTTCGACGTCGCTGAAGGAGAGTTCTTTGGCATCGTCGGTCGCAACGGAAGTGGCAAGAGCACGCTGCTGAAATGCCTTGCCGGAATCTATTCCCTCGATTCAGGGCGGGTGGATGTGAACGGGCGCCTATCGCCGTTTATCGAGTTGGGCGTGGGCTTCAACCACGATCTGACCGCCCGTGACAATGTGACCATCAACGCGATCATGCTCGGCCTCAGTCGCCGACAGGCACGGATGCGCTTCGACGAGATCATCGACTTTGCGGAGCTGCGCGACTATCTCGATCTGAAGCTCAAGAACTACTCCTCGGGGATGCTTGTCCGGCTGGCGTTCGCGGTTGCGATCCGGGTGGACGCCGACGTGTTACTGATTGATGAAGTGCTCGCGGTAGGCGATGCCGCTTTTCAGCAGAAGTGCTTTGACGCCTTCAACCGCCTGCGCCGAGAGGGACGAGCAATTCTGTTCGTAACCCATGACATGAGCGCGGTCGAGCGATTTTGCGATCGCGCAATGTTGCTCGACCGCGGGCGAATGATCGAGATCGGCGATTCAGAGATGGTGACGCGGCGATACAACGATGTGAACTTCGGGCGTTTGGAAGTACCCGTGCCCGAGGAGCATGATGGATCTCGCCTCGGGCCAGCGGAGATTGTCGATGTATGGGTTGAGGACGACCAAGGTTTGCGAATTGTGTCCTGCGAATCCGGGCAGCCCGTGGTTGCGTGCGCTCGAGTGACGTTCAGAGAAGCGATGGCGAATCCACAGTTCGCCCTGGTGCTCCACAACGAGATGCACCATCCGATCATGGCAGCCTCGAGCCCGCGGACGATTGGCGCAAGCGGACGCTTCGCTCCCGGGGACAGCGCGGTTGTCCGGGTGAGCTTCGATAACTGGCTAGCTCCTGACCGGTACTCAGTGACAGCAATCATCTCACGGGAGGGGATGGGCGCTGACGTCGTCGACCATCGTTCCGATATGGCCTCACTGTTGGTACATAGCACCTACGCCAGCGGCGCGCTCACGGAGCTTCCCTACGAGCTCGAGATCGTTCGTGACTGAGCGGCCTTCTACCGTAGCCCGTCCCGTGCTTTGCCATACGCTAATCACGGCGACCAAACTCCTGAGGACCGGCTTGTCCACATGGAGAAGTCGCCCGCCGAGCGTTGTGGAGGACCCAGGGCTTTGGTGAACAGTTCCATGACTGGAGCACTTCCCGGCATAGACCGGTCCACGATGACAAGACTTACGTGATACTTGTCCAGGGTTGCTCTTGCGGTAGTCACTAGTCTGAGGTTGACCCGGAGTGGGGGGCCGAAACCGCCGGCGCCCTCTTGACCGGCGAGAAACTGCTGGAGGCTCGAAGGGTTCATAATCCTTGGAAGCGCGGTCGGAGAACCTTCCGAAGTTGGGCGGTAGGCGTAGCCACCGAGTATCCGGAACCTGAAGGCGTCTTCTGCCTGCCATAGCATCGGTTGGACATTTGGGAAAGTCGCGTACGGGTAGGTGATGGTCACCGGGTTCCCGTCAGGAATGCGGAGACCTGATGGAAGCGCGACGACCGGTTGTGCAACGTACGGTCCTTGCGGCGGCCAAATCGGTAATTGGATAATCGTCAATACCGCAAGCGTCGCTACGGCAAGGATGCTGCTTCGTGGTCGGATGGTTTGACTCCGCTTGTGCGCGTCGTCTAGTCCGAACGCGATCACCGCCGCAAGGCAGGCTGCCACTTCGAGGTTGATCCGGCTAGGCAGGACGTCGTCGAGGAAAGGAACGTGAGTCATCAGCACGAAGGGGAACGGGATGGAGGTCGATAGACCATCCACAAAGAGTTTGGGCCCGAGCGAGAGGACCATGCTTGTGATAAGAAGTACCACGACAAGCTTCACGCGGAAACTGTTTCGAGAATGCCACGCAAGGTAACCGGCGATAAGGACGACCGGCGCACCGATATAACCGCCAGCCTCTGCGGCGATACCAGCACCAATTAGGCGTATCCCAAGCGACCGCATCCCGAGCGAGACCCTTTGCAGGGGCCCAGGAACGACGAAGCTAAGAAGGTCATTGTGGAACGGGTTGGTGGTCGGCCATGTGTGTCCCGTGAAGTGCTGGGGCCCGGCAAGCAACATCCAGATCGGATACGACAACAGCACGGCGGCAACGGCCGCAGCAAGGGTAAGCGGCTGTGCGAAGGTGCGGGCGAACTCCGGACGGGGGACCACAACGCATGCGATTGCGACGCCGGAAAGAAGGCCGACGGTTGTGAGTACCTCCGGTGAGACGAGGTACTGGGCAGTTACGCAGAGGCCCAGCTGAACCCCGAGCCGGCAGGGCGATCCACGCTGCTGCGCGATCGAGACGAGCGCTGACGCGATGAGAGGCGGCAGTGGCAAGAAAGTGAGCTCAATATGGCCGGTAGCCTGACCAACCATGTAGGGCGAGAACCCATAAACGAGGCCACCGACCGCGGCAGCCGCAATCCACACCTCCCACTTTCGCAGCACCATGAATGCCGCAGTTGCCGACAGGGGCATGGCCAGTGTCATCAGGAGGTTGATTGGGACCACTGGACCAAAGATTGCTAGCGCCGCCGCCAGTAGTCCCAGCAGGGGGCTCGACGTATTCTGGGCCAAGTTTGCACCGGTGGGCACGAAGATGGCGTCGCTGAAGAACGGGTTGAGACCGTGGGCTAGCGCGTGGGGCACCCAGTCGAGAAACCAGACTGACTGGATGTAGTCCACCTGGACTCCGAACAGGTGGCTCAGGTCCATCGGCCAGAAAGCGAAGACGCCAAGGAGCAAATATGCGGTGACGACGAGGACTGAGGCAGGTACCCTCCTCGGCACAAGAGGGACGTGCGCCATTCGAGCCGTTGCCACCTCCGGTCTCATTGCGGGGAGCCACCCGTCCCAAGGGTCAGTTGGCCGTGAAAGGTCCCCGGGGCCCATCGTCGCCCCTGCGGATCAGCCAGAGATGGCGGTCTCCCGAGCCAATGTTGATGTCTCCTGCGCCGTCCCGGAAGGTCTTGAGACTCGAACCGTTCGGACAGAAAGACACCACCGCGATCACGGTGCCGAGCAGCGCGCGAACCAGGATCGCCGTAGCGAAGAGCGCCTCGCGCGGCGCCGTCGACAGCTGGGTCCGGATCAGTCACGTAAGAACGCAGAGGCCAGCACTCCCGCCCGTCAGCCAACAGCACCGCCGCACGGTAGCGTGTTGTGCCCCGCTGGAGCGTTTTCTCGCTAGTCGCTACAGTTGCCGCCTCTATGACGGTTGCCGCGTCCAGCGACCTCGCGCTTCGGTGCCGACTGTGTGGCGATGTGACCGAGTTTCGCTACCGAGGGCTCGAGGAATGGGCAGTTACCGGGGAGCTCGCCCCCTCTAGCCACGAGGTCGGCGTCCACGGCGATCTGTACGTGTGCCGTCGCTGTGGGACGGTGCAGCCCGGTGAGCTGCCGCCGCAGGAACTGATGAGCGCTCGTTATGCGGAGACGGACGATGAGCGATATCTCGACGAGGAGCCCGGGCGTCGCCGTACTGCTCGCAGGCTGCTCGGCCTGATTGAGCGGCGCTTCCCGATCGGCCGGCTGCTCGACGTCGGCTGTGGGCATGGCCTGCTGATGGACGAAGCGCGCAGACGCGGCTGGCGCGTCACCGGTCTCGAGCTATCGCGCTCCTCAGCCGCGCATGCACGGCGTCTGGGCTTGGACATTCGCGAGCAAACGATCGAGGAGGCCGGGTTTGCGCCTCAGAGCTTCGACGCGATCGTGGCTGCCGATCTGATCGAGCACCTCCACCAGCCGCGCGAGTTTGTCCGCCGTTGCGCTGAGCTGCTCGTCCCCGGAGGCGCGTTAATGATCGCGACGCCGGATCCTGAGTCACTGCTCGCTCGGGTGTTCGGGCGGCGGTGGTGGGGCTACATTCCCTCGCACCTCCATCTGCTCCCGCGGCGCATGCTGCGAGAGCTGCTGCAAGCCGAGGGTCTGCTGATCGCCGACGACGTGCCGATGGTGCGGGACTTCTCTTTCGGCTACTGGCTCGCGGGCTTTGCCGGCCGCGCTCGCTGGGCTGCCGGGGCGGTCGACTTGATCCAGCGTTCGCGGCGGTCCGAGCGAAGCGTGAGTGTCTCTCTCGGAGACGAGCGGGTTGTCGTGGCGCAACGTCCGAAGCTGCTCGCGCCGGCCAAGCCGCTTGCACGCCGCGAGGATCAGACACCAACCATATACGCGGTGCTTCCCGCCTACCGAGCGGCCGCAACGCTGTCGGAAGTGGCTCGGCAACTACCTGGCGAGGCGGTAAACCGCGCGATCGTCGTAGACGATGCCAGCCCCGATAACACCACCGAGGTCGCCGTCGAGAACGGCTTCGAGGTGATCAGGCACCCCGCGAATCGAGGCTACGGAGCGAACCAGAAGACCTGCTATGTGCATGCGCTGCGCTCAGGCGCAGACGTGGTCGTGATGGTGCATGCGGACAACCAGTACGACCCCCGTTTGGTCCCCGTGATGATCGAGCCGATCGTAAAAGGCCGCGCCGACGTGGTGCTCGGCTCGCGGATGCTCGATGACCGGGCAATTATCGGTGGTATGCCGCGCTGGAAGTGGATCGGGAACAAGTTCCTGACCTGGATCGAGAACCGCGGGTTCAGGCGGCAGTACAGCGAGTACCACACCGGTTACCGCGCCTTCAGCGCCGATTTCCTGCGATCGGTCGCGTTTCTGCGCAACTCGGACGCGTTTGTCTTCGATCAAGAGATCTTCGCGCAGGCCACCGTGCGCCACGCGCTGGTCGAGGAAGTCGCGATCCCTACGCGGTACTTCCTAGAGGCTTCCAGCGTCTCGTTCAAGGAGAGCGTGCGTTACGGTCTTCGCACGCTGGTCTTGCTCGGCCGGTTCCGCGTCCACGACGCCGGGCTGGTCCCTTGGCCGCTGCTAGGCGCCCCGGCCTTCCAGCTCGGAGCTCGGTGAGCGAACGCGAATCCGACTGCCGCGAGCGCGAGTAGAGCGAGCGCACAGAGGATGGTCACGATCGCTCCGTCGAGCGCCGCCGCCGGGCGATAGCGGAAACGGATCACGTGATCACCGGCCGGAATCGCGACTGCGCGAAAGTCCTCGTTTGCCGGGTGCCACGCGATCGCGCGGCCATCGATACTCGCATTCCATCCGGGATAGGCGGAGTCGTCGAGGATCAAATAGCCCGGCCGCTGGGCGACCGCGTGCACCGTCAGCGACTCTGGTCCATCGTCGCTCACCTGAGCCACGCTCACCGGCGGCAATGGGCCGCCCGGTGGAGCACTAGCGCCCTCGATCACCGGCCAATTGCGCATTAGCGCAACCGGCGAGTCGACGGTCTGCTCAAAGTCGTCGGCTTCCGACTGCGCCTGGCGCCAGTCGTAGGCAACCCAGGCGCGGGGTAGCGCCGTGGGATTCAGCGCGACCACGCCGCCTGCGCTTCGAAGCACAGGATGAAGCCAGTTAGGCACGGGCTCCCCGGGCTCGAGCAATACGTATCGCGTCGCGAACAGGTCAGCAAGCCGCTGGGCATCCGGGGTGTTCGCGTTGAAGAACTCCTGATCACCGCCGCTTCCGCCCAGTTTGGTCCACAGCTGGCTGTAGCGAGTCGGATACGGAATGTCGATCGCGACCCTGGGGTCTCGGAGTCCGTAGCGCTCGGCGAGATTGGCGGGGAGCGCCAGGTTGCTCCCCATGACCCTCGCGTCGCCCTCGTGGCTCTCCAGATAGCCGATCGAAGCGGGCACCGGCGGGTTCGCCTGGGCTACTGGAATCGAGCCGTGATAGCCACGATCAAGCGCAACCAAGTCCACGCCCGTCAGGACGACAACTAGGACGATCACGAGCGCAGCTGAACGTCGCCGAGCGACAACGAGGATCAGTAATCCCAGCCCACAGAAGAGCACCCAGCGCCACACCGACGCCAACGCCACCACGTTCGCAGCCTGCTCACCGGAGTGAACCGCGGGCAGTTGCGCGATCGCCGCCGGGAGATGGGAGAGGACGCTGAGGTGCCGGGAGAGCCACAGCACGGGCGGGATCAACGCCGCCAGACCCATGATCCACGACATCTGGCGTCGGACCTGCGCCGAGCCGTCCAGCCAGCGCTGTAGGCCATAAGCGGCCAGCACCGCTCCGGCGAAGCTGACGATAATCAGCAGTCGACCGAGGCCCGCGACCATGCCACCCGGCAGGTCACGTATCCCGTTAGCCCAGACCGGGGTGTTGAAGATCGTCGCCAGCAGTATCACTGCGAGCGCGACGAAGAACCACTGCTCCGGCGGACGCCGTCTGCCGATCGATCCAAGCGCCAACAGCATCGGCAACGCGCCGATATATGCCGTGCGCTCGTTGTAGTTCAGGGGTCCCGCGCCTGAGAACGCCTTGTTCGGAGATCCCCAGAGCTCGGGAAAAAAGAAGGACCACGCTGCATTGAACGGGTATCCGGGATTTCCGCGATTGATGTTGCTTGACTGGGCGAGCAACTCGGCCAGAGGCACGTTTACGACCGCGCCGACGCCGAGGCCCAGTGCGAGCGCTCCGGCGAGCAAGAAGACGCGTCCCCCGATCACCCGGGACCACTGGGGTCCCAGCCAAACTCTTGGCTCGGTGCCCGGGCTCGGCGCGAGCATGCGCTCGGCGGTTAGCTCGTACGCCCCATAGGCCGCGGTTGCTCCAAATACAAACGCCCCGCTCTCGGGATGGCCTCCTAGCCAGGCCAACCCTGATGATGCGCCGAGTAGCGCGGCTGCGCCCAAGCTTCCCCGGGCGCAGACCCGTCTGGTAGCAAAGAACATCCACGGCAACATCGCCCAGACGTTGGTCTGTGGGTGCTCCAGCCAGACAAAGAAATACAAGCCGAACGGGTAAGCGATCGCGCCGAGGAGCGACGGCCCGCGGCGTAGGGCCAGCTCGCGGCAGAACAGGTAAAGACCGCAGGCGGCAAGCAGCAGCTTGGCGGCCGCGATCCACGCAAGCGACTTCCAGAACGGGAGCAGATACGCGAGCGAGGTGGTCAGAAACAGCGGCGCGTGGACCTGCGAGGCGAGCAGTGGGCGGCCCGCTCCCGCGTACGGGTTCCACAACGGAAGCGTTCCGTTGCGGATGTCGTCACGCGTCTGGAGGATGTCGGGATTGAGGCCGACCACAGGGTCGGTCAAGATGAAGTTCGAGGGCCTGATCCAGCCCGGCGGGCGTTCAGCCGAGAATGGCGGCCAGGAAAATATGTTGTCGCCCGAGGTATAGATCTTGCCGCCGATCAGCGACGCGGACAGCGTCACTAGGACGAGCGCCAACAGCGCGGCTGCAACCGCGGGCCCGGCGCGAAATCTCGGCGATAAGGTCGAGAGGACTTTGCTGGCCGAGCTGTTCATTGCTGTGTACGCCAAGTGATTCTGTTGCCCAGCACCGGATGCTGATCGCGGCGGGTCAAGCCGGGCAGGCTAGCGGTCGAGGCGCTGGCCGGCTCTGGTCGGCCCGGAGCGGCTCCCACCCCGGCGCTGGGACGCGCGGGTAGCTCTGTGCGCTGTAATTGCCTGCAATGCCTGCGGATCGAGGCGACCCCAACCAGTTCGAGCTGCAAGAACTCGTGCGTCAACTGGCAGAGGCACGGTCGCGCTACGAAGCGCTCCGAGCACGCAAGGCCGTACGCGCCGCGCTGAGGATCGCCGCGGCCCGGAACCGTCTCTTAGACTCGACGCGACAGCGGTTGGCGAGGGTGACGGGGTCCGGCGCGTCCGCGGGACCGAAGCTCGAGCCCGCGGAACCGCGCTGGCCGCTCGACCACCACCATCAGGCTCTCCCGGACCGTCGTGTGCCTGCCGATCAGTCCGAACAAGGGCCCGCATCACTCCAGCGCGGGCTGCTCCGCTGGCCGATCGACCACTACTACAGTCCGGTGCCCGATCCGCGGGCGCTGGCCGCCGAGCCCGCTCGCTCGCGGATTTGGCCGTCGCGCCCACGTGAAACCGCCGGCATTGATTGGCGAGACGAGCAGCAGGTGGCGTTGGTTCGCGATCAGCTCGCGGCCCAAACGCAGATCGAATTTCCCGACGGACCGACAGGCGACCCGCGCGCGTACCACTCGAGCAATGAGATGTTCCCGCTGCTGGACGCTTGGTTCCTACAGGGCATCCTGCGCCACTTTCGGCCGAAGCGGATGATCGAGGTCGGATGCGGCTGGTCTTCGTTGGTGACCGCCAGGGTCAACCGAGAATACCTTCAGGGAGAGCTTCACTTCACGTGTGTTGAGCCATATCCACCTTCGTTCCTAAAGCACGCGGTCGAGGGGATCTCCCAGTTGATCGTCTCCCCCGCGGAGGAAGTTCCGGTCAAGACGTATCTCGAGCTGGGCGCTAGCGATGTCTTGTTCATCGACAGCTCACACACAGTCAAGACCGGAAGCGATGTCGTGTTTCTCCTGACCGAGGTGCTACCGCGCCTGAACTCAGGGGTGATCGTCCATATTCACGACATCTTCCTGCCGCGGGACTACCCGCCGGCATGGCTCTTTGAGGGCCGGGCGTGGAATGAGCAGTACGCAGTTCAGGCGTTTCTCGAGTTCAACGCAGCCTTCCGGATTCTCCTCGGCTCGGCCTGGATGGTCTACGCGCATCAGGACGTGCTTGCGGCCGCCATCCCGGGGTACCCGGCCAGGCACCAGAGCGGCGGCGGTTCGCTCTGGATCCACCGGACGTGAGTGTGCGGCCGCAGCCTCGGGCCGGGATTTGGCGCAAAGCGTCTGACTGAATCGCCGGTTGCGCCGTGAACTTATGCGACGACTCGCTAGATTGCCGCTATTGTGAGTGCGTCCGCGGGAGCATCACCACCGTTCGGTCAACGAGGGATCTCGGAGAACCTCCGGGAGTTTGCCGAAGAGTTTCCTCACGAACGGGGGCCGATCTTCGAGTTCGTCGTGAAGGTTGCCGGCTCGACACCTCTAAATGCGGCGGTCCTTGACCTCGGCGCCGGCGAGTCTCCATATCGGGAGCTCTTCGGTCACGCTCGCTACACGACTAGCGACTGGACGGAGTCGCTCCATGTCCGCGGCAGGCGGGCCGACATCATCGCGTCGGCCGAGGCACTTCCTGTCGCCGACGGATCGTTTGATCTGGTGCTCTGCACCCAGGTGCTAGAGCACGTTCCCGAGCCAGGAGCAGTGCTCGCGGAGTGCTTCCGGGTGCTGGCGCCAGGAGGCCGCGTCGCGCTGACTGTCCCGCTGCTGTGGGAGCTGCACGAGGCTCCGCACGACTACTTTCGCTACACCGAATATGGCGTGCGTTATTTGCTGAATAAAGCAGGGTTCGACGATTTGCAGGTGGAGCCGCGCGGAAACGGCTTCACTGCCCTCGCTCAGCTGATGTTGAATCTCGGGTGGGCGATGGGAGACGCCCAGGATGGGCTCTCGGAACATCGCGCCGAGGCTCGAGCCATTCTGACGCGGCTCGGGAGCGAACTCGCCTCATTAGCGCCGCTCGATGTGGGGAAAGTGATGCCACTTGGCTATACGGCGACAGCTCGAAAGGCGTGACCGCGACCGACAAAATGCATAAACAGTTCGGTAAGGGAAAACAGATCCCGATCCTGTACCTGGCCCCGTGGGTCGATTTCGGCGGCTCTGACAAGGGAACGATCGATTGGTTCCGCTGGCTTGATCGAGACCGATTCGTCCCCTCGCTGATAACCACGCAACCATCCAGGAACAGACGGCTTCGCGAGATACGTCCTTTTGCTCGTGAGATATGGCCGCTCCCAGAGCTGATGAGAGGACCAGAGTTCCCCGGGTTCATCCTCGACTTCTTGCACACGCGCGACGTTCGTCTTCTGCACATCATGAATTCGCGCCTGGGCTTCGACCTGCTGCCGGATCTGGCGTCGCTCGATCACCCACCGGCCGTCGTGGTGCAACTACATGTCGAGGAGTCGAGCCGCAGTGGCTATGTGCGTTATGTGGCCACCCGATACGGCAATCTCGTAGATGCGTTCTCAGTGACGAGCCGACATCTCGCGCGCGCGGTTGAGGGGTACGACGTCCCCGCGAGCAAGATCCACGTTATCCATACTGGCGTCGACGCTGAGCGAGAGTTCAACCCCGAACGGGTGAGGCCGTTGCGAGCCCATCGCGACCCAGGCAGCTTCCACATTCTCTTCCCTGGACGCCTCGTGGACCAGAAGGATCCGCTGCTGATGGTCGACGTCGTAGGTGAGGTAGTTGCTCGTCACAAGCAAGTTCGTGTTGACGTGGTCGGTGACGGCCCACTCGAGTCCGCCGTCCGTGGTCGCGTCCGGGAACTATGCATCGACAGGTTTGTTCGCTTTCATCCGCCAACCGCCGAGCTCGCTACGTGGCTTCGGTCCACCGACGCGTTGCTGATGACGAGTGTCTTCGAAGGTGTGCCGTACATCGTGTACGAAGCGCTCGCGATGCGAGTGCCAGTCGTCGCCCCGGCGCTGCCTGGCAACGTGGAGCTGATGGGAGAAACAGGAGGCCTGCTGATTGAGCCGCGCGACGACCTTGCTGGGTACACCGAAGCCATATGCAGGTTGATCGAGGATCAGGCGCTGTACGCGCAGCTCTCCGCGGCCGGCCGTGCCCGTATGCTCGACTCTTTCTCTTTGCGGGGGATGGCTGCGCGGCACGAGGCCGTCTACGATCTGCTGAACGCGGGACGCGAGCTCCGCTCGCCGCATTTCGATCCGATCGATCCGCCGGCCCCGCTGCGGCTCAGTCAACGCCCCATGCGCGGCCGACCACTGGTATCGATCGTGACACCGTGCTTTAACCACGGGCATTACCTGAGGCAATTTATCGACGGCATCCGTGCGCAAGACTATCCCTCGATCGAGGTGATTATTGTCGACGATGCGTCGACTGACTCTGGAACAGTTGCGACGCTCAACGCGCTCGAGCATGACAGCGACATCACCGTTCTGCGACGAGATCGGAACAGCGGTCCGAGTGCAGCGCGCAACAGGGCCGTTTCCGCTGCAAGGGGCCGCTACATCCTACCCGTGGACGCCGATAACATCCTGCTCCCGGGGGCCGTGAGCGGTCTTGTAAAACAGCTGCAAGCCGCGAGCGAGCGGGTGGGTTTCATCTATCCGAGCTTCCAGTACTTCGGTACCCGGGATTACATGTTCCGTCCGCCCGCGTACAACATGTTCGCTCTCCTATCGGAGAACTATGTTGATACGTGCTCTCTCGTCGATCGAGCGATCTTCGACGCGGGCTTCCGCTACGGCGAGGACATCAAGCTCGGCCACGAGGATTGGGATCTTGCGCTTGCGCTCGCCGCTCGGGACGTGATCGGGGAGCCGTCCCGAGAGCCGGTGATGCTTTATCGCAAGCAGGGATTCACTCGCTCAGACGCGGTCGAGTACCTCCGCCTTCCCTTCTGGCAGGAGATCCAGGGGCGCCACCCCGAGCTCTTCGGTACGCCCGCGGATGTCGGTGCATGGGGTCGGTATAGAGGGCCCGCAGTGAGGATCAAGGCGAGATGGAGCCCCGCCCTATCCGTGATCGCGGCCGAGCCATTCGACTTTGCGTGCCAAGACGGCATCGGCCTGCTGGCCGGACTGCGCCGTCAGACTTGCCAGGATTTTGAGCTCCTAGCCGAATGTCCCCGTCTTCCTCCACGCAACGTCGGTGGCGTGCGGCGGATTGCCCTGGGGCTCCCAGAGTCGAAGGCGGATCGTATCCAGGAGGCGCTCGACATGAGCCGCGGGCGGTTTCTCTTGATCAGCTCAGATCCATCCGAGCTGTTGGCCGACGCGACTACTGTAGAGAAACTTCTCCGTGGGTTCGTAACCGACCCTGAATTGGGTGCAGTTGCCTTCGCGGACGTTAGCTCGAGTGAACGCCATCCGTTCGCCCTCATCGATCGGATCGACACGAGCCAGGTGGCGCACGGCGTCGCGTGGCGGCGTGAGCTGCACGGAGAGTTGCCTAAACCCGTGCTAGTCGATGAAGGGTGCGAGGTCGAGAGTCTTGCGACGGCAATTCTCCTCAGCGGTACACCGATGCACTGGCGTCACTTCCCGGCGACAACCAATCCGAACCCGCCGAACGGCTTCACGAGGCCGATCGTGCTCGACGGCCGCAACACCGCCGTGGTTGGTCCCTCGAGGAAGCTCGAGAGGACGGAGCGGCTTCGAGCCACGCCGGCGATCCCCGCGATCCCAGAAGACCAGGTCCGCCGCTGGACGCTCCTCCCGACCTGGATGCCGACCGAGACCCTACCGCTGGCTCGTCATGTCGAGCTCGGTGGCCCGCGGCGAGTAATCACTAACCGTCGCGAATCTCCACCCGGGTACCAGTTGGAGTGCGACCTCGGCGCGATCCGGCGCTTCTCTCCACCGGGCAGCGTGCGTCTGCTTCGGCGAAACGGATCGTTGATAACGGTACCGCGAGGAAGCGAGCGCCTGGAAGGCGACGAGGAACTCGGACATCTGGAGGAGGCGCCGCTCCCGTTGTTAGTGGCGATCGAACGGGCTGTCCTGTGGGACGGTTCCGAGACGCTCGTCGCCGCCACTGAGCGGGACAACGTCAGGCCCAACGCGAGCGAGCTGACGCATCTGGGGTTCATTGAAAGCTTCCCGATAGAGCCTTTGCATGCTCCGCCGCGAGTGGCCGGCTTCGGGCGTCCGGTCCTCGTTAGGTGGATCGACCGCGGCCGCCGATGCCACCGCTACGGCGTCGTCATACCGCCGGCGGAGATGCCAGCGGAGCGTGAGTTCTCGGCCGAGCTCGGCATGTTGAGAACGGCTCGAGAATCTGATGCAATTCCGGTATTCGTCGATGGCACTGGACGGCTCAGCTCCGATCGCTATGACCCCGGTGAGCCGTCCCCACAACTGCCGCAAGTCGTGCGCTGGTCTGCTGCGCCGCTGGCTTGGCGGGGCTTTGGCCGCCGGGGCGGACGTGCCCGGTCAATTGCGCGCCGGACGCTCGACTCAGCGCGAGTCTCCGCGTTGCGCGCGATCCGCGAGGGCACCCCGACGACCGCGCGCCACTTGATCGGGTACCTGAGCAGCGACCCCGGTCCGGGACGGGCCCCGCTGTTCGCCGGCACGCACCCAGTGATGCGCGATCAGTTCGTGACCCACCACCGGATGGAGGCGACCGACATGGGATATGTAGGTGTCACGAGCCTGGGATACATCGACGCGCGCGCTCCCCTGACCGGTACGCTCGGCGGCGGCCGCACCGCAATCCCTTGGGCATCGAGGTTCGGGCTGGTCGCGCGGCGGTAATGAGGTCGGACGCTCAGGCGCTCACCCGGTGCGCCGCTGTATCCACAGTGCTGACCCGCTGGGCTGATATTGGGCCAGGCCGGGGAACGCTCGTAGCACCTCCTCGAGATGGTTGTGGAGCATGTACTGCGCCCCCCACACTATCTCGAAGGCGGAGTTAAAGCTTCAGAAACGACCTTACGAGATAGCTCTCGTTCCAGCCCCATCCCTCCATCACCCATGGCTCCGGGTATTCGCCGGGAATAAAGACATCGTGGATGTGCACCAGTACTCCGTCGCCGAGACGCGGAATGATCTCCTGGAAGACCCAAACGACATCGCCACCCGTCTTGACCGTGTGCGAAGTGTCAATGAATAGCACATCGCCAGCTGTTAGTTCTGAGAACAGCTCAAGTGGCGTTTCCTGAACCCTCTCTATGCGTAACTCAGTAACGCCGGGGATGCCGGCAGTGATGAAGTCACGGGGAAACGGCTCGATACAAATGAGGTGCATCGACGCGTCCAGGCGCTCGCGATTCGTCCGCGCGCTGACCAGCGTCGAGAACCCGCACCCAATCTCAACCATTCTTGTCGGCCGGATGTCTTGCAGGATCCCCGATAACGTCCACGCGTCAAGCGGGGGGTACTGGTCGTTGAGCGCGTGGTACTCGGTGTGGTCCTCGCTGGGTTCCTCGATGAAGTCGAACTTGACCTGGCGGGCGAACACGTCCATACAGAGCTCGAGCTGCCGATCAGAACGCCAGTCGATCCCGACCGCTTCGCGAGGCCGCGCCGGCCAAATGCGCTCATGTTCGCCGGCTAGCTCGCGCGCATCGTACATCGGCGAATAGTAGTGACCGATCGGAAAGCGATTGACGGGGCTAGAGCTGGTGCGCTCGACGGCGAGCTGAGAGTCCGGCTCGGCGAGACGTCCACGCAAATAACCGTTGATGACGTCGAAGTCTCCCATAGGGCCGGCGAAGCGGATCGGGAGCGTTTCCACCGTGAAGCCGCAAGCGTCCATCATCCAGCGCAGCGCGAGCCGGCCAGGCACCCACCACCAGGTCGGGTCGCCAGCATAATCACCGCGCACGAACCGCACGTGCTCGGACAACTCGGCGTCAGCGAGCATCATCGAGCCAAGCAGCAGCTGCCCTCCGCTCGCGACCATCAACCGCAGCTGCTGCAGCATCGCCAACGGATTGGGCTCGTGGTATAGGACGCCGTTGCAGTGCACCACATCGAAGGTGCCGTGAAGCTCTGGGTGGAGTTGCTGCCAGCCGATTTGCTCAAATCGAACGCCCGTGCCGTAGATTGATTCCAGGAACCGTGCTTGCGTGATGAACTCGAACGGCTCGCACGCTACAACGTCAGCCGCGCCCCGAAGGTGGAACATGAACGAGTCGTAGCCGGCGTTCGACCCCACGTCGAGCACCCGCTTACCGGAGAGGTCCGGAACGTGCTCGGCGAGCGCGTTCCAGCGATCGTCGTTTCGCCACAGCCCCTCGATCACGACGTCTCCCCCGAGGTAGAACGGTCCTTGCAGCCATGGAGAGAGGCGCTGCGCCTCTGCTCGCAGCCGCTGTCGCTCCTCGTCGGAGAGCTCGGAGGGAAGCTCGGGCGAGAACCTCTCTAGCTTGGAGGGATCAAGTTGGCGCGGTGGCAGGCTCAGCGACGGAAGCTGGGCTTCGGTCAGCTCCCTTACCCGCTGCAGTGCCGCGAGCAGATCTGCATCGTCGGAGCCTTGCATGAGATCAGACAGGCTACAGATCCGCGCCCTGTCCGATCGCCGTGCAAACGGTCCGCAGCTAGGAGAACAAGAACAGGCAGGACGCTGCTTGTCTATGCTCGGCGCCGACTCATGGACCAGATCCTCAGTAAGAGACGTCATCGCGAGTGCACTTGGCCAAAGCCCGTTCGCCGCGCGTCGAGATGATTGTGGTCGGGAAGTCAACGACGTCTAGGCTGGCTGAGCGAGCGTCGGCCGCGTTCGCGAAGGTCGTGGAGAGTCTCGGTCGGCGCAGACCAATCACTTGGCGTGAGCTGCTCGTCGCTGCCGCGGCGCTGCTCACCGTGGGCGCGATCGTGCTCGCCGGTCACGTGGCTCACGGCAGCCTTTCCTACGACGACTGGGCGCTGAGCGCAGATCAGAAGTATCAGGGCTACTGGGCCGTGGTGAGCTTCTACCTGCACATAGATCACCGCCCGTTGCTCGCCCTCTATCTCCCATTAGTCCCAGCCGCGCTGGGAGACACCGCGGAGGCGCAACTGGCGTGGATCGCGTTCGCCCACTTGGCCATGTGCTTTTGTGTGTATGTATTTCTCCGGACGTTGGCGCTGGAACGCGTGCACGGGGGGCTGGTCGCGTTGCTCGTATTGGTATTTCCCTTTGCGGATTCGGCTTGGCTGTATGTGATCGGCAGCGCAGGCACGGTCGCAGTATCTCTTTACCTGTTGGGAAGCGTGGCCGCCTTGCATGGACTGCACGCCGAACGACGTCGTTCTTGGTTCCTCCACGGACTGGCGGTACTTCTGTACGTGGCCAGCGTGTTGACGTATGAGCTGGTCCTAGTCGCTATTTTGCTGTCCGGGCTGCTGTATCTGGGGCGCGGATCCCGGCGAGCTGTCGCGACTCGATGGATCGTCGATATCGCAGCAATGGTGGTTACGGTGTTGCTTGCTACTTCCCGTGCCGTCCCTCTTCTTCCAGGCCAGGACGTCCATGCCGTCCTTCCGCTGGCCCAACAGATTTCGCATGCCGAGCTGATCATTCACCAAGGGCGAGACGTATTGGCCTCTTCGCTTTTTCCGCTCGGCACACCGCGATCGACGGTGGTGCTGGTTGCAGCACTCGTCGTGACTGTCGGGGCCGTGGCCGTGGCCGTGGGCGGCGTGGCGCGCGCTGGTGATCAGACGCGCGCCGAGCTTCAGCGATGGTTGGTCATCGAGCTCCTGGCGCTGGTCGGTGTCATCACGGCATGGCTAGTGCTTGTGCCAGCTGATCCGTACTATTCGCCCGCTCAGCCTGGCGTCGGCAATCGCATCAATGCGTTCGCTGGCGTGTGTATCTGTGTGCTCGTTTACGCCCTTGCGATGTTGCTCGTCAGGCTGCTGCTCAGCGGCCTGCCGCGCCGGCAGGCGTTGGTGACTTGCCTTAGCGCCGTGGTCGGCGGTGCAATCGCGCTCGGCTACATCCATCGGGTCGACGTCGATAAGGGGAGATGGCGGGTGGCAAGCAGCCTCCAGAGCAGGGAGCTTGCGACCCTTCGGCGCGCCCTGCCGGCGCCTGCACCGGGCACACGAATGGTGCTGTTCGACGCGCCCGGCTACGCAGCGCCTGGCGTGCCGATATTCGCTGCCCCCTGGGACCTGAATGGCGCGGTGCAACTGCGCTGGCATGACCGATTCCTGGCCGCATATCCGGTGCTCGACGGAACCCAAATTGTGTGTGGTTCGAGCGCGCTCGTCCCGACGGGCGGAGGTTACGCACCCTATCAGCAGGCACCCTACGGAACTGCCTTCTTCGTTGACGCCAGGACTGGCGAGGTGCTGAGGATCGACACTCGCGCCGAGTGCGCACGTGCATTGCGGCAATTCCCGCCTGGACCATTGCAGCTGTAACGGGGAGCGCTGTCTTCAACCGCTATCGCCCGGGCGGACGACTTCGGACGCCAACTCGTCCCGTGTAATCGACGCGCGTCAACAGCGGGGCATCTTCACGATCGGCAAAGAACTCATCGACTGCCCGGCGTGCTCCCGACCAATGCCCGTAGTCATCGACGATCAGCACACCGCCGACTTCAAGTCGATGCCATAGATGCTCGAGTTCATGACGCGTGGACGCCTCCCAATCGGTGTCTAGTCGGAGCAACGCGATTTCGTCCGGTGCCCGCATCGGGATCGTTCTCTCCACCTGGCCCTCGACATACACCATCCGTTCTCGCGGATAGCCGGTCCGTGCCAGGTTGGACCGCACCTCCTGTAGTGGGGCAAGCCCGAGAACGAGATCCTCCGGATCCCCGGCCGCTTGCTGAAGATGCTCGCTAGCCGATACGCCGGTGAAGTCGACGTCGTGCGACGAGGGTGCCGGCATTCCAGCGAAAGTGTCATATAGCCACAGCTCCCGATCGGCTTGGCCGCTGACGATGAGCGTGTGGGCGATCAGCATCATGCTTCCGCCGCGCCATACCCCGCATTCCACCATTGCTCCCGGCACGTCTCTGACGATCACGTGCCGGGTAGCCCGCCAAAGGGCATAGAGACGCTCTGGCGAGGTCATCGTGTAGTCCAACGCTAGCCCGTAAGGCTCGACGAATGCGTCCTCGAAGTCGGGATGCACCGCTAGCAGATCCCCGGGTGAAGGTCTTGCCGGATAACGGAACCCCGTCACCCGCGAGACACTACCTCGCCGCCGTGTGCGGGCACCAAATGGCGTATGCCAGCGCTAGCTTTCATGCTCGTGCACCGCCTCGCTACCAAGCTCTCCGGCCCGATCCTGCTTGCGCCCATCGTCCATGGCGACGAGCGCGGGTTCTTTCAGGAGACCTATCGGCGGGACACGTTCGCGCGGCTTGGGCTGGGCGATGAGTTCGTACAAGACAACCACTCCCGCTCAAAGCAGGGCATCGTACGGGGCATGCACTACCAGCCCGGGATGGGAAAGCTCGTCCGCTGCGTTCGTGGCGAGATTTTCGACGTGCTGGTGGACATCCGCCGCGGCTCGCCGACCTTTGGTCAATGGGAGGCATTCAGGCTGGACGATTCGAGCCACCATCAGATCTACTGCCCGAACGGCTTCGCGCATGGCTTCTGCGTGCTGAGCGAGGTCGCGGACGTCGTTTACGGCTGCACCGCTTACTATGACCCTGAGATCGAGGGCGGCTTTCGGTATGACGACCCCGAGGTTGGGATCGCATGGCCGAGCGGCTTGCAATTGACGCCCTCGCCTCGGGACTCCAACGCGCCTCTGCTCTCGGAGATCACCGAGACGCTGCCGTTCAAGTACGACCCCTAGCGCCATCCCCGGTTGAGCACCCAAAACTTGTGCTTCGACCAGGGCGGCGCGATTCCGGTGGCCACCCGGGACGATCAAACGGCCGCTAGCGAGCGCTCCCTACCGAGCCAATCGCCGCCGGCACCTAATACCATGAGGGCGTTGCAGTCAGGCTCAATCATGCGCTCTCGCCTCGCCGTAACCCCGACTCAATATCGCCGCGTCACCTACATCACGCTTGCCGCACTGACTTTGATCGTGCTGACCGGCGCGGCGGTGCGCCTGACCGGCTCCGGTCTCGGATGTCCGGACTGGCCCAAGTGCGGTGGCACGGCGCTGCCACCGCTTAGCACGCACGCGCTGATCGAGTTCGGCAACCGCGTGATTTCGGGGCTCGTGGGGGTGACCACGGTGGCCGCCGCGGTACTCGCGTTCACCCGCCGGCCGTTTCGCCGCAAGCTTGCGATGCTCGCGGTGGCGCTGCCGCTCGGCGTGCTCGCGCAGGCCGTGCTCGGTGGGTTCACGGTTAGAGAGCATCTTGCGCCTGGGTTTGTGATGGCTCACTTCGCGCTCTCGATGATCATCCTGATCGCCGCTGTGGCGCTGGCCTGGTGCGCGACGAATGACCCCGGCGTACGCCTCCGCTCGTACGACCGCCTGTCCGTGTGGTCGGTCCGAGCGCTCTTGCCGCTGGCGGGGCTGACGATCTTTGCGGGCACTGCGACGACCGCCGCGGGGCCGCACGCCGGCGGCTCGCCGGGACAGCGGATTCACCGTCTTCATTTCGAGGGCAGCGGCACCTTGACCTGGGTGGTGCATCGCCACGCGACGATCGCGGCCGTGTTCGGAGTCGCGGTGATCGCGGTCTGGTTCCTGCGCCGCCGGCGCGGCGCTTCCGCGGATGCGCTCGAGCCGCTGACCGTGCTCGGCGTGCTGATCGCGGCGCAAGGCCTGGTCGGCAGCGTCCAGTACGAGCTCAAGCTCCCGAGCGACATGGTGTGGGTTCACGTCACGCTCGCGACGGTCAGTTGGCTGGCGGTGCTGTGGGCTGTGGCGAGCGAAGGCCGGCTGGCACCGCGTCCGGCAATCGTCGCGGTCGGAGAACCGAGACCGAGCGCTCGCGAGCTGGAGCCGGTGAGAGGATGAGTCCGATGGGCGAGGCTTTCGCGGGGGCGACGCACGTGGTTCGCAACCCCGATGCGTCGCTCAGCATCCTGGTCGTCGACGACGAGTCCGATCTGCGCGAGATGCTCACGCGCTCGTTCACCCGCGAGGGCCATCGGGTGATGGCGGTCGCCGACGGTCGCGCGGCGATCGACCGCGCGAGCACGGAGCACTTCGACATCATCCTGCTCGACGTGGCGCTCGGCCATGGCCCGGACGGATACGAGGTGTGCCGGACGCTACGGGCACGGCGCAACGTGGTCCCGATCATCATGCTCACCGCGCTCGACTCGGAGGCCGACGCAGTCCTGGGCCTGGAGGCAGGCGCGGACGACTACGTCACCAAGCCATTCGGGCTGGCGGAGCTCCGCAGCCGCATCCGCGCTGTGTTGCGGCGCGCCGGCACCCGCGCGATGGGTGGCGAGGTACTGATCGTCGGGCCGATCGCGCTCGATCGTGCGCAGCGGGAGGTGACCATGGATGGTCACCACGTGCGGCTCACTTTCTCGGAGTTCGAGCTGCTCGACGCGCTGATGGCTGATCCCGGCCGGCTGTTGAACCGCCAGGAGCTGCTGCGCGCGATCTGGGGTGACAGCGCGTATCGAGATCCTCGCGCGATCGACGTCCACATCCGTCATTTGCGCGAAAAGCTCGAGCCCGAACCTGACAAGCCGCGGTACATCCTGACCGTGCGGGGCGCGGGGTACCGCCTGCGGGGCCACTAGTGGCTCGAGCGCGACCGCGCCGTGGGGCCCTCGGTCTGCGTGGTCGGATCATCGGCGCGGTGCTCGTTACCACCGTGGCGACGCTTGCGGTCGCCGCGGCGGCCCTGCTGGGTCCTCTCCAGCACGAGCTTCGAAACTCGGCCAAGACCACGCTGAAGAAGGATCTCACGGGAGCCACGGCCAGCTTCCAGGGGCTCGACTTGGCGGCCGCGGCGGATTTCGTGCTGCCCCCCGGGGAGCGCAAAGAGGCGGCGGAGCGAGTGCGCGCTCGGATCCTCCAGCTTCAGCACAGTCTCTCTGACCGGGTCGGGGCCACCGTCACGCTGCTCGGCTATCACGACCTCACCGGTCACGGCTATCCGGTTGCCCCGACTCAGGATGCCGATGCCTCGAGCGATCCCTTCGACGATGTCGCGAGCGCGTTTCTGAACCGTAAGCAGCTCTACAGCTTCGGTTCCGCCAACGGCACGGAATATGTTCGCGCTGCGCTGCCCTTCACCAAGGATGGCTTTGAGTACGTGCTGGCGGTTCGCAAGCCGATCGATACGATCCGCCCGGCCGTTCACGTCGTCGCGACCGCCTTCCTCACGGCGGCGCTCGTGGCGCTGGCGCTGACGCTGCTGTTCGGCATCCCGCTGTCGGCGACGCTGGTGCGTCGTCTCCGTCGCCTCCGGGAGGCGGCGCTGACGCTCGCCAGCGGCGGGCCGACGGTCGAAGTGCCGGTCGACCGCGCACGCGACGAGGTTGGTGACCTTGCCCGTACGTTCGCGACCATGCAGCATCGGCTGCACCAGCAAGAACAAGCCCGGCGCGCGTTCGTCGCGACCGCTTCACACGAGCTTCGCACGCCGCTCGCTTCGCTCGACGGGATGCTCGAGCTGCTCGATGACGACCTCCGCGGCGGCGAGCCCGACGTCGACGACGCGCTCTCGTTGCTGGAGCGCGCGCGAGCGCAGTCACGCCGGCTCGGCCGCCTGGCCGCCGATCTTCTCGACCTCAGTCGGCTAGATGCGGAGGTCGAGCTGCGCTCTGAGCCAGTCGAGCTCGGCGAGCTCAGCCGCGCAGTGCTGGCGGAGTTTGAGCTCGGGGCCGAGGAGCATCAAATCGTCGCGACGCTCGACGATCGTACTGGTTCGGTCTGGGCGCTCGGCGATCCGGGCAGCGTCGCGCGGATCCTGCGGATCTTGCTCGACAACGCGGTTCGGGTCAGCCCTCCGGGGGGTGAGATCACGGTCGAGCTGCGCGGCGGCGCGAGCGCTTCGCTGAGCGTCAGGGACGACGGCCCGGGCGTTCCGGCGGAGGAGCGCGAGCTGATCTTCGAACGCTTCAAGCGCGGCGCGGGAGCGGCGGGCAAGGCCGGCTTCGGGCTAGGTCTGGCGATCGGCCGCGAGCTTGCGGATCGGATGGGCGGAGCGCTGGTGCTAGAGGACCGTGACGGTCCCGGGGCCATGTTCACGCTTCGGCTGCCCGCCGCCGAGGCGCCCAAGGAAGAGCCGGTCGCGGTCCTCTAGGCGCGGCTGCGACCGCTGAGCTGGCAGCATCACGGTCGTGGACAGACGCGAGATGCATGCGATGCTCGAGCTGGACGAGCATCACTGGTGGTATCGGGGCCGTCGACGCGTGATTCGCGCGGAGCTCGATCGGCTTCCGTTGCCCGCCGGGGCCCGGGTACTCGACGCCGGCTGCGGCTCGGGCCGGACCCTCGACGAGCTCGCGGACTACGGAGAGGTCTACGGCATCGAGCTCGACGAGGAGGCCGCCGCGGCCGCTCGCGCTCGTGGCCGCGGCGAGGTGCGAATCGGTCGACTGGAAGAGCTGCCGTGGGAGGCGGCCACCTTCGAGCTGATCACCTGCCTCGATGTGATCGAGCACACTCCCGACGATCTGGTGACCTTGCGTGAGCTGCGGCGGGTGTGCAGACCGGGAGGCTGGCTGGTCGTCACCGTCCCGGCGTACGAGGCGCTGTGGTCGCTGCACGACGAGGCCAACCACCACTACCGGCGCTACAGCCGGCGGACGCTGAAGGCTGCCGCGGCTGGCGCCGGATGGAGGGTTGCACGGCTGACTTCCTTCAACAGCTTGCTGCTCGCGCCGGCCGCCGCGGTGCGGCTTGCCCAACGCCGGCGACGACCGTCTCAGGACTACACGCCGGCGATCCGGGTGGGGCCGGCGTGGCTGAACGATGCGCTCGAGTGGCCGCTCGACGTCGAGGCTTCGTGGCTGGGAAAAGGGAGGACGCTGCCCGCAGGACTGTCGCTGTTGGCGGTGCTACAGAACGTTGGGCCGGGCTAGCCCTTACGACCAGCCACTAGTCTCAACGACCGATGCTCGACGTCGCCGCGATCATCGCCATCTCGAACAGCCTCGGATACCTGCTGCCCGCGATCATCGGCCTGGAGTCGATGGGCGTGCCCTCGCCGGGTGAGACCGCCCTGGTCGCGGCGGCGATCCTGGCCAGCCAGGGCAAGCTCGAGATCTGGCTGGTGATCTTGATCGGGATCGCATCGGCGATCGCCGGCGACAACCTCGGTTACTGGCTGGGGCGCGAACTAGGGCGCGAGGTGCTCGAGCGCCCGGGGCCCTTTCACCACCGACGGGTGGCCGCGATCGATGCCGGCGACGCCTTCTTTCGTAAGCACGGTCCGAAGGCGGTCTTCTTTGCGCGCTGGATCGCGCTCGTCAGGTTTGCCGCGGCCTGGCTTGCCGGCATCAACAAGATGCGGTTCAAGGAGTTCTTCTTTTGGAACGCCCTCGGCGGAATCACCTGGGGCATCACCTACGGGCTGGTCGGCTACTTCGGTGGCCACGCCGCGGCGCACGTTCTCGAGCGGGCCGGCGTCGTCGGCGCGATCGTGCTCGGGGTCTTGGTGGTGGGCGGTCTGGTGTTTTGGAAGATCCGCGAGCGGCGCTCGGCTAATCGGATCGAGCCGGACTCTCCGCGCGATCGAGATCCAGCGAACACGAGTTGATGCAGTAGCGCGTGCCGGTCGGCGCCGGGCCGTCGTCGAACACGTGCCCGAGGTGTCCGCCGCAGCGCTTGCAGAGAACCTCGGTGCGGGTCATTCCGTGGCTGCGGTCCTTGCGCAGCTCGATGTTCTGAGCGACTGCGGGCTCGTAGAAGCTCGGCCACCCGGTGCCGGACTCAAACTTCGTCTGGGAGCTGAACAGCTCCGCCCCGCAGCCGGCGCAGCGGTAGGTGCCGTCCGCCTTGACGTTCACGTACTCGCCGGTGAACGGAGGCTCGGTCGCTTGCCGGCGCAGGACCTGGTACTGATCGGGAGACAACCGCTCCCGCCACTGCTCATCGGTCAGCGCAACCTCGCGCGTGGTATCTGTTTCCATGGCAGCCACGTTAGCGCGCCCGCGTGCGGTCCAGGTAAGAGCCGGCCGCGCGCGGGTCGCGGTCGATCATCTCCATGAAAAGGCTCGACCACCCGAAGTCGATCGCCCCCATCCCGCGTCCCGTAAAAGGATCGTAATACTCGCGCAGGCCCTCATGCGCGATCGCGGTCCCGAGGCGGGAGACGAGCGCCTCACCATGTTCGCGATAGCCCAGCCGGAGCAGGCCGAGCCATAGCAGCCAGGCCGCGTTGACCCAGGTTGGCCCCCGCCAATAGCGCCGCAGTCCAAACATACGGTCATCGCCGGGCGCAAAGTTCGGGTCGCTGGCCGAGACCGAGGGCGGCGGAACCGGCAGCCAGTAGTGTTTCGGATTCAGCAGGTGCTCCTCGATCAGGCGACGGGCGATCTCGTCCGGAAGGTCTGGGAGCGCGAGCGGCGAGAGGGCGCTCCAAGTCATCGCGGGTCGGCGGAGCGGTACCGGCCGCGCCAGCGGCGTGAACAGCCCGCTCCGGGCGTCGTACATTCGCTCGATCATCGTCTCGGTCAGTGAACGCCGTCCGAGCGCCAGGCGGGAGAGGTTGTAGAGGACGTTTGTCATCACCTCGCAACACACCGGTCCGCCCGCGGCGAGGATCCGCCGCAGGTCATAGCCGAGCGTGCGATTGCGCCGAATCAGCAGCATGAAGCCAGGCAGGCCGTGCGCCCGGTAGCGCCAGATCGCATCGAATTGAGTCGAAGCGTCCAGGCCGGATTCGTCCGGCTGCACGATCCACAGCAGTCCATCTCCATCGAGGTCGCGGTTCTCGGCCAGCCAGTCATGGTGACGGACGATCCCGGGCACGGACGCCGGATCTCCCACCGCGATCCGCCATGCCCACGCCAGCGCCGGCGGCTGGATACTGGAAGTCATCGGCGCGTCCGCCGAGGTGATGTTGTAGGTGAAGCGGCGCCCGCCGTTCAGCGCCGTCCAGAAGATCGTGTGACCGATGAAGCCATCGTCCCGCTGGGCGGCGAGCAGCGATTCAAGCTCTCGGCGGGAGCGCTCCGGTTCGAAATGGCGCCATGCGATCGCTGTGAAGCAGGAGTCCCAGTACCACTGCCATGGGTAGTGGAACGGGCTGGGACAGGTGTAGGCAAACGGGATACCGTCCGACGCGCGCCTGCCCTCGCGCCAGTTCTGGCGCAGCGTCGCCTCGGACGTAAGGCGGATCGAATCGATGTCCTGCGTTGCGAGCATCCGGTTGCCATCGTGCCACGCCCGGCGTCGAGCCTGAATGGTCTGTCCGCTGGTCACCTTATGCTGAGCCACCTCGAGCCTGCAACTGATCGTTGAAGCAGTGAGCCTGAGCTGCTCCGTGCCGGGGGTAGCGGAGCGGACAGCTGGGTCCGTCCGCCAGGGCACGTACGTTTTCGAGCGCGTGTTCGACACCGCACATGCGCTTACCTCCCTCGCCGCGGATTCGTGGCTCGAGGAGCTGAACCCCGAACAGCGCGCGGCGGCAACCCACACCGGCGGCCCGCTGTTGATTCTGGCTGGTGCTGGGACGGGAAAGACCACCACGCTGAGCGCGCGAGTGGCGTGGCTCGTGGACCAGGGAGTGACGCCTGAGCGGATCATGTTGTTGACCTTCACCCGCCGTGCCGCCCGGGAGATGCTCCAGCGCACCCGCGCGCTCGTTCCGATGCCCGGCGGCTCGCGTGGGGTGGTCGGAGGTACGTTCCACTCGGTGGCGCATCGATTCGTGCGGACCTACGCCGCCGCGCTAGGGCTCGAGGCTGGTTTCGCGGTGCTGGACGCCGGAGACGCTGCCGATCTGCTCGACCTGATCCGGGAAGAGCACGGACATGCCCAGAGCTCGCAGCGCTTCCCGAGAAAAAGCACCTTGCTGGATATCTACTCGCGGACCGTCAACGCCCAGCGGACGCTGTCTGAGATCGTCGCGGAGAACTTCCCCTGGGTCGAGGATCAGCTGGAGGCGATCGCGGCGCTGCTGAAGGCCTACAACGCGCGCAAGCGGGCACTTGCAGCGCTCGATCTCGATGATCTGCTGCTGTATTGGCGCGCCCTCGCGGGTGACGAGGTGATCGGCCCCGCGATCGAGCGAACGATCGATCACCTGCTGATTGACGAGTATCAGGACGTCAACGAACTGCAGGTGGACATCGTCCGCGGTCTGCGCCGCGAGCAGCGCGATCTGACCGTCGTCGGCGATGATTTGCAAGCAATCTACGGCTGGCGGTCCGCCTCCGCCGAGCACATCCTCCAGTTCCCGGATACGTTCCCGGACGCCGCGGTGACGACGCTCGAGCACAACTATCGCTCCTCGCAGCCGACACTCGACACCGCGAACGCCTTGGCCGCGCAGAGCTCGCGCTCTTATCCCAAGCAGCTCCGGACCGATCTGCCGGGGGGCAAGCGGCCGGAGCTAGTGTTCTGTCGCGACGAGTCCGCGCAGGCGGCGGAGGTCTGCCAACGGGTGCTGGAGGCGCGCGAGCAAGGAATGGAGCTACGCCAGCAGGCCGTCCTGATGCGGGCCTCGCACGACAGCGACCTGCTCGAGCTCGAGCTCGCCCGCCGACACATCCCGTTCGTCAAGTACGGCGGACTTCGGTATCTGGAGGCCGCCCACGTCAAGGACTTGATGGCCTACCTGCGACTGGTCGAAAACCCCGGCAACGAGCTGTCGTGGTTTCGCGTGTTGCAGCTGCTCGAGGGCGTCGGGCCGGTCACCGCCCGGCGCACGCTCGACGTCCTGCTCAGCGGTCCCGTTGCGGATCCGCTCGCATCATGGCCGCAAGCACGCGAGCACCTGCACAGCGCCGCGCGCCCACCCGCAGACCGGCTCCTCGACGCGCTGCGAGCCGCGCGCGAGCAGCCGGTCGCCGGGGCGCAGGCGGAGACTTTGCGCGACGCGCTAGCGCCGCTGATCCGCTGCCGGTATGCGGACGGCCCGGTGCGGCTGCAAGATCTCGATCAGCTGGTGGCCGCGGCGGGGGCATCCGGCGACCTCAGCCGGTTCCTCGCCGAGCTGGCGCTGGACCCGCCGCGGTCAAGCTCCGATCTCGCCGGCCCACCGCAGCTCGACGAGGACTATCTGGTGCTCTCGACGATCCACTCCGCCAAAGGACTGGAATGGGGCGCGGTGCACGTGCTGGCTCTTTATGACGGCAACTTCCCGGCCTGCATGTCAGCCGGCACCAGCGAGAGCATCGACGAGGAAAGGCGCCTCTTGTACGTGGCGATCACGCGCTCACGCCGGCAGCTGCACATGTACGTGCCGGTGCGCTACTACCACCGTCCGAAGGGCATCGACGACGCGCACGGATACGGCAAGCCGTCCAGATTCCTAACCGAGGCGGTGCGGCGCACATGTGAGATAACGCACTCCCAGGACGCCACGGGCGGGCTACCGTCGGGCCCGGATGGGAAGCCGCGGAGGATCAGCGTCTCGGTCGAAGGACTCCTTCGGTAGCAGCCGGACGGGCGTGCTATACAGCGATTCGGTGAGCGTGCACGGCGATCAAGCTGCGTTGAAGGAGCCCCGGCTCAGCGGCGATGCCGTTGAGGCGCGGGAGCTCACCCGCCGCTACGGCGAGGGGACGACCGCCGTCGAAGCGCTGCGCGGTGTCTCGCTCGAGGTCAGGTCCGGAGAGCTGGTGGCCGTGATGGGTCCCTCCGGCTCGGGCAAGTCGACCCTGATGCACGTACTCGCGGGCCTGGACAAGCCGAGCTCGGGCACCGTCAAGATCGCGGGCACCGAGATCACGCACCTGGACGACGCGCACCTCACACAGCTGCGCCGCAAGCACATCGGCTTCGTGTTCCAATTCTTCAATCTGCTGCCGATGCTGAGCGCAGAGGAGAACGTGCTGCTGCCGCTGTCGATCGCCGGCGAGCAGCCCGATCGCGCCTGGCTCGAGGAGCTGCTCTCCAAGACCGGCCTAGCGGAGCGTCGTAACCATCGCCCGTCCGAGCTGTCCGGCGGCGAGCAGCAGCGGGTGGCGATCGCTCGGGCCCTGGTGACTCGACCGACGATTCTGTTTGCCGACGAGCCGACCGGCAACCTCGATTCGAAGACTGGCGGCGAGATCCTCGATCTGCTGCGCGACTCCTCGCGGTCCTACGGGCAGACGATCGTGATGGTGACGCACGAGCCGCGGGCTGCATCGATCGCGAACCGGATCCAGGTCCTCGCCGACGGGCTGATCGTGCGAGAGCTGACAAGCGTGACCCCCGCCGAGGTGCTCGAGGTCATGAGCACGATTCAGTAATGACCCGGGTGACGCTCAGGGGCCTGCTAGGCCGCAAGCTCCGAGCCGCCTTGACCGCGATCGCGATCGTGCTGGGTGTGGCGATGGTCAGCGGTACGTACATCCTGACCGACACGATCAAAGCTGCCTTCTCGACGGTCTTCACCCAGGCATACAAGAACGCCGACGCGGTCGTTACCGGCAAGAGCGCGATCGGCGGCAACAACAACGGCAACAACAACGTGACCGTGCCGTCGCTGCCAGCGTCGCTGTTGACCAGGATTCAGGCGCTGCCACAGGTGTCACAGGCGTCGGGCAGCATCTCCGACCAGGCGCAGCTGATCGGACACAACGGAAAGGTGATCTCCCGCGGTGGCGCACCCGGGCTCGCGTTCAGCCACGACCCTGCCGGCCAGCGATTCAACCCGCTGACCCTGACGAGCGGGCGCTATCCGAGCGCACCCGATGAGGTCGACATCGACGCCTCTACGGCGAGCAAGGATGGCTTCTCGCCCGGTCAGGAGATCGGCGTGATCGCGCGCGGGCCCGTGGATCGATTCCGGATCGTCGGCACGGTCAAGTTCGCTAGCGTCTCCTCGCTCGGCGGCGCCACCATGGCGATCTTCACGCTTCCCACCGCCCAGCGGCTGTTCAACAAGCAGGGGCGCTTCGATCAGATCAACGTCGCCGCCAAGTCTGGGGTCTCCCCGACGCAGGTGGCGACCGCGATTAGCCCATTGCTGCCCGTCAACGCGCAGGTCCGGACCGGACAGGCGCAAGCGCAGCAGGCGACCAAGGACACCAGCGGATTCCTGAGCATCTTCCAGTCGTTTCTGCTTGCCTTCGGTGGCGTTGCCCTGTTCGTCGGCAGCTTCGTGATCGCAAACACCCTGTCGATCACCATCGCGCAGCGAACACGAGAGCTGGCCACGCTGCGGACGCTGGGCGCAACCCGGCGTCAGGTGCTGCGCTCGGTGATGCTCGAGGCGTTCGTGATCGGACTTCTGGCCTCGATCGTCGGCCTGTTCCTGGGGCTGGCGCTCGCCAAGGCGTTGAACGCGTTGTTCGTGTCGTTCGGGATCGATTTGCCGCAGACCAGCACCGTGTTCGCCACCCGCACGATCATCGTCTCGCTACTCGTCGGGGTGGTGATCACGATGCTGGCGGCGCTGCGGCCTGCCCTGCGCTCGACTCGAGTACCGCCGATCGCGGCGGTCCGCGAGGGTGCCGTGTTGCCAGCGTCCCGGTTTGCCCACCTGCGCTCCTACCGGGCGCTCGCCACGATCGGCGGCGCATTCGCGCTGATGCTGGTCGGGCTGCTGGTGAGTTCACTGTCGACCACAGCACGGTTGCTGGCGATCGGAGTCGGTGCCGCCGCGCTGTTCCTCGGCGTGGCGATGCTGGCGCCGACGCTCGTGCCGCCGCTGGCCCGCGTGCTCGGCTGGCCGGCGACGAAGCTCGGCGGCTCGGCTGGGTCGCTCGCGCGCGGGAACTCCGCTCGCAACCCGGCTCGGACAGCGTCGACCGCGTCGGCGTTGATGATCGGGCTGGCGCTGGTGACGCTCGTGGGCGTGCTGGCGGCGGGCTTGAAGACCCGCTTTGAGAGCTCGGTCGACAAAGTGTTTGTCGCCAACTATGCAGTCACGGCAACCAACAATTTCAGCCCGATCAGCGTTGCCTCGGAGAATGCGCTCCGCTCAGTGCCCGGTGTGGAGGTAGTGTCTGGCGTGCGCGCCGGTAGTGGCCGCGCGTTTGGTTCCCGCATCAACGTCACCGGTGTGGATCCCAACGTCAACCAGGTGATCAAAGTGACCTGGCACGCCGGTGGCCCGCAGACACCGGCTCGCCTCGGTGAGGACGGGGCGTTCGTCAACACCGACTACGCCAATACGTTCCACTTGCAGGTGGGCTCGCCCTTGACGGTCGAGACGCCGACCGGTGCCATGATGCACCTGCTGCTCGTAGGCACCTACTCGGCGCCAAAAGGAGGATCGCCCTACGGCGACGTCACGATTTCGACCACCCGGTTTGACCGAGAGTACTCGAGCCCGCAGAACCTCTACACCTTCGTCAACGTCGTGGGTGGAGTCAGCGCAGCCAACACAAGCACGCTCAACGCGGCGTTGAGTGGATTTCCAGACGCCAAGCTCCAGACCAAGGAGCAGTTCAAGAACAACCAGCTCCAAGGACTCAATACGCTGCTCAACCTGCTCTACGTCCTCTTGTCACTGTCGATCGTGGTCAGCCTGTTCGGGATCGTCAACACCCTGGTGCTGACCGTATTCGAGCGCACGCGGGAGCTAGGGATGCTCCGCGCGGTGGGCATGAGCCGGCGCCAGGTACGGCGGATGATCCGCCACGAGAGCATCATCACTGCGCTGCTCGGCGCGACCTTCGGGATCCCGCTGGGCGTCGTGCTGGCGCTGATGGTCGGCGTCGCGATCAAGTACTCGGCGTTCACGGTGCCGTGGGGAACGCTTGTGATATTCGTGATCGCCGCCGTGATTGCCGGAGTGATCGCGGCAATCCTTCCCGCACGCCGGGCCGGGCGCCTGAATGTCCTGCAGGCGCTGCAGTACGAGTAGCACCGGCGGGCACGATGCCGCCGCGGCGCCCGCGCCGGGAACTTCCGCTCAGCCTCCGCAGTGCTGCGGCGGCAGGAACGGTTCGTAGGCCACGTCGGTAAGCCGCGCGAGATCGATCCGTAACGGTGCGCTGCCCGCCAGCTCAACGCGGATCGGCGCGGTTCCTCGCAGCTGCAGCGCCCGGCAGACGGTGGTCGGCCGGCTGTCGACGAGGAGATGTGCCGTCGCCCCTCCGGGGAAGGAAATCGTCGTTGGTGTCGCGCGGCCGGCGATCGAGAGCCGCGCAGTGAATACGGCCCCGCGCTCGCCGCTGGCTGGATCTACCGCATCGAGCTCGCCACGGTCGCGTACGCTCACCGGTCCATGGATCCCGATCCCCGAAATCGGAAAGTCGGGGGGCGGTGAGGAGTCCGTGCCGGGGCCGGCATCGAGGCGGAGGGGGTAGAGCGTGGCGATTCGCAGCGTGCTCAAGCGGCTCGGCCCGAGCGCGGCACGTAGCCGGCTCGCGTAGGAACGGATGTCGAAAAACGAAAGGCGACCGTCATCACTGACCATAGGTTGTTCGTTCAGCAAGCTCGTCAAGGCCTGCTCGAGACGGCGCGCGTGGGAGCCCGAATAACCGAGGCGATCGATGTAGATGCCGTCAAAGCCACCAGCCACGACAGCCGCGGCGAGGACAGCCGGAGGTTGACCGACGAGCTGAGCTTGCCAGTCGGCAGGCCGTCCCCGCATCGCGCCATAGCTCCATCGCAGTGCGCTCGAATGCAGATAGCCGCGGGCGGGATCGAAGCTCGTCATCCGGTTCACGAAGCCGGGCTCCGGCCAGGGCATGTATGGCAGCTGGAATACCGCGCTTCCACGAGGGAGTTTGCGCTCGATCGCGGCGACGAAGGCTTGGTCGCTGTGGTAGTGGAGGGTCAGTTCGCGATAGGGCGGAATGAATTCGGACGAGGTCTGGTCAAACGATGAGAGGGCCCAGATCGCGACCAGTAGCAAGGCAAAGCAGATCGGGCCGCCCTTGCGCCGCCGAAGCTGCGCGCCCGCTCGGTCGAGCAGCAGCGCCGCGGCCAGCAACGCGAAGAACCCGACGAAGATCGATAACCGCGTCCATTGCCGGATCTCCGGCGTGAGGAGATACGCGATCGCGGTGCCGCCGATGGTCGCGAACAGGACCGCGGAGCCCGCAGCGACTGCGATCGGTCGAAACCTGCCACCGGGATCCCAGCGAGCGCCCATACCGAACACGGCGGCAAGCAGCGTCAGGGCGAGCCAGACCAAGCCGGCCGTGGCGAGAAGTCCGAGCGTTGCCGATTCACCTTCGGACGTGGCGAACTCGGGTGCTCGCCAAGGGCCTGAGTAGCTCTGCCTCAGGCGAGCGAGCGCCGCGATCCTGTGATGTGTGAGGGGAAGCACCAGGTTGCCGGGTCTCAGACTGCCCTCTTTGCTCTGCGCTGGGGTGCGCCTGAAGGCCTGCGAGTCGTTGCGGTGGTTGACGCGGTACACCAGCGTCGGCGAGATGTTGATCGCGAGCATCGCGAGGATCGCGCCGGCCGCGATCGCTCCGCTGGCCAGTGCTCCCAGCGAGCGCCGCGCCACGGCGACGACCACCGCCGCGAAAGCGAGCAGCACGATCGTGAAGGCGGCGTAATAGAGGTTCCCAGACCCGATCACGCAGCACATCGCCAGCGTGACCAGCGAGCGCCGCGACGCCCAGGCGACGATTTCACCTCGCCCGTCGGCTCGGCGCGCGAACAGCGGCTCGCCCCGATAGCTCGCCAGCACCAGATAACACCCCAGCGGCACCGCGTAATAGGCCGACAGGACGAGGTGGAACTCGCCCTGCCAGAAGTGGTAGGGCAACAGCGCAAACAGACTCGCGCAGACCGTTGCGGCTGGCGGGCTCGCCCTGAGGCTTCGCATGACCGCATATGCGCTTAAGGCGACCAGCGGAAAAGTGAGGAGGAAGAACAGGTTCATCACCAACGCCCAGTCGCTCCACACAAGTCCAAGCGCTTTGATGATCAGGAAACTGAGCTGGTCGCCACCCTGCGGAAAGTCGAGCAGCTCGGACCCGAACGGTGCTCCCAATCGGGGGTTGGTGAAGTACCAGCCGTGAATCACTTCCTTGACAAGCACGGCGTAGAACTGGCCATCGTTCTCGTAGCTGAACGGAACCTGGAGATCGCCCCGCCACAAACGCAGGGTCCAGATTGCGGCCACCAGCGCGAGCGCCATGGTCGCGACGGCCCAGCAGACCTCCTCACGTCGAGCTAGGGGCGAGCGACCATCCGGGGAGCGATGCCGCGGATCGGAGGTCTCGGTGGCGGTGAGCGCTGTCAAGGTTGTTTGATGCCCGCGGTGGCCACGGTCGACTCGGGGGGTGCGACGCTCACGCTCGTCAGTCTGGCCCACGAGGCCGACGTGCGCGAGTGACTGCTCAGGGCTCCCGTGCGACAGGCCGCGCGGGATCCGTTATCCAGTCGCTCCAGGACCCCGGATACAGCGCGGCACGGTAGCCCGCGAGCTCGAGCGCGAGCACTTCGTGCGCCGCCGTGATCCCTGAGCCGCAGTAGGCGCCGACGTCTAACTCAGCACGGACGCCCACCCGTTGGAAGCCGGTGCGCAACATCGACGGTTCGCGGAAGCGCCCTGTCTCCTCGAGGTTCTCGAGGGTGGGCAGGTTCCGAGCTCCGGGAATTTGGCCGGCGACTGGGTCGACCGGCTCAGAGGTACCGTGGAACCGCTCGGGGGCGCGCGCGTCGAGCAGCACACCGCGCTGCGCAACCGCCGCCGCCCCATCCGCGTCGAGCACGGGCATACCACCTGGACGGGCGATGAAGTCGCCCGGCGCGCTCTCCGGTACAGCTGTCGCGAGCGGAAAGCCCTCGCTCACCCATGAGGCCAGGCCGCCGTTGAGGACAGCGACCTGTCGGTGGCCGAAATAGCGTAAAAGCCACCAGGCCCGCGCCGCCGCGCTCGCATTTTCGGCGTCGTAGACCACCACCGGGCAGTCCTCGTTTACGCCGACGGCTCGCATGTCGGCGGCAAATTGGCCGGGTTCGGGCAGCGGGTGGCGTCCTCCCCGGCCGGGCGGCGCGGCGAGTTGAGTGTCCAGGTCGATGAAGCTAGCGCCAGGGATGTGGCCTCGTTCGTAAGCGTCCCGATCGGCGCCGGTGGCGAGCTGCCAGCGGATGTCGAGAATCGTTAGTGAGATCGAGCCGGAGGCGATCAGCTCCTCGAGCTCGGTCGCTGAAATCAGCGGCTTAGGGAGAGAAGGATTGAGGCTCATCGACAGCGAGAGTGGTAGATATCCATGTCTATGCGATAGATATCTACCAGCCTCCGGGGGAGGCCGGGGAGGTGCTCGTCGAGCATGCGCGCCGGACGTTGGCGACGGTCCGCGAGCTGCGGACTGAGCTCGACGCGCTGGCCGGGCTGGAGCGGGGCGAGATGGCGGTCGGCGCGACCCAGACCGCGGGCCGGATGCTCGATCTGATCGCGCTGTTCGGCGACTTCAATCGCCGCCATTCGGGCATCCGGTTGACGTCGGTCACCGGTCCGGCGTCGGAGCTGATCGACGACGTGCGCGGCGGGAGGCTGGACATCGCGTTCGTGATCGCGGTTGGCCGAGCTGTCGGCCGGCGGTGGCTTCGTCGAGTTTCGCCCCGGGCCGAGCATGCAGGAGACAGTCGACCGAGCGTTTGCCGACCGTGGGCTGTCACGCCCGGTCGTGCTCGAGCTCGGACGGATCTCGGACATGGTCCGGTTTGCCTCGCATGGTCTGGTGGCGGCAATCGTCCCGCGCGCGTTCGCGGTTGACCCGCCGGCTGGCGCCGGCCCGTACTCGATCCTGCGGCTGCGCGAGGACATCGCGATGTCGGTTAGTGCGGTCCGCCGGCCCGGCGCTCCGGGGGTCACGCTGCGCGCTTTCCTGGAGGTGCTGCGGGCCTCGAGCAGCAATCGTGATTCGCGATTGACTGCATGACAACGATGCGTTGGACAGATCCCCTTCGGAGCGTAGGGTCCGCTCGGGATGGGAACCGTCCATACGCTGACCTCGACGGTCGACATTGTTAGATGGAGGATCTGCGCGTGCGCTACGTCGTGCGGACCCGAGGTGTCGTGCGTGCTGGTCCTGCTGACCCCGCCGGATGCCGGCGCGGCCAACTGCGCGAGCGCCGCGGCGGTCCGACAGCGCCTGGTCCGCACTTCGGCGGGCTGGCGCGTCCGCGAGCGATCGATCACGATCCTGCCCCCAGCCAGACCATCACGAGGAGCTGTCAAGCACCTGATCGCCGCCGCAGCCGACCTGCCCCACCATCCCTCGACACCGATCGCCCCCGGCCCCAGCGCGCCATGACCCAACTCGGCCCCATCCTCGGCTACGCTGCGTCATGCACCGGCCACGACACGCCACGCGCGACGCAGTGTTGGGCGGAGCTCGCCGGGGCTGTCCGCCTAGCACCGGATCGGCGTCTGGACTCAAGCCAGGCCGGAGGAGCAAGCGCGACAGGGCTTCATCGCGATACCACAGGCTTCTCTGGTACGGACGGCGGCCGCAGACGGCCCGGCGTCGACGAGGTCAAGCAGACGAGTCATTGTGTCGACGCGAGACACGCGGGATGCCTTCGGGGAACCGACCGGGCCGAGCCACCTGTCTTGGGCTCCGCACCACCGCCATCACTGACCACAAGGGAGCAACCGTCATGCCGACGATCACCACCACCGACGGAATCGAGATCTTCTACAAGGACTGGGGCTCGGGCCAGCCGCTGGTGTTCAGTCACGGTTGGCCGCTGTCGGCCGACGACTGGGACACGCAGATGATGTTCTTCCTCGACCATGGCTATCGGGTCGTCGCGTCCGACCGGCGCGGTCACGGACGCTCCACCCAAACCGATACCGGTCATGACATGGACCACTACGCGGACGATCTGGCCGCGGTTATTGAACACCTTGACCTCAAGGACGCGGTTCACATCGGCCATTCCACCGGCGGTGGGGAAGTCGTCCGCTACTTAGCTCGGCACGGTGAGAGCCGGGTGGCGAAGGCGGTCTTGATCAGCTCGGTCCCGCCGCTGATGGTGCAGACCGAGGCCAACCCCGGAGGGCTGCCCAAGAGCGTGTTCGATGGGTTCCAGAGCCAGGTCGCGACCGGCCGGTCGGTGTTTTATCGGGATCTGGCGTCCGGTCCGTTCTACGGGTTTAACCGGCCCGGGGTCGAGCCCTCGGAGGCGATCATCGAGAACTGGTGGCGTCAGGGAATGATGGGCGGAGCCAAGGCTCACTACGACGGCATCGTCGCCTTCTCCCAGACTGACTTCACCGAGGATCTCAAGGGAATCTCGGTGCCGGTTCTGGTGATGCACGGCGACGACGATCAGATCGTCCCCTACGCCGACTCGGGTCTGTTGTCCGCGGAGCTCGTCCAGAACGGCACGCTCAAGACCTACAAGGGATTCCCCCACGGGACGCCGACCACGGAGGCCGAGACGATCAACGCTGACCTGCTGGCGTTCCTGCAGTCCTGACCGACCGAGCGCGGGGGCGGCTACCAGATGAGTCACCCCGTCGCTCCCGTCTGCCGTCGACGGGATCAGTAGCGTCACGGCGCACCGCTGTGTCCTCGTGAGACGCCTAGGCGCGTCGTGACGCATCGCCCGAGAACCAAAAGATATCGCTCAACGATTCGACAATCACAAAGGAGTCGTTCGGATGGCAGAGATCACGCAACGCGAGACCGCCCAGATCGACCAGGCCAACGAGTCTGGCCGAGTCCCGGTTGTGTTCATCCATGGACTGTGGCTGCTGCCCAGTAGCTGGGATCGATGGGCTGAGGTCTTCAGCGAGGAAGGATTCGCGCCGTTGACGGTGTCGTGGCCGGATGACCCCGAGACCGTCGAGGAGGCCAGAGCGAATCCCGAGGTGTTCGCCAACAAGACCGTTGGTCAGGTCGCCGATCACGTCGCCGACGTGATCGAGAAGCTCACGCGCAAGCCGACGGTGGTCGGCCATTCCTTCGGCGGCCTGCTCTGCCAGATCATCGCTGGGCGCGGATTGTCCGCTGTCTCAGTCGCGATCGATCCCGCACCGTTCCGCGGCGTCCTGTCGCTGCCGCTGTCCTCGCTGCGGTCCGGCCTTCCGGTGCTTGGAAACCCCGCCAACCGTAACCGCGCCGTCACGCTCACCTTCGAGCAATTCCGCTACGGGTGGGCCAACGCCGTCAGCGAAGACGAAGCCAAGCAGCTCTATGAGACCTTCCACGTCGCGGCGCCCGGCGCGCCGCTGTTTCAAGCAGCCACGGCAAACCTCAACCCCCGTACCGAAGCAAAAGTCAACACCACCAACCCCGATCGCGGGCCGCTGTTGATCATCGATGGAGCCAAAGACCACACGATCCCCTGGGCGATCGCTAGCCACTCCTTCAAAAAACAACGGCACAACCCATCGGTCACCGAAATCACCTCGATCCCCAACCGAGGCCACGCGCTCACCATCGACAACGGCTGGCGCGAGGTTGCCGACCGATCGCTCGCGTTCGTGCAGCGCTTCGCGTAACGCCCGCCGCCCCATGCACTCGCCGTTGGCCCGAGCGAGACTTCCGCTTGCACGCAATGGGAGGTCTATGCTGAGCGTTCTTAGTGTCCGAGCGGACTGCCGCTGTCGGCGAGATGCGGCCACCGGCTCCTCGGCGGGCCGCCCAAGCTCGCACATGCTCGGCCACACTGCTAAGCCAGGCCCACCAACCGCTGGGTGAACCTCAGCTCCTCGACCAGCAGGCTGAGAACTGAGAGCTGCCCGCTGACATTTTTCTGTCGCCAGATGGCATTTTGTTGTCGGTTTCCGATGACATTTCCGTGTCGCCCTACAGCTACCCGCAGCCGGTGTTGAAGCCGCAGCTCGAGCAGGTGTAACAGCTGCCGGTCCGCTGCATCATGCCGCCGCACTGCTGACACGCGGGCCCGAGGTCGAGGCCGCGATTGATAGCAGGGCGCACCGGAGGCGTGTCAGTGAGCGCCGCAGTCGCGGGCTGCGCGAGGGCGTCGCCGGAGCCGTTTCCGTCGCCGTCGGCGCCGTTGCCCTGCGCGTCTTGGGGCCCGGCGGTGTCACCGAGCTGCGAGCTTGCGGCATCCTCCGCTGCCTTCCGAGCCCGAACCTCAGGGGTCAGGATTCCGAGTTCCTCCTGGAGATCCACGTCCAGGAACCGCGAGGCGAGCCAGCGCATGATGTAGTCGGGCATCGACTTAGCGAACGGAATCTCCGGGTTGGAGGTCATCCCTTCGGGTTCGAAGCGCATGTAGCTGAACTTGCGCACGAGCGTCTCGAGCGGGACTCCGTACTGCAGCGCAATCGAGATCGCCGTCGCAAACGAATTCATCATCCCGCGCAACGTCGAGCCTTCCTTGCCGATATCGGTCAGGAAGATCTCGCCGACCGAGCCGTCCTCGTACATCCCGGCGGTGATGTAGCCCTCGTGGCCGCCGATCGAGAACTTGTGCGTGATCGACTGACGTTCGCGTGGCATCCGCCGACGCTTCGGCGGCGCGTTCTCCAGCGCCTCGGCGACCGCCTGCTCGATGTCTACCTGGCTGGGCGCCTCGTCGAACGCATCTTTCTGTGCGTCGGTCCGCAGCGCCTGGGCGGTCTTGGAGCCGTCGCGGTAGATCGCGAGCGCCTTGATTCCCAGATGCCAGGCCTGGAGATAGGCGTCCGCGATGTCCTCCACAGAGCTGTCCTCCGGCAGGTTGCAGGTTTTCGAGATCGCGCCGCTGATGAACGGCTGTACCGCGCCCATCATCTTGATGTGGCCCATGTGGTGGATCGCCCGCTCGCCGACTGCGACGTCGAATACCGGTAGATGCTCTGCGGCGAGGTCGGGCGCGCCGATGATCGTTCCGTGTTCGTTGATGTAGGCGACAATCTGCTCGATCTGCTGGTCGCTGTAGCCGAGCGTCTCGAGCGCGAGCGGAACAGTGCGATTCACGATCGTCATCTGCCCACCGCCGACGAGCTCCTTGAACTTGACCAGCGAGAAGTCGGGCTCGACGCCGGTGGTGTCGCAGTCCATCAGGAAGCTGATCGTGCCCGTCGGAGCGAGCACCGTGGCCTGCGCATTGCGATATCCGTGTGCCTCGCCGGCTGCCACGGCCTGATCCCATGCAGAGCGGGCAGCTGCCAGCAGGATCGTGTCAGTGCAGGTCGAGTCCGGGATTGCGTAGGACGCGTCGCGATGCATCCTGATCACGGCGTTATGAGCCTCGCGATTCGCCTCGTACCGATCGTATGGCCCCATCGCCGCCGCGATCCGAGCGGAGGCCCGGTAACCGTGACCCGTCATCAACGCGGTGATCGCCGCCGCGGTCCCGCGACCTGCGTCCGAGTCGTACGGGACGCCATCCGCCATCAGGTACGCGCCCAAGTTCGCGTAGCCGAGACCGAGCTGCCGGAACGCCCTGGCATTAGTCGCGATTTGCTCGGTCGGATAGCTCGAGGGCGAGACGATGATCTCCTGCGCGAGCAACACGATGTCGACCGCGTGCGTGAACGATTCCACATCGAAGCTGCCGTCCGCGCGCCGGAACTTCATCAGGTTCAGCGATGCAAGGTTGCAGGCGGAGTCGTCGACGTGCATGTATTCGCTGCACGGATTCGAAGCGTTGATTCGCCCCGAGTTCGGGCAGGTATGCCACTGGTTGATCGTCGTGTCGTACTGAACGCCTGGATCGGCACACCGCCAAGCGGCCTCGGCGATCTCCTTCATCAGCTGGCGAGCCGGAATCGGCTCGCCGATCGGCTCGCCAGTCGTCCGCCGGATCAGCCGCCAGTCGTCGTCGTTCTCCACCGCGCGCATGAACTCATCGGTCAGTCGCACGGAGTTGTTCGCGTTCTGGTACTGAATGGAATAAAAGCCGTCACCGTCGATCGACATATCGAAACCGGCGTCACGCAGCGCCGCGGCCTTCTCCTCCTCCTTGGCCTTGCACCAGATGAACTCGCGGATATCTGGGTGATCGACGTCGAGCACGACCATCTTCGCTGCCCGTCTGGTGCCGCCGCCTGACTTGATCGAACCGGCCCACGCGTCGGCTCCGCGCATGAACGAGACGGGGCCAGAAGCCGTACCACCGCGGCTGAGCGGCTCCATCGACCCACGGATCCGCGAAAGGTTGATTCCCGACCCCGAGCCGCCTCGGAAGATGATCCCCTCCTTCGTGTTCCACTCGAGGATCGACTCCATGTTGTCCTGAACTGAGAGGATGAAGCAGGCGCTCGCCTGCATCTTGGGGTCGCCCACGGAGTGCCAGCCCACGTTGAACCAGACCGGAGAGTTGAAGGCCGCCATCTGGTGCAGCAGGATGTGGGTCAGCTCCGCCTCAAACGCGTCCGCGTCCTCGGCGGTGACGAAGTAGCCGCGCTCCCGACCCCACCCGGCGATCGTCCCGGCAACCCGCCCGATCATCTGCTTGACCGAGTGTTCGCGAGTGGGGGAGCCAGGTAGCCCGCGGAAATACTTCTGAGCGACGATGTTGGTCGCGTTCTGCGACCAGCTCTTCGGGAATTCGACGTCGGGCTGCTCGAAGGAAACCTTGTCGCCATGGCCGATGCGCGCGTCCCGCAGCTCCCACTCCACCGCATCGAACGGATGGACCTCAGGATCGGTGAAGTAACGGCGGATCGAGAGGCCTTCTCCCGCCTCTACCGAGGGCGTGAGTTGGGTCTGCGGGGTGTGCTCCATTACCTGCCTGCTCCTCTCGTTTTGTCGCTGTTTCCGCTGCTTTGCTTGGCTCCTGGTCGCCGAGCGGGTAACAGCGAATCCTTGCGCACGAGTCGGACGGAACGAGGGCGGCAGGCGGGCCTGTGACGTCCGGCCGGAATCGCAAAACTGTCTCTTCATTTTATCGCCGCGGACGCTGGTTTCCGGGGTGCAACTACCGGCGTTTGCGGACGCCGCGACTTCTCACACTTGCCGTCCTCGCAACCCCCAAGGCGGTCTGTTATACCTCTCGCGCCGATGGCCCTCGAGCGCAACCGCAGATGAAGCTGCTCGTCACGGGTGGGGCGGGCTACATCGGCTCGGTCGTTGCGAAGCAGCTGCTCGGCGCCGGACACGAGGTTGTCGTGTTCGACAACCTGGAGCGTGGCCACCGTGCCGCAGTGCCGGCGCCGGCGCGCCTGGTGGTGGGTGACCTGCTCGATCGAACCACCCTGGATGCCGCGCTCGCCGAAGGATTCGACGCTGTGCTGCACTTTGCGGCGCTCGCGCTCGTCGGCGAATCGGTCGCTCATCCCGAGCGCTACTACCGCAACAACGTGCTCGGCACATTGAACCTGCTCGAGGGGATGGCGAACGCAGGCGTCGGCCACCTCGTGTTCTCATCCACCTGCGCTGTTTACGGAGAGCCCGACGAGCTGCCGATCTCCGAGAGCGCGCCGACGCGTCCCTCGAGTCCATACGGCAGCTCGAAACTAGCGGTCGATCGAATGATCGGTGACTTCTGCCAGGCCTATGGCCTCGGCGCCGTGAGCCTGCGCTACTTCAACGTCGCCGGGGCGAGCGGAGGTCTCGGCGAGGATCACGACCCGGAGACACATCTGATTCCGAACATCCTCAGGGTCGCCTTGAAGCACAAACCGTTCGTGGAGATCTTCGGCACCGACTACGCCACGCCAGACGGGACTGCGATCCGCGACTACATCCACATCGAGGATCTCTCGACGGCTCACCTCCTGGCGCTCGAAGGCTCGCCTCCGAGCAAGCACACGATCTTCAATCTCGGCAACGGAAGCGGGTTCTCGGTGCGCCAGGTAATCGCCGCAGCCGAAAGGATCACAGGGATCGAGATTCCCACGCAGGAGGCGCCGCGACGTCCTGGGGACCCGCCGATGCTGATTGCGGCCAGCGACAAGATCCGCTCCGTCCTCGGCTGGGCACCGAGGAAGGAGGATCTAAGCGAAATCGTCGCCGACGCGTGGTCGTTCGCGCAGGCTCGACCGAAGGGCTACTCACAGTAGGTCGGAGATCGCGGCGAGCGCGGCCTCGAGCACGCGCTCGGGTGGCTGGCTCGCATCGATCCGCTTGACGCGATCGGTGTCCGCAGCCCAGAGGCCCAGGTATGCCGCGGCGACACGAACGAAGAAGGCCGCGTCCTCCTGCTCGAGGCGATCAAGGGCGTCGAGGCGGGTCTGCGAGCGAGCGCGGCCCAACTCCGGCTCGAGCGTCAGCAACAGGGTTCGATCCGGGCGAAGGCCCTTGGTGGCGAACTCGTTGATTGCTCGAACCGCATCGATCCCCAGTTCCCGCCCTCCTCCCTGATATGCCAGCGACGAATCGACAAACCGGTCCAGGAGCACCCACGCGCCACCTTCGAGCAGTGGTTCAATCGCTTCCTCGACGAGCTGCGCGCGGGCCGCGGCATAGAGCAGCGCCTCGGCTCTGGCGCCGATCTCCAGCTCGGCATCCTTGACGAGCGCTCGCACTCGTTCCGCGGCTTTTACCCCACCGGGCTCACGAAGCAGAAGAGCCTCGATCCCTCGCTCACTTAGCGCGTCCAGCAGCGATAGCGCCAAGGTGGTCTTTCCGGCGCCGTCGATTCCTTCGATCGTGATCAGACGTCCGTCGCTCATGGGCTGACGGTTCGACGTTATCGGTGGCTAGCATCGGGTGCGTGCTGGCCGAGCTCGATCACCATCCGCACGCCCGCGCCGTGCTCGAGCCAGCACTGGTGTCCACCGGGCAGCCGTCTCACGCATACCTGTTTCATGGGCCCGGGGGATCGGGCAAGCGATCTGCAGCCCGTGCCTTCGCCGCCGAGCTTCTCGCGGCTGGCTCGCCGGATCCGGACAGCGCTCGGGCGCGCGCGGGGACCGGTTCACACCCGGACCTGACTTGGGTCGCTCCAAGCGGAGCCCACGAGATCCTCGTGAGCGACATCGACGCTCCCGTGGTGGCGGCCGCGAGCAAGACGCCGTTTGAAGCGAGCCGCCGTGTATTTGTGATCGAGCGAGTGGACGAGCTCGGCGACGAAGCCGCCAACCGGATGCTTAAGACACTCGAAGAGCCCCCGTCGTTCGTGCATCTGATTCTGCTCACCGACCGCGTCGGGGAGGTGCTGCCGACGATCGTCTCTCGGTGTCAGCTGGTTCGCTTCGATGCCCGGGCGGAGGAGCAGGTTGCGGACGAGATCGAGTCGGGTGGAGTGTCGAGGGATACGGCGATCGCTTGCGCCAGGCTATCGATGGGGGATAGCGAGCGCGCTCGGGAGCTGGCCAGCCAGGGTGTTGCGCTGAGGGACGCTGCCGAAGCGTTCGCGCATGCCGCGGTCGTGGGCGAGGTCGCGGCCAAGCAGCCATGGGTCGGACTCCTCACCGCTGTCCGCGCGCGCGGGGAAGCGGTTCGCACGGAGCTCGAGTCACGGGCTGCTGCTGAGCTCGAGCTGTATCCGCGCAAGGAGCGAAAGCGGATCGAGACGGAGTGGAGCGAGCGGATCAGGCGGGTTCGGCGCAGAGTCGAGACGCAGGCACTCGATCTGGGGTTGCAGTTGGTCGCGCTTTGGTTCGGTGACCTGGCGTTTCTGGCGTGGGGCGCCCAGGACCTGGTAAGGCATTCAGACCGACTCGAGGAGCTGCATGCCGAGATGCGGTGTGAACCAACCAGGCTGCGCGCAGCGATCGAACTGGTCGAGGACACTCGGTTGCGCTTTCAGCTGAATGTGTCGGAGGAGCTTGCATGCGAGGCCCTCGCCTATCGCTTAGAACGCGCGATCGCGTCGTGAGCGAGCCACGGCGTGTCTACCTCCGCGCCCCGGCGGAGGGAGACCGCGACGAGTTCGTCGCTCTGATGCGCAAGAGCCGCTCCTTTCACCGCCCGTGGGCTACGGCGCCGACCGACGACGGTCCCTTTGAGGTCTACCTGGCTGACGCCCGGCGGCCTGACTTCGAAGCGATGCTCGTCTGCCGAGTGGATGACGATGCGATCGTGGGCTTCTTCAACCTCTCGCAGATCGCCCGGGGTTCGCTTCAGAGCGCGTATCTCGGCTACGCGGTCGGCAAGCCTTATGCGCGGCACGGCTACATGCGCGAGGGAATCGAGCTGGTGCTTCGCGAAGCGTTCGGCAACCTGCGGCTGCACCGCGTGGAGGCGAACATCCAGCCCGAAAACAAGGCCTCGATCGCGCTCGCTGAGGGAGCAGGATTTCGCCGCGAGGGCTTCTCACCCCGTTACCTGAAAATCGGCGGCCGCTGGCGCGACCACGAACGATGGGCGATTTTGGCCGATGAGTGGCACGCCCGTACCAACTCCTCCGGTTCATTCGAGAGCGATCCGTGACTCGCCGATAGACTCGGGCGGGAGATCGCCGACGTAGCTCAGCTGGTAGAGCACTTCACTCGTAATGAAGGGGTCCGGGGTTCGAGTCCCCGCGTCGGCTCTTAGGAAGTACCTGTAACTGGCGCGTTTTCGCCTGACGCGAGCAGGTCTCTCGGTCTAACGTTCGCTTCGATGGAAGCAATTTGGAAGCCAGATCGAAAAAGCGCCCCCGCCCTGAGGTAGAAGCGGAGGCGCTGGGCGACCTGCTGACGGTGTGAGCCGCGCGGCTACGACGAGTGAATGTCCGCCTCGTTCTGCAGAGCGACGCGTAGGGCACCTGCGTACTCGGCGGTCATCCGTGAGCGCCGCATCTGCCGGCGACGGACGTCGGCGATCTCGTGCACGTAGACGACACGGGTGACGGTGGCGTCACGGTGTCCGAGCAGGAACGCGACCTCGTCTACGCTCTCGCCGGCCAGAAGAGCGCGGGACGCGACCGTGTGGCGGAATGAGTGCATCGATGGCACGGCGCCCTCGGGTACGTGAACAGGCGTGCCGTCCGCGCCCTTTTCGTGAAGGACGGGGAACATCGGCCCGCCGTGCTCGTCTGTGGCCCGCTCCTGTGCCTTACGGAGCGCGCGGGCGACGTTGCGCTGAGACAGCGGCCGGCCCGAGCGAGTCGCGAACACGAAAGCCTCGGGCGTCGTTAGGCGCGAGGCGAGCTTGTGCCGGGCGAGGATCAAGGCCAGTTCCCGCGGGATCGGCACAGTGCGGGCAGAGCCGTCGGTCTTGGTTGGCCGGCGATTGCCCTTCCGGTCGACCTGCCAGGCGAACGTGATCTCGGCGTCGTCGACGTCGTCGAGGCGGACGTCGGTCCAGGTGAGGCCGCAGAGCTCAGATACACGCGCGCCCGTGAGAGCGGCGACGGTGAATAGCGTGCGGTAGGGCTCGGTGGCAGCGGCGAGCGTCTGCTCGATCTGCTCGGGGGTGAAGATCGGTCGGCGCTTGGCCAGCGAGACCTTCGGACGCTCCGACGACAGCATCAGCGTGATCGGGTTCACGCCGCTGAAGCCGAGCCGGCGCGCAGCGAACTTGTAGATGCGGCCGACTGCGCCGAGCACAGCGGCGATCGTTGCCTCGCTCTTGCCTTGGTGACGCAGGTCGCGGACCAGCTCCGCAAGGTCGTCGGCCGTAATGCAGTCGAGCCTGCGGTTCCGGTACCGGCGGAGGAGGTGCTGCTCGACGGCGCTGCGGTAGCCGGCCTGTGTCGTTGGCCGCAGGTCCAACACCGGTCCGGCAAGCCACGTGTCAGCCGCTTCGCCAAACCGCAGCCGCGAGTCAGGCGCCAGCTTATCGCCGCCGCCCCTGCGCGCGAGCAGCTCGTCACGCAGCTTGCGGGCGGCCATGATGCCTCCCTCGACGGTCCGCCATCGCTGAATGCCGGCGGCGTCCTTGAACCCGACCTCGAGCACGCCCGTTGGTCGGCGGTAGATGTTGCGCTCCAGCCTTACGCGGCGGGGCTCATGCTTCTGATCGCTCATGAGACGGCCCTCAGGCGCGATGCAGACGTACAGGTGGGCCGAGCCGTGCGACGCCATTCGTCGAGCTCGTCGCGACAGAAGTAAAGCCTGCAGCGAGGTCCGTCCTGGTGAGCCGGGATCGCACGCTGGGCGGCGAGCTTGCGCAGCGTGTCGCGATGGATGCCGAGATATTCCGCCGCGCCCCGGGCATCCATCCACTCGCCCGCGCGATCGCTGTCATTCGCCTCGGTGCGCGCCATCAACCGGTCGACGACGAGGTCCGCGAGGCGGCCCAGTAGCTGATCTATCAGGGCCCGCTCTGACCTACCGGTTGCGGCCGAATCGCTGAGTACCGTCGGCGTCGTCCGGCCGGGTGTGCGGAGCTTGCCATCCGCCGACAGCCGCTCCGAAGTGGCGTACGCTTGCATCGTCGGGACCTCCTTTGCAGGTCTCGGCCGGCCCCGGGGTGTTGGCCCACCGCCGGGGCGTCTTCTACTTACGCACGTAAGGTATAGAATGCGTCGGACAGAAAGGTTCCGTCCGTAAGGTTCTGCCGCATACGGATGTAAGGTGCAGGCATGGGACGCAAGGTCGACGTCGACGATCTCATCGACACGCAGTCCGTCGCCCAGATCCTCGGACTCGCGCATCGCAACACAGTGAGCGAGTACCAGGCTCGCTACGAGGAGATGCCTTGCCCTGTAGTCGACCTCGGCAGCGGCCGTTCGAAGCTCTGGCTTCGGCCAGAGGTGGAGCGGTGGGCTGCTGTCCATCGCGGGCGCGCCGGTGGTCGTGGACGCGCTCGACGGACCAGCACGCATTCCTGAGCATCGTCGGCGACCTTCAGCGGAAGGCGGTCACTCTTGATCGAGCGATCCCCCTCGACCCGTAGATCATCCAGTCCCGATTTGGCGACGCCCCGGACGGGCGTCGCCAAATCGGGAGCTACCCGCGCCGGAGGCGACGCTGGAAGCACCAAAGGTCCCCGCGAACAACCGCAGCCGCCGCCTCACTGCTGGCCGGATGAGGCCCGCAACAGCGTGCCGAGGGAGTCTGTCCCTAGTCTCGGGACTAGGGACGCTAAACTCGAACCCTTGCTTAAGGGTGAAGACATCGTGCTGCTGCTGAAGCTCACACACCTGAGCCCATCGTGGACCATACGGACGCTGGAGCAAGAGACGACGATCCCCAGGAGCGTGGTCCAGCGGTCGCTCAAGCGCCTTTGGCAGGCTGGCCTCTTTGATCGCAGACGGCGCACGCCGAACGTCAGCCAAACCGAAGAATTCCTGGTCCACGGACTGAAATACGTCTTTCCGGGATCAGTGAACGGCGAGAGCCGCGGTTTCCCGACCGCGTGGGGCGCGAAGCCACTCGCCGACAAGCTGGTCGCGCCATCGAACGATGTCCCGCCAGTGTGGCCAAGTGCCCAGGGCGACACGCGAGGCTTGGCGTTGGAGCCGCTGCATGCCTCCGTGGTCCAGGCGTCCAAGCGCGACCCAGTGCTTCGCGAGCAGTTGACGCTCGTTGATGCGATTCGTATTGGCGACCCGAGAATCCGCGGCCTTGCAGCAGATTTGCTAAGAGACCGGCTCGGCGACGTCACAACGTGAGCATCGAACTCCTAGAGCTTGCCGAGTCCGCGCTTGGCGAGCTTGCGGATCAGGTTGTGTTCGTCGGCGCAGCCACGATTGGCCTGTGGATCTCAGACCCGGCAGCCCCGCCGGTTCGTCCGACCGACGACGTCGACGTCGTCGTCGAGGTAGTAACGCGAAGCGGGTTCTACGACTTTGAAGCAAGGCTCCGCGAGTCCGGCTTCACCGAAGACCAGGAGGGCGGAGTCATCTGCCGCTGGCACCATCGGGGGACTGGGCTGATCCTCGACGTTATGCCTTCGCGAGCAGACATCCTCGGGTTTGAGAACGAGTGGCAAGCAGCGGCGATTCCCCACGCGGTCCAGTACAAGCTTCCGTCAGGAGCGATGATCCGGGTGGCGCCGCCGGGGTACCTACTCGGCATGAAGCTCGAGGCATTCAAGGGTAGGGGGAAGGGCGACTTTCTTGGTAGTCGCGACTTCGGCGACATAGTCACGCTGATCGACGGCCGGCCTGAGCTACTCGATGAGGTGGCGAGCGCTTCGGATAACGTGCGGACCTACATCGCCGATGAGATGGCGCGGCTTCTTTCGGAGCCCCGTCTCATGGATGGACTCGCCGGCACGATGCGCGGCGACGCTGCGAGCCAGGAACGAGTCGACGTCGTGATTCTGCCTGCCATCAAGGAGCTCGCGCGAAGCAGGGCCTAAGCGAGTTGTAGGAGCGGTCGCTCGGTCGCCAGGTCGAGAGCGCGATCGATGGCGGCAGCTGAGAAGGGCGGCAGCGCACCGACGTGCCCGCTCACTGACCAGGACTTTCCGTCCGAGCCTAGCGCGATGCTCTACAAGCTATTACCGTTGAACGGCCTCCGAATGGCGAAAGACCCCCTGGGGTCTGCCTTCAACGGCTAGTTGTTCGGGGGCCGTTCGTCAGTAGTAGTACTTGGTGCCGACGCGCCAGATGTCCTTCTCGGACCTGATCTTGTCCGCGATCAGGTCATAGGACCTAGTGTCTCCACGCTCCCATTTTCGCTGGATCGCCCACGTGCAATAGTCTGCGATCTGCAGACACGGGTCGCTCTCCATTGACCAGAACGCGACCCGATACGAGTGGCACGGCGCTACCTGCATCACGACGTCGTCTACCGCCGTGTGGAATGTCGCGCGCTTCTTCTTTGTTCCGAGAGAGGCCGCCATCACCATGAGGCGGTCGTCTCTAGTCGCGATCCGGGGGGCGACATATTTGAAATGCAGGAACCAAGCCAGCTTGTATAACGCTCGCTCAGTGCGTAGCCGAGGCAGGGCCTTGCGCTTCTCGAGGATGGTGGCGTCCACGCGGATGTCGGAGGCCGCGAGGAGCTCGAAGATCTCATCCCGCACGGCCTCGGAATCTTCGGTCGCATGGAAGTGCTGATCGAGGTGTAGACCCCGCCACGCGAGTTCCCGCCGTAGGTGCATGAGGCGGTCCCCGATCTCGCAGGAGTCGGCCGAGACGGTGCAGAGCACGAAGTAACGGGTCGCACCCTGGTTCAGCGAGAAGTCGAAATTGCCGGCCTCGTCTGCGAATACGTACTTGTCCACGGGATCGAGAGGGTACGGGCCGGCCAGGACGCCACTTGTCCGTACGGAGCCCGTGCGGGCGGAACACGCAGGCGCCGGTGCTCTTGATTTGCGGCCTTCAGACGGGCGTGGCCCGGGCTAATCGAGCGACTTGAGTTCGTACGTATGGACGACTAGGCGGAAAGTTGCGTCCGAAACCGCCGAATTTGCAGGTATTTCCTGGCTAGTGCCGCCGCGGTTGCGCCCGGTCGTACGTCTGATCGCTGTCTGCCGGACGTTCCGTCCGGCGCTCACCTTACTGTGCGCGCCATAGCGGCCCCACGCTGGGGCGGACCCCACAACCCCGAGAAAGGGGGATCGCAGTTGAGTACCGGACCAATCAACAACGACATGGCCACCAGGTCGGTGGGGAGCACCCTCGCCTTCTGCGACTGGCTGGCCGACAAGGGGTACGCCACCTCAGCCCAGACCGACCCGTGGCGAACGGCGATCAAGAAGGTGTTCGGCACCGTCGAGGGCGACGGTTATGAGTCGCTCGACTGGTCTGCGTTGGATGTCGACGAGTACGTTGAGCGCTTCCAGAAGCTCGCCAGCGGCGGCTACAAGGCGGAGAGCATCGTCGCCTATGCCCGGCGTATGCGGAACGCCTTCGACGCTCACGCGCACTACCTCGAGACCGGCCGCGCACCGTCGTTCCGCGCGGGCGTGAAGCGCCAGAAGCCGGCCGAGAAGGGCAACGACGACCACGCGGTGGTGCCGATCAAGCACCGCCAGCCCGTCGCCGAGCAGGCAGGGATGGTCACGTTTCCCTATCCCCTCGGTGACGGTCGGATGATCTCGCTGACGCTGCCGCAGCGCCTCAAGGGCGACGACGTCAACCGGATCACGGCCTTCATCCGGACCCTGCAGGACGACTCGCCCGAGCGGAAGCAGTTGCCGCCGCAGGCCGGTGACAGCGTCCAGGAGGAGGCCGCCTAGCTCGGCTAGGTAGACGAAGCGCCCCCGAAGGGGCGCTCCGCAACTGGAGCCGTCGCGTCTCGGCTGACACCTCGGACGCGGCGGCTCCTGGCTTCTTACCAGAGGCGGCGGTCGGGGGTTCTAACGGGAGGTCGGCCACCCCGGCTATTTGCGGCTGACGGTGTCGGCGCCTCCGAGCGGCCCGTAGCGCGCTCCGCCCCAATCCACGCGCTTGCTGAGTTGATCGTCGTGCAGCCCCGCCACACGACCGCCGTTTCCGACCACAGCCAGGCTCAGGCGCGCCCGAACGCATCGCCCACCTAGTCGCAACGTGGCTATCGCTTCACTTGACTGCGTTGCGGCGGCGGACGGGCCCTGACGGCGAAGCACTCGCCGGTCCGACTCCCGAGCGACGCTGCAACGCGTGATCGACTTGGCTGAGTGCGGACCGCCTTAGTCCACGAAACGTGGCTGACCGCGCTCATCGATCAGCAGCAGCAGGTCGCATGCATCCCGTGGAGGCACATTCGGCTCCGTCCGCACGCTGTCGCGGGGCTCATCCGGTTGGCAATGAGGCGCCGGATGCGGCAGCGCGCAGGGTGCTTTGCGTTGCCAACGCCGCCTCCGGCGGGTACTCCCGATTTGCGCGCCGCCATCCAGACCGCGCCCAAATCGGGAGTGGATGATCTCCCGGTCGAGGAGGATCGATCGATCAAAGAATTGATTCTCCGGGGAGAGTCCAGGCGGCGCCAGCGTTGATCAGCGCTGCGCTGTGATGCGTCGAGGTCGCCCGCGACCGCCGGCGCGCTGTCGATGAACAGCCGCCCATCGGTCAGCCTCAGAGAACGATCGTATGGAAGCCAGGTGGAAGCCTCACGGCGCCAGACTGGCTCCTCATCGGCCACGTCAGCCACTCGCGATCGCCCGTCTTGCCTGCATATGCCTGCATCCGACCCACTCCGACCCACACCTGCCCATGCCTCGTAATGAAGGGGTCCGGGGTTCGAGTCCCCGCGTCGGCTCTGAGAAAGCCCCGCAAATGGCCAGATTTTCGTGATGGTGGTCATGCGTGCGTGTGGTGAAAACTGGTCACAGATTCGGATGTAGCTCTTTACTGTGGCCAGATCCGTCGGAAAGAACCGGCATGTTCAGCATGCTTACTCTTTCCGGTCGATCGGGTTTGCTACGCATAATGATCGAAGCGGCTGACGGAACTGCGTCCGCCATCAGCGCGTCGAACGCCTCACCGTGGCGTCGCCGATCGCGTCGCTTGAGGACCTGCGCATAGATCTCAAGCGTGGTTGTCGGATCCTCGTGGCCTACCTGCGCCTGGACGTACGGGACGGGTGCCCCGGCCTCGAGCATCAGCGTGATGAACGTCCGCCGGAAGGTGTGAGCGGTGATCGATCCGGGGAGGAGCGGCTGCCGGTGCGAGACGCGAAGCGCGTTGGCGCGCGCACCGCCGGGGCGATGACCTTGCGGTTGATGTTGCGCCCGTCGCGACGGGCTCCGCTCCGCGTGGGGAATGCGGGCTCGTCGAGCGCTGCGTCGGGTCTGCTGGCACGGTAGGTCAGGAGCTCGTCGTGCAGCCAGGGCGTCATGCTGACCTGGCGGATGCCGGCTTCGGTCTTCGCGTCGCGGACGTGGATCACGCCGTGAGCAAAGTCCAAATCGCCGAGGTTCACCTCGCACACCTCGCTGTTGCGAAGGCCGGCACAGCCGAGTGTGGCGAGGATTGCCCGGCGTACGCTTGCATGCCCCTCCCGGCGGTACCGTCCGGCAAGCCAGATCGCGGTGGTCGGGGCGACGCCGAGCTCGGCGGCTATCTCCTTCCAGGTCCTGTTGTCACCGCGCATCCGGCGCGTCAGCTCGGCGCGCGCGAGGGTCTCTTTCGAGACCGGGTCGTCGATCGCAGAGGCGGCTTCGATAAGGGACAGAAGCTCATCCGCCTCGACAAAGTTCCCCTTGCGCTGGGTCACCTTCAGCCGCAGCTCGCGGTCGGTTGCCGGGTTGCCCTGAAGGATGCTGCGCTTCACGGCGTCCTTGAAGATCCGGGCAGGTGAGGTCGAGGGTCATGTTGATGGTTCGCGGGCTGAGCGACCGCCGCGGGCGACCGGCCCCGTCTCGAAGCGCGACGCCGGCTTCGCGCGCAGCGGCGATTTCCTCGTTTCGCTCGAGCTTGTGGGCGACGTAGGCCGAGAGCAGCGAGTAGTCAATCTCGCTCAGGCGGTACGTATGGAGGAACGGCAGCAGGTGGTGGCTGAGCATGTATTCGGCGGTGTCGGCGGTGGATTCGTCCACGGTTCGCCGGTAGCGCTTGAGCCAGTCGCTCGCGAACTCGTGAAAGCCGGGGTCCTTCTCGCGCGGATCGAGTTCGAACGTGTTCGGCGGTCGCCAGGCACCGCGACGAATCAGGCTGATGATCTCATCGCGCCGGTCGGCTGCGCGTACGTCGTTCCAGCCCTCTCGCTCGGTTCCGAGTGGCACCCAGTAGCGGTCGCCATACGCTCGGATGCGCAGACCGTAGGTGAACTGGCGGTCACGCTTGCGGTACCGCTTGACGATAGAGCCGCTCGCCTCGGGGCCGCGGCGATACGGCGCGGGCCTCCCTTTGGTTGGTGTCATGCCTGCCTCCGTGGGTTGATGGGCGGCAGGACTCTACGCTCGGTCATGCGCGGCGGATCGGGAGCAGTCCTGTGCGCTTCGCACCGTGCGTTTCCGGTTCGCTGGCCGGCTTGGCGGGCGTCAGCCCGCTGTCTCGCGAGTTCAGGATGTGCGGTGGGAAACGAAGGCGGGGCCGGGCCCCGTCCCGATTCTCGACGCGCCCAGGTCGTCCGCGTGCTCGTACGCCCAGTCGCGGGAAACGCCGAGCTGCTGCGCGACCTGTTGCGCATCGAGCCAAGCCATCGTGGTTTGTGCTTGTTGAATGCTCTCGTCCCTGAAGGCGGCGAGGATGCGTTCCGCGACGGCGGCGCTCAGCCGATCCGCGAGCTTATCGAGCAAAGTTGGATCGAGGGGGAATGTCTCGGCGCCAGCCATCCGAGCTTTACTTTGAAGGAGGGCCTCGGACGCCTCAACCGCATAGAGGGACGTGTCAGGACGTCCCGTTAGAGTGATCATGTCCCAAGACGTCCCGGGAAGCACGTGGTGGTCAACGAGCGCCTAAGAACCGCTATGGCCGTCGCCCATGTCGATTTGGACCCGATCGTCGAGGCGACGGGCGTCGATCCTAAGACCGTTCAACGCTGGATCAACGGGCGGACTCCGAACGCCCGGCATCGTTCGAGGCTGGTGCGGCTGGTCAGGGAGGCCGAGACGTATCTGTGGCCAGATGTCGTGGACGGCGAGCGCGTCCGGGCTGCGAGCGAGTCTGAGCTGGTTGCGGTATACGCGCACCGGGCAGACGTACCTCCGGATCTCTGGTCGGCTCTGTTTCGTCGTTCTCAGCGTTCGATCGACATCCTGGCGTACGCGGCGGTGTTCTTGCACGAGCAAGATCCCGACCTCAACGATCTCCTCCTCAAGAAAGCTGTTGGCGGCTGCATGATCCGGGTCGCGCTCGGCGATCCTCACGGTATCTGCGTCAAGACGCGCGGGACCGACGAGCAGTTCGGGCATGGCATCGCCTCGCGGTGCGAGGTGGCGCTCATGCACTACCACCCCCTGATCGGGCAGGACGGCGTGAGCATCCATCTGCATGACACCACGCTTTACAACTCCATCGAGCTCAGTCAAGTCGGATTCCGTGGTGTAACGGGTTGAGCTCGTCGGCGAAGGGGCGCCTCAGACCTGGTTGAGGGTGGTCACCTCCTCTTTGACTGGTTGGTGGAGGGAAGACATGCGTGTGGGCGTGAGCCCGAGTCCCGAAGGGCGAGGCTGTGCCGAGCCCTGAGGGCGAGGGGTGAGCGCTGACACGCACGTGCGCGCCTCTGTGGAGGGGTCGTCTCGGTCGTGGTCGTCGGCCGGAGGGCCTCAGAACGTCTCAGAAGGGCGCCGATATGCAACGCTGAGGTTGCGAATCGGGGTGCCGTCGGCCGGTTCAGGCGGTGGTGAGACTCCCATGCTCCGCCCGCGGCGCGCGAATGTGTGCGGCGCCGCTTGCTCCCGGTCATCCGCGCGAAGGTGGGCAAGCACTGGATCGCTCGGCCGCGGCTGATGCTTTGCCTCTGGAAGCAGCGCTGCTGCACGTCGACACCGACTCGAGCTGCACCGACTCTCGCACGGCCCCGGCGATGCAGCGGCCTCGCGCCCGACGACGAGACGAGTAGTCGTCGTCCCGAGCATCAGCGACGCGCATGTCAAGGGGGGCGCCTGCTTCGCCAGGCGAGCGATAGCCGGGTGCGGTTGCAGGTCGCAGCGGATCGGGGTGCTAGCAAGCACATCGGCGGCTCCCGCGATCGCGGCAAGGCACGGCGGGAGCCGTCGGCGATGGTGGTGTGAGCGTCGCCATGCCACCGCGCCTCGCAACTGGTGAAGACCGATGCGTCGCGCCGGTCGAGACCTGTTTCGGTGGTCGCACGGTATTTCGCCCGCTGGCCGGCGGCCTGTTGTCGGGCAAGCACCGCCGTGGTCAGGATCCGCCGGCGGGCTCACACCACGGAGTAGAGTAAGCCGCCGGTCTACGGCGAGGACAAGTTCTATCGCACCAGCGAGGTGCCGGTCGACGTCGCCGAGGCCGCTGCGTCTGAGCCGCCCGGTCGTGCCTGGCTGCTCGCCCGCCCCGGCGTCAGGACGTTGGTGATTGGCGCCGAGGACCAGCTTCGCGACAAGCTGGCCGCGTCGAGCTATCGGTGAGCTTCGGCGACCAGACCCGCCTAGACGAGTTGAGCCGGGCGCCGCTGATCTACCCGTACTGGCATCAGAAGGAGACGGCCGCCGACTGCCACGGGGGCTGACTGTTGATGATCGCGCGGTTTCTGTGGGCCGCGCTCGCTAGGCCGGGGATCGCTTAGGATTTCGTCCGCACTAATACGCCGAGATCCCAGCCGTCCGGCGCCGGCCAGCGACGTGCCAAGATTTGCGCGAGCCACCGCCGGCAACGTGTGCGTATCGAGCATGACGGCATCGGACTGAACGTCGAGATCGACGGCCCACCGGACGGGCTACCGGTCGTGTTCCTGCACGGCGTTTCGGGAAGCGCCAGGACCTACGACTTCCTGCCGGCGGAGATCACCGAGGGCCGGTGGGTTATCCGCGTTGACCTCCGCGGCCACGGCGGCTCCGATGACGCGCCGGGTAGCTACCTCATCGATCGCTACGGTCCCGATGTGGCGCATGTCGTGCGCGAGCTCGCCGAGCGGCCGGCCGTGCTCGTCGGTCACTCGCTCGGCGGGGTAACGGCGTGGTGGGTCGCCCAGCACTATCCGGATCTGGTCCAGGCGGCGTTCCTCGAGGACCCGCCGCTCTACAGGGGCGAGCCCGACGAGCACGAGCGCAATGCACTCGCCAAGGTCTTTCCCGTTTTGCGGGATCGTGCCATCGCCTGGCAGCGCGACGGCGTCGAGGTGTCACTCGCCGCGCAACAGATCGGCGCCAGCCCATACGGCCCGAACCCGTCCCTGCTGATGCGCGATGTCATGCATGAGGACGCGCTGGTGGCGATGGCGTTCGCGCATCTGGACATGGACCCCGAGGTGCTGACCGCCGCCGCCGACCGCTCCACGCTGGCCGCCACCGACACCACGACGCCGATCGAGGTTCCCGTGCTCCTGCTGGCCGCCGACGACCGGCTCGGGCCGGCCTTCACCTGCGCTCACGGGCAGCGCCTCGCGCGCACGCACCCTTCGATCGAGGTCGTTCGTGTCGCCGGCGCCGGTCACTCGATCCACGGCGAGCGCGCCTCCCGCGTTACGTACCTCGAGCACCTCGCCGTGTTCCTGCGCCATCACGTCTAATCGGCTCGTCGCCGGCACTCAGACCCGGTGAGCTCGAGCTACGAAAGCCAGCTGCCCTAGGCTGTTATCTCCTCGGCGCCTTCGAGAGCGGCGGGCACGCAGCGCATCCCGCTCCTGCGCGAAGCGGGCGAGCTGCTCAGACCGACCTCGGCTCGCCGCGGATTCGTCCGGGCGCTCTTCGAGCTCGGTCCGCGAGGAACTCCTCGCCGCGCGAGGCCGCCGCGAAAGGCCGTCTTCACCGGCATCGATGCCCTCACGGCGAGCGGCCTCCAAGTCGCGCGCCTCGCGGCCGAGGACGCACCAACCGTGAGGTGGCCGAAGGCCTCTTCGTCACACAGCGGCCCAGCGAACCGTCCAACACACCGCCGCGCCTTTCAAAAGCTCGACATGACCAGACGCCACCAGCTACCCGCCGAACTGACCAAGGCTCACCCCAGATAGCGCAGCGGCTCGCCCAGGGCGAACGGTCGTTGTGATCGGTGCCGCCCGCAAGAGCGCTCCCGTTCGTCCCGAGCAGCAGCCAAGATCGCGGTCGTCGGCAGCGACGCCTTCCCATCCGGATGCGGAAGCTTCGTCTACCACGCCGATGAGGGCGGCCCCGCGACCGCGTTGTAGCGCGGGCCGAGTCTGGCCTGAGTCCGACGCGCGTAGCGCTCCTGTTGCTCAGTTCCAGCCCAATGCTGCGCGCCTGGGGTCACCGCCAGACGTCATCTTCGCCTTGGTGCAGGAGCAGACGGCCGCAGGGCTTGCCATCCGCTGCTTCCAGAGTCTCGCGCGTCGGCGAGGGGGACGAAGCGCTTTAGCTTGCCGGAAGCCAGTCTTGGCAGGCGCTCGACTCGTGTGATTTGGACGTCTGGCTCGTTGATCGCGAGCGCTGTCAGCCCGTCGGAAACCTTGACCCGGAGCTGCTCGAGGTCCACCTCACCCTGACATACGACCGTGACGCTCGCCCCGCGTCGCGTCTGCCGGACCTGGTATTCAACCACGTTGCGTTCGGCCGCGAGTGCGGACTCGAACGCGTACGGGTGAACGCTGCGGCCGTCGGGATAGACGAAGCCGTCCTCGTGACGTCCCCGAATGTCTTCAATGCGCCGGTGGCGGGAGCCGCAAGCACACGGCTCGTCGAGCAGCGTGACTTCGTCTGTGATCTCGTACCGAATGAGTGGCAGAGTCAGGTTGTAGAGGTTGGTGAGGTACACCTTCACTGAGCGGACTCCGGCGGGTACGGGCCTGCCAGCGGCATCGACCGGCTCGACCAGAAGAAGATCGTCGGTCAGGTGCATTCCTTGACCGCTTCCGCACGAGGCCGCGCAACCGCCCGCCTCGGATGCGCCCCACACATTCAGTACCGCGGCCTCCCACGTTTCTTGCAGCGCGGCTCGGATCTCGGGCAGTAGCGGCTCGCTGATCGCGGAGATCAGATCCGGCGCGATCCGAAGCCTGCCTGCCCTCGCTTCATGAGCCAGCTGGTACAGCGCCGACGAGTAACCCTCCAGCACCTGCGGGCGAAGAGAGTTCAGGCCCGCGACGATCTCCTCCATCGGGATGGTCATCGGGAACCGGTGGATCGCAAGGTCTGGGCTCGAGAACGTCTGTCCGATCGCGCTGCTGATGTGGACGGGCCGCGCGGCTCCGATCTTGGCCATAACGACAGCGCCTCGCCGAGCCTCTCGATAGCTAACCAGCGCTCGCCAGCTGTAGCGCCTCAGCGATAGGTAGCAGAGCGTCCATGCATCCCAGTCGAACACGAATACACCGCGGCGTCCACTCGATCCACCCGACTCGACCGCGTGGTAGCGGTCCAGGAGATACGCGTCCGTCGTGAGCTTGGACAGATGCGATTCGACCAGGTCCCGGCTCAAGGCCGGGTCGGTCACGATCGAATCGAAGTTCATCATCAGATCGTCTTTGGTCATGACCGGGATTTCGTTGAGATCGTCCTCGGTGATCCGATCAAGCTCACATTGCGACAATCGCTCACGGTGCCACGGCGAGCGTTGCCTGGCGGCGGCCAATAGCTCGCGCAGGCGCCTCTGCCGCTCGGCTCGCACTCGCTCCGCGGGCCACATAATGCGCTCCAGGTGCTCGGGCAGCAGCCGCGCGGCCTCAGCAACGTGCCGTTGTCTTAAGACTTCGTACGTGGTCCGCATAGCTAACCCGATCTGCGGCGCTCCTTTCAGGACCGACACAACGTCCGTCGTGGAGTAGGCGTTCGAATCTAGTCGAACGTTGGCCGCGATGCGAGATCCTGTGGAGATACCTGGAAAGGACGACAGCGGTGGAGACTGAGTCGCTTCTGGCACGGTCGCCGCGCGCGGAAATCTCCCACTGCAGGGCGCTACCGCTCATATTGTTGGCGATTAAGCGTTGTGCTCCATTCCTCTGGGAGAGCAGCAGCCGCGGCGTCGGCGAGGATCCCTTGTGCTCAGGACGAGTTGGGAAAGCGCGCTCTCGACCGCCGCGGGCACCTGCTCCGCCAGGTTAAGGAGCCACGCCTGCGGCCGAGACGGCGCTACCGCTTTCCATCGCGAGGAGCCACGCTCGGGCCGGCTTGCTCCCGCGCAGTACTTCACGGCCGCGAGGTCGCGCACGCGCCTTGCGCGGAATTCAGGCTCGGCATGGCTGCTTCCGCCACCAAAGCGGCACTCACCATCCTGATCTGGCGTGCCGAGAATCTGGGTCAGGTCTCGATCGGCGTGTCAGTCGCCTTGCCCCACTCGACCCACGAGCCGTAGTACACCCGTACGTCTGGGTAACCGAGCAGGTACTTGAGCGCGAACCACGCCTCGCTCGCCCTGTTGCCGATCGTGCAATAGGTGATCAGCGCCTTGTCCTTGGTGACGCCCGCGTGCTCAAAGACGCTTTGCAACTCGTCGGCACCTGTCAGCGTCCCATCCTCGGCGCGCAGCAAGCCGATCGGAACGCTGACAGCGCCCGGGACGTGACCGGTCCGGCCTGCATCTTCCGTGGCGCCCGAGGGCCAGAACAGCTCGCCGTTGTACTCGCGCTCGGCACGCACGTCGACCACGAGCTGCGCCGGGTCATCGATCGCGCTCCGCACCGCTTCGCGAGACGCAATTACATCGTCGCTCGCGACCACCGGTGGATGGGCGCTCTCCGCCACGGCTGGGGCGTCCGTGCTCCACTCGTGTCCCACCTGCGCCCACTGATCGCGCGGGCCCATGAGCATCCGCACGTCCTCGTGACCGTGCGCCCGCAGCAGCCAGAAACCGAGCGGGGCACTGTAACCGTAGGTGACCACGCACGTCTCAGGCGTTATCCCCGAACGCGAGAGCAAGCGTTCGAGCTCCGCGAATCCGACGGGCTTGTAACTCGGATCACGCAAATCCGTGTACGCATTCCACAGGACCGCGCCGGGAATGTGACCCTCGTCGTAGGCAACGCGGCTGACGTCGATCTCGACCAGCCGAACGCCCGGCTCGCCCAGATGCGCAGCGATCCAATCCACGTCAACCGTACTGCGTTGGCCACTCTCAGGGCTCATGCGCGCAGACAGACTTGCACAGCAAGCCTGCCGGATCAACCCGACGCGGACCGGACCGATCTCGGCCCCAAGCAGCCACAACGAACAAACCCACTCCGTGCCGTCGGCCGAGCAGCTGTTCTCGGCCGTAGCCGAAGAGGTAGGCACGCTGCTCGGCGCGGATCTCGCGGCGATCGCCCGTTATGACTCCGGCGACGACATGGTCACGACTCTGGTCACCTGGGCCGCCGATGGCGAGCACCCCGAGGTCGAGGCTAGGGCTTCGCTCAGAGACGGAGCTCTGGGAACCAGGGTGTTGCGGACGGGGCGACCCGCCCGGACAGATGGCAATGACGGCACCGCTCATGCCGACATTCGCGAGCAGCTCGGGATCCGCTCCTCTGTCGCCGGCCCGATTGTCGTCGACGGCGGGATCTGGGGGCGGGTTGGTCGTCCATTCCAAGCAGACCGAGCCGCTGGCCGCGGAAACCGAGTCGCGACTTATGCAATTCACCGAGCTGGTCGCGACGGCGGTCGCGAATTCCGAGAGCCGCGCCGGGCTCGCCAGGCTAGCCGAGGAGCAGGCGGCGTTGCGCCGCCTCGCGACCCTCGTGGCACCGGAGCAGGTGTTCGCGGCGGTCGCTGAGGAGGTCGAGCGGCTACTTCCGGTCGATTTCGCGAACATCGCCCGCTATGAACTTGACGGGACGGTGAGCGTCGTTGCCGCCTCTGGCACGACGGTCGAGCATTTTGCCGTCGGCCGCAGGTGGACGCTTGGGGGAAAGAACCTCGCCACGGTTGTGTTCAAGACCGGGCGTCCAGCCCGGATCGAAGGCTTTGCCGATGGCAGCGGCCCGCTCGGTATCGCCGCGCGCGAGATGGGCCTCCGCTCGTCAGCCGGGGGACCGATCATCGTCGAGGGCCGTGTTTGGGGTGTCGTGATCGCTGGTTCGACCGCAGACCAGTGGCTGCCGGCGGACACCGAGGCGCGGCTGGGCTCTTTCACCGAGTTGGCGGCGACGGCGATCGCGAATGCCGAGAGCCGTGCCGCTCTGGCCGCGTGCGCGCGCGGATTGCGGTGAGCGCGGATTGTCGGTGCCGCTGATGAGAGCCGCCGGCAGATCGAGCGCGATCTGGACGACGGGGCGCAGCAACGTCTCGTGCATGCCGTGATCGTGCTCCAGCTCGCGCTGCGGGCGCTGTCGACTGCCGATGCGAACGCCGAGGAGCTGGTGGCCGAGGCGCTCCGGCACGCCGAACAGGCGAACGCCGAGCTGCGCGAGCTGGCGCACGGGATTCTGCCTGCGGCGCTGACGCGGGGCGGACTGCGAGCCGGGGTCGAGGCGCTGGTATCCCGGGTCTCGCTGCCGGTTAGCGTGGACGTGACCGTCGAGCGGCTGCCGGCCGGCGTGGAGGCAACGGCCTATTTCGTCATCAGCGAGGCGCTTACGAACGTGGTTAAGCACGCTCAGGCGGCCGGCGCTTCGGTCACAGCGCGAGTGGAGTGCGGCGAGCTGCGAGTCGCGGTTCGCGACGATGGTGTCGGGGGCGCGCGCGGCGGTCACGGCACCGGCTGGGGCGGACTCGAGGATCGCGTGTCGGCGCTGGATGGAAGACTCGTCGTTGAGAGCCCGGCGGGTGGGGGCACGTGGGTGTGCGCGCGGCTGCCGGTAGCGGTCCGCGTCTAGCTGTTCGGCGCGTCACGCAGGTAGGCGAGGACCGCGAGCACGCGCCGATGCTTGGTCTGGGCCGGATCGAGCTCGAGCTTGTGGAAGATGCTCGTGAGATGCTTTTCCACTGCCGCCTGGCTGACCAGCAGCGTCCGAGCGATGCCGTGGTTGGACTTCCCCTCCGCCATCGCGGTGACGGCGTCCGAGCATCCGCCCGACGACCTCCGGGTCGAGGTCGGCGATCGACTCGTTGACCTGATCGAGCGGGCGCACCTCGCGGGTCACGTGGGTCTTGCCCGCGGCGTGCAGCTCGAACACCTCGCGCAGGTCGGCGCGCGTGCCGACGATCGAGCCGACGATCGTGATCCCGTTCAACACGGTCTCGAAGATCGGCAGCCTGACCTCGTTGTCCGCGGGCAGCGCGACAAAAGGGATGCGCCAGCCAGCGTGCCAGCAGCTCCGGGTCGGCCGTGGTCAGGATGCTTCGCCGCAGCGACTCCTCGAGCAAGCCGCGGGCTTCGCGCAACGCGGGAGCGTCAGAGGCCGGCAGCAGCGGCCCGCCGTAGGCCTTGAGCGCGGCGCCCGGATGTCCCGCCGACACCAGGCGCTGCACCTTCACCCAGTCCCCGTCGACTGCCACGCGAAGGCGGTAGGGCTGAGTGTCGAGCACGCCGTCGCCCAGGTGCGCGCGGAGGCGGTGTACCTGCGCCCTGACCGTCACCGTCTTGCCCCGCTCGCCGTACAGCGCAAGCGCGAGCTGCTCAGCGCTCAGACCCTCCGGGTGCATCGCTAGCACCGCGAGCAGCTCGAGCGATCTCAGCCCGCGCTCCTCGCTCGGCGATGGTCGACCGCCCCCGCGACCACGATCAGCTCGATGGTCTGACCGCGCGCCAGACGGAAGTGCTCGGGCTGATGGCGCAGGGGCGCAGCAACGCCGCGATCGCCGAGCAGCTCACGATCTCCGAGAAGGCGGTGGTGGCGCACGTGTCTCGGATCTATGACGTGCTCGGACTCGCCAACCGACCCGACGACCACCGCCGCGTGCTCGCGGTCGTCCGCTACCTCTCGGCCTAGACTCAAGCGCGACGTGGCTGCAGCGGTGGAAGACCCTTGCTTTACCGTCTTCTGGTGCATCAGTGCTTTATCCGCCGCAGGTGGCGAAGTGCCGGAAGGACGACGTGCGAGCCCACGGGGGCTCCGTGCACCGGCCGGCCGGCGCTGCGCCTCCTCGTTCATCAAAGCCGCAACCGAGCCGGCGTGACTGCGTCAGGCGTCAAGCAGCAGCCGAACCGCCCACCGACGCGGCCAGCGGCGTGCGGACCGATGGTTGTCGGCTTCCCCTATGTCGCGAGTCGGGTGGCCAGCGCGCGACTCCTGCTCTTGAGCGGGACCGTGCTGGACCGACAAACGGGGTCCGGCCAGTGCGTCTCACGGGCGTCCTCGATGAGGGCCAGAATCACACTCGCAGCTGCTCAGAAGGAGCACAGCGGTTCGCCACCTGCTGTGCCGCCGGGGCGAACCGGCGGTCGGAGGACTCGCCTGGAGACTCGCCGGTTTGACGACAAGGGTGCACCGCTGAGGGAGTATTCGTGGGACGCGCGGAGGTTGTCGAGTTAAAAGACATAGCGGCTGGTGCCGCAGACGAACTCCAACAGTTTGTTTTGAGCGGGGTGTCCGCGCGATTAGGATTGTCTGATGAGAGACGGCGGCGTTGATCACGAGTGGGGCCGGTTGCGGGAGGCGATCGTGGGGATCGCTCCGCGGGACGGGTTCGTCGTGATGGGCTGGGCGCCGTATTTGCGGTGGTTGGCGCCCGAGTGGCAAGCGCTCGTTCGAGAGCACGGTGGACGGCGCCTGTCCGACATAGACCCCGACGCCGCAGAGCGAATGGAGCACGAAGTCGACGGGTTCGCCCGCACGCTGGCAGGGCACGGTGTTGCCGTTCACCGTCCCGAGGTGCTGAGGCCGCCCGAGTCCGAGTACCTGGCGCCGCACGAGGAGGGAGGACAGCTCTATCCGCGCGACCCGATCCTGGTGGTGGGCAAGCGGGTGATCGAGCTGCCGATGCGGATTCCGTGCCGCCGTCGAGAGGTGTTCGCGCTCCGGCCGATCCTTCGTCGACTCGCCGCCCAGGGGTTTGAGTGGATCTCGGCGCCGATCCCATCTCCGGCTGAGCCAAGCGACGACGACTTGTTCCTCGAGGGCGGCGACGTGCTGGTCGATGGTGCCCAGATCTATGTCGGCATCTCCGGTTGTGCGAGCACCGAGCGCGGGGCCGAGTGGCTTCAGGCGATCCTCGGCGCGGGCTACGAAGTGCACCCGATCCACCTCAAGCCGGATGTCTTGCACCTGGACTGTGCGATGGGGCTCGTACGTCCCGGCCTTGGGATCGTATGCTGGGAAAAGGTTGACAGCCCGTTGCCCGGGCCACTGGAGCGCTATGAGTTCATCGAGGTGAGCCACGAAGAGGCGTCGCGTCTTGCTACCAACGGATGTCCGCTCGACCAAGACAGGTTGCTCGTGGCCCAGGGCAACGAACGTGTCGCCGAAGAGCTCAGCCACCGCGGTGTCGAGGTGACTCCGGTGCCCTACGGCGCTCCCGTTGCGCTCGGTGGCGCGCTCCGCTGCTCGCATCATCCGATCTGGCGCGACAGCCAGAACTGATCGGGACTGCGCGCGGGAGGGTACGTTGGCGCCCGGCCGTAGCCAGGTGGCATCGGCAAGCGCGACCGCGGACGCGGCACGTAGCCTCAGCAGCCAGATCCAAAACGAACGGACAAGACGGTCTTGAACTGCAAACCGGACCGAGGGCCCCGGCGGGGAGCGCCACCCGCCCGCAGAGCAGAAGCGTCAAAGATACGGATCAAGTCCTCAGGGACCCGACTGCTTGGGAACGGTTGCGCGAGCCGCCGCGTTGACCTCGCCGACACGCTCGGATTGCCTGCGTCACCGACAGTCCGCGCGTCGAGTCACGAGATGATCGAGTTGGACGACGACCAGCAGCGGCCGGCGGTCGACGCCCAACCTTTACCTACGCACCAGTGCCGCAGCTGGCGGCCATGACGAGCGCGAGGCGGACTTCCGCAATCGCCCAGATGCGGAGCGTGATGCACGCCTTCAATGGCGTCAGAGCCGGTTCTGCTTTGGCGAGAGGCTGTTTCGAAAATCTCCGGGCCCGGGCCGTCGGCGTGTTTGTTGCCGCGGGGGCGGTGAGCCCGAGGGTCGATCGCGAACGGCTGTCAGGCGATCGCGGTCTGGTGGTTGTAGAGCTTGAGCAGGTTGTGGGTGGCCATCACGAGCTTCCATTCGGCCCTGCAGGCGGCTAGGCCGCGTCTTGTGAACCTGTCGATCCGGCGGTTGTGTTTGATCTGGCCGAAGATCGGCTCGATCATCGTTTTGCGCTTTTTGTAGACCGCCCCGCCCTCGTCGCTGGCCAGCTCCTCGCGCATCTGTATGTAGTGCTGCTGGTTGACCTTGGTTTTGCCCGGTGTTTTTCGCCGGCGGTTGTCCGGGCTGACGAGCGTCCGGATCCCGCTGGCGGTCAGGGTCTGGATGTGCTTGGTGTTCCAGAACCCCGCGTCGGCCAGCGCGACCGTGACCGGGTCGCTGACACCCGCGGCGGCTAGCTCACGCTCGCTGCCGGCGATGAGGCCTTGCAGGGTGGCGCGCTCGTTGCCGCCGCAGATCACCTCGGCGCAGACCACGATCTGGCCCTCGGTGCTGACCGCTTGGGCGGTGTAGCCCTGCATGAACCGCGGCGGGTCGGGACCACCCGCGAGTCCGGGTCGGTTGTGTTGATCGTTCCTTCAGGCACTGTCGGCATCACGAACGGCTTGACGGTCCCGGGCGCCATCCGCTGGGTCCCGTCAGTGCTGACACCACGCGCCCGCCACACCTCATAAGCATCATTGGCGCGCTGCTGGGCCCATAGCTCCTGATCCATCCGCCGCTTGGCCTCCCGCAACCGCGGCCCGCGATCCCGCTTGACAGGCTTGCCCTCGACGGCACGCTTCTCTTCCAGCTCACGGACCGCTTCGCGCAGCCACTCACGTCGGCCGTGGCGGGTGGTCAACTGCTCGGGCAGCTCATCGCCACGCCGGTCGCCGAACTGCTCATCCTCGGCCGCGTCGACCTCGGCGGCCTCCTCAAGGATCGTGCGCGCCAGCTGCTCGTAGTCCACAGTCGCATCTCGAGAAGCGTTCGCGGCGATCCGGGTGCCATCGACAGCGAGGGTCCCGACCTGCACCATCCCGGCCTTCGCGCACAGGCCCAGCACCTGTCCGAACAACCCGGCCAAAGCCTCCCGATGTTCCTGGCGGAACCGGCAGATCGTCACGTGATCAGGCGCCAGTTCCCCGCCAGCACCCGAAACGCGACGTCCTCCACACAGCGGCGCTCGATCCGACGCGCGGACCGCTCCCCGATCGCATAGGCGTAGAGCAGCACCGCGACCAACACCGCCGGGTCATAAGCCGGCCGGCCATGCCCGTCAGCCCGATACCGGCCATAGAACGCCGACAAGTCCATCGCCGCAACAGCGTCGATCACCCACCACGCCAAGTGATCCTCAGGCAGCCAGTCCCGCAACGACGGCGGCAACAAGAACACCTGATCTCGATCAGCACCCACGAAGTTCTGAGCCATGACCGAAGTCAATTAACCCCGCCGGACAGAACCCCCATTTATGAAACAGCCTCTCGCCATTGGGGCACTCTCGGCAACGCTGCTGGTCCAGTCGGAACGCAGAAGCGGGCGGCTGTGGGGCGAGCTCTCGGTGGTTGTTCGCGGCTTCGGGGCGGCTAGCCCTCGCGAACCCGTCGGTTTCGGCGCCATATTTCCCAGCTCAAGCGCCGTGGAATCTGGGTTCCTGGCGGACGAACGGGTTAGGGAAAGACCGTTCCCTAACCCGCAGAGCCTTGAACGTTGGTGGAGGCTCGATGAGCGAGCCCGGCGCAACCCCCGCGGGTTTGTGAGGCAGATCCGGCGCCGATTCAGCAGCCGAGTGGGGCGCGAATTGGAGGTCGACGTTTAGAAGAATCGCAGAAGGATAGTAGCGTTATATACGTATCTTAGGTATATCTACGCTAGAACCGAAAAAAACGTCTTTGTGCGAACTATTGACAAGACAGCGCGGCATCATTAAGATGCCGGATCTGAGCGGCTCATCAGAGCCCACATCAGAAGGGGTGAATACTTATGGCTCCTAAGACTAGGCTTGGAGCGCAGCTGATCACGGCGAAGGAGGCCGCTGAGCTGCTGAACGTCAATCCTCGAACGATCCACGGTTGGATCGAACACGGAACTATTCCCTTCATCACCCTGCCGTCCAGCGGGGACAAACCCTCTTATCGGATCCCACTACGCGGTCTTTTGAACTCGCTTTCCGGGAACTACGATCTCAGTAGCGAACTTGAGTCGCTGCTTGGTGCTGACGGTGATGATGCAGAGACGAAGCGGTCGGACACGGCGGTCTGAGCAGCGTTGAGTAGGTCTCGCCCTGGGCTCCTTCGGAGCCCAGGGCGGGAGACTGCGATCGCTGAGTCGCCAAAGATCTGCGCCTACCAGATGCGGGAAGCACCTGGGACTCTTGCTCCAGTCTTGATCCGTTTTTATGAGCGTTGCGCCATGGTCGGTCGATGTGGTTGAATCGAGCCGCCGCACGACGGGGTGATTGTTGTTCTCGGCGATCATCTTCAGCGCGTGCGTGGGGGCGAATAGGAGGTCGTTAGGCGTGCGTGATTCAGGTGGCAGCTCTCGGTGCATTTGGCTGTAATCGATTCTCGCCTGCTCGTACGCGCTCTTCTCTATCCGAAGCGGTCGCCGGCAAAGCTCCTTGCGCTTTTTGCATACGGCTCCGTCTGCCAGGATGCGTCCGGGCAGCTTTCTGAGGAGGTTGACGCATTAGAGCGTCTCGCTTCGTCCGTCAGCGTTCCACTCAGCCAACTGGCGTCCCCCCGCGAGCAAGCCGAACGCATGTCCGAAGAGGCCAAGCTTCGAAAGGCGCTCATGGAAGAAGCCCTTGAACAGCATGTCGCCGGCGACCTCTTGCTCGTAACGTCCGCCCCGCTGCGCGCTGAGCTCATCAGCCTTGCGCAAGAAGTTCAGGGCCAGGGGCATCAGCACGTAGAGCCGCACGCGGTGAACCGGCAAATCGCGCGCTGGACCGCGAAGACGACAGGCGCGCTCGGACCGACGCCGCCTTACTTCGGAGCCGGCGGTAAATCTGATCGCGGATACCTCATCCACACTGCTGTGATAGGCGAAGCCGAGAGCTTGATCACTGACGATAAGGCTCTGGGGCTGCCGGGCGACCTGGCGCACAAGGATCCAAAAACGCGACGATCAGTGCGCCCGTATTCGCTTGACGAGTTCGTAACCGAGGTACTGCCGTACAACTTGGATTTTGACGCGATAGACGCCCCGGCTGTATTCAGAGCGGGGGTTCGCCCATTATCGAAACGTTGAGGACAAACTAAGCCGCCTTCGGCAGCTTTGTCTCTTCGTCGGTATGCGCACCAGCCACCTCGCCGTTTTGGATCGGAAGCCCCAAGGCGTTACGGAGATCCGTGGATCGCAGGAACGCATCCTCCATCTCGGCCTCGCAAAAACTCGCCCCGCGAGCGTCGGCCGAGTCCAGCGTGGCAGCCTTGAGTTTCGCTCCGTCGAGGAAGGCGCCGTTGAGCTTGGCGTGATCAAGGCGGACGCTGCGAACCTCGGCATCCTCAAGATGCGCCTTGCGCAGATCGCCGTGCTGTAAAAACGCCCCATCGAGCCTCGCATCGCGCAAGTTCGCTCCACCTAGGCGAGCGTGCTCGAACCTGACCCGTCGCAGGTCGGCACCCGCCAAATCTAAAACCCATCCCTGGTCATACCGCTTGCGCCGACCCGCGAGCGCAGCAAAAGCGGCCTGCACAACGGTTGGTGGGTCGTCAGCGTTATCGGGGCGCTTTTGGTCCTTCAAAAATGCCGTCAGGATTCCCATGATCTCGGCGTGATGAGCCGGCGACTCTTTCGCAAGACGCGCCAGCTCACCAATCGCGGCCATCTGGATCAACGGAGCGTCGACACCCCAGCGATCGGCGGCCGCTCGGATACGGTCCGAGAGCTGCGCCCGCCGAGACATGTAGTAGGTACGTCCGGCAAACCCAGCTGCAAGGACAGCTCCGACACCCGCTAGCAACGCAACAGCGGCGGTGCGCACACCATTACGCGCCTGGACAAGGTCGACGGCAGTCGGCGCGGTCGGCTTGGCGAGACCTCGAGCCGCCGGAACGCGGACCTTCAGGTCACCGGGAGATACGACAAGCGGTGGCAGCAGGAAAAACACGAAAAGCATGGCCGCCACCAGCAGCGACACCAAAACTACCGCCCACGCTGTCTCCCTGAGGGCACGCACGCGATGAATCTAACCGGGCGCTCGGCGGCAAAGAGGTGCGGGAAACAGGGTTCCCTAACCCATTGACGAGCTCTCCAGAGGAGTAGCCCCACCGTTTCCGGATGTTTTCAGCGGAAAATCCTTGGATCGAATTGACCGAGTCGTGCGACCTGTCGGCAGAGATGGTGTCGCAGAGAGCACGACCGCCCGGCGCCCGGATTTCCTGGTTCTCGGCCAAGTTTGCCCGGCGGGAAATCTCCCGACCGAAGTGACCAGTTCGGGCGGCCTGCAGCAGTCTGTTCGCCCGAGAGGCAAACGGGCGACTGGCGGATCGGGCGACGATCACTCGTCTCGTGGTCGGGCGCGAGACCGCTGCATCGCCGGGGCCGTGCGAGAGTCGGTGCAGCTCGAAGTCGGTGTCGAGGTGCAGCAGCGCTGCTTCCAGAGGCAAAGCAAGTGCCACGGCCGAGCTCCAGTGCTTGCCCACCTTCGTGCGGATGACCGGGAGCAAGCGGCGCCGCACACACATCGCGCGCCGCGGGCGGAGCATGGGAGCAACAGTCAGGGGCTGCCACGCCGCGCCGATGCAATCTCGAAAGCAGGCGTCCGCCGGCCCGACACGGGACGCGTGGTTCGCCACGAGCCGACGAGTCGCGGCTGGCTGCTGCTTACTCGGGATGCGGTAGTGCGTGATCGGGATCGCGGTCCTGGCGACGGCGCTCGACGTTGATCGCGTGCTCGATGGATCGGCTCCCGGGCGGTAGAGCTGGTTGGTCAACGTCCAGCTCTCCAAGGGAGGGAGCCATGTCCTCTACTCAGCAGTTGCTCGATGCTGCCGGCCGTCGTCGCTCGCCGGCGACGTTGTCGGACTTTCACGCCGGTAGGGCGCCCGGGAACAAGGGTCAGCGCTACGCGGCTGACCCGCCGACGGTCGATGAGATCATCGCGGTCATGCGCCACGCTGCCCACGTCCGGTACGGCAATCGTCTCAACGGGTTGATCGTTGTGCTGTGGCGTGCCGGGCTGCGGATCAACGAGGCGCTGTCGCTGACCGAGACCGATCTGGAGGAACACCGCGGATCGGTTTTGGTCAGGCATGGGAAGAACGATCGCCGTCGCCAGGTCGGGATGGACGCATGGGGGTGGACGGCGCTAGGGCCGTGGCTGGCCGAGCGCGCCGCGTTGCCGGTCGGCCCGTTGTTCTGCGTGATCGCCGGACCCACTGCCGGGCACGCCTGGTCAGCCAGCGGGGCCAGGCTCCAGCTACACCAGGTGGCGGTTGAGGCGGGCGTCCGACGGCGCTTCGCGCCCCACCAGCTCCGCCATGCGCATGCGGTCGAGCTGTTGCGTGAGGGGATCCCGCTGCCGTTGATCCAACGCCAGCTGGGGCACTCGCACCTGTCCACAACCGGCACCTACCTGCAAGGAATCTCCTCGGAGGAGATCATCTCCACCGTCCACGCCCGGCGCGCCCCGATGATGCATGCCAGCGCCGGACTTGCCCTTTAGAGCACAACCATGCGGGAGCGCATGATGCGCTCCCGCGACCCGCCAACCGCCGATCCAGGGCCGGCGATCGCTTCGCGCGTAAGCAGCAGCCAGCCGCCACTGGCCC
>CAWBDI010000005.1:0-38934 GCA_963787555.1 uncultured Solirubrobacterales bacterium
ATCAGACGCCGGATCCCATCGAACCTGGCGGCGACGTTCCCGATTCTCCTGATGGCAGACAGAAGCGCGAGGCACAGGTCGACTACGAACCCCCGCCCGCGAGAACCCTGAACCTCGCGAATAGCCCGATTCGCCGGATCGTCGGACGCCGTATCCCAGGACGGATCCAGGCAGACGGCGAGCGGCCCGCTCCCGACACACTCCGGGAGCTCGCCTTCCTAGACCGAATCAACGAGATCGGGCCGGCCGACCAGTTCGACGGTGTCGCCCGCCTCCCCAGACTCTACGACGAGGACTACGCGATCCTGGCCTTGCTCGACCGGGCCGGATTGGCTCCCCCGGTCATGATTGGCGAGGCGGTCCTGCCCGGTCGGGCCCAGCGCTCCGTCAATGACCGGCTGATCAAGCTCTACCGGCACGGCCTCGTCGCCCGCCACACCGTCGGCCTGCGCAGGCACGAACCGACCGACGGCAAGCCGCCGTACCTGTACTCGCTGACCGCTCGGGGCTTGCTCGTTGGTCAACAGCGCCAGCCCGCGCCCGTGATCTCGCCGAAGCGCGAGTGGCGTCCGATCGAGCAGCCACGCGCCGGACGCCTCGCCCACGACCTCCACGCGCTGGCATGGGCGATCGCCTTCCACCGCGCAGCCGCTGACGTGGCCACCGACCGCTGGCGCACCCCGCGTTACGCGACTGGGCGCTACCCGGTGCCGCACGTAGGGACCGGTCAGCGCCGGGGTCAGATGACGCTCAACGAGATCCCAGTGCCCGATGGGCAGGCGATCATCGACCTCGAACTCAAGACCTTCACCGAGATCAAGCCGGACCTCTCCATCGAACTCCAGCCCCCGTCATCGAAGATCACGTTCGACCTGCTCGTCGAGATGGACCTAACGGCCCGACCGTCCTACAACCGCGAGAAGCTCCTGGCGTACGACGCCTTCCTCTGCGGATGGAGCCTCGCGCACCCTCGCTATCGCGCCCAAGGGAGTCGACCCGTGGTCGTCTTTGTGAGCCCGAACCATCGCGCCACCCTCGTGTGCGCGCGCGAAGCCGACGAGTTGATGACGGGGCGCATCGGGGTCATGGGCGCACCCGCCGAGCACTGGTACTACGCGGGCCGCGACCACCTCTTCTTCGCAACCGAGCACGACATCCACCACGGCGAGCCGGTAGCCCTGGCGCTGCCGGCCTATCCACCTGGCCTCCGCGAACGGCTCGGCGTGGTCGAACTCGGACTGGAGCGGGTGAGGCTATTGCCGCAACAGGTGCAGCTAGGTATTTAGCGAGCGCGATCCGGCTCTGGGTCGGCGACATCACTGCGGCTCCAGCGACTCAGGCGCGAGCAGCGCTCCAAGATCGATCAGGTGGCGCTGGACGAACCTGATCGAAACGGGTTCCCCGCAGAGCTCGACGGTGATGGTCCCGCCCTCGGGGAGATCAGCGGCGTCGGCCGCGAGGGCTCCCAACTGGTCGAGGATGTCGGCGGCCTTTGAACTCCCGTGCAGCGTCTTAGCGAGGCACGTCGGGCAGAGGCAGAGACAGTTGCCCGGTGTGTCGAGCCATCGCCGCGCTACACGGGAGATGATGTACCGCGCCTCGAAGTAGGGCTCGCCGTCGCGCCGGGAGAATGTCGACCCGCATATCTGGCAGCGCCCACCGTAGGCTTGCAGGAGGTAGGCGCGGACAGCGGGATCGCGCGGTTCCCAAACCTTTCGTGAGAGACGCTTGACACGATCCCGAGCCGCCGGCTCGGCCTGCTTCGCTTCTCCCAACGCCTCTGCGGCCCGCCTCTGCCGGCGTTCGGGATCTGCTGCCGCTCCGTCGCCGGCGAAGTCGTCGACTTCGACTTCTCCGTCGCGGTTGAACGCGTCGAAGATCGCCGCGGGAACGTCGATTGCGTTGGCGTCGGAGTCATCCTCGTCAGGTTCGTCATAACCATCGAAGTCCTCGCCGGCGGTCGCCTTACGTTCCCGTTCGCGTGCCTCGGCGAGAATCCGTTTGAGCAACTCGGGTTGGCGTCGAAGCAGGTCGAGCTCGTCGGCCTCGATCTCGAGGTAATCCGCCACTTCCCGCGTGGCCGTCGGTCGCATCTCGAGCTGTCGTGCCAGGCCCTCGTCTCTCGGGTACGCGGGATCGAGATCGTCAGGTGTCACCTCACCTGGTCGACGCCAGTTGCCGTCTACGTCGAGCAGCCAAGCGTACTTGGTCAGCAGTGTCGCAACGGGCGACTCGACTGTCTCGATCCGAGAGGTGGCGTAGTCCTGCCGTGTGCTCGTCTCAGTCTGCCCGCGGATCGGCGCATCTAGCGATGCGATCAGGTTCCAGATGAGTAGCGAGCGCTCAAGGGTCGGATCGTGGAGCGCGTGCTCTAGGCCGACGATCTCAAGTGCGGGATCGAATCTGTGAAGCCCGCGCTCGTGCCAGCCGTGATAGTCGGCAATCGCAACATGTCCGTACCAGCGGTCAGGTTCCCGTCTCTTGATCTGAATTCCAGTGCGCACCCCGAGCTTTCCCCAGGTTTCGATGTGACGGAGTGATTCGTCGATGAGAAAACGCGCGTCTTCGTTGCCCTCCATGAAGACCGCGAGCTCCTCGGAAGGCTCATAGCACCTGCCTGGAGTGCACCAGTACCGTTTGTCGGTCGTCGGGTTGTGAGCAAGCAGGAACTTCGTCTTCATGAGCTCTGCTGAAAGAGTCGTCAGCTTTACGCCTGTGCCACCGCTGAGAGCTGCTGCGATGCGATCGAGATTCGAGGCATGCTCGGTTGGCTCGGGTCTCGGTGTTGTGTGGTACTGCGGCAGGATCGCGGTGAGGACTTCGTCGACGGCGTCGGGCTCCGTGAGACCGAGATGGCGCAGGAACTCCAGGGCCTCGGCGTCAGCCGCAACCGTCCGATCGACGATCGGATATGAGGTCTCGCCCTTGGGAGGCAGCCAGACCTGCGGTCTGTCGCCGTCGAAGGCAGCGACGTGCTCGCCGTCGCTGCGCCTGACGACTGGCTTGTCGCGCAGGCTCTTGAGCAGTGCGGCTTGGCCCGCGAGCCACCGGTAGAGCGAGATCATCCACTCGGCTGGGCGGCGGTCCAGAAAGCTCGGGGTGATCCGACGCACGACCGCATCTGGATCAAGTTCCATCCCTTGGATGAGTGCCGGCACCTCCGACTCGGTACTCCACCGCGGTGGTCGGAACCCCACGAGGTAGCGATGCAGGGTGTACGTTCGGTCGGCAGAGATCCCTGACACCAGCCAGGCTGCTTCTCCGTCCAACTCCAGCAGCTCACCGAGTTGCTCGGGTGAGAGCAGCTCGCGTAGGCCCGCACCGCGTGCCAGCCGGACCTGACTTGCTGGCATGTAGCGCCCGTCGTCGGATGGGAGAAGAGACCGGCTGATGAGTGCCTCTCTGACGGTGTCGTAAAGCGGTCGGAATAGGTGGCCAGATGGGAATCGAGCTGGTTCCAGCGGCAAGGCCTCGAGCAGACCGACCTTCAGCAGACCCATGTGCTTGAGCTCTTCCATCGCTTCGACGATCAGCTCGGCGGTCTCAGCAACGAGTCGTCGGTTGAGCGGATGGTCGTCCCGGACGTTGTCTCTGGATGCCGTCGGCACGAACGGACCTTGCATCAGGAAGCCGACGTGGGTCTCACGCCTCGTTGGGAAGAACGCGACCAGCTCAGTGTCGTCTGCGGGCGTGATCAGCTCGCCACCGCCGTCATCGTCGCGGGCGAGAGCGAACGCGATCTCGACCGTTCCCTGATCGCGCCCCTCGATGAGGTGGACGGGACGCTCGAATACGAGCCACTCCTCGTCAGGCTCCGCACCAGCTTCCGGAAGAAGGCTGACACGGCGTGCGATGCCGGAGGTTGTCTGCTCACGGAGGATCTTGTTCGAGTGGCCGCCCGGAGCCGACCATTCGAGCTCGCTGAGGTTCCGCAGAAACAGGATCGTGCGGCCGCTCAGCCGCTGCAGACGACTTGAGATCTGCTCGACGGCCTCCACTTGGGAGACGTCCGGGCGATCGAAGGGGAGGATCTGAAGCGTCGACCAGGACGTTCCGGGGTCAATGGGGTCGGCCGGATATGGATGTACGTAATCCCTGACATGAAAGTGCTCGTCACCGCAGTGGATGGCCGGTAGCGACGTGTAGGCGTAGACCGATTTGAAGCCAACTCCGAAGCGGCCGATCTGCTCAGGGTCGTCCTCTTTGGTCGAGCGCTTGATACCGCAGATCCCGCGCACGTCGGCCTCGGTGAAGAGACGGCCGTCGTGCCGGACCTCGAGCCGGTCGGGATGGAGATCCAATCGCACTCGGGTCGCATGCGCATCCTGAGCGTTCTGGAGCAACTCGAGCAGGAACTGGGTGTGGTCGGAGTACAGGTCGACCAGGAGACCGCCGTAGTTCCCGACGTCCTCTCCGTAGCGTCGGAGATGGTCGGTTCGGATCGCCTCGTAGTCAGACGGCATCCCGAACCTCGACGACGCCGACGGCGATCCTGGTCGACACGATGTCGGCATCGCGCCGACGGTCGAGCTCGGCGCTGCGACGTTCGTGTTCGTGGCGATGACGGTCGCGTTCGGAGGTTTTCATCTTGATGATCTTCGGGTCGGTCGACGCGCTGAGCACCGAGTCGAGCTGGGCGATCAACCCCCGGTAGAACAGGGCGAGCGAAGCCAGGCGCTGATCGACGAGCGCACCGTTGGATTCCTGCAGCTCGGCGATCGCCGTCTGTCTCAGGTCGTGGGCATGGCGGTCGAGCGCGTCCGCAGCTTCGGTCGAGACGGGTACTGGCGCGGTCTCCGGAACCGCGTGCGCGGCGCGGACGGCTGCAAGGAGGCGCTCGGCGACGTCGCCAGCCGGGGCGGCGCTATCGAGTCCGACCGCAACCGGCACGAGCCGTGCTCCTGGACGGGCCGCCAGCTCGTCCCAGCGTTCCAGCGCAAAGAGGTAGCGACCTGCGGGGATCGCTGCGTCGATCAGCGACAGTTGCGCGACGAGTGGCTCCGTGCGGTTCCGCCAGAAGCCCACGGCAAGCCGGGCGAGCGCGTGGACCGGGGTTACGAACTGGATCTCGTGCCGTGCCACCGCGAGCTCCTGGTCGAAGGTGACCGTGATCGGGGCCTGTTCGCCGAGCGCCTTGCGCAGCTCGATGCCGGTTCGGTCCGAGCGGGGCAGCCGCAAGAGCATCGACCGCAGCACCTCTCGGTGCTCGGCACGCCGGAACTGGAGCTCGAGAGCAAGGCTCGTCGGATCGTTGCCCTCCGGGCGCAGCGAGCCGCCGTGTACCTGATCCGTAAGGAACCCTTCGACTATGTCCCGGAGCTCCTCGCCGGTCACGAACCGCCCTCGCGCGTCAATCGCCTCCGCTTCGTCCACGAGCGCGGCGTCGAGTCCGAGCAGACCTGGCGCCTCATCCTCCAGCCGGCGCTGCTCGTCGGCGCGACGTGTGACGTTGTCGGCCTCTTGCCTGGCCCTCTGTGCGGTCTGCTCAGGGGTGAGGCGCGGGTCGGCAGCCAGTCGGTTGAGCGCCGCTGCGGTCTCGCCGAGCACCTCCTCCAGGTCGCCGACCGTGTCGCGGAAGATGCCGAGTCGCTCGTAGCAGCGCATGAAGACTCGCTCCTCCACGGTGCCGGGGGTGACGAAGTTGAAGATCAGGACCTTCGGGCTGCGTTGGCCGAAACGGTCGATGCGGCCGATCCGCTGCTCGACCCGCATCGGATTCCATGGGATGTCGTAGTTGACGAGTCGATCGCAAAACTCGTAGTCGAGACCCTCGGCTCCGACCTCGGTCGAGAGGAGCACGTCGACAGCATCCGGGTCGCCGCGCGGCAGCCGGAACTTTGCACGCAGGGCTTGACGCTCGTCGTCGTCGACGTCCCCGTGGACCACAGCGATCCGGGTTTCACCGCTTCGGAGCGCTCGCTCTAGATACGCGATCGTCTTGCGGAAGGACGTGAATGCGAGCAGCTTGCCCGGCCCATCCTCGGAGCCCAAAGTGTCGCTCAGGAGCTCCAGTAGTCGATCGAGCTTCGGATCCTCCGGGGGCAGCCGGCGCGCTTGCTCGAGCAGGTCAGCCGCCTCTCCTTGGAGCTGCGGTGGCAGCGTCACCTCGCCGTCGCCGTCGCCGTCGCCGTCGCCGTCACCGTCACCGTCTTCGTTGTCGGAGTCTGCTCGCGAAAGCACCTTGCCGGTGCGCACGACCTCGGCAAGGCTCTCGACAACCCCGAAGAGGCAGCTCGCTGCCTGCCGCTCGATCTGGGAGAGGACCAGGTTGGCGACCGAGCTGCCGTGCAGGAACTCAAGTACCTCTCGTCGCCAGGCGACGAGGTTGTCGTAGAAGGATTGCTGCTCGGCAGTGAATGGCACCTCGACCGTAATCGGCTCGCGCTGCGTGAACGGTCCGATGTCCCTGCGGCGGGTACGGTTCATGACCAGCGCAAGCGAGTGCAGCTCCTCAAGATCGCGAAGGCATCTCACGCGCTCTGCATCGTCCATTGGCTCGGCTGAGCGCAGCCGATCACTCCAGTGCACGAACTGTGGCGCGCGGACGAGCGCCTCGGCTCCCCAGGATGTTTGGCTTGCTGATTTGAGCGCGTCCGCTGCTGCGTCTCGCCACGAGGCCTCGGGGGCTCCGGTGCGGACGTGGCGCATCGCGTTGGTCACGTGGCGGTTGGGCTCGACCATGCGCCGAAAGGTGTCGAAGTTTGGGAAGAGGTCAGCTCGGAGGAGCTGTAGGAGGGTGAACAGGTTCTCCGCGCCAGTGTGCACTGGGGTCGCAGAGAGCATCACGGCCGCGTCAGAGATCGTCGTCAGGAACTGGGCGGCGTCGTAGCGGGCCGTTTCGGTGTTCCTCATGTGGTGGGCTTCGTCGATGATGAGAAGGTCGAAGCGGGGAGGCTGCTCGAGCGTGAGTAACCCGGGGCGGCGCTCATCCCCCTGCAGATGCTCTTGGCGCTGGATCAGCTCCATCGGCAGGATCGCTCGTGCGGCTTCGCTCGGCCAGCCGTCGATGTCGGCCTCTCGCAGGCAGTGCCGCAGAGTGGCCCCGTCGAGGATCTTGAAGTCCTCGTCGAAGCGCCGCATCTCGGAACGCCACTTGTGCACGAGGGATCGCGGGCACATGACGAGGACGCGCTCGACGTTTCCTCTGGCTTCGAGCTCCTTGAGGATCAACCCAGCCTCGATGGTCTTGCCGACGCCGACGTCGTCCGCGATCAGAAGTCTGGGCTGATCGGCTCGGAGGAGGCGTAAGAGCGGTTTGTATTGAAACGGAACGTGCAAGATCCGCGCGGCGCGCATCGCATACAGCGAGTCGACGGCGGGGTGGGCGAGCCGCTCACTGGTGACGCGGGCACGAAACTCGTCGGGTGCCACGAAGCGCCCCTCCTGGAGTGCCACGATCAGGTCGTCGGGGCCCTCGTGACCGCTGTGATCGAGGACGAGCTGCTGTTCGTCGTACTCCCTTTCCTCTGGCCCATGAAAGACGCGATACCGCGGTAGTTGAGTGCGGTGCAGGATCACGCGCATCACGATCCCTACTTTTTGGGCGTCGACTCGGAGCGCGACCTTCTGGCCAACTTCGAAGCGTGGCGCTCGGCTCTCAGCGACGCCAGGCAACGCTTCGTCTCCCATCATCAGGACACGCCGTCGGTCGTCCGCCCGTGCCACGAGGAGGATGCTGCCTGTTTCAGGCACAGGTCAGTGTGGGATGAATCGGTTCGACGCGAGGGAGCGACGGACGATACCGGCGAATGACCGCTCGGGACGCCGGTCAGGGGGTTGAACGACGACGATGCGGGAACGGGCTGTGACACCTCAGCCTACGTTCCGAATACCGACGTGGCGAGCTCGCGAATCGCATGGGAGCTGATTCCTGGGCCGGAGACACCCTCCTCGGACCAGACCAGCGTTCCGCCGGGTCCACCGCCCTCGTTCCAGGGGAGGATGTCGTGATGGGCGTACCACTTCTTGCGCGCCTCCCAGTCGGCGCGGTAGCCGGCCAGGTCGAGCATGCCAAGGTGCTCCCAGTACACGGTCGGGGCGCCGGGGCGGGCGATCGTGAAGTCGGGGCGGCGCGGGTGTTCGCCCGGAAACGTCAGCGGCAGCTCGTAGCTGTAGCTCAACCCGAACGGTGTGAGCACCTCGGCGAGTGCGTCGGCGACGATCACCTCCGATTTGGAGCGAACGAGCTCCTGGCGCCCGGTGAGGTGGATGTGCGCGCCGTCGACGATCACGTCGCCGATCGCGAACGGATCGGCGGGGCGGAACAGGCAGGTGAGCCGTCGCGCGGTGTCCGAGCGGCCGGGCGCGGCATAGTCGCGGAGGTTGTCGGTCGACCCCTGCTTGAGGATTACGACCCGGTCTTGCTGGCGGGTGAGCGCGGTGTAGAGCAGCTCGGGTGAGAGCAGCGGGCAGGGGTCGGGGATCACGACGAAGGTCAGCCGGAACTGCGATCCCTGGCTCTTGTGGATCGTGACCGCGTAGGCGAGCTCGATCCACTCCGAGCCTTCGTCATCCCCGTTCAGCTCGTTGTCCCAGAACGTGTACTGGCGGGCGGGTTGGGTTGAGAACTCGATCTTGAGGCCGCTCGGCGACTTACGCCCCTTCCGATAAGCCGATTGCACGACCATGCCGATCTCGCCGTTGGCCACGTCCCCGTCGAGCGCCTCTCGCGCGATCGGGTCCCATGCGTTGCGGTTCCATCGGTTCTTCAGGAACATCACCTTGTCGGCGAAGATCACGCCGTCGGCGCCGAGCGGGGAGGTGAACTTCCAGGATCGGAGCGCCATCCGTGCGTCGGTGCCCCGCCAGGTTCGGCGCACGAGGCTGTTGAGCCCGGCGACGCCGCCGGGCCTTGCCCTCACTGGGCTTAGCAGCTGCCAGCGCTCCGCACCCTCGCCGGCCGTGCCCCATGGGAATCGGGGGAGGCCCTCGTCGTCGCATTCGGCGCCGAACGAGCGGCAGATCGCTCCGCGGGTGTGGCTGCTGAGGCCGAGCTCCTCCTCGCCGAGCGCGGTGACGAGTTGGCGGTGCAGGTCGGGCTCGTCTGACCAGGTGCGGATCCGGATCCGCCCATCGCCCTCTCCGGCGATCACCCGGGCCAGCGCTTCCTCGGCGGACGGGAGCACCGCGTCGATCGAGAACAGCGACGCGACGGCGACGTCATCGAGCGTGGTGTCCCCATCGCCGCTGGTCTGCCGGCGCACGGTGCGCAGCTCCGCGACCCCGCCGCCGCTGCCCGCGTGCTCGCGCAGGTGGGCTAGGAGGTCGGCGAACGGGCGCCCGGCTCCGATCGGCGGGAGCTGCCGCGGGTCGCCGCACAGGATCAGCCGCTCGACTCCTTCGAGCGCCTCGATCGTCGCGGCCAGCATCGCCTCGGTCAACATCGACGCCTCGTCGATGACGACCGTCTTGGCTCCCTGGTAGCGCGGCCCCTGGGGATTGAGGTAGTAGCCGCCGTCGAGGTCCCAGCGCTCGTTGGCGCGCAGGAACTTCGCCAGCGTTTGCGCCCGGGTCTTGGTGCGCGCGCTCAGTTGCACGACCGCCTTGCCGGTCGGGGCGAGCAGCAGTACCCCGCCGGCGGCGATCGACTGATCGGCGCAGAGCGCCTCGAGCATCGTCGTCTTGCCGGTCCCGGCCGGTCCGATCAGGACCGAGATCGGCCGCCGGACGATCGTCTCCAGGGCCGCCGCCTTCTCGGCGCGGGCACCGACCTCGACCTCGGTCAGCTCGACGTCGTCCGGCAACACCTCCGCAATGCGTGCCGCCCAGTCCCACTCGAGCTCGAGCGGGGCGGCCTCGGTGCGGCGCGCGACCTCGCGCGCGATCACGCCGCTCACCTCAGCCAGCCAGTCGAGCTGCCAGCCCCGGCCGGCGTCTCGCGCGAGCGGTCGCTCGACTAGCAGCGGCGGGAACCCGTCGGCCGCAACCTCGAACGCGGCGTTGACCGGATCGCACGGCGGGGTCAGCGTCAGCCCGGTCATCCGCCGCCGCATGCCCGCCTCGTCGAGGAGCGTGTGTCCTTCCTCGGCGGCCTGCTCGAGCACGTCGATCGCCGCGGCCCGCACCCGGCGGTCGTCCGCCGCGGCGTCGACCGGCTCGGGAAGCTCGTCGCGCTTCAGTGCAGCGCGGGCGCTGGCGTCCTGGGGGAACAGGCCCCGATCGATCGTCGCGAGCGCCGGTGGCTCCTCGGTCCAGCGCCCTTCCTCGAACAGGAGATACGGGTTCTCGATGACCTCGCCCGGCTTCAGGGTGTCGAACAGCGCTCGGGCCTGCCCGCGGTTGAGCGCGAATCGGGACATGACCCGCAGCTGCCGGTAGCGCTGCGCGTCGCCCGTCACCTTTTCCCAGGCCTTGCGGCCGAGACGGCCGACGAGCCCGTCGCGGTTCGCGGCGATGGCCGCTTCGATTGGGGGCCACGGGTCGGCGTCGTCGGGCAGCTCGTCGAGCACCCGTCGGGCGAGCAGCGCGCCCCGCTCTATCCCTGCGGCGGCGAGCATGGGTCCCATGCCGGGGTAGGGCCCGCGTGCTTGCCACGCCTCGGTCACGCGGTCCCCGACCCAGGCGCGCGCTTGCTCCCACGGACCGTCGACCGTGTCGGTGATCAGCTCGAGCACGCGGCCGAGCTCCTCGAGCGCGGCGATCGTCGCGTCCTCGGAGACGAGCTCCGAGACGTAGGAGAACTCGTCGAAGTGATCGGCGGGGGTGCGCGCGACGTACTCGGACAGGTCGACACCCTGAAAGGCCGGATCCTCGAGCAGCCGGTGGTAGGGGAGCAAGAAGCCGTCGCTGAAGTCGGGACGGATCGAGTGAGCGACTCCGCGCTCCCACATGATCGACTGCAGCTCTCCCTTCTCGCTGTACTCCCAGGAGACGACGGGGTCGACGCCGGTGACGAAGCCGGCGCCGATCAGGAAGCGCTCGCCCGCCCGCGGCTCCTCGATCAGCGGCAGGTCCTTGACGTAGAGGAGCACCAAGGACCGTCGCGGTCGGAGTGCTGAGAAAAACGAGTCGAGCATCGCCCGCTGATTGCGCTCGTCCTGGATCCAGCCGGTCTCGTAGTCCATGATCCGGTCCGCCCGCTCCTCAAGCGCCCCGTCGACCTCGATCCCCCACGGCTGCGAGTACAGCTCGTAGGAGTCGCGGCGCACCCACCGGAACGGGATCGCCTCGATGCTGTACTTCGGCATCCGCTGGATCGTGGGAGCGAAATGGGCGTGCGAGGGGAACCGTCGCTCCTTGTAGGGGTGCACCCGCTCCGTCGAGAAGGCCGCCGCGCGCATGAACCCGGCCCGTTCGACCACGCACGGTGGAACCTCCTTGGCGTCGAGTTCGCCCCACGGCCGACCGGCCACCTCGGCCTCGACAACGTCGATCTTGCGCTCCTTGATGTTCTTGAGCACCGAGCACGAGTGGTTCGCGCCGGGCTCCCGGCAGACGCGGCCGGTCCAATCGGTGTCGTGCCAGGGGACGCGCACGGAGAGATGGTGAGGGGGGAGCTCGACTGCGCCCGGAGAAAGAGGTGCCATGGGTCAATCCTGCCGATCGGAGAGCTTGTCGCGTGCTTTTCGAGTCGCGCGCGCCTGCAGACAGCTGACGTCAGTACTCACGGACATCCATCGCCCACCCCGCTTTCAGCACAGGTGACGCGGGCTCACCGCCGGACAGGAGGGTCAGCCGGTCTCGGGCCCGGGTCATCCCGACGAACAGCGTGCGCAGCTGCAGCGCGATCCGCTCCTGGCGCTGCTCCTCGGCGAGGTCAGGCGGCACGAACCACCGCGACGGCCACTCGGCCGCCGCCAGTCCCGCGATGAAGACCTCTTTGAACTCGAGGCCCTTGGCCCGCTTCAGCGTCCCGACGAGGACCCCGTTGGTGTGCTCGCCCTCGTAGCGCTCAAGCGGCGTCGTCTTGATGTCAGCTGACGAGAGCGCCCGGCTCACGTCGTCGCCTTTGCGGTTCACGTCGACGAGCACGGCGATATCGCCGGGGTCGGTGCCGGCTGAAATCCGGTCCTCGACGAGTGCCGCGAGCAGTTCGAGCTCCTCGCCGGGGCTCCGCAGGACATGGAGCTCCGCGGCCTCGCCGACAGTGAGCGGCTCCGGCTCGTCGCCTGTCGGACGCAGGCCCACGTCTTCGTCGAGGTCGTCGAACGCCTCGCCCTCGATCACGGCTCGTGCCGCGGTCCAGACGTTCCAGGTGTTGCGCCAGTTGGTCGTTAGCACACGGGAGCGTCCACGGATGTCGATGCCGATCGAGCCCAGCGAGAAGCCGCCCGGATAGATCGACTGCTGACCATCGCCGACCGCCATGAACCCGCGATGGTCCGGGCTGGCATCGAGCGCGAACAGAAGTCGGATCCCCACCTCAGTGATGTCCTGGGCCTCATCGACGATCACGCCGGCGTAGCGCTCGCCGTGGCCAAGCCCTACCAATTCGAGCGCCCGGACCCGGAGCAGCGCGTAGTCGAGCCGGCCGGAACGCTCGAGGTGATGACGGTACTCCTCGTAGGACGCCCACACCCGTTCGCGCTCACCGCGCGTCAACGGGATGCCTCCGCCACGACGGCGGAGCGCGAAGTACGCCTCGGGGTCGGTCGTGCCCCGACCGGTAATGAATGCGTCGAACTCCTCGAGCAGGATGCTCTCGTTACCGGCAAACTGCGGGCTGAGCGCATGGCGCTTCATCAGGCTTGCGGCCAGCGCGCGGCGCCCGGATTCATCCATGATCGTCGTCGCGCCCGACTGGTTCCGCACGATCCGCATCGCGAGCGCGTCGATGTTGACTACATCGAGACGCTCCAACGCGCGCGGGTCCATCGTGCCCATCAGCCCCTGCCAGACCTTCGGCAACGTCCGCAAGAACGTCGTGAGCAGCACCCGCTCGCCTTCGGGCGCCGCCCGGGCCAGCCGCCTCGCTCGATGCAGTGCAACGACGGTCTTGCCGGTCCCCGGGCCGCCCCGGACTCGGGACGGACCGTTGAACTCGGCCCGGACGATCGATCGCTGGGAGGGATGCAGGTAGACCATCCACTCCTCGATCGTGCCGTCGAGCAGCCGGCGAATCTGACCCTCTGTCTCGGCGGCGACGAGCTCTGTTTCGCTCTCGCTTGAGGCGACGCGGCGGGACAGCTCGTCCTCGTCGACGACCACGTCGCTGATCGTCGGCCTTCCGCCATCGCGAAAGAAGTCGAGATGTCGCGCTGGGCGCTCCCAGAGGTCAGCCAATAGCACCACCAGGTCCGGGTTGGTGAGGCGCTGAGCCAGTGCATCACCGACGTCGATGCTCGGCGGCAACGACCGCACGAACGTGATGACGCCTTCATCGACCCCGTCTAGGCGGCGCAGCTCGACGTCCGTGAACGGCGTCAAGGGATTCTGCTCCACGGGCTTCGGCATTCGCGCACGTGAGCGAACGCGGCTGCGGCCTGCTGCCTCGGGCTCCTCAGCGGGCGCTTGCGCGACCTCGATGACGCGAAGGCCCTCGCCCTTGCGCGCGACCCGCATCCGCCCGACACGCTCGTAGATGTCCTTGCGGAGGCCGATTGCTGCCACCAACAAGCCGTCGCCTGTGTTCACAAAGATGGCTCGCCAGTCGCCAACGCGGAGGCGGTACAAGCCAGGCTGCCCCCGTAGTGCCTTGATGTTGAGGCTTGCCCCGTCCGCCAATCCCAGCTGCCCGAACTCGTTCGGCAGACGTGCGAGCGCTGCCGCGACCTCTGGCGGGGGTGCATCCCCAAGGTGTCTCGGAAGGGCCCGCTTGGCCAGGAATACGTTCATTGCGCGGTGTGGGAGTGCAGGTACGTGGCGACAGCCACGGGAGATGGCGGCTCCAGAGCGCGCAGTCCGCGACGGACCAACACCACGTCGCGTCCGTTCAGCGGGATGAGCGTCCGCCGCATCCACGCGCTCCAGGAAGACTTGTTCGGGAACGCGCGCAGCGCCTCAACCAGCGGCGCGAGTTCCAGCCCGTCTCCCCTGGGGGCGAGAGTGTCGACGTGAATCGCACACCCAATCGGAAACAATCGATCACCGAACCTAACCGGGTCTGGCAGCTGAGTCACCGCAGATGCAACGCGCGCCTCGCCGATGATGCGCCCGCGGTCGCGAGTCGGATTGTGGAAGCACCCTCTGGTCGTGTAGAGGAAGAGAGCATCCCCGGGGACAAGCACTCTGGCTTGTTCGGCGCTGCGGGCCGGGAACGCAATCCGGCTTTCCGTCAAGATCCAGGCCAACGCGGAGCGCTCGGCGATCACAAAAATGCGTGCGGCGGACGGAGTCATCTTCGCGTCCGCGGAGCCAGGCACCTCGCGCTACGCGGCGGCGTCAAGTTGATGGATCAAGGACTCCAAGGGGTCGCGCGCCGGGAGGGAATCCTCCAGGATCGCCGTCTCATTAGACGACAGTCGAAACGCTTCGCTGATCAGCTTGTCAACCTGTCGCTCCAGGTTGAGTAGCGCTGCGACATCGACGTCGTCGCCGAGGCCGGTAAGAATGTCGGTGACCACGCTTGCGACTTGCTGCCTCACGTCCGCGGAGGCTTCCGGAATCGCAAGACGGGACAAATATTGGACGTCCACGCTCAGTCCGCCATCTTTCATCTTCTGAAACGTTCGGTTCATAACCCACCACGTTGCGCGCGAGTTCAGAACTGCAAGTAGATACAAGTCGTCGGAGGGGATCATTATCGCCTTGTTGTTTAAGACCATTGTGTCGTTCTCTAAGGCGAAGCGAGGGTGGTACGCGATACACTGGACCACAACCTTCGGCTCCAGAAACTTGTCGTAGTAATCGCAACTGCGGAGCTCCCACCAATATTTTCCTTGATCACCGCGCGCCTCTAGTTTTGCCCGATGCGCCATGAGGTGATCATGAAGCGCGGGATAGGTTGCGGCAAAGCAATCTTCGGCATGCTCCGCCGTTGGCGCTGCTGACCAGGGCCATTCATGGTTGAGGCTCGAAGGTACAACGATGTGCCACTGGTCCGCCCAGGTCACTCGCCATCGCCCGATATCGCGGCCACGGAGGAGCGGCTGAATGAGCGCGGCGCACGCTGGGTCCGCGCCGACCAGGAAGTCACGCGCCGCTGAGTCTATGTAGAAAGCCTCGTTGAATCCGCTCTTTAGACCGACGAGCGGGACGGAGCCGACGTACTCCGGTAGCGTCAGGCCGCTTTGGGAGAGGCGGTCCAGCAAGTCGCTGGTGGCGCCCGTCTCAAGGCGCCATCCGATTTCAGTCAGGTTCTTGGCCGGCACATCGACTGTGTCTTCCCGCACGAGCCGATCGAGCGCCTTGGCGGCCCGATCGGAATCGTAAGCACGCACGTAGCGCGTCGCACTTGCTGGCCCTGCAGTAGACGTTCGGCGTTGGAGAACGACTGCGGCGGGAAAGGTGTCGGCCCCGGGAAAGAGGTGCTTCGCGTGACCGAAGTCGACGACAAGGTTGACATCGGATTGGGCAATGACGTGAGCACGCAGTCCCGCACCATAGTTCGCGCGAAACCACTTGTTCGGCGTGAGTAGAGCGACGTAACCTCGCGGCCGGACAATTTCGTTCGCCAGCTCGACGAAGAACACGGATAGGTCGGCAGTGCTTCTGTAGGCGGGGTAGGTGGCGAGCAGTGCCTTCAGGCCCTGGATCGACTCTTGTCGAACCCAGGGGGGATTTCCGAGCACAAGGTCGAATCCGGCGCGAGCAGCTTTCTCACTCGAGCCACGGTGAGCTGAGCTAAAGACTTCAGGAAACTCGACGTGCCAGTGAAAGAACCGAAGTCTCCGGGCTAGATCGCGGACGGCGGTGACCTGATTGTGACCCAGGGTGTCTGGCGACGACGAGGCCTGACGAAGGAAGTCCTCCGTGATCGCTGGGCCCGTAGCTCGCTTCTCCTGGACGAACGCGGCACACCACACGTCCCCCAGGAAGCGGGCGTGAGCGTAGCTGCTGGAGTGTGATAGCTCGCCGTAGCGCGCTTCCTTGAGGCGCAAAGCGGTGATTGAGTCGCTGGGCGAGTTGTCGATCTCGTCGGTGACCTCCGCCAGGTCATCGGTGAACCTGATGAGCTGCGCTTCCATCGCAGCGTCCAATGAGAGCTGACCTGGGCGGTCGCGCTCGGCGCGATTACGGCGCGCCAAGAGTCCCGCAAATGCCCTGTCGTCGGCCTCGGTGGGTGTAAAGGCGCTATCGGGAATCCCCTGCCCAATGAGGTCGGGTGAGGCTCGCAGCAGACTGTTGCCACACTTGATGTGGCCATCGAGGAAGGAGAGCGGCCGACCTGGCTCTATCGCTTCCATCCAGAGGGCGACTTTGCAGAGTTCCACAGCCATAGGGTTTACGTCGACGCCGTAGAGGCAGCGTCCAATGACGTCGCGCAGTGCCGTCCGAATGGCGTCAGGGGAGGGCTCCTGGTCCCCGGTCCGCGTGGTCGCAAGGTTCTTTGCGAGCCGGTGCGCTGCAGCGACCAAGAAATGCCCACTACCGCTTGCCGGATCGCAGATCTTGACGGCGAGAATCGCGGCCTCGGGGTCCGTGGTGGCACGGGCCTGCTCGAGAAGCGGATCGAGGGACGCGTCGAGGAGAGTGCTAATAAGACTGGTCGGTGTGTAGTAGCTACCGGTGGTGTGCCTCTCGTTGCCAGCGACCGTGCGAAGGACGAACTGGCCTCCGTTACTGTCAAGGTCGGGTTGCAACTCCAAGAGAGATTCGTAGACTGAGCCGAGTTCCTCTGCCCCAAGGTTGCGGAAATCCACGCTGCGGCGGGTCCCCCGATCCTCTACGCTTGCGAGACCGCGGACTGCGGTCATGAGGTTCTCATTAGAGATTGCGGCTGTGCCGAGATGACCGATCGCGGGGGGTGACCAAAGGAAGCTGCCAAGCGCCGGAAGGGCAAGCTGTGGGCATCCGTCTCTGCCCAGGAGCGACATCACGATCTTCAGTTGTTCGTAGCGATCATGCTGTCGGCCGCCGCGCTTTCGACGTGCACGGTCGCGAAGCATCTGAGTCGAATAGTGAGCGGCATACCTGTCGCGCGAGAGACGGTCGGCTGACGGGTCAAGCAGCGCGTCGCGATCCTCCGCGACGAATAGAAAGATCAGGCGGTAGACCAGCCGCAAGAGCTGGCGGTAGTACTCTTGCGTCTCGAGCGTGCCACGAGTCAATGCGTCGCGGAGCGCGACGTTGCTGGGATGCATGAGAAAGCCGCGGCCCAGCGTCCTGATCGCCTCTTCGACCCCTTGGCGGAGGGCGTCGAGCGCGCGGGTGCCCTCCTCGGCGGCGGTCCGGCTCCATTGCTCGAGCCAGCAGTCCTCAGGTCGGTCGGACTCCACACGAGACTGGTGGCAGACGAGCCACAGGAGCACGAAATCGGCATAGACCTCGCCGGTGAACATCGCATCAAGATCGAACTCGACGTAGGCCTGGCGCGTGAGCGAGGCGTTGTCGCGCAGCAGTCTGAGGACAAGACCGTTCGAGAGGATCCCCCATAGCCTCTCAGGCGAGCGGTTGAGCAGCTCTTGGAGGAGGCTGTGGGGGCTCTGTGCGGCGGCACCGGACACCCCTTTGGTGCGGCTGTCGATATTGACGCCGCACCCGACGAGGTGGATCGGGCTGTGCTGCCACTGCGTGAACACCGGGAAGCCCTTGCCCTCGATCTCGATCGACGGCTGCTGCACGAGCCGGCCATAGCTCAGCTCGTCGAAGAGGACGTGGAGCCACCGCTCGCGGGTCAGCTGGCCACCGGTCTCGCCGGTTGGCAGCTCCTCGCGTGCTAAGGCGAAGGCGCGCCATGCGCCGATCAGACGCGTCCAGGAGCGCGCGACCGCCTCGCCGACCCGTTCACCGGGCGCGAGGTGGTAGTCGGCGGGCTTGAGCCCGCCGAGCGTCGGATCGTTGTCGGCGACCCGCTGGAGCACGTCTGGTGGAAGCAGACCGCCCTCGGTGTGAATGGTCTGGAACAGGACGCGGGAGCGCAGACGCACGCGCTCAGCCCTCGGCTACTGGGAGGAACACATAGACGCCGAGCACGTCGACCGGGAGCTGCGGCTCGACGCTGACGCTTCCCGTGTCGCGCGAGCTCGCGCGGATACGGCGGTGGGTGGCAAGCACCTCGGCCGCGCGCACGGTCGCGGTTTCGGCGAGCGCTGGACCGAGTGCATCGAGGCCCTCGATCGCCCGCTGGACGGCGCGCACCGCGCTGTCGTGGACGACGTTGGCGTCAGGCTCGGCGGAGAGCAGTTCCTCGGCGTCCCGCTCTGAGAGCCAGGCGGCTGTTGCCGGCGTACCGGTGTAGGCGAGTAGTCGTGCGTCTTCGGCGAGGAGTTGCTTGAGCTGCCCGCCGGGGCGGCGAATGGTCAGATGGAAGCGCATCCGTAGCAGCAGCAATGTCGTCCGCTGGCTGACGGCCCGGGTGCGGATCGCGGCGCACCGAGCGGCGATCGGCGTACCCACGGGATCGAGCGCTGTGTCGAGGGCGTACGCCGCGAGCGCCTGGACGATCGGATCGGTCCGGACGAGGAGCCCGGTGACGCTGTCGCCGAGCTTGAGCTCGCGGGAGCCGGGCGCAACCCCGATCACGTCACGTAGCCCGCGAGGGACGTCGCCGACGTCGGCCACTAGCGGGCCGCTCGCCGCGTCGCTGACGGCGGCGCGGCTGGCTCGGAGCATGTCGCCCGCGAAGCGCCGGACATCGACGCCGGATCCGACCGCCTCTCGGACGGCGACGAGCTCGCGGTGCACCTCCTCGGGCTTGATCGAGTGCTGCGCGAACAGCGTCCTCGAGCGCTTCTCGCGCTCGGCGGCGTTCGTCCACTCGACCTCGAGCTCCTCGTCGAACGGAGCGGCTACCTCCTCGATCAGCGAGAGCTGCTCGAACACCGACTGGTCGTCACGCCCACGGGTGATTAGCCCTTCGAGAATCGCGTCCATCACCGCGCTCGAGTCCATCGGGACCGGGACGGCGACGCCGAGGGATTTGCGGATCCGCTCGTGCTTGCGGATCAGGACATCGAGCACGAGGCCGTCGATCGGCGAGTTCTCGCCGTAGAAGGTGATCACGCGGACGACCGGCCGGGGCTGACCGAAGCGGTCGACCCGCCCCTCGCGCTGCTCGTGGCGGGTTGGGTTCCACGAGAGGTCGTAGTGGACGACGGCGTCGAACTGCTCCTGGAGGTTGATCCCCTCGCTGAGGCAGTCGGTCGCGACGAGCACACGATGCTCGTGCTCGCCGAGCGCGTGGACTCGCTCCTCCCGCTCGGCCGGCGGGAGCGTTCCGGTGACGGCCATCACCTCGGCCCGCTTTCCGAGCGCTGCGCGCAGATGCTCGGCCACGTATTCGGCGGTTGGGATGAAGCGGCAGAAGACGATCGGATTGTGCCCCTCGGCGACCAGGTCGCGGACCAGCTTGATCGCCGCCTGCAGCTTCGGGTCCTGGGCGCCGGCGAGCTTCGCAGCCTCGCGCGCGAGCTCCTCAAACCACGAGTCGCTCCTGCCAGGGTCGTCCTCGGCGTCGTACTTCGCTCCGGGCGCGACGTCGAGGCTCTCGAGGTCGGCATCGCCGGGCTGGTCGAAGACGGCGCGCCGGCCGATCTCGTCAGCCTCTTCGGCGCTCCGGGCCTCGGCGTTCTCTGCCCGGTTGCGCAGCGTCGCGACCGCGGCGTCGGGGCTCGAGCCGAGCGCCCGCAGCAGCCCGAGCGCTGACCACCAGTGCACCCGCTGACGGCGCCGGTCGCCCTCCGCCTCGCGATAGGTCTCCCGCGCATAAGCCACGGCTCGGTCGAACAGCCTCCGGTACTCGGGGGTGAGCTTGTACGTGCGCTCGGCCTGCTCGCGATCCGGGAACGGCGTCTCGGTCTCGAGGTAATCGCGGATGTCCGCGCGTCGCCGCTGGACGAGATGGCGTGCCAGCTGTCGCCGGGTCGTCTCGTTCTGTGGGCCGGACAGATCGTCGGGCAGCTGGTCGAAGCTGCGGTCGAGCACGCTCAGCAGCGACCGGAACGCGGCCTCCTTGCCGCTATGCGGGGTGGCGGTGACGAGGATCAGGTGCCGCTCGGGGTTTTCGGCGAGGCGGACGAGCAGCTCGTGGCGGAGCTGGCGGCCGCGGTCGCCGCCGAACGCGAACCCGTGTGCCTCGTCGACGATCACGAGCTCCGGGCAGTCGCGGACGAAGTCATCACGCCGTCGCTCGGCCTTGATGAAGTCCGTCGACACGATCACGTGGTCATGCACGGAGAACAGCGACTCGCCGATCCCAAGGCCGCGCTCGAGTCGACGTGCCGTGGAGGCGAGCACGAGCTCGGCGTCAAGGTGGAACTTCGTACGCAGCTCACTCTGCCATTGCTCGGCGAGATGTGGCGGGCAGAGCACGGCGAGCCGGTCGACAGTGCCCTGGGCGAGCAGCTCAGTGGCGATCAGCGCCGATTCGATCGTCTTCCCGATCCCGACATCGTCGGCGATCAGCAGCCGCACCGGATCGAGTCGCAGCCCCAACAGAAGAGGCACGAGCTGGTACGGGCGAGGCTCCACAGCGATCTGGCCGAAGCTGCGAAACGGGCCGGCGCTCGAGCGGAACCCGAGCCGTAGCGATTCGCGTAGCAGTCGCGCACTGCGGGCGTCGCCGGGCTTGGTCGGGTCCGGCGGGTCGAAGACGGCGTGGCGCACCGGCTCAAGCGCGGGGAGGATCCCAGAGATCTCGGCGTCGGTGCCCCCGAGCGGCCGCAAGAGCAGGAGGTCGGGCTCGGATTCGGGGAGCACGACCCACTCACGGCCGCGCGCGCTGACGAGCGAGCCGACGGCGAACTCTGTGATGCTCACGCGCTGCCTCCGTTCACTCCGAACACGCTCGAGCACGCGTCGAGGATCCCCGACCAACCAGCCTGCTCGTCGCAGCGGAAGCGGATCACCTCGTAGCCGGCATCCTCGAGCCGCAACGTCACGTCCTCGTCCTCCTCGCGGACATCGGGCTGAGCGTGGTGAGGGCCGTCGATGAAGACCGCCACCTGCTGCTCGGAGTAGAGGAAGTCCGGGCGGCAGCGGGCGTTCGGGACCATCTTCTGGGCGTGGCTCGGGATCCGGCGGTGCTGGTCGACGAGCAGGTCGAGCCAATCGCGTTCGCAGTCGCTGTCGCAACGCTGTCGCATCAGTGCGACGTGGTCGTCAGGACGCACGCTCCCGGCGGCGGAGCTCACCGTTGCGCCGGCGAGCTTGAGCAGCAGCTCACGGATCGCCTGGCGGTCGAGCAGTCCGTGGTCGCGTTGGTTGCCGTAGCTGAGCAGGCAGTCGTAGCAGGCCGCTTCGCAGCGCTCGGTCGCGTTCGGCGCGTGGTGGAGATCCTCCCCAGTGACCGGGTCGAAGTGGCAGATCGACAGCGCCTCCCGTGCCACCGCGGCGAGTCCGCCGGGGTCATCGAGGAGGCGGCGCAGGACACCGGCGCCGCCCTCCGCAGCCTCGAAGAACATCAGCAGCCGGCGGATGTCTCGGCTCGGGAGCGGCTCGGCGGCGAGCTCCTGCTCCTCCAGTTGGAAGACCGCCTGGATCCCGCGCTTGAGCGCCGCCTGCAGAGAGGCCATCTGATCGGGGCTCAGCGACCCGCTCGGCTCGAGCAACAAGCAGTTCCGGCGGTCCTCGACAAACGGGATCACCCGCCGCGTCGCGGCGGACATCGGATCCTCCGGGTCGTCTGACGCCGCCTGGTCGTTACGGGCCCAGTAACCGCGCTCGGTATCGAGGACAAACCCGAGCTGGTTCCGGTTGGCACGGCGGCTCCAACCGAAGTTGACCCGCCAGATCGTCGCCGCGTGCCCGTAGTCGAGCCCCGCGAGCGGCTCGCCGGCAGCGTCGACTGTGCCTGTCCGGCGGGCGATCCGGCCGTCGTACTCGGTGAACCGCACGGCCGTGCGCACCTCATAGCCCTGGCGCTGGCGCTCCTCCTCGTCGGAGGAGATCCGGTCGCGCCGCCGGGTCGCGACGTTCTGCAGACGCAGGAGCTCCCCGAGCGGCTGGTCGAGCTGGCTCCCACAGCGTTCGCACAGGTCCGGCCCAGCGCCCTGGCTGATCAGGTGCAGGTAGCCGCAGTTGCCGCACAGTTTCGCCTGCTCGGTCGGGAGCGTGTCCTCCTCGCCGGGGTGCGGGATCGGGAGAATCACCTTGTTGACGATGTAGCGCGCGCCCTCGTGGTAGATGATGCTTCGCGGCCCGAACTCGGTGATCGCCAGGAACCGGGCTCGTTGGATGAACTCATCGGAGGCCTCGCGCCGGGCGCGACGGCCGGGGATGAACGCCGATAGCGGCAGGCGCGGGAAGTTGTAGCCCGGCAGGAACCCCTCGCTGGCCATGTACCGGTAGCTGTAGAAGTCCGACTGGTAGCCGGGTCCGCTCGTCGCGGTGAGGAGCTCGAGCTGCGCCTCGGCCTCCCGGCGCAGCCGCCGGGCCTCGAGCTTATGGGCCTGCGACTTGCTGGCGTCGGTGATCACCGCGGTCTGGGTGGCGACGGTCGCGAGCGCCGAGCGATACAGGCCCCGCCACCGGTTGCAGGCGTTGTCGAGCCGCTGCGCGGCGCCGTCGAGCACGCGGTCGAGCCAGGTCTCGCTCCACCAGTCGGCCGCATCGAGGTCCGCGCCGACGGCGGCGAGTACGTCGGCGGCTCGCGCCCGGGCGCGCTCGCGCGCCTGGGGGTTCTCGATCTGGGTGAGGACGCTCGGCCGCAGCTCGAGCGTTGGGTCCTCGCCGTCGACGTCGAGGATGTCGGTGAGCGCGGTCCCCAGTGTTGCCGTTGTCTCGGCGAGCCAGATCGCGTGGACATGGGCGCGGACGAGGTCCTCGTTGGCGAGGTCGAGCTGCGGAGGCGCGACCTGGCCGGAGACCATCCGCTCGGGGCGGCGGAAGAAGTACTGGTCGTGGCTGTTCCAGCTCGAGCAGAACGTGTAGACGAGCGCCGGCTGGCCGCCGCGTCCGGCACGGCCGGAGCGCTGCGCGTAGTTGGCCGGAGTCGGGGGGACGTTGCGGAGGTTGACGACGTTGAGCTCGGCGATGTCGACACCGAGCTCCATCGTCGGGGAGCAGAAAAGCAGCGGCAGCTGTGCCGTGCGGAAGGCGCGCTCGCGCTCCTCGCGCTCGGCGGGCTTGACCTGAGCGGTGTGCTCCCGGGCCTCGATGCCCTGTCCGCCGTCGGCGATCGTGCGGTAGAGATCCACAAAGAACGGATTCGTCCGCCCGCCCCCTTCCGGGGCCTGAGGCACCCGGATCCGGTCGTGGAAGGCGTGGGTGCCCGGGCCGGCCTGCCACCGCATCTGCGCCGCCTGCAGCCGGTAGCCCGGCGTCGGTCGGTCGCGGGACGGGTCGGCGACTACCTCGACCAGCCCGTAGATCCGCAGCGCGTCGAGTAGCCCCGCGATGATCCGCTCGGTGTCCGCGAGACTGAGCGGCTCCCCATGGAGCGGAAACGTGCCGTGGCGGCGCAGGAACAGCCCGAACCCGCCACGCGGCGAGAGGTAGACGGCGCTGCGCTCGTCCTCACCCGACCGGGGGCGCGGGTATAGCGTCGAGCTGTAGGCGAGCGTCTCGTACTCGTCGATCGACCAGGTGCCGACCAGTCGCTGGCTCGAACGCTGCTTGAGCTGCTCCTGCCGGGTCTCGTCGAGCGCGTCGACCTTGATCGCGAGCTCCCGTCGCATGTAGTCGAGCAAGACCCTCGCCACCTGTCGCCGATCGTCAGGGGCGGCGCCGGTCAACGCCGGATGTGCCTCGGATATCTCGCCCGCAAACCAGCTGGGGAGATCCTGGGCGAACACCTCCTCGTCGGCGCAGCACTCCTCGAGCCCGTCGTACTCGATCCTCAGCAAGCCGGTCTGCTCGAGGTTCGGCGAAGTGAGTCGCCAGCCCCGCTGCTGGTCGCGATAGATGCGGTACGCGATCACTTCGCGCAGCACCTCGTCGGTCTGCCGGCGGGCGGGCCCCCGTAGGTCCGGATCCGCCGCATACAGCTTCGGATCGAGCGCGAGCGCGTCGAACACCCGCTGGGCGAGCACATCATGAGTCAGGCCTTCGTGACCCGCTGCGGCGGCCGCGCGGTGCAGTCCCGAGCGCAGCAGCCCGATCTCGACGAAGTCATTGAAGTGACCTGCCTGCAGCGAGGCGTCCTGCCGATTGTCGGAGAAGCTGAGGAGCTTCCGCGCCTCTGGCGGCAGCTCTGTGTCGGCCCGCAGCTGCCGCACCGCCGAGAGACCGAGGACGGTCGTCGACGTGCTGCGCCCCCCGGCCCCGAGCGAGCTGAGCTTGCCGAAGTCGGCAATCTGGCGAGCGCCGTAGGAGACGCCGCAGTTCAGGCAGAAGCGAAACGGGGCCCGGATGAAGTGGCCGGCAAGCCCGGTCGCTGCACGCCGCGCCTCCGGGGTGACGGTGATCGGCGTCGGCAGGTTGGGGAGCTGACTGCGCTTGATCCGCAGCGCGTCGGGCTCGAGCCAGTCGGCCGGCACTCGCGCGAGCAGCTCCCCGCCATCCTCCGGCCAGGCGTTCGTCGTCGAGAAGTACAGATATCCGTTGCGCTCGTCCTCGCCGCTGCTGCGGTCGGAGATTTCCCGCGGCTCTGCGACGACGCCGCGGTCGGACTCGCGCAGGCGGACGCTGAAGTACTCCTGCCCGCACTCGCGGCAGAAGCACAGCGGCAGCAGCACCCGCTGGCGGTCCTCGGGCACGAACCGCTGGCCGCTCGTGGTGATGTAGCGGTCGGCCTCCGGGTCCAGGGAGGCCGTAACGCTGCTGCCGCCGCTGAAGAACTGGTGCAGGCGGAACGCAAACACCGGGAACCCGTCGGGGCTGGTCGCCCGGCTGCCGGCGAGCAGCGCGCCCTGCAGGGCCTCGAGGCACTCGTTCGGTCCAAGCCCGGTGGCGGCGGTGAGAAGCGCGGCGGCGCCGTTCTCGCCGCGCAGCGGGCGCGGCACGCACCGCTGATAGCGCTCGTCGGCGGCGCTCCAGTCGATCCCGAGCGTTCGCTCGATCCACCGGGCGAGCGGGTCGGCGACCGTCTCCGCGTAGCTTGATGGCGGTTGTCTGGCTGCGACCCGCCGGGTGAGCTCGGCAATGAACCCGGGATCGTCGAGACCCGCGTCCCCGGTGGCCGGGCGGAGCGTCTCGGTTATGACCGCGTCCGGTCCGACCGGTGCTCCGAACAGCCGGGTCGCGACGCCGGCGACCTCCTCGCGCTGCTCGGCAAAAGTGCCGGGGCCGGCCAGCGTCGCCGAAGTGCCGACGCAGCGCACGCTCGGTGCGCGACATGCGTCGCGGACGCGGCGCACCAGGAGCGCGACGTCGGCGCCCTGCCGTCCGCGGTAGGTGTGCAGCTCGTCGAGGACGAGAAACGCGAGTCCTTCTGCCGCCTTCACCAGCGCCCGGTCGTAGGGGCGAGTCAGGATGTACTCGAGCATCACGTAGTTCGTCAGCAGGATGTCCGGCGGGTGCTGTCGGATCTCCTCGCGCTGGTCGTCCTTCTCCTGGCCGGTGTAGCGGCGGAACGTCACCGGCCCCCGCCCGTCCGGGTACCCGTGGCTCAGGAACTTGCGCAGCTCCTCCTCCTGGCTGTTGGCCAGCGCGTTCATCGGATAGACGACGATCGCCTTGATCCGCCCGTCGCCCGCACCCGACCGAAGGGCGTGGTCGACGATCGGCACGATGTAGGAGAGGCTCTTGCCCGAGCCTGTGCCGGTCGTCAGCACATAGTTCTTGCCGGCGCGCGCGGCGCGAATCGCCTCCGCCTGGTGGCGGTGCAGCCGCAGCCGCTCCCCAACGCTGTCGGCCCGGGGCTCCTTCCCGACCCGGAAGATCCGGGCGCACTCGTCGTGCAGGAGCTTCTCCTGCACGAGGTCATCGATGTAGCCGCCGGATTCGAACGCCGGGTTGAGCTGGAGCGGCGGATCCGGCCACAGGAGCCCCTCGTCGAGCTCGCGCTCGACGTGCTCGCGGATCCGGTCGTCCTTGATCGTCAGGAACGACTCCGCGTAGTGGCGGTAGTCCTGTACAAGCTGCTCACGTAGGGCGAAGACGTCCAAAGCTCTCTCCTAGCGGGCATCCTAGTTTTTCGGCCGTCCCGCCTCGTCGCCCCGGCGCGGACTGGTCATTCTGCTGTCCGTCGTCGGCCGATCGTAGACGCTGACGCGGCGACTTCAAGGTGTCGGTCGTCGGCGATCCGGCCGTTCAGCTGGGCCGTTGACGGCGTGGGCTGCCACGCCGCGCCACGCCGACACGTTCGCGAGGAAGTGGCGTCGGTGTGGCGGCCGTTTCGTTACCGGCGTCTGAGAGCCGCTCGCGGTCCCGCTCGTCGAGCGGGTCGAGGTAGACCGCTGCCGCCTCGTCGAACGCAACCCAGCTGCCGTTGACCAGGGCCGCCGACGTTCGGGTTGAGGGCATCAGCACCCATTGAGCTATCGGACGCGCTGGATCTACCCGGGCCTCCGCTGCCGAATGCCAGGCCATCTCCGCTGTATGCCCCTCCAACTCCGCGGAGCCGGATGGGCCGAGCACTCCCAGTTACCCCGACAACATTGGGGAAACGACTAACGGCGGACGTCTCTGAGCATGAACGGCCAAGTCCGCCGTATGCCTCCTTCAGCGGGAGACGACCCGATGAACCAATATCCCCGCACCGCGGGCGATTGCGGCGGACCAACGGCGGCCTTTGCGGCGGAACGAACCGGAGACTTGGGTAGGTGCGAAACGCCTGGCGCTGCGCGCAGTGCCTGTTGACACCAGCTGTGGTCCGTCTTTGTGGATGTCTTCTCCGCCCTTGCCTTGCATCTGCCGCCGCTGGTGTTAGCGTCCATGCTCTCGATTGAAGGCTTGCTCTGGTAGAGCAACGACCTCGCACTGACGAGGACTCCGAGACGCAGGAAATAGCCAGGACGTTCCTTCTGAGATCCGCCCAGGCGCCTGAGACGACGACACACCGCATCGAGCGAGAGAAGCGCTGTGCGTGTTGAGTTGTTGGCTGGGTTGCTTTGATCTGTCGCTAGCGTCTTGACGAGTGCTGCCGCGGCCTTGCCTCGCGCACCGCGTCGGTTCTCGACGTCCCCTCAACCGACTCGACGCGCTGCTCATCGACGGCGCTCGCCCGCGTAGGTCGTCCTCGGGCGTTCACGCGCGAGCGAGGGCGCGCCTCCCTGAGGCTCGGACGGGGAGCTTCGCCGGCTTGCCCTGAGCGAGCACCCACAGATCGAGACGAGCTCCGATGGGGCGAGCGCGACCCGGCGTCGCGACGACGTCGGGCGACCAGAACGCCTCTACAAACACGTCGACCCCGAGGTGATAGCTCGGGGCCGGCGACAAGCCTCGAAAGGAGGCTCAGTTGGCAAGAAGGAACCGTACCACCCGATCGGGCGGCATTTCGCTGCCTGACGATCCACTGCCGGCGAAGCGCCGGCCACGGACCGGCATCCGGCGAACGCTGCGCGCGGTTGCCCAGCTGGTGCGCGCGTGGCGCCGGTTGGCGCGCGTGCCGACGCTGATGCAGCTCCGCGCGTTCGCGCACTTCGAAGGCCGCGAGCCCAGCTCGTACCTGCTGGACCCGACGCTGAACCTCGTGCCTGAGCTGCCGCTCGGCGGCGAGGACCCGCTCGGCCGCCACGCGCTGCGCTTCACCGGCGAATGCCCGGAGAGCGGACGGCTGGTCGAGCTGGTGACCCTGCCGGATGGGTGCGCGTTCGACCTGGTCGGCATGAGCCGGTAGCCCGAACGCGACCAACACGACCACGACGGCTCGGAGTGCTCGCCCTGATTGGGATGCTTCCGGGCCGTTCGTTGTTCTGCGGCTGGTGAAGGACGCGACCCAAGCGACCAGCCGACGTCACTCCTGCGCGGACCGACAGTCCCCGGGATGACGCACCGCACACCGTCCACCCGATTTCGAACGCGGTCGCCGTGAGCGACCGCAGACCACGCAATGGAGGTCTTACTGATGCAGTCGACGATTCATCCCGCGCGCAGGCGCGGTCATCTCTCTCGCCACGAGCGCCAGCGCGTGGCGCGCGCCGAGGCGTTCTCGCGGCGCACACCCGCAGGTGCATACAGCGAGGTCCCGGTGAAGCTCGGGCAGGAAGAGCTCGACCTGATCAAGCGGCTCGTCCGCGGTGACCGGACGGCGGTGTCCAGCGCACTGCTGGTGATCGCCGGGATCGGCGCCGGCGAGACGATCCGCGATGCGGTGCTCGCACGGGTGAGCGATGCGGCCTGCGAGGCGCAGGCCGAGGGCGCGATCAGCGCCGAGCGCGGCGGGCAGATCGCCCGGCACGTGAGCCGCGCTCAGGACGCTGACGCTCGAGTCGCCGCGTGAGGAACACGCTCTCGGCCGGCGCTTCAAAGCTAGGCTGACGCTATGTCCGTCGAGGCCAGCCCCGTCGTCGTCGAGGTCCTGAGGTTCGAGGAACTGCCGCTCGGCTCACTAGCGAGCCGCCGGGCGGTGGTCCGCTGGAGCGACGGCGCCGAGGGTGAGGGCCTTCGCTGGTACGCCGACGAGGTCAAATTCTCCGAGGGCGACTTGCTCGCCAAGAGCCGCGAGCAGCTCCGGTCCCTGCACTTCCGCCGGGACCGCGACTGGCTGCAGTCCTGACGAGGCCTCGCGGGCGCGCCCGTCAGTCGGTCAGCCCGAGCGAAGTCGGGTCGCAGTGCTGGCAGCGCAGGTTGCGGAGCCCGAAGCCGAGGTTCGCGACCGCCCATTGGTCGAGCTCCTTCGGGTCCGGGGCGCACACCTTGATCTGCTCGCCTGTCTGGATCGCTCCACCACCGAAGCCGGGCTCGAGCGTGAAACAACTCGCTCGGTGAAGCCGAGTGTTCTCGCGATCGAAATAGTCGCGGTGAGTGTTGAGGACGTACCCCCGCGGGCGTTTGGCCACCCATTCGCGGAACTCCTCATCCTCGGCGGAGAACTTGCGCACGCCCACGGGCAGAAGCTACCAACGGCACTGCCGCCTTCCGGGTTCAACGGAGCCCGGCGGCCCGGGCACTGAGCCACCGGCGCTAGCATCGCGCCCGTGGCGGCCGAGAAGCGGGGAGCCGGGAAGGGGATCGATTTCTACGTCACGATCGGCGGCAGTTTCGGCCGATGGCGCCACTGGGATGACATGCGGCGGTACGGGTTCGTCTCCGCTGGCCACGGCGCGAGGTACCGCGACGCGATGGCCAAGCTGATCGAGGGCGCGCGAGTCTGGCCCGTGATCCCGGTAGCCGTCGGCGGCGGCCACGGCTACGTCGGCGTGGGCACAGTCACGGCAGCGGCCGTGCGTGTATGGGACTTCAAGGTCGAGGTTGGGGGGAGACCGATCCCGCTTCTCACCGCGCCACTGACCGCCACGGACATGGGCGAACGTGCAGACGATCCCGAGCTCAGCGAATACGTGGCAAGAGTTCGCTGGATCGACGCGCGGCCGCAGGAGCAGGCGTTCTGGGAGACCGGGATGTTCCACGGTCGCCAGGTCGTGGGGGAGATCCGCGACCCGTTCACCCTGCAACGGCTTCGCGAGACGTTCACCCCGGACCCCCATGCGTAGTCCGCGGCGCCGCGGGAGGTCCCTTCACAGCGTGCTGGAGCAGCTGGCGCGTCCGACCCGCACGGTGATCCGCCGACCCGAGGCGTGGCCGCCCGACTTGAAGTAGACGTCGGCGTAGCCGGAGCCGTCGGTGTGCCAGGTGTCCGAATGCCCGTAGGCGTCGCTCACCGTCACCGTCTGGTCGGGCTGGTTGGAGTGCCCATAGACGTTGTAGTCGTTGTAGTGCGCGCTGTACGACGCGGTTACCGTGCAGGTCGCCGGTCCACTCGACGAAGCCGACGGGCTCGCCGTCGGCGCGTTCGGCGCCGGGACCGACGCGTGCCCAGCGGCCGTCGTCCAGTTGCTGGCGATCTCGCGCTGCGCCGCAGCAAGGGTCATCTGACCATCGCACACCTCGCTACGTAGCTCGTCCTCGACCGAGTCCTTCGCGTTCGGCGACGCGCCCGGTTCAGGCCACAGGTTGCGCGGGTCGTTTGTCGCGCCGCCGAGCTCGAGCGGCACGAAGTGGTCGTACTCGTAATCGCCCATCGCTCCAGTGTCGCCGTAGGCGGCCATGCTGGCCGCCTTCTCGGTCTCGGTGATGCTCTCCGGCGGGCGGACGGTCGCGGTCCAGCCTGAGGCGCAGATCGTGTTGTGGGTCGTCGCCTCCGTGACCGCCGGGTTGAGCGCCCCCGGCGTGCAGGCCGGATCGGGACGGGCGCGCGCACCGGACCCGATCTCGTGGCACGAGCCGGCGGCGGGCTGGGACTGGACAACGTCGTTTGCGGCGGTCGAGTAGGGCAGCGAACCTGAGCGACGATGTTCCGGAGACGTGGGACGACGGCGATGCGCCGGTCGCCGCCGGTGCGGCGGGAGTGGCGCCGAAGGAGTTCCCGCGGCGCTGGCCGCCGGCGGGGAGGTGCGCTGCACTGTGGCCGAACCCGTCGTGCTAGCGGTGGCCGCGCATCCGGAGATCCCGAGTGCCGCCGCTAGCAGCGCGGCGCACAACGCACAGCGGCGAGCGCCGCGCACCGCTCGGAAGCAGATGTTCATGGAGCTCCGGTCGCGTTCGCAGAACGACCCCTGACACGAGGTTCTAGCGGGACCAACCCTGCGCTCCTCTCCAGACAACGGAGCGAGCGTCCTGCGTGACCCACGGCGCGGCGTCCATCGGTCTCAGCCTTGATCGGCCGGCTGCGTCGTGTCCTCGCGTTCGAGTTGGCGTTCGGCATCCTGGACGGCAGCATCGAGCCAGCTCGGCGTCTTCTTGGCCGGCAGCAGCACCGCCCGGCGAATCGCCTCTCGCGGTGTCGTCGCCTCTGCCCAGTCGTGCGTCCCGGTGCGTCGTGCGAGCCAGAACTTGTGCCAGCCGCTGCGACTGCCCAGGCCGCGCATCTCCTGGTGCATGACGTCGATTCGACCGCGCGGGGTCGTGACGTTGACGATCGGGGAGCGATTGCGGTCGGCGCTGCCGGCGGGCATCGGAATCGAGCATACGGAGGCTCTCGGCGGGAGCCGGGCGTCCGACAGCTGGACTAGTGCCGGGGCCCCGGCGACTACCGCGACGCCTGAGTCCGTCGCAACACCAACTACCTACGAGGAGAAACGATGAAGCGCACACCGCTTCGCCGGCGCGCTCAGCTGCGCGCCCGCACACCCCTGCGCCGAACGACGCCGATGGAGCAAACGCCGTCGATGGCGGCGACCGACAGCCAGCGGCTCGCCGTCGCCGGCAGGGTCTGCATCGTCTGTGGTGCGACCCACGGCGTCGATCCAGCGCACCTGATCCCGCGTTCGCTCGGCGGGTGCGGCGACCCGCTCTGCATCGTGCCGCTCCGCCGCCGTCCGTGTCATCGCGCGTATGACTCCGGCGAGCTCGACCTGCTGCCTTATCTGGAGCCCGGGTGGCGGGCGCAGCTCGCGCACGCTGTCGGGCACGTCGGCTTGGTCGGCGCGCTACGGAGGATCAGCGGCAGCGCCACCGGGGCCGAGCCCGCCGAGCCCCGACTCACCGGAGGAGCGCCTCGAGGGACGGCTCGAGCTGATCGGTGAGCAGCGTCTCGAACGGAAGACGGCATCCGCTGCCGAACCGCGGATTAGGATGGCGCTGTGCATTTGGGCGATGCAGTAGAGAAGGCCCTGGCGACCGCCGCGAAGCTGAAGGCATCGAGCGCCGCAAACGAGGCCAATACGAAGGTGCTGCTGATCGAGCCGCTTCTCGCGGCTCTCGGCTGGGATACCGGCGACCTGGACGCCGTAGAGCGCGAGTATCGCGTGTACGACAACACGAGCCTCGACTACGCGCTCAAGATCGACGGTAAGCCACGCCTGTTTGTCGAGGCGAAAGGGATCGGCAAGAACCTCGACGACAAAGAGTTCATTGCGCAGACCGTCAACTACGCCAACAACGAGGGCGTGCTCTGGTGCGTACTGACGAACGGGCTCGTGTACCGCGTCTACAAGACGAACGAGCCCGTGCCGATGGAGCAGAAGCTCCTCTTTGAGGTCGACCTGAGCGCTGAGGGCACTGCGACCGCAGAGAAGGCCAAATCCCTTGAGCTGATCGCACGCCCGTCAATGGTCGACGATGCGTTGGAGAACTGGGGCGACCGGGTGTTCACCGACGCGCGCGTGAGGAAGGCGCTGGCTCAGCTCGCGGCACAGCCCAGCACCAAGTTCCTGAACGAGCTGAACGACCTCCTCGGCAAGCCCGAGATCTCGTCGGCCAAAGTCCGCGAGAGCCTCGCGCGCGTCATGGATGCCGAATCGCTCGAGGCTCCGAAGTCGAGCATCACCGACGCCGGGCACAAGCCGAAGCCGCCGACTGGTGCGCCACCCAAAGGTGGAAAGGACTACTCCGTCGAGCATCATCTCGCGGGGAAGTCCGCAGCGATTCTCGACAGCTTCGAGCAGCTCGACAAGTTCGGGCGAGAGCAAGGCGCGGACGTGACCCGGCGAATCCGGAAGCAGTACATCGGCTACTTCGCCGGCAAGAAGAGCTTCTTCACGATCGAAGTCCAGCGGCAGCGCCTGCTTCTCTACCTGAATCTTGATCCGACCACGGTGCAGCCTTGGGACGAGAGCACAATGAGAGACGTCACGAACATCGGGCACTTCGGCATGGGCAACACCGAGTTCTCGGTTAAGCAGGCCACGCACCTCGATGGCGCCCGGGCGCTCATCAAGCAGGCATACGCCGCCACGTCGCGCTGACTCGCTGTCTAGCGCTCGAACTAGTGGCTCCGTACCTCAGCTGGCGTCCCCGCGTAACGAAAGACTGACATCGACTGAGAACACAACAACAGGAGAGTGAATGGCAACGAGGCTGCGGACCAATGCGATGCAAGGCAGCGACAAGTTCTGGCTTTCTAGCGCGCCATCCCGCGAAGGCGTCCACGTCCAGACCTGGATGCACGACGATCGGTGGCTGCAGATCGACGTGTGCGACTACGACGCGCCGCCTGAGCGCCGGTGGCGGGTGACGATTATCGACCGCCAGACGCACGCGGCTGGCACCGCGACGGGGCGGGCGGCGCGAAAGACGTTCGACGCCGCTCGAGCGACCGTGGGCATGGGGCCAGCAGCGGGATTCAGCGCACAGCCCATAGACGCCTGAGCGCGTTCCCGTCGCCAGGCGTCGTAGGCGACCTCGACATCGCGGTGGAATGCTCGGAGGTCTTCCTGTGAACCCAGCGGGCGTGTCGCTACATCGTCGATTACCTTGCGCCCCCCGCCCGTCGCGGCGAGGATGCGGGCGTGCGCGGCTTTATCGCTCCGACAGATCACGGGTGGTACCAGTTCCTGCTCGCGCGACCGGAGATCTCGGAGGTCAACTTCTGGCGACCTGGCGGTCACGGGTTCGCCGCCATCCAACCGGGGGACCCGTTCTTCTTCAAGCTGAAAGCGCCGTACAACGCGATCGGCGGGTTTGGGCTGTTCGCGCGGTTCGTGGTGCTGCCGGTGTGGCACGCATGGGATGTGTTCGCGCAGGCCAACGGGACCCGTGACGAGTGGGAGCTGCTCGAGCGGCTGCAGCGGCTCGGCGGCGAGGTGCGTCCCGCCGAGGGGCTGAGCCGACCGATCGGCTGCATCGCCGTGACCGAGCCGGTGTTCTTCGCGCCCGACGAATGGGTTGCGATGCCGGCCGACTGGTCGCGCAACATCGTCTCCGGCCGCACGTACGACCTGTCGTCGGGAGAGGGACGGCGGGTGTGGAACGACTGTCTGGAGCGGGCCGTCGCCCGGACGGCTGGCCGCCCCGCTTGGCCGGCGGAGGCGCTGGCCGAACAGCGGCGCGGGCAGCCGATAGTCATCCGGCCACGGCTCGGGCAGGCAAGCCTCCGACTCGCGGTGTTGGACGCGTACGGTCGACAATGCGCCGTGACTACCGAGCACTCGTTGCCGGTGATCGAGGCCGCGCACATCCGCCCGTGGGGAGCGGGCGGCGCGCACGAGGTGAGCAACGGCATCCCGCTGCGGCGAGACCTGCATCGCCTGTTCGACCTCGGCTACGTGACGGTCAGGCCAGATCTGCGCTTCGGGGTCAGCCGGCGCCTACGTGACGAGTTCGCCAACGGCCGCGTCTACTACGAGCTCGACGGCCGGGAGATCCGACTACCGGTCGATGCATCAGAGCGTCCTGGGACAGAGCTGCTGGCTTGGCATGAGGCCGAGATCTTCCGCGACCGCTGAGCCTGATCCGTGGCCTCGCCAGACGTACAGGTCGAACCGTTCGGTGACCCGCTCGACGCCGTCCGCCGCGTGCTCGAGGACGCCGAGGAGGCGCTGCTCGGGGTCGCGTTCGTGCAACGGCGGGGGGTCAGCCTGATCGAGCGCCAGCTCCGCAGCATCGGACACGGGCGGCTCGTGGCGACCACCGTCTTTGGCTCGACGACCGCCCAGGGTCTCGAGGCTGCGAGCAACGCCGGATTGGGCGTGCGGGTGCTCAACCCCAGCCGCGGCACGTTTCACCCCAAGCTGTACCTGGCCCGCCGCGGCGAGGAGATCACGGCGGCGATCGGCTCGGCGAACCTCACCACCGGGCTGGTCGCCAACGTCGAGCTCACCACGGTGCTGCGCGGTCCGCGTGACGCGCCTGAGCTGCGGTACCTGGCCGAGCTCGGCGAGTCGTGGTGGACTCACCGGGAGGCGGTCGACTGGGCCCCAGATCGGGTCGCCGCGGCGCGCGAGGTGCTCGAGCCGGGTCTGCTGGCGCAGATCGAGGCCGCGGTGGCGGCCGACCCCGTCGTGGCGACCCTCGCCGACGGGCGCCCGAACTGGGTGCGCGACGTCACGCCCGACGGCGTGTGGGTCGACACCGAGCGCTCCCGCAGGCTCGGACGTCCTGCCCAGCTCGTCGACGCCTGGATGATCCAGTCGGCCTGGGAGTACCTACAGGCCCACGGGGAGCTGACCAACCGCCACCTGCTCAGCACCGATGGCCTGAACGTCAAGCGCTCTAGCTTCGTCTGCGCGCTGCTGGCCCGACTGCCCGGAGTACGCGTGTCCTCGGCGAGGCCGATCACGCTCAGCCTGACGCCCGAGCCTGGCGTCGGCAGCGCCCGCTGACGACCGCGCCGCCTCGACAGGTGCCGCGACGGCAGCCGTTCCATCCTCAGCGACAGGAGTTCCCGATGAAGCCCATACCGCTTCGCCGCCGCGCCCAGCTGCGCGCCCGCACACCCTGCGCCGGACGACGCCGATGGAGCAAACGCCGTCGATGGCGGCGACCGACAGCCAGCGGCTCGCCGTCGCCGGCAGGGTCTGCATCGTCTGTGGTGCGACCCACGGCGTCGATCCAGCGCACCTGATCCCGCGCTCGATCCGGGTGCGGTGACCCGCTCTGCATCGTGCCGCTCTGCCGCCGTCCGTGCCACCGCGCCTACGACTCCGGCGAGCTCGACCTGCTGCCGTATCTGGAGCCGGGGCGGCGGGCCCAGCTCGCGCACGCTGTCGGCCACGTCGGCTGGTGGGCGCGCTGCGGCGGATCAGCAGCAGCGCCGCGCCAGGCGTAACCGGCTAAGGGACCGACGCCGCGCTCCGACGCTCGAGCTGATGCGTGAGCAGCGTCTCGAATGGCGGTCGGCACTTCAGGCATTCGCGGGGACACCGCTGGTCGCGATGGACGTCGCCGGCGGAGACGTGGGCCGCGTCATCGGCGACCGGGTCGTCGATCTGGTCGCAGTCGCTGCGATGGGCGACGCCAGCCACGACAATGGCGTCAACGTCGAACCTGAAGCCGAGCGGTAGCACCAGGCGACGGTAGCGCCGCGGCCGGGCTGTGGACAGGAGCGACTGGCGGCTTGCTACTCCGCCGGCAGGCAGTGTCGCGGCGGCGGTAGGTCAGCTCGGTTGTCTCGGATCCGACTCTCAACGAAACGTCGCCGGAGGCCCCCGATGGCTCGTACACTGCCCGGCTTGGGCCGAGCCGCATATTAACCGGTCCATGGCATGTCAGAAGGAGAGAGGATGTCGCTTGAGCCGAAGCTGCTGCAGGCTCGCAAGCTGGTGCAGGTGAAAGAGGCGGAGATGCAGGCCGCCGAAGCGGCGACCAGTAAGGCTCGCGGCCGTTGCGAGCGGGCGTTCGTGAACCTCGGAGCCGAGAAGGCGCAGGTGATGGAAGCTGGGCTCATTCCGTTCCACGATGCGTTCTCGCGCCTCCAAAACGTTCGTCTCCAGATCGAGCTGGGAGAAGAGGGGACGCCTGAGATCGACGAAGTTGTCGTCGCTGCGGTCGGGCGCTTGACAGGGTCCGTAATGGACCTGGTCGGAGCCACAGCCGCCGTAGGCGCGGCGGGTGCAGTGGCGTACGGCGGCACCCTCACGGCGGTCGGCACCCTCGCTACGGCCTCGACCGGGACCGCGATCAGCACCCTGTCGGGAGCTGCGGCGTCAAACGCGACGCTTGCGTGGCTTGGCGGCGGTTCCCTTGCCGCAGGCGGCGGTGGCGTCGCTGCGGGCACAGCGGTTCTGGCGGGCATCACCGCAGCCCCAGTCGTTGTCGTCGGCGGCATCTTCCTTCACGTCAAGGGTCGGCAGGCGATCGCCAAGGCTGAGACGTTCGCTGCTGACGTGGACAGCGCGGTGGCAGAGCACCGTCAGCGCCAGTCACTCCTCAAGGCCGCGTCTCGGATGTCGGACAAGCTGCGAAAACTGCTGAACGGGCTGCTTTCGCACTTGCAGGCGGAGACAGCCTGGCTCGATCGCAGGACAAAGCGCGAGACGGACTGGGAGGCGTTTCGGGAGAAGGATCGTGAGCGGGTCCGTAGTGCCGCCGCGCTCGCCGTCGTCATGGCCGACTTGGTTCACACCCCACTGCTCGACAACGATGGGGCACTGACGGAAGCGATCCGGACCGCCTACCAGCGGGGGCAGGTGCTGGCGGGTGAAGCAGCCGAGTAACAGCGCCGAGGTTGTCCTCGCCCCGCTGCTGCGGGTCCTCGGACCGAAGCGCGCGGCGGTCGCACGTGCCGCGGTTTCCGAAGGGCTAATCGCCGTAGCCCCCCTCCTCGACCTCTGGGTCGAGGAAACGCGTGTCGCCGAGGCTGAGGCAGCCTCTGCGGCTAAAGGCGCACATGCCAATCGGCAGCTCGCGGATCTGGTTGAGGTCTCTCTGGCTCGTGCGATCGAGCGGTCGGAGGAACGGTGGAACATGGTTCTCGACGCCGCAGCGGCGATTTCCTCTGGCGCGAGTGCGGACGTCATGGTCTCCGCGTTCGGTCTCGAAGGACCGGTCGCCAGCGGCACGGCGTTCGACGAGATGATGCGCGACCCGGACGGGGTATTGGAGCTGCGCAGCGCTCCGGGGATGGAGAGTACGGACCACTCGCCGGACCTGAGCCCTTACGCTCGACGGTACGGCCGAGCGCCGACCAGCGCCGCGGGTCTCCGGGCGCTTGCGACACCGGCGGCCGCACCGGACCGGCTCACGAACGCTGACGGCTACGGAGCTTGTCTTCGCGGTTCCGCGGGAGACGCTGTTCATCTCGGTGACGGGACGGCCGTCATGGTGCGGAAGGACCGGTACGTGATCGAGCCGCTTCGCCCAGGTGTTTCATGGCGCGAGCTGAGCGTGTTTCGTCTCGCAACGGGACGACCGCCGACGCTGTTGCCCTCCGCCCGCGCCGCTCTCGCATCGTGCCTCGCGAAGCATGGTCAGCCCAGCATGTCCGCAGCAAGGGACTTGACATCGACCGTGCTGCTTGGGGCGACCGTGACCGGGAGCACGACGCCGAATGGGGTTCTGGCCCGCATCGCCAGGTTCGCTCGTGACGCAACCGAGGCCGCGACTCACGACGCGATCGCTGCGCCACTCCTCGAGATCGCCTCGCTCGTGTTTCAGGTCCACGGCAGGCTGAAGCCAACGACCGTTCATATTCCGCGCAGCAGCGTCGGCCGGCCGATTGATGTCGGCAGGGTCCGCTGGTGCCGGCTAAGCGACTCGCCGAGACTTTGGATCCCCATTGGGGCTGACGACCGAGACGTGATCGGCGGGATCGACCGGCCATGGACACGGGACATCCCGGCGGCAGCTGCCCATTGGCAGGCCACGCCGTCGTCGATGCGGCTCGATCCTGACTGGTACGCGCGGATCGTGGTGGTGCCGGGCGACTCGAAACTCTGGTGCGTCGATCCCGACGGCACCTGGTGGAGTCTCGACTCTGCGTTCGACGCCGTAGTTCAGAGCCGCCGCGAGCATCTCGCACCGTGGCTTCAAAGCCTCGAGCAGTTCGGGATCACGATGCCGAAGCAGATCAAAAGAGCACAGCAGCGAGCGACGGCTGCAGGTAAGTCACGGCCGCCGCTCGATACAGGTGCCGGGAAGTCGAGGCCCCGCGGCGCTCGCTCCGAGGCGCCGAGCAGCAACGGAAAGCTCTTCACTAAGGATTGGGTCCGTGAGCTCGCGGGCCGTTACAGCTATGCCGGTGATGACGCAGCCCGCAAGGCGGGTGATCGAGCGGCGTCCGCCGGTCGCTACTCGCGCGGGGACTTTCTGACCGTAGTTCGCTGGAAGAGTCCGCGTGCAGTCCCGCTTGCCGAGCAGAACACCGCCCGCGCGGTGGTGCGGGCGACGACAGCGGCGTTTCACACGGACAGCGAGGTCGAGCGCATGATTCGGCTGCTGGAGCTTCGCGGGGTCGGTGTGCCGATCGCGTCAGCGCTCTTGCACTTCGCGTTCCCGGACCGATATCCGATTCTCGACTACCGAGCGCTCGCCAGCCTCGGGGAAAAGTCCCGGCGCACGCAATACACGTCTGCGTTTTGGAACGACTATGTGCAGCGCTGCCGGGGTCTGGCGGAAGACCTCGGCGTTTCCTTGCGCGATCTCGACAAAGCCCTCTGGCAGCACTCGCGGGAGAGCGATGCATAGCGCAACGCGACCACGAGTCCGGCTGACCCGCTGCGGATCGATTAGAGGGCGCCGCTGAGTAGCAGCGAGAAC
>CAWBDI010000006.1:0-8115 GCA_963787555.1 uncultured Solirubrobacterales bacterium
CTGGTAGAGCACTTCACTCGTAATGAAGGGGTCGGGAGTTCGAGTCTCCCCGTCGGCTCTAGGGATTCTGGTTGTGGTGGCGGCTGGGGGCACCAAATGGGGCACCACACCGACTAGGGAGCTGTCAGGGCACTCGCCAGGCTGTGGTGTCCCTGGGCGTGTGGGGGCGGTGGAGACCGGCTCCAAGCGCTGCCCGAAGGAGTTAGGCCGCCGGCGATTTGGATGGTGTGAGCACTGGTGGCGCGCGGCGCGGGCGGCGCAACATGAGGAAGAAGCGTCGCCAGCGAGGAGGGCGGCGGCGCACCGGGTCCGCGGTCAGATTCCGGTGGGGGGTATGCCCCTCCGCAACAGATCGCTGACATCGCAAGCAATGGGTTGGCCGGGCCGAACTTCAGGCAATGGCCGGGCGGCGGGCGGGCGGGGGCGAAAATTATTGGAAGTACCGAACCGTCTGACCATCCAGGTCGGGGCGCCCGCCGCGCGTCCCGGCCCCCCCATGACCCCGAAAACGATGCCGCGGCATCATCGTCAACGGTCGGGCTGACAGCCGCGCGAAATTGACGAAATTTCGGCTGGCGCGTAAGACGCGCCGTTTGCGCTCGTCCTTCACGGTCTGGAGGCACCACTTGCACAACGGTCCGTGTTGGGGTCTATGCACAACCCCCCACGCCGCTTGACGGGAAAGCGAACGAGCGGCCACCACAGCCGAGCGCAAACCGCGCGAAAATCCCGCGGATGCCGTCGCCGATGGGGCTGGTCACGATGCGGATGCCCGCTGAGCTGCTGCAAGCCGTCGACGCGGCGGCCGCCGAGTGTCATGCGACGCGCTCCGCGCTCATCCGAGGCGTGCTCGAAGACGCGCTCGACTCGGGATCGCTGCCGGACGTGCCCGCGCCGGCGTTGACGGCGCGCGAGCTGATCGACCGGCTGCAGGACGACGAGCTCGAACGGCTGCGACGGCTCACCGGTTGAGCGCCGACGGCTGCGAAACTCCCGTCACCCGGCCGTCGGCGTCTAAGTCGACCGTCGCTGGCCGGCTATGTGGATCTGCCCCCGCAGCCGCGCCCTGGTGGCGCAAGTGCGGGTGACACAGCGGCGACGCCCCGAAGTTCGCTCCGGGGCGTTGCCGTGCGCGGGATACTGTTGCTCGTGAACGAGCTCGAGTTCACGGTCGTCGCGATCGACCCCGAGACCGGCGAGCGCGTGAGCTGCCCGATCACGGCGTCGGCGGTCGAGGAGGTCATGATCAAGCGCGAGGGCCTGCCAGACCCCGATCACGTCACCGACGACGAGGGCGACGATGACTGAGGACGCGCCTGAGCCGCCCGGGGGCGCCCCAGACGTCACGTCGACGCAGCCCGCGGCCGAACCCTCGCCCCAGGGCCACGACGGCGCAGGCGGCTCAGCCCCGGGCGCAGAGCGCGACCCGCCGTCCTGGGACGAGGTGCGACAGCTGAGAGCCGAGGCGAAAAGGCACAGGTTGACGAAAGTCGTCGCCGAGCAGGAGCGCGACCAGCTACGAGGTCGTGTCGACGCGCAGGATCGGCGCGAGGTCGAGCGCATCGCAGGCGACCAGCTCGCCAACCCGAGCGACCTGTGGCTGACCACGCAGCTGAGCGACCTGCGCGACGAGGACGGCGAGTTGGACAGCGAGAAGATCGGCGAGCGCGTCGAGCAGGTGCTCGCCGAGAGGCCTCACTGGCGCGCGACGGCCCCGCCGGATTTCAGCAGTGGTGTCAGGCGGCCCGTCCAGCAGCCGAAGACGCTGGGGCAAGCGTTCAAAGACTCGCTGCTGGGTCGGTAAGCTCCCCGTCGAGCGTATCGGCAGACGTCATAGCGCTCGACCCGTCAGCGCCCGGAGCGCCCACCGCAGACGTAGACACGACGCGGTGAGGACATTCCACTCCGACTTGAAAGAGGTCGCTGATGGCTTCACCTGGCTTGACCAGCACCTGGGGAAAACAAGATTGGTCGAGCGTCGTCATCGAGGGCTTGATCCTGGAATCTGCGTTGCTGAAGAGCGGTGCCACCCGCGTCGTCACCGACGCGCGGATCCAGAACGTCCCGCGCTTGCTGATCCATCCAACTTCGGCCTGGGTCGCGGAACTCTCGGAAATCCCGTCCGACAGCGGGTCGGCAGACATCCTCAGCTTGGTGCCGCGCAAGATCGGCAACGTCATTTCAGTGAGCACTGAGAGCGTCGAGGACGCCAGCATCGACGAGTTGAATGAGGTCGCGAACTCGATGGTGCGCGGCCTCGCCGTGGCAATCGATGCCGCTGCGTTCAGCTCCGCGGCGGCGACCGCGATCACACCAGCGGGCCTGCTGAGCTACACACTGCCTGGGGGGTCGGGCGGCGTTTCGATCGACACGATCTTGGACGCCGTCGGCGCTGTAGAGGGCCACGGCGGCATCCCGGACACCTGCTTCATCAATCCCGCAGACGTCACGGCCCTGAGAAAGATCAAGGCGTCGACCGGGCAGTACATCCTCGCCCCAGACGCAGCGTCCGTCGAAGGAGCGCCGTCGACGCGCGTGGGCGGCTGTCAGCTCTTGCCTACCAACGGGCTCGCAGCGGGGCACGCGCTCGTGTGCGAGGCGCGTTATGTGCAAACCGCTATCAGACGCGACGCGAGTGTGGATTTCTCTGGCGACGCTCAGTTCACGGCGGATGCGATCACGGCGCGGCTAACGTGTCGCCTTGATTGGAGCTGGGGCGACGTGAACGCGGCTTATCTGCTCGCACCGTAATGGCCGAGGTCACCTACAGAGCGCTCCGAGACGTGGTGTCCCCGGGCGGGGCGCACAAGCAGGGTTCTACGTTCACCGCTGACGAGGAGTCGGTCGTCCAAGCGCTCGCGTTCGGCTTGGTCGAGCGCGTCGACGAGGACGACAAGCCGAAGTCGCAGGCGAAGCGGGGCACCGCGCGGAAGGCGACCTGAATGCCCGCGGGCTGGCGCACCACGATCGTCGAGCACTGGCCCGACGAGTACGAGTACGGCCGGCGCAAGGCGCCGGGACAGGTGTCGGTCGTGCAGGCGCTCGCGCCGTGGCAGCCGAACCCGAGCCAGGCGCAGCTCGACCAGCTGGAGCAGGTGTATGCCCGCTATGGCGGCGTCGCGCACGCGACCGTGATCGGCAAGTTCTGGTTCGGCTACCCGGTGTTGACGCCCGAGCAGCAGCGAGCGCTAGCGGGGTTGCCGTGAAGACCCGGGCGCCGGGCCCGATGGCGCGGCCCGGCGCCCGACAAACCACAAGAAGGAGGACCGCAGGTGTCCAGCTTCCACCTCGAAGACTACGCGGAGGACGGCGACCGGCGCGCCCCGGACGTCGAGAACGGCATGCGGCTCGTGCAGCGCCTGTTCGCCACGATCAACGAGCACGCCGGCTGCATCGACGAGCTCGCCGGCCGGCTGCTCGAGCTCGAGGACCGCGTCGGCCGGCTCGAGCAGCGCATCCGCCGCCGCGCGGCGTGAGCTTCACCAGGCCATCCGCGCCGGCGGGTATCTTGTTGTTTGTTCGAGGCGATGAGCACAACTTCGCCGGGCGGCCCGCCGAAAGGCGGGCCGTTCCATCTGTCCGTCCGGGCCGGCCTTTAGGGTTTGTTTCGTGCTCAACCTCGATCTCCTCTTCGATAAGTGAGCCTGTGGCCGGTAGTCGCGGCGGTCCTGGCGCTCGACGCTGTGCTGGGGTGGCTGCTGCTGACGGGCCGGGTCCGCCGCCGCGTGCTACGGCGTCGATTCATGGACGAGCTGTTGCGACGCGGCTACGCAGTGGGGGTCGAGACCGGCGAGAATCGTGTGGTCTGGCATCGCGGCGTGGAGCCGCGGTCGGGCGCCCGCCGGTTCGAGCTGGACAGGTCGCGTCCGGCTCCCGTGCCGGTCGGGGTTGTCGAGGCGGAGCGCGTTCGACCGGTTGCGCGCCCGCGTGAGCGTCGAGGGCAACGCCGGCGCACGAGCTCTCGCGCCGGGCCCGACGACTCAGACTCTGACGGCGAAGGTCCACATGTAGGCCGCCGGCGGGGAGCGCCGGCGTGAGTGTCGGGGGTTACGTGGAGGCGTACGTGGCGCGCGGCTGGCGGCTGCTCATCTGTCACCCGCAGAGCAAAGCGCCGCTCGGCGAACTCGTCCCACGCGGCGTCAAGGACGCGACGACCGATCTCGACGTCATCACCCGGTGGCTGCGCGAGCACCCGGACGCCAACATCGCCGTGGCATGCGGCGCGCCCGGGCCGCAGGTGCTCGACATCGACGACGAGACCGCCGTGCCGGCGACCGTCGCCAAGGCGATCAAGGCGGCGCCACGCACCGCATCGCCGCGCGGGGGCGCCGCTTTCTTCGCCGGCACCGACACCAACACCATCAACCTCGGCTACGGCGAGCTGCGTGGCGTCGGCAGCTACCAGCTGGTGCCGCCGTCGATCCATCCGACTGGCAAGCCGTACGTGTGGGTCGTCGAGCCACGCGGGCCGCTGCCTCCAGTCCTGCGCGCGCTTGCCGGTGCTGGCAAGCGAGCCGGCTGTGGTCAACACGAGCCGCCGCGCGAGCTCGTCCCGTATGGTGGCCGGCACCCGTACCTGACCGACTTCGCGGTCCGACTGCTGCGCGCGGGGGTCACCGACCGGCGTCGGATCGTCAGGCACCTGCGCCTGGAGTTCGAAATCGCGTGCGAGCCGCTCCCGTCGCCGACGCCCGGGTACTTCGAGCAGTTGGCCGAGTGGGCGGCAAGGACGCTGATCGCCGACCGGGAGCGACGACGCAATGGCCGCTAGAGAGAACGGCCCGAGGGAGGGTGTCCTGGGCGAGGTCGCGTTCATCAACGCCAAAACCATCGAGCCCGCGAACGTGCGCTGGGCGTGGCAGGGGTGGGTGCCACTCGGGATGCTGTCGTTATTGCTCGGGTTGCCGGGTAGGGGCAAGACCACGCTAGCCGAGCAGCTCGCCGCGGACGCGACCATGGGAAGGCTCCCTGGAGACCTGCTCGCGCGACGGTCCAATGTCCAGATCGTCTCCTACGAGGATGCGATCGCCGAGACACTCGTACCACGACTGATCGCCGCTGAAGCCGACCTCGACCGCGTCGAGTTCGTCGTCTGCAAGGACGCCGGCAAGGTGCTCGACCTGACGCGTCACCTAGCCGACATCGAGCGTCGCGCGTTGGAACGCGAGGTGAAGTTGATCGTGATCGACCCGCTCGTCGCTGGGCTGCCGCGCCAAGAGGTCAACAGCCACCGCGATCAGGACGTGCGGTCGGTGCTGGCACCGCTCGCCGCCCTCTCCGCTGCTCAGAGCCTCGCGGTCATCGCGACCATGCACTTCTCCAAGTCGGCGGTTAGTGCTCTTCTCGGAGCGGGCGGATCGATCGGGTTCGTGGGCGCTGCCCGGTCGATCCTGGTGTTCGGCGTCGATCCCCATGACGAACAGGGCGCCGCAGGACCCAGGCGAGTGCTCGCCCACGCCAAGTGCAACGTGGGCCGCTTGCAGCGGTCGCGCGAGTGCAGGTTGACCGAGCACGTCATCGACCCGTTCGGTAGCCAGCCGATCATCACTTCACGCGTCGACGTCGGAGACCAGTGCGACGTGGTCGCCGACGACCTCGTGAAGGATCAAGAACGGAAGGTCTCTGCGCGAGCGGAGGCCAAGCGGTTCTTGCGCGAGCTGCTCGCCGACGGCCCGCACCGCGCGGCTGAAGTCTTCCAACTAGCCGACGACGTGGACATCTCCGCCCCCACCCTGAGGCGCGCGAAGACCGATCTCGGCATCGACTCCTTTCAGCGCAAGACACCGGAAGGCAAGCCGGAGTGGTGGTGGGTGCTGCCCGAGGCGGAGGAGTCGCCGCCCGAGGAGGAGCCGCCAGACACCCTGTTCCCCGACGACGAGGATGACGAATGACCCCCACCCAGTCAGGTGCTCACATTCTCATATGGGATTCTGAGCATCTGACCCCCACTCGAGAGCGGCCGACGACCAGGCGACCGCGACCGAAACGCGTGGAGGTCGGTACCGAGAGGCCCCGCCGCGCCTCTACGTTTGGGACCGACGACGGCTACTGCCACATCTTCGTCGGGTCGCCCCCATACCGGTACACCAGCTGCGGTCAGCGGCTCAACCAGCCAGTGCCGATCGAGCAGACGCACGCGAAGCCGCCATGCCCAAACGGGAACCCACCGTGTCCGGAGTGCGTGCGAGTCCGAGAGGAAGACGAGTCGTGACCGCCCCGGGCGGGCCGGAGGAGTTCGTCGCGATGTTGGCCGCTGCTCGTTATCGGGCTGAGCTGCGGTTGCCGTTGGCAGAGCGCCTGGAACGCGCGCGAGCCCGGCGTCGCTGCCCGGAGTGCGGCGGGCGGGTCGATGCCCATGGGCGCAACCCGTACAGCGCTCGCTACTGCTCGGACGCCTGCAAGATGCGCGCGTATCGCCGCCGCCGTTACGACAGAGGCGCGGTTAACCGAGCAGTCGTAACGGCTTGCACCGACCCTGACCTTGAGCTGTTCGATAAGGCCGGTGCCTGAGCTGACGTTCACCGACGCCGAGCTTGACCGCTTGGCCGATGCGCTAGCCGCACGGATCAATGCCAAGGCGGTGGACCGCAGTGACTCGCCGTGGCTCACCGCTGCTCAAGCCGCTGGCTATCTCAACTGCAGCGTGTCGCGCGTCCGGACCCTTACGCTCACCGGCGACCTCCCGCACCACCGCGACGGCCGCCGACCCCTGTATCACCGCGACGAGCTCGACGCGTACATCCGTGCTGGTGGAGCAAGCTGCCAGTGACCCATCTGGCTCTAAGGTGTAGGTCTAGAAAGTGTCCCGGCGCGGCTGGCACCGCCCGGGACGTGACCGGACCTACACAGGAGGCCCGATGGGCAACCAAGCTACACCCGGAAACGGAAGCCGGAAGATGATCCCCGTTGCGGGACACCCCGGCGTCTGGCGACGCGGCAACCGCTACGTCGTGAAGTACACCCACCGCGGGAAGGCGTGCAAGAAGTACCTGCGGACGCTGACCGAGGTCAAGAAGTTCAAGGCCGCCGTCGCGGCCGGGGACGCTAACCCGACGTCCGCGCGCAGCTTCCGCGACTATGCCATCGAATGGCTCAAGACGTACAAGGGGCGCAGCGCGAAGGGAATCACCGATGAGACCCGTGAGAGCTACGCGCACGCGTTGACCGCCTGCGCGATCCCGTTCTTCGGCACGACCAGGCTCGACCGCATCGACCCGCCGATGCTCCGCGACTACGTCGTGCACCTTGAGACAAAGGGACTGTCCGCCGCGAGCATCCGGCGCTACTACGCGCCGCTACGGGCGCTGCTCGCCACCGCGCACGAGGACAAGCTGATCCCCTCCCAGCCGAATGTCCGCGTCGTCGTTCGGACCCCGCAGCGCCGCCCCAGGCGCAACCACCTCACCGCCGCCGAGGCCAGACGGCTCCTTGCCGAGATCCCCGATGAGCACGCCGACCTGGTGCTGTTGCTCAGCACGACCGGCGCGAGGATCAGCGAAGCGCTCAACGCCGTTTACGGTGGGATCGGCCAAGACCCCGACGGGCGGCCACAGCTGCGATTCCCGAGGTCGAAGACCGAGGCCGGACTCCAGCCGATTCCGCTGACGCCCGACACTGCGAGGATGCTCACCCGCCGGCGCGCCGAGACCAACGCGGCGGACGAGGATCTGATCTTCCCGAACGGTGCCGGAAACGCCTACGACCGCCGTGCGTGGACCCGCCGCGTGTTCAAGCCCGCCGGCAACCGCGCTGGTGTCCCGTGGGCGAGCCCCCACAAGCTCCGCCACGCAGTCGCCACGCTCATGGCGGAGCAGGGCTACGAGGCGCACGACATCGCGAGGATGCTCCGGCACGTCGACGGTGGTGCGCTCGCCCAGCGGACCTACATGCACCCGAAGGTGCGTACCGTCGACTTCCTAGACGCTGCCCTGGGCACGCGAGGAACGCAAGAAACGCGTTAGATCCCACTGTGCTCCCAGGTCGCGTGGGGCACCTGGGGGCACCAGATGGGGCACCAACCGCCCTGAACGTCCCCGTACCTCGCTGACGCTCAAACCCCAGAAACATTGGGGATCTGCGCCAATGAGTGCCAGGAAGAACCATCTAGGCGAAACT
>CAWBDI010000007.1:0-538790 GCA_963787555.1 uncultured Solirubrobacterales bacterium
GCGCAGAGCCTTGGACGCAGGCGCCGGGCTGCAGGCCTCGCTGCTGCTCGCCCGAGCGCACACGATCCAGAGCGAGTACGAACAGGCGGCCAAAGTCCTAGCCGCCGCCGAGCCCGAGATCGACAGCGAGGCCGACGCAGTCGACTACCTCGAGCAGCAAACGGCGGTTCTGTACTTCGGGCTTCGGCGCTCCGAGGAGCTACACCGGCTCTTGGATCGCGCGCACGTCTGGTGGGACTCCCCGGAATGGCATGACCGCCTGAGTCCCCTGCGTCTGGTGGGCGACGAGGCCACCCCGCCGAACCTCGCGGCTGCCGCCTCGGCCGAGATCCTCGCCGATCAGAGCGTGGATCCCGAGGTGCGCCGTCGGGTCGCGCCGCTGCACGCCGCCAACCTTCTTAACAGCGGAAGCGTGCGCGACGCGTTCGAGTTGGCCCGGGGGATCCGCCCGAGCGTGCCGCTGCGCGATCTCACCGATGAGATCGCATTCGTGCTCTGGAGCGCGGTCGCCATCGAGAGCGGCCTGGGCTGGAGCGAGCTCGAGACGTGGGCGACGGCGGCGCTGACCGATGGAGTGAGGCTCGGGTCCCGCGCCGCGGCTGGACGCGGGGCCCTTGCGCTCGGCGGCCTGCGGTTCTCGCAAGGCCGGTTCATCGAGGCGGGTCGGTGGCTGGCCGAGGCTGAGCTCCAGCTCGAACTGCACGACGCCGCCGGTCTGCTCGCGATCACCAACTCGATGCAGGTCGGCGTCGCCTACTTCACCAGTGACCACGAATCGGTTGGCCCGGCACTCGCCCGCTGCCGCACGGCGGTCGGAGAACACGAGCCCCTGCCCAACCAGCTCCCCTACTTCGCCCGCGCCGAGGCCTGGGCGGTGCTCGCCGCGGGCGACCCGCCTCGCGCCCAGCAGCTGTTCCTCACGGCCGCGGGACGGCTGCGCGAGCGGCCGCTCTACGCGGCGCGCCTCACCTACGAGGCTCTGCGCGCAGGCACGCCGGCTCGGCGCTTAGCGCGTGATCTCGAGGCGCTCGCCCAGCGCTGCGACGCCCCGCTCACCGCCGCCTACGCAGCCCACGCCACCGCCCTCGTCGCCGACGACGGCGACGCCCTAATGAGCGTCGCCGACGCGATGGAGGCCATCGGCGCATTGCGCTATGCGACCGAGATCGCCGCCGACGCCGCGGGCGCGTTTCACACGGCCGGGTATCAGGACTCGGCGCGCCGAGCGGCCACTCGCTGCCGCGAGCTGCACGCTCGGGGCCAAGGCGGGACGCTGCCGGCGATCGTAGGCGTAGACGACGCCGCGACCTCACTGACCTCCCGGGAGCGCCAACTCGTCGACCTCGCTTCCCGCGGACTCACCAACGCCGAGATCGCCGACCGTCTCGTCCTCTCGGTCCGGACCGTCGAGTCCCACCTCTACCACGCCATGCAGAAGCTCGGGGTCTCCAACCGCCAAGACCTCTAGCGCCCCCTTCGTCGCGTCCGGGCGATCAAGCCAGCAGCGAGGCTCGGTGATGGCCTGGCGGATTTCAGTAGTCGATTACTGACGACTGATCGTCGGACGGTCGGGAGACTGTCCGGGCACGGTGAATGAATCGACCGGGGAGGACCGCTGTTGGCGTCAGGTCAGCAGTTCGCCGGACCGTCGTGTGACCAAGACCAAGGAGAGCAACATGTTTGAGAAGTTCTTCACAGATCCGTCGTTTGACTTTGAGACGCGATCTCTGCTGGGAGGCATTCACTACGGAGCCGGTGACGCCGGGGAGATGTTGACCGCCGTTGCCAACATTCGCGATGGCGACGCTACGAGCTGGGTCAATGAGTACCGGACGCTGGCCGAACGTATCCAGGCGATCGGCGATGCATGCCTGAAGGCTGGGCACCGGCTCAGTGCGCGTGGCGCATACCTGCGCGCTGCGGTGTACTACGCCGCCGCGTTCGTGTTCGTGGACGGGACCGAGAACCCCGACGCGCAGCTGAGCGAATTGTTCGCCGCGCACCGCAGATGCTTTGATGAGCACGTTGGCCTGCTCGACCCGCCCGCGATCCCGATCGCGGTCCCGTATGAAAACAGCGACCTGCCCGGCTACCTGTTCGTCCCCGCCGATGATGGCGTCGCGCGTCCGACCGTAATTCTGACCAACGGCAGCGACGGGGCGATGACGTTCCTGTGGCCAGGACTGGGTCAGCCCGGTCTGGATCGCGGCTACAACACGGTGATCTTCGACGGCCCGGGTCAGCAGAGCATGCTGTTTGAGCACGGGGTTCCGTTTCGAGCTGACTGGGAGCACGTGATCACCCCCCTGGTGGACTTCCTCAGCGATCGTCCTGAAGTCGACGCGTCAAAAATCGTGCTCTACGGGGCCAGCCAAGGGGGGTATTGGGCGCCCCGAGCGGCGGCGTTCGAGCACCGCCTAGCGGCACTCATCGCCGACCCTGGCGTGGTCGACGTCTCAACCTCATGGAAGGACCACATCCCCACCGAGATGGTCGCGCTGCTCGACGCCGACGACGAAACCGCGTTCAACGCCGCGATCGAGTCAGTGACCCAGGAGATGTCGCCGGCGATGCAGCAAGAGTTCGCCTGGCGCGCCAAGCCATACGGCGACCAGCCATCTATCTACGCGACGTTCAAGACCGCCGAGCAGTACCGCCTCGGCGACCTCATCAACAACATCAAAGCCCCGATCATGATCACCGCGCCTGAAGGAGAACAGTTCTGGCCCGGACAATCACAGCAGCTCTACGACATGCTGCCGGGAACCAAGGTGCTCGTGTCCTTCACCAACGCCGAGGGAGCCGGCCTGCACTGCGAACCAATGGGACGGTCACTGCTCGAGCAACGGATCTACGACTGGCTCGACGAAACCCTCGCCCGCTAGCGGCACGGCTGCCGCCAGGCTCAACCTCGGCGGCAGCCAAACACCCCTGGAATTACCGACACCTCCCCGCGCCGGACGAACCGACCGCCCGCTCAGCCGGAAAGCGACCTGCATGAACCGGTTCCGAAGTGTCCGACCCTCTGTGTAGGCATGACGAAAAAGGAGCGTCATGTCTACGACCACGAAGACCAGGACCAAGCTGGGGGAGGGTAGGCGGGGGGAGGGAGGGGGGAGCGCAGCGACCCGCTGGCGCTGCGCGCTCGCCGCACGGGTCCCTTGAGGAGCTGCCGCCGGAGGTCCGCGAGCAGCTGTCGGATGAGTTGATTGACGAGCTGCTCGCGGGCGCCCGGACCGAGGAGGAGATCGTCGGGCCCGGCGGCCTGTTGGCCGACCTGGTGCGCCGGCTGGTGGAGCGGGCGATGTCGGCCGAGCTGACCGAGCATCTGGGCTACGAGCCGCATCAGGAGCCGCCGGGCGGGGCTGGGAACACGCGCAACGGGACCTCGCCGAAGACGCTTGCAACCGAGCACGGGCCGGTCAGGATCAAGGCCCCTCGTGATCGCGACAGCAGCTTTGAGCCGCAGATCGTGCGCAAAGGCCAGCGTCGCTTCCAGGGGTTCGACGACAAGATCCTCGCGCTCTACTCCCGTGGCCTGTCGACCCGGGACATCGAGGCGCACCTGCGCGAGATCTACGGCGTGAACGTCGGGAGGGACTTGATCAGCCGCGTCACCGACGAGGTGATGGACGACGTCCGCGCCTGGCAGCAGCGGCCGCTGGAGGACGTCTACCCGGTCCTGTTTCTCGACGCCATGGTGCTCAAGATCCGGGAAGGCGGCAGCGTGCAACGCAAAGCGTGCTACCTCGCCTTGGGCGTAACGGTTGAGGGCGACCGGGACGTGCTGGGGATGTGGTTCCAGGAGAGCGAGGGCGCCAAGTTCTGGATGCAGGTCCTCACCGATCTCAAGCAGCGCGGCGTCCAAGACATCCTGATCTGCTGCGTCGACGGGCTCAACGGATTCCCCGAGACGATCGAGGCGATCTTCCCGAAGACCACCGTCCAAACGTGTGTGGTGCACCTGATCCGACACTCGCTGAAGTACGTGCCCAGGCGCGAGCGCGAACAGGTCGCCCGGGAGCTGAAGCCGATCTACACCGCGGTCGACGCCGACGCCGCCCAGCAGGCGCTCGAGGCGTTCGACGAGAAGTGGGGTGGCCGGTTCCCCGTGATCACACAGGCGTGGCTGAACGCCTGGGAGTACGTGACCCCGTTCCTGGAGTTCCCCCCGGAAGTGCGTCGAGTGATCTACACAACAAATGCCATAGAGGCGCTGAACCGCCAGCTGCGGAAAGCGATCAAAACCAAAGGACACTTCCCCAACGAGGAAGCCGCCAGAAAGCTCATCTACCTAGCCATCGTCAACGCGATCCCGCAGTGGACCCGATGCCGGAACTGGACGACAGCCCTGCTGGCGTTCAAGATCCACTTCGGAGACCGCCTACCCGACTGAACCAGGAAACCGGCCTACACAGAAACTCGGACGCCCTCACGCATTGAGTAAAACACGCAGATTGGAGGCTGGGTCGATGACGTGGAGCGTGCTTCAGGCTCGTGCTCGATGGCCTGTCCCCACCTCGACGTGTGTCGCCCGTAAGGGCGGGGTGCGAAGCTCGGGGTAAAGCCCAAGGACGCCCGTTCCATCCGGGGGTCACAGGCGAGGGGAAGACTGGACGGGCGAACTTGTGTGAACCCCTGGTTGATGCCTCGTGAAGCAGAGCCCCGCATGGATGGGATGTTGTGGTGGGGTGCAAGGACACGCCGCTGGGATGCGGCAGACGCTGGCCGGTGAGCGACTCCGGTCAGGGGGAGCACCGTTGTCCTCGGGGTAGAGGGGGCGCCCACCCCGGTCGTTGCTCGTGCGTGCGAAACGTGGAAACCCCGTCGGGGTCCGGACCTGTTGGGTTCGGTTGGCCGACCGTGAGGAGAGCTCAACTCCCTGGCGGGAACAGGATGACCAAGAAGCGAATGCCGGCAGCCGAAAGGCAGCAGGAAACCGCGAGAGGCGGACCAGCCCCTCCAGCTGGTCGTCGTGGATAACTGGCCGGATATCGAGCCTGGCGCTCGGGCCCGAAAAGGGCGCTGACGTGGTCAGGTGGGTCGGTGAAGACAAAGATGACGATGACCCCGGAACCCGAGGACAAACTAGACGCCGCGGCCTTGGCCGTGGTGAGTGGACCAGAGGACGTGTCGGGCTGGCACGCGGTGGATTGGCGTGCTTGTGAGAACAACGTACGGCGTTTGCGTCAGCGGATCTTCATGGCATCGATGGCGGGGGACCTCGCAAGGGTCCGCCGGTTGCAGAGGTTGATGCTCGGCTCTCGCTCTAACGCGTTGGTGAGCGTGCGGCGGGTGACTGAGCGCAACGCCGGTCGTCTGACGGCGGGCGTGGACGGCGAGATCGTGCTGACTGCAGAGGCCAAGCTAGCGCTGGCCTCAAGGATTCAGCACGGGACCGACACGTTTACCGCCTGGCCGGTCAGACGGGTGTATATCCCCAAAGCAGGCGGCCGCAAGCGGCGCCCGCTCGGGATTCCCGTGATCCTCGATCGGGCCCACCAAGCCCGCGTCGCGGCCGCACTGGAACCCGAGTGGGAGGCACGATTTGAGCCGAGGTCCTACGGATTTCGGCCCGGTCGTGGCTGCCATGACGCGATCCAGGCGATCTATCAGACCGTCAAGGGCACCAACCCGGGGCGGCGGTGGGTGCTGGACGCTGACGTGGCCGGGGCGTTTGACCAGATCGCCCATCAACCCATCCTTGACGCGCTCGGATTGTTCCCCGCCCGGGGAATAATCAGGCAGTGGTTGAGGGCGGGCGTGGTCGAGAACGGTCGGTTCTCCGCGACTGAGCAGGGAACTCCTCAGGGCGGGGTGATCAGCCCTGTGCTGCTCAACGTCGCGCTGCATGGGATAGAGCAGGCCGCCGGGGTTCGCTACGCCAAGTGCGGCACTGATGCCGTGCGCAGCGCAGTCGGATCCCCGACGCTGATCAGATACGCCGACGATCTCGTCGCCTTATGCCACACCAGGCAACAGGCGCTCGAGGTCAAGGCGCGGCTCGCGACATGGCTGGCGCCCCGGGGACTGGTCCTCAACGAGTACAAGACGCGTGTCGTCTCCCTCGACGAAGGCTTTGACTTCCTGGGATTCCACGTCCGTCGATACCGCGGCCGGCCGCTGATCAAGCCCAGCCCGACGGCCCTGAGACGAATCCGACAACGACTCCGCACCGAGCTACGGTCCCTCCGGGGACACAGCACCCGGGCGGTGATCAGGCGACTCAACCCCATCATTCGGGGCTGGGCCGCCTACTACCGGACACAGGTATCCAGCCAGACGTTTCACGCGCTGGACCAGTACCTATGGCAGCTCACCTACAAGTGGGCTCTGATCAGCCACCGCAACAAGTCAAGACCGTGGGTATTCGCCCGCTACTTTGACAAGTTCAACCGGACCCGACAGGACCGATGGGTGTTTGGCGACCGCACCAGCGGCGTCTACCTGCACCGGTTCTCCTGGACCGGCATCGTCCGACACCAAATCGTCTGCGGTACCGCGTCACCTGATGACCCGAGGCTGCGCGACTACTGGATCACGCGGCGACGCACAGCGCCCCTGCCGATCAACAGCACCAGCCTGCGGCTCTACCGAGCCCAGAACGGACGCTGCCCGATCTGCAAGACCGCGCTGCTCCGCGTCGATCAGCAGCCATCGACCCCCAACGACTGGGAACAATAGGTTGCTACCGCCCGCGACACGATCACGATCATGACCGCGGACACCGCCCCCGACGAGGCTGACCACCGTCTCATCCACGCCCATTGCCGACACCGCATGCAGCCCGGAACTCTGCCCATCCCCAAGCCCACGAGACCTGCTTGAGCCGGATCCGGTCAACGCCGCACGTCCGGTTCTGAGGAGGGCCGAGCGCCGCGAGGCGCTCGGCCTATCCGACCGAAGCAGCCACGGCGGCGAGACGTCTGCTTAAGGCGTAACGCGGCCACGTGCGTCGAACCGGCACACAGCCGCGTTTGCCGCGGCGAGCAGCCCTCACCGCACAGGACCCCGGCGACGAGCTCGGCCAGCCGCGAAGGCAGCGGCCCTACCGCTCGCACGATTGCATTCGTATTCTCGCCCGCTAGAGATCCGGCTTTCGCTTCGGCCAGTGATCAGAAGTCGGTTCAGCTCGCTCGAGGAATGGGGCGAGTGGATCAACGCCAACGCGGAACCTACGAACGCGGACGGGAACAGAACTGTGCTCGTGAGTCGCGGAGGGCGTCCGGCTACTCGCGAAAGGTTGATTGCGTTCGCCGCTGAGCAGAACGCCCGGTACGCGCGCGAGCACAACGAGGAGTGAGCGACGCCGAGTCGCCGGTACTTGACCCGGCGAGAGCGTTCGGCGCGCTGACGGACCAGGAGGTCGAGTTCGTGCTTGTTGGCGGCCTCGCCGGGCAAGCGCGAGGCGCCGAGCGACTCACGAAGGAGATCGATATCTGTCCAGCGTGGAGCGTCGAGAACCTGGAGCGTCTGGCGTCTGCCCTCATCGACCTTGGCGCGCGGCTCAAGATTGGAGAGGGGTCGATCGAGACTCGAGGTGGCCCTGGACGGCAAGACCATCGCAAACATGAAGATCGGGACCTGGCGCAAGCTCGCCGGCGACATCGACGTGCTGCTTGGGATTCCGCGGTCGAATCGCGTCGAGCTCGCCCGCTACGACGAACTCAGCGCGCATGCGAGCATTCACGACATCGCGGGCACGAGAGTCGCCGTTGCGTCTCGATGACCTGATCCGCTCAAAGGAGATCGCCGGCCGCCCGAAGGATCGCGTCGCGCTCCTCGAGCTGCGCGAACTCCTCGCGCGGCAGCAACAGCGCGAGATCCGGCGCGAATCCGAGTTAGGCGAACTCGGCTTCGAGCCGTAGGGCGCGGTCGGCGAAACCGTGTCCCCGGCGTGTACCGAACCCAGCAATTCTGACCCGATCTAACTGCACTCAGACGCACTCAAACGCCCGTATCTACTGCAAATGTCCTGCAAACGAGCCACTTGTAATGAAGGGGTTGGGGGTTCGAGTCCCCCGGCGGGCTTGCCTACATAGCTGCAATCGCGTGTGTTCGTTTTGCGCGATTTGCGCGTATCGCGTCGCGTGTCCGAGGGAGACAAGCGTGTCGGATCGTCGGGGAAGTTTCGCCCGTGGTCGCAGGGAGCGTTCGCACGAGGGCCCGGCCCGACGGCCATCACAGGCCGTCGGTCGGGGGTTCGAGTCCCAGTCGGGCCACTGGACCGCCGCGCCCGCGCGAGCCGCGAGCCGCCGGCTCGGCGCCCCGTCGCGGATCAGGCGGCGTAGAGTCGGCGGATCTCGACGCGGCCGTCGTTATTGCGGACTTGGAAGGCGGGCTGTGCCGCGGTGGCCGGGCCGGCCTTGACCGAGCCATCCCGCACGTCGAAGCGCGAGCCGTGGCACGAGCAGATGACGTGATCGCCCTCGAGGCTGCCCTCGCTGAGCGAGCAGCCGCGATGCGAGCAGCGGTCGTGAATCGCGAAGATCTGATCGCCGCGGCGCAGCAGGAACACCGGCGTGTCGTCAACCACGACGCGCGTTGGGCGGCCTCCCGGCAGCACCGACGCATCGGCGGCGGTGGTCCAGTTGGTGGGGCCGGGGTCGAACACGGTCTGGTCGGGACCAACGCCCTTGCTCAGCGACAGATGCCCCCCGAGATATCCGCCGGCCAGCAGAACGCTCATGCCCGCGAAGCCAAGCACTGCACCGCGTCCGCGCGCGCCACGCTTGCGTGCGCGCCACGATGAGGCGTAAAGCAGCGAGGCGACGGCGTTGCAGCCCGCGTGCACGACGCCGGCTCTCCTGACTGCCGGGTCGACCGGCTCACTGTCGGCCCAGTCGTTGATTCCAGCCGCGGCGGTCGGCAGATACGCCGTCAGCCCGAGCGCGATAAGTCTTTCGCTCGCCGATCCGTCGCCGGCCGGGGCCACAAGGTCGAGCACCGACGCGCTCATGAACGAGCCGATGACGACGTCGGTGAGCATCGGATGCAAGGCATGGCCGAGCCAGGTGCCGCTCAGCGCGTCCTTCACCCCGCTCGAGCTCACCACATCGCGAACCGCCTTCCCGACGGGCTTACCGACCAAGTCGAGCGCCTCCGCGGCCTCGATCCGCGAGACCAGCGGCTCAAGCGGCGTCAGTTGGCGATGAAACGGCGGGGCCGCACTCATGTCGGCGCCCTACCCAATGGCCCTGAGGCGTAAGCAGCGAACACCGGCCCGGCCGCACTTATCGGCCCGCCCAGCGTAGCGAGGGCTCGGTTCAATCCCTCTGATGTGGAGGCACATCGCGGCGCAACCGGCCGCTCGGGAATACCACCGTGGTGCGTCGAGCGGCAGTCGCGGCCGTAGCGCGATCCCCGCATCCCCTCACACGCGCGCACGTCAGCGGCCGAATCCACCCGCGGCCGCCCGCTCTGCCTCCAGCGCCATCGCTTCCCTGCTCTCGAACGGTCGGGAGCTGCCGGTTCCGCTGGAACGATCCCGGTAGTGGGCGACTCGCTACTCCGTCAGCTTTGCTAATGCCAGCGCAGAGCGCCGGTTCGGTGCCGAGGACCGGCTCTTGCGCCTCGAAGGTAAGCCACGCGACTGGGTGCTAACCACGCGCGGCTGACTCTGTGCTGTTCGACGGCCCTCCCAGCGGCGATTACTGTCTGCCGAGCGGAGGGCCTCCTTCGTCGCATTCCCACTGATCCGCGCGACGCTGGCCAGCCGCGTAGGCGCGAAGCTCCTCTTCGAACCGCGCCCACCAATCCCCGCGCAACTCCGGCGGCGTCCTTCGCTCGAGAAACATCGAAAGCAGAACGCTCGCTGCGAGTGCGACGCTCGCCACACCACCTATGTCCAGAAAAAACATGGGTCCGTTAGGTCCCTTTGGGAGAGGTCACTCACCTCCCATTGACGCTTTTACCCCAAACGGGAACTGGCGAACATCGGCCGCGAGGTCCCTTGCATCGCACAGATCAGCTCGGCTTTGAACACTCGGAGTGCGAACTCCCGATCCTGTCTAGTGCGGGATGCCGAGCTGCGGCAGGACCGCGCGGACGGTGCCGGGCATGATCACCGCTTCGCGCACGCCGTCGATCGCGGTCCGCATGGCGCGACACTCCGGTGGGAGCGGCTTTACGTCCTCGCCACCTGGCGTGCCGCGAGCTCTTCCCAACCTCACCGTAGTTCAACCTCGCTTTTCAGCTTCTTCCCGATTTGCGTCCCGGCATTGGCGCATCGCGTGGGTTCAACCGCAGTGCCGGTCCGAGAGGAAGCTCGCATGGCGGGATTGTTGAAGCGCGGCTAAGTTGGTCACCGATCGCCGTGCCGAGCTCTCGCTCCACTTGGCAAGGCTATGCGACTGGTTCTGGTTCTCGGTCGGCCGCTGCGATCCGGTCGCGCTGTTCAAAGAACTCCGCGCCCTCGATGCTGACGCGGGGAACGACTCGGTCAAGCCAGCGCGGCATCCACCAGTTGATCTTGCCCATCAGGATCATCAGCGCCGGGACGAGCAGGCAGCGAACGATCGTCGCATCGATGATCACCGCGACCGCGAGCCCGACCCCGAACTGCTGGACGGTGGGGTTCCCGTTGAGCAGAAAGCTGCCGAACACGAACACCATGATCGACGCCGCGGCGGTGATCACCCGGGCGCTCGTGACGAGCCCTGAGACGATTGAGCTCTTGTTGTCCTCGCCGGCGTGGACGTGCTCCTCGATCTGGCTGACGAGGAACACCTCGTAGTCCATCGAGAGGCCGAACAGGATCGCGAACATGAATAGCGGCACGTAGGAGACGATCGGGACCGGATCGCTGTGCCCCAGCAGTCCGATCGCCCAGCCGTACTGGAAGATCGCGGTCAGCACGCCGTAGGAGGCGGCGATCGACAACAGGTTCATCACCGCGGCCTGGGCAGGGACGACCACCGTCCGGAACGCCAGGATCAAAAGCAGGAAGGCGAGCGCGATCACCACCACGATCTGGAGCGGCAGCTTGCTCGAGATCCTCGAGGCCAGGTCCACGTTGGCGGCGGTCTGGCCGCCCACGTAGGCCTGCATGTTGGTCCCCTTCTCGGCACTAGGGATCGTGCTTGACCGCAGCTTGGTGACGAGATTCGCGGTCGCCGTGGCTGACGGCGCGGTTGTGGCGATCGCGTTGAAGTACGCAGTCGTCCCCGCCTGGTCGACCTGATACGGCGTGACCGTAGCCACGCCCGACGTCGACTTCACGTCGCTCTGCAGCGTTTGCAAGCGCGGGTCGCTCTGGGGGCCCGAGCCACCCGCGGGCGCCTGCGCCGGGCTCCCCAGCGTCACCGCGATCAGCAACGGACCGTTGACACCCTGACCGAAATTCTGGGAGAGCAGGTCATACGCCTGGCGTGCGGTGGTCGAGGTCGACAGCGCGCCGACGTCCTGCTGCCCCAAATTCAGCGACAGGACCGGAATCATTAACGGAATCAGGATCGCCAGCGCCGCCAGCCCGGCGACCAGCGGGTACGTCGCGATCTCGTGCGCCCACTTCGCCCACAGCCCTCCCTCCGAGGGGTGCGACTCGGGATGCCGGTCGCGGACGCGCAGCGAGTTGATATGCGGCCCGATGATTCCGAGCATCGCTGGCAACAGCGTGAGCGCCGCGAGCACCGCTACGACGACCGCGATCGCGGCCATCAGCCCCATCGTCGTAACCAGGGGAATCCCGGCCACCGCCAGCGACACCAGCGCGATCGTCACCGCCGAGCCGGCGAAGAACACCGCGCCGCCCGAAGTAGCCGCCGCCCGGGCGATCGACTCGTCGACGTCGAGGCCCTGCTTCAGCCCACGGAAATGGCGCGTGATGATAAACAGCGCATAGTCGATCCCCACCCCCAGCCCGATCATCGTCGCCAGCGTCGGCGCGACCGTGGGAACAGACACCACATGGCCGAGCATGCGAATGATCGCCAGCGTGGACGCCAGCGCGAAGATCGCGGTCACGATCGGGAGCAGCATCGCGACGATCGTCCCGAACGTGAACGTCAAGATCACCATCGCGGCGATGATTCCAATCAGCTCGCTGGACTCGGTCGAGGGCTGGGAGACCTTCTGCCCCAGCTGACCGCCGGTCTGCACCTCCAACCCAGCCGCCTTCGCCGGGTTTGCGCCGTCGATGATTTGCTGCACCTGCGCGGTCGACAGCGAGCCCGGGTTGACCGAGGTGGTCACCGATAGATACCCCGTCGCCTGATCCTTGCTCAGTGCCGAAGCACCCTGCGACGTGAGCGGGTTGACCACCGAAGCCACAAACGGCTCCTTCGCCACCTGCGCGGCGGCATTGTTCACCGCGCTCGCATAGTTAGAGTCGGTCAGCTTGCCGCTGTAGGCATGGATCACAATCGGACTTGACCCGTTCGATTGATCGGGGAACGGCTTCGCGAGCACGTTCTTCGCATGCTCGCTGTTCGTCCCCGGCAGCGACACGTTGTCGTTGGTGTTATCGCCAAGTCGATGCGAGACAGCCACCAGCGCGACCGCCGCCACCACCCACACTCCCAGCACGACCAACCGCCGCCGCACGCAGAACCGCCCGACTGAATACAGAACCCGGGTCATATGCCCTCGACGCCCTCCCCTCTCGTTGCGGTTCGCGAAGAACAATGCTCCCCCCACACCCGGCCGCTGTCAAGAACACCCTCCGGCCCAAAGCGGTCACCGAGCTAGATAGCCGCGCGTGCTTTGCGGCCATGGACAACGCCGAAGGAGTATCGGGCCGCTGATGAACAGAGAAATGCTCGGACCACGGCTCACCCCGTCGCGACCTACGAGCGGTCTCAGCGACGGCGGTCATCGCCCGCGACCGAGCACCGCGGTCGCGATCAGGACCGGTCGATCGACAGCTTCAAGGCGACCCTCCCAACTTAGTGGGGCGCGACTTTCAGCTCGCGCCCGCGGAGCCTCGGCATCACCATAAGCTCATTGCACTGCGCTTGATCACCCCGATTGGCTGAGGCAAGGCCGCGGGGACGAAGCGCTATGGGCACACGCACCTCGCACCCCGGTACCCCGCCGCCGCCATCCACAACCGGCGGCCCAGGCGACCCCGCGCAATCTCGCCAACGCGACGCGTCCGGTCTCCCAATCCGATCAATCGGCTTGGGTCGAGCACGAGCTGGTGCATCAGGCAGAAGCCCGCGAGCAGCACACAGTTACCGCGGTTCCCGGTCGCGATCAAGACCGCGCCCCGCTCGACCGTTGAAATTCATTGCCGATCATCGCGGTGCTGCCCCACGGAGGTCCGTAAGTCCCGCTCGATCACCTCCAGACGCGCCTGCCTACCTGATCGATACTTCGCCGATAGCGCCTCGCTCGTCGGGCCGTCGGTGCGCCACCGGGCGTTTCGATGAAGGCTGAGGTGATCGAGGCCGTGGGGCGGTCAAAAGCCGATCCCAAGAAGCATCACAAACGCAGACGCGAGCCGGCCGGGGGCGCTCTTTGGCACCAGGTCTCCATAGCCGACGGTCGTCACCGTCTACAGCACCACAGGCCATCGCCGTGTTAGGAAAGTCCTTGCGGTCGGAGAGTGGATCGATATTGCGGCCAGGATCGTCACCGACACCCGTGATCAACGCGATCGTGGCCGCGCAGCCCGACGAACGGTCAAAGGCTTTCGCCGCAGGAAGCTCAGTGCGCGGGGCACACCGGCGGTGAAGCGGGCGGGGACCCATCGGGCATGGTCATTGTCGTGACCTCCTGACGATCGACAGAACAGAAGACATTGACCGCATTGGCGGATCACATCGTCCGAAGCGGGCGCCAACACGCCAAACCAACTCCTCGCCGCCGGGTAGACACAGCTCGTGCACTAGACAGTCTCAGAATAAGATGCTATTGTCTCATACATGCTCATTGCTGTCCCATATTCGAGGGGAAGCGGCCTGTTCGGTGTTTAGCCGCCTAATGAATTTGCCAGCGCAACGAGATCTAAATCAAGGAGTCCTGTCATGAGATACACCGAGACACCGGTCATCCGCCCGAGCGATATCCAACTGTCGCCGTTCACGAGGACTGTTAGTGAGACCATGGCCTATCTGCTTGAGGCCGCCAGCGAGGTCACGAGGGCGTCAACTCAGGCGTATAACCGCGGTCTCCACGCGATGGTCCAGCAGCAACAGCTCTTGCAGCAGGCCTCCTTCGATTGGATTACCGACGTGATCGGCGCCCAGTCCAATCTCGGAGAGGGGCTTGTCGAGAGCTATAGCTCCGTGCAAGGGGGGCTGATAGAAGCGGCTGAGGAATCGGTCCGGCGCGTTGGTCAGGGGGTCGCTGAGGTCGTCAAGAGCCGCGGCGATGCGGCGGCTGCTGGCGTGAGCGAGCAGCATAGTGAGGTGCTGAGCGAGACATCCCGTCTCAGAAGCCCCAGCAAACCGAGGTCGGCCTCGGCGAGCACGGCGCGGTCCGGACCCGCGAGGTGGACCAGTGAAGCCTACAACACCTTGACCGCCGAGGAGATCGCCGAGAAGCTGCCTCAGTTTTCCCAGCGCGAGTTGCGCGAAGTGGAGGCGTACGAGAAGGCGCACCAATCTCGCCAGACGGTCCTCCACAAGATCAGCTCTCTGCGCGGCCAAGAGCCGGTGGCTGGCTATGACGAGCTCAACGTGCCGGAGATCCAATCGCTGCTTACCAAGAGCGATGAGCAGCTCTCAGCCCGCGTGCGCGACTACGAGCGGCCGCGCAAACGCCGCGAGGGCGTCCTACAGGCCGCCGAAGCGCAACTCAACAAGTCCTAACCTCGTCGTGCGGAGATCAACACGTTATTGCTGATGAGACCGAGACGATCGCGAACCGTATGGCTGACCCGTCAGCGACCACGACCGCTTGAGCGGCAGTTCAACGGCGTTTCGGCGACGGAGCTCGTCACGCAAGCGGTCGGCGGTCTGCCGCCACCCGCGGCCCCAGCGGCGAGAAGCGAACCGTGAAGGTCCGGGTGCCCGGCGTGATGGTCGCGCGCACGGCTGCGCGCCGGGCGATCGACACGATCCCTGGTGACCTCGTCCGCCACGGCGTGCCACTCGTCGGCCGCGTCGCGCCCGCACGGGCACCGGATCGGCTGCTCGCGCTTGAGCGCTACCGGGCGCTGGCCGACAGCTACGAGCGCCGCACCGCCCCCGGCGACCCGTACCGGCGCCAGACCGCCCGGGCGCTGGCCCCCGCGCCGGGGGAGACTATCCTCGACGTCGGTTGCGGCACCGGACTCAACTTCGAGCTCCTAGAGCAGTCGATCGGACCACGCGGACGGCTGATCGGCATCGATCAGAGCCCCGAGATGATCGAGCTAGCTCACGAGCGCGTTGCCCGGCACCACTGGCACAACGTGCTACTGCTGCAAACGACTGCCGAACAGGCCCAGATACCCTCGACCGCGGACGGGGCACTGCTCTGCGGCGTCCACGACATCATGCGCTCACCGGCCGCGCTCGCGAAGGTCCTTGGACATGTCCGCCCGGGCGGGCGCATCGTCGCCGGCGGCCCCAAATGGGTGTCCTGGTGGCAGCCCGGCAGCATCGCACTCAACCTTGCCACCTGGAGCATGAACCGCGACTACATCACCACCTTCGAGGGCTTCGACCGCCCCTGGAGCCACCTCGCTTCGCTCGTCCCCGAGCTCCAGCATGAGGACGTCTACTTCGGCGGCGGCTACATCGCCCGTGGAACGCGATCGCAGTGACTCCAGTAAACGGATAGCGGATCAGGGGGAGCGCCGGGTTCCCGAGCGTGAGTCCGAGGATCATTCCGTTAGTCGAGATCGCTAACCGACTCACGGTTGATTACGGCGCTAACCATGATCACGACGCCGTAAACGGCTGCGGCCCCTTACCCGACGGCCAAACTCTGACCACGCGTTCGAGCTAGTGGACCGCGCTGACGTGCGCCATTCGATCCCTACTTCGACGAATAGGCGCTGAACGATCGCTCGGCGAATAGGGATCACGGTCATCAGGCCGTAGGCTCCTCTCAGCGCACTGCCCGTCCCGCCCAGAGCGATGCGTCAAATTTTGAGCGTCCACAAGGGCTCCAAGCGAACGATGAGGAACCAACGCGCACAGAGCTTCGCGCAGTTCCGCTCAGTCGCCCCAGCAGCCGTCGAGCCGTCGCCTCTGCTTCAGGCGCAGCGCGACCCGAAGGGGAAGCCCAGGTGAGGCGAGGCCGGGCGACCAGACGCCCCGGACTTCGTGAAAGCGGGTCTGTGGGACTACCGCGCTGGGAGCGCTGGCTCGAGCTTCTCGAGGCCCCTCGATGATGCGGACGAGGCCGAGTTCGACGGGCTCGTCCATCGGGTTCAGCACGCCGCCGCGCTCCAGCTCGGCGCGCAGGTCCTCGGCCCACAGACGCATGACCCTGCAGCCGATCACTTACCGCGGCCGCACGGTTGCCGTCGCGTCGCCGTCGCGGTTCTTCCCTTTCCAAAGCTCGTTCACCTGCGGCGCCGTCAGAGGCGCCGGGACAGCGACAGCGCGACGCGTCCGGCGGCAGCGATCGCCACACCGATCGTCGCGACGCCGGCCGTGATGCGCAGGGCGCCCGCCGTGAGCGGTTCGACGCCCAGCGCCGCCCCGGCCTGGGTGAGCGACAGCATGAACGCGCCGACGAGCGCGACGAGCGCCCACACCGTGAACGCGATGTTGCGCCGCAACGGCAGACCCGGTCGGGCGCGCAGGCTCCACGCGATCGCCACATTCGCGATGAGCCACCCGGCCACGGCGGCCGCGATCGCCATGCCGGCGCCCGACTGGGCGTGGACGATGAGAAACGCGGGGAGCACCGCAACGGTGAGCGCCGCGGCCGTGAGCGCAATCGCGGACAGCTGCGTGCCGTCGAGGAACCGGTTGGCGGGATCGCGCGGGGGGCGATCCATCGTCTCCGGTGCCGTGGGCTCGGAGACGAAGGCCACCGACGCGCCCACATCCATGAACAGCTCCAGCACAACGATATGCACCGGGTGGAACGGGGCGGGCAGCCCAAGCGCGAGTGGGACGGCGATGACCACGACCAGCGCGATCTTCGCGCCTAGGTAAAAGGCGACCGCGCGCCGCAGCTGGGAGGCCAGCCCGCGACCGCCCTCGACCGCGCCGACGATCGTCGGGTACGCGTCATCGACGAGCACCAGGTCGGACGCCTCGCGGGCGAGATCGGTTCCGCGCGCGCCCATGGCGATCCCGACGTTCGCCGCGGCGAGGGCCGGCGCGTCGTTGACGCCGTCGCCGGTGACGGCGACCGCCTCGCCGCGATCCTGGAGGATGCGGACGAGACGCAGCTTGTCCTCGGGCGTGGCGCGCGCGATCACGGCCTCGCCGCGCAGCCGCGCGGCGAGCTCCTCGTCGTCGAGGGCGTCGAGCGGCGCGCCGCCGTGCAGGACCTCGGGAGCGCGGATGCCGGCCTCGCGCGCGGCCGCGGCGACCGTCTCGGGGTGGTCGCCGCTGACGACGATCGTCCGCACGCCGGCGTGGGCGAGCTCGGCCACGGCATCGCCGACGCCGGCGCGCAACGGATCGCGGAAGGCGGCCAGCCCGAGGAAGTAGAGCTCGGCCTCGGCGTCGGCGGCGTCGCGGGGGGCGGAGGCGACACGACGCTCGGCGACCGCGATGACCCGCAGCCCGTCGTCCGCGAGCCGCGCGACACGCCCGAGCACCGACGTCCGCTCCGTCTCGGACATCGCGCACGCGTCGAGGACGGCCTCCGGCGATCCCTTCACGGCCGCCCACGCGCCGGCGGGGTCGCGCCACACCGCGCTCTCGCGCCGGCGCACCGGATCGAACGGGTAGCGGGCGAGGCGCTCGATCGACGCGGGCTCACCGGCGGCCTCGACCAGCGCGCGATCGACCGGGTCCTGCGCGGTCGCCGCCCCGTGGGCGGCGGCTGCCGCAGCGAGCACGCGTTCGCGGTCGCCGTCGATGCGTTCGATCAGCAGCCGATTCTCGGTCAGCGTCCCGGTCTTGTCGGCGAGCAGCACGGTCATCGCGCCGACAGCCTCGGCGGCGCGCAGCCGCCGCAGCAGGACGCCGTGCTGCGCCAGGCGCAGACCGCCGAGCGCGACGAGCACCGTCACGAGGATCGGCAGCTCCTCGGGGATCGTGGCGAACGCGAGCGTCAGCCCGTCGAGCAGCATCTCGCGCGTGGGCTGGCCCCGTAGGACCCCGAGGAGCGGCACAAGCACGCACGCCGTCACCGCAACGATCAGCGCTGCGCGCGCCAGCTCGGCCATCGCGCCCTGGAGGGGGGTGGGCGGCTCCTTGGCCTGTGCGACGAGCCGGCCGAGGCGCCCGATCTCGGTCTCGTCGCCCAGCGCGACGACGACGCCCTCGCCGGCGCCGGCCACCACGGCGGTGCCCGCGTGCAGCAACGAGGACCGCTCGGCGAGCGGCGCGTCCGCGTCCACCGGCTGGGGTCCCTTCGCGGCCGCCACGGGCTCGCCCGTCAGCCTGGACTCGTCGGTGGCCAGGCCGTCGGCCTCCACGACGCGGGCGTCGGCCGCGATGACGCTGCCGGCCTCGACGAGCAGCAAGTCGCCGACGACGAGCGCGCCGACCGGGACCGCCACGGCGACGCCGGCGCGCCGGACGAGTGCGTTGGGAGCGCTGAGGTCGCGGAGCGCCTGCAGCGCGCGCTTCGCACGCACCTCCGAGATCGCCTCGACGGCGCTGACGAGCACGATGACCGAGAAGATCGCGATCGCGTCGCGAAGCTCGCCGAAGATCGCCGAGAGCACGCCGACCACGACCAGCAGCAGCTGAAGCGGCTCCACCACCGACTCGACGATCTCACCCAAGACGGCCGAGGTGTTGCCGCGCTCGGTCCCGACCGCCGCCGTGCGGCGCTGCGCGACCTCCTCGGGCCTTAGCCCGCCCGGGCGGCTGCCGGTGCGCTCCCGCACGACCGCCGGCGGTTCTGCGTAGGCCGGGACCGCCGGCGCCCGGTCGCCGCGTGATGACGCGCGCGTTGCGCTCGGCATGAAACGCATGATACGTGGCGATGGGAACGGTCTGAGACGTCTGGGATGATGCTCGTCCCTTGGTGCGCGACTGGTTGCTGATCACCGTCTCCACCCCGCGCGGCGGGACCTCCACGCTCCGCGTTTACGCGTGGCGCAATCTGCGCAGCCTGGGGGCTCACTATCTGCAGCAGTCCGTGTGCCTGCTCCCGGCGACGCCGAAGACCATGCGCGCTGCGGCGCGGCTCGTGACCCGACTGCGCGCTGAGGGCGGACACGGCGAGATGCTTCGCATCCGCCTGACGGACTCCAAGCAGGAGGCCGCGGTCATCGACGCGATCCAGCGCGAGCGGACCGACGAGTACCGCGAGGTGGTCCAGCGCACGCGGCAGTTCCACGAGGAGCTCCAGCTCGAGCGCCGCCGCGGCCGGGCCACATACACCGAGCTCGAGGAGTCCGACGCCGACCTCGCCCGCCATCAGAAGTGGCTCGCCGCCATCCGTGCGCGCGACTACTTCGATGCGCCCGGCGGCCAGGAGGCCGCCGCAGCCGTCGCCTCGTGCGAGGAGGCACTCGCCCGGTTCGAGAGCGAAGCGCTGTCCGCGGAGCTCGACGAGTCCATGCCCCACAGCCGGCCCGGACTGCGCGCCGTCGAGGGAGGCAACGACTGACGCACCAGACGTCCGCCGCGATCCCGCGTGGGTCGCCGAGACCGTCCGCGAGGCCTGCCTCGCGGTTAGTCCTACTGAGCCCGTACGTCGGAGCTAACCTGAGGCGCCCACCCCGATGTCGGCCAGGTTGAACCACAGCAGCACGGCCGCGACAACGAGCGTGATGCCGGTCAGCAGATCCGCGCGGATACGAACGAACCGGGAAATGCCGTGCCCGAATTGCAACCCGACGAACGACACCAAGCCTGTGATGGTCCCGAACAACGGCGGCGCGATCCACGGGGAGTAGCCAGCCAAGCCCAAGCTCGTGCCGGCGACCACATTGTCCAAGCTCAGCGGGAGCGGAAGCCCAAAGACCAGCCAGCGTTCATCGACTTCGTCCGGGACTTCTGTTCGCCTCGCCTGAATGATCAGGTAAACGCCGTACGCGGCGAGCACGACCGCCCCCACGTAGCTGGCGATTGAGCCGATCGCGTCGCTCAGATAATCACCCGCGAGGATGCCCACCAGCGGTGCCAGCCCATCCCAGACTCCGAATATCAGGGCCACCCTCGCGGCGCGCCCTCATCCCAGCCGAAGCGGCCCGAGCGCGATCGACGTCCGAAAGTTGTCAAAGCTGAGGCCGAACCCGAGAACCAGAAGACCGCCGATCATGCGGCCGTCTTATATCAGTTGAATGGCGCGGTCCGCCGTGCGGACATGTTGGGCACCCGCTTGCCCCGCGCGGCGGTCATCGCAGCGGCACGGCACTTCCCCGCGTTGCGCGGATTGTGGGTGCCTCGGTGGACCCGCGGCTGCAGGCAATCGAGCACGACCCGACGAACTTCTCGGACCTAGTTAAGCTAATGACCGCCCTAGCTAAGCTAATAACTAGTCGCACGGCGCGCCACGCTTGCCGACCAGAGCGCCTGCGTCAGCGCAGCAATTCAAGGCGGCGATCGCCCGTAACGCGGATGTGGCCGTGCGCGCCGATGTCAGGGAAGGTCAACTGTCGAGGCATCACAGCAGGGAGATCGAACGCTGACGCACAGGAAGTCCAGGGGCCCCCGAGCCGTTCGATACCAGCAAGGACAACCGCTTCGTCCTGATGCCGCGATTTTCGGGGCCGCCGTCACCCTCCACGAGCTGCCCGCGACTCTGCTGGCGACGTCGACTCGATTCCGCGTGGGCAGCACCCGCGACAGTCAGGCCGCCTCGCCGGAGGAGATCTGGAGCATTCATGCTCGAGCCGGCGGTCAGGGGACAGGACCAGAGCGCTGTTCTCAGCGCGCGACTGCGGCTGTGAGCGCTCGCTCGCGGCGCCGGCCCGGTCGAGTCGCGGACGATCAGCTCGGTCGGCAGCCACTCCGGCGGCGGTGTGGCCTCGCCCCGCAGCGCCCCGAGCAGCAACTCGCCGGTGCGCTTTCCCTACTCGACGTGCGGCTGGCGCACCGTGGTCAGGGATGGGGTCGCGGTCTGCGCCCTGGGCGTGTCGTCGAAGCCCACCACCGCCAGGTGATCGGGTACGCGAAGGCCGTCCCGCGCGGCCGTCCGCAGCGCGGCGAGCGCGAGTCCGTCGCTGGTCGCGAGCAGCGCGGTTTCCTGTGGCCGGCGTCCCAGAAGGTGGCGAACCGCCCGGCCCCGCGCAGGAAGTGGCATTCGTACACCTGCACCTCCTCCCAGGCTAGGCCCGCGGCGGTCAGCGCGGTCAGGTAGCCGGACAGCCCCGCTCGGGTCACCGCATCAGTGGCCTTCTGCTGGCGCTCGAGGCCGGCGGGTACCTCGACGCCGTCCCGCGCCAGCGCAAAGCTCAGGATCCCCAGACCACCGCCTCGACCGCCCGACGATGCAACGCACCCCCGTCTCTAGTAGATCTCAGGCCGGCAACCGAGGCAGATCATGCTCGAGCCAAGCCTAACCGTGACGCCCCGACGCCGCTGCCGCCAACCGAACCAGCGACAACAAACACTCCAGGGCACCATGCGGACCGGCTCCTGCTCTTGGTGCCCGCACACCCGAGCAGTAGCCTCGAGCGGGTCGGCGACGGTCGGTCGCGTACTGGTGTCTCGTCCGGCAGTCTCCGAACTGGGACCACCCGACCGGCTGCTAGTCCTTGCGTTGCACCGGCGGCGGCGCGTAGCGCCTGCTGAGAATGTCGGCTTTGGGCACGTACTGCCGGAAGACAAGACGGAAAAGCTTGCCCGGCTCGGTGCACGGAAGCCAGTTCGACTCGCGCTCCGGTCCCGGCGACTCACGCTGGAGATAGAGGTCAAGCGACCCGTCGTCGTTGTAGGTGAGACCGGGGGTCTCAGACTACCGAGAACATAGCGGTTGGCGTCGTTCTCGACCAGGAAGCTCTCTGGCTGTAGATACATCGTCAGCGACCAGAACGCCTCGACGGGAGGGAACTCGTCGGGCCCGAAGTGAATCACGTACTTGTGCTCGCCGGTGAGGGGCTCCCCTTGGGAATCGAAGATCGCGCCGACGTAGTACGCCTCCTCGCTGGCGTTGGCGAGCAGTCCGATCTGGGCGACCTCGAGACGCAGGTAGTAGTTGGTGCCGAAGTTGCCGACGGCTTTCGGATCGAACAGAATCCAGCCGTTCCTTGGCTTGTCGACAAACGGCATCTCGGCATAGAGACTGGAGGCTGTCGGCGATGGCGCCTGTCAGCCCCTCGACGGCGGACAGATGCAGCGAGTCGGGATCGAACTCGACGCCGGGACCGATCCCGACGCGGCGCAACAGACCGAGGACGCCCTCGTCACGAGCCGGCGGCGGGTTCCCGGTCAGGCACTCGCAGAGCATCCGGTAGAAGTCGAGTGGATCGCCGGTTTTGAAGTCTCGATATGGACTCGGCGCCGGCGGCGTCTGCGGTGTGTCTTCGCCGAGATGCGCGCTCAGGGGCGTGACGGTGATCCGGGTCTGCAACGCGACGGTGGCATCGACATCATCGTCGAGGATGGCGACCCGGGCGAGCATGCAGATGACCGGGCTCGGGGCGACGATCACGCGCTCTACACTCTCGGGCGCGACGCCGCGCCAGGCCGGGGCCACGACGAGGAAGTTGCCGCCGTACGTGTCACCCAGGCGGCTGCCGACATACGCAAAACTGTTGGTGTAGAAGTCGAGCATCTGGACCGTGAAGTAGCGGTCGTCGATCACCGGAACCGAAAGCACGCACGGTTCGACGCTCAAGTCGACGAACGTCCGCGAGTAGGGCGCATCGACGATCGGCGTCACGAAGAACGTGTCTTTGGGTTCGGCCCGCCGCGTCGTGTGATGCATCTCGTTGATCGGCCCCAGATAGCTCGGCGTCGACGCGTCGTAATGCCAATCTGAACGGCTGCGGTGAAGCTCGATCGACGGATACCCATAGCGGAAGGCGACCATCCCCAGCGCGTGACCCTCAGCAAGCCGCGATTTGGCGACCTCCTCAGCGAACATCTTCTTCAGGTCGATCCGCATCGCACCCCCCTCGTTTCCCAAACCGGGTCGATCATAGTCGAGCGCGGAGAGCAGCCGACCGCGCTTCCGACCATCTGTGATCCGAGTTTCTAGCCAGGGCTCCAAGCCGAGTTGGCTCCGCGCCTCGATCGATCGCGGAGCACGAGATCTGGCTCCTAAGCCCCGATCGAGACCTCCCGATTGGCGCCCTTCCGGCCACCAGGCCGCGGCTTCCGCTTCTCGGCGCGGCCGGCACGGAGCAGCAGTCCTCGTTGCCCCGGCCGCCGCTCGTGAGCGCCTCCTCGTTCGTGGAAGCGGGTGGGGAGGGCGACGGTTTCGGGTCGTCAAGCCAGTTCTGCTTTTTGGCGCGATGACCCGGCGTCGGAAGTGCTGGCGCGAGAGACTTGCTCGCGTCAACTCAATCAGGCCGCACGGTCGCTAGGGCGACGTCTTCGTATCGCGCTTCGTCACTGGCTCGCGAGGCCGGCCGTCCGCCAGTAACGCATCGATGAGCGCCCCGAGATCATCGCGGTAGGTGTCCCGGTCGTGCGCCGCCGTCCACGCGGCGGCGGCCGCCGCGAGCGTCGGATAGCGCCCGCGGTCGGGGGTGCCGCGGAGCTCTCGCTGGTGGCTTGATTGTTGGGAGCTGGCGCCGGCGCGGACGAGCAGCGAGCCGAGCGTGAAGTTCCACATCAGGCGGTACGCGCGCACCGCTGCTTCGATCGATAGGCCAGCGGTGCGCAGGGCCGCATGGATCTCCTCGACCGCGTCGAGCACCGACGGCGCCATCATCCGGCGTCGCGCCAGCACCTCGGGGATCCAGGGGTGCTCGGCGAGGCTGTCGTAGATCGTCGACCACAGCACCAGCATCGTGCCCTTTAGGTCCGCTGGGCGCGGCGGGTACACGAGCCTGCCGGCGAGGCGGTCGAGGAGCACCATCAGCAGCTCGTCCTTGCTGCCCACGTGCCGGTAGGGCGCCATCGCAGACACGCCGAGGTCGCTCGCGAGCCGGCGCATCGTCAGCGCTTCGACGCCCTCGGCGTCGAGCAGTCGGATCGCCGCGTCGAGCACGGCTTCGCGATCGATCGTCGGCGGGCGACCCCGGCGACCGTTGGCGGCCCTGCCGCCTGGCGAACGGTGTAACGAGCGCTCTCTCGACGATCTTGCCGACATTTGATCTACGTGTATATTAATCGTATGGCACACGGAACTCCCACTCTCGCAACCGGCAAGATCTGCTACCTCGAGATCCCTGCAGTCGACGTCGAGCGCTCCTCGCGCTTCTACCGCGACGCGTTCGGCTGGCAGCTGCGCGGCCGCGGCGACGGCGCGATCGCGTTCGACGACGCGGTCAACGAAGTGAGCGGCTCGTGGGTCACCGGCCGGGCGCCGTCAGCTGAGCCCGGGATCATGATTCACATCATGGTCGCCGACCTTAAGACGGCGCTCGCGGCCGTCCACGCCGCCGGCGGCGAGGTTATCGACGAAGACGCGGCACCCGGCGAGCGCGTGGGGCACGTCCGTGACCCGGCCGGCAACGTGATCGGGATCTATCAGCAGCCCGGACTGGCTGAACGCGAAAAGACGCCTTCCCCGGTGCCCGAGCATCTCCACACCGTCACGCCGCGGCTCGCGCTCAGCGACGCTGCGTCCGGAATCGACTTCTATAAGGCCGCGTTCGATGCCAAGGAGCTCGGCGAGCGCTACTACATGCCCGACCGGACGCTGGTCCACGCCGAGTTGCTGATCGGCGATTCGGTCGTGATGGTCAAGGACGCCCAGGACGACCAGTTCAACGCGCTGCTGTGCACCTACTGGCCCGATGTCGACGCCGCTTGGGATCGCGCCGTGCGTGCCGGCGCCGAGATCATCTACCCCCTCGCCGACCAGTTCTACGGCGAGCGCGGCGGCCGCCTCGGCGATCCGTTCGGTAACCAGTGGATGCTGGCCGCGCGAATCGAGACCCTCACGCCAGCCGAGCTCGCGGCACGTGAACCAGCCTGAAGCGGGACTTTCCGTCCTGCTTCGGTCGCGAGCCGTGCATCTGGATCGCGGCGGCGCCTTCCCCGCTCAGCGCGGTGGTCGCGACCCTCAACGAACCGCGACCCTCGTGGGAAGCAGCCGCGGTCAGCGGTCGCCGGCGCCGGTCGCTGCGTACTCCTCGACCCGCGCCCGCATCAGCGCCTTCAGCAGCTCGGTCGGCAGCTCGCGCTCGTAGGGGAGCTTGATGAAGCCCTCACCCGCCTCGTAGCCGGCGCCCTCAACCGCGGCCTTCTGGGTGGCGAAGAACGCTGGCGGGAACCGCAGCGAGCAGTGGTTCTTGAAGTTTTGAAGCATCCACAGGCTCGTCTTCTCGCCGCGGACGTACACCGGCAAGTTCCACTTCAGTTCCTCCCGCGCCTCCAGGTCGGCAGCCAGGCTCAGCTCCCTGAGCGCCTCGAGGTGCGGCCGCTGGACATCGTTCAGTTGCGAAAAGAAGTCATCCACGCTTGACCGCTTGGGCATCGGCATGGCGTCAGCCTACCCCCCTGCAGATCACGCTGCTCGCGTTCTTCGTCCTCGGCCCAATCCTCTCGGTCGCTCGCTCGCGATCTTGTCCAGCTTCCACAAGGAGACGCTGCTGGTCGAGCTGTCGGAATAATCCCGGCCGCCGCCTCCGTCGATGCGCTGCTCGCGAACCTGACAATCGACGATGTCCAACAGCGGCTGCTCCTGTGCTCGATACCTTCAACGGAATCGTGCTCGCCGAGGAAGAGCATTTCCGCACCTTCACGCGCGTATCCATCGACACCTGGCTTCGAAGCTATCGCAACGGCGGAGACGCGCCAGCCGTTCGCGAGAGCCGCCGGATGGCGATGCCTCGAGACAGTACTCGCGCCGTTGAATGACCTCCCCCCGAACGCGAATGTCGTTTCACCGTGCCGCTTGGGCGGCCCAGGCAGGCGTCGTTCCACAGGCCAGCGGCGCGGCCGGGGGCTCGCGCCCGAAGAAGTCGGGTAAGAAATCATCCAGACTTAACGCTAAACAGGCTGGCGTACCACCGCCGATGGTCCGTCTAGGTCGCGTCCCGGCGGAGGCGGAAGCGCCGCACCGAAGGCCGAGCGTCAATTCGAGACGAGGGAGGGATGTATGGCAGCGGGGTTCCGGTTGGGGATCTACGTGTTCAAGGACGCCGAGATCGTCGACTTCGCCGCGCCCTACGGCGTGTGGTCGGTGGCGCGGCGCTACGACCCCGAGCTCGAGGCGTTCCTGATCGCGGATGCGATGCGGCCGGTGCAGGCCCAGGCCGGGTTCACGGTGCTCCCGAACTACTGCTTTCAGGACCGACCGGCGATGGACGCGTTCCTGATCCCGGGTGGATTCGGCACCCGCCAGGAGATGCACAACCGCCGGCTGCACGACTTCATCTCCGGCCTTCCGGATGAGTGCCTGCTGACCAGCGTGTGCACGGGCTCGTGGGTGTACGCGCGGATGGGCCTGCTCGATGGCCTGCCGGCCACCAACCGCAAGGAGCCCGACCGGGTGGAGTCCGGGCCGGCCGGCAAGGTGCCGATCGATCGCCTGGCCGAGCTCGCGCCGTCCTGCCGCATCAGCCGCGCGCGGGTCGTGGACGCGAGGCGGATCGTAACCGCGGGCGGGATCAGCTCGGGGATGGAGATGGGCTTCCACCTCCTGCGCCGCGCCGGGTATGGCGATGAGTTGATCACCGAGGTCGCGCGGGTAATGGAATACGCCGCCGCGTACGACCTGTACCGCGACGATCTCGAGACCGCGCAGACCTCCGCCGCGCTGTGACCCCGAGCGACTCTCCGGACGTCCTGATCGTTGGCGGCAGCCTCGTTGGCCTCTCGACCGCGGTTTTTCTGCGACTCCACGGGGTCAGTTGCCTCGCGGTGGAGCGACACACCAGTACGGCAATCCATCCGCGGGCGGGCCACTTTCAGCTCCGCACAGTTGAGATCCTCCGCTCCGCCGGGCTTGAAGAGAGCGTTCGGCGCAAAGGCGAGGAGCAGTACCACCCGAACGGCGGCATCAACAACGTCGAATCGCTAGCCGGGCGCGAGATCGCGAGCTACTTCCCCAACCTGAACGCCGGAGTCGAGGAGTTCAGCCCGACCGTGCGACTGTTCATCGACCAGGACGCGCTCGAGCCGATCCTGCGCGCGCGGGCAGAGGAACTCGGGGCCGAGCTTCGCTACCGGGTCGACTGCACGTCCGTCTCCCAAGACGACGAGGGCATGACCGCCACACTGCAAGACCTCGATGACGGCTCAGAGCGAACCGCCCGCTCCAAGTACATCGTCGCCGCAGACGGGAACCGCAGTCGGATCCGTGACCAACTCGGGATCGGGATGCGCGGCCACGGCCTGCTTTCCAACAGCATCACGATCTATTTCCGTGCCGAGGTCGACCTGGCGCCGTTGCTGGAAGGGCGGGACCAGGGCGTCAACTACATCACCAACCCGGTGCTGCGCGGGTTCTTCCGGCTGGATCGCACCGGGAACCGCGGCTTCCTCATCGTGAACCTCGTCGGCGACACCGCCCGGCCCGAGATTGTGGCCGCTTACCCGTCGGCCCCGTGGGCAAACGTGGCGGAGAAGATTGACGAACATCGGGCGCTCGAGCTGCTGCGCGCCGCGATCGGCGTCCCCGACATCCCGGTCGTGATCGAGGACATCGCGACCTGGCGGGCGATGGCCGAAAGCGCCGAGCGCTACCAGGACGGGCGCGTGTTTCTGGCCGGCGACGCCGCCCACACAATGCCACCCAACGGCGGGTTCGGCGGCAACACCGGCGTCCAGGACGCGTGGAACATCGCGTGGAAGCTTTCCCTCGTCCTCACAGGCGTGGCCGGGTCCGAGCTGCTCAGTACCTACGACGCCGAGCGGCGTGCGATCGGCGCCCTGATGGTCGAGCAGGCGTACTCGCGGTACGTGACGAGAGTCGCGCCGTATCTCGGCACCGATGGCATGCAGCAGCTGGTCGACGACTTCTCGCTCGAGATCGGCACCCGCTGCAACTCCGCCGGCGTGATCCTCGAGCCGGTCGAGGACCATGCGCTCCACGAGCATCCGCGCGAATCCAGGGGCCGCCCGGGCTCCCGGGCGCCGCACGTGTTCCTCGAGCGCGGCGGGACTCGGGTCTCCAGCCTCGACCTGTTCGGCCGGAGCTTCGTGTTGCTGGCCGCGTCAGCCGGCGAGGCGTGGCGGCAGGCCGCGCGCGCTGTGGCAGATGGCCTCGGCGTGCCGCTCGACGCCTACGTGGTGGACGGCGGGGAGCTGCGCGACCCCGAGGGGCAATTCCGGGACGCCTATGGCATCTCCAGCGCCGGCGCGGTGCTGGTGCGGCCCGACGGCGTCGTCGGATGGCGGGCCGCCGACGGGACCGGCGCCTCGAAGGCGACCGTGGATGAAGTTCTGACCACGCTGCTGTGCCGTACCGACCATCGAAGAAGGTGACGAGATGACGACCGTCTATCGCGCCGACACTGTCGGCTCGCTTCTGCGCCCGGACTATCTGGTCCGCGCGCGCACGCAGTTCGAGTCCGGCGAGTTGGCGCCCGCCGGCTACAAGGAGATCGAGGACCGGGCGGTCGACCAGGTGATCGCCATGCAGGAAGGTGCCGGGCTCGACGTCGTGACCGACGGCGAGCTGCGCCGGCACACGTTCATCGACCAGCTGCTCGAGGCGGTGGAGGGATTGACCCCTGATCCGGCGGCACAGGCGAGCGACCACATCCCCGTCCCGTTCCATGACGCGGGCGGCGCGGAGCAGAGCGTGTTCGCGATACCGGTGTCCGTCACCGAGAAGCTCAGGCGCAAGCGAATGATGACGGCCGAGGAGTATGCCTACGCGCGGGCCAGGGCGCGACGTCCGGTCAAGGTGACGCTGCCCAGCCCGCTGATGCTGTTCCTGGCGTGGTCGCCGTCGCGGACACCGGACGCCTACGCAGACCCGTTCGAGTTGTTCGCCGACGGCCTGGGGCTGATGCGCGAGGAGGCACAGGAGCTGGCGCGGATGGGCTGCCCGTACATCCAGGTCGATGCGCCCGACTTCGGCCAGTTGGTCGACGAATCCCAGCAGCGGCTGTGGGAGGCGGCCGGGATCTCGTTCGAGCGGGTGCTGACCGAGGGAGCCGACATGCTCAACGAGCTGGCGAGCGTGCAGGGGGTCACCTTCGGGCTGCACATGTGCAAGGGCAACTACGACAGCCACTGGATCAGCGCGGGCGGATATGACTCGGTCGCCGGCCGCTTGTTCCCGCGGCTGTCCAACTACGACCGCATCCTGCTCGAGTACGAGAACGAGCGCTCTGGCTCGTTCGAGCCGCTGAAGGACCTGCCGGACGATAAGGTCGTTGTGCTTGGCCTCGTCTCCTCGAAGTTAGATGAGCTCGAGTCGCCCGAGCAACTGATCGAGCGGATCGACGAGGCGGCTCGCTTCTATCCGCGCGACCAGCTGGCGCTCTCGACCCAGTGCGGCTTCGCCTCGGCCGGGCCAGGCAACGCGATTAGCGAGGACGCCCAGGAGAGGAAGCTCCAGCTGATCGCTGAGGTGGCTGCCCGCGCCTGGGGCTAGTTCTTAGCTGAGGGTAAGCGAGGATGGCCTCCTCGTAGCTCGGCCGCTCGGTGGGCGGTGGGTCGAACAGCTGCAAGCGCTCCGTCCAGCGGTGGGTCCGCTCGAACATCTCGCGCGTGTACAGCTCGAACACGATCCGTTCGCCCGGGCCGAAGCGGCGCCCATCGGCCGCCGCGGCCAGGTGCGGGCAGGCCTGGCCGCACCCGCCCCGGGTCCCTCCCGCGCCTACATCCGACACGGATACGGCCGCGGCCGCGATTCGCCTACGGAGTGGACCAACGCCAACGTGAATAGCTTCGTGGCGCACAGGCGTGGCATCATGAGATGCCGATGTGTCCTTGCGGACGGCGTCTGCGTCGGTTGAAACCGCTTTTCGAACGGAGCCTAAGTGTTCGTCTTCATGACTCTGCACTACCCGTCCACCGAAGCCGTCGAGGCCCTCGCCGAAGGTATGGCGCAGATGCGCGGCTGGATGGAGAGCCAACCGGGTTGCCTCAGTGTGGAGCCACCTCTTCTCACGGAGGACGGCACCTGCCTGGTGGGCTACTCGCGCTGGGAGAACAAGGAAGCGCTCCTCGCCACCGGCATCGACCTTGACGCCCTGGGTGAAACTCCCAGCAGCGAGCTACGACCTCGCCAACCGTACTTTCTCACCAGCTCACCCAACAGGTCTGCTTGAGCAGCCCTGGCTCCAACCCGCACGACCGCCGAGCGCGGCGCCGGGCCGGGAGGCGCCAGCGGTTTTGAATGGCCCGTCTCTGGCCGGGGTTCGTGACTCCGTGCCGAGCTGAGAGGAGCCCGCGATCGTTCCCTACATAGCGATTGAGTCGACGCTCGAAGCACCCGGCGTACGAGCGAGGACACTATTACCTCGCGCGCCTGTCCCCTCTAGCGAGCAGCGGCTGGGATGGAGAAGTGGCGGTCGAGTTCGTTTGCGTAGGAGCGACCGAGCGAGCCGCCGCTTTCTGCAAGCCATTCCTTGAATGAGATTCGGCCGAGTGGTGCATCGTGCGAAACGAGGAGTCCGGCCATCAGGCCCCTGATTTCGTCTGGCGTTAGCACCACATCGCGGACCAATAGGCCGAGCGCGCGTGACGCTCGGGCCATGATCGTCGGGGGCAGGTGTACGATCGGCGCGCGCAGGTGGACGATTGGCGCGCGGGGCCCCACGGTATGCCGAATTGCCTGAACCAGCTGCTTGAAGGAGAGCGTCTCGGGCCCGGCAGCGTCGACGATTACGTCGCCCTCGGCCCGGGAGCATTGCTGGCAGATTCGCGCCAGGTCCTCTACGTGGACTGGCTGGATAGGGTAGGTGCCGTCGCCCGGGAGCGCGAAGACCGGCATCCGGCGCAAGATCCACGCGATGTTGTTAACCAGTACGTCGCGTTCGCCGCCGAATAAGACGGTCGGTCTGACGATCGAGTAGCGGATGCCGACTTCGGCGAGTGAGCGCTCGACCAGCGCCTTGCCTCGGTAGTACGGAAGGGTCGATTCGAGCGAGGGGTTGGCGATACTGGTGTGAACGACACGCGCAACGCCGGCGCGCTGGGCCGCGCCGAACAGCATTCGTGAGTTCTCGATCGCCTTGACATAGGTCGTTTGGCGATGGTCAAAGCGGACCCAGTAGCTGTTGTAGAGAGTGGTCACGCCCTCGAGGCTGCGGGCCAGCGCCGCGGGGTCCTCGAAGCGATAGGCGAGCGCCTCGACTCGCCCCCGTAGCGGATGTGGACGGTCGGGGTGGAACGTCAGGGTTCGTACGTTGCGTCCGGCGGCGAGCAGTCGCTCGGCGAGCTGAGCCCCGGAGTAGCTAAACGCTCCGGTCACGAGATCGAGGCCCGTGTCGTCGTTCATCGTGATTCTCTCGTCGTGGCCTTCGGATGTTGTGAGGGTAGAAGTTCAGCGCCCGATTGGACTCCCAGCGCGGGCGATCTCGCCCGCACTGGCTTCGGCAAGGTCGTTCGCCTGGCGTCTCCTGCGGCCTCAACGGTCTCACGGCTTCGTTCCGGCCAGGCGTCCCGGGGAATACTCACTGACGCTGTGATCGCGACGCGTTGTGTTCGACGTCGTGTGCAGCCTCATTGACGGGCTCGCGGTGCTTTGATGTGAGTAGCTCCGCGAGCAACGCCTGTACCGTGCTCCTGTGGAACGTGAGGGCCACGAGCGACGAGCGGCACGCAGGGAGGCCACGAGCCGCGTCGCGTCGGTTGCGCAGGACCCAGCTGGCCGGATCGAACTGGCGGTGGACTTCTACCGCCACCGGCGCCACGCGGCGTATGCCACTGCTCAGTTGAGCTTTCTGCGTTGGAACGTCAAGCGCGGTTCGCTCGCGTCCCCCGGCGCGCCAGTGCCAGGCAGCCCTTGGTGGCGGGCGGTGAACGACCGACTTCTCGTCGACATGTTGGAGGCAGACGAACATCACAGAGGCGCCGGCGATGGACCCGCGACCGTGCCGGTAGCGCTCTGGCTTGACTTTCTGCATGATCCGACACCCCCTCGTTGGTATCGAGCGCACAATGCGAGCGTGGTTGCCGGATATCTCGAACACGAAACCTTGGCGGCGGACGAGCTTCTCGTCGAGCGCTTTCTCCTCAACGTGGCACTGCTCAGAGCGTTGTACGCGCAAGCGCTGGTGACGGCCCCGCGACTGGCACTCGGCGCGTTCGCCGCGCTCGGTCCTCGGCTTGGCGACCCTCGCCACCGCACGGTCGATCTCTTTCTCGGACTCGGTCACGTCTACCCGCAGCGCTACCCGGTCGACGATGTCGACCTCGACGAGCTTCTCAGGCAAGAGCAGCCACTAGCCCGCGTGTTCGACTACGGCATCATCGGCGCTCGGCTGACCCCACTGTACGAGTTCGCGGCCGCGTCCTTGCTCGAGCCGCGTCTCGTCGGGCTCCTACGGAACGGCGTTCCCTCCTATAGCTGGCCGCCCGAAAAGCACTGGCCGTGGCTCGAGAATCGCCGAAAGGCTGCTTGCCGCCTCGCAGCCCGCGCGACCGCTCCCCGACCCGGCACGCCCGCCGGCTCGCCCGCTTAGACGCCCCAGCCCCTAATGTCGACTCTCCGGCGGTGGTGCTCCCGCAGAGTCTCACGGCACCACGTTGGCTCGCTCGGTGGCCCGGCAGATACGTCGAGGGAGTGCCGGATAGGGGTCAGTTGGATAGCCGGGTAGGTCATCCCGTGAACTTGGCCTGCCGGAGCTGGGCACGCCGGTGGAGACGCTCGCCGTGTCCCGGGTAGACCCAGGTTTGGCGAGCGCTGGGGTGCTGGAGCCGGTGTTCGCTGTCTGGATCCGTACGTTGTGATGAAGACATACGCGGATCCGATCTGGTGGCCGGTGGGTAGTTTGCTGGGCGGTCTAGCTATCAGTCGCTTGCAGCCAGCCTACGGGAACTACGGAGGAACGCATGATCATCTTGGGCATCATCTTGCTGCTGGTCGGGTTCATCGCAAAGATCGCAATTCTCTGGAGTATTGGAATCGCGGTGTTGCTCATCGGCTTGCTACTAGCCGTCCTGGGATCGATGGGACGTGCCGTGGGCGGCCGGCGGCATTACTACTGATGGGCTGCGCCGGAGCGCTGAGACCTTCGGCTAACCCGTCGCCGGGCCGGTCGTCGCCGGAGTAGCCGGTCGCACGGCGAAAGCTCTCGCGGCGCTGCGGATCATCTACCGGCGAGAACGGAGTAGGGAGGACCATGCAGATATCGAAGGAACAGATTGTGCAGGTGATGCGTGAGCGCGGCGATGACGGCAAAGCCCAGCTCGCCGAGCAGCAGCTGCCTGACAAGGTTGATCTTGATAAGCACGCCGACCATCTCGCGAGGATCGGGATCGCGCCACAGGACCTCTCGATGTTGCTGCCAAGCTGAGCTTTGGGGGCATCGCCGACGGAGATCAACGTAGTGATCAGCGGCGCGGCGATCGCAGTGGGTCCTCGATCGCACTCAGACGGAGGTCATCCGGGAAAGGTCGCCTATGAAACCCCAAACGAAAGGAGAGGTATGTTCAAGCGAATTCTCGAGTTTCTGACTTTGAAGTGGCTGTGGGATCGCCGACGTGGGACACGACAGCGCCGGAGAAGGTAGACGTGGAGGTGGGAGACGCTGAAGAGCCCTCCTCCCGCCCACTCGCTCGAGCTCGCCGAGACGGCACCTGTTCTGACCCAGTCACCACCCATCCACCCTCAACGCCGCCAAACCTGCCGAAAGAGAAGTCGTCCATCCCCGTCACATCAGCGGCGTCACCGCCACGCCAGCGACGCTCCGGCTCCTCGACTGCGTATTTCACTTAGGTTGCGGTGTCCCGCTCGATCATTACCGAGGTTGCCTTCACAACCGCGGTCGCCCGCACGCCAGTCGCGAGCCCGAGCTCCTCGACTGAGTCCCGGGTGATCGCTGCGGTGACGAGAAACGGCCCAGCTTCAAGCTCGATCAGGGCCATCACACCGTCGCATTCCACCGAGCGCACCACGCCGGGAAAGCGATTGCGAGCTGAACGCTCGGTGCCGGTGCGATGCCGCAGCGGTCGCTGACTCAGCCGGCTTATCTCTGAAGCCGGGACCAGCCGGCGGTTGCGGGCGTCACGGGTGATCTTGATTTGCCCCTTGCGATCCCACCGCCGCAGGGTGTCTACGCTCACGCCGAGCGCCGCGGCGGCTTCTCCTAGGGAAAGGTGTTCGGGCATCCGATTGCAGACGGTACAGCGCGGCCGTACCTCAGCGCCAAGCTCCCAGCGAAACGCGACCTCGGCGGCCCCTCATCTCTTCGGACGCGAGATGATCAAGGTCGTGTCTTGCCCGCAAAGCCGCGAAAGCCGCGCCGAGGCGCCGCTCAAGAGAGTGCGGTCCGGTCGCTGCAGACGTAAGCGCCCGCCTGCATCGCGGCGATTTACGTTGACCGCCTGCGGCGGCCTCACGGCATTAGTGCTGGCTGCCTGCGGGGGCCACGCCGTCACCAAACAGGACGTGATCGCGGAGGGCAACGCAATCTGCGCCGGCGCGTTGCGCGACTTACGTGCCACCCCACCCCCGGCCGGCGGCGAGACCTCGCTGCCGGCGCTCGCCGCCTATCTGAAGAGCGCTTTGCCGATCGTGCAAGGGGAGGTGTCAAGCCTCCGCGCGTTGCCTCGGCCGGCCGAGAATCGAGCTCTCCTGGACCGCTACGTGGCGGCGATGACGAGCTCCCTGTCCGCCTACCGATCGCTCGCCGCCGCCGCGCAGCGAGGCGACCAGACCGGCGTCGATCAGGCGCTCGCGGCGCTCCAGGCAAATCCCGCTTCGACGCTCGCCGGACAGTACGGCCTCAGCCAGTGCGCCAGCGCCGAGAGCACCGCAGTTTCGGGGGGGTAGCCCATGGATCGCTCGCGCCTTGCGGAGGTTCCAGTAGGAATTGCCACTCCTGCCTAAGCACTGCCTATATATTGCCCGGATGTTGAAGACCCCCATCTCCCCCAGCCGTCTCGCGCGGCCACGCAATCTTCGAAGTGGGGCGGGCACCGCGCGAACGCTGGTGCGCGGTTCCCTCCTAGGCCTCGCGGCCGCTGCGATCACGATGATCGCGCCGGCGCTGGCGAGCGCCGACCCCCCATCAACGCTCACGGTCATCGGCACCAGTGATGCGAGCGACTCGGGGCTGATCCCCAACCTGATTCAGCCTGGTTTCCAGAAGGCCTATCCGCAGTTCACGTTCAAGTACATCGGGACTGCGACCGGCACCGCGATCGCTAATGCGGAGTCTGGGGCCGCTGGGGCGAGCGCTCTGATCGTTCACGCAGAGTCGCTGGAGAATCAGTTCGTGGCGGGCGGCTATTCGTATGAGCGCTACGGTCGCGCATTGTGGATCAACGACTTCGTGCTCGCCGGGCCGAACGCCGACCCGGCTGGCGTGGCTGGAAACGGCGCGAACAACATCGCTGGGGCGTTTGCGAGCGTGGCCGCCGCCGGGATCGGCGGTAAGGCCGAGTTCGTCTCCCGTGGCGGCACGCCGGGGACGACCGTTGAGGAGCACGGTATCTGGCATCTGGTCGACGTCTCGGGCCTCAGCCCTGCCGGCTTGCTGCTATGTACAGTGAATGCCACTAACGGTGGTGGCGAGACGCCGATCGCCGCTGGTCATGGGGTGACGGCCTCTGGGCAGGCGTGCCCGAATGGCGGTGCGCTTCCGACGGGCGCGGCGCTGCCGTCGTGGTACGCGGCGACTGGGCTGACGCAGGGCCCCAACGTCCAGGCGGCCAACGCCTGTAACGGGTTTCCGAGCGGCCCGAACTCGTGCTATGTGCTGAGCGATCGAGGGACCTATGACTATCTGGCGTCGGGGAGCGATCCGGCGGGCACGATTCCGGCGCTGAAGATCGTCTCGCGTAACAACAGCGCCTCGGCCCCGGGCGGCGCATATGAGCTGATCAACTACTTCCACGGCTACATCATCAACCCCGACAAGCCCGGTCAGTCGGTGAATCTGCCTGCGGCCAAGGACTTCTTGAACTACATCACCTCGCCTACCGTGCAGGCGCAGGTGCGCGCTTATCTCGCGCACACGAGCGATCCCGGCGGCGCGCCGTTCAAGCCGACGGCGTCGCCAAACCTTTCGACCTCACTGGCTTCGTCTAACTATCTCGCCCGTGCGGGCAGGAAGCTGACCGTGACCGGGAAGCTCACGAACGCCCAGCCGGGATATCCGGTGCTGTCTGGCAAGCTGGTTTCGATCGTCAAGATCGTGGGCGTGGTCCCGGTCACGGTTGCCTCCGGCACGACTAACAGCCAGGGCAACTACAGCGTCAGCTTTGTGCCGCCGACCACCGGCACCTATCAGGTGACGACGCCGCAGATCGCGCAGATCGAGAACGCGAGCCTGAGTCCGCCGTTCGGCGATCTGCTCTCGCCGAGCTCGACGGCGGCGGTCAAGATCACCGTGCACAGCTTCATCACGCAGCTGCGCGCGATTTCCCAGGGTGGCCAGGCGCTGATTCTCGGCCAGGTGTCCCCAGATTCCGGCCATGTCAAGGCGACGGTGACGCTGTCCGCTCGCCAGTTGGCGTCCCGGAAGGGCTTCAAGAAGCTGACGACCTTGAAGTTGGAGGGCAATGACGCCAACTTCGCCGTGGTCCCGAACCTCGGCAAGGGTAAGTGGCTGGTTAGGGCCAGCTACCAGGATCCGGGACAGGTCGTCGCGGCACCGTCGCGGACGGTCAGCGTGACGGTCGGCTCCAGGCCGAAGACGAGCGTGAGCTTCAGCTCGGTCAAGGTCGCAAAGGGCGGATCTGTGACCGTGTCGGGCACGATCAAGCCCGCCGCTCCGAAGGGCGGTGCGTCGATCGAGGTGCTCGCGATGAAAACCGCCTCCGGTCCGCCTCTGTTCGGCCAGACGACGACCGTCAAAGTCCCCAAGGGCAAGCTCAAGTTCACCGCGCGGTTCAAGCTGAGAACCGGGTTCCGCTCGGTGCTGCGCCTGGTCAACCGGCAGAGCGGGCAGTCCCCAAGCGACACGGGGCTGAGGACGATCAACGTCACCTAGGACGCGGTGCGCTCACCAGAGCCACGCAACCACAACCGCCGCCCCGGGCCCCTGCCGGGCCGGCGGTTCGGGTTTACGCTCGCGTTTGCCTTGGCCGTGGCGACGAGCTGCGACGCGACCGCGTTCGCCGATCAGCCGGTGGTCAGCGCCACCCTCTACCCCTCATCGCAGGGAAGCGTGAGCTACCCCTCGGCGGGCCTGCAGGCGCTCGGCAGCTGCTCCCCTTACGACGGATCGAATCCGGTCTACCTGTATCCGGCCGGGCAGCCCTATCAGCTCACCACCACCGCGTGGTCGCTGTCGACGGTGCTCACCTGCGGCCTGCATATTCCGCTCAACGACCTCACCAGCGTGCAGGTGCTCAATCCCGGTAAAGGATTCGAGAACCCGCTGTCGAGCGCCGACCTGACCGACCCGACCCAGTATCACGACCCGCAGTCGCCGGATGCACTGCCCGCGCTCTCGGTCGACGGCTCGGAGGACCAGACCACATACATCCGTCCCTTCCAGGGAGGATCCGACAACAATGGCCGGGACCTCGTGACCGAAAGCGGGTCGCCGATCACGTTGGTCGTGTACACCAACGGCCTGCCGTTGACGGTGAATGCGTCCGCGCACACGTTGTCATCGACCGCTACCACGACCAGCGCAAAGTTCGACGCCACCGTGCACACGGCCGGCGGCTCCCCGGTGCCGGCGACCGCGTTGACCTGGAGCTGGAGCTTCGGCGACGGCGAGAGCGCGACCGCGGCGACCCCCACCCATTCGTTTCCCGCCGGCAGCTACGACGTGGCCGTTCAAGTCACGGATGCGAGCAGCGGCGAGGGAGGCACGGGCACGATCCAGTTCACGACGTCAGCAAACCCCGCGCCGGGCGGACAGACCCAGGGCGGCGGCAGCAAGTCGAACAAGTCGAAATCGCACACCGGCACAACCCACGGCCCGCACGGCAACCGCTCGGCGGGTAAACCGGGCTCGGGCCAGGCCTCCGGTTCGCCGACCGGCTCGTCGAACGCACAGCCATCGAACCAGCCGACAAATCCCGCCAGCCCCTCCCAGCCGTCGACCCCCACCACTCCCGCCTCGCCGACGACAAGCACCGCGCCCGCCGAGGCGACTACCACCACGACGACCACCACCACGAGCTCTCCGCCGAGCGCGGTCGGGTCGGGCTCGCCTCGCCGTACCGCCAGCAACGCCAAGCCAACCCGCAAGGCGGCACCTCGGACCCCGCCCCCAGCGCTGGCTGGCACGCTCGTGACAGGCCGCCTGATCAGCGATGTGGCCCCGCTGCCGGTCGGCTCCAGCCCGCTTATCCACCTCGCTCCCGCCGCGGCGGCCGCACCGCCGGCCGTTCAACAGGCAACCCGCACCACGAGCTTGTCCGCGCTCGGCGCCGCACTGGTCGTCGGTGTCCTCCTGGGCTTGGGTGCATGGCGCGAGCTAGGGGGACGCCGTCGCTCGCGAGCAGTGTTGTCCGGGCACTGACGCCTCGGCCGTGGCACCATCGCCGACGTTCTCGTGACCTTCGCTCTGACCACCCATGACATCGACGAGGTGATCTTTCACGTCGCCAGCATCCTGGAGATCCCGGTGCTGATCCTCGCGTTACTGGCACTGGCGCTGGTGATCTTCGAGCTCGGGAGCTACATGGTGGAGGTCTCGGGACGGCGGCAGCGGCGGTTCACGACCTTGTCCGAAGGCGCGGAGCGCGCGCGCCAAGCGCTGCTGGTGGGCGACCGCCAGGCCGCAGAGCGGGCAGTCGCCGCGGTTCCGCGTAGCCCAGCGATGGCGCGGACGCTGTCGTTCATCGTCGCCCACGCCCGAACCGAGGGCGGCGATCATCAGCTCAACAAGGCGCTCGCCGACTTCGACTTCGACTCGCAGCGACGGCTGGCCCGCACCCGCCTGCTGGTTCGGGCCGGCCCGGCGCTAGGCCTGATGGGGACACTGATTCCGCTGTCTCCCGCTCTGACTGGGCTCGCCAACGGCAACACCGCGGCCCTGAGCAATAATCTTCGCGTTGCGTTCAGCGTCACCGTCGTCGGTCTGCTGATCGGAGCCGTGGCGTTCGGTTTGTCGCTCTCCCGAGACCGGATGTATGGGCAGGACCTCTCAGACCTCGAGTATCTGGCGGCGATCATCAGCGATCCCCGTCCCGTCGGAGGTGAGACGTGATCTCGGTCAGGCCTCGCGCCCGCAGCCGTGAGGACCGTGCGGGCGACCCGCTCGACGGCCTCGTGAACCTGTTCGATCTGGGCATTGTCCTCTCGGTAGCGTTTCTGCTCGCCGCTTTGTCTTCGCTTCACCTGAGCGGGACGATCACCCGCCAGGGGTTGCGCTCCGCGGCCCCGAAGGAGGTCCGGATCGCTCCCGGGCAGACCGTGGCACCGTTGCCCAAGCCTGGCGAGCGCACGATCGGCCGGGGCACCCAGGCCGGCGTCGTCTATCGGCTCGAGAACGGGCAGCTGGTCTACGTCCAGAACGCGCCCGCGCCGAAGAAACGCTGACATGGCGTTCGTGTGGCACGAGTTGCGGAGCGCGATCCCACTGATCGCCGGTGGCAACGGCTACATCCTGGCAGTCGCCTGGGTCACGATCCGCGTAGCGGTCATCTCCACGCTGGCGGCGCTGATGATCGGACTTCCGATTGGGCTAACCATCGGTCTGGGGCGCTTCCGCGGCCGGCGCGCCCTTCATGTCCTCGCCAACGCGAGCCTCGCGCTGCCCCCGGTGATTGTGGGCGTGGTAGTCCTTCTGCTGGTCCTTCCCCAGGGTGCCTTCGGGTCGTTGCACATCGCCTTCACGCTGAAAGCGGTGTACGTGGCGCAGACGATCCTCGCACTGCCCTATATCGTCGCGCTGACGCCGGCAGCGATTCAAGGCCTGCCGCCCGGAATCCTGGCTCAGGCGCGGATGCTTGGCGCCGGCCGCGCTCAGCTCTCGCTGCTGGCGTTGCGCGAGGCGAAGGTCGGGGTAATCGCGGCGATCATTGCCGCGCTGGGCGCCGCGCTGTCCGAAGTGGGCGCGGTGGTGATCGTCGGCGGCAACATCCAGAACTACGACCAGACCCTGGCCAGCGCCGTGTTGCAGCAGGTCAACGACTACGCGGACTATCCCTACGCCGTCGGGATCTCGCTGGTTCTGCTGGCACTGATCCTGGTCCTGACCGGCATCCTCACGGTGCTCCAGCAGCGCGCCGGCGGTATGCACCTACGCTTCCGGGTGGCGAACTAGATGCACCTCCTGTGGGAAGTCCTGCAACGGGCGGTGCCGCTGATCACCCACGGCAACCCTTATCTGTTGAGCGTGATCTGGTTCACGATCCAGGTCGCCGCGATCGCGACCGTGGTATCGGCCGTGATCGGCTTGCCGATCGGGCTCATGATTGGGCTGGGACGCTTTCGGGGCCGGCATGCGCTGCAGGTGCTCGCGAACGCCAGCCTCGGGCTCCCGCCGGTGGTCGTCGGCTTGTTTCTGTTTCTGCTGTTCGTGCCTCAGGGTCCGCTCGGCGCGCTGCACCTTCCGGTCACCAGGCGGGCGGTCTTCATTGCCCAGACCGTGCTGGCGCTGCCGTACGTAGTCGCCCTTTCCGCGGCAGCATTCCGGGCGCTTCCGGGCGGCCTACCCTCGCAGGCGCGGATGCTCGGCGCCAACCGCTGGCAGCTCGCGGGGCTCGCGCTGCGGGAAGCACGAATCGGCGTCGTGGCCGCGTTGCTCGCCGCGCTCGGGACCGGGCTGGCGGAGGTGGGCGCGATCGTGATCGTCGGCGGCAACGTCTACGGCTATGACCAGACGCTCGCCAGCGCAGCTTTGTATGAGGCTAACGCCGCCCACTACGACGATGCGGTCGCAATCGCAATCGTGCTGATCGCGCTGATCCTGGTTCTGATGGGCGTGGCCAGCCTGCTGCAGCACTTCGATGGTGGCATCCGGTTGCGACTGCGGTCGGCGGCGGGAGCGATTTGAACGCAGCTCCGGTGGCCGAGGCCGCGCTGCTGGAGTGCGAGCACCTGAGCGTGCGGCGCGGCGACCGCGAGGTCGTGCGCGATGTGAGCTTCGAACTCCGGACTGGTGAGCTGGTCGCGCTGCTCGGCCCCAACGGCGCCGGCAAGAGCACGCTGCTCGACGCCCTGGGCGGGGCGACGGCGCCCTCACGGGGCAACATCCGCCGGCGCGGAAGGGTGGCCACCGCACTGCAGGCTCCCGATCTGGCGCGCCGGAGCGCGATCGCCAACGTGAAGCTAGCGCTTGCCTGGTGGGGCGTTCCCCGTGCCGAGCGGGCTGCCCGCGCGCGAGAGGCGCTCCGGGCGATGGGTGCGGAGCACCTCGCTGAGCGCCAGGCGGCGACACTCTCCGGGGGCGAGCGTCGCCGGGTCCACATTGCCCGCGCGCTCGCGGTGCGTCCCGACATCTTGATGCTCGATGAGCCGTTCTCCGGCCTCGACGCGGGGACGCGCGCGACGCTGCTCGAGGACGCTGTCTCTGCGCTGCACTCGGAGGCCCGAGCGACCCTGGTCGTGGTGCACGACCGAGCCGAGGCTTGGGCGCTCGCAGACCGCCTACTGATCTTGATCGACGGTGAGCTGGCAGCCGCGGGAACGCCGCGGGAACTGCTCGAGTCTCCGCCCAGCGTGATCGTTGCGCGCTTTCTGGGCTTCGACGGCCAACTCGACTATGACCGCGAGCTGGTGCTGACGCGACCAGCGCACGTGACCCTCGACGCCGCGGGTCCGCTCCAGGCCCGGGTCAGGCGCGCGGTTGCGCTCGAGGACGGCGCTCGTCTCGAGCTCGAGCTCGAGAGCGGTCGTCTCTACGCGATCTCCGCGCTGCCGGCTCCCCGCGTCGGCGACGCAGTCCGTCTGCGCGTTGAGGGAGGCGCGAGATTTCCGCGCCCCACAACGACCTTCCCTCCGGGAGACAAGCGCTTGCAGGCGAAGCCGATCGCGCGTGAAAAGACTCCTCCGAACCGACGCGGCTCTCGCTGATCACGAGGCAGCGCTACGCCGCATCGCGACACTTCACCGGAAAGCCGTACCCCACGGATGTTTGGCGCGTGCCGGCTCAGTATGCGAGCATCGTGCCGTCATGAGTCCGGAGCGGGTTGTCCACGCGGCGTGTCCGCATGATTGCCCCGACACGTGCGCGATGTTGGTGACGGTCAACGCCGAGGGACGCGCGGTGCAGGTGGCGGGCGATCCCGATCAGCCGGTTACGCACGGCTTCTTGTGCGGGAAGGTGTCCAATTACCTGGAGCGGGTTCATTCGCCCGAGCGGCTTTTGCATCCGTTAATCAGGACGGGCGCCAAGGGCGCGGGAGAGTTTCGCCAGGCGAGTTGGGACGACGCCCTCGAGCTCGTGGCCGGGACGCTGCGGCGCGTGATTGAGCGCCACGGCGGAGAGGCGATTCTTCCGTACTCGTACTTTGGCACCCAGGGCTTCCTGCAGGCGGACTTGATGAGCGCCCGGATGATGAACGCGCTCGGCGCGACGAGCCTGGAGCGCACCATCTGCGCCACCGGGGGCATCTTCGGCACGGTCGCCACGCAGGGCCGCTCTCCGGAAGTCGACCCGGAGCTGTGGCCCCGTTGCCGGTTGATCGTTTGCTGGGGCTGGAACCCGTTGTCGACCGCGCCTCATTTGTGGCGGCTGATCCTGGCTGCGCGGCGCGACGGCGCGCGGCTGGTCGTGGTCGACCCGTTCCGCTCGCGTACCGCGCGGGTGGCCGACGAGCACATCCGGCCGCTGCCGGGGACCGACGCGGCGCTGGCGTTGGGGGCGATGCGGGCGATGCTCGACGCGGGCCTGGTGGATGAGGAGTGGTGCCGCGCGTACGCCACGGGTTATGACGAGTTGCGCTGGCGTCTAGAAGCAGAGCCCGTGGAGCATTGGGCCTCGCTGTGCGGCGTGCCGCCGGAGCAGGTCACGCGGCTAGGGCGCGAGTTGGCGATCCGGCAGCCGTCGCTCGTCCGCCTCGGCGTGGGCGCCCAGCGTCACGCCGGTGCGGAGATCGCGTATCGCACGATCGCGTGTCTTCCGGCGCTGGCCGGGTCGTGGCGGCAAGTGGGCGGCGGCTTGTCGTATATCCCCACCGCGATCGCCGGGGCCGTCGACTCGTCGACGCTGAAGCGGTCCGACCTGCGACCGGGACCGGTGCGCACAATCAACATGGCGGCGCTGGGCGCGGCGCTGACCGACGCGGGGCTCGAGCCGCCGGTGGCGGCGTTGGTGGTGTGGTGCTCGAACCCGGCCCAGGTGGCTCCGGACGCCTTGGCGGTCCGGCGCGGCTTGAGCCGGCTCGACCTATTCACCGTGGTGCTTGAGCAGTTCATGACCGACACCGCCCGCTACGCCGACGTGGTGCTTCCGGCGACCACCCAGCTCGAGCATCTCGACGCGCTGTTCTCGTGGGGGCATCATTACCTGACATGGAACGAGCCGGCGATCGCGCCTCGTGGCGAGGCCAAGCCAAACACCGAGATCTTCCGGCTGCTCGCCGCGCGGCTGGGCCTCGAGGACGCCTGCTTTTCAGAGAGCGACGAGCAGATGCTGGCGGCGCTGTTCGCGTCAGAGCCCGGCGGGGTGACGCTGCAGGAGCTGCGCGGCAAGGGGTGGGCGAAGATCGACCTCGGGCAGGGCATGGCACCTCACGCTGAGGGCCGCTTCGGCACCGCCGACGGGCGGCTAGCGCTGCGCTGCGACGGGCTGGCCGATCGCGACGTCGACCCGCTTCCGCATTACGCGCCGCCGGCCGAGGTCGCGGACGCTGAGCTCTCGTCTCGGTTCCCACTCGCGCTGCTCACCCCTAAGACCCACCTCTTCCTCAACTCCACGTTCGCCAACCAGGCCCGTCAAGCGAGCGCGCAGCCGCACCCCTACGTGGTGGTCCATCCCGATGACGCGGCTCCCCGCGGAATCCCGGATGGCGCGCTGGTGCGGCTGTTCAATGACCGAGGCGACTGCGTGCTCCCGGCGCGCGTCAGCAACGACGCGCGGCCAGGCGTGGTGGTCGCTCCGATGGGCTGGTGGGGCCGGCCCGGCGCGCAGGCGACCACGTCGCAACGGCTCACGCGTCTAGCGCACGCGCCCACCTTCAATGACAACCGCGTCGAGTTGGCCCGGGCGGAGTGATATTGGTCGTGCTTAAGTCAGTGCAGCAGCAGCTTCACGGCGACGATGGCAAGGCTCAGCGCCACGCCCGCTCCCGCGCGCAGCCAGAACCGCCCGCTCCCGCGCGCCCGCCAGTCTGTCGCGAGCTCCAGGCCGAGCACCGCCAATGCGGCCGCCCATACCGCTGCCGCCACGCCGACGGTCACGTTCGCGCCGGCGGCCGCAGCGATTAGCAACACCAGGATCGGAACCAGCCCGCCCTCGATGACCGGCAGCTCATGCGCGCAGCTGTGCCAGAGGATCGCCGCGGTAAAGGCGTCGCGTTCCCGCAGACGAGTGGCCACGGTCGCGGAGTAGACGCCGGCCAGCCAGTAGAGCACGATCACCGTCGCCGCCGCGGCGATCGTCTCCGGGTAGTGCTCGTGACCGGCGTCCTCGGCCGCCAGCATCACGCCGGCGAGCAGAGCGCCGTGCACCGCCGCCCCGGTGTTCTGCACCGTCAGCTGATACAACCACCGTGGACCGCGACGCCCGCGCGCGACGTGAACGGTCGCGGACGGAGCGTCGGAGGTGGGGTCAGAGGCAGGCGCCGACACCGGCCAATTATCACCCCGCCACGAGTCGGCGTGAGCGTCGGTGGTGCGGTCCTCTGGCCCGGCGATATCGCGGGATGCCTGGTCAGCTCGGCCACTGCCCTCCCCCGCAAGCATCAACCCTCCCTCCCGACATGAGTCACTCGGAGCGCCGGTCGCACGCTCTCAAAGGTGAGGCGAGGCAACTGGCGAATGGAACGGCGATCCATAGCTGGGCTTTCGATGCCGCGCGCAGTTCCCGCCGGAGCTCCAAGCATGCCATCTCGGCGTCCAGCGCTCCCGGACGGGAGAGACGTTGGGCTGCAAGCGCGAGCCAGAGGGAGTTTGCGCCGACCCCAATCAGCCAAGCGCCCAGAACGATCCATGTCCCGCTCCCGCGAATCAACGTCATGATCCCCAACACGGTGCAAGCGCAGGCGCCGGCGATGAACTCGGCTCAAATCATGCGCCTGCGCCGCAGGCCACCCCGCCTGCCGTACATGTCGGCAGCCGCAAGGCGCCTAGGATCCGGTAAAGCCATCCCGCTCCACCAAGAGCAATGCGGAGGGTGCTACCCACATCGGCCGGCAACAGTCCGCGCGCTCACCGCTCAACCCGCGGTGAGCGCGCGGACGATCGGTCTGGCCCGTAACCGATTACCTCTTCAAACACGCTCGCGAGCTGACCGCTGACGGTGCTCCACGAGAACCGCTCGCCGGCCGTGATCCTCGCCGCCGCGCCGCGCCGGCTCCTTTCCACGGGACTATCGGCCACCTCGACCAGCACTTGCGTCAGCTCGCTCTCATCGTCCGCCTCGAAAAGCCAGCCAGTCCGCCCATCGTCCACGATCATCGCCGGCCCCAGCGATCGCGGAGCGACGACCGGCAAACCGCATGCCATCGCCTCGGGCAAAACCTGACCGAACTGCTCGCGCTCGCTGGCCATTACGAGCGCGTCGGCTCCAGCGAGCAGCTCCGGGAGCTCGTCCTGCTGATACCAGCCTGCCAGAAACACGTTCTCAGCGCCGAGGCGGACAGCGACCTCCGCCGGATGGTCTCCTTCCCATTCGCCCGGATGGCCGCCAACGAGCACCAAGCCCGCGGGGCGGTCAAGGTGCCGCTGAGCGTCGCGAAAGGCTTTTATCAGGCGATCTAGCCGCTTCACCGCGGTGAAGCGCCCGACGTACAGCAGCACGGTCCCGCGGCAAAGCTCCGCTACTTCCTCGTCGTGATAGCGAGCACTACCGGGAGGCTGGTTCGGCAGCCACCCGCGGGGCTGCGCGCTGAGAACTCGATGCCACAGCGCTGCTCGATCGACGTCACGCGGAACGAACAGGTCCGTGTCGACTCCGCCCGGCAAGGACACGATCCGCTCGCGCGGGACATCGAGGAGTTGGAGCGCCCGAGGCACGCCCGCCGGAGCGACCGCGATCCGGGCACAACGCTGTGCCCATAGACGCATCCGCACGGCCCATCGCTCGGCGTGGTGCCATCCCGGTGGCGCGCCGGCTGCGATTCGCTCGAGCATCAGCAACTCGCTGCCATGCAGCTGACCGACTACGGGCACGCTGGGCGCCACTCGCGCGGCAGCCTCGTTCAGCGGCGTCAAGTGATGTAGATGAAGAACGTCGGCCCTTGCTGCCTGGGCGCGCTCGAGCTCGCGGGACCATGCCCGCACCTGGCGCTCATAGTCCAGATCGTCAAGCGCCGCGAACACCCGGTCGGACGCTTCTGGCCGGTCCTCGTAGGAGGGATGTATCGGCGCCGTCCCAGGCGGACCCTCGAAACTGAGCGGCGCTTTGCTGGCCAGCGCCTGGTCGAACGCCACCGCATGGACTTCGCCATAGAAGGCGCGGGCATCACCGTCGAAACCGAGGTCGCTGCGGGAGCCAGCTACAAGCGACACCGACCACCCGAGCGCTCGCAGGCCGCGCGCGAGCGCCCGAGCGGCGTGCGCCGAACCACCGCGGGGAGAGAACAGAATCACTGACAGGACATGAGGCGTCATCCAAGTCCACGATTATCATCCTCTCGCCCAGGCCGCCTGCGGGGTCCGCAGTCGGACCGCCGGCCGGGGTCCGCAGTCGGGCCGCCGGCCGAACGATCCGCCGGGAGTCGGCGCGCGTCTACCGCGGTTCGAAGACGATCGCGGTCACGATCGGACGACCACCCAGCAGATCGATGCCGTGCTCCTCGCGCGGCCTGTTGCGAAGGCGACCATGGTGTACCAGCGAGGCCGACCCACCCCCGTCAAGGTTGAGCGCCTCCGTGGCACCGAGCTCGACAAGCGAATCGGCAAGCTCGGTGAGCGTCATCCCCGCATCACGAGAGGTACGCCCGTCACATGCGACGGCCAGCAGCCACTCGCCGGCAACCGCCAGCGCCGCCCTCGGATACCGACCCTGCGTGATATCGGAGTCGAACTGATGCGCGCCCGCGGAGAAACCCTCCGCGTCCTGGCCTTCGGCTATCACCCGACGCCCGTCTCGAACGAGCAACGGCCCGGCCTGGAGCAGATCGCCGCGATCATCCGATGGCAGCTGATCACGCCGCGCGATCATTGCTGTGCCGTCGATGATGCGGATGCAACCTCGCATATCGCCCCACGGCGGATCGAACGCGACCGAACGGCGATGCTCGCCGGTCGTACGCAATTGACCCAGCGGCGCGTATTCCGGGCGAGTGAAGAATCCGCCCACGACCGCGTGGCGGACATGGTGCTCGCTGCACCAATGAAGAAGCTGGGCCGGGCGGTCGAGCACCACGACGCGCGGGGCATACGCGTCCCGTTGGTAGCTGGCGACGTGCAGCGTCGTCGTGGCACCGTCCGCCAGTCGCAGCCGCAGGCGGCCCAGCCGCGAACGCCGCCGAGACAGCACCCCTGCGCTCCGCAGACGGCGCATCCGGAGCGAGCTCGTACCGAAACGAGTCGGCGCAGCTAGCACACCCCCTACCGTTACACATGCCCCTGCAGAGGTTGCTAACCGCTTGTGAACCTGCGATCGCTGATGCCGGGCGTTTGCGCCGCCGATGAGATTTGGCCGACCGGTAAGTCCATCTTCTCGGCCCACCGAGTAAGAGGAGCGCAGATGCGACAGCGTGATCGAATCCAGACCGCCCGTGACGTATACGAAGCATTCGCCGCAGGCGATCGCGGTTTTGTCGAGGCGAGCTTCACGGACGACCTCGAGTTCTTCAGCCCACTCGATGTGGGGCTGAATCGTGCCGGTTACTTCGAGCGCTGCTGGCCGGGCTCAGGTCGAGGCCAGACGTTTGAGTTCGTACGCCTGATCGAGTCCGGCGACGAGGTGATCGTGACCTACCAGATGACCAAGTCGGACGGAGGAATGGGCAGGAACACCGAGATCCTGACGTTCAGAGACGACCAGATCTGCCGAGTCGAGGTCTACTTTGGATGGAATCTCTAGGAGAGGTTGCAACGCGCTGAGGCCGAGCGAGCCTCAGCAGAGGCCGCGTCGCTAGGAGGCGAAGAAGTTCTTCGCGCGGCGGTGCAATTCCTCCGTCGAGACTCTTCGATCCGCTGGCTCAGCCTCCATTGCTGGCCGAACCTGTCGCCAACCTCCATCGCGATCGCCAAGCAGGTTCAGGGACGATGCGTTCGCGTCTCGCTCGGCGCTTGCGTGACATCACGATCGTGTCGTCGCATCGAGTCGCTCACCCACAAGGCGGCCGAGCAGCGGGGCGAACTTGAACAAGCTCGGGCCAGTCAACCCCACAATTCCACGATCCTCTCGAAAGTCCCATCCGTCGTGCGCGAGCGCCCGATGACCGGCCTGCGGATTGACCGTGTACTCGCAGACGATCACTCGCTCGGCGACCGGCAGCAGGCCTGGAAGCATCCGCTTGACGATGTCGACGATCCGTGCGTGGGCATCGCGGACGTGCACCGGCTCGGGCACGTCGACCGACCCTGCCTCGCTGAGGCCCACCGAGTAGTGCTCGGGACCGTCCATGACCGCATAGAACGGCTCGCACAGTCGTTCGTCTCGTTGGATCCAGCACGGCGCTGGAGACTCCAGCGGCTCGCGGAGCGCAAACGAGAAGCGCACTGACCGCAGGCGCTCGGGCGCGGTCACTCGCATCAGCCGATAGGTGTCAGGACCAGCGCAGACCACCACGCGCTCGCCGTCGACACGGACCTCGTCGCCGAGCGTCACGCCGCCACGGTGTACATCCGTCACCTCGGCAAGCCGCAGCTCGAGGCCCGTCTGCAGGAAGCGGACCGTGGCCTCAGCGCGAATCGCGGCGCCGGTGCGCTCGAACAACCATCGATCAGTGGTCACGGCGAGCGGATGCGCGGCACCGCTCAGCTCTTCCAGCCCTCCGTAGCGCCTCAGATGTGGCTCGCGCTCGGACATCTCGCCGGTCAGCAGAAGGCCAACGCGGTCAAGCAGCGGGCCGCCGGCGAGCGATTCCCATTTCTCCCAAAGAGCCAGCGATCGCGCGGCGGCATCGGTCAACGGCCCGTCGGCATGCGCGAGGCGGAAGATACGAGATAGTCCCGCCGACTGGCGAGCTCCCGGAACATCGGCGCTGACCACGGTGACGTGATGCCCGGCACGGGAGAGCTCAAAGCCAGCGGCTAGCCCCACCACTCCCGCGCCGACCACGATCATGTCCATCGCAGGACCCTAGCGAGACACGGCGCAGGCACCGCGATTCGCGCAGCAGTCCCGCGCCGGATTGATTACGGCTCCGAGATGTCGGCGTGCTCGCTCCGGGACTCGACCCCGGGATCGTTGAGATCGACGATCAGCATGTCGCCGTCCATATGCGCTGCCCGTCTGACCGTCGTGGAGGTGTCTATCTCGTAGTAGCTCACGAAGGCGGCGCCCGACAGCACCCACGTGGCGTGCCTCTCGACGGGCGCGCGAACTTGATAGGAGTGCTCGAGAGAGCTGTCGACTTTGCGCAACGCGACCAACCGCGCGTCGCGGTCATACAGCAACTCAACGTACTCTGGGCTGTCGAGCTCGTCGAACGCCGCCTTGTTCAATGAGATGACGCCCTTCTTCTGAATAGTCACGTACGGCTGGCGTCCCGTACGCCGCTGTCGCGTAAACGTCTCGAACGGCATGTTCGGCATCCTAATGAATGTCGGCGCGATGAGCGGCGCAAGCGCTCGCATGGCGAGCGATCCCCGCTGAACGCGGGTTTGGCGTGACGGTCGGGTCCGACCGCGGCGGCCGATCTATCGGGATGCTCAGTGCGGGTGATCGGCGTAGCGGTGCGCGTGGCGTTCGGCCGAGGCATAGGTGCGTCGGAGTTAACGCTGAAGCGCGAGCTGCTCGGTTGCGCTATCGCGCAACTTGAACTTTTGAATCTTGCCGGTGACTGTCATCGGGAACTCGTCGACGAACCGGACGTAGCGCGGAATCTTGTAATGGGCGATCTTCCCCTTGCAGTGTTCACGGACCTCGTCCTCGGTGATGGTGGCGCCCTCGCGGACGATCACGAACGCGGCGATCTCCTCCCCGTAGCTCTCGTCTGGCACCCCCACGACCGCCACGTCGCTGATCGCGTCGTGGGTGTAGAGGAACTCTTCGATCTCGCGCGGGTAGACGTTCTCGCCGCCGCGAATGACCATGTCCTTCGAGCGTCCGACGATCGCGATGTATCCCTCATCGTCCATCGTCGCGAGATCGCCGGTATGCATCCAGCGCGCAGGGTCGATCACCTCCGCGGTGCGTTCTTGATCATCCCAGTAGCCGAGCATCACCGAGTAGCCCCGGGTACAGAGCTCGCCGGGCGCGTTTCGCTCGACGGTATGGCCGCGCTCGTCGATGATCTTGATCTCGAGATGGGGGTGCACGCGCCCCACGGTGCTCACGCGCCTGTCGAGGTCGTCGTCGGGGGCAGTCTGGGTCGATACCGGTGAGGTTTCCGTCATGCCATAGCAAATGCCGACTTCGCTCATGTGCATGCGCTCGATGACCTTTCGCATCACGTTCTCGGGACACGCGGACCCGGCCATGATGCCGGTCCGCAGTGAGGACAGGTCGTAGGAGTCGAACTCGGGGTGGTCGAGCTCGGCGATGAACATCGTCGGGACGCCGTACAGGCTGGTGCAGCGTTCGGCGGTAACGGTCTCGAGTACCGCCGCAGCCTCGAACGCGGGTGCGGGAAGCACCATGCAGGCACCGTGGCTGGTGCACGCGAGGTTGCCCATCACCATCCCGAAGCAGTGGTAATAGGGAACGGGAATGCACACCCGATCCTTTTCCGTATAGCGGCAGAACTCACCCACGAAGTAGCCGTTGTTGAGAATGTTGTGGTGTGTAAGGGTCGCGCCCTTGGGCGCTCCGGTCGTGCCGCTGGTGTACTGGATGTTGATCGGATCGTCGAACTCGAGGCTGGCCGACCGCCGACGTAGTTGCTCAGGCGCGATGCTGGTGCACCCATCAAGCAGCTCCGTCCAGTCAGGGGAGCCAAGGAACGTGACTCGCTCCAGGTCCGGCATTTCGCCGCGCAGCTCGTCGACCATCGCAACGTAGTCAGAGGTCCTGAACGCCCGCGCCGCGATCAGCATCCGACATTCCGACTGGCGCAGGGCGTAGGCGAGCTCCGACGTGCGATAAGCGGGATTGATGTTCACCAATACCACGCCGACCTTTGCGGTGGCGTACTGGACGGTCGCCCATTCGGCGCAGTTTGGGCTCCAGATCCCTAGCCGGTCACCCTTCTGCAGCCCGACCGCCAGCAGCGACCGGGCAACCCTGTCCACCTCTTGGTTGAAATCGGCGTACGTGTAGCGCAGGCCTTGGTGGCGTGACACCAGCGCCTCACGGTCGCCGAACTGTGCGACGGTCCGCTCGAGATTGGCCCCGATGGTCTCCCCGAGCAGTGGCTGCTCACAGAGACCGCTTGCGTACGAAAGTGCCATCTGAATTCCTCTCCTTACCGTCAGGTCGGCTCACCATCGTCGCTGGCGCCGTCCGTAGTCACCTCTACCAGCAGCTGCTTGGCCGTGACCTGATCACCCTCACTCACCTTTACCTCCGCTACCTCCCCGTCGAAGGGCGCGGCGATCGTGAGCTCCATTTTCATCGCCTCCAGGATCAGCAGCGCGTCACCGTCCTTGACCGCCTGCCCGGGCGTGGCCGACACGCGAAGCACGGTGCCCGGCATTGGCGCGAGCAGTGAGCCGTCCGTCACAGCGCGCGGGCGGTCAGCTGCGGCCAGCGGCTCGGGGAACTCAAACAACGCGCCATGGTGCACGACGTGCACCGCGTCGGTGCGCAACTCGATGTGAAACTCGTGTCGGACCTCGTCAATTTCCAGCAGCAGCAATCCCGGCTCTTCGCGCAACGGCACAACCTGCGATACGTGTCCCTCGTGGGTGATCGTGCGACGCGCAAGATCGACGGCGAGAGCGAACCGCTCCCGCTCGTGCTCGAGCTCCACGTTCACCGGCGCCGGCGGGGCGCCTAGTCGCCAGGCGTCCGGATAGCCGAACGGATCGGCGCCATCCGGCGGCGCGGCGACGGCCCGCGCCCAGGCAGCGCCGAGCGCGGCAGGCAGCGGTTCGATCGTCGCGCAGGCTCCCGGGTTACGGTCAAGCCAGCCCGTGTCCAGCTCTGCCTTGGCGAAGCGGTTTGAGGCGATCAGGCCACGAAGAAACCCGAGGTTGGTCGTCAAGCCAAAGATCGCCGAGTCATCAAGCGCCGCGATCAGCGCGCGTCGCGCCGCCTCGCGTGTAGGGCCATGGGTGATCAGCTTGGCCAGCATCGGGTCATACGCGGTGCCCACCGTCAGGCCAGCCTCCAGCGCGGACTCGACCCGGGCGTGTGGCGACCAGCGCACGCGCGTGGGCGTTCCCGTCGCCGGCAAGAAGCCGCCCGCGGGATCCTCGGCGTAGATCCGCGCCTCGATCGCGTGCCCGCTGAGCTCGATCTCGTCTTGATCGAACGGAAGCGCCTCGCCGGCGGCAACGAGCAGCTGCAAACCGACGAGATCGAGCCCCGTGACCGCCTCTGTGACTGGATGCTCCACCTGGAGACGGGTGTTCATCTCCAAGAAGAAGAACTCGTTTCCGGAAACCAGGAACTCCACCGTGCCCGCGTTGGTGTAGCCAACTTCGCGCGCCAGCCGCACCGCCGCTTCACCGAGTCGCCGCCGCAGCGCAGTGTCGATGGTCGGGGCTGGCGCCTCCTCGACGACCTTCTGGTGGCGTCGCTGCACCGAACAGTCGCGCTCGTACAGGTGGACCACATTGCAGTGGTGGTCCCCCAGGACCTGCGCCTCGACGTGGCGCGCGCGCTCGAGCAAGCGCTCGACGAGCAGCGATTCGTCGGCGAAGGCGGCCTTCGCTTCCCGAGCGGCTGCTTCCAGCGCGCCCGGCAGCTCGTCGGCGTCGCGGACGATTCGCATTCCCTTCCCGCCGCCACCCGCCGCCGCTTTGACCATCAGCGGGAACCCGACCTCATTGCGCACCCGCTCCACCACGCGGTCGTCGCCATCCAGCGGGAACCCGGGCACCACCGGAACATCCGCAGCGACGGCAACTTCGCGCGCCTCGCTCTTGCTGCCCATACGCTCTATCACCTCGGCCGACGGCCCCACGAACACCAGGCCGGCCTCGCGACAGGCCCGCGCGAACTTCGCGTTCTCGGAGAGAAAGCCGTAGCCCGGATGGATTGCTTGCGCGCCGGTACGCGCAGCCGCAGCCAGCACCGCATCGATCGACAAGTAGGACTCGGAGGCCGGGGTGGGGCCTAGCCGCACGGCTGCGTCTGCCTCGGCAACGTGCCGGGCCCTGCGGTCGGCGTCGGAGTAGACGGCAACCGTCTGGAGGCCCGCCGCGCGCGCCGCGCGGATCACCCGCAGCGCGATCTCGCCGCGGTTGGCGATCAGCAGGCTGCCAAACGGGCTCACATCCGGAACACTCCGTAGCTCGCCGGGTCGACCGGCGCGTGGGCAGCCGCCGACAGGGCGAGGCCGATCACGCGGCGTGTGTCCAACGGGTCGATGACGCCGTCGTCCCAGAGGCGAGCAGTCGAGTAATACGGAGACCCTTGGCGCTCGTACTGCGCACGAATCGGCTCCTTGAACGCTTCCTCCTCGCTCTCTGACCAGCTCTCGCCACGGGCTTCGATCGCATCGTGGCGTACCGTGGCCAGCACCGTGGCAGCCTGCTCTCCGCCCATCACCGAGATCCGGGCGTTCGGCCACATCCATAGAAAGCGCGGCTCGTACGCGCGCCCGCACATGCCGTAGTTGCCCGCCCCGAAGGATCCGCCGACGATCACGCTCAGCTTGGGCACCGTCGAGCACGATACGGCGGTCACAAGCTTGGCCCCGTCCTTCGCGATTCCGCCCGCCTCGTACTCGCGCCCGACCATGAAACCGGAGATGTTCTGCAGGAACAGCAGCGGGATCCGCCGCTGGTTGCAAAGCTCGATGAAGTGGGCGCCCTTCAGCGCGGACTCCGAGAACAGGATCCCATTGTTGGCCAAGATTCCCACCGGATAGCCCCAGAGATGGGCGAAGCCGCAGACCAGCGTCTCGCCGTACAGCGCCTTGAACTCGTGCAGGCGCGATCCGTCGACAATCCGGCGGATTACCTCGCGTATGTCATATGGGGTGCGCAAGTCGGCGGGAACGATGTCGTAGAGGTCCTCGGGATCCTCGGCTGGCGCCTGGGGCTCGGCACACTCGTACACGCGTGGCTTGCGCCGGTCGAGCGTGCGGACGATCGAGCGCAGGACGGCCAGCGCGTCGCGGTCGTCGGCGGCCAGATGGTCGACGACTCCCGAGCGCCGGGCGTGCACCTCGCCGCCGCCCAAGTCTTCCGCGGATACCACCTCCCCGGTGGCGGCCTTCACCAGCGGCGGACCTCCGAGGAAGATTGTTCCCTGTCCCCTGACGATTACCGTCTCGTCCGCCATCGCCGGAACATATGCTCCACCGGCCGTGCACGAGCCCATCACCGCCGCCAGCTGTGGGACCCCGGCCGCCGACATCGTCGCCTGATTGAAGAAGATCCGCCCGAAGTGATCGCGGTCGGGGAACACCTCGTCCTGCAGGGGTAGGAATGCCCCTCCCGAGTCGACCAAGTAGATGCACGGCAGCCGGTTTGCCGCCGCGATCGCTTGCGCGCGCAGGTGCTTCTTAACCGTCATCGGGTAGTAGGTGCCGCCCTTCACGGTCGCGTCGTTGGCCACGATGACGCACTCCGTGCCCTCCACGCGGCCGATTCCGGTCACGATGCCCGCGGACGGGACCGGATCCTCGTAGAGGTCCCAGGCAGCCAGCGGTGAGAGCTCCAGAAAGGGCGACCCGGGATCGAGCAACAGATCGATCCGGTGGCGCACTAGGAGCTTCCCGCGCTCGACCTGCCGCTGGCGAGCTCGCTCGTCGCCGCCGCGGCGAACTTCGGCCAGGCGCGCGCGCAGCTCTTCGGAGAGCTCGCGCAGCCCTCCGCCGGCGCTCTGCTGGGGGGCAGCCTGCGGGCCTTCGTCGGCGGCCCGCTCGGGTGCCTCAGGTCCGCCGGCGCTCACGTGTGCTCCGCTTCACAGGCCGAGATGCCTCGCGATGATCATCTGCTGGACCTCGTCGGTTCCCTCGCCAATCGTGAGCACCTTAGCGTCGCGGTAGAAGCGAGCGACCGGGTAATCCTCGATGTAACCGTACCCGCCATGGATCTGGACCGCCTCATCCGCGGCGCGGACGGCAAGCCGACCGGTCTTGAGCTTGGCCTGGGCGGCGGTGAGGTTGAACGGTCTGCCGGCGTCTCGCAGCAGCGCCGCCTTGTAGGTAAGCAGACGGGCCGCCTCGAGTTCGGCCGTCAAATCCGCGAGCTTGACCTGGATCGCTTGAAATTTCGAGATCGGGCGCCCGAATGCCGTCCGCTGCTTGGCGTAGTCGAGCGCCTCATCGAGGCACCGCTGGGTACAACCGAGGGCGAGCGCGGCGATACTGATGCGTCCCCCATCGAGCGTGGCGAGAAACTGCCGGAAGCCCGCCCCCCTACGACCTAGCAGGTTGCGTTCGGGGACGCGACAGCCGCTGAAACTCAAAGGGTGGACATCGGCGGCATTCCAGCCAATCTTGCGGTAGCCAGGTCCCACCTCGTATCCAGGAGTGTCGCGTTCCACGATCAAGTTCGAGATTTCCTCATCTCCTGTACGGGCCGTAATCGTCACGCAGGCGGAGATCTCCGTACCTGAGTTGCCGATGAACTGCTTGGCACCGTCGATCACCCACTGGCCGTCCTCCAGTCGCGCTTTCGTCCTGGTGTTCGCGGCATCCGAACCCGCATGGGGCTCGGTCAATCCGAACGATGCCAGGCTGCGCCCGCTGCACAGCTCCGGTAGCCACCGCTGCTTCTGCTCCTCGTCGCCGAACGCGTAGATCGGGTATGTACCGAGCGAGGTGTGCGCGGCTACCGACAGCGCAAGCGACTGATCCGCCCAGCCGAGCTGCTCGATCACCAGCGCGTAGGAGAGGGCGTCGGCTCCCGCACCGCCGTACTCACGGGGATACGGAGCGCCCATTAGCCCCAAATCGCCGAGCCTAGCGACCAGCTCGTAAGCGAACCGCCCGTCTCGATCCAGCTCGGCGGCGACCGGCTTGACCTCAGCTCGGGCAAATTCCCGCGACAGATCTTGCAGCTCTCGCTGCCGGTCACCCAGGTCTAGCACTGCGCCGGCCGCACCGAGCGTGGCCGCATGGGAATTGGAAGTGACCCCTCGACCCATGGTGCATTCCTACTCTAGACCCTATACCTACCGGCAAAGTGGCCGCCGGCAGCACGACGGGGCGTTGGAAGAATGTCGCGCGGCCGGCGGCCGGTTGCGAGCATCATGCTCCACGGCTCCAAACCCTACTCAAAGCTCTCTACAACGTACAGCAATACGGCAGTTATTGCGCGCAGGTTGTGCATCCTGACTACTCAGACCGCTCGGGCGACTCCCATCACCCGCGGCGTCACCGGGTAAACCCGGGCTCCCGGCGGGAAGCCGAAGCCGCGGCAGCGCTCCAGGCGAAAGCCCGCGCCCGTGATCTCAGCAAGCGTGTCCCGATCGGTGTGACAGCCGCCCATCAGCCGTGGCCATACCAGATCGGCGCATCGCTGCCAGCGAGCAAAGCCCGGTCGCCGCGACCGTACGTGCTCATAGAAGTGGAGCTCGCCGCCAGCACGGAGCACCCGCCGAAACTCCGCGAGCGCCTCGCGCTGGTCGGGCACTGAGCACAGCACGCCGCAAACGACCACCACGTCGACCGAGTCCTGTGGCAGCTCGAGCGAGGCGGCCACGCCGGGCACCACTTGCACCGGCACGGGAGCTTCGCCGGCCGCCTTCTCTGCCTGGCCGCGGAGGTACGGTTCCGGTTCGACGGCGATCAGCTCGGCGACGCTCGTCGCATAGTGCTCGAAGTTGATGCCGTTGCCGGCGCCCACCTCGACCACCCTCCCGCTCACCCCGGCCAGCAGCTCTCGGCGCAACTCGCGCTCTCCCTGTCCGCGATCGCGTCCGCAGAAGCGATGAAAGAAGCGCGCGAACAGCGGGTTTTCGACCTCTTGGCTCATCGCTTCAAAGCTACCGAGACGCGTTGGCTACCAACATGGCCGCCGTGGATTCGGGGGCGCGAGCCGTCCGCGTCCGGTTATGAACCGGTCGGACGGGTAGCTCGAATCGCAGATCGTGGGCCCTGCTGTGCCGGAGCGCGTTGCGGTCCCCGAGTGTCACGAAACTCCAAAGGGAGGAACGATGGTTGAAAGCGAGAGGCCGCTGGCGATGGTGACCGGCGCGTCGAGCGGCATCGGCTACGAGCTCGCCAGGCAATTTGCGGACAACGGTTTTGACCTGGTCATCGCCGCTGAGGATGGCGAGCTCGAGGCCGCCGCGAACCAGTTGAAGCTGAGCGGAGCCGACGTCGAGGCGGTTCGGGTCGACCTCGGCCGCCCGGAGGGTGTCGAACAGCTCTATGAGGCCGTGAGGCAATCTCGTCGCCCGCTCGCCGCGGCGGCGTTGAATGCGGGCATCGGAGCGGGCGGCGCGTTTGCGACAGACACAGAACTCGAGCGGGAGCTGGAGATCGTCGATCTCAACGTTCGCTCGACTGTGCACCTGGCTAAGTACGTCGTGCAGGACATGGTCGCCCGCGACGAGGGGCGGATCCTGTTCACCTCCTCGATCGCGTCGACGATGCCAGGCCCCTTCCAGGCGGTTTACAACGCATCGAAGTCGTTCGTCCAGTCGTTCGCGCTCGCGTTGCGCAACGAGCTCAAGGACACGAACGTGACGGTGACCTCGCTGATGCCCGGGCCGACCGACACTGAGTTCTTCGAGCGGGCGGAGATGCTCGACACGCAGGTGGGCTCGGGCGAGCAGGACGATCCGGCCGACGTCGCGCGAGACGGCTTTGAGGCGCTGATGAGCGGCAAGGAACGAGTTGTCTCACATTCGTTGAAAACCAAGGCTCAAGGCATCGGAAGCCGTGCGCTGCCCGACAGCGTCAAGGCCGAGATGCACCGCAAGATGGCAGAGCCGGGATCGGCCCGAGAGAAGTGATTCACGACGCTCGCGTCGCGGTCGTCTTGATCACGTTCAACGGAGCGCGTCGCATCGCAACGTCGCTGGAGCGACTGCTCGAGCTGCCCGAACATCCCCAAGTCATCGTCGTGGACAACGGCTCGAGCGATGGGACGGCCGAGTTCGTTCGTCACCGGTTTCCTCGCGTGACGGTGATCGAGGCCGGCGCGAACCTTGGCGCAAGCGCGCGGACGCTGGGCGTGCGAGCGACCGATGCCCCGTACGTGGCGTTTGCCGAGGACGACAGCTGGTATGCGCCGGGAGCGCTGGCGCGGGCGGCTGACATCCTCGACCGTCATCCGCAGATTGGGTTGCTGCAGGCACACGTCCTGGTGGGGCGCGAGCAACGACCCGACCAGTTGCACGAGGATATGATCGGCACGCAGGTGACCGACGCCCCGCAGTTACTGGGGCACCCGATCCTGTCGTTCCTCGAAGGCACCAGCATCATGCGCGCGACCGCATACCTCGCGGTCGGCGGTTACGACCCGCGTTTGTTCGTCGGTGGCGTCGAAGAGCATCTCGCGGCCGATCTCCTCAGCGCTGGCTGGAAGCTCCGCTACACGCCTGAGATCGTCGCCTACCACCACCCCGACCACAAGGCGCCGCCGGCGATGGTTCGGCGCCTGGGCGTGCGCAACACGTTGTGGTTCGCGTGGAACCGGCGGCCCCGGCGCCCGGCGCTTCGCTGGAGCCTTCACGTGCTCTGGCAGTCCGGCCCGAACCTCGACACGATCATCGGTCTCGGCCTCGCGCTGGCCGGGCTGCCGCGGGTGTTGCTTCGGCGACGACCGTTGCCCGAAGACGTCGAGGCCAACATGGCGCTGCTCGACGAGCCGAAGCGACGCTCGAAGATGCGCCGATATTCGCGACGTCAGCCGTCGACCACATGAGCGGAAAAGTCGCTGTCGTGGTGGTCTCGCGCAATCGCCGCGAGCAGCTGTGCGAGACACTCCCCCACCACCTGAGCTTGCCCGAGGGGCCGCCTGTAGTGGTCGTGGATGACGCTTCCACCGACGGCACCGCGGAGCTGCTGCGACGGCGCTTTTCCTCGGTTACGGTGATCACCCTGCAGTCACCTCATGGCGCCGTCGCTCGCAATATTGGTCTGCACGCGGTCACCGAGCCGTATGTCGCCTTCTGCGACGACGATGCCTGGTTCACGCCGGCGGCACTGAAGCAAGCTGCCACCCTGCTGGATGACCACCCGCGCCTCGCGCTGATCAACCCCCAGATCCAAGTCGGCCCTGAACGGCGAATCGATCCAGTGTCCGAGGAGATGGCCAGAAGCCCGTTGCCAGCCGCAGCCGGGCAACCCGGCAGTCCGCTGCTGAGCTTCATCGCCTGCGCGGTCATCGTGCGCCGTGAGGCCGTGCTGCAAGTCGGGGGTTTCTGCGAGCGCTTTCAGACCGGCGCCGAGGAAAAGCTGCTCGGCTGGGACCTCGCGGCCGCTGGCTGGCAGATGTGCTACCTGCCGGAGCTGATCGCGCGCCACTGCCCGCCGGCGAGCAATGGGCGACCCCATCGGCGCGCGCAGATCCTCCGCAACGAGCTGTGGACCAACTGGCTGCGCCGTCCGCCGATGGCCGCAGCGCGCGCGACGCTACGCGAACTGCGGCGCAGCGGAGCTGATCGCGCGACGCTCCGGGCTCTGGCTGAGGCGGTTGCGGGAGCGCCGTGGGTGCTGCGCGAGCGCCAGACTTGCCCCGCCAGCGTGGAGCGGATGATCTCGCTGCTAGAAGAGCGGCCGCCGTAGCGGCTCACGAAGCGCTGGCTGTCAAGCGCTGCCGACGCCGATGTGCTCGAGCACTGCCTCGAGCGCCGCGTGGTTGCTCGTCACCACCGGGATCCCGAGCGCCTGCTCGAGGTTCTCACGCGCCTCGAGCGCACGGAGGTTGGTGCAAGACACGAATAGCAAGTTAATCTCGGCGTGTTCGAAGCAGCCCGAGGCGAACTCCGCGATCCGCTCCGGCTCCACCGCGCCGATCTCGAGGTTCTCGGCGATTCCCATCCCCTGGATCGCCACGACCTCGAGCCCATCCTCCTCCAGGCTCGCGCGGATCTTGCGGTTGAGGCTCTCGACGTACGGCGTGATCACCCCGATGCGCCTTCCCTGACGCGACGCGATCGCACGTCTCACGGCTGCCGCGACGCTCACCGTCTCAGCGCCGGTGCGCGCGCCGATCCGCGCGATCAACTGCTTTTCATATGCGTTGCCGCGCAGGGTTCCCGCGCTGGTGCAGGCGAACACCACGATCTCGGGGCATGCGGTGGCGAGGTCGGTCAGCGCGGCCGGCAGGTGGCGCTCGAGCATCGCCGACTCGGCTTCCGGGGTTGCCTCCTTCAGGTACATCCGGGCGGTATGAAGCGTCGCGGTATCCGGCAGCGTCCTGTAGAAGTCGACCTCGGCGACCGTGTTCGAAGATGGGACGATCAGCCCCACGCGCGTGCTCATCGGATCACTCGAGCTCCCACCACGCGGATCATCGGGCGGCAAGCGGCTCGCGAGCGGCGGGCTCGCCGCCGGCCGAGGCCCTGTCACCGCCCCTCTCCGCCCCCAGCCCGGTCGCGGCACGCACCTGAACCTCGTCGAAGCGCTCGAGCGCGACCTCTTCTCGTCCCCCGAGCAGGGTGCCGATCACGCAGCCGAGAAACCCGATCGGGATCGAGACGATCGCGGGGTTGGTCAGGGGGAACGGCGCACCGCTGGCGGGCCCCGACCAAACCTGAGGGGAGAGAATGATCAAAGCGATCGAGGAGATCAGGCCCGAGGCAATTCCGAGCACGGCGCCCAGCGAGTTGAACCGGCGCCAACTGAGAGCCAGTAGCAGCGTCGGGAAATTTGCCGACGCGGCGACCGCAAACGTGAGGCCGGTGAGCAGCTGGACGTTGAAGCCCTTCCCGGCCGCAAGCGCCAAGACGGTGCCGATCACGCCGATCACCAGCACCGCTACCCGGCCGGCGTTGATCTCTTCGTGCTCGGTGGCGTGGCCCTTGCGCCAAACCAAGCCGTAGACATCGTGTGCGGCGGCGCCGGCGGCCGCGAGCACCACGCCCGCCACCACCGCCAGGATGGTGGTGAACGCGATCGCGCTGATCACCGCGAAGAACACGTCGCCGCCCGTGCTTCCCGGTCCGCCGCCGAGGTTCTGGGCCAGGTATGGTGCGATCAGGTTGCCGCTCTTGCCTCCCAGCTTCACCCCCTCGTCGCCGAGGATCGCGCGGCCGCCGAGACCGATGATCGCCACGAACACATAAAAGACGCCGATCAGGCCCACCGCCCAGCCGATCGATCGGCGCGCGGAGCGAGCATCCGGAACGGTCAAGAACCGCATCATGATGTGGGGCAGCCCCAAGGTCCCCAGCGCAAACGCGAGGCCGACCGAAATCTCGTCGACGCGGTTGGGAAACACCAGTCCCGGGCCCCCATATGGTGCACCCTGGCCGGAGCGTTCTTGGGCCCGGTTCAGCAGGTGTATCGGGTCAAAGCCAAAGCGCGACAGCACCCAGATGCCCATCGTCGCGACGCCCAGCATCAGCAGCGTCGCCTTGATGATCTGCACCCAAGTGGTGGCGACCATCCCGCCGAGCACCACGTAGGTGAGCATCGCCGCGGAGGTGATCAGCACCGAGATCCAGAACGGGATGCCCACCAGCGCCTCGATCAGCGAGCCGGCGGCGACCGACTGCGCGACCACATACAGCGCGGCGATGCACATCGTTGAGATCGCGGAAGCGACCTGCACGCGGTCAGCGGACAGGCGGAGCCGGAGCACGTCGGCCATCGTGTAGCGACCCGCGTGGCGCATCCGCTCGGCTAACAGCAACAGCAGCGGCACGAACGACAGCAGCGCCGCGATGCCCGTGACGTAACCGTCGAAGCCCGACAGGAACATCAGCCCGGCGACGCCCAGGAAGGCCGCCGCCGACAGGAACTCTCCGGCGATCGCCATCCCGTTCTGCGTCCCGCTGATCCCCCGCCCGGCCGACCAGAAGTCGGTGGCTGAACGGATCCGGCGGGCGGCCCAGAAGGTGATCGTCAGCGTCACCGCCAGCACGGCCACGAATACCCCGATCGTCAGGCCCCGGGCGGGCGCCGCGGCGATCACCACGATTTGCGTCACGATGCCTCTCCGCGAGCGCGTTCAGGTCCCGGCCCTTCCGAGCGGCTGCGTTCCGAGCCAGGCCGATGATGGGCGGTGCCAGAGTCGTGCTCCTCGATTGCACGCTCCGCGAGCGGTCCCAGCGGACGCTCGGCGAAGCGCAGGTACAGCCATACGAGGATCCACGCAAGCACGGTGAGCGAAAGCAGCCAGACGTAGGCGACGGTCAGGCCTCCGTCGACGGACCGGCGCATGAACGGGCGGGCATAGCCGCAGCACACGAGGAACGCCCCAAACACCACCACGAACACACCCAGCAACCCAGCCGTGATCCGCCGGCGCTGTGACTGCAACCGCTGAAAGGCAGCCGACTGCGCGATCTCATCCCAACGGACCGCCGAAGCCGCCGCTTCGTCGCGCGCGCTGTCTCCTCTGTCCTCCACTCCGATTAACGTCTTACCCGAGCCGAGCCCGGAGAAACACCTTCCCTACTCGCCCTGGGCCAATGCGATCGCGCCGAGGACCCCAGCTCGGTCTCCCAAGGCCGGAGCGACGAGATAGTCATCGATGTCCTCCGCGAGCAGCGGGCTATCCAGGTAGCCGGCCACGAGCTCACGCAGTCGCGCCCTCACCATCGCGGACAGGGCTGACCTCCTCATCACGCCGCCGCCGATGATCACGCGCTCCGGAGAGGCCACGCAGACGACGCTGAGGATTCCGAGCGCCAGGTATTCCGCCTCCAGCGCCCACGCCGGATGCTCGTCGAGCAGCTGCTCCGGATCTGCCTGCCAGCGCTCCGCGATCGCCGTCCCCGAGGCGAGTCCCTCCCAGCAGTCCCCATGGACGGGACAAGCCCCCACGAAGGGATCTCGGCTCCGGTCGTGGGGGATCCGGAGGTGGCCCACCTCGGGATGGATCAGCCCGTGCCAAGGGCGTCCATCGATTGCCAATCCACCGCCGACGCCGGTGCCGACGGTCAGGTAGCAGATACTTGCGGCGTCTCGTCCAGCGCCCCAGCGCTGCTCGCCGACTGCGGCTGCGTTGACGTCCGTGTCGAAGACCACGTCGACGTTGAGGCGATCGCGCAGCACCGGCGCGATCGCGGTGTGCCGCCAGCCCGGCTTTGGAGTGGTCGTGACGAAGCCCCAGGTCGGGGAATCGCGGGCAACGTCGACCGGGCCAAAGGAACCGACGCCGATCGCCGCGACCGGCTCGTGCTGGGCGAAGAATCCCTCGATCCGCTCGAGCGTCTGCGGAGGGGAGCCGGTCGCGAACCGCTCGTGCGCGCGAACGTCATCGGGGCCTGTGCCAATCGCGCACACGCACCAGGTTCCGCCGGTCTCTACGCCTCCGTAGGGCTTCGGCATCGGCGCAATGATGACGCTTCTGCGGGGGTCGCTCAGCGGCTGGCGGTCTGGGGGAGCGAGCGGTCCGAGCGCCCGTGGGGCTGCAACCGCTCCTCCGTGTCAGCATCGAAGGCGAAGATCCGGTCTGGATCGATCCGCAGCCGCAGGTTCGACCCGGGCCGCCTGGCGTCATGTCCCTCGGTGCGCGCGACGAAGTGCGTGTCGAGCCCGGCGAGGTTTGCGTGCACGTAGGAGTCGGCGCCGAGCGACTCGACCAGCACCACCTCGGCGGGAATTCCATCGCTCGCGGAATCAGACACCGTGACGTGCTCGGGGCGGATTCCAACGATGATCTCGTCCGCATCGCGGTCGGACGCCGCCGCCAGCAGCGACTGCGGGAGCGGCAACGACTCACTCCCCAGCCGGGCACAGCCATCGCTCAGCGGGACGCGGATCAGGTTCATCTGTGGCAGGCCAATGAACCCCGCGACGAACGCGTTGACCGGACTGTCGTAGAGCTCGCGAGGCGGCGCGTACTGCTGCAGCCTCCCGTCCTTCAGCACCGCGACCTGGTGCCCGAGCGTCATCGCCTCACCCTGATCATGCGTGACGTAGACCGTCGTGGTCTCCAACCGTCGCTGCAGTTCGGCGATCTGCACCCGGGTTTGCACCCGCAGCTTGGCGTCGAGGTTCGACAGCGGCTCGTCCATCAGGAAAGCCTTCGGGTGGCGAACGATCGCCCGGCCCATCGCCACGCGTTGGCGCTGGCCACCCGACAGCTGACGGGGCTTTCGGTCAAGCAGCTCCTCGATCTCGAGCATCTGCGCTGCTTCCCGCACCCGCTTCTGTCGCTCTTCGCGAGCGACGCCGTGCATCTTCAGGGCAAAGCCGATGTTCTCAGCCACGGTCTTGCTCGGGTAAAGCGCGTAGTTCTGGAACACCATCGCGATGTCGCGATGTCGCGAATCGACGCCGCTGACGTCTTGACCGTCGATCTCGATCCGCCCTTCGCTTAGCTCCTCGAGCCCAGCCAGCAGCCGCAGCGCGGTCGTCTTGCCCGACCCGGAAGGGCCCACGAGCACCATGAAGCTCCCGTCGGGAACCGCTAAATCGAGATGCTCGACCGCGAGCTTGTCGCTGCCCGGATACCTACAGCTCACCTGCTCGTAGCTCACTTCAGCCATCGTTTTGCTCCTGACGTCCTCACTTGATTGCTCCCATCGAGAGCCCGCGCACGAGCTGCCGCTGGGCGACCCACCCCGCGATCAGCACGGGTACCGACGCGAGCGTCGCGGCGGCCGCGAGCTTCGCCCAGAACAGGCCCTCGCCCGTAATGAATCCGATTAGGAACACAGGCATCGTTGCCGCTCTGATCGAGGTCAGGTTCAAAGCGAAAAAGAACTCGTTCCACGAGAAAATTGCACAAATCAGGGCGGTGGCGGCGAGACCGGGAGCGACCACCGGCAGCACTACCTCCGTCAGCTCGCGGCGAACATCAGCGCCGTCGATTCGGGCCGCCTCGAGGATTTCACCCGGTACCTCGAGGAAGAACGAGCGCATCATCCACACCGCGATCGGCATGTTCATTGCCGTGTAGAGCACTATCAGGGTTGGGATGCTGTCCAACATCCCAATATCGCGCACCGCGAGGTAGATCGGCACGATCGCCGCTACTACGGGCAGCATCTTGGTCGAGATAAAGAAGAACAAACCGTCGCGCCAGCGGCGCACGGGGCGCATTGACAAGGCGTACGCCGCGGGTGTTGCCAGTAACAGCACGAGCGCCACGGAGAAGACGGTGGCGATCGCCGAGTTGGCTAGGTATGGCCCCAGGCCAGCGCTGAATACCTGGCGGTATTCGTCGAGCGTGGGGCTGAAGATGAACTTCGGCGGGTTCGAGTACGCGGCCGATTCTGGCTTGAACGACGTCAGAACCATCCAGAACACCGGGAAGAAGAAGACGATCGCCGCCAACCATGCGAGCGTCGACCAGCCAAAGCCAGCGAGTCGCTCCCGCGGCAATCGCCGTGGCTTCCCGGTCGCAGTTGCAGCCACGGTCGCCATCAGGCGCGAGCCTCGTTCTCGATGAATGAGCGAAACACGACCCGCAGGGCGATCGTCGCGACGATGATCGTGCCGAGCACCGTGACCACCCCGAGCGCCGCGGCCTGCCCGACGTCGAACCCCTGGAAGGCGCGCTGATAGATGTAGAACGGCAGGTTGGTGGTCGCGGTTCCGGGTCCCCCCTGGGTCAACATGTAGATCGCGTCAAATGTGTTGACGATGTAAATCGCTCCCAGCAGGATTCCGAGCTCCAGGTACGTCCGCAGGTGCGGCAGGGTGACCTCGCGGAAGCTGGCCCACGCGCTGGCGCCATCGACGCGGGCGGCCTCGAGCACGTCGCGGGGCTGACTCTGCAGCCCCGCAAGGAGGATCAGCATCTCGAACGGAGTCCACTGCCACACGACAGTGGCGATCACCGATCCCATCGGGTGGTCGCTGACGAACGGCACTGGGCTGAGCCCAAACCAGCCGATCACCCAGTTGACGATCCCATAGACGGGGTCGAGCATCGTCGTCTTCCACAACAGCGCCGCGGCGGTCGGCATCACTAGAAACGGCGAAATCAACAGGGTGCGAACCAGCCCACGGCCGAGAAACTTGCGATCGAGCAACATCGCCAGGCCCAGTCCCAGCGCTGTCGCGATGACCACCGAACCGAGGGTGATCTCGATCGTATGCAGGACCGCGCCGTAGAAGACCGGATCGGAAAAGACGTCCCCGTAGTTGTGCAGGCCGACCCAATGAGGCGACCCCGGCCGCGCGAGATTCCACGACTGCAGGGAGTAATAGACCGTGAGCAGGAAGGGGATTTGAGTGACTGCGATCGTGAACAGCAGCGCCGGCATCAGCGGCAGGCGCCGTGACCACGCCTCGCGGGCGGCGCGAGAGCCTTGCCGCGCGTCGGGAGCGAATACTGGGCGCTCAGCGGTGGTGGTCGCCATGATCGCCTCTGCTCATCGGTAACGGCTTCCTACTGTCTGTGCGTATTTCTGTGACGTGGACAGCGCGCTGTGCACTGATTCCTGGCCGACGATCGCGGCCGTGATCTGCTGGCTGACGCGCGTACCTAGATCCTGGAACTCCGGGATATCCAGAAACTGCACCCCGATATAAGGCACGGGCTGGACCGTCGGATGCTCCGGATCAGCGCTCTCGATCGCCTGCAAGGTGGGTGCTGCGAAGGCCTTGGCCGCCTGCTTGTACTGCGGGTAGGCGTATGTGGAAAGACGGCTGCCGGGCGGCAGGTCCGACCACCCGAGCTTCTCGCCTACCAGCCGAATGTACGCGCGGGAGGTGGCCCAGGAGATGAAGCGCCAGGCGGCCTCCTTGTGGGGCGAGGTCACTGGTATCCCAAGCGACCACGTGTACAGCCAGCCCGAGTTCGGCGTGTACATCACGGGGGCGGGGACATACCCGGTCTTCCCAACGACGCTACTGGTCGCCGGGCTCTCGAGGGTGCCTGCGGCCGAGGTCGCGTCGTACCACATCGCCGCCTTCCCCTGCGAGTAGATCGTCGCGCACTCTGTGAAGCCATCCTCTCCGGCGCCGGGCTCGCCGTAGTGCTGCAACAGATCGACGTAGAAGGACACCGCCCGCTCGGCTTGCGGGGAGGTGAGCTGCGCACGCCAACCCGCGTCGTACCAGCGCCCGCCAAACGTGTTGATCACCGTGTCAAGCGGCGCCAGCACCTGCCCCCAGCCCGACTCTCCTCGCAGACAGATGCCGGCGATGCCTTTCTTCTTGTTTGTTAGGCGACGGGCAAAGCTCGCCACCTGCGACCAGGTCGGTCGTACCGGCATAGTCAATCCGGCCTGCGCGAACAGGTCCTTGCGGTACATCAGAAACGAAGACTCTCCGTAGAAAGGCACCGAGTACATGTGGCCGCGATATGACAGCGAGGAGCGAATTGACTGAATGAAGTCTTGATAGTCGTAACCCGGGGTCCGGTTGATATACGGCTGGAGATCTGTCAGCCAGCCGTAGCTCGCCCACAGTGGTGTCTCATAGTTAGAGATCATCACCACGTCGAACTCGTTGCTCTTGGTCGATACCGATGCTGTGATCTTCGCCCGCGATTCGTTCTCGGGCAGGGTCACGAAGTTGACCTTGACATCGGGGTTCTGCTGCTCGAAGTACTTCGTCAGCGACTGCACGTCCTGCATCTGGGGGTTGGACACAATCGCTACGCGTAATGCGACCCCGTGCGGCCCTGCACCGCCCCCTCCGCCCGCTCCCGCCAGAGAGCAGCCTGCGAGCGCCATCGTCGCGACGATCATCGCCGACGCGGCGAGCAGGCGCTTCCCCCTGCTCACGCTCCGTCCTTTGGTGCTGCAGCGCGCTCGGCTCCGACGAGCGACTCGAGCGTCGCCCGCGCTCCGCGCTCGTGTAGCGACGACAACGCGGAGCGAAACGCGTCCGCGAAGCGCGGCGCGTCGAGGAGCCCATCGAACAGCCGACGATCGCGGATGAACGCGTCAGGATCTTTCCGCTGGCGCCCGGCGGTCTCGATCAGCGCCGGCGCGAGGCGGTCCACCACCTCGATCGGGTGGCCCTGCTCGTCGATGCCTTCCGCGTACCGGGCCCAGCTCGCGACCACTGCGGCCGCGCGATTCAGCTCGCCGCCGGACTCGAGCTGCGCGCGGATGATTGGCACCAAGAACTTGGGGATGCGGTCGGAGGTCCACGCGCAAACCCTCTCCAGCGGATCTCCGATCTGAGCGTTCGAGAAGCGCTCGACGATCGAGCGGCTGTAGTCGTGCACGTCGATGCCCGGCACTGGCGGCAGCGTCGGCGCCGCCTCGTGATCGAGGTAGCCAAGCAGGAAGGCACGCAGCTGCTCATCCTGCGCTGCCTCGTGAACGAAGCGGTAACCAAACAGATAGCCGAAATAGGCCAGCGCCTGGTGGCCGGCGTTGAGCAGGCGAAGCTTCATCAGCTCATACGGCTCGACGTCGTCCACGAGCTGCACGCCAACCCGCTCGTAGGGCGGTCTGCCCGCCGAGAAGGCGTCCTCGAGCACCCATTGAGCGAACGGCTCGCAGACGACCGGCCAGCGGTCATCGACGCCGAAGCGCTCGCGGACCTCGGCCCGGTCCTCGTCGGTCGTCGCGGGCGTGATGCGGTCCACCATCGAATTGGGGAAGGCGACCCGCTCCTCGATCCAGTCGCCCAGCGCGGGATCGCGCAGCCGCGCGAAGGCCGTGAACGCCAACCTGGCCAGGCGCCCGTTACCGGGCAGGTTGTCGCAGGACATGACCGTAAACGGAGCGACATCGTGTTCCCGCCGGCGCCGCAGCGCTTCGGTGACGAGCCCGAAAACGGTCTTCGGCGAGCCCTCGGCTGCGAGATCCTGTGCTACGCCGGGATCCTCGGCGTCGAACTCCCCTGTGTCAGCATCGACGTGGTAGCCACCTTCGGTGATCGTCAGCGAGACGATCCGCACCGAGTCCGCGGTCATCGCCTCGATCGCCGCGTCGGGGTCGCCCGGCGCGAACAGATACCTGGCGATCGAGCCGATCACACGGGCCTCGCAGCCGCCGTCGGCGTGCTTTTCAACGAGCGTGTAGAGGCCATCTTGGGCGTCCATGACTTCCTTCATCGGCTCATCGCCGGGCAGCACCCCGACGCCGCAGATGCCCCATTCGAGCTCTCCGCCTTCTGAGAGCAGACGATCGTGGTACATGGCTTGGTGGGCACGGTGAAAGCCGCCCACGCCGATGTGTACGACGCCGGCCGACAGGCGGCCTCGGTCGTAGTTTGGAACGGGCAGCGAACGCGCCAGCGAGGGAAGCGTGTCCGCGCGCAGCTGCACGGTCGCGGACTCCCGTTCCGCCCGCGTGCTCACGACGTTGGCCTTCTCCACTCCAAGTCCCTCTCCTCACGAAGACGACCGTGCGCTCATTTGAGCCTCTGACCGCTTGGGGTCCTCAGATGATTGCCTGTATGCAGGAAGCTGTCAAGCAACCGTGCGACAATCTCTAAATGGATGCTCATATGAGCAATGCTCGGCGATCAGCAGCGTCTGACGAGGTTGGACCTGCGGCGCTGGTGCTGATGGCGAACGTCGCCCGTCGCTACTACTTCGAGGGGGCCACCAAGAGCGCCATCGCGGAACAGCTACAGCTGACCCGGTTCAAGGTCGCGCGGATCCTCGACCAGGCGCGGGCTGCGGGACTGGTGCGGATCGAGATCGACTATCGCGGCGATATCGACCTCGAACGTTCGCTCGCACTTGGCTCCGCCTACAGGTTGAATCACTGCGTCGTCATCGACTGCCCCGATGGCGACGACGTCACGCTACGCGCCCATCTCGGGAAGGCTGGTGCGGGATTGCTGTCCGAGATCGTCGGCTCCGACGATGTGCTCGGAGTCGTGTGGGCCCGGTCGCTCATGGCCATGCGGATGTCGCTGCGGCGGCTCGCGCGCTGCCCAGTCGTGCAGCTGACAGGCGCGCTGGGGCCGCCCGACTTCGAGGACAGCGCCGTCGAGCTCGTGCGGGACATCTCCCGCACCTCCAAGGGGCCCGCTTTCTACTTCTACGCGCCGATGATCGTCGCCGACACGGCAACTGCCCGGGCGCTGCGGAGCCAGCCAGAGATCGCGCGCGTGCTGAGCCATGCGCCTCGAGTCACCAAGGCGGTGGTCGGCGTGGGAGCATGGCGGCCCGGGGAGTCGACGGTGGCTGACGCCGTGGGCGAGCGGGAGCGACGCGAGCTCTACGAGCTTGGCGTGCGCGCCGAGGTAGGCGGCATCCAGCTCGACGCGAACGGCAGGCCGGTGAGGACGTCGCTCAGCGAGCGCCTGATCGGTATCGACGCCGACCAGCTGCGGGCCATTCCGGAGGTCGTCGCGATCGTCTACGGCGAATCCAAGGCTGACGCCGTCCAGGCGGCGTTACGCGGAGGGCTTGTCACTAGTCTTGTAACCCACACCAAGATGGCCACCGCGCTGCTAGAGCGAATCTGACTGACGTGCGGAACGACCGCGGCGAACTGCTACTGACTGGCGGCTACACGAACGCCGGGCGCGTGGTCCGCGTCGGGGACACCGTCAGACGCCCCCAGCATCCGACGAGCGCGGCCACGCACGCAGTGCTCGACCACCTAGAGCGAGTGCAATTCGACGGCGCCCCGAGGTTTCTCGGCGTCGATGAGTGGGGCCGCGAGGTGCTCTCCTACATCAAGGGATGCGCGGTGACCGACCCGTATCCGGATTGGGCGCTGACCGACGAGGCACTTATCAGCGTCGCCAGGCTCGTGCGCCGCTACCACGAAGCGATGCAGTCATTCGATCCGGCAGCCCACCGCTGGCCCAACGCCCTGCCTGCGCGCTTCCGCGGCGATCTCGTGACCCACAACGACCCGAACCTCGACAACGTCATCTTCACGGATGGTCGCGCGGTCGCGCTGATCGATTTCGACCTCGCGAGTCCCGGCTCAACGGTGTGGGATGTGGCCTGCGCCGCACGCCTGTGGGCACCGCTGCGCGAAGAATGCGACGTGCCGGAACCGATCCGCCGGCGCGTTCTCGCGCGCCTGCGACTGTTCGTCGACGCCTACGGGCTTTCGGACGCGGATCGCGAGCTGATCGCCGACGCGGTCCCCGAAGCTCACGAGTGGTGCTACAGGATCGTGCGCGGCGCCGTCGCAGACGGGCACGAGACCTTTCAGCGGGTGTGGCGTGAAGGTGCCCGCTCCCGCGCCGAACGCACTCGCCGGTGGCTCACGACTCACACCGGTCTCATCCGCGCCGCCGTCCGAGACGCCGGACCTGGCCTGGTGACGATGAACCGCCACTAGCGGCGCAAGCGCCAACGCTGGCGGCGGCGTCCATGTCGGTGGGACACCGCCGCCGCGGGAGGCTCAGGTCAACGCCTCCTTAACCTTGCCGATCATGCCCTGGTTGTCGTTGGCGACCACACCGGTGGGCTCTTTGGGGAGGCCCGCCGCCTCTCTCAGCCTGACGGCAATCTGGGAGATTTCCTCCGGCTCGGGCGCGGGCGCAAACACCGCGGGCTGCGACGGCAGGTCAAATGGCGGCGCTCCCTCTGGCTGCAGTTCCTCGGCGATCCTGAGTTCCTCGCCGGTCTCGGGATGCGGTCCGTTGAACACCGCCGCGATCTCCCGATAATCGTTCGGCGAGAAGCGGTACAGCTTTAGGTGCTCGCCGCGCTGGAGGTGCGGCTGGCACTCTGGGATCTTCTCCGTCGGGATCCGAGGCGACGGGAACAGCTTCATCAGGTCCGCGCTGGTCAGCCGCTCGATCGCCCGCGCATAGGCGACCTGGTGAACGCCCCCGCGCACCAGCAGATATCCGGTCAGCGCCCGCGCCGCGGGGTGCTCCACCATCTCGTACACCTTGAGCTTGTTGTTACGGGCGCCCGTCTCCAGGAAGAAGTTGTGGGTCAAGTCCTCGATCAGGTCGCCCGATGAAAACACGTAGTCGCCGTTCCAGGGCTTGCCGTTTGAGTCCTGCACCAGCGTACCGGCACCACCGGCGATGAAGTGCTGTGTATTACGGACGCTCTTCACAGGCCCGAGATCACCTAGCTCTCCCGGGTCGCCGTCGACGGCTCCGGTGAGCATCGTGTTGATCGCCGTCGATACCAGCTCGATGTGGCCGAACTCCTCCGCGGCGATGCTGGCCACCAAGTCATAGAACGGACGTGCCGCCTGACGGTTGCGGAAGTTGAACGACTGATAGGTGTAGTTCATGAACGTCGACATCTCGCCGTACTTGCCGCCCAGCAGCTCCTGCACCGCCGATGCGCCGACGGGATCGGGGTCAGACGGCGGTGGCAGCGGGGTCTGCAACCGGTCGATCCGCAGAATCATCAAAGGCCTCCTAGTTAGGACAAAGTCTTAGCTAGCTAGCCATCCGGGGCGGTCGGCAAACTTAAATCCGCGCCATGACGAGAGAATGCCGCCATGACGAGAGAATGCCGCCATGACGAGAGAATGCCGCGATGAGCCCTTCCGGTAACGAGGCCGGGCAACTGCTGCGGTCTCGGGGTTTGCGCAGCACGCCTCAGCGACGCGCGATCCTGGCCACCTTTCGTGGTGGCGCGAGCGAGCATCTCTCGGCCGACGAGGTTTTCGTTCGGGCTGCTCAATCACTGCCCGAACTGAGCCGCGCCACGGTGTACGCCACGCTCGCGGAGTTCGCCGAAAGTGGGCTACTGGCCGCATTCGGCGTCCCAGACCCGGTGCGATACGAGATCCACACCGATCGCCACGCTCACTTCCGCTGTGTCGTGTGCATGCGGATTTTCGACCTCGACTTCGAGCCGCCGGATCCGCGGTCGATCAAGCAGTCGGGGTTTCAGGTTGAGCGCATCGACGTGCAAGCGGAAGGGGTCTGCGCGGAGTGCCGGCGGTACCACGGGGGCCTACGCGCCGGCACCCGCGCGATCGCCCGCTCGCAGCGCCAAGACGGCCCGCTGGGCGCTTCCGGCACGGCCGCCGTCGAGGTCGATAGCCCGCTGGGTTCATTGCTTCTGGCTGCCACGCCCGAGGGACTGTTCAGGATGGCGTTCCCCGAACACGCGGATGCCGACCTGCTACGTTCACTCATCGCTCGACGCCGCGGCGACCCAGCGGCGCGTCGCCAAGTAAGCCAAGCCGCGGAGGAGCTGCAAAGCTATTTCGGCGCCCGATCCGTGTCGCGCGAGTGCACGATCGATTGGTCGCTGATCGACGGCGCCCGCGCGCTGCGAGCCACCTTGGAGATTCCCTACGGCGATCAGCGCTCATATAGCGATCTGGGGGTCGAGGAGTCTGCTCATCACCTCGGGTACGTCCTCGGAAGCAATCCGATCCCGATCTTTACCCCCTGCCACCGCGTCACGCGGGGCGTGGAGACGCCCACGAGCTACGTCGGTGGCTCGGAGCGCCGCCGCTGGCTGCTCGAGCACGAACGACAGCACCCGACCGCCGCCGGCCAGTAGCAAGATGCGTTTGACCTACCCGTTCTCGGTCCGCGTCAGCCAGCCTCTAGGATCGGTGGAAGGCCCGCCGGGAACCGAGATCGAGTAGCGCTTTCGGAAGCAGCTTCGCCAGGCGCTCGGCTCCGCCCGGGTTCAGCTCGTCCTTGTCCGAGCGGATCGCGCCCACCACCTGCTCAGCCCAGTCCTCGGGGTCCACGTGATCCCAGCCCTCGGTGTCGACGTGGCGATCGAGCTGCTCTTGGACCTGCTGCATCATGTCGGTGTCGACGCCGGGCGTGATGAGCTCCAGTACGCTCAGGTCAGTTCCCTCGAGCTCGCGCCGGAGCGACTCGGTGAAGCCATGCAGGCCGGTCTTCGCAGCCGCGTAGACGGTCGCTCCGGCAAACGGCGCCTGGCCGACGATCGAGGCGTTGTTGACGATCTTTCCTCGCCTTCGCTCCAGCATGCCTGGCAACAGCAGCCGGGTGAGATGGATCGGTCCGGTGAGCGATGACTGCAACAGCTCATAGATTCGATCGACGTGTTGGGATTCCAGCAGGCCGCCCTCGAAGACACCGGCGTTGTTGACCAAGATGTCAACGCACGTATCGCCGAGGCCGCTCACGCTCGACTCGATCGACTCCCGTGATGAGAGGTCGACCCGCACCGGGCGCACGTTCGCGATGCCGGAGACATCGTGGTCGCGGTCGAGCGCTCGGACGCCGGCCAGCACAGCGACGCCTTCCGCCGCGAGAGCACCCGCGATCGCGCGTCCGATGCCCCGGTTCGCGCCCGTCACCAAAGCCGTCGTTCCCTGGATCTCCATATCAACTCCTATTGCGAGCTGCCGGCTACTGTCGGGTGTCGGTGAACATAGTCGTACTTGTGCTGCCCTGTTCAACTAATCCTAAACGCGGTGTTGACCAGCGGCCCCGTCGCTCGGCTGCGTTGATGTGCGGGTGGCGGCGCACAGCAACGTGACGCCCAGTGACAGCCTCGCGGTGGTCAGCTGATCAGCGGCAGGATCCGCGTGGTGTAGCGGCTCGCGATCGTTCGTCGGAGGACCGGATCCTCGAGCTCATACCGAAAGGCGCTCGCCGGCCGGATGCCGCCCTGCGCGGCAAGCGTCCCACAGAACATCAGCGTCCCCTCGGTGAGGGGCGGCTTTGTCCTTGCCAGCAGCTCATTAGCCGGCACCAGCCCGTCGAGCGTCCCCTGCTGATAAAGGACGTCGTCGTCGATCCACGAGCGGAGCGTCAGCCGGTCCCAGTGGTCGGCTACCTCCTCATAGGCCCAGAGCGCTGTTGCGATCGGCTTGTCGCACAACTGCTTGGAGACCGCCACGCTGTAGCTCTCCAGCTCGCGATCGGTGTGGTCGGACCCCACGCCGACCCACAGCCGGCCATCGTGCCGCAGCAGCACGGCCTCAACTTCTCCGCTGGAGCTCGCGGTCGCCTCGATCTCGCGCGCGGTCGTCAACCGCGAGGCCGAGACGCGGTAGAAAAGCGGCACGCTCGACGGTCGCGCCACACCGAGAGCCGCGAGTTCGGCAATGTGCTCCTCGACGGCGCCACGGTCGCGACCGGTCCACCCTGCCACGACCGCGGTTTCGATCGTGACGGTGGCTGGTCGCCCGCCGAGCTCCAGGGTCAGATCCGGCACGTGCGCTCCTCGATCCAGGCGGCGATCCGAAGGACGGTGGAGTCCTCATGCGCCAGGCCGGCGACCAACAGGCCGGTCGGGGGCTCGCCCTGCTCATGCATCGGAACCGAGATCGCGCAGCCGTCGAGAAGGTTGATCACGGTCGGGTTTCGGAGCATCAGGAGGTTGATTCGCGCGTACTCGTGGTCGTCGTCGAACGCGGCGAGCGGCGGGGCGACGAGCGGTACCGCGGGGCAGATGATCGCGTCGATTCCGTCGAGCCGCTGCCGCACGCTGTGGATCATGGCCTCCCGCCACTGCCGCAGGATCAGCAGCTCGCGGGCGGTCTGCCGCTCGCCGCGGCGGATGCGGACCAGGACGCGTCGGTCGTAGTCGGCTGCGCGCTGCGCAATCAAGCCGTGATGCCAGGCAAAGCTCTCGGCTGCCGCGAACCCGCCGTTTGCGTTCATTTCGGGTATGTCGTCAAGTTCGGGCAGTTCGATTTCTAGAACCTCCGCCCCGCCGTCTCGCAACCGCGCAACGGCGCGCTCGAATGCCACCCCCACCGCGGACTCCAGGTCAACGAACAGATAGTTGCGGGGGATCGCCAGCCGCGGCCGCCGGGCGGGTGGGCGAAGCTCGAGGTGCTCCCCGCACAGCAGCCCGTAGAGCACCGCGCAGCAGGCGACGGTTCGCCCCAGCACTCCAACCGCGTCGAGGGTGCTCGACAGCGGGACGATGCCGTCGCGTGGCACGCGTTCCTGGGTCGGCTTGAAGCCGACCAGCCCGCAGAGCGCCGCGGGGATTCGGCATGAGCCACCGGTGTCGGTGCCCAACGCGCCGTGCGCCATGCCGTCGGTAACAGAAACCGCCGCTCCGGACGAGGAGCCACCGGGGATCCGCCCACTCTCGCGGTCCCACGGATTCGCGGGCGTCCCGTAGTGGGGGTTGATCCCGAGCCCGCTGAACGCGAACTCGGTCATGTTGGTCCGGCCGACTACGACTAGGCCCGCGCGCCGCCAGCGCGCCACCGCCGTCGCGTCGCGCTCCGCGGGGGCGCCATCGAGCGCCAGCGAACCTGCGCGCGTGACCTGACCACGCACGTCGAACAGGTCCTTGACAGAGACCGGGATCCCGGCATACGGCGACGCCTCCGCGTCCGCCCGCCGCAGCGCGTCCATCGCCCGGGCGGCGTCGCGCGCTCGGTCCGCGTCGATCTCGAGGTAGGTTCGCTCGCCCTCGCCGTTTGGATCGGCGATCCGGGCCAGGCACTCCTCGACGAGCTCCTCGGATGTTGTGCGCCCCTCCGCCAGATCGGCGGCAAGCGCGGCGAGCGGCGGCCTCAAACGGGATCGAAATAGTGGATCTCGAGCAGCAGGCAGCCTCCCTCGGACTTGAACGGTCCGTGCGAGGCGCCGGGCGGCCGGCAAGCGTACGTGTGCGGCGAAAACGACTCGCCTCCGTTGCCCTCCGCATCGTTGCCCACGGTCAGGTCGCCCGAGACGAGGTAAACCTCCTCCCAATACTCGTGTACGAAAGGCGCGGTGGTGAATACCCCGGGCGCAAACCGCAGGAGCCGCGTCCGGGTGCCTCGCCGGGATTGCTCGTCGAGCGCGCCGGACAGGATCTTCTGCTGGATGCCCTCCGGATAGCCGGCCGGGGTCGCCCATCCGCTGTCGAGGTCGAGCTCGTGGAACTCGTCGTGCTTCTTGTTGACCGGCATGGGCTGTCAGCTCCTGTCAATGTCCGTGGCCACGATCTGCTCGTAAGGAGGATCGCCCGCGAGCAGCCCCTGCTCCCGAGCGAAGCGGTTCATCCCGGCGATCGCTCGCTGCGGGATCTCGGGGTGATAGTACGGCACATCTCGGCGCACGAGCTCGGCGATGAGCGCCGCCTGCTCGGAGGGAAAGATGCGCTCGCCGATCGCGGTCGCGCGCTCGGGGTCCTCTGCGAGGAGCTCCTGCGCGCGGCGCAGCCCGCGCACGATCGACTCCGCGCGGCCTCGGTACTCGGCGACGAACGCCTCGGTCGCCGCCAGAGCCGCGAACGTGTAGTCAAAGCACCCTTCGGGGCCGTCGCCGCGGCGGACGTCGAGCACCACGGTGCCCGCGCCGGAGCGCACCGCGACCTCGGCGCCCATGCCGTTGGCCCAGAAGCCATCGATCTTCCCCTCGGCCAGCGCGCGGGCCGCCGTGAGGCCGAAGTTCGTTCCGGCCCCCGCCGTGCCCGGCACCGGCGCGATGTCGAGCTCAGCGAGCTCGATCCCCGCGTCGACGAGCAGCTGCTTGAGCCCCACGTCCACCCACGGGGCGGCACCGATTTGCTTGCCGCGGACGACCGAGACGTCGTTGCGCGCCGCTCCCAGGTCGGCGCGCATGACGAGAAACCAGTACATGCCCTGCCCCTGCGCGGCCAGCAGCTTCACCCCGCCCCATTCCGGGAACGCGGCGAGCGCCGAGTGGGCCGAACCCGCCACCACGTCGATTTCCCCGGCCGCCAGCGCGCGGTAGGCGGCGTCGACCGGGAACAGCAACTCAACGCTCGCGTCGATCCCCTCCTCGCGGAGGCAGCCGAGCTCGACTGCCGCGATCGCCGGGAAGTAAGAGTTCGAGATCAGATCGGGGACCGCGATTCTCATGCTGCCGAGGCCGCGATGTACCACGACGCGATTTCGTCGCTCGTCGCCAGCCACACCTCCTGGCGAGCGGTGATGTGCTCCAGCGCGCGCGCAAAGGGCTTGCTGCGGAACGGCTGGCCGACCAGGAACGGATGGATGCCGATGCCCATCACCCTCGTGCTGGTGGCGCCCTCTTCGTAGAGCACGTCGAACTGATCGATGACCGACTGAGCGAATTGCTCGCCGGTTTGGTGGTGCAGGAGGAACGCCGGGATGTCGTTGACCTCACTGCTGTAGGGGACGGATATCAGGCGTCCCGAGCTCGGCTTCATGTCATACGGCTGGTCGTCGTTGGCCCAGTCGAGCGTGTAGTCGAATCCCAGCTCGGCGAGCAGGTCGACCGTGTTGGCCGTCGAGGTCAGCGCCGGGCCTAGCCAGCCGCGCGGTCGCGCTCCGGTGGCGGCAACAAACGCGCTCGCGATATCGGCGAGCAAATGGCGCTCGTCGTCGCGCTCCATGCCGACGTGCCAGCGCGAATTGCTCTGGCCGTGGGCCACCCAGGCCCAGCCACGCTCGCGCCCGGCGGTGACGATCTGCGGGTAGCGCTCACAGACGTCGGTGTTGACGATTGCGCTGGCACGAATCCCGGAGCGATCCAGGAGCTCCATCAAGCGCCACACGCCGACGCGCGGGCCATAGTCCCGCCAGCCGTAGTTCAACGGGTCGGGGACCAGCTGGGCGGTGAACTCGGCCAGGCTGAGTGCGGGCTGCCCGTAGTCGTAGTGCTCGATGTTCAACCCGATCCAGACCGCAAGACGCTTGCCATCTGGAAGCTCCAGTCGAGGCCGGGCGTTGATCGGCGTGTATTCATAGAACGGAACCTCCATCTTGACCTCCTTCCCGATCCAGTGGCGATCAGGCCGTCCCGCCGCCGACGGCTTCGATCAGTTCGACCAGGATCTCGAGCAGCTCGTCGCTGTTCTCCTCGAACATCAGGTAGTGAGCGTTGCCGTCGATGCCGCGATCGGGTAGCCACTCGAGCGCGGCGTCGGCACCCCAATCTCGCAGCAGCTCGACCGTGCGCTCTTCGATCGCTCGGGTGTGGGCTGGGTCCTCGCCGCCGGTCAGTAGCCTGATCCGCCGGCCCGAAAATCCAGATGGATCGTCGACGCTTGGCATCCCCTCGATCACGCCCAGGCGCTGGAGCAGCATCTTCGGCGGCACCCCCACCAGCCCGGCGCGCATGCGGTCTACGCAATCCCTCGGGAAGCGAGTGCTCGTGGCGATCGCCTGCTGATAGATGTAGCCGTCGCCGTACAGGTTCATCGACCGGCGATTGACGGTCATCCGCACGCCCGTGTCCGCGAACGCGACCACCGCGACCGCGCCGTCGTCGCTCACCACCGTCGAGCGCGCCACCACGTTGCCGGGATAGGCACCGGCCACCGCCACCACCCCGGCGACCAGCTCGGGCTCCTGTTCGATCAGACTCCACGTCACCGCGCCGCCCATCGAGTGGCACACGATCACGGCCGGTCGGCGGATGATGTCTCGCAACAGCGTGCGGTAGCCCCCCACGACGTCCTCGTAGCCGATCTCGAGACCGTTGCGGTTGCCAGAGCGACCGGTGCCGGCCCAGTCGGTCACCCAGCACTCATAACCGCGATCGCCTAGCAGATCGGCCCATCCCAACCGGCCGTCCGGCGTCGCGCGCCAGCAGGCACCGGTGGCGCCGCCGCCGTGGATCAGCAGCACAGGCTTTGGTGTGCCGGTCGGTCCGAGGAGCTCGTAGTAGGTCCCGGTGACCGGCTCGTGTCCGACGCGAGCTGAGCCGCTCATGGCCAGGGGCGTCCCATCAACCCCCCGCTCGCGTCCAAGCCGTCCTCGCTCGCGCGGTGAGCTGCTTGCCGAGCAGGTATCCAGAACCTGCCCCGACCCCCGCGCCCGGCCAGGTCGCCGCGCCGCACATGTAGAGCGACTTGACCGGAGTGGTGTACCGGCTCCACCCCGGTACCGGTCGAAACAGGAAGTGCTGAGCCGGGTGGTGACTGCCGCCGAGATGGTCGCCGCCGACCAGATTCGGATTGGCGCGCTGCAGGTCGGCAGGCGAGATGACGTGGCGCCCCAGGACCTTGCCACGGATGCCCGGGGCGTACTCCTCCAGCAACTCGAGGACCCGGTCGGCGTAGGGCTCCTTCGCCTCGTCCCAGTGTCGCGTCCCGATCTGCCCCGCGCCGTCCGAGGCGATCGTTCCGGGAACCGCCCGGACCTGCAGCCACAGCACGTGCTTGCCGTGCGGAGCTCGCGACGGGTCGATGGCGGTTGGCTGGCCGACCACGATCATCGGCCGCGGCGGGAGGATTCCTGCACAGGCCTGCGCATACGCGACCGCGAGGTCGCCGAGGTACGGCGCGACGTGGACGTAGGCGTAATCGCGCAGCTGCGGACCCGCGCGCCAGTCGGGCAGATCGTCGACGGCCAGGTGGATCATGAACGTCCCGGGGCCGTAGCGGAAGCGCTCGGCCTGACGCCGATAGCGCTGCGGGACGCCACCGTCGAGCATCCCCATCAGCGCGGCCGGTCCCGTGTTGGCGATGACTGCGCGGGCCGCCTCGAAGGTGCGCCCGTCGGCGGTCTTCACTGCGCTGGCGCGACCATCCGAGACGAGCACCTGCGCGGCGTGCGCTCCGGTGATCACCTCGCCGCCGTGCTCGGCCAGCATCCCCACCAGGGCGTCGATCAGACAGCCGGCCCCGCCTGCTCCCAGGGCCATGCCGTGCCCCGCCGCGACGAAGGTCTCGAGCATTGCGAACACGGCTCCTCCGGGCACGTCGGGCGAGAAGTCGAGGTGCATTCCCCAGGAAGCCATCAGCGTCTGCACCTCTGGGCTCTCGAACTGCTCCTCGACAAGTTCGCGGGGAGAGAGGAGCGCCAGTCGCGCCAGGTCGCGCCAGTGCGCCCGCACCACGCGCCGCTGGCCCCACAGCGCCTCGGCCAGGGCTCGGGAGGGCACCGGCGCGCCGAGCACGCCGAACAGCGCCGGCGCCACCTGGCCGAACCACTGCCCGAGCCGGCTCCAGGCTTCGGCATCGGCCGCCGAGTGAGCCCGGATCGAGGCGAGCATCTCGTCCTGATCGGTGCTGACTCCGGCCCACCGCTCCGCGGGGAAGGCGGATGCGAACGGCCGCTCAGCACCGGCCAGGCCGAAGCCGTGTCGGAACAGGTCGTCTTTGTGCTCGGCGAAGAACGCGCCGCCCACGAAGATGTTGAGATTGGTCGCGTATAGGTCGTGGCGGAAGCCGGGCAGCGTCACTTCGGCTGTCCGGACCGCACCCCCCGGCTGCGCGGATCGCTCCAGCACCGTGACCTTCCAGCCCGCGTTGGCCAGGATCACCGCCGCCGCCAGGCCATTGTGGCCGGCTCCAATCACGATCGCGTCCGATCGCGCGCTCACAGCTCTCTCTACCACAGCTGTGTCAGCGTTGCGCGGGACCGCGCCCTCACGGCCCCTGCACCGCCACGTCGAGCACCGCGCACTGGCCGTCACGCACGGCCGCCAGGCCCCGCCGCAGCGCGCCGGCCAGCTCGCCCCCATCGCTGACCCGCTCGGCGAAGGCACCACAGCCGGCAGCGAGCGCCGAGACGTCCGGCGCGTGCTCGAGCTCGAGCTCGCCGGCGCGGCCCAGGGCGCTGTCCGGATACTCGTAGGTGAGCCCGAGCTTGATCGCCGCGTACTGGGCGTTGTCGTAGACGACTGTCAGGAACGGAGCATTCAGCCTGGCCGCGGTCCACAGCGCCGCCTCCGGGGCCCCTGAGAACAGGTTCCCCTCGGCATTGAGCGAGATGACCGTGTTGTCGGGGGCGGCGAGCTTGGCTCCGAGCGACGCGCCCGCTCCCCATCCCATGCTCGAACCGATCGGCTGAAAGTAGCTCCCCGGCGTTCGCGTCGGGATGTGCTCAACGTTGGTGGCGATCGCGGTGGTGGAATCGTCGACCACGATCGTGTCCTCATCGACGATCTCCGCCACACGACGCGCCACGTAAGCGGGCGCCATCGGCCCCGCGCCCGACGACTGGTCCGCCCCGATCAACGCCTCCCGCCGGCGCTTGTGCGCCTCGGCCACCGACGCCCGGCGCTGCTCCGCGCGCTCGCGCTGAGCCTGTGTGCGCCGCTCCAGCACCAGCTCGGTCAGGATCGGCAGCGTGACGGCGGTGCTGCCGGTGAGCAGCAAATCAGCGGGGAAGCTCCACAGGCCCATCTCGGGCTTGAGCGGATCGATGTCGAGCCGCGCCACCCGGGCATCCTCGCGTGGACCCTGAAAGGCTGGGGTCCACGGCACGTCGACGTCAAGCAGCACCACCAGATCGGCCTCCGCCAACGCGCTGCCGTGATCGGTGCCGAGGTACATGGGGTGCTCGCTCGAGATGTTCGCGCGCGCGCCGCGAGAGTAGACGGGCGTCGCGGCCGCCGTGGCGAACGCCCCCATCCGCTCGAATGCCAGCGGCTCGCGGCCGGAGTGGCCCACGACCACGATCGGAAGCTCCGCCCCGCAGATCCAGTCAGCGAGCGTCTCGAGCGCCGCGAGCTCCGGCACCGCTGGTTCGGGGGGCCGATGACGAGCGGGGTCAAGCAGCACGGCCTCGAGCGGCTCCATGAGCATCTCGCGTAGCAGCGAGACGTAGACCGGCCCGGACGGGTCCGCGGCGGCGATCTGAAGGCCCCGCTGAAGCGCGTAGGACAGCGGCTCGGTCCGCTGGAGGTCATATGACCACTTGACGTAGTCGCGCACGGTTCCGCCGAGATCACCGCGATCCTGGATCCACTGCATGTCGATCACTCGCCCCCCTCGGCGAGACCCATCCCAGGTGGCCGGCGTACGGCCGCCAAGTAGCAGCATTCCGGCGCGGGCGCGCTGGGCGTTGTGCAGCATCCCGCCGGCCATCTGCAGGCCCACATCGACGTGCAGCAGGCAGGCCTGAGGAACGCGCGAGACCATGTGGTGGCCGTGGGCCGCCGCCACCGCGACGATCTCGTGCAGACAGGTGACGATTCGAGGGGCGGCGGCGCCGCGCTGGTGCGCCCGCGCTACCGCCTCGAGCACGGGAAAGGCATCCCCCGGCATCGTGAATAGCTCGCTGACGCCGTTGCCGGACAGGATCGCGGCGACCGCATCCGAGGCCTCAGCGAATGAGCTTGCCGTGATCGAGCGCGCGGACTCGGCGGACATGGCCGCTCAGGCCACCGGGGCGGCGACCTCGGCGGGCACTCGGAGGCCGGCCTGCACCATCAATGGGTGCAGCATGCGCTCATACTGTTCGAGACCGAGGTCGTAGTCGTTCCAGGTGATCGCCATCCCCTCCAGCCCGGCGTCGGCCATCTCCTTGATCTGCGCGACGATCGTCTCGGGCGACCCGGTGAGCGGATGGGCGAAGAAGGCGCGGATCACCCCCTCCATCAGCCGCCGGATCTCCGACGATTCGTAGTCGACCGTCTGGGAGTGCGCCATCAGCTTGCCGATCGTCACCTTCGCGGCGTCCCAGTCGCCGTGCTCGATGATCACTCGCTCGTACTCGGCCTGCGCCTCCTCGTCGCTGTCCGCGCAGGTGATGTGCCCGACGCCGAACACTTTGAGCTCCCGGCCGTAGCGCTCGCGCGCCATGTCCTTGATCGATGCGACCTTCTCCGCGGTCTTCGCGGGGTTCTCGATCGCGGCGAAGATCATGTCGCAGTGTCGGGCCGCGAAGTCCTGGCCTGCAGGGCTGATACCAGCGCTCATCATCGGCGGGCCGGGCCGCTGCAACGGCTTGGGCTCGCTGAAGGCGTTTACGACGTCGAAGAACTTCCCGTGGAACTCGGAGTCGCCCCAAGTCTCCCACAGCTGCTTGACGATCTGGGCCCACTCGTCGGCCACCGCGTAGCGTTCATCGTGGTCGCGCTTGCCGGCGCCGAACATCGCGAGCTCGTCGGGTTGCCAACCGGCCACGATGTTCATCCCGAAGCGCCCACTCGAAATGTGATCGACCGTGGTGGCCATCTTGGCCGCCATCACCGGATGCACGGTCGGCACGTGGAAGGTGGCGAAGATGTCGATCCGCTCGGTGAGCGCCGAGAGCCCCGCCGCCCACGTGAACGTCTCCAGCGAACGGTGGTGAGGATTGATCCGTCCCCCGTGGCCACGCCAGCGGGCCAGCGGGATCATCGCTTCGAATCCCACTTCTTCGGCCTTGCGCACCAGCCTCACTTGCTCCTCCCAGGTTGCCTTGGGCAGACCGTCGACGTCGCTCATCACCAGGCCGCCGCCGATGTTGGCGGAGAAGCAGGCCAGCTTGAAGGGATTGGGGCTGGCCAGAATCAGGCTGTTGGCCTTGTCGATGGTCTGGTCCACTGCGGTGGTCATCGGATCCTCCCGGATGTGCAACGTTAGACGCCGTGCCGGTCGCGCCCGAGGCGCCTGTCCGGTCGCCGCCGGTCATACGGGTCGAGACCGGCAGTGCCTGTATACTGTATCCTACAGGTTCGCCATACGGTCGGCAACAATGCCGTCCGGCGGGCGCAGCCACGCCGGTCAGCGGTCGATGAGCAGCCACCCGTAGCGGCCGCGGAAGACCACCAGCGGCCCGGCCGTGCCCGGACTGTCCAACGCGTGGACGGCGGCGACGACGATCGTGTGATCGCCCGCATCGTGCTCGTCGACCAACTCACATTCGAGCCATGCCAGGGCACCCTCGAAGGGATTGCCGCGGGAGCTCTCTCGCCAGTCGACGCCCGCGAAACGGTCCACCCCGCGGCGCGAGAACTGCCTGCAGGTTTCGTGTTGGCGCTCTGAGAGCACGTTCACCGCAAATCCGCCCGAGGGTCGCATCAGCGGCCACGTCGTCGAGGCCTTGGCCGGGCAGAAGGACACCAATGGAGGGGATAGCGAGACAGAGGTGAACGAGTTGCAGGAGAGACCCAGCGGGCGGCCGGATGGGCCCATCGTCGTCACGACGCACGCTCCCGTGGGCAGATGCCCGAGGACGTGACGAAACAGCTGTGCTTCGACGCCGGACACGCTACGCATCTACAACCTGACCAGGCCCCCGTCCGCGACGAGCGTCTGGCCCGTCATGAACGCAGCGTCGTCGGAGGCCAGGAAGGCGATCGTGCCGACCATGTCCTCGGGCCGCTGAGTGCGCTTGATCGCCTGCACCTCGGCGACCGCGTCGAACATCGCGGCCTGCGGCCCGGCCTCTGTCGTCGGCGTGCGCACGAGGCTCGGCGCCGCGGCATTGACAGTGACACCGTGAGTGCCGTACTCGGTGGCGAGCGCTCGGGTGAGGCCGACGACCCCCATTTTGGAGGCGCAGTATGCACTGAAGTCGCCGACCGTCAGCCATGGGATCGTGGTGGCGATGTTCACGACGCGCCCGTAGCCGCGCTCGCGCATTCGGGGCAGGAACGCCTTGCACATCAGAAACGTTCCGTCGAGGTTGATCGCGATCACACGCCTCCAGGTCTCGACCGAGGTTTCTTCGAACGGCACCACCGGATATATGCCCGCGTTGTTGACCAAGATGTCGCACCGCCCGTGCCGGTCGTGAACCTGACCGGCGAAGCCGGCTACGCTTGCATCTGAGCTGACGTCACATTCGGCCCCCCACGCGACGCCGCCGTCGTCCTCGATCAGCCGCACGGCTGGCGCGGCGTCGGCGATGTCGGCGATGCACACCTGCGCGCCTTCGGCGGCCAGCCGGCGCGCATACGCCCGGCCCAGACCCGAGGCGGCGCCCGTGACCACCGCCACCTTTCCGATGAGCCGCGCTTGGGATGTTGCTTGAACGCTCGTCGCAGCGCCTGTTCTTCAGACTGAGCTCCGGTTACTGTCAACAGGATACACTTCCTGGGCATGTCCAGGAGCGCCACCACAGCCAGCTGGGTCTCCGATGCGGTCGTGGATCTGCTGGTGCAGGCGGGCGTCGATCACGTCTCGTTCAACCCCGGCGCGAGCCTCCGGGGACTTCAGGATTCACTGGTCAACTACCGCTTGGACGGTCCCGGCCTCGTGCTGTGCACGCACGAAGAAGTCAGCGTGGCGGTGGCGCACGGCTATGCGAAAGCCAGCGGGCGCCCGATGGCGGTGCTGCTACATGACGTGGTCGGCCTCCAGCACGCCTCGATGGCTGTCTACAACGCGTGGTGCGACCGGGTCCCCGTGCTGCTGCTGGGGGGGACGGGACCGGTTTCGACCGCCAAGCGACGGCCATGGATCGACTGGATCCACACCGCCAACGTGCAGGGCCAACAGGTCCGCGACTACGTCAAGTGGGACGACCAGCCGGCGGACGCGGCCTCGATCCCGCGGGCCTTGGCCCGCGCGTTGAATTTCGCCGTGGCCCAGCCGCCCGGGCCCGTGTACCTGTGCCTGGACGCTGGATTGCAGGAGGAGCCCTGGCAGGGCGAGCCCTGGCCGTCGCTCGAAGCGTTCCCGGCTCCCACTGCCCCGGCCGCGACCGAGGCCGGGCTCGACGCGCTGGCGTCGCGCCTGCGGGAGTCGCGGCTGCCGGTGCTGATCAGCGACTACGCGGGCGAAACTGCCGCCGGTTACGAGAGCCTGGTATCGCTCGCCGAGCGGCTCCACGCGCCGGTGATCGACCGCGGCGCGCGGCACAACATGCCGGTCGACCACCAGCTCAACTTCACCGAGCTGCCCGAGATCCTCGATGAGGCCGACCTGATCGTCGGGTTCGAGGTCGAGGATCTGTACGGCGCCCTCCACGCCGCTGGGCTGAGCTCCGCGGAGTCGCGCGAGGAGGGCTCGCCCGCGGTCGTGCACGTCTCCGCGGGGCATCTGCGCGTGCGCTCGTGGGCGCACGACGTGGGCCAGCTGGTAGCGAGCGAGCGCCAGATCACCTCCAGCGCCGAGACCGTCCTGCCGGCGCTGGTGGCGCGAGTGGAGCGCGAAGGCCCCCCGCCGTCGCACCTGTCCGAGCGCCGGGACCGTCTGCAGGGGCGGGTGCGCGCCCGCCGTGAAGCGCTTTGGCGAGAGGCATCCGGGGCCAGCGCGCCGGACGCCGTGCACCCCGCGAGGCTCGCGGTGGAGGCGTGGCAGGCGCTTGCCGCCGAGCGCCCGCAAATCGTCCACAGCAAGACCACCGACTGGGAGCGGCGGCTGTGGCCGCTGGAGGGCTTTCGCGCCCACCTGGGCTGGCACGGCGGCGGTGGGCTTGGTTACGGCCTCGGCGCCTCGATCGGCGCCGCGCTCGGGTGCGGCCACGGTGAGGACCGGCTACTGGTGGACTTACAACCCGACGGAGATCTGCTCTATACGCCCTCGGCGCTCTGGACGGCCGCCCACCTCGCCAGTCCGGTGCTGGTGCTCGTGCAGAACAACCGCCAGTACCGCAACACGGTGGAGCACTCCGCCCGGATCGCCGAGCGGAGAGGGCGCGAGGCAGGGCGGCGCCACGTCGGCGCCGCTCTGGATCAACCCCCCGTCGACTACGCGCTTCTCGCCAAATCGTTCGGCGTTTGGTCGGCTGGCCCGCTCCACGGCGCGGAGGAAATCGCTCCGGCGCTGCGCCGGGCCGTGGCCGTCGTCCGCGCCGGCCATCCCGCGGTGGTCGAGGTGGTGACCGCCGGCGCGTGAGCCCGCCTGCGGAGCGGATCCTGGTCGTGGGCGCCGCGCTGGCCGGTCTCCGGGGCGCGGAGGCCCTGCGCGCCGAGGGCTTCGACGGCGAACTAATGATCGTAGGAGAGGAACGCCGGCGCCCCTACGACCGCCCGCCGCTCTCCAAGGAGCTGCTCTCCGGTCGACTCGAGCCGGCCGACGTCGAGCTGCGCAGCTTCGGAGAGCTTCACGCCAACTGGCGGCTGGACGATCCGGCGATCAGCCTGGACTGCGTCAGACGCCGGCTGATGCTGCGCTCGGGCGAGGAGCTCTCTTTCGACCGCCTGCTGATCGCCACCGGCAGCCGTCCGCGTCGCCTTCCCGTCCTCGACGCAGGAGGCGCCGGGATCCACGAGCTGCGCACGCTCGATGATGCGCTCGCGCTGCGCAGCGCGCTCGCCGGCGCAGATCGTCTGGCGATCGTCGGCGCCGGCTTCATCGGCGTCGAGGTCGCCTCCACCGCTCGGTCCCTCGGCCTCGAGGTCGAAATGGTGAGCCTGGATCCGCCGCTGGCGGTGGCGGGCGGTTTGGTCAGCGACTTCACCGCGCGCCTGCTCGAAGATCACGGTGTCCGCCTGCACACCCCCCGGACGGTGATCGCGGTGCAGGGAAGCTGCTCCGGTCGCCGCCTCCTGCTCGACGACCAGACGAGCGTGGAGGCCGACGTGGTGCTCAGCGCCGTCGGCGCGAGGCCGGCGGTCGACTGGCTGCAGGGCAGCGGCCTGGAGATCGATGACGGGATCGTCTGCGACGAGTGGTGCCTGGCTCGCGGTGTCCACGGGGTGGCCGCCGCCGGGGATGTGGCGCGCTGGCCGCACGCGCTGTTCGGACCCTCGCCGATGCGGGTGGAGCACTGGAGCAACGCGGGCGAGCAGGCGCGGGCAGCCGCTCGAGCGCTCATGCGCGGTCCCGGACACGGAAAGCCGTACGCGCCGGTGCCGAGCTTCTGGTCAGAGCACTTCGGCGTGCGATTGCAATCCATCGGCCTGCCCGAACGCGGCGAGGAGATCGAAGTGGTAGCCGGAGACGTCGCCGAGCGCAGGTTCACCGCCGTCGCGCGGCGCGACGGGCAGATCGTCGGCGCCGTCGCGTACGGGATGCCCCGCCCGCTCGCGGCGCTGCGAACGGAGATCGCCGCGCGCGCCGCCGGCTTGCCTTTCGTCGCCTCCTAATGTATACAGTCTCCAAATATGGTTATGACGTTGTCTGAAGCGACCGGCCAATGGTCCTGGTTCGATCGGCGCCCGGCGCTGATCGCCGGGGGCGCCGGCGGGATCGGCCGCGCGCTGGCGAGCGCGCTGGCCGAGCGGGGCGCTCGGGTGGGAGTGCTCGATCTCGCCGACGCCGACGTCGATGGGGCCGAGGTGGTGCTGCGCTGCGATCTGACGGATGCCGACGAAGTCGCCGCCGCCGTGGCCCGCGCGACGGAGCGCCTGGGCGGTCTCTCGCTCGTGGTCTGCGCTTCGGGCGTGGTGTCGGAGGCGCGCCTGGAGGAACTTTCGCTCGAGGAATGGCGCCGAATCGTCGATGCTTCGCTGACCGCCACGTTCCTGGTGCTGAGGGCCGCCGTCCCGCGCCTGCGAGCCGCCGGAGGCGGCAGCGTTTGCGCGTTCTCCTCGGGCTGGGCGCGGCGCCCCTACCCACTTGGCGCCCATTATGCGGCTGCCAAGGCCGGCGTCGAGGCTCTGGTCCGGTCCGCCGCCGCCGAACTGGGTGACGATCGGATCCGCGTCAACGCCGTCGCGCCCGGGCCGATCCGCACCCCGATGCTTCACGACCTGCCCGACTTCGATGAAGCCGCGCGAGCCGAGTTGATCCCGCTGCGCCGGATCGGCGAACCGTGTGATGTGGTGGGTCCGGTGCTGTTCCTGCTCTCCGACGAGAGCCGCTACCTGACCGGACAGGTGCTGGAGGTCAGCGGCGGCCTGGTGATGGCCTAGGTGGCGTTGTTTCTCTCCACCGACGACGTTCGCGAGCTAGCGACGGCGGATCTGGTGATGGACGCCGCGCGGTCGGCGGTCAACGCCGAACGCGACGGGAAGGCTGTGATCGCGCCGCGACTGGACGTCAACCTTCCTCGTGGATTCCTGCGTGTCATGCCAGGTGCCCTGAACGGACTGATGGGCCTCAAGGTGATGACGCTGGTGAGGGGCGTAGGCAATCGCTACCTGCTGCTCGTCTACACCCAGGAGACCGGCGAGCTGGTGGCGATGCTAGACGCCGACGAGGTGACGCGGCTGCGGACGGCCGGGATCACCGCTGTAGCCGCTCACGTGCTCCAGCCCGAGCCCCAGCGGCGGATCGCGCTGATCGGCTCGGGCTTCGAGGCCACCACCCACCTGCGGGCCATCGCGCGGTTGTGGCCCCTTGAGTCGGTGGCGGTCTACAGCCCCAGCGCCGAGCGGCGAACCGCGTTTGCCGAACGCCAGACGCTTGAGCTGGGGATAGCGGTCGAGCCGGTGCGTTCGGCCGCGAAGGCGATCGGCACGGCACAGACGGTCGTGCTCGCCACCAAGGCAAGCGAGCCGGTGATCGACGGCCGCGACCTCCAGCCCGATTCGGTCGTGCTCTCGATCGGCTCAACCCGCCCAGACCTCCGTGAGCTCGACAGGTCGACCCTGCGCCGTGCCGCGGTGGTCGTGGTGGACGACCCACCTTCCGTGCTGCGGGAGTGCGGGGACTTGATCGACGCCGTTGCCCACGGGGAGGTCACCCCCGAGCACCTGGTGTCGATCGCGGGCGCGATGACCGCGCCCGAGACGCTGGAGCGCTCGGCCGGGCGCGACGTGCGCGTATTCAAATCGGTCGGCACGGCGGTGCAGGATCTGGCGCTCGCGGGCGGGTTGATCAGCGCCGCCACGGCGCGCGGGATCGGCCGTGAGCTGGGCGAGCTCACCGGTCTGAAGCCCGCGGCCGCCCCGGCGCAGCTGGAGGGAGAGGCAGCTTGAACGCGGGCAGCCCGCGCGTCCTGCGCCGGCTGGCAGGCGTCGCGGTAGGTGTGCCCGATCCGGCGAGCACAGCTACGTTCCTCGCCCATGGCCTGGGCTTTTCGATCAGGGAGGCGCACGGGCAGGTCGAGGTTCGCTGTGCCGGCGACTACGGCGAGGATCGCCCACAGACGGCCCTGGCGCTGGTGGCGCGCCCCGCACTCGAACTCGTCGAGTTGCGCTTCGAACTGGAGGCGTCGGCGGATCTCGAGGTGCTCGCGCAAGCGGTCCGCGAGGAGGGCGGCAGCGTGCTGGCGTCGGGCCAGAGGGCAGCTCTGTGCTTCCGAGATCCCAACGGCGTGGCCGTCGCTTTGTCGAAGGCGACCAACGGGGCTCCCGGCGAGCAGGCGGACTCCATGCAGGCTGCGCTGCCCGCCTCCGGGCTTCGCCCCCGCCGGCTCGGTCACGCGAACCTCAAGGTCGCCGACCTACCCGCCGCGAGCCGGTTCTGGGTGCGCGCGCTGGGCATGTGGATCTCCGAGCAGATCGGCGACGACCTCGCGTTCCTGCGCTACGGCGCCGAGCATCACAACCTCGGCTTGCGCACCGCCCCCGCCACCGCGCTGCATCACCTCGGCTTCGAGGTCCCCGGCTGGGACGCCTACCGCCCGATCCTCGACCACCTGCACGGCGCCGGCTACACGGTGGAGTTCGGACCCGGCCGTCACGCCGTCGGGCGCAACCTGTTCACCTACTTGCTCGATCCCAGCTCGGGGCTGCGCCTGGAGCTCTTCTGCGACATGGCGCGCGTTGACCACCAGGTTGATCCGGAGGAGCCACCGATCCGCTGGCGCGCGGAGGATCGGATGACGCGCACGCTCAACGTCTGGGGCTCGGCCCCGCCGCCGGCTAGCTTTCTCGAGTAGCCGTCCGTCCGAGGAGGAAATCGCCCTCTTCGCCCGGGCTCGGCTCAATTCCCATCGCTCGCAGCATCGCCGCGCGGGCCTGAAGCTGGTGTGGCCCGAGGTGCAGCGCCGGCTCGCGCGTCACCCCTCCGTTGCCGCCCACCGTCCAGCTGCAGTATTTGGCCAGCGCCAGGTGGGGCATCCCGTTGAGCTCCGGCTCGACCAGCCCGGCGCCGAACGCGATTCCCCGCGCCGGAGCGAGCGCCCAGTGAATCTCCAGCGCCTCCTGCCTGCGCCCGGCGCACACGTGCTCGAGATATCTGACCAAATGTGGGCGCGTGGGAGACTGCCACAACTCCCAGTGCGCGGGGCTCAGCCAGCTCACGCCGTAGTGCTCGTGCAGCAACGGCATCGCGCCCAGCAGGAGCGGCGTGCCGATCCCGATCTCGATCCGTCCCGTGAACATCTGGAGCACCGCGAACAGCACCTGCGGCATCCAGGTCGTGACGTGCGCGCCCCGGACGTTCGCCTCGGCGGCGAGCCGACCCCACGCCCCCCATGGCACGCCGCCTCCCATCTCGGGGGCAAAGCCCACCGGTCCGACCGGCAGCACCAGGGCGACGCTGCTCGCCTCGCCGAGCGGCGCATAGGCCTCGTAGACCTCCTCGTCGGCCCGGGGCTGGAACCCTGCCGGCACGGTCAGCAGCGCGTGCGTGACGCCCGCCGGACCGGCGATCTCCAGCAGCTCTCGCGCCACGTCGAATGAGGCGGCGGGCATCTCGATCCCGATTTCCAGCCGCCCCGCCGCCGCCTCGACCGCCACCTCGATAAAGCGTCTCATCTCCTCGGGCGACAGCCCGACATTGAGCGCCAGCAATGAGGCGGTGAACCCGTGAGCCGCCGCCTGCTCGACGTCCCAGCGGATGCCGGCCTCATCGAGCGTGCGCAGCGTCGGGTCAAAGGACGGGACGGTGATGTTCTCAACGCCGGCGCTCGTCACCGCACCACCGCCGCACTTCCGGCGCACCGTCCCAGGGCGAATTCCTGGTCCGAGCCGTCGGCCGGTCGCAACCCGCAGGCCAGAAACGCGGCCCTGATCTCCTCCATGTCGGCGCGCGTCAGGCGCATCGCCGGGGGCCGGGTAATCCCGCCGTTGCCGCCGCTGAGGTACTGGATGTACTTGAACAACGTCCAGTGATAGGTGCCGCTTGGCATCATCCGTGCCAGCCGGGGTCCGAAGGCGGCAAACAGCGGCCCCAGGCGGGCGAAGATTCCCATCGCCTCGTCGAACCGCCCTGCCCGCAGCGCGTCGAACATCTCGATCACGAGCGGCTGCTCGGGCGTCTGGAACGCCTCGATCGTCCATGCCCCGGTCCACTGCATGTCGAAGTGGCGCATCACCAGTGGCAGCTGCAGCACGGTCGGAGTCGACACCAGCACGCGATCTCCGTAGCGCTCGAAGCAGAGATCGAGCGTGGCCAGGTCCATCACGCTGACCTTGACCGCCACCACGGTGTCGCGGTCGACGATCCGATCGTAGACCCCGATCGGGAGGCCGCTGGGATGCAGGTGATGGAGAGCGAACTTGTCGTTGTGAAACAGGATCAGGGGGAGATCGCTGGACTCGATCAACTGCTCGTGGTAGCGCAGCAGCGCATCCGCATCGGTAAGCGGCAGGTTCTGGGGATAACTCACCATCGCGTGACTGGCGCCGATCCGCTGGCCGTGGGCCAGCAGCTCGAGGTTCTCCTGCACCGAGTCACCCTGCAACGGGAAGCCAACGCAGATCTCACCGCCCGCCTCGTCGACCGCGACCTCGAGGAAGCGCTTCTTCTCCTCATGGCTGAGACCGGTCTCGATCGCGCAGAAGGCGGAGAACGCGCCGTGACGGATGCTCTGGCGGACGTCGAGACGGATGCCGGCCTCGTCGAGTTCGCGCAAATCCGGCGTGAACGAGGGCATCACGATTGTTTCGGCACCCACGAAGTGCTCGCGGGCCCAGGCTTTCAGCTCAGCTCGGGCAACGGCCATATCCGCATCTCCCCACCTTCCTTCGTGATCCTGTTAAATGTATACAGCATACGGCGGGCCCACGAAGTGATCCTGCTCAATTCTCATCATCGACGGCGATCGCCTGCACCGGACACCCGGCGACCGCGGCGAGGGCCGCCTCACGCAGGTCGGCAGCCGGCTCCGGCATCAGCACGACGGCTTGGCCGGTGTTCTCGTCCAAGTCGAATATCTCGGGGGCAGTTCCCACGCAGTTCGCGTAGCCCTGGCACCGCGAGAGGTCTACCGTGACGTGCATCGCCCTCCTGCTCTCGCCCGGATCAAAAGAACACCGCGAGGTTCTTGGTCCCGAGCGAGGCCTGATCGAACAGGATGCGCCGGCGGGCTATTCTCAGGGACCCCTCGACCCGTCGCAGCGTGTCCTCGCGCTGGCCACAGACGATGTCGTGGCGACCCACGTCGCCTCGGCTTCGAAACAAAAGCACGTTGCTCTTGACCGCCAGCTCGTCGTCGACCGCGGCGGAACTCACTCGGATGTTGGTTATCAGCCTGCGGGTCAGCGACGGTGGATCCTCCGCCCAAGCGACATCCGTGGCCAGCCGTCTCACGCGGAGGGTCAGCGAAGCCATGTTTTCGTCGAACAGCAGGTTCCCCACGACCACGTCCGGGGCCGGATTCTTTTTGGTCACCCGCACCGGCGCGGTGTACTCGACGTCTTCGGTGAACAGCTCGAGCCACTCCTCGAACCGCCGGTCGTCGAGCATCTCGGCCTCGGCTACGAGGAGATGATGGACCTCGAGCCAGGTCTCGACGCCAACCGCGCCGGCTCCGATCACTGCTCCGGCCGGTGGTCGAGAAGCAAATCGAGCCACGTCCGGTAGAAGGCGCGTCCCGCGGCCTCGGAGAACTTCCCGTCGTAGACGTCGCCCGGGCCAGGGAAATCGCTGAGCGGCTCAGCCGAGATGCCCATCGCGTAGTGCAGCATGATCTCGTCCTGACGCCAGAGCGCCGTATTGGAGTTGCGGGTCTGCGCCTCCCAGTTCTCGGTGTCGTCCTGGTCGAACATTCCAGACATGCCGAAGGTCTGCACGTACATCTTCTGCCCCAGCCGTTTCCACCATTCGGGAGCGTTTCGTTCCACCAGGTGCCAGGACCACACCTGCACGCTGTCGGGTCCGATCGGCTGCCAGAGCCGAAGCATCATGCCGCTGACCCGCCGGCCATCGACGACGATGAAGTTTGGGATCAGGAAAGAGAGATTCGGGAATATGTTGCCGTGCAGGTTCTTGACTCGGTCGAGCAGGGCAAGCTGCTCCGGCTGGAGGTGGGCGCTGTACTCGTCGCGCAGCTCGGCCGGGAAGTAGGAATCCTCGTCGTAGTGCACGCCGACGCCGAGACCATGACCGCCGCCGGGATCGACGTGATAGCCGTCCCGGCCGAAGTCGACGCCTTTGACCATCCCCAGCCGTGCCAGGAACGAGTGGGCGGTGGCGGTGTGGTAGGCGTCCGCGCAGAAGTTTTCGGACGGAAGCTTCCACCCGGCGGGCAGTACCCACTTCTGGGGCGCGCCGACGACTTCCATCTCGGCGCGACCCACGAGCAGGTCCAGGTACCAGCTGACGTTCCCGAGAAACTGGCTGAGCGAGGGGCCGTGCTGCGACCACGTGGCGAAGATCAGCCCGGCGTGAGAATCAACCCGGGCCTCGATCAGGTGCAGCGCCTTGCGGTCCAGGCCTTCGGGGTACGCGGCGCGCTCGTAGGGAGCAGCGATCAGCGTCCCCATGAACTCCCCGGTCGAGTCGTAGGTAAAGCCGTGGTAGGGGCAGCGCCACATCGAGACCTTGCCGAAGTCCTCGCATGCCAGCCTCATCCCCCGGTGGCGACAGCTGTTGAGGAACACCCGGACACGACCGTCCTCCCCGCGACCGACGATCACCGATTCTTCGCCCATCTCGCGCACCAGGAATGACCCCGGCTCCGGAACCTCGGACTCGTGGCCCACAAACAGCCAGGTGCGCCCGAACACCCGCTCGAGTTCGAGCTCGTAGACGTCCGGGTCGGTGTAGATGAACATCGGGATCCGCCCCTGCTCCGGCTCCACCGTCGCTCGCAGGCGCTCTACCGTGTTCGGCGAAGTCACCGTACTCATGAATCTCCCGTCATCGCTAGCGCATACAGTATACAGAGGCTCTCCCCGGGACTACGGTCCCGGTCGCCGTTCTCGGACCGGTCGGCGCTGCTCGGCGCGGGCTCTTCGATCAGAGCCACCCGGGACGCCGTTCAGCTCCGGCCGCGCCGCAGCCGGGCGTCGACCGTGGCGGCGAGCAGCACGATGCCACCGAACACCACCTGCTCCCAGACCTGGTTGAGCCCGAGCAGGTTGAACCCGTTGGAGACCAGGCCGAGCAGGAAGATCCCCACCATGGTCCGCCACACCGCTCCCGAGCCCCCCCAGATGCTGGTCCCGCCGACGACGACCGCGGCAACGGCGGTCAGCTCGAGGCCCTGACCGGCGTCGGCCTGCCCGGTTGTTACCTTAGAGGCCGACAGCACCCCCGCGAGCGAGGCGGCAAAGCCGCTCAAGATGAAGGTAACGGTGCGCACGGCGGTGACCATCACCCCCGACAGGCGGGCGGCCTCCTCGTTGCCGCCGCAGGCGTAGATGTAGCGCCCGAAGACCGTCCGGGCGAGGAGGAAGGCCATGATCGCGGCCCAGATCAGGAAGATGATCGACTCCCAGCTCACCCCGCCGACCTGCGCCGTGCCGATCGACCCGAAGCTGGGGTTGATCACCAGGACCAGCGAACCGCCGGTGATGACCAGCGCGATGCCGCTGATGATGAAGCCCGTTGCGAGCGTCGTGATAAACGGATTGATCCCGACGCGCGCGACGAACAGCCCGTTGAACAAGCCGATCAGGCCGCCGGAGAGCCCGCCGATGGTCAGCGCCAGCGCCGGATCCATACCGTGCTTGGCGAGTTCGGCGGCGAGCACTCCGGACAGGGCGAATGTTCCGGCAACGGACAGGTCGAACGCGCCGCCGACGATCACCAGCGTGCCCGCGGTGGCGATGATTCCCAGATACGTCGACTGGTCGAGGACGTTTAGGAGGTTGCCCTTGGTGAAGAAGTTCTGCGCGGTGAAGCAGAGAACGAGGAACAGCACGCCCAGACTGACCAGCACGCCGTAGTCCCGTACGGCGCCGAGCGCCCTGAGCGCGGTTCGCGAGGTCGCCGCCGGGCCGGAGACCGACGCATCATCCGCCGGCGGGCCCCCCGCCCGCGGCGAATCGGGACGCACCAGGCCGCTGCTCACCGGGACGTGCTCCGCGGCTGCGCCGTGCCGAAGGCGAGATCGAGCACGGCTTTCTCGTCGGCCTCAGCGAGCTCGCCCGCCACCTGCCCCTGTCGCATCACCAGCACCCGGTGCGCGAGCTCGAGGACCTCCTCGAGCTCGGAGGAGACGAGGAGGATCGCCATGCCCTGAGCGGCGAGCGAGACCAGCAGCTCGTAGATCGCCTGCTTGGCGGCGACGTCGACGCCACGCGTCGGCTCATCCGCCAGCAGCACCCGGGGCGGCCGGCACAGCCACTTGGCGAACATGACCTTCTGCTGATTGCCGCCCGACAGGCTGGATACCGGTCCGTTCAGCGCCGGAGCGCGAACGCCGACCAGATCGCACACCTCCTTCACGCGTTCCCGCTGACGTGAGCGAAGCACCACGCCACCCCGCTGAAAGGCGTCCATGTGTGGCAGGGTGACATTGTCCAGCACCGAGTTGCCCAGCACCAGGCCCTGCGCCTTGCGGCTTTCGGGCAGCAGCGCGACACCGCGGCGCACGGCTTCGCGCGGTGAGCGGATGCGGACCGGCTGTCCGTCGATCTCGATCCTTCCATCGTCGAGCGGCGCCGCACCCGAGATCGCTCGCGCGACCTCCGAGCGCCCGCTGCCGATCAATCCCGCGAGGCCCACGATTTCGCCGCGCCGCACGTCGAAGGAAACGTTGCGCACCCAACCGCTGGTCGCCAGCCCGCGGACCGAGAGCACCACCGCTGCGTCGCTGGGCGGCGGTTGCTTGCGCGGGAAGATCGCGCCCAGAGACCGGCCGATCATCGCCGTGACCAGGCCCTCCACGGTCTGTTGGGCGGCCGGGGTGGTCCGCACCACCTGACCGTCGCGCAGGACCGTGATCTCTTCGCAGAGCTCAAGCACGCTTTCGAGTGCGTGCGAGACGTAGATGATTGTGGTGCCGCGCGCCGCCTGGTCGCGGATCACGGCGAACAAGCGCTCGGCCTCGTCAGGGGTCAGGCTAGTGGTCGGCTCATCCATGACGATCAGACGCACCTCCCGGGCGACCGCCCGGAGAATCTCCACCTTCTGCTGGTCGGCCGCCCTCAGCGAGCCGACCGGGGCGTCGGCCGGGAGCTCGAAACCGAGTTCCTCGAGCCCGTCGAAACGTCGCCGCATCGTCTTGGCGTCGAGCAATCCGAGCCGGTGCGCCTCGGTGCCGAGCAGCACGTTCTCCATTACGCTGAGTTCGGGAACGAGGGAGAGCTCCTGGGCGATAAGCGCGATTCCATCCGCCAAAGCCTCGCGCGGAGAGCCATAGGCGACTGGCCGGCCGCTGACCAGCACCTGCCCAGCATCTGGACGGTGAACTCCGGCGATGATCTTCCCCAGCGTCGATTTCCCGGCGCCGTTCTCCCCTACGAGAGCGTGAATCGAGCCTTGCCGTACCGCGAGGTCGACCTCACGCAGGGCTTGGACGCCGCCGAACCGCTTGGATACGCCGCGCAACTCCAGATGCAGCGGGCCGGCGGCTGCCTCGCCTGCCTCCGGCCCCCGCGGGTCCGCTGCCATCGACCGCCCGGAGCTCACGTCCCTAGGCGTGGAAGTAGCCCTGGAAGTTGGGGTACTGGTTCTTGTTCTGCTGATCGAACACCAGGGGCAGATTCTCCGCCTTAAGCGGGTCGACGGCGTTCGGGATCGTCTTACCCTGCGCCGCCGCCACCGCGAGCTGCACCGGAATCGCGCCTTCCGGCTTGGCCGGGGAGATGATCGAGCCGTACCACTTGCCGGCGCGGATCAGCGGAACCCCTTCATAGCTGCCACCCTGGGTGCCGATGAACACAGTCTTGCCTGGAACCTTTCCCGCCCGCTCGAGTACTTGTGTGGCCCCCTGCGCCATGTCGTCCGATAGTGACATGACCACGTTGAGGTTGGGCGCCTTCTGCAGCAGATCCTGCATGCATGTGGAACCGCCCTGGCGCTGGTAGTTGCCGGCGCAGGTGCCGACGACCTGCCAGCCGTACTTCGCAGCGAGCGCTCTGATCGCGTTCTCGGCGGGCGTCGTCAATGCCAGCGCGGGGTTTCCGATGATCACGGCGACGCGACAGGTGCCCTTGACCTGCTTGCACATCGACCGCAGCAGCTGGCCCGAGCCTTGATTGGGCTGACCCCCGAAGTAGGTGAGCGCGGGCACGAGCACCTGCGAAGTGACCCCGGAGACGGTCGGCGCGGCCTGGGCGAGGTTGTCGCCGATCGGCGTGTTCGTGGCGATCAGCGGAATATGATGCTGCGCCGCGAGGCGGGCGCAGACGACCATTGGCGGTGAGGCAGCCGGGAGCGCGACGATCGCCTGGAAGGTGCCCCGCGTGATCGCGTCCTGGCACTGCGCGATCTGCGTGGCGGGATTGAACTGGGCGTCGAAGAACTGAATGTTGGCGCGGTACTGGGGAGCCACCGCTTGCGCCGCGGCTTTCATGCCCAAGGGATAGCCGGCTGCCTCGGTGGCTAGCAGGTATGCGATGTTGGTCGTCTTACCACTGGCCGAAGAGCTGGTCGCAGCGCTCGTACCGCTGCTGCTGCTACTGCTGCTGCTCCCGCAGGCGACAACCGCCGTCACGATGGAGATCGCCGCGAGGCCCGCAAGGAGCCGACGAAGCTGGCTTCTCGAGATAGCTGACATCACCTCTCCCCCAAATTGGCTTTTGGTTAATGGCTACAGTATACGGAAGCCTCCGCCATCGGATCCGTTAACGGACCGTTATGGCTGACCATCCAAGGCGTCCGATATGCTGTTGACAGATGCCATTAGCTGAACTGCCATCGCTGGGAGATCGGCAGACTGCATCCGATCACGTCGCTGATGCCTTGCGCCACGCGATCGTGACGGGCCAGTTCGAGGACGGGGAGGAGCTCAACCAAGTTGAGCTGGCTCAGCACTTCAACGTGTCACGTGTGCCGATCCGCGAGGCGCTGCGACGCCTCCAGGCCGAGGGGTTGGTCAGCGCGGAGGCGCACCGTCGCGCCACCGTCATCGGTCTGAATCGAGAACGGGCGGGGGAGATATTCGCAATCCGTGCCTTGCTCGAGTCATTCATGCTCGAGCGCGCCGCAGAGCACCTGAGCAAGGAGGACGTGAACGCCCTCACCGAGCTGTGTGACGTGATGGATAGGACCGCGAACCATTCAGAGTGGCTGGAGCTGAACCACAGGTTTCATCATCAGCTTCTGGCCCCCGGAGGATCTCCCGTGGCGATGGCGATCGTCGAGAGGTTGACCGGGCAAGTCGAGCGATACCTGCGACGGTCGGGGGGCGTCCGGCGAGGCGAGGAGGCAGGACGCGAACACCGCCAGGTCCTGCGAGCGCTCAAGCGCGGCGATGTCGATCGCGCCAAGGAGATCCTATCGCGTCACATCCTGACGACCTACAGGCTGGTCAGCCTATCGCTGCCCAGCTCGCTCTCGCCGGAGAGCGATAACGTAGCCAGCGGGCCCGCCTAGCGCCCTTGTTTCCAGGTGACCATGGCGTCGCTCGCCGCGCACCGCCGCCACGACGGACGGACGCCAGCGGAAGCTTCTTGCACCCCCCACTCAAACTGAATACAGTCGGCAGATGCCGCAGGACCCGAGCGTAGAGAGTGCCAACGCCGCGATCCTGGCAGGCCCCAACAAGCTCAAGCTCGCGATGTTCGGGGTCAACGACAATCGCGGGCTCGTGATGACAACCGCGCCAGGGCCGCCAGAGGCGACCTGGGAGCAGAGCGTCCGCCTGGCCCTCGAGGCCGAGCGTCTTGGGTTCGAGGCGATCATTCCGCTCGCGCGCTGGCTTGGCTACGGGGGAGAGAACAATCTCGGATCTCGCTGCTTTGAGACCTTCACCTGGGCCGCCGGTCTCGCAGCCATCACCTCGACCATCCAGGTGTTCGCCACCTTCCACGTGCCTACCGTGCATCCTGTCATGGCCGCGAAGATGGTCAGCACGATCGATCACATGTCGGGTGGACGCTTTGGGTTGAACATCGTCGCGGGCTGGCAGCCGGAGGAGATTGCGATGTTCGGCTCGCCACAGCGTGAGCACGACGAGCGCTACGAGGTCTCGGACGAGTGGACGGAGCTGGTCAAGCGGCTCTGGACCGAGCCCGGCAGCTTCGACTTCAGCGGGAGATTCTTCAACGCACCCGGAGCCTTCTCACAGCCGAAGCCCTTGCAAAGACCCTATCCAGTGGTGATGAGCGCCGGAATCAGCCCGGCCGGCCGCGAGTTCGCGGCCAAGCACGCCGACCTCGTGTTCGCCGCGATCGCCGATCCGGCGCAGACTGCGAACACTGTGAGCGAGATCAAGCGCCTGGCGTTGGATCGATACGGCCGCACCCTACGCGTGTTCGGGCGCGGCCACGTCACCTGCCGCGAAACGGAAGGGCAGGCTCGCGCGGCCTACCGATACTTCATCCTCGAGCATGGCGACCGCGAAGCCGGCGAGAACGTGCTGCGGATGCTGATGGCGCATTCCCAGACCATCGACTACTCCTCGGCCGAGATGCAGGCGCTCGTCGAGGCCGTCATCCGCGGCTACTTCGCCCATCCCATCACCGGTTCGCCGGAGCAGGTCACGGCGACTCTCGTCGAGCTCGCCGAGACTGGACTCGACGGCGTGGCGATCACCTGGAACGACTACGAGGAAGGCCTGGCGCAGTACGAGACGATGCTCCTCCCCCGGTTGGTGGAGGCGGGACTGCCGGAACCCTTGAGCGAGAGGTCGCTCCGCCCACAGCCCTGAAGCTGCTTGTTACAACGCCTGTGCCACCTGGAGGCGCAGCATGTCCCCGGTGAAGTCGCACGACCACCCGGTGTAGGCATCCCGCAACAGCTTCTCGACCGGATACTCGCGGGCGACGCCGTAGCCGCCGTGTACCTTGACCGCCCGTTCGGCGCTCCGGATCGCCGCGTCGACGGCGAACGCCTTGGCCGCCGGAACCAGTCTCGCCGCGGCGGGATCGCGCCCGTCCACCGCGAGCGCCGCCTCCCACACCAGCAACCGGGCGGCGCGGACGTCGATCTCGATGTCGCTGAGCTGTAGGGCGACGGCCTGGTGCTCGCGCAGCGGCCTACCCCAGCTGGTGCGCTGCGAGGCATAGGGCACCGCCGCATCTCGGGCTGCGCGCGCGACGCCCACGAAGCCGGCTGCGAGGCCGAGCGCCATTGGAGCTGCCCCAGCCCCCATCAGCTCCAGGCCCCGGCCCTCCGGACCGATCCGGCGGCCGGCGGGAACCCGCGCGCCGTCGAAGATCACCTCGGCGTGCCAGGAGGAGCGCATCCCGAGCAACGCGGTCGGCTCGCCGACCTGCACCCCACGTGTATCCCGCGGTACATAGAACACGCTGGTGCCTTGCAAGGGGCCGGCCTCACGATCGGTGCGGGCGAACACCATGAACTCCGTGGCCACCGCGGCATTGCTGACGAATGCGGCCTTGGTACCGGTGATGACGTACTCCTCTCCCTCACGGCGTGCAGTCGTGCGCACCCCCAGGCTGGGGTCCGGCAGCGGGCAGAACAGCTCCGAACCCGCCACGTCCGGCTCGTTCAGCGCGCCGGCCAGGATGTGGTCACCGGTGGTCGCGAGCTCGGCGAGCCATTCGACGCGTTGATCGTCGTCGCTCCCGGCGGCGATCATGACCGGCATGCAGGTGCAGAGGTTGAGGCTTCCCGCCAGACCGACGTCGACTGCGCCGAGTTCCTCCTGCACGAGCACGTTGTCGACGCACGACCCGCCGCTGCCGCCGTGCTCGGGCGCGATCAGGAGCGCCTGCAGCCCGATCGCCGCCGCCTTGTCGTACATCGCGCGGTAGGCGGCTCGTGCGTCGGCACCGTGCTGGCCCGCATCCATCCGCCGCGCCAGCGGAGCCAGCTCGCGCAGCGCGAAGTCCCGCGCGAGCCGTTGGAGGTCCCGCTGCTCCTCAGAAGGCGTCAGCTCGATCATCCACCGCTTCCGCGGAGGATCACGTGTACCGCCTTGAGCTCCATGTAGCTCTCGTACTCTTCGATCGACTCCTCGCGGCCGAGGCCACTGTTCTTGGCGCCACCGAACGGCGTGCCCCAGTAGTGCCGGGCGGTGTCGTTGACCCATACGTACCCTGCGTCGAGGCGGCCGGCCATACGATGAGCAGTGGCGAGGTCTTGGGTCCACACCGACGCCGTGAGGCCCAGCTCAGTGTCATTGGCCGCCGCGATCACCTCGTCGGTGCGATCCCACGGGGCCATCGCCATCACCGGGCCGAAGATCTCCTCGCGCCCGATCCGCATCGACGGGGAGACGTCGGCGAACAGCGTCGGGCGCAGGAAGAACCCGCCGCCGGAGGTCGAGCCGTTCGGCCGATCGCCGCCGGTGACCAGCCGCGCGCCCTGCTCGTTGCCAGAACGCACGAAGCCCATCACCCGTTCGTAATGCTCGCGGGTAACCAGTGGTCCCATGTCCACCTGGTCGGCGTAGGCCGGCGCCACCCGCATCGCCTCGAGCCGCTCGGCGACCCGTTCCACGAACTGGTCGTAGATCTCACGGTGGACGTAGTTGCGCGAGTTCGAGCCGCACGATTGACCGGCGCAGACTCCGAAATTCATCCCGTTGACCGCTCCGTCCACCGCCGCGTCGAGGTCGGCGTCGGGGAAGACGATCATCGGGTTCTTTCCCCCGAGCTCGAGCGAGACGTGCTTGACCGCGGCGGTGGCCGCCCGCTGCTGAATCTTCAGCCCGGTGGGGACCGAGCCGGTGAAGCCGATGCGCTTGATGGCCGGGTGGGTGACGATCGCGTCGCCGGCCTCCGCGCCTCCGGTCAGGACGTTGAACACTCCGGGCGGAAACACCTCCCTGACGATCTCCCCGAGCGCGAGCGCCGACAGCGGGACCTGCGGGGCCGGCTTGAGAATCACCGCGTTGCCGGCGATCAGCGCCGCCAACGTCCGTGTGATCGCGAACATCGCGGGATGGTTGTACGCGAGGATCTTGCCGACCACGCCATAGGGCCGGTAGCTCGTGTAGTGCAGGTTGCCCGCGCTAGCCGGGATTGTGCGACCGCCGTGCCAGCGCACCAGCGACGGCCAGTCCTCGATGTTGGCCAACGAGATCTTGATATCGACCCGAGCGGCGGTGAACGGGAGCCCGCCGTCGATGGCGTCGAGCATGGCCAGCCGCTCCTCGTTGGCGGCGATCGCTTGACCCAAGCGGCCGAACACCTCCGCGCGACCGTCCACGCCCAGCGCCTCCCACGCCGGCTGGGCCGCGGCCGCGGCCTCATAGGCGAGGGCCACGTCGTGGCCACCCGCGCAGGGAACCGATGTCAGCCTCTCGCCGGTGGACGGGTCGACGGATTCGAACGTCGAGCCATCGGCTGCGTCACGAAGCTCGCCGCCGATGAGCAGCTTGAAGTCCTCACCCCGGATATACGTGCCAATCGGGTCCGCGGCGGTAGTCGCGCTCACTGGCTCCTCCGTTCCTGAACGTGTTCGAGAAAGTGTATACTATCTACAGATGGCGGCTGCGTTGCGTCTGTGCGCTTGAGACTCCTGTCGCGGTGGCTCTCCCGCAGTGGAATTCGCGGATGAGCGTCATGCCCGGCTCCTCGGCGGGAACGTCACCGCCCGGAGGTGATGTCACGCCCGAGCTCTTGATCGCGTCGGCCGAGCGCCTGATCCCACTGCTGCGCGAGGATCAGGAACGTACCGAAGAACGTGGCCACTACTCGCCCGAGATGCACGAGCACTTCGTTCACGCAGGATTCTCGCGCATCCTGCAGCCCCGGCGATACGGCGGCTACGAGCTCGATCTGCCGACGTTCGTCCGAGTCATGGTCGCGATCGCCACCGGCTGTCCCAGCACCGGTTGGTGCCTTGGACTCGCCTCCAGCCATGCCTACATCATCGCCAGCCGCTTCAGCGAGGCCGCCCAGGCGGCGATCTTCGGACCCGACGGCGACTTCCGCTGCCCTCACAGCGTGGCTCCCGGCGGCGCGGCCGAACGTGTGCCAGACGGGTGGCGGGTGAGCGGGCGCTGGCGCTACTGCTCGGGCATCCCCTACGCCACGCATTTCATGGGCACCGCGATCGTGCGCGACGGAACCGGTTCACCGCAGTTGTACGCCGTCGTCGTCCCGCTGGAGCAGATCACAGTGCTCGACGACTGGCACGGCGGCGAGGTGCTAGGCATGCAAGGCAGCGGGTCCAACACGGTTGTGATCGATGAGGCCGTCATCCCCGAGCCGTTCGCCGTCCCGTTCGACTGGGACAAGAGCGCTATCAGCCTAGGCCTCGAGCTCCATGGGAACCCAATGTACGCGGGACTTCGCCACGCCTTCTATCACGCCACGCTGGTCGTGCCGATCGTCGGGGCGGCCAAGGCGGCATTGGACGAGTACGAGTCGCTCCTGCGCACGCGCAAGACGACGCTGCCCCCGTTCGGGCAGACCGCGCCGGTCGATCGCTGGCTGAGCCCCGACTACCAGCGCGACTATGGACTGACGGTCGGGCTGGTCGACACCGCCGAGGAGCTGCTCTACGCGGCGACCGAACGGTTCATGCGCCTCACGCGTGAGCGCTACGAGCGGGGCGAGCTCTACACGGTCGCCGACGACGCGAGGATCTACGCCATCGTCCAGCACGCCGGCGACCTCGCAGCGCGCGCGGTGGAGCACATGTTCCACACCGGCGGCTCGAGCGCGGCACGGCGCGGAGAGCGGCTGCAGCGCTACTTCCGCGACGTGGCCATGTATCGGGGCCACCTGAGCTCACAACGGCTCGACCTGGCGGGCGACTTCGGGCGCCTCTACCTCGGGGTTCAGGGCCCGGGCGGTCACTTCCGGACATGATCGAAGACGTCTACGTGGTCGAGGCCGTCGCCCATGGGCTGCACTTCGCCCCCGAGAACCAAACCGACTCGGTGCATGCGGAGATCGGCTCCATGGAGCACCGCCGCATCCACACCATGCTCTCGCCCGCGCACCGCCCTGAGTTCATCCTGGAGAAGGAGCGCTGGCTGCGGGGCGCCGACGTCGACCTGCTCGCCTCGAGCATCTTCGCCGAGAGCTGGAGCGACTTTGCCATCTACCACGGCGTCCCACAATTCGGCGTCTTCCGCGACGGCGGTTCGCCGCTGTGGGTGGGGGCCGAGATGCGCCGGCGCTGGCCCCACAGAGTCGCGCTGTACGGGCCTGTCGATCCCTACGCCGACGGTGCGGTGGACGAGGTCGACCGCCTGGTCGAGGAGGAACAGGTAGTGGGAATCAAGTTCTACCCAGCCGACTTGGTCCAGGGCCGCGTACAGACCTTCCACATGGACGACGAGCGGCTGCTGTTCCCGATTTATGAACGCGCCCGCGAGCGCGGGCTGCGCAGTGTGGCCGTGCACAAGGCGATCCCGCTCGGGCTATTTCCGTCCCATCCCTACCGGGTGGAGGACGTCGAGGTGGCGGCCGCCGCCTTCCCGGAGCTGACCTTCGAGGTCGTGCACGGTGGCTTCGCCTTTTTGGAGGAGACCGCGATCCTCCTGGGGCGGTTCCCGAACGTGGTCGTGAACCTCGAGGGAACCACCGCCTACCTGAACAACGCGCCTCGCAAGTTCGCCGAGATCATCGGCACGTTGCTGGCGCAGTTCGATGCTGAGGACCGCATCTTGTGGGCGACTGGGGTGAGCGCGGTCCATCCCCAGCCGCCGCTCGAGGCCTTCTGGGCGCTCGAGATCCCCGATGACTTGGTGCAAGCGGGGTGCCGACCGCTGACGCGCGAAGTCAAGCGCAAGATCCTGGGCCTCAACGCCGCCCGCCTCCTCGATCTCGACATCGGCGCGCTCGAGAGTTCCCAGCGCGAGGACGAATTTGGGCTCGATCGCGAGCTGGCTCCGCCGTGGAGCCGCGCCATCGCCTCCAGCCTGGAGCGCCGGCCGTGACCGAACAGGACGTTCGCCGCGCCCTGAACGGCGTACGAGATCCCTGCAGCGTGGCAGCCGGAGCCTCCGCCGGCATCGCGGAGATGGGGTTACTGACGGAGATTGCCGTGCACAACGGGGTGGAGGGGGCGAACGTGCGAGTGGGGATTCGCCTCACCGATCCGGTGTGCATGATGGGCGCAGCGTTCCTGGCCAGCACCCGGGAGGTGCTGGCGAGTCTCGACGGCGTATTCAGCGCCGAGGTGTGGCTCGACGAGCGCTCGGACTGGACCCCCGATCAGATGGCTCCGGCTTACCGAGCACGCCTCGAGCAGGTCCGCGCCGCGCGCCGACGCTGATGCGCTCCCGCCGGAGCGAGCTGCAGACCGTGACGACCTCACGCGGCTTCTGCTGGTTCGGCGGCGAGCGCATGAAGCGAGACGCCGGTACCTTCCTGGCGGGAGCCATGTACGTGGAATGGGAGGTTCCCGGCCGAGACTCTCGCGGACTTCCCGGTGGTACTGGTGCACGGGGGCGGACAAGGGACCGACTGGCTCGGGTGCCCGGACGGACGGCCCGGATGGGCACGCCAGCTGATGGAGGCGGGGTTCGCCGTCTACGTGGTCGACCGGCCCGGACACGGCCGCTCGCCGCTTGACCCGGGGCTGCTGGGGCCGCTCGTCCCACCGCTCAGCTATGAAGCCGCCGAGCGGATGTTCACCGGCGGCGAGCAGTGGCCAGGTGACGCCGCGGGACGCAGCCTGGACCAGCTCATGGCCTCGCAGGGACCGCGTCGGGCCGACCTGGCCGCCGCGCACGCGCTCGAGCAGGCTTGTGGCGTCGAGCTGCTCGAGCAGATCGGACCGGCGATCGTCTTCAGCCATTCCGCGGGCGGGCCGCTCGGCTGGCTCATGGCCGACGCCCGCCCCGAGCTGGTCGCCGCTCTGGTGGCCGTCGAGCCGCTCGGGCCTCCGTTTCGCAGTTCGAGTCCCGCCGGGACGGGGTTGCCCTGGGGCCTCGCCGCGGCGCCGCTCACTTACGATCCGGCGCCCGCCGACCCGGCGGAGCTGGTCTGGGTCCACGGCCCAGCGCGCAGGCTGGTCCGCCTGGCTGGCGTTCCGATCGCGCTCGTCAGCGGTGAAAGCTCACCGTTCGCCGCCGCCACCGCCGAGATCCGTGACTTCCTTGTCGCATCGGGCTGCCGGGCGGAGCTTCTGGCGCTGGCCGAGCACGGGGTGCGCGGCAACGGCCACGGGATGATGCTCGAACGTAACCACCTCGAGGTGCTGCAGGTCATCCTCGACTGGACGGGGCGCGCCCTCGCCGGGCGAGAAAAGTGAGCCCGGGAGCGTCACCACGCGTTGCCCGAGCGCTGCTGCCACTCGGGGGTGAACGTGATCCGCACGCGCGTCGCCCCCTCAGATCGGCGCCGCCAGGGCGGCGAACGTCTCCCGGGTCAGGCCCGCTGGGTCGGCCCCCGGAGCGTCGGGATCGCGCTCCCAGCGGCTCAGCTGCAGCGAGCCCGCGACGACCAGCCGGCAGCGCTCGAAGCGCCGCTGGCTGAGCCGGCCGATGAGCTCCGGCCCCTCTGCCCCGCCCGCCGCCATCTCGGCGAGAACGACGGCGTCCTCGATCGCGAGACCGACGCCCCAGGCCATGTGCGGCGTGGTCGTGTGAGCGGCGTCGCCGATCAGCAGGGCCAGGCCGGCGCCCCACGGCGGCTGTACGAGCACCCACTGAAGGGCCCGAAAGTCGACCTGCGCCGGCTCGGTGATCTGCGCCGCCACCTCCGGTATGACGAACGCGTACGCCGCCAGGCGCTCTTGCAGCATGGTCACCAGGTCCGCGGCGGGCGGTCGGTCGGGGCCCAGTACTCGAATCGAGCATCCACACGGAGGCGCGGTCGCTGGCGATCGGCACCAGTCCCACCCGCGTCTGGCGCGCGATCATCATCGTGTAGCGCTCGAGCCCGTCGGGCCGGCGGACATCCAGGCGCCAGATCACCTGACCGGCGTACGCCGGCGCCGGTGCCTGGGGCAGCAGCATCGGTCGCAGGCTCGAGTTCACCCCGTCCGCCCCCACCACGAGGTCGTAGTGGCCGGTGCCGCCGTCGGTGAACGTGACCGCGCCGTCGCTCATTTCCCTTACCGTCACTCCAAGCCGAACCGGAACCCGGAGTTCGCGCAGCGACGCCTCGAGCACCTCATGCAGGCTCATGCGCGACATGGTTATGAACGGTGGGGCCTCGCGCCCGAGCACGTTCACCTGCGGCATCTCGCCAACCTTGACGCCGTCCGGGCGCATCATGTCGATCACCGTGTGGTGCTCTGAGCGCGCGAGCAAAGGCTCGAGCAGCTCGAGTTCGCGCAGCGCCCGCATCGGGGGGCTCTGGAGGCCGATCCCGATTCCGGCCGGTCGCCAGTCGGTGGCGATCTCGACGATCTCCGAGGCGATGCCCCGCCGGCCCAAGGCGATCGCCGCCGTCATCCCGGCGGGCCCTCCGCCGACGATCAGCACCCGCTCGATCACTGCGTCCAGCTCGCGCTCAGCCGACTGCCGGAGACCCTCACCGGCTCGGCATCGAGGAGGATCCAGGCACTAATCCCGCCCAAACTCGAGATCTCCCTGGTGCCTTCCACTAGATGCGGTCGCGCAGCCTCACCTCGCGGCCGTAGCCGGCCACGACGATCAGGATCAGGACGCCGAAGATGATCTGCTGGTCGGCATTGCTGTAGCCCTTGCCAACGAGCACTGTGGAGAGCACCGTGAGCACGAGCGCGCCCAGTACGGTGCGCCAGTAGTCGCCGCGCGCTCCAAACGCCGTGCCGCCCACGATCACCGCCGCCAGTCCCTCGAACAGGTAGGGGTCGCCCAGGCTGGTGCTGCCCGAGCCCGCGTAGCCGGCGATCAGCACGCCGAGCAATGCGGCCAGCAGCGCGCTGAAGGCAAACGCGCCCACCCATACGCGCCGCGTGCGCACCAGCGCCAGCTCCGCGGCCACGGGATTGGAGCCCGTGGCGTAGAGGTGTCGGCCGGCCAGCGTGCGCCGCAGCACCACCCCGAGCACGACGGCCACCACCGCCCCGATGATCACCACGGCCGGTATGCCGATCCCGAACGTGGTGCCGCTCAAGGAAGTCAGTCTGGCGAGGAAGGCCGGAGGCGAGCCCGTCTGCTGGCCGTTCGACCAGACCAGCAGCCCGCCGGTGATGATCGAGGCCATACCCAGCGTGACGACGAGCGGCGGTACGCGGAAGCGGTGGGAGATGTAGCCGTTGAGCGACCCCAGCACGAGCGCGATGACGATGATGACCACGAGCGCGGGCACGAACGCCCAGCCGTGGGTGCCGGTCAGCTCCGACATCAGGACGGCGCCGAGCGAGATGAAGGCAGGGATCGAGAAGTCGATCCCGCCGACCAGCACCACGATCGTCTGGCCAGCGCCGGCCAGCCCCAAGAGCGAGGCGGCGACCAGCATCGAATAGATGCTCTGCTTGGTGGCGAAGTCGGTGACCGTCCACGTGCCCCACTCGAACAGGGCCACCAGCGCGATGATCTGGAAGAGCTGAAAGCGCCGCTGCAGTGAGCCCAGCCGCACCCACGCCGACGGCCTGTCGGCCCGCTCCGCGCGTGCCTCGGCACCCAGTGCGCTCATGCCGTCGTCACCTTTGCGCCGCGAGGCCCGGCCAGTACCGAGCTGAGCACGATAGCCAGCAGCAGAAGCGCGCCGTACACCACCTGCAGCCAGAGGTCGGACACGGCCAGCGAGTCGAGCAGCGTTTGGATCAGGAACATGATCGCCGCTCCCGCCACCGAGCCGATCAGGCTGCCGCGTCCGCCCAGCAGCGACGTACCCCCGATCGCGACCGCGGCCAGCGCCGGGAGCGTGTACTGGATGGCCTGCGAGGCATCTCCCGACTGCGTGGCGGCGGCGAGCGCGATGCCGGCCACGCCGGCGAGCAGTCCGCCCAGCGAAAACGCGATCACCCGCACCACGGTCACGTTGACGCCGGCCGAGAACGACGCCGCGTCGTCGCCGCCCACGGAGAACAGCGTACGCACGTACGCCGTGCGGCCCAGGGCGAACCAGAGCAGGAACGGAACGAGAATCAGGATCAGCGCGCCAGGGATCGGGCCGACCTTATTACCTAGGTGGCCCAGCCAAGACGCGCTGCCGGTGGCCGGATTGGGAAGGACCTTTTGGGCGACGCCCTCGAGCACGAACAGAGTGCACAGCGTGGCTAGCACGGCCTGGAAGCGCATCACGGCCACCAGCACGCCGTTGATCGCCCCGACCGCGGCTCCGAGCCCTAGGGCAATCGGGACCGCCACCCACGGGCTGCCGAGGCCGTGGGGAATGAGCACGGCCACGATCACGATGTCGACCAGGTTGAGGAGCGGGCCGATCGAGATGTCGATGTTGCCTCCGCCGCTCAGGATCTGGGGGGTGCTGGCCATCGCGGCGAGCGCGAACGGGGCGAATGCAGCCAACGTGGCCGGCCAGGAGCTGGCTGTCGCGAAGCTCGAGCGCGCGATGATGTTCGCGATCAGCAGCACGACTGCGATCACGCCTGCGAACCCCCAGGGGCGCGCGCGCAGGCCATCGAGCGCGCGACCCGGGATTGCCGCCCGTCTCACGCCTGCCCCCCGAAGAAAGCGGAGATCAGCGCCGTGCGCGAGAGCCGTTCGCGCGAGAGCGTGCTCGACAGCGAACCCTCGCGGAAGACCATGACCCGGTCCATCAGCTCCACTTGCTCGTCGACTTCGGACGAGACCATCACGACCGCCACGCCCTCGCCGGCCAGCTGCTCGAGGACGCGGTAGAGGTCACGCTTGGCGCCCAGATCCACTCCCCGAGTGGGGTCGTTGAGCAGCAGCACGCGCGGCTCAGCAGCCAGCCAGCGCGCGAGGATCACCTTCTGCTGATTGCCGCCGCTCAGCGCGACGATCGGTTGGCGCGGGTGGGCCAGGCGAATGCCCAATCGCTGGACGTACTCGGCCAGCCTCCGCCCGGTGGCCCGCCACCGCACCAAAGCCCCCCGTCGGTCGGTGCGTAGCGTGGGCACGGCGAAGTTCTCCACTACCGACAGCGTCGGGAACAGCGACTCGGTGCGGCGGTCGCGCGGCACGTAGACCACGCCTGCCCGCAGGGCCTCCGCCGGGGACGCGATCTCGGTTCGTGCCTGCTCACCGGCCAGCACTCGGCCGGCGCTCGCGCCTGCGCCCCGCAGCGCCCGCAGGAAAGCATCCTGGCCATGACCCTCCAAGCCGGCGAGCCCCACGAGCTCCCCGCCACGGATCTCCACGTCGATCGGCTCCCCAGCCGGATGCAATCTGACTCCCTCTGTGCGCAGGAGGACCTCGCCGCGCACCCGGGCCCGCGAGGGGATGGTCTCCACGCCCGCGGTCAGGTGGTCCTCTCCGGTCATGTGCCGCACGAGTACCTCGGGGGTCGCTTCCTCGCGGGCGAGCGTCGCCACGCTCTGGCCCGAGCGCAGCACGGTGACGCGATCGGCCAGCTCCTGGATCTCGTCCATGCGGTGAGAGATGAAGATCACTCCCACTCCCCGCGCGCACAGCCGCCGGACCGCCGCGAACAGGCGATCGCGGGTGGCCACGTCCAGCGCGGAGGTCGACTCGTCGAGGATCAGCACCCCTGGGTCGCGGACGAGCGCGCGGGCGATACAGCAGGCCTGGCGGTCGCTGAGCGACAGCGCCTCCGTCGGGGCCTCTAGCGGGGGCGGGGCGATCAGCAGCTCGCCGAGCGCCTCCTGCGCCTTTCGGCGCTTCTCGGCTACCGGCAGCCTTCGGGCGAACACACCGTCGGTCCCCAGCCACACGTTCTCGAGCACCGGCTGCGGACCTACCACGAGAACCTCCTGGAACACCGTGACGACGCCGGAATTCTGCGCGGCCCGAGGGCTGAGACGTCCCCGCCCCGGTTGGCCGTCCACGGCCACCCCGCCCGCGTCAGGCCGCTGCACCCCGGCCAGGATCTTGACCAGCGTGCTCTTCCCCGAGCCGTTCTCGCCCACGATCGCGTGCACCTCGCCGGCCCGGAGCTCGAACGAGCAGGAGCGCAAGGCCCGTGTGGGACCGAACGCCTTGGCCAGCTCGCGGACCTCGAGCAGGGGCGCGGCCGGCTGCGCCTCAGACGGCGCGGCCGGCGGCACCGTGGCAGGCGCACCCGCTGCCCTCAAGTCAGCCGCGGGCGGGATCTCGCTCACCCGTTGAACAGCGGGGCCAGATAGCTGTCGGGCAGCCAGCTACCAGGCGGCCCCGCAACGACGGCCTGGCTGTTCGGTCCCGCCCCGGGGACCACCCACTGGGAGAGGTTGGAGCCCGTGATAAGCGCGCTGGGCTGCACGATCTCGCTCACCTTTGGGCCGTGCCCGGTCAACAAATGCGAGACCGTGTACGCCGTCGCCCGGGCCACGTCAGACGGTCCGATCGCTCCCGCCACCGACTTGAAGGTGCTCTTGTGCGCGTTCCAGTAGGCCAGGTCTCCGGCAGACGGCTCGATGTTCCCCAGCGCGGGCTGCGCGCGCCCGGTCTGTGCGAAGGCTTGGGTGATGCCGGTGGCCATGACCGCCGTCTCCACCGCCCCGGCCACCGGTTGTGGATGGCTGGACAGATAGGTCAGCGTGGCCTGCTTCGTAACAGGAATCTGGAACTCGCCGATGGGCGAGCCGTCGAACTTGATGTTCGGGCACTTGGAGAAGACGGCGTTGAAACCGGTGAAGGCGGCCTTGTCATTGCCGGTGGTGGGAATGCCGTGCACGCCGATGACCGTACCCTTCTGGCCGATCGACTTGGCCACGCCGGACGCCATGTTGAGCCCGTCGGCCACCGAGTTGACGGCAACGCTGACGGCGTTCGGGCTCGGGATGCCGTTGACGACCGCGACCAGCGGAATCCCAGCCGCCTCGGCCTTGGCCGCCAGGGGAACCATCGCCGGGGGCACCAAAGGCTCGGTGATTATCACGCTCGTGTGCTGCTGGATCAGCTGGTTGATCTGCTGGATCTGGGTCGTCACGCCGGTGGGCGGCGACGTGAGCACGGTCACGTGGCTGACGCCCTTGACCGCCCCGACCTGCTTTTGCAGCAAGGAGACCGTCTCTTGCTGGAAGCTGTTGATCGGCTGCGTGAAGGCGATGCCGACGGTGAAATTCTTTGTCCCCTTCGGCTTGAAATGCGCGTAGGCGCTGGGGAAGACCGGATCGAGGTTCCCGTTGTAGGCCGTCGTGTACTTAGAACCGAGCGAGGCGATCACGCCGCTCGAGTCGTGGATGGGCAGCGATGGAACGGTCCCGCAGCTCGTTGACGCCGTGGGCGAGGACGAGCCCGAGGAGGACGCGCTCCCTGACGCGGCGCTGGAGGAAGAGCTGGAGCTCGTCTTCCCGCAGGCGCCCAGGGCCAAGCTCAGCGTGGCAATCCCTACCAGCCAGACCGGGCGCTGGCCCCACCAGCGCGCCTTCGCGCCGGAATGATGTCTTTGCATCTTCTCCTCCTGCCCTTACGGGCCTAAGTATGGGCTAGAAACAGCGGAGTGTATACAGGCGACACTAAGACCGAGTAGGTCGCTCTATTGCGGTGGCGGGAGTTCCACTCGCCGTATGAGGTGCCAGACGAGCAGCTCGTGGGCGAGCTGAGCCGGGCAGTGGCTGACTACCTGCTCTAGCCCCGCCCGGTTTACAGCTCACTAGACCGCGCTCAGTGCACGCTGATCCGAATCGTTTTGCTCGTGCTCTCGCCCGCGGAGTCGGCGACCTTCAGCGTCACGGTGTACCGGCCGCGCCGCTTGAACACGTGGCTCGCCGTGCGGCCACGCGCGTTGCGCGAGTGGTCACCGAACGACCACATGTAGGAGACGATCCGTCCCCCGACCTCGCTGCTGGTGCTGGTGAAGCGCACCTTGTGCCCAGCCTGAGGCCGACCCGGCTTGAAGGTGAAGGACGCGGTCGGCATCGGGACCTCGATCGCCCCGATGTCGCATCCCTTGCCTTGGGGACGGCGGGTGCCGACCTCGTCGTAGTGCAAATCGACATACACGGGGGCCAAGGCGACCACGGCAGCGGGGGCACACCGGGCCTTGGGAATGGCGTCGATCAGACGGCTGCCCTTCCTCGGCACGATCTCGAGCGCGCCGGTGGAGGTGAACTCGGGCGCGAGCTGGGGATCGCCCCGGCCTGGCTGATCGCCGAGTCCAGCGCCGAAGCCGCAGCTCTTGTCGGCGCTGAAGTTGTAGCCGTAGGACTTGGTCCCGCCAGCGATCTGGCAGTCGGGGAAGGTTTTGCCCGTCGGGTGCGAAAGCCCGACCACCGAGCCGAACGCGGTCAGCCCGCCCTGTTGGACGTTGACGTTCTGGGCCGTGTTGTCCTGCACGGTCGAGTAGATCATCGTCAGGCCGTTGCTGGCCGCGATCCCGCCGACGTTGGCCGGCGAGCCCGGCGCCGTTCCCCCGGTGTTGCCGGTGACGGTGGAGTTGATCAGCTCCATCGGTCCGATCGACGCGACCGCTCCGGCCAGCTCTGTCCCCGAGTTGGTGCTGAACGTGGTTCCGCTGATCACGAGCTTGCCGCTGTTGTTCGCCAGACCTCCTCCGGCGGCGTCGGAGTGGTTGTTGGTGAACACGTCGTTCTTGAGGTCGAGCTCACCGCTGCCCTGGGACCACACGGCTCCGCCGGGCTGGCCGGCAGCGTCGCCGCCGGTCAGCGTGAGGTCGTTGATGTTGACCAGCTGTGACGCCTGCAGGTTCAGGATTCGGTCCCCGGGACAGGTCTGGCGCAGCTTGTTGCCGTTGCCCTCAAAGGTGATCGGGACGCTGCCGTAATAGGTGAGGGGGCCCTGCTGGTTGCTGGTGTCCGTGCCGGGGCCGCAGACGCTCAGCGTGTAGGTCCCGCGGGCCGCGAAGACGATCTCCACCTCTCCCGTGGCCACGTTGGCCTGGTCAATGGCCTGGCGCAGCGTCGTCTTGCCTGGAATCGCGCCGTCCTGGGTCGTGGTGACGTTGATCGCCTGGATGGCGAAAGCTGGTGACGCGAGCGCCGCTAAAGCCCCCGTCGTCACCGTTGCGAGCAGCCCCAACCGAGGCCCGCTCCTTTTCATGATCCTGCGCATGTCAGTCCTCCTATCGGCGGCCGGAGCCGCGCATTCCTCCGAGCACGAGGTCGACCACGTGCTCGATGCGGTTACTGATGAATTCCGGGTCGAGCGGATCGACCCGGAGGACTCTCGCCAGCGTCTCCCGGTGTGCAACCGGGAACCAGCACATGCCGGCGATGCTGAACATCAGCTGAGTCATGTCGTATCCGGCCGGAAGCTGATCGCGCAGCGTGTCACCCATTCCCTCGAGCGCGGCCAATACGAGCTCCGCGTGCGGCGCGATGGCCGCCAGGTGCTCGCCACCGCTTAGCGCCTCCCAGTCGACGAGACGTACGATCCGGGGGTTGGCGGCGAGAAACTCGATGTAGACCGAGATCGCGTGACGAAACGCAGCCGGTCCGTCGAGCTCGAGCTTCTGCGCCTCTTCGTGTGCTCTGAGGAGGGAATCCTTGGCCTGCTCTAGCGCCTGGCTGAGCACAGCCGCGTACAGCTTCTGTTTGGAGCCGAAGAAATATCCGGGGGTACCGCGGGACAGCCCGGCCCGCAGGCCCACGGCCTGCATGGTCGTGCTGGCATATCCTTGCTCGGCGAACAGGTCTGCCGCCGCGTCGAGGATGGCCTCACGACTGCGTGCGGCGTGACGCTTCCCAGTGGGAAGCTGCTCCGCCCTCCGGGACCTCAGCTCCACGGCGCAGCACGTTACCTTGCTGCCCAGCAAGCTGTCAACAAGCGACTGAATTCAGTTGACAGGTAACTTGCGGGCTGACAAGCTAGTTTTGATCCCGGGCGGGCGCGCTGCCACGCAGACGAAACACTGATCCAGCGATCTCAGAGCGAAACAGGAGCGAACCACGTGGCCACAGAGACCGAGCAGCAGCCGGCAGTGATCCGCTTTCCCGACCCCGCCGTCGACGGCTACCACCAGTGCTGGTATGCCGTCGCCATGTCCGACGAGGTGCCCTCCGGTCAGGTGGTGGGAAAGGAATTTCTGAACGGCCGGGTGGTCGTCTGGCGCGGCGACGACGGGGCGGCTCGGGTTCACAGCGCGTATTGCCGCCACATGGGCGCGGACCTGTCCCTGGGCGAGGTCGACGGCTGCGCCCTTCGCTGCGAGTTTCACCACTGGGAGTACGGCGCCGACGGGCGCTGCACCAAGATCCCGGTCCAGGATCACATTCCGGAGCGGGCCCGTCTGTTCTCGTTCCCCACCCAGGAGCGCTTTGGCCTGATCTGGGCTTTCAATGGCGAGGAGCCGCTCTATGACCTGCCGGCCTTCCCGACCGTCCCCACCAATCAGATCGTCTCACGGGTATTCCAGATCGAGCCGCTTCCGGTGCCGCCCTACGTCATCCTGTCCAACACGCACGACTTCCAGCACGTGGCGATCATGCACGGAGCGACCATGGACCACGAGCCTCAGGAGTTCGATGTCCAGGAGCACACCATCGAATTCGAGAATGAGGTGCACGACCCGACGCTCGGCGTCACCCAGCAGCACTTCAAGATCTTTGGCACCAACACGCTGACGCTGGCCAACCGGACGGGTCCGATTCTGCTGCTGTCGCTGTTCACCGCCACCCCGATCAATAAAGGGCTGACCACGGGATACACGGTGACCGGGACGCTCGCCTCGGCTCCGGATCCGGAGCGGATCATCGACCACGGCGAGCACTTCGCGCGCACGATCATGGAGGACGACAATCCGGTGCTGAAGACCATGCGGTTCCGTCCCGACACCCCGATCGCGGCCGACCGCGCGCTGATGCGCTGGTTCCGCCGGGCGGCCGCGTACCCGGCAGCGCACCCCTCAAGGGAGCTCATCTCCTGAGCGACCTCTCTGATCGGCCGGTTCTGGTTACAGCGCCCGGCGGCAACGTCGGCAGCGAGGTCGTGCGGGCGCTGCTGGCGCGTGGTATATCCGTCCGGGCGGGGGTCCGCGATTCCGGTGCGGCCACGTCCCCCGAGGCGGTCGAGACGGTGCGCTTCGACTTCGAGGATCCTGCGACTTTCGGACCGGCGGCAGCCGGCGCGCGCGGCATCTTCCTTCTTCGACCCACACACATAACCAAGGTCGGCGATACGCTGGTCAGAGCGCTCGACACCGCCGCCGCTGCTGGCGTCGAGCACTGCGTGTTTCTATCGGTTGCGGGCGCCGAGCGTCAGCCGTGGCTACCTCATCGGAAGGTCGAAAAGGCACTCGAGGCCAGCTCGCTCACCTGGACGTTCCTCAGGGCAAACCACTTCATGCAGAACATGCTCGGTCCCTACCGCCAGGCGATCACCAGCGGACGCTTGGCGCTTCCAGCCGGCCAGGGGCGGATCTCTTTCGTCGACTGCGCCGACCTGGGAGAGGTTGCCGCGCTGTCGTTTGCCGACCCTGCCCGCCACACGAACAAGGCCTACTATCTGACCGGGCCGCGCGCTGTCAGCTTCAGCGAGCTCGCTGGTGACCTCTCTAGCGCGCTGGGACGCGAGGTCATCTATCAGCCGATCGGCGCCCTCGCGTATTTGCGCTCGCTGCGCCGCCGGGGCGCGACGCTCCCCTACGCTGCGATCCTGACCGCCCTGCACCTCGGGGTACGGCGGGGCAGCGCCGCCGCGGTCGACCCCACGCTGGAGCGGCTGTTGCAGCGTCCGGGCACCAGCGTGGAGCAGTTCATCCACCGCAACTTGTCTGCGTTCGGCGTGCCAGCGCCAGCTCGCTGAGCCGGCGCGATCGAAGCCGCGGCTCAGACCGGGTTACGCCCGGTATAGAAGCCGCTGTCGTCCGGCGGGACCTCGAACCCAGACGCGACCAAGCCGGCACGCAACGCCTTCATCTGTCCCGGATTGAGGCGCATCTGCGGCATTCGCAGCAGCCCCCCGTTGAAGCCTTGCAGCCATCCCAGGTACTTCCAGCCCACACGGTGAATCAGCCCCGCCCCCGCAAAGCTCGCGTGGAACTGGCCCTTTGCCTCGCGCGCGGGGTGATAGCTCCAGAAGACCTCCATCGCTTCGTCGTACTGGCCGGCGAAGGCAGCTTCGAACACGCGGACGGGCCGATCCCGAGCCGACTCGTAGCCGCTGGTGCCAAACCAGCGGACGCCGTAATTGCGCACGAGTGCCGGGATGTGCATCTCCATCGGGTTTTCCACCACCACGTGATCGCAGCAGCGACGGAAGGCCTCGTCGAAGGCCGAGAACAACGCCGCGCCACCGCCCTCGTACTTCAGCGCCGCGGCGGTCTCGAGCTTTGCCATCTCGGCCAGCGCGTCCATCGGGAACCCCGCCGGGTGAAGCGGCTTGAAGCCCCAAGTCATCACCCCGAACAGGATCAAAGCAAGGTCGGTGCGCTCGGCCACGTGACGCGTGTGCGCGACGATGTCATCGGCCGACTTGGGTCTGAATGACGGCGGGTAGGAAAGGAGCGCTGCTTCTGCGCCGACGGCCTCGGCAGCGTTCGCTACTCGCAATGCGTCCTGCACCGTGTCGAAACTGAGATGCACGACGATGCGGAAATCCGCTGGCGCCTCGTCGGCCGCGATCTCGAGGAAGCGGACATACTCCTCCACGGTGGTGCCGCATTCCGAAGCCACGAGCGTGCCCCAGTACCCGTACTCGCGCGCGAGGCGCACGTCGTGGCGAATGGCCGCCTCGTTGAGCTCCCTGAACGCCTCGTTGAACGAGGGAAGGGTGACATTGCAGAGCCCGAACCAGTCGCGGGCTCGGTCCTTAATCTCGGCGCGTGTATAGGGAAGCGGCATGCTGGGCTCCGGTTGCCGTGGTCAACTAGTCCGCCCTTCGACTCTGAAAGCTCGCCAGCGGATCGAACAGAGGATGTAGGCTACAGTATTCATTTGTCCGCGTTTTCGGAGGATCGATGCCCCGCCTTCATCACGTTGCCCTTCGCGCCCGCGACTTCGACCGCAGTGTGCGGTTCTACACCGAGGCGCTCGGCCTCGGAGAGCCGTACTTGTGGAATGCTCCACCGCATGTCAGTCGGGCGGCATTCATCCCGACCGGCGGAGGCGGCTGGATCGAGCTCTTCGCCCTTCCGCCCGACTGTGAATCCCCGGCGGCCGACGAACAGCAGGGCGGGATGGCGCACCTCGCAATCGCCTACGACGACGTGCAGGCCGCGTTTGACCGAGTGGTCGCGGCCGGGGCGGCGGCACTGGAGCCGCCGTCCACGCGAACGCTGCAAGGCGACCCACCCAAACAGGCGACCCTGGCCTTCGTGCTCGGACCCGACAACGAGCTGATCGAGATCTACCGGAACGACGACCTTCCATTCGGTCAGGACGGAAGGTGAGCGACGTCACAGGGCCCGTGCGCCCCGGCCGCGGAGTGAGCTGGGACTTTTCCGGACAGGCCGTCCTTGTGACCGGCGGAGGCCGCGGCCAGGGCCGCGCCCACGCTATTGCTTTCGCGCGCGCGGGGGCGGACGTGGCGATTTGCGACGTGGCCGCTTCCTTCGAAGCGCTCGACTATCCGATGTCAAGTCCCGCGGAGCTCGAGCAGACAGCCGAGGACGTCAGGGACCTCGGGGTTCGGTGCCTCTCCTATCCCGTCGACGTGCGTGACGAGCCGGGCGTCGCGAGGATGATCGACGAAATCGCCGCGCGGCTCGGCGGGCTCGATGTTCTCGTCAACAACGCCGGCGTCAACGCGATCCACGAGGCCACGGAGATGCCTCTCGAGGTGTGGCGAACGGTGATCGACATCAACCTGTCGGGCGTCTATCACTGCTCCCGCCACGCCGCCCGAGTGATGCGCGAGCATGGTGGCGGCCGGATCGTCTCCACCGGCTCGGCCAACTCCACGCTGACGATGCCCTACAACGCCGCCTACACCGCCGCCAAGCACGGCGTCTTCGGGCTGACCAAGGCGCTCGCCGTGGACCTCGCTCCGTATGGCATCCGCGTGAACATGGTCGCCCCCGGCTTGGTGAACACCGCGCTGCTGGCCTGCGCCGAGGCGCCCCACGTGCCGGAGGACTACTTTGAGCGTCTGCTCAAGCTCGGCGGTCAAGTCAGCCTGTTTCACGAAGAGCCCCGTGGCGTCGAGCCAGAAGAGATCACGGAGGCGGTGCTGTGGCTCGCCTCCGACTCCGCTCGGTTTGTCACCGGAGCGTCGGTCAGCGTGGACTGCGGGTTCGCGATCACCTGAAAGCACGCTTTCCCGACCACCGGCGGGTGGGAACGCCACCCTATCCCGCGTTACGTGGGAGCGGCGAGGTAGGAGGCTTCGACCTCGCGCATCCGCGAGCGAAGCTCGCCGGCTGAGGCCGAGAGAACCACCCGGCCGCGCTGGAGCACGTATCCCCGGTCCGCCACGTCAAGCGCGCGGCGAACATGCTGCTCGACGAGCAGCACGCCCACTCCGCGCTCGTTTGCCGCACGGCGAACTGCGAGCAGCAGCCGCCGCACGAGAACCGGCGCAAGACCGAGTGACAGCTCGTCAGCGAGCAGGACAGTGGGCTCGCTGGCGAACACCCGAGCCAGGGTGAGCATTTGCTGCTGGCCGCCGGAGAGCAGCCCGGCGGGCCGCTGCAGGTGCTCGCGAAGCTCGGGGAACAGCGCCATCGCCGCCTCGGAAGAGCCCGGCCGAGTCGTAGGTTCCGGTGATCAGGTTCGCGGAGTTTGAGAGAACCGTGGCGACGGGCGGAGCAAGGGCCGCCGAGATGAAGGTGCGCTCGAGGTGATCTAGCCAGAACTGGGCCGGTGGCGGTGTCAGCCACGGAAACTCGAACAATTCCGGCAGCTCGATCGCTCTACCTTGGAGGGGATGGCCAGTGCGCGCCCAGACCCGCACGACGTCGGAGAACACCGGCTCGGTGTTCAAGTCCGGGGCCATGCCTCTGGACCAACCCCCGATCACGAGGTCGAGCTCGCCGCGACGCTCGGGGTGACCCCGACCTTCACGACTCCTTTAGCCGCACCACGGAGCATTGCGATCTCGCGGGGTGCGCTATCGAGCTCCGACTGGACCGAACTGGCGTGGGTGGCGAGCGCCTCTCCGTAGATTTTCGGCACGAGCCCCATCGGCGTACGGTCGAACAGCCTCACCTCCAGTTCGCGCTCGAGCTGGTGGATGCTCTTACTGAGGCCGGGCTGGGTGATGTGGAGTTCGGCCGCCGCGCGTCCGAGGCTTCCGTGATGAAACGCGGCGAGGAAATGTTGGAGCCGGCGCGAGTCCATTGGCAACAGCCTGACCGATCATGGCGTTGGACGTGGCAGCGGTCGGGCCGAGATGCACGCGGAGGTTGGGCGAGGACCGGCTGCGGATTGCCGTCCCCACCGCAACCACATCCGGTATGACCCGATTCCTCGATCTCGTTGACGCCTCCACGCAAGTCGCCCAAACGAGCTCGCGCTCGCGCAAGGTCGCGATCCTCGCCGAGCTGCTGAAGAGTCTCGACGAGACTGAGGTCGCCATCGGTGTGGCTTTTCTCTCAGGGGTTCCGCGGCAGGGCCGCGTCGGGATCGGCTACTCCGCGGTCCATGGCACTCGTGGTCAGCCGGCGCGCGAACCGTCGCTGACCCTTCACGACGTCGATCGGGCGGTCACGGAGATCGAGGCGGCCACAGGGCCTGGATCAGCGGCGAGGCGCAGACAGCTTCTCGCCAGATTGCTGGGCCGGGCGACCGCGGCGGAGGAGGACTTTCTCAGACGGCTGTTCACCGGAGAGCTGCGGCAGGGTGCGCTTGCAGGGCTGATGGCGGACGCGGTCGCCAAGGCGGCGGGCGTCCGCGCCGAGATCGCCCGCCGTGCGTTGATGCTCTCCGGCGACCTGGCACGGATGGCGGAGATCGCGATGACAGACGGAGAGCGAGGGCTCCGGGAGGTTGGGTTTCGGATCTTTCGACCGATCCTTCCGATGCTCGCCTCAACGGCCACCAGCGTCGCCGACGCGGTCTCGCGGTTCGAGTGTGCGTCGGTCGAGTGGAAGCTCGACGGTATCCGGATTCAGATCCATCGCCGGGAGGACGAGGTACGGATCTACACCCGCAACCTCAACGACATCACTGCCGCGCTTCCCGGCGTCGTCGAGGCGTCGCTCGGCATTCCCGTGAGCCAGGTCGTGTTCGACGGCGAGGCGCTGTGGATGGGCGACGCCGGCCCAGCCGCCTTCCAGGAGACCGTCTCACGGATCGACCGGGACGCTCCGCCGGAGGGCGTGGTCACTTTCCTGTTCGACGTATTGCATGTCGACGGTCACGATTTGCTCGACGCGCCACTTACGCAGCGCGCCGCCAGGCTCGAGTCAATCGCGCCAGGCCTCAAGGTCCCGGGCATCATCACCGCCGATGAGGGGGAAGCGCGGCGCGTCCTTCAGCAGTCGCTGGCCGCGGGCCACGAAGGTGTCGTGGTGAAGGACGCCGCGTCGCCCTACGCGGCGGGTCGGCGCGGCGGCGCATGGCGCAAACTGAAGCCCCTACGGACCTACGACCTGGTTGTGCTCGGCGCGGAGTGGGGCCATGGGCGGCGGCAAGGGTGGTTGTCGAATCTCCATCTCGGTGCCCGCGACCCACGGTCGGGCGGATTCGTGATGGTCGGAAAGTGCTTCAAGGGGCTGACAGACGAATTGCTCGCCTGGCAGACAAACGAGCTCCGGGAGCGCGAGATCGACCGCCGAGGCATCACCGTGCTCGTGCGGCCCGAGCTCGTAGTCGAAATCGCGCTCGACGGCGTGCAGTCCTCGACGCGCTACCAAGGCGGAGTGGCGCTGCGGTTTGCGCGAGTGAAGCGCTACCGGCCGGACAAGAACGCGATCGAAGCCGACACGATCGACGACCTACGCGAGCTTCTTCACTCGGGACCGGCCTCGCAGTACGATGACAGCTCAGCTGCTCACGACCGCGGGGGTGATAGCGGTGGCCGAAATCGCCGGTAGGCGAATGACCGTGGAGATCGATGGAGACTTCGTCGTCTTCTTGATCGGAGCTCGCTTCAACAAGAAGCTAGAGCTGGTGCGGAGCCTGATGGACCTGGGAGGCCGTCGAGGAATGAAGCACATGCTGGACCATCTGGTCGCCCACCCGGACAAGGGGCTGCTCGCATACGAGATGGGCATCCCCACGATCGTCCAGTACTGGAGGTCGTTCGAGCAACTGGAGGCCTTTGCCACGGACAAGGACGATCCTCACCTGGAGACCTGGCGCCAGTACTGGCGGCGGCTAGGCAACAGCGACCGTACCGGCATCTGGCACGAGACGTATCTGGTGAAAGCGGGGCAGTACGAGGCCATCTACGGAAACATGCCACCGCATGGGTTGGGCAAGGCTGGGCGCCTGTTCCCCGTCTCGGAGTCCTCAAGCGCTCGCGCTCGCCTGGCGGCGCCAACCGTCTATGCGCCAGCCATCTCGGAAAGCTCCGAAACGCGGCCGCGCTCGCGAGCGATATACGGGCGGTAGCCCGACCGCTCAGGTCGGCCGCCTCGAGCACTGAGGCCGCCTCGAGCACTGAATCACCGAAGCCAGAAAGCTTGTCGCCGACCTCAACAGCAAGTTTGGCTTCGACCCAATCGACATCGGGGGGCTGGACGAGGCATGGAGGCCCGGCTCCACGAACCCGCTTGGTACGCTGGTGGCGCCCGTGGCGGATTCGTCTACCGAGGAACCCGACCTCAGCTTTGTGAACGGTCTGCCGCTGACGCGGGACGCGTTCGCGTTCGCGCGCGAGCGGCATGGAGGGCAGCGCCGGGACGCCGATGGTGCGCCGTTCATCGCACATCCGCTCGAAGTGGCCGCGTTGCTGGAGCGCTCCGGATATCCAGATCACGTGGTTGCTGCCGCTGTGCTGCACGATGTGCTCGAAGACACCGATGTCGAGGGGACCGAGCTCGAGTCGCGCTTTGGACCGCGCGTCACCGAGCTGGTGGCGCTGGTCAGCGACGATCCTTCGATTGCCGACGATGAGCTGCGCAAAGACGAGGTCCGCGAACGCGTCCGCAGGGCCGGCAGCGAGGAGGGATTCGTGGTTTACGCGGCGGATAAGGTCAGCAAGGTCAGAGAGCTGCGAATCGTGATCGCCAGAGGGATGGCGTCCGAGGCCACCACGGTCAAGCTGCAGCGCTACCGCAAGTCGCTGCAGATGCTCGAGCGGGAGCTCCCGGATGCGATGGTCGTCGGTTTGCTGCGGTTCGAACTCGAGGCGCTCGAGAGCCTCCCACCCGAACCCAACCATCACCCTGCGCAGACCTAACTGCAGGCCGAACCTCTAACGCCTCGGTTCGCTTCTCAACCGTTCCCGGCGTTCGCGCCGAGGCTGTTCAGCCAGGCCCGCATCGAGCGACCCGCCGGCGTCGCCTCACCCTCCTCGTAGCCGGTTGTCGCTCTCGCGAGCGTAACCCCGTTCGGGGTCGACCAGCCGTACTCGATCCCGGTTCCCGAAGCGGCGTAGCGAGCAATCGTCTGCCCCTGCTGCAGGATGCTGCCGGCCGTCGCGATGTCGGTGATCTGCTCGGCCACGTACTGCACCTTGCCGGCGTCCGGGCCGTCCAGTAATTCGAAATACACCAGTGGCTGACCGGCATACCAGTCTGGGATGATCGCGAGGATCTTTACCGTGCACGGCGCGAGGATCGGCGCTCCTACCGGCATCGCCGCGTCAACTCCCTGATCGGTCCGCTCCCAGATGTCGACGTACTGCAACGGGTCGATGTAGCTGGCGTTCGTCGGCGGGGCAGCGATCAGCGCCAGCTGCAGCTCGCGCTTGACCTCAGCCAGCGATGGCGCGTGCGCGTTGACATCACCGACGGGATCGCTTGGCGTGGCCGCCACTGGCTGCACCCCCGCGGTCGGCTGGACCACCTGCGGCCGGCCGTGCGGGATCGGGCCGCTGGATGTGCTCCGAACCGCGCTCGTCGACGAGCTTGCAGCGGCGCTCGTCGACACGCTGCCACCCCCTGCGCTCGTCGCGCCGCATCCGGCGAGAGCGACCACAACAATCAACAGTGCAGCGCGGCTCATCATCGCTTCAACCAAAGCCCGGCTCGATCCTTAGCCGAAGGCCCCGTGAGCCATCTTTGCACCTAGGCCGGCTGGCGATCGTGCGAACCCGGGCAGCAACAGAGGCTAACAAGCGATCGTGTCGCGTGCGCGGGTCCAGCGCCCGACCACGGCGCGCGGCCGGCGAGGGCGGAGCCGGTAAGTTACGAGTCATGCGCGCCCCGATCACACTTGACCTCCACCTGCCGAATTTCAACTACCCCGGCGTCCCCCCCGACCAGGTATTCGAGAAGCTCGTCGAGATTGCTCACGCCGCCGAGCGCTCGGGCTTCAGCTCGATCTCGGTGATGGACCATCTGCACCAAATCCCGGGCGTTGGCCCACAGACCAACTGGATGGTCGAAGCCAACACGATGCTCGCCGCCCTCGCTGCTCGCACCTCAACGCTGACGCTCGGCACGCTGGTCGGCGGCGTCACGTACCGCAACCCTGCCCTGCTGGCAAAGGTCACCACGACCCTCGACATCATCTCCGGGGGACGAGCATGGTTCGGCATCGGCGCGGCGTGGTTCGAGGACGAGCATCGAGCCTACGGGTTTGAGTTCCCACCGCTGAAGGAGCGCTTTGAGCGCCTTGAGGAGACCCTTCAGATCGCGCGAGCGATGTTCACGCAGGAGACAGCCACGTTTGCCGGCAAGTACTACCGCGTCGAGGAGGCTCTCAATAATCCCAAGCCGCTGCGCGGCGACATTCCAATCGTGATCGGCGGGAGTGGCGAGCGAAAGACGCTACGAATGGTCGCCCAGTACGCGGACGGCTGCAACGTGTCGGGCGATCCCGCGACTGCGAAGCACTTGATGGACGTGCTCCACGGCCACTGCGAAGCCGCGGGGCGCGACCCCTCTGAGATCACCAAGACACGCATCGGGACGGTCGCGGTCGCGCCGACCCACGAGGCGGCGATGGCGAAGCTCGAGTCGATGAAAGCGATGGGGCTTCCGGACCGCGTTGTTGCGATGGTGATGGCGGGCGATCCCGACAGCGTGGGCGAGCAGGCAACTGAGTTCCTCCAGGCGGGGATCGAAGGGATGACCATCTGGCTGCATGACGTGCATGATCTGGAAGCAGTCGAGCTGGCCGGTCAGGCATTAGGCCCGGTGTTCGCCGCCCGGGTCAGCTAAAGGCGGCGGGCCACCGCTCAGCATGGCCCCGTCGGAGGAAAAGGTCGTCGAAGCAGGCGGGCGCGATCTGCGCGTCTCGAATCCCGACCGGGTGATCTTTCCTGCGACCGAGAGCTCAGCACCGGTCACCAAGCTGGACATCGTCAACTACTACCTCGCGGTTGGAGACGGCATCATGCGCGCGCTCCGGTGGCGGCCCACGACGCTCGAGCGCTGGCCGAAAGGCGTGCACCCTGGCATCGTCGTCTCGACGAGGGAGCGAGGCGGCGGCGACGCCTTCTTTCAGAAGCGCATCCCGCGGGGGGCGCCGGATTACGTGCAGACGGCGAAGATCCAGTTCCCCTCCGGGCGGGACGCCGATGAGATCTGCCCCACCGAAGTGGCCGTGGTCGGCTGGGCCGCGCAGATGGGGACGATCACCTTCCATCCCTGGCCCGTCCGTCGCGACGACGTGGATCATCCCGACGAGCTGCGAATCGACCTCGACCCGCAGACGGGAACCGACTTCGAGGATGCGGTGCGGGTCGCCGCTGAAGCCCGGGTACTGTTGTGCGAGCTCGGCTACCGCGGTTTCCCGAAGACGTCGGGCGGCCGCGGCGTTCACATCTACGTCCGCATCGACCCGCGTTGGACATTCACCGACGTGCGTCATGCCGCGATCGCCTTCGGCCGCGAGCTAGAGCGACGCCTTCCCCGACAGGTGACGTCCAAGTGGTGGAAGGAGGAGCGCGGCGAGCGCATCTTCATCGATTACAACCAGAACGCGCGTGACCGCACGATCGCCTCGGCCTACAGCGTACGGCCGAAGCCCGGCGCGCCAGTGTCGGCGCCGCTGGCGTGGGACGAGCTCGCTGAGGTCGCCCCCGAGGACTTCACCGTCGCGACGATGCCCGCCCGTTTTGCCGGCGTGGGCGATCGCCACGCCGGGATCGACGACGTGCTCCACTCGCTGGAGCCGCTGCTCGAAATGTACGAGCGCGACGCCGCCGAGGGACATGGGGACATGCCATATCCGCCGGATTATCCGAAGATGCCGGGAGAGCCAAAGCGCGTCCAGCCCTCGCGCGACCGTGACCGTCCGCGCGAGTGACGCTCAGCGCGATTGGGGTAACTTGACCGAACCGCGCTTCGCGGCCGGCGCGGACGGCGGCGGGACCACCGGCCCGATGTCCCCGTCCGGCGCCTCATCGAGATCGACGATCACGGGCGCGTGATCGCTCGGTCCACGACCCTTGCGGGCGTGCCGGTCCACCCACGCGGCGCGGACACGCCGCGCGACGATCGAGCTCGCGAGCACCAAGTCGATCCGCATCCCCAGGTCTTGGTGGAACATACCTGCCCGGTAGTCCCAATACGTGAACACCCGCTCCTTGGGCCAGCGATCGCGGACGACGTCGTGCAACCCGAGCGCCTGCAGCTCGGATAGCGCTGCGCGCTCGCGGGGCGTGACGTGGGTCTGGCCGACATAAGCGTCGGGATCGAACACGTCATCGTCTGTGGGAGCGATGTTCATGTCGCCGCAGAGCACCAGCGCCTCGGGGCCGGCGGCGGCCATCTCCCGCAGCGCCGCGAGCCACGCCAGCTTGTATTCGTAGTGCTCTGACCCAGGCAGCCGCCCATTCGGCACGTACACCGAGACCACTCGGATCCCGCCACAGGTCGCCGCTACCGCTCGCGCCTCCGGTCGAGGGAAGCCAGGAGCGCCTGCCAGCCCCAACACGACGTCGTCCAGGCCCACCCGCGAGAAGATGGCGACGCCATTCCAGGTCGCCTCCCCGTGGACTGCGGCGGTGTAGCGGCGTGCTGCAAGCTCGTCGCCGAGCAGCTCCGCGAACGCCTCGTCGCTGAGCTTGGTCTCCTGCAAGCAAACCACGTCCGGACTGCGCTCATCAAGCCATGGCAGCAGCCGTGGCAGGCGCTGCTTGAGCGAGTTGACGTTCCAGGTCGCTAATCGCACCGACGCTACGGTAGCGGTACCGTCCGCCCGTTTTGCTGGGCGTCCCGGGGTGATAGTTTGATGCCGTCGACAACCAGGGGATGATGGTCGTGTCCGTGATACGGGTCGTTGTTCGGCCGTTCGGCTATCTCGCGTTCGTGGCGGCGTTGCTCGCGCTCTCCGGAGCCGCGAGACTGCTCGGTAGAGGAAATGAGCTCGGGTTCTTCTCGGACCGGCTCGCCACCACGCTGTGGCGCTACCCGGAAGTCACGCGCCGAGGTGTTCAGATCGCCTGGCTGTTATGGGCCATCCTGTTCGTGATGGCCGTCAGTCCGCTCGATCCGATCGCTAGCCGGTGGGACGAAATCGCGCTTGCAGCTTTGGCGCTGCTCGTGCTTTGGCACCGGTTTTCCGCCGGGCTCCGAGCCGAGCGTTGAGGTTCGCGAGCGCTTGCTCGAGCCCCACTTCGTTCGGATCTAGCTCGCGCATCGCCACGGCCAAGCGGTATTCGGCGAAGTAGTCAGGATCGACCTCGCACGCCCCCGCGATCAGCTCCATTGCGCGCATCGACGGCTTTTCGTGCCCGTTGGCGAGCATGTTGAGGTGAGCGTGAGTGATGCCCTTACCATCGAGCTGGCGGATCTGCTCCGCGAGCCCGCGGTACGTGAGGCCGCGGGCCCCCATCAATGCCCGCAGGGCCTCCCCAAATGGCTGTGCGCTTGTCCGACTCATATCTATCCAGGTGACGGGGCTGGACGCCCTCTCGACATCTTGCCACGTTGGCCGAAAAAACTTGCGAGTGGGTTCAGAATCGGTTTAGCGACTGTTAGCTCCCTTACCAAACGACGCGGCGTGCGGAGGCGAGGGTTTCTCGCGCACCTCCGGAGAATCCCGCCCGCCGCGCGCCTCCACACGGGTTAGATCGTCGGCGCTCGTGGTAAAAGCAGCCCTGCGCTGCCACGACCCGCTCGATCGAAAGGAACCTCATGGATTACCGCCCGCTCGGCACGTCCGGACTCCAGATCTCCCCGTTGACGCTTGGGACCATGACCTTCGGCGGACAGGGCAACTTCAAGAACGTTGGCGAGACCGATCTGGCAGGCGCCCGCCGCCAGATCGACATGTGCCTCGATGCCGGCGTCAATCTGATCGACACCGCGGACATCTATTCGACTGGCCGCTCAGAGGAGATCGTCGGCGAGGCGCTTTCGGGAAAGCGCGACGACGTGCTGATCGCCTCCAAGGTGAGGTTCCCGATGGGCGATGCGCCGAATATGGCCGGCCTCTCGCGCCACCACGTGATCGCGGGCTGCGAGGCGAGCCTGCGCCGCCTGCGGACGGACTACATCGATCTCTACCAGGTGCACGAGTGGGATGGCCTCACGCCGTTAGAGGAGACCCTGAGCGCGCTGGAATTCTTGCTCGACTCGGGCAAGGTGCGTTACGTCGGCGCCAGCAACTACGCGGCCTGGCAACTGATGAAGGCGCTCGGAATCGCCGAACGCGAGCGCCTGCCCAGATTTGTCAGCCAGCAGATCTACTATTCGCTGCAGGAGCGTTCGGCCGAATACGAGTTGATCCCGCTGGCAATCGATCAAGGTCTCGGAACGCTCGTATGGAGTCCGCTCGCGGGCGGGCTGCTGTCGGGTAAGTACCGCCGCGGGGAGCAGGCGCCCCCCGGCTCACGCCATCTGACCGATTGGGACGAGCCCCCGGTATACGACGAGGACCGCCTCTACGACACGATCGACGTGCTGCTGGCGATCGCTGAGGATCGCGGCGTCTCCGCCGCGCAAGTGGCACTCGCGTGGCTGCTCGGCCGCCCCACCATCAGCTCGGTCGTGATCGGGGCACGCACCGATCAGCAGCTTGCGGACAACCTGAAGGCAATCGAGCTGACACTATCTCCAGAAGAGCGAGCCAGACTCGAGGAGGTCTCGAGACCGCCGCTCTTGTATCCCTACTGGCACCAGCGCAAGACCGCGAGCGACCGGCTCAGTGAGGCCGACCTCTCGCTGCTGGGACCGCACCTGACCTGACGGCAAGCGCCCACCCGACACGGCCTCAGCGCGGCTTACAGAGCGCGCGCACGCTAGCGATGGCTGAGATCGGCCGGCTTGCTCGCGTCGCGGCGGAGTCGCCGCTGGTGTTTATCAAAAGTTCTCGGAACCGTCGCCCTGCTGCTCGTCGCCGTAGCCGCCTTGGCCGCCTTGTTGATCGTCGCCGCCGCCCCGCTGCTGCTCGTCCTCGTAGCCGCCGCCCTGCTGCCGCTCGCCGCCGCCCCGCTGCTCGCCGCCATAGCCGCCCTGCTCACCACCGGAGCTGCCGCCCTGCTGCTGTTGATCGCCATAGCCGCCGCCCTGCTGCTGTTGATCGCCATAGCCGCCGCCCTGCTGCTGTTCATCGCCATAGCCGCCGCCCTGCTGCTGGTCGCCATAGCCTCCCTCCCCCCCTGCTCGCCGCCGTAGCCTCCCTGGCCCCCCTGCTGCTCGTCGTGCTCCTCGCGTTCGGTCATGCGGAGATGCCTTCCTTTGTCGTCATGAGGTGTCCACGCGCGTACCACCGCGCACGGTATCCGCTAGCCGTCCTGGACTCAACGCTTTGCGGGAACGACTTCGGGGGATTCCTCCCCCCTCAGTCGCGGGACCAGTAGCCGTCGCCGGCAGCCGCCGTGAGCGTTGCTCCGGAGAGCTCGAGCTCGCGGCGTGCGTCTTCAACTTTGATCCCCCGAAGGGCTGCAACCTCGGCGCTGGCGAGGGGGTACGGGGCCCAGGTCAAGATCTCCTCGACGGTCTCCGGGGCCGGTCCCCGCTCGATCTCGGGGGCTACGTTCGCGATCGACACTTCGTATACCTCAAACGGCTGGAACCCGGGCATTACGACCCTGCGAGTGTCGTGCTCGAAGACGGCGGACGCGGTGGAATAGCGCAGCCCTCGCTCACCCTTGGACAGCCTGTGCGCGAGCGCGAGGGCCTCCGGGGCCGGCGTTCGCGTGGCGACCATGTCCCGGTTCAACTGCGCGCCGACGGCCTCGTCCGCAAGCCAACCATCGACCGTCTGGGTCGCGATACCCACGTCGCGCGCGGCGCCGTGGATTGTGTCCAGCTCGTCGAGCAGCTGACCGTCTGAGAACGCGCGGCGGCGTAGCGCCCGCATCAGGAGGTCGGCGCGCTGGGGTTCGTACATGCGCGCGCCGACGTACGCGCGGCAGGCCGGGGCCGTAGCGACGATGCGCTCGCGCGGCTCGGTCAGCATCGGCATGCCGTAGAGCGAGCGCAGCCGCTTCGCGTTGCCAGACAACATCTCGCGGCTCAGCCCTCGCTCCTCATAGGAGGAACTTGTCTGTGCGAGGACGATCATGGTCCGGTTGATCTCGGCTGCGTCCCCGTAGTGCCAAAGCAGCTGCAGCTCCTGGCGCTGGGCGTTGAACCCGAATGGACAACCTGGGTCGGTGAAGATCGTTACGTGCACGCGTTCGCTCGCTGCAAGCCTAGCCGACGGCCGGTGCCGACATGGGCTGCCCAGCGCGACCGACCGCTAGTCAGAAAGCAACGGCACCGTCACGCCAGCGTCCCGGCCGACGAGCGAGCCGCGGGTGATCGCCCCGGTGCCGAAGCGGTCGCGGACTTCGTCGATCGCCGCGTCGAGCTCACGCGCACGGTTGAAGGGCAGCGACAGCTGAACCGCGCCCTGATCGGTCAGATTCGCGAGCGCGATTCCGATCAACGTCAGCCCTCGACGTTCGATCGTTGGCAGCGATGTGGTCAGCAGGCCGCTCGCTGTCCTGAGGATCGTGTGGGTCTGCGCCGTCGGTTCCAGCATCGTGTAAGAGCGCGTAGCCCGCGTGTAGTCGGCGAAGCGCAGCCTGAGCACGACGGTGCGGCAGACCCTGCTCGCAGCGCGCAACCGCCGCGCCACGCGCTCCACCAGTCCGATCAGCACCGTGGCGAGTTCTTCGGGAGATCTGGGCCGGGAGCCCAGCGCGCGCTGCGCTCCAATCGAACGCCGTCGACGTCGCCTCTGAACCGGGCGCGGATCGCGGTTGTGCGCCAAAGCGTGCAGATGCCGCCCCGACGCTCGCCCCAGCATCGCCGTGAGGGTGGTCTCGCTGAGAGCCGCGATCTCTCCGATGGTGCTCAGCCCGCGGCCCCGCAGCTTCGCAGCGGTCATGCGCCCCACCCCCCACAGCCGCTCGACGGGAAGCGGATGCAGAAACGCAAGCTCATGATCGGGCTCGACCACGAGAAGGCCATCTGGCTTCGCCACGCCGCTCGCCACCTTCGCCAGGAACTTGGTCCGGGCCACCCCCACGGTGATCGGCAAGCCGACCCGCTGGCGGATCTGCTGGCGCAGCCGGGCGGCAATCTCCGGCGGCCTTCCGAGGATCCGGCCAAGGCCTCGGACGTCCAGAAACGCTTCATCGATGGACAGTCCCTCAACCAAGGGGGCGGTTTCCTCGAATACTTCGAACACCGCCTTACTAGCGTCGCTGTAGGCGGACATCCGCGGAGGCACGACCACCGCGCGCGGACACAGCCGGCGGGCCCGGGCGATGCCCATTGCCGAACGAACCCCATACCTCTTCGCTTCGTAACTAGCCGCGAGGACGACGCCCCCGCCAACCAGTACCGGCCGACCGCGCAGGCGCGGGTCGTCGCGCTGCTCCACAGATGCAAAGAACGAGTCCAGGTCGGCGTGAAGGATGGTCGCTTGCGCCAAGGCGAACGTATGTTCGCAAGACGATCGGAGGTGGTGAAGGTTTTTCTGCAACCGACCCGTCCCTGGACTACTTCCCGCGGAAAAAGTGAGGGGTTGTGAGCGGGCTTTTCCGTCCGAGGTGACGGCCAGGATTCCCTGCATCTGATGGGGTTTCTGGTCGAAAGGGGAGTGCATGCTGACGCTCTTGGCGCCTGCGCCGGATTGTCTGTGGGACGAGTCGTTGCCGGTCGAGGTGAAGGCGCTGCCGGCGGATCTGGCAGCGCTGGATGTGTTGCTGTCCGATCACGAGTTGCTGTTTCCGTTGGTGGAGCGGTGGCGCCAGGAGTTCGAGGACACAGGACGGCTGGTGTTGACGGAGGGCCGGCCGACGATCCCGCTGGAGATCTATGTCCGGTTGATGGTGCTCAAGCAGCGCTACCGGTGGGGGTACAGGTCGTTGGTGGCGGAGGTGTCGGATTCGATTCATCTGCGCCGGTTCTGCCGGATCTCGCTGTCAGAGCGGGTGCCGGACGAGTCGACGGTGCGCAAGCTGACCAGGCGGATCGGGCCGGAGACGGTGTCGGAGATGACGCGCGCGTTGATCGTGAAGGCGACGCGGGAGAAGCGGTTCAGGCCGCGGGCGGTACGGATCGATTCGACGGTGATCGAGGCCGATGTGAGGTACCCGACCGACTCGGGGCTGGCCTCGCACGGGGTGAAGGCGCTGGCGCGGGAGGGCCGCAGGCTCGCCAAGCTGATCGGCGAGAAGCGGGCGCGGGTGCGGGACCGCTCCCGCTCGATGGGTCGAACGCTGCGGGCGATCTCGCGCACGATTCGCCGGCGCACTGGAGAGGCGAGGGCCGAGGTGCTCAAGCTCACCGAGCAGACCGGTCAGCTGTTGGAGCGTTCGGTCAAGGAAGCGCGTCGGCTCGCGGTGGTAGCGAAGCGCAAGGCGCGTGGGCGCGGCGCGAACGCGAAGCTAAAGGCCGCGGGCAAGCTCGAGGAGCTCGCCGATCGCTGCGAGAAGGTCGCGGGGCAGATCCGCCAGCGCGTGAAGGGCGAAAAGATCACCGACCGGATCATCTCCCTGGCCGATCCAGACGCCCGGCCGATCCGCAAGGGCAAGCTGGGCAAGCCGACCGAGTTCGGGTACGTCACACAGGTGGCGGAGGTGACCGAGCACACCAAGCCGGGAGCGCGAGGGCTGATCTTGCCAGCGTCGACCGCGCTCGGGAATCCGAGCGAGAACACGCTGCTGCCCGCCACCGTGGAGGAACTCAAGCGGCTGGGAATCGCGCCACGGGAGGTCGCGCTCGATGGTGGGTTCATGCCCACTCCAACGAACACCGCGCTCGAGGACCTGACAGCCAAGCAAGCGTTCATCGCCGGCCGCCAGCAACCGGCCTCGAAACGCACGCAGCGGCGGTTGCAGCGCTACCGAACCGGCGCCGAGGGCCGGATCAGTCACCTCAAACGCCGCTACGGACTGGACCGCAGCCGCCTCAAGGGCAACCAGGGCCAGCAGATCTGGACTGAGTGGGCGATCCTCAGCCACAACGCCGACACCCTCACCGTCCGACCCCGGTGAGACACTCCCAACCGCTCTCTCGACCAGAGCAAACCCATCACTTCCTCGAACGGCCGCACCCCGACAGGTGCGGCCGTTCCTGGTTCAGCCCCTCAGTGAGTTATTCCGCGGCAAGTGGACTAGCCCCTCCTTTCGGTCACCGCCAGTCCCACCCAAGGCCGATCAAGATCACCCCGCCGGCCACGCTGAGTTGCTCCAGCCCGCGCGAAGAGCTTCCAAGCCACTGACGTCCGGTTCCCGCGGCGATCGCCCAAACGCAATCTGACAGCAGCACTTTTGGAGAGGCGTAACTGACCGAGCAGACCGGGCTGCTCCCGGCCTGCTCAACAACTGGTCATTGGCTCCGCGCGACTGGGAGTCGGCTGGGGATTGCGCGTGGTCGGGGGTTCGAGCCCTCCGCGCGATCAGGGATTCCGAGGCGTGCGCGCGATCACCAACGTGCGCTTCGGCGCCTGCACCACGATCGCCCGCTGCCCCGCCGTCACGCTCGACAGCGTGGAGGCCTTGCCGTTATCCCGAACCTTGGCATTCGCAGGAATCGTCAACGTGACCGTCTTGTAGGTCCGGGCCCGCGTCCCTTCGACGAGCGTCAGCTGCTGCCCGTTCACCGACTGGACTTTGCCTCGCTCGAACGTGACTGTCGCGAACCCGGTCTTCGTCGGGACGACCAGCGTGCCACTCACCGCGCGGCGCGCCGCGCGCAAGGCCTGGCCCCGTTTCGCCGCCTGCCGTTTCCCCGCCTCGGAGTGGGACGAGGTCGCTGCGCCCGCTGTGGCGATCGCGCTGACTCCGGCGCCGACTCCCACACACATGACCGCGACGGCGATCAGCCTCAGATGCTTACGTAACAGCTTCATTTTCACTCCTGACGTCTGGTTTGATTTGCGCCAACAGCATCGGCGGCAAGTGCAAAGCGGCTGTTAGGGCAATGTCAGCTGCGTGTAAAGCCTCGCCTTCGGGGCGCGCTGATGCCTACGATCTGAGGATGGGCACTTTGATATTGGTAGTCGAGGACGAGCCGAACATCGGAGCGTTGGTGCGCACCTACCTACAGCGCGCGGGCTACCAGACTCTGTGGGTGCGGTCGGGAGAGGACGCGCTCGCCGAGCTTCGCCGCCACCCGATCCGGCTGGTGGTGCTCGACATCGGTCTCCCCGGGATCGACGGATTCGAGGTCTGCCGACGGATCGCCGATGAGGTGCCCGTGATCATGCTCACCGCGCGAGATGAGGAACCCGACCGCGTCGCGGGGCTCGAGCTCGGTGCCGACGACTACGTCGCTAAGCCGTTCTCTCCGCGAGAGTTGACCGCCAGGGTGAAGGCCGTGCTTCGGCGAGCAGGAAAGGCGCCGGCAAGCGAGGACATCTCGCGGCTTGGCCCCGTGACGCTCTCGCGCAGCGCCCGCGAGGTCCAGGTCGATGGCACCGCCGTAGAATTGACACAGCGAGAGTTCGACCTGCTCGAGTACCTGTTGCGGAACGCTGGGCAGGTGGTGACGCGCGACCAGCTGCTCGAGTCGGTATGGGGTTTTTTGAGCCCCGGCGAGACACGAACCGTGGAGGTGCACGTCGCGCAGCTCCGCAAGAAGCTCGGTCACCAAGACCTGATCAAGACGGTGCGCGGGTTGGGGTACAAGGCAAGCGTATGAGCCTGCGCCGGCGAGTGCTCGCGTACCTCGCCCTGGCGGCGATCGCATCCTGCGCGCTGACCGTCGGCGTCGCGGTCGTGCTCGTCAGGCATCGTGTCGCCGCGCAGCGAATGGCGACGCTCGAGGCGCAGGCCGACGCCGTGGCCGCGGTGGGCGGCGCGCCAGGGGCGCTGCACCCGGGCGACCACGTGTATCGCGTCGGAACGCCGCGACCGCATAGGTTGGGGCCGACGCGGAGCGCGGCGCTCCTCGCTTCGATCCCATCCGATGGCGACGCTCAAGGGACCGTCGATGTCAACGGCCGCTCGCTTCTGTACGTCGCGCGGACCACCGGCAACGGCCGGATCGTGCTGATCCGGCCGGCGGCGCTCGCGTTCGCGGAGTGGCGGCCGTTCCTCACCAGCCTCGTGCTTGCGGGACTCGGCGGCGCCGCACTGGCGGCGCTCCTCGCGTATCTGCTGGCTCGGCGCCTGACCCGTCCGGTGGATGAGCTTGCGGGGGCGACCCGCCGCCTGGCGGCGGGAGAAGCGCACGTGTCGGTCCCGGTCGAGGGTAAGGATGAGCTCGCGGCTTTGGGCGAAGCGTTCAACGAGATGTCCACCGAGCTAGGAAACGCCCGCGAATCGCAGCGCCGCTTCCTCGAGTCGGTCAGCCACGAGCTGAAGACGCCGCTGACCTCGATCCGAGGCTACGCCGAGGCACTCGAGGAAGGTGCGGTGCCGGCGGCGGAAGGGTCGCAGGTGATCGCCTCGGAGGCCGACCGGCTACAGCGCCTCGTAGCCGATCTCCTCGACCTGGCGCGACTGGGCCGCGCCGGATTCTCAGTCGCGCGCGATCCGGTCAACCTCTCCATGATCGCCGAGCACGCGGTGGAGCGCCACCTACCGCGCGCGCGTGCCATAGGAGTCGAGCTTTCCAAGGTCTCCAGCGGTGATGGGGGCGCCTGGGCCTTCGGCGACGAGGGCCGCGTGCTCCAGGTCACCTCGAACCTGATCGAGAACGCGCTCAGGCTGACGCCGGCCGGCGGTGTGGTCGCGGTGCGCGCCGACCTCGGCCGGCTCACGGTCAGCGACAGCGGACCCGGGCTGGCGCGAGAGGACCTTCCACATGCGTTTGAGCGCTTCTACCTATATGACCGCTATCGCAGCGAGCGGCCGGTCGGATCGGGACTCGGGCTCGCGATCGTCCAGGAGCTCACACACGCGATGGGCGGCACGGTTGAGGTGGCAAACGGCGACCGCGGAGGTGCCGAGTTCACGGTTCGCTTGCCGACCCAGCAGACCCGGGACGGCGGCCGTCCGGAGGATTGAACCGCCCTCAGCGCCCTCAGCGCAGTGAAGCGCTCGGGAACGCGCCGCTTTTCGCCGCCGCGCCGCTCGAACGCTCCCGCGCGCGCGCTCTCCAGCGACGCCGTGACCGCAGCCGCCACGCTCCGGGGGAGGCCTCCTTATGACCTGGCTGGGATCTGCTGCACGGCCCAGCCGTTGCCATCAGGGTCGCTGAAGAACACGAACCGTCCCCACGGGAAATCCTGCACCTCGCTGACCTCGACGCCGCGCCCTGTAATCTCCGCGCGAGCCGCTTCGATGTCCGAGACGACGAGCTGCAGGCCCTTCACCGAGCCCGGCTCGGTCTCCATGATGCCGGTCCCGATCGCGATCGAGCAGCCGGAGCCGGGCGGCGTGAGCTGCACGAACCGCATCTCCTCGTTGACCTGATGGTCATGGTCGACGTTGAAGCCGACCGTATCGGCATAGAAGGCCTTCGCGCGATCCACATCGGTCACGGGGACTGCGATCAGTTCGAGCTTCCATTCCATCAGTCGTTCCTTCCGCATAGAGTGGGAACAAAGTGTTCTGTTCCGGTACTTCGTAGCGGGGAAACCTTATCAGAACAGAACGATCTGTTCCGGCAAGCGGTCGCGCAATCGCATTCGTAGTTGCTGGCTCCGTGCGCTAGGTGGGCGTGGCCATCCGTTAGGTGGCCGTGGCGATCCGTCCGCGTCCATTTGCGGGCGGGATCGTACCCGGCCCGGGAACTCTGGCGATCTGGGTCCGCCCCCCGGACCCAGATCGCCAAAGTTCCCGTGGCGAGCGTCCAGCAGCCGGATCACGCCGGCACGCTCCGCTCAGTCAGGTGCTGCCCGACCTTGCGCTTGACGCGCTGGAGGGCGTTGTCGACGGTCTTGCAGTCGCACCCCAGCCGCCTGCCGACCTCTTCGTACGAGTGGCCGTCCAGGTACAGCGACAGTACCCGGGACTCGAGCTCCGACAGCGAGGTGGAGATGCAGGCGATCAGCGCGCGCAGCTCTTCGGAGGAGATGACTTGGTTTACAGGATCGTGGATCGCTGAGCCAGGGAGCATCTCGTCAAGGGTCGGATCGCCCTCAGCCGCTGACGGTGACGGGTTGCTGGAGAAAGACACGTACTGGTTCAGCGGCGTGTGCTTGTTGCGCGTCGCCGTCTTCACCGCGGTGATGATCTGGCGGGTGATGCACAGCTCGGCGAAGTTACGAAAGCTCGACTCGCGATCGCTGCGGTAGTCGCGTACGGCCTTGTACAGGCCAACGAGTCCCTCCTGGATCAGGTCGTCGGCGTCGCCGCCGGCGAGAAAGTAAGAGGAGGCCTTGAGGCGTACGAATCCGTAGTAGCGGCGCACGATCCGGTCGTAGGCGTGCCCGTGCCCCTGCTTTGCAAGCGCGATGAGGTAGTTGTCATCAACCTGAGGTTGAGCCTGAGGATGGACTGAAAGTCGAGCCACGCTAAGTCCCTTCCGCGATTCGTCACCAGACGATCGCTCGGAATCCGTGGCGCGCTACCTCCCCTGGCGCCGCACCTATTGAGGTCCAGAAATGCGGACGGTCAGTCCGCGTGCACCGTAATGATACAAGCCCTAAAGCTCGAGTTGATCGTTACGGGTGCGGAGCTTGACATATCGCTGCTTTTGTGTCAAGGCGGCTCAACCGCCTGCCCTGCGGTCCGGGTGGCCGCGTACACCAACACGGCCGCCGCCGCGCCGACGCTGAGCGACTCGATCCGGCCTCGCAACGGGATCGAGACCAATACATCACACGCCGCCGCCACCCTCGGACGCAATCCGCGCCCTTCGGAACCCAGCACGAGCACGGTCCGCTCCCCGTAGTCCGGCTGGTCGTATGCGACTGGACTCGTCGATTCGGCCCCGTAGCACCACATCCCCGCTCCCTTTGCGTCGCGCAAGAAATCAGCCAGGTTGCGGACGCGGGCGATCGCGAGATGCTCGACCGCTCCGGCTGAGGCCTTGCAGACCGCGGGAGTCACGTCCGCGGAGCGCCGGTCAGGGATCACGATCCCGCCGGCGCCCGCGCACTCCGCCGTCCGGCAGATCGCGCCTAGGTTCTGGGGATCCTGGACCTGGTCGAGCGCCACGATCAGGTGACCGGGCGAGCTCAGCAACGCACTTGGGTCCGCGTAGCCGAACGCCGAGACCTCTGCGCAAACGCCTTGGTGGTCCGGCGACCCGCATCGTCGCTCGACCTCCTCGGCGGCGGCTTTTCTCCAGCTGACGTCGGCTAGCCACGGCTCTCGCCCGGCGTTCGCAGTCGCCCAAACGAGCTTCACGGCCCGGGGACCCCGGATCGCCTCGCGAACCGGGTTACGCCCATAGAGGATCATTGGCGCGGCAGCAGCTCAGGACCTTGGGGGCCGTCGCGAACCTCCCAGCCGGACTCCCGAAGCTGATCGCGGAGCCGGTCGGCGTCGTCGTAGTCGCGTGCTGCCCGGGCCCGTTCGCGGGCGTCGAGAAGGGCTCTAAGCTCCGACGGAACCTTCACCGCCTCGGGCTCAATCAGATTGGCGAGCCCCAGAACATGGAGCATCTCGCGGAAATCCGCGTCCCCGGAGTCCTCGCCCGCCCGGTTCGCCTCGTGCACCCACTCGAAGACCGCGGCGAGCGCGCGGGGAGTGTTGAAGTCCTCGGCAAGCGCCGCAAAGCATTGCTCCCGCAACGGCGCTGACCAATCCGGGGAAGGCCCAGGTGCAAGCCTGCGCGACGCCTCCCGAATCCGGCGCACGCTCGCGGCCGCCTGTTCCAAACGGTCGTCGTCGAACTCGATCGGCTGCCGGTAGTGGCCACCGCAGAAGTACATGATCAAGGCATCTCGTCCGTAGCTGGCGAGCGCCTCGTGCAGCACGAAGATGTTGCCCACCGACTTGGCCATCTTCTGCTGCTGAAGGCGCACCATCCCGTTGTGCGCCCAGAGCCGCGCCAGCGGGACTTCATAGGCCGCAAAGGTCTGTGCCGCCTCGTTCTCGTGGTGGGGGAAGATGAGATCCGCGCCACCTCCGTGGATCTCGAAGTCGACGCCCAACAGCGACTCCGCCATCGCCGAGCACTCGATGTGCCAGCCCGGCCGTCCGTTGCCCCACGGAGAGTCCCAGGCAGTGTCCTCCTCGGGCTTAGTCGCCTTCCAGAGGGCGAAGTCGAGCGGATCTCGCTTTCGCTCGGCTCCCTCCACCCCTTCGCCCTGATCCATCTGCTCGATCAGCTGGTGCGAGATCTCTCCGTAGCGGGAATAGGACCGGACCGAGAAGTAAACATCGCCCTCTACCGCATAGGCGTACCCGCGCTCGATCAGCCGCATGATCAAGGAGATGATCGCCGCAATCGTCTCGCTCGCGCGCGGCTCATGATCGGGGCGCCCGAGCTCGAGGCCGTCGGTATCGGCGATGTACGCATCAGTCATCTCGAGCGCCAGCTGCTCGCTGGGCACGCCCGTTGCGCGCGCCGCGTCGTAGATCTTGTCGTTGACGTCGGTGATGTTGGCGACGAACGTCACCTTGTAGCCCTCATGGACCAGAAACCGCTTCAACAGCGAAAACACCACGAACGGCCTGGCGTTGCCGACATGGATCCGACCGTAGACAGTTGGCCCGCAGGCGTAGATCCCCACCCGCCCGGGATTGCGGGGCGAAAGCGGGCGAAGTTCGCCCGTTCGCGTGTCGTGCAGCAAGATCTCGCGCAATCTCTGGCAACCCTAGCGTCATCGGCGCGCCTGGCGTGGACAGGGGCAGCGCCGCCGCGGGGCCTCCTCAGCCTCTGATCGATGAAGCTCGCCGCGTGACGTACCCCGCCGTGCACAGCGCCAGCGCCGCGGTGATCGCCAGCAGCGCCGCGTAGCTCGCCACCCGCGCGCCAAGCGCCAGCAGATACGGCGCCGAGAACCCCAGGTACGTCAGCGCGTAGTAGGCGGCCGTCAGGCGTGCCAGAGCGCGGTGGTCGGCGATCCGCTGGATCTCGACCAGGCCGGCGACCAGGCAAAGCCCGTAGGCGCTGCCAAGAATGATCGCGCACGGAACCAGCAACCATGTCTCGCGTCCGTGTGCGGTGACCGCGCCGAGCGCGAGGCCGCCGACCAGCATCAGCAGACCCACGGTCGCAGCGCGATTGCCGCGGGCGTGAGCGTCCAGGCGCCGCGCGAGCGGCTGGACCAGCACCCCGGCGAAGGCGCACAACGAAGTGATCGCGGCCGTCAGCGCGATGCCATCGCGCGCATGCTCGGCGCCGACCACGCTCGGCAGCAGCGCAAACGCGATCGCCGGGGCGGCGAATACCCACGGAGCCATCGGCGCCACGACGCCGCGAAACCGGGCGCTCCGAACACCGGGCACTGACAGCCGCACCGTGCCGCTGCGGTTTGCGACGGTCTCGGGTGCGCCTTGCAGCGCCAGCAACAGCAGCACGAGGGCCATCAGGGCGACGTGGGGCAGGTATGGAAGCACTCGCGGCGCCGGCGCCCACTGCGCCAGCAAACCGGCGACCAGCGGCCCGAGGGCAAAGCCGCTGGTCATCGCGACCGCCGCTCGCCGCGCCGCCGCCTGCTCGCTCGCCGTGCCCAGCGGAGGCCGTGAGAGCTCACGTAACCACGCGGTGCCAGCGCCGAAGACCGCGCCGCTGCTGATGCCGGCCATCAGCCGACCGACGAATAGCAGCACTACGGCGCGGCCGCCGGCCATCAGCACGAGGCTGGCGGCGAGCGACAGCCCGGCAGCGGGAATCACTACGAGCCGCCGGCCACGGGCGTCCGACAGGGGGCCCGCGAGCAACAGCCCTGGGATCAGGCCGGCTGCATACAGACCGAACATCGCCTCCAGCGTCCCCGTCGACAGACCCAGCGCCTGACGGTAGACGAGCAGCATCGGCGTGAATTGGTTCGCCCCCCACCCGGTGCCCAGCATCACCGATGCGACCGGTAGCCACGTCACGCGATGCGACGTGATCGAGGTGCTCTGTTCTCTTGGAGTTCCTGTCGCTGTCATCGATGTCCTCGGCAGGATGGGTTCAATCACCGAACCTTAAATCCTATCACACGAGTTCAATGAACGAACTCACCCGCTATAATCGATGCTCATGCTGGGCAAGGACTACGAACGCCAGGAGTGCTCGCTGGCGCGCGCGCTGGAGGTGATCGGCGAGCGCTGGACGTTGCTGATCATCCGCGACGCGTTCTACGGAGTGCGGCGCTTCAACGACTTCCAGGCCCATCTCGACATCCCCAAGGCAGTCCTTTCAGATCGCCTAGCCGGTCTGGTGGCGGATGGGGTGCTTGCGCGAGAACCCGATCCCGATCGCGGAGGCCGCTATCTCTACTCGCTGACCGACCAGGGACGCGACCTCTGGCCGGCGCTGCACGCGCTGCTCGTGTGGGGCGGCCGGTATCGGTATCCGAACAGCCGGACCTTCAAGCACTCCGCCTGCTCGACCAAACTGGACGACAGCGGCTACTGCACTACCTGCGAGCTAACCCCTGCGCCAGAGGACATCGTGATGGAGCCCCGCCGCGGTCGCGGCAAGCTCCGCGACGATCCGGTGGCGGTTGCTCTCCGCAAACCGCATCGGTTGCTCGACCCGGTCAAGGCCTAACCCGCCCGCGCCGCGACTCCGTCGAACAGCAGTCCGACGATCGCACCCCCGCTCCATGCGAGAGCGCCACCAGCCCGAGGCCCACAAGATGTTGTGAGGCAGGTTCATCCGTTACGTGAGCGTTCAGAGTGGGACGCACGCGTATCCAAGACGGTGGCGATCGCGAGCGCCGCGACCCCTTCTTGGCGGCCAACGAAGCCCATCCCTTCACCGCGCGTGGCCTTTACGCTGACGTGCTCGATCGCCACTCCCAGCGCGGCCGCGAGTCGCTCCCGTATCGGCTCGCGGAAGGGGGCAAGCCGTGGACGCTCGATCACCACGGTGGCGTCGACATGCCGCGCGACATAACCGTGCTGGCCGAGGATCGCGACCGCCTGGCGGAGCAGGCCGATCGAATCGGCATCCCGGTAGCGCGGATCGCTGTCGGGAAAGTGCTGACCGATATCGCCGAGTGCGGCCGCGCCAAGCAGGGCGTCGATTACCGCGTGAGTGAGGACGTCGGCATCGGAGTGGCCGGCTAGCCCCCGGTCGTGGGGAACCTCGACCCCGCCCAGCACTAGGCGCCGTCCCGCCGTGAAGCGATGACAGTCGTAGCCGAGCCCGGTTGTGGCGGTCATCCGCCCCGTCCCGCGAGTAGCAACTCGGCGACCCTCAGGTCGGTCGAGGTCGTGACCTTGATGTTCTGAGCGCTGGAACGCACGATCCGCACGCTGCCGCCGGCGCGCTCGATGAGCCACGAGTCGTCCGTGGCCGAGGCAAGCAGCTCGTCGGATGCCTCCAGCACGGCCCGCTCGAGCGCCGCCCGCCGGAACACCTGTGGCGTCTGAACGGCCCACAACCGCGAGCGATCGAGCGTCCGAGCCACCATTCGACCGTCCTCGTCGACCTGCTTGATCGTGTCCGAGACCGGGATCGCGGCGATCGCCGCGTCGGCGCCGCTGCCCGACAATTCTGCCAGGGCTTGGGCGAACAGCGCTGGCGACACGAGCGGCCGTGCCGCGTCGTGCACAATCACGGGATCGCCATCGCCGCACGCAGTCAGTGCCTCGCGCACCGACTGCGACCGGGCGGCGCCGCCCGCCACCGCGAGGGTTCCGGCGGGCGCTTCCCCCAGACGATCGGGAGGGAGCGCGACCACGATCCTTTGCACCTCGGCAACCGCGCGCAGCGCCCGCACGCTCCACTCCACCATCGGCTTGCCAGCCAACGTCACGAGCGCCTTGGGTCCACCTGATCCAAGGCGCTCGCCACGTCCCGCGGCCACGATCAACGCGACCGCCATATCAATCGGGACCTACTTGGCGGCGGCGGCCAGCTTGCCGTTGCTGTCCGCGTCACCGGAATCTGCGAGCAACGCGTATAGGTGCTCTTCGACCTCTTCCTCGTCCATCTCCAGCGCATACATGAGCTCAGACGCCAGGACCTTCTTCGCCCGCGTGAACATCTGTTTCTCTCCGGTTGAGAGTCCCTTCTGAGATTCGCGGATCGCGAGGTTCCGCACCACCTCGGCAAGCTCGTAGATGTCCCCCGTCTTGATCTTGTCGCGGTTGTGCTTGAACCGACGATTCCAGTTCTTGGGCATCTCCGAGCACTTGTCTTGGAGCACCGCTAGCACCTTCTTGACAGTTTCCTCGTCGATCACGCGACGCAGGCCGGCAAGTGCTGCGTTCTCGGTCGGGACCATCACGGTCATGTCGTTGTGCAGGATCTTGATCGTCAGATACTCGCGCTTCTCGCCGAGGATTTCCTTGGCTTCTTTGCGCAGCACCTTCCCAGCCCCGTGGTGGGGGTACACAACGTTGTCACCGACCTCGAACTCGATGTGCGGAACCGGCTCGGCGGGCTCGAGATCCTCCAGCTGACCTTCCATTAGCTCTGTGATGGTGTCCTCCTCAGTCCGGGCCGGGCGGGACAGAACCCGCAGGCGCTTTGCACTACGTTTGCAGGTACCTGTCGACCAGGTTGATCTCCTGCTGGCGGCGAAGGCCCTCGCGGATGTCCTTCGCCCGGATCTCGCCGACACCGTCGACGGTCTCCAGCTCGCCGTCCGTCGCGGCGAGCAGCTCCTCGAGTCCCCCAAACTCGCCGACGATCCGCTGAACGACCAGCCTGGGGAGGCGCGGTATGCGTCCAAGGATGCGGAAGCCGCGAGGAGAGACGGGATAGTCGAGGGTGTTCAGCTTCCGATCGTGGCCGAGTAGCTCGGCGAGGCGACCGAAGTCCAAGAGGTCTTGATGGGGCAGGCGCACGAGCTGATCGAACGCCTCCGTGAAGCCGTCATCGGTATCGGCGATCAGGTAGTCGTGCACCAGCGCGGCCTTGTCGGCCGACACGCCCACCATCGTCTCGTCGAGCTGCATCTCGATCAATCGTCCTTCCGTCCCGAGCTCGACGATGTAGCGCTCGATCTCGACCGCCATCCGGGTAACCAGCTCGGCGCGCTGGAGGACCGTCAAAACGTCGTGCAGTGTCGCGCCGCCCTCGAACTCGAGCGCGGTGAGGCGCGTGGAGACCTGATCGAGTCGGCTGCGGTACTTGTCGAGGGTCGCGAGGGCCTGATTGGCCTTGGCGAGTACTACCGGGATGTTCTCGAGCACGTACTTGGTTCCATCGACGTACAGCGAGACAACCTCGCGGCGCTCGGAGACCGCGATCACGATCGCGTCGGTCTGCTTTGACACGCGCTCCGCGGTCCGGTGACGAGTCCCCGTCTCGAGCGTGAAGATCGTCGGATCCGGAGTCAGCTGCACGTTGGCGTGCGCGATCTTGGTCGCGTTCGAGCTCAGCACGATCGCTCCATCCATCTTGGCCAGCTCGTACAGAAGCGCCGGCGAGTACTCGAGCTCAAGCTTGATTCCGCCCGAGAACAGGAACGAGAGCTCATCCGTGTCACCAATCACGATCAGCGCGCCGGTATGAGCGGAGACGACGTTGTCGATGCCCTCCCTGAGCGCCGTTCCGGGCGCCACCATCTCGAGCGCCCTCACCATTCGCGACTCCTGTCGAGACTCGAGCTCTTCTTTGAGCTCTTCCCCGGAACGCGGCGGCATGAAGGCGGATTCTACCGTTGAAGGCGTTTTCGCCGCAGCCCGACGGCCATGCGCTGTACGCAGGAGCACCACCGGCCGCTCAGCTAGGCGGCGATCGCCCGCGAGCGCGCGCGCGGGCCGAGGGCGGCATTGAGCGCTGTTTTCAGCGTCCGGTGGCACTCCGGCTCCAGCACCGGCTCCAGTCCGAACTTCGCCGCCTCGGCAAGCCGTCGGTCGCCGTGCCCTACGGTCCGCAGCTCGCCGGTGAGCCCCAGCTCACCGAAGCACGCCAGCGGACGATGGTTCGGGCCCAGTAGCGCTACCCGCTTGGCGGCGCTGGTGACCGCGAGCGCGATTCCCAGGTCGGCACCCGGCTCGTCTACGCGCACACCGCCGACCACGTTGACGAACACATCGGAGGCTCCGAGACCGATTCCGCCGTGGCGCCCGAGGACCGCGAGCACGAGCGCGACGCGGTTGCGGTCGAGACCAGCGACCACCCGGCGAGGCGGGACGAGCTCTGAGGCGCAGACCAGCGCCTGGACCTCGACGAGCAGCGGTCGCGAGCCTTCCATCGCGCACAGGACCACGCTGCCGGGGGCACGAGTGGCCTCGCCGACGAACCGAGCCGAGGCGTCCAGGACCTCCACCAGACCATCGGCTCGCATCTCGAATACGCCGGCCTCGTTCGTCGACCCAAAGCGGTTCTTGAGCGCCCGCACGGTCCTGTAGGTACGCTCGCGCTCACCCTCGAATTGCAGCACGCAGTCGACGAGATGCTCGAGCATGCGCGGACCGGCCAGGGCGCCGTCCTTGGTCACGTGTCCCACCAACAGGACGGCGATTTGAAGCGATTTGGCGACCCGCATGATCGCTTCGGTGACCTCCCGGACCTGTCCGGCGGAACCGGCCACACTCGGCAGCTCCCCGGAGTGCAGCGTCTGCACGGAGTCGATCACGCACACCTCCGGACGCTGCTGCTCGATCGTCGCCAGGACCGTCTCCAGCGACGTCTCGGCTATTACAGGAATTCGGAGCGCCGCACTGATCGGCAATCGCTCCGCGCGGAGGCGAATCTGGGCCGCCGACTCCTCCGCCGAGATGTACAGGGTCCGCCTGCCCGACGCGAGCAGATTCGCCAGCGCCATCGTGGTGAGCGTCGACTTGCCGATTCCGGGTGCCCCGCCGATCAGCACCATCGAGCCGGGAACGATGCCGCCGCCGAGCACACCATCGAGCTCGCCGATGCCGGTGCTCAGGCGGTCATCGGTGGGCGCGAGCACCTCGCCGAGCGCCACCGGCATGACTGGCGCGGCAGAGCGGCGGCCAGCGCCGCTGGCGCCGCGCGGGCGGGGACGGGCCTCTTCGACCAGCGTGTTCCATTCGCCGCACGCCGGACAGCGCCCTGCCCAGCGCGGGCTCTCGTGACCGCATGCAGAGCAGACGTGAATCGGCGCGGCGCGGGGCATCACCGAGCCAGCCTACGCAACGTCGAAGACGTGACGGCGGTCAGGCCCGGAAGTTCTACTGATTTGTGACTGGGTGGCGACCGCGACCGCTACATCCGAGCGGTCGCGGTTGCAAGCGTCGGCAGGCTACTGCTCGTCCGAGGGTGCGTCTGGGGCTGGAGGCTCAGCCCGCGAGGAGCTGTCGTCGTCCTCGCCGGTGCCGCCCTCGGCGCCAACCCCCACCGGGGTCGGCTTCGGAGCGGGCTCGATCACCGTCAACTTGACATCCGGCTCCTCGGCCTCCGGCGTACCTGCGGCCTCCACCACCACCGTCGAGCCCTCCGCGACCTGTGAGCGAAGCACGAAGTCCGCCAGTGGATCCTCGACGTAGCGCTGGATCGCCCGCCGCAGCGGCCGGGCGCCCATCGCCGGGTCCCAACCCTTGTCGACCAGCATCTCCTTGGCATCGTCGGAGAGCTCCAGCAGCAGCTCCCGGTCGGCCATCGACTCGCGGATCCGCCGCAGCAGCAGCTCGACGATCTCTTTGATCTCGTCCTTGGCGAGCTTGTGGAAGACGATCACCTCGTCGATCCGGTTGAGGAACTCGGGCCGGAAGACCTTCTTCAGCTCGCCGGTGATCCGGTTCTTCATGTCGTCGTAAGTGATGCCGGTCTCGTCGTCGGACACGGCGAACCCGAGCGGCGTGTTGCGCGCGATCTCCGATGCGCCGATGTTCGAGGTCATGATCACGATGCAGTGACGGAAGTCGACGGTTCGTCCCTGCGCGTCGGTCAGCCTGCCGTCCTCGAGGATCTGCAGCAGGATGTTGAACACATCCGGATGCGCTTTCTCGATCTCGTCGAGGAGCAGCACGCTGTAGGGCTTGCGCCGCACGGCCTCGGTCAGCTGGCCGCCCTCGTCGTAGCCGATGTAGCCAGGAGGCGAGCCGACCAGACGCGACACCGCGTGCTTCTCCATGTACTCGGACATGTCGATTCTGACCATCGTGTCCTCGTCGCCGAACAGGAACTCCGCCAGCGTGCGCGCCAGCTCGGTCTTACCGACACCAGAGGGGCCGAGGAAGATGAACGAACCGGTGGGACGCTTTGGATCCTTGAGTCCGGCACGCGAACGGCGGATCGCCTTCGAGACGACCTCGATCGCCGGATGCTGCCCGATCACGCGCTTGTGGAGTTCGTCTTCCATCCGCATCAGCTTCGCGGTCTCGGCTTCGGTCAGCTTGAACACCGGGATTCCGGTCCACATCGAGACGATGTCGGCGATCTCCTCTTCGCCGATCGACGGCCGCTCGGTGGATTCACCGGCTTCCCACTGCTCGGCGAGCTCGCGCTTCTTCTGCGTGAGACGGCGCTCTTTGTCGCGCAGGTTGGCCGCCTTCTCGAACTCCTGAGACTCGATCGCCTCTTCCTTGGCGCGTCGCGTCTCTTCGATCTCGTCCTCGAGCTCGCGGTACACCGGCGGTGAGGTCATCGACTTGATCCGCATCCGCGAAGCTGCCTCATCGATCAGATCGATGGCCTTGTCCGGCAGGAACCGGTCGGAGATGTAGCGGTCGGCTAGGTCGGCGGCCGCCTCGAGCGCCTCGTCGGTGATGTTGACCTTGTGGTGCTGTTCGTAGCGATCGCGCAGCCCCTTGAGGATCTGAACTGTCTCCTCGGTGGTCGGTTGGTCGACCGTGATCTTCTGGAAGCGGCGCTCCAGGGCGGAGTCCCGCTCGAGGTACTTGCGGTACTCCTCGAGCGTGGTCGCGCCGACCGTTTGAAGCTCCCCGCGGGCCAGCGCGGGCTTCAGGATCGAGGCCGCGTCGATCGCGCCCTCGGCCGCGCCCGCACCGACGAGATTGTGGAGCTCGTCGATGAACAGAATGATGTCGCCCCGCTGGGTGATCTCCTTCATCACCTTCTTCAGGCGTTCCTCGAACTCTCCGCGGTACTTGGAGCCCGCGACCAGGGCCGCCAGGTCGAGCGTGTAGATCTGCTTGCCCTTCAGCAGCTCGGGGACATCGGCGTTGGTGATCCGCTGCGCGAGGCCCTCGACCACTGCGGTCTTGCCGACGCCGGGCTCGCCCACCAGAACCGGGTTGTTCTTCGTGCGCCGCGAGAGGATCTGCATGATTCGCTCGATCTCGGTCTCACGACCGACCACCGGATCCAGCTTGCCCTCCGCGGCGAGCTTGGTCAGGTTGCGGCCGAACTGGTCGAGCAACTTCGAAGACTTCTTGCTCTCGCCTTGTGCGGCTGCCCCGCTGGCGCCCGGTGTGCCGGAGCCGCGCTGGCGACTTCCGGGACCGGACAGCATCCGAATCACCTCGTTGCGGATCTTCTCCGAGTCGGCGTCGAAATCCAGCAGGATCCGGGCCGCGACGCCCTCGTTTTCACGCACCAACCCGAGCAGGATGTGCTCGGTGCCGATGTAGTTGTGGCCGAGGCTCAGCGCCTCGCGAAGCGCGAGCTCGAGAACCTTCTTAGCCCGAGGGGTGAAGGGGATTTGGCCAGATGTGACCTCCTCACCCGAGCCGACGATCCGCACTACCTGCGCGCGAACGCGCTCGACGGTGATGTCAAGCGACTCCAGCACGCGGGCCGCCAGCCCTTCCTCTTCGCGCAACAGCCCGAGCAGGATGTGCTCAGTACCGATGTAATTGTGCTTGAGCGTCCGCGCCTCTTCCTGCGCCAGGACGACCACCTGGCGGGCTCGCTCAGTAAATCGCTCGAACATGGGTCCTTCTCTTTAGCTAGGGAAGTCGTGCGTTTCGGTCGGTTGCGGTGTTGTCCAAATCCAACTTCCACGCTGCCAGATTCGTCAAGTGCCGACGTCTGGCAACGGGGACGCGGAAGATTCCGTCTTACCCAACCTATTCGGCGCCAAAGCCTGTTTGGTTGAGCAATAACGGTCTCGTTCTTTTCGGGCCATAGACAAGTTTACCAACCGACCTGGGACTCCTGGACCGGGCCCTCCACGCTCCGTGCGCAAGTTCACACGGATCCGCTCGTGGCAGAGCTCAATCGCGCAGCGCCGGGAACAGCACCACCTCGCGGATCGAGCGCGTTCCGGTCAGCACCATCACCAGCCGATCGACCCCGATCCCGATCCCGCCGGTGGGCGGCATCCCGTGCTCGAGCGCCTCGACGAACGACTCGTCGTATGGCTGCGCCTCCTGATCGCCCTGCCCCGCCAGGGCGGCCTGGTCGAGAAACCGCCGCCGCTGCTCGTCGGGATCGTTGAGCTCGGTGAACGCGTTCGCGATCTCGATCCCCCCGATGTATGCCTCGAAGCGCTCCACCAGCCCTTCGACCGACCGGTGCCGCTTGGCAAACGGCGACATCTCGACCGGATAGTCGAGCAAGATCGTCGGCTCGCTCAGCGTCGGCTCGACGTGCTTTGAGAGCAGCTCGTCGACGAGTTGCGGCCAGCTGTCCTGTTCGGGGACGGTAAAACCACGAGCGCGCACCTCCGCCGCGAGCGACTCCCGATCGTGGAGCGCCAGCACGTCCACCCCGGTCCGGGCCAGAATCGCCCCGGCCAGCGTTTCCCGACGAAAACCCGGCAGCTCGACGCCGACCTCGCCGCTGACAGCCGCGATCAGCCGCTCGAACCGGTTGGCGACGTCGAGGTAGTCCGCGTACGCCTCGTACCACTCGAGCATCGTGAACTCGGGGTTGTGCTTTGGCGACAGTCCCTCGTTGCGAAAGTCCTTGCCGAGCTCGTAGACCCGCTCGAGGCCGCCGACGATCAGCCGTTTCAGGTACAGCTCGGTCGCGATCCGCAGGTAGAAGTCGCGGTCGAGCGCGTTGTGATGAGTGGTGAACGGGCGGGCCAGCGCCCCGCCGTACAGTGGCTGCAGCACCGGGGTCTCGACCTCGACGAACCCTTCATCGTCGAGGAACCTGCGTGCCGCGCTGATCACCCGTGCCCTGAGCATGAAGAGGTTCCGAGTCTCTTCGTTGGCGATCAGGTCGAGCTCACGGTGGCGAAAGCGGGTCTCCACATCTTGCAGCCCGTGGTGCTTCTCCGGCGGGGGGCGCAGCGATTTGGCCAGCAATTCGAACGACAGGATCCGCAGCGTCAGCTCGCCCCTCCGGGAAGCGAACGCCAACCCGTCGACTCCGATCAAGTCGCCGAGATCGAGACCCAGCAGCCGCTCCATTCCGGCCGCCCCGAGCTCGTTGACACGTGCCTGCAGCTGAATCCGTCCCGAGCGGTCGACCAGATCGACGAATGCCATCTTGCCCTGTCCGCGCCGCGCCGCCAGCCGCCCCGCGACGCGATGCATCGCGTCCGTCTCCTCTCCGGGAGCCAGACCGGCATGCGCAGTGCGAACGGAAGCGATCGGCTCGACGCCGTCGAACTCGTGCGGGAACGGCTCGACCCCAGCTGCCCGAAGCGACTCTAGCTTTCGGCGTCGAACGGCGAACAGATCCGAGGGTTCCTCACCCATCAGCCCGCCGCTCGCGCTGGGCGCTCACTTCGTCGCGACGTCGATCTTGGTGATCTTCAGTCGCCGCTCCCCCTTGGGGGTAGAGATCGCGACCTCCTCGCCGCGCTTGCGGCCGATCAATGCCTTGCCGACAGGCGATTCGTTTGAAAGCTTCATCTCGGCCGGCTGTGCCTCCGCAGAGCCGACGATCGTGTACTTGGTCGACTTGCCGGCGTCGTCCTTGACGTGGACCACCGAGCCGACCCGGACCACGTCGGTGCCGAGATCCGTGGCATCGATCACGGTCGCGGAGCGCAACCGCTCCTCGAGCTGGGCGATCCGAGCCTCGAGCATCGCCTGCTCGTTCTTGGCGTCGTCGTATTCGGCGTTCTCGGAGATGTCCCCGAACTCGCGTGCTTCTTTGATTCGCGCAGCAACTTCGCGCCGCCGCGTGGTTGAGAGGTGGTCCAGCTCAGCTCTGAGGTTGGTCAGGCCTTCCGGGGTGAGAATGACGTCCTTCGGCATAGCTAAAAGGGGGATCGGTGATGGTCTTGACCTGCTGCGCCGGCGGCCGGAACAGAAAAAACCCGCGCAATCGGCGGGACTTGACGCATCCGGCTCGCGTGGGCGGATGAGTATAGACACCTCGATGTGCGGACTTCAGATCGGCTCGGTGGAAAGTGAATGTTGGCGCATCAGGGCGCGGGCGAAGGGCCCTGAGAGCCGCGGGGATTCGCGGGCTTGCGGCCTCGACGATCGCCTCGCTCGTCCGCCCGCAGCAACTCCCGCGCGGCCTCGAACCCTGACGCTCTCTGAAGCTCCGCCTGCAGCTGGCGGCTGCCCCCGATCCGCTCCACGTACCACGGGTAGAACTTGCGTAGGTAGCGCCCGGCGCGGTCCGCACCGAGATGCTCGCAGGCGCGGTCGATGACCCAGTCGAGCTCGCTCAAAATCTCCTCCCGAGTCGGCTCGCCGTGGCGCCTGCCGAGCAGCCGCTCGAACAGCCACGGATTTCCCAGCGAGCCCCGCGCCAGCAGCACCGCCGCGGCGCCGGTGAGCTCAAACGCGGCACGTACCCGTTCGACGGTGTCGAGGCCGCCGGAGATCAGCACCGGTACCGGAAGCTCATCGATCAGCATCCGGGCGAGCGCGTAGTCGGGCGCCCCGGCGTGGCGCTGTGAGGCAGGCCGCGGGTGGATGCAAAGGCCCGCGACCTCGGCCTCGTCCACCAGTCGATAGCAGAGCTCGGCGCCGCAGTGGTCGCCGGGTCGCTGGCCGGAGCGAAGCTTTACGGTGACGGGCAGCCCGCTGCCGCGTGCGGCCGCCCGCGCCAGCGCGACGGCGCGGTCGGGCTGCTGCAGCAGTGCGGCGCCGGCGCCGGTCTTACAGACCTTCGGCACCGGACAGCCCATGTTGAGGTCGATCAGATCCGCGCCGGCCGCCGCCACGCGCTCGGCTGCCGAGGCCATCACATCCGGATCGTGGCCGAACAGTTGCACCGACACCGGATGCTCACCGGGGTGGATCCGCAGCAGCTCGCGACACGTGCGCTCGTTGCGGTAGTGCACCGCGAAGCTCGAGACCATCTCCGAGACCACCAGTCCCGCGCCGTGGCGCTTGGCCTGGAGGCGCACGAACCAGTTTCCGATCCCAGCCAGCGGAGCCAGCACCACACGACTGGAGATCGCGACGCCGCCAAGCGTCCAGGCGTCGGTCAGCGAGCGCGGGGCTTGCGCTTGCGCGTCCGCTTCGGCCAGCGTCTCGAGCATCGATTCATGGTACGAATCCGTTGATGGATATCGGTCCACAACTGCGGTCTTGGTTTCAGGTCTTGCTCGATCGGGTGCCCGGCCTGGAGCTGTTCGACGCGCACACTCACCTCGGTCAGAACGATCCGGATGGGATGCGCCAGAGTCCGCGGGAGCTGCTCTCGGTGCTCGAGGCAGCGGGCGCTCGCGGCGCGTTCGTGTTTCCGATGCACGAGCCCGCCGGCTACCCCCCGGCCAACGATGCTGTCCTTGCCGCGGTCGAAGGCTCAGATGGACTACTGGTCCCGTTCTGCCGGGTCAACCCCCACGATCACGCCGTTACAGAGGCCGAGCGCGCGCTGGCGGCGGGCGCAAAGGGAATCAAGCTCCATCCCCGCGCTGAGCAGTTCACACTTGACCATCCGGCAGTCAAGTCGCTGGTCGCGCTCGCTCACGAGCGCACGCTGCCGGTGCTCATCCACGCGGGTCGCGGGATCCCCGCGCTTGGTCTGCACGCCGTCGAGCTCGTCGAGCAGTTTCCGAACGCGCGGCTGATCCTCGCGCACGCCGGGATCTGCGACCTCTCCTGGATCTGGCGGGTCGCGGCCGACTACCCGCAGCTGCTGTTCGATACCGCCTGGTGGATCCCGTCGGACATGCTGACGCTGTTCTCGCTCGTTCCGCCGGGCCAGATCGTGTTCGCAAGCGACGCCCCTTATGGTCACACCGCGTTCTCGGCCGCCTTTCAGCTGCGCTGGCCGTTGCAGGTCGGACTCTCGGCCGACCAGGTCAGGTCAATCGCCTCCGGTCAGGCGCTGCGGATCGCCGCAGGGGAGCCGCTGCAGCCGATGGGGCCCGCGATCGGGGAGCGGGAGCGTCATGCACATGTGCTGCTCGACAGGGTTTCGGAGTTCCTGCTGCTCGGCGCGATCGCGACGATGCGCGGCGGCGATGGAACCGAGATGCTGGCGCTCGCGCGGCTCGCGTGCGATGTCCCCGAGGAGATCGACGACGCGCCGGTGTTTGCCGCGATCCGGGCGCTGCTCGACAGCCACGATCAGATGCTCGCCGAGGACCCGAGCAACCGTCGGCGGATGGCGTTCGTGATCCTCGCCGCGACCGCCGCGCGGACGCCAGATGTGCCGGTGCCGCAGTTCGAGCGCGCTCGCTAAGCGCGGTTGCGCAGCCAGATCAACCGTAGCCCGATCAGCGTCAGGAGCTCGTCGACTTCATCGATCGTCGCTCGCACGAACGGCACCAGGATCTGGGCGAGCCCTCCGGTCGCGATGACGGGGGTGTCTGGCCCGAGCTCGGCGCGGAGCCGGCCCAAGATGCCCTCGACTTGACCGGCGAACCCGAACACGATCCCGCTCCGAATCGCCTCGACCGTCGACTTGCCGATCAGCGCTCGAGGCGCAGCCAGCTCGACCTTCGGCAGTTTCGCGGCGCGCTCGTACAGGGCATCGATCGAGATCTCCGCGCCCGGACTGATGATCCCGCCGAGGTACTCGCCGACGGCCGACACGACGTCGTAGGTGATCGCGGTGCCGAAGTCGACGATCACGCACGCGGAGCGCACCCGATCGTAACCGGCGACCGCATTGGCGATCCGGTCGGCGCCCACCTCGTGAGGGTTGTCGTAGCGGATCGCCATCCCGGTCTTGATCGAGGGTCCGACGACGAGCATCCCGTGGCTGAGGTATCGCTCTGCCATCGCCGTCCACTCGACCGACAGTTGCGGGACAGTCGATGAGACGATCGACGCGCTGATGTCATGCAGTCGCATGTTGCGCAGCGCGAGCAGGTTTGTCAGCGCCGCGCCGAGCTCGTCCTGCGTCGATTCCCGCACGGTCGCAAACCGCCAGTGCTCGGCGACCTCGGGCTGACCCTCGGCGAACACGCCAAAGTGAGTCTGCGTGTTGCCGACGTCGACGACCAGCAGCATGAAGCGAGCTTACGCCCCGTCTACCAGCGGCGGCCCGACGAGCTTGACCGCCTGACCCTCCCCCAGCGCTCCAAGCGCGTCTGCGACTCGGCGACCCGATCCCGGCAAACCCAGATCCGGATCAAGCTCGAGCAGCGGCACCAGCACGAACCGGCGCGAGAGCACTTCCGAATGTGGCAGCGTCAACCGCGGCGAGGCGTACTGCACGCCTTCTACCAACAGCACGTCGACGTCGATCACGCGAGGCCCGTGGCGAGCGCCACCAGGCGCGCGGCCGACCGCGCGCTCCACGGCCTTGCACGCGTCGAGCAGCTCCTCGGGGTCGTGGTCGGTCTCGATCCGCAGGCAGGCGTTGAAGAACTCTCGCTGGTCCAGCACCAGCCCCACTGGCTCGGTTTCGTAAACCGAGGATGAAGCCAAGACCCGAATGCCGTGGCGAGGCAGCTCCGCCACCGTCTCCAGTAGATGTGGACGCCGGTCGCCGACGTTCGACCCCAACCCGAGGTAGCCGCGCTTCATGCCGACGCTTCGCGCCAAACCTCGACCGACACTTCCCCTACCGGGAGCGGGAGCGGCGGTTCGGGCTTGGCCGCCTTGACCCACACCGCGTTCGCCTCGTATTGGTCGAGTAGTCGGTCGGCGATCGCCGCGCACAAACGCTCGAGCGTCTTGTAGGAGCGCTGCTGGGCCACCAGGTTGGCGAGCTCGCAGACCTGGCCATAGTCAACGGTGTCTTCCAGCCGATCGGTCACGGTCGCGTCGCACCCGCCGAGATCGAGCCGCAGGTCCAACAACAGCCGCTGCCCGACCTCGCGCTCGGCAGCGGTGACGCCCACGTGCGTGAACAGCGACAGCCCGCTGACCTCAATCGTGACTTCCGGCTCGGAGCGTTCCTCGTCGTCCTCGTCTACGTCGTCGAGATCGTCGAACTCGTCGGCGTCGTGCTCGCCCATGGGGTGCGGACCGTAGCAGCCGCCACCTTCAAGGCGTCGTGGGTCGCGGCCACGTCGTGGACGCGGAAGATCCGCGCCCCGCGCTCATAGGCGAGCACGTTGGTGGCGATCGTCCCAGCGAGCCGCTGCTCGGCCCCCCGCTGCGTGAGCCGCCCCAGAAACGACTTGCGCGAAGTCCCGATCATCACCGGTGGTCCGATCGAGGCCAGCTCGTCGAGCCTGGCGAGCAGCTGCAGGTTGTGGGTGGCGGTTTTCCCAAACCCGATGCCCGGATCGACGATGATCCGCTCCGTAGAGACGCCGGCGCCGACCGCGGCGGCGACGCGCTCCACAAGAAAAGCCCTCACTTCCGCGACCACGTCCTCGTATTGGGGGTCGCGCTGCATCGTGCGCGGCTCGCCGAGCATATGCATCAGGCAGCAGTCGGCTCCCGCTGCAGCGACGACTGCCGCCATCTTGGGATCGCCGCGAAGCGCGGTCACGTCGTTGACCAGCGTCGCTCCAGCGCTCATCGCGGCCGCAGCCACCGAAGCCTTCGACGTGTCGACCGAGATCTGGGCGCGCGCTCCCGCAGCGCGGAGTCCCTCGATCACCGGCACCACCCGCCGCTGCTCGACGCTCGCCGACACGGGCTCGGCGCCAGGGCGGGTCGACTCGCCGCCGACGTCGAGGATTGCAGCACCTTCAGTCTCGAGCTCGAGCCCGCGTTCGATCGCGGCGTTCGGGTCCAGATACAGCCCGCCGTCCGAGAACGAGTCCGGCGTGACGTTGATGATTCCCATCACGCGGAAGTCACTCACCCGGCCACCGCCCGTGTCGATCGAAGTACTCGCGCGCCCGCTCCTCCTCCTCGCGGTCCCGGTTGCTACGGATGCTCAGCCGGAACAGCCAGTTGATCATCCACACGATCAGCGCCACGATCATCAGTGATACCCCGGCGGCGGAGAGCGAGTTGTCGTTGCCGTGACCGAGCACGATCAGGACCACGCCGGCGACCGCCACCGCGATCGGCAGCCACAGGCGCGTTGCGGTCAGCACCAGGTTGCCGGGCTTGCCGTGCTCTTCCTTCACGCGGGAGCCCGCGTCGCGACGCCTATTCCGCGGTGCCGCCGGCCAGCCCAGGCCGCGGCAGCGGCCGCGGCGTCGGTAGCCCAGGCCGCTCCGCCGACGCCGGCGGGAGCGGGACCTGCGGGGGTGGCGGGGCCTCGGCGCCGAAGACGCCTTCCTCGGTCCCGCCCTCGAGCAGCGCCTCGAACTGCTGCTTCTCGATCGTCTCGCGCTTGATCAGGATCTCGGAGAGCTTGCGCAGCTCGTCGCGGTACTTGGTGAGGATGTCCTTTGCCTGAACATGCGCCGCCTCGACGATTCTGCGGATCTCATCGTCGATCTCCCGCGCGATCTCATCGGAATAGTCAGGCTCGGCGCTGAATTCCCTGCCCAGGAACGGCTGACCGTGGTCGTGACCGAACACCCGCGGCCCAAGCTTTTCCGACATCCCGAAGCGCATCACCATCTGCTTGGCGGTGGCGGTCACCTTCTCGAGATCGTTGGCAGCACCGGTCGTGATCTCGCCGAACACGATCTCCTCCGCGGCCCGTCCGCCGAGCGTCATCGCCATCGTGTCGTTGAGCTCGGCGCGGGTGGTCAGGAACTTGTCCTCGCTGGGCAAGGAGATGGTGTAACCAAGCGCTTGCCCCCGAGAGATCACCGAGATCTTGTGCACCGGATCGGAGTGGGGGAGGAAGTGCCCCACGATCGCGTGGCCCATCTCGTGGTAGGCGGTGATCCGCCGTTCCTTGTCGCTCATCACCCGGGTCTTCTTCTCAGGCCCGGCGATCACCCGCATGATCCCTTCCTCGAGCTCGACCTGGGTGATCTCCCGCTTGCCGTTGCGGGCTGCCAGCAATGCCGCTTCGTTGACCAGGTTCGAGAGATCAGCGCCGGTAAAGCCCGGAGTCTGGCCGGCCAGCGCGTCGACGTTGATTTCCCGCGCCAGTGGCTTGCCGCGCGTGTGAACCTCGAGGATCTTCTTGCGGCCGTTGCGATCGGGTCGATCGACGACGATCTGGCGGTCGAACCGGCCTGGTCGCAGCAGCGCCGGATCGAGGATGTCGGGGCGGTTGGTCGCGGCGATCAAGATGATGTTGTCCTTCATCTCGAAGCCGTCCATCTCGACCAGCAACTGGTTGAGCGTCTGCTCGCGCTCGTCGTGGCCGCCGCCCAGGCCGGCACCGCGATGGCGCCCAACGGCGTCAATCTCGTCCATGAAGATGATGCAGGGAGAGTTCTGCTTGGCCTGCTCGAACAGGTCGCGCACGCGCGAGGCGCCGACTCCGACGAACATCTCGACGAAGTCAGAGCCGGAAATCGAGAAGAACGGAACCCCCGCCTCGCCGGCGACCGCGCGCGCGAGCAGCGTCTTTCCGGTGCCGGGTGGCCCGTACAGCAGCACGCCCTTTGGAATTCGCGCGCCCAGCGCCTGGAACTTCTTCGGGTTCTCGAGGAACTCCTTGATCTCGTGCAGCTCCTCGACCGCTTCGTCCACGCCGGCGACGTCGCGGAAGGTGATCTTCGGCGAGTCGACCGACATTCGCTTCGCGCGCGATTTGCCGAACGACATCACCTTCGATCCACCGCCCTGGACCTGGTTCATGAGGAAGATCCAGAAGCCGATGAAGATCACGAACGGAAGGATGTACGTCAGCAGGGAGAGCCAGCCGCTGGTCGATTTGCCCTGGATGTCGAAGTAGTTCGGGGCGATGTTGGTCTTGGCCTCGTTCACCAGCGTCTGCGCATATCCGTCGGGATAACCCACCGTGTACTTCGCACCGTCGGTGGTCGTCACGTTGACCGTGTTGTCCTTGGTGTGGATCGACATGCTCTTGACCTGGCGCTGGTCGAGCTGCGTGAGCAGGTCGCCAAACGTGTAGCGCGGCGAGTGGCTCGAGTTGCCGATCAGCTTCTGCGCGAAGAACGCGAGCACCACGACGATCAAAATCGGAAAGGCGGCGCTCTTGAAAAACCTGCTCATGAGTTAGTTCCAGGCATCCGGACCAGTGTCTGGACCGCGGAAGAAGGCAAGCGTAGCACCTAGGTTTGAGCCGCTGGGAACCCCGGTCCGGGCTGGTTCACTGTTCATTCAACGCTGCCACATATGGCAAGTTGCGGTATCGCTCGCCGTAGTCGAGGCCGTAGCCGATCGCAAAACGATTCGGGATCTCGAAGCCCACATACCTGGTCTGCAGATCGACCTTGCGGCGCTCTGGCTTGATCAGCAGCGCGCAGACCTCCAGCGATTTCGGATTGCGCCCGGCGAGATTTCGCAACAGGTATTGCAGCGTGAGACCCGAGTCGACGATGTCCTCCACGATCAACACGTCCCTGTCCTCGATCACGGCGTCGAGATCCTTGAGGATCCTCACCACCCCCGAGGACTTGGTAGCCGAGCCGTAGGAGGCGACGGCCATGAAGTCGACCTCCACCGGGATCTCCAGCTGGCGCATCAGATCGGATAGGAAGAACACAGCTCCCTTAAGAACGCCGACCAGCACCAGATCTTTTCCCGCGTAGTCGCGCGAGACCTCCGCGGCCAGCTCGCTTACCCGGCGCGAGAGGTCCTCGGCCGGGACCAAGATCTCGCCGATCGCGTGGTCGCGTTCCACGGAGATCTAGTTTATGGGCGCAAGCCTGTGGCCCGGCGGACGTCCAGCGAGGGCGTACGCTCGAACCGCAGCACGCCGCCGCGGGTCAGAGCCCTCACTCCGTGCGGAAGGTCGAGGGCTCCGGAACCCTGATCGGGCAGCGCGATGATCTCATCGACCCGCCTCGCCGCGCCCGGCGCCGGCTGCCCGACGGCGGCGTCCGCCAGCCGCTGAACGAGGAGCCGCTGGATCGCCACCGGGAGCTCCCGTAGCCGAGCCAGCTCGATCTCCAGAGAGCCGTGGAGCACCTGGTCGACCAAGTCGTCCAGGACATCGCCCTCGTCCTGGAGCAGCTGCGCCAGCGCCAGCACGTTCTGCTCGGCCGCAGGATGGATCGATCTCAGCGCGGGCACCAGCTCGGCGCGGATCCGGTTGCGCGCGAACGCCCGGTCTTCGTTGCTCTCGTCCTCGCGCCACTGCAGGCCTCGGTCAGCGCAATAAGCGGCGGTCTGCTCGCGCGTGAACTCCAACAGCGGCCGCACGAGCAGCCCGTCCCGGGGACGCATCCCCAGCAATGCCCGGCGGCTCGGGGATGACGCCAGCCGATACAGGATCGTCTCGACCTGATCGCTCGCGGTGTGGCCGGTGGCGACGTCCGCGCGCCGCGCCAGCGCGAGCCCAGCCGCCGCCTCGTAGCGCTCGTCGCGGGCCCACGCTTGCAGGTTTCCGGACTGCGGTCGCCGAGGCCGGCGGACCTCGAGGCGGACGCCCAACCGCTCGCACAGGGCAGCGCAGTGGCGCTCGTCTTGATCGGCGGCGTTGCGCAACCCGTAGTTGACGTGCAGCGCGGTAACCGCCTCAGGACCGGCGATCCGCGCCGCGAGATCGACCAGGCAAACTGAGTCACGGCCCCCTGACAAAAGCACCAGCACGGCACGGTCGGGTGCCAGTAACCCGCCTGCGATGACCCGCTCGAAAATCACTCCACAGAAGTCCGGCAGCGGGACCCCGATGAGGGCGAGGTCCCGCCGCCCGCGGACGTTACGGCCCGCTGCGTCGGCCGTAGGCGCTCGTCACGTTTCCGGCGGCGCCTCGCGGGCGTCCCGGCGGGCTCGCCCACGATCCGGCCTGTTGCCTCTTCGTGCAAGGAGGTCTACTCGCCCGTGCGCGAAAAGTCAATTGCACCGGGTGGAAATCGGGGGCGGGCCGCTGCGGTCCCCGCTCCCAATAGGGCCGAGAAGTCTAAGCTCGCGCGGGATGACCGCTCCGCGCCTTCGATGACCACCCCGATCCATCTCCAGGCCACCGCCCCGTTAGCCGAACGCGTGCTGCTGCCCGGCGATCCAGGACGGGCGTTGCTGCTCGCCCAGGCGCTGCTCGACGAGCCGAAGATGTTCAATCACAGTCGAGGCCTATGGGGCTACACCGGAGTCGCGGCCGACGGGGCGCTGCTGACCGTTCAGAGCACCGGCATGGGCGGCCCGAGCGCCGCGATCGTGATCGTCGAGCTGGCGATGCTCGGCGCCCGGCAGCTGATCCGGGTCGGCACTTGCGGGGCCCTCGAGCCATCGCTGAAGCTCGGCGACTTGGTGATCGCGACCGAAGCGATCAGCGCCGACGGTACGAGCCGGCTGCTGAGCGGGGCCCAGCGCCTGGCCGGGGATCCGCAGCTGCTGCAGGCGTTGATCGCGGCTGGGCGCGGCGCGGCACTGCGCGGGGTGGTGGCCTCGACCGATCTGTTCTACGACGGGCCCGACGAGCGGCGGTTGCGCGATGCGGGGGCGGTCGCCGTGGAGATGGAAACGGCCACGCTGTTCGCGCTGGCCGCGCGGCGAGGACTGCGCGCCGCCGCTGTGCTGATCGTCTCCGATCTGCTCTTCCCGGAGCGAGCTCGGATCGATCCCGAGGCGCTGCACGAGGCCGAGCATCGGATCGGGGAGCTCGCGGTCGCGGCGCTCCAGCGGGAGCCGAGACCTCAGCCGCTCGCCCGAGATTGACGAGACCGCGGGCTACGAGTACTGGATCGGGAGGGCTTCGAGGTCTTCGCGGGCGCCGCGGCCTTGTCGCTGACGGCCGCCTCCACGCGCGCGAGCGCCTCGTCGATCGCCGTCAGCCGCCGCTCGAGCGCGCCGACGCCGCCGAGCGCGTCGATTCGCTGCTCGAGCCGGTCGAGTCCGTCCTCGAGTCCTTCCAGTCGCTGCGAGATGCCCCGCAGCCGGCGCGTGAGCCGTTCGAGATCGCTCGCCGATGGCAGGTTCAACGCTCCCATCGCGACCTCTTGGGCGCGCACGGCGCGTTCTCGAGTTTCGATCGCCGCCGCGAGCGCGCCGCTGACCAGGGGGTTCTCGAGCAAGTCCTGCGCGAGCTTGCCGATCGCCTCCTCGCCGCCTCGCGCGACGCGCTCCCGAAGTGGCTTGTCTTCAACCATGCCGAGTCACTCTAGCGGCGCACACGCCCGGACCACGAAGACCCGAGCCCGCAGCTCGGGGTTAGTAGCGAACGGCGCCCTGGGACCGTCTACAGTTTCCGAGTGCGGCCGCTTCTGCGGCGGCAAAACGACGTGCACGGCATAGGCGGGACAGTCAGGCGGCAGTGGTGAGAAGCAGGAGGCTTAGAGTTACCGGCGCGACGGCGGGCGTGCTGCTCGCTGCCGCGTTTGCGTCGGCCCCGGCCGCGGTCGCGGACGAGTGCACGGTGACGGTCACGATTCGAGGCGGGCGGACGTTCGACTTCGAGGCCAACGTCGCGCCCACCACGCCGGCATCAGACGTTCCCGTGCCACCGGGGCTGCGACCAGCGGGAGCGCAGACGGTGAGCGAGACCGAGTACTGCCCGGCGCCGTCCAGCAGCACGAGCAGCTCGAGCAGCTCGAGCACGACCGCCAGCAGCCCCTCGTCCTCCTCTTCATCGTCGAGCTCGTCGTCTTCGTCCTCGTCGAGCTCCACCTCGAGTTCGACTACGACCTCGGAGCGGCCCCCGAGCTCCAAGGGACAAGGCAGCAGACAGCGCCCGTCGGTCCACAGTCACCCGGCCAACCCCCGCGGCGCACCTCAGCGCTCCAGGCACTCCGGCACCACAGGCAAGCATCCCGCACAGCCCAAGGCCCCGCAGCAATCGCAATCGAACACCACCACCAGCGCGACCGGCTCGACGACTACCAGCTCAAGCACCAGCACCGCGGCCTTCAACAGCATCAGCACCGGTTCGAACTCACCGTTCTCGTTCGCGCTCCCGGGAGCGGAGCCGATCGGGGTGCCCAATTTCTTCATCGAGAACTTCCAGATCCCGCCGTTCCTGCTGCCGATCTACCAGGCGGCAGGAATTCAGTACGACGTCCCGTGGCAGGTGCTCGCCGCAATCAACGAGATCGAGACCGACTACGGCCGCGATCTATCGGTCTCGAGCGCCGGAGCGGTCGGGTGGATGCAGTTCTTGCCCTCGACCTGGAAGCAATGGGGCGTCGACGCAACCGGAAGCGGTGTCGCTGACCCATACAGCCCGCCCGACGCGATCTTCGCGGCCGCGCGGTACCTGCACGCCGCCGGCGCCTCGACGAACCTGAGCAACGCGATCTTCGCCTATAACCACGCCGATTGGTACGTGCAGTCCGTGCTGCTGCGCGCGAAGCTGATCTCCGCGATGCCGAGCCCGTTGATCGGCGCACTGACGGGGTTGGTCGAGGGCCGCTTTCCGGTCGCCGCCGCCTCCAAGTACGCCGATGGCGGCGTCGAGGCGCTTGCCAACAAGCGAGTGAACGGCACCAACGCCGCGATCCCGGTCCAGTCCGACAGCAGCACGAGCACCGGGATCTTGGCCAAGCAAGGCTCCCCGGTGATCGCGGTCAACGACGGCAAGATCGTGAAGATCGGAGACAGCCCGCAGCTGGGCAACTACATCGAGCTGCAGGACTCCACCGGCAACATCTACACCTACGCCAACCTAGGCCAAGTTTCGAAGCTCTATCCGGTGCCAAAGCCAGTCAAGATGACCGCGGCGCAGATCGGCCAGGAGTTCTCGGCCCCGGCGCCTACGAGCGCTCCGCGAGCCCCCGCGACCGCGGGCGCTCAGCAATCGAGCCCGAACGTCACAAGCGCATCGGCGACCGCCCAGATCAGCCACGGGACCAGCCTGCCGACCACCAGCGCCCCCGCTCGCGCCCCCACCACGGCCACGCCGCTGGTCAAGGAACGGCTGTTCGCCTACCCGCACCGGCCCGACTCCTACGCCGCCGGCGGGGCGCTACAGATCAAGGAAACCGCGCCGCAGCTGTCGAGCTTCAGCAACTACTTCTCCGACGTTCTGCACCTCGCCAAGAACCAGTACACGCTCGAGCCGCTCAAGACCGGCGCGATCGTCGTCGCGGGCACGGTCCTCGGGCGGATCGGTCCCGGCACGCCGAGCTCCGGCCCGCACGTGACGTTCATGATCCATCCGGCGGGCAACAACGCGCCGGCGATCGACCCGAAGCCGATTCTCGACGGCTGGAAGCTGCTGCAGGCAACCGACGTTTACAGAGCCTCCGGGATCGACCCGTTCGTCGGCGCCGACAGGAACCCGTCGATCGGACAGATCCTGCTGATGAGCAAGGAGCAGCTGACGGATCGGGTGCTCTCAGATCGCAACGTGGAGATCTACCCCTGCGGCCGCAGGGACATCGAAGCCGGGCTGATCGACCGGCGGGTCCTCGCGGTGATCGAATTCCTCTCGTCCTCCGGACTGGGCGCGGACGTCAGCGGTCTGGATTGCGGGCACTCTGAGACTGGGTCGGGCGGAGTCGACGCGGCCGGAGCATCGGGCGCCAGCGTTGACATCTCGAAGATCAACAACATCCCGATCCAGGGCCATCAAGGGCCCGGCTCGGTCACCGATCTCGCGATCCGGCGTCTGCTGACCCTGCAAGGAGCGATGGCGCCCGACCAGATCATCAGCACAATGACTTACAAAGGGCAGAGCAACACGGTGTCGGAGGCAGATCACAGCAACCGAATCCAGATCAACTACACGCCCCAATACGGGGCCAACAACAAGCTCTCGGCCGAGGTCAAGGCAATTTTGCAGCCCGATCAATGGACCGCGCTGATCAAGCAGATCAGTCAGATCCAGGAGCCCGTCGTCCCCATCAGGCCGAGCAAGTACGCGATCCGCACCAGCAGCTGAACGCGTGAGCGGCTCGCCGCTGAGGGGCCGCCGGGTCGGTAGCGTCAGGAGTCGCTTCCCAGCTCGAGGGCCGTCAGTAGCGCCTCGAGGTCGTCGACCACGTCCCCGCCCATCCGCACGCTCGCGTACGAGTCGAACGGCGTTGAGCCCTGGGTGAGGATCGCGATCCGGCCACCGGCCGCAAGCGTCATGTAGGGCAGCTCCGCGACCGGATACACCTCCAGCGAGGAGCCGATGCAGAGCATCAGATCGGCGGCGGCGGCGAGTCGCTCGGCACGTGCCAGCGTGTCTGGTTGCAGATACTCGCCGAACAAGACCACGTCTGGCTTCAGCGGGTTGCCGCAATCGCACCGCGGGACCCCGCGAACGTCCGCGGCCTGCCTGCTGCGCACCTCCGCGAGCGGGAACCGAAGCCCGCAGCGCAAGCATCGAGAGCGGGCGATCGTGCCGTGGACCTCGATCAGCTCGCGCGTGCCCGCGCGCTCATGCAGCTGATCGATGTTCTGCGTGATCACGGCGGCCAGCAGTCCCGCGCGTTCGAGCTCGGCAAGCGCATGATGAGCGCGATTCGGGCGCTTGTGCTCGAGCGTCTGGAAGCGCTTGCCGTAGAAATCCCAGAACCGCTCCGGGTTGCGGTGGAAAACGTCGATATGGGCAACTTCCATCGGGTCGACGTTGCGCCACAGCCCGGTGCGAGGAGAGCGGAAGTCGGGGATTCCGGAGGGAACGGAAATTCCCGCGCCCGTCAGCGCGATCACCGATTGCGCTTCGCGGATCAACTGGGCGAGCCGCGCCGCCTGTGTGTCGACCGCGCTCATCTGCCCTTGAAGCGAGCGGTCCGCTTCTGCAGGAACGCCGAGATCCCCTCGCGCGCATCCTCTGAGCCGAACACCGCCGCAAACGCACGCTTTTCAGCTTCGATTCCGGCGTCCACTTCCCCAGCCGCGGAGACCCGCTTGATCTGCTCGACCGCAAGCGGGGCCTGAGCCGCGAGCCTGCTTGCCCAGCCCAGTGCCGTGTCGAACAACTCGTGGTCAGGCACCACGCGCGTCGCCAGCCCCAGCTCGTAGGCCTGATATGAAGAGATCGGATCGCCGGTGAGGTTCATCTCGAGCGCCTTTGCCTCGCCGATCAGCCGAGGCAGCCGCTGGGTCCCGCCGAATCCCGGCATGATCCCGAGGCTGATCTCAGGTTGTCCGAAGGTCGCCGACTCGGCGGCGATTCGGAAATCACACGCCATCGCGAGCTCGCAGCCGCCACCGAACGCGAGCGCGTTCACCGCCGCGATCGTCACGATCCGTCCGGTCTCGAACTCGCGCAGCAGCCCGTGCATGTCGCCGAGCAGCTCCTGCCCCGCGGCGGCGTCCATTGTCGTGAAGGCCTTGATATCGGCGCCCGCGCAGAACAGCATCGGGTTAGCGGAAGCGAGAACCATCGCGCGCGAGCGGCCCTGGATCGCGTCCCACAGCTGCCGCAGCCCCCGCGCCACCTGCGGGGAGATCGAGTTCGCCGGCGGCCGATCGAGCCACGCGATCGCCACATCCTCCCGCGTCTCGAGCTTGACCTCACTCTCCTCCCAGCCCGCATCGGGACGTGGGTACGGGAAGAAACCCTGTCCGCTGGCCACCCCGTACCGGCCTTGCGCGACCAGCCGCCGCAGGATCATCGGCGGCTCGAACTGCTCGCCCCACTCCTCTTTGGCGCGCTCGAGCTTCGCTAGTACCTCGTCTAGGCCGATTTGATCCGCGCGCGCAAACGGAGGCGGGACGATCCCCGCCCCGGCCATCATCCCGAGGTCGATGTCCTTCATCGACGCCACGCCCTCCTCGAGCACCAGGCAGCTCTCGACGAGCGCCTTCAGGGTGAAGCGGTCAGCGAGCGCGCGTTGGTCGAGCGATTGCTCACTTGTGCTCATAGAAGCCCTTTCCGGTCTTCGCTCCGAGGTTTCCCTGGGCGATCAGCTCTCGTAGCTGCTCGTGAACGTAGTAGCGGTCCCCGTAGGCGTCATGCAGCTGCTCGGCGACGCGCAGTACGGTATCCAGCCCCACCAGGTCGCACAGGTAGAACGGTCCCATGGGCGCGACCTTGGACTCCGTGATCGCCTCGTCGATCTCGTTGAACTCGGCTCCGGTGTCGGACTGAAAGCGCCATACCTCGGACAGGCCGGAGTTGAGGATCCGGTTGACCACAAATCCGGGCGCCTCACCGCAGCGGATCGGGCTCTTGCGAATCGTCATCGCGAAGTTGGTCGTCGCCTGGAGCGTCTCCGTCGAGGTGTCCTCACCTTCGATCACCTCGATCAGCCGCATCACCGAGGCCGGATAGAAGAAGTGAAAGCCGACCACCTTGTCGGGGCGGCTGGTCACCTGAGCGATCTCGGTGATCGGGAGCGAGGACGTGTTCGAGGCGAGGATCGCGTGCCCGGGAGTCGCCTCGTCGAGCTCGGAGAACACGGTTTGCTTGAGCTCCATCTGCTCGGGGACCGCTTCAATCACGAACTCCACGTCGCCGAGCGCCTCGTAGCCGGTCGCGCCGGTGATTAGCGCTAGCTTGCGCTCGAGCTCGGCCGCTTCCAGCTTGCCCTGATCGACCTGGCTCTGCCACAGCGACCGCGCCTTTTGCAGTCCTTGATCGACGAGCTCCTGGTCGATGTCCTTGAGCACCACGGGTATCTCGGCGCTCGCGATGACCTTCGCGATCTCGCCGCCCATCGTGCCGGCACCGACCACCGCAGCTTTGAAGACGAACATTTCCCCAACGCTATCCAACGACTGCCCCGCGTGCCGCCTCGGCGAGGACGGTTGTCGCTGGCGCTGGCTGACCGGGGTCACTACGCTGACTGAGCGATGCCCGAGACCCTCCCCCAGCACGTCGAGCCGTACACCAACATCTCCTCGAAGGCCTACGAGCATCCCGCGGATCGAGCCGCGACGGCCGCGCTGAAGGCGGTGCCGATGCTCGACGTCGTGGTCCGAAGGCTGATCGAGTGGCGCTACGAGCGCGCGCTGCGCCAGTTCTATCTCGGCAACTCGGTCAAGGTCGGAGACCGGCAGTTGCCGGAGCTGTGGGCAGCGCTTCAGGGCGTCTCCACGATCCTCGACATGCCCGACCGGTATGACCTCTACGTCACCTCTCCAGTTCCCGGCGGCGCCCAGGCGATCGGCTCGGGGAAACCGATCATCGTGTTCGACTCGATGCTGGCGGGGCGCCTTGGCAGCGGCGAGCAGCGGGTGGTGCTCGCGCACGAGCTCGGACACATCCTCTCCGACCACGTGCTCTACGTCACCGCGCTGAACATCCTGCTCGGCGTCAGCAACGGACTGCCGTTCTTCTTCGGAATTCCGTTCCGAGCCGTCAAAGCGGTGCTGCTCGAGTGGTATCGGGCCACCGAGCTCAGCTGCGACCGCGCCGCGACGCTCGCCGTCCGCGACCCTCAGATCGTCTGCCGGACCTTGATGGTCACCGCGGGTGCGATGCCCGCCGACCAGCTCAACCTCGACGCATTCATGGCGCAAGCGATGGACTACGAAGGCTGGGATGATCCCAGCGACCGCGTCACGCGCTTCTTCAACGAGCTCGGCCAGACCCACACCTACGCAGTGCGGCGCGTCTCCGAGGTGATGAAGTGGGTCCAGAGCGGCGAGTACGACCGGATCGTGCGCGGCGAGTACCGCACCCGTGATCAGGAAGCCGACGTCCGTGAGGAGGCGAGCGGCGCGATCGAGTTCTACGCCGAGCGCTTCCGCACAATCTTCCGCGAGGCCGGCGACAACGTCGCAACGCTCGGCTCACAGGTTGGCGGAATGGCCGAGCAAGCCGCCGACTGGATCCGTACGCGTGGCGGCGGCTCGCGCGGCGGCGAAAGCTGATCGCGGACGCGAGGGGGGCGGGGCGCGGCTTTCTCAAGACGCCGCGGGCGAGGCTGGGATATCCGCGTCGCTCCACTTGACAACGAATCGCTGGCGCGATATATCGTTGACGTATCGAGATAGTCTGCCCGCGGCCTTCGGCACCATCCCGGCTCGGGCACGAAACGGAGGTGTCAAGTGGCCGAAGCAGCGATACCGGGACCAGTGTTTGGATGGGTTTTCGCCAGAGGTAAGGGGCGGGGCGGTGGGCCTCGGCGCTTCGATGATCTGGAGCGCCTCGGGGCCCTCAGACACATCCGAGGCGGCGGTCCCCCATTTGGTTCGGGCCCCGGATTCGGCTTTCACTTCGGCGGCAGCCGCGGCCGCGCTCGCCGCCGCCGCGGCGATGTCCGGCTGGCTCTGCTGCTACTGCTTGCGGAAGAGCCACGCAATGGCTATCAGCTGATGCAGGAGATCGAGCAGCGCAGCGACGGCTCCTGGCGCCCGAGTCCCGGCTCGGTGTATCCGACGCTCGCTCAGCTTGAAGATGAAGGACTGGTCCGCGCGGCGGAACGCGAAGGGGTACGTGTATTCGAGATCACCGACCAGGGACGCGAGCAGATCGCGGGGCGGGAAGAGGAGGCGCCCCCGTGGGAGAGCTTGGACGACGAGCATCCGGTTGCGGACTTGAAGTCCGAGCTTGTTCAGGTCGCCAAGGCGATGGCCCAAGTCGCGCAGGTCGGCGATGAGCAGCAGGTCGCGCGCGCTGTTGAGATCCTTGCCAACGCCCGCCGGGCCCTGTACCGGATCCTCGCCGAGGACACCGAGGCCTGACCCCGTAACGTTTACGAGCAATGGCGAGCACAACCAACGGCAAGGAATCCTCGAACGCTCCGGCGATCGTCGTCCGCGGCCTGACCAAGACCTTCGACGAGGTCGAGGCGGTCCGCAGCGTCGACTTCGAGGTCGCGGTCGGCGAAGTATTTGGGTTTCTCGGCCCCAACGGCGCCGGAAAGACAACCACGATCAACATGCTGTGCACCCTGGTCAAGCCGACCGCCGGGTTCGCAACCGTCGCGGGCCACGACGTGGTCCGCGAGCGCGACGACGTACGGCGGAACATCGGCCTGGTGTTCCAGGACCCCACCCTCGACGGTTATCTGACCGCGTCCCAGAACCTCCGGCTGCACGCCGAGCTGTACGGCGTGCAGTCGGATCTCGTGCGGCCGCGGATGCGCCAAGTGCTCGAAATGGTTGGACTTTGGGAGCGCAGGGACACTCCGGTAGCCACCTTCTCAGGCGGGATGCGCCGCCGTTTGGAGATCGCCCGCGGGCTGATGCACTCGCCGCGAGTGCTGTTCCTCGACGAGCCGACGATCGGGCTCGACCCGCAGACGCGCCGCTCGATCTGGAGCTACATCAGGGAGCTCAAGCAGCGCGAGGAAATCACGATCTTCATGACCACCCATTACATGGATGAGGCCGAATGGTGCGAGCGGATCGCGATCATGGACCATGGCCAGATCGTGGCGCTCGACGCGCCGGAGACGCTCAAGGCCGAGATCGGAACGGACCGCGTGATGATCCACACCGACGACGACCAGGCGGCGATTGCCGCGCTGGCGGAGCGATTTGAGATCGAGGCGGGGATCTCCGAGGGCGCGGTCACGTTCGGCGTTGCCTCCGGCGAGCAATTCGTGCCGCGACTGTTCGCCGAGCTCGGCGTGCCGATCAAGGCCGTGCATGTGTCGCGACCGACGCTCGATGACGTGTTCATGTCCTACACCGGCACCACGATCCGCGATGCGGAGGAAGATCAGTCCAAGCACCGCAATCGGGTAATGATGCAGATGATGACGGGAGGAGCAAGACGTTGAGCACGACGACCGATCGTCCCGAGAGCGCTGCCGCGTCCGTCGCCGCGCCGTCCGAGGTTGTCCGGGTAACCGTTCCCAAGCGCAGCCTGGCGTCCGAGCTGCGCGCGATCAAGATCGTCTGGCGACGGGAGCTGATCCGGTTCCGCAGCGACCGAATTCGGATCGTCACCGCCCTTGTGCAGCCGTTGCTGTTCCTGTTCGTGCTCGGGTCGGGGCTCCAGTCGCTCGCACGCGCCGGTACACACGGCGTCGAGCTGAAGACGTTCATCTACCCCGGCATCCTCTGCATAGCGGTGATGTTCACCGCGATGTTCTCGGCCGCCTCGATCGTGTGGGACCGAGAGTTCGGGTTCCTGCGCGAGATGATGGTCGCGCCGGTCAGGCGCAGCTCGATCGTGATCGGCAAGTGCCTTGGAGGCGCCACCGTCGCGTGCTTCCAGGGCGTGATCGTGCTCGCCCTCGCGGGCTTGGTGCACGTCCCCTACGACCCGCTCCTGATCCTCGGGATCTTCGCGCTGCAGCTGCTGCTCGCATTCGCGATCACCGCGTTCGGCGTGATGGTCGCGGTCCGGATCAAGCAGATGCAGTCGTTCATGGGCGTGATGCAGATGATCGTGATGCCGATGTTCTTCATCTCCGGTGCGCTGTTTCCGATCGTCGGCCTGCCTACCTGGCTGGCGGTGCTCAACCGGCTCGACCCGCTCACCTACGCGGTCGACCCGATGCGGCGCCTGGTCTTCAACCACCTCTCGATCTCACCTGCGGCACGGCAGGCGCTCGATCCGGGCGTGACCTGGTTCGGCTGGCATGTCCCGGGGCTGCTCGAGGCGGGCGTGATCCTCGCGCTCGGACTCGTGATGCTCGGGATCGCGATCTGGGAGTTCAGCGCCACTGAATAGGCACCGTTCGTTCACATTCAGTTAACACCCGCGCTGGCGGTCGATGTCAGGCTCATGCGCGCCATGAGCACCACGTTCATTCTCGTCGTCGTGATCCTCGCCGCGGTCGCTTTCGACTTCACCAACGGTTTTCACGACACGGCCAACGCGATGGCGACGTCGATCGCGACCGGCGCGCTGAAGCCGATGGTTGCGGTTCTGATTTCGGCGTGTCTCAACTTCATCGGCGCGTTCATCTCGATCAGCGTCGCAACCACGATCGCCAAAGGGATCGTGCCTTCGTCGGCGACCGCCGGCATTGACGGGCTCGCCGTCGTGGAGGCGGCGTTGATCGGCGCGATGACCTGGAACCTGATCACCTGGTACTTCACGATTCCGTCGAGTTCGAGCCACGCCCTGATCGGCGGCCTGATCGGGGCCTCGTTTGCCTCCGTCGGCAGCTCCGCGGTGAGCGTCCACGGGATCATCCAGAAAGTCGTGGCTCCCGGCATCCTCGCGATCTTCGTCTGCGGCATCGTCGCTTTCCTCGCCACGTCCGCCGCCTACCTGCTGATCCGCACCCTGGGCCAAGAAGACGCCAGACGCGGTTACCGATACGGCCAGATCGGGTCGGCATCGCTCGTTTCGCTCGCCCACGGAACCAATGACGCCCAGAAGACGATGGGCGTTGTGGCCCTCGCTTTGATCTCCACCGGCCACCTCAGCGCGGTCCACTTCAGCGTACCGCTCTGGGTCAAGCTGATCTGCGCGACCGCGATGGCCCTGGGCACCGCCACCGGCGGCTGGCGCATCATCAACACGATGGGCAACCGGATCACCACCGTCGAGTCGCCGCAGGGCTTCGCGGCCGAGTCATCCAGCGCGGCCACGATCCTGGCATCGTCCTACTACGGCTACCCCCTGTCGACGACGCAGGTCGTCTCGGGCGGCGTCATGGGCGCGGGCCTCGGCAAGCGGGGCGGCGTCGTGCACTGGCCAGTTGTCGGACAGATGGTCATCGCGTGGGTGATCACGCTCCCCGCGGCAGCGCTCTTCGGCGATGCGGCTTGGAACATCTCGAACATCTTCGGGACGAACAGCAACTTGGGCGGGGCCGTGATCGCAGTGCTCGCTGCGGCCATCGCCTTCGGGCTGTACACCCTCTCGAAGCGCAATCGGGTCACCGCGGAGGACCTCGACCGCACCAACATCACGCCGGAGCTCGACGCGGAGCGGGCCAAGGACGCGACCCCGGCCCTGGTCTGACGAGCTCCATGTTGGTCCTGGGATCACCAATCATCGACTGGAACGCGATGTGGAAGATCTGCCTCGTGGCGCTGGCCGCGGGCGCCGGCGTCGTGGTCATGTTCGGATTCCTGCTGCTCGGCCTCAAGTTCGCCAACCGCCCCGCGACCGAGAGCACCGGCGCACGGCTCGGTGCCTTCGCGCTGTCCCTCGTCTGCGGCCTGGTCTGCATCGGGGTAATCGCGGTCGGCATCTACGCCATGACGAAGAAACCTTCGTCGAAGCCCGCCAAAGCGAAGTCGGCGCTCGTCATACCCGCCGGCCCGGAGGATTCTGATGCCTGATCCGACAGGGCGCTGGCTCAACAACACGCAGTGGCAATGCCCGAAATGCGCATGGGTCAACGATTCCGCGGACGAGCGCTGTCAGAACTGCGATGGGAGCGTCCGTCCTTCAGAGAAGGAGCCGGTCAGACCGCCCGACCCGCTCGATCTGATCGGCGAGCGCGAAGCCCGGGTCGGGCATGCGAGCCGACGCGTGGAGCGCGCCAGGAAGGCAGTCCACACCGTGACCAGGGTGACCCGCGAGCAACCCACGGCCCTGCTCGGCGAGAGCCTGCGCACCGGACTGACGAAACGCGGCGAGCAAGGCGATCGAGCCTGGCAAGCCATCACCGATATGCCCGAGAACAACCAGAGCGCGGCTCTGGGCTCCGTGGTGGACGACCTCGAACGGGAAGGCTTCGCGCTCTACCGGATCCGTGAGGATGAGCGCGGAGACCGGTAGCTAAGCAGTCGCCGTCGCTGGCTGCTCGGCTGGCCGCGGCAGCAGCGTCTCGCGAGCGATCACGAGCCGCTGGATTTGGGCTGTGCCTTCGTACAGCTGCAGGATCTTGGCATCGCGCATCAGCTTCTCTACCGGATACTCCTTGATAAAGCCGTAGCCGCCGTAGACCTGCACTGCGTCGGTGGTGACCTCCATCGCGATGTCGCCGGCGAAGCGCTTGGCGTGAGATGACTCGAGCGTGTTGCGCTTGCCCTGATCGAGCAGCACCGCCGACTGCCAGGTCGCTAGTCGCGCCAGGTGCACCTTGGTCGCCATGTCGGCGATCATGAACTGAATCGCCTCGTGCATCGCGATCGGGACGCCGAACTGGACGCGCTCCTTGGAGTACTCGATCGCGAACTCCATCGCCGCACGAGCCACCCCGGTGGCCATTGCGGCCACCGCAGGACGGGTGCGGTCGAGCGTCATCATCGCGATCTTGAAGCCTTTGTTCTCCTCGCCGACCAGGTGATCGAGCGGGATCTCCGCGTCGTTGAACGAGATCGTCGCGGTGTTCGACGCGCGCTGGCCCATCTTGTCCTCGTGCTTGTCGACGACTACGCCGGCATCGCGCGGGACGATGAAGCATGAAATGCCCCGGTGACCAGCCTCCTTATCGGTCTTCGCGTAGACCGTGTACCAGTTGGCGTACTCGCCGTTGGTGATGAAGCATTTCGAGCCGTTGATGATCCACTTGTCGCCTTTGCGGACGGCGGTGGTTTTCATCGCGGAGACGTCGGAGCCGGCATCGGGCTCGGTCAGGCAAAACGACGCGAGCAGCGGCGCCTCGCTGAGGCGGCCGAGGTACTGCCGCTTGAGCTGCTCCGAGCCGGCAAGGAGGACCGGCGTTGACGCCAGCCCATTGCACGAGAGGGAGGTGCCGATTCCGGAGCAGCCCCACGCGAGCTCCTCCTCGATCAGCGCCCCCTCGAGGTACGAAAGGCCCGGACCGCCGTACTCGGACGGGAGGTGTCCGTTCATCAGGCCGAGTTGCCAGGCCTGTTCGATGAGCTCCTGGGGCCAGGTTCCGTCCCTGTCGTATTCCCACGCGACCGGACGGATCTCCTTCTCCGCGAACTCATGCGCCATCTCGCGCATGCTCAGCTGTTCGTCGGTGAGCGTGAAATCAACCACGGTGATCTCTCCTTGAAAGTGGTGCGGCCAGAGTAGATTGACTAGTCAGTCAACGCCTGGGCATAGCGTACCCCATCCCGTTGCGAGCGCAAGTAGTTCAAGCGGAACCCTCACGCCGGAGGCGGCGTGAGTCACTCGCTCGCGATGGACACGCGCTACGCTGCGGCCAATGGCGGACGCGCGCAAATTCGAGCTCGATGAGCTGGTCAACCGTCCCGGTACGTACTTCAACCCGCAGACGGAGATCCTCGTGGTCGTCGACGATTCACCCGAGCTCGACTCAGAGATCTTCAACATGGAGGAGTATGAGGGCGCGGATTGGGTGCTGGTCTCCGATGAGACGCCGCTCGACGAGAACCGCCGCGACGAGCTGCTCGAGACCTTTCAAGTCCGCGCGCAACCCGCCGCCGCGCCGGAGGACGAGGATGAGTACTCCGAGGACTACGAGGACGACGAAGAGGACGTAGGCCGCGAGTAGCCGCGCTGGCGCCATTCACCCCCGGCCAGTCGCAAATCCTCTTCCGTAGCCGGCGAGCGCGGTCTCAGATCCGCCTCCGCCGCCGAGCGCGGTCTCCAACCGCTGCAGGATCGGCTCGAATCTCGCCGCGAAGTGACTGAAGGGCTGAACCGTGCTCGGCGCGCTGATCGTCTGCGGCTGACCCAGGCTCGCGTACTGCATCACCACGCCGACTGCAGCTGAGCGCATGCCGCCGACCTTGCTGGACACCTGACCAGAGATGAGCAGCGTCAGGTGAAACGCGAGCTTGCGGACCGTCTTGTCGCTCTTTCCCGTCCACAGATCGATGCCGGGGCTCTCGATCTCGCTGGCGAGCTTGCTTTGGGTCGTGGCGGAGATCGAATTGGGGATGTCCGCTGCGCCGGAGACGCCCAGCGCCGCGGCCTTGCCCAAGAAGGTGTTCAGGTCACTCGCGAGCGCGGGCGCGTTGACGCCGGCGCGGATGTGTGTTGTCTGCATGCCGCCGATGCTCTCGCTGCCCACCACCGACGGATGCGTGACCCACTGCATCGGATCGATGCCCAGCCTCGCGAGCTCGCTCGAGCCCGGCCCCCCGCTCGACGGGTAAGTCAGCTGGGCGAAGTTCGACTCCAGCTGCTCGAAGGTGGCAGCGGGGAGCTGATAGCTGGTGCCCTCGAGCGTCACGTATCCCCGGGCGCCCGTCGAGAGCAGCGCCAGCGACCCACTGGTGCCCTGTGCGGTCATGGCGATTTGGAAGTTCGACGCCGGTAGCTGGCCCTTGCCCCGGCTCTGGAAGGGACCACCGAAGGTGAACGTGAACGGCTGCGTGAGCGTGCGCGAGCCGCTGGGATCAACGGTCACGCTGACACTCAGATCGCCGCTGCTGACCGCATGCGATCCGCCGAATGTCTGCCGCAGGAGCGTGGTCGCATCGCCGGAGCTTCCGCCGCAGCCCCCCAGGGCCACGCAAAGCGCCGTGCTGATCGCGAGCGCAGCCACCAGCCGCGCTGCCCTGATCGGATGCCGCATCACGAGTGTTTCCTTACCGATCGTCAGCTTCAGCGGCCGAATGTAGCATCGGCTTTGCGCGCCCACGCCCTCGTGAGGAGGCCCCTGCGCCGCGACCTCCGACATGGCGTCCGGAGGGCAGGGGCAGCGATTCGCGAAGGCTGATTTACGCGCCTGGCCCGGAGCTTACAATCGGACCGTGGCGCGTACTTGGATCCTGACCGGGTCGCCCGAAAACTCGGGGCGACAGTCTGATTGGGTTCCGGCGGAGTCCTTGGTCGACGCCCTCGAGCACATCCAGAAGTGGCCGCGCGAACATTGGAACTTTGCATTTCAAGGACAGATCCGCCCGGTGTCCGATCGCGACGCGCGGATGCTGATGGACCGACTCCACGCGGCGGCCGGCGTGCGGGCATGAGTCAGAGCCGGACCGCCACCGGCGCCGCGCGGGGCGTTGGTGCCGGCGTGGGCCGGATCATGCGCGTCTGGCGAGTGCTGCCCTTCGAGCGCCGGTTGGCCGCGCTCGCCGCGATCGGGCTGTTCTTAACGTTGTTCCTGCCTTGGTATCAGGAGACCGTGGTCGTCAAGGGGAGGGCGAGAAGCCTGCAGGCGGCCAGCGTGTCGGTGACTGGATGGGGAGCGTTCTCGTTCGCGGAAGCCGCGGTGCTGCTGGTCGCAGCTGGCGTGCTGACGCTTCTGTTTCAGCGCGCGGAGGGCCACGCGTTTCATCTTCCGGGAGGCGACGGCGGGGTGATCACCGCCGCAGGCGTGTGGACCTGCGTGCTTGTCGTGTGGAGGATCTTCGACAAGCAAGTTGCCACCAGCAGCGGCCAGCTCACGAACACGTCCGGGATCGAGTGGGGCATCTTCATCGCGCTTGCTGTGGCCGCGTTGCTGGCTTACAGCGGCTCTCGAATCCGCCTCGCGCACCGGCCAGAGCCGCCGTTGCCAGGCGAGAAGACCGCCGAGGGTCCTTCTCCCCTGGGGGGCGACGCGGAGCCAGACGGCGGCTGGCAGATGGAACCGGCATGGGAGACGAGCGGCGCATGGGAGGCGGGCGCCGCGCGGACCGAGCCACTGCCCCGGCCGCCCGGGTCCTCCGAGAGCGCGCGCCGGGGGCGGACCGAGCGACGCGCCGAGCTGGCCGACCTACCCCGCCCCCAGCCCGAGGATCCTCCCGCGTATTAGCTTGCTGCGACGGCGCGCGGAGAGGGGATGCGTGAGCCGCCGGGAGCTGTCGGGGTCGGGTTCGAGGTGGGCCGCGCGGGGAGCGATGCGGTCGGGAGACCGCCGCGACGAGCTCGCGGGGAAGCGCATAGACGAGGATGCCCGCGGACGAACCCTATATTTGGAGCATGGCTCGCAATCCCGCTTCGGTGGCTGAGGTGGCCGGCGGACTCAGGCAGGTCGGATACCTGCCTGGCGCCTCGACCGCGCTCGTCTCGTTTCTCGCGACGAAGCTCGGCAAGCCCGTGCTCGTGGAGGGCCCGGCCGGCGTCGGTAAGACCGAGCTTGCGAAGGCGCTCGCCCGATACCTGGACCGCTCGCTGGTGCGGCTCCAGTGCTACGAAGGCCTCGACGAGGCCAAGTCGCTGTACGAGTGGAACTACCGCAAACAACTGCTGCGGATCCAGACCGAGGCGGACGGAACCGGCTGGAACAACGTTCAGGAGGACATCTTCGGCGAGGAGTTCCTGCTCGAGCGGCCGTTGATGACGGCGATCTCCTCGGAAGAGCCCGTTGTGCTGCTGATCGACGAGATCGACAAGACCGACCAGGAGTTCGAAGCGATGCTGCTCGAGCTGCTGAGCGACTTCCAGATCTCGATTCCGGAACTGGGGCGGATCCAGGCCAGGTCGCAGCCGGTGGTGCTGCTGACCTCCAACAACACGCGGGAGCTCACCGAGGCGCTCAAGCGCCGCTGCCTGTACCTGTGGCTCGACTATCCCAACCTGGAACACGAGCTCGCGATCGTCCGCCTGCACTCCCCCGAGCTCGATCAGCAGGTGGCAAGGAAGCTGGTCGAGGTCGTCCATCAGATCCGCGAGCTCGATCTGAAGAAGCCCCCAAGCATCGCGGAGTCGATCGACTGGGCGCGAGCGCTGTTGCTGCTCGGCGCCGATGACATCGACGCCGAGACGTTCGCCCAGACGATGAGCGTGATCGTCAAGCACCGCACCGACCTGGACACCGTCGCCGCTCGCGTCGGCGTGAAGCTGGATCCGGCCGCGGATGCTCCTCACACGGCGTCCGCTCGCCACCCGGGTTCGCCGAGTGCGGACGCCGCATGAGTCCTCGCGGTGCCGTCTAACCCCCAGCCTGGCAGCCCGAGGTACGCCCCGGTCGAGGCGCGCGGCCCCGACCGCTTCGACGGACAACTGCTGGCCTTCGCGGAGGATCTGCGCAACGAGGGGGTCGCGATCGGCACCTCCGAGATCCTCGACGCGTTCCAGGCGCTCGGCCACATCGGCTGGACCGAGCAGATCGCGTTCAAGGAGGCGCTCGCCACGACACTGGCCAAGTCACCTGAGGATCGGCGGGTGTTCGAGCTCGTGTTCGAGCGGTTCTTCTTCCGCGCCGCCGAGGCAGAGGCGGCCCGGCGGAACATCACCGAAGGCCAACGCGTGGGCGCCACCGAAGATGAAATCGATCTCGACACCCTGCGCCAGCAGATCGCCGCCGCGCTCAGGGACGGACCCGACGCTTCCCTGCGCGACCTCGCGCGGCTGGCGATCGCCGCTTTCGGCCGCGGCGAGGGCTCCGGCGTGCTGGGGGTCGATGTACAGCGGATCCGCCGTGCGCTCGGACTGCGGCCCGAACCTCGGCCCGAGCTCCCGAGGGACGACCCGCGCAGGGAAGGCCTGCCGCGCGAGCAGCTGCGCCGGTTCGAACAGCACCTACGACGGGAGCTCGAGCGCGACCAGATCGAGCGCACCTCCACGCTGCCGCCGAAGCGACCGTTGACGGAGCTGGATCGGGCGCTCCCCACCGGCCCGACTCAGGATCTGGCCCAAGTTCACAAGGTCGTGGCGCAGCTGAAGCGCCGTCTCGCCACCCAGGGACATGAGCTCCGCGGTCGCAACCGTCATGCGCACGTCGACGTGAGACGGACCATGCGGGCCTCGCTCGAGACCGGCGGCGTTCCCATAACCCTGAAGTACCGCCCGCGCCGCCCGAGACGACCCGAAATCTTCGTCCTGTGCGATGTCTCCACCTCGGTGACCAGCGCCAGCACCTTCTTTCTGAGCGTGCTTCATGCGCTTCACGATGCCTTTCGCAAGCTGCGTTCGTTCGTGTTCATCGAGCGGATCTCCGAGGTGACGGAGGTCTTTGAACGCGAGCGCGACTTCCGCGCCGCAAGCGAAGCGGTATCCCGAGATGCGGGCGTCGCGGACGTTTCCGGCTACACCGACTACGGCCGCGTGTGGACCGAGTTCCTGGCGCTGATCGTCGACGAACTGCACCCGCGGGCGACCGTGATCGTGCTCGGCGACGCGCGGACTAACGGGCGTCCACCGCGCGACGAAGTGTTTGCAGCGATTACCGCCAAAGCCGGTCGCACGTTCTGGCTCAACCCGGAGCCACGCCTGTACTGGAACTACGGCGACAGCGTGATCGCGGCCTACGAGAAACATTGCGTGGCATTCGAGTGCTGGCGCACCGACCAGCTCGAGGACTTCGTCAAGGCGCTGACTAGGCCGATCGCCGTCTGACCGGGCTGCGGTTTCTCCAAAAGCCGGCCTCCTGCTCGCCGAGCTTCGTCGCGGGCGGATCGCCAAGCTGCAGCTCGCGCATGATCCGGTGCCAGTTGCGCTTGGCGTGGAGCTGGCCGAGCACCGCGAGCACGCTGGTCTCGACCCGGCGGAGCCAGATCTCCTCAGGCGGGAACTTCATCTGGCGCATCAGGTGCAGCGCACCCTCCATCGCGCGCGGGTCGATCAGCCGCTCGACGACACCCCCGACGTACTCGGGATCGATCCGCAGCTCTCGGTCGCGCAGATACCAGTCGCCCACCACCAGCGCCTGCTGGAGCAGCGTTTGCCGATCGATCTGCCCGCCGTCGCGCACGTAGCCGAGCTCGGCCGCGGTGCTTGCAAACCGGTCGGTGTCACCTTCGATCGCGGCGAGCAGCGCCCGCCGGGACAGCTTCAGCCCGTCCGCGCTGACCTCGGCCGTGTTGCCGAAGTCTAGGAACGCCATCCTGCCGTCTTCGAGCAGCAGATAGTTACCAGGGTGCGGATCGGTGTTGAACCTGCCAACTCGCGCGCTCGAGCCGAGGAAGAAGCGGACCACGATCTCGCCGATCCGGTCTCGCTCGTCCCGGTCGAGGCGCAGGATGTCCTCGAACCGTCGGCCATCCACCCACTCCGAGACCAGCACCCGACGCCGTGATAGGGCAGTCACCACCTGCGGCACGTAGATGAACGGATGCTCGCGGTACGCCCGCGCGAAGGTTCGCTGCTGCTGGGCCTCGAGCTCGAAGTCGAGCTCCTCGAGCACCCGCTCCCGGAGTTCAGCGGCGACGATCTCCGGGTCAAGGCCCGGCGCCAGCGCCTTGCCGAGACGGATCAACACCGATGCAAGCTCCAGATCGGCGACCAGCGCGTCCGCGATCTCCGGATACTGGACCTTGATGGCCACCCGACGGCCATCGGCGAGCACGCCGCGGTGCACCTGACCGATCGAGGCAGCAGCGATCGCGTCGGGCTCGATCTCCTCCATCACCGACTCGACCGGTTCCTCCCACTCGCGCTCGAGCACCCCGCGGACCTTCCCCCAGCTCATCGAGGGCGCCGCGTCGCGTAACAGTTCCAGGCGCTCCTGGTAGATCTCCCGGAATTCGGGTGGAAGAAAATCGACATCCACGAAGGAGGCGAGCTGGCCGATCTTCATCGCCCCGCCGCGCAGGGTGCCCAGGGCGGCGACCGCGTGGTCGGCCAGCTCGACGTGACGCTCCTCGAGAATTTCCCGCGCTCGATCCGGAGAGCGCGCGAGATTGGCGATCAGGGTGCCTGCGAGCTTGGCGCTGCTCGGGCCCAACGCGGCACCGGCGGTGGTCGCGCGGGAGACCTTGCTGGTCGGGATCAGGTCGGGCTCGCCGGCCATTTAGGACGCCAAGCAGTGCTGCGCGGTCACGAGGCGGACGTCGCGCCATTCATCGGGGGCCTGATCTGCGCCATGATCCCCACCGAGAAGACGTTACCGCACGCGCTAGCATCCTCCGGGGACCGCGAGGGAGCGTCCGCGTGTCAACCCACGCTCTCGCGCCGGAGGCCCCGGCGAGCTCCGCCGTTGACTGCATGCGTACGCTGCGGTCCCGATCATGCGATGAGAAGACAGCTTGTGAAGAGAAGCTTGGTGGTCGTCAGCGCGCTGCTCGCTTGCTTGGGGCTTTCCGCCTGCGGTGAGAAGCACAACACGCTGACCGCCTCACCGGCGAGCGCGCAGCAGGTGACGCTGATGCTCGACAGAGCTCCGAACGCAAACCATGTCGGGCTCTACCAAGCGATCGCTCGCGGAAGCTTCGCCCAGGCGGGGCTGAACGTACAGGTTGAGCCACCGCCAGATCCGTCCGCACCGCTCGAGGAGCTCGCCGCCGGCAAAGTGGACTTCGCGCTGTCGTATGAACCCCAACTGCTGATCGCGCGCAATCAGGACGAGCCGCTGGTCTCGGTCGCGGCAATCGTGCAGCAGCCGCTGACCTCGATCATCTCGCTCGCTTCCAAGCACATATCGAGCGCTGCCCAGTTGCGCGGCAAGGCGGTCGGCAATGGTGGGCTTGCCTATCAAGAGGGGTTTTTGAACACCATCCTCGCCGGCGCGCGAGTTCCCTCCAGCTCGGTCAAGGAGATCGACGTCGGCCAAAACTTCGTGCCGGCGACGCTCTCCGGGCAGGTCGACGCGACGATCGGGGGCGAGTGGAACGTCGACGCGATCCAGCTACAGCAAATCGGCAGGCACACAAACGTGATCCGAATGGAGCAGGTCGGCATTCCGCCGTACGACGAGCTCGTGCTGGCGGTCCGCGCGAGCTTCCTCACCAATCATGCAGAGGTGGTCCGCCGCTTCGTGCAAGCGCTGGCGCGAGGATACGAATCGGCCCGCCAAGATCCGACGCTCGCGGTCCAGAACCTCGCGCGGCTGAACCCCGGACTCCGTGCAAAGCTCGCGCTTGCTGGGGTGAGAGCGACGCTGCCGGCGTTCTTCCCGTCGAATCCCGGGCAGCCCTGGGGCTATCAGGATCCGTTGCAGTGGAACCTGTTCGGGCAATGGATGCTGAGCCACCACCTGATCTCGAACCTGAATGCCGCAGTTGACGCCTCGACCAACGAGGTGCTGGCGGGCCAGGGCATCTAGAGCAACGTTGTTGTTACGCCAGCAAGACGACGGCGTGATCGCGATCGGGCAGTCCTCGCACGCGTGGCTATCCGGTCAGCTAGCACGCGCCTGGGGCAATCCCCGATTTGCTCCCGCCACGCCCTATGAGGAGGTGTGCCTCGCGGCCGAACAGCACGACATCGGAATGGCCACCTGGGATCTGTCGCCGGCGCGCAACCCGAGCACTGGTCTTCCGCAGTCGTTTATGGAGATGGAGCTCGAGACTCATCTCGAGCTTTGGAACGCGGCTCCTGGGAAGCTGCTCGCGCAGTCTCGCTACGCCGCGCTGCTGGTGTCGATGCATGGCCAGCGCCTGTACGAGCTGCGCGACGTCGACCAGCTCCCGACACGAGATGCACAGTCGGTCCGCTCATACTTCGATGCGCAGCGGGCGCTTCAGCGGGACCTGATTGCCTCGCTGCGGTCAGATCGGAAGATGTCCGACTCGGCGGCGCCGGAGCGAGTGGCGCGCAGCAGCCAGCTGATCTGGACCTGGGACTTCCTATCGCTGGCGATCTGCCTCGACTGGGCGCCGTGCACGGCACGCGGGGTTCCGAGCGCCGACGGTCCCGTCGAGCTCGAGCTGACCCGCCGCCCGGGCCGGGACAGCCTGACACTCGCGCCGTGGCCATTCATCCCCGGGAACCTGCTGGTGCGCTGCGAGGGCCGGCGACTGAACGGCCGCGCACAGTCCGACGCCGAACTGCAGGAGGCGCTGGCGAGCGCACCCTGGGAGACGATCGAGTTTGAGCTCTCAGCTCTTCAGCCGGAGGTTCACTCAGGCTTCGCGATCAGGTGAACGTCGATCAGGAAGGTCCTGCTCGCGACGATGGGCAGCATCTCGACAGGATGCCTCTGAACGCTGCGCTCCAGGCGCGCCAGCCTGCGGGTGCCGTGGCGCCTCAAAAGCGCGAGCGTCGCCGCCCCCGCCACGAATCCGGTCGCCATCGCGAAGGCGGCCTGCACGGCCGGGAGTCCCACTGGCCCGCGCTCGATCGGTCGCACCTCGGCCAAGACCGGAGTGCCATTGACCTCCTCCTCCTCCTCGGCGTCCTGGTTGTGAGGAACGTTGATCAGATCTTCGGCCATCGCAGCTGATGCTAACGCCTCCCGCGGTAGTCGTCATCGTGCTCGTTACGATACAGCCGCGACCACGATGCAAACCTCAGTCGACGTCTTCGCCAAGGCGCGCGAGCACGAGCGGCTCGCGCAGCTGAGGGCTGCCAGAGAGCTCAATCTGCTCCCGTACTTCCGGATCCTCGAGGGCCCGACGCTGCCCGTCGTCGAGATGGAAGGCAAGTCCCGGATCATGCTCGGGTCAAACAACTACCTGGGCCTCACCGGCGACAAGCGCGTCAAACAGGGCGCGCTCGAGGCGCTGAATCGGTACGGAACAGGACTTACCGGCTCTCGGTTTCTGAACGGCACGATCGACCTTCACGTCGACCTCGAGCGCGAGCTCGCTGACTGGCTTGGCACCGAGGCGGCGCTCGTGTTCACTACGGGACACCAGGCGAACGTGGGCGCCCTCGGCACGATCCTCGCGCCGGGCGACACGGTCATCGCCGACAAGGGCGACCACGCCTCAATCCTCGACGGCTGCCTCCTGTCGCGCGCGAAGCTGAGGGTGTTCCCGCACAGTCGCATGGATCGCCTCGAGCGCACGCTGGAGAAGGCGACCGCGGACGGTGGCGGGATCCTAGTGGTCGTCGACGGGGTCTTCTCGATGGAAGGCGATGTAGCCCCGCTGCCCGAGATCCTCGAGAGGTGTGATCGCTACGGCGCGCGGTTGATGGTCGACGAGGCGCACGCGCTTGGCGTGCTGGGCGCACGGGGCGCGGGCGCGTCGGAGTTGCTGGGAGTCGAGGATCGCGTTGATTTGCGAATGGCCACCTTCTCCAAGTCGCTGGCCTCGTGCGGCGGCGTGATCGCCGGCCCGGCCGAGGTGATCGAGTACCTCCGAATCTCCTCGCGCGCTTTCATCTTCACTGCCTCCGCGGTGCCGGCGGCGATTGGCGCGACGCTCGCGGCGGTACGGATCTGCCGCTCGGATGAGGGCCGCGAGCTGTTCGCGACCGTGCTCGACAACGCACGCTACCTCCGCGACGGCTTGGTGGCGCTCGGCTTTCAAGTGCTCGAGCGATCGCGTGCGGCCGACGGAGCCGAGATCGTCACGCCGGTGGTCCCGGTCCTCGTCGGCGACGACTGGAAGGCTGTGTTCCTCTGGAAGGCGCTTTACGACGCGGGCGTATATGTGAATGTCGCGATCCATCCCGCGGTGCCTCCCTCGGGAGCATTGCTGCGGACCAGCGTGATGGCCAGTCACGACCGCGGAACGCTCGACCGCGCGCTCAAGGCCTTCGAGGGAGCGAAGCGGTCATTCGAGGCCGAACACGGCCCTCTTCCGGCGGCGGCCTGAGTGAGCGAACGGGCGTCGCGAGCCGGCTCCCGAGGGCTTGGCGCTTGTCCGCTTGTGCACAAGCCCGCGACAAGAAAAAAAGTGCGCTCTAAGCGCATCCTCTCTCAGTTGTGTCGTTGCTGTGACCAGGCGCTTGTCGTAGGTTGCCGTGATCGTTTTACGGTGGTCGGCCGGGCGGCGCCACAACACCTTTTGGGGATCGGTGATGGCGCGGCAGGAGCACCACCTCAAGAGCCGGAGGGCTCAACTACATAGGAAGGGCCTATCTGCGTCGAGCGGCTGGAGAGCTCGCGCCGGTGGGTAGATCGCCAACGTACATCCGCTATGGATAAACGAGCAGGGAGAACGAAAGCCAAGATGATCCAAACTGCGACCATGGCCCCGGAGCCTCAACGACTGCGCGCGCTCGAAAGAGCCAATGAGGTACGGCTGGCGCGCGCGGAGTTGAAGCGACAGATCGCAGACGGTGCGGTATCCGCGGCAGACATCATTCTCGCCCCACCGCAGGAGGCACGTAGCTGGGCAGTCGGGGACTTGCTGCTCAGCCAGCGTCGGTGGGGTACCACGAGGTGTCGGAAGTTCCTCGTGCGCAATCAGGTCAACGAGACGAAGCCGTTGGAGAAGCTGACCGAGCGCCAGCGTCGGATGCTCGCAGCTCAGCTCGGCGCCCGCGTATCGCACGGGCTCGAGTTCCTGCACTCGGACATGGGGCCGATTGAAGCCGAGCAGGAGCTGGCCTCAGTCGGAGCGTAGCCCCTGGCAACGGGCCGCCCGGATCTCCGCGCGCGTCTCATGCAGCGGGTGTCTGGGTGGCTCCCCCGCCGCCAAGAACGGGTCAGCGGTTCACGCTCAAGCCTCGCTCGACGCCGCCCAGATGTTGATCCCACCCTCCTGCGCGTGCTGGTCGATCTCTCGGAGCTCGTCGGCGTCGAACTCGGGGTGATCGAGCGCCGCGAGATTGCCTTCTAGCTGCGAGACGCTGCTGGCGCCAAGCAGTGCAGAGCTTACGCGGGGATCGCGAAGCACCCAGACGATCGCTAGTTGCGCAAGCGTCTGGCCACGACGCTCCGCGATCTGCGCGAGCGCCCGCACCCGCGCCAGGTTCTCGTCGCTGATCAGCTCCGAGGAGAAGTAGTTTCCGCGCCGTACCCGCGAATCGTCCGGTATCCCGTCGAGATACTTGTCAGTGAGAAGACCTTGTGCGAGCGGAGAGAACACGATGCTGCCGACGCCCTCGCGGGCGAGGACCTCGAGCAGCTGATCTTCGATCCAGCGGTTGAGCATCGAGTACGAGGGCTGGTGGATCAGCAGCGGCGTCCCGAGGTCTCGAAGGATGCGGATCGCCTCCTCGGTCCGGCGCGGCCCATAGGAAGAGATGCCGACATAGCGAGTCTTCCCTTGCCGGACGGCCTCGTCGAGCGCCCCGAGTGTCTCCTCCAGAGGCGTCTCAGGGTCGAAGCGGTGCGAGTAGAAGATGTCGACATAGTCGAGACCCATCCGTGCCAAGCTTTGGTCGAGGCTCGCGAGCAGATATTTGCGCGAGCCCCACTCGCCGTAGGGGCCAGGCCACATGTCATAACCCGCCTTGGTCGAAATGACGATTTCGTCACGGTATGGCTTGAAGTCCTCGGCGAAGATACGTCCGAAATTGATCTCCGCGCTGCCATAAGGGGGCCCGTAGTTGTTAGCCAGATCGAAGTGGGTGACCCCGAGATCGAACGCTCGCCGAAGGATCGCTCTGCTCGTCGCGAGCGGCCGGTCGTCGCCGAAGTTCTGCCACAGCCCCAGCGAAATCGCGGGAAGCTTCAACCCGCTGCGGCCGCACCGGCGATATTGCAAGCGCTCGTAGCGATCCTCGTCCGGGGCGTACCGCTGCGGCCCGAGCTGTGGATCAAACGGCACCGTGCAAGTATTTCATCTGGTCTCGCGCGCCACGGTCCGGCACGGGGTTAGACGTCGGGCGCAATCGGTACCCGGATTATTTGGACATCGGGACAATGACCACTGCCGCCGCGCGGCCTACGCTCGTCACCCAGGTCTCGCCGAGACCCGATAACTGTTGCTCGTCTTCGCCGCCGAGGCGCCAGGGAAGGAACAACCACGTGGCTCGTATCCGTCAACAGAACGTCCTCGCAGCGCAATGGGCGCCAAACGGCGCTTCCCTCGGCGCGCTCGACCTGACCGCGCCTGACAACCAAATCTTCGGCTCAAACGTCTTCAGCCCCGCGGTCCAGCGGCAACGGTTGCCGAGGGATGTGTTCCGCAGGATCCAGCAGACGCTCGCTCGCGGCGGGGCGCTCGACACTACGCTCGCCGACGCCGTCGCGTTGGCGATGAAGGAATGGGCGCTCGAGAAGGGAGCCACGCACTACACCCACTGGTTCCAGCCGCTGACCGGCTCGACCGCGGAAAAGCACGACAGTTTTTACGCCCCGACCGGGGAAGGCACTGCGCTGGCGGAGTTCTCGGGCAAGGAACTGATCCAGGGTGAGCCCGACGCGTCGAGCTTTCCTACCGGCGGCATCCGCGCCACGTTCGAGGCGCGGGGTTACACGGCCTGGGACCCGACGAGCCCGGCGTTCATCCTGGAGAACCCCAATGGTGCAGTCCTGTGCATCCCGACGGCGTTCGCGTCGTGGACCGGGGAGGCGCTCGATCACAAGATCCCGCTGCTGCGCTCGATGGACGCGCTGTCGAAGTCGGCGATTCGGGCGCTGAGGCTGTTCGGTGACACGGCGTCTCAGCGCGTGTTCACGACGATCGGCCCCGAGCAGGAGTACTTCCTGATCGATCAGCAGTACTACTTCGAGCGTCCGGACCTCTATACGACCGGCAGGACGCTGTTCGGAGCTAAGCCGCCCAAAGGCCACGAGCTCGACGACCACTACTTCGGTTCGATCCCTGAGCGGATCCTGGCGTTCATGTTGGAGACCGAGCGCGAGCTCGCCAAGCTGGGCATTCCGGTGAAGACCCGCCACAACGAGGTTGCGCCCAACCAGTACGAGATCGCGCCAGTGTTCGAAAACTCGAACGTCGGCGCCGATCATCAGCAGCTGACGATGCAGCTGATGCAGAACGTAGCTCGCCGTTACGGGTTGGTCTGCCTGTTGCACGAGAAGCCGTTTGCCGGCGTCAACGGCTCCGGGAAGCACAACAACTGGTCGATGGGCACCGACACCGGACACAACCTGCTCGACCCGGGCGACACTCCTCACGACAACCTCCAGTTCCTGTTCTTCTGCACCGCGGTACTGCGAGCTGTGAACAAGCATCAGGGCCTGCTGCGCGCGTCAATCGCATCGGCCGGACAAGATCACCGGCTCGGCGCCAACGAGGCACCTCCGGCGATCATCTCGATTTTCCTCGGCGCGGAGCTCGGGAGGGTGTTCGACGCACTCGAGCGCGGAGAAGCGAGTGAGTCAACGCCGGGGTCATTTCTCGGGCTGGGGACCCCCGTGCTGCCCCCGCTACCCCTGCATGGAGGCGACCGCAACCGCACCAGCCCGTTCGCGTTCACCGGCAACAAGTTCGAGTTCCGCGCGCTCGGCTCGAGCATGTCGCCATCGCTTCCGAACACCGTCTTGAACACGATCGTCGGGCAGGCAATCGACGAACTCGCCGACGAGCTCGAAGACGCACTACGTGCAGGCGCGGACCTGGAGGGGGCGCTGCGACCGATCCTGCGGCGCAGCTACGCCGAGCACAAGCAGATCGTCTTCGGAGGCGACAACTACTCGGATCAGTGGCACACCGAGGCCGCCGAGCGCGGACTATTGAACCTCCGCGCAACCCCAGACGCACTGCCGTACCTCGTCGCGGAGGACACCGTCGCGGTCTTCTCGAGCTACGGCGTGCTCTCGAACCGTGAGCTCGAGGCACGGTACGAGGTGTTCGCCGAGCAGTACGTGACGAGGATCAACATCGAGGCGGAGACCGCCGCTTCGATGGCGCGCACCATGTTGCTTCCGGCGGCCGCCAGTCATCTCGCGCTGCTGCTCGAGGCACAGCTAACCGATCTCGGGGAGGAGACCTCGGAGCTGATCAGTGAGTTCACGGACGCGATCAAGACGCTCGAGAGCGCAAACCTGGCGGAGAATCAGCCGCACGGGGACGCCCTCGAGCACTCCGAGTACATACGTGACACGGTGATACCGGCGATGAACCAGACGCGCGCGGTGGCGGACAAGCTCGAGAAGGTCGTCGCCGACGATTTGTGGCCGCTGCCCAAGTACTCGGAGATCCTGTTCATCAAGTAAGGATGGTGCGGAATGCCGCCCGGACCTACCGGGCGCGCTTCTGAGGGACGAATGCGATCGAGGGTTCCGCGAGGTACGAGCGGGCGGTATTCCGCACCCGAGGCTTTCATGCAACTACGTCTGTGGGGCTCTGCCTCAGAGGCCCGCACGCGGGGTGCGCCGTGTATCGCCGATTGAGCGAGCGCCAGGCGATACACAGCGCAACCCGCCCCCGGCCTGACTGGCAGAGCCGACCCCCTCGCGCGTGAGGCTGGTAGATAACTGGCTCATAGACGTAGTTATCTACCAGCCTCACATACCGGCAAGCACGGGTCGCGATTTCCGGGCGACTCACCTGAACGTTGTTTGCCGGTGCGCAACTTATCGCCGGTTCGCCGGTTAATCCGCTACGGTGAGTTGCCGTATGTCGGATGGCCGCTTGGCGCGCGGTTGGCCGGTTTTGGGGTACCGCCGGCTGCGCCATTTCGTGACCGCGGGGCTCGCGGTTGCGCTCGCCGCCGCGGTGGTTGGCTCGGCGAGCGCCGCTTCCGGCCCTCGCCGGGCATCCGGGGGCGCGGGCATTCACACCCGCTCGCCGCACAAGAAGAAGCACAAGCAGCAACCCGCGGCGAGCGCGCGCAGGGAGCCGTCGAATCCGTTTGCCTTGCGCGGGATGTGGATCTGGCTGTTACCCGACGTCAGTGGTGGCAGCGTCTCCGCGATCATCTCCAGAGCTCATCAATACGGGATCGGCACGCTGATCATCAAGAGCGGTGACGGGACCGGCACCTGGTCTCAGTTCAATCCGCAGCTGGTCGCGGAGCTGCACGCGGCGGGCCTGCGCGTGTGTGGTTGGCAATACGTCTATGGCAATAACCCGATTGCGGAAGCGGAGGTTGGTGCCGCGGCCGTCCACGACGGAGCCAACTGCTTGGCGCTCGATGCCGAGAGCGAGTACGAGGGTAAGTACGTGCAGGCGCAGACCTACATCACGGAGCTGCGCAAGCTGATCGGCGCGAAGTTTCCGGTCGCGCTGGCCGGTCTGCCGTACGTCGACTTCCACCCCTCATTCCCTTACTCGATTTTCCTCGGACCGGGAGGAGCTCAGTACAACATGCCGCAGATGTACTGGTCGGCGATCGGCGTGACGGTGGACCAGGTCTACGCGCACACGTACGCATGGAACCGGCCCTACGCTCGCTCGATCTATCCCCTCGGGGAGATCGACGACAATCCGCCAATGGGCCAGGTTCTGCGGTTCCGACAGCTCTCCCGGGTGTACGGCGCGCCGAACGTCAGCTGGTGGGATTGGCAAGAAGCAAGTCAGGCCGCATGGAACGGGGTGGGCCGTCCGGTGGCATCGCTAACCGGCTACACCGCCAGCCCTGCGATCGCCGCGATTGGACGCGGGTACGCGGGCGACCTCGCGGTGTGGGCCCAGGAGCACCTGATCAGCGCCGGCTACCCGATCACTGTGGACGGCAGCTTCGGTGTGACCATGCAGGCTGTGGTCGAGAGTTTTCAGACCGCCCACGGGTTGACGGCCGATGGCGTGATCGGAGCACAGACATGGACCGCGCTACTGCGCTACCCGCCCGCGAACGTGCGCTGGACGACGCGGCGCGCGAGCGAGGCGGCAGCGGCTCGCGCCTCGTTGACGGTACCGGTGCCCAAATCAGCACGACTGCCGGCGAAGCGCGATGAGCTTGCCGGGATCAGCGGGGCGGGCAAGCCGGCGGCACGCTCAGCGACCCAGAAGCAGAGTCAACTTTCACGATCGCAAAGGTCGGCGCTTTGTCGGTCTCTCTCCACTTGTCAATGAGCCTTCCGGCGATCCTAAGAAGAGCGCCGCGAGCTGCTTGCGCGGTTTGAGCTGCTCCGCGAACGGGAGCGCGAACTGCTCGTGCGCGAGGAAGCAGGCTTGTTGGCGGATGACTGCGAGCGCGTCGAGCGGCCCGCGCCGTTAGCACCAGATCGCGTCGCGGCCTTCGCCGGCGCCACCGCGGCGGCCGCCAACTTCTCGAGATCTCTCATCAGCGCCCGGTTGGTCTTCTGTGCGTCGCGGCGGACAACTGTCAGAGTCTTGCTGAGGTCGCGGTAGGTGCTCTTCGCTCCCGTACTCGCGTCCTTGCCGAGCGCTTTCAGCGCCGCGTTGGCATCGTCGATCGCCTTCTCCAGGCGCTTGATCGCGCGCTCAACTTCTCGTCGAGTGCTGGCCGAGGAGGCCCTGTTGGTCGATCCACCGCGAGTGGTGCGTGCAGCCGATCGTCTGGCTGGTGGCATGGTTGCGCTCCTTCGTTGAACCTATAAGGACTGCTAAGACTTGCGTACTCGACGGACCGAAGATGAGAGCGAGCTTGCGGTCGCACTAGCCCGGCGCAGCTTACGCGCGGCAGCGGGTTGGTTGCAACTGTGCACGCCAGCGTTCTTCCCCTCGCGTGGTGAGACTTACACACGACTCACCGCCAGGAGTTACTGCCAACTCATGTGCGCAGGCCGGCGCCCGTCGCGAGCGTAGATGCACCCCGATGGCGTCCCGCCTGGGCCCGCTCGCGCCATCGCCTCGCTAACTTCCGTATAACACCGTGGCCCGGCGCGTGCGAGAAGCTTCCCGCCGCGGACGCTACAAGCTCCCGCCGCGGTTGCGAGAAGCCCGTCGTGGATTCGACAAGCACTCGCCGCGGATGCGCGAAACGCGCGCCGTGAGTCCGAGAGGTTCCCAACGCGAGTGCCACACGCTCACCGAAACGGAGGTCCCGGTCTTGTCGCCAACACGTACTTGGAAGGCACCATACACCAAGGTTTACCCCCACATCGGACAAGATGAGGAAGGTCTGCGGCGACTGTTCAGGCAGTTCTCATTCCCGGGCGGCATCCCGAGTCACGTGGCCCAGCGCGACGGATCGTCAACTGTCATCTCGGTGCCGGCGCGTCGCTGTGTGCGATTCGAGATGGCCGCTCGATCGACACCACGATGGGCTTCACTCCCCTGAAGGGTCTGGTGATGGCCACGCGATCGGGCACGGTCGACCCGGGCGGGCTCGATGTTCTCTCCTTCACCGGGGGCGTCGGCGAGCATGCGCCGGCCGTGCGATCGCGCGCGGCACCGAAGCTCGCGTTCCTGGGCGTCGAGCTAGACGAGCGCCGGAACGCTCGCGCCGCCGGCGACGCGGAGATCGGTACTCAAGGTGGCAAGGTGTCCGTGCTGGTGGTGACCGCACGAGAAGACCTCGAGATCGCGAGCCAGGTGCGACGGCTGCTCACGACGACTCACGACAAGAACTCGTAGGGACGCACACGCTAGACCCTATGGCGTGGGTCGCCCGTTGCAGGGTTGACTCGCCGGGGTTGGTGGCCGGACGCTCCTCGCGGGGGTTTGTCTGGCCGGAGAGTGGCTCCGGCTGACCCCAAGAGAGTGAGGAGGTCCGGCCATGCCCGGAACGATGACGTGGGTGGGGTTTGATGTCGATGCCCGTTCGGCGCACGCCGCGGCGATCGATGCGAGATCTGGCGAACTGACGCGGTGGCGGTTCGGGGCGGGTCTGGACGCGCCGGTCGCGTGGTTGTGTTCGCTTCGCGGTCCGGTGCGGGCGTGCTATGAGGCCGGACGACGGGGTTCGGGCTCTACCGGGCGGCGGTCGCGGCGGGGATCGCGATCGAGGTGGTCGCGCCCGGCAAGACGCCGCGTGGTCGCTGTGAGCGGGTGAAGAGTGATCGCAAGGACGCCGAGCTGCTCGCGCGGCTGCTGGCGGCAGGGTCGCTGACTGCGATCACGGTCCCGCCGGTTGAGGTGGAGGCCGCCAGAGAGCTGACACGCTGTCATGACGCCTGCCGCCGCGATCTGATGAACGCCCGCCACCGCGTCTCAAAGATGCTCTTGCGCCACGGCCGGGTGTATCCCAAACCCTCGACCTGGGGTCAGGAGCATCGCCGCTGGCTCTCACGCCAGCAATTCGATCAGCCCGCCAGCGAGCTTTCCTATGCGAACCTGCTCGCGTCGGTCGACGGGCTCACCGCCCGCAAGCTCGCGTTGGCTGAACGGCTCTCACGGCTGGCTATCGAGGGGGAGTGGTGGCCGACGGTCGCGCGGCTGCGCTGCTTGCGTGGCGTTGACACGTTGACTGCGTTGGCGATCCATCTCGAGCTCGGCGGCGACTGGCAACGCTTCCAGAAAGCCCACCGGGTCGGGTCCTGGCTGGGGCTCACGCCGTCGCTGAACCAGTCCGGCGAATCCTCTCATCAAGGCTCGATCACCAAGACCGGCTCCACTCTCGCTCGACGGCTACTGGTTGAAGCGGCGTGGCACTACGCCCGCGAGCCGCGGATCGGCGCCACCCTGGAGAGCCGCCAGCACGGCCAGCCCGAGCACGTCCTTCAGATCGCCAACCGCGCGCAGCATCGCCTGTACCGCGTCCATCACAGGATGCGCGCCCGCGGCAAGCCGCACAACGTGACGGTCGTCGCGTGCGCGCGAGAGCTGGCGTGCTTCCTCTGGGCAGCCGCCACCGCCACCTAACCCCGCGGACAGCCGCACCCGGTTCAGGAGGCCGGGGCGCCGGTCCCACCAAGCGGCCAGGCACGCGCGATACACCTATGAGCAACACCCCGCGGGGTGTCACGCTCGTTCCTAGACACGCCCACGCCGGCAGCGAAACCGGGCCCTGGGGTACAAAAATCCCCGCATATCAAACTGGCAACGCCGAAACAGGGCCCGACGCCCCGCCCTCCTGAACAACCCACACCCTGCCCGCGAACACCCGCCAGCAGGCACGATCAAACACGCCCACTTGACAAACGCAACGCCATATCAGGTGTAGTCGCAGGCGCGCAAACGAGCTAACCTGCCCCTTGCCCCGAAGGGGGCAGTGGACTGTGCGTTTGATTCTGAACATCATCTGGTTTCTGTTGGCGGGGCTGTGGCTCGCGATCGCATACACGCTCGCCGCGCTGGTCTGCTTCATTTTGATCATCACGATCCCGTTCGGGATCGCATCGCTGCGGATCGCCTTGTACGCGCTGTGGCCGTTTGGCAAGACCGTCGTGAGGCGCCCCGACGCCGGCATCGCGTCTGGAATCGGGAACGTACTGTGGCTCGTCCTCTGCGGGTGGTGGCTGGCGCTCGGGCACCTGATCAGCGGGATCGCGCTCATGATCACGATCATCGGCATACCGCTGGCGCTGGCCAACTTCAAGATGATCCCAATCTCGCTGCTACCTCTGGGCCGGGAGATCGTTCCTGTCGACCGCGTTTACGCCACCCCCGGCGAGCCAGGCCCGACGTTCTAGGCGAACAGGCGCGGATCGGCGGTCGCGATTCCGTGCACTCCCAGCGAGCGAAGCTGGCCGATCGCGACCCGCTCGTTGACGGTCCACGCGTACAGCCGCGCATCGCGCGAGCAAACCTCTTCAAGTAACGACTTCCCGATCAGTCGATGGTGAGCCATGAGAGCGTCCCAGCGCCGCGCCGCGAGCCCGGCGAGCACCGGGTCTCGCCAGCCGCTCCATCGGCGGCTCAGCCGCGCGATCCATCCGCCGATCGAGATGCCGGTACGCGCCCGCGGCTCCAGCGCTCGCACCCGGTCGAGCACCGCGGGCACCTGCGAGGAGACGAGCGTGTGCCCGAGCAGGTTCAACCGGCGCAGCTCGTCCAGAAGCGCTGACTCACAACCCACGTGCTTGACATCCACGTTCAGCGCGACATCGCTGAACGCCTTTGCCGCCAGGTGTGAAAGCGCGTCCCGTAACAGTACGTTGCCACCGCGGCGAGCATGGAAGATCGTGTGCGCGAGCACCAGCTCGCCACCGGCCGCCCGCAGATCGAACTCGACCATGTCGATCCCGATCTCGCGCGCCGCGTCGAAAGAGGCAAGCGTGTTGGCGGGCGCGATCGCGCTGGCGCCGCCATGTCCGATCCGCTGAAAGGCGGCCACTAAGACAGAACGGTTCCCGGCTCCAGCCGTACGGGCTCGTCGGCATCGAGCTCGACCGACCCGCGCACGACCACGTCGGCGGCAAACGTCACGTCGCCGTTGACCACCAGACGCTCCGCCTCGCGAAGTGATGGTGGCCCGTCTGGAAAGCGCTCTTCGAACCGATCGAGCATCTGGTAATAGCGCTTGTCCAACTCCACGTATGGCAGGTTGCCCGCCCGCTCGGGCAGCGGCTCCACGGTCATCTGATCGGTGAGCGTGTACACGTCTGAGCGCATCACCAGCAGATCGTCAGTGGTCTTCACGGGCACGAACCTGGTCCGCGGCACGCACAGAACTCGAGCTCCCTGGAAGCTCTCGATCGCCGCGCCCATCGCGCTCTCCAGCTGCACGACAGCGGGCGAGTCGGGGTCGCGTGGGTCGACCGTCTTGTGGTTGACAATCAGCGGCAGCTCGAGCACGCCGTCGCGACGCTCGAGTGTTTCCGCGAGCGTCCGCAGCTCGATCCAGAGGTTGTTGGTGTTGTAGTAGCGCCAGTGGCGGAAATCGCGGAAGGAGTCCTCGTCCTCGGGCGGGGTCTGCGCGGTCTCCCGCAACACCAGCTGCTGGTCAGAGCGCCGGCGCGCGATGTGGCCGCCCTTGCGGTCGGCCTCGGTGCCCTCGACGACCTCCATCAAGAACGGGATCCGCTCGTGGGAAACGTAGCCGGCGATGCGAGCATCGACTGTCGCGCCAAGGTTGTCGGCGTTGGAGATCATCGCGTGCTCGAAGCCGCGCTCGAGCAGCGCTTGGAGCATCCCGGAAGCCCGCAGCGCTCCGTAGACATCCCCATGGCCGGGCGGATTCCATTCGAGCGACGGCTGGCTCGGCCAGCTCACCGGAGTGAGCTGCTCAGCATCGAGCTTCGGGACCATGCTCTGTAGGAAATCCGGGTCGAGCTCGTCGCCGAGCTCGGGATACCGGCCGAGCGCCCCCAGCGTCTCCTGCCTGGTCACCTCACTGTCCATCAGCACGAGCGGCAGCCGAATCCCCAGCCGGCGCCGCAGCGACAGCGTCTGGCCGATTATCAAGTCGAGAAACGAATGACCGTCGCGCGCTTCGACGAGCGACTTGGGCGATCGGAGTCCCATCGTGGTCGCCAGCCCTCCGTTGAGCTTGATAACCACGACTCGCTCGAGCGCCTCGGCCTCGTCCACCTCGGGCAGGCCATCAAGCGAGGGCGCGTCGTCGGCGGGCTCGAGGTCCGCCGATGCGAGCATCGCCGAGTCGCCACTGGAGAGACGCTCGTAGGCGCTGCGAAAGCTCCGAATCGCCTCCTCGGACTGACCGTCCTGGTGCATCTTGGCTTCCGCCGCCTGCAGTCCGTCTGCATTCATGGGCCCCTCATTTTGCCGCGGCGCGCGCGAGCACGCTTCTGGGCTCAAGGCTGCCCGTAGTACGCGTCCGGGCCATGCTTGCGCAGGTAGTGCTTCTCGCGGACGGGCGGGTCCAGTAGCGGGGGGTTCGGTTCGAGCATCGTCGTCAAGTGCACGACCTTGGCGACTTCCTCGAGCGTCACCATGTTCTCGACCGCCTTGGCGGGCGTCTCGCCCCAGCAGAACGGCGCATGACCGCGAACGAGGACGCACGGAACCTCCAGCGCGTTGCGCGCGCCGATCGACTCGATCAGCGCGGTCCCGGTCGCACCCTCGTAGTCGTCAGCCACCTCTTCTGCGCTCAGCGCCCGGGTGATCGGGATCGGATCGGCGCAGAGGTCGGCGTGGGTGGTGCCGAGCAGCGGAATCTCGCGGCCGGCCTGCGCCCAGGCTGTGGCCCATGTGCAATGCGCGTGGGCCACTCCCCCGATCTCCTCGAAGGCGCGATACAACGCCAGATGCGAAGGCGTGTCGGTGGACGGCCGCCGCTCTCCCCACACAACGCTTCCCTCGAGGTCGACGATCACGATGTCGTTGATCGTCATCTCCTCGTATGCCACGCCGCTGGACTTGATCGCGATCAGCCCGGTTGACCTGTCGATCCCGCTGACGTTACCCCAGGTCAGCCTGGTCAGCCCGTACTCGGGGAGCGCGAGGTTCGCGGCCAAGGTCTCTTCTCGAAGCGCCGTGAGCAACTAGACCTCCTGGTACTCGAGGTCCAGCAGCTCGGCAAACCTCCGCCAGCGACTGGCGTGATCGCCGAGGTTGATCACGAAGTGGTGCGGGGCGCCAGCGCGCAACCACGCATCCATGAACGACTCCATCCCGCGCTCGGGCCGGAAGTGGAAGTGATGCATCTCGACATTGGGGAGCTCCGGGGTGTCGAGCACGTCGCCGTGGCCGACCAGCAAGCGGTAGTGCTCGCCTTCGATGGGGACGAGCGCGGCAGTCGTCGCCTTCCCCGGCTCGGCCGAGAACACCGGCGTGGGCGGGTTGTCGAGGCCCCCGATGCCAAGCGGGCGGTCGATCAACCGCACCGCCCGATCCTTGCGCGCGATCTTCCAATTGCCCTCTCCCATGTGGCTGATAAGCACAGAGTCGAGCTCCCAGTCCATCGCATACATCTCGCTGAAGTGGGCATCGCCGATCAGCGCCTGCGCTGCGCACATCAGCGTGCCCGTGTTCGTATCGCCTTCGGCACCGAACCCATATCCGTCTGCCATCAGATCGGAGGCGGCGAGCAGTGGCAGCTGCCGGAAGCGACCGTCGCCGCCGATCGAATCGAAGTGGAACGAGAAGCCCTGGTACCCCCCTTCCTCCAGCATCCCTCGAATCGCCAGCTCGAACCGTGCCGCGTATCGATGACGTTCGGGCGGTAGTTCTGCGGCCACCTCGAAGACCTGTTGATGGCGAGCGAGGACCGCATCGACTTCCGACTCGGACACGCTCTCCAGTCGCGCGATGATCGCGCCTAGATCCTGGCTGACGATCGTGGCACCGAGCCGGCGCAGCATCGCGGGCTCGTCGTAGCGAATGTCGCCCATCCCGTTCATCGGGTACCCGAGCAGCGCGATCCGCGTTTGCTTCTGTGCGCTCACCGCTCTGGCCGCCCAGGCCCAGTCGCCGAAGGCGCGCTCGAATCGAGCTGACCGCCAGTCCCCCGTGATCACCGAGAACGGCACCCCCAGGCGGATGAGCGTGTTGGCTTGATCCTGCGCGCCGTGGATGCCCTGGTTATAAGTTAAGTCGGACATGTCCCAGTCAGCCGTGACGGCGGCTTCCGGCTGGATGTTCGCGAGCAACAGCGGTACCGAGGCCGCTTGTAGCGCCCTCACCGTGCGCAGCGCCGGCCCATAGGTCAGCATCACGATCGCGATGCCATCGACCCCGTCGGCGATCAGCTCGCGGGTCACCGCCTCGATGTCCTCGCGGTTGCGCGCCGGACGCTTGAAGAGCACATCTGCCACCGACCCGAGCTGGTCCGCCACGCGCAAGGCATACCCAGCCTGATGGTCGCTGATCCCGGGGATCATCTCGTCGTAGAGCTCCTGCATGATGCCGAGGAGCCCGATCCGCGGTCGCTCGCTCACGCGGCGCTCGGTTCGGTACGGATTCGCTTCAGCTCGTGCAGTAGCTCGCTTTGCGTGCGGCCGAGCGTCTCGTACAGCTGGCGGTAAATCGCGTACAACCGCTCGTATGTCCGCTTCGCCGCGGGATCCGGGGTGTAGGTGCGAGCGGTGCCCGGACGCGTCGCTGCAACCGCGCCCGTGATGTCGTCGAATCTCCCCGCAGCGACCGCTCCGAACAGAGCCGCGCCGCGCGCCGGCACCTCGGTCGAGGCGGGAACGCTGACGCGCGCGCCGCTGGTGTCTGCAAGCAGCTGCATCATCAGGGCGCTGCGCTCGGCGATCCCGCCGCACGCGACGATCTCCGCCAGCTCGAGGCCGTGCTCGACGAAGTTCTCCATGATCCGCCGGTTGCCGAACGCGATCGATTCAAGCAGCGCGCGGTACATCTGTTCGACGGTGCTCTGTAGCGTCAGCCCGCACAGCACGCCGGAGAGATCGGCGTCGGCGAGGATCGTCCGATTGCCGTTCCACCAGTCGAGCGCCACGAGCCCAGCGTCGCCGGGCTTGATCTGTTCCGCAGCCCGCTCGAGCTCGGCGTAGCTGCGCTCAGGCGCAATCGTTTCGATGAACCAGGCGAGCATGTCGCCGGCCGCAGCCTGGCCGGCCTCGTATCCGTACAGGCCCGGCAAGATTCCGTCCCTGAGTACGCCGGTGATCCCTGGAAGGCGGATCTCCTGCGGGGCGACGATCATGTCGCAGATCGAGGTCCCCACGACCATCACGAACGTGCCCGGCTGCTCAACGCCGGCGCCGGGAACCGAAACGAACGAGTCGACGTTTCCAACGGCCACTGCGACCGACTCGGGCAGTCCCAGTCGCCCGGCCACGTCCGGGCGCAAGCTTCCGGCACGGGTGCCGAGCGGCGCAAACGAGACTCCCAGTTTTTCCTCGGGCGGTCCGAACCCGGGATAGGCGTCATCGAAATACTCTGCCGAGGGCAGGCCCTCCGTCGGCGACCACATCGCCTTATAGCCGGCGGTACAGGTCTGGCGGCGCTCGGTCCCGGACATGTGCCAGACGATCCAATCCGTCGCCTCGATGAACCCGTACGCGGCCTCGTAGATCTCGCGATCCTCGAGCCACAGCTCGATCAGCTTCGGGAAGTACCACTCCGAGGAGATCCGGCCCCCGTAGCGGGAGAGAAACTCCTCGCCGCGTTCGAGCGCGACCTCGTTCAGCCTGTCAGCGACCGGCTGCGCCGCGTGATGCTTCCACAGCTTCGGCCAGGCATGCCGGCGAGAGCGCCATTGCTCGAGTGTGCAGAGCGGCACCCCATCGCTGGTCACCGGCAGCACCGTGCAGGAGGTGAAGTCGACCCCGATGCCAACGACGGAGTCCTTTGGGATCCCCGCTTCGGAGACAACTTTCGGGATCGCGGTTTCGAGCACGGTCACCCAATCGTCGGGATCTTGCAGTGCCCAGTCGTGTGGTAGCTGTTCGCCGGTCGACGGCAAGCTGCGGTCGATCACCGCACTGGGATAAGCGACGACGCCGACCGCGAGCTCCTCGCCGCTGCTGAGGTCGAGCAGGACGGCGCGCGCCGACTCGGTGCCGAAATCGACCCCGATCGCGTACTCGCTCACGGCTGCGGGTTGGAGACGGTCCCGCCCGCTGTCGCTCCGTTGCCCCCGGCCCCGTTGCCCCCGGCTTCCGCGAGCCGCGCGCGGCGATACTCCTCGACCACGATCTCGGTCAGCTCCTCAACCGACGTCTCGGCCGTCGGCTTGTCCAGGGCGATCACCCCATCTTGGATCAGGCTCACCCTGTCGCAGGCCGCGAACACGTGGACGTAGTTGTGCACGATCATGATGATCGAGACCCGTCCCTCCTTCTTCAGCCGGGCGATCAGGTCGAGGATCATGGCGCCCTCCTTGGCGCCCATTGCCGCGAGGGGCTCGTCCAAGAGGATGATGTCGGCGTCGCTCGAGACGGTCCGCGCCACGGCGATCGCCTGACGCTGGCCACCCGATAGTCGCGCGACCGGCACATCGATCCGCGGGATGTTGATCCCGATCTCATCGAGCGCCTTGCGCGCTTGGCGGCGCATCAGTGCGTTGGAGAGGAACGGAATCGGCTTATGGACTCGCTCCCGGCTCAGGAACAGGTTGTGGTAGACGGTCAGCTGGTCGACCAGCGCCAGGTCCTGGAAGACAGTGTCTACCCCGTGCGTCCGCGCGTCGTCGACGCTCTTCGGCGCGTATGGCTCCCCCTTTAGCCACATTGACCCCGCGTCCTGCTTCTGAAATCCGGCCAGGATTTTGATCAGGGTCGACTTCCCGGCGCCGTTGTCGCCGAGCAGGGCCAGGACCTCGCCCTTGCGCAGGTGGATGTTGATGTCACGGATCGCGGTCACCGGACCGAAGCTCTTCGCGAGGTGCTCGACGCGGAGCACGTCGTCGTCCGCCTGGACCGGCCCGATTACCTTCTCGCCGGCGTATTCCTGCTCGGTCATCGGCCGGATCCTGTTCGTACCCTCTGCACGTAGACGTTGAGCGACATCGCGATTAAGATCGCGAGGCCGAGATACAGGTCTAGGTAGTTGGCGTTCACGCCCTTGATGATCAGGCCGTCGTGCAGGATCCCGAGGAACAGGGCACCGATCAGTGCCCCCACCACGGTTCCGGCGCCGCCGGTCATCAAGGTGCCGCCGATGATCGCGGCCGACACAGCCTGGAACAGGATGTCGTTCGAACCCGAGGGATCGGGCGTGGCGGTAGTGGTGCGCACCGCCTCGAGGATGCCGACGAACCCCGCGAACGTTGCACACATAGCGAAGTTGCGGACCATCACCAGCCGCCATTTGATCCCGGCCTCAGCGGAGCCGAGCCGGTTGTCGCCGACCGAGACCGTGTAGATGCCCCAGCGGGTGAGCGTCAGCAGTATCTGCAGGACGACCACGATCCCGACCGCCCAGAACAGCTCGGAGTAAGTGCCCTCGCCGAAGATCTGCGAGAACGCGCTGAGACCGACGATCTGCGTCCCCGGTGAATTGATCGGCGTGGCATGGGAGATCACGAGCGTCAGCCCGTCGAGCACGAACAGCATCCCCAGCGTGGCCACGAATGAGGCGATGCCCACGTACGCCACGGCGAAGCCGTTGAACGCGCCGAGCGCCATCGCGATCAGCAGCGAGAGGATCACGCTGGGGTACAGCCCGAGCCCAGCGTGATGGAGGATGTGCCAGAGGAACGGGATGAACAGGTACATCGCTCCGACCGACAGGTCGATCTCGCCGAGGATCATCACGAACACTTCCCCGGCCGCGATAATTGCGATCGGTGCGAAGTAGGGCAGCAGCGTCTTGAAGTTCGAGGTGGTCGCGAAGTGGCTGGTGCTCACCAGGAAGTAGACCAGCGTGATCAGCGTGACCACGATGATGCTGCCCTCGCGGAGGGTCAAAAATCGCCTCACCATGCCCATCGCCGAGCCCCCGACGCCTCGGCCCGTAGCACGGCCTCGAGGAGCGGGGGTCGGGCTGGGCTTGGTACCTGCCTCTACGGCCATCGCGCGCTACCCGTGCCTAACCGAGATCATCGCAGGCGGATCCTACTACTAGGACTTCTGGACTCCGGGCGAGGTGCCGGTCCCCTCGTACAAGCTCTTGGTGCTGTTGTACGGGACGATCGTCGACGAGTCGAGGAATTTCAGGCCGGTGTCGACGTCGGCGATGCCGGTCAGCTTCTGGCTCGCGTTGTACAGATACAGCTGCAGGATCGGCAAGAACCCTTGGAGGTAGGGCTGCTGGTCGATCGTGAACTGGATGTAGCCGGAAGCGAGTAGCTGCTCGGTCACCGGGGTGAGGTCGTAGCCGCCGCCCTTGACCTTGCCCTTGAGCCCGAGCTTCTGGATGGTCTGCGCGACGCCCTGAGTGCTCCCCGCGTCGACCGCGAACATCCCCTTGGTGTTCGGATGCCCGACCGCGTAGGAGTTGATCACCGTCAGCTCGGCGGGCACCGCAGCCCCCGTCGCAACCACGTGGGAGGTGATCGACGAGTGGCTCTTGAGCGTCGCCAGCGCGCCGTTGATGCGGGGCTGGATGTTGAGCGCGCCCGGGGTCGCGATGAACAGCGCCACGTCCCCCGACGGAACCAGCGAGACGATGTGCTGGCCCATCTGCTGCCCGGAGACGAACAGATCCTGTCCGATGTAGGACAGCCTGGGATTGCCGGCGGCGTCGGCGTTGTAGGCGACGACGGGAATCCCCGTGGCCAGCGCCTTGGAGACGGGCGCGTTGAACGCGGTGGGGTCGATGAGCGAGGTCGCGATCCCGTTGGCGCCGGAGCTGACCGCGCTGTTGATCGCGTTGACCATCTCCGAGACGTTGCTGGTCTGCGACCCGGTCCATTGATACGAGCAGCCAAGCAGCTTGCAAGCGTCCGCGGCGCCGCTCTGCGTCGGGGTGAAGAACACGTTGGTGGTCACGTGGTTGACCAGCGTGAACTTGTAGTGCTCGCTGACGCCGAAGATGCTGGACGCAGCGCTGCCACCGCTGGAAGCTGCAGCGCTCGTGCTCGACTTGCTGCTCCCGCACGCCTGCAGCGCCATCGCAGCGATCCCCGCGGCGCCGCCCGTCAGCGCGGTCCTGCGGGTTAGCTGCTTGTAGCGCTTGAACGGATCTTCGTCCTCCTTGCGCTCGTCCCATTCGAGCCGCTCAACTGCGTCGTAGATGATGTCCTCGTCTGCCATTTCCTCCTCCTCGGTCGGGGGCCGCCCCCCGCTCGTACGCTCTCAAACTCGGGCGCCCGTGTCTACCGGCCTTAACTCAGCCTAAACCGTCTGCCTCGCAATGTTCGCCTGCCGCTCGCGTAGACCTGCATCGCGACGCGTAGTGTGACCGGCCGGCCGGACTAGCAAGCGCGCACCGTGTCCGCACCACACGGGATGCTCTGGGCTCCGCTCGCACCGTTTCTGCTCTCCTCTGGGCACCTCGCGGGGCGGCATGTTAGCGGTCACATGTTCGCGATGTCAACGCAATGCAGCGCTCGTGCTCGCGCGCACGACAAGTTGCGGCTGGACCAGCGAACCAGTCAAGGCCGGTTCGCCGGTCTTGATCCTGGTCAGAAGCAGCCGCAGGCTGCGCCTGCCGACCTCGTCGAAATCCTGGCGGATGGTCGTTAGCGGCGGCATCAGGTACGGCGCCTCCGGAATATCGTCGAAGCCGACGACGCTCACCTCGGCGGGGACCTCCAGTCCGGCCTCCTGAATCGCTCGCAGGACCCCGAGCGCCATTTGATCGTTGGCGGCGAAGATCGCGGTGATCGCCCCGCCCCGGCTCAGGCGGCGGCCGAGGTCGTAGCCCGCGCGGGCACTCCAATCCCCAAACAGCGGTCTGGGCCGCTCGACCCCAGCGCACTCGAGCGCGTGCCGCCAACCCTCCAGACGCTGCTGCGCTTCGATGAAGTCCTTCGGTCCGGCGATATGCCACACCGTCCGGTGACCGAGATCCAGCAGGTGGCGGGTGGCGGTGACAGCACCCGCGAACTGGTCCACCGCGACCACCGGCACAGCACCTTCGGGGCCTGCCTCGACCGCCACCAGCGGCACCTCCGACGGCGCGTGCAAGAGCGCTTCGACCGCATCCTCCTGCGGGGCGATCGCGAGGATCCCATCGACACCGCGAAGCCGCAATCGCTCCACCGCATCCATCACCGACTCGCGGTCGAGCACTTTCAGGCTCGCGACGATGATGAAGTAGCCCGCCTCGTGCGCGGCACGCTCGATGCCGTACAGCGTCGAGGCGGGCCCGTACAGCGTCGTGTCGAAGCTGACCACGCCGAGCGTGTTCGAGCGACCCGTCGCGAGCGCGCGCGCCAGGGAGTTCGGCCGGTAGCCGAGCTCCTGCATTGCTGCCAGTACCCGCTCGCGTGTCTCGGGCCGCACGTGCGGACTGCCGTTGATCACCCGCGAGACGGTCTGGTGCGATACACCCGCGAGACGTCCCACGTCCGACATCACCACCCGGCCCGAGCCGCGGGATCGGTTTGTGTCTTCGACCGCCTCCATCAGCCGCGCCTCTCTCCTGTCCCAATCAGGATGTTAGCGCTAACGGAGCTTACGCCCCGGACCGCTAAGATCGAGCGCCGCGTGCGCCCGGCATCCCGTGCGCCGTGTGCGCCCCGACCCCGGAAGGAGGAGCAGTGAAGACCAGCCTCGGCATCTGGGCCTTCGGGCCGATGATCACGCGGTTCCTGCCCATCGGCTACCAGCCGGAGCACAGCTACGACCCCGAGCCGGTCGCGGCCAAGGTTGCTCGCGCGGTGGAAGGGCTAGGGGAGCTGATCGACGGCTACGAGTTCCACTATCCGAACGAGCTCTCGCCAGACAATCTCGACGACGTCAAGGCGGCGCTCGGAGAGCACGACATCTACTGCATCGCCGGTGGGCTACACCTCGATCCCCGCTTCGGCCGGGGAGGGCTCGTCAACCCTGACCCGCAGATACGAGGAGAAGCGCGCCGGATCGCGCGGGAGGCCGCGGAGTTCGCGGGCTCGCTCGGCGCGCACCTGATCATCTGGCCAGGAGGCGAGGGGTACAACTACCCGTTCCAGACGCCCTACGCGGACTCCTGGCGGTGGCTGATCGAAGGAATGGCGGAGGCGGCCGAGATCTGCGGCCGGCACGGCGTCAAGCTGTTCCTCGAACACAAGAACTCAGAGCCGGCGATGAAGATCTTGATGCGCAACATCGGGATGTGCCTGTACGTGGTGAGCAAGCTGCGCGAGCAGGGAATCAAGAACGTTCAGCTCAACATGGACTGGCAGCATCTGCTGATGAACGGCGAGCATCTGCCGGAGTACGCCGCCCTACTCGCCTCCGAAGGGCTGCTCGGCCACCAGCACGCCAATTCCGGCTGGGGCACGTTCGACGACGACAACATGGTAGGCACGACGGCATTCATGGAGACGCTCGAGCTCGCGCTGGAATTCCGCCGCTGCGGTTACGGCTCGGGCGGCGAGCGCCTCGGCTTCGACCTGTATCCGTACACCGAGAATCAGGTCGAAGCGGTCAAACGCTCCGTGCTGCACTGGCGCTTCATCGACCAGGTCGCTGGGAGAATCGACGATGCCGCGTTGCGCGAGGCGCAGCAGCGAAAGGACGCCGTGCGAGCGTACGAGCTCGTGTACGCGGCGCTTGGGGCGTGAGCGCCGCGCTCGTCGGCATCGACGTCGGGACATCGGCTACCAAGGGAGTCGCGATCGATTCCGAGGGGACGGTCCTTGCTCTGGCCGAGGAGGAATATCCGCTCAGCACCCCGCGTAGTGGTTGGGCAGAGCAAGACCCCGAGGATTGGTGGCGGGCGACCCAGTCGGTCTTGGAGGCGCTGCGGCGCGCGGTCGGGGACGCTGCCGCGATCGGACTCTCCGGCCAAATGCACGGACTGGTCGCGCTCGACGCCAGCGGCAGCGTGCTGCGGCCGGCGATCCTCTGGAACGACCAGCGGACCTCGCGGGAGTGCGCGGAGATCGAACAGGCGATCGGGCTCGAGCGATTGATCGCCCTGACCGGCAACCGCGCGCTGCCCGGTTTCACCGCGCCAAAGCTGCTATGGCTGCGCCGCCACGAACCCGAGGTCTACAGCCAGATCGCGCGGATCATGCTGCCCAAGGACTATGTTCGCCTGCGGATCTCCGGCGAGCACGCGACCGACGTCTCCGACGCCTCGGGCACCTTGTTGCTCGACGTCGCGAACCGGCGCTGGAGCGAGGAGGTTCTCGACGCGCTCGAGATCCCGAGCGAGTGGCTGCCACGTACGCTCGAGAGTCCAGCCGTCTCAGGCGAGAGCGAGGGCGGTGCCCCGGTCGCGGCCGGCGGCGGTGACCAGGCAGCCGGGGCACTGGGCGTCGGCGTCGACCGTCCCGGGCCCGCTTCGGTGGCGCTCGGCACCTCGGGCGTCGTCTTCACTGCCCTCGATGCCTTCGCGGCCGATCCGCAAGCCCGCGTGCACGCGTTCTGCCACGCGGTGCCCGACGCCTGGCACGCGATGGGCGTGATGCTCTCGGCCGCCGGCTCGTTGCAGTGGTTGCGCGCCACGCTCGCCGAGGGCATCCCCTACGACCAGCTCGTCAGCGAGGCCGAAGAATGGCCGCCCGGGGCCGAGGGCCTCACGTTCCTGCCCTACCTCGCGGGGGAGCGAACGCCGCATGCCGACCCGGACGCGCGGGCTGCGTTCGCGGGCCTCAGCGTTCGTCACACGCGGGGCGCGCTGGTGCGCGCGGTGCTCGAGGGAGTGGCCTTCGGCCTACGCGATTCGCTCGACCTCACCGGCGAGCTAGGCGGCCGTCCGGAGCTCGGCCGCGTGTCCGGTGGCGGCGCGCGCAGCGACTTGTGGCTGCGGATCGTTGCCAGCGTGCTCGAGCTGCCGCTCGAGCGGGTCGCGGTCGACGAAGGTGCGGCATTCGGCGCGGCGATCCTCGCCGGCGTCTCAGGGCGCGTGTGGCCGGACGTGCACGCGGCGGTCAGCGCGACGGTGCGCCCGCGCGACCGGATCGAACCGGTGCCCGACTGGGTCGACGTGTACCGGCAGGAGCGTGAGCGCTACCTGGCGCTGTACCCGGCGCTGCGCGACCTGCCCGAGGGCGCGCCGGCCTAGAGCTACAGCGTGCCGCCAGCCCCCGGGCTACCGCTCGAGCAGCCGGGCGCCCGGCCCGGGCCTGACCTCGGTCGCGTCCGCGGGGGGGCTCGCTGCTGGTGCCAACAACCCGAGTACGTGGCCGCCGAAGCCGCCCCCGATGATCCGCGCCCCCAGCGCGCCCGCGTCGAGTAGCCGCTGCACGGCCTCCTCGACCGCCGGGGTCGAGATCTCGTAGTCGTCCCGCAAGCTCGCGTGGGAAGCGCTCAGCAGACGGCCCAGCGCCTCGAGGTCACGATGCTGCAGCGCTTGCACGGTCTCCTCGACGCGTTGATTCTCGCTCAGGACGTGCCTGGCGCGTTTCACCAGCGGCGATGGCAGACGCTCGATCGTCTCGGCGCCCGCGTCGCTCAGGGTCGCGATTCCCAGCTCTTCACAAGCGCGGGCGCACTCGGCGCGGCGCTCGTTGTACCCGGACTCCGCGTTTGCATGGCGCTCTCCGGAATCGAGCGTTACCAGCTTGTAGTCGCCGAGCTCGAGCGCCACCGGTCGAACCTGTAGGGAGCGGAAATCGATCTCTAGCGCGCGCTTGTCCTCGCCGAACAGCGAGGCGAGCTGGTCAAGCAGCCCCGTGTTCGCCCCCACCCACTGATTCTCGATACGCGAGCAGAGCTTGGCAAGCTCCAGGCGGTTGGGACCCGGCGCTCCGCTTAGCCCCAGCAGCGCGAGCGTCAAGGCCACCTCAAGCGCCGCGGAGGACGATAAGCCGGCGCCGCGCGGAACGGTCCCCTCGATTTCCAAGCGCGCGCCCTGCAGCGGCACCCCAGCCCGCTGAAGCTCGCCAGCGGCGCCGCGCACGAATCCCCGCCATCCCGGCGCCGGCTGCGGATCTGCAAGCTCGAACCCGTCGCGTTCACCGAGGTCGATCGCGATCGCCTCGATCTTCCTCTCCGGCAGCGCGCTCGCGCGCACGGTCACGCCATCGCTGATCGCGAACGGGAGCGCGAGGCCGCCGTTGTAGTCCGTGTGCTCTCCGATTAGGTTGACCCGACCGGGTCCGAACGCTGTGATGAGCTGGGGCAAGTGCACTAGTGTGGTCGATGTGGCGATCAAGTGGGGAATCATGTCGACCGCGCGGATCAATCGCCTATTCCTCGCCGGCGCCCGCCAGGCGCGCGGCGTCGAGATCGCGGCGGTGGCCAGCCGTGAGCAGTCGTCCGCGCGGCGGTTCGCGGACGAGCAGCAGATCGATCGTGCGTATGGCAGCTACGAGGCGCTGCTGGCCGATCCCGAGATCGAGGCGGTCTACATCTCGCTGCCCAACTCGCTGCACATCGAGTGGACCAGGCGGGCGCTGATAGCCGGCAAGCACGTGCTGTGCGAGAAGCCCCTCAGCCGGCGGGCGGCCGAGGTGGCTGGCGCGTTTGACCTCGCGGCGGAGCGGAAGAGGCTGCTGATGGAGGCATTCATGTATCGCCACCACCCGCAAACGCGTCGTCTCCAGGAGCTCGTTGCGGCTGGCGCAGTCGGCCGCGTGCGGCTGATCCGCGGAAGCTTCAGCTTCTTCGCCGGCGACCCGGCGAATATTCGCCTGAATGCCGCGCTCGACGGAGGCGCGCTGATGGATGTGGGCTGCTACTGCGTAAGTGGCGCGCGACTGATCGCCGGCGAGCCCGAGCGGGTCAGCGCCGAGCAGGCGCTCGGGTCCGGTCGCGTCGACGTTGTGTTCACTGGCGCGATGCGTTTCGGAGACGAGGTGCTGGCTCACTTCGACGCCGGTCTCGCGCTGCCCATTCATGAGAAGCTGGAGATCGTCGGCGAGCGAGGGGCGCTATTCCTGGGTGATCCATGGCACTGCCGGGTCCCGGTGATCGAGCTCCGGCGCGACGGCGAGGTCGAGCGGATCGAGATCGAGCCGGTCGACCCGTACATGCTGGAGGCGGAGAACATGTCGGCCGCGATCCGGGGGGAGGCGCAGCCGCTACTCGGTCGCGACGACGCGATCGGGCAGGCGCGGGCGATCGAGGCTCTCTACCAGGCCGCCGGAAGCGGTCGCGTCGTGGAGCTATAGACCACGAGCACAGACGGGTTTAGTCTGGAGGGCATCGGCAGCCGCCTGCTCTCTCAGGCGATCCCTCTGCCACCCACTACGGTGCGCAATTGACAGGGACATGACCCCCAACCGAGGAGCAACGACATGGTCCTGATCTGTTACGACGGTTCCCCCGATGCGCGTTCGGCGATCGAGCGTGCAGGCGAGCTGATGGGAGGCGAACCGGCGACCATCCTGACCGTGTGGGAGCCGTACACCGAAGCCCTGGCCAGGACCCCATCCGCGGTTGGACTATCGCCCGGCTTCCCGGATTTGGAGGGTATCGACGAGCTTTCCCAGAAGAACGCCGAGCAGGTCTCCCGGGAAGGCACCGACCTCGCCAAGCGGTTGGGGCTGAATGCTCAGCCGCGCGTCGTCGCGCAGACCACTTCGATCGCAAACACGATCCTGGCCCACTGCGAGGCGGTGGGCGCGAGCGTGATCGTGATCGGGACGAGAGGCCGCACCGGTCTGAAGTCGCTGCTTCTGGGGAGCGTGTCGCACGGAGTGCTCCAGCACGCCGACGTCGCGGTGATGGTCGTCCCCTCGCCCGAGATCGCGGAGTCCCGCCAGCGCCAGCGACGGGAGCACGCGTCAGCGTAGTGCGGGCCGCCGATATCCTGGGTCGGGATGAGAAACGCTTGGCAATCGCTTAGCGCCTTGCAGCTGGGCCGATGAGCGAGGGGCGCGCGGCGCTCGTCACGGGTGCGGCCAGCGGCATTGGACGCGCCGTTGCAGCACGGTTCGCAGAGGATGGGCTCGATGTGCTGGCAGTCGACGTGAATCCCGACCCGGGCGGGCCCGGGATCCCCTACGAAGCCGATCTCACTACTGTGGAGGGGAACGCCGGGGCGGTCGCAGAGGCGCTCGAGCGCTTCGGGCGACTGGACATCGTGGTCCCGAACGCCGGGATCCAGCACGTCGCGCCGATCGAGGAGTTCTCGACCGAGCGCTGGCAGCAGATCGTTGCGCTTCTGCTGACGAGTCCGTTCCTGCTCGCGAAGCACGCCTGGCCGGCGCTGCGCGACTCCGGCGCTGGTCGGTTCATCGTGATCGCCTCGGTTCACGGGCTGGTCGCCTCGCCGTTCAAAGCTGCCTACGTCTCGAGCAAGCACGGCGTCCTCGGCCTGGTCAAGACGCTCGGGCTCGAAGGCGCGGGCGAAGGCATCACCGCGACCGCGGTGTGTCCGGGGTACGTGCGCACGCCTCTGGTCGAGAAGCAGATCGGCGATCAGGCCCGAGTCCACGAGTTGCCCGAAGACCAGGTGCTAGAGCAGGTGATTCTTGCTCCCCATGCCGTCAAGCAGCTGATCGAGCCATTCGAGGTCGCGGAGGTGGTGGCGTTTCTGGCCGGCCCCGCGGGCCGCGCGTTCACCGGCGCGCCGGTGACCATGGATCAGGGCTGGACGGCCCGGTAGCGGTCATCGCCCCGATCGGAGCTTCTCCCTGATCGCGCTGGCGAACAGATCGACGTCCTCCTCGGTGGTGTCCCACGAGCACATCCAACGGACTTCGCCGGTGGTCTCGTCCCAGACGTAGAAATCGAACTCCTCCTGCAATGCGGCGGTGGCCGCGGTAGGCAAGGTAGCGAACACCGCATTGCTCTCGACCGGCCGCGTGATCGTCAGGCCAGGCAGGCCACGCACGCCGTCGGCGAGTCGCGCCGCCATAACGTTCGCGTGGCTGGCGCAGCGCCGCCACAGCTGGTCCTCCAGCAGCGCTTCGAACTGGGCCGCCAGGAACCGCATCTTCGACGCAAGCTGCAGCGATTGTTTGCGCAGGTACTGGAAGCCCTCGAGCAGGTCTTCCGTCAGGATCACCACCGCCTCGCCGCAGAGGAGACCGTTCTTGGTCCCCCCGAAGGACAGCACGTCGATGCCAACCTCCACGGTCAGCGCGCGCAATGACACACCGAATGAGGCCGCCGCGTTCGATAAGCGGGCGCCATCCATGTGCACCCGCAAGCCATCGGCGTGAGCGAGCTCGGCGATCGCGCGCAGCTCCGCGGGGCTGTACAACGTTCCGAGCTCGGTGCACTGAGAGACCGAGACGACCCGCGGCTGCACCGCGTGCTCGTCTCCCACGCGCGCGATCTGCTCGGCCACCAGCTGCGGGGTCAGCTTGCCGTGTTCGGTCTCGGCCGCGAGCAGCTTCACGCCGGCGATCGCCTCCGGGGCGCCGCACTCGTCGACGTTGATGTGCGCTGTGGCGGCGCAGATCACGGCCTCGAAGGGCCGGCAGCTCGCGCGCAACGAGAGCACGTTTGCCCCGCTGCCGTTGAACACGAAGAACGCCCGAGCCTGGTCTCCGAACTGGTCGGCGAGCAGCGCCTCGACGGTCGGCGTGTATCGATCGTGACCGTAGCCGAACGCGTGCCCCACGTTCACCCGCGCGATCGCCGCGAGCACCGCGGGATGGATCGTGGCGGCATTGTCTGAGGCGAAGCCCCGCGGCGAGATCACGCCGCGAGCTTACTCGCGGGCCCCAGCTTTCCTTCAGCGACGTGTAGAAAACCGACAGCGGGGCCGGATCGGCAAAGGCGGTAGCGGGCAATAATCCACCACTGCCACTGGCCGGCCTACGCGCCGTATTCAGGCAGATATCCGACGGCCGTCAAAAGGAGACACCATGAACAACACGGCAAGCCCCGCCCTCGAGGTAGCGCTCGCCTACTACGACGCGTGGACCAGCAAGGACCTCGACCGAGCGATGAGCTACATCGCCGCCGACATCGTCTGCAACGCGCCGGCTGGGCGCATCGAGGGCGCCGAGGCGTACCGCGAGTTCATGGCACCGTTCGTCGAGATGCTGATCGCGACGGACCTGATCGGGGCCTTCGGCGATGATGAGAAGGCACTGGTGATGTACGACACCGAGACGAGGCTGGTGAAGAGCGGGCCGGGCGCGGAGTGCGTCACCGTCCGCGATGGCAAGATCGTCCATAGCTGGTTCGTCTTCGACCGCGTGCCCTTCCAAGCCGCCCAGCAAGCGCGAGCTGAGCAGACCTAGAGTCGAACCGATTAGCGGCCGGGCAAACCTTCTCACAATCATGTCAAGGTTGGTAGGATGGCGAGATGCGCGATGTCCTTGCGGCCACCCGAGAGCGGATCCTGATCTATGACGGCGGCATGGGAGCCACTCTCGAGCAGTTCGATCTCAACCTCGAGGCCGATTACCAGCTCCCCGGGCGCTGTCACGAGGTGCTGGTGCTCAACCGCCCGGACGTAATCGAGAACGTCCACCGCTCGATGCTCGCCGCCGGCGCTGAGGTGCTCGAAACCGACACCTTCCAGGCCTCCCGTTTGAAGCTGGCCGAGTGGGGGCTCGAGCAGCACACGCACGAGATCAACCTGAAAGCGGCCGAGATCGCGCGCAAGGCGGCAGGCGAACGTCGCTTCGTCGCGGGCTCGATAGGCCCGACCGGGTTTCTGCCGGCCAGCGATGACCCGACGCTCGGGCGGATCAGCTTCAAAGAGCTCGTGGAGGTATTCACCGAACAAGCCCGTGGGCTGGTTGCGGGTGGCGTGGATCTGATCATCATCGAGACCGCGCAGGACATCCTCGAGGTCAAAGCGGCGATCTTCGGGGCGCGCGAGGCGTTCAAGGAGTGCGCCCGGGAGCTCCCGATTCAGATCAGCGTCTCGCTGTTGCCGCAAGGCGGCAAGATGCTGCTGGGAACCGACATCTCCGCGGTGCTGGCGACCCTCGAAGCGCTCGAGGTGAACCTCATCGGGCTCAACTGCTCAACCGGCCCGGAGGACATGCGCGACGCGATCCGGTTTCTCGGTGAGAACTGCTCGGTCCCAATCCACTGCATCCCGAATGCCGGCCTGCCGCTTCAAGGCCCCAGCGGCGAGACGATCTTTCCCGAGCAGCCAGCGCCGCTGGCGGCCGTGCTGGGGGAATTTGTCGACCGGTACGGGGTGACGATCGTCGGCGGCTGCTGCGGGACGACGCCCGCGCACATCGAGGCAATCGCCGAGCGCGTCGCCGGACGGACGCCCCGGGAGCGGCCAGCGCGCAGGCCACCGCACGTCTCGAGCATGATCGCCGCCACTCCCCTGGTCCAGGATCCTCGCCCCACGCTCGTCGGCGAGCGGGTGAACTCCCAAGGCTCGCGGAAGGCGAAGGAGCTGCTGCTGGCCAACGACTACGACGGGCTGCTGACCGTTGCCGAAGATCAGGTTGGCGGTGGCGCGCACGTGCTCGACGTGTGTGTCGCGCTGACCGAGCGCCAGGACGAGGACACGCAGATGCGCGAGCTTGTCAAGCGCATCTCGCTCACGCAGCCGGCTCCGATTCAGGTCGATTCGACCGAGCCCGAAGTGATCGAGACCGCGCTCGAGCAAATCCCCGGACGGGCCATCATCAACTCGATCAACCTGGAGGCCGGCCGCGCCAAGCTCGACCGGGTGGTGCCGATCGCCAGGGCCCATGGCGCCGCGCTAATCGCATTGACGATCGACGAGGTAGGGATGGCGAAGACCGCCGAGCGCAAGCTGGAGGTCGCGCGCCGGATCCGGCAGCTGTGCTCCGATGAGCACGGACTCGATCCCGAAGCGCTGATCTTCGACTGCCTGACGTTCACGCTCACCACTGGCGATGAGGAGTGGCGTCCGAGCGCGATCGCCACGATCGAGGGGATCCGCGCGGTCAAGACCGAGATGCCCGAGGTGAAAACCTCGCTCGGCGTCTCGAACGTCAGCTTCGGTGTCGGCCTGCCTGCACGCAGCGTGCTCAACAGCGTTTTCCTGCATCACTGCGTGGAGGCTGGGCTGGACCTGGCAATGGTCAATCCGAACCACATCACGCCGTACGGGGAGATTCCCGATCTCGAGCGCGAGCTCGCCGATGACCTGGTTTTCAACCGCCGCGAGGACGCGCTCGAGCGGTTCATCGCGCACTTCGAGGCCAAGGGACCCGCGGAGGAGGGCGGCGGCAAAGCGGATCCGACCGAGGGCATGGAACCCGAGCATGCACTTCATTTCCAAATCTTGCGCCGCAAGAAGGAGGGCGTCGAAGACTGGATCGACCGCAGCGTCGAGAAGCTCGGCGCGGTCCCCACGCTCAACGACGTGCTGCTGCCGGCGATGAAAGAGGTCGGCGACAAATTCGGCGCGGGCGAGCTGATCCTGCCGTTCGTGCTGCAGTCCGCGGAGGTGATGAAGCGAGCAGTGGCACGCCTGGAGCTCTACCTGGACAAGCTCGAGGGCTACACCAAGGGCACGGTGGTGGTCGCCACCGTGTTCGGTGACGTCCACGACATCGGCAAGTCGCTGGTCAACACGATCCTCACCAACAACGGTTACACGGTCATCGACCTCGGCAAGCAGGTGCCTATCTCCACGATCCTCGACGCCGCGGTCGAGCACGACGCGACCGCGATCGGCCTCTCCGCCCTGCTGGTCTCGACCTCCAAGCAGATGCCCGCGTGCATTCAGGAGCTCCACCAGCGCCGCCTCCAGTTTCCAGTGCTCGTCGGCGGCGCAGCGATCAACCGCAACTTCGGGCTACGGATCCTGTACCCGGGCGGTGCCGAGTCCGACGAGATCTACGAACCGGGGGTCTTCTACTGCAAGGACGCGTTCGAGGGGCTCGCGAAGATGGACCAGCTGATCGACTCCGAAGCTCGGGCGGCGCTGCTGGCGAAGACCAGAGAGGCGGCGCAAGCACTCCGGGAGCAGCCGGAGACACGCCCCGAGGACGAACCGCCCGTGACCGACACCTCCGTTCGCAGCACCGCGAGGGTCGACAACCCGATCCCCCAGCCTCCTTTCTGGGGCGTGAGGGAGCTAGAGGTCGACATGGACGCGGTCTATCACCACCTCGATACGCATGTGCTGTTCAAGCTTCACTGGGGAGGGCGCGGCGTCAAAGGCCAGGCATGGACCAAGCTCTTGCGCGATGACTTCCAGCCTAGATTGGAGCGGATGTGGCGGGAGCAGGACTACCTACACCCACGTGCGTTGCTCGGCTACTTCCCGTGCAACTCCGATGGCAATGACCTGATTGTCTGGGATCCCGCGGCTCCCGGCAAACGGCAGCTCGAGCGGCTGGTCTTCCCCCGCCAGCCGGGACACGATCGCGTTTGCCTCGCTGACTTTTACCGACCGATCGATTCGGGGGAAGCTGATGTGGTGGCGATCCAGGCGGTCACCGCCGGCGACGAGGTAACGGAGCTGATGGCGCAGCTGGAGGCCGACGGCGAGTTCGCGGAGCAGCTGTTCGTTCATGGCCTCGGCGTGCAGACCGCCGAGGGGCTGGCCGAGTGGACGCACGCCCGGGTCCGCGACGAGCTCGGCATCCCCCCCACCCAGGGCCGCCGTTACTCGTGGGGTTACCCGGCGTGCCCGGAGCAGTCTGAGCACGAGAAAGTGTTCCGATTGCTGGACGCGCCGTCGATCGGGCTGCGCTTGTCGGGCGGATACGCCGTCGAGCCAGAGCAGTCGACGCTCGCGATCGTAGCCCACCATTCGCAAGCCGTCTATTTCGGGATGAAGTCCGGCTTCCTGCCGAAGAACGCCAGGCACGCGGCCGACGAGCTGATCGCCGGCACGGACAAGGATCCCACCCGGCTGGACGAGCTGAGCGACTCGGAACCCGCTGACACGCGCCCGGGCTCTGAGCAGGAGCAACCGGCGATGGCTGAGGCCTAGCGGGCGCGCTCGTTCTCGTGCGCGAGCGACACATCGGCCCGTTCGGCTCGCTGTACAGCCACGGGTTCATCCGCGTCGCCGCCGCCGTGCCGCACGTCCGCGTCGCCGAGCCTGAATTCAACGCCCAGCACACATTGGCGCTCGCTCGCCAAGCCGACCGCGCCGGCGCCGCACTGGTGGTGTTTCCCGAGCTGGGACTCTCCTCTTACGCGATCGACGACCTGCTCCATCAGAGCGCCGTGCTCGCTAGCGTGCTCGGCGCGATCGAGCAGGTCGCCGAGGAGAGCGCCTCGCTCGCGCCATTGATCCTGGTAGGCGCGCCGCTCCGGTCCGAGGGTGGTCTGTTCAACACCGCGGTCGTGATCCATCGAGGACGGATCCTCGGCGTCGCTCCGAAGTGCTACCTGCCCGAGTACCGCGAGTACTACGAAAAGCGTCAGTTCCGCGCCGCCCGCGACGCGGCGTACGACACGATCTCGCTGCTGGGCGAGCGGGTTCCGTTTGGCACTGATCTGCTGTTCGCGAGTCGCGAGCAACCGAACTTGATTCTCCACGCCGAGGTCTGCGAGGACGTCTGGGCCACGATCCCACCGAGCAGCTATGGCGCGCTCGCCGGCGCCACCGTGCTCGCCAACCTCTCCGCCAGCAACATCACGGTCGGCAAGTCCGACTACCGCCATCTGCTGTCAGCCTCCCAGTCGGCGCGAGCGATCGCCGCCCACATCTATACCGCCGCCGGTTTGGGCGAGTCGACGACCGATCTCGCCTGGGACGGCCAGGCGATGATCCACGAGGACGGAGACCTGCTGGCAGAAGCGGAGCGGTTCGCCGAGCACGAGCAGCTGATCTGCGCCGATATCGATCTCGACCGGCTGATCTCCGACCGCGCCAGCACCAGCAGCTACGGCGACTGCATCCACGATCACCGGCAAGTGCTCGGCGCGATGCGCCGAATCGAGTTCGGGGACGCGCTGCCGCCAGCGGGCAACGCGATCGCGCTGCGGCGGGAGATCGCGAGGTTCCCGTACGTCCCCGCAGACCCCGCTAGGCGCAGCGAGCGCTGCGAGGAGGTCTACAACATCCAGGTGCGAGGGCTCGAGACCCGGTTGCGCGCGACAGGGATCGAGAAGGTGGTAATCGGGATCTCCGGTGGCCTTGACTCGACGCATGCGTTGATCGTCGCCGCTCGCGCGCTTGACCGGATCGGGCTGCCGCGCGAAAACGTCCTCGCTTACACGCTGCCCGGGTTTGCGACCAGCGGCCGGACGCTCGCCAATGCTCGGCGGCTGATGGATTCGCTCGGCGTCAGCGCGAACGAGATCGACATCCGGCCCGCCGCGACGCAGATGTTGCGGGACCTCGAGCACCCGGCTGCCGTGGGAGAGCCGCAGTACGACGTCACCTACGAGAACGTGCAGGCCGGGGAGCGCACCTCGCACCTGTTCCGCCTGGCCAACTTTCACCAAGCGATCGTGATCGGCACGGGCGATCTATCCGAGCTCGCGCTCGGCTGGAGCACGTACGGAGTCGGTGACCAGATGTCGCACTACAACGTCAACGCGTCCGTGCCCAAGACGCTGATTCAGTTCCTCCTCCGGTGGGCGATTGACACGCGGCAGTTCAGCGAATCGGCGACCGAGGTGCTCGAATCGGTGCTCGATACCGAGATTTCACCCGAGCTGGTTCCCTCCGAAGACCCCGACTCGAGCCTTCCCGGTCAACACAGCGAGAGCGTCGTCGGCCCCTATGAGCTGCAGGATTTCTTCCTCTACTACGTGATTCGCTTCGGCTATGGCCCGGGCAAGCTCGCGTTCATGGCTCGCCACGCATGGGGTGATCGCGATCGCGGCGCATGGCCCGATCTGATTCCTTTCGAGCGGCGTAACGAGTACTCGCTGGCCGAGATCAAGCATTGGCTCGGAGTGTTCCTGGAGCGTTTTTTTCACGTCTCGCAGTTCAAACGCTCAGCGATCCCGAACGCGCCGAAGGTCGGCAGTGGCGGGTCGCTCTCGCCACGCGGCGACTGGCGCGCCCCCAGTGACAGCAGCGCCGAGGTGTGGCTACGCGAGCTGCGGCAGCAGGTGCCCGATGAGTGATTGTTTGCGCTAGGCGGCGGGGCGCAGCGCATCAAGCTCACGACTCTCGGCCAGCTCGGCAAGCGCCCGCCGCTCGAGCTGGCGGACCCTGTCTGTTGACATCCCGAGCCGGCGCCCGGCCTCGGTCAGCGGCGTCGGGTCATCGCCGTCGATACCGTAGCGCAGCTTGACCACCTCTCGCTCTACCTCGGGCAGCCGGTCCAGCGCATTGCGCAGCGCCTCTCCGCGCAGCGCGATCTCCACGTCCTCCTCGGGTCCGCGCTCGCCGCTCGGGAGCAGCGCCCCGAGCGTCGTGTCCTCCTCCTCGCCCACCGGCCGGTCGAGGCTGGTGACCACGCGGGCCGCCTCGCGCGCTTCGTGGATCTCGCGGACGCCGAGCTCGGCCGCAGCCGCAAGCTCCTCGTCGGTGGGCTCGCGCCCCAGCCGCGCCACCAACTCCCGCGTCGCGCGTCCGATCTTTCGCTCCCGCTGACCGATGTGAACGGGAATCCGGATCGTTCGCGCGCGATTGGCGATCGCGCGCTGGATCGACTCGCGAATCCAGAAGGTCGCGTAGGTGGAGAACTTGAATCCCTTGCGGTAGTCGAATTTCTCGCTCGCGCGGATCAGTCCCAGGATCCCTTCCTGGATCAGGTCGAGCAACGGCATGTCGGCGTTCTGGTATTTACGCGCGATCGACACCACCAGCCGCAGGTTCGAGTTGACCATCTGCTCCTTCGCGCGCAGGTCGCCGCGCTCAATCCGCTGCGCGAGCTCGACCTCCTCTTTGGCGGTGAGCAGCGGATGGCGGCCGACCTCCTGTAGGAACAGCGACAGCGCGTCGGTGGTTCGCTCGGCGAGATCGCCGTTGACATAGCTGGTTTGCTCAACGCTCTCACGGCCGCAGTCGTCGCGTAGCTCGAGCCCTCGCTCCTCCAGCAGCTCCTGCAGCGCCTGGGCATCCTCCTCGCTCAAGTCCCCTTCCTGCACTGCATCGCTCAGCTCGGAGAGATCGACGCACCGCTGCTCGCGCGCCTCGCTGCGCGCACCCAGCTCGTCCGCCAATTCCTGCAGCGATTCTCCAAGCGATGGGAAGCTCGATTCGTCGGCCATATCTGGACCTTACCCCGAGCCGATGTCCCGTTACCGGATCCTTATCCGGTAACGCATCGGCCCAGCTTGGCTTTAGCCCTCTACCTCCACCGCCTCGCCGCTGCGGCGCAGCTGTGAGCGAGCGGGCCGCGCGGGCAACTTCACCGGCGCGGTGTGCATCGCGCGCAGCCTGACCTCACGCCACGACATGCCCTCCTTGAGCAGCGCCGGCATTCCCATCACGATCGCGGTGGTGACCTCAACCGCCTGAAGGATCACCCCGTAGGCGACGCCGGTCCCAAAGCCGACGTGCCAGCCGGTGTGCAGCACCGCCGCACAGGCCGCCTGGAAGACACCAAGGTTGGCGGGTGTCGCCGGCAGCACCGCGGTGATGTTGACCGCAAACAGGACCGCTGCCGCAGCCGCGATCCCGGTGTGATGGCCCAGCCCAAGCGCGGTCAGCAGCACGTAGCACGAAAGCCACTGCAGCGCCCAGGCGGAGAGCTGGGCGCCCGTCGCGGTCGCGCCAAGGCGCGGAAAGCGGAAGACCGTCAGCCCGGCGCGGACCCGAATCATCGCGTGGCGTATTTGCGCCACGACGGCATGCAGACGAGCAAACCGCGTCGGACCTTCGCGTTCGGGGAGCAATGCCGGTAAGAGCAGCACGATCAGCAGCAGCGCGGCGGGCGCGATCGCCGCAAACACCAGTGCGTTCTCGTGGCCGTTGAAGATATCGACGGACGAGAACATCACCGCGCCGAGGAACGCCAGCGCGACGATGTTCAGCAGCGTCTGGGAGACAAGCGTCCCGAGCACAACCGGAAGCGTCTCGCGGGGACGACCAGTGCGCCGAGCGACTGCGAACGCTCGCGACGGCTCGCCGAGGCGGGCGGGCAGGGTCGAGGACATCAGCACGCCGATGAAGGTCCCCTGCATGGCGTCGGATAAGCGGATGCGGATATCCGGTAGCGCCGCTCGCAAGATCGCGTGCCAGGACACGGCACGCATCATCATCGCGCTGCACATGATGCCCAGACCCAGCAGGACGAGCATCGGGCTCGAGTTGATCAGGGCAGCGGCGATATGACCGATGCCGATCTTCTGCAGCGCGATCCATGCGAGCACCGCTCCCGCGACCGTGACCGCGGCCAACCCAGCCCGCCGCGCAAACGCCACCGCGGGCGCGCGGCGGCTCGCGCCCACCTTCGGATCGAGGCTGGCGAGACGCTGCGCGGGCACGCGCGGCTGGAGGTCGGCGGGCCGCGCCCCGATCCGGACCGCGGCACGCGCCACGCGCCCTTGGGGCTCGGGAACCGCGATCGCGTCCTCGTAGGCCTCCATCACCTGCGCGGCGACATGGGGCCAGGCGAAACGTTCCGCTTCGTCCGCCGCGGCGCGCGCCATCTGGGCGCGTCGCGCTGGCTCTTCATGGAGGTCTCGCAGCGCTTCGGCCAGCGCCTGCCCATCGCCGGGCGGAACCAGTACCCCGGTGACCCCATCTCGCACGACATCTCGGTAGCCGGCGATGTTCGACGCGATCACCGGCGTTCCAGCGGCAAACGCCTCAGTCAACACCATCCCAAAACTCTCGCCGCCGAGCGAGGGAGCGCACAGCACATCGGCTTGCTCGAGCTCCGCCTGCTTGGTCGCGTCATCGACCTTGCCAAGCACGCGCACGCCCTGGGCATCGATCAGCATCGGCGCCAGCTCCTCGAGCGAGGGGCCGATCACGGTCAGCTCGGTGGGGATGTGCTCTCGTAGGGCCTCGAACGCCCGCAGCAGCCAGGGAAGCCCCTTGCGTTCGACCGCCTGACCGACGAACACGATCCGCAGCTGCTCGCCGGTTGGGCGGGAGGCGGCGGCATGCGCGCGGGCCGAGTCGACGTGCACACCATTCGGAACCACGCGGTAGCACCCGCCGAAGAACCGCCGTCCCGTCCACGCGGCGGCCTCGGAGACGGCGATCCGCACGCGCAGATGGTTCATCATCCGCCGAGCCCCGATCACATTGGCGATCCCGTTCGAGAGCCGATTCTCGTTGTAGGTGTGGAACGTGCCGACCAGCGGCAACGGAGTGCTGTCGGTCGCGATCCAGCTCGTCGCCGGCGCGATCGGCTCATGGATGTGGACGACGTCGAAGCGACCCCCGCGCAACGCTTTCTGCATGGTCGCGATCCCGTACGGGGTTATGCAGACGTTCGAGACCGCTCCGTTGGCCTTGAAGCCGGTGGTGCGACCCAGCGAGATGAGGTAATCGGGCACGGCGATCGCCTGTGGTCGCGCGCCGCGGTGCAGCGTCCGCGAGTAGCGACCCGGCGGATCAACTGGCGCCAGCACACGGACGTGGTGTCCGTCCTCCAGGAAGCTTTCAGCGAGCGCCTCAATATGCCTCGTGACGCCCCCCGGATACGACCACGAGTAAGGGGAAAGCAGCGCGATCCGCATCGTGTTCATGGTAGTGGCTGACGCAGCCAGGAGCCGGATCTCAGCGCGCTCACCTCAGCTTTGGATCGAGCCCTGAGGCCTGCGGTACGGGTGTGCCGGCCGCGTATCATCATCATCGTCGTGTTGCTGTCGCCTCGGTGGACGCGCCGATCCGCTCGATCATGCCCCAGCGCCATTTCGTCAAATACACCTTTCTGAAGGTCGATCCTGCCTGGAGGCGCCTCGACGACGAACGTCGCGCTGCGGACAAACACGAGTTCATCGCCGCCTGCGAAGACTTCACCGACGGTCATCTGCTGCGCGCCTTCTCGCTCGTCGGGACGCGCGGCGACGCCGACATGATGCTGCTAACGCAAGCCCAGAACCTGGAGCGCATCCACGAGTTTCACGTGGTCCTCACGCAGAGCGGGCTGATGAAGTGGTGCGAGGTGCCGTATTCATTCCTGGCCTTGACGAAGCCTTCTGAGTACTCGGACGAGTCACGTCTTGAGATTCGACCTGGGCATGGCAAGTACCTGTTCGTGTATCCGTTCGTCAAGACGCGGGCTTGGTACGCCTTGCCTGCCGAGGAGCGCTGGCGGATCATGCAGGATCACATCAAGGTCGGCCGCGAGTTCCCATCCGTGGACCTCAACACCAGCTATTCGTTCGGTCTCGACGACCAGGAGTTCGTGGTCGCGTTCGAGACCGACAGCCCGGCCGATTTCCTGGACCTCGTTCAGCGGCTTCGGACTACCGAGTCAAGTTCGTACACCCTGCGTGACACGCCAACCTTCACCTGCATCGCCTGCTCGGTGGAGCGTGCGCTGGGAGCGCTCGACGGCGCCACGCTGACTGGGGCGCTCGCCCACGCACCGTGACCGGGACACTTGCCGGGCAACCGTAACCAAGGCGACCGCGTCGGCAACCGCAGCCAAGGCGACGGCGTCGCGTTTCTGCGCGTGGCCGACCCCGTGCTGCGCACAATCATCGACCGGGTGGGGGCAGACGGCCTCGGCGATCCGCGCGCCGGCCGCCCCGAGGACCACTACGGGGCGCTCGTGCGCTCGATTGTCGGCCAGCAGCTTTCGACCAAGGCGGCGCGCGCGATCTACATGCGGCTGATCGAGCGTTTCGGCGGACGCACGCCGACACCGGAAGAGGTCCTCGCCGATGATCCCGATGAGCTCCGCCTGGCGGCGGGCCTCAGCCACGCGAAGGTGCGCTATCTGCGTTCGCTCGCCGAGCACGTCCGCGACGGTTCCCTGCAACTCGACCGGCTGGACGCGCTGCCCGACGACGAAGTGATCGCCGAGCTGACCGCGGTCAGCGGCATCGGGCCCTGGAGCGCCCACATGTTCTTGATGTTCCACCTGCAGCGACCGGACGTGCTGGCCGTCGGCGACCTCGGGATCCGTCGCGCGGTGATGGTCGCCTATTCGCTGCCGGAGCTGCCGCGCACCGCGGAGCTGGAGCGAATCGCCGAGCCGTGGAGGCCCTATCGGACCCTGGCGTGCCGGTTTCTGTGGCGGTCGCTGGGCGCGATGCCGGTCTAACGGAGGCGCAGAGCTGGGACCGGGCGCCGAGATCGCGCGGACATGGGTAAGACCCCGGAGCCCTCTGGCGGCCGGCTAGACAGCCGAAACTTCTTGCTCTCCGGCGACCCGGAACGATGACCCGCAGCCGCAGGCGGCGATCACGTTCGGGTTATCGACCTTGAAGCCCGCGCCCTGGAGGCCGTCGACGAAGTCGATCGTCGAACCGTGCACGTACGGCAGGCTCGCCCGGTCGACCAGCAGCCGGATCCCCTTGTCCTCGAACACGGTGTCGCCCTCACGCTGCTCGTCAAATGCGAGCGCGTACTGGAAGCCCGAGCATCCGCCGCCGCGGACGCCGACCCTGAGACCGGCCGTTTCCGCCACGGTTGCCTGGGCGGCGAGGAACTCGCGCACCTTCTCGGCACTGTTGTCAGTCAGAGTGATCATTGCTTCACGAAGTATAGCGCTGGCGTCCCGCTACTCTTATGGAGCGTGTTTGCAACTCCCGAGGAGCTGAAGGAGCGTATCGAGGCCGGCATCCCTGGGGCTCGAGCGGAAGTCCACGGCGACGGCCAGCATTTCGATGCCGTGGTGGCTGCGCCCGCGTTCAAGGGCCTCAGCCGGATAGCCCAGCACCGGCTCGTCTACGACGTCTTCGGCTCCGAGGTGGGAGACCGGATCCACGCCCTCTCCATCCAGACGAAAGCTGAGTAAGCATGAGTGATGACACCAACCCGATGCGCGAGGCAATCCAGACCGCGATCTCTGAGAACCGCGTGATCGTGTTCATGAAGGGCACCCCGGATCAGCCCGCCTGTGGCTTCTCGGCCCGGACCGTGGCGGTCCTGCAGTCGCTCAACCAGCCATTTGCTGCGGTTGACATCCTGACCGACCCGACGGTCCGGCAGGAACTCTCGGCACTCTCGCAGTGGCCCACGATCCCGCAACTGTTCATCGACGGCGAGCTGGTCGGAGGCTGCGACATCGTGATGGAGATGTATCAGTCAGGGGAGCTTCAGCAAGCGCTCGGCCTCGAGGCCGCCCCAGCCGAGGACGCGCCGGAGCCGGCACCCGCGCAGCCCCCACCACTATCGGTCGAGAACCGCCTGTAGCCGCGGACCGACCGCCCGCGATCGCGATCGAGCCGCCGCCCACAGGACCGGTCGTATCGCTCCGCTTCGAGCAGGGAGTTCTGTGGGCGCTCGACCAGACGCGGCTTCCCGCCGAGGAAGTTGAGCTCGAGCTACGCGGTGCCGAGGAGGTCGCCGCGGCGATCCGGAGGCTGGCGATCCGTGGCGCGCCGCTGATCGGCGTGGCGGCGGGGTATGGCGTCGCACTCGAGCTCGAGCGCGCCGGCGCCGACTCGCTGGACAGCGCGTGTCACACGCTCCGCGACTGCCGACCGACCGCGGCCAACCTCGCTCGTGCCGTTGAGCGGGTCCGATCGGCCGCGGTTGCCGCCGAGAGCAGCGCGATGGCCGACGCGGCGCTGGCGCAGGCGCGGAGGATTCACGCCGAGGAGGAAGCGGCAAGCGAAGCGATGGCCGGCCATGGCGCCGACCTGCTCTCCGGGGCCCGTCGGGTCATGACTCACTGCAACACCGGCGCCCTGGCCGCGCCAGGACGCGGCACGGCACTCGCGGTGGTCGCAGAGCTCGCGCAGCGCGAATCGCTGAACGGGGTTATCGCGACCGAAACGAGACCGCTCTTGCAGGGCGCGCGGCTCACGGTCTACGAATTGGCACGCCTCGGCATATCCCACGAGCTGATCGTCGACTCGGCCGCAGCGGGCTTGATTACCCGCGGCGCGGTCGACGCGGTGATCGTCGGTTGCGATCGTGTGGCCGCCAACGGCGACGTCGCCAACAAGGTTGGAACGCTAGGGCTTGCGCTTGCCGCTCAGGCAGCTGGGGTTCCGTTCGTCGTGGTCGGCCCGACCTCGACGATCGATCACGAGTGCGCGAGCGGCGCCGAGATCGTGATCGAGGAGCGCGACGCGGTGGAGGTACGGGGCATCGAGGCTGGAGGATTGACCACCGTCGCCGGGACGGGCTGCCGCAATCCTGCATTCGACGTCACGCCCGCGGCGCTTGTGACGGCCCTGGTCACCGAGCGCGGCGTCGCGAGCCCGCTCGGCCGAGAGGCGATTGCCGCGCTGCCGTGACCGCGTGAACACAGGCCGACAGGCGCTCGGGCGAGAGCGCCGCTGCTAGGGTGGCCGCGGCTATGGCGGTCGCGATCGTTACCGACACCTGCCACTATCTGCCGCGGGAGCTGCTCGCCGAGAACGGAATTCATGAGGTGAGCCTGTATGTCCACTCGCAGGACGGCATCCGGCGCGAGAGCGAGATTCTCGACTACGCGTACTACTACCAGCAGCTACGCGCCGCCGAGGCGCTGCCCACGACCTCCCAGCCCTCGATCGGCGACTTCCTGGAGGCATACGATCCTCTACTCCGGGACGGCGACGAGGTCGTCTCGATCCATCTGGCTGGAGGGATGTCCGGGACGGTCAGATCCGCCCAGCAGGCCCGCGAGCAGCTTGGCGACCGGGCATCCCGCGTCCATATCGTTGATTCGGCGACTGCCTGTGGAGGAGAGGGGCTCGTTGTGCTAGCCGCCGCGGCCGCGGCCCGTGACGAAGCTGATGCCCAAACGGTCGCCGCTCGCGCCCGAGAAGCCCGCCGCGGACTGAAGATGTGGTTTGCGCTCGACACGCTCGAGTACCTGCGCAAGGGCGGGCGCATCGCGGGCGCGCAAGCGTGGCTGGGCTCGGCTCTGAGGATCAAGCCGATCCTGACCGTCGACTCCGAGATCACGCCGGTCGAACGGGTGCGGACCTCACGCAGGGCGTTTGAGCGGATGGTCGAGCTGCTGCAAACCTGCCAGCTGGCCGGAGCCGACGGGTGGATGGTTCAGCACATCCAAGCGCCGGAGCAGGCGGCGGAGCTGGCATCGCGCGGCGCTGAGGTGATGGGTTGTCCGCCGGTCGCGGTCTCGGAGATCGGTCCGGTGATCGGGACCCACGTGGGCCCCGGGTTGCTCGGCGCCGGCGGCTTGCCGAAAAGGTTTTTGCGGGCCGCAGCAGCAGTTTAAGCGCCGCAGGCTCGATTAAAGCTGCGAGCGCTCCCGGCGGCGCGACCGAGTCTCGATCATTGCCCGTAACACGCGACCGGGTGGCGATGTCGCCCGCATGGAGGCTGACCTGAGTCTGCTCATAGTCGGATTGCTCGCAGTTGCGGGCTGGTTTGCGTTGCTGCTCGTATTGGTCGCGATTTGCAAGGCGGCTCAGCGCGCCGACGAAGCCAGTCAGTTCGTGCTTGCGCTCGTCCAGGTTGCAGACGAAGCCGAAGAGGCGGCCGCTCCTCGCGGCTCGCAGGGCGAGATCCTCAGCTTTTGAGCTCGCGCTTGCGTCGACCGCGACCGAACGTGAGCGCGCCGATCGCCGCGATTCCGCCGCCGATCACGAAACCCGCAACTGCCGCGGCGATCGTCACCTGCTGCTGGTAGCGGCGCAGCTGAGCCCGCCAATCGGCCAGCTGCACTACCTCGACGCGGAGCTTTTCAAGTGAGGTGCCGAGCTCTTGGCGGTTCTGCTCGATCGAGACGCGAATCTCCTCGGGAGTACGCGTCGGCATCAGCTGTCGCTCTCCGATTTCGCGGCGACGGTAGCCCGAATCTTCTTCGCCTCGTCGATCGCCATTTGAGGCATCGGAGCGCCCACGCGTAGCTTGCTGCGCGCGAACAGCAGCGCGCCGACCGTGAGCAGCAGCAGCACCCCGAACACCACCAGGAACCCTAGCCATAGGCTCGAGAACAGCGAGTTCAACCCCCACGCCAGCGTCGCCAAACCGATCACGAGCGCGAAGATGCCGAACACGGCTCCGGCGGCGATGGCCGCGGCGCCACGCGCGAGGCTGCCGACCTTTTCCATCACTTCCGCCTTCGCCAGCTCGATCTCCTCGCGAACCAGGATCGACACTCGCTCGGAGACTTCGGTCACCGCGGTGGTCACTTTCTCGGGGGTGCGGTTATCAGCGGGCAAGGCGCTTGAGAATCATCGCGAACAGGAGTCCGCCGGCGAAAGCCGCCCCTACGGCGACCTCGGGGCGCTCGGCGGCGAGCGTGGTAGCACGGTCGAGGGGCGTTGGGGACTGCTCAGGGACAGGCGTCACCGCCGCGTCGGTGGTGGGGATGAGCGCGGGCGTGGGCTGCGTCCCGGTTGGCGGTTGCGCCGGCGCGGGCTGCGTCCCGGTCAGCGGCTGCGCCGGCACCGGCGGCGAGCCGGCAGCCTCGGAGGCCCCCGCCGGCGTTGCCGGAGCGCCCCCCGCGCCGGTCTCGGATTCGGCCGGCGGCGCAGCGGCGCCCGATGCGACGGTCGGGGGCTCTGGTGGCGGTGAAGCGGCAGCCGCCGCGGAACCCTCTCCAGCGGACGCGTCGCTCAAGGGCGCCGTTTCGTCGCCGTGACCTGCACTTTGCGGCTGTTCGGTCACTCGGGCGGCTCTTCGCCGAAGACGCGCGTCCAGATAAGAGCAGCGAGGCGCGTGGCCGCGAGACTCGCGAGCGCACCGGTTCCCGCGAGCAGTCCTGACCACATTACGCGTTTGACCAACGGACTCTCGGTCATGGTTGGGGATTCAATCAGACCGGGAGGAGCCAGGTAATTAGCTCTTCACCCAGGTGCCTGGGGTCGAACCGGCTGCTCAGCGCTCCAGCCCCCGGCAGATCGTCTCGACGATCAGCGTCTTGGCTAGCTCGAGTTCCTGATCTCCGATTGGCTGGGAGTCGAAGATCCAGCCGCTCAGCACCTGCTCGATGCACCCATAAAACGCGAGCGCGGCGAACTCCGGAGTGATCTCGGATCGGAAGATCCCCGCTGCCTGCGCCCGGGCCACGATTCCGGCAATCTGCCTGTACGCATCTCTGATCGTGTCCAGATGCGTGCGGCCAAAAGTGTTCGCCGCTCGCGTCACTTCGACGATGATCACCTTCATCAGCTCCGGATCGTGCCGATATGAGTCGATGATGAACGCGGCGATCGCACCCAGCTTCTGCCGTGGGGTTCGCTCGGTTGCATCGACCTCCGAGATCGCCGCGAGCATGATGTCCCAGCGCTCCAGGAACAGCGTGTCGAGGATCTCCTCCTTGGAGGAGAAGTAGTGGTAGACGAGACCGTAAGCGACGCTTGCCTCGTCGGCGATGTCCGATACCCGGCAGGTGTGGAAACCCCGACGCGCGAACACCCGCACCGCGGCGTCGAGGATCATCCGCCGCTTGTCGACCGACGCGGGCGCCTTCACAGCCCGTACACCTCGGGCCGGCGGTTGGCGAGCGACGGAAGCCGGCGCCTGACATCAGTGAGCAAGTCGAACTCGAGCTCGGCGACGATCGCGGTCTCCACATCCGGCGCCGTCGCCAGCACCAGACCCCAGGGATCGACGATCAGCGATCGTCCCCCGGAACGATGGCCGGGGGGGTGGGCACCGATCTGGTTCGGAGCGATCACGAAGCATTGGTTCTCGATCGCGCGAGCGCGAACGAGCACCTCCCAATGATCCCGCGTGGTCGCCAGCGTGAAAGCGCTCGGCGCCGTGACAACCAGCGCTCCGCGAGCTGCGAGAACTCGGTACAGCTCGGGGAAGCGAAGGTCGTAGCAGACACTCAGCCCCAGTCGGGCCCCGCCCTCGAGCTCGGATGTCACGATCTCGCTGCCGGGCTGCTCGTGCTCTGACTCGGCGTAGACGACGCCATCAACCTCGACGTCGAACATATGCAGCTTGCGATAGACGGCCTTGAGCTCGCCGTCGGGGCCGATGTGGACGCTCGTATTCGACGATTTCGTCTGCCCGGCGATCCGCTCGAGGATCGAGCCGGCAACAAGGTCAATCGCCAGCTCGCGTGCGATCGAGCGTGCCCAGGTGATCGACCTGCCGTCGAGCGGCTCGGCCGCGGCGGACATCGCCTCGGGCCGCCCGAGTACGGTCCACTTCTCCGGCAGCGCGATCAGCTGGGCGCCCGTCGCTGCGGCGTGGCGGACGAGGCGATCAGCGGTCTCGAGATTACGGTCGGTGTCCTCGGTCGTGTTCAGCTGGATGGCCCCGGCGAGCACTGGTTCACCCTCCTCGATCCGATTGACCGGTCAGTCAAGCTAGGATAACGCGGCTCGACCTGATGGGGACACCCGTCGTCATCATGATCCGGTGCACGAAGGTTGGGATCTGCGGTGAGCGAAGCGGCCGCGCTAGTCGTGCTCGCGGCGAGCCTGGCGGCTGCGATCGCGCAGCCGCGGTGGGCGCCCGATTGGGCGGTCGCGTTCGGCGGCGCGCTGCTGCTGATCGTGGTCGGCGTCCTCAGCTTCAGCGAGGCGCGGCATGCGGTGGCGCGCTTCGGCCCCACGGTGGGATTTCTGGCGGCCCTACTCGTGCTCGCCGACGGCTGCCGTCGCGCGGGATTGTTCGAGGCGCTCGGCTTGACGATGGCGGCAGGGGCAGGCGGCCGTCCGCGTCGATTGCTCGCGCTGGTGTTCGTGGTCGCGGCCTGCACCACCGCCGTCCTGAGCCTAGATGCCACCATCGTGTTGCTGACGCCGATCGTGTTCGCCACCGCGGCGAGGCTGCGAGCGAGTCCCCGTCCCCAGGTCTACGCCTGCTCGCACCTCGCCAACACCGCCTCGCTGCTGCTGCCCGTCTCGAACCTCACGAATCTGCTCGCGTTCCAGCAGACAGGCCTGTCGTTCATCCGCTTCGCGGCGCTGATGGTGCTGCCGTGGCTGGCCGCATTGGCGATCGAGTGGATCGTCCTCAGCAGAGCATTCTCTGGAGAGCTACGAGACGCCTCGGCGGCGCAGACACGCGCCGGCGAGCGACCGCAGCTGCCGGTGTTCGCGCTGGTGGTGGTCGCAGCGACGCTCGTGGGCTTCGCGCTGAGCTCGCTCGTCGGGATCGCGCCGGCGTGGGTCGCGGCCGCGGCGGCGCTGGTGATGATCGTGCGTGAGCGGCCCGCTCCAGTCGAGCTCGCGCGGGCCGCAGAGCCCGGATTCCTGACCTTCGTGCTCGCGCTGGGTGTGATCGTGAGCGCCGCGAGCCAGCATGGTCTCTCCTCGGCAGTGCACTCGCTCCTTCCTCACGGCACGGGGCTGCCCGCGCTGTTGGCGGTCGCGGCCGTCAGTGCCGTGGCGGCTAACCTCCTCAACAATCTGCCGGCCACGCTGATCATCCTGCCGGTGATCGCCGCGAGCGGCCCGGGAGCGGTGCTCGCGATGCTGATCGGCGTGAACGTTGGCCCCAACGCCACGTACGTGGGATCGCTGGCGACCTTGCTTTGGCGACGGATCGTGCATGCGCACGACGAGACCGTCGACATCGGCGAGTTCGTACGCCTCGGCGCGCTGACGGTCCCCCCGATCTTGCTGGCGTCGACGTGCGCTTTGTGGTTGGCTCTGCAGGTGATCTGATGCTCGCGCTGGTCTGGATCTCGGAGGGCACCTGGGAGTCCTGCGTCGATCAGGCTCGGGCGTTGGTGCCAGAGCAGGCGGAGATGACGCTGCTGCATGTCGCGGCGAGCGACGTGGAGGAGGTTGCGGCCGGCGGGCGCGAGGGGCTTCTCGGACGCCGAGGCCCCCGCCCCACCCCGGCGCTGCGAGCGATCGCGGACGACGAGGCGCAGGGGCTACTGGCCGCGGCGCAGGCGCGTCTGGGTCGGCCGTCGGAGAGGGTCGCCCGCCGAGGCCGCGTGGAGCGCGAGGTCGTAGCGGCGTGTGAGAACGCCGACCTGCTAGTGCTCGCGCGAGACGGCGAGGAGCGGCTCGGCCCCAAGAGCCTGGGGCCGCGAAGCCGGTTCGTCGTCGACCACGCGCCCTGTACGGTGGCGCTAGTGTGGGCTGGGCGTCCTCCGGGGGTCGAGACGATCCCGCCGCCGCCGCGTCCTCGCCGTCGCGACTAGGGCGCGCTCATGCGCCGAGAAACGATCCCCGCACCTCGGAAGTGGGTCTCCCGATCGCACCGGACGCGTGCAGCGCGGCGATCTCCTCCGCTGCGAATCCCGCTTCCGCGAGGATCTCGTCGGTGTGCTCTCCGAGCGCTGGCCCGGGCCGCCGATCGGGCGACGCGGGCGTGCGGCTCAGCTTGATCGGCGCACCCAGTTGCCTGACCGGCCGCTCCACCCCCGGCTGCGCGAGTTCCACCACCATCTCCCGAGCGGCGACCAGCTCCGACTCGAGCGCCTCGTCGAGGTCCTGCACAGGCTCGAGGCAGCAGGGGTGCTCGGATGCGAACGCTCGCCACTGCTCTCGGGAGCGCTCGGCGAAGATTTCCGAAACCGCTCGGTGTGCGGCCGATCCTGATGGCTCGAAGGCGCTGCTCAAGAGATCCTCGCGACCGACCCCGCGGCAGAACGCGCTCCAGAACTTCGGCTCGAGCGCGGCGAGCGTCACGTACCCGTCGGCACAGCGGTAGGGGCGATAGCAGGTGAGCGCGCCCCCGAGCGCCACCTGGCCGCGCCGCGGCGCGCGCTCGCCGGCTAACGCCTGCGCAGCGACCATCGCGAGCCACGACAGCGCGCCATCGAACATCGAGCAATCAACCAGCTGGCCGCGGCCGGAGCGCTCGCGCTCGCGCAGCGCGATCAGGATGCCGATCGCCGCCATCAGCGCACCACCGCCGATGTCCGCGATCTGGCCAGCCGCCTGAACCGGCGGGCCCTCGGCATCGCCGGTCAGCGCGAGCAACCCGTTCAGGCCGACGTAGTTCAGGTCGTGCCCGGGGCGATCGCGGTTCGGTCCATCCTGCCCGTAGCCGGTGATCGCGCAATACACCAAGCGCGGGTTTGCTTCTTGCAGGCGCGTGTACCCGACGCCGAGCCGGTCGAGCACTCCCGGCCGGAACGACTCGAGCAACACATCTGCATCGCGCGCGAGGCGCTCCAGCACCCGCTTGCCCGGTTCGGTCTTGAGGTCCACGCGCAGCGAGCGTTTCCCGCGATTGAGCGCGAGAAACAGCGCGCCGCGGGCGCTCGCATCCGCGCCCTCGTAATACGGCGGCGACCAGCGCAGGTAGTCGCCGAGCCCGGTGTCCTCGAGCTTGATCACCTCCGCGCCGAAATCCGCCAACAGCAGCGAGCAGAACCCGCCCGGAAGCAGGCGCGTCAGGTCGAGCACCTTGATGCCGTGGAGGGGAAGCGTCATGCGCTCGCCAAGGCCCTGAGACCCAACAGTTCGCGCGCCTGGGCCACTGTAGCCGGGGACGGCCACGCGACGATCAGATCGGGCTCGTATGCGCGGCCGCACATCACGTAGTGGCCGGCACCGTACGCCTTGCGCAGGACGACCGTGATTTCCGGATACGGTGGCGTTCGCGGTCGCATACAGCATCTTCGCGCCATGACGGATGATCTCCGCTTTGCTCCACCTGCGTTCCGACCATGAAGCCGGGGAGGTCCACCAGGTAAACCCGCGGGATTCCGTAGGTGTTGCAGAGATTGATGAATCGGGCCGCCTTGTCGGCTGAGTCGTTGTCCAGGATCCCGCCCCGGCGGATGCTGCGCGCTGGAGCCGTTCCACCCCGCTACCGTCCCTTCCACTCCGGCTCGCGCTTCTCGAAGAAGGCCTTCACGCCCTCCTGCACGTCCTCCGTGGAGAACGCGATCGTCAGCTGCGAGCGCAGGAACTCGATCGCCTCGGCGAACGCCATATCCTGCTGGCGGAACATGGCGTCCTTGCCGAGTTTCATCACCGCCGGAGATTTGGCGGCGAGCTTCTCGGCGAGCTCGCGTACCGCGTCATCGAATTCCTCGGGCGAGACGACGCGGTTGACGATCCCGATCCGCTCCGCCTCCTCGGCCGATATCTGCTCCCCGAGCAGCAGCAGCTCGTTGGCCCGTTTGCGCGGAACGTTGCGGTAGATCAGCGCCATGATCATGAATGGAAACAAGCCCACGTTGATCTCTGGCGTCCCGAAGCGGGCGCCTTGCTTGGCCACCACGAGATCGCAGGCCAGCGCGATGCCCAGCGCTCCGGCGAGCACGTGGCCGCCCGCCGCGCAGATCGACGGCTTGCCGAGCTCTCCCAGCAGGCGAAACAGTCGTGGGAAGCGCTCGGTGCCGAAGTGCTTGTGCACGAGCGGCACCTCGGCGGCGAACTCCGTCAAGTTGGCCCCCGCGGAGAACACCTTCTCGTGGGAGGAGGTCAGGACCACGCAGCGCACCCTCTCGTCGTCGCGGGCTGCCTGGAGCGCCAGGATCAGCTCGTCGAGCAGCTCGTCCGAGAGTGCGTTGCGCGTCTCGGGGTGGTCGAGCGCGATCGTAGCCACGCGCGACTCCGAGACGTCGTAGCGAACGGTCGTGTATGTCATCGTGCCGGCAAGCTACTACCGTCAGCGGGGCGCCGCCGGACGAAGGAGACCGAGCAACCATGGCCGCCACCGATGTCCTCAAGCCAGACTTCGCCGCGCGGCGCAAGCACAGGACATCAAGATCCTATGCATCGGGATCACCGAGCCAGATGCCGGGTCGGACGTGGCGGGGATCAAGCCCAGCGCGATCTACGATCAGCAGGCCGGTGAATACGTGATCAACGGCTCGAAGACTGCAAAGACCCCGAGCGAGCGACAGTGAGGGCTTCGCGGTTCCTGGTGCCGATGGACACACCTCCGGCCTGGTTCGCGAGAAGCTGGATTCCGAGCCCCCGCCGCACGAGACACCACCCTGTGAAGTAGCAGACGAGTGCATTCAGATTCACGGCGGCGCAGGCTACATGCAGGAACACGGAATCGAGCGCGCTTGGCGCGATCTGGGCCTGAACCGCATCGGCGCGGGCACCGACGAGATCGTGCTGGACCTGATCGGGCGCTCGTACGGCCTGTACAGCATCGGGACGAGACGCGGAAACTCGTTGGAGCCGTGATACGCCCCGAGTTTGCAAACGTTTTCGGCTCCGTCAAAGGTGGGTAAGGCAACAGAGAACGAGTGGTCGGCGCGGCCGGCCCGCGGGCGTTTGATGAGAGTCACCCTTAGGCCAAGCTCAGGCATACCGATAGTCGTGTGGCGCAAGGACCAGGAGTTCCACGCGCGCCGCGTGAACGCGGTCGACGACGTTCAGATCTGCCTCGGTGTGGACCTATTTGAGGTGATCGCCGAGCTCGCGGACCTCGATCTCGACAGCGAAACAGGAGCCGCCGAGGCGACCGCGCTCGCCGTCGAGGCGCAACGGCGACTAATTGGGATCGCGGACATTGATTCGGACGGCGAATGGTCCGCGCCGGCTCGATCGGACCGCCGGCAGAAATGACCGTGGCGTCTTTGCGGCTAGCCTGGTGAGCTCGGCTCGTGGGCAGCTTCTGATCGCGGGTCCTCTCCTGCTGGACCCGAACTTCTGGCGCACGGTGGTGCTGGTGGTAGACCACAGCGAAGAGGGGGCGTTTGGGCTAGTGCTCAACCGGCCTTCGGATACGAAGCTGGGAGAGGCGGTTCCAGAGCTCGGCGAGCTGATCGATCCGCAGCAGCCGCTGTTCATCGGCGGACCCGTCCAGCCGTCCGCGGTGATCGTGCTCGCCGAGTTCGAGGATCCCGCCGACGCGGCGTTGATGGCGTTCGACGACGTCGGCGTGCTCGGAGCTGGTTCCTCGCCTGGTGCGCCGGTTGCGGGAGTCCGTCGGGGTCGAGCATTCGTCGGACATTCCGGCTGGGGGCCGGGGCAACTGGATGACGAGCTCGAGCGCGGGGACTGGATCCTCGAACAAGCCCAGCGAGAGGATGCCTTCTCGGGCCAGCCGCGCGAGCTGTGGTCCGAGGTGCTCACGCGGAAGGGAGGCAGTTACGCGCTCGTCGCGCGGATGCCGCCTGACCCGTCCGCGAACTGACGTCCGACAGCAAGCATCGTACGATCCCGCGCATGGCGCAGGAACACGCGCACGGGTCCTCTCGGGTCACCGACAGCCGCGCGCTGAAGACGGCGCTCACAGTGATCGTGGTGTTCATGGCGGTCGAGGTCGCGGCCGGTGTCGTCGCCTCCTCGCTTGCCTTGCTTTCTGATGCCGCCCATATGCTGACCGACGCTGCCGCGCTCGCCCTGTCACTGGCCGCCGCGCGGCTCGCCGGCCGTCCGGCGCGCGGTTCGATGACCTATGGGCTCGGGCGGGTGGAGATCCTCAGCGCTCAGGCAAACGGCGTCACGTTGCTGGTGCTGGGGCTGCTCATCGTCTACGACGCGATCAGGCGTCTGGCTTCGCCGCCGGCGGTCCACGGCGCTGTCGTCCTCGCCGTCGCGTTGACGGGAGTGCTGGTCAACTTGCTCGCGGAGCGGATCCTGCGCGGCCCCTCGGACCAAGGTGAGCGCAGTCTCAACGTCGAGGGTTCCTATCGCCACATCCTCACCGATCTCTATGGCTTCATCGCGACCGCGGTGGCGGCGGCGGTGATCATCATCACGGGCTTCTCGCGCGCCGACGCAGTCGCATCGCTACTGATCGCCGGCCTGATGTTGTACGCGTCCTACGGGTTACTGAAGGCCTCCGGCCGGGTGTTCATGGAAGCCGCACCGGCGGGCCTCGACCCGGAGCAGATCGGGCTGGCCCTCGCAGCTCAGGAGGGCGTCGTCGAGGTTCACGACCTGCACGTATGGGAGGTGACCTCGGGCTTCCCAGCGCTGTCGGCGCACGTCGTAGTGCGCGCGGAGTCGGACTGTCACGACCTTCGACGGGGCTTGGAGCGCATGTTGGATGAGCGCTTTCACCTCCACCACACCACGCTGCAGGTTGACCACGAGACGCCGTCACAGCCCCCTCTGCAGATCGAGGTCAGACAACCCGATGACTCGCCCGCCAGTCACTGACACGACGGGCGGCGGGCATCAACGGCGGCGATAGACTGATTTCATGAGGGTTGTCAAGCCGGGCCCCGATCGCGAGGTTCCGCGTGGGGTACTCGGTGGAGCCGAGATCTCCCAGACAACCGCCGGCGCTCAGAACATCTACATGGGCGTCTTCCGTGTACCCGCCGGGGCTCGCTCACGACCTCACTACCACGAGCGATGCGAGAGCGCGGTCTACATGCTCTCGGGGGCGCTGCGGGTGCGTTGGGGCGACCATCTCGAGCGAGAGCTGAACCTCGAGCCAGGCGATCTGGTTTACGTCCCGCCGCGTGAAACGCACGTACTTGAGAACATCTCGGACACCGAACCGGGCGAATACGTCGTCGCGCGCGACTCGCCACAGGAGGATGCTGTCGTGGTGCCCTGGGCCGCCTCGTACGGCGGCGTGCCAGGACGCCACCCTGCGCCCTGATCAGCTCGCCGGCTCGAGCTCGCGGTGTCAGGCATCAGGCGCGATGACGGCGCAACTGCGGTCGTCGTGGACGATGACGCCTCCGTGCACAAGCCATCGCGATGCTCCCTGTGGACCGCTCAGCAGCGCGGCCTTCGCCAGGACCTCGGCCTCGGTCGCGCTGGGCGCCAGCGCGGTGACTTGGACAACGCCGGTGAACGCGGGCTCCCCGGTGGCGGGATCGAGCAGGTGATGAGCCGGTCGCCGATCTGCAGTGAGCCAGCTGCGTTTGCCGATTCCGCTGGTGGCGGCTGCGCCACCAGCGAGCGTGAACGTGTGCAGGATCGAGTCGTCGAACGGACTTGCAACGTGCATCTCCCGGGACGTGCCGTCGCTGCCCCCGAGTCTGATGTCGCCCGCGCAATCGATCGCGAAGGCGCCATAGCCGCTCAGGCCAGCAGCAAGCTCGTCGGCGAACGCGCCCTTAGCTATCCCGCCCAAGTCGATCTTGACCGCGGTGGGCCGCGTGATCGTGCTAGCGGCTCGGTTCACGATCACCTGACGCCAGCGGGCGGCGGGGTCGGCCCCAGCCGGCGCCCGTGGCGGCGCCAGTGCGAGCCCCAGCTCGAGCGGGACCCCGTCAGCCGCCAGATCTCGGGTGTACCCGACCAGCTCGATCTCCATGGCCAAGGTGGGATCGACCAAGCCTCCGGTTCGCTGCGCCGCTCGAACCCCCACGGCGACGATCCGTCGCAGCAACGGGCTGACCGGCACGGTCTCACGAGGATCGGCGTTCAGTCGGGAGAGCTCGCTAGCGGGCTCAAAGCGCGAGAACTGCGAGTGCCACTCGAGCAGCCGTTGCCGTGCGCGGATGACCGCGGCGCTGGCCTGCCCCTCCCGGTGGTCGGAGGCGATCACCGTGCACTGCGATCCGAAGCATGCAAACCTCTCGCAGCACTCGCTGCTCGCCGGCAGGGCGCGCGACGCGCTGGTCACGACTGCCGCGTGGTCACGCTGCTCGCGGGTCCGCCGCTCGAGCTCGAGCTCGTGCCAGATGAGTTCGAGCTGCCTGAGTCCGCGGTGACCGGGCTCGCGCCAGCGGAGCTCGCGCCCGATCCCGAGCTGGCCGAGTCCGCGCTGGACGCCGAGCTTTGCGAATCGGTGCTCGAGGTGCCTGTGCCGGTGCCCTTGTGTGCCGCCAGCGCTGGATCGTGACCGCTGACGAGGACGACCGCGATCAGCAACCAGGCAGCGACGAACAGGGCCACCGCGCCACTGAAAATCCGCCGGCGGATCGTTCGCACGCGCAGCGCGCGCGCCCGTCGGCTTGCTAGCAGACGCTCGCGCCGGCTTGCGTCCCCGGCCGGTTTTGCGGCTGCCTCGCCCCGCGGGCGCCCGGACGCGAAGCTCGGTTCGTGGGTCATGTTCAATCCTCAGTTACGTTCGGAGTGCTCTCGATCGTCCGTAGCCTCGCCTCGGTCCGTAGCAGGCGAGTGAGGAACCCCTAAGAAATCTGTATGAGGCCCGGGCGGGCGGAGCTCCCGGGAGCGGCGCTGACGGCGCTCCTGCGACGCGGTCACCCGGGACGGACGCGTGGGCCGGGCGCGGGACGACCGCAGCGCCCCCTTGTGTCCGAGCCGCTCCAGCTCCGCGTGCAGTGTCCGCATCCGCGCGAAGATGTAGTCAGCCGCCCGTTGCTGCTCTTCGCGGGTCGCGCCGGAGATCGCCTCGAACTTGAACGGCTCTCCAAACTGGACCGTCACGCGGGGGAACTGCAAGCGCCGCCAATTGCGTACCTGGTAGGAGCCCAGGATCGCAACCGGCACCACCGGCGCACCTGACTCGAGCGCCAGACGGCCGATTCCCGGCTTGGCCTCGTCGGCCAGCTTGCCGGTTCGCGAGCGGCCTCCCTCGCAGTACATCACCACCGCGCCGCCCCGATCGAGGATCTTGAACGCGGTGATGAACGCCTCCTCGTCATGATGGCCGCGGCGGACCGGAAACACCCCGCCGTGGCTGAAGATCCATGCGCCGAGACCTTTGAACAACTGCGACTTGCCCATGAACTGCACCCGCCTCCGGATGAACGCGCCGGTGAAGAAATGGTCCATGAACGAGGCGTGGTTGGGCGCCAGGATCACCGGCCCGTTGGGCACCAGCTCGGCGCTGTAGCCACGCGCACGGAAGGCGGTCAGCGCGCATAGCACCGTCAGCACTCGCGTCGGTTCGTAGACGATCCCCTCGGGCTCGTGGCTGCGCACGCGCTCGTGGAACGGCGCGAAGTGCTCCTTCGGCCTGGGGTCCTTGTAGACCTGTGGCCTCAGCTCGACGTCGGTCATCGATCGATTGATACCCCACCGCGGCTCCCCGGTGACCGCCGGGAGTCACCGCTGCAACGGCAGCACCAGCGCGGGCGTCTCGATCTCGTGCTCGACCCTGATCGCCACGACCGCGGTGCCGACCGCGAAGAACTCGATCACGTGCGAGCCCCAGCCATGACTGCGCTCGATGATCTGCGCGCCGACGATTCCCCCCGCCTCCAGCTCGTCCGCCTCGGATTGCATCCGCTCCATCGCCAGCTCCCGTGCCTCGTACAGAGCCTGCGTGTAGTTGGGCATCTCTTGATTGCGCCCGATCTGTCGCCACGCGGCTCGCAGCCCCTGGTGTGCGACGTGGTAGACGCAGTTGCCCATAACCAGGCCGACGGGGCGGTAACCGGCGCGCAGCAGCGTCGAGAAGTCCTGTCCGTTCAGATCCGATGTGAACGGGCGGCCATTGGGCGCGCGGTGCAGCTCGCCGCCGCGGTGCTTGACCGCGGTGCCGATCGCGATGAACTCCGCCAGGTCGGCGCCCCACTCATAGCGACCGATGTTGAGCCGAACGCCGACCACCCCGTCCGCCCCGAGCTGATCGGCCTCCTCCTCCATCCGCGTCATCGCGAGCTCGCGGGCGTGATACATGGCCTGCGTCAGCACGCCCATCTCCTGATTCCGGCTCCACATCGCCTGCTGGAACCCGATGTGGTAGATCGAGCTGCCGAGGACGAGGCCGAGCGGCTCGAACCCCGCGTGCTTGACGAGCAGGAACTCGTTGATCGACAGATCGCTCGTGAAGAAGCCACGCGAGATGTCCTCCTTCATCCGCTGGATCCGCTCGATCCCCGACTCGGGGATTCCGGCGAGCGACCCGGACTGGTATGGGTCCGCGTGCGGTGCCGCCCCCGCCGGCAAGTTCTCCATCGCGACGTCCGGCTCTTCAGCCGGCGCTTGCCGTGAGCCACCGCCATCGTCGCGCTTCAGGAATCCCATCGTCCTCTCCTAGTTGAGGAGCAGACGCTCGAGCGCCTGCCGTATTTGTTCGCTGCGCTCTGCTTCGGCCCGCAGCACTTGACCAAGCGTAGTAAGCCAGACATCGGTGGCCACCGGTTCGGTCTTCAACACGATGCCCCCTGAAATCCGCGCGAGCTTGGTCTCGACGGCGTTGCCCTCGGTGCGCTGCAGCTCGAGGCGCTGACCGGCAGCCTCGAGCGTGATCTTCCTGACGACCTTGGGGCCGAACATGCCGCTGCGGCTGCGCTCGACCTTCACTCGCCCCGGCAGCAGACCATCGAGCTTTCTCGCCAAGCCCTCGACAAAGGTGCCGGCGTCGCTCGAGTCGGCCCGCAACGAGGCCGCGAGCAGGTCGATGTCAAACGCTGCCCGTTCCATCACCCAATCTCAGCAGCGTACGCCCTCGCCAGAGCAAGCGCTTCCCCCGGTTTGGCGATTCGGGATCGGGCCACGCGGGAAAAGCGACCTCATGACTTCAGACAAAAGCACCGTAACAGCTCCACATCTGGAGCTGAACGACGGAAATCTCATCCCCCAGCTCGGTTTCGGCGTCTTTCAGATCCCGCCCGAGGAGACCGCACAAGCCGTGTCCCGCGCGCTGCAGACCGGCTACCGCTCGATCGACACCGCCGCGGCGTACGGCAACGAGGCGGGCGTCGGCGAGGCGATTCGGGACAGCGAGCTGGCGCGCGAGGACGTGTTCGTGACCACCAAGCTCGGAAACGACGATCATGGCCGCGATGCGGCGCTGCGCGCGTTCGAGAGCAGTCTCGCGCAACTCGGCTTCGACCGGGTCGACCTGTATCTGATCCACTGGCCGATCCCCGCGCGCGGGCAGTACGTCGAGACCTGGCAAGCGCTTACCGAGCTCAAGTCCGACGGTCGCGCAAGCTCGATCGGCGTATCGAACTTCAACCCCGAGCACCTCGAGCGGATCATCGACGCGACCGGCGTCGTGCCGACCGTCAACCAGGTCGAGCTTCACCCATTACTCCAGCAAGCGAAGTTGCGCTCCTATCACGAGCAGCATGGGATCCGAACGGAGGCCTGGAGTCCACTGGCCAAGGGCGGCGAGCTCCTTCACGACAGCGCGATTGAGCAGATCGCGTCCCGCGTCGGCCGCACCGCCGCGCAGGTGATACTCCGCTGGCATCTGCAGCTCGGCAACATCGTGATCCCCAAGTCCGTCACGCCGGAGCGGATCGAGGAAAACTTCCACCTCTTCGATTTCGAGCTCGACGATGAGCAGATGCAGGCGATCTCGGCTCTCGAGAGGGGTGAGCGGACCGGTCCTGATCCGCTGACGTTCCCGGAGGGCTAAGCTCCTTGGGCCCGGGCGGCCCGGGCGGCCCCGGCGGCCGGAGCCGCGGAGCGTCCCGGGGGCCCACCCACGGGAGGCCCGCTTGCAGGCCCCACCCAGGGGAGGCTCCCCACTCGGAGGCCCCACCCCGGGAGGCTCCCCACTCGGAGGCCCCACCCCGGGAGGCTCCCCATTCGGAGGCTCCACCCCGGGAGGCTGGTAGATAACTGGCGTATAGACACAGAAATATCCCACCCTCATCCCGACCACGGTCACGACCGCGTGCCAAGATCCTCTGATGCAGTTCGAGGCCGTCGCTGCCTCGGTTGAGGGGACGCCGTTCATGACGCCGGCGCTGGGACGCCGCGTCTACGACCACATCCGAGGCAGCCGTCCGGAGCAAGCACTCGAGTTGGGAACCGCCCACGGCGTCTCGGCGGCCTACATCGCGGCCGCGCTGGAGGCCAACGGTCACGGACATCTGACCACAGTCGATCATGCTGGCGCGGACTATCACCCCGCGCCCGAGGACATTCTCGATCGCGCCGGGCTCGGCCATCGGGTGACCATCATCCGCGAGCACAGCTCCTACAACTGGTTTCTCAAACAGCAGATCGAGCGGGGCAGCGACAGCGCCGGCAACTGCAGCCCACGCTATGACTTCTGCTACCTGGACGGATCCAAGAACTGGAACATCGACGGGCTCGCGGTGGTGCTCATCGAGAAGTTGTTGCGTCCCAACGGCTGGCTGTTGATGGACGACCTCGAATGGACCTATCAGGACAACCCGTGGATCGAGCCGCACGACGACGGGCGACCGCTCGGGCCGATGTCCGAGAGCGAGCGGAACGAGCCGCATCTGCTGGCCGTCTTCGAGTTGATCGTCAAGCAGTATCCTTCCTTCACGCGCTTAATTCGTGAGGACGAGTGGTACGGCTGGGCGCAGAAGGGCACGAGGAGCGACCGCCGCTACGAGCTAGCCACGAGCCGCCCGGTGGGAGCGCTCGTGGCGGCGGAGCTCCGCCGCTTCCGCCGCCGCGCACGTCGCCATCACCACGGATGACAGCCGCCACCGCGTCCGCCAAGCGGCCCAAAGCGGGCCGCTTCTCCCTCCTGTCGGTTCACCCAGGACTATCCTGCTGCTCGGTCCCACGAGACAGGAGGCGGCAGTTGCCGGAGGTCGAGGCCCACATCACGGGCATCGTCTGGAGGATCGAGGTCGCGGTCGGTGACGCCGTCGATGAGGGCGACACGGTGGTGATCCTCGAGTCGATGAAGATGGAGATGCCGGTCGAGGCCGAGGACCCAGGCGTGGTCACTGACATTCTCTGCGAGCAGGGACAATCGGTGTCGGAGGGCGATACGCTCGTAGTCCTTGAGTGAGCCGGGCGGTCAGCTGCTGGTCGACGAGCCGGCGCCAGGCGTCGCGCGGTTGACGATCTCGAACCCCAAAAAGCGCGGAGCGCTCGATCACGCGATCCTCGAGGCGTTCGCCGCCAGGATGCCGCGCTTGGAGGCCCGCTGCGTGATCATCACCGGCGAGGAGAACACGTTCTCCGCCGGCTACGACATCGGCGATCTGCCTGATTCCATCTCGGTCGATCAGGCGGAGAGCCTGGTCGCCAATCCCGTCGCCTCCGCTTTCGAAGCGATCGAGGCGTACCCGTATCCGACGATCGCGGCGCTCAACGGTCACGCGATCGGCGCCGGCCTGGAGATCGCCTTGGCTTGCGACCTGCGCCTCGCGGCCGGCGGGATTGCGCTCGCGATGCCTCCCGCGAAGCTCGGATTGGTCTACTCGCACTCCGGAATCCGCAAGTTCATCGAGACGATCGGACCACCGCGGACGCGCGAGCTATTCCTCGTAGCTCGTCGGATCGACGCCCGTACCGCGCAAGAGTGGGGTTTGGTGAACGCGGTGGCGGAACCAGACCAACTCGTCCAAGAGGCGCTGCAGCTGGCCAGCGAGATTGCGGCCAACGCTCCCCTCGCGCAGCGAGGCAACAAGCGTGCGATTCGCGCGGTGCTCGACGCGCACGGTGAACTGCCCCTCGAAGTGAAGCGCGAGCTCGATCAGCTGCGCCTCGCCGGCTTCTCCTCCGAGGATTTCCGAGAGGGGGTCCGCGCTTTCGCCGAGAAGCGCCCGCCAAGCTGGCGCGGGCGCTGAGCCTTCGGTCCGACCGAACCAAGGCGTGATCACGCAGTGCGTGCGGAGCCGTCCGACCGCCTGCCTATCTTCCCGCGCGTGCCACCTCTAATCACTGCTGATGAAGCGCGGCGTCTCGGCGAGCTCGAGGACCGCGCAGCGATCGAGGCGCTCGTGGAGCGTGCTTGGCGCGCGCGCACCGAGCGCTTTGCCGACGCGACCGACATGTGCTCGCTGGTCAACGCGAAGTCCGGCGGATGCGCCGAGGACTGCGGGTTCTGCGCGCAGTCCCGTTACGCGGAGGCGGATACGCCGATGCACGCGATGATGGAGCCAGAGCAGATGCTCGAGCACGCCCGCGCCGCGGAAGCGGCCGGCGCGCACCGCTTCTGCATGGTCACCCAGGGACAGGGCCTGTCAAAGCGCGACTTCGAGAAGGTGCTGGAGGGAGCGCGCTTAGTCGCCGAACGCACGAACCTGAAGCGCTGCGTCTCGATTGGTCACATGTCGGTCGAGCGGGCGAAGGCGCTGAAGGCTGCCGGCATCCAGCGCGTTCACCACAACGTCGAAACCGCGCGCTCCTATTACCCCGAGGTCTCGACCACCGTCCGCTACGAAGGTCGGCTGCGAACGATCGACGCCGTGCGAACAGCGGGCCTCGAGACCTGCGTGGGTGGCATTCTCAACCTCGGCGAGAGCCGCGAGCAGCGGGTGGAGATGGCCTTCGAGCTCGCCAAGATCGACCCTACTAGCGTTCCGATCAACTTGCTCAACCCGCGGCCGGGTACGAAGTTCGGCGACCGGGATTTGATGGACCCGTGGGAAGCTGTCAAGTGGATCGCAATCTTCCGATTGATCCTCCCCGAAGCTCTGTTCCGTCTCTGCGGAGGCCGGGTCGAGAACCTCGGGGAGTTTCAGGCAATGGCGGTCAAGGCGGGACTCAATGGCGTGATGATGGGCAACTTCCTGACCACGCTGGGAAACACGCCCCAGGAGGATCGGGCGATGTTCGAAGAGCTCGGGCTTAGCGTCGCCCGCCAGCCCGACAACGGCGCCGATCCGCGACCTGATAACCGCAGCGGCTGGCTCGCCGGGGAGACTCCTGACGTGATCGCCGAAGCGCTCGCCAACCCGGATCCGGTGCTCGATCTGCACTTGTGGGATCCGGCCTCGCAGCTGCGCTTCGCGGCCAAGAGCAGCGTGCCGCCACGACCCGATGGCGCTCCCAACACCGGCCAGGGCCGCGCCACACGCGAGGGCGAGGCCCGCCGCACGCGGGCAGCGTGACGCGATGATCGAGATCGAAGCTCGCATGGATGAACTGCGAGCGTTGGGCCTACAGCGTCGAACTCGACTGGTCAGCGGTTCCCAAGGGCCGCGCGTCGTGCTAGACGGCAAGCGGGCGCTGCTGTTGTGCTCGAACAACTACCTCGGGCTCGCCGATCATCCGCGCGTCCGGCAAGCGGCTGCGGAAGCGGCGTTGCGCTGGGGCGTAGGAGCGGGCGCTTCGAGGCTAATCTCGGGGACGATGACCGTTCACCAGCAGCTCGAGGAACGATTGGCGGCGTTCAAGGGGCGGGAGGCGGCGCTTCTTTTCGGCTCGGGCTACCTCGCCAACGCCGGGACGATCGCGGCACTGGCTCGTCCGGGAGATGTGGTCTTCTCTGATCAGCTGAACCACGCATCGATCATCGATGGCTGCCGGCTGTCGCGAGCCGAGGTGTTCGTCTACAACCACTGCGACGTCGAGCACCTCGAGTGGGGGATCGGGCAGGCTCAGGGCCGCGGAGCGCTGATCGTCACCGATGGCGTCTTCTCGATGGACGGTGACGTCGCACCGCTGGTGGAGATCGTTGAGCTCGCCGAGCGCTGTCGCTTGAGGGTGATGGTCGATGAGGCACACGGCACAGGAGCGCTCGGTCCTGGAGGTCGCGGGGCGGTCGCCGAGGCCGGCCTACGGCAGCGAGTGGATCTCGTGGTCGGCACGCTCGGAAAGGCGCTCGGTTCCTACGGGGCGTATGTCGCCTGTGATCGCTCGATGGCTCGTTACCTGCTGAACGCCGCGCGCACGTTCATCTTCTCGACCGCGCTACCCCCGCCCGCCGTCGCCGGCGCGCTGGCCGCGCTTGAGCTGCTGGAGCAGCAACCGAGCCGGGTGCAGCGGCTCGCCGAGAATTCGGCGCTGCTGCGCGCCCAGCTCGAGCGCGAGGGTTTCGATCTGGCCGGCTCGCGTACCCAGATCATTCCGCTCGTGGTCGGCGAGGCGGAACTGGCGATGCGGATTTGCGAGGCAGCGCTCGCGCGCGGCGTATTCGCGCAGGCGATCAGGCCGCCCACGGTCGCTCCCGGAAGCTCGCGACTTCGACTCGCGGTGATGGCCACGCACGAGGCCCGAGAGCTGCGCTTCGCGGCTGGCACGATCGCTCAGGCCGCCCGGGCGGCGGGCTTCGAGCCGCGCCGGCGTCTGGTGCCGGAGCTTCAGCCGCAGCAGTCCCGCGCACCGGAGCGCGAGCGACACCCGCCCTTCACGCCCGAGCGCCATCCGCGAGCAGCCTGAGCGATTGCGCGGCTGCTTCGTCACGGGGACCGACACGGGCGTCGGCAAAACCGTCGTTGCCGGTGCCCTCGTCGCGTCTCTGCGCGCGCGGGGTGTAGAGGTCAGGGCGCTCAAGCCGGTGATCACTGGGATTGAGGAGCCGGTCGATCCCGCCTGGCCGCCCGACCACGAGTTGCTCGCGCGCGCGGCTGGATGCGAGCCGGCCGAAGTCAACGAGATCGCCTATGGCCCGGCGGTCTCGCCGCATCTCGCCGCGACGCTGAGCGGGAAAGCCATCGACGTGCAGCGACTGCACACGGCCGTGAGATCCGCCGCAAGCGCCGCGGAGGTGCTCATCGTGGAGGGCGTCGGTGGCCTCCTCGTGCCGCTCACCGACACCTATGACGTCCGCAGATTCGTTCGCGAGCTCGAGCTCCCGATCGTGATCGCGGCTCGTCCCGGGGTGGGCACGATCAACCACACCCTGCTGACGATCGAGGCGGCTCGGGCAGCCGGACTGGAGCTGCTTGCCGTTGTGATGACGCCGTGGCCGGTAGTGCCAGGCATGATTGAACGCTCGAACCGAGAGACGATCGAGCGACTCGGCGGCGTTCGCGTCGAGACCCTTCCCCCAATCGCCCGGGCCGAGCCGGGACTGCTCGCCGCCGCCGCGGGATCGCTTCCGATAGCGGACTGGCTCGCCGCTGAGGCGGTTGGTTCCGACCGACCCCCGAGCTAGCGTCTTGGCCATGCGCACTACCCTCGAGCTCATCGCCGCCGACCGACGTTACCTATGGCACCCGTTCACGCAGCAGCGTGGTTGGTGTGAGGAGGAGCCACTGGTGGTGATCGAGCACGGCGAGGGCACCAACCTCTACGACACCGAGGGCAAGGTCTACATCGATGGTGTCGCCTCGCTGTGGTGCAACGTCCACGGCCACCGGCATCCCGCGATCGACGCAGCGGTCGCGCAACAGCTCAATCGAATCGCGCACTCGACGATGCTTGGACTCACCCACCAGCCAGCGATCGAGCTCGCCGAGCGGCTGATCGCGGTCGCCCCCGACGGGATGTCGCGCGTGTTTTATTCCGACAGCGGCTCGACCGCGGTGGAGATCGCGCTGAAGATGGCATTCCAATGGTGGGCCCAGCGCGGGGAGTCACAGCGCACCGAATTCGTCTGCCTCGAGAACGCCTACCACGGCGACACCATCGGTGCGGTTTCGCTCGGCGCGATCGATACGTTTCATTCGCTCTACCGTCCGCTGCTGTTCGATTCTTGGCAAATGCGGGCGGGGGACGGCGAGCAGCTCGCGCGGTTACTCGCCCACCGCGAGCGGTCGGTTGCGGCCGTGATCGTTGAGCCCCTGGTCCAAGGGGCCGCGGGGATGCTGATTTCGCCGGACGGCTATTTGGCGCGAGTGCGCGAACTCTGTGACTACTACGGCGTGCTGCTTATCTGCGACGAGGTCGCGACCGGGTTTGGCCGGACCGGTCGAATGTTCGCCTGCGAGCACGAGCACGTGACGCCCGACCTGATGTGCGTCGGCAAGGGCCTGACCGGCGGATATTTGCCGTTGGCGGCTACGCTCACAACCGAGCGCGTGTACGAAGGCTTCCTGGGCGAGTTCGAGGAGCTCCGGACTTTCTTTCACGGGCATACGTATACGGGCAATCCGCTCGCTTGCGCGGCCGGAATCGCCTCGCTCGAGACATTCGAGCAGGAGCACACGCTCGCCCGCCTGCAGCCCAAGATCGAGCTGCTCACGCGGCTGCTCGAACAGCGCGTCGCCCCGCTGCCAGGCGTGGGGGAGGTTCGCCAGCGCGGCTTCATGGTCGGCATCGAGCTGGTCGAGCAGCCGGGGCAAGCAAGGCTGGGCCACCAAGCGGCGCTGGCGGCGCGCCGGCGCGGCGCGATCATCCGGCCGCTCGGCGACGTGGTGGTGTTGATGCCACCCCTGGCGATCTCGGAAGCAGACCTCCGTCGTCTGGTCGCGGTTACCGCGGCGGCGATCGCCGAAGCGACCTCCGGCAGCCTGCGGGCGGCGGCGTAGCTCGCGTGTACTAGCGCGCTGATGATGGCCGAGGAGCAGAGGCCGTCCGCGACGACGGGCGCGGAGCTGTTTCGCGCGCGGCGCGCGAGCGCGCGCCCCCTACGCCGCGGCGGCAGCATCCAGTACCTCGACGTCGCGGTCACCGACATCGACGGCAAGCTGGTCGCCAAGGGCCTGGTCACCTACAAGCTCGGCTGATCACCTTGGCGCTCCTATCCGCCACTTTCGCGGCGGCCCCAGTCAACCGGTCCGACCCTCAGCTACGGCTCGTAGGGCGAGAAATCCCGCTTGCGGGCCCCGCACACGGGACAGAACCACGTCTCAGGAATGTCCTCAAAAGCGGTACCGGGCGGGATTCCGCCGTCGGGATCGCCTTCGGCCGGGTCGTAGATGAACCCGCACGATTCACACATCCACTTCACGGCGGTTAGCGTAGCGATAGGGTCGTGCGATGGAGGCCAACCGACCCGCGCCCGGCGAGGAGCTCAACCAAGGAGCGGTCACTGTTCCGCGCCCGGCCGCGACTGTGATCCTGCTGAGAGGCGGCACAGATCGGCTGGAAGTCCTGCTGGTGCGGCGCAACCCGAGCGCGCGGTTCATGGGGGGCGCGTGGGTATTCCCAGGCGGAGCCGTCGCTGGCGACGAGGCCGAGGGCGAGAGCGGTTTGCGCGCGGCTGCCGTTCGCGAACTGGCCGAGGAGGCCGGGATCACCATAGCCGGGCCGGCCGCACTGGTTCCCTTCGCGCGCTGGATCACGCCGGCCCAGGTCAAGATTCGGTTCGACACGTGGTTCTTTCTCGCCCCCGCCCCCGCCGGAGCGGAGCCCACGATCGACGGCAGCGAGATCGTCGATGCGCGGTGGTATCAGCCCGCTGCCGCGCTCGCGGCCGCCCGCGACGGCGAGCTGCTGCTCGTCTTCCCGACGATCAAGCAACTCGAGCAACTGTCCGGATTTGCGTCGGCCGAAGTGCTGGTCGAACACGCTCGCCAGTATGTGATCCGACCGATCGAGCCTCGCTTGGTGCGAAGCGGCGAATCCGCTCGGATCGTGCTGCCGGGAGAGCCCGGGTACTACGAGTAGGTCCGCCGCGGCCACATATACTCGCACCGTGACGGCCTCCCTCCCGAGTGACGTCCAGGCGGTTTTCGATCGGTTCATCACCACCGAGTTCACGACGGTCGACCGGCTGGGGCAACCGATCACCTGGCCGGTTACGCCGTATTACACCCCGGGAGCGCCGTGTATCGATATCACCACCGGCCTCGGCTATCCGAAGAAGGCAAACGACGCCAACGCCAACCCGCTGGTCGCGGTGCTGTTCTCAGATCCGACCGGTAGCGGCCTGGATCAACCGCCCATGGTTCTCGTGCAGGGCTCGGCCCAGGTGGACGACGAGGATCTGGATCAGAACCGGGAGCGCTACAAACGCGAGTCGCTCGAGAAGCTGCCGGCGACCGCGAATCTCCAGCCGCCCGAGCGGCTCAAGCGCTTTCTGGGTTGGTACTACACCCGCATCTACATCCATATCCGCCCAGAGAGGATCTACGTGTGGCCACGGGGAGATCCTGCGAGTCAGCTCGAGATCTTCGGCGCTCACTTGGAGGAAGTTCGCTCTGGACACTCCGAGGAGCCGGCGCGCTTTCACGCGAACCCGCACGGTGGCACGAGCAGCTGGGATCCGCGGATCGCAGAGCTCGGCACGCGATATCCCACGGCGGTCTTGTCGATCGTCGCGCCCGACGGGTTTCCGTTCTCGATCCGAACGCCAGTCCAAATCGATCCCGCCAACCGATGGATCAGGATCGGAGACCTGACGAGCAACGCTCCTCTGCAGCCAGGGCTGGCGTGCCTCACCGCACACGAACACGCGGAGCAGTTCAGCTGGCAGAAGAACTTCCAGGTTCGCGGGGATCTTGTGTTCATTGAGGGCCGCTGGGCGCTGATTCCGCACCGGCTCGTCGGCGGCTTCGAGATTCCAGGCTCGCGACTGCTGGCGCTGCGGGTCAACGCCGCTAAGGCCCGGCGGTTCCGCCGCACCGCGAAGCGAGAGTCGGCGCGACGTGCCCATCAGCACGATCGGCGGGGTGATCCGCCGATCGGGTCATCGGGCGCCCCGAGTCACGTGTCAGAGTTGAAATCGGGCAGGCCCAAGTTCTGAAGCCAGCGATTCACGGTGACGTTGAGCTGAGTGAATTCGCCGGTCCAGATCAGTATCCCCATCCCGATCAAGACGAGTCCGCCAAGCGCGATCACCACCGGATAGTGGCGCTTGATGACCGTAAAGGCAGACGTCGCCGAGCCAAACGCCAGGCCGGTGACCAGAAAGGGGACTCCAAGCCCGGCACAGTACACCGCGAGCAGGAACGCGCCGTGGGCGGCCGACGCGGACGTTCCAGCAGCCGTCACGATCGCACCGAGCGTGGGCCCGGTACACGGCGTCCAGGCCAGCGCGAAAGCCGCTCCGGTCAGGATCGGGCCGCTGCGGCCCGCGCGCTGCATCAGCCTATCGACGTGCCATTCCCGTGACAGGAACGGGACGAAGGGCGCCGACACGAATACCGCTCCCATCACCACGATTACCGCCCCGCTGATCTTCAAGGCCGCGGGGCCCGTGAGCGCGCCGTGCAGCGCCTGTTGTCCGACCAGTCCGAGCGAGATGAAGATCGCCGAGAAGCTCGCGACGAACGCCATGCTCGGGCCGATCACTCGCCGGGCTCGTATGTCGGCGGGCGCGACGCCGGCGACAGCAGAGATGTATCCCGGTACGAGCGGGAGAACGCACGGCGATAGGAACGAGATCAGTCCCGCCCCGAAGGCAACCGGTATCCCAATCCCCGAGGCAGGGTCCATCGCGATCAGTGGTGTGCGCTTCGAGCCAGCGGGAAAGCTCTTATCGATCGAGCCGATCGCTGTTCGTGGTCCATCTCGCCGAAGCGTAGAACGCGCGGCGCCCGAATGCTCCAAGCGGTCCGCGCTGCGCGGTGGTAGCGTCGCTCCGACTATGGCTACCACCGCTTCTACTCTCCAGAACTTCATCGCCTCAGAGCACGTGGCTCCGGTCGATGGACAGACCGAACCGATCCTCAATCCGGCGACCGGCGAGGTGATCGCCCACGCCCCGGTGTCTAGCCCGGAGGACGTCGACCGGGCTGTTCGCGCCGCGCGGGCGGCGTTTCCGGACTGGGCCGTGACGACGCCCAGCGAGCGCGCGCTGGCCCTGCTGAGGCTCGCCGACGCGATCGAGGAGCACGGGGAGGAGATCGCGGAGCTCGAGTCCGACAACGCCGGGAAGCCGATCGGCGCCTTCCGCGAGGACGAGATCCCGTTCATGGTCGACAACCTCCGCTTCTTCGCGGGCGCCGCTCGATGTCTAGAAGGCCGCGCCGCCGGCGAGTACATGAGCGGCTACACCTCGATGATCCGCCGCGAGCCGGTGGGGGTGATCGGCCAGATCGCGCCTTGGAACTATCCGCTGATGATGGCCGTCTGGAAGATCGGTCCGGCGCTCGCCGCTGGCAACGCGATCGTGCTGAAGCCGGCCGAGACAACGCCGCTGAGCACGCTGAAGCTGGCTGAGCTCGCAGCCGAGATCTTGCCCAAGGGCGTGCTGAATGTGGTCACCGGTCACGGCGATCCAGCGGGCCGGGCGCTCGTCACCCACCCTGAGGTCGACATGGTGTCGCTGACCGGCTCGGTCGAGACCGGCAAGTGGATTGCCCGCGCCGCAGCGGACACGCTCAAGCGCGTGCATCTCGAGCTTGGCGGCAAAGCCCCTGTGGTGGTCTTCGACGACGTCGACCTCGAGACCGCGCTCGAGACGATCGCGGGGACCGGCTATTACAACGCCGGACAGGACTGCACCGCGGCAACCCGGGTGCTCGCCGGCTCGAAGGTGCACGACGACGTCGTCGCCGGCCTCGTCGAGCAGGCTCACGGGTTGGTACTCGGCGACACTCGATCGCCCGACACGACGCTGGGGCCGGTGAACTCGGCGCGGCAACGCGAGCGCGTGGAGGGCTTCCTCTCGCGCCGTCCAGATCATGCGGAGATCGCGACCGGAGGCATCGAGCCCGACCGGCCCGGGTTCTTCCTCGAGCCAGCCGTGGTGGCGGGCCTGAGGCAGGACGATGAGATGATCCAGCGGGAGATTTTCGGGCCCGTGATCACGGTCCAACCGTTCTCCGATGAGGCGGAGGCGATCGAATGGGCCAACGGCACGCCGTACGGGCTCGCATCGTCGGTCTGGACGCGAGATGTGGGCCGCGCGATGCGAGTCTCAAGCGCGCTTCGCTTCGGGTGCGTGTGGGTCAACGACCACATTCCGCTGGCCTCGGAGATGCCCCACGGCGGCTTCAAGCAGTCGGGGTACGGCAAGGACCTCAGCATCTACGCGGTCGAGGACTACACGGAAATAAAGCACGTGATGGTGTCTCTCTCCTGACCTCGTCCGAGCAACGTTCCATTGATCACTCGTCTAGAGTGGTCGCAGGGTTTACGTGGAAGCATCAGCTCTCCCAGCACGGATTGGCCTGAACCATCGCATCTCTCTCGGGGCGCCGCTTCTCAAATTGCGCTCCGATGAGCAGTTGGTCGAGCTGGTCCGTGCCGGCCACGAGGAGGCCTTCCACGTCATCCACGACCGCTATCGGCAGCGCCTGTTCGCGTACACGCGGCAGATGTTGCCCGGACCGCGCCAGGATGCCGAGGACGCGCTCCAGGACATCTTTGTCCGCGCCTACTCGGGTCTGCGCGCAAGCGATGGCAAGCTCGCCCTGCGAGCGTGGCTGTACCGCGTCGCGCACAACCGCTGCGTCGATGAGCTGCGCCGCCCAGCGCTGCCGCCGCCCGAAGTGCTCGAGCTGATCCGGGCGCCAATTCACGACCCGATTGCCGCCGCCGAGCAGCGCGAGTCGCTTCGGCGCCTAGTCGTTGACGTGCGTCGACTGCCCGGCCAACAGCGCTCGGCGCTGTTGATGCGTGAGCTCGCGGGGATGACCTATGCCGAGGTCGCGGGAGCGCTCGGAGTGTCGATCCCGGCGGTGAAGTCGCTGTTGGTTCGCGCGCGCGTCGGACTCGCCCAGTCAATCGAGGCACGCGACACCGCCTGCTCAGAGATCCGCGAAGAGCTGATGGCAGCGCACGACCGCGGGGTTCGGCCCGGTGGCGTGGTCAGGCGCCACCTGCGCGACTGCGAGGACTGCCGACGCTTCCGCCGAGAGGTCCGCGGACTCAGCCACCAGCTGGCGGCGTTGGCCCCGGCGCTCGGTCCGCTCGGCGTTCTGGCCAAGCTCGGCCTCGGCGGCGGTGCCGGTGGCAAGGCGGCGGCAAGCGGCAGCGCGGCGCTCGGCGGTGGCGCGGCGGTAAGCGGTGGCGCGGCCGTGGGCGGTGGCGCGGTTGGCACCGGAGGCACCGCCGCATCGATCGGCATCCTCGCCTCGGCGGCGGGCCACGTGGCGCCTCTCCTCGCCGCGGCGGTGGTTGCCGCTGGCGGGGCTGTCGAGCTTCAGCACACGATCTCCGCGCCCGCGCCTCATCGCTCCCATCAAGCCAAGTCAGTGATACGAAGCACGCCTGCGCCAGCAGCAAACGGGGCTTCTGACCCACGCTTGGCGACGACGCACGTCGTGGCCGATACCAGGCCTTCGCCGCCGGCGGTTCTCTCTCCCGCGCGGCCACCCGCGGTAAAGCCAGCCGTCCCTGCGCCGCCGGTCACCAGGCTGGCGGCGAGCTACAGCGCCCAGCCCGCGCCAGCTACCGGAGGATTGAGCGACGGCCAGCACAGCCACCGAACGCTCACCGAGTCGAGCCCCACCACGTCGGTCTCGGCAGACACCGCCGGACCTGCGACCAGCACGCCTGACGCCCAGGACGGGACCTCGCTCGACGCCGCCGACCCGAGCTCGAGCAGCACCGCCGGCTCGCCATCCGGACCTGGTAGCTGGAGCAGCACGGCTGCGGGGAGCCCGGACAGTACGGACAGCAGCACGAACAGCCCTACGCCGGTCAACGGGCCTCAAGAATGGTCGGCCTCTGGTAATCCGGCCGCCGGCTCGAGCGCTGGCGACAGCCGATATGCCTGGTCTTCTGACCAGACCGCCAGCGGCGGCCCGTCCAGCAGCCAGAGCCCGTAACGGTCCGGTCCTACGGCAGCTCGCGGCGGGGCCGCTCCACCCCCGCGGGCAAGCGTCCTTCATCGTCGAGCTTGTCCAGGTGCGCGGCCAGCGTCACGGCCGCCGCGGGGCGCAGTGCGACCGGCACGTCGTGCCAAGCGGTGTCGAGCAGCTCCCGCACGCTCCGCTTGCCGGCGGCGAGGGCAGCCTCGAGGCTTCGCTCGCGATCGAGGCGATGGACGATGTACTCGTCGAGCTTCGCGGCCGGGTCGCCGATCACTGGACCGTGGCCGGGACACAACAGCGCCAACCCGAATCCGCGCAGCCGGGCGAGCGCGTCCAGATAGCTCGCTAGCGCACCCGGATCGGGTGAGATGAAGACGCTGCCTTCGCCGAGCACGGCATCGCCGGTGAACGCGATCTCGCCGCTCACGAACGCCAAGTGGTCGGCCGTATGACCGGGGGTCGCAAGCGCGGTCAAGGGCCCGAAAACGGCGCCGTCGGAGAGCGAGGTGTCGATCTGGCCTCGCGCCGCGTCTTCGCGCGCCGCGGCCACTGCCGCCTGCGGGAAGCGCTCGCGGATCGCCGGTACGGCTTCCGCGTGATCGGCGTGATGGTGGGTCAGGGCGATGCCGCCGAGACCTCCCCGCGCCTCGAGCTCATCCGAGAGCACCGCGACATGCTCCTCGAGCGCAGGGCCGGGATCTACCAGCCACGCCGGATCTCGGCCGATGATCCACGAATTGGTGCCCGTCAAGCTGAACGGCCCCGGATTGGCCGCCCGAATCCCGAGAACGTCTCGCCCGTCGAGCACGAGCCTCGTCATATCACCAGCATGACAGCGAGCGCTCCGCGGGCGCTCTGGCAGCTCCGCAGCTGTGGAATACTGGGCTCCATCGGGGCGTGGCGCAGCCTGGTAGCGCGCACCGTTCGGGTCGGTGAGGTCCCCGGTTCAAATCCGGGCGCCCCGATGTCGAGAAGTCCCTAGCCTGCCCTTCGGCCGGGTAATTGATCTGGGGATCCGCCGGCGCATCGAGGACTGGAGTCAAAGAGCGCGATCGCGGTCGCTCACGCCGGTGTCGACACTCGCAATAGCGCTCGCTCAACTCGCGCCGCCACCCGCAGGCGCCCGCGACTCGAAACTGGACCGGCGGTTCGATCGTAACCCTCCGCGCGTCTTGGTCGCGCTCGGGCGTTGGTTTCCAACGGCTTTCCGGTGCGAGCGGCGAACAAATGGTCCATTCGTTGAGCCCGTCCGCGCTACCCGGCATACTTGTGACCATGTAGTGATCCGATAAGGAGGAATAGGACCGATGGCCAATCACCTGACGCCCACCGAGCTTGCACGCGAGTCTGGCTTGGAGCGACGCGATGTAATCACCAAGTGCATCGAGTTGGGCGTCCCGATCTTCAACGGTCGGATCGACAAGACCCTATTCCTCTCGAGCCTCAGGGAGATTTCCGCTTCTACACAGCAGCCGCAGCCCGCACGGGTATAGCCGCCGGCTACCCCTGCGCCGATTGGCGCAGGAGCGTCGAAGTAGTCTGCTCGAGAATCTTTCGCCAAGCCCGAGTCTTCTCGGGCTCGGTTTCGAAGTGCTTGACGACCGTCCTGACGCGGTTCGCCGAGATCCCGATCTCGTGACGGGCGCAGATCCGCTCAAAGCGGGGATAGTCATGGGCTAGCTTCACCGTCACCGACTGGAAGCCGTGACGCGCGATGTCCACCCGCGAGGCGTAGTTCATGATGCTCGTTTGGAACATCAGCTCGTCGTTCGGCTCGGGCTCGATCAGAATGATGTCCACGCCCGGATACCGATCCTCCCAGGTGCGGGCGACCTCGTGCAGCCGCTGGTAGGCGAGCAGCTTGAACGCCTGATAGCCGATCTGCGGGAACCCCATGTCCGACACGCGGCGGGCGCGTGATCCGGTGATCGTCGGGATGCGCTTCTCGAAGTCGTTCAGGTATGGCACCAGAGGGTTCACGACCACGATCAACTTGGCTCCAGCTTCGACCGCGATATCCAGGTTCGTCGTCGACAGGATGCCGCCGTCGATCAGCTCGCGGTTCCTCACCTTGACCGGTTTGTAGATCATCGGCAGCGCGCTGGAAGCGCTGACCGCAACCGAGATCGGGACGTCGTCCCAATCCTCGGCGCCAAACACGATCCGCTCGCAAGTGTCCAGATCGGTCGCCGCGAGATACAGCTCGCTTCTCAGCAGGCGAAAGTCGTCGGTGCGCCCGGGATCGGAGAGGATCTTGCGTACGTAACGCTCGATGCCCTCACCCGAGTAGAGACCAGACGGCAAAGCTTCAGCGAGACCGACGGCGACGTCGACCGCCGAGACTTGCCGAAGGTCTCCCGCCAGCCTACGAACAAGCTGCACGAGCCGCCATGGAAGCGAGATTCCTCTCCCCAAGAACTCGGCGTAGTTCGGCCTGAGCAGCGAACTGATGCCGGCGTCGGGGAACGGCGTCGGACCCTGCTGGAGGATCGCCCGCATCATCTCCTCCGGAGTGGCGCCATTGGCAACGGCCGCCGCCACGAAAGAGCCCGCGCTCGTGCCGACGTAGACGTCGAACTCGTTCACGGTCCGGTTGACCGACAGCAGATCGAGCGCGCGCAGCGCGCCGATCTGGTAGACGCCGCCGGTGAATCCGCCGCCACCGAGGACGAGTGCCGCCTTGGAGCGCTGCTTGCGCGTCCGCGAGCTCGGCCCCCGGTGACTCGTCGCCGTGCGCTCCGTCGCAGCGGCGTCGAGCTTGAGGACTTTGCCCATGTACGGCGATTCTACGGTTGCGCCCGGCGGCGGGCAGCGAACCTTTCATCGCCTCCAGCTGTTAGTTACATCCATGCGCGTGTTGGTGGCCACGCTGGTCGCGGTGGGGGCGGTGTTCGCCGGCGTGCCGCAGGGCGTGCTCGCCAAGAGCGAGCCGCGGGCACGGGAGGCGCAAAGCACGCTGACGAGCACCCTCACTCGGGACATGCGGCCGGCGGGGCGCGCTAGCAGCGCCTATGTCGTCGATATGAGCACGGGCAAGGCGTTGTTCGCGTCCGCCGCGGGAGTCGGCCGGCTGCCGGCCTCCGTCGAGAAGCTGTACACGACATCCACCGCCTTGCTCCGACTCGGACCGAACGCGACGCTGGTTACGAGCGTGCGTGGCGTCGGGTCGCTGAGCCGCTCCGGCGCGTGGCGCGGCACCCTCTACCTGAAGGGCGGGGGCGATCCGACGTTCGGTACAGCTGGGTTCGACGCCGATGCCTACGGAGGAGGCGCGACGATCCAGCGGCTCGTCGCAAATTTAGTTAGCCAAACTGGCATCAAATCGATCTCCGGCGGGGTAGTGGGAGACGAGTCCTACTTCGACTCGCTGCGCGGCACCTCCGAGAGCGACTTTCAATTCGACCCATACATGGAGGGCTCGCTCAGCGCGCTGTCCTTCAACCGGGGATTGATCAACGGAGGGTCCGCGTACGTGCTGCGTCCGGCGTTGTACGCCGCGCAGGAGCTGGCGGTGGCGCTGCGCGCGGCGCACGTGCGAGTGCCGACCTCGACGAGGATTCGATCGGGGGTGACGCCCGCCAGCGCCCGCGCGCTCGCGACCGTTCACTCGCCGAAAATGGCGACGTTGCTGCGCTGGACCAACGCTCCCTCCGACAACTTCTTCGCCGAGATGTTGCTGAAGGGGCTCGGCGCCAAGTTCGGCGGCGCGGGGACGACTGCCGCCGGCGCGGCGGTCGTGCGGGCAGAGCTCGCTTCGAACTTCGGCATCCGTCCGCAGCTGGTCGATGGCTCTGGCCTCTCCAGGGCGGATTCGACCAGCCCGCAGCAGGTCGTCACGCTGCTCGAGCGGATGGCCACCAACCCGACGTTCGTCAGTTCGCTGGCGGTCGCCGGGGAGACCGGCACCCTTCAAGATGAGATGAACGACACGGTGGCTCAAGGGAGATGCCGGGGAAAGACCGGGACCCTGACAGGAGTGGCCAATCTCGCCGGCTACTGCACCGCGCGCGACGGTCATTCACTGGCATTCGCGTTCCTGATGAACGGGGTCGACTCGAGTGCCGGCCACGCGCTCGAGGCGCAGATGGCGGTCGCGCTGGCGGGATATGACGGCTGATCACGCTAGCGGCGGCCGAGCCGAGCTCCGCGCGTTCGTCACCCGAGCAGCGCGCGCAGACGATTCTCGTCGATCACCTCCACGCCGAGCCGCTCTGCCTGGGCCAGCTTCGAGCCCGGGCTTTCGCCGGCGATCAGGTAGTCGGTCTTTCGCGAGACCGATCCGGTGACCTTGCCCCCGGCCGCGATGATCATCTCGCTCGCCTGCTCGCGGGTGAGGCCAGGCAGGGTCCCCGTCACCACGAACGTTTTGTCGGCCAGCGCTCCTTCTCCTGGGGGCGGCCCCTCCTCCTGCAGCTGCAATCCTTGACCGCGGAGGTCCTCGATCAGGGCGAGCATCTTCTCATCATGCAGCTGACTGTAGATCGTGCGCGCCATCTTGGGCCCCACTCCCTGGGTGTGCTCGATCTCCTCCGGCGTGGCGTTCAGCAGCGCGTCAGCCGTGCGGAACTGCTGGGCCAGGTTGCGGCCGGTCACGAACCCGACCTCCTCGATGCCGAGGGCGTAGAGCAGGCGCCCGAACGGCTGCCGCTTGGAGCCCTCGATCGCCGACACCAGCTTCTCCGCGGAGACCCGACCGAAACCGGTCTGCTGCTCGATCTGCTCCGCGCTCAGGCGGTAGAAGTCAGCGGCGGTTCTGACCCAGCCGAGGTCCATGAACAAGCTGACCTGCTTCTCTCCGAGGCCGTCGATGTCGAGCGCGCCGACGTAGTGCTTGAGCAGCTGCCAGCGTCGCCCTGGACAGTTGCGATTCGGACACCTGGTGAAGACCGAGTCCTCGGGCTTGACGGTCGGGGTGTGACAGATCGGGCATTTTTCGGGCGGCCGCGGCGGCGGCGGGCGGTCGCTGTGCTCGGCAACATGCGGCGCGGGCGACAGGACCTGGGGAATCACATCTCCCGCTCTGAGGACAATCACTTCCTCCTGCTCGCGGATGTCCTTGCGCGCGAGGTCCTCCTCGTTGTGAAGCGTCGCGAGCTTGATCGTCACCCCGCTGACCTGCACGGGGTCGAGCATCGCGTATGGATGCAAGTCGCCGAACTTTCCGGGATTCCACCCGATTTGCTCAAGCTTCGTGACGGCCGTGGTGGGCGCGAATTTCCAGGCGATCGCCCAGCGCGGCTCGCGCCCCACGACGCCCAGGCGCCGCTGGAGCTCGACTTCGTTGACCTTCACGACAACGCCATCGATCTCGAACTCGAGCGACCCGCGGCGCTGTTCCCAGGCCCGGCAGCGCTCGACCACGTCGTCCTCGGAGCGCAGCAGCGCCACGTCCGGATGCACCGGAAAGCGGTGTTGCTTTAGCCACTCGAGCGCGTCCCAGTGGGCCGGGAAGCTGATTTCTTCGGTGGCGCCGATTTGATAGGCCCAGAACGAGAGCGGCCGGTCCGCGGCGAGCTTTGGATCGAGCTGGCGGATCGTGCCCGCCGCGGAGTTGCGGGGGTTCATGAACGTCGACAGGCCAGCTTCGGCGCGGCGCTCGTTGAGCTTCGCAAAATCAGGAAGCGACATGTAGACCTCGCCTCGGACCTCGATCAGCGCCGGTGGATCCTCGACGTCCAGGCTCAGCGGGATCGACGGAATCGTGCGCAGGTTGTGGGTAACGTCCTCGCCGATTTCCCCGTTGCCGCGAGTAGCGCCGCGCTCAAATACGCCGTCTCGGTAGAGCAACGAGATCGCAAGCCCATCGATCTTCGGTTCTGCTACGAACTCGAAGTCGGGGTCCGCGATCCCCTCGCGTGCAAGGTGGTTTCGCATCCGCCGGATCCACGCGCGCAGCTCCTCGGCACTGCGCGCGTTGGCGAGCGAAAGCATCGGCAGCGGATGGCGGACCTTCTCGAGGTCTGAGACCGGCTCGCCGCCGATCCGCTGCGTCGGCGAATCCGGAGTGATCAGCTCGGGATGCTCGGCCTCGATCCCTCGCAGCTCGTCGAGCAGCGCGTCGTACTGGTCGTCGCCGATCGCAGGATCGTCGAGCACGTAGTAGCGGTAACCGTGGTAGTCGAGCTGGCGACGGAGCTCGGCCGCGCGTTCGGCGGGACTCATCCTTCAACCTCACTGGCGGCCGGCGCGATCAGCCGCGCAAGGTCATACCGCGCAAGCGCGGAGAGCCCCTCGCGGTCGGTGAGATCGAAGTGGATCGGCGTCACGGCGATCTTGCCCTCGGCCACTGCGGTCACGTCGGTGCCGGTCTCTTCGGCCTCATAGCTGGCGTCGCCGTAGATCCGGTACAGGCGGCGACCGCCGGCACCCTCGTCGACGAGCGCGAGCTCGTCCCGGTAAACACGCTTGCCCAACCGTGTCAGCTCGACGCCGGTCGGGCGCGCTCCGGGAACGTTGACGTTCAACAGCGTGCCGCCGGGCAGCGGTACATCTTCCAATTCGGCGACCAGGCTGGCGGCGAACGCCGCCGCCACGCCGAACTCAAAGCCCTCGCCCTGGCGAAAGTCGAGCTCCAGGCCGCTTGATTGCTGCGATACCGCGATTCCCGGCAACCCGAGGACGATTGCCTCGAGCGCCGCCGCCACGGTCCCGGAGTAGGTGATGTCGTCGCCAAGGTTGGCACCGTGATTGATGCCAGAGACGACCAGTTCCGCCTCGAAACCCTCCACCAAGCCGAGGCGGGCCAGGCGTACGCAGTCGACCGGGGTCCCGTCGGTGGCATAGCCGACGGTCCCGTCGCCGAAATCGACCTCCTGCACCCACAGCGGTCGGCGAGTGGTGATCGAACGCGCCATCGCAGATCGGTTGCCATCAGGCGCGATCACCGCGAGCTCGATTCCGCTCAGCGGCAGCAGTGCCCGCCTGAGCGCCTGTAGCCCGGCCGCCTCGATTCCATCGTCGTTGGTGAGCAACACGCGCATCGAACTTTGATCCTAGCCGTGGCTCCGGCAGTCGGTCAGCGCGCTCGCGAGCGTCGCGGCGACCAACAGCGGCTGGTCGCGGAGCTGACGCCAGGTGACGCGCATCACCCGATAACCCGCAGCCAACAGCGTCATGTCCTTTCTTCGATCCCGTTCGAATGCCTCCCGGTGTCCGTGGTATCGGTACCCGTCCACCTCGACCACCAGCTTCGACTGCGGCCACAGGAAGTCGACGGTGTAGCCCTCCAGGGAAGCGTTGACCAGGGGCGGCGGCAAGCCGGCCTCGCGAACCAGCTGGAGCATCGACCGCTCCCCCTCCGAGCGAGTGAGCCCCCGCTCACTCTCGCCACGCAGCAGCGCCCTCAACGCTCTCGCGCCGCGCCGCGATCCCGCCCGATCGAGGGCCGCCTCGAGTTCGCGGTCATTCACGAGCCGCAGCACTCGCGCTTCGGCAAGGGCTCGCCCGAGCTCGGCGTCACCGGCGCTCGCGGCATGGTCGATCAGCGTGCGCGCCGGGGAGGTCAATGCGATCCCGTGCTTGTGGCAGACATCGCGTTGATCGATCCAGGCACTCGTGTGGAGCCGCACGCCGTGTTTCGGACGGCACCGTCGCCCCACCAGCGTGACTTCTACCTCGCTGGGAGGCTCGCTGAGGATCGACCACAGATAAGCCGCTGATCGGTGGCTGACCAGCGCCCCGTCCCCACACGCGAGCACCGCCGCCCACTCGTCGGCCATCGGCACGCGTGCCAGGTGCCCGACGATGTATACGCCCCGGTGCTTGCGGTGAAGCTCGCCCACCTTTGCGCGGCGCTCGACGGTATGTCGGCTGATGCCGGCCGCGAGGAGCTGGGCGCGCTTGATCGAGCCTCGCTGAGCTGCGGCCAGCTGAGCGACCGCTGCACCCGGCGGTTGGCGCGGGCTATCGTCACACTCGCCGCCGGCCGCCCGCCGAACGTCACGTTGGGCCGCCCAACAAGGTATCGCGGCCGGTTCGGGCCGAGGTTCTGGCCGATCCCCGAACAGGCAGCCATCGCCTTCTGTTGCGCTCATCGACACACACGATCCCTTCCGCGCCGCGCGATCTCCCCTGTTATCGCCTCCTTGGCGCGGATTTGTTGCACTCGCGTCGCCTGCCGTCAGCAAGCGGCGACCACTGTCCGCGTTCCTCGGAGCGCCCTCAAGTCAACACCCGCCGCCCCTCGTACCCGACCCCCGCCAAGTACAGCCCGCGGGCCGGGGCCGTCGGACCGGCCGAAGAGCGTGGCCGTCCCTGCAGCAGCTCGAGAAACGACCGGAGCGACCGGCGGCCGCTCGCGACCTCGAGCATCGTGCCCACCAGGATGCGGTTCATGTGACGCATGAACGCGTCGGCCTCGATCCAGAACTCCAGCCGATCGGCTCCGACCACGCGCCACGCCGCGGTGTAAACATCGCGCCCGAAGCGCATGTGCTCGGTGTCGGTTGGGGTGAAGGCCGTGAAGTCGTGGCTGCCGGCGAGCGCCGCCGCGCACTCGTGTAGGAGCGCGAGCTCGATCCTGTGGGGCCAGTGCAGCGCTCGGCCACGATCAAACGCGCTGGGGGCGGCGCGGGTCAGCAGCCGGTAGCAGTACGCGCGCGAGGTGGCATCGCGACGCGCGTCGAAGTGATCCGGCGCGCACACGCATTCCAGCGCCGCGATGTCGTCTGGCAGCAGCGCGTTCAGGGAGCGCAACGAGACCGTCTGATCGCAGTAGCTCGCCACCTGCCCGAGCGCGTGTACGCCCGCGTCCGTCCGCCCCGCGACGGTCAGCGAAACTTCACCCGCGCGCAGGAGCACCGCCAGGGCGCGCTCCAGCTCTTCCTGAACGGTCCGCAGGCCCGGCTGACGAGCCCAGCCGGCGAAGCCACCTCCGTCGTACTCCAACAGCAGCCTGGAAACCACCGGGCGGCGACCCTACCGCGCCCCGTCGACCCTGCCGGCCGTCGTCGACCCTGCCGTGCCTATACGAGCTCCAGGAGCACCATCTCGGTCGAGTCCGAACGCCGGGGGCCCAGCTTCAGGATCCGGGTGTAGCCGCCGGGCCGCTCGCTGTACCTCGGCGCGATCTCCTCGAACAGCTTGTAAACGCTGAACTTGTCCTGCCCCAGGGCCGCGAGGGCCTGACGGCGGGCGTGCAGATCCCCTCGCTTGGCCAGCGTGATCAGCTTTTCGACTTCAGGCCTGACCGCCTTGGCCTTGGCCTCGGTCGTCTGGATGCGCTCGTGTTCGATCACCTCTTTGCTGAGGTTCATCAGCAGCGCCTTGCGGTGCGAAGCGCTGCGACTGAGCTGGTAACGCTGACGCTGATGGCGCATGACGTGAGCTGAAGCTACTCGTTGCGGAGTCCGAGCCCCCGGGCGTGCAGGGTCTCAATCACCTCATCGATCGACTTCTTGCCGAAGTTCGGAATCGCGGCCAGCTCGCTCTCGGTCTTCGAGACCAGGTCGCCGACGGTCTGGATACCGGCACGCTTGAGGCAGTTGTAGGAGCGGACGCCCAGCTCGAGCTCTTCGATCAGGATGTCGTCCATCGCGTTCGGCGGCCGCGCCGGCGCCCCAACAGCACCTCCGCCCACCAGGCCGGGCTCCAGCGCGCCGGGGACTCCGGCCTCGCGCAGCTCGACGACACGATCGGCGTCGGTGAAGATCGCGAGCTGCGAGATCAAGATCTCGGCAGCCTCGCGCAGCGCGGCGTGCGGATCGATCGAGCCATCCGTCTCGATGTCGAGCGTCAGCTTGTCGTAGTCGGTGCGCTGACCGACGCGCGCCTGCTCGACGTTGTACGCCACCCGCCGCACCGGCGAGAAGATCGAGTCGATCGGGATCACCCCGATCGGCTGGTCGGGAGACTTGTTCTCCTCGGCAGGGCGATAGCCGCGGCCGCGGCCGACCGTCAGGTACACCTCGAGCTTGGTCTTCTTCTCGAGCGTGGCGATGTGTGCGTCGGGATTGAGAATCTCGACTCCCGAGGGAAGATCGATGTCCTTGGCGGTGATCTCGCCGGGACCCGTCACCACCAGCGGCGCCTCGATCTCGGTCGCATCGCTGTGCATGCGGCAGACGATTCCCTTGAGGTTCAGAACGATGTCTGTCACGTCCTCCTTGACGCCCCGGATCGTCGAGAACTCGTGGGCGACTCCTTCGATTCTCACGCTTGTCACGGCCGCGCCCGCGAGCGAGGAGAGAAGCACGCGGCGCAGCGAGTTGCCGAACGTGTAGCCGAAGCCCCGATCGAGCGGCTCGATCGTGAACGAGCCACGGGTGTCGTCTACCGACTCGCTGGAGATTCGGGGGACTTGGAAGTCAAGCATCAGGGTCCTAACGTCGTGGGTTACTGCCGCCACGGGCGGCTGTGGCGCCGCGCTGCACCTGGCCGGCCGCGCGGCTGAAAGCTCTGTTTCTACTTCGAGTACAGCTCGACGATCAGCTGCTCCTGCACCGGCGCGGCAATCTCGCGCCGCTCCGGTTTGCGAAGCACCTTCGCCGTGAGCGAATCGTGGTCGGCCTGAAGCCAGGCCGGCACCTGGCCGGTCAGCTCTGTCGCATCGCGGATCACCTGCGTCGCAGTCGACCGCGGATGGATTGCGATCACGTCTCCTTCCCGCAGCTGGTAGCTAGGGATGTTGACGCGGCGCCCATTGACCGTCCAGTGCCCGTGCAGGATCAACTGGCGCGCCTGGCGGCGCGAGGCAGCGAAACCCAGCCTCACAAGCACGTTGTCGAACCGGCACTCGAGCATCCGCAGCAAGTTCTCGCCCGTGACTCCCTCCTGCCTGGAGGCCTTCTCGTAGTAGTTGCGAAACTGCTTCTCGAGTACCCCGTAGTAGCGCCTTGCCTTCTGCTTCTCGCGCAACTGAACGCGATATTCGCTCTGCCTCTGGCGCCCGCGGCCGTGCTCGCCGGGCGGGTAGGAGCGGCGCTCGACGCCGCATTTGTCGGTCAGGCAGCGCTCGCCCTTGAGGAACAGCTTTTGCCCCTCGCGACGGCACTGCTTGCATTGCGGTCCGGTGTCTCGAGCCATTACACCCGCCTCCGCTTCCGAGGCCGGCAGCCGTTGTGCGCCTGCGGAGTGACGTCTTTGACGCCGGTCACCTCGAGCCCGGCCGCCTGGAGCGAGCGGATCGCGGTCTCACGCCCCGAGCCGGGTCCTTTAACGAACACTTCCACCCGCTGCAGGCCATGTTCGATGCCCTTGCGCGCGGCCGCGTCGGCCGTCACCTGCGCCGCAAACGGAGTCGACTTGCGCGAGCCCTTGAACCCCGCGCCTCCGGCGGACTCCCAGGCGATCACGTTGCCCTCACGGTCCGTGAGCGACACGATCGTGTTATTGAACGATGTCTTGATGTGCGCCTGACCGATCGGGATGTTCTTGCGAACCCGACGGCGACCGCGCTGGGGGCGCCTGGGGGCTGGACTCACTTCTTCGTCGCCTTCTTCTTTCCGGCCACCTGCATCCGCTTCGGGCCCTTGCGGGTACGGGCGTTGGTCTTGGTGTTCTGGCCGTGGACCGGCAAGCCACGGCGGTGTCGCAAGCCGCGATAGGAACCGATCTCCTGCAGGCGCTTGATGTTCTGCGAGCGCTCTCGGCGCAGGTCCCCCTCCACCGTGAGCGAGGAATCGATCGCGTCGCGGAGCTTGACGACCTCTTCTTCGGTCAGGTCACGCACGTAGGTGTCGCGCGAGATCCCGACGTCGTCGAGAAGCTTGTTGGAGGTGGAGCGGCCGACGCCGTAGATGTACGTCAGTCCGACCTCCACGCGCTTGTTAAGCGGGACGTTGACCCCTGAGATACGTGCCATGATTAGCCCTGCCTCTGCTTGTGACGTGGATTCGAGCAGATCACCAAGACCCGCCCTTGCCGGCGGATCACCTTACATTTCTCGCACATGGGTTTGACCGAGGGTCTTACTTTCACGGTCGCTGGCTCGCTTCGCTCTACAGTGTTCTTTACAGTTTCCTGCCGCCCGGCTCTGGAGACCGCAAGGCCGCCGCTACCGCGCCGCGGAACGCCACGCAACGCAACCCTCGCGCTACGAGCGCACCGGTCGATGTTAGCAGGGCGCTTGTGGCCCCGTCCGGGCCTCGAATTGCTGGCTTCGACCCCTGCGCGAGGCCCCCAAACCCCTGCTCAGGCTGCCACCCGGCCGTTGCCTGCCTCGTGCCACGGGGTGAGGATCCTAGGTCCCTCGGCGGTCACCGCGACCGTGAACTCGAAGTGGGCCGCCAGCGAGCCGTCCTGCGAGTAGATCGACCAGTGATCGTCGCCCACTCGCACCGCGTGCCGGCCGGCGGTCACCATCGGCTCCACTGCCAGCACCATCCCCGGCTCCAGCGCGACCCCGCTGCCGGCCGTGCCGTAGTTGGGAATCTGCGGCTCCTCGTGCATGCTCCGCCCAACTCCATGGCCGACCAATGAGCGGACGATCGACAGCCCCGCCTGCTCGACGTGCTCCTGAATCGCATGCGAGAGATCGCCGAGATGGTTTCCGACCCGGCACTGCTGCACGGCGAGCAGCAGCGACCCTTCGGTGACTGCGAGCAGCTTGTGGGCGATCGGGGTGACCGGTCCAACCGGGAAGGTGCGAGCGGCATCGGCCACCCAGCCGTCACGGGTCACGCCGATATCGATCGAGACGATGTCGCCGCGCGCGAGCTTGTAGGGCCCGGGTATCCCGTGCACGATCATCGAGTTGGGCGAGGTGCAGATCGAGCCTGGAAAGCCTCGGTAGCCCTTGAACGTCGGCTCGGCGCCTTGTGAGCGAATGAACTTCTCGGCGGCGGCGTCGAGCTCCGCGGTGGTTACGCCAGGTCTGATCTTGCCCGCCAGTAGGTTCATCGTGCGGACCAGAACCGCCCCCGCGGCGGCCATCCGTTCAATCTCGTCGCGGCTCTTCTTGATGATCACGGCCTCAGACATCCTCTTCGCGCTGCAGGGTGGCGATCACCGCACGGATGTGGTCATGCACCTCCGGCGCTGGACGCGTCCCATCGATCCGGCGCATCAGCCCCTGCTCGTCGTAGTACTCGACCAGCGGCTCGGTCTGCTCGTGATAGACCTGCAGCCGTTTTTTGACGACCTCCGGCTTGTCGTCGTCGCGCTGGATCAGACGAGAGCCGTCCTCGTCGCACACGCCTTCCTTCTTCGGCGGCTCGAACTCGACGTGATAGTTGTGCCCGCTGGCCTCGCAGACTCGCCGCCCTGACAGACGGCGGATCAGCTCCTCGTCTGGCACGTCGATCAGCAGCGCGGCGGTGACCCGTCGTCCCAGGTCGGGGAGCAGCTCGTCGAGCGCGCGGGCCTGCTCGAGCGTTCGCGGAAACCCGTCGAGGATGAATCCATCGCGGGCATCTCCTTCCTGAAGCCGCTCACCCGCCATCGCGACGATCAGCTCATCGGGCACCAGGTCGCCGGCGTCCATGTATTTCTGTGCCTGGTTGCCGAGGTCGGTCCCCTCCTTGACGTTCGCGCGCAGCATGTCACCGGTGGAGATGAACGGCAGCTCGAAATCCTGGCACAACAGATCGGCCTGGGTGCCCTTGCCGGCGCCGGGCGGACCGAACAGGATCAGATTGAGCTCTGACACGAGGAGGTCACTCTACAGGCCGTAACCGGGCCCCGCCACGGCTGCTCACAGCTACTTCAGGAACCCCTCGTAGTTGCGCATCATCAGTTGCGCCTCGAGCTGCTTCATGGTGTCGAGCGCCACGCCGATCACGATCAGGATCGAGGTGCCACCGAAGAAGAAGTTGGCGTTGGTCTGGTTGATCAGGATCGTCGGTAGCGCGGCGATCGCGGCCAGGAACAACGCTCCCGGGAACGTCAGGCGCGCGAGGATGCGGTCGAGGAACTCGGCCGTTGGCCTACCTGGTCGGACCCCGGGGATGAACCCCCCGTACTTCTTCAGGTTGTCGGCCTGGTCGATCGGGTTGAACGTGACCGCGGTGTAGAAGTACGTGAACAAGATGATTAGGATGCTCTCGCCGAGAACGTAGTGCCACCCCTGCGGGCTGAAGAAGTTCGCCAGATCGGTCCCGAAGTTGTTGCGGTTCTGGCCTAGCAGCTGTCCGATCGTAGGCGGAATCGCCATCACGCTCGCCGCGAAAATCACCGGGATCACGCCCGCCATGTTGACCCGCAACGGGAGGTAGGTCTGCCCGCCCTGGGTCATCCGCCGACCGATCACGCGCTTGGCGTACTGGATCGGGATCCGCCGCTGGCCCTCCTGCACGAACACCACGGCCGCGACCACGCCGATCGCGATAAACGGCATCACCACGCGGAACACCTGGTCCGGGTTGGTCCACCAGGCGTGGATGCCGCTGGGAATCCGCGCGACGATGCTGGCGAAGATCAGCAGCGAGATCCCGTTGCCGATCCCGCGCTGCGTGATCAGCTCGCCCATCCACATCAGCAACACCGTGCCGGCCGTCAGCGAGATCACGATGAAGAACACCTTGAACAGGGTGAAGTTCGCGATCAGCGTCACGCCGGCCTGCTGCTGGAAGCTCCGGAACAGGAACACGTAGCCGATCGACTGCGCAAACGCGAGGCCGACCGTCAGGTAGCGGGTGTACTGGGTGATGCGAGCCTGACCGACCTCGCCTTCCTTCTGCAGCTTCTCGAGCGAGGGCACTACCACCGTCAGCAGCTGCAGGATGATCGATGCGGTGATGTACGGCATGATCCCGAGCGCGAAGATCGCGATCCGCCCGAGACCGCCCCCGGAGAACAGGTTCAGCAACCCGAAGATGCCGCTTGAACCGAGGCTCTTTTGGATCTGCGAGGCGGCCTGGGAGCTGATCCCGGGGGCCGGAATGTGCGTCCCCAACCGGTAGAGCGCCAGCAGCACCGCGGTGAACAGGACCTTGTTGCGGATCTCGCCGATCCTGAATGCGCCGAGGATCGTGGCGATCATCGCACCGGCCCTCAGGATCCTTCGCGCTTGCCGGGGGCCGCCGCCGGCACGATCAGCTGACAGCTGCCGCCAGCCGCCTCGATCTGCTCCCGCGCCGCCCGGCTGAAGCCGTGCGCGTGGACCGTCAGCGGCTTTCCCAGCTCGCCCTTCGCGAGCACCTTCACCGGAACATTTTTACGGGTGGCCAATCCCTTCGCGCGCATCGCTTCGAGCGTGACCGAAGCGCCCGACTCAAACCGCGCCTCCAGGTCCAGCAAGTTGACGGCCTGGGTGTGGGTGCGAAATGGCTCCAGCGGCATCGACTTCTTCATCTGCGGGCCCCGCAGCTTGCGCATCCGCATATGAATCGGATTCTGGCCGCCCTCGAACCTCGCCCGTCGCTTGGCGCCCGAGCGCGACCCCCAACCCTTCTGGCCGCGTCCCGCGGTCTTCCCCGTGCCCGAACCCTCGCCGCGGCCGAGCCGCTTGCGCGGGCGGCGCGAGCCGGAAGCGGGCTTGAGGTTGTGAAGGCCGATTCGCTCAGGCATCTGAGACCTCAACGAGATGCCGCACCTTGTGAATCATCCCTCGCGCCTGCGGCGTGTCGGCGACCTCGACCGTGTGCCCGATCCGCCGCAGCCCGAGAGAGCGCAACGTATCCAGCTGGCGCTTGTCGCAGCCGTTGCGCGATCTCCGCTGGGTGACCTTCAACGTGCTCACGTGGGCTCCGTCTCACGATCGACCTCGGCGGGTTGGGCCCCGTTGCCGGCGGCCGCCTCGCCCCCGTTTTCCGGCGCGGCGAGTCCGAGGACCTTGTTGATCGACAGCCCTCGAAGCTCGGCCACCTCATCGGGCGTCCGGAGCGACTCCAGCCCGGCCATCGTCGCCTTGAGGAGGTTGATCGGGTTCTGCGAGCCGAGGCTCTTGGAGAGGATGTCGTGAATCCCGGCGAGCTCGAGCACCGCGCGGACGCCGCCGCCGGCGATCACGCCGGTTCCCGGCGAAGCCGGCTTCAAGAAGACCCTGCCCGAGCCGAACACCCCGGTCGTCTGATGGGTGATCGTCGAGCCGTGTTTGGGCACCCGGTAAAGATTCTTCTTTGCGTGCTCGACGGCCTTCTGGATCGCGACCGGGACCTCGTTGGCCTTGCCGTAGCCGATCCCGACGACGTCCCGCTCGTCGCCGACGACCACCAGCGCCGTGAACGAGAACCGCCGGCCGCCCTTGACTACCTTGGCCACCCGGTTGATCTCGACCACGCGTTCCTGGAGATCGAGGCCCGTTGCTGAAACTGTGCGGTCGCGGGTTGGCATCGATGATCCAGGGTAGCGGTCTAGAACACGAGCCCGCCCTCACGGGCGCCTTCGGCGAGCGCGCGCACGCGCCCGTGATACTGGTAGCCGCCGCGATCGAATACGGCGCGATCTATGCCCGCGGACTTGGCCCGCTCAGCTAGGAGCGCTCCCGCCCGCCGGGCCTGCTCGGCCCCCTTCAGCTCCCGTAGCTGCGGCTCGATCCAATTGACGGCCGCGAGCGTTCGCCCGGCGTCGTCATCGATCAGTTGCGCGAGGATGCCGCGGTTTGATCGAAACACGGAGATCCGAGGCCGCTCGGCGCTGCCGCGCACCTTCGCGCGCACCCTACGCCGGCGCTTGAGCCGCCGCGCTGGTGCGGTCATGGTCATGCCCGCTTGCCGACCTTCCGGGCCACGTACTCGCCCTCGTAGCGGATCCCCTTACCCTTGTACGGCTCGGGCTTGCGTTGCTTGCGGATCAGCGCCGCGGCCTCGCCGACCTGCTGCTTGGAGGCCCCCCGGACGACGATCCTGGTGGGCTGAGGCACGTCGAACTCGATCCCGTCCGGCGCCTTGATCGAAACCGGATGGGAGTAGCCGAGCGCCAGCTCCAGGTCGCGGCCGCGCAGCTGCGCGCGATAACCGACGCCCTGGATCTCGAGGCGCTTCTCGAATCCATCGGTAACACCCAGGACCATGTTCGCCACCAGTGTCCGCGTGAGGCCGTGGAGCGCTCGATGCTCGCCGCGATCGGTGGGCCGCTTGACGACGATCTGGTCGTCGGAGTGCTCGACGCTGATCTCGCGCGGGACTCGCTCGGTGAGCTCACCCTTGGGGCCGTTGACGGTCACGCGCTCGGGCTCGATCGCGATCGTCACGCCGGATGGCACCGGAATGGGCTGTTTTCCGATTCGGGACATGGTTCACCAAACCTTAGCCACGACCTCGCCGCCGACTCTCAGCAGACGAGCGTCGTGGCCGGTCATCACGCCCCTCGAGGTAGAGATGATCGCGGTTCCCATCCCGCCTTGGATGCGAGGGATGTGGTCGCGGTTCACGTAGGTGCGCTGTCCGGGCCGCGAGACGCGCTCGAGCCCGCTGATCACCGGCTGGCGTTCCTCGGTGTACTTCAGCGTGACCACGATCTCCTCGCCGGGGCGGCCCGGCGCCGGCTGCCGGATCTCGTAGCGATCGATGTAGCCCTGCTCCTGGAGGATCCGAGCGAGCTCGCGCTTGAGCTTCGAGGAGGGAATCACGACGTCGTGGTGCTGGGCACTCGCGGCGTTTCGCAGCCGGGTGAGGAAATCGGCGATCGGGTCGGTCATCGACATGGTTACCAGCTCGATTTCGTCATCCCGGGGATATAGCCGTTGTGCGCGAGCTCGCGCAGGCAGATTCGGCAGATCCCGAACTTGCGGTACACCGCCCGCGCACGGCCGCAGCGGCGGCACCGGCTGTATGCCCGGGTCTTGTACTTGGGAGTCCGCTGCTGGCGGACGCGCTGTGAAACCTTGGCCATGTGCTCCTCTTAGGTCCTAGCCGCCGCTTCGGGTCGGCCCTCTCGCGAAAATGGCATTCCCAGCCCGTCGAGCAGCGCGAACGCCTCCTCGTCGTTCTGTGCCGTGGTGGTGATCGTAATGTCGAGCCCGCGGACCTGATCGATCTCGTCGTAGTCGACCTCGGGGAAGATGATCTGCTCGCGCACGCCCATCGAGTAGTTGCCGCGGCCGTCGAACGAGCGCGGGTTGAGCCCGCGGAAGTCGCGGATCCGCGGGATCGCGATCGACATCAGCCGGTCCAGGAACTCGTATGAGCGCTCGCCTCTCAGCGTCACCGCGACGCCGACCGGCATCCCCTCGCGGACCTTGAACTGTGCGATCGACTTCCGTGCTCGGCGCACGCTGGGACGCTGGCCGGTGATCGTCGCGAGCTGGGTCGACGCCGCCTGCAGCACCGCGGAGTCCTGCTTAGCGTCGCCGACGCCCATGTTGACGGTCACCTTCTCGATCCTGGGAGCCCGCATCGGCGTCGAGTAGCGAAAGCGCTCCATCAACGCCGGCCTGATCTCCTCCAGGTATCTGCTCTTGAGCCGCGCCTGCGCCATCAGCGTGCTCTCCGGGAAGTCATCGCCCGATTCGGGAGCGAGAATCGAGCATGGCAAGGACGCAGGCACGAAGGTGTAGCAGCGCTACACCGAGCACCGAGGACGCGGCCAGGCGAAGATTCGCAGCCGCGAAGCGAGCGATGACTGAGCGGAGAGTGCGCCACTAGTCGATCCTCGTCCCGCTGCGCTTCGCGACCCGATAGCGCTTGCCGTCCTCGAACTCGATCCCCAGCCGCGAAGGCTTGCCGTCCCTGGGGTCGGCGATCATCACGTTGGAGATGTGAATCGGGCCTTCCTTCTCGATCACCCCGCCGACCTGCTCGGCGCGCTGCGCGCCGGCGACCTGCTGGGGCTTCTGGTGGCGCTTGACGACGTTCAGGCCCTCCACGTAGAGGCGGTTCTGCCTCGGCTCCACGCGCAGCACCTTGCCGCGCTTGCCGCGGTCCTTGCCGCCGATCACGATCACTTCGTCGCCAGCCTTAACGCGCACGGCCATGACTACTAGAGCACCTCCGGAGCGAGCGAGACGATCTTCATGAAGTTGCGCTCGCGCAGTTCGCGTGCCACGGGACCGAAGATACGCGTCCCGCGAGGGTTGTTCTGGTTGTCGATCAGCACCGCGGCATTCTCGTCGAACGCGATGTAGGTTCCATCCTCGCGCCCGTAGGACTTCTTCGTCCGGACTACGACCGCGGTCACGACCTCCCCCTTCCTCACCGAGCCCTGGGGACTGGCCTGCTTGACCGTGGCCGTGATCACATCGCCGACGCCAGCGTAACGGCGGCGATGCCCGCCCTTGACGCGAATCACGAGGATCTCGCGCGCGCCGCTGTTGTCGGCAACGCGCAGTCGAGTCTCGTTCTGGATCACTGAGCCCGCTCCACGACTGAAACCAGCCGCCAGCGCTTGCTGCGCGACAGCGGCCTGCTCTCGCGCACGATCACCGTGTCGCCGATGCGCGCATCGTTGCGCTCGTCGTGCGCGCGCAGCGTACGCGAGCTGTGCACGATCTTCGCGTAGCGCCGATGGCGGCGCACGATGTCGATCCGCACGGTGATCGTCTTGTCGGCGCGGTCGGAGACGACGATCCCTTGGCGCGTCTTCTGCGCGCCGGCTTGGTGCTCGCGCGGCGCGGGGTCCGCCCCGGGGCTCCGGCCCGAGCGTTCCGTAGCACGGGCGCGCTCCCGCGGGCGCCGGGCACGGCGGATCCCCGCCTTGCGCCTGCGCTCAGCGACCCGCTCCGCCTGACGCTGCTCGGGAGTCATCGGTTCCCGCGCCCGACCCGCCGCCGCCCTCGCTACGCGCGCCCGCTGCTTGCGCTCCTGCGGCGTCAGCGACTCAGCCGGCTCCGCGGCCGGGGAAGGCTCGGCGGGCGGGACCTCAGACACCGACTCATCGGCGGCTGCCGCCGCCGTCTGTTCGTTCGTCTGTTCCTCAGCCATATCTCAGTCCCCGATCCCGGGCGACCGTCAACGCTCTGGCCACCTCGCGCTTAGCCCGCCCGAGACTCGCGGTGTTGTCGAGCTCGCCGGTGGCATGCTGGAAGCGCAGCCCGAACAGCTCGCGTCGCGCGGTTCGCAGGTGCTGCTCGAGCTCAGTGTCGCTCATGTCCCGCAAGTCGGAAGCTTTCACCCTTCCTCCCGCGAGACGAACTTGGTTCGCACCGGCAGCTTGTGTCCGGCCAGCCGCATCGCTTCGCGCGCGAGCGGCTCGGGCACGCCCGCCAGCTCGAACATCACCCGGCCGGGCTTGACCACTGCTACCCACCCCTCGGGTGAGCCCTTACCGGAGCCCATCCGAGTCTCGGCGGGCTTCTTCGTGAACGACTTGTCCGGATAGACGTTGATCCAGACCTTGCCGCCTCGCTTGATCCGCCGCGTCATCGCAATTCGGGCGGCCTCGATCTGGCGGTTGGTCAGCCAACCGGCATCGAGCGCCTTCAGCCCGTACTCGCCGAATTGGACCTTGACCTGCCCTCGAGAGAGGCCAGCCCGCCGCCCGCGGTGCACTTTGCGGTGCTTGACTCGCTTCGGAGAGAGCATCAGTTACCTCCACCGGGGCCGCCCCCGACACCACGATCGCCGCCGGTGCTCTGACCGCCACCACGACCACCTCCAGCGCGCGGCCCGCGACCGCCGCCACCAGTCCCGCCGCGACCGCCGCCACCACGGCCGCCGCCGCGTCCGCCCGGAGCGCCGCCGCCGCCGGGCCCGCCACTGCGACCGCTCTGGCCGCCGCGGCCGCGACCGCCTGGCGCGCCGCGGCCGCCAGGAGCTCCGCCTGGGCCGCCGCGTCCACCGGGCCCACCGCCGGCACCACCGCGGCCACGACCGTCGCGGCCGCCGCGACCGTCACGTCCACCCCGCTCCGGAGCCTGTGGCGCGGGCTCGTCCATGATCGTCAGATCCGCGCCGGTGTAGCCCTCGGGCATGATCTCGCCCTTGTTGATCCAGCACTTGACGCCGATCCGCCCGAAGGTGGTGCGAGCCTCGTGGAAGCCGTAGTCGATGTCGGCCCGCAGCGTGTGCAACGGCACGCGGCCGTCCGAGTAGCCCTCGGTGCGCGCCATCTCAGCGCCGCCGAGCCGGCCCGACACTTGCACCTTGACCCCCTTTGCGCCGGAGCGCATCGCGCTCGTCAGCGCGCGCTTCATCGCGCGGCGGAACGCGACCCTGTTCTGAAGCTGCTCGGCGATCGACTGCGCGACCAGCCTGGCGTCCAGCTCCGGACGCTTGATCTCGAGGATGTTGACCTTCACCTGCTTGCCGGTGATGCGGTGAAGATCGCGGCGCAGCTGGTCAACCTCAGACCCGGACTTTCCGATCACGATGCCGGGGCGCGCCGTGTGGATGTTTACCTCGACCTCGGTTGCGTTCTTGCGAATCGTGATGTCGGACAGCCCGGCGTGCGAGAGACGACCGAGAATGTGCTCCCGTACCCGTAGGTCTTCCTCCAGGTAGTCGGCGAACGCGCGCTCGTTGAACCAATTTGACTTCCAGTCGTGGATATAACCCACGCGCATCGATTCGGGATGAACTTTTTGGCCCATTGGCTATTCCTTCGGCGTCAGCAAAATCGTCAGGTGGCTGGTGCGCTTGCGAATCTTCGTCGCGCGTCCCATCGCGCGCGGACGAAACCGCTTGATCGTCGGACCCTCGTCAGCGTGGATGGCCTTCACGTAGAGGTCCTCGCCCACGAGCTCATGGTTGTGCTCGGCGTTCGCGACAGCCGACTCCAGCAGCTTGCTCCAATCGCGCGCGATCGCCCGGGGCGTATGAGCCAGGATAGCTCGTGCCTCGTCGACGCTCTTGCCGCGGATGTGGTCACAAACCAGCCGCGCCTTGCGCGCCGAGGAGCGCACGTACTTGGCCTGCGCGCGCACGACCGGCGGTGGCAGGCTCGGATCGCGCTGGGAGCGCCGGCGCCGAGCCGGCGCTGGCCTCGCCGGAGCCGCGGGCTCCTCCGCGGCGGCAGCGCCACGCCGGCGGCGACGGCGGCGCGAGGGTTCCTCCGGCTCTTCGGCCGCAGGCTCATCAGCCTCCTCGTCCTCTTCCGACTCTTCGTCGGGCTCTTCGGCTTCTTCGTCAGCTTCGAGCATCACATCAGAGGCAGCTTCCTCAGCCTCAACATCTTCGGGCGCCGGCTCGATCTCGGAGGTCTCGTCAGCCCCCGAGGCCCCGGCGTCAGCCGCCTCGGGTGGCGCCGATGCCTCCGGGGCGTCAGCTCGCGCACCGCGAAGCCGCCGGCGTCGGCGCCGTGGCTTCGACTCCTCTGGCTCGGTCTCAGGCGTCTCGTCGCTCATCGCCGCTTCCCGGTATTCGCGTGCCCGCGATACAGCCGCGTCGGCGCAAACTCCCCGAGCTTGTGGCCGACCATCGATTCTGAGATGAACACCGGGACGTGCTTGCGGCCGTCGTGGACGGCGATCGTGTGGCCAACCATCTCGGGGAAGATCGTGGAGGTGCGCGACCAGGTCCTCAGCATCCGTCGCTCGCCGGCGGAGTTCATCGCCTCGATCCGCGTCATCAGCCGGTCATCCACGAACGGCCCCTTCTTGCTCGACCGGCTCATCGCTTCTTACCCCTTCTGCGCCCGCGGATGATGTAGCGGTCGGACTCCTTGCCCTTCTTCCGGGTCCTGTAGCCGAGTGTCGGCACCCCCCACGGGGTCACGGGATGGCGGCCGGGAGTAGTGGAGCCCTCGCCCCCGCCATGGGGGTGGTCGACCGGATTCATCGCGGTCCCGCGCGTTTGCGGACGAACACCGAGGTGGCGTTTTCGTCCGGCCTTTCCGATCTTCACGTTCTGATGGTCGCTGTTGCCGATCGTGCCGACGGTCGCGCGACAGTCGGCGCGCACCATCCGCATCTCGCCGGAGGGAAGCCTCAGCGTGACATGCTCGCCCTCCTTGGCAAGCAATTGGATTCCGGTTCCGGCAGCGCGGCCGAGCTGGCCGCCGCGGCCCGGGATCAGCTCGACGTTGTGGACGATGGTTCCAGGGGGCATGTTCGCCAGCGGCAGGCTGTTGCCGACCCGAATGTCGGCGTTCGGCCCCGACTCGACTGTGGCGCCCACCCGCAGCCGTTGCGGCGCGAGGATGTAGCGCTTCTCTCCGTCGGCGTAATGGAGCAACGCGATGTTCGCGGAGCGATTCGGGTCGTACTCGATCTCGGCGACCCTCGCGGGCACCCCGTCCTTGCGGCGCTTGAAGTCGATCTTCCGGTACAGGCGCTTGGCACCTCCACCGCGGTGACGGGAGGTCTTGCGACCATGAACGTTGCGTCCACCGGACTTCTTCAGCCCCTCCGTGAGCGACTTCTCCGGCTGGTCGCGAGTGATCTCGGCGAAATCCGGATATGTGGCGAAGCGCCGTCCAGGACTGGTCGGCTTGGGCTTGCGAATCGGCATTACTCACTCCCCTCGAACGCCGTGCCGAAGATCGGGATCACGTCCCCCGCGCGGACCTGAACGATTGCCTTCTTCCACTTGCGCGTGTCGCCATAGGTGTAGCCGCGACGCTTGGGCTTGCTCTTCACCCAAGCCGTGCGGACCTCCACCACCCTGACGTCGAACAGCTGCTCGATCGCCTGGCGGATCTGTGTCTTGTGGGCCCGGTCGCCCACCCGGAATGTGTACTTTCCTGCCTCGGCCAGGACGTAGGTCTTCTCGGAGACGACGGGGCGGATGATCACTTGGCCTGGGTCCATCACGCGGTCTCCTCGCCCGCGCCACCAGCGGCGCGCGCGACCAGTGTCGGCAGCGCGGTCTGCGAGATCAACAGCGACGCGGCCCCGACCACGTCCGCCACGCCCGCGTCCGCTACCGGCATCACGTCCACCTGGGGGATATTGCGAAACGATTTCCCGGCCGCGGCCTCTGACTCGCTTAGCAGCACCAGCGCTCGGCCGTCCGCGCCCCACTCCGAGAGCAGCTCTGCGGCTCGCCGAGTCGCCGGCTCGTCGAATCCCGATGCATCGAACACCGCCACTGACTCGCGCTCGGCGTGAAGCGAGAGAGCGCTGCGCAGCGCGGCACGATGCGCCTTGCGATTGACCTTGACCGTGTAGCGCCGGGGCGCCGGGCCGAACACCACGCCGCCGCCGGTCCACAGCGGTGAGCGCGTCGAGCCGGCACGCGCACGACCGGTCCCCTTCTGGCGCCACGGCTTCGCGCCGCCGCCAGAGACCTTGCCGCGGGTCTTGGTCGAGGCCGTCCCTTGCCGGCGGGCGTTCAACTCTGCCCGGACGCTCTCGTGCACCAACGGCATGTTGAAGCGCGCCTCGAACGCGCCGGCATCGAGCGTCACGGTGCCGCCGCCGAGCATCGAGGCGGTCCTAGGCATCGCTGCGAACCTCCACGGTACCGCCGCGCGGTCCGGGGACCGCCCCACGCAGCATCATCAGGTTCTGCTGCGGAACCACCTCGACCACGGTCAGCCCCCGTTGGGTAACGCGGCCGCCGCCCATTCGGCCCGGGCCGCGCACGCCCTTGAACACCCGCGAGGGTGTCGCCGAGGCACCTATCGAGCCCGGCGCGCGAACGTTGTGGGAGCCGTGCGACTTGGGGCCGCTCTTGAAGTTGTGACGCTTGATCGTCCCCTGGAAGCCCTTGCCCTTGGACACGCCTGAGACCTTCACGCGGTCTCCGGGCGAGAAGGCATCCGCTGTCACCGTCTCACCAACCAGCAGCTCGCCGGCCTCGTCTCTGAACTCCACCAGATCGCGATGCGCCGAGGCGTTCGCCTTCTTCAGGTGTCCAAGCTCGGCTTTCGTCAGCGACTTCTCCTTGCAGGGACCGAACGCGAGCTGCACTGCCTCGTACCCGTCGCGCTCGACCGTGCGAATCCCGGTGACCGGACACGGGCCGGCCTCGAGCACGGTCACCCGCTCGACCCGGCCGTCGTCGAGAAACCGCTGTGTCATTCCGAGCTTCTTCGCCAGTATCGCTGCCATGATCAGCTAAGAGGCCAGGCGGATCTCGATGTCCACCCCGGCGGGAAGGTGGTCCAGGCGCTGAAGGGAGTCGACCGTTTTCGGTGTCGGCTGGTGGATGTCGATCAGTCGCTTGTGCGTGCGGATCTCGAAGTGCTCGCGCGAGTCCTTGTCCTTGAAGGGCGAGCGGATCACGCAATAGACGTTCTTCTCCGTCGGCAGCGGCACCGGGCCGGAAACGCTCGCGCCGGTGCGCGTCGCCGTTTCGACGATCTCCTTTGCCGCCGTCTCGATCGCCGTGTGGTCATAGGACTTCAGGCGAATCCGGATCTTGTTCTGGGCGATGGTTGCCACTTTAATTTCTCAGTCAAAAGGGGCGACACCCGGGTTGCGGGCCCCGCCCCAAAAAAGGTCGTATCTCCTGTGCGAAAAAACAGGCGGCGGGCCCGAAGGGCCACGCCGCCCCATAACTACTGAATGACTTCGGTTACGACCCCGGAGCCGACTGTACGGCCGCCTTCGCGGATCGCGAACCGCAGACCCTGGTCCATTGCGATCGGCTGGATCAGCTCGATCTCCATCTGGACGTTGTCACCGGGCATCACCATCTCGGTGCCCTCGGGCAGCTTGGCAACGCCGGTGACGTCGGTCGTGCGGAAGTAGAACTGCGGGCGATATCCCGTGAAGAATGGGGTGTGACGACCACCCTCTTCCTTCTTCAGGACATACACCTCGGACTTGAACTTGGTGTGCGGGGTGATGGAACCCGGCTTACACAGCACCTGGCCGCGTTCGATGTCGTCGCGCTTGGTTCCGCGCAGCAGGCAACCCACGTTGTCGCCGGCCTGGCCCTGGTCGAGGATCTTCTTGAACATTTCGACGCCGGTCACCACGGTCGAAGTGGTGGGGCGAATGCCCACGATCTCGACGGTCTCGCCGGTCTTGATGATTCCCTGCTCCACGCGGCCGGTGGCGACAGTGCCACGTCCGGTGATCGAGAACACGTCCTCGACCGGCATCAGGAACGGCTTGTCGAGATCGCGCACCGGCTCGGGGATGTAGGTGTCAAGCGCCTCCGCGAGCTCGAGGATCTTGCCCTCCTGCTCCTCGTCACCCTCGAGCGCCTTGAGCGCTGAGCCCGCGATGAACGGGATGTCATCGCCGGGGAACTCGTACTCGGAGAGCAGGTCGCGGATCTCGACCTCGACCAGCTCGAGCAGCTCAGGGTCGTCGACCATGTCGACCTTGTTCAAAAAAACGACGATGTAGGGAACGCCGACCTGCCGCGCGAGCAGGATGTGCTCGCGGGTCTGCGGCATGGCGCCGTCAGCGGCGGAGACGACCAGGATCGCGCCGTCCATCTGCGCGGCGCCAGTGATCATGTTCTTGACGTAGTCGGCGTGCCCCGGGCAGTCGACGTGCGCGTAATGGCGGTTCGGGGTCTGGTATTCGACGTGGGAGGTCGCGATCGTGATGCCGCGCGCCTTCTCCTCAGGAGCGTTGTCGATCGATTCGAACGACCGCACCTCGGTGCCGCCGAATCGCTCGTTCAGCACCTTGGTGATCGCGGCGGTCAGCGTCGTCTTGCCATGATCGATGTGACCGATGGTGCCGACGTTGACATGGGGCTTGTCGCGCTCAAATTTGGCTTTCGCCACTTGGTGTTGCTCCTTAACTCTGGGGTGGTGTTCGTGCTGTGGACGAACCTGTTCAGGATATAAACTTCTCGTTGCCGTTGCGTCCTGCTGGCGCAACCGGTAGGTGCGTGCAAGGACCGCTAGGCAGGTTGCAACTCACCGACCACCTTCTCGGCAATGTTCGCGGGAACTTCCTCGTAGCGGTCGAACTGCATCGTGTACGTCGCCCGGCCCTGCGTGTTCGACCGCACGTCGGTCGCGTAGCCGAACATCTCTGAAAGCGGCACCGAGGCAGTGATGACCTGCGCGTTGCCGCGCTGCTCCATCCCCTGGACGTGGCCGCGGCGGCGGTTGAGATCGCCGATCACGTCGCCCATGAACTCCTCCGGCGTGACGACTTCGACCGCGAAGATCGGCTCGAGCAGCACCGGCTTGGCCTGCTGGATGGCGGACTTGAGCGCCAGGCTCCCGGCGACGCGGAAGGCGAGCTCTGAGGAGTCGGTGTCGTGGTACTTGCCGTCGGTCAGTGTCACCCGAACGTCGACCAACGGGTAGCCGGCGCGGGGGCCGTTGTCCATCGCGTCCTCGACGCCCTTCTCCACCGCCGGGATGAACTCGGTTGGCACGGCGCCGCCTTTGATCTTGTTGACGAAGTCGAATCCCTCGCCAGGCGCCGGCTCGACGTCGATATAGACGATCCCGTACTGGCCCGAGCCGCCGGTCTGCCGCACGAAGCGGCCCTCGACGTTCTCGGCATGGCCCCGGATCGTCTCGCGGTAAGAGACCTGCGGGCGGCCTACGTTCGCCTCGACCTTGAACTCCCTCATCATCCGATCGACCAGCACCTCGAGGTGCAGCTCGCCCATCCCGGAGATCTCGGTCTGGCCGGTTTCCTCGTTGGTGCGCACTTGGAAGGTGGGGTCCTCCTCGGCGAGCCGCCCGAGCGCCATCGACATCTTTTCCTGGTCGGCCTTGGTCTTTGGTTCGATCGCCACCTTGATCACCGGCTCGGGGAACACGATCGTCTCGAGCTTGATCGGCTTGTCGGGCGCGGCGAGCGTGTCGCCGGTCGCGACCTGCTTGATTCCGACGGCCGCGGCGATATCGCCGGCGTAGACCTCCTTTAGCTCCTCGCGGTCGTTGGCATGCATCATCAGGATGCGGCCGATCCGCTCAGTACGGCCGGTGTTGACGTTGAGCACGCGCGCGCCGGCTTCGAGCCTTCCGGAGTAGACGCGGAAGTAAGTGAGCTTGCCGACGTAGGGGTCGGCCATGATCTTGTGGACGAGCGCCGCGAACGGCTCGTCATCGGAGGCGTGACGCAGGGCCGGCTGCCCGCCTCCGTTCTGGGATGCCTTGGTCGGCTCGATTCCCTCCACGGGCGGCACGTCGAGCGGGCTCGGCAGGTAGTCGAGCACCGCGTCGAGCAACGGCTGCACGCCCTTGTTCTTGAAGCTCGAGCCGCACAGGACAGGGGTGAGCACGATTCCAAGCGTCGCCTTGCGAATCGCGGCCTTCAGGCGCGCGACGGGGATCTCCCGCTCCTCGAGGATCATCTCGAGCAGCTCGTCGTCGAACTGGGAGACCTCTTCGAGCAGATGCTCGCGCGCCGCGGCGGCCTGGTCGGCGTACTCGGGCGGGATCTCGATGATCTCCTGCTCCTTGCCGAGCTCGTCTTTGTAGATGATCGCGTTGTTGGCTACCAGATCGATGATCCCCCGGAAACCGGACTCGGTACCGATCGGCAGCTGCACCGGCACGGGATGTGCGCCCAGGCGTTCGACCATCGTCTGCAGACCGCGCTCGAAGTCCGCTCCGATGCGGTCCATCTTGTTGATATAAGCGATCCGCGGCACCCTGTATTTGTCCGCCTGGCGCCAAACCGTCTCGGACTGCGGCTCGACTCCCGCGACTGAGTCAAACAGCGCGATCGCGCCGTCGAGGACGCGCAGCGAGCGCTCCACCTCGACGGTGAAGTCGACGTGGCCGGGGGTGTCGATGATGTTGATCCGGTGGCCCTTCCACTCGCAGGTGGTGGCCGCGGAGGTGATCGTGATGCCTCGCTCCTGCTCCTGCTCCATCCAGTCCATGACCGCGGCGCCCTCATGGACCTCGCCCATCTTGTAGGTCCGCCCCGTGTAATACAGGATGCGCTCAGTAGTCGTCGTCTTACCGGCGTCGATGTGAGCCATGATCCCGATGTTGCGGGTGTTCTCGAGGGTGAACTTGCGAGGCATGGTGCGTTTCCAGGGTTTCCGGTGACCGGCTGCGGACATGAAAAAGGGCCCAGCGGGCCCGTTCACGACGCACCTGTCGGGAAAGGGCAGATGTCTATTAGGTCGGCGTCTCCATTGCTGAGTACTCCGCGCTCGGGAGCGCGCACAGCAAGGCGACGCCGCCCGAGGCAGACTTCGAATATAGCAGAGGGTCCGTGATATTCGGGGGGTTTTGCCGCTGCTCCTCAGCGCCAGCGCGGCGCCCGAACGGTCGGCATCCTGACAATTTCCGAGGAGAGCTGCTAGGTCGGCCGGATCACGCCGTTACATTTGAAAAACGCGAGGGTTGTCCCGCCGCAGCCCCCGGTCCCGTGTGGTGGGCAGCCCTCGCGTTTTTCCTCTTTAACCGGTTTCCGCGGTCCTTCTGCGACTTTGGCAATTCACCTCCGGGGGGCGGAGGTCAAGAGCCAATGTTCACGCCGAAGCGCCCCTCACCCTGCGAGGGAGGCCGCGGGGCGCCAGCGGGTGCGGCTACCTCCGGGCCGGTGCGCCTACCAGCGGTAGTGCGCGAAGGCCTTGTTGGCCTGCGCCATCCGGTACACGTCGTCCTTGCGCTTGTAGGCGGCGCCCTGCTGCTGCTGGGCATCGAGCAGCTCGTGCGCGAGCCGCTGGGCCATCGTCTTCTCGCGTCGCGCGCGCGCGTACTGGACCAGCCAGCGGACTGCGAGCGTGCGGGCACGGCGCGCGGGCACCTCGACCGGGACTTGGTAGGTGGCGCCACCGACGCGGCGGGACTTGACCTCCAACACCGGAGTCAGCGCCTTGATGCCCGCTTCGAGCTGTTCCACCGGGTTCTTGCCGCTGCGCTCGCCGAGGATCGCCAGAGCGTCGTAGACGATGTTCTCGGCCACCGACTTCTTGCCGTCGAGCATCACCTTGTTGATGACCTGCTGGACGAGCCGGTTGCGATGGACGGCGTCGGGCTCGATTGTCCGGACTTGAGCTGCTGCGCGGCGCGGCATCTGAACCTTATTTGGCCTTCACGCCGTACTGGGAGCGAGCCTTCCGGCGGTCGCTGACGCCCGCGGCGTCGAGCGTTCCACGGATCACCTTGTACCGGTATCCGGGGAGGTCCTTGACGCGGCCACCGCGGACCAGCACGACCGAGTGCTCCTGCAGGTTGTGACCCTCGCCGGGGATATAGGCGTTTACCTCCATCCCGTTCGTGAGCCGCACGCGCGCGACCTTACGCAGCGCCGAATTGGGCTTCTTCGGCGTGGTGGTGAACACGCGCGTGCAGACGCCGCGGCGCTGCGGCGCTGCGACCTTCTTCTTGCGGCCCTTGCCGGTCTTCAGGCCGGGAGTGGCGAGCTTCTTCTTCGGCGGGGTGCGGCCCTTGCGGACCAGCTGGCTCGTAGTCGGCATGCGACGGGCAAGGGTAGCAGGGCCGCAGCGACAGTCACACTTGAGAGATGCGCCTGAGACGTCCCGGGCTCGGCCTCCGACGCCCCCGATTCGCGTTCCTGCTGGTCGCGGTGCTCGCGCTGCTCGCGGGCGCGTTCGCGCTCGCGAACAGCGGCCGGCGGTACCTTGCTCCGCCCAGCGGGCGCGAGCGCGCGAGCGCGGGGGCGCACGGCGAGCTCACCGTGATCGCGCGCCCTTTTTTACCTCAGCCCGTCGCCGGCGCCAGCTCCCCGAGCGCCTCGTCGACGGGAACATGGGGAACGCCGACCGCGTCGGCGACCGGCGCATAAGTCACGTGCCCGGCGGCCACATTGACCCCTGTCTTCAATCCGGGATTCTCTTGTGAGGCGCGCACGACGCCAGCCGAGGCGAGGTCGAGCACATACGGCATCGTCGCGTTGGTCAGCGCATAGGTCGAGGTGACCGGCACCGCGCCGGGCATGTTGGTCACACAATAGTGGGTAATGCCATCGACCTCGTAAACCGGGTCGGAGTGGGTCGTAGGTCGCGAGGTCTCAAAGCAGCCACCTTGATCGATCGAGACGTCGACGAGCACCGCGTGGCGCTTCATCAGCGAAAGCTGCTTCCGGGTCACCACATGCGGGGCGCGCGCCCCCGGGACCAGCACCGCGCCGATGACCAGGTCCATGTACGGAAGCCGCTCCTCGAGCGACAAGGTAGTTGCGAAGCAGGTGTCGGCGCGCCCTCCGAACGCGATATCGAGCTCGCGTAGGCGATCGATGTTGCGGTCGTAGACGTACACGGTGGCCTCCATCCCGACCGCAATGAACGCGGCGTTCATCCCGACGACGCCGCCACCGATGATCATCACGTTCGCCGCCGCGACCCCTGGGACCCCGCCGAGCAGGATTCCTCGTCCGCCGAGCGGCTTCTCGAGGATGAACGCGCCGGCCTGGGTTGCGATCTTGCCGGCGACCTCCGACATCGGCGCGAGCAGCGGAAGGCGCCCGCGCTTGTCCTCGACCGTCTCGTAGGCGACGCACGTCGCACCGGACTCCATCAGTCCGGTGGTCAGGGCCGTGTCCGCCGCGAGGTGCAGGTAGGTGAACAACGTGTGACGCGGCTCGAGCAGCTCGACCTCGGCCGGCTGTGGCTCCTTGACCTTGACTATTAAGTCCGCGTCGGCGAACAGCGCGACGGCATCCGGCACGATCGTCGCGCCCTGCGAGGCGTACTGGGAATCGTCGATCGCCGACCCTAGCCCGGCGCCGGTCTGCACGAGCACCTCGTGCCCGGCGTCGACAAGCTCGCGGACACCCGCGGGCGTCAGCGCCACGCGGTACTCGTCCGGCTTGACCTCAGTTGGCACCCCAACTCTCACGCAAACACCACCCCTTGGTCACCTGACAAGTTCGCGACCCCGAAGGGCCAGCCAGAATTCGATTCGATCTCGTGCGCTACCGAGGTTGCGTCCGGTGAGCTCCTCCACTCGCCTGATGCGATAGCGCAGCGTGTGGCGGTGGCAGTAGAGTCTCCGCGCCGCCCGCTCCCATTGTCCGTTCTCCTCGATAAAAGCTTCCAGCGAGCGCATCAGCTCGCCTCCGTAGTGACCCTCGCTGCGCTCGATCGGTCCGAGGATCGAGTCGCAGAACAGCCTCAGCGCCTCGTCGTCCTGAAGTGAGAGCAGCAACTGGAACGAGCCGAGATCCTTGTAGCTGGCGACCAGCTGAGGGGCTGAGCCGTTGCTTGGAGTCTGCGCGACTCCGAGCGCGACCGCTTCCACCGCGCAGCGCGCCTCGTGGAAGCTGCGGCGAGCATCTCGTCCCGGCACCGAGCGACCGATCCCGACACGCACCGCTTCGCCCAGCTCTTCGGGCAGCTGGGCGGCGACCCGTCCCGCCAGAGCGAACAGCTCGTCCTCGTCCATGCCGCTCACGAGCGCGCAGGTGAGCGACCCCGACGAGGCCACGAGTGCGGGCGCGGCCTCATCGCGGAGCGCCGTCGACAGTGCGTCCTCAGCCGGACTCGAGGACCCGCGGCCATTGTTCGGTCGCTCGAGCACGATCATCGCCACTCGGTCCGCGAGCCCGAACGGCTCCAGCCGGCGAGCGAGCTCGGCCCCTCCGAGCTCGCCGCTCACGATCGAGGCGAGCACGTCGCCGGCAAGGCGACGCTCAGTGTCCCCCGCGACGCGGCCGCGCAGCAGCTCCAGAGCGACGATCGTCACCGCCTGGTGAAGGGTGAGGCGATCGAAGTCAGACAGTGGCCCGGTGTCCTTCAGCGCCACCAGCCACGCCTCGGGCGCCCGCGCGGCGCCGTGCGCTCCCTGTAGGGGAGCCCCGTCCGAGGCCACAGGCAGGGCAAGACCGCGACCGCCCTCCTCGATCGAGGGCATGAACGCGCGCGCGTCCCGCCGCCGGGCACGATCCCGGATTTGGGATTGCAGCGCCGGGAGCGCCTCAGACTCGATCGGACGGCGAAACGCGCGCTGGACGAGCGCCTCGCCGCGGGCGTCGAACACCACCACCGCCGCGCCGATCAGCGTCGCCAGTGCCGCCGCGAGCGCCTCGAGGCCACGCTCGGAGAGCACGATCCGCTCAAGCCGCTCCTGCGCCGCCAGCGCTCGCCGAAGGACCGCATACTGTTCGTTGACCAGGCGCGTGAAGGCCGCCTCGGTGACCGCGATGAAGGGAACCTCGTACGGGATCTCGAGAACTGGGAAGTCGCGCGCCGCCGCGAGCTCCAGTAGCGGCTCGGGCACTTGCTTGTGCCTGAACCCGGTGCCGAAGCCGAGCCCGGCGAGGTGATGATCCGAGAGCCGGGCGATGAACTCGCGCTGACACTCGGCGCCGTCGAGCTGCATGCCTGTGGTCAGCAGCAGCTCGCCGCCCGAGAGCCATGGCGTGGGGTCGATCAGCTCAGAGATGTGAACCCAGCGAACGGGAAGGTCCAGTCCTCGTTCGCCCGCGAGCACCCGAACGTCGAGGTCCTTCAGCAGATCTCGGACGGAGAGCATTACCCCGTGTGAACGTGCATCCGCTCGCCCGCCTCGGTCAGGACCGGTCGCAGGATCGCTTCGATTTCTTCGAACTGCTCGGGTCCGGCGATCAGCGGCGGCGAGAGCTGAATCACGGGCTCTCCGCGATCGTCTGCCCGGCAGATCAGTCCCTGGCGATATAGCTCGCCGGAGAGGAAGCTCCGCAACAGCGTCTCCGATTCCTCGTCTGAGAACGACTCCTTGGTTTCCTGGTCCTTGACCAGCTCGATCGCGTGGAAATAACCGGCGCCACGGACGTCGCCGACGATCGGAAGCTCACGCAGCGAATCGAGCATGGCGCGGAAAGCCGGCTCGTTCTGGCGGACGTTCTCGATCACTCCCTCGCGCTCGAGAGCCTCGAGATTCGCCAGCGCCACCGCCGAGCACAGCGGATGCCCTCCGAACGTGAACCCATGGGTGAAGCTGTTGGCGCCGTCCATGAACGGCGCGGCGATCCGATCAGAGGTGATCACCGCGCCCATCGGGGCATATGCGCTGGTCAAGCCTTTTGCCGTGGTGATGAGATCCGGCCGGTAGCCGTACCGCTGGGCACCGAACCATTCACCGAGCCTACCCCAGGCGCAGATCACCTCGTCGGAGATCAGCAGGACGTCGTACTCGTCGCAGATCTCTCGCACCCGCTGGAAGTAACCATCGGGTGGAGGGAAGCAGCCACCGGCGTTTTGGACAGGTTCGAGAATCACAGCCGCGACCGTGTCGGGGCCCTCGAACTCGATCCGCGCCGCGATCGCTTCGGCGAGGTCGGCCTCGGTCATGCCGTGCGCAAGACGGTAGGTGTTGGTGTTGGGGACGTGTGATGCGCCGGGGGTGAGCGGCTCGAACGGCTGCCGCAGGTCCGTGATCCCGGTCGCGGACAGCGCGCCGAAGCTGGTCCCGTGATAGGCGATCTCACGCGCGATCAGCTTGGTCTTGGTCGGCTTGCCGACGAGCTTAAAGTACTGGCGCGCGAGCTTCAGGGCCGATTCCACCGCTTCGCTGCCGCCGCTGGTGAAGAAGACGCGGTTCAGATCGCCGGGCGTAAGTGAGGCGACGCGCGCCGCCAGCTGGATCGCCGGCGGGTGCGCGTAGGACCAGTTGGTGAAGAAACCCAGCTCTTTCGCTTGCTCGGCGCCGGCCTGCGCGATGTCGGCACGCCCATGCCCGATGTTGACGCAGAAGAGTGCGGACAGGCCGTCGAGATACCGGTTCCCGCGGTCATCGTAGACATAGCACCCTTCGCCGCGCACGATGATCGGTACGTCCGTGTCGGCGTACGCGGACATGCGGGTGAAGTGCATCCACAGATGGCGCTTGGCCAGTTCTTGCAGCGTGTCCCGGTCTGTTCTCACCGCGGCTTCGGTACTCGCCATGTTTCCTCCCGTCGACCTCTGTTTGCCGTTTTGTACAACGCTACCCGGCGAGGTCCTTCCGATCAATTGTCCATTGTGGCGTAATCGAGTACCGCCGGTTATCCATCTCAGGTTTACCGGGCGTCATCGAACGAGCCGGGCGCTCGCGTCGAGACAGCAGCACCGTCCACACCGATCCCTCGCGCTCGACCCGGACATCGCTCATGAATCGCCCGCTCCCACGGCTCGGCGCACGAACGTCCGTAGCGCCGCGACGACCTCAGTCGGAGATGGCCGCTCGCCCGCGAGCGCAGATAGCGGGCCGACCAACGCCTCGCCACAGCCCCCGACGAGCGCTGCAGCGGTCAGCTCGACGCTCTGCGGCGGCAGCTCGCCGGCCTCGATCCCCGCCCGCAGAGCCTGGGCAGCCAGCGCCCGGTAGCGCTCCCGGTACGCCAGGCGCTCTGCGTCGACCAGTGGGTCGACGGGCTCGGCGAGCAGCGCCCACGCAAGCCGCGGCTTGCGCAAGGCCCGCTCGGCGAAGGTCGCCAGCACGGTCAGCAAGCGATCCACCTGTGAAGCGTCGGGCGGCATGTCTCGCGCGGCGGCCTGCATCGCCGCGATCTCGCGATCGCAAACCGAGCGGAACACCTGAACGAACAGCTCCTCCTTTGAGCTGAAGTGCCGGTACAGCGTTCCCGAGGCGACTCCAGCGCGATCGGCGACCGCGATCACCGAGGCCGCGCTGTAGCCGTCCTCCTCGATCAGCCTCTGAGCTGAGCGAAGCAGCCGCTCGCGAGTGGGAACGAGCGCGTCGGTGTCGTCGACCTGGGTGACGGGGATGTCGGTCACGGAGCTGCGCGGTCGATGAGCGCTTCTGTCTGCACCGCGCGCGGGAGCGTTCCGTAGACGCGGCCCCGGTTCTCGCCGAGCCTGGCTGCACAGAACGCATCGGCAACTTCGGGCGGCGCGTGGCGGACGAGCAGCGATGCTTGCAGCGCCAGCGCCAGCTCCTCGACGATCCGTCGGGCATCGAACTCGGGCTCGGCGGTCTTGAATATGTGATCGGCTTCCGCGCGGACGCGCTGGAGGTGGGCATCCAGGCGCGCGTCGCCCCCGCTCGCCAGCTCGCACTCGGCGATGAACACGGTCAGCCCCGCGGGCTCTTTGGCCATTGCGCGCAGCACGTCCAGCGCCGCGACGTTGCCCGAGCCCTCCCAGATCGAGTTGAGCGGCGCATCGCGGTAGCGCAGCGGCATCCCGGAATCCTCGACGAAGCCGTTGCCACCCAGGCACTCGAGTGCCTCTGCCGCGTGCGCCGGCGCGCGCTTGCAAACCCAGTACTTCATCACCGCCGTCGCAAAGCGCTTGAACGCCGTCTCGCCCGGCTCGTCATAGGCTCGCGCCACTCGCATCGCCGAAATCGTGGCCGCCTCGGACTCGAGCGCGAGATCCGCCAGCACGTTGCGCATCGCCGGCTGGTTGACGAGCGGCACACCGAACACGGAGCGATGGCGGGCGTGGTGAACTGCCTCGAGCGTTCCTCGACGGATGCTCGCGGCCGCGCCCAGCAGGCAGTCGAGCCGGGTGTGGTTGACCATCCGGATGATCGCCTGAACGCCGCGCCCCTCCTCGCCAACGAGCTGTCCCCGGGCGCCGCGGAGCTCGACCTCGGATGAAGGCAGCGAGCGCGTGCCGAGCTTGTCCTTCAGGCGCTGGAACTCCATCCCCGCCCCCCGCTCTACCAGGAAGCACGAGAGACCGCCCGGAGCCTGCGCGAGCACCAGGAAGATGTCACACGGTGGATAGGAGCAAAACCACTTGTGGCCATGCAGCTCATAGAGGCCCTCCCCCACCGGATCAGCGCGCGAGATGTTGGCCCGCACGTCCGAGCCACCTTGCCGTTCGGTCATCGCCATCCCCGCGATAGCGACCGACTCGTAGTCAGGCCTTGTCAACCGCGACTCCCACCTTGCCGCGAGCTCGGGGGCTCCCTCGCGCAGCGCCGGCACCGCCGCGTAGGTCATCGAGACCGGGCACATGACTCCGTTGTTCGTATTGCACCAGAGCATGAACAGCGTCGCCCGCACAACATGGGCGCCTGGACGCTGCCGGCGCCAAGGCAGGCCATGGATCTCTCGCTCGACGGCGCCGCGCAGCAACCAATGCCACGAGGGGTCGAGCTCCACCGCGTCGATCCGGTTGCCGAAGCGGTCGTGGGTACGCAGGATTGGAATGTTGCGCTCGGCCCTGCGCGAGTGCGCGAGCGCCTCAGCGCCGCCCGCCGCCGCACCGACCTCGCGCGCGCGCTCGATTCCCCAAGCACCCCGCTCGCGCTCGAGCGCCTGCCGCAACGCGAGGTCTTCGTCGAACAGATTGACGGGGTGAAGCGCCGGCGGCTGGTTGAGAACGAGGCGGGCCGGGTCCACGCCCTCGCGTGACCAGCTTCCACGGAGGGTCGGGTCGGTCGTGGCCATCGTCAGACGCGGAAGGCGGCGGTTTGCGGGGCGCCACGCGGTCGCTGCGAGCCGTGGCGGTCGCGGCGAGCCGAGGGCTTGCGCGTGAATCTTGATTCACGACTTTAGTGAATCAAGATTCACAATGCAACTCGTGTGGTAGGCCGCGGCGGATGGTGCTACGAGGAGCGTGAGGCGCGCCCGAGATACCGACGAAGCGCGATCGCGCACCAGATAGCCTCCACCACCCCAAACGGCCACGTGCCGGCCAAGAACCCATAGGTGCTCGACAGCGCGCAGCCCACCGCGAACGCCAGCACGAACCCGCGATGGCGATCCTCCAGGGCGTACATCACCATCATGAACGTCACCGCGGTGGCGCCAAACGCAGTCAGCATCGATCGCTGGATGATCGCGCATCGCGGCAGTCTGCGCCCCTGCTCCAGCGCGGGAAACGTAACCCGAGCTTCAGCGCCGACCGTTCACTCGATCGGCGTCCGCGGCCAGAGAGTGATCTGGACCGACACGCCACGCCTCAAAGATCCGCGACTCGACGATCGCGTCGATCAGCTCGGGAGTTCCGGCCACTAGAGCGGAGTCGAAGTCGATCTCGCTGGCCACGAACCACAGCCGATCGGCGGCCCAAAAGAGGTTCGGGGATTGGCGGTGGGCGGCGTACGAACTTGACCTCGTCAGCTTCGCGAGTGACCCAATGAGCAAGATGTAATCGCGCCACGGGAGGTGGACTCGCTGGTCGGTGGCGGTCAACGCGTCGGACACAACCCGGCCATAACCATCCCAGATGCAGAAGTAGCAGCACTGGGGCGTCTTAGTGTGTTCGGCGAGGAGCTGGCAGAGGTGATTCAGCAGCTCGCCGGGGAGATTGCCGCGCTCGGGGTTGCCACCCGGCCACAGCGAGTCGGTCATGTTCAGGCAGTCCTGCGCGCCGACCAGCGCGTGCCACTGCATCACAGCGTGCACCGCCGCTTCGGTATCTCCGCTTAGCTCGAGCTCCAGGTCGTTCCGGGGTCCTCGGCCCCTAACGCGCCGAGACGCAACGCCGGCTACGCCGCGGCCCTGGGCTCAGCCAATGAACGCTCCGCCACCCGGTCGGTCGCATCCCGCGTCCCGCCCAGCAGCCGCCGCGAGAGCTGCGCCCGGCGGTAATAGAGCGGTGCGTCGTGTTCCCAAGTCGCTCCGATCCCGCCGTGGACGTTGATCATCGAGCGACTGGCGAAGTCGAGCGCGTGCCCGGCGGCCGAGCGCGCCGCGCTCGCCGCGAGCGGAAACTCCTCGGGCTTGGACTCGCGCGCCCAGCCGGCGTAGTACTGCAGGGCGCGCGCGTTCTCCAGCCGGCGCAGGACCTCCGTCAGCTCGTGCTTGATCGACTGGTAGGACCCAATCGCCCGTCCGAACGTGAACCGCTCCTTCGCGTACGCGACGCTGAGCTCCAGACAGGTCTGCACGGTTCCGATCGACTCCGCCGCGATCAGGGCCTGCGCCAGGTACCAAGCGTCGGCCACCACGCCGGAATCGACGTCGAGGAGCCTGCCCCGCGCTGCGCTGAACGAGACGTGCCCGAGCGCGCGAGTGGCGTCGTAGCGCACCACCCGATCGACCGCCACCCCCGGCCCCTCCGGGAACACACCGGCGACCGCGGTTCCCTCGCCGGTCACCCCGACGGCGACGAGCTCGTCGGCAGCTGGCGCGTCGGGAACGAACGCAACCGCCCCCTCGAACACGACCTCGTCGCCCTCGATCGAGGCGACGGGTGCCGGCGCGCGCGCGAAGCCCGAGCGAGGGTCGACCGTCCACAGCTGCTCCACGTCGCCCGGAGGGCGAGCGGGCACAAACGCCGGGCGTAGCTCGCCGTTTGCGACCGCGGAGAGTGAGCGATCGCCCGCAGCGGTCAGGATTGTCGTCGCGGGCAGCAGCCCGAGCAACGGCACCGAGGCGAGCACGCGGCCACATTCCTCGGCCACCAGCAGCGCATCGAACGCCCCTAGGCCGGCGCCTCCATGCTCCTCCTCGATCAGCATCCCTGACCAGCCGGCCTCGACGACCGTTGGCCAGAGGTCTGGCAATGCGCGTATGTCCTCGAGCGCCTGGCGTGCAGCCTTGACGTTTCCGAAGCGCGACAGCGAACCGCGAGCGGCCTCGCGGAGCAGGACCTGCTCGTCCGAGAGGGCGAAATTCATCCCGCCACCGCTTCCTGCTCGCGTGCGCGCAGCTCGCTGAACGGCGCGCTCTTATCGAGGCGAGGCTCCGGTGGCAGCCCAAGCACGCGCTCGCCGATCGTGTTGCGCAGGATCTGTTCGGTTCCCCCGGCCGACTTGAGGCCAGGAAGAAACGAGATCAGATAACTCCACTCACTCTCGGGGTCAAGCGCGTCCGGACCGATCACATCGGCGCCGAGGTCGGTAGCCGCGATTCCGGCGTTGACCATCGTGACCTTCGCGAGACCGGCCTCGGGGCCAGGGATTTCTCCTTTTGCAAGCGCCGTCAGCGCCCTGTAGCCATTGAAGCGAACGGCGAGAAGCTCGGTGATGATTTCGCCGAGTCGCGCGCGCACCTCAGGGTCCGCGCACGCGACCGGATCAGCAGCAATAGTCTCGGTGAGCCGGCTCGGCGACGCGAAGGTGTCAGAGCCGAAGCCGATCGTCACCCGCTCGAACATCAGCACCGTGAGCGCCGTGCCCCAGCCGTTGCCAATGCCGCCCACGACAGCATTGGGGTCGAGCGCGACATCGTCGAAGAACACCTCGTTGAACTCGGCCTCGCCGGAGATCTGGCGCAGCCCTCTGACCGTGACCCCCGGCGCGTCCATCGGCACGATGAACATCGTCAGCCCTTTGTGCTTGCGAACGTCGGCGTCGGTGCGCGCCAGCAGCAGCCCGAACGAGGCGAACTGAGCGTTGGTGGTCCAAACCTTCTGTCCGGTGAGGATCCAGGAGCCATCCTCGCGGCGGCGCGCTTTCGTCTGGACCGCCGCCAGGTCCGAGCCGGCGGCGGGCTCTGAGAACAGCTGGCACCACACCTCATCCGCGTGGAGCATCGGGCCCAGGTAGCGGCTCTTTTGCTCCTCGCTGCCGTGGGCGATGATGCACGGGCCGAGCATCCCGATTCCGATCACGTCCAGGACCCCAGGGACCTTGGCGCGAGCGAGCTCCTGATTGACCGTCACCTGCTCGATCGGCCCCAGCCCTTGCCCACCAAACTCGCGCGGCCAGGTCACACCGGCCAGGCCCGCCTCGGCCAGCTGACGCTGCCAGGCACGGCGAGCGCGCACGTACTCAGGGTCTTCGTAGGAACCCGAGCGAGACGGCGCCTGCGCCTTGTTCGCGTCCAGCCATGCGCGTGCTTGCCGGCGGAAGGAGGCTTGCTGCGGTGTGTCGTTTAGGTCCAAGTTCGTCTCCCGGCTTGTGAATCGAGATTCACGAATCCTAACGGCCAACGACCACGCTCATTTGAGCCGTCGGCGGTGACCGCGACTGCGTTCAAACCGAGGACGATGTGAGGGCTTCGCGGCCTCTCCCAGCCTCTCGGGCTTGCGGTCACTGGCGCGGCGCCGTCGACCCTCCCGCGCTCGCTCCCGATCTTCGCTGAGACCGACCTCGAGAAACACCAGGCTGGTCGCAGCGACTAGGCCAAGACCGATCAACGCAATCGCGAGTACCTGGCCCGTTCCGCCGCCGACCACGACGCCGCACACCACCCCTGCCAGGACCAGCAGCCCAGCGGAACCGAACGCGAGGAGGCGAGAACGCATGCTCACCGTGCATCTGAAGCTACCTCAACCGGGGCTCAGATCACATGCAGTTCGCGGCGGCCGGTCAGCTGCTCGCCGATGTCCTGGCCCTCCACGGCCACCTCGCGCCCGCCATCCAGCAACGAGCGATCTGCCGCCTCCACCACTCGCACCACGCTACGCGCGAGCGCGCTGTGGAACTCCATCGGCTTCTTCGCGCGGACCGCGCTGACGAAGTCGTCCAGCTCTAGTCCCAGCGGCTCGTATGAGTCGATCTTCGGCGAAAGGATGTCTCCACTGCGATATGACAAGTGGTATTCGCCGAACGTCTCGGGGTCACGGTATACCACCCCGCGATCGAACAGTCGCACCGGCTCGCTTGATCCGTCGTCATAGATCACCATCCGCTCGCTCCCCACCAAGACGGTTCGCCTCAGCTTGCTCGGGGCAAGCCAGCTGAGCTCGACGTTGGCGATGATCCCGGACGCGAAGCTCATGGTCACAAACGCGACATCGGCGATGCCTTTCACGATTGAGTCTCGCCCCACCGCTCGCACGGCCGTAGGCAGCTCGCCCAGCCAGTACAGAAGGATCGAGAAATCATGCGGGCCCAGATCCCAAATGACACTGACATCCCGCTGATGCAATCCCAAATTCACCCGGCTGCAAGACACGAAATAGATCTTCCCCAGCGTGCCCGCTTCGAGCATCCGCTTGACAGCACGCACGGGCGGGCTATACACAAACGTGTGCCCGCACATCAATATCCGCTGGTTCCGCTCGGCCATTTCAGCTAGCTCGTCGGCCCGGACGCTGGAAGTGGCCAGGGGCTTCTCGACAAACACGTGCTTGCCGGCTGTAAGCGCCTCAGCCGCCAGTGGGTAATGAGTATGGACCGGCGTCGCGATGATCACTGCCTCGACGTGGGGATCGCTCAGCACCCTCTCGAAACGAGTGCAAACGCGAGCCCGCGGCGCGCGCCGTCGATACTTTTGCAACCGCCCCCGGTCCACATCGCAGAGCCGCCGCACGTCGACCTCCATGTTCTCGGTGAGCACCCTGAGCAGATTTGGTCCCCAGTAACCGAGGCCCACGATCGCCACGCCCACAGGCGCGCTCCCCAGCTCGGTAAGCCCTGGCGAGATCGATGAGGTCGCTGTCACCATCAGCCAACTCGCTCAGGCGCGCCCCACCGCGCGTGCACGGCATGCAGCGCTTCGCAAACCCGGTCGATCTCGGCCGGTAGCAGGTCTGGATGCATCGGCAGTGAGAGCTCTTCGGCCGCCCACCGCTCGGCAACCGGCAGCGAGTCGTGACGCAGCAGTGACTTCGTCCAAGCCACGTGTTGGTGGACCGCTGGTGTGTAATGGACGGCGGACGCAATGCCGTGCCCATGGAGTGTCGCCGCCGCGGCGTCGCGGTCCCGCAACCTCGCCGGAAAGATGTGGTAGACGCACTGGTTTTCGGGCAGCTCTTCGAGCAGCCAGCTCGCGGCAGGCAGCGACTGACGGTACCGCTCGGCGTGCCTCCGACGCGCCTCGTTCCACCCGTCGAGATAGCGAAGCTTGACTCGTAACAGTGCCGCCTGAAGGGCATCGAGTCGCTCATTACCCGCGAGCTCCACGTGCTCACCCTTGGCCCGCTGCCCCAGGTTCCGCAACCGACGCAAGCGACCGGCAAGGATCTCGTCGTTCGTGCAAACCGCGCCACCATCGCCTAGCGCACCCAAGTTCTTGCTCGGATAGAACGAGAACGCGGCCGCCGCGCCCAACGACCCGGCGCGAGCACCGTGATATCGGGCCCCGTGCGCCTGGGCGGCGTCCTCCAGGACGAGCAACGAACGCGGCTTTGCGATCGCTTCGATTGCCGCCATGTCACATGTCTGACCGTAGAGATGGACGGCCAGGATCGCGGCGGTGCAGGGGCCGATCGCCGCTCGCGCGGCATCTGGGTCGATCAGGCCAGTGCGATCGTCGACGTCGCACAACACCGGGACCGCACGTACCTGTGCCACCGCCAAGGCTGAGGCGATGAAGGTGTGCGCTGGAACGATCACCTCGTCGCCGGGGCCAATTCCGTATCCCCGCAGCATCAGCGACAGGGCTGCGGTGCCAGAGGCGACACCAACGCAGTGGGAGACCTCGCAGTACTGGGCGAACTCCGACTCAAACTGCTCGAGCTCGGCTCCGAGCGTGAACGCACTCGAGTCGAGCAGACGAGCAAACGTGTCTTTCAGTTCATTTTCGATACGAGCGTGCTGACGCTCGAGGGCCACGAGTGGCACAGTCTCCGCAGATCGCCGCGGCTCAATTCCTGCCGCCTCCACAAATCCATCCTTAGTGATTGCCCTAGCAGCCGAAGTTATGGCAGCTCCAGTGACCGCTCGGAATAGGGCGCGCCGCCCAAAGCTCGTTCAGTCCGTTGAACGGCGGGACGCTATAATCGCTAGGCTCGGATGAGGGTTGGATGGAGGGCCTCCTACCCCGATTCGCAGGAGCGCCGGAGTAGGCGATGACAACGGGATGAACGATGGGGAGCGTAGAGGCGCGTGATTCGCGTCCTCGTTGTCGATGACCACGACCTGTTTCGGATGGGCCTCTCTTCCCTGTTGTCCGCCGAGGCCGATGTCGAGGTGGTCGCTCAGGCATCGGGCGGTCGCTCGGGCGTGCGGCTTGCACACGAGCTGCGCCCCGACGTCGTCCTGATGGATCTCCAGATGCCGGACCTTGAAGGTCACGAGGCTACGCGGCAGATCGTCGAGCGCGACCCGTCGACGCGGGTGGTCGTGCTCACCGTCCTGTCAGACGATGCCGACGTGATTGCAGCGCTCGAGGCGGGAGCCTGCGGATTCCTCACAAAACACACGCCGATCGATGACGTTGTCGTCGCCGTTCGTGCCGCGGCGCAGGGAGCAGCCTGGCTATCACCGCGCGCGGCCGAGGCCGTTCTCACCCGACTGCGCCGGACCAGCGACGATCGCGCATCCGACCTCGAACCCTTCGTCGAGCTGTCCGCGCGAGAGCTTGACGTGCTTCGCCTGATCGCTCGCGGGCTCGAGAATTCGCAGATCGCCGAGATCCTCAACATAAGCCCGAGAACGGCCAAGAACCACGTCTCAAATATTCTCGCGAAGCTCGCGCTCCCGAGCCGGGTGGAGGCGGCGATCTATGCGGTCCGCCGCGGCCTCGTGTAGCGCCGACCTGATCCCACGATATGCGGGTCCGCCGCGGACTGGTGTAGCGCCTGACCTGATCGCGCGACCTATTCCGTCCGCCGCGGACTCGTGTGGCGCCGCCTTATCCCGGGTCCATCGGCGCTTGCTCGCAACACGAACTCACCGGGGAGCACCTGGGCGCCTTCACCAGCGGCCGACCGCAGCTCGGCGATCGCCTGACGGAGGCACTCGATCCCACGTTGGATGGCTTCCTGGAGTTCCTTAGGGACCTCCTCCTCGTCTTCGGCACGAAGCGACTCGAGCGTTATCACGGCACCGCAGCTCTCCTCGAGCGCCATCTGAATGTGGGCTGCGGCTTTCGGAGATTTTCGCTCAGGCTCCATCCGGTGAACGGGAAGCGTGGATAGATAATTCACTAGCAACAACGCCCTCGCAATGAGCCGACCGGCCTGCTGAGCGTTCAGGTGATTTGCGCAAGATGGTCGTGTCGGGGCGCCGGCTGGCCACCGTTCGGAGTTCTCAGCGCCGATCGATTCTCGACGCCGAGCTTGTGCACGAGTTCTGAGATGTGGCGACGCACGGTCACGGGTGTGATCTCGAGCTGCTCCGCGATCGCCGCCGTGGTGTGTCCGCGTCGCAACATGCCGAGTACCTGCGATTCCCTGATGGTCAGCCCGCCCGCGCCGCCGGCCCGCAGCTCGAGCACCAGTTCCATTGCAAGTGAGCGCGGCACAACCGCCTCCTGCGCGGCGACCGCGGCAATGATCCGGTGCAGAGCCGCGGCATCGAGCACGCCAGGTACGTAGCCGACCGCGCCGGCACGTACTGACCTCAAGAGATCGTCGGCGTCCTGGACCTGAGCGAGGACGACGACCGCGGCGTTCGGAGCGGCACGACAGATGCCGCGGACCGCGCCGACCCAGTCGCCAGCGATCTCGCGAGCCAGGAGGCATGCTTCCGGCTGCTCTCGCTTGGCGGCCCGGATCGCCGACTCGGCGTCGTCGGCTTCCGCGCACACCTCGACTGTCCCTCCCAGCGCCATTCGGATGCCCAAGCGAGTCGCGGGGTTATCGACGATCAACAACCGCATGTGAGCACCTACGGCAGGACGACCTCGAGCTCGGTTCCGCGTTTGCTGCCCTTCCGGATTACCAGCTGACCGCCAAGGGACCCAGCGCGCTCGCGCATGCTCCGCAGACCGAAGCCCTCAGAAGCCATCCTCGATCGCGAGTTGTCGATCCCTGTGCCATCGTCGATCACCCGCAGCACGAGGCCTCGCTCGGTTCGCGCCAGCGACACGACCACGTTCTGAGCGCTGCCGTGACGAGCGGCGTTGGCGATCGCCTCGCGGGCTATTCGGGCCAACTGCTCGCGCACATTCGGCGTGATCTCTCCGTCGAACTCGGCGTGAACCGCGATCTGCGTCTCGAACCGACCGCGCAACTCACATGCGACCGCCTCGAGCGCTTCCTGAGCGCTAGCCGAAGCGGGCTGCGACAACTCGGCGATCGTGTAGCGAGCAGCGACAAGCGCCCTTCGTGCGGCGATCGCTACCGGGTGCTCCTGCCCCAGCTCCTGCGCGATCCTGGCGCCGTGGGCGGCGATGAAGGCTAGGTCCTGAGCCAGGCCGTCGTGGAGGTCCTGGGCCACGCGGCGCCGCTCCGCGAGCGCAGCGGCACGCGCAACGCTCTGGCGCGCCCTCAGCTCGAGGTGAATCGCGGCGGCGAGCAACAGCACGGAGGCGAACAGGCGAACCATCTCATTTGACGCGACGTGCCGGGCGCCGTCAAACGGCAGATCGAGGCGAGAGAAGCTCGCGGCCGCCAGCAGGATTCCGGCGGCCGCAAACCATTTGCCGGAGCCGTCCCGCTCGATCCGGTCTCTGAAGGCAAACCCCACCGCCCCCCATGCGAACAAGCCGCTCGTCGCCAGCACGATTATCAGCTCGACCGGATGCTGGGCGGCACCGCTGGAACCCGGCGCCGTATGTTGCCGAGCCGTGGCGAACTGGCTGCCCAGCAGCATCCCGCCTAGCTGTGAGGCAAAGAGCGCGATCACGCTCACGGTCGCCGCGATCACGACTGGTCGGCCGCCCACAAGCAAACGATCACCCGGCGCGCTGGCGGCGGCGACAAATGCCGCCGCGACTAGCAGCTCTCCCCACACGGCGACCACCGAGACCTCGCCGCCGACGCCGTGATTCAGCGCCGCTGGAATCGCGCCAACGAGGAGGCTGATCGCGGCAAGCAGCAACAGCGTCCCTAAGAGCATGAGGTCACGCAGGCGCCGGGAGTATACAAACCGCGCTCTCAGCAGCCATGTCGATGCGAAAACGCACACCGAAATCGCGCTTTCCAACGCAGCGCGCAGAGTTGGAGCGCCGTAGTCCGTCGCCGGTACCAGGTCGATCAGGGAGATCAAGGCTGCGGTCAGAAGCACCACGCTCAGCACTGTCCACCCGGCGCCGAGCTTCGACAAGCGTTCGCCGATCGCGCTCACGGGGCGTGCATGACGCGCGACTCCGCTGAGCCGGTTCCTATACGCCGAACCTGGTCCGCCCCTTGCTCGGCGCCTGAGGCGTCGTCGCAAACGGGGTCCGAGGGGCGCGGCGGCCCCGCAATTTGGGACGGGATCAGCAGTTACCGACATATGGCCCCCGAAGTCAATCAGCAGCACTGCGCCGGAACTGAGGAAAAATATCCTCGGTGGCGACAGTTCGGCTCCAGCGCTTGCCAGGCGCCCGCGCCTGATCACGCCCCCTTTCGCGTGCTCGAATACGGAACACAGGCCTTGTCTTGGCCGCCTGAGAGCACGCTCTCGTAGAACGACGTCGCGTGTTTCGCCGCTGAGCGAGCGCGACAGTACTGAGCACCCCGCTGTCGCGAGTGACTTTCAAACTAACCCGCACTGCCCCCCTTTGGGCTCAGGGACCTAATTTTCCCGCTTACAATTATACTCGCTAGCGTGAGGTTTTGGGAAGTTCGGGGCACGGTATTTCGTCCGGCAGTCGAGCAGCCATAGCGTCGGCAATCAAACGGCGTTAGCGCCTTCCTAGTAGCCCGCGCGTTCAAATATCTGAACGGAAATGAGCCGGAGCGGTCATTGACCCAAGCGACCCTCCGCTCAATACTCCCGGCCCAAGGGCACGCCTGCCCTCAGCGGATATCAGCGAAAACGAGGAGCGACCGCGTCGACCGCAGGTCGCTCGAGAGATACTCCGTTGCGGGTCGCCAAGAGCAAAGAATCAACGAGGGGACAGACGTGATCAGGGAAGCTTTCGCCACGACCCCCGGGACGATTGGCTTCAAGAGCAAGACGACGCTCGACGAGTCGCCCGTGACGCTGACCAAGACGCGGATCGCCGTCGCTCGCGCCAAGGAAGGCGACCAAGAGGCGCTGCGCTTCTTGTACGTCAGCTATTCCAACAACATCTACGGCTACGTTCGATCGATCGTCCACGATGATCATGAGGCCGAGGACGTGACGCAACACATCTTTGCGAAGCTGATGACTTCACTGCACAAGTACGACGACCGTGGGATACCGTTCTTCGCCTGGCTGCTCCGCCTCGCGCGCAACGTGGCGATCGACCACCTGCGGGCAAACCGACTGACCCCGACCGAGAGCGTCCTCGATCCCGACGTCAGCGCTTCCGGCGACATGGACAGCTCGCAGATCGTCAAAGACGCGCTCGCGACGCTTCCCAACGAGCAGCGCACAGTCGTCATCCTCCGCCACGTGGTTGGCCTCAGTCCGGGCGAGATTGCCGACCGCATGGGTCGGACGGAGAGCTCGATCCACGGTCTTCATCACCGCGGCAGGGAAGCGCTCCAGCGGGAACTGATCCGACTCGACTCCGCTCCCCGGACTCGTCGCCGCAATCACTTGGTGGCCGCGTAAGCGCTGCGATCGCCGGTGGCCTGAGGCTTCGATGAGGCCGCCGCGCCCGCGCGTGAGCCAAGGTTGGGCTCTGAGAAAGACGGATCTGTCATCCGCGCCGTGCTCAGACAGCAGCAGGGCTCGGTCCGGCATCGATCACCCTCGCTTGAAACTACCTGCTCGACCGCTGGCCTCGTGCTCTCGAGAGGGCGCGGAGCCTATGAGCCGCCACTCGCGAGCCGCGCAGCACTGCCGATCGGACCGGTGGGTGAGGCACAACGCTGGTGGCCCACAACCGCATATCGAGGAGCCGACCGTGGCATGTTTATGGCGGGATACTCACTCCTGGCCGCCGATTTAGCCGCACTTCCTCCGCTTCTCGTATTCGATCAACGGGGGAGGGAGGTAGAGGCGTCAGGACTTCGCGCTTCGGTCGCGGACTCCCAACGTTGCCTTGCCGTGGCGTCGATTGGCAGCAGAGCGCTGCGGCGAAACCCGAGTCGGCGATCGTTGCGCCTCACGTGGTCGAGTTCGAAGCCGACGCCGGCGCAGCCCCGCAGCGACGCGCGATTGTCGTCCGCCACATAGGTGATAGCCGCCCGTGCTCCCTCGGCGCGCGCGCGCGCGAGGAGTTGCCACATGCCGTCAGCCAGTGCGCCCCGACGCCGATAACCCAAGAATGTATAGGCGCCCTCAACGAGCACTTCATCGGCGTGAAGCACCGGCCAGTGTCCGGGCGCATGCTCGTGCAGCCGCCACTGGTCAGGCTGTGTTACCAGCCACTGGCAATACGCTGGTTGTCCGTCGGGGCCATCCGCCACGAACAGCTCTCGGATATCTGCCTCACATAACCAAACGCGGAGCAGTACCTCAAGATACTCGGCGCCACTCGTTCGAGACAACTCTTGGTCGAGCCCATCGAAGGTGGCGCAGTCGCGGGGCGTCATGATGAGCGGCAGCGCGGCCGGGCGCCGTGGCGGCAGGCGTTCGAGATCACAACGAAGACCAAAATAGACGCGGGTGCCCCAGACCCGTTCCGTGGCCTGCTGCGCTGCGTATTGCCACCCCCCATGGCGCGCGAGAGCAAGAACAGCCGACGAATTACGAGTAACCGCGGCGACCTTACGATGCATAAGTCCCATAGCGCTCATTACACCTCCGGTGTTTGTCGAAGTCGGTCTCGTGGTATCGAAAATCCGAGGTGAACGCGTCGGCTCGCAGGCACCCTCCTATGTTCGCACTTTCCGGCACCCGCGGCGACGCTCGGGCTAGCATCGCGCTCGATGAAACCGGCCCCAGTAGCAGCTTCGGCTGTAGAGGACAGCGACTATCTCGACTGGCCTCGCTGCCCGGGGGGTACTGCTGCCCGCTCTGCGGCGGGACCAAGGCTGGAGGCTCGCGATATCGCTGGTCGTGCTCGTTCCGACGAGGGCTAATGATCGGGCTCGGACGAGAGCGCGCGGTCGATCGGATTTGACCGCGCCCCGCGGCCGCGCTCGTGTCTATCGCATGAGCGGCTGGTAGACAGGTTGCTCTCCTCACAGCGGGTAATAATCGACGAGACCGGCTGTTTCACCGCCGCCGCAGGGCCCACGCTGTAGACAGCAGTGAGTGCTGAGGGCGGCGGTCTTCCAAGTCTCTGAAGATCGCCCCCGCGACCGCCTCGAGGAGCCACTCGGCAAGCAACTCGGATCCTCGGCTCGGACGCCGGTGGGCATACGTTCACAGCGACCCTACGCCTCGCCACGCGTATGGGACCATCTCGAGCGCGATCTCACCGCGAGGCCGTGGGATGGTCGCGGACAAGCAGTTCGGCAGGCCTGCCTCGAGCTCACACCAAGCAGCTGTTCAAGACCAGGCACGGCTCGGAGTTGACCGGACGCAACCGTGGCGCGCGAGATGAAGCCTTACCTCCTGCACCTACCTCCGGAGACACTCGCCCGCAACCGCGTCGACCCAATCCCCGCGCTCACACCTGAACGGCACCGAACGCTTACTCCTTATACAACTGCTGCAAGCTGACTATCTTGGGGCTGGAATTGGCGCGCCTTATGTGTGGGATCGACGTCCTCCAGGCAGCGACTGAGCTCCTCGGCAAGGCTGCCGACCAGTGGCTCATACACGCTGGTCGTGAAGTAGCTGGGAATTGCGCGAACTTCGAGGCCGCTAATGAGCCCGTCCCAGCCCAGGGTTGGGTCCTTACGAATACCGATTGGCTGCCGAGCCGACCTGAATAGCACCACGCGCCCTCTATAGGGCTTCGGCTCGTAAGCATCGAAGGCCATGTCAAGGGCGGCCTGCGTGCGAATCAACGGATCCTGAGAGCGCAGCTCACCGCTGCCGAGCCGCTGCTGCCAATCCCAAAGTCGATACTGGCCGACGTAGATCGCACGCCCGATCTTGCTGCTGACGAACCCCGCCTTCTCGGGCTGCGGGAGTCGGCGCAAGTTCTTCAGGTCGAAACTGAAGAACCGCCGCGTGCGGTGAACGAGCTCGTACATCGGGCGTGGCAGGTACGGTCGGTAGCGAGGATGGAAGGAGTCGAACATCGCGACAAGCGCTACCTCGTCGCCTTGGGCGCGTAGTTGATGTGCCATTTCGAGCGCCAGCACGCCGCCCATGCAGTCGCCGCCGAGCCGGTAGGGGCCTCGTGGCTGGATCGTGCGGATCTCGCGGACGTAGTTCGCTGCCATCTCCTCGAAGCGTGTGAGCGGCTCGAGCTTCCCATCCACGCCTCTTGCCTGAAGCGCGTAAAAGGGCCGCTCGGGAGCAAGCCGGTGGGCTAGATCCTTGTAGAACAGGACATGACCACCGTGAGCGTGCACGCAGAACAGCGGAGGCTTCGAACCAGCACCCTCAATCTCGACGAGTGATTTCCAGTGGTCGATCTCTGCGTCTTTGTGCTCCCTGATGACCGCTGACAACTGAGCGATCGTTGGTGCCCGGAGGAAGGCCGCCAAGGGCAGCTCGACATCGAGCGTGCCCTTGAGCCTGGCGAACACGCGCATCGCCAGCAGGGAGTGCCCGCCGAGCTCGAAGAAGTTCTCCTGAGTCCCGATTGGCCTGACGCCGAGCTCCTCCTGCCAGATGTGTACGAGCACCCTTTCGAGTTCATCCCGAGCCGGCACCGCCTCGGTCTTCCGGACCGCCTGGTTGGAGCCCGCGACCGGCAGCGCCTTGCGGTCTACTTTCCCGTTGGGCGTCCGGGGTAGCGTGGGGAGCACTTCGAAGTTCGACGGGACCATGAAGTCGGGCAGCGTCTGCTCGAGATGGTCGCGTAGCGAGTCGGCAGAGGGAGCGTTGCCGTTGCTTACGATTATGTACGCGACCAGGCGTTTCTCTGAATCCTGCCCGATTTCGGCGGAGACGACGACTGTCTCGCGCACGTCGGGATGTCGCCCGAGTGCCGCTTCAATCTCGCCTGGCTCGATTCTGTAGCCGCGGATTTTGACCTGGTGGTCAGTACGGCCGAGGAACTCGACGTTCCCGTCCTCACGATGTCGGGCAAGGTCGCCCGTGCGGTACATGCGCGCCCCAGCCCTACCACTGAACGGGTCGGCAACGAACCGATCGGCCGTCAGTTCTGGACGCTTCAGGTATCCGAGGGTGACTCCGTCCCCACCGATGTACAGCTCCCCTGGAGTCCCCGGCGGTACCGGGTGGCGAGCCTCATCCAGGATGTAGAGCTGCGTATTGGCGATCGGGCGACCGATCGGGACGGTCTCGTCCGTGCTGCACACTCGGAACGTCGACGACCAGATCGTGGTTTCGGTCGGGCCGTACATGTTGACGACCTCGCCAGGCACGAGCTCCGCTAGCTCCGCGGCGAGCGCCGGGGGGAAGGCCTCCCCGCCAACGAGCAGCTGGGTTAGCGCGCCCAGCGCCCGACGCCCGCCCGGGGTTTGGACGAGCATGCTCGCAAGCGACGGCGTGCACTGCATATGCGTGACCCCGTAGCGCTCGATCAGGGCAGGAATCGACTCGTCTTGGGCGGACCGCCCCTGACTTATAGACCGGCTTCTGACCTCGTCGAGGTGCGGGAGATGGGCCAGGACAGCATCCGTGTCAGTGTGAAAATCAATCAGGCAAGCGACCTCGTCGACTCCGACTGCGCGCAACTGCTCCAGCAGCTCAAGGCACTTCTCCGGTGTTCCGAGCAGACCACTCGTCTCGAAGTACCGCTCGAACGAGAAATCGAGCACCTCATCGAGCTCCTCATTAGTGAGGTGATCGAGTGAGAAGCCGCCGTCCGCCTTCATCGTTGCCTGCTTAAAGCAGGGAAGGTCCATGCTGCGCGCTGGATGAGGTCCACCGAGCTTCGGAGATAAGCCTTCATTGGCGCGCGCACGAGCTCCCGGACATGATCGTTGTCGGGACCAACGAACGTGTGGAGCATCAGCACCACGTGGCCAGGCCTTGGCTTGCCGTTGCCGGACGCCAGCGCCTCACGGTAGATCGCAATCTTTTGACCGAGCTCCGCCACCGACTGACCCAGCAGATGGGTGAGCACACCGAAGCCGTGCTCGCCGGCCATCCGGAACGTGTCCGGGCTGCCCGCCGCGGTGATCCAGACTGGCAGCTCCGGTTGGATCGGCCGCGGCAAGATTTGTATCTCGACGTCCTTGCCGACGGGCCCCGGCACGGCTACCGACTCACCGCGCCACAGCCTTTGAACCATCTCGATCTGGCGGAACATCAGCTTCTTGCGATCAGCGAAGTTCTCCGGTGCGAGGGCGAAATCGTCGGGTTGCCAGCCCGACGCGAACGAGATTCCGACCCGCCCGCTGGAGATGTTGTCCACGAAAGACCATTCCTCCGCGATCCGGATCGGGTTATGGAGCGGGGACACAACGCTCCCCGCTCGGATCTTCACTCGCTCGGTCATCCCGGCGATTGTCGCGCTGGTTACCGATGGATTGGGAAACAATCCACCAAAGGCGTGGAAGTGACGTTCGGGCGTCCACACCGCAGAGAAGCCGTTTGAGTCCGCGAACTTCACAGCTTCCGTCAGCAGCCGGTAGCGCTCGAGTGCGCCGTCGCGCTCCCGGCTGGCGAAGAAGAACAGGCTAAAGTCAAGCGGCGGGCCGGGTGCGGCGTACGTCGGCAGCCGCAGATCTGAGCCGGTGTAGATGACCACCTGAAACCCCCTGGCCAGTGTCCAAAAGAGCTCCAGAACCGAAATGTCGAACGAGATGCTCGTCACGGCCAAAAAGGTGCCGGGATCGTCGTGATCGATGCAGGCATCCATGCCGTGGAAGAAGTTCACGACGTTGCGATGACTGACCATCACGCCCTTAGGCCTCCCGGTCGAGCCCGATGTGTAGATCACATACGCCGGGTCATTGGGACGCGCCGTCGCCTCGAGAGGTTCGTCGATCGTGCTCGACGTTAACCGGGGATCGGCATCGATCACCACAAGACCCTCGACACCTTCGAGCAGTTCTGTCGCCAGGCTCTCCTGGCACAGCACTGCAACTGGCTGCGAGTCCTCGATCATGAACCGAATCCGCTCTGCGGGGTAGCTCGGATCGAGCGGGACGTATGCCCCGCCTGCCTTGAGGATTGCAAGCAGACAGATCACCAGTTCGGTGGACCGCTCCAGGCACACGCCGACGCGCAGGCCGGGCTCCACCCCCAGAGTCCTCAAGTGCAGGGCAAGGGAATCGGCGCGACGGCACAGCTCGCCGTATGTGATTCCCCGGCCCTGGCAGACGACCGCGCTGCGGTCGCGCGCTCGAGCTGCCTGCCCCTCGATGAGGTCGTGCAAGCAGATGTCTTGGGGATAGTCAACCGCTGTGCTGTTCCACTCCACTAGGAGTTGCTGCAGCTCCTCACCCGTCAGCACCGAAAGCTCAGCGAGCGGCTGGTGTACGTCGGCTGAAACGGCATACAGGAACGCGTCGAAGTGCCGACGCATCGTCGCGACCACATCTTCACTCAGCGACTCGCGGTCGTAGAGCCAATCGATGCGCGAGCCACCGTCCGCTACCACCAGCGCCAGACTGGCGTCGAGCTTGGTTGGCGGCGTGCCTGACTCGGACTGATAGATCGCGACCGGCGAAGAGGGGACACCGTCGGCGAGCTCAGGAATGCGTGCGATCAGATCGCGCAGGTAAGGCCCGCGCCTACGGATCTCTGCGAGCCCGTTGAGCACGGCGGCCTGCGCAAATGCGAAACTCCGCGACGGGTCCAGCTCGCATTGGAGCGGGACAGTACGCACGAGCATCGCAGTGCCAACTTGTGGTGGGCCTTCGGGTGCAGACTCTGCGTACGCCACCGTGACCGTTGGGGCCGCTGCCAAGCGTCCGAGGAAGGCAACTAGTGCGGCAACTACCTTGTCGCTGAGCGATCCATCCGGCTTCAGCGCTTTTAGTGCCGAGCGGGCGTTAGTAGGAACGGTGTGGATTGATCGCAGCGTTCGGTCAGTATCCGGCACCTTCCCGTTGGGTCCGTGCGGTCGAACGCCCACCGACTTGGGTACCGCCGGAATCTGGAACGCCGACAGCTCAGCGAGCTTCGACGTCCAAAAGTCCTCGTGTTCTGCGAGCGACTGATCCAGCCTGGTTAACCACGCAACCTCATCGCCGGACGGCTCGGGCAGCACTTGGCCCTTGCGAAGCCCATATCCTCCGATCAGCTCCTCGACCGTGAGCGCGCGACCGTCGAGCGTGCGTAGTCGCCGAAGCACGACATCCTTCGTGGCGGTTGCCACCGTGATCGAGTCGGCGGCGATCGCGAGCAAGGTGCCCGGCGGCTCTCCCGTCCGACTGTCCAGCACCTCCAGTACGGACACCGTGACGGCGTCGTCGTCTAGCAGAACCTTGGGCAGGCCAAGCCGATTGCGGTACGTGCCAAAGTCGAGCGCGCGCACCAAGGTGCTGAGCTCGCGTGCGGGGCGGCTCCATCGCACCACGCAGGCCGCCGCTGGCCTCCGCCCGCGCCCGAAGTATGCGCGCTCGGCGGCGGCTTGCTCTCGTGGCACGATGGCTCCCTGGGTAAGCCCGAGCACGAGCTTGGGAAACGATCGGATGCCTGCCTCGAAGCACTTCATGTTGAGACTGAGGGAAGTGTCATCCGGGCTGATATCAACGGGCTCCTCAAGGAGGATCGCGCCCTCGTCAACGCCGCTCGTCATTACGTGCCAGGTCACCGCCCAGGACGTCACCCCTTCCAGAATGCCCCAGCTCGGCGCGTTCAGGCCAGCGTACGTGGGAAGGGGTCCGTCATGGAAGTTGACCGCCCCGCGCGCCGGCAGCGCAAGTACCTCATCCTCGATCAGCGAGAGGTTGTTGATGCTGAAGAGGTAGTCGACGGATGAATGTCCAAGGAACTCGTGAAGCTCGCGCGTGGGGACGATCGCTGATACTCCCGCTTTCGCAGCTGAGTGCTTGGCATCCGCGTCGTCAGTCGCCACGACGGACACAACGTGGCCGCGCTCATGGAGAATTTGGGCACACTCCCCGGGCAGGGTGGTGCTGCCTACGATGGCGCAGCGTATGCGCTTGCTCTCTCTCATGACCACACACCTCTTGAGTTCAGCTGAGCGAGCTCTGAGCTCCGCCGCCCGACCACAAGCGCTCCGATGTAACCAGGACGAAGGCTGAGCGCCTCCATCCGCCAGCGGGTCCGCTCGGAGGGCTGCCAGCCCACGCGAAGCAGCGCCGGCGGCTCGTCGACGCCGCAGGCTACGTCGAAATCGTCAAGCGGTGCGCCCAAGCCTGATCCGATCGCCTTGACGTACGCTTCCTTCCTGGTCCAGCAGCGATAGAACGCGGCGGTCTGAGCTGGGCGCGGAAGCGCCGCAAGCGTCGCCTGCTCGCGCGGGGAAAAGCAAGCTGTGGCGACATCCGAAAGGTCGGCGTGTTCCTCCGCACGCTCAAGATCGATGCCGAGCGCACGTCCCAGTGTGCAACCGAACACCGCGAGCCCATCGGAGTGAGCGAGGCTGAACCTGAGCACACGTGCGCCGGACGGCTCCCACAAGTACGGCTTGCCTGCTGGGCCATACCGAAAACCGATCCGATGCGGTGCGACGCCGAGCAAGCCACCAAGTCCGGCGCGAAGCATTGCTCGTCTTACCAGGAAGCGCCCTCCGTCCCTGGTGCTCCGGTATTTCATCGCGCGCGCATGCTCGTCGGGCGAGAGCATCGGCTCCAGCCGCGCGAGTTGCGCTGGCGCCACGTCAAGCTTCGACGTCCAGAGGTGGACGCCTTCTCGGAGTCGCCGGGACGCTAGCGAGGCGTCAGCAACGGCAGCCTGACCATTGCAGTTGCTCATGTGCCTCCATGCTGTGGTTGCAAAAGCTCGTTCGCCAACTGGTGCCAGCCCCAAGCATTCGCGTCACCCTAGCTGCCGGCCCCCCGCGCTTCACCGGCCGTTCGGCTAGGTTGTACTCGCCGCCTAGTGAGAACCTTCATGACGCTGTGCGCGAGGGGCTCAACGGCCGGATAGTGATCGCGAACCTTGGCGATTGCGCCGCGGATGCCGTGTGATCTGGAGTGCGTCGCCGGGTTCGGCCCGGTGCGCTGCCCGGCGTCAAGCAGGGACAACGCTCGCATGTCCTCGTCACTCAGCTTGAAGTCGAAGACGCGAGAGTTCTCGTCGATCCGCTCCGGCCTGACCGATTTAGGGATCGCGACGTTGCCGAGCTGCAGGTGCCAGCGCAGCACGACCTGAGCCGTCGTGCGGTCCTGCCGCCCAGCGACCTCTCGGATCGTCGGATCGTCGAGACACCTGCCCGCTCCAAGTGGGCTCCACGCTTCAGTCAAGATGTCCCGTTCGGCGTGGTAGCGACGCAGCTCGGCCTGCTGGAGTCGCGGATGCAGCTCGATCTGGTTGACCGCAGGCAGCGCGCCGGTGGCGGCCACGATGCGCTCCAAGTGATCGACCTCGAAATTTGCGACGCCAATTGATCGCACGCGACCATCGCGCTTCAGCTCGGTAAGCGCCCGCCATGTCTCGACATATCGGTTCTGATCAGGAAGCGGCCAGTGGATCAGATAGAGATCGACGTAGTCCCCCCCGATTCGTTTGAGGCTGCGCTCGAACGCGCGCAGCGCCGCATCGCGCCCGTGGTCGTAGTTCGAAAGCTTCGTGGTTATGAAGACCTCCTCGCGGCCCACGCCGCTGCGCCTGATGGCCTCGCCCACGGCGGTCTCGTTGCGGTAAGAGGCGGCAGTGTCAATCAACCGAAAACCGGTCCTGAGCGCGCGCAGGACTGCCTCCGTCGTACCTTCCGGGGGAATCCGGAAGACACCGACGCCGAGCTGCGGGATGCGGTTGCCATCGTTCAGATCCAACCAGGGGACAGACGGTGTGTGTGCGTAAGTGTTCATAGAGGGGATATCCCACGGCTTGAGTTGAAGTTCCGCCGACGCGAACAATGACTGTTGCGCGGACCTGACACGACATCGGGGCCGAGGTGAACGGGAAACTGGGGCTTTCCAGGATCGGTCGCGGCGACCTACAAGCTCGACCCCGTGCAGTTCAAGGCTCCTTGAGATCGATTCAGGAGTCATCGCGAGGCCGCAAAGCGGTAGAGAGCCTCGCCAACGCCGCGGCAGATCCACGGCGGCCCCCTACGAATAGCAACCGATAACGCGCGCTTGAGCGTTCCCTCTGCGCCAGTCGTCGCGCCGGGCTCGAGCGTCGAATGGATGAGCGGCCGCTCCTGGCCTCCCCAGCTGCTCTTGAAGGCGCGCAGGCCGTCGTTTCCGAGGTCCGTACGACCGAAGTCAAACCGCCGGTCGCCACGCGCGCAAGCCTCCTGAATCGCCGTCCAGAAGATCAGGTGATTCGGGCGCGTCGGCCAGCCCTCCGGATCAGAAGCTCCGAACTTGTAGACCGTGATGCCGCCGGCACGCAAGAACAAAGCCCCGGCAACCGCCCGCTTGCCGGGGGCGTCGGCGAGCAGGATGGAAGCCAGGCCTGGTCCGACTAGCCGGCTCCACAGTAGCTCAAAGAAGCGCCGAGGCTGCACCGGCACGCCCTGTCGACGCCGAGTTCGTGTGTGCAACGCATAGAACGCCTCGAGATCACCTGCAGTGCTTGCATGGCGGACTATCACGCCCTCTCGTTCTGCGCGCACAATGTTGCGTAACACCTGTGATCGGCTGAAGCGCTGGCGGACGTCGTCGACCTCGGCACCGAGCTCGAGCTCATGGGTCACGGCATCAGCCCGCGTTCGCCAGCCAACGCCATCCATCGTCCCGCGCACCACAACGGCCGGCCCGGAGCGGCGCGCCTGAAACGTGGCAAGTGAGGCCGCGAGCTTGGTCCTTTCGCTTGGAGACTCGGCCAACGGAGCGCACTCGTCCGTGAACGGAAGCGAGATCCAGCTCCGACGGCGCGAGATGCTTCGCACCTCCAGGAATGGTGCCCCCGCGGTCACGCGTCCTTGCGAATCGCGGATCGTTGCGGCAAAACCTCGGTAACCATAGGTGTGCATGAGTAACTGCGCCCACGCCGGGTGATGGAACGGCGTGCTGCCCGCGCCGTTCGTGGCGAACTGTCGCCACCTCGGATCGTCCAGCTGGAATACGCCGAGCTCAGGAAAGTCATTCGGCATCAGACAGCGCGCCCCTCCAGCAGGCTTTCTCGCGACTCGGAGGCGATCACCGCGACAAGCTGCTCGAGCAGCTCCGGGTTGCTGTTAAGCCGCTCGAGTGGGCCACGCCGCCGGAGTTCGATCTTGTCCAGATCGTCGGGAGAGGCGAGTAGCTTGGCGCGCCCGATGCGCTCTAGCCAGCGATCGACGGCGCCGATCTCGCTTTGGAAGATGCTGTAAGAGGGGATCCCGAGATAGGCGGCCTCACGCAGCATTGTCCCGCCCGAGCAGACCACAAGGTCGACGCTCTTGAGCAGTGAGACGAACGGGACCGGCCGCTCGAGAATCACGGGCTCATGTCGCCACCGAAGCCCCTCAAGGAGGCTCACCTGCGCGCGCTCACGTGGCGAGAACACCACGACCGCATCCGCGCTTGCGAGGAGCTCGAGTGTTGCTCTCGCGAACCTCCGCGAGGCCGCCTTGTAATAGTGGCTCGTCTCCGAGGGCGGGCGGAACAACACGCGCGCCGCTTGCTGGGGAAAGCGACCGAGGTCGTGCGGCTCGATCGCGTTCACGTCCATGCCGGCAAACGTGAGGTCCTCCTTGAGGCCGTCGAAGGCAACGAGCTGGTCCGCGCGCAGCCCACGTCTCCTGAAGACTTTCTGGTCAATGACACCCGGATGCAAGATCGTCGTTCCAGTAAGGCGATAGACGCTCGCGTTTGCGTACTCGTAATCGCCGATGCAAAAGCTCGGAATTTTCATCTGCCACGCAGCGACGGCTGCAGGACGCGAGGCCCCGAGAGATGCCGCCGGTTTTCCGATCCGTGTCAGGAAGCGCGCCAGATCGTGCGCGCGAATGCCAGCTGCCGCGGCCTTCCTCACCATTCCTCGCCCGACACGGACGCCAAACACGTGCGGTTGCGCATTCGCGCGCTCCAGCATCTCAAGCGTGCTCCCGTAGTCTCGGGCGGTGATCACAGTCTCCATCCCGGCCGCCTCGAACGCACGCTGAAACGGGAGTAGGTACTGTACCTGCGGTGGATTCTCAATGTCGATCCATACCTTCACGCGACTAGCAGGGACCGATCGCAACCGACGGCGAGTGGGTTAGCGGAGCCGAAGGGCGACCTGACCATGTGTAGAGGACCCACCCGAGGTGGTATGAGCGGCACTCCCGGTTCAGACGCACGCGTGAGCTGCGCGCCGGGCACTCGTGAGGCGCGCGACCAAGCCCACGCAGGTAGCGCCGCGCGCGCGGCCAGCGCTCGTCGCGCTCGATCGAGCGGTAGAACCACGCGCAAGGGTCGCTGCGCACGAGCGAGGTTCCGAGCTCATTGTGGCCGTAGTTCCACATAAAGCTGCGGTCGATTGCCTCGTTGATCCCAGCGACGCCGTGGCGCTGCGCGGGGAATAGAAACAGCATCGCCATGCTGTCCTGGTGCACAGAGAACACCGGGTAGAGGTCGATCGGGACCCCGGTGCGAACGTCGATCATCCACGGCCACGCCCCGTCGCTCGCCTGAAGCGCGAGCACGCGCTCCAGGCAGCACGTGAATAGCGCGCGCGCCTCACGACTACCGGTCGACTCGGCGTACTCGTGCATGGCGCGCAGGAAGTAAACGACGCTCCCAAACGAGACCGTATGCGCGCGGTAAGCCTTGAGACTGTGCCTGGGCATGCCCGACGACGCGTGCACGAACCGAGTCCGAATCAGCTCGAATACACGGTGCGCGAGCGCGCGGGCCGGTGGATTCTCCGGCCACGCGGTGAGACCCCACAGCATCCAAGCCAGCTCCTGCAAGTTCAGTCGCCGCGCGGCCTCCTCGCGAGCGACGGAGAGCTCCAGACGCTGCAGCGAGCGCGCCGTGGCCGGGTGCAGTCCTTCGATCGCTGCGAGCAGCACAAGCAGCAGTCCGTGGTCACCGCAGTTCTCGATCCGCCGCTCGTGCAGCGAAAGGAACCGACCGACCTGCGCTCCCACCTCGTAACCGAGCCACCCGATTCGGCCACCGTGCCGCTCCGCTTCGCGGAGCCCAAGATACGTGTTGATGGTGTAGCGCAGCGACATCGGATGAGAGAAATCATTGACGACCTCTCCGTGCTCGCCGATGCTGGAGGAGTACGAGAATAGCGCTCGCTCCTGGTCATACGCGTGGCTCAGGTACTCGAGCGCCTGCAGGGTATAGCTGTTATTCACCACGTGCCTCCCAGGAACTCCACGCGGGCCTCGCCGCTCGCGGGACCGAGCACCTGCCAGCGGTCGCCATCGCCCTCCAGCCACGACGCCGCGCGTCTGCGCCACCAGGAGCTGACCTCTCGCGGAAGTGCGTTCCAGGCGCTCCCATCTGTCGCGAACTGGTCCAGGAACCCGCCATAGGCACCGAGGATCCGCTCGTCTACGAGGTAGTCGGGGTGGGTGTTGACAAGGGCCATGCCGCCTCGCGAGCGCAGGAAGCGGGCCTTCTGTATCCACGCCGCTTCGCCATCCTGGCCGAGGATCACGAACAACGTGTGGTCCTGCGGGAGAGTGACGGGCAGCTCCACCAGACCCTCGTTGAAGAACGGCAGCCAGGTGCAACAGCCTCCGGGCTGCGGCTCGAATGGGTCGGTATCGGGGTACGACGAGTCGTAGTCGAGCCCAAGCAGAGGCATCCACTCCCAACGGCGGTGCATAGCCGGCGAGCGAAACCCCCTCGCTTCCCAACGCACAGCGGCCTCACGGATGTGCGGCAGCCTCGCCTGCCAACCCGCCAGTGACTCAAGGTCGCGACCGTCGTGGGAGAGGCCGTGGACCCCGACCTCGAGACCTTGAGCCAAGAGCTCACGCACGCGCTCGGGGTCGACGGCGTAGTCGCGCGCCACTAGGTTCCACGACGAGCGCCTCGCTCTGGCGTGCTCGAGCTCGAGGACGGGTTCGACCGCGGCCAGTCCGTCGGCCAGCTCGACGTCGTGCGTGAGCACGAGGGCCCAGATGTAACCGTTTGGCCACGGCGCGATCGCAGGCACGGGCTCCCGCGCGGCGTCGCTCACGATCGCGAGCATCAGATCAAAGAAGTCGTGTAGGCCCGTCTCGATCGGCCACCGCGGGAACCGCGACCGCGCCTGCGCCCGTGCGAAGTGGCGGCGGACCCAGATCTGCGTCGATCTCGGAATCAGCGGACGGATGCGGTAGTAGGCTCTCAAGAGGCCGCGCCTCAGGCCCGGTGCCCCGGTTCCTGACCGGATCGCCACGTACCGCTCGCTCCAGTAGTTGTGGATCACCTCGTCGGGATCAAACGGCAGGAACACGTTGCCGTCCTCGCTGCGCCAGATCGAGCTGATTTGCGCGCCGTCCGGTCCGGTCACCTCACGGGCCCGGTGCCAGCTGCCGCCGCGCTCAGCGAGCAGCGGTTCGACGGCGTGGTCCGCAAGCACACGCGCAAACAGCGGTACTTCCGTTTCCCGATCGGCAGCGAGCACCCTTGCGGCGATCGCGCGCCCGGCCGGCGTCTTGCTCCACAGCACCGCAGGCCCGCTGCTCGCCCCGCAGAGCTGCTCGACCCCGGCGAAGGAAATGCGCGCGTCGACTTCGTACGGGATCCGGAAATGGTCCAGCAGCGTCAGCTGGCGCGAGGACACGAACAGGTTTCGAGTGGGAGCCTTGTCGAACAGCCCGACTCTCGTATCGACGCTGCTCACAGCGCCGCCCCCAGCGCGGGAAGGTCGAGATCCAACACCGGACCCGTCCCGCCAAGCTCGCTAACGAGCACATCCGCCACGCGGGTCGAGGCCCTGCCGTCCCAGCCGGGAGGGCTGCGCAGATTAACCGGGGTCTTGGCTAGCGAGCCGACGATCTCGGCGATGCGCTCCGGCCGCATCCCCAGCAGCTTGTTGGTGCCATGCGTAAGGGTGATCGGCCGCTCGGTGTTATCCCGCAGCGTGAAGCATGGCACGCGCAGGAAGGTGGTCTCCTCCTGAACGCCGCCGGAGTCGGTCAGGACCCCTGCGGCGAACGTCTCGAGCGCCAGGAAGTCCACGTAGCCGACCGGATCGAGGAGCACAAGCCCTGGCGCGGCCGCGGCTTCGCGCTGTATCCGCCCGCGCGTGCGCGGATGCATGGGGAACACGACGGGCAGCTCGCGAGCGATCTCAGTCAGCGCGGCTACCACCGGCGCGAGCAGGGGACCGTCGACTAGCGCGGGACGATGCAGGGTGACCAGCAGGTAGCCGTGCCGGTCGATCCCGAGCGCGCGGTGCACGGAGGACTCGCTGACGCACGGCCGCAGTCGAACGAGCGTGTCGATCATCGTGTTCCCGACAAACCGAACCCGGTGGCTCTCGATCCCTTCGCGGTTCAGGTGCTCCTCGGCCTCGGCGCTGTGGATGAAGCACCACTGCGCGAGTTGGTCGACCAACACCCTATTGATCTCCTCCGGCATCGTCCGGTCGAAGCTCCGCAGGCCCGCCTCCAAGTGCGCGATTGGGATCTGGAGCTTGGCCGCGGCGAGCCCTCCGGCAAGCGTCGAATTGACGTCGCCCGGGACGACGACGGCGCGGGGCCGAAGCTCGTCCAGCACCGCTTCCAGGCGCTCCAGGGCGCGCGCCGTCTGCACGCCGTGTGTACCGGAGCCCACGCCCAGTAGGTAGTCGGGCTCCCACATCCCGAGCTGCTCGAGGAAGATCCCCGACATCTCGGCGTCGTAGTGTTGCCCGGTGTGGACGACGACGTGGCGGAGCTCCGGCGCGCGAGCCCGCATCTCGTGGACGACAGGCGCCATCTTCACGAAGTTGGGCCGAGCTCCCATGATGTAGACGACACACGGACCTGCCGGCACCTGCGATCCGAGATGGCTTGCGACCGCACGATCAAACTGTCCCCTCATTGAGGCGCGAGGCTATGCCAATCCGCGCGGGGCCCCCACGGCCATTAGGACAGAAGTTTGCGTGCCGAGCGCTATCCACCTACCCCTACGGCCAGTGTTTCCGTTATTTCGGCACCCAGGCATGGCGAAAATCGAACGAGCGGTGCGATTCCCGGCGCATATCCGGTTCGCTCCATGAAAGCCGCTGTGCCCCGGCGTCCGGCCGTCGTAGGCCGAGGCCCGCTCGGGTTTGCGCTGGCATTAGTCGAGGTCGATCTCCCAGCGCAGACGCGGCAGGCGAGCCTCTCTGCGGCCGTTGTGCCGCATGTCGCGTCCACCAGGCCAGACGAAGCCTGGACCTCCCTCAGAATCTTCCTCCTGTCGCTCATCTAGCCGACTCGCTCATACGCTCCAGTCCCCAAGAACCCGCTCCGGGTCGGCATCGTGGAGTCCGCGCCCCGGCCTAGTTTCTCTCCAAGCAGAGCGTCACGATGCTGGAGCAGTCGGACGATAAGTTGGCACCAGCATTCACTGTCGGCCCACCCGATCTCGGTCGGGAGTGGGCGAGGGCCTCCGGGGTCGTGTAGCCCTCCCTTGCTGCCTCCGAGGTCGTCAGCAGAATATTGTGATCGATCGTCAGTGTGGTTGCCGAGACGGTCTTATCAACTCCCTCGTTGGTGCTGCCAGAGTTTGAGATGCACAGATTCTTCTCGAAAACAATCAGCGTCTCCGTTACGCCGGTGTGCCCACTATGCAGGCAGCTGCCCGTCACGCCGCCCTCGACCGTGTTGTTCCAGTAGTAGGCAGATATGCGTGAACCGTTGCCCTCGTCGAGATTGAACGATTCTCCATGGAGGTCGTACATGACGTTGTTCCAGACGTAAAGCGGTGCTCCCGGACCGACGAGCATCGCCTCACACTCGTCGCCCAGGTCGTGACTGTAGCCCGTGTTATAAATCACGTTGTCGTGAATATACAGAGGCAGCCCATCGGTGGCGTCCTGCTGGATCGCATCGGCGTGAACATCAGTCGCACCGGGTGGCCACGCTGGATAGCCGCAGTCGTAAAGCAGGTTGCCGGAGATGGTCCCATGTCCACAAGGGTAGATCATGCCGAGCATCCCGGACATCTTGTTATTCTCAGCATTCGCGATGCATTTGGTGCCAGAGGTGAAATCCTTACCACTACCCATGAACGTGCTGTTCTCAAGGAGCGATCTCCCTGTATAGGGAGGGCGGGTGTAGCCCGAAATGATAAGACAAGAGTCAGTCTCGTCGGTCGAGAAGTCGGAGACCGTGATTCGGTTGATAGTGATGTTCTGATCTCCTTCTCCATCGCGCGAGTTAATGTCGATCGCAGCGCAGTCGCCGTAGCCGAGCCTTCCGCTCGTAGCCGTCCACCCCGTAAAAGAGATGTCGTCAACCTCGATGTAGTCCTTGTTTCGGAGATTCATGAACTCGTCGAGCGAGCCGCGAATCGCGGAACCACCTGCGCTAAAGATCGGTTGGCGGAACCGCGCTCCAGTGTGCCAGCTCGGCTCAACGCCGTAGTAGTCGTCGCGAGATGAATTGCCACTTCCAGCGGCAGTCAATGGGAACACAATAATCGGCCATGTGACGCCACCTTTGAAAATGAACTCATCGCCCACCTGAGGCGAGTATGAGCCAGCGAATCCGACCATGCCGGGAGCGCGCTTCCAAGGACTGCCCTCCGAGGTTCCACTGTTTGAGTCGCTGCCGGACGCATAGTCAATGTAGAAGCAGCGAACTCCGCTAGGACAAATGAACCTCTTGCCGTTAGGCGCAACACCCGGGCGCGAAGATGAGTGCGACACCGACCTCTGCCCAGATGACGCCGACCCCCCGCATCCCAGAAGCAGCAGCGCGAGCAGCATCACGAGGACAGGGATAGATGACAGCCGTGTCAATTTGCGCTGGCCTCGGCCGGGGAAGTGACCTGGCCAAAACACCGGCCGAAGCTGTTGGGGAAACTTCCTCCTCTGATCGTGACGGTTGCGCCGTTCGTGACATTGTGACTCATCAGAACCGCAGTAAGCGAGGTGATCCGCGCACCACAGCCCGTCCCCTCGGGAAGCTCGAACGAGAGCCGATGGGGGCGGACAACGGGCCGACGATGACGCACGACGGGCAAGTAGATGTCGACGTCGGCGTGAACCTTCGCGGGCGGCAGACGCTCGAACTGAGGGTGGAGGCGCTGGACTTGCTCGATCGTCCTCGCCACAGTGCTCCAGCTTCGTGTGCGGGATGGTGGAACTGCGCCGAAGTACACTCCCGCACATAGCGACATCTCCAGAACTGAGAGCTGACTCACCCGGGTACGCAAGATGGACGGGAGACGCTTAGGTTCACCTCATCATGCTCACGAACTAGCGGTATCGCGGGCCGTGTCCGCAGGGGGCAGCTCGGGGAACCGATCAGCGTGGACATCAGATACCGATGGCCTGCGTGATGGAGCTCATTGCTCCCGACACGGTTCGTCCGTGACGGCCGGGAGCCAAGCCAAACCCGGCAGCCGTTCGCCGACCGGGGGTGGCAATCAGACGGGAGAGAGGTGCGTGGGGTCCCGGCACAGTGCGCCTTTGGATCAACTTATGCACGGACTAGGCCGATGCCGAAGCAGCCCGGACCGGCCGAGTCTACGAGTTCCTGGCCGGCGTGGTCCTGGCGAATCTCGTTCCAGTACTGCGGGACCTCGCCAACGAGATATCGGGTGCCGTCGGTCGAGGGACCATCTTCCTTTGGTGGCGCTATGTCGTGAAGCCCGATCAGTCCATTCGGTCGGACAAAACGGCCGTACGATTCGAAGTCTTCGCGGACACCGCCGTAGGTGTGGTCACCGTCGATGAAGAGCAGATCAAGGGGCTCGCCCCCGAGCAACGCCTCCACCTGAGCGACCGTCCGCGGGTCGTGCGAGTCACCCCGGAGCAGGTCGAGGCGCTGCCCGGGGCGCGCGAAAGCTTTATACAGCGGGACCTTCCAGAGCGGGTACCCTCCGCCGAACTCGCCACGCGGCAGGTCAACGCTGATCACATGGGCGTCGGGCGCGGATACGTGGGCTAGGGCGAACAGGCTCCCACCATTGGCAGTCCCGATCTCGAGCATCCTGCGCGGGCGGAGCTCCGCGACCCGCTCGAGTAGCTGGCGGAACTCGCAACGCACCTGGCCCGGTTCAATCGTGATGCCAAAGGCGTCAAAGCCAAAGGCCAGATCGAGCAGCGGGTCGATCCCGTCGACTTCTGCGGCGCAACGGCGGAGACGGTACGCGGCGACCGGGGCCAGTGCCGGGCGCAGTGGACGGATCGCAGCTTCCTTGGCGAACCCCTGCCAACCATACCGGTCGACGCCCCGTCGCGCGCGCTTGGTTACCGCGTGAGCGCTCACGCGCGTCCTCGCAGAGCGACTCGTACCGCAGACGAACCATCCATGCGGTCGACTCTAGTTCACAGACTCGGATACTTCTACGACCAGAAGATCGAGTCATCGCTCACGCGGGCCTAGTCAATCGGGCAGTCCGAGTCGCATCGCATACCGCTCGAACGAGCGTTTGCCAGGTACAGGCAGGCTGGCAGCAGCGTGGGTGCATTCACCGATGATGCTGCGGATACGTCCGGGCTATGCGTCGCTGCCCGTTGCCCCGCAGAATTCTCGCTGGCGCACCCGCCACGACGACGCCGTCGGGCACGTCCTCGTGCACGATGCTGTTTGCACCCACGACGGCGTTGCGACCGATCGCGACTCCCGGGAGAACGACGACGTTTGCGCCGATCCAGGCTCCCGTGCCGATCAGCACCGGTCGCGGAGTGCTGATTCCCTGTTCATGCACCGGTACCCCATCGAGGTCGAAGCGGTGAATGTGGTCCAGCACGTGGACGTTGCGCGCAACGAGCACATCGGCCTCAATCACTATCGCCAGCGCCGCGCTGATGACAGCGTAACCTGAGAAGCGGCAACCGTCCCCAATCTCGATCACACCATCGTGGAGGGTCTGGAACCATGAGCCCTCGCCGACGAACACGCGCGCCCCAAGCGAGATTGCGCGCTCTCCCTCGACTCGGAACGGCAGGCGGATCGTGCTTCCGGGACCGCAGCTTGCGAACGCCCGCCCCGCAACAGTAGTGAATACCTTGTCACGAACACGCTGGCCGAGTCGCCAGACCGACAGCGCAGTGACGGGCGAGATGCGCCTCACGCTTCCGCGATCCGCGCCTCGGCGTTCATAGTGGCCTGGGTCAAGGTGGTCTACATTCACCACTCGTACGCGCCGATGCTTCCAGCGCCGGGCTCCGGATGATCCACGAACAGCGAGCCCGCGCACAGAGCGCTCACAGCCCCCGTGCAGTCGGGTGCCAGGTTTCCACTGGCGCAGCGTCCCTGCCAGACTCAGCCCTCAGCCGCGCTCTCACGCGGTGGAGCATACGCCAAGAAGACAAAACGCTCAGTGCGCGTGGTTCCCAAACTCGTCTTCGGAGTAGCGAATGCCGGCCAGATGACCAGGCAAGTCACGCAACTAGACATACGGGTGGTGTGAGAGCTTCAACGGCCTGGTAGACCAATATGGGGCAGCACGCCGACCATGCTACGCACGTGGTGGTGCGTGCCACTGCCTCCCCGTTGACCATGAGCACGGCAGCGCAGATCGAGGACCCCGCGGCCGCCAGTCCCGCCGATGTGCCTGCGGGCGGCGAGTTCCGGCGCCCAGTGCTCCGGGGGCTGGCCTGGCAGTCGGCTACGCGTGGCACCTTCGAGGTCTCGAAGCTCCTCGTGGCCATGGCGTTGGCGAGGCTGCTGACACCTCATCAATACGGCGTCGCCGGCATGGTCATCGTCGTGCTGAGCTTCGAGCCTGTCCTTTCCGGCACGGGCCTGGCTTCTGCGCTCGTCCAACGCCCGGTCATAACCGAGGAGGACAAATCGACCGTGTTCTGGACCAATGCCGGGTTAGGACTTCTGGTGTCCCTTACCGCGTGTGCACTATCCGGGCCGGTCGCATACTTCTATCATGACCCGGAGGTCCGGCCGTTATTCGCGGCGGCGTCTGTGGTGTTCCTGCTGAGCTCGCTCAGTTCCGTACAAATCCAACTCCTGGTCCGGGAGATGGATTTCAGGTCACTCGAGCTGCGGTCGATGGCTGGCATCGTAGTGGGCGCGGTTGCGGCCATCGGCGTCGCCGTCATTGGAGGTGGACCCTGGGCGCTGGTTGTCCAACCACTTGGCTTCTTCGGCGTTTCGCTGATCCTGCTCTGGAGGTTCTCGTCGTGGCGGCCCAAGTTGCTGTACTCCCGCAAGAGTCTGCGCGAGTTGCGAGGCTTCGCCGGCAATGTGTCCGGGACGATGATGATGTTCCAGCTCACCCAGAACGCGGACAACGTGCTCATCGGACGCTTTCTCGGGGCTACTCAGCTCGGTTTCTACTCGTTGGGGTACAACATCATCTTGGTTCCGGTTACCCGCATCTCGGCGCCGCTCATCCTAGTCCTGTATCCGGTGTTCTCACGTGTGCAGCACGATCTCAAGCGCCTTTCCTCATTGTGGCTGCGCGTTCTCCGCTTGACATCGGCGCTAGCCGTGCCTGCGACATTCGGACTCATTGTCGTTGCCCCTGACCTTGTTAACGTCGTGTTTGGACATCGCTGGCACGCGGCCACGCCGGTCGTGGAGATACTTGCCGCTGTGGGGCTCATGTATGGCCTGCAAGGCCTAAATGGAGCCGTCCTCCAGGCGACCAACAACGCAAACGTGCTGTTCCGGTACTCGTGCGTTTCCTTCGTCCTCTGTCTGATCTCTTTTGTCATCGGTCTGCATTGGGGAATCGTCGGCGTGGCCGCGTGTTTTGCCGGTGTGAGCGCATTTATTCAGCCGGTCTATATGTCTATTACCGCGCGCGCCGTTGGCACCGGCCTGCGGCAATGCGCTCAGGCATTGTCTGGAGTAATCCAGGCGGCGCTGGTGGCGATGCTGGCGGAAGCGCTCGCGCGCCAATTCCTCCTCGCCCACGATGTCCCCGCGGGCGCGCGCCTCCTGGTCGTGATCGCTGTGGGAGTAGTTGTGTACACGCCGCTGTGTGCCTGGCGCGCACCCGAGGTCACCTGGGAGCTCCGGCAAATTCTCGCTCGTCGCGTGGCGAAGGGCACCACGGAGATGGCCTAGTACGCGAGCGCCATGGGGCGACCTGGCGATCATCGTGGTTTCATTCCACCCGACACGGAGCGGCTACAGCGAGCGCCTCGCGACTGATGCCCCGGCCTGACCGGCCCGGCCGGCTCCAGCGAGCGTCACGCTATGCCGGCTCGACGCGGCGCAGCCGCGTGCGGATCGCCGCGGGCAGTCTGCGAGCACGCTGACGCTCCCGGAGCGCGAATACGACTGGCTGCTCCGAGTAACGAGGCTCCTGGCGCAGGACTCCCTCGACGTAGCCCGCGACGAGCCCCAGCGCCGCCCGGTCTGCACGTAGACGGTACGCGCAACGTGCGATCAGGTATGACGGTCGGTAACCCATCTGGTACGCGGCTAAGCCTTGGACGCGCCAGTTCTTCCACCCGGACCCCTCGCCTGCTCCCTCCGGCCGGTGGTGACGGAATGGAAGCCCGCGTAGCGTCCGCGTGCCAAAGCCCGCCAGGTGCGCCTTGGTCTCGTCGACCGACGAGTACCAGAGGTGATCCTCGAGCGGCAGAACGACGTCGAGGCAGGCGCGCCGGTAGGTGCGAGTCGGCCCCCAGCAGTGATCATCGAGGAGCAGGTGCTCCTGCCACCTACCACCGTGCTCCTCCATCAACGTCCCACTTGCGATCCCCAGCTCCGCGTCCTGCGCAAACGCTGCGATCAGACCTTCGAAGTATGAAGCGCCCATCGACACGTCGGCGTCGAGCTTCACGACAAGATCACCGAGACCGTCCAGGGCCTCCAAGCCGGCGTGAAACGCTCGCATGTACGCGGAGGTCCGCTGGTACGCCGACGCAGGCTCAGTCTGAATCACTTTGACCCAGGCATGCGTGGCCGCGAAGCGGCGGGCGATCTCGAGCGTTCCGTCGGTTGAGCCGTTCTCGACGATCACCCACCTGACGGGCTTCAGAGTCTGGGCCATCAGCGCCAAGCCGAGCCGAGCGAGGTTCTCCTCCTCATCCCGCGCAGGTGTAACGGCGACATAGGTAAGTTGTCGCTTCTCGTTCATCGGTCGACTCCAACCACCGCTCCGCTTGCTGCCCATAGGCTGGCCGCCCATACGAAGAGCGTGCAGCCAAGATGGTAGGGCAGGAGCCGGACGCGAGCTGGAGCGGTGCTTGCCGCGGCCTCGGCCGTCGCCTCCAGTGGAGGCATTACCCGTAACCGCGTGGTCGCGGGGTGCGGTTGAGCGAGCATCTGGTGCCGATCCTAGGATTCCGCCGCTCCGATCGCGACCGCCGGACGCACCGGACTACTACGCGCGAAACGTCCACGCCATTGGGAAGCGTTCACCGCGTGGTCCGCACTGTAGATGTTGACCAGTGCCGAGCCTAGCGCCAGCATCAAGAACAGCACAATCGTGACCTGAACGAATCCGAGTGCGTCGAAGGTGAACATGCCCACCATGAACGCATCGATCGAAGCCACGAGTGCGACGGCCAGCCACCCGTCTGCACCACGGTCCGCGCGCGCAACGCGCTTGAGGCGACGTGTCGAGCGGAAGAACAGCCACACGAGCGCCAAGACGCCGGCGAGGCCGGTATCGAGTAGAGACCCGAGCCACTGGTCATCGGTCTGTCCAGAAAGGTGGACGTGGAGCGCCGCGGCGTCGGATGGGTTGGTGTCCCGGCTACCATAGCCCGCGCCGAAGAACGGCTGCCGAGACCACTGCGCGAGGTCGGGACCCACACGAGCCAAACGGCTGTCACCGACTCCCACCCGTCCGGTCTGACTGGATTGAGACTGCTGCTCGATGATCCCGCCTTGGGGGAAGACCTGTGCGTAGAGAGATCCAAGCGTGTGCGGCGCCGTGAAGAAGATGACCACGACCGCCGGTATCAGCGCCGGCAGCGCTCTCTTCGTCGTCTTCGGCCGCATCCGGAAGATGGTGAGCCCAATCACGGCGAGCATCAGGATTCCGGTCCGCGACAGCGTTCCGAATACCCCCATCGTGAGGACCAGAACAGCGATGAGCCAGCGTCGCTGCCCGCTCGCCTTGAAGAGATAAAACGCGAGTGGCACCAGCATCGACAAGACGGCGGAGCATTCGATTGGATCTTCGGAGGACCCGTACGCACGGATTCCGCCCGAGCGCTCGAGCTCCGTAGGATCGAGATTAAGGGCGCTGAGTGGTACCTGGTGCAGGAACGGCAGCAGAGATCCGACGTGGTTGAAGAGGTTGTCGTGAGTGCGGTACTCGATCAGCACGGCGACCGCCACCACCGTGCCGGAGCCCACGATCACGCGCGAAAGCTTGTTGACGTCGGTCCGGGTACGGAGGACGTTGACGGCGAAGAAGAAGACAAGAAAGAAGGCAAGGAAGAAGGAGAGCGCCTTCAGGCAGACGCCGCCGAGCCCCTCGATCTCTAGCTGCCCCGCGTTGACCGCGATCGAGGCGACGGCAGTCAGCAGAACTGCAGCCGCGGGGCCTCCCAGGCCTGACGACCGCAGCCGAAGCCGCCGGTCGATCAGCAGCGACGTCATCCACACCAGCGCCACCACCCCGATCAGCAGCCGGTAGGGCTCCAGGTTGAATGGCAGCGACGCCGGCAAGCTAAATCGCTTGATCGGAATGAAGAACACGACGACGACGATCAAGCTGAGAAGCGTGCGCCAGTGCAGCGCCCGCAGACCTGAGGCGACGACGGGTTCCGATCGTGCTGCGACTCCTGCCACGCGGTTCCCGATCAAATTGCTGGCTCGGACGTCGCCTCGAGGCTCTGAGCGGCTCGCGGTAGTCCCTTCACGGCCAGTCTCGGTCGTATCTACTCCCAGCTGCCGCCTCAGCCGCGGGGTGTTCCTGGGCCCGCGTGCGGCGTGCCCGCCTTCCGCGCTTCTTGCGCGGCCGGATGTTCTCTAGCACCAAAGCGAGACCGAAGGCTCCGCAGACGAAGACCAGGAAGACCATGGCCGGCAGAGCCTTGCTCTGGTGCGATATGAGTTTAGGACGGGTCGCACCTTGGACGATCTGGGCGATCACCGGATTGCCTGGTTCGACGGAGGTCTGCTGCTCGGCGACAAGTCGCTGAAACGCCCTGGTCGCGCTGGCTACGAGCCCGGTCGCCACTGCGGGCGAATGCGCCGTCGCCGAGAACGACACGATTGGAAGTACGGCAGGGGTCGCATACTCAGTGGCGGCAACCGAGTTAACTGTCAGCTGCGCGGCGGGAGTGGCTGACAGCAGCAAGCGCCGGTATGAGGCGGGCAACAGCTGCTTCAGCGCGGATCCGGACGCGAGCTGCGCGTACAGCGATGCGAGGCTCGAGAGCTGCTGCGAATCCACTCCCGGGGCGTACGGAGATTGGATCTGGTGGTTAAAGGCTGCGTTGCCCCCGCCCCCGGACTGCGTCGACCCGACCTGGCCCGTGGTGCTGGACGCACTCGATGCTGGCTGGCCGGAGGCTCCCCACGTGAAACCGTGCTGCGTGATGAAGACGTCCGCATCGCTGGAGTAGTTCTTCGCGCCGATTGCGTTCGTCATCATGAGATAAGCAGCGCCCGCGCCTAGAATCACGCCGAGCGCGATCAGCCACTTGAATCGCCAGATGACCTTCCCATAGAGAGTGAGATCCAGGGTCGTGCCCTCGTTTGGCGGGGGAGCGGAGCCGATCAAAATCGGAGTGTTTGGTGCGGCGGGGAGCGCGTCTGGAGGCGCTGCGAAGGCCGCGGCCTCGGACGCAGGATCCTGGTCGTACGCAAGACGCTGCTTGTGCGTAACAGGCTGCCTGTGCGCGTAACGCTGTCTGTGCGCAGCACCCTGCTTCTGCGCAGGGGCCGCGCCGTGCGGCAGGGACTCGCCGATTTCGTCGAACGCGGAGGCGTCCTGGATAGGGCCATTCTCGGACGTGTCAGTTCCCTTCGCTGTCAGTTGCGTCCGCTTCGAGATGGTACGCCCACGCTGTTCCCCGTCGTGTTCGCCACGCCAAGCGTGCGATGGACCGAGGAGAGATGAACTTGGTTGCATATCTGCTCACGGCGAGGCGCCCTGCGATCCGCGCGTCGCTCGTGAGCCCCAGCGCGGCCATCTCCCAAACTTGGATCTGACGCGCGGGCAGTCGCCGCTGGCTGGTAGCAGCCGATGCCTCAAGCACAACCATGATTCTCGGTCCGGTTTTGTCGTCTGCCTATGGCCATCGGAGTGGCTTTCGCCGACCGATTGGCTGGCCGATCGGGTAGGTCAGCCGCGCAATCCTGAGGGCGGGCGGTATACGAGCCGTGGCGACCGTCTCGTCACGCATGATGATCGACCCGGTCAGGAAGTTACGAGAGAAGGCGCCGCGGCCACCAACCCGTTCACGTGTGCGTAGTGACTGGCCTCGGTTCTGTTGCCGACGTCCAGCTTCCGGTACACGTTCGACAGGTGGAACTTCACGGTCTGCTCGGTGACCCAGAGGGTGCGGGCAATCTCGCCGTTCGTCGATCCTGCAGCGACCAGCTGCAGCACCTCGAGCTCGCGACCGGTGAGCGGCTCGGTGGCGACCGCACGCGGACGGGACGCCGGGACAGGGCTACAGCCCTTGCAAACGTGGACCACGTGCCCGTTGATCGTCTCGCGGACAAGGGTGGCGAGCGTGGCGGGATGCGTCGCCTTCGAGATCGCACCGACCGCGCCAGCGTCGAAGATGACGTCGAGCCACTCTGGGTCCATCGTCATCGTCAGCACGAGCACGATGATTGCGTTGTTCTCGGCCTTGATCTGCCTCATCAGGTCGATCGCTTGCTCGGAATGTTCCATGTCGTCAATGAGCACCACGTCCGGCGAAGCGTCGACGATTGTCCGTGCCGATGCTGTTCGCCCGTCGAAGTGTCCGAGCAGCTCGAACTCACCGCTCCTTCGCAGACCGATCGCAATCGCTTCGACAATTAGCGAGTTGTCCGCGACTACGACGAGCCGCTTCATGGGTTATCCATCCCTACGACGTGCGTATTTATCTCCCAAGATATTCGCTCTCGGTTCACATCTGACACCTCCATCCACGCCTCTAGTCGTAGTACAGATCAGATGTGGCCGAGCACAAAGAGTTTATCCAATTTTGGCTGACAGCGTGCAAGCACAGAGTGGCAACATAGCTGCACGGAGGCGTGGGCGTGCTGGCCGAAGGTCCAGGTGTCCGCCCGGTCCCTGGACGGGTCTTAGCATCCTGGCCTACCGCTGCGCGGACTCGCGGGTTCATGCTCCAGCTCAATGCATTCGCTCACGTCGATCGACGCAGCCCGCGGCGGTGATGATCTCCCGGTCGATCGTCTCGGACTCGATGCCGGCGTAGGGGCAGGGCGCTTCGGCGCGGGTGATCTGATCGCGGCGATGGACGACCACACGCGCGAACTGCTCGCTCGGCGCCGTCGGGAGCGGCGCGCGTGGCTGGTCCCGCGGAGCTTGCTCGTAGCTGACCTGCTCGGCCTAAGCCTCGCATATCTAGTTGCGACAGTGCTTTGGGGCGGCGATGGGGCATTCGGATCTGGCCGGGAGCTTGCGGTCTTCGCCGCCACGTTGCCGTGCTGGGTGGTCGTGGCCAAGCTCCACGGGCTCTACAAGCGCGACCAAGAACGTGCAGACCATTCGACGACCGACGACGTGGTCAGTGTATTCCACTTAGTGACGGTCGGGGTCTGGCTGCTGCTGGTGGCCTCCCGTGTGGCCGGAAGGTCCAGTCCGAGCATCTACGCCTTGATCACGTTCTGGACCCTAGCCGTCTTCATCCTGCCGCTGGCCCGCACGCTCGCGCGTCAGGCATGCAGGCGCACGGAGGCCTACCAGCAGAACACGGTGATCGTGGGGGCGGGAGAAGTCGGCCAGCTGATCGGTCGCAAGCTCGTGAGGCATCCCGAGTATGGAATCAACGTGGTAGGGTTCGTCGACAGCAAGCCACTGGCCCGCCGCGCCGATCTGCCGGAGCATCTGACGATCCTCGACGGACTCGCGGGGCTGCCGGACATCATCGTGCGGCTGGACGTCGAGCGAGTGGTAATTGCGTTCTCGAGCCAGCCGGTGTCCGAGGTGCTCACATTGCTGCGCCCACTTCGGGACCTTCCCGTTCAGATTGATCTCGTACCGCGTCTGTTCGAGCTCGTTGGCCCGCATATGACGGTCCATTCGGTTGAAGGAATTCCCTTGCTCGGCCTCCCGCCGATGGGCGCGACGAGGATCGCGCGCATGATCAAGCGCGCGATCGACATGGTCGGCGCAACCGTTGCGCTCGTCCTATTCGCGCCGCTCTTTGCATACCTGGCACTCCGAATCCGCCTCGATTCGGATGGACCGATCTTCTTCCGCCAAACGCGGCTCGGGACGAACATGAGGGAGTTCACTACGCTCAAGTTCCGGACCATGAAGCTCGACACCGACCAGTCGGTTCACCAGGCATACATCCAGCAGATGATGTCCTCGCAGGCCGAGGCGAACAGGAACGGGCTCTACAAGCTCGACCGCTCCGGCTCCGTTACAAACTTTGGGTGCTGGCTACGACGAACAAGCCTCGACGAGCTGCCGCAGCTCATCAACGTGTTGCGGGGTGAGATGTCGCTCGTCGGACCGCGACCGTGCATCCCCTACGAGGTCGAGAACTTTGAGCCTCACCACCTCGATCGGTTTACGGTGCCGCAGGGAATCACCGGGCTCTGGCAGGTGACCGCGAGAGCAAACTCGACCTATCGGGAGTCGCTCGACATGGATGTCGCATACGTGCGCGGCTGGACACTCGGCCTGGATCTTCAATTGCTGCTCCGGACTCCCCTGCAAGTGTTACGCCAGAGGTCTTCGACTGCGTAATGTCGACGACGAAGGAGCTATGCGCCTTCGCGGGCAGCACCGCCCGCATCCTCGCGGTCAGCCGGACCGGTGCGCATCCTCAGCCGGCGTTCGCGCGACGCGAAGAAACCGGTCGCCACGCACCGACCCTGATAGCTCGCCAAACGGTGGGGGGGCCAAGCCGAGCAATGTCCGCAGCGCAGTCCGCGAAGCGGCCCGTCGCGCGCGAAGCTGGTCCGGACTCCCAACAGGGATCACGACACGCCGCCCGTACTGGAGGGCGAGCGCGAACGTAGTCAGCCAGCGCCGTAATGGGCCGTGGTGCTTGAACAGGTACTGCCGCCGCGCGTAGGCCTCCTGCGCCGCGAGACGCTCGTTGTAGCCTTCCTTGCCCCAGTAGTGAAGTATGGTCATGTTAGGGACGTAGCGGACTTCCCAGCCGGCTGCCTTCAGTCCTTTGCACAGATCCGGCTCTTCGCAGTAGAGGAAATAGCGCTCGTCCATCAGTCCGGCTTCGCGCACGGCTTCGCGCCGTGCGAGCATGAAGGAGCCGGAGACCCAGTCGCATGCGGTCTCGCGGTCATACGCCGCAGAGTCCAACTCGCGCTCCCCCATCCACGCAGTCCGAATCGGAAAGCGTTCGGAACCACAGCTCTCTAGCAGGTTTCGCAGCGGTGTCGAGAAGCGACGAATCGTGGGGTACAGAGTGCCGTCGGGGATGACCTGCCGACAACCGATAAGACCCACGGTGGGCCGCGATCGCATTATGTCCAGCAGATCTCCAAAGTCGCCGGCACGGATCTCGGCGTCTGGGTTCAGGAAGAGAACGAACGGAGCCTGGACAACCTCAAACCCGCGATTGTTTGCATAGGCGAAGCCACGATTCTCGATCCGAAGTACCCGCGCCGGAGGAAACTCCCGTTCCACCAGCTCCGCCGAGCCGTCAGTTGAGGCGTTGTCGACGACTACCACTTCGAGGTCAGCGTTACCGGCATGGGCGTGTACAGACGACAAACATGGCACGAGCCAGCGGGCGCTGTTGAACGACACGATTATCACCGCCAAATCGGCCACGCGCGTTGTGTAACACTCGGAGACCGAGGAGTCCCTAGCCAGAGGGCTAGATCTCGAGCACGCAAACCCATTGCTACGGGTAGTAGGCGTTCACGTCCACAAACGTACGATGATGCCGATGTCTGCGTTTGGCGAGAATGACGTGCAAACGCTCTCTACCGTCGGCGACGGCTCAACGGTCCTGGCACCGCGACGACCCGCCGCCGGTCTTAGGCGTGCATTGCCCCAGGGTCTGCGGGTAGTGCTTTACCACCACCTGGCCAAGCGATCGACTGAACTCGCGGACCCGCTCCACGTCAACACAGCTCCCGCACTGTTCGAGGCTCATATACAACGCCTTGTCCGCGACTACGACATCGTCGACCTCGAGACGGTCCTCTCGGGGCGCCTTCCGCGAAGGGCGTTGCTGATCACGTTTGATGATGGCTACCGGTCAGTGCTCGATGTGGGACTACCGATCCTTGCCCGACATGGGTTGCCCAGCGTTTTCTTTGTCTCCCGCACATTCCTGGATCCCACATCCCTACCGCTTGACAACCTGCTCTGCGGGCTAGCCTCACGGATCGGTGTAGAAGCGCTGGCGGAAGCCGTCCTGGACCACCCAACAAGGGCCCGCACAGTCGAGCAACTCATTGAACTAATCACGCGCCTCCCATACGCGCGGCGATCACGCCTCGGTGAGGAGCTGGCGGAGCGCTTCTGCGTGGATGTCTCGCGGACCAGGGCGGAAAGCGGACTGTTTCTCGATCTGTGTGAGCTGCAGCGCCTTGCCGAGTTGGGTTGCGAGGTTGCCAACCACACCCGATCACACATTCGCTGCCGGAGCATCGTCGACGAGGCAGTAGGGATGGTCGAGTTGGTTCAGCACCAGCAGGACTTGCAGCACTGGGCGGGCGCGCAAGTCCGAGCGTTCGCGTACCCGTACGGAAGTCGCGGCGACGCGACGCCGCTCGTCGAGCGGTTGCTTGCGGAGTCCGGTCACGAAGCCTCGTTTCTCGTTGAGTCACGTCCCAACCGGGAGGGGCATGCTGGTCGGCCGTGGAACCGCGTTAGCCTCCACCACCATCCGACCTCGAGGCTCCTCGCCGAACTCGAGCTGCTACCCCAGCTGCGGGCTATGCGGGATCTCCTTCAGGCGTCATCATGATCGCGTCCGCACCGCACAGGCGCCGTATCGTCGTGCTGACCGGGGATGGGCCAGAGCACCACTATGTGACGAACCGCCTGTGTGCAGCGTTGCCAATTCAGGCGGTAGTCGTAGACATTCGCGTGCGACGACCGAACCTCCGGCGAGCCTTCCGAGGCGGCCTGATCGGGGGCTGTTCGCGGATCGGCCTATTTGCGTTCAGACGCCTGGTACGGGACGAGGCAGCGCGCGCTGAAGCGTTTCGCACGCTCCTCGGCGACGAGGCAACTGAACGCTTTAGTGATGAACGCCTCGTTACCCGCGCAGAGGGAACGAACAGCGCCGAAGCGCGTGCTGCTGTTGCAGCGGCGCAACCAGACGTCCTCCTGGTATTCGGTACTTCAATCGTCGGTCCCGACATACTCGCGTTGCCCCGGGACCAGGTCTTCAACTTGCACACGGGAGTCTCACCGCGTTACCGCGGAACGGATTGCACGTTTTGGCCTGTGGCCAACCGTGAGCCGGAGTGGATCGGCGCGACAGTGCACGAGTGCACCGCGGACATCGACGGCGGCCAGATTTTCGGAGTCGCACGGGCGAAATGGGACCCGAGCGACCGACTGCATGAGTTGTTCGTCCGGGCAATCTTCTGCGGCGCTGACCTCTACGTCGATGTGGTGCGACGCTACCTCCGCGACGGCCCTCTCCACGGGGAATACCAAGATCTCAGCGCAGGACGCGAGTATCGCGGCTACATGCGCACTCTGGCGCCCGAGCTAGGGGCCCGCATCGCGCTACGGCGGGGCCTTCTCCAGCCGGCGGCCTGTGCCGCAGTGCGCCGCGAGCCGCAGCGGCATGTCACCGGTGGCATGCCACTCTGCTAACCACATGCCTCAGCGGAAAGGTTTTGGTCAAGACCTGCTGCACGGGGCTCGTGTCTCACGAAAGGCGCTACGAGGCGACTGGAAAGGCTTGCCTTTGCATCACCACCGGAAGCGGTTCCTTGGGCGCGACCAAACCGTTGACGTGCGCGTAGTGGCAGGCCTCGGTGCGGTTCGCGACGTCGAGCTTACGATAGATGTTTGAGACGTGGAACTTCACTGTCTGTTGCGTAATCCACAGCTGCCGCGCGATTTCGCCGTTTGTCGCGCCGGCCACGACGAGCTGCAGAATCTCCAGCTCCCGCTCGGTCAGAGAAGAATGCTCCTCCCCAAGCATGCTTGGCGAGAACCCATTTACTCCATTCTGGGCTCGGAGGCTGATAGGCGAATGCACGATGTGGCCGTTCAGCGACTCCCGCAGGACCGTCATAAGCGCAGCGGGTTGGATGGCCTTCGAGATGGCCCCTGTCGCCCCCGCCGCAAACGCGCGTGCAACCCACTCTCCCTCCATGTGAACTGTCAAGACGATCACGGTGATGTCTTCGTTGTGCTCGGTCAGGCTCTGGATCAGGGCGATCGCATGCTCCGACTGATCCGCCTCGTCGACGAGGACGACGTCCGCACCTGCACGCGTGATCGTGCCCGCTGTGGCCTTGCGAGCGTCGAGATAGCCGAGGAGCTGAAACGCGCCTCGTTCCCGCATAGCCAACCGAATCGCCCCGACAATCAGCGGGTTGTCGGCGACTATAACGAGTCGCGTCAGCGCCCCCTCGCGTTCGCGAGGGCGCAGCTCCGCTGATGGGGTAGGTCGCTGAGTCGTAAGCAAGATACGGCGTCCTTTTTGTCGCTGCTCGGCAACAGTTCTCACCCGCTGCCGACCCTCCTTGGCGCAGCCCACGCCTTGGTAGCAAGCATTGTTCCGAGCGGCCGCCACTTCACCAATGGACCAAAGGGTCAATCGTGCGTTCATTGCCGTGAACGCTGGCGGCCGGGGGTCTCGCCGGTTGGCTAGCGCCCGCCGCGCAGAACCAGCGTGCCCGTCCTGTGCGAGGCGGCGCGACGACCCGCGGCGTCCCGCGCGGTCACTTCGATCAGCACCGCGACGGTGGGGGAAGTCCCGAGTCTGCTGAGCGCCTGACGCGACAGCTTGACCCCGACAACGGCCCCACGACCGCCGAGGATGTGGAAGTGCTGAGTGCCTAGCACCAAAGCCTCGCGCTTGCCGGCGACCGTGAACCGGCGCACGGTGGTGAGCGCGACCGTCCCGTCGCAATAGGACTGACCGCGCGGGCAGCTCAGCTTCACCCCGGCGGCGCCGCGATTGACGGTTACACGGGCGCCGGCGACGACGACCGCTGGCCTCGCCTGGTCGAGGCCGAATGGCCCCCGAGTCGTGCTCCAGCACGGCTTGTAGGAAGTCCCGTCGAGGTTTTCGCTGTAGAGCGCGCCCATGATCCCGGTGGCGTTGTCGGCCGGGCAGAACCCCGGGTACAGCGAAGCCTGGTACTCGGCATTCAGCACCGGTTTGCCCGCCGACAGATACGGCTGGTAGGAGGAGCACTCCGAATCCTCGTTGCACTGCTCGTCGAGCGCCCCGTCGAAGTACCGCGCGAGCGTGCCCGCCTGGTCGGGATCGTTCTTCTCGAACACGGCCATGCCGAGCGCGTGAACCTCCTGCGCAACCCACTCGTCATAAGCGAGCTGATCTTGAGAGCTGATCGGAAAGCCGGTGGCGTTCTCATAGCCGTCGATGTTGTCGGGCTCGACGGCATCGAATCCCTTCTGCTTGCACATCTGAAAGCGAGCGGTCATGAGCGGCTTCAGGACCGAGAGCTGGCGGATGTCAAGCCACCTCTCCCCCGGCCAGCCGTTGTCGGCGCCCAGAACCGGGCTCGGAAACGCAGCCGCATCCGAGCGCCAGTTCTCCCAAGTTCCGACGTTGATGTAACAGATCACGCGCTTGCCGGCCGCGTGTAGCGCCGAGACCTCGGATGAGCCGTTGTCGAAACCATCGATGTCGTACGCGGACGCCGGATAGGAGTCCTTCACCGTGCCCTGCAGCTGCCAGTACCAAGTCAAGCGCTGTGGTGGGTGCCAGTAAGCCTGAGCGGCGCCCGGTGTGGCGGCGAACGCCGCGGGCGCCAGAAGCAGCACTGCCAGCATCTGCACCGTGGTGAAAATGGCTCTCATTGCCGCCAATCTATCTCCCCGCCCGGGCGCGCAGCTCCGCGTCGCTCGGGGACGCCTAACCCGAAGCGTGGATCTGGATCCTCCACGGGCCCTTGGATCCGACTTGCAGATTCCGATAATCACCGCTGGCGAGCCTTACTCTGCCGCTGGGAAGGTCGCTGTTGAGCAGCAGCACGCCGTGAGCGTTGAAGATCTGCATCGGCGGACTCGCTGCTTTCCACTCGATCACCACGTTCTTCTTCTCCGAGATCGAGCCGATCGCTTGGTTGCCCGTTCCGGAGAAGCCGGACACCAGCGGGCCGGCCGGGATCGCCGACGGCTGGGGCGTCGCCGCCTTTGCCGCGGCCCGGCGTCCAGCGCTGGGGATCGGCGTTCCGCTCACCGTCGCGGGCCTCGACGCCACCGCCGAGTCTGCCCCTGAGTGCCGCTGGCCGCGAGCGTGCGCGACGTTCGTCGTCGCTTGACCGCTGACCGTCGTTTGAGCTTGGCTCTGGGTGTGGCTCGCAGCGCCCGCGGTGGTCGACTGCTGGCTGCTCCCCCCGCAGCCAGCAGCCACCGCGGCCGCCGCGAGCAGCGCGGCGAGCTGAGCCGATGTTCTCGTGCTCATCGGTCTGTCCCTATCGATTGAGGGTGAACGTCCGGCTGGCCCGGATCGGAGACCCGCCGACCAGTGAGAGCGTGCCCTGGGCGGTCGCCGTCAGGTGCTTGGCGCGCTTCAACGCCTGCCTGCCCTTGGAGGTCAGGACGATCTTGACGGTCTTCGCACGAGTGCCTTGGAGGCTGACGGTGACCGTCGCCACCACGAGCCGCTTGCTCTTGGAGCCGCTGACCCACGAGATCACCAGACGCCCAGAGCCAGGCGGGCTGAACGAGAGGGCGTATCCGCCAGACTTCAGCATCGCCCCGATCCGCCCGGCCTTGCCGCGCACGGCGAGGCCGCTCATCAGCCGCGCCTTCACCTGGCTGGTTGTCAGCACCGGACCGACCTGCCCGGAGATGACCTTGGTGGTGCCCACGCGGTTACTCGCCGTCACGATCACCTGCAGCTTCGCGCCCTTGTCGGCGTTGCCGAGCCTGTAGGAGCTGCGCGTTGCGCCGGCGATGTTGGCGCACCGTGGCTTGCAGCGCTGCCACTGGTATGCGGAGGCGATCGGCGAGGTGCCCGACCACGTCCCGGTCGACGCTGACAGCGTGTACCCGACCACGGCAGACCCTCCGATCACGGGGAGCCTGCTGTTCGAGGGATGCGTTGCTTTCGCGGGTGGCGGTGGCGGTGGCGCTCCGTGCGTCGTGGTGGTCGTCGGTGGCGGCGTCGTGGTGGGCGGCGGGGCCACTGCGGTTTGCGTCAGCGTCGCCTGGCCGGTGACGGTATTCGGCGACACGGTGCTGTCGGTCGCGGTGATCGTGGGCGTGCCCGCCGTCTTAGAGCTCGTGAGCGTCGCCGTGTAGGTGCCATTGTTGTTGTTCGTGACCGAGCTCGCCTTGACGCCGTTGTCGCTCGAGGTGAACCCGAGGCTGTCACCGACGATCGGGAAGTTCCCGTCGGCGGTCACCGTCGCGGTCGCGGTGCTCGTCGAGGTGCCGTTAGCGCTGATCGAAGTCGGCGACAGCGAGACCGTGACGGTCCGCGGCGGCGGCCAGGTGGTCTGGGCGGTGAACGTGGTTGAGCCGGGATTGACGCTCGTCCAGCCCGACTGCGAGCCGCCGTAGCTGGAGCCAACGGTGGTGGTTCCGGTCAGCGGAGTCTCGACCGCGCCGGTGCCCGAGTTGGTTACCGTGACCTGGTTGCCCTGGATGTAGCCGGACACCTGGTTGGCATTCGCCGTCGCCCAGTTCGCCTGCTGCGTGAGCAGCGTGCCGATCTGAGCCATCGTCGGCTGCTCGATCGGAGCGTTGCTCGCAAAGTAGCTGTTGTACTCGGCCAGCAGCGGGTTGAGCGTCTCATAGAACAGCCCGTCGCCTTCTCCATTCGCCGACCCTGTGGTCTGCGACATCAGGTTGGTCTGATGGAAGTAGTGCGGACGCGGATCGTTGCCCATCACGTGCTGGAACATCCCCGTGTCCACGCTCGCGATGATGGTGGCGATCGGGAACTGGGTCCCGGCGGGGTTGCAGGTGGTCACGCCGGGGATCGCCGTGCATGTCGGCGAGTCGTACAGCGTCTGGTACTCGTCGACCTCCTGAGCGTTGGTCGACACGTTGTAGTAGATGTTCGTCGGATAGCGCGGGATCGCCGTGGCGCCGGCATCTTGGAACGTCGCGCCATTCGGGTACTCGGTGGCGGCGCCACCGAACGCACCCGTTGCAAACGAGCCGTCCGCGGGGTTGGGGTAGGGCTTCGAGGCATCGGCGCCGAAGTACTTGATCCCCCCGTCGACGGTGCTGGCGAACGCGGTGTCCAGCACCGGGTTCTGCTCGTAGGGGCTCTCGACCGCGGTGCCCTGGGTCAACGGCGCACCGGCGGTGCCGGCGACTCCCGTATCGGTGAACGTCTTCTGAATCGCGCCGCCGCCGGTGGTATCGGTGGTCGAGGTCGGATCCTTGAAGTCGTTTACGGTATCGGCCGGCACCGTCTGAATCAATGACCAGGCGCCGGTCGTGCCCGCGGTCCCTGCCGGCGAGCCGGCCGGCGGCGGTGTGTACGGCGCGCGGTAGATCTTGTAGTCGGCCGCGTGGCACACCGCGCCCCAGCTAAGCGCCACGGAGCTCGTCGTGCCGGTGACGGTGACCGGAGCGGATATCGAGCCCGCGGACTCGCCGCTGCCCGCAACGGGCGTCGCCCCCGGTGCCGCTGTGTTGAACTGATCGCTGACCGCGTATACGTACTCGCCGGCCGCAAGCGTGCCGCCGGTCGTCGCCGCATCGGCGGAGTCGAGCGCCGGCGGATCGACCTGACCCGGATTGCCCGGGAGCAGGTTGGCCAGACCCGAGTGCTCGCCAGTGATGATCACATTCGGATTCTCGTTCCCCAGCGCGGCGGTGGGATCGGTGCTCTCGGTGAGGCCGAGACCGCCGCTGATCGGATTGCCGCTCGAGGCCGCGGTCGCGCCCCAATTGGTGTTCTGGTTGAGCTCGGCCTCGATGTAGTTCTGGGTCCCGCAGCCCTCGTCGATGTTGGGGTGATCCCAGGTGTGGCTGATCCAGCCGAAGTCATCCGTGTACGGCTTACCTGTCGCGGGGTCGGTGCCCTGGAACGCCGCGAGCAGCGGATCGTTGTTGGTCGCGGTCCCGCTGCCACCGCTCGAGCTTCCCGTCGTCCCGCTGCCGCTGTCGCCCGCGCCGACTAGGCTGGAACCGTTGGCCACCGCGACGCTGCCGCCGCCGTTGAACAACATGTCGATGCGGAAGTTGTTGGCCTTCGCCCAGTTCGCCGCGGCTGTGACGTCGGCGGGGACCTCGCGCAGGGCGTCGGCCGGATTGAAGTCGGTCGAATGCGCCGCGGTGGTCGCGTTTCCGGAGACGCTCCACGCGTCGTCGGAGAGGAAGTTGTCGTCGACGTCGGCCTCGAGGTAGTTGCGCTGGTCGCCAAAGTACACGCCGCGCGTGGCCCAGGCGATAGCCCCGTGGCGCAACAGCTCGGCCTGGATCTGGTACTGGTTCTGGTTGAACGTCTCGACCATCTCCTGGACCCCGTCAGGATGGGTGTAGATCCCGACGAGCGAGCTGTTGTTCGGACCCGTTACAAGTGTGTCGAAGTTCGTCGTGCTGACCGGCGTGGCTTCATATCCGTAGGTGCCCGTGTCCATCGGCACCGGACCCTTCAGATACGGGAAGGTCTTCAGTCCATCGCTCGTCAGGGAACCGGTCGTGCCGTCGAGGGCTCCCGAGGTCGTGGGGATGTTCATGCCGTAGCTGGCGCCCGGGTACACGTCCCCGGTGATCTGCCGCACGGCGAAGTCCTGCTCATAGGTCTCGATCGCGCTTGACTCGGCCGAGGAGAGGTCGGACACGCACGTCCCGGTGGAGCAGTCGGTGAGACCGCCGATCGAGTCGATGATCGCCTCGTACTTGCCCTCCGGCGTCCCATCGGGAAGCGTGTCGGACAGCGTCGAGGCGGTGATCGCGGTACGCGACGAAGTCGGCCCGACGATCGAGTCGAACGGAATGCCCTCCCGCTTCAGCGCCGCCTGCCACGCCTGGTAATCCGGCTCGGTCGTCGAGGTCCCGAGCAGGAGCACCTTCATGTCGATGCGGGGAGTGGTGGCGGCATGCGCCGACCCGGTCGTACACCAACAGGTCACCATCAGCGCCAGGATCAAACCCAGCCAGCCAATTCGTTTGGGTCGCCTCAGGAGAACCCAAGGACTGATGCGCGTAAAACAGGTACTGGTCACTGATGCCTCCACGATCGAGCGAGCGATGCCGCGTTCGATCACTCGGGGGGTCGTCTCTGCCCCCCCAAGTGATCTGCGCAGTCTGAAGACCCGCCCCCCTGTCTCCAATGGTCTCGCTCGCCCCTCTTGCGTTCAGCCGATGAACGGCGCGCGGGTCAAGTCACTGATCGCCGCTGCCGATACATAGCTCGATAATTGCGGCAGCGCAACCAAAGATTGGTGAGCAGGGCGAATGGAAAGCGATATCGACGTTACAGACGCGACCGAGCTCACGGTCATGCTCGCCGACGATCAGAGCGCCATTCGCGCGGGCGTCCGCCACGCGCTCGAGCCGCACGGGCTCCGAGTCGTGGCGGAGGTGGGCAACGCGGCCGACGCCGTCGCGGCCGCGCGAAAGCATCGCCCCGACGTGTGCGTGCTCGCGGTTCGCATGCCCGGTAACGGGATCGAGGCCGCCCGCCAGATCAGCGACTCGGTGCCGGCGACGAAGATCGTGATGCTGACCGCTTCCGAGCGCGACGACGACTTGTTTGCGGCTCTACGCGCGGGCGCGGATGGCTACTTGGTGAAGACGATATCGACCGAACGCCTACCGCACACGATTCGTGGCGTGGTTTGCGGCGAGGGGGCGCTCTCGCGAGCGATGACCGCGCGCCTAATTCGCGAGTTCCGTGAGGGCGGCCGTCATCGCCGCCTGCAGCTCTCCGAAGTGAACGACGGGATCGAGCTCACCGCGCGCGAGTTCGAAGTACTGGATCGGCTGCGTACGCTTGGACGCACCGCCGAGATCGCCGCTGACCTGGGGATCTCGGAGATCACGGTTCGTCGCCACGTCTCGGCGATCCTCCACAAGCTCGGCGCACCCAACCGGCGCAGCGCGATCGAGATGCTCGAGCTGGCGGAGCGACAACAACTCCAGGCCGAAACACCGGCCGCGGTCCAGCAGCTCTCAGGCTAGTCTGCGCGAGCCGCACCTGGAAGACGCCCCACTCAACGCCCCTCAGAACTGAGTGGGATGAAACCCATCCAGCACAGCAGCCGTTGAACGCCCGACCGCTTCGGGAGCCGCTCGAGTAGGGGTCTCAACCAGGTAGCTAGGGGCTGGCCACGCTCTCAGGCGGTGCACATCACGTTCAAATGCTGAACGCAGGATCGCTGCCGTGACCCATATGTGACCCTGGCCCCTACCCGGAGAATTCGCTGGCAGACGGGGCGCACGACGAACAACGAGGGCCGGACATCGGCGAGCTGCCGAGAACAAGCATGACCTCCCACAGCCAATTATTGCTGTTCAAGCAGGACCGACCGCGGTCTTACGGCCGCATGCCGCCCCCCGATCCCGCACCGCCGCCGGCCGCGAGACGAGCATCCAGGTTTCGCGGCGCAAAGAAACCTGGCTCCCGCGTGCTGATGATCACCGAGGGCACCTATCCATATGCGATTGGCGGCGTCAGCTCTTGGTGCGACGTGCTGATCGACGGGCTGCGGGAGATCGAGTGGGACATCCTGCCGGTGGTCGCCGGCGGCAAGCGGGTGCGCAAATGCTTCACCCTGCCACCGAACGCCCGCCTGCTGAGGCCGATCGAGCTGTGGTCCGAGAGTCGAACGCCGAGACGGATGCCTCACCGACACGGACAGCCGGAAGCGTCGCTCCCGACGCAGCTGTTGCGGGGGCTGCTTCCTTGGGAGGGCGATCTCGACTGCCTCAAAAGCGCGCTGGTCCGCTGCCGGGTCCGGCCGCAGGCAATCCGCCGCGAGTTCCGCGCCCGCGATAGCTGGGAGGAGTACCTGTGGGCGCTCGAAGACGTGCTGAGCAAGACTCATGACGACTCCGCGCCGTCGCCGATTTATGACGCGATCGAGGCCGCCCGCCTGTATCAGACGCTGTACTGGGTAGCGCGCACCGCCGCGGTCCAGACGCCTCCTTGCAAGTTGCTGCACGTGACCGCCGCCGGCTGGGCCGGGATTCCTGCCCTGGCACACAAGGCGCTGCACGGGACCCCGATCCTGCTCACCGAACACGGCGTTTACGTGCGCGAGGCATACCTGGCTTCGGTGCGCCAGGCGTCCACCTCGCCAAGCTACATCTCGCCGCGGCTGGCGCTCGGCCTGACGCGTGCCACGTACGCGGCGGCGGACGTGATCGCGCCGGTGACGGAGGCAAACGCGGAGTGGGAACGAGGCCTCGGGGTCGACCCGGCGAAGATCCGAGTGATTCCCAACGGCATCCACCCGCCGGAGGAGCGTACTGACCCACCCAACGCCCACAAGGTGATCGCGATGGGACGGCTCGACCCGCTGAAGGACGTGCAGACGATGCTGTTCGTGGCCGAGGAGGTAACCCGCCGGATGCCGACGGCGCGGTTCGAATACTGGGGCCCGCCGACCGCCGGTCAGGAGGCCTACGCAAAGGCATGTGAGCGACTCCACCAGCAACTCGGGCTCGGTGAGCGCTTTCGATTCATGGGCAGGACCAGCGATCCGTACGGCGTCATCCGTGGGGGCGACGTGGTACTGATGACGAGCATCTCGGAGGCGATGCCGATGGCGTTGTTGGAGGCGATGGCGCAGGGACGCCCGGCGGTTGCGACCAGCGTGGGCGGCGTTCCAGGAGTGCTCAGGGGTTGCGGAATCGTCGCGCCGCCCAATGACGTCCACGCCCTCGCGACCGCAGTCGTGACGATGCTGCGCAACCCAGATCTCGCCGCCCAGCTCGGCCGGCGCGGTTTCGAACGCCTGAATCGACGCTTCACGCTGGCGCGCTGCTTGGCCGGATATCGCGAACTGATCAGCGAGGTGACGGTGTGAGCTTGCAGCCGGCGAACGGACGGGGCGATGAGCGGTCCGCCAAAGCAGCGGTGAAGCAGCTGACCAGCGTCGAGGAGACCGGGGTCGAGAAGCAAGCTGATCCGCATGCGGAGGCGGTGATCGAGGCCCGTCTCGGTCGACCCGCGCGCGACGTGCTCGAAGCGACGGTTGTGCTCGAGGCCTGGATCGGGACGCCTGCTCGGAACGCGCTAACGGCCGCGCGCGACCTGCTCAACCTCAATAGCCCGCCGCTGCACGCGAGGAGCAGCTTCGACCCGGACGACCGCGAGCAGCGGAGCGTGCTCGCCGAGGCGATCACGCTCGTGCTCCTGATCCTCTCGGTCGCTGCCTGGGCCGCGCCGATCAACAGGCGCCTCGGGCCCAGCCTGCTTCCCCACGCGATCCGCGCTGCGCTGCCGATCGCCGTCGCGCTGCAATGGGGTCTGCGCAGTCGCTACCTCAGCCGCAGGGACGGACTGGCGTCGCTCGCGCGCGACGGGGTGGCGTTCTCCATCCTCGCGATCCTGCTGGTCGAGTTGCCGCTGGTCCTGGTGCCCAAGTGGGGCCCGATCGCGGCGATGCTCGTCCCCGTCTGGGTCGGGGGCACGGTGTTGACCAGGCGTGGCTGGGGCCTGATCTACGCAGCTGTGCTCGTGCTCGGCACCGTCGCGTTGGATCAGCACGAGTCTCCATATGCGGTGCTTGGGGCGCTTACGTCGATCACGCTGCTGATGTGCGTCGCGGCTGTCCTGACTCGGCGGCGGGCGACCGACGAGCGGGCGGGGAGCATGCGCCGGGCGATGCTGGCCGCGATTTTGGGCGGTTCCATAGGCGTGCTGCTGGTCTCCGATCCCAGCTTGGGTTGGGGGGTCCACGGGGTTCATCCGGCGATCGCGCTGCTTCCATCGGTAATCGGGAGCTTCTGGGGCGGTTACTACCTGTGGAACTTCTACGTCGCGATCCCGCAAAAGCTGCGGGGCGTGCCGCTCACGAGCGCGAGCCGGGCAGCGCTGAGCGATCCGGCGATGTCGATCTTCGTCGGTGCCCTTCTACGCCTGGTGGGAGCAACGGTCCTCCTATCCGCGATCGTCATCGCGCTCGGCAATTGGACCCGGGGCACCGACGCCACCAGCGTGTTCGTCGCCTTCGGCTGCGTCGGCCTGGTCACGCTGCTGCTGGGGCTGCTGGAATCGTTCGCGCTCCAGCGCGCTGCACTGATCGCTGCGTGCGCAGGACTCGCGGCAGAGCTCGGGTGGCGCTATTTGGTCCATCCGCAGCTCGCCGGAGAGGCGCTCGCAGTCGGCGCCGCGGTCGGGGTGCTTCTGTCCTTGCCGCCGCTCGTTGGCCGTCTGGCGCGCTCCGGACGAGTGCTGGCGACGATGCTATGGATTCAATAGGGTCAGCTCCTGAGCTCGATGATCGCCTGAACGGCGCGTTGGGGGATCTGTATGCCTATGCGCTGGTCCTGGACGCGCAGCGACGGCGGCTTGGTGGGCCTCCGGAGCTCACCGAGGAGGTCGACGCCCTGCGGACGGCGATCGCCGCGCTACGCGCACATGCCGAGCGCCCCGCCCGCGAAGCTCGCTGACCGCTCCGCGGCCTACACCAATCCTCGCCGCACCGCGCGCACTGCCGCCTGGATGCGGTTCTCGACCTGCAGCTTCGCCAGGATGCTCGAGACGTGGTTCTTGACCGTGTGCTGGCTGAGGAACAAGGCCCTGGCGATCTCCGGGTTGTCCATCCCGCGCGCCAGCATTTCGAGAACCTCGAACTCGCGCGGCGTCAGCTCGGTTCCGGCGACAGGTTCGAGCTCGGGCGGCTCGCGCAGGCGGCGCACCAGTTGACTGGCAATTCGAGGCGAGATCAGCGATTCGCCGCGGGCCGCGGCCCGGATCCCTTCGACGATCTGATCGATCGAGGCGTCCTTGACGAGGTATCCAGAGGCCCCGGCCAACAGCGCATCCGTGACGTTGCGGTGATCGGCGACGACGGTCAATACCAGCACCCGCACCAGCGGCGCCGCCGCCGACAGTCGCTGTGTCGCCTCGATCCCGGACATGCCCGGCATGTTCAGATCCATCAGTACCACGTCCGGGCTCAGCTCGGAAGCTAGTCGAATCCCGTCGGCGGCCAGGCCGGCCTCGGCCACCACCTTGATCGAACGCTCCTGGAGCAACGGCACCAGCCCGCGACGAAACACCTCATGATCGTCGACGACCACGACCCGCAATCCTTCACCTGGCATCGCTCATCAGCGTAAAGAATTTGGCGCCGCCGGGGCATTCGGCGATCAACCGGTGAACGTCCGATAGGCCGTCATCCTCATTGACGCTCGCCGCGCGAGGACCTGTAATTGTCTTGAACAAGGGGCACGGAAGGAGATCGCGATGTGCGGCATCATTGGATATGTCGGCCACCGGCGCTGCCGGGAGATACTGTTCGACGGGCTCAAGCGGCTCGAGTATCGAGGCTATGACTCTGCGGGACTCGCCTGGCGCGAGGATGGAGCGACCCAATGCGTCCGCGCGGTCGGCAACCTCGATTCTCTCGGTGCCGCGCTCAGCGTTCATCCGGACGCAGCCAACGCCTCCGCCGCCACGGCTACGGCGACGGAGATCGCCAACTCTGGCATCGGACATACGCGCTGGGCCACTCACGGCGGCGTCACCGAGCGCAACGCCCATCCCCACTTGGATGCCAGCGGCCGGGTACGGATTGTCCTCAACGGGATCATCGAGAACTACATCGAGCTGCGGCAGCGACTCGAAGCCGACATGGTTCAGTGCAGCTCCGACACGGACGCGGAGGTCGTCGCGCAGCTGATCGGCCTCTACTACGACGGTGACCTCGCCGAGGCGGTGCGCCGCTCGCTGGACGACCTGAACGGCCATTACGCGTTCGTGGCGATGTGTGATGAAGAACCGGAGACGCTGGTGGGCGTGCGGCGTGAATGCCCACTGGTGGTGGGAATCGGCGAAGGGGAGCAGTTCATCGCCTCGTCGATCTCCGCGTTTCTGGCGCATACCCGGCGCGTCGCCGTCCTCCACGACGGAGAGATCGTGGTGCTGCGACCGGGAGAGACCACTGTATTCGACGTCGAGGGGTGCCCACACGCGCCGGCGGCGACCGACGTCGACTGGGACGACGACCGCTGCGAGAAGGACGGCTTTGAGACTTTTATGCTCAAGGAGATCCACGAGCAAAGCGGCGCGGTCTCCGAGACGCTCTCGCACTGGCGCTCTTGGGACTCGTCGGCCAAGGCGCTTCTGGACGAGCGCTTGCAGAAGGTCGACCGGATCATCGCGGTGGGCTGTGGCACCTCGTATCACGCTGGTCTCGCCGGGCGTCTGGCGATCGAGCGCTGGGCGAGGATCCCGGTCGAGGTCGAGGTCGCGTCGGAGTTTCGCTACCGAGATCCGATCGTCGGGCCGAGCACGCTGGTGTTGGGCATCACCCAGTCCGGTGAGACCGCGGACACGCTCGCCGCGATGCGTCTTGCCCGCGCACAGGGGGCGACCGTGATCGCGATCACCAACGCCGCCGGTAGCCAGGCGACGCGCGACGCGGACGCGGTTCTGTTCACGCGCGCGGGCATCGAGATGGGGGTTGCGGCGACGAAGACGTTCGTCTCGCAGGTGGTGTTGCTGTACGCGCTGGCGCTGAGGTTGGCGGGCAGCTCCGCCACGCTGCCCCCGGAACGGTTGGCCGAGCTTCAGTCTGAGCTCCGGCTCCTTCCCGAGCGGATCGATCGAGTGGTCGAGTCGGTCAACGAAGGAGTGCGCGAGCTTGCGGAGCGGCTCGCTTGGAGCCCGTTCTTCCTCTACCTCGGGCGCTTGTCGGGAGTGCCCGTAGCGCTGGAGGGGGCGCTGAAGCTGAAGGAAATCTCATATGTCCCCACCGACGCCTACGCGGCCGGAGAGATGAAGCATGGACCGATCGCGCTGCTGGGACCGGACAGCCCGGTGGTGTGTGTGGCGACCGAAGAAGCCGTGCTCGCGAAGATGCTGTCGAACCTCTCCGAGGTCCGTGCGCGCGGCGCCCGGGTGCTAGCGATCGCCAGTGAGGGATGCAAGGAGATCGGCGAACACGCTGAACACGTCTTCTACGTGCCACGGACCGATCCTCTGCTGCAGGTCGTGCTGGCGATCGTGCCGCTTCAGCTGTTCGCGTACCACCTGGCTCGCGCGCGGGCGCTCAACGTCGATCAGCCACGAAACCTTGCCAAGACCGTCACTGTCGAATAGGTTCGCGTCTCGGCCCGTTCGGATAGTGGTGCTGGGCGGCGGGCACGGGCTCACGGCCGTACTGAGCGCGCTCCGTCACCATCCCGCTGAGCTGACTGCGATCGTCACCGTCGCCGACGACGGCGGCTCCTCCGGAGAGCTGCGGCGCCGGCGGGAGGGACCGGCCGTCGGCGACATGAGACGCGCGCTGATCTCGTTGGCCGACGACGACGCCGCGCTCGCGCGGGCTTTCACGCGGCCGCTGTCGATCGAGACTCTGGGCAGTCATCCGCTCGGCAACCTCGTGATCCGCTCGGTGACCGACGCGTTCGGCGATCTGCAGCAGGCGAGCGAGTGGCTTGGTCGCCAGCTGGGGATCTCTGGCCGCGTGCTGCCGGCCAGCGCCGAGCCGGTGTCGCTACTGGCGGAGACCGAGGACCGGATCATCGAGGGCGAGCACGCGATCGGCGCCGCGCGAGTGAGGATCAAGCGGATTCACTTCAGCCCGGAACGCCCGGCCGTGCCGAAGGCCACCCGCGAGAAGATCCGAGAGGCGGATCTGGTGCTCGTGGGTCCGGGCTCGCTGTTCACCAGTGTGCTCGCCGCATCTGCGTTGCCGGATGTAGCAGGCCCGCTGGCGCGCACCGCTGGCCGCGTCGTTTGGATCTGCAACCTGGAGCCGGAGGCGATCGAGACCACCGGCATGACCGCGTGGGAGCACCTCGCGGCTTTGCGGCGGCACGGAGTACGCATCGACGCGGTTCTGTACGATCCGCGCGCGAAGCTGCACTTCGACGCCGATCGGCTGTCCGCTCGAGGGTACGAGCCACTTCCACGCTTGCTTCGCAGCGCCCGGCCGGGCGCGCATGACCCAGCTCTGTTGCGCGTGGCGCTGGAGGAGTTGTTCGCGCGGCCCCGGCCTGAGCGAACGGGCCACCCTACGGCGCCAGCCGCGAGTTCTACGGCGCCAGGCGCGAGTTCAACGGCTGAACGCTTTTGCGCGATGCGGGCCATACCCGAGCAGCGCCCGAACGGCCAAACTTCTGATAGTCAGGCCAGGGGCTGGGGCGGGGCGGTACCTCAGTCTCATAGCGGCTCCCGGGTCTAACCCAAGGAACAAGAGCTGAGGTGAATCCAAGTGAACGTGTTGCCATATCCAGAAGTGCCCGAGCCATCCACTAACGACCCGGTCACGGCAGTCCCGGCCAACGGGGCAGCCACCGGCGAAGATTCGCGGATCAATAAGTTCCGTCGCGGCTTCGAGCGCTTCCGCGGCGATGCCGACGCATACGCCCAGGGCGATGGGCAGGATGACGAGGGCAACCCAGAGTTGACCGTGCTGCTCCTGCGCGAGGAGAACGCGCGCCTGAAGGCAGAGCGCCACCGTCCGCCGGATGTCGGCATGATGATCGATCATCTGCGCCAGATCGCCGGCGAGCGCGGCGAAGAGGAGCTCGCCGACGATGTTTGGGGCCTGTTGAGCGAATGCATGGTGATCCGGGAGGAGCTGAGCCAAGCGTGCATCGAGATCAAGGCCGCGATGACCGCGGTCCAGGAGCATCTCGCCAGATTGGCGACCGCCGCGGCGGCGATCGGGGGCGGAGTCCCCACGCTGCCGCACCAAGCGATCTCCCGTAGCCGGCCCTCGCCGCTGTTGGGGCTGGCACGAACCCCAGACGGAGACCGCGAGCCGGATCTGATCGACCGAGCGGCCGTCTCTGAGCAGTAGCCGGAGTCTCGGCGAGCTTAAGCGCGCCAGGCCGATCTGGTCGGCGCCGTGCAGCGTGCCGCGCTTGACCCGCACGGCGATGTCTTGAAGACCGCGCTCGACCAGCTTCTTGATCTGCGGCGCCCTCAGCGCCGTATCCAGCCCGGCGCGTGCGCTGTGAGCAGCTCGAGGTTGGCCTTGGTCACGATCCCGCGATCCGATACGACCACCACCCGGTGAAGTTCGAAGCCCTGCACGAGCTTCTCGATCTGCGATGGGAGCGTCTCGTCGTCGTGCAGCTCCCCCGAGAACACCTCAACCGCGATCGGCCGCCCGGGCTTGACGCACAACAGCCCTAGATGATCGCGGCGTGCCGCACTTTGATCGCGGCGAGCCCTAGATGATCGCGGCGTGCCGCACTTTGATCGCGGCGTGCCGCACTTCTGATCGCGCGAGTACCCGAGCCTGGCCAGTTCGCACCAGCGCCCCTCCAAATACGAGGATTCGACCTCTCAGACCCTGGTTATTGAGGGGGAACTTCGGGTCGGGATCGGCACGCGCGGCGGACTCCTGCTCGAGCCCGCGGCGCGGGGTCAGCGCGTGCAGCGTGCCGATCTTGAGGAACGTCCGACGCGCACCTCGACGCGACAACCGACGATGGCGTGCCGATTGACGTGCGCGGTTCCCGCGTTGAGGTGGCGGACATCGTAGTCAGCCACCGAGCGGGTGCGGACGATTTCCACGGTGCCTAGGTGCTCATCCACGATCCGGAAGACGCCGGTGCTGTCAGCCTCGAACCGGTAGCGGGTGGTCGCATGCGCGACCGGCACTTCGTTTGACGCTGAGCGCCGACGAGGGAGAAAAGACATTCTCTACACCTCCGAGCGTCCGAGAATCCGCACTTCGAGCTCTGTTCCGCCGCCGGCTCTGGGGCGCGCTACCAGCCGCCCGCCGATTGACTCAGCGCGCGCGCGCATCGTCGGCAGGCCGAACCCACCCTGGGCGCGCGTCTGTCTCGGTTCGAATCCGCAGCCGTCATCGGATACGCGCAGCAGCTCCGGTCCGCGGTAGTTGAGCTCCACGCGCACGTGTCTCGCGCCACCGTGCTGCACGGCATTGACGATCGCCTCACGAGCGATACGCACCACCTCTTCACGCTCAACTCGATCGAGGTCGTGATCGCCCGCTCGCGACTGCTCCGGGATGACTTGCACGCTCACCCGCACGCCGAAGCGGACCTCTAGCTCGTCGGCGACTTGGCGGAGCGCTTCCCCGGTGCTCGGCGCGGTGGACGCTGAGAGATCCACGATCGCGCCCCGCGACGCGGCAAGCGTGCGTCGCGCCGCGATTACCAGCGGGTGGTCGGCCCCGAGCTCGGAGAACAGCTGCGGGCCATGAGCCGCGATCACCGCGAGGTCCTGCGCAAGGCCGTCGTGCAGATCCCGCGCGATCCGCTGGCGCTCCAAGTTGATCGCCGCCAGCCTCACCTCTTGGCGTGACTTCGCGTCCTGTTGCAGCGCGACCACGAGCAGGAATCCGTAGGCGGCGACTCGCATTGCCACCCCTGGGGTCACCCAATCCGCGGCGACCGCGGGCATCGCCAGGTACTGCAGTGTGGCCGCGGAGAGCAGGAAGGCGGCCCCCGCGAGCAGCCCGGCATTCCTGTCTCTGGGTCCGGGACGTACGAAGAACGCAACCCCTGACGCGAACAGCGCTCCGCTCGATAGGACGTGGACGGCAACCGAGACTGGGTAGCTGGCATCCGCCACGCTTGCAACGTGCAAGCCGGCGGGCGCCCAGTGCTCGGCAACGATCAATGCGCTCAATCCGGCAGCAACGACGATCCCGGTCGCAATGCCGAGTGCGATGAACACCGGTGGGCGGGCACGTCGGACCAGCGTTGTCCTAGGCGCAAAAGCCGCCGCCGCAAATGCGATCGAGACCAGCAGCTCGCAACCTAGTCGAGCGCTGGTTCCGCGCGCGACGGTATCGACCCCACTCAGCGCGGGGACCGCCGCGAACGCAAAGTCAACTACCGCCAGAATCACCAGTGCCACCAGCAGCAGCAGGTCGCTGAGCCGGCGGCGGTGTCGAAATACGGTCAGCAACAGATATCCGCTGAGTAGCGCGCACAGCGTGATCACCGTTTCGAGCGCCGCACGGGCACTGGGATCAGGGACGTAAACGGGCCTGAAGAGCTCGAGCCCGACCAACAGTGCCGACAGCAGCGCGAGCGCGATCGGCACTCCCTTGGCTGCCCCTCCTCGCAGAGCAACCCTGGTCCCGAACGGCGCGACCGCCTCGATCGCCCCACTTGATGCTGTTGTGATTGTTTCTTTCGCCGATACCGTTGTTGACGCTCCGGCTCGGCGCCGCGTATCTGCCCCTACCAGTTGTGTCTTCGCTGCTCTTGGCCATCGCCGCCGCAAGCAAGAGGCAAACGCGATTACGCCCCCGTCGGCGCTGCGCTTGTTCGATCGCATCCTGCACCCCGTCGTTGATAGATCTGCCGCGCCCTCGGCTTGCGCCGCCAGGCATCGGCGGTTGACTGTGGGCCGCGCGGCACCGTGCCGCGGGACCGAGGCGAACGTCAAACGCTTCTAGGACGTACGCCGCTCAGGTAACGACGAGTGCGCTATCCGGGGCGTTCAGGCCGCGCGTCAAGCAGCGTGGCGCGCCGAGGAACCAGAAAGGCAGCAACGCGCTCCGACGAGAGCGTGTTCAGCAGCCAAACGACGAGAGCTACGAGCAGCGCAGCGGCAGCAGGGGCGGCGACACCAATCCCACCACTAGCGCTGCCTGCGACGCCGCCTCCGAGCGGCGGAGCCGCTGGTGGCGAGATCTCGTGAACCGATGACGATGAAGAAAGATGCTGGATGCCGGCGCGAGCCGCTCGTCTACGGATCATCTCCGGCGCGCTTCGCGCCAGCGACTGCAGCGAGCTTTCTGCGGCCGAGGTGGCTTCTGGCGCTCGCGCGCCTGTTGTTGTAGCAAGAGCTGCCTTTGCCACCAGCGACGCGAGCACCGGCTGCAGAGCTCCGACCGAGGGGGCCGCGTTTTCCAAGGGATCTGATCCCCGCAGGGCGCCACTTTCGCTTGCAGCGATCAGCAGATCGGTCATCAGCTTGCGAAGCGTCGGCAGCGCTTGCGCGAGGCGCTTCGCCGCTTGCGGATCGACGCGGGTCAGCTGCGCGACCAATCGATCCAGCAGCGCCACTCGCGCCATCAAGGACCCCACGGTTGGCGCCGAGTTGCCGGTTCCTTGGAGCGCGGCGAGCAGCGGGCTGAGCGAGGGATCGCTCTGGGTCAATGACTCGAGCCCCGCGATCAGCGGCGTAAGTCCGGCGTCCAACGGCGTCAACGCTTGCAGCTGCCTGCCGAGAACCGCCAGCTGCCAGCAGATGCTGACGACCTCCGCCTGATACTGGCTCGCGCTGGTCTCAGACGACGCCAGAGTTGGAGCCGCTGGGTCCGGGGTGGGCGTTATCGAAGGCGCCGTCGATGCCGAAGCGGTCGTGATCGGCTGCTGGACCGGAGCAGCTGCCTGCGGCGCGCTCGCCGCCTGCACCGCCACCACGGCCGCCGGCGAGCTCTCGAGCACCGGCAACGGGGTCGAGGCGGGCGTGACGGTGACGAGGGGCGCTGGCGCGCTCGAGGCAGTTCCGCTGCCAGTGCTGCCCGAGTTGAGTGAAGAGCCACCGTTGTTCCCGGCTGCGGCGCCGGCATTGCCGGAAGTGGTGGCGGACGGGCTCGAGGGAGTGGGCGGCGTGGGATTCGCAGCCGATGCGGCTGGCGGGGGAGTCGCCGTCGAGGCTTGAGGCGCGGGAGCGCTCGGCGCCGGGGTGGTCGGCACCTTTGTTGTCGACGCCGCGGTTGTCTGTGTCGTCGGCGCCGCTGTCGTCTGCGAGGTCGGCGCCGGGGGGGTCGGCGTCGGCGTGGTCGGCGCTGGAGTGGGGCCTGGTGTTATCGGCGCCGCTGTGGTGGGCGGCGGCGTCGAGTCCGAGGTAGTCGCAGCGGGAGCTGGGCTCGCCACCGTGGTGGTGGTGCTCGCGTCAGGCGTGGTGGAGCCGTCCGCGCTGACCGCCGGCGAGACGGCGGTATCCGGGCTCGCCACGGAAGCCGCTCCGCCGGTCGCCGAGGTCACCGACGCCGAGTCAGCCCGCGCGTCGATCGCGAGCTGGCTGGTGAGCAGCACCGCCGTCAGCACAGCGACCCACCAAGCCCTGAGTCTCATCCGGCACCCCAGCTCGCGTCCGCGCAGCTTTGCGATTCCAACCGAAACGCCCCATTCATGAAATTCGCCCCTATTGCCCTTTCGACGCCGTTATCTCCTCGCGTCTGGCGCCGCATTGTAGCGCTTTTGCAAAGAGATCTATGCAGATCTTTGACATTTGCAACCTGCGCGACTGCGCCGGAACCGCCTTCGACGCCGCCTCGGCCCGAAGGCTGCAGACCTTTATCGGCAGCAGCGCCCTTTGACTTGAACGTCCGCCCTTACGCACTGCGGGCCGCCCCACCAAGTGGCGGGACGGCCCGCAAGCAAACCGGCTATCAGCGGCGGCTACTCGTCGGAGTCAGACGATCCGCCATCTTCGTTGCGGAGATCGAGATCGCCGAGCTCTTCGGCGAAGCCGAGCGTCGAGGAGCCGTTGCCGATGTCCTCCAGGTCAGAGAGATCTGGTTCGAAGCCGCCGCCGAAGTCGGACAGCGACTCGCCATCGGCCAACCCGAGCTCCGCGGCCAGGTCGTCGTGATCGAGCAGGCCGACATCGTCCATTCCACGCGGCAGCGGCTCGGCCGGCTCGATTTCGATCCGGCGATAGCGCTTGAGGCCCGTGGCGGCGGGGATCAGCTTGCCGATGATCACGTTCTCCTTGAGCCCGTTCAGCCGATCGATCTTGCCCTCGAGCGCCGCGTCGGTGAGCACCTTGGTGGTCTCCTGGAAGGAGGCCGCCGACAGGAACGAGTCCGTGTTGAGCGATGCCTTAGTGATGCCGAGGATGATCTCCTCTGCCTGCGCGGTCTCGCCGCCCGCGTCGGTCACCGCCTGGTTGACGCGTGCGTACTCCTGACGGTCGACGAACTGGCCCGGGAGCAAGGTGGTGTCGCCCTTCTGGTCGACGCGTACCTTCTTCATCATCTGGCGCACGATCAGCTCGATGTGCTTGTCGTTGATGTCCACGCCCTGGGACTTGTAGACCTCCTGTACCTCGCGCACGAGGTACAGCTCTGTCTCGGTCCGGCCGCGGATCGCCAGCAGCTCGTGTGGGTACAGCGACCCCTCGTTGAGCTGCGTGCCCGGCTCGATCTTCTGATCGTTGTCCACGAACAGCAGCGTCCGCCGCGGAAACGTGTGGCGGTGCTCCTCGCCGCCGTCATCGGTGATGATCACGGTCAGCGCCTTATCGGTTTCCTCGACCGAGACCGTGCCGCCGATCTCGGCGATCTTCGCCAGGCCCTTCGGCTTGCGCGCCTCGAACAGCTCGACCACTCGCGGCAAACCATGCGTGATGTCGGCGCCGGCGACACCGCCGGTGTGGAACGTGCGCATCGTCAGCTGCGTGCCCGGCTCACCGATCGATTGCGCGGCGATGATTCCGACCGCATCTCCGATCTGCGCCAGCATCCCCGTCGCGAGCGACCGCCCGTAGCAGGCCTGGCAAACGCCGGTGGGAGCCTCGCACTTGAGCACCGAGCGCACCGGTACGTGGATCACAGTGCCCTTATCGGTGTCGTCCTGCCATGACTCGATTAGGTCGGCGAGCTCGGCGCGGTCGACCTCCTTGCCTTTCTCGACGATCACGCGACCGCGCTTGGTCGTGATCTCCTGCGCCGCGATCCGGCCGATCAGGTTGTCGTTCGGCTCGCCGGTCGGCCGCAGCCGCCGGGTCTCAGGATCTACCTCGAGCTTCGAGACGGGCATCTCGATGAACTGCGCGGTGCCACAGTCCTCGAGGCGAATGATCACGTCCTGGGCGACGTCTACCAGGCGCCGGGTCAGGTAACCGGAGTCCGCCGTACGCAGAGCCGTGTCCGCGAGTCCCTTGCGAGCACCGTGAGTCGAGATGAAGTACTCGAGCACAGTCAGGCCTTCCATGAAGTTGGCCTTGATCGGACGCTCGATGATCTCGCCCTTCGGGTTTGCCATCAGCCCACGCATCCCGGCTAGCTGCCGGATCTGCGAGAAGGAACCACGAGCTCCCGAGTTGGCCATCATGAAGATCGGGTTCAGCTCGTCGAGATGATCGTTCAGCGCCTGCCCGACCTCGTTGGTCGCGCGATCCCACAGCTTCGTGACCGCCTCGTGGCGCTCCTCCTGAGTGATCTCGCCGTTGTCGTACTGGGCCTCGATCGTCGCCAGCTCACCCTCGTAGCGCGCCAGGATCTCCTCCTTGGTGGGAGGCGTCTGGACATCGTTCTTAGAGATCGTGACCCCCGCCTGGGTGGCGTAGTGGAAGCCGACGTCCTTGAACGCGTCGAGCACCTGCGAGACGATCGGCGCTCCGTAGGCCTGCACGAGGTCATCGACCAGCCGGGTGGTGTCCTTCTTCTTCATCGAGCGGTTGACGAACTCGTAGCTGTCGGGGTCGAACTCCTCCCCCAGTGCCTGCCCGAGCGCGCGCTCGATCTTGTCGTTCCAGATGATCCGGCCGACGGTCGTGAGAACGTGACCCCCCTCGCGACCAAGGGGGCGGTACTCCGTGACGTCATGGAGCTTGACCACGCCGTGTTCGTATGACCACTCCGCCTCCTGGGCGGTGCGGAATACGTGCGGGCGGGGCTGGTATGTCGCGGGATCGATCTTCTCGAGCTCAGACGAGTCCGGCCCATAGGTCAGGTAGTAGGCCCCCAGCACCATGTCCTGCGTGGGGGTCGCCAGCGGCGCGCCATGAGCAGGCGAGAGTATGTTGTTGGCCGAAAGCATCAGGATCCTGGCCTCCGCCTGCGCCTCGGCCGACAACGGCAGATGGACCGCCATCTGGTCGCCGTCGAAGTCGGCGTTGAACGCGTGGCAGACCAGCGGGTGAACCTGAATCGCCTTGCCTTCGACCAGCACCGGCTCGAATGCCTGAATCCCCAGCCGGTGGAGCGTCGGCGCCCGGTTGAGTAGCACCGGATGCTCGTGGATGACCTCCTCGAGCACGTCCCACACCTCGGGGATCATCGAGTCGACCATCTTCTTCGCCGCCTTGATGTTCTGCGCCGACTTGCGCTCGACCAGCCGCGCCATGATGAACGGCTTGAACAGCTCGAGCGCCATCAGCTTTGGCAGTCCGCACTGGTGCAGCTTCAGCGACGGTCCCGCGACGATCACCGACCGACCTGAGTAGTCCACGCGCTTACCCAGCAGGTTCTGGCGGAACCGGCCCTGCTTGCCCTTCAGCATGTCGCTCAGCGACTTCAGCGGGCGGTTGCCGGGCCCCGTGACCGGGCGGCCGCGGCGGCCGTTGTCGAACAGCGCGTCGACCGCCTCCTGAAGCATCCGCTTCTCGTTGTTGACGATGATCTCGGGGGCGCCGAGGTCAAGCAGCCGTTTGAGGCGGTTGTTGCGGTTGATCACCCGGCGGTATAGGTCGTTGAGGTCAGAGGTGGCGAACCGGCCGCCGTCGAGCTGAACCATCGGCCGCAGCTCCGGCGGGATCACCGGCACGGCCTCGAGGATCATCATCTCCGGCTTGTTGCCCGAGTTGATGAACGCGGAGACCACCTTCAGCCGCTTCACCGCGCGGGCCTGCTTCTGGCCCTTTGCCGTCTTGACCTGGTCCTGGAGATCGTCCGATTCCGCCTCGAGATCGACCTGCTGGAGCAGATCGCGCACCGCCTCCGCGCCCATCCCGCCGCGGAAGTACTCGCCGAAGCCGTACGGCGAACCAAAGCGATCCTTGAGCTCGCGGAACGTGGTCTCGTCGTTGACCACGTCCTTGGCCTTCATCGTCTTGAACAGCTCCCACACCTGGCGCATCCGCTCGGCTGCATCTTCGATGTAGGCCTCGGTGTCGTCGATGTCGGCCTGGAAGCTCTTGCGGAGGTCCTTGAGCAACTTCTCGCGCTCCTCGTCGGAGAGCTTGGCGATGTTGACCTCGAGCGTCTCCGCCCACAGGTGATCCTCGTCGGAGAACTCCCGGCTCTGCCTGCCGCTCTGCAGATACTCCTCGCGGCGGGCGAGCGACTCCCTGAGCTCGAGGATCCGCTCCTCCTTCTCCGCGGCATATGAGTCGAGCACCTTCGCCACCTCGCCCTCGAGCGAGTCGATGTCCCTGGCACGCGCCTCATCGTCGACCCAGGTAACCATCGAGGCGGCGAAATACAGGACCTTCTCAAGCTCCTTGGGAGCCATGTCGAGCAGATAGCCGATCCGGCTCGGGACGCCCTTGAAGAACCAGATGTGCGAGACCGGCGCGGCTAGGTCGATGTGACCCATGCGCTCACGGCGAACCTTCGAGCGCGTCACCTCGACGCCGCAGCGCTCGCAGACGATGCCCTTGTAGCGGACTCGCTTGTACTTGCCGCAGTAGCACTCCCAGTCCTTGGTGGGACCGAAGATGCGCTCGCAGAAGAGCCCGTCCTTCTCAGGCTTCAGCGTCCGGTAGTTGATGGTCTCCGGCTTCGTTACCTCCCCCGAGCTCCAAGAACGAATCTGCTTGGAGGAGGCGAGGCCGATCTCGATTGCGTCGAAATTGTTGATGTCGATCAATGTCGGTTCCTTGTTGCTAACTGAACGGATCGGAGGCGGTGGCGGCGAGTCACGTACGCCTTACGCCTCTTCTTCTTCAAGTACGCCCTCGGCCTCGCCTGCCGGGATCTCGTCGTCGATCATCGGGTCGGCTCCCGAGCCGAAGTCCTCCTCCTCGAGCTCCTCACCGGGCTCGAGGTCGGGGTCTTCCTCCTCGACCTCCTCTCCTGAGGCCTCGACCGTCTCGCCCTCGTGCTCGACCGCCTCGTCGGCGGCAGCGCCGTCGCCGGCGCGAACGCCGGAGAGATCGATTCCGAGCTCCTCGGCCGCGCGCAGGAGGTCATCGTCCTCCTCGCGCATCTCGGCACGCTCGCCTTCCTCGGAGACCACGTTGACGTCCAGCGCCAGCGACTGCATCTCCTTCAGCAGGACTTTGAACGACTCTGGGATCGACGGCTCGGCGATGTTCTCGCCCTTGACGATCGCCTCGTAGGCCTTCACCCGCCCGACGGTGTCGTCGGACTTGATCGTCAGCATCTCCTGGAGCGTGTAGGCAGCGCCGTATGCCTCGAGCGCCCACACCTCCATCTCGCCGAAGCGCTGCCCGCCGAACTGTGCCTTCCCGCCCAACGGCTGTTGCGTGACCAGCGAGTACGGGCCAGTCGAGCGAGCATGAATCTTGTCGTCGACCAGGTGCAGCAGCTTGAGGATGTACATGTACCCGACGGTCACCTGCTGCTCGAAGGGCTCGCCGGTGCGGCCGCTGAACAGGGTCATCTTGCCCGACGCCTGCTCGCCCTCGCGGCGATGCTTGTCGATGTCCATCTTGATCCTGCCCCGATGCTCGTCCTGCCAGCGCACCAGCGCGCCGTCCACATCCGAGACGGTCGCCCCGTCGAACACCGGGGTGGCGACGTAGACCTTGCCGTTCCCGCCGTTGCTCGCGCGCTCGCGAGCATCCGTTCCGTCGTGGTACCAGCCGTTGGCCGCGACCCAGCCTAGGTGCGTCTCGAGGATCTGGCCCAGGTTCATCCGGCTGGGGACGCCGAGCGGATTGAGGATCACGTCGACCGGCGTGCCGTCCTCGAGGAACGGCATGTCCTGCACGTCGACGATCTTCGAGATCACGCCCTTGTTGCCGTGGCGGCCGGCGAGCTTGTCGCCTTCGGCGATCTTGCGCTTCTTGGCCACGAACACGCGCACCAGGTCGTTGACGCCCGGCGGCAGGTCGTCGCCCTCGTCACGGCTGAAGGTCTTGACGTCGATCACGACTCCGCCCTCGCCGTGGGGCACCTTCAGCGAGGTGTCGCGGACCTCCCGCGCCTTCTCCTTGAAGATCGCGCGGATCAGCTTCTCCTCGGCGGTCAACTCGGTCTCGCCCTTGGGCGTGACCTTGCCGACCAGCAGGTCCCCCGAAGCGACCTCGGCGCCAATCCGGACGATGCCCCGGTCATCGAGGTTGCGCAGCGATTCCTCCGAGCGGTTCGGGATGTCGCGGGTGATCTCCTCGTCGCCCAGCTTCGTGGTGCGAGCGTCGATCTCGTATTCCTCGATGTGGATCGAGGTGAGCTCGTCGTCCTGCACCAACCGCTTGGACAGGATGATCGCGTCCTCGAAGTTGTAACCCTCCCACGACATGAAAGCGACCAGCAAGTTCTTGCCGAGCGCCATCTCGCCCATGTCAGTGGCGGAGCCATCGGCGAGCACATCGCCGTCGACGACCGTGGTGCCGACGTCGACGATCGGCTTCTGATGGATCAGCGTGCCTTGGTTGGAGCGCATGAACTTCTGCAGCTCGTACTCCTCTTGGCTGCCGTCGCTGCCGTCGACCACGATCTGGTCGGCGTCCACGTACGACACGGTCCCGCCGGCGCCCGCCAGCACGACGTCGCCGGTGTCGATCGCGGCGCGGCGCTCCATCCCGGTGCCGACCAGCGGCGCATCGGTCACGAGCAGCGGCACCGCTTGGCGCTGCATGTTCGACCCCATCAAGGCGCGGTTGGCGTCGTCGTGCTCGAGGAACGGGATCATCGCCGTCGCCACCGACCAGATCTGCTCGGGTGAGACGTCGATCAGGTCGACCTCCTCCGCCGCCACCGTGACGTACTGACCGGCCTGGGTCCGGCACAGGATCTCATCGCCGACCAAGCGCCCGTGCTCGTCGATCGGGGTATTCGCCTGCGCGATCCTGCGCTCCTCTTCCTGGGTGGCGTCGACGCGGACGATCTCGTCGGTGACCACACCGTCCTTGACCACCCGGTACGGGGTGGTCACGAAGCCGTGCTCGGAGATCTCCGCGTAGGAGGAGAGCGAGCCGATCAGGCCGATGTTCGGCCCTTCAGGCGTCTCGATCGGGCACATCCGCCCGTAGTGGGTGGGGTGTACGTCGCGCACCTCGATCGGCGCCCGCTCGCGCGTCAGCCCCCCGGCACCGAGCGCGCTCAGGCGCCGGCGATGCGTAAGCCCGGCGAGCGAGTTCGTCTGGTCCATGAACTGCGACAGCTGGCTGGAGCCGAAGAACTCCTTCAGCGCCGCGACCACCGGACGAATGTTGACGATCGTCTGTGGCGTGATCGTGTCGGCGTCCTCGGTCGTGAGGCGCTCGCGCACGACCCGCTCCATCCGGTAGAGCCCGATCCGGAACGCCTCCTGGATCAGCTCGCCGACGGTCCGCAGGCGGCGGTTGCCGAAATGCTCGTACTCATCCAGGTGGTCCTGAATCGGCTCGCGCGACAGCGATGCCGCCTCGGCCGCGTAATCCGCCTTGATCTCATCATCAAGCTCCTCCGGCATCCCGAGCCGCTTGGGCAGCGACACGAGCTCCTTGACGAGCGCGATGATGTCGTCGTGGGTGAGGGTGCGGGTGTCGAGATCGATGTCGAGATCGAGCCGCGAGTTCAGCTTGTAGCGCCCGACGCGCGTCAGGTCGTAGCGCTTGGGATCGAAGAACAGCTGGTTGAGCAGCGACCGCGCCGCGTCAATCGAGGGCGGCTCGCCGGGGCGCTGCTTCTTGAACAGCTCGATCAGCGATCCCTCCTCGCTGCGCACCATCTCCGGGTCGGCGTCCAGCGTCAGCCGGATGTAGAGCGAGTTGTGGAACAGGTTCAGGATCTCCTGATCGGATGCGTAGCCCATCGCGCGCAACAGCACCGTCACCGGAAGCTTGCGCTTGCGGTCGATGCGGACGTACACCCGGCCCTTCTTGTCGATCTCGAGCTCGAGCCATGAGCCACGGGCAGGCATCAAGTTGGCGATGAAGACCTGCTTCTCGCGGTCCTTGGGCTCCATCACATAGGCGCCGGGCGAGCGCACCAGCTGCGTGACGACCACGCGCTCGGTGCCGTTGATGATGAACGTGCCGCGGTCGGTCATCCACGGGAAATCGCCCATGAACACCGACTGCTCGCGGATCTCCCCGGTTTCGCGGTTGATGAACGCGACCGTGACGGTCAGCGGGCGCGCGTACGTCAAATCCTTCTCACGGCATTGCTCCAGGCTCGCGACTGGATCGTCAAAGGCGAAATCGCCGAACTGGACAGCGAGGTTGCCGGTGTAGTCCTCGATCGGCGAGATGTCATCGATCGTCTCGCGCAGGCCGCCGCCGCTGGGGTCGGTCAGCCAGTCAAAGGACTTACGCTGGATATCAATCAGGTTGGGGACTTCTAGGACCTTGTCCAGACGCGCAAAGCTGCGGCGCGTCCGGGGAGCATGAGCAGTTGCCAAGACGCGGACTCCTCGGGCGGTTCGAGAGGAAGGCAGAGTCGCACTCACGCAAGCTACTTGCCCACATAGAGCGCGACCAGCAAAGATAGCACACGGCACCGGTGCCCTGTGCAGGACCATCAGCTCTCACGGACCCCGCCCTCGGCAAACCGCGTATGTGGCGCGGCGCCGCATCGATTTGGGCGGCTGCGACTATTGGCTGACCGGCGCAGTGTAGGCGGAAAACGCTGGCACGGCAAGTCTGACCGGGCCAAATGTGAAAGCCGAGGGCGGGTCAGGGGTGGCTCGAGGGTCGCCGGGGCGCATGGCGGGCGTGATCGCACGAACTGACGACCCGGCACGCCACAAGGGAGGGGACGACCGCCGGGCCGCGAGTCGAAATGGTGCGGGCGCTGCCCTCCGCCCGCTGACGGACGCCGAACCGTCCGAGCTACCTATGGTCAGCGGCAGCTCGAACGGAACCGACTAGCTACTTCAGCTCGACGATTGCCCCCGCCTCTTCGAGGTCGGCCTTGAGCTTGTCCGCCTCGGCCCGGTCGACGCCTTCCTTGACCGGCTTGGGGGCCTCGTCGACCAGCGCCTTGGCTTCCTTGAGACCAAGTCCGGTCGCGGCTCGCACGACCTTGATGACCTGGATCTTCTTGTCGCCGGCGCCGGTCAGCATCACGTCGAATGTGCTCTGCTCCTCGGCCGCCTCGCCGCCGCCATCGCCGGCAACCGGGCCGGCGGCGGGTGCCGCGGCGGCGACCGCGGTGGCGGAGACGCCAAACGTCTCCTCGAGCGCCTTGATGCGCTCTGAGAGCTCAAGCACCGAGATCGTCTTGAGCTCGTCAATCCACTCTTGTGTGGTGGTCATGATTCCTCCTTACGCGTCGGAAGGGTCGGTGTCCGCCGCGCCGTCCTGTGCAGGTTGGTCAGTTTCTTGGGGCGCAGGGTCGGGCTCCGGGCCGGCATCAGCCGGCGCCTCGCCGCTCACGAGCCCTTGATCGGCGATCGCCTTCAACTGAATCGCGATCCCCGCGATGAGTGCGTTCAGACCACGGGCCAGGCCGGTGAGCGGCGCCGCGATCGTGCCCAGCAGCTGTGCGTTGAGGACCTCGCGGGCGGGCAGCCGGGCAATCGAACGGACGTCGTCGGCGCTCAGCGCGGTGCCGTCCATCAAGCCGCCCTTGAACTCGAGAATGCGAAGTGCTCGTCCGGCGTCGCTCAGCGCCTTGGCGGCGAGCGCGGCGTCTCCGTGGACCAGTGCAAGCGCGGTCGGACCCTCGAGCAGGACTTTCAAAGACTCGGTTCCGGCCTTCTCTGCTGCCCGCTCGGTAAGGGAGTTCTTGACGATTCGGAACTTGGTGTCCGACTCCCGAAGCTTGGCGCGCAGATCGGCAGCCTGCACCACGGACAGTCCTCGGTAATCGACCGCAAAGATCGCCGCAGACCCTTGGATCTGCTCCGCGATCTCGTCTACCACTGCTGCTTTTTGATCTCGGTTCATCGTCCTCTCACAAACAACGCCCGCACAGGCGGGCGTCGAAGCTGAAGCTGGTGACAGCTTGGACTAGGGCTCCGCCTGCTCCGGGCTTACGCGCTCCTGCGGCCGGAGGTCTTGGGCTCGCTCGTTGAAGTTCTAATACTTATTCTAGGCGGCCACCGGCTCCTCGACGATGTCGCGGGTGCGACTGGGATCGACCTTGATGCCGGGGCTCATCGTGCTCGCGAACGTCACCGAGCGGATGTAGCGCCCCTTCGCCGCCGAGGGCTTCGCGCGGATCAGCTCGTCGATCACCGCCGCGTAGTTCTCGAGCAGCCGGCGATCATCGAAGTCTCGCTTGCCGATCACGAGATGCACGATCGCATTGCGGTCTGTCCGGTACTCGACCTTGCCGGCCTTTGACTCTTCAACCGCCCTGCCGACGTCCATCGTCACGGTGCCGACCTTGGGGTTCGGCATCTTGCCGGCGGGTCCGAGGATTCGCCCGAGCCGGCCCACGACCGGCATCAGGTCCGGGGTCGCAATCGCCACATCGAAGTCGTCAAAGCCGTCCTGGATCCGTTGCGCAAGATCCTCCGCTCCGACCACGTCAGCGCCGGCTGCCTCGGCCTCGCGGGCCTTGTCGCCCTGCGCGAAGACCGCGACCTTGACGTCCTTTCCGAGCCCGTTCGGAAGCGTGATCGTGCCGCGCAACTGCTCGTCCGCATGGCGAACGTTGAGACCGGTGCGAACGTGGACTTCCACCGTCTCGTTGAACTTCGCTTTGCTGAGCTGCTTGACCAGCGCGATCGCCTCCCCCGGCTGGTACTCGTGCTCGCGGTCGAGGCGCTGCCGTGCCTCGATGTATCCCTTGCCGTGACTGGCCATCAAACCACCTCCACGCCCATCGAACGCGCTGTGCCGGCGATGATCTTCGCTGCAGCGTCGACGTCGTTCGCATTCAGGTCCTTCATCTTCTTCTCGGCGATCTGCCGCAGTTGATCCTCGGTGATCCTGCCGACTTTGTCGCGGTTTGGCTCCGACGACCCCTTCTCCAGCGAGAGCGCCTGCTTAATCAGCACAGCCGCAGGCGGGCTCTTGGTCACGAACGTGAACGAGCGATCCTCGTAGACGGTGATCACGACCGGGATCACGGTGCCGGTGTCCGCTTGCGTCTGAGCATTGAACGCCTTGACGAACTCCATGATGTTGACGCCGTGCTGACCGAGCGCGGGCCCGACCGGCGGCGCCGGGCTCGCCTGCCCGCCGACCGCCTGCAGCTTGATCTCGGTGAGGACTTTCCTCGCCATTAGATCTTCTTCACCTGATCGAAGCCGACCTCCACGGGCGTCTCACGTCCGAAGATCGAGACCAGCACTTTCAGGCGCTGAGCATCCTCGTTGACCTCGGAGATCTCGCCGGAGAAGTCCGACAGCGGGCCCGAGATCACCTTGACCGACTCGCCGATCGAGAACTGGGCCCGGCTACGCGGTCGTTCCGCTGTCTCCTGGTGCAACAGACGGTCGACCTCGGACTGCGTGAGAGGGACCGGCTCGTTCGAGGCGCCGACGAACCCGGTGACCCCAGGCGTGCCCTTGACCAGCGACCACGAATCCTCATTGAGGTCCATGTTGACGAGCACGTATCCCGGCATCGTTCGCTTCTCGACCGTCACCTTCTGGTTGTCCTTCATCTCCGACACGGACTCCGTCGGCACCACGATCTGCCTGACCGCGCGCTGCTGGCCGAGCGACACAACTCGGTGCTCGAGATTGTGCTTGACCTTGTTTTCGTGCCCTGAATAGGTATTTACGACGTACCAGCGGAACATGCTCTCGTGCCTACTTCAAGATGTAATTGACGAGCTTGCCGGCGAGGAAATCCGCCACGCCGAGGAACACGCCGGCGACGATCACGAACCCAATCACGACCCCGGTGGCCTGCATCACTTGCCGGCGGTCAGGCCACTGTACTCGTTGAAGCTCGCGCCAGCTTCCCTGAAGGAAGCTGACCAGGCGGTTACCGGGAATCGCCCGCGTCGCTGGCACCGCCGCGTCACCGACTGAAGCGCCGCGACCAGACCCCCGCTCGACGCGCGCCGGGACTCCGACCACCCCGGGAACCGGGCCCCGTCGGGAAGCAGGCGGAGGCAGCTCCTCCTCGTCGTCGGAGTCCAGCTCCTCATATGGGTCGAGCTCCTCGTCGCCGTCGAGCTCCTCGTCTGGATCGAGCACTTCATCGGGATCGAGGATCTCGTCGGGATCGAGCTCCTCGTGCTCGGAGGCGGGCGCCTCGTCGTGCTCGAGCTGCTCGTCAGCCGCGAGTGACTCGCCGAGGCCGCCTTGCCGATCGTGACCGGGACCGATCGCCGGCTCATCCGCAACCGCGTGACCGACCGCTTCCTCCGTCGCCGAGACGTCGTCTCGCTCGGCAGCCGCTTCGGACGCCATCGTGTCCTCGAGCGGCGGCGCGTCTTCGGTGCCGTCCTCGGCGAGCTCGGGCCGTCCCAGCGCCAGCTGGGCCTCCGCGAGGTCGACATCCGGGGTGCCGTGCGCGATCGGAGCTGGCGTGTCGTCGCGATCGACGCGTGCGCTCGTGACCGGCTGGGGCCGGCGAGCGCGGCGTTCCTTCGCTCGTTTACGGTTGCGAGCCACAGAGCTTCCCCGTTCGATTCAACGCGTTTCGCGATGCGTGGTATGGCACCTGCACCAGCGACAGTACTTCCGCAGCTGAATCCGCTCGGGGTTGTTCCGCTTGCTCTTATTCGTCTGGTAATTCCGGCGCTTGCACTCTTCACAGGCGAGAGTCACAGCTATCCGGACATCTCCTCGGGCCATGTAGGCGCTTTGTGGTCAAGTGATGATCTGGATTCTGGCTGCCGGGCAGCGGGCGCGAAAACGAACGCCGACCGGCGCCGGGAGCCAGTGTAGCGTCCGGCGCCGTTCGGCGATCGCTATCCGGGTACGAGCCGCCGCCCGGCGAGCGCTATTCGCCGAGCTCTTGCGGGACCAACTCCAACTCGAGCCACCGCTCGCTGCGCACTACCCGGACCAGCAGCCTCTGTCCGATCACCTCGTGCGTCATTGCCCGCTGGACATCGTCGACGCGCTCGACCGGGTTACCGCCGAGCTCAACGATCAGATCCTCGGCTCGCAACCCGGCTCGGGCCGCGGGACTCCCTTCGGCCACTTCCACGACCTCGACGCATCCATTTCTGCCGAGGGCTGCGCGCGCCTGCGGGGGTAGCGGCCGGGGGCCACCCGCGATCCCGATATAGGCGCGTCGCACGCGGCCGTCGCGCATCAATGCTCCGATGATCTGACGGGTCGCCGCGTTGATCGGCACGGCCAGCCCCAAACCTATGCCAGCCACGGCGGTATTGATCCCGATCACGTTTCCGGAGCTGTCGACGAGCGCCCCGCCGGAGTTGCCCGGATTCAGCGCCGCGTCGGTCTGGATCACGTTGTCGATGTAGCGAACCGCCCGCCCGGCGCGGGCGGGAAGCGACCGTCCGAGCGCCGACACGACCCCGGCCGTGACTGATCCCTCGAAGCCGTGCGGGTTGCCGATCGCGACCACAAGCTGCCCGACCCGGAGCCGTTCAGCTTCACCCAGCGTCGCCGAAACGAGGTTGCCGCCGTCGGCCCGCAGGACGGCTAGGTCCGAGAGCCGATCGACTCCAACCACGCTAAAGCCCAGCTCCCGGCCATCGGGGAACGAAGCGCGGCCGGTGCGTCCCGGGCCGGCGACCACGTGCGCCGAGGTTAGGAGAAAGCCGTCAGGCGTCAGGGCGACCGCGCTGCCGGCGCCGGCCGGCATCTGGCCGCCGCGACCGCGCCGCATCACCCGCAGGTTGGCGACGGACGGCGCTAACCGCTCGGCAACCTCGACCACCACGCGCGAGTATGCGTCGAGCGCTGCGGCTTCGCGCTCGCCGGCCGATGAAGACGGCGGCACTCCGTTGAGACTCTCGGTCGCAGCCATGGCCTCAGAAGGTCACCGGGACGGTCCGCTCGTCGCTGCCGCGAACGATCGTCAGCTCGAGCTCGCCCTGGGAGCGCGCCTGCTCCAACGCCTCATACAGTGCGTCGACGCCGTCGATCTCACGGGCGCCGGCGGCGACGATCAAGTCGCCGCGCTCGACTCCCGACCTGCCGGCGGCGCTGTCCTCCTCTACCGCCCGGACCAGCACGCCATCACGCTCGGGGAGTCCCACCGCGCGCCGAAGCCGACGGGCCACCCGTGGCGGCGCGATCGCGACACCTAGACGAAGGCGCTTCGGGGCCTCGCCCCGCCCGAGCGCTGCAACGCGTTCCCGCAGCATGTCATCGGCGGGGAGGGCAAGGATGAGACCACCGTCGACCCGAACGGAGTTGATCCCGAGCAACTGCCCGGATGTATCGACCAGCGGCCCACCCGAAGACCCCCGGGGAAGGGGCGCAGTGTGCTCGATCGCCCCGCTGATCCGCCGCCCACGTGGGCCACGGAAGCTTCGGGCGGTCGACGAGATGAAGCCTGGCGTCGCCCGCAAGCCGCGGCCTCCGGGGTTGGCAAGCGCCAGCACGGCGCGTCCGATCTCAGGCTGCGTTGACGGCTCCGGCCAGACCACGGGCTCGATGTCGCCCGTATCGACCTCGATCACCGCCACGTCGAGATCTGGATCGGCGCCAGCCACCCGGCCGCTCTCTCGCCGGCCATCCTCGAACGTCACCGTCACGTCGTCGTGGCGAAGATTGTGGGCGTTGGTCAGAACCCGACCCGGTTCGATGACCACGCCGGAGCCGACCCCCCAGCCGCGACCGAGACCGACCACTGCAGGGCCCCGCTGCTGGACGTTCGTCTGAACGGTCGCTTCAAGTTCTTCAAGCAAAGTCATTTACATCTCCTTGGTGAGCAAGGCTCACGAGCGGTCCGTCACCGGCGCTATCGCTCACTTGTTACTTGCAATATGCAAGTTGCTACTGTATCAAGACATGAACGCGCGTACGATTGCCTTGCTGATGAGAGACGCGCCAGAGCGCCCTGAGCCGAGGCGAGATGCGCCAGAGCCCCCCCGGGAGCCCGAGCCGGACCGAGTAACCCCGCCGCCGCTCGGGCTCGAGGACTCCTCCCGCGCTGCTCTCGCCGACGCGCTCGCGGCGGTCGGGGATCGCTGGACGCTGCTACTGATTGCGGCGCTGCTCGACGGCCCGCGACGTTTCGGGGAGCTGCAGGAAGAGGTCCAGGGGATCGCTCCAAACGTCCTCAGTCAGCGGCTGCGCCAGCTCGAGCGTAACGCGCTAATCGTGGCTCGGGCATACTCAGAGCGGCCGCCCCGGTTCGTGTACGAGCTCAGCTCCGCGGGCCAGGAGCTCGCTGGCGCGCTCAGGCTTCTGGCTGGATGGGGAGCCCGTAATGCGGAGGGCGCGAGCGCGCCCCGTCACGAGGTCTGCGGCACGCCGATGGAAGCTCGGTGGTGGTGCCCCACGTGTGAGCGTGCGGTGGGGGACGAGGAAAGCGAAGAGCTGCATTTCGCTTAGCCGATCGCCCGCGCACAGCATCGAAGCTCGATCACGCGGCAGCCGACCCGGAACCGCGCGTCACTCAAGCGCGATCGCGGGGAAAATGCCCGCATGCTTCGCCTGATCGGCCTGGTCGTTTCGATTGGGCTAGCGGATTCGGCAAACCCCTCGACGATCGCTCCGGCGCTTTATCTGGCGACGGGCGAGCGGCCGTTGGGGCGAGTTACGGAGTTCACGGCCGGCGTGTTCGTCGTCTACTTCCTCGGCGGGGCCGCGATTGCGCTCGGGCCTGGGCAACTGTTGCTCTCGCTCGTGCCGCACCCCGGTCCGGTCGCCCGCCACACGCTCGAGATAGCCGCGGGCATCGTGATGCTGGTTGGCGCCATGATGCTGTGGCGCTTCCGTGACAGCTTGCGCCGCCGTGACCCACCGGACTTCGACTCACAGGGGAAGTCGAGCGCGATCCTCGGCGCGACGATCACCGCGGTCGAGCTCCCGACGGCGTTTCCGTACTTCGCAGCGATCGCCGCGATCGTCGGCTCGGGTCTCGATCCAGCGCGGCAGGTGACGTTGCTGGTTCTGTTCAACCTGTGCTTCGTGCTGCCCCTGGTGGCGATCATGGCGACGCTTGCATTGGCCGGAGACCAGGCCGGGCGCGTGCTCGCCGCCGGACGGGGATTCCTGCAACGCCACTGGCCGGCGCTGCTGGCCGGCCTCGCTTTGGTGGCCGGCTTGTTCGTGGTCGCGCTGGGAGTCACCGGAATAGGCGTTGTTCATCGAGGACGATTCGGTCGCTTCTCCAGGCACTTCCGGCGCATTTTGCACCTGCACACGGGATAGGAGGCGAAGCCCGATCCGCGATCGGGGCAGCTCACTCGCGCGCCGTAGCCGCTCTGCTCACGACGTGACGCTGGCTGTCGCCCGCCGACGGCGGGCGTCCTCACTGTCCTGCGCCTGACCGGGTCGCCGCCACAGCGACGCGAACACGTACACGACCATCGACAGCGAGCCCAGCACCAGCATCACCATCCCCGCCAGTCGCTGATCGGTGAGCGCGGAGATTCCGCCCGGCCGGTCGGCCAGATGGGCATAGATGGGGTACAGCGGCGTTTGCGCGAACACGAGCACGGCCGACAGAAGCGAGCCGACGATCAACGTTCCTGCCATGTAGTAGGCGCCGCCGGATGAGGTCAACCGCACTCGCAGCGGCGGCGACTCGATCACCTGGGCCCACAGCAGGATTCCGAACAGGAGGAACGAGATGTGCTCGAGTATGTGGACCACGGTGTTCTGCAGCGTGAGGTCGTAGACGGCGGGAATGTGCCACAGCGCCAGGTTGAGGTTGAACGCGATCCACGCGCCGAGCGGGCGCCCGAGCGCTCGGCCGGCTGCCCTGACAAGGGCCAGGGCAGGCGAGCGTACGAGGGAGCGAGCGACCGTCCGTCGCCAGTCGAGCGGCAGCGGTCGCCAGACCGACATCCACGGAGCGCCGAGCACGATCAGGGGCGCGGCGACCGTCATCAGCAACACGTGCTGCACCATGTGCACCCAGAACAGCGTCTCTGACAGCGAGTCGATCGGACCGAGTAGCGCGATCACTATCGTGACCAGCCCTGCATAGAACGATGCGGCCCGCCAGCGAGCGCCTCTGCCCCGCGGGCGTCCGGTGATGATCGCGGCGCGGCGCTCACCTTGGAGATGAAGCGCGAGCGCAATCCAGATCAGCGCAGCGGGGAGGTAGTCGAGCATCGCCTACAGCGCACCCCGCCGATCGCCCGATCCCAACCCCGGCGAGCGCCACCGGGCAAACGATCGGAAGGCCCGTCGAGCCATAGGGGCCGAATCATTACTTGATCGACCGCTCGATCGCAAACCCGCTGATCGAGCCGCCGCGACACACCGAGAGGGTTCACCCTCCCGCCGGCAGCGAGGGATACGATGCGCATCGGGGTAGCCAGACCCCATGCAGGGCCCCTTGTGAGCGCGACCGCCGAGCAGACATCGTGATCGCCGGACCGACCGTCATCGCGGCATCGGCGCTCGGCACCGTGCACCAGCGGTATCTGCTCGAGGCGCGGCAGATGCAGGCGCTGTCGTTCGTGGTGCACATTCCGCTGGTCTGCTTCGGGATCGCGTTTCCGGCAATCGTGCTGTTCGTGGAATGGCGTTACCTGCGGACCGGGGATCGCCTCTATGCGGTGCTGGCGCGACGCTGGACCAGGGTGATGGTCGCGCTGTTCGCAGTCGGCGTCATCACCGGCACGATCTTGAGCTTCGAGATGGGCCTGTTGTGGCCGAACTTCACGGCCACGTTTGGGTCGGTCTTCGGGCTCGGCTTCGCGATCGAGGGCTTCTCGTTCTTCTTGGAGGCGATCTTCATCGGAATCTACGTGTACGGCTGGGACCGCTTATCTCCGCGAGCCCATTTCGTGAGTGGAATCCCGGTGGCGATCGCGGGCTTCACCGGCTCGCTGATGGTGATCTCGGTCAACGCCTGGATGCAGCACCCCTCGGGGTTTCGGATCGTCGACGGGAAGGTGACGCACGTCAACACGCTGGCGGCGCTGTTCGGCAACTCGTTCTTGTGGCACGAGTTGGTCCACATGTACGTCGCCGGCTACATCGTCACCGGCTTTCTGGTCGCAGCCGCGTACGCGTACGCCCGGCTGCGGGGTCGCTGGGGCCGCTATGAGCGAACGGCGCTGGCGATTCCCCTGACCGTCGCGGCTTTAGCCTCGCCCGTGCAACTGCTGGTCGGCGACTGGGCCGGCCGCGTGGTGGCTCAAAAGCAACCGACGAAGCTTGCCGCGCTCGAAGGACTGGCGAAAACAACCCGGGGCGCGCCCGAGCACATCCTCGGCTGGTACACGAATGGCCAGATCAAGTTCGGCATCTCGTTCCCGCACGGGCTCTCGCTGCTCGCGTTCCACCGCTGGAACGCGACGGTGCAGGGCCTCGACGCCGTGCCCGCCGCCTATCGTCCCCCGGCGGAGAACCTGATCCGGTACGCCTTCCAGACGATGGTGGGGATCGGGACGCTGCTCGCGCTGCTCGCGCTCGTGTTCCTGTTCGTGCGGGTGCGCCGCAAGCGGCTGCCCGAGTCGGCGTGGTTCTATTGGGCGGTGCTGGTCGCGGGGCCGGCGTCGTACCTCGCCTTGATCGCTGGCTGGATGGTGACCGAGATCGGCCGGCAGCCGTGGGTCGTCTACGGCGTGATGCTCACCTCGCAGGCGGTCACCGGTGCCGGCGGGCTTCCGGTGGGCTACGGGACCCTGGTCGTCGCCTATGTCGGCGTGGCCATCGGGGTGATTTGGATCATGCGGCGGCTCGCGAGCGCGCCACTGGAGCTCGGCGCTGTCGCAAAACCAGGCTCGCCGCCTCCGACCGCGACCGAGGCCTGAGCCATGCACCTCTACGACCTGCCGCTGATCTTCGTGCTGATCGGACTGGCGCTGTATACGGTTCTCGCCGGCGCGGATTTCGGCGCGGGCATCTGGCACCTCGCGGCCGGCCGCGGGGCGCACGCGGAACGGATCCGCGACCACGCGCACGAGGCGGTGGGGCCGGTGTGGGAGGCAAACCACGTTTGGCTGATCTTCGTGCTGACCGTGACCTGGACCGCGTATCCGACGGCATTCGGCTCGATCGCCTCGACGCTGTCGGTCGCGCTGTTCATCGCCGGGCTTGGGATCATCTTTCGCGGTGCCGCATACGCGCTGCGCGCGGGAACCAGGACGCCCCGCGAGCTGCGCGTGATCGACAGCGTGTTCGCGGTGTCGTCGATCTTGACTCCATTCGCGCTGGGAGCCGCCGTCGGGGGAATCGCGGCGGGGAGGGTGCCGGTCGGCAACGCCGCCGGCGATCTGTTCTCCAGCTGGCTGAACCCGACCTCGGTGATGATCGGAGCGATCGCGGTCTCTGCCTGCGCATATCTGGCCGCCGTGTTCCTGTCGGCGGACGCCGCCCGACTCGGCAAGGCCGATCTCGCGCAAGCGTTCCGGCTACGAGCGCTCGCGGTCGGGGTGATCTCGGGAGGGCTCGCGATCGCCGGCCTGGTCGTGCTGCACGCGGACGTTGCACATCTCTACCACCGCCTCGTCAGCGGCCCCGGCCTGCCCGGACTGATCGTGTCGGTGCTGGCCGGAGTGGCGACGCTGGCGCTCGTGCTCGGAGGACGCTTCGAGCTCGCTCGCTACTGCGGCGGGCTCGCCGTGGCCGCGATCATCGCCGGCTGGGCGCTCGCCCAGCAGCCAACCTTCCTGCCAGGCCTCACGATCAGGCAGGCCGCCGCGCCGCACGACACCCTGGTGACGGTGGTTGTCGCGGTGATCGCAGGAGGCGCGATTCTGTTTCCGTCCCTGGCAGTTCTCTTCCGGCTGGCGCTCGGCGGCGGGCTCGGATATGTGCAGCCGGCGCCCGCCGGGACCGAGGCGCCGATTCAGGCGATCATCTCCGCAGCGGCGCCCGGGCTGCTGGGCCGCTCCGCCGTGGCCTGCTTCCTCGGCGGAATCGGGTTCCTCACGATCGCCGACGCGGGCTGGGCGCACGCGATCGGGGTGGTGTGCCTGGCCGCCTTCGTCGTGATCGGATTTGCCGCCGTGCGGCCCGACGCGCTCGGCGCGGCGCCGTGAAGCCGAACGCCGCGCGCCGTCAAACGACCGTCGAGGTCGCCGCGCCGACGAGCGTCTGCTCGTCGCTGTAGCGCTCGCCGCGCTCGGCCTTTTCGATCAGCGACTGCGGAGGCTCGAAGCGATCGCCGTGGCGCGTTTGTAGCTCACGCGCGCGAGAGACGAAAGCGGCGGGCCCGTTGCCGTGCGCCGGGTGCTCGTAGCCGTTGATGTACTGCAGTACGCCGCCGGTCCAACCAGGAAAGCCGATTCCCATGATCGAGCCGATGTTCGCGTCTGCGACCGACTCGATCACGCCCTCGTCAAAGCACTTCACCGCCTCGAGCGACTCGCTGAACAGCATTCGCTCCTCGAGATCTCGGAGCGAGATCGTGCTCGGATCCTCGACCGGGGGGTACGCGTTGCGCAAGCCCCTCCAAAGACCCGCCCGCTTGCCGTCGACGTAGTCGTAGAAGCCGGCGCCCTCGAGCCGACCGCCGCGCCCGAACTCGTCGAGCATCCGGTCGACCACTCCTTCGGCCGCGTGGCCGACCCAGCGGCCGCGCTCCGCCTCGACCGCGTTCCTGGTCGCATCGCGGATCTTGCGCATCAGATTCAGGTTCAGCTCGTCTGACAGTTGCAGGACCGGCGCCGGATAGCCCGCCTGCGAGGACGCCTGCTCGATCGTCGGCGCGGGCACGCCTTCCAGCAGCATCGCGATCCCCTCGTTGAGGAACGTCCCGATCACGCGGCTGGTGAAGAACCCTCGGCTGTCGTTGACCAAGATCGGGGTCTTCTTGATCTGCCGGGCGAAGTCGAGTGCGCGGTAGACGGCGTCCGCGCTGGTTTTCTCCCCCTTGATGATCTCGAGCAGCGGCATCTTGTCGACCGGGCTGAAGAAGTGAAGCCCGATGAAATCTTCAGGACGGCTGACGTTCTCGGCGAGTTCGGTGATCGGGAGAGTTGAAGTGTTCGAACCGAGCAGCGCATGGTCGTCCAACAGTGGCTCGATCTCGCCATAGACCTCCGCCTTGACCGACGGACTCTCGAATACCGCCTCGATCATCAGATCGGCGCCCTCGGCATCCTCGGCGCTGTCGGTCGGCTTGATCCGCGCAAGCAAGGCATCGCCCTGCGCCGGCGTGGTCTTCCCGCGCTGCACCGCCTTGGCCACCAGCTTCTCGGAATAGCCCTTGCCCCGGGTGGCCGCCTCGAGCGAAACATCCTTGAGCACCACCTCGATCCCGGCCTTAGCGCACACGTAAGCGATCGCGGCGCCCATCATTCCGGCGCCCAGCACCACCACCCGTCGCGCGGCATACAGCGGCAGCTCATCGGCGCGGTCGCGGTCTCCGTTCGCCCGCTGCAGGTCGAAGAAGAACGCTTGCATCATGTTCTTGGCCACTTGGCCGGTGACCAGGTTGACGAAGTAGCGGCCCTCGATCTCGAACGCGTTGTCGATACCCACCTGCGCGCCCTCTACTGCCACCGCCATGATGTGGTGCGGCGCCGGGTAGTTGGCGCCCTTCAACTGCTTGCGCAGATTGGCCGGGAAGGCGGGTAGGTTCTGGGCGAGCTCCGGACTGCTGGGCGTACCGCCCGGCAGCTTGTAGCCATCACGGTCCCATGGCTGGCGGGCCTCGGGATTGGCCTCGATCCACGTCTTCGCCGCTGGGATCAGGTGCTCTCGCGTGGAGACGATCTCGTCTACCAGCCCGAGCTCCTTCGCCCGCTGCGGCCGGTGGCGTTGTCCTTGCAGCAGGGCCTGCAGCAAGGCGTTCACGATCCCGAGCATGCGAACCGTTCGAATGACTCCACCCGCTCCTGGCAGCAGCCCAAGCTGGACCTCCGGAAACCCGACCACCGCGCTCGCGTCATCGACGACCACTCGGTGGTGACAGGCGAGCGCTATCTCCAGGCCGCCACCGAGCGCCGCGCCGTTGATCGCCGCCACCACCGGCTTGCCGAGCGTCTCGAGCCGTCGCAGCTGGGCCTTGACCGTACGTACGTACTCAGCGATCTGGGGCGCGTCGTCCTTGGTCACCTTGATCAAGTCGCCCAAGTCAGCCCCGGCGAAGAAAGTCTTCTTGGCAGACGTGACCACCACCCCGGCGATCGAGTCTCGCTCCGCTTCGAGACGATCGACGATCGCCGCCATCGAACGCACATACCGCTCGTTCATGGTGTTGGCGGACCGGACCGAATCGTCGAGGGTGAGAACCACGATTCCCTGGTCATCTTGCTGCCAGCGGATTGGGTCGCTCATCGAGTCGCCTCCACGACCGTCGCGATCCCCATTCCGCCGCCGACGCACAGGGTCGCGAGGCCGTATCGGCCGCCGGTGCGGTGAAGCTCGTCGATCAGCGTCCCGAGGATCATCGCGCCGGTCGCCCCGAGCGGATGGCCCATCGCGATCGCGCCGCCGTTGACATTTACTTTCTCCATCTCGAGGCCCATGTGCCTGACGAACCGAAGCACGACCGAGGCGAACGCCTCATTGACCTCGACAAGGTCGAGATCCTCGACCGTCAGTCCTGCCTTGTCGAGGGCCTTGCGCGATGCGGGCACGGGTCCGGTGAGCATGATCGTCGGGTCCGTCCCGGTGACCGCCGTCGCGAGGATCTTGGCCTTCGGTTCGAGGCCCAGCTCAACCCCGGTCTGCTCGTTGCCGATCGCGAGCAGCGCGGCGCCGTCGACGATCCCGCTCGAGTTTCCGGCGGTGTGGACGTGCTCGATCGTCTCCACCCAGTGGTACTTCTGCAGCGCCACGGCGTCAAAACCGCCCATCTCGCCGATCGCCGCAAACGAGGGCTTGAGCTTGCCGAGCGACTGGAGCGTGGTCGGACGGATGTGTTCGTCCCGCTCGAGGATCACGTTGTCGTTGATGTCGCAGACCGGGATCAGCGACTCCTTGAACCGGCTTTCTGCCTGAGCGGTGGCGGCGCGCGCTTGCGAGTGAGCGGCGTAGGCGTCGACGTCATCGCGGCTGAAGCTCTCGAGCGTCGCGATCAGGTCGGCGCCGATGCCCTGGGGGACGAACGAGCTGTCGTAGCTGGTTTCGGGGTCCAGTGCCCACGCTCCGCCGTCGGAGCCGATCGGCACCCTCGACATCGATTCGACGCCTCCCGCGAGTATTAGGTCCTCCCAGCCGGAGGCGACTTTTTGCGCCGCGATGTTGACGGCCTCCAGCCCGGAGGCGCAGAAGCGGTTCAGCTGCACTCCCGCCACGGTCTCCGGCAGACCGGCCTTGACCGCCGCGGTCTTGGCGATGTCGCCGCCCTGATCGCCGATCGGCGACACGCAGCCGAGCACGACATCGTCGACCCGGTTCGGATCGAGCTTCGCGTTGCGCGCCAGGATCTCGTGCATCAGGCCGACGACGAGATCCACGGGTTTGACCGTGTGCAGCGATCCGTTCGTCTTTCCCCGCCCGCGAGGTGTCCGGATCGAGTCAAATACCAGAGGCTCAGTGGGTGCCATCGTCGGCTAGCTCCTGTTCAGCTTTTGCGGCCCTTGCTCGCGCGTCTCGGCCTTACCCGAGGATACCGGCGGCCCTTGCAGCGGCCGCGGCCCCGCCCTGTTGCCTGCACCCGCGCGACGCGCAATCATCTCCGCTTTCGATCGAGGCGCCGGTCAACGAGGCATGGAGGGCGAATGTCGACCCAATCGAAGATTTCCCACAGCAAAGGCAGCACCGACGTGCCGCTGCTCACCGACACGATCGGAGCGAACCTGGAGCGAACGGTTTCGCGGTTCGGCGATCGAGAAGCCTTGGTCGACGTTCCGAGCGCTCGCCGCTGGACGTACTGGCAGTTCAACGCGGCAGTCGATCAGGTGGCGCTGGGGCTCGACAAGCTCGGGATCGAGTACGGCGATCGCGTCGGCATTTGGGCGCCTAACTGCCCCGAGTGGACGCTGGTCCAGTACGCGACCGCCAAGCTCGGAGCGATTCTGGTCAACATCAATCCGGCGTACCGCACCCACGAGCTCGCGTTCGTCCTCAACCAGTCCGGCTGCCGGATGCTGGTCTCGGCGACAGCGTTCAAGGCTGCCGACTACACCGAGATGGCCGCTTCGGTTCGCGACGAGGTGCCGTCGCTGGAGATGATCGTGTACCTCGACTCGCCCGAGTGGGACGCGCTGAGCGAGTCCGGATCGGCCGCTGACCCGGCGCGCCTCAGGCAGATCGCCTCAGGATTGAGCGAACACGACCCGATCAACCTCCAGTACACCTCGGGGACCACCGGCTTTCCCAAGGGCGCCACGCTCACCCACCGCAACATCCTCAACAACGGCTTCTTCGTCGGCGAGATCTGCCGCTACACGGAGGAGGACCGCATCTGTATCCCGGTGCCCTTCTACCACTGCTTTGGCATGGTGATGGGGAACCTCGGTGCCACCGCTCACGGCAGCTGCATGGTGATCCCGTCCCCCGGATTCGATCCTGCGGCGACGCTAGCGGCGATCCAGCAGGAGCGCTGCACCTCGGTCTACGGGGTGCCGACGATGTTCATCGCGGAACTGTCGGTCCCCGACTTCGCCAGCTATGACCTGTTCAGCCTGCGGACCGGCATCATGGCCGGCTCGCCGTGCCCGATCGAGGTGATGAAGCGGGTCGTCGATGAGATGGGCTGCAGCGGGGTGACGATCTGTTACGGGATGACTGAGACCTCGCCGGTGTCCACGCAATCGGACATCGACGATGACCTCGAGGTGAGAGTCTCGACCGTCGGCGCGGTCCATCCTCACACTGAGATCAAGATCGTCGATCCGGAGAGCGGCGCCGAGGTGCCCCGCGGGCAGGTCGGTGAGTTCTGCACGCGCGGATACTCGGTGATGCGCGGCTACTGGAACGAGCCGGAGCTGACCGCCGCGGCGATCGACGAGCAAGGCTGGATGCACAGCGGTGATCTCGCGACGATGGACGATCGCGGCTATGTGAACATCGTCGGGAGGATCAAGGACATGGTGATCCGGGGTGGAGAGAACATCTACCCCCGGGAGATCGAGGAGTTCCTCTACACCCATCCTGCGGTCGCCGATGTGCAGGTGATCGGCGTCCCGGATCAGAAGTACGGCGAGCAGCTGTGCGCGTTCGTGCGGCCATCGCAACCAGCGGGCGCGACCGAGGACGAACTTCGCGACTACTGCCGGGGCAGGCTCGCCAACTACAAGATCCCGCGTTTCTTCCTGTTCGTCGAGGAGTTCCCGATGACGGTCACCGGGAAGATTCAGAAGTTCAAGCTGCGTGAGGCGGCGATCGAGCAGCTCGGGCTTGCGGAGGCGGCGGCGATCAAGACCGCTTAGTGGCCACTGGGTGATCGTCCCCGGATACAGGCGCTTGACGATCTGTCCCCACAGGGCGTGCCGATCCGCGCGACGGCGCTCATCGATCATCGACGGGAGCCGGCGTCGATCTCCGCGGCCACCGAGCGCCACAGCGTGACGTGGACGGCCGGCCGAAGGCGCGCCGAGGTGGTGCCGGCGCGTCCCTTGGACATCGCCTGCGTCGCATCGGCGCTCGTCGCAAAGCGCTGCAGGGCGAGCGCGGCGGGCAGCGCACGACCTAGCCCGAGCGTGCTGGCGTGCCAAAGCTCGACGATCGGCGTACCGCGAACGTCGAGTCTCACGAGCGCTCGCCGGCGGACCTCATCCAGCACCGAGTGCGCCAGGCTCAACATGATTCCCTCGCCGGCGGCGGCCGCCGCGATCGCGGCCGCGTGGCTCGTGTAGGCGGAGATGTGGGGAGGGTCGAGCCGGTTGCGCGCGAAGAACAGGCCGGTGGTGGTGCTGGGATCAAGGTCGGGAGGGCCGATCAGCCAGCGTTCGCCGGGGAGCGCCGAGGGCGGGATTTCGTGACGGGTCGCGAGCGGATGTCCGGGCGCCGCGACGATCACCAGACGGCAGCGCAGAAACGGCACCGATGCGATCGTCGTCGCTCGCTCCGGCCCGGGATGGGGACCAAGTCCGATGTCCGCCTGCCGGCGCTCCAGCAGATCGGCCAGCGAGGCGCCGGAGGCCTCCTCGATCGCGATCTCGACGGCCTCGCTGCGGCTGGTGAAGGCATCGAGCAGTGGCCCTATGTGCTCGGCGACAACGCCTGTGGCGGCGACCGCGATCCGGCGTGGGTGCCCCGGCGAGTCCTGCACCGCGCGCCGCGCCTGCTCGGCGAGATCGAGAATCTCGCCCGCGAGCGCGGCCAGGCGCCTTCCGCCTTCGGTCAGCGCGATCCCACGTCCGTCGCGGACAAACAACTGATCGCCGAGCTCCTTGCGCAGCGCGGCCACCGCGACGGAGACGGCGGGCTCCGTCACCTCGAGCTCGGCCGCCGCTGCCTTGACCGATCCCAGGCGGGCGACCAGCACGAACGACTTCAGTTGGGCGAGCGTCATTTGGGCTAAGCGATCCCTTAATACCTCTTGCGGGCCGACGATTACAGCGCAAAATTGCCACCGAGGGAGGAGGGCCTCGCGCGCAATAGCGGCCGGCTCTTCTCGAAACGTGGAGAGAAAGGACCCCGTGCAAGTTCCAGCCCCGTTCGAGTATGAGCGAGCCACGAGCGTCGACCACGCGCTCGAGTTGCTCCGGCGGCTCGGTCCAGAGGCGCGCCTGCTGGCAGGAGGACATTCCCTGCTGCCGATGATGAAGTTGCGCCTCGCGGCCCCTGAGTACCTGATCGACATCGACGGACTCGCGAGCGAGCTCGGCTACATCCGGGACCAGGACAGCGAGGTGAGGATTGGGGCGATGACTCGCCATCGGGAGATCCTCGAGTCAGAGCTGCTCGCGCACCGCCTCACGATGTTCACCGACGCGGAGCGTTTGATTGCGGACCCTGTGGTTCGCAATCGCGGCACGCTCGGAGGCGCGCTCTGCCAGGCCGATCCGGCGGAGGACCTCTCCTCGGTGATCGCCGCGTTGCACGGCCGTGCGGTGATCCGCGGCAAGGAAGGCGAGCGCGAGGTCGAGATGCGAGAGTTTCACGTCGGCCCATACGAAACCGTCGTCGGCGAGGGCGAGATGCTGGTCGAGGTGCGGATCCCGTTGCACCCGGGCATGGGTAGCGCGTACGAAAAGGTCAAGCGGCGCGCGGGCGATTGGGCAGTGGCCGCCGCCGGGGCCGCGCTGTGGATGTCCGGCGGCAGAATCGAGGGCGCGGGCATCGGCCTCACCGCGGTGGGCGGGGGCGTGACTTCCGAGCGAGCGGAGGCGGCCTTGGCCGGCGGGGCGCCCTCGGAAGATTTGTTCGACCGGGCCGGCGCGCTCGCGGCGGAGGACTGCGACCCGGTCGCCGATCAGCGCGGAAGCGTCGAGTACAAGCGTCACTTGGCCGGCGAGCTCACGCGCCGAGCCTTGCGTCGAGCGGCGGCTCGCGCGCTCGGAGAGGAGGCCTGATGCAGGTAACGATGATGATCAACGGGGAGCAGTACACGCGCGAGATCGAGCCCCGGATGCTGCTGACCCACTTCATTCGTGATGAAGCCGGGCTGACCGGTACCCACTGGGGCTGCGACACCTCCAACTGCGGCACCTGCGTGGTCCTGATGGACGGTGAGGCGGTGAAATCGTGCACCGTGCTGGCAGCGACCGCAGCGGGGCACGAGGTCCGCACAGTCGAGGGCCTCGAGCGGGGCGGCGAGCTTGATCCGGTGCAGCAGGGCTTCAGCGAGGAGCATGGGCTCCAGTGCGGCTTCTGCACCCCAGGAATGATGATGACCGCGCGTGCCCTGCTGGATCGAAATCCCGATCCCACCGACGAGGAGATCCGCGAGGCGATCTCAGGCCAGATCTGCCGGTGTACGGGTTATGCCACGATTGTCCGATCGATCCGGTGGGCGGCTGAGCATTCAAAACAGGAGGTAGCGAGCTGATGGCGACCGTCGAGGAAGAACGCCCGATCGGCTTCGGGCGCCTGAGGCGAAAGGAAGATGCGCGGTTCATCCGCGGTCAAGGTCACTACGTGGACGATGTGCAGCTTCCCGGCATGCTTCACGGAGCGATCCTCCGTAGTCCCGTCGCGCACGCGCGGATCATCTCGATCGACACCTCCGCGGCGCTGCAGCATCCGAAGGTCCTCGCGGTGATCACGGGCAAGGACCTCGAGGCTCAAGGGCTCGCATGGATGCCCACGCTGTCGGCAGACACTCAGGCGGTGCTCGCGACCGACAAGGTCCGCTTTCAGGGTCAGGAGGTCGCGTTCGTGATCGCCGCTGACCGCTACTCGGCGCGCGACGCGCTCGAGCTGATCGAGGTCGAGTACGAGCAGTTGCCCGCGGTGGTCAACGCCCGCACAGCGCTCGACGCCGACGCGCCGGTGATCCGCGACGACAAACCGGGTCAGACGAACAACCACATCTTCGATTGGGAGTCTGGCGACCGGGCGGCTACCGAGGCGGTGTTCGACCGCGCCGAGGTCGTGGTCGAGGAGGAGATGCTGTATCCGCGGTCCCATCCCGCCCCGATGGAGACCTGCGGGGCGGTCGCCGACTTCGACAAGGTCTCGGGCAAGCTGACCCTGTGGTGCACAACCCAGGCGCCACACGCCCACCGCACCGTCTACGCGCTCGTGGCCGGCCTCCCCGAGCACAAGATCAGGGTGATTTCACCCGACATCGGCGGGGGCTTCGGCAACAAGGTGCCGGTCTACCCGGGCTACGTGTGCGCGGTGGTCGGCTCGATCGTCACCGGCAAGCCGGTGAAATGGATGGAGGATCGCTCGGAGAACCTGATGTCAACTGGGTTCGCGCGCGACTACGTGATGAAGGGCGGGATCGCCGCCACCAGGGACGGAAAGATCACGGGGATTCGGGTCGACGTGATCGCCGATCACGGAGCCTTCAACGCGACCGCTCAGCCGACCAAGTACCCCGCCGGCTTCTTCCACGTCTTCACCGGCTCCTATGACATCGAGGCCGCTCATTGTCAGGTCACCGGCGTGTATTCGAACAAGGCTCCCGGTGGCGTTGCCTACGCGTGCTCGTTCCGGGTGACGGAGGCCGTCTACCTGGTTGAACGGATGGTGGATTGCCTGGCCTACGAGCTCGACATCGATCCGGCGGAGCTGCGACTGAAGAACCTGCTACGGCCCGAGCAGTTCCCTTACGAGTGCAAGACCGGCTGGGTGTACGACTCCGGCGACTACGAGGTGACGCTCCGCAAGGCGCTTGCCAACATCGGCTACGAGGAGCTTCGCCGCGAGCAGGCCGAGAAGCGCGAGCGGGGCGAGCTGATGGGCATCGGCATCGGCTTCTTCACCGAGGCGGTTGGCGCCGGCCCGCGCAAGCACATGGACATCCTCGGGCTGGGGATGAACGACGGTGCCGAGCTGCGGGTGCATCCGACCGGCAAGGCGCGGCTCGGGATCAGCGTCCAGACCCAGGGCCAGGGGCACGAGACCACGTTTGCGCAGATCGTCTCCGAAGAGCTCGGCATCCCGCCCGAGGACATCGACGTAGTTCACGGCGACACCGATACGACTCCCTACGGGCTCGGCACATACGGCTCTCGCTCGACTCCCGTCAGCGGCGCGGCGACCGCGCTGGTCGCTCGAAAGGTCCGCGAGCGGGCAAAGCTCGTGGCCTCCGCGATGCTCGAGGTAGCGCCCGAGGACCTGGAGTGGGAGAAAGGACGCTGGTTCGTCAAGGGCGACCCCGAGAAGGGAGCGACGATCCAGGAAATCGCGATGGGAGCGCACGGAGCGATCGAGCTGCCCGAAGGCGTGGAGGGCGGTCTCGACGCCGAGACGGTCTACGACCCTCCCAACCTGACGTTCCCGTTCGGCGCCTACGTTTGCGTCGTGGACATCGACCCCGGCACCGCGGAAGTGACGGTGCGGCGGTTCGTCGCCGTCGATGACTGCGGTACGCGAATCAACCCGATGATCATCGAGGGACAGGTCCACGGCGGGCTCACCGACGGCGTGGGGATGGCGTTGATGGAGGTAATCGCGTTCGATGAAGAGGGCAACTGCCTCGGCGGTTCGCTGATGGATTACCTGATCCCGACCGCGCTCGAGGTGCCCGACTGGGAAACCGATTTCACGGTCACGCCCTCCCCGCATCACCCGATCGGCGCCAAAGGGATCGGCGAGTCGGCAACCGTTGGCTCCCCGCCGACGATCGTCAACGCGGTGTGCGATGCGCTGAGGCCCTACGGCGTGCGGCACATGGATATGCCATGTACGCCGTCGCGGGTGTGGGACGCGATGCACGGGAAGGCGACGCCGCCGCAATGATCAAGGGCGAGCTCGCGCGGCGCGCGGAACGGCTGGTCGCTGACCGCCTGCCATTCGCGGTCGCGACCGTGGTGCGGGCGCGGCGCCCCACCAGCGTGCACGCGGGCGATAGCGCGCTGGTGCTCGCGGACGGAACGATCGATGGCTTCGTCGGTGGCGTCTGCGCCGAGTCATCTGTTCGACTGCACGGGTTGCGGGTGCTGGAGACGGGCGAGCCGCTGCTACTTCGCCTGATCGGCGAAGGTCGCGAGGGATCCGATGCCCCAGCCGGCGGCGAGGGAGCAGTGGTGATTCGCAATCCCTGCCTGAGCGGCGGCTCCTTGGAGATCCTGCTGGAGCCGGTGCTGCCGGCGCCGCGCGTGACCGTCCTGGGCGGGGCGCCGATCGCCCGCGCGATCGCCGAGGTCGCGAGCGCGGCCGGGTACGACGTGGTACGGGGCGCGGCCGACGAGGTCGACCCGCAGCCGGGCGACGCCGGTGTGATCGTGGCCTCCCATGGCTCCGGAGAGGAGCGGGCGCTGAGCGACGCGCTCACCGCCGGGGTCCCGTTCGTCGCGCTCGTCGCGAGCACGGCTCGTGGGGCCGCGGTGCGCGCGGCGCTGCAGGTCCCCGACGAGCTGCGGGCGCGACTGCATACGCCGGCTGGACTGGAGATCGGCGCGCGCACACCCCATGAGATCGCGATCTCGGTACTGGCGCAGTTGATCGCCGAGCGCCACGCGGATCCGGCGACCCGTCCACAACCCTCGTCAGCGACCGATCCCGTTTGCGGTATGGAGGTCGTGGTTGCGTACGCGACGCCTCACCTCGACGTCGCCGGCGAGCGCATCTTCTTCTGCAGCGTACGGTGCCGAGATGCGTACGCCGAGCAACGCGTAGGTAATGCCGCCGCGCGATAGGCCGCCCGTCACCGGCCTGGTGCTCGCGGCGGGAGGATCGAAGCGCCTCGGGCGGCCGAAGCAGCTGCTGCCTTACGGTTCCTCGACGATGCTCGATCACGTGCTTCGTACCGCGCGCTCGTGCCGCTTTCAGCAGCTGCTGTGCGTAGTGGGGGGCGAGGCTGACGCGGTCCGCGGCATGGTGGAGCTGGCGGGCGTGCACGTGGTCGAGAACCCCCAGTTCGGCGAAGGCTGCTCGTCCTCGATCGCGGCGGCGCTCTCGGTCGTGGATCCCCGCTCGGAGCTGCTGGTGTTGATGCTCGGCGACCAGCCAGGCGTCAGCGCCGAGGTCGTCGCCACGCTGCTCGCCGGCCGCGGAGCCGCACCGCTGGCCGCTTGTGCCTACGCCGACGGGCGAGGCCATCCGCTGGTGTTCGCGCGCAGCATGTTCGGCGAACTGGCGAGCCTGCACGGCGATAAGGGCGTGTGGAAGCTGCTCGATCGCCACGCCGGTGAAGTCGTCGATGTCCCGATCGAGGGATCGATTCCCCGGGACGTGGACACCTGGGAGGACTACCAGGAGGTGCTCGCAAACGAGGCGCTTGCATGAGCCGGGCCGCGCATCGTGGCGCTGAGGATGCGGTCCGGGCGAAGGTCCCCGACATCGAGACGCTCGCCTCGCGCCTGGCGGAGGTCGATTACCTGGCCGACGAGGGGCTGGCAACCGCGCTGTTCTTCGCGCTTCGCCTCCCTCAGCCGCTACTGCTGGAAGGCGAGGCCGGAGTCGGCAAGACGGAGGCCGCGAAGGCGCTCGCAGAGCTGCTCGGCACGCCGCTGATTCGGCTCCAGTGCTACGAGGGCATCGACGCCGCAGAGGCGCTGTACGAGTGGAATTACACGAGGCAGCTGCTGCGGATCCGGCTCGCTGAGTCCTCCGGTCTGGAAGTAGACGAGCAGCGGCTGTTCTCCAAGGATTATCTGATCGCACGGCCGCTGTTGCAGGCGATCGAGCATTCCGGGCCGCTGCCGGCAGTGCTGTTGATCGATGAGCTCGATCGCGCCGACGATGATTTCGAGGCGTTTCTGCTCGAGCTGCTGGCGGAGGCGAGCGTCACGATCCCTGAGCTCGGCACCGTACGAGCGACGCATCCGCCGATCGTGATCTTGACCTCGAACCGAACACGTGATCTTCACGACGCGCTGAAGCGGCGCTGCCTGTATCACTGGATCGATTACCCGAGCCCCGAACGGGAAGTGGAGATCGTCCGCCGACGGGTGCCCCATGCCGCGCACCGCCTGGCGGTCGACGTCGCCGATGCCCTGCGGCAGCTGCGGGCAAGCGAGATCCAAAAGCCGCCTGGAATCGCTGAAGCGATCGACTGGGTTGCCGCGCTGCAACTGCTGGGCGTCCAGCGCCTAGACGCCGCCAGCGCGGAGCGGACGCTCGGCTCGGTGCTCAAGTATCGCGAGGACCAGGAGCTGATCCGTGAGCAGAGCCTGACCTCACTCGTCGCGGCGAGCGATGCCTGAGCTGGTCGCGGTCCGCGATGGCTGAGCTGATCGATCTGCCGGCGTTTGCGAGCGCCTTCGGTCGTGCCGTCCACGATGCCGGAATCCCGGTGACCTCCGAGCGCTCGGTGCGCTTTGCCCATGCGCTGACGCTCGCACCACCGGTGACGAAGACCGGGCTCTATTGGACGGCGCGGACCGTATTCGTGTGCGGCTTGGACCAGCTCGCGACCTTCGACCGCGTGTTCGCGGCGGTGTTCGATGGTCTCCGTGACCCGGCACAGCTGCGCGGAGACCCCAACGCTCCGCGATTGCCGGGGTCGGAGATCGGTCCCCGGCCCGCGCGTGCTGGCGCAGCGCCGCTTCAGGCCCCGCCAGGGGGCGTCGCGCCACCGAGTTCGCACCTGCGCGAGCTTGACCGCGCGCGAGAGGACTCCGGCCGCGAGCTTGCCGTCGCGGCCGCGAGCGCGCACGAGCGGCTCGCCGAGCGCAACTTCGCCGAGCTCGAGCGCGACGAGCTTCAGGCGCTCTGGCGACTGATGCGAGAGCTCGCGGTGGCGCCTCCAATGCGCCGGGCCCGACGGACGCGGCGCTGCCATCACGGAGCCCGCCTCGACGTCCGCGCGACGATGCGGGCCAGCCGCCGGACGGGCGGCGACCCTGCCCGGCGGGTCTTGCGCCGGCGCGTGATGCGGCCTCGCCGGCTCGTGTTGATCTGCGATATATCCGGCTCGATGGAGCCTTACACACGCGCGTTTCTGCAACTCCTGCTCGCTGCCGTCGGCGGCGCGAACGCGGAGGCATTCGTGTTCGCTACCCGCCTCACTCGCCTGACGCGCTCGCTCCGCGGGCGCCGTCCGGATCTAGCGATCGAGCGAGCAGCGAAGGCCGCGTGCGACTGGTCGAGCGGCACGCGAATCGGGGAGGCGCTCCAGCGTTTCAACGACGAGCACGGACGCCGCGCACTCGCGCGGGGCGCGGTCGTCGTGATCATCTCGGACGGCTGGGAACGCGGAGATCCAGCGTTGGTTGCTCGCGAGATGCAGCGCCTGGCGAGGCTCGCGTATCGGATCGTGTGGGTCAACCCGCGCAAGGCGAGCCGCGACTACGCGCCGCTGGCCGGAGGAATGGCCGCGGCGCTGCCGTTCTGCGACGCGTTCGTAAGCGGTCACAATCTGCGCGCGATGTCGGCGGTTGCAGATGCCATCGCCGTCAACAGTGGAGGAGCTAACCGATGAAATTCGAGAACACCTTCGCCGTCCAGGCACCGATTGAGGACGTCTGGCGAACGCTGATGGACGTGCAGCGAGTGGCCCCTTGCATGCCCGGCGCCGAGGTACTCGAGGAGGTCGGCGACAACGCCTACAAGGTGGCTGTGAAGGTGAAGGTCGGTCCGATCTCGATGACGTATCGCGGACAGGTCGAGATCGTCGAGCGCGACGATGCCGCCCGGCGTGCGACGCTGCGCGGCAAGGCAAAGGAGGCCCGCGGGCAGGGCACGGCGGATGCGCGGATCCAGATGAGCCTCAGCGAACAGGCGGACGGCACGCACGCGAGTATCGACACGGAGATGCAGCTCAGCGGCCGAGCCGCCGCGATGGGGCGGGGCGTGATCGATGACGTCGCCGAGAAGCTGATCCAGACCTTCGCCGCGAACCTGGCGGAGATGCTCGTCGCCGAGCCGGCTGACGTGGCCAGTGCGGCCGGCAGCGACGGCGCGGGAGTGGCGGAGGAGGCGGCGTCGGTTGGCGAGGGCACGGCGCCGGTGCGCGCCAGCGGCGACCCTGCGGCCGAGAGGGAAGCCCCCGCGGGCCCAGCCGCCGCTCCGGTCAGCCAGGGCGCGGCGGCCGACGGCAAGCCGTCCGCGCTTCCAGCCGGCGAGATCGCGGCGAGCGTGATCGCGGGCCGGCTCAGCAAACCGCGCACGTTGCTGATCGCCATCGCCGCGGTCGCGCTTACCGGCGCCGCGATCGGATATGCGATCGGGAAGGCCACCTAGTCCCCCTCCCAGCCTCCGCCGCACTTCGGGGGATTTTGGGCCACGGGGCCCGGGTAGCGCTTAACGAACACGCTTATTTAGATCACCAGGAAGGGATCGCCATGCCGTACAGACTGGAGAACGGAGAACCGATAGCAGACGGACTTCGCCGCTGCGCCCGCGAGCAGGTCGACACTGCCATCGACGAGCTCACCGACGGTGTCACAGAAGACGCGGTAACCGCGGTGCACGATGCTCGCAAGGCCCTCAAGAAGGAACGATCGCTGCTGCGCCTCGGTCGCGCCGCGCTCGACTCCGATGAGCGCAGAAGCGAGGCCGATGCGTTTCGCGACGTCGCACAGCAGTTGGGTGGCATGCGTGACAGCGACGTGATGATTGAAGCGCTCGACGATCTCGCGGGCCGTTTCGCCGGTCAGGTGCCAAAGAGGAGCTTTACCGCGATCCGCCGGTTCCTCGTCGCCCGGCGAGATCGCGAAAGGCAGGAGCTGACCGAATCGGCGGTGATCGACAAGGCCGTCGGCGACCTGCAGTCCGCGCGGCTTCGGATCTCCGATTGGCGGATCCGCGATGACGGCTGGTCGACGGTCAGCGACGGCCTGCTCCGCAGCTATCGCCGCGGCCGGCGCGCGTTCGAGACCGCTCGCGCCGAGCCGAGCTCCGAGAACTTGCACGCTTGGCGAAAGCGTGCGAAGGACATCTGGTACCACCTCCTGGTGCTGAGGCCGATCGCGCCGCAGAGCGTCAAAGGACAAGCGGACGAGGCTCATCGCCTCTCCGACGTGCTCGGCGACGACCACGACCTCGCTGTTCTGCAGGCGACGCTACTGCGCAGCGGCGGACAGATCAAAGCGGACGTTGATCCGGTGATCGCGTTGATCGGGCATCGTCGAGCTCAGCTCCAGACGGAAGCATTCTTCCTCGGCGAGCGCCTCTACGCCGAGCGGCCGAACGCATTCCGACGGCGCATGCGCCGGTACTGGAACGCCTGGCACGCCGAGAGTAGTGCGATCGACGCTCAGCGGCCCGCGGCCGACGCAGCCGATACGCCAGTTCTCACGTGACGCGTTAGATGAAGTCGTTGCCGGTCAGTACGTAGACGAACGGCACGAACGGCACAATCGCGGCGATCGCCCAGGTGAGCTTCGCGACCAAGCCGATGTCGCTGCGTAGCACCAGGTTGATCCAGATCAGCACCACCGCGACGGGATGCAGGATGCAGAGCAGAAGTTCGATGATTTTCTTCAGCACGTCCCCAACATTAGCGCCATAGACTTGCTCACGGCCGCCGACGGTGGCATCTTCGAGAATGCCGCGGCAGGCGCGGCTACCACAGCAGGACTAAAGGGTCCGCCGACGAACGCATCAAACTATGGCCGCAAGCGGTGAGGGTGAAACGCGCTCGGTATTCGTGGTGCAGCGCCATTTTCGCCGCGTCCGGCGCGGTTACGACCCAGCCGAGGTCGACCGTCACCTGCAGCTCGTAAGTGAGTGGTTTCGGCAGAGCGCCGCGGGCGATCGGGCCAGAGCGCTCGAGCGGCAATGGCAGGCTCGAGAGCAAGAGGTGTCCGATAGGGAGGAGCGGGCTCGCCAGCTGCTCGAGAGCAAGCGCCTGGAGGCGGAAGCGACTCTCGAGGGCGCGCGCCTCAGAGCCATGGCCGACACCGAAGCCGCCGAGCAGGCGCTTCGGGACGCGCAGCTAGCGGTCAGGGAGCGCGAGCGGCAGGTGGAGAGCCTGTTGCGAGAGGGGCGCGAAGAAGTCGACCGGCTGCTCGCCTCGGCACGGGCCGAGAGAGATCAAATCCTCGAGCGGGCACGGCTGGAAGCGGCGGCCGCCGAGATCGTGCGCGAGGCAGAGGAGCGAGCTCAGCGGATCGCGGCTGAGGCCGATGCCTATGCGGAGCGGCTGTCAGCCGATGCCGAACAGCGACGCGACCAGGAACTGGCCGCCGCCCGGACAGCCGCCGAGCATCTGCTGGCGGCGATGCGCGCCGAGGCAGCCGCAGAGGTACGCGCCCTCCGGGAACAGGCCGAGCGCGAGGTGCAGGCCTACGTGCAGCGCCGGCATCGCGAGGCTGACCGTCTCGTCGAGGCCGCGCGGCACGAGCGCCGTCGCGTGACCGGCGAGTCCGGTAGCTGACCCTGTCACCGACCTTCCGGGGCGGGCGACCCGCTATGCGGGGGAGGCGCGCCCGTGGAACAATCGCCGACGTGCCCGCCGCCGCAGTGTCACCCGATCCGCATGTGCTCGTGCTGTTCGGCGCTCGCGGCGACCTCGCGCGACGCAAGCTGCTTCCCGGCCTGTTTCGCCTGGCCAGCGCGGGCCTCATGTCGCAAGGGTTTCGAATCATCGGTTCCGGGCGTCACCGTCTCGATGGCGAGTTCGCCGACGAAGTTCGGGGAGCCCTCGACGAGCATCTCGGCCGCGAGCTCGACGCCGGCGCCTGGGAGGCGTTCGCCGCAAGCCTCTCGTTCGTGCCCTCGAGCGCCGATGACAACGCTGAGCTGCTGCGCTCGGTCCAGCAAGCGCGGGCCGAGCTGGGAGCGGGCTCACGCACGATGCTCTACATGTCGGTCCCGCCGTCGGCGATGCAGCCGATGGTCAGCTCGCTCGGCGAGGGAGGATTTGCCGACGAGCGCGCCCGGATCGTGATGGAGAAGCCGTTCGGCTCCGACCTCGAATCCGCCAGGGCCCTGAACGCCGCGCTCCATGAATACTTCGACGAGCGAGCCATCTTCCGGATCGATCACTTCCTCGGCAAGGAGTCCGTCCAGGAGATCCTCGCTCTGCGCTTTGCCAACGGACTGTTCGAGCCGATCTGGAACCGCGACCATCTCGCCTCGGTTCAGATCGACGTCCCCGAGAGTCTCGGGCTCGAGGGCCGCGGCGGGTTCTATGAGCAAGCCGGCGCGTTTCGGGACATGGTGGTCACGCACCTGAGTCAGATTCTGGGGTTTCTTGCAATGGAGCCCCCGGCGCGCCTCAGCCCCGCCTCGCTGCGCGACGCGAAGGCGGCGGCGTTTGCGGACCTCCTGCCGTTCTCGCCCGATCGTGCGGTCTTCGGCCAATTCGACGGCTACCACGACGAACCAGGCGTAAATCCCGGTTCACGCACCGAGACGTTCGCGGCGCTGCGCGTCGAACTGGACAATGACCGGTGGCGCGGAGTCCCGTTTTTGCTGCGCACCGGCAAGGCGATGGCGACTGACGATCGAATGGTGACCGTGGCACTGCGCGACCCGAGACAGGTGTTGCTGCCCTCCGACGGTGACGGCGGCCGCCCCGACGAGCTGATGCTCGAGCTGACCGATAACCCGCGGATCGCGGTCGAGTTGCGCGTCAAGCAGCCCGGCCCGACGCTAGTCGCAACGCGCGCCGCGATGACGCTGGACGTCCAACAGGCGCTCCACACCGAGGGACTCGAGGCCTACGAGCGCCTGCTGCTGGACGTGATGCACGGCGATCACTTGCTGTTCACGCGCGCTGACGAGGTCGAGTTGCTGTGGGAGCGAGCGGCGCCGCTGCTCGACGCTGCCCCGAAGCCTCTTCCATACGAGCGCGGCAGTTGGGGGCCGCAAGCCGCTGCCGACCTGGCGGCCCCCCACGGCTGGCGGCTGCCCGAAGGCGCCGTCAGCGCTCGTCGCTGACCACAGACAGCGTCCGGACGGGCCTCACACCTGCTCGAGCCGGTTCGTTAGTGCGAGCAAACCAGTCTGTCGGCACCGTGAACGAGTGCCCCGCCGGGCAGCGAATCTTGATGTGCTCGACCGGCCCCGGTGACCCGCCTAGCGTGAAGCGATCGACGATCGTGGTCTGGTTGTCGCACCTCGGGCACTCCAGTTCCGGCGTCGCGTTGCTGTCGATTGGCAGTGGTGCAAGCATGTCAGGTCCCCTTGAAAGCCCCGATTTGATAAGTCCCTCTGGACTATCTCGGAGCGGTGCGGTCCTTACTGTGAAACGGGGCACACGGTGGCCTTGAGCCGGACCCGACTACTGCACGCGCTGACGGGGTCCAGTGGCCGAAGCCGGCCGCTCATCGAATCGTTAGATATCTATCTTCCTTCGCTGAGCCTGGTAGATAACTGGCGTATAGGGACAGAAATATCCCACCCTCCGCGACCCACCAAGACCAAAGTGATCGCGCTGACTCGCGACGTCCCGGGCGAGCTTGCTCCCGAGGGCGTCCGTGTCAACTGCCGCGCGCCGTCCGCGATCGAGCACAGGCGCTACAAGATCATGCTCTAGCGACCGCCCACGATTTGAACGCGCTGGGTGACCGTAAATCACCGCCTCCCACGCGACGCTGTATTCCTGCGCCTTCTGGGGCAACAGCCCGGAGACGATGGTCGCGCAGCTGGTCGCCGAGGAGTTCGACGTCAAGCCCCAGGACGTCGCGGTGATCTACGCCGGCACGCGCGACGGGCTTCCCGCCACCGGACCGGGCGGCAGTCGCACGACCGTGATGCTGGCGGGCGCGATCGAGGGCGCGTCGGAGCGCATCAAGGACAAGGCCCTGAAGGTGGCCGAGCACATGCTCGAGGCGTCCGTCGAGGACCTCGAGTGGAGCGCCGGCGGCGTGCAGGTGAAGGGCTCGCCCGGTACCCGGAAAACGCTCGCCGACATCGCGCTGCAGACGCACTTGTTCAAGCACAGCCTGCCCGAGGAGATCGAAAGCGGGCTAGAGGCAAGCAAGGTATACGACCACCCGTACACCACGATGCCTTCTCCCGACCGCAGCAACCTCGGCGTCTTCTATCCATTCGTCGGTCATGCCTGCCACATCCCGATCGTGGAGGTCGATGCCGACACGGGAGCGGTGCACTTCCTCAAGTACGTCGCGGTGCACGACTGCGGCACGCTGGTCAATCCCGCTCGCTCTCGGGGCACATCACCGGTGGCGTGGTGCAGGGGATTGGCACGGCGCTGTTCGAGGAGTACGTCTATGACCAGACCGGCAACTTCCTCACCCAGAGCTACATGGATTACTTGATTCCCACCTCGATGGAGGCGCCGGAGTTCGTGATCGGGCACCAGGACGCCGTCGCCCTGGACCCCGCACGGGATCAAGGGAGGCGGTGAAGGCGGCCGGATGATGGCACCGGCGGCGGTGGCAGCGGCGATCGACGACGCGCTCGCGCCGCTCGGCGTGCGGGCGCGCGAGCTACCGGCGACGCCGTCGCGGATCGTGGAATGGATCGAGGCCGCGTCGCGTGGAATCGGCGACAAGGCGCCCTAGGCGCCGGCGACCACGAACAGCCGCAGGCCGCCCTCGGCGTTCGGCTGATCAGGCTCGCGGCGATCTGAGCTGGTAGGTCTTGCGCGGCCGCCCGGGGCCGTCGACGACCGGCTCCATTCTCGCCTGCCCGATCGTGACCAGATACTCCAGATATCGCCGGGCGGTGACCCGAGCCACGCCCGCGCGGCTGGCCACCGCTTCGGCGGTCTCAGGGCTGCGGGCGGACGACAGGATCTCGCGGATCTTCTCCAGCCGGGAGCCCGACACGTCCCGAGGTAGCCAGCGCAACGTGTTCGGCCCCTCGGAGCAGATCCGGTCTACGTCCAGCTGCGCGAGCTGGGCCGACTGCAACATCGACATCCGCCGCTCGAACAGGCGCAGCGACTTGCGCAGCCGATCCTGGTCGAACGGCTTCACGAGGTAATCGATCGCGCCGAGCTGGACGGTGGCACGGACCGTCGTACTGGCGGTCGCCGCGGTGACGACGATCGCCTCCACCTCCTCGCCTCCGGCGCGCAATCTGCGCAGCAGCGCAACCCCGTCCTCGCCCGGCAGGCCGATGTCGAGCAGCAACAGGTGCGGACGCAGGACGCGGACCAGCTCCGCCGCGTGCGCGGCAGTGGCCGCGACGCCGGCCACCGAGAAACCGGGGATCTCAGCGATGAACCTGCAGTGCAGACGAGCGACCAGGCGGTCGTCCTCGACCACCAGCACGCGCCAGTCATGCATCGATCGTCACCCTGAAGTTGGAGCCCTCGGGCCGCCGCCGCACCTCAATCGTCCCTCTCGCCGCGGTCACCGCCTCCCTCACCAGGGCGAGCCCCAGGCCCTCGTGGCCTGGCTTTGAGCTGAAGCCGCGGTCGAACAAGGCAGCGTCGTGGCTCGGGAGCCCCTCACCGCGGTCGCGTATCTCGATGACCATCCGGCGCTCGTTGCCGCGGACCAGCAGCTGCACGTGCCTGCGCTCTGGCGGCAGGTTGGCGACCGCGTCGAACGCGTTGTCGAGGAGGTTGCCGACGATGGTTACGACCTGCGTGTCGGTCAACATCGGCGGCAGCCGTCGCAGCGAGCTCGACTCGTCGATCGCGAGCGTGATCTCGCGCTGGGCCGCGACCACGGTCTCGGCCAGTACCAGACCCGCCAGAGTCGGCACCTGGATCCGGGTGTCGAGGGCCTCCCGGACAGCGGTGTGGCTTTGCTCGAGCACGTGCAGGAACTCCTTCGCTTCATCGATCTCATCGAGCGCAAGTAGCCCGCCGAGAGCGTGCAAGCGGTTGGCGTGCTCATGAGTCTGCTCCCGCAGGGCCCGTACCAGGCGGCGCAACGCGATCACCTGCTTGGCGCGCTCGTCGAGCAACTGAGCGGTGCGTACGGCGCTGGCGGCGTGTTCGGCGAAAAACCGCAAGAGGTGAACTTGTTGCTCGGGCCACACGCCCGGTTCGGTGCGGTAGAGGTTGAGCGTTCCCACGACCGTGTCGGCGGGTAGGAGCGGCAGCGAGACGATCGCGCGATAGCGCTCCTCGCGGGCGATGTCCCGCCATTCCCACGACGCGATCGCTGGATCGCTGTCCAGGTCGGAGATCACCACCGGCGCACGATTCACGTACGCCAGCCCGGAGGGACCTTGCCCCGGACGCAGCTTCGCCTCTCCCGTGGATAGCAGTCGCTTATATCGCTCGCTGAGGCCGTGGCTTCCAGCGAGCCGGAAGCGATGCTCACGGCCCTCGATCAGGATGATGCTTGCACGGTCAGCGCCGCGGACCACTCGGGTCGCCTCGGTGGCGATCTCGTCGAGGATCCGCGACAACGGGTCGCCCCTCAGCGCGGCGCGACTCACCCGCAGCATCGCGCGCACCTCAGGCCGTGACTGGAGGTCCTCGCCAGGGGCGGTGACCATGACGGGCAATGAAACCGACAAGCTCCTCGCTTCAGATGGCCTGCGGTAAGCGTAACCGCAGCAGGTCCGCGATGCGGTCGGCGACAATGACCGAAACACCCGTGTCGGCGGACTGGAGCGATAAATCCTCCCGGCATCCCCATGCCACGGAGGTGGTGTCATGCCTCGCCTCGTCGACCTTTCGCAAGAGATCTACCAGGGCATGCCGGTGTACGCCGGCCATCTCAAGACCGTCGTCTGGCAACACCACAGCCATGCGGAGACCGCCCCGATGTTCGAGAGCGACTTCTCCTACCAGAGCTTGGGGCTGATGATGTGCGATCACGGACCGACCCACGTGGACGCCCTCAGCCATCTCGACCCGCGAGACGACGCGCCGACAATCGACGCGATGTCGCTTGACACCTTCTGGGGCGTCGGCACCTGCCTGGATATCTCTGATCTGCAGCCTCGGGAGTACTGCGATGCGGGGCGGCTCGACCGGGCAGTGGCGCAGTCGGGCGCCGAGCTGAGGACCGGCGATGTGATCCTGCTGCGCACCGGCGCCGCTGAGCGCTATGGCGGCAGCGCCGAGTACACCACTCAATATCCGGGCCTCGACCAAAGCGCGGCGGACTGGCTGGAGGCTCGGAAGCCGAAGATCTTCGGCGTTGACTCCCCCAGTCCCGACAACCCCGCCGACCGGGTCTACCCTGTGCACCTGTTCAGCCGTCGAACGGGCGTGACGCATTACGAGAACCTCGCGAACCTCGGCGAGGTCGTCGGACGGAGGTTTACCTTCTTCGGTTTTCCGCTGCGGATCCGGGGCGGTCACGGCTCACCGGTCCGGGCCGTTGCGATGCTCGATGACTGATCCGCTGACAGACGCCGTCGTGGTCGTCACCGGCGCTGGCAAGGGAATCGGCCGTCAGATTGCGCTGGCATTCGCCCGCGCCGGGGCGAGCCTCGCGCTGGTGGGGCGAGACCAGGCGGGGCTCGCGGAAACGCGCGAGCTGATCGCGGAGCTCGGGAGATCAGGGCTGGTCGTGCCCGCCGACATCCGCGCGCACGAAGAGGTCGCGGCGATGGCATCGGAGGTGCTGGCACGCTTGGGGCGCGTGGATGTGCTGGTCTGCAACTCCGGCATAGCAGGCCCCACGGCGCCGCTATGGGAGATCACGCTGGGCGATTGGGAGGAGACCCTGCAGGTCAACCTCACGGGCACTTTCCTGTGTTGCCGGGCGCTGCTGCCGGCTATGATCGAGCGCCGGAGCGGCGCGGTGATCGTGATCGGATCGATCAGCGGCAAGCGGCCGCTTTACGGGCGAACTCCATACACGGCGAGCAAGCTCGGGCTGGTCGGCTTGGTGCGAACGCTCGCCTGGGAGACCGGCCCGCACGGAATCCGAGTCAACCTGATTTCGCCCGGCTTTGTCGCCGGGCCCCGCATCGAGCGAGTGATCGAGGGACAGGCGCAGGCGCTGGGAGTGACGCCCATGCAGGCGCGGGAGGGATTGCTCTCCGCCTCGCCGATGGCGAGGCTGACCGAGCCCGAGGACGTCGCCGCCTGCGCGGTGTTCCTGGCCTCGCCCGGCGCGGCCTCGATCACCGGCGAGGACCTGAACGTGTCGGCCGGCGTCGTGATGTACTGACGGCCGACATGGGGCACGGCTGCTCATTGTGGCCGGAGACTGCGCCGCCGCGACCCGGCCGCTGCGACTCACGAGCCACGGGCCGCGGTTTAATCAAGCCACCCTCAGCGGAGAGCACTCGACGGGGTCCACTCCTCCATTTCCCTCACAGGAGAGCACGATGGCGCACACCACAGTCACCGCCCCGGTCCTCGACCACAACGAGCTGGCGCTCGCCCAGGGAACTGACTTCTTCGCGGTCGACGACCTGCTCACGCCCGAGGAGCGCGGGATCCGCGACCGCGTCCGCGCGTTCTCCGACGAGCAGCTGATTCCGGTTGCCAACCGCCACTGGGAGCAGGCCACGTTCGCGCACGAATTGGTTCCCGCGTACGGGCTGCTGGGCGTCGCGGGCGGCTCGATCGTGGGCTATGGCTGCCCCGGAGTGAGCCCGCTGGCGGAGGGGCTCGTGGCGGCTGAGCTCGCGCGCGGCGACGGCAGCTTCAGCACCTTCAACTCGGTCCACAGCGGTCTCGCGATGACCGCGATCGGCGTGCTTGGCTCCGAGGAGCAGAAGCAGCGCTGGCTGCCCGACATGGCAAGCGCCAAGAAGCTCGGAGCGTTCGCTCTGACTGAGCCCGAACACGGCTCGGACGTGGTCAGGCTCGCCACCACTGCGCGGCGCGAGCGCGATGCATGGGTGCTCGACGGCGCCAAGCGCTGGATCGGCAACGGCGTCATCGCCGACGTGACAGTGGTCTGGGCGCGCGACGAAGGCGGCGACGTCGGCGCGTTCGTGGTCGACCTCCCTGAGCACGACAGGGGCGGTTACTTCGCGACGCCGATCCTCGGCAAGACCAGCAACCGCGCGATCTTCCAGGCGGACATCCTGCTGGAGGGCGTGCGGATCCCGCTCGAGAACCGGCTCGAGCAATCTCGCACTTTCGCCGACACCGGTCGCGTGCTGACCAAGAGCCGCCAGACGATTGCCTGGGAGGGACTCGGGCACGCGATCGCGGCCTACGAGTGCGCACTCGCCTACGTCAAGCGCCGCGAGCAGTTCGGCAAGCCACTGGCCGGCTTTCAGCTGATCCAGGACAAGCTCTCGAGCATGGTCACCGACATCACCGGCATGCAGCTGATCTGCCTTCGTCTGGCGCAGCTTCAGGCGCAAGGGCGGGTGCGGCTCGAGCACGCCGCGCTCGCGAAGCTGAGCACCGCCGCGGGGGCCCGGCGCGTGTGCGCGCAGGCGCGCGACATGCTCGGCGGCAATGGCATCCTGCTCGATCACCACGTCGCACGCCATCATGCCGACATGGAGGCTGTGTACACCTACGAAGGGACCGACAGCGTGCAGTCGCTGATCGTCGGGCGCGCCGTCACCGGCCTGTCCGCGTTCGTCTGAGACCGCCGGCTCCGGGGTGCAGACGCGAATCACCGCCAGTGCTCGTCGACAATCAGGGCTACGCGTCGATCGGAGCCTTGTCGCGATCGATCGGCTCCCAGGGCTTTGGAACGCACCACCGGCGCGCTGGCGATCGCGCGCTCCCGCTGGACCGTCCGGACGGGACCGTTCCCGCCGACTCGCCCCCTCCGAGACGTTGCCGGCGGACCTGCTGCCAACGCCCGCAGCCTCGGCGCGACCGCGAAGCTGACTCGCTGCTCGTATGCGAGGTGATCACGCCCGCCGGCCACTGGTCGAGCTATCCGCCGCACAAGCACGATCGCGACGATCCGCCCCGCGAAACGTTGCTCGAGGAGACCTACTACCACCGCATCTCGCCGCCGCACGGCTTCGCGCTCCAGCGCGTCTACACCGATGACCGCCAGCTGGACGAAACGGTTGCCGTGCGCGACCGTGACTGCGTGCTGGTACCCCGCGGGTACCACACCGTCTCGACGCCGCCGGGATATCAGCTGTATTACCTCAACGTGATGGCCGGTCCCGCTCGCATGTGGGCGATCGCCAACGATCCTGACCACGAGTGGACTGGTGAGCCATCGCGCTAGCCGACGTCGACTTGCGTCGGCGAGCCGCAGCGCGGGGTCACGAACTGGCGCACGACCGGGTTGTTCAGGTTGGCTTTGGTGACCATCAGCGCTCCCGTGTTCTCGTTCGCGACGTGCGGTTGGTTTCGCAGCATCGCCACCGCCGTCCTCACGCCGTCGTAGCCCATCCGAAACGGATCTTGAGAGACCAGGCCGGAGACGATCCCTTGTCTGACGCCGTCAACCTCATCGGGCGAGGTGTCCCAGCCGACGACCTTGACCTTGCCCACCCGGTGGGCGATCCGGACGGCCTCCACCGCTCCGACGTCGCTGGCTTCGTTGGCGGCGAACAGCCCCTTCAGGTCGGGGTTTGCGGTGAGGATGTTGGCGGTCACGGTCAACGCCGTGTTGTAGTCGTTCTGGCTGTACTGGATTCCGACCATGTGCAGCTTGGGATATCGCTTGAGGCCTTCCTCGAAGCCCTGAACCCGCTGATCGTTGGTCTGACTGCCGGCGTGGAAGGCGATCATCGCCACCTTGCCGCCCCCCGGGCCGATCGCTTTCGCCAGCTGGTTGGCCGCCAGTTTTGCCCCGGCGATGTTGTTGGTCGCGATCAGCGGCACATTTGACGGCTGCGGCGTGGTGCCCGAATCGATCGAGACGACTTTGATCCCAGATTTGGTCGCATTCGTGGAGGTCTCGCTCATCGCGGTCGCGTCGGTGGCGGCGTATACCAGGCCGTTGACTCCCTGCGCGATGTAGTTGTTGAGCAGATTGAGTTGTCCGACCACGTCGGTCTCGTCGGTGACGCCATTCCAGGTCACCTTTACGCCGTGCATCTGCGATACGGCGCACATCGCGCCGTCGTGCACTTTCGTCCAGTAGTCGAGGCCCACTGACTTCGGGATCACCGCGAGGTGAACCGGCGGCGTCGACTGGAGCGCGATCTTCGCCTTGTGGTCCTTGACCACGGCGCACCCGGCTCCGACGCCCGCGAGGAGCACGAGCGCGATCGCGAGCAGGACTCCTCGCGGCGCGAGCGCCGCACGTCTGCGCATCGACATGGTTTTGCCGCGCGTCGGCGTGGCTCTAGGTCGCATGAGCGCCCTGCCCTTCCCCCGGTGCCTCGGAGCCGTTGCCCTGCTGCTCGGCTTCGGCGCTGCGCCGCTCCACCTGTTCCGATGCGGCTGATAGCCGCCGGCGCCGGACCTGGTCCCACCACACCGCCAGCCAGATGATCACTCCGATGATCACCTGCTGGTAGTACTGGGTGATGTTGAGGAGCACCGCTCCGTTGGTGATCACCGCCATCAGGAAGGCCCCGATCAGCGTTCCGCCGATCGTTCCCACCCCGCCGAACAAGCTTGCGCCGCCGATCACGCACGCCGCGATCACGTTCAGCTCCAGGCCAACGCCGTAGTTGGGCTGTCCCGAGTGGACGAGAGCCGCAGCGATCATGCCGCCAAAGCCGGCGAGCGACGCGGAGATCACGTACACGCAGATCAGGTAGCGGTTCAGCGCGATGCCCGAGAGGCGCGCTGCCTCTTTGTTTGAACCGATCGCGTACGCGTAGCGCCCGAGCTTGGTGCGGCTGAGGATCAGATACCCAACTCCGGCGATCACGATCAGGTACAGGATCGGCATCGGGATGGGACCGATCTGGCCCTCGCCCACGAGCCGGAAGTCGGAGGGAAGGCCATAGACCGCGTTCTCTCCTCCGACGATGAAGGTGAGCCCGCGCGCGACGCCAAGCATGCCCAACGTGGCGATAAACGGCGGCAGCTTCATCTGCGTGACAAGCAGCCCGTTGATCAGCCCGATTACCGCGCCGGCGAGGATCCCGACGAGGATGCCGGGCACGATCGGAAAGCCGGCTTTGGCGATCGCCATCGTGCCCAGGATTCCGCCCAATCCGGCCACCGAGCCGACTGACAGGTCAATGCCCGCAGTCAGGATCACCAGCGTTTGACCGACCGCGATGATCGCCACCACCGACACCTGCACACCGATGTTGAACAGGTTGTTGCCGGTCAGAAAGTACGGCGAAGCGAAGGTCAGCGCGATGAAGACGACGATCAGCCCTCCGGCCGCCGCCAGCTGAGAGACGACATCCTGCATCCGGTCGCGCAGGCCCGGCGGCAGTCGAAGTGTCACCGGCGCCCGGGGCGCTCCAGCTTGAGTACTCATACGGCCTCCGTTTCCACGCCCGACGCGAGCGCCATGATCCGCTCCTCGTCGAACTCTTTGCGACTCATCTCACCCACGATCCGCCCGTCGCGAATGACGAGGATCCGGTCGCACATGTTGGTCAGCTCGGGTAGATAGGAGCTGATCAGGACAATCGCCCGGCCATCGGCCGCCAAGCGGCCCATCAGCTTGAAGATCTCCGCTTTAGCGCCCACGTCGATCCCGCGGGTGGGCTCGTCGAAGAACAGCACCCGGGCCTCCGTCTCGAGCCACCTGGCCACGACGACCTTCTGCTGCGTGCCGCCGGATAGCGCTTCTACCGCCCGGCGCAACGACGGAGTGTGAATCGACAGCTCGTCGCGGCGCCGCTCGGCGGCGCGGTGCTCGGCGGTACGGTCGATCCACAAACCCCGACCGGGAATCCGCGCCAGCGTGATGTTCTGCTCGACGGATAACTGCATCGCCAATCCGTCGCCCTTGCGATCTTCTGTCAGGTAACCGATTCCTGCGGCGATCGCGTCGCTCGGTTCGCTCAGCTTCAGCTCCCGGCCGTCGAGCTCGATCCGGCCTTCGCTGATCGGGTCGGCCGCGAACACGGCTCGCGCGAGCTCCGTCCGGCCGGCACCGATGAGGCCGGCAAAGCCGAGGATCTCGCCTCCGCGGACCTCGAACGAGCAGTCGTGCAGCACGCCCGGCCGGGTGAGGCCTTGCACCCGGAGGATCACATCCCCGATTTCGCCCTCGTGCTTTGGATACAGGTTGTCGATCTCGCGCCCCACCATCAGCCGCACCAGCGTCGGTTCGTCGAAATCGCCCTTCTCCAGCGTCTCGACGACCTGCCCATCGCGCATCACGGTCACGCGGTCGGCAATCCGCACCACCTCTTCCAGACGGTGTGAGATGTAGAAGATCGCGATCCCGTCAGCCTTCAGCTCCTCGATCAGCTTGAACAGGTCGTCGATCTCGGGTTCGGTCAACGTCGCCGTGGGCTCATCCATGATCACGACCCTGGCTCCGACCGCGAGTGCCTTGGCGATCTCCACGCGCTGCTGGTCGGCCACCGACAGGGTCGACACCCGCCGCGCCGGATTGACGTCCACCTTCACGCGCTCGAGCAGCTCCGCCGCGCGCTGCTTCTCAGAGCCCCGGACGATTAGGCCGGCGTGCGTCTGCTCGCGCCCCAACGCCAGGTTGTCGGCGACCGTGAGATGCGGCGCGAGCGCGAATTCCTGGTGCACCATCGCGATTCCGAGCCGTTGCGCGTGCCGGGGATTGCGAAATCGCACCGGCTTGCCGTCGATCTCGATCGTGCCCTCGCTCGGACGCTCGAGCTGAGAGAGCAGCTTCATCAGCGTCGACTTGCCGGCGCCGTTCTCGCCTGCGACGGCGTGAATTTCTCCCGGACGGATGTCGAGGTTCACCGACTCGAGCGCTTGGACACCGGGAAACCGCTTGCTGACGCCGCGGATCTCGACCAGCGCACGATTGCCTGTCTTCTCCACAAGCTCTCCTCTCGCTCTCGGGGCGAGCCTTTCCCGGTCCGCCATACGCCAAACCCCGGGTTTTTGTTTCGAGCTAGGTGGGAGTTCCGCGGTGTCAAGCCCAGCGCGAGAAGACCAGCGGGGCTGCTCTACTTTGGCGAGTGACATCGACCGTCGTGTGCCACCAGTCGGCTTCACTCGGGAGGCTCGAGCGCGTGGAGCGCGCCCCACATCCCTCGCTCGCCGGCATCGTTCGCCGCTACTGCGGCTACAGACACCAGGGCACAGGGCTGGCGCGTCGACGGGAGGTCGCGCAGGCCGAGGTCACGATCATCCTCGGGTTGGGCCCTTCGCTGCGAGTTGGAGGGCCGTCCCATTCGGATTGCGAGTACGGCTCGTTCGTCGCGGCGCTGACCGACACTCACGCCATCACCGAGGAGCGGGACTCCCTGCACGGGATCGAGATCAATCTCTCGCCGCTGGGGGCTCACATGCTCTTCGGCGTGGCGATGCACGAGCTCTCTGAGCATTTGGTGGTGCCACTCGCAGATGTGCTTGGAGTCGAGATCGATCGCCTCCTCGAACGACTCGCGCAGGCGCCCACTTGGGAGCTGCGGTTCGCGATCCTCGATGCTTACATCGCCGCGCGCGTCGAGCGCGCGCGGCGTCCCTCGCCTGATGTGGCGTGGGCGTGGAGAAGGCTCGAGGAGACCGGCGGCTTGATCCCGGTCGGCGCGCTGGCGCAGGAGCTTGCCTGCAGCCGCCGGCATCTGAGCTCGCGGTTTCGCGAGCAGATCGGCCCGGCACCGAAGACCGCCGCTCGGCTACTTCGCTTCAAGCAGGCGGTGCAACTCCTCGAGCGCGACGACGGCCGCCGGTTCGCCGAGATTGCCCAGCGCTGCGGGTACTACGATCAAGCGCACCTCAACCGCGACTTCCGTGAACTGGCGGGTGCCACGCCCACCCAGCACGTCGCTCGGTTGCTCCCCGACGGGATGGGCATCGCCGCCGAGTAAGCTTCTCGCCCGTATACTCCACCAAGTGGCTGGAGAATCCGCCACCGTCGCCGACGCTGAATCTCAAATCGAGCAGCTCGCCGGGGCCGGCGTGGCCGGTGTCACGATCGTTTGGGCGGATAACAACGGCATTCCGCGATCGCGCACGGTGCCGGTGGCCCGGCTCGCGGATGTGGCCAAGCGCGGCGTGGGCATCACCACGCTGTTTGCAGTTTTCACCTCACACGACGGAATCACGTTCGAGCACGAGGCTCTCTCCACGCCATCCGGAGACGTGCGGCTGCTGCCGGTGCTCGCGCGCCTGCGCCCACTCGCCGGCCAGCCGGGATTAGCTTGGGTCCCTGGCCGTCAGCTGGCGGCCGATGGCTCTCCGTGGCCCTATGACCAGCGGGGGGCACTGGAGGCGCAGGTGCAGCGCGCGGAGCAGCTGGGGCTCCGGTTCAGGATCGGCTACGAGCTCGAGTTCTTCGTTGCCGACGGGCAGGAGGGGCTCGAGCCTGGCCATCCCGGACCCGCCTACAGTCCACATGCACTGCTTGCGATCGACGAGTTCGTCGCTCAGTTGTTGGGCGACCTCCAGGCCAACGGCTTGGAGGTCAACCAGTTGCACGCCGAATACGGTCCCGCGCAGGTAGAGCTGAGCCTGGCTGCCTCCGATCCGGTGAGCGCGGCCGACAACCAGCTGCTCGCGCGCCAGACGATCCGGGCGGCCGCGCGCGCACATGACCTGCGCGTCAGCTTCGCGCCGCTCATAAACGCTGAGAGTGTCGGCAACGGCTGGCACATCCACTCTTCGGTGTGGCGCGGCGGCCAGAACCTGCTCGCTGGTGACTCCGGTCCCAGCCCAGAGGGAGCGGCGTTCATTGCGGGGCTGCTCCGAGACCTGCCGGCGCTGGCCGCTGTCACCGTGCCCAGCGTGCCGTCGCTAGCCCGGCTGCGCCCCGGCTACTTCGCGAGCGCCTACACCTTTTGGGGAGTGGAGAACCGCGAGGCGGCGCTCCGTTACGTTCCCTCCTCGCAGCTGCTTGGCGCCTCGCACGCGAACGTCGAGCTGAAGCCGTCCGACGCCTCCGCCAACCCGTATCTGGCCCTCGCCGCACTGATCGCCGCCGGCGTTGCCGGGATCGAAGAGCATCTGACGCCGCCCGCCCCGATCGAGCAGGATCCGGGCGCCTGGAGCGAGGCAGAGCGCCAACGCGTCGGCGTCCTCCACCTGCCGGCCACCCCCGAGGAGCAGGAGCAGGCCCTGCTTGGCAACCCGCGGATCAAAGCGGCGCTCGGCGAGCCACTGCTCGGCGCGTTCATCGCGGTCCGCCGAGCCGACGCCGCCTGGGCGGCCGAGCGCACGCCCGACGAGGTCATCGCAGCGCATCTCTGGCTGTACTGATCTCACGCCGGACAGCCGGCCGTGAGTGTGATCGAGTGCGACGTTTGCCCGCCCGCCGGTGACCGCCGCGCGACGACAGCGCCCCGTGCCGAACAGCCCGCGAGCGCGGGCTGATCAGCGCTCGACGAAATAGCTCCCGCTTCCCTGGCCGCTCGAGAACCAGCGACTGGTGATCGTCTTCTTGCGCGTGAAGAACTCGACCGCGTCGGGGCCATGCGCATGCAGGTCGCCGAGAAACGAGTCCTTCCATCCTGAGAATGGAAAGAACGCGACGGGCGCGGCGACGCCGATGTTGACGCCGATCATCCCCACTTCAATTGCGTGCCGGAAGTGCCGCACCGAGGCGCCCGACTCGGTGAAGATCGATGTGCCGTTGCCATAGCGGCTGGCGTTCACGATCTCGGTCGCCTCGTCGAGTGAAGCGGCGCGGATCACGCACAGCACCGGACCGAAGACCTCCTCCTGCGCGATCTCCATCTCGGGAGTTACCGCGTCGACGATCGTGGGGCCTACGAACGCGCCACCGGGCTCACCTCCCGGATCCCGGCCGTCGACGGCCAGCCGGGCGCCCTGCGCCACCCCTCGCTCTATCCAATCGCGGATTCGCTCCCGCGCGGCGCCCGAGATCACCGGACCGACATCGACGGCCTCGTCGATGCCGTTGCCGACCCGAAGCGCGCGCGTTGCTTCGATCAGCGGACCCATCAGCTGTTCGTGCGCGTCGCCGACGGTCACCACGACCGACCCCGCCATGCAGCGCTGTCCGGCGGCACCGAACGCAGAGCCAATGACTCCCTCCACGGTCTTGTCGATCACCGCGTCGGGCATCACGACCATGTGGTTCTTGGCGCCGCCGAGCGCCTGCACTCGCTTGCCCGCCTCGGCGGAGCGCTCGTAGACAATCTTCGCGACCGGCGCGGAGCCGACAAACGAGACCGCGTCGATTCCGGGATGGTCGAGGATCGCCTCCACGATTTCTCGACTGCCGTTGACGAGGTTGACGACCCCGGGCGGAAGCTCGAGCGCGTGAAGCTCTTCGAACGCGATCTGCTGAGTCAGCGGAACCTGCTCGGACGGCTTGAGGACGAACGTGTTGCCGCAGGCGATCGCGAACGGCAAGAACCAAAACGGCACCATTGCCGGGAAGTTGAAAGGAACGATCGCCGCACACACCCCAACCGGCTGGCGGACCGTCTCGGCGTCGATGTTGCGCGAGACATCCTCGAGGATCCGCCCCTGCATCGTCGTCGGAATCGCGCAGGCGCACTCGACCATCTCGATCATCCGCGCCACCTCGGCGCGGGCGTCGGCGATCGTCTTGCCCATCTCGATGGTCACCGAGCGAGCGAGATCCTCGCTGCGAGCCGCGAGGCGCTCGCGGAGCTCGAACAGCTTGCGAGCACGCGCGATCGTGCCGGCGGCGCGCCAGGCCGGCAGCGCCTCACGAGCCGCCCGGACGGCGGCGTCGAGGTCCGCCGGGCCCGAGAGCGGCACTCGCGCGAGCACCTCGCCGGTCGCCGGATTGACGACGTCCAGCACGTCGGTGGCCGCGGCGGGCGCGGTCCAGCGGCCCTCTACATAGTTATCGAGCAGACGGGTTACGGTGACTGACATCGATGCTCCTGCAAGGCCGCGGGTCGGGACGATGCGATGGTAATGCCTATGAGGCAGCTCGACCCACCTCCGAGACGCCGAGATCAGGTGGCGGCCAGGCTGCCCAGCTTGGCAAGCAGCAGTAGCTCGCCGCTCGTCGTCGGGACGGTGGTGTCAGAGACGGCCATGCACGACGCTACCGGCGAGCCCCCGCCAGGCGCCATTACGTCAGAGGTGACGGATGAGCACGAAGCTTTCCCTAACGCGGCCCTCACCGTGTGCTCAGGCCCCGACAAGATTTTCCTCCGTTTCTAGTGCTACCTTGCGCACTTTCGTGTCCGAAGAAACGTTGGAAGCACCGGTCGTCGAGCCGACCGCGCCCGAGCCGCCGCGAGCAGATCGTGGCCAGATCCTGCGACGCCACGCGTGGCTGATAGTCGGGATTGGCGTGATCGTGATCTCGCTGATCCTGCTGAAGTGGGCGAGGACGCGACCGGGATATGACCCCTACGGCTGGTTGGTGTGGGGTTATCAGACCCTCCATCTGTCGCTGGACCTCGGCGGCGCGCCGTCGTGGAAGCCGCTGCCGTACCTGTTCACGGTGCCGTATGCCGTCGCCGGTCACTACGAGCTGTGGCTGTGGATGATCACCGCGGTGGCGGTCTCGCTTGCCGGTGCGATCTTCGCCGGGAGGATCGCGTATCGAGTCACCAGCGTGCCTCCGGCCGAGGTGGATGGCCCGGTCCCGATTCGCCGGTACGCGCCGATCGCGGCGGCAGTCTTCGCGGGTGCTGCGGTGCTGGGACTCGAGGACTACATGCACTACATCCTGAGCGTGCAGTCCGACCCGATGATCGTCACATTCTGCCTGGCGGCGATCGACATGCACCTTTGCGGGCGCTACCGCTGGGCATATGCCTTCGGCGTCCTCGGCGCGCTCGGCCGTCCCGAGGTGTGGCCGTTCGTGGGGCTGTACTTGATCTGGGCGTGGTTCAAGGTCCCGTCGATGCGCGTGATGCTGTGCGCCGGGATCGCGGTGCTCCTGTTCACCTGGTTCGGGATCCCGTGGATCACCAACGGCCGACCGGATATCGCCGGCGAGCTGGCGCTGAGGTCTCCCCGCGAGCTTCACCAGAGCAAAGTCACCGGGACGATCAGCCGCTTCACCGAGCTGCACTACCTGCCTGTGTGGATCGCTGCCTTGGCTACGGTCGTATTGGCGGTCGTGCGGCGCAACCGTCTGGTGCTGGCGCTGGCCGCGGGCGTCGTGGTCTGGGTGATCGTCGAAATCGCGTTCGCGTTCCACGGCTTTCCGGCGCTGCCGCGCTATATGTTCGAGGCCGCTGGAGTGGTGGCAGTGATCGCCGGGATCGGCGTCGGGTGGGCGCTGACGGAGCTGCCTAAGCTGAGGCGTGGCCTCCCGTGGTGGTCGGGTGTCCCGCTTGTAGCGGTTCTCGTCGCAAGCCTGGTGCCCGGCGCGGTGGCGCGAGCGCGCGCCGAGCGCGTCGACCTGAAGCACGAGCGCGGCCGCAGCACCCAGATCAAGCTGCTGGAGACGACGATCAACACGCTCGGCGGCTACCAGGACGTCCGTCGCTGCGGCGAGCCGGTCACGATCGTCGAATACGCGAGCGCGCTGGCGTGGCTGACCCACCTCGACGTCGGGTTCGTGGGCTACATCCCGAATCTGGAGATGCGGCGTCGGTATCCAATCGTGCTGATCCTGCCTGCGCCGGGCGGCGGATGGACGGTGCGCCCGTGGCACACACGCCGCCGCCAGCGGGCGCGATGCGCCAATCTCAATGCTTCGTACGTGCTCACAAAGCAGAACCCCTCGGGCGCCCTGATCCGCGGCTAAAGGCATAGACGGTCGCGCGGCGGTCGGGACCTGGACCCGATGGCCGCGCGATCAGCTACCGCAAATCGGCTCCGGCCAGAGACCCCGACCGCTCTCGACAGCGATGCCCCCGGTCCGTCGCGGGGGCGATGACCACGAACCCTTTCCGCGACGCCTCGGGTCTATCTGGGTACGTGAAGAGAGAACGGAAAGGAACGAACTTGCTGAACTCCACAGACCCGAAGCGACCACACGCCACCTCCGCAGAACCGCTCCACGGAGCCCAGCGCGCGACCTTCGCCGCGGGCTGCTTTTGGGGCGTAGAGGCAGCCTTCCGCGAGCTCGATGGGGTGCTGCGGACGACCGTCGGCTACACCGGCGGGAACACGACCGATCCGACCTACGAGCAGGTCTGCTCCCACACCACCGGGCATGCCGAGGCGGTCGAGGTGTGGTTCGATCCGACAAAGATCGGCTACCGCGATCTGCTCCACACCTTCTGGTCGATCCACAACCCAACCACTCGCGATCGGCAGGGCTGGGACATGGGCAACCAGTATCGCTCGGCGATCTTCTTCCACGATCCCGAGCAGGAGGCGCTCGCGATCGCGTCCCGCGACGAGGAGCAGGCGTCGTGGACGAAGCCGATCGTGACCGAGACCACGCCGGCCTCGACGTTCTACGAGGCCGAGGAGTACCACCAGCGCTACTTCGAGAAGCAGGGCCGCGCGGCCTGCGCGGCCACGCTGCGATAGCGATCGCGGGAGGGGCGACCGTGCGCGGTCGCCCAACGGCCCACTGCCTTCCCGGACGGCGGCTGGCGTTCAACCCTCCTCGAGCCCGAGATACGGTTGGCCCAGCTTCACCGGGCCATCCGACCGTGCCAACGTGGAGCTAAACGAGGACCACAGCTATGGCATGCACCGAATCGAGGTGACGTGTGGAGGTGCGGTGGGCACCTCGGCCACGTGTTCCCGGACGGTCCCGGCAAGACCGGGCAGCGCTACTGCATCAATTCGCGTGTCGGCAGGCTCGAGCTCGCGGCTATCCAGCGCCGAGACCCGACTGGGCTCGGTCCGCGAGCCGGACCGCCTCCGCCGCCTGCGTCGCGTCCTCCAGGTCGAGCTGCGCCAGCTCCGCGATAACTTCGAACAGGTCGACCCCCATGCACGTCTCCGGCTGCCCAGCATCATGAGGGCGCCGAGCATGGAAGAGGCCCTGGTCGCACCAGACCTCGACGCTCGCTCCTGTGCTTGCCCCGATCGTTACTTTCATCCTTTGGACCTCCGGTCCAGATGTGGGCGCCCGCCGGAGCGGTCGACATGCGTCCGACATCAAGAGACTTAGTAACGATTAACGGTTTGAGCGGCGCAGCACGTTCGGGGGTGAACAGCGGCCCTGCGCGTCTACGGAACCGCTGTCAGTGCGCGCATCCGAACCGCTGTCAGTGCGCGTATCCGCCGGGCGGCGAACCACTCCCCCGGAGCCCGAGGGCGACCAAGTAGTCGATCGCGTCCCCCTCGGAGGCTGCCTTCGCTTCGAGCCAGCTCAGGAAGGCTCTCTCGAGCTCGCGGTCATCTCCGGCACCGTCGGGCTCGTTGCACGCGGAGCGGGGCACCGATTGACGCCGCCGGCCGGGTTTGCTCGGGCCAGCGCGATGGTCGAGCCCTGGCCGCACTCGCGAGGCTCGCGTGTGGCGCACGTTCATGCTGTGGCACGGTAGGTCCCACACGGTCACGGCGCCAGGCCCAATCCGAAGAGCAAATCGGGGACCAAACTGAGATCCGCTTGCGGCGGAATGCCCCGCGATCGGGATCTACCATACACTTCCCTGCCATGCCTACCGCTCCGGCCGGCGGCGAGGTCCAGGTCTTTGATCCGCACCCGCTCAACTGGCTGTTCATCACCTGGAACACGATGGAGGAGCCGGTCCGGACCGACCACGAGGGCTTCACCGTCATGGCCCTGGCCGAATCGGCCACTTGGCGAGACGAGCTGACGCTCGAGGTGAACGTCCGACCGGGCGCTCGTTTCCAGGATGGTGAGCCATGCACCGCCCACTCGATCAAGCAGAACTTCGACGAAGTGCAGCGGTGGGCGGTTCCGCACCCTCCTGGCACCTATCTCAATTTCCATCCTGACGCGCGCTGCGAGGTGGAGAACGAGCAAACCTGCGTGTTCCGCTTTCCCGAGCCGGATGGCCTGGTGCTCGGGAAGTTCCGCGGCTTCCATATCGCCTCTCCGAGCTTCTGGCATACCCATGGCTTCGGCTACAAGAGGACCGGCAGCGGCGAAGGCCACTGGTGAGCGATTGACGCACCGGGCCCGTGGGGCACCGGACCGTTTACTCTCACTGAAGGCCACAGCTCGATCGAGACGATTACGGCAATCCAGCAGGTACGCCCGCAGTTCGTCGCGACCAACATCATCACCGCCGAGGACCGCTCACCACGCGTCGTCCTCGAGGCCAATACCGATCACAACAGCGAGCGAACAGCGCGGCTGTCCCGGGTGGTGTTCCGCAACGACCTCACGGCCGCTGAGGCGCTGGATGCGGTGTGCGACCGGGAAGGGGAAATGGACATCGTCACCGAGGTCGCGCCGGGCGACGCCGAGCGCGTACGCGCCTCGAGCCACGCGGAGCTGGTCACGATCGACGCCAACCGCGTCATCGTGGGCATCTTCAACGTGTGGCCGGACCGCGGCGCGCCGCTTGATGATCGGCGGGCTCGCGAGGCGATAAATCTCGCGGTCGACCGAGATCGACTCTGCAGTGATGTGCTTTCCGGTTTCGCGACGCCGCTCGCGTCGCTCACTCCGGCATGGGAAAACGGCTGCTTCCCGGGCGCCGAGCCGCGCAAACGCGATCCCGAGCGAGCGCGGGCGCTGCTCAGCGAAGCCGGCTGGCCGGACGGGCGCGCGCTGGTGATGGCCACGCCGGCGTCGCTGGCGGGCATCGCCGAGGCAGTCGCGGACGATGTGCGCAAGGCCGGCCTCGACGTTGAGGTCGTAGACGTTCCCGACGAAGGGCTGATCGCCGGAACGAGGATGCTGATCGAGAAAAAGCTCGTGCCGCCGTGGGACGTTCTGCTGCACGCTTGGTTCGATCTCTCCAGCGATCTGCCGCCGGCCGTCTTGCACCGAGAATTCTTCGGCAGCGACGGGGCTTTCCGCGCCGGGCCGCCGATTCCCGAGTTCGACCGGATGTTCGCGGAGCTGCTGACGCGGATCGATCCCGAAGAGGCCCGCCGAGGGGCCGAGGCTATCGACAAGTGGGCGTTTGACGAGGCCGCGGTGCTCGCGCTCTGTGCACCGCAGGCGCTTTACGCCGTCAACCGCCACGTGACCTTCCAGGCCTACCGCACCACGTTTGAGCTGGCCGACACAGAGGTCTCATCCGAGCACTGGTCGCGCCGCGACGGAGCCTGAGAAGCCGCGAGCCCGTCCTCCCCGCGCGCGCTCACCGCTCTCCGCCGTGGCCCGCACAGGCTCCTTGAAGGCCGCCGGCGTGGGACCACGAGCGATCGGCGCATTGCACCACGTTCCCGCCGAGCGCCATGTCGCGCTTCCAGTCACCGATGCAAGGGTGTCCGTCGCATTCGTTGTTTCCGGCGCATCCGGCCAGCGCGAGCGTCGCGAGCAACAAGCAAGCCAATGGCCTGCGACTCATCGCCCCCTCCCAGCCGGCGAGGGCATCAAGCGCGAGCGTCGGTCAGCGCTCGATCGAGGATTTCGAGCCCGATGTCGACGTCCTGCGCCGAGATCGTCAGCGGCGGCGCGACTCGAAGGATGCTGCCGAGGGCCGGGAACTTGACAATGTTGATGTTGAGGCCGAGCTCAAAGCAGCGCTGAGTGACTCGCGCGCCGTAATCGGGGTCCGGTGTCCTCGTCGCTCGGTCCTGAACGAGGTCTACGCCGAGTAGCAGCCCTTCGCCACGAACGTCGCCGATCTGCTCGTGGCGCTGCTGTAGCTCCGCGAGGCCGCCGCGCAGCTGGGCCCCGAGCGCGGCGGCGCGCTCGGGCAGCCGCTGGTCGAGCACCGTTCGCAGGACCGCTCGACCTACGGCAGCGGGCAACGGATCCGACACATGGGAGGTGAAGTGCAGAAACCCCTTCTCGAACGCATCCTGTTCGATCTCCCCGCTAGTGAGCGTGGCCGACAGCGGCAGCCCCCCGCCGAGCGTCTTGGAGAGGGTCAAGATGTCGGGAACGACGCCGTCGCGCTCGAACGCGAACATGCGGCCGACGCGTCCGAGACCCGTCTGCGCCTCGTCGACGATCAACAGCATTCCCCGCTCCCGGCAGCGCGCGTGCAGCGACGCGAGATATCCCTCTGGCAGCGGCACGATCCCGGCGACGCTCAGGATCGGCTCGGCGATCACCGCGGCCGGGGCACCCGTGGACTGTGCGTCGGCGAGCTCCATCCCAACATCGAGACAAGTGAGGTCGCAGTGATCAGCGCAGTGGCGTACCGGACAGCGGTAGCTGTTGGGCGTCGGAAGCACCATGCTCCCCGGCATTGCTGGCCCGTACCCTCGACGGCCCGCGCTATAGGTGCTGGATGCGGCTCCGGCGGTCATCCCATGCCATGAGCCCGTGAAGGCGAGGACCTCGTGGCCGCCGGTGTGCAGCTTGGCGAGGCGCAACGCGGCTTCGTTTGCCTCTCCGCCGGTCGAGAGAAACAGCGCTCGCGAGAGCGCAGGCGGGAGTACCGCGATCAGCTCCCGCGCCAGTTCGATCACGTCGCGACTCACGAACCCGCTATAGAGATGAACCACTCTCATGCCTGCGTCGTTGATCGCGGCGAGGATCGCGGGGTGACTGTGCCCGAGCGTCGCGCACATCTGTCCCGAGGTGAAGTCGAGGATCCGTCGCCCGTCCGCGGTGGTGAGCCAGCTGCCCTGGGCGCGCTCGATCAGCACATCGGCGAGCTCGCCGCCGTAGCGGATCAGCAACCGGCGGTCATCGGCGAGGACTCCCGCCGCGAGCGGACTCTGCTCGACGGCTCGAAGATCATCCACGCTTGAGATCTCACCACAAGCAATCGAAGCATGTCAATTCACGCGCGGGCGAGGTCCGAGGGGTCGGCGCGGCAAACGTGACCGCGCCGGCCGCTAGGGACGGCTCAAGGGGAGAGCAAGATCTTGATCGCGCCGTCTTGCTTCTTCTGGAAGATCTCGTAGGCGTGCGGCGCCTGGTCGAGGGGCAGCTTGTGAGTGGCGAGATCTTCCACCGCCAGCGGATCGCCGTCCTGTAGCAGCGGCAGGATGTCGTCGACCCAGCGCCTCACGTTCGCCTGTCCCATCCGGAGCTGGATTTGCTTGTCGAACAAGTCCATCATCGGCATCGGATCGGCGGCACCTCCGTACACGCCGCTGAGCGAGATCGTGCCTCCGCGCCGAACGGTGTCGATCGCCGCGTGGAGCACACTCAGCCGGTCGACGCCCGCTTTTTCGATGACCGTCGCGGCGATGGAGTCCGGCAACAAGCTGGAGAGCTGGTGGGCGAGCTTGCCAACCGGGGCACCGTGCGCTTCCATTCCGACGGCATCGATCACCGAGTCAGGGCCCCTGCCCGCGGTCAGCTCGCGCAGCGTCTCCGCGACATCGCCTTGGTCGCCCACGTCGATCGTATGCACGCCGTGGCGACGCGCCATCGCCAGCCGCTCGGGGACGAGATCGACACCGAACACCGACGAGGCGCCTTGGTGCAGGGCGATCCGGCAACACATCTGTCCGATCGGTCCCAGCCCGAAGACGGCCACGGTCCCGCCTTTCGGGACCGCCGCGTACTCGACCGCCTGCCAGGCCGTCGGCAACACGTCAGACAAGTACACGAACCGCTCGTCGGGCGGACCTTCAGGAACCTTGATCGGCCCGAAATGTGCCTGTGGAACACGAAGGAGCTCTGCCTGACCACCTGGTACCTGACCATAGAGCTTGGTGTAGCCAAACAGCGAGCCACCCTTGCCTTCCTCCCGGACCTGAGTCGTCTCGCACTGTGAGAACAGCTGCTGCTCGCACATGTAACAGTGCCCGCAGGAGATGTTGAACGGAATCACCACCCGGTCCCCGGGCTTGATCTGGGTGACCTCGCTGCCGACCGCTTCGACCATCCCCATGGGCTCATGACCGAGAATGTCGCCCTCATCCAAGAACGGACCCAGTACCTCGTAGAGATGAAGGTCCGATCCGCAGATCCCGGTCGAGGTTATGCGAATGATCGCGTCGGTGGGCTGTTCGATCGTCGGATCTGGCACGTTGTCAACGCGCACGTCTCGCTTTCCGTGATATGTCACGGCCCTCATCCGATGCCTCCGTCGTGTTCGCAGTTGTAGTTGGCTCGGCGTACCCGCGCTGCTCCCGCGCCAGCGTCCCTGCCGCCGGTTATTGTGAGCTGCGCTTGAGATGGACTCCGAGGAGCGCGCCCGTCCGTTGCTACCCGCATCAGGCGAGCCCCATTCGCGCACGCGAATGGGTCACTTTTCCTCGTTCTCGGCGGCTATCTCCATGAGCCGCTTGATCGCGTGGCGTTGCAGCCGGGAGATGTGCATCTGTGAGACGCCAAGCGCGGTCGCGACCTCGGCTTGCGTCCGGTCCTCGAGATGGTAGAGCCGAAGGACTCGTCGCTCGTGCTCGGAGAGGTCGGTGGCAACTTGCGCGATCGTAACTCTCGCCTCCACACGTTCATAACCTTGATCTTCGCTTCCCAACGTGTGGGCCAAGCTCGCGCTCTCATCATCGTCGCCCGCCGGAAGATCTAACGAGACCGCGTGATGCGCCCCGCCGGCCGCTTCCATTGCGTCGACCACATCCTCGATGCTTGCCTCCAGGTACACCGCGAGCTCCTGCACGCTCACGGAACGACCCGCCCGTCCGCTCAGCTGCCGCTCCGCCTCGCTGACTTTCAGCGCAAGCTCTTGCACTCCTCTCGGCACGTGCACAGCCCACCCTGTGTCGCGGAAATAGCGCTTGAGCTCGCCGAGAATCGTCGGCACCGCAAATGAGGAGAAGGCCAAGCCGCGGTCGGGATCGAACCGATCCACTGCCTTCACGAGCGCCAGACTCGCGACCTGGATCAGATCGTCCAACGGCTCCCGCCCGTTGGCATATCGCCGTGCGAGCTTACGGGCCAGCGGCAACAAGCGGCTGATCAGTTCCTCGCGAGCTCGTAGATCTCCAGTCCGACGCCAGCGGCAAAACAGCTCTTGCTGTGACTCCACGCCCACCAATGAGGACCGCGTACCCGTCTCGCTCATCAGATTGTCGGCCGGCGACCAGCGAGGCGTTTGCCGCGCAAGTCGCCGGCCACTACAGGGAGAATGAAGGTCCTCGTTTACTCCCGGCCCAGATGTCTGTCAATAGTGTGGTTGGAAACCAACGGAGGCAGGCAAGCCGGCTACTCCTGCGCCAACAAGGCTCTCCAGCGCGGGTACAGCAGCGGCCGGAGCGGGCATCGCGGCGATCTCCTGGGCGATCATCCGGGCCGCAGCGCGGCATCGGGGGTCTTCCAACAGGAACGCGACCTCGTTCGCGACTGATTCGGCGGTGATCTCTGCGTCTAGCAGTCCGCGCCCCGCTCCAGCCGCGATTACCCGCTCGGCGTTGTAGAAGTTGTCCGCCCCTCTGGGGAGGAGCAGGACCGGCAGGCCAAGTGAGAGCGCTCCGAACGTCGAGCTTGCACCGCCGTGACAGATCACCAAGTCGCAGTGAGGCAGTAGCTGGGCCTGCGGGATGTAGCGCGCCAGATACGCGTTGTCGGGCCGCGGTTCGAACGCGTTCGGGTCCCCGTCGGGCCCGATCGTCGCGATCACGTTGACCGGCTGTTCAGCGAGCGCTTCGAGCACAGTTTTGAACACTTGGATGTCGCGGTTGAAGATCGTTCCAAGCGTGAGGTACACGGTACGGTCCCGTGACGGCTTCACGAGCGGGGGTGGCACCAGATCGACGCCGTCCGGTTCGGCGGCCTCCGGCCGGATCTCAAGCTTCGCCGTGAGCTCCTCGATCGCTGGGACCTGAAGGCTCGGCGGGCACGGATCGAGATACAGAGAGCGATACATGCGAGCGTCCAGCGGATCTAAGCCGGCCGCCTCCCAGTGGCGCCCAGCCGCGCGCCCGGCCAGCTCCGCGATATCCGGTTGTAGCAACGGGCCAAATCCACACGTTGCATAGGGAATTCCCGCCAGCCCGACGGCCAGCGGGCCCGCAAATTCGGCGATACCGTGGACCAGGAGATCGGGCACCCACCGCTCCACGATCATCCGGAGATCCCTCAACCGAGCGGGCACCTCGAGATCGCTGAACACCTGGCCGAAGAACACGGTCCGGTGATGAGCGCATGGGATCCGCTCGAGGCCGCCGAACCGACCGTCCAGTTCTCTTTTGTAGCGATCTACACTAAGCCCGGCGCTGAAAGCGGTAAACCCGGCTGCCTCGACGCGCGCAGTGAACGGATCGCCGGTCGCGAACGCCACCTCGTGGCGGGCGCTTTCGAGCGCGCGCGCTAGAGGGAGCAGCGGGTGACAGTGCCCGAAGGCAGGCCGGGTGGTGATCAGAACTCTCACAACGCCAATTTGACTGCAACCTCTCGCGGATGTCCAAGACAAGCTTCCTCTCTACTGAGAAGCGCCGCTTCTCAGTACTGAAGCCCGCCTCTCGCTCGGCAAGATTTCCGCCAGCACCTCGATGACTTGCGCGACGAGCGGGTTGTTTTCGGTCGGCGCCCAGATCACCCAGTTATTCGCGATCAGCTCGACGCCGGTTAGCCTTACCCATGTCAGCGGCAGCTGTCCGGCTGCCGCAGACACGTCCGACTCGCAGGCCAAAGACCACCCTAAGGTCTCGGCGACCAACGCGAAGCTGGCGCTGGTGGTGCCGGCCGATTCGACCGACTGCCACTCAAAACCCGCTGCCGACAAGGTCGAGAGAACCTCGTCATAAAGCTCAGGGTTGGCGCGACGCGGCATCCACATCAGCTGTTCGCCACTCAGCTGGTCGGGACGGACGCCGCGCCGCCTCGCCAATGGATGGCCTTGCGGCAGACAGGCGCCGAGCGGCTCTGAATCGAGTAGGCGGCGAGCCACCGGGCTGCCCTCGGGGATCGAGCGCACGATCGCCAGCTCGAGCTCACCCACCTCGACCGCGCGCACAGCGCTTGCGCTCACCGCCGCCTCGACCGCCAGCAACAGCTCCGGGTGGCGGCGGCGCACCTCAGCGACCAACGCGGGGCCCCGCATGCGCGAGAACTCGCTGTACATCCCGATCCGGATCGCCGTGCGCGCCGACCTTCCACGAACCTGGCGCATCGTCTCGAGGCACTGGTCAAACCGTCCTAGCACCGCATACGCCTCGGCAAGCAACATCGACCCAGGCTCGGTGAGCGTCACCCGCCGCCGGGTGCGATCGAACAGCCGCACCCCGAGCTCGGCCTCTAGGGCCTTGATCTGTTGGCTCAACCCTGGCTGGGCCACATGCAGTCGCGCCGCGGCTCGCCCGAAATTGAGCTCCTCGGCCACCGCCACGAAATAGCGCAAATGGCGAATTTCCACGGCAGCGAAATCATAAGTGCGACTTCTGAAACGAACCGGCGCGCTGTCGCGCCGACGGTAGGCCGGAGTGGATCGAGGTCGAGATCCGCTTGCACCCGGGCCGTGTAGGCACGCTCGACCCGGGCTCCGGCGCCCGCCGGTCTCCCGCCGCGCGGGCGACGGGAGACGAGCGGCATCGCGCTAGTGCGTGCGGCTAAGTTCGCGCTGGCGCCGTGACTCCTCGGGCGTCGGCACGCCCTGCACCGGGCACATCTCCGCGCCCGCCGTGCTGCGCGTGATCGCCTCGACCTGCTGGCGCGCTTTCTCGGGATCGCTGACCCACGTCCGGTAGAAGTCAAACGGACACTCCTGCGCACCCGCGTCGCCGTCGTGGGAGGCGTACGTGCCCGTGTAGCCGCGATGCAGCAGCTTGTACAGATGATTCTGCGACTGCCACGTCGCCCGGGCATCACGAATCGACGACACCGACAGCTCCGCATACTGGCAGCCGTTCTCCTCCGTGCCGCACTCCGCGACCACGCGGCCGTCATAGCCGATGATCGCCGAGTGACCGAAGTAGGAGTAGACGCCGTCCCATCCGGTCGCATTGGCGACAGCGACGTAGGCGGTGTTCTGCCACGCAGAGGTCTGCGCGACCATCCGCTGCTGCTCCTTGGCGGGATACATGTAACCCTGACAGCGCACGATCAACTCCGCGCCGCGCATCGCGCAGTCACGCCAGATCTCCGGGTAATTGCCGTCGTCGCAGATGATCAGGCTGACCTTCAGACCCTTGGGGCCTTCGCTTACATACGTTCGGTCACCCGGGTACCAAGCCTCGATCGGACACCAAGGACAGATCTTCCGGTAGCGCTGAACGATCTCGCCCTCGGGATTCATCAGGATCAGCGTGTTGTAGGGATTTTTGTGGGGGTGATCCTCATGACGCTCCCCGGTGAGCGAGAACACGCCCCACACGCCCGCTTCGCGGCACGCCTTCGCGAATATGTCTGTCTCATCGCCCGGAATCTGCGCCGAGCATTCGAACATCTCGTCGCGGTCGTACAAGATGCCGTGGGTGGAGTACTCCGGGAAGATCACCAGATCCATGCCCGGCCAGCCACGCTTGAGGCCGTGGATCCGGCGCGCAATCTCCTGGCAGTTCTCGACCACCTCCCCGCGAGTGTGCAGGCTGGGCATCTTGTAGTTGACGACCGCCACACCGACGTAATCGGGGCTCGAGCTGATGTCTCCGTGTCGCATGGATCTCTTCTTCCCTTCGACGCTCGTTGCACTGAGAACCGCTGTGTCCTGCAGCTTTCTCTTGCTCGCAAACAGCTAAACGTGGTTGTTCAGCGGCGACCGGAGATGGTCAGAATCCCTACAGGGATCAGCGGCCGCAAAGCGTCGCCCTACAGGTGCGTCATCGTCTCCGTAACGACCGGCGAGCGACCACGAAGGAAGTCGAGGTCGCAGCCCTCGTTTGCCTGCAGCACGTGGTCCTCGTAGAGCCGGCGGTAACCGCGCTCATCGACCTTCGCGGGCGGCGTCCACGCAGCCCTCCGGCACCCGAGCTCATGCTCGTCGACCAGCACCTCGAGTGTTCGCTCCCGGACGTCGAGACGGACCCGGTCGCCGGACTGCACCAGCGCGAGCGCCCCCCCGACGGCAGATTCGGGCGCGACGTGCAAGACCACCGCGCCGTAGGAGGTACCGCTCATCCGCGCGTCGGAGATCCGCAGGATGTCCGAGACGCCCTGCTTGAGGAGCTTTGCGGGGATCGGCAGCTGCCCCCACTCGGGCATTCCCGGCGCGCCGACCGGGCCCGCGTTACGCAGCACCATCACCGAATCGGCGTCGACATCGAGATCCGGGTCGTCAACGCGCGCAGCCAGGTCGTGGATATCGTCGAACACGATCGCGCGACCCTCGTGCTGGAGCAGGCGCGGATCTGCCGCCGAGACCTTCATCACGGCACCATCGGGGCAGAGATTGCCTCGCAGGATCGCCAGAGAGCCGCCTTCGTCGAGCGGGTTCGAGCGCGGGCGGATCACGTCTTCATCGATGATCTCGGTCTGTGTGGCGTCGAGGTTCTCCCCGAGCGTTGCGCCGGTGACCGTGAGCGCGTCGAGGCGGAGCAGGCCGCGGATCTGTTCGAGCACCGCGGGCAACCCGCCCGCGTAGTAGAAGTCCTCCATCAGGTGAGCGCCGGACGGCTTCAGGTTGACGAGCCACGGTGTCGTCTCCGACTTTTCGTCGAACAGCGACAGCGGCAGATCGATCCCCAGGCGGCCCGCGTAGGCGATCAGATGGATGATGGCGTTGGTCGAGCCGGAGATCGCGTGCAACGCCCTGATCGCGTTCTCGAACGCAGCCGGGGTGAGGATGTCCGAAGGGCGAACGCCCCGCTCGACGAGCTCCACGATCTGGCGGCCCGCTGCCTCGGCGACCTGCGCGCGCCGTGAGTCGACCGCCGGGATTGCCGCGCCGCCCGGAAGCGTCAAGCCGAGAGCCTCGGTCATGCAGGCCATCGTCGACGCCGTCCCCATCGTCATGCAATGGCCGTTGGAGCGCGACATCGAGTTCTCGATCTCGCCGAATTGTTGTTCGCTGATCCCCCCACCGCGCAGCTCCTGGTGGTAGCGCCAGCAGTCCGAACACGATCCCAGCTCCTGCCCGCGCCAGTGGCCGTTCAGCATCGGCCCACCGGTAACCGCGATCGTCGGAATGTTCGCCGAGCAAGCACCCATGATCGACGCGGGATTGGTCTTGTCGCAGCCGGTCAGCAGCACCACCCCGTCGAGCGGATAGGAGCGGATCGACTCCTCGACGTCCATCGCCATCAAGTTGCGGTAGAGCATCGTCGTCGGTTTCATCAGCGACTCACCGAGCGACATGACGGGAAATTCCCTGGGGAAGCCTCCTGCCTGGAGGACGCCGCGCTTGACCGCGTCAGCGAGCCCGCGCAAGTGGATGTTGCAATTGACGAGCTCCGACCAGGAGTTGCAAATCCCGATCAGTGGCCTGCCGCGGAAGGTCTCTTCCCCGACGCCGGTCGACTTCAGCCAGGAGCGATGCAGGAAACCGTCGAGGTCGCGCCGGTCAAGCCACTCCGAGCTGCGGCGTCCGTTGCTGGGGCGCTCGTGGCCGCCGCTGCGCATCGTCGGCATGGTTTTCCTTTCTGTCAGTTGCTCGTGGTCACCGATGCTCGAGAACGACCTTCGCGACGACTTCCCGCCGATCGTCCATCAGCCGCACCGCATCCTCAAACTCTCTCACCGGGAAGCGATGCGTGACGATGGAGTCGAGATCGAGCACGCGATCGGTGATCAGTCCTACCACCCGCGACCAGACCGAGACGGGATAGGCGATGCTCCCGAACATGGCCATGTCCTTGGCTACGAGCAGATCGGAGGCCAGCGTCACCGTCCGCCCTTCCCCGGCGATTCCAAGTAGTACCACGCGACCGCCAGGCCGGCAGAGCTGCGTCGCGAGCTCGACCGCGGCCACCGCACCAGCGCTCTCCACGACGAGGTCGAGCTCCGCGTCCACAGATCCTCCGTCGCGCGCGAGAACGACTTCCGTGGCGCCAAGCCGGCGCGCGAGCTCGAGTTCCTGTTCGCGCACTCCGTAGGCGACGATCCGCGCGGGGGAGTGCAGCCGCAGCAGTGCGATTGCCAGCGCGCCCAGGGTCCCCACGCCGATCACGCCGACCTCTTCGCCGGGAGCCGGGCTGGCCTTCTCGAGGCCATGGAGGACCACAGACGCCGGCTCGACGAGCACGCCCGCGTCGAACGACACGTGCCCCGGCAGCGGATGCACGACCCGCTCGGGCACCGCGACGAGCTCGGCGTACCCGCCGGGACGGGTGAAGCCGAGCGCCTCGACCCGCTCGCACCAGTGGGTCTGACCGCTCTTGCAACGGCGGCAGCTGTTGCAGGTGATGAAGCCCTCGCAGACGACGCGATCCCCAATTCGAACCGATTCAACATCCGCCCCGACCGCGGCGATCGTCCCCGCCCACTCGTGTCCTGGGATGACGGGGAAGCGGACCCAGCGTGGATCGGTGAACGCGCCGGTCATCATCTCGATGTCGGTGCGGCAGAGGCCCGCTTCCCGACTCTGGACGAGGACCTCGTCGGCGCCCATCGTAGGCGCCTCGATCTCGCGGTATGAGACCCGACCAGGGCCCTCGACGACGACTGCCTTCATTCCGAAACTATTCTAGGAATCGTGAGCGCCATCGCCGATCTCGCCGAGCGCTTCTCCGCGCTTTATACGGGCGCCCTCACCGACGTGCTCGACCGCCACGGCTATCTACAGCAGACGCTGTCGACCGAGCTTGTCCCGCTCCGCCCGGGGATCCGGCTTGCGGGGCCCGTCTATCCCGTGCTCGGCCGCCCTCACCCCGGGCACGCCTATGACGCTTCGATTCGGCTGATCTTGCAGATGCTGGGCTCGGTGCCGGCGGGGCACGTGGCCGTCTATGAAACAAATGATCGCCAAGCTGCACACTTCGGCGAGCTCTCGGCGACCTCGCTCGCATCGCGCGGCTGCGCGGGTGCGGTGATTGATGGCGGCACTCGAGATGCGCAGTTCATCCTGCGCGAGGACTTTCCCGTGTTCGCTCGCTACGTGACTCCCCAGGACTGCGTGCCGCGCTGGGAGCTGCTGGGCCACGGCGACGTCACGATCGTGGTCGGCGGGGTGCGCGTCGCACCCGGCGACTGGATCGTCGGCGACTGGGATGGACTGGTGATCGTCCCCGGGGACCGGGTAGAGGAGATCCTGAGCGAGGCAGAGGAAAAAGCCGCGACTGAGAACGAGATCCGAGAAGCTGTACGCCTCGGCACGCTGCCGCTTGCCGCATACGAGCGCTACGGCACGTTTTGAACGCGCTCATCCGGCCACGCCCGCCACTCGCCGGAGTGATCGATGACCTGACCGCTGCCGCCGCAGCGAGAGCATCCGGTGACCCGCCCAGCGCACTCCGTGCAGGTCGCAAACCGCGCCTCGGTGATCTGAGCTGCCCGGCGAGCTCGCGGGTAAGGTGGCACTGGTAACGGGCGCCGCCCGTGAGCGCTCGATCGGGCGCGGTATCGCGCTCGCGCTCGCCGAGCGTGGCGCCGACGTTGCGATCAACGACGTCGCCCATGAGCGCGAGGCCGCCGGGAGGGTGGCCGAGATCGAGGCGATCGGGCGGCGATCAGCTTTCGTCCCTGCAAATGTCGCCAACCCGCGCGAGTGCGAGCGTCTGATCGCCGCGACCGTCGAGCGACTCGGCGCGCTCGACATCTTTTGCGCGAATGCCGGGGTCGCCCACTGGCAGAAGCTAGCGGAGGTAACGAGCGAGGCGTTCGATCAGATCGTCGGCGTGAACCTCCACGGGTGCTTCTTCGGGTGCCGCGCAGCCGCGGCGCAGATGCGCCGCCAGCACCGCGGCGGCCGGATCATCGTCACCTCCTCGGTCAACGCGGTGATGCCGTTTCCGACGCTCGGGATCTACGGGGCGAGCAAGCACGCGGTCGCGCACCTCGTCGGGGTGATGGCGCGCGAGTGGGCGGCTGATGAGATCACGGTCAACCACGTCGGCCCCGGCTGGGTCGACTCGGATATCAACGACCGCTCGCCGCAATTCGCCACCGAAGAGCTGCGAGCGGCAGAGCGGGCGGCAATACCGCTGCAGCAGCGGCCGGTGGAGCCCCGGGAGATCGGGGAGGCGGTGGCCTACTTCGCCTCACCGGGCGCGGCGATGACGACCGGCAGCTTCCTCCGCGTCGACGGCGGTTCGGTGATCGGCAAGTACTAGCCGATGCGGGCGCTGCTACACGGAACCGATGAACGGCTCGAGGCGGCGCTTCGCCAGAGCGGAATCGAGCTGATGCGCGAAGGCACGGCGAACGCGCTGGTAACGGTGGCGCCACCGCCGCTGATTCGCCCCCTTGCCGAGCTCGCCGCCGAGGAATGGACGGCGCGGCTTCGCATCTGGACGGCTGAGCCGTTCTGGGCGTTTCAGGCCTGGCTGCGAGGCGTGCTCGACCGCGGTGCTGCAGGCCGGTGGGTCGCGATCACCAGCACGCTTGGGTCGCAACCGTTTCCGGGGGGGGTGCCGATGGGGCGGCCGCTGTGGCGCTGCAGACGCTCGTCAGGATCGCGGCAGTGGAGTACGGCTCCTGCGGCGTCCGCGCGAACGCGATCGCTGCCGGCTGGCGCGAGGAGCTGCTGCCAGCCGAGCTCGACCCAGCGCTGGCGCTCACCGACACGCCGACCGGCCGGCTGGTGACGGAATCGGAGTTGGGCGCGACGGTGGCGTGGCTGCTGTCGGACGAAGCCGATCAGATCAACGGCGAGGTGCTGCGGCTCGACGGTGGGTATTCGATCACGGGCGGCTCTCGACGTGACCCGAAGCGAGACTGATGCGCTCACGTCGACGATGTGCGCTCACTGCCCTTCGCGGTCTGGGAGGGCGCCGCCGGGGGGCCTGGAGCCGGCCGCGGCGCTGACCAGCTCGTCGAGGTGCGCGAGACCAGATGAGCGGCGATCGCACACGCGAGGATGATCCCGGAGCCAAATGACAGCGCCGCCACCACGCCCGCGTGGAGGACGAGCAACGCCCCGGACACGGCACCCACGGCGAACGCAACCAACGCCACCCCTCGTCGCAACACCAACGGGTCGCGCCAGCCGCCTCCGCGCTCGGTGAGCGCGCCGGTGATCGTCATCGTCAGGACCACCGTCAGGAGGTCAGGAACCTTCAGATACCTGATTGCCGCGAGCTGAGCCCCCATCGATACCGCGAGCAGCACCACCATCGTGTCACGAGCGCCGACAGGCAAGCGCGGCCCGGCGAGAACCGCGACCAAGGTGACCGCGCCAGCCAGCCACAGCTTGACCGCGAGCACATTGCGCAACGCGCGCCCGCGATGCCACCGAGCCGCCTGGCACGCCCGTCCGCCGATCAAAACGCCGACCACAAACCCACCCAGCGACATCACCGGGGTGCCCACCGCAAAGCCTTTGGCGCCAGCGGCAGCCAAGCCGATGAACACCAGGTTCCCGGTCATCGTCGCCACGAACACGTGCCCGAGTCGCAAAATGCTGACCGCATCGACCACCCCCGCAAGCACCGTCAAAGCCAATAGCAACGCAGGCAAGGGACCATCACGTTCGTCGATCAAACAACGCCGAAGCGCCCAGACGGCAGATGGACGCTCACTCAATGCGGATGATCGGCGGGACAAGCCGCCCGCCAGTCAATCAACTCTGACCTCCCGAGCAAGGTACGCTTCGCCAACGAGACCGTTCCGAGCCAAAGGGAGTGACGAATGACGACCACTGCTGCCGCGATCGAGTGGCGCTCATCGCTACAAGACGCTCTCGCCGATGCGGGACCGGACACGCCGGTGCTGCTCGATTTCTTCTCGCCCACTTGAGGCGGCTGTAAACGCCTGGAGGCTGTGACCTACCAGGACCCGGCGGTCGTCGGGGTGATCAACACCGAGACTTCTCCGGTGCACGTGAACGCCAAGGCGCAAGAGAACGCCGATGTCGTCGCCCAATACCTGCAGGTGTGGACGCCGACGGTGTTTCTTCTGTCGCCCGAAGGAACGGCATGCCACGAGTGGAACGGCTACCTGCCGCCTGCGATGTATACGAGCGAGCTTCTCCTCGGACTCGCAAAGGTCCAGCTGCGCCAGCGCCGCTTCGAGCAGGCGGCCGAGCGCTTCGAGAGCCTGCGCGACAACGATCCTGGCTCCCACGCCGCCCCGGAAGCGGCCTACTGGGCGGCCGTCGCGCGCTACAACGAATCGGGGCAGAGAGAGGGCCTGATGGCTGGCTGGGAGAAGCTACGCCAACGCTATCCCGACAGCCTCTGGCGCTTCAAGCAGATGTTCTACGAGTGACGGGCGGCGCCAGCGCCCGTCACTCGTGAGGCGTGGCGAGCGTGATCAGCACGAAGCCAGCGGTGTCGAGCACGATGCGTGCGGTATGGAGCCGGTCCCATCGTTTTCTGATCCGCCGCCACTCTTGTGGGTCGCCCTGCTGCTCGTCCCAACCAAACACGCGCAGGTTGATCGGCATGTTTCCCGCCAGCGTGATCGCGAGCATGGCGGTGTATGCGCTGCCTGCGGCGAGCGCAAGGGCGGCGTTACGGCCACGGAGGCGGCGCGCCGCGAGAAAGCACGCGGCGATCGTGCCGGTCTGGAGGAACGGGTCGACGGTCGCGAAACGGCGGTAGATCAGCTTCTCCGCGTGCACCTGTTCGGCGTGCTCGAGTTTCCAGAGCGTCGGGTGCACGACCGCCCACGAGGTCAATTCGCTTCCGGTCAAGAGTCCGGAGAGAAACACGGCGGTGAACGAGCGGGCCTCCATTCGCGACATCCTCTCTGAAACTGGCGCCGCACGCCAGCCTGGTTCCCTAACGGGCGTGCAGCTCCCCGCAACGCAGCAGGTCTTGAAGTCCTTCACGCAGATCGCCTAGCGCGGCGCGGAGATTGCCGCGCTGGTGAGAAACTCGTCGACGGAGGGCTGGCGGACCTCGGGCGCAAGCAGTCGCATTACGAGGACTGCTACCAGGTAACAACCCGACCCCACGCGTCAGGTATACCTCTCCGGCGCCGCCTCAGGTACAACCGGTGATCGACGCACTCGGAATCCGATGACCGTCACCTTTATTCGCTAGCCGAGTCGTTTGCGGAGAGTGACCCGAAACAGATCCCGCGGGAGCGAGCCCTCTTGGTAGGGATCGACCGCGAGAATGTCGTAGCCAGCAGCCAACCGGTCAACCAGATCCCGGTCGAAGAAGTGCACGATGAAGCCGTCGTTTTCATAGAGCTGCTCACCGTGGTGAATGCCCTTTCCCGTAGTCGGGATCAGCGGTGGTACGCACCGTGTATACGTTCAGCGCCCCGTCGCGCAGCACCCGAGCGCACCTCACCGCTCAGGCGCTCCATCTCGCGCTCGGTTAGGGCCATGCAGTAGAGCATGTGCGAGTAGCAGGCATCGAAACTTTCGTCCGCGAAGGGGAGCGGCCGACGGACGTCGTGCGCGACCGCCCGGACGCGATCCGCTACTCTCCCCCGCGCCGCCTTCTCACGAATGGCACGAACGCCGCTCTCGGCGAAGTCAAGCGCACATACCCGGAACCCTCGACGCGCAAAGAAAATCGTGTCGCGCCCCTGGCCGGCGCCTAGCTCGAGTACGTCACGGACTCCGCCATCCTCAAACCACTCCTCAGCCACGCGGGCAGGCGCGCTCGGATCCTCCCCATAGCGATCGGGCTGTGACAGCGCGCCTTGCCACTGCTCGCGCTGGGAAGCGAATCCCGGTGGATCCCCGTCACTCACGGCTCGCGGTGGCTAGTCGTCGTGCTCCCACGGCGGAGTGTCGCCCATCTTCTCGTAGTAGCGCGCGAGGTGGCGCTTGACGCCGACGATGTCGTCTCGCGGCAGATCGGCGCCTCCGCGCGCGCCCTGCATGACGCCGGCGGCCGAAATAATCCCGCGCGGAACCGCCTTCAGCTTGCCGTCGACGATATCGGCGATCTGAAACTTGTAACCCTGGAACTTGTCGGCTTCGTCTGGCTCGTACCACACGAACGCCTTGCGATAGCGGTCGTTGGGGCTGTCCTCTGCACCGGCCCACTCGCGAACGCGGCGGTTGGCGTCGCTGCCGTTCCAGTGGCGATCGCGGTCGGCCAGCGGCAGATCTTGAAACTCAACCACGCTCATAGTGCTGACACCTCCTCCATCGGTAGACATCATCACCGGGCCTACCCGGTGATCGTACGCGGCGACCTTCTGGTCGACAGTAATGTCACCGCGGCGAGCCCGGCGGCCGTTGACCGGCGATTTCCGGCCTTCGGCGACAGCTGCTTGGCGCCGGCTTGACCGCGAAGCGGTCCGCGACCCACGCGGCGACGTCATCGGCGCTCGCAGGCCCGGCTTCGATGTGGTCCACGCCGGGATAGGTGCGGTACTGCACACGTTCGCCTTCGCGGCACAGTTGTTCGACGTAGGCGTCCGTGATCGCCGGGATGACTAGTTTGTCATCCTCGCCCTGGGTAATGAGAATGGGCGCGCCGATCCTCGCATGTCCGGGACTGTTTTCGGCGATCAGTCGTTTCCAGGGCTGAGTCTCCCACGGGTTTGTGTGCAGATAGCTGATCCGCAGCAGCTGCGCGACTAGCCCGAAGTTCCCCTCAATAACTGGGCGCTGAGAGGCCGGATTCCCTGTGGTTGTCGGGGTTCCGGCCGTTTTGGTGGTGGATATTGTCGTCATCAATAGTGGGATGTATCTGTCCGGGGTTGGGGGTATGGTTCGGGCATGTCGCGCAGGCCGCGTCCGACGGGCGCGATTCACGTTGTCACCAATAGGCGACAGGGGAAGGGGCGGGAGTACGTCACGCACCTGTTGCGCCGCTCCTATCGGGAGGGCGGGAAGGTTCGCAACGAGACGGTGGGCAACATCTCGCACCTGCCCGAGGAGCTGGTCGAGCTGGTGCGGACGGGGTTGCGCGGCGAGCCGGTGGGGATGGTCTCTGAGGGGTTTGAGATCGAGCGGTCGCTGCCGGCGGGGCACGTGATGGCGGCGCTTTTGATGGCCAGGCGGCTCGAGCTGCCAAGGCTGCTGGACCGTTCGCCGTCGCGCGAGCGGGATCTGGCGCTGGCGATGATCTGCCAGCGGGCGATCGCGCCGGCCTCCAAGCTCGCGACGGTCAGGGCTTTCTCACAGTCGACGCTGGCGGATGAGCTGCGGGTCGCCGACGCCGATGAGGACGATCTGTATGAGGCGATGGACTGGCTGTCGGCGCGCCAGGCGGGGATCGAGGATCGCCTCGCCCGCCGTCACCTCGAGGATGGGGAGCCGGTGCTCTACGACGTGTCCTCCTCCTACTTTGAGGGGCGCACCTGCGAGCTGGCCAAGCTCGGCTATTCACGCGACCACAAGCGCGGCACGCCGCAGATCGTCTACGGGCTGTTGTGTGACAAGCCAGGGCGGCCGATCGCGGTCGAGGTGTTCTCCGGCGAGCTGCACGACGACAAGACGCTGCCCTCCCAGATCTCAAAGCTCAAGCAGCGGTTCGGGCTCTCTCGGGTGGTGGTCGTCTCCGACCGCGGGATGGTGACCACAGCCAACCTCGAGCTGCTGCGCGAGACCGAGGGCGCCGGCTGGATCACCGCGCTGAAGGCGCCGCAGATCCAGAAGCTGGTCAAGGACGGAACCCTGCAGCTGTCACTGTTCGATCAGCAGAACCTGGCCGAGATCACCTCCGAGGACTATCCCGGCGAGCGGCTGGTCGTGTGCCGCAACCCGCTGATCGCAGCCGACCGCGCCCGCAAACGCGAAGAGCTCCTGTCCGCGACCGAACGCGGCCTGGAACAGATCACCGAGCGGGTGCGAGGGCGAACCCTCCAGGGCGCCGCCGAGATCGGGCTCGCGGTCGGGCCGGCGCTCAAGCAATACCGGGTCAAGAAGCACTTTCAGGTGAAGATCACCGACACCACCTTCACCTATGAGCGCAAGCGAGAGCAGATCGAGACCGAGGCGGCGCTCGACGGGATCTACGTGCTCAGGACCAGCGTCCCGGATACCGAGCTCGACAGTGGCGAGGTGGTGCGCTCCTACAAAGGCCTCAAGCACGTCGAGGATGCCTTCCGAACCTTCAAGGGCCCCGAGCTCGAGATCCGCCCGATCCACCACCGGCTCGCCGAACGCGTCCGCGCGCACGTGCTCCTGTGCATGCTCGGCTACTACCTCACCTGGCACCTGCGCGAGGCGTGGGCGCCCTTGCTCTTCAAAGACGAGCAACCACCGGTCCAGGCAGACCCAGTCGCCAAGGCCTCCCGCTCCCGCACCGCCCAGCGCAAAGCACAGACCAAGCGCACCACCACCGGCGAACGCGCCCACAGCTACAAAACGCTTCTCGACGAACTCGCCACCCTCACCCGCAACACCATCCGCCTGCCCGGCACCCCCGCCACCTTCCCCAAACTCGCCACCCCCACGGCCTCCCAAGCCCGCGCTCTGGACCTCGTCGAGCACGCACCCCTCACCACGTAGTCACCACCCATCCACACCGAAACCGTGAAAACCCAGCAGCCGCGGGCGATCGCCTCACCCCATCAAGGGGAACTTCGGACTAGCCCAGCAGCGATGGTTGCGTTGTGATCGATCCCGATACAGACGCTTGCGATCTTCTTGACGACCGGGATCCCGACCTTGGTCACGACTTGATCAAGTCGTAACTGGGGGTAGACCTGGCTCCACGCATCCAGGGTGTAGGCGGACAACACACGGGACACCACCCCGTCGGGATTGGTTGCGAACAGCCTTTCGAGATCGGTCGCCGGCGCAGCGGCGGCAACGCCGACGAGCTGCAACTCGGGTGCGTACGTTGCGGCGTCCTGGCCTGTGAACAACGCCGCCTGACCACCCTGAGATGCGCCAAACGCGGCGAACCGCTGTCCCGCATCCGCCGGTCGAAACTGCCGAGCGGCGCGGACCGCGTCAAGCGCTGCCCGCGCTTCGGAGTCGCCGACCAAGTAAGGGTGTGGGCCGCGGGTACCTAGCCCCTGATAGTCCGGCGCTACCACGACGTACCCAGCGGCAAGAAACTGCTCGAGTCCGTCGATCGCCGGCCAGTACCGGGGACCGAGATTCGACCCCACGCAGCCGGAGGCAACGCCAATCGTTCCGTGCGTTGAGACCACCACCTTACGACCGCCGGAAAAAGCGGGCGTGTCCGGCACAAACAGCAGGCCGCTGACGGCGGGAGGTTGTCCCGGGGCTTGTAGAACTTTGAAGTGACGGCGGTCCCTCCGGCCGCGTCCGCTCCGCTTGGGAGCGTTCGCGGCGATCCGACCAAGATCGAAGGAGGAACCGCCGTGAGTAGCAACGTACCGGTCGTGCAGGCGACTAGCGAAGAGGTCGCGCTGCCTGAGCGCGTTCAGGAAGCCCTTGGCCAGTTGGTCGGGGCAGCGAAGGAGGGGCTGTTGGCGCTGAGCGTCGGTGTCGGGCTCGGTGTGTTGACCGAGTTGATGGAGGAAGAAGTCGACGACGTCGTTGGTCTGAAGGGCAAGTGGAACCCCGATCGGGCTGCTGTGCGCCACGGCCATGAGGACGGGGAGGTGACGCTCGGCGGCCGGCGCGTCGAGGTTCAACGGCCGCGAGTCCGGACCGCCGACGGCGAGTCCGAGGTCGGGCTCGCGACCTATCAGCACTTCGCCGATCGTGATCCGCTCGGCCGGGTCGTGCTCGAGCGGATGCTCGCCGGCGTGTCGACGCGCCGGTATCGGCGCACGCAGGAGCCGGTCGGCGAGGAGGTCGAGATCCGGGCGCGGTCGACGTCGAAGAGCGCGGTCTCGCGCACGTTCGTGGAGCGCACCCGGGCGGCGCTGGGCGAGCTGATGGGCCGGCAGCTGGCGGATCTGCGCCTGGCGGTGATGATGCTCGACGGGATCGAGCTGAAGGGCCGGATGATGATCGTCGCCTTGGGGATCACGACCGAAGGCGTGAAGGTCCCGCTCGGCCTGTGGGAAGGATCGACCGAGAACGCGACCGTCGCGACCGCGCTTTTGTCTGACCTAGTCGAGCGGGGGCTGGATCCCGAGCAGGGAATGCTTTTCGTAATCGACGGATCAAAGGCGCTGCGCAAGGCCGTACGATCGGTGTTCGGCGAGGTTCCGGTGCAACGCTGCCTGTGGCACAAGGAACGGAACGTGATGCGCCACCTCGCCGAGCGCGACCGCCCGCCGATCAAGGCCCGGCTGCGTCGGGCGTGGCGGGACACCGACTACGACCATGCACTCGAGCAGCTCACACGGCTCGCCGACGAGCTCGAGCACGCGCACCCCGGCGCCGCCGGCTCGCTGCGCGAGGGGATGGAAGAGACGCTGACCGTGACCAGGCTCGGGATCCGCGGCAAGCTCAAGCGCACACTCGAGTCCACCAACCCGGCCGAGTCGATGATCGACACCGTCCGCACCACCCAGCGCAACGTCAAGAACTGGTCCTCGGGAGAGATGGGACTGCGATGGACCGCCGCCGGGATGCTCGAAGCCGAGAAGCAGTTCCGCAAGGTGATCGGCTACACCCAGCTCCCGCAACTCGCGGTCGCGATCGAACGCCGGCTCCACCTTCACCAGCCCACCCCCACTACGACACCGGAGGCCGCGACCGCAGTCAATGTATAACGATCACACCGGGACTGCCGTCACCGAAGTTCCACGGCGACCGGGGCAACCTCGACGGCGGTGCGAGCGCCCGTGTAGCTCTCCGACAGGTACAGGATCTTCCACTCCCGCGAGCCACTTGGTGCGTCAGCCACGCTCTCGGCGCGCACGATCCTGCCGGGCGGCCCGACAGGTAACGGCGAGGGCGGTAGGTAAAAGGCGCCAGGATTCCGCGGTTGCGTGGAGTGCACGAACGCGAGCGATGCCACCAACGCGAGCGCTGCGAGGCCGATGAGGACCAGGCTCGCGATCAGCAACAGCCGCTTCAGGGCTTCCACGGACATCGTTACTCCCGGTTCGCTACTAACAGCGCGGCCGTGCCTCGAATCCGATGCTCAGCCCGTGATCTCGACCGGGGTCCCTTGAGGGACGTGCGTTGCCATCCAGTCAATCGCGTCGTTGTCGATTCGGATGCAGCCGTGCGAGCGGGAGGAGCCCAGGGGGTCGTTGAGGCTGGCGCCGCCGCGTCCGTGGATCGCGATCCGTCCGGGGCCACCGCCGAAGTTGAACAGGACGTTCGAGAAGATCGTCAACGGGAGCGACCATGGGCCGAGGAATGCTCTTGGGTCGGGTTGCGGGTCGACCTCGTAGATCGCCGCGAGCCCGTTCGGCGTCGGTGTTGCCGGCTTGCCGATCACGGCCTGGTACCGATGAATCGGTTTCCCGCTCGAATAGATGGTGACCATCCGAGCTCGCTGGTCGACGGTGATCCAGTAGCGCGCGGTCCTGAGCGTGACCGCGTCGCGGGGAATCCAGCCGCTGGTGCCATTCGGGCGGACCGGCAGCAGCACCCGCAGCCACTCGCTGCCGTGATAGTCGGCAGACCCGAGCACTAGCAGGAACTGCGGCTCCCCCGACCAGCTGGTTGCAGTTCCCACTCGCCAGATCTTGCGCCCGGCACCTGGTCGCGAACGCGCCTGTACCGGCATGACGATGCCCGCGATTGCAGCGCCGTGGGTCTGGGATGGTGGGGCGATCGTCGATGGTGGGCTGGCCGTGGCTGTGGACCACGCCCCGGCCATAGATACCGCCAGAGCAACCGTGATCGCCGCCGCGAACTTCAGGCGCTGCATGGGCCAGTGAGGCTAGCGGTCGGCGGAGTCTCGGCTTGCTGCAGCCGACCGTGCCGCCGGCTATCCGGTGACCGGCGTGGCGGTGGGCACCGGGGTGATCGCTACCACGGCGCGTGCTTGGACCGCGGCTGCGTTCTGTGCGCCGGCAGTCGCGGTATTAGCGGCGCGTAGCGGAGTGGGGACGTTGTGCGCGAGGACTGTGCCCCTGAACACGCGTGAGTGGCCCGGGTAGAGAATCGGGATAGTCCAGCACGGCATTCCTGCGGAGAGCCTTGCGTGCGGCGCTGAGCGCACGCTCACATACGGGCTCAGTCGTTCGCAAACGCGTACGGCGACGGCGGCGACCGATCCGGCGTTCTCCACGCGGATCCGATAGGTGAGCGTCCCGCGCGCGTGGACTCGCTTGAACGCCGGAGGGTTCGTGATCCGCAGCCGGGTTTTTCCGAGGGCCACGGCGCTGAGCGCGGTGGCGGTGGCGGTGGCCGGAGTCGGGCTTGCCTCATCCGCGGTGACGGTCGCGGTGTTGCGGAGCTGTCCTGCCACGGTGGCGCTCTCCTGCACCGTGATCGTCGCTCTCGCACCCGCCGCGAGGTTGCCAAGCCTGCACGACAGCGGCAGCCCGCTCGAGCAGACCCCCTGGCTGACGCTGGTGGCAAACAGCTTCACCCGCTGTGAGGCCGCGTCGCGCAGTCGCACGTCGGTCGCGGTCGCGGGGCCGGCATTGGTGACGGCGATCGAGTAGATCAGCGGCTCCCCGGCGGTAGCGGCGGCGCGGTCAACATGCTTGGTGATCAGTAGCTGCGCGTCGGTGCTCGGTGTGCCGGCCGGCGGCAGCGGTGTTACTCGCGGCTCCGGGAAGTCGTTTGCGAGCATCACCGAGGTGTTGCCGTTGCGCTCGGCCCTGATCACGGTCGTAATCGCGGTCGCGGGCAGCGTGTGGTCTGAGATGCCGCCGCCGGTCCCGGTCTCCCACACGCGGCATGCGGCGCCGACCGGCACGTCGGGCACCACGAGCGGGCGATCGACGTCGAACGCCCCCCGCCCGCTGGCGACGGAGACGGGGCTGCCTCCGAACGGGGTGACCGTGCAGTCGTAGCCCGCCGCAAACGGCCCAGCCGCCGCGTCGGCCAGCGGCCCGGTCTTCAGCTTTTGGATCTCGAGCCTCCCGAACGGGAGCGCGACGCCGACCTTGGGCGGTTCCACGAACGGCAGCTGGCTCGGCCTGGTGTCTCCGGGCTTCAGCACGAAGTCGGTGTGGGCGAAGCTGTTCCAGGCGATTGGCAGGCTGTTCGGCGGGCTGTTCAGCGTTACAGGGACGCTCATCGGCACCCGGATCGCGAAGCTCTTGCCGGGCGCTAGGCGATCGGGGAAGCTCACGAACGCACGAAAGCCCTCCGCGTCAGTGGAAAAAGCGGGATCCCAATCGCCGGCCGGGCAGCTTCTGGGCGGGCTGAGCAGCTCGTCGGTGCACGGTTTTGGCCTCGCGGTGTAGGCGAACTGAGGGGTCGCTTTGCCGGCGCTCGACTGCACAAGCGTGGGCTCGGCCGCGAGCCGCGGGCGGGGATCCCATTGGGTGTCGCGGGTTTGGTTGCTGAGCTTGACCCCCGTGTCGCCGATGTGCGGCAGCCCGTCGACGAGCCGCACTTCGGTCGCTGGCGTGTTGCCGATGTTGGTCACGTTCAGCAGGAAGTGGAACCGCTGACCGGCCAGCACCAGCGCGACGCACGGGAACCGGGTGTAGTCGGCGCCATCGGCGCTCAGCAGCGGGCAGGAGATGTCGCCCGGCTTGACGTACGTGTCTGTGGCCGTGTTGTAGAACCCGAGTGCTGGGTCGCCGGTGACCCACTTCTGTGCGTCCAGGGCGCTCCCTCCGCGCGAGGTCACGGCCGCCTTCGAGGTGCAGTAGCGGCCGCTGCCATATCGCCCGTCGGTCACCGCTCCAGTGGCCGGCTCGCAGCCCAGAGTGGCCCGGGTGGACGGCTCGCTGCTGCTCGCGCCGAAGCTGTTCTCGACTCGCTCCCCGGCTCCGAGACCCGGCGCCAGCGTCGTTCGAAACGTGATCTTGATCGTCGAGCCGGGAAGGAAGTCAAAGCCTGGGAAGGACCATCGCAGCGAGGCGATCCGGCTTGGGTCGCGGGGGTCGCGTTGCGGGGTGAACACGGGCACGGGCAGCCGGGCTGTGCCGGGGGGCACGGTCGACTCGATCGTAAACGGCAGGTTGTCGGTACCGACGAAGCTCTGGTCGAACACCAGTCCCGCCGGGAGGGGCTCCGAGATCACAACGTCGGGCACCGCGCCGGTGCCGCTGTTTCTCACAGCCAGCTCGAACGGCACCGGCTCACCGGGCCCGGCGACCGGGGTGCTGGTGGTCTTGGCAACTGACAGCTGCGTGGTGCCCTTGGTGACGGCGAGCGGCGCGCTCGTGTCGCCGATCGGGAACGTCTCGCCCGGGAGCTGCAGCTGGCTCTCGCCGGCCGCCGAGGCGGTGTCGGACAGCGCGTCGGGGATCGTCGCGCTCGGGTCAGAGCGAAGCGTGACCCGCGGCGCGACGCTGAAGCAGATGCTCGCGTTCGGGCACGGAGCGCCGCTTGGAAAGTTGCTTCCAGGGATCAGCAGGTAGCCCCCCGAGCTGTTGGTGAACGTGAAACGGAGTCCCTGCACCTCACCGGGCGCGATCCCGACGGGCAGGCTGGGCCTGTTGCTTGCCGTCGGCACGCCGTTGATGAATGTCCAGTTTGTGCAGCCGGTGGTGCACGCGTCGACCTGCACCCGGTCGGCTCCGGGCGGGAAGTTCACCGCGTCGATGCCGACCAGGTCAATGCTGTCGAAGAACGCGCCATCGGTGTCCGTGACGACGATCCGGCGCAGCGGGATCGTGCCAGTGTTCTGCGCCCGGATCCGCACCTGGGCGCTCTCCGGCGCGACGCCCGGCAGGTGACGAGCGACCGAGCTTGGAGCGATCACTTTCTGCGCTGCGCCACCTGCGGACGGTGCCTTCACCTCTAGGCGCGGAGCGCAGAACTCGCCCGATCCCTCCCCCACTGCGGTCCGTGCCGAGGTGCGCTCACAGTTCTGGAGCGTGCTGCCAACCGGGATCCCATCCCGGACCACCACGCTAAAGGAGAGCCGAACCTGGCCGCCGAGCGGCACCACTCCCCTGATCAGGCGCACCCTGATCCCGCGCGCGGACGCGAGGAGGCTCGCGTCGGCCGGATCGTAGGTGACCCAGGTGCCGCTTGGACTTAACACCTCGATCGCCATGTCGCCGCGAAGGCTCGCCGGCGAGGTCGAGAGACTGGCGTCCGTGAGCGCCACGAGATCAAACGGGTTGCCGGGCGCCGCTGGGTCGGCGGGATCCTGCACGACGAAGTCGCTCTCGGGCAGATTGCCGCTGTTCGAGCCGTTGACGGCGAAACTCAGCGGCTGTCCGACGACCAGCTGCCCAGCAGTAAGCCCGCCGTTCACCGACTTCGTTCCCGCCACCGTGCTGCGCGGCGCCTCGACGACGACCTCCGCGCAGCCCGTTCCCGTCGCGGCTCCGCGGCCCGCCTGGCCCGTGATCCGGCCGTCGGCGCAGTCGCTTACCCGGCCCCGCCGACATCGCGCTTGAGCTTGCCGTGCAAGCCGAGCGTCGCGGTCGCGCCGGCGGCGATCGCCGGGGATCCGTCGGGCTTGGTGCCCGTGAACACGACCATCACCTTCGCCGGCGGACTGTCGGCGGGACAGCCTGTGCTCCTCAATTCGGCAGTGCTCGGCGGAGGATGGAGCGGCCCGGTGACATGGGTGGTGCCGTCACGGCAATCGACAGTCACCGTCGCGCCGGCCGCCCCGGCCGGAAACTGCACTCGCATCGAATCTGCGTCGAAGTCCGAGAAGCGGCTGGGGGCGGTAGCTGAGGGCTCGACGATCGTCAACTCCGAGACAGGAAACGGAGAGGTGTTCTTGACGCTGGTCAGCGCCGACACGGGCGCGGACTGGCCGGCCACCGCCACCCCATTGGCGCTGTAGGACCCAGACGCGTCGGAGAAGAAACTCTTGTCCACCTTGACCGTCGCCGCATTGGGCAGAATCGAAAAGCCAACGCACGCCGGCGCGCCGCTCACCGTGGTGCCGCTCTCGACCGCGCCCGGGTCGGCGCAGTCGCGCCCGGTCTTGGCCTTTGTCGGGTCAAGCGGGGCTCCGGCGGAGCGGACCGTGTCGCGCAGCTTGACCTCAAACGCCACCCGGCCCTCGGTGGGGTTGGCCGGAAGCGTCGTGCCCGCGGCATTGCGGAAGAGAAACCGCAGGCCCGTAACCTCAGCGGCGCTCACGCCCGCCGGCAAGGCCACCCCCGGGCCGCCGCCGAACGCGCCCCGCTTGAACTGATCGGGCGCGCACGGGCTTCCGATCGGCCGCGTACAGACTTCGACCGCGACCTCGTCGGCGCCCGCAGGGAAGCGATCGACCGGACCCGCAGACACCAGGTCGAAGTCATCGAATGTGTCCGGGTTGGTGTCGCCGACCTCCAGCTCGGTCACCCGCGCCGAGCTCGAGGAGGCGTGGCTTACGCCGAGCGTAATCCTGCTTACGGCGCCCGACAGCGCGATCGGCGACGAGTCCGGCCAGGACTTAGTCGCAATCGGCCGCGCGGTGCGCGGGACCGAGACGTTCACGTCCACCGAGCTGCTCGCCGGCGTCGCGTTGTCGGCTGCGATCCGACCGGTATTTGAAATCGTCGAGCCGTCGGCCAGCCGCGTATCGGCCGGCACGCGGACGCCGACCAGCACCTGCCTCACCGACCCCGCGGGCAACCCCTTTGACCCCGGCGGGTTGGGAGGCGGCAGCGGCTCTGTGAAGGTCACCCGCAAGGTGCGGGTAGCGGCGTCATAGGTGACGATCTGGCTGCTGTTGCTCGCCGGCAGCTCGCTCGCGATCACCTCCAGTTCCGGCGGTAGCACGTCGGTGACTGTCGCGTTGACGCACGCCACCGTCAGGCTCGAGCACTGCGCGGTCAGCTGATAGCTGTATCCAGCTCCCGGAGTCGCCGCGCCGCTTAGCCCGACGACCGACTTCTCGATGTCCACCGATCCCTGTGGCTCCGCCGCGACGCCGGCGCCCCCGGCGCACAGCACGACCAGCACTGCAAGCACGACGAGGCACGAATATCTTCCCGCACGGGAAATTCGTCCACGATGGCGCCTCCTGACTGGCCGTCCGACGGTCGTCGAATCCGGCATGGCGGGGGCTTATATCACGCGCGGTGACCTGCGGGCACCGCGGTCCGTCCCGGCTTTACTTCATCCGGCTGCCGTTCTCGCTCTATCCGTCTGTCTGCTGAACGCTCGCCACGGGGTTTTGCTCATATAGCTGCCTGCGCAATCAGTCGTTCGATAAGCGTTCGCAGCTCGCCCCCGTCGAGGGCTTGCGCGACGAACCGTGCCGGGTCCTCGGCATCGCGCAAGAAGACGTGGAGCCGGCCGCTCTCGTTGGCGAGGATCAGGTCGGTACTGTCGCGGGGCCGATCGTCGGGCCACTGGGTCACGGTCACAAGCGCGGTCTGCGGACTCGCGGTGAGGATCGCATCGAGCTCCGCATCGGCGGGCCCTCGATCTCCGCGCGGCAGCTGCTCGGTCAGCCGCCGCAGCGCCTCGCTGGTCTTGCGCAACGAGTAGAAGTGGATCCCGAGGGCGTCGATGCGGACCTCGAGGGTGATCTGCTCCGGTTGGGGCATCAGGAGATAGCGCCAGGGCGTGTCGGGCTCGGTGCCGGTCACGCGAGCGTCCAGAACGACGCGGCTACGCTGCTGGAAGGCCAGTGCGATCCCCAGATCGCCGCGGACTTCGATCTGCAGGTCGCCGGGCTCGGTTGTGATCAGGTCGCGAGCCGCCAAAGAACGGACGGCCTCGGCCACCGACTCGTGGCCGGGCACGCACTCCAGCCAATCGAGCACTCCGCCGACAGCGGCGATTTCCGCGAGCGTGTAAGCGCCGAGCATCACCGGGCCGGTGGCCACCAGGTTGACCACCGCCGTGATCAGATCCGAGGGAGCCCCACCTTCTGGCGTCGCGCCCGTCACCCGGATTCCCCGGTCACCGGCGATGTCCGCACCGCGTACGCGAGCCGGCGATCGGGACCGAGCTCGATCGTGGCCGGCCGGCTCACGCCCGGCTCCGGTGGCGACCACCCCGGCGCCTCGTATCCGTGGCTCCGGAGCTCGCGGGCGGGGTCAGAGACCGTCTTCATCGTCAAGACGTGAGAGCTGCCAAACAAGCCGCGACCCTGGGCTATTCCGGTGAACGTGAGCTCGCGCAGGTCGTCGGCCCGGTCGGGCGGCGGGAAACGGTCGGCGAGCTCCGGGGACGCCGAGGTCACATCGTCGTCCTCCTCGATCTCAGAGATTACGCGCGTCAGCTCATCCTCCGCGGCCTCCGGGAGCGGGACGCGGACGCCCAGGTCCGGCGAGAGATACATGGGCCGCCTTTCGGTCATTCCCGACAGCCCCCATGGACCCACGTTGCTGCGACGCAGCCGGTACACGACGTAGTCCACCAGGTGCTTGACGTCATTCCAGGTCGGCGGCTTACGCTTACCCGCGGTCATCGTCGCCGGCGTCTTCTCCAGCTGCAGCCAGGTGCCGTGGGCAGTGCGTCCGTGGAGCTTCTCGCGCACTAGCGGTCCGCGCATGCCGTAGTCGGGATACTCGCGCTTGTCGATCTCGGGGTGATGGCTGGAGATCCGCTGATGACTGATCCCAGGAAACAGCCAGCGCTCATACAGATACGATTCGTCGACCAGCACGTGCGCCCCTTGAAGGAGGTGGCGCAGCTGGATCACATCCAGACCATGGGTCTCCAAGTCGGCGACCACGGCGGCCTCCTCGGGGGTGAGCCGCTCCGCGGCCTGTAGAAGTCCGCCCCGGTAACGACCGCTGCGCGCCGAGAGCTCGATCATGAGCCGTACGCGGGTGCGGATGCGTTCGGTCTCCTCCGGACTCAGATCGGGGCGGGGCGTCGCGGAAGCGCCGGGCATCAGTCAGCGGCGCCGACTACTCGGGAGTTGAAGACTCGGGGCAGGCGCGTGGCCTCCGCGACCCAGCCCGAGACCGCGCCGGCTCCTGCGACGCGCCGAACCGGATGCTTGGCGTCGTTGACCTCGGCGATTCCCGCGATGTCAACGAGACTCATCACGGGCGACTCCTTGCTGGCTTTGGGTTTGCTCGTCTGGCTGCGCTGGCGGCGTCTGGTGATGCGTGCCTGGCTCTTTCAGTGCCTGCCCGGCCGCCTTGGCTTTATCCGCCATCGAGCCCTCGCGCTTGGCGATCTCCGCCAGCTCGCTGGCGTCCTCCATCACCGACTTGGGACCACCGCGCTTCTTCACGATCTCGTTCGCGCTGTTAGGCAAGCTTCATCCAGTTGACCATGGTTCGAGCTCCTATCTGTGAAAGAGTGTTAGCGGCCTCGCCGGCTCTATCCGCCGCTCAGGAGCTGGCCTACGGAGGGTGCCTATGTTGGAATCGACAAACCCGCTGGCCAGTCCTGACAGGCTGGTGAGGTCACCGTTCGCAGAGTTAATCAAGGAGGTATCGGGCTTGCCGCTCTTGACGCTGGCGCCGACCGCCTTGAGCTCGGCCGCGAGCGCGTTGACGGGCGTCAGCAGATTGGAGAGGGTGGGGCTGCGGCTGGAGCGGCTCATAGCGGAAGGTGGCATCAACTGTTGACACTCACCTGCATGGCGTTGTCGTTCATCTGGCCCCATTTGCGCCTGTCATGGTGAGCCGGCTCTCACCGAAGCGGACGATACTGTGCCAGTCAAGCTGCGCCTTGAGTCACAGCCTCACCGGTGACTGATCGACCGCTGTCGGCGAGTGCGCGGCTCCGAGCGGGCGCTCTGGCGACGAGCTCATCCGCGACCCGGGTAGCCTGCCTTCCTCATGGCCCGCGCGTGGCATGCCACCGTCGCGATCCTGGTCGTGGCGGCGCTGGTCTTACAGGTGTGGGTCGCGGCGCGGTCTCGGCCATGCCTCCCGGGCATGCGGTAGGCGTGCTGCGCGGCACCGCCTCACGGGGACGCGGATGGCGGCTGTTCAGCTTCTTCACGATCCGTCAAGGACGAGGAGAAAATCACCGACGCTCTCCAGACGGGCGCGGGCGTGGGCTGGCGCGAGTGGATCCCCGCGCTTGCCGACGTGCAAGCGAAGAACGAGCTCGGCGCCCGTGTCGGCGACCTGGGATGCGGCCACGGCGCCTGGACGATCTCGATGGCGCAGGCCTACCCCCGCTCGGAGCTCGTCGGCTTCGATTACCACCAAGGCTCAGTCGATTACGCTCGCAAGGCAGCTTCGGATGCCGGGCTGGACGGAGGCGTCAGCTTTGAAATCGCCACCGCCGAGCAGTTCCCGGGGAGCGGCTCGAGGACAACCTCAACCCCGTCCGGGTTCAACGCTCGTCTGCACGCCTGCGTCGCGCTCCCAGGAAGTCGGGCTCGCGCTCGGCGCGCAAGCCGGCGAGCGGCGGCTACGTGAAGTCGTGACAGCCGGCGGCTTCACCCGCTTCCGCCGCGCGGCCGAGACCCCACTCAACCTCGTGTTCGAAGCCCGGCCCTAGCGGCGGCAAGGCCCGAGGCCGCGTTCATTCGTAGCCGGTGAACGGCTCGGTCTCGAAGCGGGTGCCTTTCTCGCGATCCTCGAAAACATGGACGATGCGGACCGCGGGAGGAACCTGCTCGACGCGGCTCTCCACCAGCTCGACGTTGGGATCGTCGCCCAAGCCCATCGCGTTCAGCCTCTCAGCCTCAGCCCGGGCGACGTCACCTGGCGTGGGATTGCTCTCAGGGTAAGCGTCTGTGTGGTGCCGGACGAGGGCCTCCCAGTGCTCGTCACCTGCCCGTTCGATCGACTCTCGAACCTGCTGCCGGTTTAGTGCCATGGTTCAGCCTCCTCTTCGCTCGGCGTGATCAGGCCGACTGGCGAAGGCTACCCGCCGCGTGCTGGCGCGCGGTCGGGCGTGTATCCCGAGCGCCATGCTCGCTCTTCAGGTCGCCGTCGCACCCGCTCACCCGGCCGTGCGCGAAATCGTTGACGTTGTGAGGCGCCTGATCGGCGAGGGCGCGATCCGCCCCCTCGTGGGCACGCGATTCCCGCTGGCCGAGGGCGCTGATGCGCTGCGGTTGATCGAGCAGCGCGGCGCGTTGGGCAAGGTGGTGCTCGAGATCCGCCGATCCCTGCGGACGGGCAACCCGCTCTCGCTCCTTCGTCCAATCCACGTTCGGCTTCGTGAGCGCGCGTCAAAGACGTCCGTTGTCGCGCAGCCAGGAAAGCGCGCGGATCGTGACGTTGCCACGCCAATCGGTTGCTTGCGCCGGCGACCACGCTAGCCAGTCGAACATCCAGCCGCCGTCTTGCTGCTGGCCGGATTCGACGGCGTCGAGATGAGCCTCGATCTGCGCCTCGTTGATCAGGCCGCGTGAGCGACTGCCGGGGCGAGGAGATAGGTCGAGCGGGCGGAGCGCCTCTCCCTCCGCGCCGCCTGCCGGCGCGAATGCGGAGAGGTCGATCCGGGCAGCGAGCGAGTCGATCGCCGCGCGGGCGCGCTCGTCATCGGGAACGGAGTCTAGAAACGCGCATGCGAACTTCAGCCAGTAGCCGCCGGGTTCCTCCGTTGTCTCGATCGAGCGCCAGGACCACTCGGTGCCGGCAGGCAGCCATTCGTCCTCGCTCACGCCGCCCGCGTGAAAGACGGCGGTGAGCGCGAGCGTCAGGGACGATCCCGGTTCCGGCGCCCACCAAGGCGCGCGTGGATAGCGCTCAAAACCCGGCACCAGCGTCGGGATCCCACCGTCCGGTTCGGCGATCGATCGAATCCAGGAGCGCGCGTCGCGAGCCAGCTCATGCCCGCTCGCGCCCGCCTCGTTCAGGATCTCGAGCGCATATAAAGTCGGCCCCGGCTGGCTGGCCGGGCAGCGCAGATCCGGCTCCAGCGCATGGCCGAAGCCGCCATCCGGGTTGCGGTAGCCGCGCAGCGCCTCGACGACCGGCTCAGCCAGCCCAGCGCCGAACAGCCAGGCGTAGCGGTGGCGGTCCACCAGCCGGGCTACGGACCAGATGAAGTTCTCAGCGCCGCGGCGATCAATTGGCATATGCCGCAAGTTACGCGGCGGTAGGCGTGCGGTCTTTCAGAAATCGGACGGGCGGCATCCCGGCCAGACGGCTGACCTCGGCAGTCATGTGCGCCTGGTCGGCATAGCCCGCATCGAGCGACAGCTCGACCAGCGGCGCCGGCTGGAGCGCCTGAAGCCGCCGAAAACGCAGCACGCGCGCCAGCATCTTTGGCCCGTAGCCGACGGCGTCGATGACCCGGCGCTGGAGCTGCCGCGCGCTCACCCCCAGCTCATCGGCAACCACGCCGACCCGCGCCCGCGGCCGCCCTAATGCCGAGATCGCGGCGCGCACCAGCGGATCGGGCTCGCTGACTCCACGTAGCTCGAGCGCTCGCAGCAGCAGGGCGTGCGGGTCCGAGCCCTCCTGCAGCTGGTCGAGGAGCGCGGCGGCCACGTCGCGTCCCAGCACCTCGGCGGCATCCGGAGCGAGATCGCAAAGCTCCGACGCCGGCAGTCCGAGGACCGCTCCAGCCGCACCGGGCCGCAGCCTCGCAGCCACGAGCCGCGAGCGAGGCGGGAGCTGCACCACCCGCGCCCTGGTATCAGGGCCGGCAATGCTCAACCGCTCACCGGACCAGATCAAGTCCAGGCAGGCGTCTGGCACGACCCGCTGCTCTCGTCCCGTCGTCGTGACCTGCTCCCAGGTGCAGGCAACCAACCTCGAGGCGACGATCCGCTCGACGTAGCTCACACGCTCCACCTTACTGATGGCTTGCCGATTCGGGACCTCAATCCATCGCTCACTGCACGCGTCGTGGAAGAAAAGCGCCCTACCAGGAATCCTTGTGCTGGTGGGCTGGGCAGGCAGGTTGCGTGCGTCACTGGTGACCGCGTCGGGCCGAGCGCATGGCTGCCGCGAGCGACGCGTTGGCATAGGCACCCTTGCGCTCAAGCGCCGCCAGCACACGAGCTTGCTCATGCGGTGGCTTGTCCTGTGACAGCTTCGCCTCCGCGTGCCATGAGTCGGCGTTCAGCCGGAAAGCCACGACCTCGTCCGCCATCTCACGCGCGGTGTCGCCCATGCGCTCGAGCGACCACGGCTGCTCGACCGCGGCCTCGAAGTGGTCGACGGTGCGCCGTAGGACCGGCATCGCGTCCTCGAATGGCTCCGGTATGCCCCGGACATGGAGCGTGAGGTGGTTCCAGGTGGGAATGGTGTCACTCGCGTACCAGCTCGCCGACACATACCCGGACGGGCCGTGGAAGATCGCGAGCATCGGCGTCGCGAGCGCGCCCGCCACAGGGTCGGCGCACGCGACATGACCGAGCACCGCCAGGCCTGCCGCGTCCTCATCGACGAGGCACGGCATGTGCGTCGCACGCAGGTCCGCGGTCACGAGCGTGGCGAACGGATGTGCACGGACGATCGACTTCGCAAACTCGGCGTCATTGATTTCGAACGCGTCTTTGATGTGCACAAGAGGTGTGTACCCGAAGGGTGTGCCTCACCACCCAAGTACGCCTCCGAGCCGATGTTCATTTTCCGAACGAGCTCTCAGTTCGCGTCGCGTGGCGGCGATGCCGTCGCGATCGTCCAGTTCCACGTCGGGGCACGAGACCCTGTCCCCGGCGTGGCTGTCCCGGGTAATCGCCATCCCGCTCGCCAAGCCGATCGGAAGCGCACCATCACGGAGCGAACGGCTGGCGGGAAGCGCCTCGCCGCGGACTGTGTAGCCGCCCTCGCCATCGAGGACATCGCCGGCGCGAAGATTTCGTCTCGCCACGGCGGCCACGTCGCCGACGAACGCGGACGGCACGCCCCTCGGTTCGCCGCGGAGCGCGACGCTGGCGACGCTGGGACCAAGCTCGAGTCCGATGAAGTGAAGCGTCCGGTAGAGCACGGCGTACCGGCCGGTGTCGTCGGTGGGCACAAGAACATCGCGGCAAAGTCGACCGCCCACTCGGCGGCGTCGCACCCGCCGGACGCGCCGGAGCGCCGCACTGAGGTCGACTAATCGATCAGCCGATGGTGAGGAGTCCCCGTGCGGCGAGGAAGGTACCGATTCCGGCCAGTCCGATCATCCCAAGCTGACGGCCGTGGCGCGTGAACCAGCCTTTGAGCCGCACGACCGCGTCTTGCGTACGTTCTCCGGCGAATACGGAGGCCACAAGCGCCCCCTCGAGCAGGATCTGCTGCATCACGCATAAGTACACGATCAGCAGCAGGATCGGCACCACCGGCGGGTTGAGACGTGCGATGTGTCCGAGCGCGTCGATGTAGCTCGCGCCGGGGAAGCTCAGCGCGGCACCGACCGCGAAGCTGACTCCTACGGAACCCTTCTCGAGCGCCCGCGTCTGCCACGGCTTGGTCGCATGATCGTCGCTCGCTCTGGGCTTCTTTCGTCGTTTGCGCCAGGTTGAGAGCGCGGCGCCACGACGCATTGCCAGCATGAGCGCGACCGCTAACGCAACGACGCCGACGGTTATCTCCGCGGTCGGGCTCAGCAAGTGCGTCGAGGTAGTTGCGACGCTCGACCCGTGAAACGAGAAGACGATCGCCAAGCCGGATGCAATGCTCGATGTGTAGGCGCCGAGCAGATAAGCCAGCATCAGCCGCTTCGGATGCGGAAGGAGCAGCATCACCGCCACCGCGGCGAGCAGGGACGGGTTCAGCGTAGCGATCAGCGCCGAGAACAGCACGATCACAAGGTCTCTGCTCACGGGAGCCTCGCGAACGCGGTGTGCGAGTCGACTTGCTTTCCGGCCAGAAGCCGGACGATCGAGATTCCCGCGCAGTCGCTGCCCACCCTGCCGGCCGATGGCGCATCGGCAATCGCTCGCCAGCGGGTGACGACCAAATCTTGCTCGGCGATCTGGTCTTCGATTTTGATGTACAGGGCCGGATCGGAACGGCAGCGGGTGGCCACAAGCCTCCGCACGCCCTCTGGGCCGAGGATGCCCGGTCCGCAGCCCAATACCCGGCCCACGTAGTCGGTAGCCACCAGTTCGTCGATGAGCTCGAGGCGACCTTCGTTTAGCACCGCCTCGATGAACAGCTGCACCTTTTTCTTGTTGAGCTCGCTCACGCTCTCCACGAGCGAAATGATCTGGGCGAGGCGGCGGCGTTCACAAGGGAGGATCCCCGAGGGTTTCCCCGTGTGTTTTGTCGCTCGAGCCGCGGTTGTTTGATTCCGGCGCGACGCGGTGTATCGTCGCGTGGTGGCGCTGATCACCCGTGCAGCCCTGCTTGAGCGCGAGTCCGAGCTCGAGGCGGTGCGCGAGGCACTGGGTCGCGGGTGCGCCGGGGAGGGCGCGCTTGTTCTGATCGAGGGCCCCGCGGGCGTTGGCAAGACCGCGCTCGAGCGGGAGGCGCGCGCTGGGGGAGAGCGCATCGGGATGATGTCCCTGGAGGCGCGAGGTTCGGAGCTCGAGGAGCTGTTTGCGTTCGGCGTCGTGCGGCAGCTGCTGGAGCCGGTGGCCAACGAGCCGCCCGGGTGCATCGACCCGTTCGCCGGGGCCGCCGGTCCGGCGGCGCGGCTGTTTGGGCCATCCGAACGGACGCCACCGGCTTCCGACCTCGGATTTGAGGGACTGCATAGCCTGTACTGGCTGGTGGTGAATCTCGCCGACCACGGGCCCCTGGTGATGCTGGTCGACGACTGCCAATGGGCGGATCCCGATTCATTGCGGTTCCTGAGCTATCTCGCGCAGCGGATTGAGGGACTTCCGATCGCGATGGTGCTCGCGGGGCGTCCCCCCGAATCGGCCAAGGCCGAGGCTGGGCATCTGTGGTCGCAGATCGCTTCCCGTCCCTCGGCGGTCGCGGTGTATCCGCGGCCGCTCAGCGAATCCGCTGCGGTGGCGCTGGCGCGAGAGCGCCTGGGCGCCGACGCGGATGGGCAGTTCTGCCGCGCGTGCCACACCGCCACCGGTGGCAACCCGCTTTTTCTGCGAGAGCTATTGCGGGGACTCACCGCCGCCGGCGTGGTGCCGTCGGCTGCCACGGCAACGGAGGTCCAGACGGTTGGTCCCACCGCCGTCAGTCGTTTCGTCCTGCACCGGCTCCTCGCGCTTGGTCCCTCGGCGACCGAGCTTGCCCGCAGCGTCGCGGTACTCGGAGACGACAGCGAGCTGGAGCTGGCGGCGCGCGTTTCCGGCATGAGCAGCGATGCTGCCCAGGAGGCCGCTGACGATCTCGTGCGGTCGGACATCTTCGCGCGCAGTGAGCGCTTGGCGTTTGTCCATCCGATCGTGCGGGCGGCGTTGTACGAGGACCTCGTCCCGGGCGAGCGCAGGGCCAGACATGCCGCGGTCGCCGAGGCACTGGCGGCGGCCGGCGCTCCCGTCGAGCGGATCACCGTTCACCTGTTACGGACGTCCCCAACGGGCGATCAGCGCCGGGTGCGGACACTGAGGTTGGCCGCGATGGGCGCAGGGCATCGCGGCGCTCCGCGCGCCGCTGCCGAACGCCTGCGTCGAGCGTTGGCGGAATCTCCGGAAGAGCAGGAGCGGGCGGAGATTCTGGCCGAACTCGGCCGCTATGAAGTCGCAGGAATGCAGTTTCAGCCAGCCGAAGAGCACCTTCTGGCGTGCGTGAGCTCTGGCGCCAAGCCCGCGACCCGAGCCGACGCCGCGTCGTGGCTGGCACGGTGCGCCGTCGTCTCCGGCGGCCACTCGGCGGAGAGCGCGGTCGAGGCGCTGGCATCGGTGGCCGAGGAAATTCGTCCGTTCGATCCCGACCGCGCGCTCGACCTGGACTCAATGCTGGTGATGGTCGCCACGACCGTCCCGCGCTTGCGCGGCATTCTCGCGGAGCAGCTGCAGCGGTTCCGCGATCAGGCGCGGGGTCATCCCGGCTTCGAGGCGGTTGCGAGGATACATAGCGCCCACGAGCAGCTTATGGCTGGGGGCTCGGCGGCGGCCGCCGCCGAAGAGGCACAGGCGGCGCTCGCGACGGGGCTGCCAACGAGTGCGAAGAACGCGGCCGGGCTCCTGGCGCTGGTGACGCTGCGGCTCAGCGAGCGCTACGAGGTAGCCTCGCATTTGCTCGACGCGGCTCTTGAGGGCGCCCGCAGCGAGGGCCACGCAACCAGGCAGGGCATCATTCACGGGCAGCGCGCGGCGATCGCGCTAGCCCAGGGTTCGCTTCAAGATGCGCAGGTCGAGGCCGAGACCGGATTGCTGCTGGTCGGAGAACCGCATTTCGTTTTCCCGCAGCTCCTCTCGGTGGCCATCGTCGTGCACATCGAGCGCGGAGCCCTTGCTGAAGCACAAGAGCTAGCGCGGAGGGGCGAGGCGCTGGGAATCGACGGGGACGACACGTACGCCCATCTCGCGGACCTCCTCGTCGCGCGGGCGCGGCTGCGCATCGCCCAGGGCCGAGTCCGCCAAGGTATCGCCGATCTGTTGCGGTGCGGCGAGCGGCAACGGGCGGTCGGGGCGGTGTGGCCCAGCGACTGGAAGGTTCACGCCGCGATAGCGCTTGCCTCGCTCGACGATAACGACATGGCGGCGAAGCTCGCAAGGGAGCAGCTGGACACGGCTCGCCGCGTCGGAGCGCCAGGAGCGCTCGGAGCGTCACTGCGTACGGCTGGGCTCGCGATGGGCGAGAAGGAGGGACTGGGCTTCCTCGAGGAGTCAGTATCGGTGCTCGAGCGCAGCCAGTCATGGTTGGAGCTGGCCTACTCGCTCGCCGACCTGGGTGCCGAGCTGAGCCGCCGTGGAAGGCGGCGCGAGGGCCGCGACCTCCAGCGGCGTGCGATCAAACTTGCTGACGAATGCGGTGCGCTCGTGTTGGCTGAACGTGCGCGAGCGGACCTGCACGCGGGACCAGGCCGGCGCGCGCGGACCGAACTGACGGGCCGGAGCGCGCTGACCGCGGCGGAGTGGCGGGTTTGTCGCGAAGCCGCTAACGGACGCACCAACCGTGAGATCGCGCAGGCGCTGTTCGTGGCCGAAAAGACCATCGAGCGTCACCTGAGCAGTGCCTACCAAAAGCTCGGGATCCGCTCTCGCTTTCAGCTGGCGGCGGCGATCAACGAGTAGCTGTCCGGTCCGCTCAGAAGCGGACGTCTCCGAAAAGCGTAGGGAAAAGACGCGGGGTTCCCCACTTGTAGGCGGCCGGGGTCAGGCAGAGGATGCCGCAAGCCAACGCAAATGGCGGCCAAGCCGCTGACGGGAAGGAAGGGGTCGGTCATGACAGCTGTGCTCTATGCGGTAGCTCGATTTTGCACGCGCCAGCGCTTCTTGGTGCTCGCGGTGTGGCTGCTGGCGGCGGTTGCGCTTGTCGCCGTTTCGCAGCGCGTCGGGGATAACACCAATGACAATCTCTCGCTGCCGGGCAGCGGCAGCCAGCGCGCCAATGACGCCCTCAGCAAGTCGTTTCCCAACCAGGCAAACGGGTCAAGCCCGATTGTGCTGCACGTCGCGAGCGGAAAGTTGACCGACTCCAAGTACTCCGGCGCAGTCAACGAGGCGGCGACCGATGTGGCGAAGGTACCCTACGTGGCCTCAGTGGTCAATCCGCTCACCTCCCAGGGGGCCTCTGCGCTCAGCAAGGACCAGTCGACCGGTTACCTGTCGGTGACGTTGTCGGTGAGTCCCGGAGCACTGTCGGTCGATGATGCACAGACGATCATCGACGCTGCGGCGAAACCCGCCCAGGCGGCCGGAATCCAGGTGGAGACTGGTGGGCAGCTCGGCCAGAAGGTGTCAAAGCCGTCCACAGAATCCAGTGAGCTGATCGGGATTATCGCCGCCATGGTGATCCTTACATTAACGTTTGGAACCGTGGTATCGATGCTGCTACCGATCCTCGGCGCGATCGTGGGATTGGCCGTGACGCTTTCGATCATTCGGATCCTGAGTCACGCGATGACGGTCTCGACCGTGGCTCCGACGCTTGCCACCATGATCGGCCTGGGCGTGGGGATCGACTACGCACTGTTCATCGTCACGCGGCACTTCCGCGGTCTGGATCAGGGGTTAGAACCACGTGAGGCGATCGCCCGAGCGGCCGCCACCTCCGGTGGGGCAGTGGTGTTTGCCGGCAGCACCGTGACGATCGCGCTCGTCTCGCTCGCCGTCGCCGATATCCCGCTGGTGACGACGATGGGCCTGATGGCCGCGATCGCCGTTGTCGTCGCGGTCCTCGCAGCGGTGACTCTTCTGCCGGCGATGCTGGCGATCGTTGGCTCGCATATCAACTCGCTGCGTGTCCGTGGCCGCAACCGCCCGGCGCAAGAGAAGCCTGGCCTATGGTCCAGGTGGGCCAACGGCGTGGCCCGTCATCCGGTGATCGCGGGCATCGCCGCGGTTGCGATCCTGGTTCCCCTCGCGATCCCGCTACTGTCGCTCACCCTGGGCCAGAAGGACGTCGCGGCGCTGTCGACCTCGACCACTGCCCGCCGGGCGTACGACCTGATCTCGAAGAACTTCGGTCCGGGCGTGAACGGGCCGCTGATCGTCGCAGTGTCGCTCGGCTCGCCGGCGTCCGGGACCAGCGACTCCCGCCTTACGACGCTGGAGCAGGACGTCTCCCACACCGCGGAAGTGGCGGCAATCACGCCAATCCAGATCGACAAGGCCGGGACCACTGCGTACTTCAACGCAGTCGCAAAGACCGGACCAGCGGATCAGGCGACGGCTGATCTGGTTGGCACCCTGCGCTCGAGCGTGATTCCCAGCGCCGAAAAGGGAACCAACATGAAAGCGTACGTCGGTGGCACGACCGCCGGCAACGTCGATCTCGCATCAAACATCTCGAGCAAGCTTCCGCTCCAGATCCTGGTCGTCATCGCGCTCAGCTTCGCGCTCCTGGTGCTCGCCTTCCGGACGCTCGTGGTCCCCCTACAGGCGGCAGTCATGAACGTGCTGTCGATCGGCGCCGCCTACGGCGTGCTGACCGCGATCTTCCAGTTCGGATGGCTACACAGCCTCATCGGGCTTGAAGGCTCGGTGCCAATCGTCTCCTATGTGCCGCTGTTCATGTTCGCCATCCTGTTCGGTCTCTCCATGGACTACGAGGTGTTCCTCGTCAGTCAGATCGAAGAGCACGTCCACGCCGGCGAGGACAACAAAGGCAGCGTGGTCAAAGGTCTCATCACCAGCGCGCGTGTGATCACCGCCGCCGCGACGATCATGGTCTTCGTGTTCGGCGGTTTCGTGCTGAACGGTGACCCAACCGTCAAGCAGTTCGGCATCGGGCTCGCAGTCGCGGTGATCCTCGACGCGACGATCGTGCGTTGCTTGCTCGTCCCGGCGCTGATGATCAAGATGGGCAAGCTCAACTGGTACTTCCCTGGCTGGCTCGACCGGCTCGTGCCCCACATCAGCATCGAGGGCGCCGAGTTCTTCAACAAGCGCGACCGCCGCCCTGAAGAGAACCTCCAACCACAGGTTCACCCAGCTCTGCAAACCGTCGCCGTTGAGCCTGATCAGACCGCTCAAGCGACCTTTACGCAGCTCGAAGCTGAGCCCGTCTACCGCGTCGATTCGGACGAACGCCAGGCGCGGGTCGAACACCTCGACCGCCAATCGCCAGCCGAGCTCCTCCGACCCGGTCGCAGCAACGGCCAGCCTGGACACGGCCTTGCGGCGGAGCGGGCGCCCGAGGGTGCCGATACCGAGGAACTCGGGCAGCAACCTGGCGGCCCCTATCACCACGGCCCGGAGCGGTAGCCCGAAGTGATCAAATAAATCGGCCCGGATGGTCGCCGGGTCGAGAACGAAACCGTGTCGCGGGGCTCGCGCTGCGTCTGTTCGACGCCGCCGGGCCCCGCGCACACGCCGAGCGATCACGCATTACGCTCGACGAAACGCTCCGTTCTCGCGCTGAACCACTACGCCTTCACGCGAAACGATGCGTTTCGGCCCGATACCTCGGCCACGTGCCGCTGCGCAAAGGTCTGGCACACGATGGGCTCACCGTCGGGGATCGACCACATCACCTTCCTTACCAGCGATCTCGAACCCAGCCGCTCCCTGATTGCGCCACTTCGGATTTCGCGCCTCGGTAGCCGATGATCGGCGGCTGGAGTGAAATTCGCCGCGGTTTGCCCACTGTGTGCAGCGTCACAAACGCTCTGCCAGCGGTTAGTTACCGTCTTACCTCACAAGAGAGACCGATCCAGGGGGTAATCAGATGGCGCTTACTTGGCCGCTAGTGCAGGAAGGTTCGACCGGTGAAGACGTCAGAAGCATCCAATATCTAGTCACGGGCCAGGGCCACCCGACGAGTGTTGATGGGATCTTCGGTCCGCAGACCAGGAGCGCCGTCGAGGCGTTCCAATCGTCGCACGGCCTCGCCGCCGACGGCATGGTGGGACAGCAGACGTGGCCGGTGCTGATCGTGGAGGTCTCGCAGGGCAACAGCGGCGACGCGGTTCGAGCGGCGCAGAGCCAGATCCACAGCCGTGGCGACGGCGGCGCAATCGCGGTCGACGGCGTCTTCGGACCGATGACCGCCGACGCGGTGAAGGGCTTTCAGCAGTTGCTCGGGTTGACCGTCGACGGGATCGTGGGCCCCGCGACCTGGAACTCACTGGCTAACGGATATCTGGCCGCCACCGATCCCGACGCCGCTGCCAAGCTGACGTTCCAAGCCTGGTCGCAGAACAGCCAGGCCGCAGCGCGGAAGAATGCCACGCCTGCGGCCGTCGCCGAGCTGTTCACCCAAGCTTTCTCTCAATCGGAGAGCTGGAGCTTTGAAGGTTGCCAAGGCGCCGCCGGGCACACTTTCTGCAGCTGGAAGCGGTCAAACGGGAAAGAGCTCAGGATCGGCGTCGAGAACGCAGTCGTCGCTCCCTTCTACGCCGCTGACCAGGTTCTGTTCACCTAACAGATTCACGTATTCGCCGTGTTGCGGGCCGCCGTGCGTGGACGCCGAGTACCGCGAACAACAACACCGCAACGGGTGGCAGCAGACGGGCGGCGAGTTGCGCGTAGAGAGTTGTGAGGTCGTGGGAGAGCTGTGATTTGACGGCGCGGGTCGGATCGTCGGCGAGAATCTCGTAGTCGCCGGCGATGATCGCGGCGGCGGCCTGAGCGGCGACATCGCGCGAGTGGCCTTGGGGGCTGTGACGTTGGCGGCCATGTCGGTGTCCATGTAGCCGACGTGGAGTGCGGTCACGACCGTGCCCTGGTCGCGCAGTGAGTTGGTCGCCGACCATGCTGCAGCTTTGGAGATTTCATAGCCGCGCCAAACGCGAGCCAGGACAGCACCGAGAGCACGTTGACCATGGCACTTGCGGGGTGGCGGGCGAGGGCTGGCGCGAACGCTCGCGCGATGCGGATGGTTCCGAACAGGTTGGTCTCGAGCTCGGCACGGATGTCGTCCAGGGGCGCCGCGAGTAAGGGAGTGTTGAGGCGAATGCCGGCGTTGTTGACGACGATCGAGACCTCGGGAGCGGCCTCAGCCGCTGCTGTAACCGACTGGTCGTCGGTGACGTCGAGGACGAGCGGAACGATGCGTCCGTCGCGCGGCGGTTGGGCGTGCGCGAGGTGGCGTATACCTTGGCCGCGCCACGCTCGAGCAGTTCCTCGACCATCGCGCGGCAAAGCCGCGGTTGCCGCCGCCTTGCGGCGAGTTCGTGCTTGACATGCTGTTCCGTTGGTTGACTTGAGTGTCGGATGTGTTGTCAGGCCGATCGTCGGGTCACGGCAATCGAGGTGGTGGCGTGGCCGACGAGCTCTTCGTTCCGGTCCCGGGCGTGCGCTTCAGCTTGCAGCGGAACACTGCTTCGCCCTCACCAATTGGCACGAGCTCGGCGCCTACCAGCGTCGCGATCGGTGGCGGCGGCAGCCGGCCGTCGATGATTGTCTGCAGGAGCTCGCGGCCGGAGAGCTCGGCGCCGGCGGCGGCAAGGACCAGCGGGTCATACCAGCCGACCTGCTTGCTCGGCGGATGTCGGTCGCGACCACGTCGAGGCGAGCGTGCTGGTGGGGCCGCAGGAAGTCGGTGACGTATATGACGCCGACGGCGCGCCGGTCCTGTTCCTTTACCGCCTCGTAGGCGCCGGTGGTGGCGAAGGACTCTTTACGGTCGGGTAGGGGCCGCCGTGGACGAGTCCCCACGGCTGATGGTGGCGCTCGTCGGCGGCGACCGAGCCGCTGACGCGCGTGGGCCCAATCTCCTCGAAGTCGATCTCGAGCAATCCCATCAGCTCGCTCGGGCGGGGCAGGTCGGTCCGGTTCGGATCGTGACTCATGGGCGCTGGGCCTCACCCGATGCGGCGATCGCGACCGCGGGAGCGAGCGTCTCGCCGCCGGCCGCGGTCGGCGAGGGCTGGCGCCTGACGGCCAGCAGTCCGAGCCCGACCAGTCCGCCGAGGAATGCGATCGCGGCGATCATCCACGATGCGCGCTGATAGGCGGTGAGCGTCGCCAGCGGGGAGTGGGGCGTTCCGAGCACGGCGATCAACGTGGCCACGCCGACGGCGAGCCCGACCTGGCGGAGCATGTTCACGACCCCCGAGCCTGTCGCGAACGAGTGCGGGGGCAGCGATGAGGCGCCCGTCGCCATCAGCGTCGGCAGGGTGAGGCCGACGCCGATCCCGGTCAGCAGCATCCCGCCGAGCATCTCGCCGAGGTAGTCGGGTCGCAGCCCGATCGTGAGCGCCCACCAGGCGGCGCCGGCGGCGAAGATCGTCGAACCCGCGGCGATCACGGGGCCCGCTCCGAACCTGGCGGTCAGCCGGCCGGCGACCAGGAACGAGAACAGCGGCACCATCAGCGGGCCCGGCGCGATCGACAGCCCCGTGACGAGCGCGGACCAGTGCCAGACGTCCTGGGCCCAGAGGACCCGCGATAGCAGCATCGCGCCGAATGCAGCCGAGAACAACAGCGCCACTACGGACGCGCCGGTGAACGGTCGCAGGCGGAACAAGGCGCGGTCGATCAGCGGGTTGCGATCCCGCGCCAGGTGGGCTGCGAACAGTCCGAGCGCAGTTGCGGCGAGCGCGAGCGAGGCGATCGTCCTTGCGTTGGCCCACCCCCAGGCGCCGCCCTTAACCAGGCCGAGCGACAGCAGGCCGACACCGCCCGTGAACAGCAGCGCCCCGAGTGCGTCGGGCGCCGGCACCCGGTGGCCGGGGACGTGCGGCAGCCGGCTCCAGCCGACTGCCAGCGCGAGCAACCCGATCGGAACGTTGACGAAGAACACCCAGCGCCAGCTCGCGGCGACCAGCAGACCACCGATCACCGGACCTAGCGCAGCCGCAAACCCCCCGACCGCGGTCCAGGCGCGGACCGCGCCATGGCGGCGCTCGGCCGGGAAGGTCGCGAGGATCAGCCCCAGCGAGGTCGGCGTCAAAAGCGCCGCCCCGGCCGCCTGCACGACGCGGAAGGCGACCAGCATCGGCAGGCTGCTCGCCGCCCCACACGCCGCCGAAGCAGCGACGAACACGGCCACGCCGAGCAGAAAACCGCGCTCGCGGCGATAGCGCTCCGCCAGGCGCCCGAACGGCACCAGCAACGCGGCATACACAATCGCGTAGGCGTTTAGCACCCACGACAGATCGGCCAGGGCCCCGCCGCGCAGGTGGAAGTCACGGCCCATCTGCGGCAGCGCAACGTTGACGATGAACAGGTCAAGGCTCGCGAGCACGACCCCCGCGCACACGATCACCAGGATCAGCCGCAGGGACGCGTCAGGCGAGCGCTCCGCGGGGAGACTCCCTTGCTTGGTTGGCGGACGATGCGCGATCACGGACATGGGGTTCTCTCAGACGGTGAGTTCTTTGAAGGAACCCACACCCTACAGCATTGCGTTTTATGATGCAACCCACTATCCTGGAGTCATGGAGCGTAAGAGCTTTTCGGACATGCACTGCTCGGTCGCGCAGTGCCTCGAGGTGGTGGGCGAGTGGTGGACGCTTTTGATCGTCCGCGACGCCTTCCTCGGCGTGACCCGCTTCGACGAGTTCCAGGAGCGACTCGGGATCTCCCGCAACGTGCTGGGCCAGCGTCTGGCGCGCCTGGTCCAGGCGGGCGTGCTCACCAAGGTGCCCTACAGTGAGCACCCGCTGCGATTCGACTACCGGCTGACCCGGCGGGGCCGCGACCTGTGGCCGGTGATCAACGCCATGCGCCAGTGGGGCGACAAGCACGCGGCGCCGGACGGGCCACCGCTGCGGCTGATCCACCAGGAATGCGGCCACATCTCCGACGCCCAGCTGGTCTGCTCTACCTGCGGTGAGCCGATCGGTCCGCGAGACGTCAAAGCGATTCCCGGGCCAGGAGACCTCGAGGAGCTCGTGCGCGTGGCCTAGATGTAGTTCCTGAGTAGGTTGGTCCATCCGGGCCTCCTTGGAGGCTGAGAGCTGGCAAGCAACTCAGTCCCACCAAGGAGGACACCGGATGAGGCTTCACGCTAACGCGGCGCTCAGTCTGAAAGGTCGTCGAGAGCTCTGTCGCAAGGTGATCGAGGGGGAGCGGACGGTGAGCGAGGCGGCCGCGGCCGCCGAGGTCAGTGTCCGCTGCGCGCGTAAGTGGGTGGCCCGGTATCGCGCTGAGGGCGAGCTCGGGCTGTTGGACCGTTCCTCGGCTCCGAGGTCGATCCCGCATCGCACCAGCGAGCGGCGTGTCCAGGCGATCGCCGCTTTGCGGCGTCTGCGGTTCACGGGGCCCGAGATCGCGGAGATGCTGGGGATGGCGCTGTCCACCGTCTCGGGGATTCTTCAGCGGATCGGGATGGGCAAGCTCGGGCGGCTGGGACTTGAGCCGCCTCAGCGCTACGAGCGCGAGCGGCCGGGCGAGCTGATCCATATCGATGTCAAGAAGCTGGGGAAGATCAAAGGCGGCGCCGGCAAGCAGGCGACGAGTGGGGTCAGGCGCAACAAGCGCATTCGTCGACGTGACAGTGACGGTGTGCCCCGCAACATCATCGGCTGGGACTACGTCCATATCGCGGTCGACGACTGCACATGGCCTACGCCGAAGTCCTTGAGGACGAGAAGGCGATCACCGTGGTGACGTTCCTCAGGCGGGCCGTGGCGTTCTTCCTGCAGCACGGCATCACCGTTGAGCAGCTCCTCACCGACAACGGCTCGGGATACCGCTCCACCATCCACTCGATCGCGTGCCGCGCGCTCGGGATCCGGCACCTCCGAACGCGCGCCTACCGACCCCAGACCAACGGCAAGGCCGAACGGTTCATCCGTACCCTGCTGGGCGGCTGGGCCTATGGCGCTCTCTACGGCAGCAGCCACCAACGCACCGCCTCTCTCGAGGGCTGGCTGTGGTACTACAACCACCAACGAAAACACTCAGCCCTCGGCCACAAGCCCCCGGTCGCTCGCCTCAAACAGCGAACCAACCTCCTCGGGACTTACACCTAGCGCGCTGCACGGCGCCGCTAACGAGCCACGTCGTCCAGCAACTTCAGCGCCGTCTCGATACCCCGCGTCAGGAGCTGGTCGGACAGGTCGCAGTCTGTCAGCGCCCTCGACAGCTGCATGGTGCCGACCATCAATCCGAAGATCGTGAGCGCGTCGGTCCGCGCAGCGTCCACGTCCGTCGGGCCGAGCCGCGACGCGATGTCGTCGACAACGGCCATCAGTTCGTCGGTGAAGACCTGTCTGGTGGCGTCGGGGCGGCGGCCGATCTCGTTCAGCAGCGCGGCCGACGGGCAGCCCTCGGCGCACTCGTCGCGGTGTTGCGGGGACAGGTAGGAGCGGATGAAGGCTTCGAGTCCCGCCCGGTCTGAGGGCTCGCCGTCAAAACTGTGGCGTTGGGTGCGCAGCTGGTCGGCGAGGACGTTCGCGACCAGGTCCTCCTTCGAGTCGAAGTGGGCGTAGAACGCGCCGTTCGTGAGGCCGGCATCGGACATCAAGGTCGCCACGCCGGCCCCGTCGATGCCGTCTTGCTTGAAGCGACGCCCGGCTGCTTCGACGATTCGCTGTCGGGTGGCCTGCTTGTGCTGTGTGTCATACCGTGCCACGCGCTGCTCGAGTCAACGGAGAGGTCGCTTGCTTTTTGTCGGCTCCCAGTCTATTGTATTATGATCGTAATGCAAACTAGGAGATCATCATGACAACGATGACTACCACATCGGCAGGCGCGCCCAACAACTCGATGACGTCGTGGAAGGACGCCCCCACGCGGACGCTTGCCGCGGGCGGAGTGGAGTTCGCATACCGTCAGCTCGGCCCGAGCACTGGGGTGCCGGTGGTGTTTCTGACCCACCTGGCCGCGGTGCTGGACAACTGGGACCCCCGAGTCGTGGACGGCATCGCCGCGAAGCATCGGGTCATCACCTTCGACAATCGTGGTGTCGGTGCCTCTAGCGGGTCCACGCCGACCACCATCGAGGAGATGGCGAGCGACGCAGTCACCTTCATCCGTGCCCTCGGCTTCGATCAGGTCGACCTGTTCGGGTTCTCCATGGGCGGCATGATCGCCCAGCTGATCGCCCAGGCAGAGCCCCAGCTCGTGCGCAAGATGATCCTCGCCGGAACCGGTCCTGCGGGAGGCGAAGGGATCGACAAGGTCACCCGCATCTCCTACCTCGACACCGCGCGAGGACTGCTCACCCGCCAGGACCCCAAGCAGTTCCTCTTCTTCACCAGGACCCCGAACGGACGGCGAGCCGGGAAGCAGTTCCTGGCACGGTTGCAGGAACGTACGAGCGACCGCGACAAGGCGATCTCCGTAGGCTCATTCCGTGCCCAGCTCAAGGCCATCCACCGATGGGGTCAGCAGCAGCCCGGGAACCTCGCGAGCATCCACCAGCCGGTGCTCGTCATGAACGGTGAGAGCGACAGGATGGTGCCGTCCAAGAACACCGTCGACCTCGACCGACGACTCCCCAACAGCCAGCTCGTCCTCTATCCCGACGCCGGGCACGGCGGCGTGTTCCAGTTCCACGAGGACTTCGTCAAGCGGGCCCTCGAGTTCCTATGAGAGCTCCCGCGCCACCCCACACCCCTCGGACGACATGCGGATCGACCAGCGCAAGGTCCGCGCCGCGGCCGATCCGTTGGCCTCTTTCCTCGACCTGCGAAAGACTAGGCGCTCCTGGCGCGAGCGCTACCCGGAGCCAGCGAGCGTAGGGGTGACCTATCGCGCGTCGCCGCATACTCAGTCCGGTAACGCAACCGAAACCGTGCGCGACTCCTCAGAACCGGCCTCTGCCCGCGTGATAACACCTCGAGCGGTTGCGTGGAACCCCGGGAAGGAGCGGACCTGCAGTACCGCACCCGCCGCGGTCCTCGCCGCCCCGCGGAGCCGGCATTAACTCCCCGCGCCGGAGCTGCGGCTAGCGCGCGCGGCCCCGCCGGCCCGGACCGCAACGCCATCCACGAGCGCCGGCTCGTCTCACCGACGCAAGCCGCGACCAATGACCCGAACCACCGGAGACGTCCCGATCATGAGCGTGGGCGGCGGTCGTCAGCCCCCCGAGCCGCCAGTTCGCCTTCTGCCTAGGCAGCATCGATTGTCAGATGGCACCAGCTCGTGCTTCTCGGGGCATGAAAATTCTCACCCGGCAGGGATCCCTGCTCCGGGCGCGTAGTAGCGGCCACCAGGCACAGGGAATTCTTGTTGTGGAGAACGCAGTCGGGCACGCCGGTTTGGACGATGGGCTGAGAGCCCGTGCTTTTCGGTGGCGGCCCCTGCGACTCGCCCGGGTGCGCTGCGAGCGCGAATCGGTCTGTGTCGTTCGCCCACTCGTTCTCCGTCCCCCCCGACAAGTTACTACAGACGATAGGAGATGAGTCGTGAACAACCGGCGATTGCTCTCACGGCCGCTGGGAAGGTGCATCGGGCTGCATGTGCACCTTGAGTATTGCGAGATCGCGATCTGCGACGAGGGCAAGGTGTACTCGGCGGGCCGGGTGCCCCCCACGCCGGAGGGGATTTACATGTGCGCCCATTGCGGCGCTACCGCGATATATCAGCTTGTGCCCAACGTTGCGGGAGAGACACATCAGCCTGCAAGCATCGCCCCGAGCGAGATTCCCTCGATCGACTTCAGGTGCTCGCGGTGTGGCGCCAGGCAGACCTACATGCTTGTGCCGGACAGCGTGCGCGACCAGCCCGAATAGCGAGCCCTTGCACGCAACCTGCTTGGACGGCATCAACTGGCCGAGCGTCTGGTGGGCGGCTTTCGTCATCGCTTCCTACGATTCGGCCTGGATGAGACGGGTATTGAGGAGACGGACAAGTCTCGCGCCCGGTCCCCGGGAGCCAAGACCTGCGTAGGCGGGCGTGCGCGAGTCGGGCCCGATGATCGCGAAAAGCATGCTTGTCCCTTGGGCGAAGAGCGACAGTCTCAGGCGGGTCCATTCAGACGACTGCAACGCGCTACCACCAACGGTCTCGTCGCGGGCGTGACACCGCTGGATCCGCCCTGCGTTTCATAAGTTGACTGAAGCGGACAGCCCGATCTCGCAGGACACGCCGTTGACCCAGAGCATCGCTCCGCCAGACGAAGCAACGGTCACCGTCGAGTCGGCCGACCGCTTGCCCAGGCGTGGCTGCCAGGCCGGCTGCAAACGCCCGCGCCCGCCCAGTACGGCGGGCGCCCACTGAAGCAGCAGTGAGCCGACAGGATGCCGCGCCGCCGAGTTCGCGTGGCAGGAGCGGCTGGCTAGTCCGGCCCGGCGCTGCTGCTCGATCGTCGAAGGGGCCATGTCGCCATCGTGACCGGTGTAGGCGTCGACCAGCAGCGCGCCGCGGCCTGCGGGCCGCGACGTGCATTCGTGCTTGCAGGACCATGGGAGGCCGGCGCGGCTTCGTGACTGTGTGTCTCCGATACCGGTAGCCCGACCGCCGTAAGCGCGGCTACTGCTCTGATGCTTGCAACATTCCGGTTGCCAGCTAACACCTGGGCGTCGACTCCGAACGAGGGCGATGGCGGGCGTCCGCGCGATCCGCGCATTGCGAGACCGGCGCCGCGGGCGCGAAGATGCCTGTGCGTGAGCAAAGGCAGGTCTTGTCCGGGGTCGCGACAGAGTTAGGTGCGCCTGCTCCACGCCCGCACTAAGTCATGCAGGCGTGGGTGCCGCTGCCGCTCCATAACGTCGACGAGCAACCGCCGCGGGCCAGGCTTGTGTGCCGGTGATCGTGGTGTCAGGGCTTGGAGTCGCGTGTGGTCCGAAAGAACGTGCGGATGTCTTCGACGAGGAGTTCGGGGGCCTCCAGGGCAGCGAAGTGCCCGCCGCGGTCATACTCGGTCCACTGGGTGATGCTGTGCTCGCGTTCGGCGAGGCGGCGGATGGTGGTGTCCATGGGAAAGACTGCGACGCCGGTGGGAACACCGGAGGGCTGGGAGGTCTCGCCCCAGCCGCTGGCATCTTCGTAGTAGAGCTGGGCCGAGGATCCGGCGGTGGCGGTGAGCCAGTAGATCGTGACGTTGGTGAGTATGCGGTCGCGGTCGACTGCGTCCTCGGGCAGCTCGGCACTGGGGTCGGTCCAGTCCTTGAAGCGCTCGACGATCCAGGCCAGCTGTCCGACCGGGGAGTCAGTAAGCGCGTAGGCCAGCGTCTGGGGCCGGGTGGACTGTAGGATCGCGTAGCCCGAGAACTCGTTGCGCCAGCGGTCGAGCACCTCCAGGCGTGACTGCTCGGCCTCGGTGAGTTCGGTCAGCTCGTCCGGATCGCCCGACGGGAAGGCGAGCAGGTTATTGACGTGAACACCAACGACTCGGTCGGCGTCGATGCGAGCGAGTTTGGGAGAGACGATCGCGCCGGTGTCGCCGCCCTGGGCGCCGTAGCGCTCATAGCCGAGGCGGGCCATCAGCTCAGCCCACGCCGCGGCGATGCGATCGGTAGTCCATCCGGTCTCATGCGTCGGGCCCGAGAAGCCAAAGCCCGGGATCGACGGGGCAACGAGATGAAACGCGTCGGCTGGATCTGCGCCGTGCGAGCGCGGGTCGGTGAGCGGCCCGATCACGTCGAGAAACTCGACGATCGAGCCGGGCCAGCCGTGCGTGATGATCAGCGGTAGCGCGCGTGGCTCGGGGGAGCGGACATGCAGGAAGTGCACGTTCTGGCCGTCGATCTCCGTCGTGAACTGGGGGATCTCGTTGAGTGCCGCCTCCTGCCCGCGCCAGTCATAGCCGCTGCGCCAGTGTTCGGCCAGCTTCTGCAGGTAGTCGAGCGGCACGCCGCGGCTCCAACCGAGGTCGGGCAGCGCCACCGGCCAGCGGGTGCGGGTAAGTCGATCGCGCAGGTCATCAAGCTGCGCGTCAGGGATCTCGATGCGAAACGGGTGGATGCTGTGGTGGCTATTCATATCCGGCACGCTAAGCCGCTCTGCGGTCAGCTTCAGACCGCAATGTCTGAGACAGTGTTGGCATGCTCGATACCTCAACACGGCTGCTGGGTCTGCTCTCGCTGCTGCAGGCGCGGCGGGAGTGGAGCGCCGCCGAGCTCGGCGAGCGCCTGGACGTAGGGGTAAGAACGATCCGCCGTGACATTGACCGGCTGCGCACGCTCGGCTACCCGGTGCTCGGAACGCCAGGCCGCGCTGGCGGCTACCGGCTCGGCGCCGGCGCGAAAATGCCGCCGCTGCTGCTCGACGACGACGAGGCCATCGCGGTCACCATCGGACTGCGCACCGCCGCCACCAGTAGCGTGGCCGGGATCGAGGAGACCTCGCTCCGCGCCCTGGCAAAGCTCGAGACGCTGCTGCCCTCCCACCTGCGCCGACGCCTCAACGCCCTAAACATCGCCACCGTGCCCATCGCCGGCGCCGGGCCGACCGTCGACCCCCAGATCCTTACCCTCATCGCCGGCGCCTGCCGCGACCATGAGACACTGCGCTTCAGCTACCGAACCCACCAAGGCGCCTCAAGCCGACGCACGGTGCAACCTCAAGCCCTGGTCTCGACCGGTCGCCGCTGGTACCTCGTCGCCTGGGACGTGGAACCCCAAGCCTGGCGGACGCTCCGCGTTGACCGAATCGAAACCCTACCCACTACCGGCGCCCGTTTCGCGGCACGCGAGCCACCCGACCGCGACCTCGCCGCCTACGTCTCCCACGGCATCACCGCCAGCCCCTACCGCTACCGGGCCCGCGTCACGCTAAACGCCCCGATCGCCACGGTCGCCGAGCGGATATCCCCCACCGTGGGAACGCTCGAACCGATCGATGAACACACCTGCCGGCTCGACGCCGGCGGCAACCACCTTGAAGAGATCGCCATCTGGATCGCCGCCATCGGCGCCGACTTCCAGATCCACCACCCACCCGAGCTCGCCACCATCGTCCGCGAAATCGCCGCCCGCTTCAACCGCGCCGTCGCTCAGAAGAATCCTCGATCAGACCTCCGCGGCCCGCGTAGCGTCCTGGGGTAATCAGCCACGGTCCTCATTTTTGGGGTGTGCTCCACCTCGACGGCAGCTCCAGCGCCGGTGACTGAGCGGTGCTCCTCGCTCAATGTCCCGGTCCGAACTCACTCAAGGAGCAGCCACCCCAAACGTGTCAGCCGCGCCCGGGCGTGGCACGCTCCGTAAGCGGATCACCTTGACCCTCCAGCCGTGGTCAGCGGCCCGGTCGACGACCACCCCGGCTCGCCTTTCCCTTGATACAGATCACCGGCGGCGGAATTCGAAGACGCGATCTACGTCGGCGAGGCGAACAGGCAAAGGGTGCTAGCGCCTTGGACCCCCTCGCACGGGCATGATCGGGAAGCGTCGTCACCGTCCCGCGGAATACCGCATGAAAGCAGAGGTCGCGCCGATGGCGATCCGGCACCCGGTATTCGCCACAAGCGTGCACGGGGCGCGCAGCGGACGGAGTGGTCCCGGAGCTCGGGGTGCTAGCTGAAGGTCCCGGAAGCTGCACTGGCTGAAGGTCCCTGAAGCTGCAAGCACCGGAGCGGTCACGACGGGGTCGAGACCAGCGCTGCCGCGCCAGGCGTAGAGGAGTAGTCCACGGCCGCGCGATGCCGCGTGCCTCGGAACGGCGGGCAACATCATGGCGCAGCACGCAGCCGACGAGGGCGTCATCGGCAATGCAATAGCGGCACGCTTGCGAAAGCTATTGCGGCCCACGAGGGCCGTACGGTCCGGATTGCGCCAGGATACGTTCGGGCTCCGCGGCCCTCGCCGACGCGGCGCCAGCTCCGCTGCAAGGGGACGTCATCTAAAGAGCGGCGAGTTGCGGTCGCCGGGCCCGTGGTGCGACCGTCTCGCTAGCTCGGCCGCTCGAGGGTAGGACGATCTACTCCGCCTCCGGAACCTCACGCCGCCGGAGGCGCGCCCAGATCGTGGGCGACACCGACGTCGACGCTCGGGCCCTAGACGGGCGGGCCGCTTGACTTAGAGCGCGCTCGGCCTTGTACGGTGAGGGTATGAGCGCGACAACGACTTCTCAGCACAAGATGGGATCGGGATTCGGGGCGCAAACCACGGCGGCGGAGGTACTGCGGGGAATCGACCTATCCGGGAGGCTGGCGATCGTCACCGGCGGCTATTCGGGCGTCGGTCTTGAGACGACGCGAGCGCTCGCCGGCGCCGGCGCGCAGGTCGTCGTCCCGGCGCGCCGGCGTGACGCCGCGGCCGCGGCGCTCGAGGGCATCGAGCGCGTCGAGGTCGATCGATTGGACCTCTCGGACCTGGCGTCCGTCAGTGCGTTCGCCGATCGCTTCCTCGCCAGCGGCCGCAGGATCGCGATCCTGATCAACAACGCCGGAATCATGGCTTGCCCGGAGACGCGCGTGGGGCCTGGCTGGGAGGCGCAGTTCGCCACCAACCATCTCGGTCACTACGTGCTGGTGAACTTGCTGTGGCCGGCAATCGCGCGCGACGATGCCGCGCGCGTCGTCGCGCTGTCCTCGATCGGCCATCGCCGTTCGCCGATCCGCTGGGATGACGTGCAGTTCGAGCGTGGGTATGACAAGTGGGAGGCCTACGGGCAGGCTAAGACGGCGAACGCGCTGTTTGCCGTGCAGTTCGACAGGCTGGCGCGCGACGCCGGCGTGAGGGCGTTCTCGGTGCATCCCGGCGGCATCTTCACGCCGTTGCAGCGCTACCTGACCAAGGAGGAAATGGTCGCCGCCGGGTGGATCGACGACGACGGCAACGTCACGTTCAGCAGCTTCAAGACGCCCGAGCAGGGCGCCGCGACCTCAGTGTGGGCAGCGACATCGCCGCAGCTCATCGGCATGGGCGGCGTCTACTGCGAAGACTGCGACGTCGCCGAGCCTGCGACCGACCCCGAGTCGCGTCACGGAGTCCGCGCCTACGCAACCGACCCCGAGCAGGCGGCCCGGCTGTGGGCGCTTTCCGCTGAGCTGACCGGCGTCGACGCTTTCGCCGCGGGCGCGCCCTCCCAGCCCGCGCCATAGCGCTCGGGAACTCGCCGCGGGTACTGCCCTCGCCCGGGGGGGAAGCGCCATCGCAATGGCGACCGGGCGCGTCCCCCAGCACGGCGACCGCGTGCGCGACGGCTCGCGCTTCTGGGCTCAGTCGACCCAATATCCCGGCAACCCAAGACTTCACCTCGGGCGGCGATATCTCCGCCACGCGCTCTGCCGTTGCCCGACCGAACTGAACGCCCCCCTCCTCCAGAGACCGCACGAGTGCGTCGAGCAGGAACGGATTGCCTCCAGTCGTTTGGCGACACGCGTCAGCGAAGCTCTCGGCGATCGGCCCGCGCCGCGCTGCCGCGAGCAACTCCGAGACACCCGCGGAGCTCAGCGGACGGAGGTCGTAAACGGCGGAATCACCCCGCGCGTGGTCGCGCACCTCCCGCAGCGCTCGTGGACTCGAGCTGAAGTCCACCACCGTCCGAGCGGCCACGATCAGCGCGGCCGGGAGTGACTCGATGCGGCGCGCCAGGTACTCCAGAAACCGCAACGACGGCTCGTCGGCCCAATGGGCATCATCGACCAACAAAAGCGCCGGCCGTTCATCTCCGAGCGCGGCGACGAGCCAGTAAAGGCCATTCAGCAGCCCGAGCGAAGAGGCCTCGACCGACACGTCGGCACCCATCAGCGCGGGCATAGCCAGACTCGCTGCACCCCTCAGCAGACGCTCGCGATTCTCTTGCCGATACACCGCCGGCGCCAGGCATTGGCGCATCACGCCGAACGGAAACTCGCGCTCGAACTCCGCCCCCAGCCCGCTGAACACAGCCATGCCCGCGCGCCACGCCCGCTCACGCGCGGCCTTCAGCACACCCGTCTTGCCGATCCCCGCAGGGCCTTCGATGAACAACAAAACCCCTCGCCCAACACGAGCACGAGTCAGCGCCACGTCGATCGCCCCCAGCACGTCCTCGCGCTCCACCAGAAAAGACTCGCCGACGTTCGGCGCACCTACCAACCCCATAACTCCAGACAGTAAACACGACAAAAAGGGCTGAACAGCCACGCGCGTCCAGCTTCTCAAAGCCCGCGCGCCCAGCTTCTCAACGGTCCGGAGGGGCCGGCGGAACCGGTCGCGGCCGCAAACCTCGTCATGCCCCACCGCACCTGCCTCTTCATCTCCGTCGAGCCCAACCGGCCCACGTCTAGCCCCAGGGCTGGCTGCTTTCGGACAAACCGGCCACGGCACCACGTTCGTGATATCCGTGTGGAAGTGAAAGCGAGTCGCGGCCGGCGCGTCGCCGCGCACCTCCCATTCGCCAGGAGCGGGTCTGCGGAGGCCTGCTTCGTCGCCAAGGCGATCGCGTCGCCTGCGGCCGTCAGTTGCCGAAAGCGATCCCGGTGTTCACTTGCGGCGTCTGCGCGGGCGACGGCCGGCGTACCGACACCGAGATGTGCGTGCGACAATGGAATCAGGTCTCCCGTCGTTGGGAGCCGGGTCGGGCCCGGCTGCTCCAGCCTCGAGCGGTCACGGAGGCTTGTGGCTCTCGCCATGGAAAGCAACGAGTTGGGGTCCGTGGTGGGCCTCGGACCCTCAGTGAGCCAAAGCCCGTATGGATGACCGATATCGACACCTGGGAGAAGTCCCCGGAGCAGGGCGGATGCCCTACGCCCTGATTACCTTGCCCGGTCAGCCCAACCGGCTGCTGGCAGTGCTTCGCGGCGGCGCGTTACTGCTGACCGATGACGCCGGTGAGAGCTGGAGCCGGCTCAGCTCGAGCTGGACGGGCTCATCGATCTCAGCGCTGCGTAGTCAGGTGCGGATGCAGGTGGTCCTCGGCCATCCGCTTGAGACCAACGCGATCGACCTTCCCGGTTGGATTGAGCGGCATCTCGTCGAGGAAAATGACCTCCTCGGGAGCCTTGTAACCGACGCGGTCGCGGCAGAACAGGATCACCTCGGCGCTTGAGGGCTGCGGCGCGCCCTCGCGCACGGTCACGTAGGCGCGCACGTTCTCGCCGTGCACGGTGTCGTGGACGCCGACCACGCCGGCCAGGGCGATTGCGGGGTGCTCGACCACGGCGCTCTCGACCTCGAAGGGGGTGATGTTGGAGCCGTCGTGGACGATGATCTGCTTTTTGCGGCCGTAGAACCACAAGTACCCGTCCTCGTCGGCGCGGGCGAGATCGCCTGAGTCCAGCCATCCGTCGATGACCACCTCGTCGCTAGCCGCGGGCGCGTTCCAGTAGCCCGCCATCCGGCTGCGCGAGCGGATGAAGATGCGCCCGACAGCTCCGGCCGAGACTGGGTTTCCCGCGTCATCGCGGATGGAGATGCTGTAGCCGCAGACCGGCGGCCCGATCGACCCCGGCTTGTTGACGCCCGAGGGAGGATTCAGCGTGGCCAACCCGACCTCGGTCATCCCGTATCCCTCGGTGATGGGGAATCCAGCGGCCGCCGCGAATTCGGTCAGCAGCTCGGTTGAGACCTTGTCCGATCCCGCGCGGCACACACGCAGCGAGGCGAAGTCGTGGGGTTGCAGATCGTGGTCGCGCACCAGGGCGATCAGCGCCGCCGGGAGCATCGCCAGCACCGTGGGCTGGTGCTCGCGCAACAGCCGCACCAGCTCATGACTGTCGGTGGTCCGTGCCACGACCACCCGGCCGCCCACCGAAAGCGTGCTCAGCGACCACAAAAACGAGCCGAGGTGCGACATCGAGGAGCCGGGAACGAACACGTCCCCGGCACCGAGCTCAAACGCCGAGGCGGCGCTGGCGATCATCCAGCGCAGCGACTCGCGCGTGTGGGTAACGCCCTTGGCCGGGCCGGTGCTGCCCGACGTGAAGAAGATCGCGGCCGGACTCGCCGGGCCGGGGCCGGGGTCGGTGTCCAGCGGCGCTGACTCGATCAACGCCTCGAAGCGATGCGGCCAACCGGGATCGGCGGCGTCCTCGGTCTCCGGGTCACGGTAGGCGATCAGCCCGCACTCGAGCCGGCCGGCGAGACGGCTGGCGGTCAGATCCTCGACGCGTTCGACATGCCCGAGCAGCGCACGGGCGCCGCTGACCTCCAGGGCATGGTCGATCTCGCGAAACGTGTAGCGGTAGTTGAGCGGCGTTGCCACCAGGTCCGCCTTGAAGCAGGCCACGTAGTGAACGAGTAGATCGATGCGGTTCGGCATCAGCGACGCGATCCGATCCCCGGGCTGCAGACCCAGGCCGCGGTAGCCGCGAGCCAGCGTGGCGCTGGCCCGGTCGAGCTCGAGCCAGGATACCGACCGCGCGATCGACACCAGCGCGATGTCATCAGGAGCGGCCTCGAGACCGGCTCGCAGCAACTCGTTCAGAGGTGGCGCTGGAGACGCGAGCGGGGCACCCTCGAGTTGCATCGTGCGATCGTATCGATGGCTACCCGGCGTTGGCATCGCGTTCGTGACCTGGGGAATCGTTCCTCTCGCCTGCCGCGAGCGCTCGGATTCGAGCGAACGGGTGTGGGCGACCGCCTTGTGCTGCTCAGCGTGGCCAGCGCGCAGATCGCAAGGGTGGCTACCGGCGCGTGGTTGAGCGGAGTGGCGGTGTCGACGACCATTCGAGATGTGCCGGCCAATCGTGACGTGCGCCGATCTAGCCTGGGTGGTGGTCGGCGAGGCACGGTTGTGTCCTGCAGTCGGTCTGTCCTGGTCTCAGTTAGATCTGGTGGCCAAACGCGGCTTGTATCTCGGGGAGATGGTTTGTAACCAGCACAAGCGGGACCGGCCCGAAGCCGGCGATACGCGACGCTTCCGCATCCACGAGAGGCTGTCGCGGCATGAAAATGGTTCTCGGAGGTTCCGTCCGGGTGCGGCCGTAGGTTCGGTCGATCCGGGACAGGGGCCTCCTTGGGAGAAGGCAGACGGGTAGGCCGTTTTGTGCGATGGGCTTCGAGCCCGTGGTCTGTCTTTGGCCGCCCCTGCGACTTGCCTGGATTGAGCTTCGAGCTCGTATCGGTCTGTGTCGTTTTCCCGCTGGTTCTCCCGTTCGGTGTCGACGAAGTGGAGGTGAGCGGTGTCGTTGCTGCATAGATCGATCGGTCGCGCGATTGGCGTGGATGTTCATCGCAGCTTTTGCGTGATCGCGATTTGCGAGGACGGGGTGGTCCGTTCGGCGGGCCGGGTGCCGAGCACCCTGGAGGGGATCAAGACGTTTGCGGAGAGCTTGTTGCCATCGGATCGGGTGGCGTTGGAGGTGACGGGCAGTGCCTGGGAGCTAGCGCGAATCCTCGAGCCGCACGTGAACCGGGTGGTCGTGGTGACTCTTGGTTCACACTGCCCTCTTTGCGCTTGTCATTGGCCAAACAGCCCAGTGTCTGGCGGTGCCAGCGCGCTCGCGCGCAGCGCTTCACGCCACGTCAATTCCGCGCCGCCCAAGCAGCCCCCCGGCGAAACGTGTTCGAGCCCCTCGGGTTGTCCAGTGCGGTGAGCGGGGCGGCGGCGCGATCGTGTCGAACGCCCGCCACTCCGGAGCGTCCCACCGTCTCCGAGGTCGGCTTGCTCGTCGAACTGCGCGTGCTCGAACTCAGGGTACGCTTGGCGGGTGGTTGTGGAACACCGGAAGCGCGCGACAACGCTGGTCGAGCTTCTTTCGACGGTTGTCGAGCGCCACGGCGATTTGCCGGCGCTGTTCGAGCGCGATGAGAGGCTCACGAGGGTCACGTTCGCTGAACTAAGTCGGGCGGTGGCGGCGCTGAGTCGAGAGTTGCGTGCCCGCGGCGTGGGTCGCGGCGACGTCGTCGGCGTTTGGCTGCCGAACTGGATCGAGGCAGTCGTCTGGGAGTTCTCGCTTGCAGCCCGTGGTGCGGCGATGCTCGGAGTCAACACCCGCTATGGCATTCACGAGCTGACGCACCTGCTCGACCGGGGCCGGCTCGCGGGCATGGTCGCCCCGGCGCGGTTCCTTGATCTCGACTTCCCGGGGCGCCTGCGCGCTGCACTTGCAGCAAGCGAGTCGGGGCTGCCGTGGGTGGCGGTTGTGAGACCGGCCAGCACCGAGGATTTGAGCGAGTTCGTGTTCGGCGGGGAGACTTGGACGCCGAGCCCGCTGTGCGAGGCGGCTATGTGCCCTGAGGAGATACACGCCGACGGGGTATCGAGTGATCCTGTTAACTACTTCACGACGTCGGGCTCGACGGGGTTGCCGAAACTTGCCGGGCACGACCAGTCAAGCGTGGCAGCCCATTCTGTGAACGTCGCGGGGGCACTGGACATGCATGCCGGTGACTGCTTCCTCGCGGTGCTCCCGCTGTCGGGCGTGTTCGGGTTAAACCCGACGATGGCAATGCTGAGCGCCGGCGGTGCGTGCCTGCTGGAGCCGGTGTTCGATCCCGAGCTGGTGCTGCGCGACGCGGAGGCCGTGGGCGTTACGCACGTGGTCGGCGGCGACGACATGCTGGGCCGCCTGATGGATGCGTGGTACGAGACGGACACCGACCGGCGTCCGCGGCTGCGACGCCTCCGGCGTGGCGGCATCGCGGACTTCGCCGGGCGCGTCGATGCCGTTATCGCGTGGGCCGCGAGCGAGCTCGGAGCTTCGCTGAGCGGCGTCTACGGTTCCTCGGAGCTGTTCGCGCTGATCTCGATTTGGTCAGCCAATCTGGAGCAGGTCGAGCGTCGTCGCGGTGGCGGGGCGTTGGTATCCGGGGATATCTCGGTGCGGGCGGTCGATTCGTTGTCGGGTTCGCTTTGCCCGCCAGGATCTACAGGGGAGCTTCAGTTCCACGGCTACAACGCACCCTCCCGGTACCTCGGAGATCCCGGAGCACTGGGCACCGCGTTCACCGAGGACCGTTGGTTTCGCTCGGGTGACCTTGGATTCGTGCTCGAGCAGCCTGACTTATTCGTCTACAGCTGCCGGGCCGGCGATGCACTGCGCCTGCGCGGGTTTTTGGTCGAGCCCGCAGAGATCGAGCAGTTCCTGTGCTCGCATCCGGACGTGGCAGCGGCAAAGGTCGTGGGGATACCGTCGGCTGCTGGCGCCGACGTGGCTGTCGCGTACGTCCAACTGGCCACCGGGGCCGCGGCTACCAGCGACGATCTCATTGGTTTCTGCCGTGAACGGCTCGCCGCCTTCAAGGTACCGGCGTTCGTGAACGTGATCGATGAGTTCCCCGTGACTACGGGCACGAACGGAACGAAGATCCGAACAGCTAAGCTACGGCGCTGGGCTGAGGAGCAAATCGCCCGTTCCGGCCAGGGGTAAGCAAGGCCTCACCTCGCATGCGGTCTCGCCCCAGAAGACTTACATTCGGCGTGCGCGTGCCTCGATTAGGTGGTGTCAGATGGAGCACCGACGACTTGGACGCCAAAAGCCGCGACCCAGTCTGGTCGCTCGAGCTGCGGGGACCCGGTCACGAACTGGGTGTCGGCCGCGAACAGGCGGGACGCGGCCAGCTGAAACAGCAGATGCCCGGGTGCCGCCGAGCCGCTGATCACCGCCCTGCGCACGCCGGTGTCCGGAAGCAGAAGCTTTGCGGACGCCAGCACGAGCCTCTCAGATGGCTCCTCTTTCGTGAAACCGGCTATCCGGCGATTGATCCGGTAGTCGATTAGTTTCGCTGTTGCCTGGAGTCTGAGTACCAAGAATCGACTCGAGCAGCTCGGGTCGTCCATCCCGGAAAGGAAGCGGCGCATGGCCTCACTGGTCCTGAAGATGTCCGTCTCGCTCGACGGGTACGTCGCACCACCGGACGGCAGCAGCGACTGGGTCACCGCGGGACGCTCCGAGGATGGTGCCGCCTGGACGCTCGAGACGGTGAGCAACGCGGGCACGCACCTCATCGGCGCCGCGACCTACGCCCGCTGGGCCACGTTCTGGCCCGGCGCCGGCGGGCCGTTCGCCAAGCCGATGAACGAGATCCCCAAGATCGTGTTCTCGAACTCACTCGCGTCTGCGGACTGGCCCGAGACGACAATTGCCACCGGCGACCTGGCCGAGGCCGTCACGCGGCTCAAGCAGGAGCGCTCCGACGGATACCTGCTGGCGCAGGGCGGGACGCGGTTCGCGCGGTCGCTCGTCGCGACCGGCCTGATCGACGAGTATCGGCTTGTCGTGCATCCGGTCGTCCTGGGCGCGGGCGTGCGGCTCTTCGACACGCCGCTCACCATCAAGCCGATCAGCACCACGGCCTTCAGCCGCGGAGCCGTCGCCCATGCCTTCGCGGCGCACCCGTGATCGAGCCCGATCGGCAACCAGGGAGCGAACGCGCGTCCAGCACACCGCCCTCCTGTCGCCGACGGAGCGCTCTCGGCGACGCTGCCGCTCTTTGACGCGGCCGGCAAGCAGCAGTACTCCGCCGATGCGCTCCCTCCTTCGTGAAGGCAGTTCGGTCGCCGGCGTCCTCGACGCCGCCAAGACGCTTCTGCATTCGCAGTAGCTCCGAAGCGTGCTGTGCCTTGTCGGGGTTCCGTGGTCTCGGGGGAGCGTTCTTGGTCGCTTCTCGTCCGATTGTCCCTCCCCGACCGGGCACTTCACCGGGCGGGTCTTATGGGACGGCCCGGGCCCTGAGGCCCGGCCTCGGTCGGATTACAGGGCGTGTGTCCCGGTAGGCCTTCGACTACGGGGCGCCTCTCTAGGCTCCGTGGTAAGAGCGCTGCCCGCACCAGCTTGTAGTGGTCGGCTAAGGTCGTCCGATGCCCGTTGACTTCAAGCAGCCAAGCTGGGAGACGGCCAAATACCCTGGTCGCCACGTCGCTCCCGTGGCCGCTCAGGCCGGAGCTCAGGAGCTCGCCGCCAATGTCTACGAGCTCGAGCCGGGCGCCGTCGGCTCTCCGCTGCATCTCCACCACGCCAACGAGGAGCTACTGCTCGTCCTTTCCGGGGCGCCCACGCTGCGCAGTCCGGAAGGGACGCAGCTGCTGTCGGCTGGCGCGGTGATCGCGTTCCCTCGGGGCCACGCAGGTGCCCATAGCTTGGTCAACCGCTCCGACGCGCCCGTTCGCTACCTCGTGGTGTCCACGACCAACCGCCCCGATGTCGTCGAGTACCCCGACACAGCCGCGACGCTTGTCGTCCTTGCCGAGCAGCGCCTGGCCTATCCGCACGGCGCGGACGCGGACCAAACGCGTGTCATCGCCGAAGCGATGCGGGCGGCGGCCGACCGAGACGCGTGACCTGGCCAAGGGTGCAGCAACAGCACTGACGGACAGAGCATGGAGTCGTCCTCGGCGACCACCGGGGCCGCTGCTGCATGCTCCACCTGCGCGCCAACGGCGAGCTTACGGCCGGCGAGGTCGTCGTGGCTGTGTCTAGCGCGAGTTAGGCATTCTCAGGCCGTCCTTTGCGAGCTGTCCCGGTCGACGATCGTCAGATGGGACAATTGTCCGGTCACGGACGTCCGCGTCTTCTGCAGCACCTAAACCAGCGACTGGTCGGCTGAGGCGCTACACCCGCTTCGTCGCCCACGCGGCGGCCTCGATCAGACTGCCCCTCCTCGCGCTGACCAGTAGCCGCGCTGGCGTGACCGCTTGAGGCGTGATCCAACAGCGCCCTGGACGGCCGGCGCGGCTGGCTCCATGCGCCGGAGGTCGTGCGAGCTGACGATCGCTTCGGTGGAGGCGTCGGCGTTTCGCCTGCGATCGCATCGGCGACGTAGGAGTCGTGAGCGCATCGCCGGTGGAGCGGCGTCGGCCAGGGATGCGCTCGGCGAGATCAGCTCCGCGACAAGCGCAGCACTGGCGTTCCGGCGAGCCCACCTGCTCCCGCCGGCGAGGAGCAGCGTCACGTCAGTGCTGTTGAGACCCACGTCCGGCGGTCAGTGAAGCGTCGGGCTCGGCGGTGCGCGCAGAGCCCCGCGCTCCGAACGCCGCCTCCGGCTGGGTTACTCCCGATTTGGCGACGCCCGTCCAGGCCGTCACGAAATCGGGAGTGGGTGCCGACCCGGACAGATGGAATCGCACAATCAAGCAGGAGAACGCCCACGCTGAGTGGCTGGCTCGGCAGGGCTCATCATTGAGCATCCCAATTGGCTTCGGTAATCCCGCGAGGTTTCCAAAAAGTTTCCACCGGCCCGCCAACTTCGAGCGTCGCTGGACCGCCGAGCGCCAAATCCCCCGCCAACAAAGGCAATCCGCCAGAGCCCTCTGTCGGACTCGAACCGACGACCCCTTCCTTACCATGGAAGGTACGCGCGGGTATCGATAGGCACGCGCAGGTACTGGACGGTGGCTTTGCCCTGCAATTGGGCGGCTCTTGCTTGGGTGCTTGTTCCCGCACATGGTCACTGGTGCCCGTTGTGAGTTGCGCCCACGTTACGCCAGCTGCTTGCCTCGACTTGCTCTCGAGCTACCCGAATGACCTCCGTCGCTGGGACGCGCGACTGGCCTTCAAGGTCGGCGATCACCCCCGCATAGTGCCGGGCCAACGTGGCGACGCTGCAACCGACTTGGCCCGCGACGAACGTCAGGCTCCGACCCTCCCACAGAAGTAGCGAAACGAAACTGCCGCGCAGCCGGCGTGGTCGCATGTCGCCACTAACGCCGGCGATGCGTGCGGCGGGCTGGTAGATGCGCTTTCGCCAGTTGTTCCAGTCGTGCTTCTTCCACTCGTCGCCGTCTCGGGTTGGCACGATCAGGCCGCTTTGCCCAGGTCTGCCGCGCTGCAATCGCCACTCCGCGAGATCCTGAACGAGCGGCGGGAGCAGATCTATTACACGGGGACGCTTTGTCTTGTTTGCGTAGACGTGCATGGTCCTTTCGCGAACGTCGTGCCAGCGCTGTGCTAACGCTTCTTCGGGCCGGAGGCCGGCGTACGCGAGGATCGACACGAGAATCGCGTCGGTGGGCTCTAGCTGAGCGCGGATCGTTTCGACCGCGAGGGGTGGTAGCGGGTCTAGCTGGAGCCGAGTTGTCTGTTTAGGCTTATCCACGGGCAGCACGGGATTGGCGGGGATCAGGCCGCGTACGACGGCGCGCTTACATATGCCTTGCAAGATGCCTAGGGCCTTGATCTGGGTTGGCTCACCGACTTTTGAGGCGTGCAACTGCGCCCGAAGGTCTTCCACCAGTGCCGGTGTTAGCTGGCACAGCTCGTAGCCGCCGATTCGCGGCAGTAGATGTTTGGCCCAGATCTGGGCGTAGACATCGCGGGTGCTCTGCTCAAGATTTGGGACCGCGTACTTAGGCCACCATTCGTCACGCACAAATTCCGTGAGGGTCGTATGCGACTGAACGACGCTCCTCGCGAGACCGCCGAGCTGCTTGTTGCGCTTGATCTCGCGGTCGAACGCCTCAGCATCGCGGACCTTGTCGAACAGTCGGCTTCGGTGCTTGCCACCTTCTTTCCAGCGGACCTCGGGCCGGTTGGAGCGATCCGGCCGCCTGCGCACACTCATGGTGTTCTTACCTCTCGCTCGATCGCTTTCAGGTCGGCTACGCTACCTCGCTCGGTATGCGATCGGCGAGAGCTCCGCTTGCGCTTCGGCGGACGATCCGGGAATTGCATAGCGGGATGTCCCTCGATCCAGGCGAGGGCATCTTCCTCCCGTATGAGAAGCCGATTTGCCGGCTGGAACGCACGGAGACGGCCTTGAGCGATTGCACGACGGACGGCCTTGTGCTCGCAGCGGGCGAGCTCAGCAACCTCCCGCACGGTGAGGTACGGACTTGTAAGGATGAATTGCTGAGCGTGGCGCTCGATCGTTTTGGCTGACGGATTCGAGCCGTTATCGCCTGGGATTAGGGTCATTTGGGTCTCCCGGGAGCGGACGCTGGGGACGGGGCTGTCCCCACGCCGCAGTTGGTGCGGCTTCGCAAAGAGCGACAAGCATCGGGGGACGCCTCCGGTCGGTGATCCCGAGATGCGCTCTAGCGTTCGTGTGTTTCATGCGGATTGCCATTGAGCGTCAGTGGGGGTGGGATTGGTCATGACGGCTACTTTCGACGTGTGGGCGAGGCAATGGTTGGCGCCGGCAGCGTGTTGCCGCCGGCGCCTGGGTTGGATCAGAAGTCGGCGGCCTCCTCGTTGTGGTCATCGGCTGGGCGCCGGCCCGTCGGGCTTGCCGCCGAACTGGACGCGACCGACGATGTGGTGCTTTGAGCGGCGGGTGCCGTTGTCGTCCCACTCGCGGTAGACGAGCCGGCCCATGACCGCGATCGCGCGGCCCTTGGCGAGGTACTTCGCGCACGCCTCGGCTTGGTTGCCGAAGGTGGCGACGTCGATGTACAGCGGCGGCTGGTCTTTTTGGTCGTTGACTGCTAGCCGTAGCTGGCAGACCTTGCGGTCGTCGTCTAGCTGTTTGAGGATTGGGTCGGCGGTGAGATTGCCGACGAGGGTGACTGAGTTGACTGCGGGTGCTGAGGCGCTCATCTGTGGTTCCCTCCTTGTGGGGATCCGGTGGTTGACGAGCCAGGACCGCCGGCCAGGCGACCGAGCGGAACCGAGCGATAGCGAGGGGAAGGAAGCGAAGCGACCTTGAAGCGGTCCGGTCGCCGCCGGCAACATTTGGCGAGAGCAAGCACAGCGGCTACCCACCGGTGAGGGACTTATGTGACGATCGAACTCGCTGCCGAGGAATCGGCGTCCTGGGCTCTGGCGTCGTCGCGAGATCCTGGCGGTAGTGCGATGCTTGGGCCACTGTCGAGGCGGGTCATTACGAGACCGGCGCGAGTCTCCGCGGGGATGTGGGGCGCGCTGCTTCACGGTGCTCTTCGAAGCTGGACGGGATCGCGGTGATCGGTGAGTCTGGGGGAGGCGATGGGAACGTGATCGGGTGCAACCGGCAGGAGCTGGTCGTCGGGCTCAAACGCTCCGGGTGGCGGCGGGTCGTACGGAAGCGGCTGGAGAGGTCGCTGCGTGTGGGTGGCGTCGCAGCCTTTGAGCGGTCCGTCGGCGTCGAGCAGGATGCTCATGTGGTGGTCGGCGTGGTCGCGAAACCACACGGACATGCCGGTGGCGGGGTCGAGTCTGAGGTGCTCCCAGGCGTGCCAGAGCGCGTCGAGGCGAGCGACGGCTTCGTCGTGGCGCCACCATTGCGGGCACCACACGCGGTGGTGGCCGTTCAGCGAGCGGCGGTAGAGCGGCAGCAGCCATCCCTCAACCCATTCCGGCAGCGTTGAGTAGTACGAGCGGTACGGGCGGGACGGCTTGAGGTCCAGAAGCTTGCGTTGCACGGCCTGCTGGGCTAGTGGCGCGAGGTCTTGATCGGCGAGGTGACGGCCAGAGCCGCTGCGGTCACCGCAGCGGTGTGGTGCTTGAGTGCGTCGAGGACGGCGTGTTGGACCAGCGGTTTGAGGCCCGGGAGCGGTTCGGCGCCGGCGTCGTGGTTTAGGTGGTTGTTATCCATGGGTTGGTGCTTGGTTCGGACTGTGGGATGCCGGCCGCGGGGTCGTAGCGCTCGATCGAGCTGCGGATCGCGGCGGCCGAGTTTGTGTTCCACCATGGGATTGGTCGGGCGAGGATCGGGGGTGCGCCCGAGGGGAGCAGCACGGCCCGGTCGCGGGGCAGCGCGGCGAGCTCAGCGACGGTCAGGATCGGGGTGGGGGTCAGCTGCCAGCTGGTGCTGGAGCTTCCTCCGGTTGCGGCTCGCTGGTGGCTGGGGCTGGCGACAACGCGGTTGTATTCCCCGATTAGCTTTTCGAGGTTTGCGAGGAAGTCTGGTTCGCCGACGCCGCCGCCGTAGACGCGGATGTTCGCGGAGCCCCAGAGTTTGCGCATCCCGTTGGGCCCCCAGACTTGGATGCCTTGGGACCAGGACTGAAGCAAGGTGAGGAGGCAGATCCCGCGGGAGCCGTAGTGGGAGTAGAGATCGGGGAGCTGCCGCCAGCGGCAGATGTTCGCGGCCTCGTCCAATACCCCGACCAGCGGGCGTGCCAGCCGGCCGCCGGGGGAGCGTTTGGCGTGTTGCTCGGCGGCGTCGCACAGCGCCATCGCGAGCGCGGTGATGAGCCCGGCGCTTGATCCCTGGCCCTCTTTGGAGTGCAGGTACAGGGTGTCGGTGCTCTGCACGAACGCCGCGAGGTCGAGCTGCGCGCGTTGATCGGTGCCCGGGGCGGGGGTGACCCAGCGGGTGATGTCGGGGTCGCGGAGGAAGGAGAGGATTTGCCGGGCGGTCCCGTACACCCCGCCGCGCTGCTCAAACGGGGAGTGGACGTGATCGAGCACCGAGGCGGCGGCGAGCTCGAGGCCGTGTTCTTGGAGGATCCGGGCGGGCTCGTCGTCGGTGGGGCGGGTGCTCCACAGCAATGCTTGCGTGATCGGCCTGCGGTCGAGCGCGGCGGCGCGCAGGAGGTTGGCGACGAGTTCTTGGCCGGCGGGGTCGAAGAACGGGTCGGGGCGGGCGTCGGGGTCGCGGTAGGCGCTGACGAACGCGTCGGTCAGCTCCAGCGCGCGGCGGTCGGAGGTGACGTAGCTGAGCGGGTTCCACCACCACGTGGCCTGGCCGCCGGTGAGTTGTTCGGGATCGAAGTTCCAGATTTCGCCGGTCTGCTCGCGGACCAGTCGTGTGGCGGCGTACAGGTCGGGTTTGTTGGAGGTCGCAAACCCGGCGGCGGGAGCGCACAGCAGGGTGGGGATCGCGCGGCTGGCGGTCTTCCCGCGCCGTGGGCCCCAGATGTCGCATTGCTGGTCTTCCCAGGTCGCGAACAGCGGCTGGTCGCTGCCGACCGCGCGCGCGATCGGCAGCCCCTCTTGGGTGACGCTGAATCGCTTTGCGGTTGCGCGTGCGTTGGCGCGCGAGACCGGGTGCAGGTCGCGTCCACGTCCTAGCATCGGCGCGGCGCGATCGGCGTGACTGCGGCGTGAAGCGACCCTCGACCGCCAGGCGAGCAGCGCAGCGGCCGCGATCATCAGCACGGCTCCCGCGATCGCGAGGATCGCGGTCGCGCTCGGCGGCCAATGGGTTTTGCGGTCGGCGAGCTCGAGCGCGAGCGACAGCGGCGCGACTGGTGGCGGGTGGCGCCAGCGGTCAAGCCAGGCGCCGAGTTGTGCGGCGCCGTCGAACACGATCACGGCGACCACAACGGACGCCAGGGCGCCGGCGAGCAGCGGCGAGTGCTGCGCGGAGCCGGTCGCGTGCCGATGAGCGCGGCTGGTCACGCCGATCCTGGCTCTTGGGTTGGGATGCTCACCGCGGCGGCTGGTGTGGTGCCAGAGCTTGCTGGTGTCGTGCAGGCGCAGCTCGGTGGATGTGAGCGTGACGCGGAACGGGATTCCGGGCCGTCCGCCGAGCTTGATCATGAAGTTCCCGCGTCCAGGCGGCGCGTCGTTCTTGACGGCGCTTGACCAGGCGGGTGGGTCCTGCCAGGAGATCAGTTGGCGCTGCTCGGCGACGCTGAAGTCTTTGGTTTGCGCGAGGCGGGGCATCTCCTCGGGCGGTAAGGCGCCGCAGATCAGCATCCCGGAGCGCTCTATTAGCCCGAGCGCTTTCATCCGTTCGTGCTCGTCGGGGAGCGAGAGCAGGTCTTTGATCGTGTGCGAGCACATCACCACCCCCACCCCCCACTGGCGATTTAGCCGGGTGAGGCTGTTGGTGCGGTCGACCATCCCGCGCCCGGCGATCAGCGCCCGCCACAGCTCGTCGAGCACGATCAGGTAGTGGCGCGTCGGCGCGAGCTTCGCTTCGGCGAGGGTGTGGGTGACGTTGACCGCACCGAACCCGACGCCCCAGCATGCGGCTAGCGCGGCGCCGACGAGCTCGCCCTGGTCCTCGGGGATCGAGGAGACGTCAAACGCTGCGGGTCGGTCCAAGTCGAGCGCGACGCTGCTGTGGCGCGAGAACATCTCCCCGATCCGCCCCTCGCCGAGCAGCGCCTGCAGCGTGACCTGCAATGGTTCGACGAGCCGACGGTAGCGGTCGATCGACCCGCGATCGAACGCGGCGTTGCGGACGCGCTCGGGGGCGCTTTCGATCACCTCGAGCAGATCTCGCAGCACCGGGGTGCCGGTGAAGCGCTCGTCGAGTACGCGCAGTGCGGCGGCGAGGGTGGAGTCCTCGCGGTCGTTGGGGGGATGGCCGCGTTGGATGCTGATCAGCGCCGAGACGATCGTGTGCCTGCGTCCCGCGGCGTCGGCCAACAGCTCGCGCGCCAGCTTTGCGTGCTCGCCATCGCCGAGGCGCGCGGCGGCGCGTCGCGCGAGGCTCATGTCGAGGACGTTGAGGTACCCGCGGCCGCGGCCAAGGCGGATCACCTGACCGTCGAGCGCCTCGATCAGATCGACATAGTCGGGCTTCAGATCTCCCAGGACCAGTGGCAGCACCCCGAACCCGGCGAGGCTGAGCACCATCCGACGGATCACCGTGGATTTCCCGAACCCGTTGAGTCCCATCACGAACGCGGTCGGCGCGGTCAGCAGCCCGGCGCGTTGAAACCAGCTGATCGGATCGCCACACACGCTCGCGCCCGGTCAGCACGTGGCGACCCAGTGGCGCGCCGATCAGCGGCGCGCCGGCGCCGACCGAGAACGGCCACAGACCGCACGACTGGACGGTCGTGGCGCGCCATTCCGCGGGCGCTTGCAGGTAGGTGCTTCGCCCCCGTCCCGGGCCGGGCCAGCCGCGCGGCCCAGGGTGCAGAGCGCCCGAGCTGGGCGGGGCAAGTCGCCGACGGGGGAGCGCGAGTCTCATAGCGCGGCGCGGACCGATTCGGGGACTCTGAGGTGGGCGGGGAGGAACAGCCCGACCGGCAGCGCGGCCGCGAACGCGGAATCCTGCGAGCCCCACACCGCTCGCAACGCGACCCTGGCGGTGGGGGCGAGGTTCGCGATCGCTGACTTGCGCCGCGGGGAGTTGATCGCGGTCGAGCACGGTCGCGGTGACGAGCATCCCGAAGTTGTGCAGCGCCGCCCCGCGGGCTTCTTCTTGGGCGGTCGCGCGGGCGGCGCTCTGCTCCAGGATCGCGCGGGCGCTGGGCTTGTTGGCCGAGTTGACGCGGAACTCGGCGTTGTGTAGATCGCGCTCCACGATCCGCGCTGCCTCCCCGGGAGTGATCATCCGGTAGAGCAGCGTGACTCGTTTGCGGGCGATCTCGGGGTGCGGGGCGATCAGCCGCGCGAGCACGTTCTCGCGCACCTCGCCGCGGGGCGCTTGGGTCATCGCCCAGGTGATCGACTCCGCCCCGTCGTGCCAGTAGCTGTGATCGCGCGCCTCGGCGGCGGCCGGTCCGACGTTCTGCCAGTCAAGCCGCGCGGGCTGCCCGGCCGCGCGCGCTTCCTCCAGCAGCTCCGCGGCGCGAGGGTTATAAGCGCTGTGGACGATCTCGCACAGGCGCTGCGCGTCGACCGGGACCGCGACCCCAGCGCCGGTGGCATGCAACCGCTGGGTCAGCCCGCCCAGGCGCGTCGCGAGATCCCGCGCGAGCGCGGTGGCGCTCTTGCGCTGCCCGCCCGCTGCCATGTCGAAAGTGAGCGCGATCCGTGCTTTGAGATCGGCCGCGCCCGCGGGGTAGCTGTTGACGATCTCAGCGAGCGTCTCGATCGCGAGCCGGGGAGCGTTGGGGTCCTGGCGCTCGGCGATCGCGTGACGCAGCCGCGTACCGGGATCCGGCGCGGTCTCGACACACACTTGGCAGGCCAACAGTCCGGGCTCTTCCGCTAGCGCGGCGAGCCAGTGCCCGTAGTGAGCGACCCACTGGTCGACCTGGGGCTGGTCGACCAGCGCGGCGCCGTCGGGCTCGGTCTCGATCACGACCGTCAAATGCCTCACCCACGGATGGCACAGCACCGCGAACGGCCGGTCATAGCCGTCGCGGGCCTCTGAGAGCTGACTGGCGGCCAGCAGCCCCGGCAGCTGATAGCTGCCATGCGGAGTTTGCCCCAGCGGCCCGGAGCGATACAGATGCGAGCGCCCCCACCGCGCCCGGCGCCATCCAGCTCGAACACCGATCCGCTGCAGCGGGGTCTGACCGTGCAAATCGGGCTTCAGCGTCAGCAAGAAGAACGGCAGCCTCACCGCCAGCAGCAGCAACCCGGGAAGCAAGCCAACCAAAGCGATCACCCCGATCACGACGATCACGCCCACGATCAACAGCACGCTCGAGATCAGCCCGAGATGCCACAAACCAGGCGGGCGCGGCCTGCGCCAGTTGCCATACGTGCGATCAGTTGAGGTTTCGATTGACAAGACTGGATCTCCCTCCGTTAGCTGGGGGTCCCTTCCGAGCCGCGAGGCCCAGACTGATCACTGCCGGGGGAAGGCTGCTGATCGTCGGAGATCGCGCTGCTGGCAGCTTCCCGGGCAGCACCGCCGCCCCTCGCGACCTGCTGGATACCCACCGCGGCAGCACCGGCAGCGCCGCCGCCAGCCGCGGCGGCGCCCGCGCCGGGCGCGGTCTGGCTGCCCGCAGCACCGGCAGCACCGGCAGCGCCGGCGCCATGATCGGCGGCCGACGCGGCGCCGGTGGGGCTACCCGATCGAGCGTGGCCCTGCTGATATGAGCTGCTGGTGGAGTGCACCGGCGCGGCGCCCGAGGGCATCCGCAGCGCCGCCGCACCCGCGGCACCGGCGAGCATCACCCCGGTCCCGCTGCCGCCTGCGAGGGCGCTGGTGGCGGGAACTAGGAATCGCAATAAGGCGGGCAGCGCGAGGATCGCGAGGATCAGCATCATCACCCCGTCCAGCAGCGCGAGCGCTCCTTGCTGGCCGCCGAGGTCGAACGCGACCGCGTAGATGATCGCCGCCGCTGGCTTGTACAGCGCGAACGCCAACAGCCACGCCGATGCTTTGCGAAACCACTGATGTCCCATCTCGGTGTTCGAGAACGCGGCGATCAGCGGCAGCGTCCCGACCAGCAGCACCAGCATCCCGCCGCGGACCAGCATCAGCATGATCTGGATCACCGACCCCAGGAACGCGAGCAGCCCGAGCACGATCGCGATCACCGCGGTGGTCGCGGTCGCGGCCAGGCCGGTAGTGAACCCTCCCGTCTGCCCGGCGATCCCGAGCAGCTGCGCGAGGTGCGTGGAGAAGTTGCTGCCGCTGTCGGCCTGGTTGATAAACCAGCCGGCCATCTGATCACAGCCACCGATCAGCACGCTCGCGGCGGTCGCCGCGCCCGCGGACACCAGCGCGTAGGTGGCGAGAAACCGGGCCAGCTCCCGCGCTTGGGTGGCCTTGTGCTCGTGGTAGACGATCCGCGCGGCGCCGATCAGCGTCGAGAGCACGGCGAGGCCGGTGGTGTAGAGGAGCAGGTTCTGCTGCAGGAACGAGACCGTCCCGGTGCTCTGGCCGGCGCTGTCCGCGATCGTGGGGGTGCCGACCCCGACCCACAGCGTGGAGGCCCATTCGATCGCGTGCGCGAGCGCCCCGAGCACCGCCTTGGCCAGCGCGGTGATCGCATCGCCGGCGACCGCTGAGATCCCGCCGCCGATCGCGTTGCCAGCGATGCACGCCGGGTTGAGCCCACACCCGAGGATCCCAGCCGCAGGAGCCGCCAGCACCAGCAGCAACATCGTGCTGGCGAGGACCGCGGCCGCGACAACGAACAAAGGGGTGGTGGCGCGCGGTCAAAACGCGCTCCAGGAGACGTAGCCGGTGAGGTCGCCGATCACCTCGATCGGTGGGGTGCCGTTGGCCGGAAACACGTACTTCCAGTCACCGTCGGCCCACGCCATCGTCGTAACGACAGCGGCGAGCTTCCCCTGTGGGCCTTGGAGCACGATCGAGATCTGCGCCTGCGCGGGCGAGTAGGAGTCATACCGGTAGCCGGCCAGCTGCACGCTGCCGCCGCTATCCAGCCGCGCGTTGTTGCCCAGGTTGCTGGGCGCTCCGATCGAGAGCTTTGCGAACACCTGGCTGGGTGGCGCGGCGGTGCTCTCCGCCCAGAGGTTGATCGCGGCCAGCAGCGCGCCCGCAGGGCTGCGGGCAAAACAGGTGTCAAACCCCCCGGAGCTGCGCTGCGGCCCATACAGGCTGGGGGCCTGCGGGGCCTGCATCGACCCGACGCTGGCCCATTGCGTCCCGGCCGGGGGGCTGGCAGACGGGATCGACTGCCCGCCCGCCGCCAGCGAGCACCCTCCCTCGCTCGAGGTCGCGCTCGCCGCGGCGCGCTGCGCGATCGTCGGCTGCGGCTCGCTGGGGCGGGCTTGGTGGCTGCCGCCGCCGGTTACCGCGACGAGCATCCCGGCGAGCAGCAGCCCAAGCAGGAACGCGCCGGAGATGAGCACCACGGGGCGGCTCCACGGCGAGGCCTCTGGATGGTTGGCGGAGGGGGTGCTGTCGGGCATCGCGATCGGGCTCGCAGAGCTGCCTAGCTGAGGACGGTGACGATGCTGGCCGCGGAGCCGGCGATCACCGCGCCGATCAGCGCCCACACCAGCCCCATCGCGTGCTGGTTACCACCGCCGTAGCCCTGGTTGTGCGCGATCGCCAGCCGCGCACCATTCATCAGCACCCCGGCGACGCAGATCGCGAACGTGCCCCACGCGACCCACTGCAGGATCGTCAGCAGCTTGTCCGACCCCGGGGGCGGGCTCCCGTGGCCCGGGTTCGGGACCGCAGCGATGAGCGTGTTGAACAGGATGTGGGTCATCTAGGTCTCCTTATGGGGGTGCAGCAGTTCCAGCAGCTCGCGCAAAGGGCGCGACGCCCGCTCGCGCGAGGGCTGACCGAGGCGCCAGTCGGCCTGCCAGGGCAACAGCCGCGTCGCTCCGGGTGCGGCGCCATCGATCAGCTCCACCAGGCCGCGCAGCTCGCGCGGGAGTCGGCCGGGGGCGTCGGCGATCAGCACCAGGCCAATCAGCGTCACCGGGACTGACCCCGACGCCCAGTCACACAACGCGCGTTGCGCGGCCCTCAGCCCGGTGTAGCTAGTCCGGGCGACCAGCATCGTGGTCGCTGGTCGCGCCGGGTCGGGCGAGATCGGCCAGCTGTGATCGGCAGCCCGCGACCCGGTCAGCAACTGCTCCAGCGTGCTCTCACCAGCACCCCCGTGAGCGCCCACCCACCACACCACCGTCGAGAGCCCGCCGCCGGTCAGTCGGCGGCGAGGGAGCTGCTGTTCGCTAGTTGGCGCGGCGACCCCGGGCTGCGGGCCCAACATCGGCGCCCGCGTCGGCTGAGAGCGAGGGAGCGGTGCAGCAGCCGAGGGGGCCTCGGGCTCGAGGTGTCGAAGCCACGGGTTCACGCAATCCGGCGTCAACGACCGCTGCGATGGCCCGAGGCCCACGAATCGTGAAAGATGCGTTGTGCGGGCGAGAGTCGAAGAGCGCGGATGCATTGGAAGAACTCAACAGCTACGAAATTTAAATAAGCACAAAAAGATCATATAGCCGAAGACGTCGCTATCGTATCGCCGATGGCGGCGATCGCAACCCCGAACGGAGACACGTTGCCGAGAGCTGCCCTGTCCTTACACAGGCCCGATGAATGGCCCGAAGTGCTCAGCGTCAGCCAGGTCGCAGACCTGCTGGCGGTGGGACGCCGCGCGATCATCGCCGCGATCGAGCGCGGCGACCTCAGCGCCGTCGCGATCGGCGGTCAGTACCGGATCGCGGCCGAGAGCGTGTGGCGTCTGGTCCCGGCGGAGATCCGCGCCCAACTGGCCCGAGGGCCGGTGGCGCTTCGAGGATCCCCAACCGGAGTAGGCACGATGATCGGGCAGGGGAGACGCCAATGATCACCAGACCACGGTGCCGCGCACCGGAGCTCTAGTCGCAGCCGCGGTGATGACCCTCGTGCTCGGCCTCCCGCTCACGATCCTGCTCGTGCTGGAACCCTCGGCATCGCAGGCCGACTGCGCCAATGACGGGACCCCCACGGGCCCAGGCCCGGCCAGCGTCTCGGGGATCCCGCAGAGGTTTCTGCCGATCTACGAAGCCGCCAGCGAACACTTCGAGCTCGGCGCCACCGGCTGGGCGTACCTCGCGGCGCTCAACTACGCCGAGAGCGACTTCGGGCAAGACAACGGCCCCGGCACAGGCGTGTTGTCGGGCAGCAACTACGCCGGCGCGGCCGGACCGATGCAGATCGGGATCGGCGGCGCCGCCTCCGACGGCTGGGACGAATACAAGAACCAGATCCCCCCCAACCTTCCCGGCGCCGCCGAACCTCCCGAGCGTCTACAACCAGGTCGACGCGGTCTACGTGGCCGCCGCGATGCTCCACACCGCCGGCGCGCCCGGCGACTGGGCAGCGGCGCTTCGGGCATGGAACGACTATCCGCCCGAATGGGCCGAGGTCTACCAGCTCGTCGGCCAGTACACCCACGCCGGCCAGGCGCAGGCCGGCGCGGCGCCCGCCGCCGCCACCCTCACGGCCGCGAGCGCAGGATCATCTGATGACTGTCCAGCGGGAGGACTGACTGGCCCGATCACCCCCGGCGCGCGATCAACGATCCTTCCCGACGGGCTGGCCACGATCCCTGAAGACGCACCGCCCGCGGTGCAGCGCGCGATCGCCGCCGGCAACCGGATCATCCACACCTTCTACTCCCAGGAGCGCCGCGCCGGGATGCTCGCCCAGGTGCAGGACTCCTATGACTGCTCGGGCTCCTCTGACTACATCCTCTACCAGGCCGGGCTCAGCGACCCGACCGTCGACGTCGGCGATCAGATCGCCGGGACCGGGATCACGATCGAGCAATACGGCCAGCCAGGGTGGGGACGCTGGATCACCGTGTTCGGCTCAAGCGCGCACGAGTTCATCAAGGTCGACAACATCGTCATGGACACCGCGCACTACGCGCCCGTCCAGCCCGACAGCGTTCCCGACCCCTACCCGCCCGACGACCCCACCAACGGCGGGCCGACCAGCGGGCCGCGGTGGCAGCCGCGGATCGATCATCCCCTCCCAACTCGCCGACGGCAACCAGTGGGTGCCGCGACACCCCGCGGGACTGTGATCGCACCCGCTCGCCTCACTCGCGCCGCAGCAGCCGCGCTCGCTGGCGTTATCGCTGCGACCGCCGGCTGCGCAAGCCAAAGCGCGAATACCGCCAAGACGGCCACGGAGGCGGGCGCTCGTGCGACCAGCGGTTCCGCAGCGACCCTCGCTGGGCCTGGGATGCGGTCAAGCGAACCGGCAAGCACGGTACGGGCGTTCGCTGCCAGCTATGGCCGGTATCTCGACGGTCAGCTGCCCGCGACGGGACTGGTTGACGCCACGGCGACAGCGCAGAGCGAGGCCGGCGCGCCGCTCCCAGCCAAGTCGCGGGCGGGGAATCTCACGATCGCCTACATCGAGCGCTCGCCGCGTGGTGAGAACTTCACGGTCGAGTATCGCGACCGCGACCACCGCTACTCAGCCCAGCTCGCTGTAGCGCGAGAGCCCACCGGCTGGAAGGTCACTCAGGTGCTCGCTCCCGACTTCGACAGTCTCTTGCGCAGCGTCCGTCCGATTCGCGCTGGCGTCGGGATCGACCGCGGCCGCCGTGGCTGCCCGGGAATTTCTACAGGGCTATCTCCCGTGGCTCTACGGGCACGCCCCGGCAACCGCGATCCACGCCGCCAGCCCGCGGCTGATCGACCAGCTCAACGCGAATCCACCACGCGTCCCGACCACGCTGCAGCAGGTTCGACCGCGGCTGGTCGCGCTTGGCACCGAGCCCGCCCGCGACGGCTGGATCGCGCTGGCGAACATCACCGCCGGCCAACAGACCTACCAGCTGACCGTCACCGTCGCTCGACCGCGCGGGCACTGGCAGGTGACCCGGGTCAACCCCTTCTAGAAGCCACGGTGCCGAGACCAACACCCAGCCCCGTTCCGGCATGGCCCACGCTCACCGTCACCTTGCAAGCGGACGGCAGCGGCGAGCTCGAGCTCTCGCCGTCGAGCACCGAGCAGATCAACGCTGAAACGCTCGAGCAAGCCCGCGAGCTGGTGCTGACCAAGGTGGCCGACTACGCCAAGGCCCACCATCACCGCGCGGTGCGCCTCCGGATCCGAGAGCCCGAGGGCGAATGGCTGCTCGCTGTCAACCCAGACGGCACCGGCTTCGAACTCCCCGACGACACCGCCGATGCAACTGATGCTCGCCACTGTCGACGAGCCCCCTGAGGAGCCGCCAGCCGCGAGCGACCCACCACCGCCAGAGCTCAGACGCGTGACGATCACAGACCCCGACGCCACCCCCGAGCCGCTCGCACCTCCAGTGACCGTCACGACCCCGCGGGTGCTCGAGCTCGCCGCAGCGGCCGACCTCAGCGAACAAGACCAGCCAAGCCACACCCGCGAGGTCGACCGCGAGGCGCTGCACTCGCGGCCGCCGAGCGCGATGACCCGACTGGTGGGGTCCGTCAACGAGCGGCTCAAGGACGCCGCGCAACGCGAAGAGGAGCACCTCGACCGCCAGTTCGCACGCCGCTACGTCGTTACCGAGACCAACCTGCCGGTCGTCGTCTCCCCCAAGGGAGGGCCCGGCAAGACCACCGTGGCGGTGATCATCGGGGACGCGCTCGCCAGCCGACTACCCAACCAGCGGATCGCGGCGGTCGACTTCAACCCCGGCGGCGGCGCCCTGGAAGCGGTCGCGACCGAGGACCGCGGCGCGCGGTTCTCGATCCTGCAACTGCACCGCGACCGCGAGCGGGTCCACTCCCACGCCCACATGCAGCCCTACGTCGCCTCGCTCGCATCCGGGCTCGATCTGCTCGCGGTCCCACCCAACCCCGAGCTGGCGCTATCGATCACCCCCGGCCACTACTCCCAGTTATTCGACCAGGTCCTGATCCCCAACTACAACCTGCTGGTGCTCGACACCAGCCCGGACATCACCTCGCCGATCACCCAGCTGGCGCTCAACCGCGGCACCCAGATGATCATCGTCCTCGAGCAAGGCTACGTCTCAAGCGGCGTGGTGATCCACAGCCTCCCCTACCTGCTCGCGCAGCCCGCCGCCGGCGGCGACGGATCCCGCGCGATCGTGGTCATCAACCGCGTCATCGACGACCCCCGCGCCGGCGCGCTGCAACCGTTGCGCGACGAGCTTCGCAAGGTGCACTCCGGGCCGCTGATCGAAATTCCCTGGGATCTGGATCTACGCGCCGATATCGACAGCGGCACCTACACCCTCGACCACCTAAAACAGCGATCCACACGCCTGCCGCTCAAACGGCTCGCGCTCGCCGTCGCCCAAAACCTCCGATGACCACCGGCCCGCCGATATGCGATCACCGTGGCCGTGGTGGGGCTGCTCGGGATGCTGGTCTCAGACCAGCCCTCGATCAGGCTAGCGGCACTCGCCGCGCTACTGCTCGGAGCGATCTCCTACGCGCTGCGGTCCGCGAGACGTCGCGAGTCGACCCGCCACGACCGGCCCGCCGCCGCTCCCGATGAGCACCAGGCGGCGCTTGTCAGCGCCCGGGTAGGAGAGCCCACACACGCGGTAGCGCGATTCGACCTGCACACCCAGCACGCGCCACACCAGCTCTGGCACGGCTCAGAGCCGCTGTGGATCGCCGTCAGCGAAACCTGGGTATGGCTGCTTCACCAAACCCAGGCCGGGGGTATCGGCGGGGTCAAGAGCCGCTTCTCGCGAGCGGGAATCAACAGCCGCTGGACAGAGCGCCGGTCTCGCTCGCACCATCACGGTGAGCTGTCCTGGCCCGCCGACCCCTGGTTCATCGCCGGCGAGCTCCACGGCCCGCGACCCCAACGCCTGCGACTCATCGGACTGCTCGCCGGTGACGAGCTCGGCATCCGACACCTCGTCACCCGCACCAACAACACCACGGACACCACCGATCACCAAACCCGGAGTTAGCGATGGCGACACAAGAACCCTCAGACGACATCGCCCAAGAGGTCGAACGCGAGCTGCAGCTCGCATCAGCGCAGCCGCGCTGAGTGCACGCAAACTTATCACCACCCGCCAGGCCGTGTTGGCGGCCACCGCCGCCCAGAGCGAGGACCGCGCGCAGCAGCTTCGCCGCAAGCTGGACTTAGAGCGCGCCTTGGACTCCGCTCGAGTCCGGGCGGTGTTCGACGACGCTTGGTGGACGGCGGCGACACCGCATGACATCGGCGCGATGTGGGAGCTCACCGCACTGTGGCGCGACCCCCGCGCGACCCCGGCTGAGGACGCGCTGTTCCAACGCACATCGGCACGAACCTTCGAGCGAGCCGCGGCACGCATCGAGCAACAGACCCACCATCGGTGGGGGTTGGACGCCGGCGCGGTTGCCGCCTTGGCCTACGCCGACAACATCGCCGAGCACTATCGCCTCGCGGCCGCTACCAAGACCGCCAACGCCACCCAGGAAGCCGACCTTGAATCCGCGCCAGCGCCCACCGAGGGCTATGACACGCGCGCCCGCCGCGAGCGCCTGCAGCAGCGCATGATCGCCGCCGAGGTGCCCAAAGACGCGATCCAGGCGCGAATGCTTGCCGACATCGCCCAAGCATGCCCCATAACCGAGGCTGTCCAGCAAGACCGCGCCGTCGCCGGCCCACCCGCAGCCATCACCCCCACGAAATGCCGCTCGCCACCCGCAGCGCAGCCGCTAAGCCCAGCCCGCAGCCGCTGTCGAGATTCCAGTACAAACCGCGCGGAGTTTTCACGGGGCGCGTGGAGACTGCCGCCTTCAGCCGAGAGCAGCAGCGAACAGTGCCCGACTCGGAGCAGCCGATACTCCTGCCTGTGCGTGAAACGAGCAGTGAGCTCGTGGCAACCAGAACGCTTGCCTCTCGCGCATTGGGAGAGTCCGTGCGAGCGCTCATGACGTGCTTGCAACCAGGCGGAATCGGCGGCCCAGCTAGCGCTGTGCTCGATTACGCGCCGCGCCCGGCACGAGCGACTTCGGGCCGCTACGGACCGACTCGCTTGAACCGGTCTCCCTGAACAACCGCAATGGTCGCCGTTGGTGCTCGTGCGCACCTTCCGCGCTGAGCACGGCGCTCGCTAGCCCGGCCGGGATGCTCGTGGAAGCGGAAGAGGAGGTCTTTGAGGGGGCGCGTACCGGGCCGCGCTGAAACGTGGCTTCGGATCGTCCGGGCGAACCCGAAGCATAGGCGACGGCGGCGACGAGCAGGGCGGCGGGGACGCCGAACAGGTAGTGGTTGCCGGTCGCGATCACCGACACCCTCATAGCGACCTCACAGGAGCGAGGGCTGTGCAGCACGTACAAGGCGCCGTCCTTGCCCGTGATCCAGTGGATCGGCGCGTCGAGGCGGGTGCCGACGTGCTCGCCGATCGTCAACGTGTACCACGCCCAGGCCGGGCCGCGGTCGTGGTAGTGGCTGATCTCCTCACGGCTAAGCCCGGGCATGTTCACAAACGGCGGCGGCAGCTTGATCAGCGGCGGTGGCTCCTGCAGCGGCCGCGTCAGGTCGACAATCTGCACCGACCCTCGGCGAGGCCATCGAGGAGGGTTGAGGTGAGCCTGCATACAGGTGCAGTGCGTCGGCGGTGTCGCGAGCGTCGAAGCGGTCGCTCCAGGAGCGGTTTCGCGATCGCCAGATGCCTACGTCTTGCCCACCGTGGGAACCATCGTTAACTCCCTCGGCAAGCGCCCGGACGCAACCGATGCGCACACGGAATCGGCTCTGCCACATCCTCCGGCATCAGCATCTGGGCCTAGATCTCCGCCGGGGGTGGTTCGGGCCGTTTCTGCCTGAGCTTGTTGCACACCATGCCGGGCTTAACGGCCGTGAAGCGAACGCCATTTTCGTGCTCCTCGTATGACGCTGTGCTCACGAGTGCCAGCACTCCGGCCTTGGAGCTTGATACGCGGCAGACCAGTCCGGCCACAGCGCGGACACGCTGGCGATGACGACCACGTGTCCGCGGGTCGTACGCAGCTGAGGCAGCGCTGCCCTGAGACACGGGAACGCCCCGTCGAGGTTCGTCGCGAGCACGGTGCGCGACGCCTCGTCGGGTCAGCTTCGCCGAATCGACGCCCCGGGATATTCGTGCCGCACAGAGGACGACAGCCTGGACCGGAGTCTCCGAGCCGATGCGTCCAAAAAGATCCCAGACAGCCTCCGCATCCGTCATGTCGAGGACGTGCGTTGTGAGGCTTCCAGCTTCAACCTCGCCTGCGAGACGCTCATCCATCGCCTCGGGCCGATACTGCACCCGCATAGATACGCGCGCCTGCGGCAGTCAACAGGAGGGTTGTCGCGAGGCCAATTCCGCTACCCGCCCCTGTGACCAAGACGTGAGCTCCGCGAGTGCATCGGCTTGGGCGGTCATCGCTCCGGTGGAAGGACTCGGGAATGAAAGGATTCTTCAGGGAAAGCTCCTGCGCGCATTGGCTAGCTACCTTACCATTGGTACAGTCCCCGCCCAGGGAAAGCCTGACCACGAATTAGCCGGGAAGCGGAGGCAAAGATGACATCGATCGAAGGACGCACCACGATCGTTACAGGGGCGTCTGGCGGCATGGGACTTGCCATTTGCCGTGTCCTCAGCGAACATGGCGCAAGGGTGCATGGTTTCGGTCGAGAGCCCTTCAGCGTGGGTGAGGGGGTCGAGACACACGCCGTCGATGTGAACGACGCTCGTGCAGTCGCGACATTGGTAGACGAAATCGGTGAACGAGCCGGCGTGAGCGTGCTGGTGCTCAGCGCGGGACTTCAGATCCAGGAACGGCGGCTCGAGCAGCTCACTCCTGAGTCGTGGGACGAGCTCATCGCGGTCAATCTCAACCATGCCTTCTACTGCATCCACGCCGCCTTTCCGTACCTCCGCCAAGGGGGCGGCGACGTCCTCCTCTTCAGCAGCGGCTCGGCGCTCTGGCCCGACCTCTCAGGCCCCGGCTACCAGGCCTCGAAGCTTGGCCTTCTTGCCTTCGCCCGTGGTTCGAATTTTGAGGAACACCAGCACGGCATCAGGTTCACAACGATCTTTCCGGGGATGACCAACACCCCGATGCTCGATCGCCGGCCGGTGCCGATTCCGGATGAGATCAGGCGTCACGCCCTCCAGCCCCACGACATAGCAGAGCTCTGCCTCTACCTGATCTCGCTGCGGCGGGAGGTGCACATTCCCGAAGTCGCAATCCTTCCGGCTCCGATCCAGGCAATGGGGAAGCTGGTCCCCACCCCGCCGGAGGTCTGGCCGCCCGGCGAATCGGAGTGATCTTCCCGCGCGTGTCGTCTGCCGAGACGGTTGAGGCGCGCTCGACCGGCGCAACCTCAGCGCATCACCTGTCCGCCGCTGACGTCGATCGTCACGCCGGTTAGCCACTCCGCGCTGTCGGACGCCAGATACATGGCGGCGGCTGCGATGTCTTCTGCCCGGCCCATACGGCCCAACGGGATCAGAGAAAGCAGCCGCTTCCGTTGCTCCTGGTCGTAGTCTTCGATGAAGGGGGTGTCGATTGTGCCGGCCGCAATGCAGTTCACCGTTACGCGATCAGGCGCAAGCTCCTTGGCGAGCGACTTCGTCATCACGATCAGTCCAGCCTTGGCGGCGCTATAGGCGACGTTGACGAGCGTGCCGCCAACCTGTCCAGCGATCGACGACACGATGATGATCCGCCCCGACCGTTGTGGGCGTATTGCGTTGCTCGCCGCGCGGCACGTGTTGAACGTGCCAATCAGGTTGATGTCGAGGACTCGCTTCCACTCGGCGGCCGTGAGCTCCGAGTTGGGAACGATGCTGCGCACGCCCGCATTGCAGACGGCGATGTCCAGGCGTCCGAACTCCTGGATCGTCTTCTCAGTGACGCGCTCGATGTCCTCCTCGATGCCGATGTCCGCCCGTTGGGCGAGGACTGCTGCACCCGTGGCGCGTAGCTCCTCGGCGAGCTGCACCGGCTCGGTCCGCGCGCACATCGACACGGCCGCTCCCCGCTTCGCAAGAGACGCGGCGACCGCGGCGCCGATGCCACGGCTGGCTCCCGTAACTAGCGCGACTTTTCCGCTCAAATCGTCCATGTCGGCTTGCGTGCTCTGCTTGGGTCCGGCGTTCGGGCCCGGGGACCATACTGCGACCTGAATTGGTCACGTCAGTTTGCCAATGTCAAGTATACTCTGGCGTCGGGCCGTGAGCACGAACCGCGTCCGAGCAGTTCGGCAGTTACGTCCTTGGCGAGAGAGAAGACCACAGATGGCCATCACCGAGACGTCAGCTCTCTTTGAACAGCTTGCGGCGCTGCGGTCAGACGTCGTGGCCGACGTGCTCGATCAGATGGGGCTGCACGATCAAATCCTGTACACCGAGATCCAGCCCCTGGCTCCGAACATGCAAGTCGTTGGGCCTGCGTTCTGCATTCGGGGCGAGGCGGCGGCGGGATCGACCATCGAGGCCACCGCAGGACGCGGCAGCGTGAGCTATGAGCTCTTCCGACACATGTATGACGGGTGTGTCGCGGTGATCGATACCGGCGGCTACAGCGTTGCCGGGCCGTGGGGCGAAAACACCGCGTTGAGCGCACGCGCAAGGGGCTGCAGGGGCGTGATTGTCGACGGAGGGACGCGTGATTCCCGCGAGCTGGCCGACCTGGGCTTTCCGACATTCGTTCGTTTCGCAAGTGCAGCTCGCGTGGAGGGGCGCTGGCGCCACACCGATTTCGAGCAGCCGATTGAACTGCCCGGCCAGGGCGGCCGTCCTGTCGCCGTGCGACCGGGCGACGTGGTCGTCGCCGATGCTGACGGGGTCGTCATCGTCCCGCGCCAACTGGGTGCCGAAGTGACCGAGCTCGGAGCCAAGGTCGCGGCCATCGAGGAGAAGATGCGCCGAGAACTGAGCGCCGGAGCAGACCGAGAGGATGTCTACCGGCGCCACGACCGATATACGCACATCCCCAAGAGGACGGGTCAATGATTCATCCAGATACTCGCGAGCTGGTTCGAGCAGCCTCTCTGGTCGTTGAATGAGCGAGAACGGGCAGCAGCGAGCCAACGTCGTAGTTATCGGAGCGGGAGCGGCGGGATCCGTCGCGAGTAGATACCTCGCGGAGGCTGGTTTCGGCGTCGTCTGTCTCGAGCAGGGCGGATGGGTGAATCCGTCGGAGTTTCCCGGCGAAAAGTGGGAGTACGAGCTGCTCTCACGCTTCCAGTGGAGTCCAAACCCGAATCTGCGCGGGCGACGGGACGACTACCCATGTGAGGACACCGCTTCCGATCTCGAGCCCCGCATGTTCAGCGCCGTCGGAGGCACCACCCTCCTTTACGCAGGGCATTGGGTTCGCCAGCTTCCATCGGATTTTCGCGTGCGGTCGCTGGACGGCGTCGCCGCCGACTGGCCTCTCACCTACGAGGACCTCGAGCCGTACTATGTGCGGGTCGAGCGGGACTGCGCCGTGTCGGGCCTAGGAGGTGACCCCGCATATCCGCCCGGGGAGCCTCCTCCGCTTCCGCCACTACCGATCAACGAAGCGGGGCGACGCGCAGCGGAGGGCATGAACAACCTCGGATGGCACTGGTGGCCGGGATGCAACGCGATCGCGTCGCGCCCGACGGCAAACCTCGCTCAATGCGCTCGGCTTGGAACCTGCATGCACGGTTGTCCTCAGGGCGCAAAGGCTTCGTTCGATCTGACCCACTGGCCCGCCGCTCTGGCTCATGGCGCGCGCCTAGTTACACACGCGCGCGTTACGCGGATCACGACGGGAAGCGACGGTATAGCGACCGGTGCCGAGTATCTCGATGAGAACGGCAATCTGTGTTCCCAGCCGGCGGACGTTGTCGTGCTGGCCGCAAACGGAGTCGGAACCGCGAGGCTGCTGCTTCTGTCCGCGTCCAACGAGTTTCCAGACGGGCTTGCGAACTCGTCTGGCCTGGTCGGAAAGAACCTGATGATGCACCCGTATACGTCGGTGCTCGGAATCTACGAGGAGGACTTTCAGAACTGGATCGGACCCAACGGCCACCTGATTCAGTCGATGGAGTTCTACGAGACGGACGAGTCACGTGGCTTCGTTCGCGGGGCCAAATGGAGCGCGCGTCCTACCGGCGGGCCGATGAATGTCGTCGAACCGTATGGTGGGCTAGTAGGTGGTGCAGAACTCCACGATCGCGTCGCTGCACGATTGGGGCGAAGCATTGAATGGGGAGCGAATGCAGAGGATCTCCCCGAGGAAGCCAATCGCGTGGAGCTCGACCCAGTGCTGACGGACAGCTTTGGCACGCCCGCCCCGCGGCTCGTTTATCGCACGTCGCCAAATACGCTGGCGATGCTCGAACACAACACCGCCCGCATGCGCGAGGCCCATGAGGCTGCGGGAGCGGTCGAGACGCTCGTCCAGACGAGCCTGTATCGGGCGAGCGGGCACCTCCTCGGGACTGCCAGGATGGGTGATGACCGGGCAACGTCCGTCGTTGACGGTTTCGGTCGGTCACACGATGTCCCGAACTTGTTCATCTGTGACGGCAGCGTCTTTCCGACCTCCTCTGGCGTTAACCCCACCGCCACGATCGCCGCTCTGGCCTTGCGCTGCACGGAGCACATTGCCCAAGTTGCGCCATTCCAAAAGGTGCCCGCATGATCGTCTCTACTTCTGTGCTCACGGAGGAACGAGGAGCGACGCTCGCGGCGCTGAGTGACGTGCTGGTTCGAGGAACGGAGGTGATGCCGTCGGCGTCGCAAGCGGGCGTTGCCGGCAAGTGGGCCAAGAATGCTCTCGAAGCGCTCCCGGGCTACACCGAGGCTTTCGCGCGGGTCCTGGACGAAGCGCGAGGGCTCGATCCGGAGCTCGAGGTGAAGCGGCTTGCGGCGGAGGACCCCGAGGCGCTCGCGCTCCTTTCGCTCGTAGTAGTCGGCGCCTACTACATGAGTCCAAGGGTGCGACGCGCGCTTGGCTATCCGGGGCCCAAGCGTCTGCCCGCTCCCGAGGACGAGGCTGACTACTACTTGAGGGGCGGACTGCTCGATCCAGTGGTCGCCCGGGGCCCAATCTACCGGCCTACGCCAGATCGAGGAGCCTCGGCTGACTAGCAATCCCCCATCGCCGCGGGGCTGGTGGCGCGTGCAGCCCACGGGCCGGACGACGCGCTTGACCTTCGTTGCCCTCGGCGCACTGGTCCACCGGTTGGACCCCAGGGCCGCTGCCTTTTCGGCAGGCGTTCTCGTGTGCGATCTACGTCAGCGGGGGTCGAGTTCAACGCTGGCAGCGAATCTCGCCGGGTGCTTCGGGCTCAGAACCGCGAGCGACGGCAATGGTGAACTATCAATCGGCCACCCGGTTGCCGAGCGGGTGCGAGCGAGGGGTGTATAGCCTTTCTACAAGCGGTTCGCTCGCGACCCGAATCGGCCCGAAGATTGCGACGGCGTACAGCGATCGAGGCCAGGGGATGCGACCCCCGGTCGTGTTCTACAACCGCGCGAACGAGGCAGCAGCGCAGCTCGCTCCCGGGGACTTCGACTGGGAGTCGATCTTTGCTCGCGGCGTGCGCTGGTTTCATAGCGGCGGCATATTCGCGGCGCTCTCGACCACCACGGATGACTTGATCGTTGAGGCGATGCAGGCCGCGAAAGCCGCCGGAGCAGCGGTGTCCTTCGACCTCAACTACCGTAAGAACGTCTGGGATCTCTGGGGTGGTGGCGAGCCGGCGGTCGCCACGATGCGGCGCATCGTCCGAGTTGGTCGACGTCCTGGTCGGCAATGAGGAGGACATCCAGCGCGGTCTCGGAATCGCCGGTCCAGAGGTTGCTTCGGAGTCCCAGCTCGAGAGCGGCGCGTTCCCCCAAATGATCGACCACGTCCTTTCCGAGTACCCGCGGATCAAGGTCGTTGCGACGACACTGCGGAGGTCCTCTCCACCATTCGCCATTCGTGGGCAGCGGTGGCGTGCGTGGATGGCGATAAGGGCATTTCCCGAGCGGGGGAAACTCGACGTCCTCGATCGGGTCGGCGGTTGCGGCGGCTCGCGTCGGGCCTCTTCTTCGGGCTCCTCACCGGTGAACCTCCGGAGGACTCGGTCAAACTCGACTGGGCTCATGGGGCGCTGCTGGTCACTTCCAGGCGATACGACGATGGCGACTCTTGGCCAGGTGCGCGAACCAGCCCAAGGCGGCTCTGCGCGCGTTCAAAGGTGACCGGCTGGCAGTTGCCGTCCTCACGGCAATCTTGGTAAGATCTCTTGCCAAACACAGACCCGTCCCGGATCCCGTTCGGGGAGCCGGAACGCGGCTGCTTGGGTGAGGGCGCTCATCGATGTCGGTGACAACAGTTGAGGTCGAGATGGTCCGGGATGCTCGAGCCGCAATCGGCGAGTGCCCGCTTTGGGATCCGCGAGAAGGGGTGCTTTGGTGGGTGGATATCCCTACGGGGAGGCTTCACCAATTTGACCCCCAGGATGACACCGACCGCGTGATCGAGGTCGGAGAGGACCTGGGAGCCGTTGCGCTGCGTGAGAAGGGCGGACTGGTTCTGGCTCTTAGAAGCGGCTTTGCCGTGCTCGAGCAGGCAGGCGTGATCCGACGCCTGACTGGCATCGAGACTACCGATCAGCGCCTGCGCCTCAACGACGCTCGGTGTGACTCCCGCGGACGGCTGTGGGCTGGGACCGTACGTGACGACCAGGTGCCTGGGACGGCTGGGCTTTACCGGCTGGATCCCGATGGCACAGTGACCCGTCAACTCGACGGGATCACGATCTCGAACGGGATGGATTGGAGCCCGGACAGTCGCCACTTCTACTATGCCGATAGCGGGGCGGGGACGGTCAGCGTGTTTGACTACGACCTCGATCGGGGTGAGCTAGGCAAGCGCCGACTATTCGCTCGGATCGAACCCCGGTACGGCTTCCCTGATGGGTTATGTGTCGACTCGGCAGGTTTCATTTGGGTCGCTGTCTTTGGTGCGTGGAGCGTCCATCGCTACAGTCCCGACGGGCGGTTGGACGCTGCCATCCACGTCCCAGCGCGGGACGTCACGAGCGTTGCGTTCGGCGGGGATGACCTCGACGTCCTTTACATCACTTCCGCGCGCGAGCGCCTTGGCGCTACCGAGCTAAATGAGCAACCTCTCGCTGGTGCGTTATTCCGCTGCAGCCCAGGAGCACGCGGTCGCGCTCAGTCTTCGTGGGCAGGATGAAATGGCGAGCAATTCAGAGGAGCCAAGGTGAACACACCAAATGCTGACGAAACGATCGTTGACCCGCAGGCCCTGATGGACGGCGTCGCCGCGGTCTACGCCGCTACAGGAATGTCCGATGAAGACGCACGTGCGTTGGCGTCGATCCAGGTTGAGGCCGACCTTCGCGGGGTGGATACCCACGGAGTCGCGATGGTTCCGATGTATGTCGGCCGGCTTCAGGATTCGGAGGGCATCGATCCGCGGGGGAAGCCTCAGGTCGTACATTCGGAGTCAGCGATTCAGGTCGTCGACGCCGACAACGCGATGGGTCACTTGGCTTCACGCTTTGCGATGCAACAAGCCATCGATCGCGCCGAGGAGACAAATGTCGCAGCCGTCGCGGTGCGTCACAGCAACCACGCCGGGGCGATGGCGTACTACCCGATGATGGCGCTGGAGCACGACATGATCGGGATTGCCACCACTGGCGCACTGCCGAGCATGGCGCCGTGGGGCGGCATTGACCAGATCATCGGGAACAATCCACTAGCCGCTGCGATTCCTGCGCTCAAGGAACTACCGATCGTGATCGACATGTCGTGGCAGAACACGTTTCCACCCAAGGTCGAGCTATGGCGCCAACGCGGATGGCCGATTCCCGACGATTGGTCCTTCGACGTAAATGGAAAGCCCACCACTGATTACGATGCTGCGCTTGCTGGGTGGGGTCAACCCAGCGGCAAGTTCAAGGGCGTTGCGATGGCTCTCCTAACCGGCACGTTGGCGGCATTATTGTCCGGAGCTTCATGGGGTCACGAGCTAGGGGAACAGCTGCCTGTACCGCGTCCACACGCTGGACATGACGGGCACTTCTTCATGGCACTCCGCATCGACGCATTTGAGGAACCTGGACGTTTCAAGGAGCGCGTAGATAACATCATCCGGGAATTTCACGCAAGTCGAACCGCCGAGGGGGTCGACCGGGTCCGGATGCCCGGGGAGCGCGCGGCGGAGACGGAGGCACGGCGGCGGCAGGAGGGCATCCCGCTAGCTACCAAAGCCCTCATCAATCTTGAGGACGTGGCAGAGCGGCTCGGCGTGTCGATGGACGGCGTTCGCCGTGAGGAGGCATCTGCCACATCCGGTTAGATGCAAGGCGTAGCATCACTTCTGAGCGCTACAGTGGGCTGAACATGATCCACGATTCGGGAGCCGGCAGGAGCCCTACAGACGGAGAATTGTTCGAGCAGTTCGAGCCACGCGGGACCGTCGGCCAGATGCTGCTCAGGCAATTCGTCGGGTTGCTGCGCGATGGCCAATTGCGGCCTGGCGACAAGCTTCCCCCGGAGAGGGAGCTCGCGAGCATGCTCGGCATCAGTCGACCGTCAGTGCGGCAGGCGCTATCCGCACTGGGGCTGATCGGGATCATCGAGCCTCGCCAGGGCAGCGGGACATACGTGGCGGAAAGCCTGACTCGGCTGCCGCTAGAGCCCTTCGTCTATCGGCTCTTGCTCAACCAGGGTTCGTTCGACGAGCTCATGGAGGTTCGCGGCCTGATTGAGCCGGCGGTGACCTCGCTTGCAGCGCAACGCGCGACGGACGAGGGACTGCGGGGGATCGAGGAGGCGCTCGAGCGCTACGAAGCGGCGGTTGGCAGTGACGAGCCGGTCGATGTCGAAGCCGATTATGGGACGGAGTTCCACCGGGCTCTGGCGGCGGCCGCGGGGAATTCAACCCTCGTGGCGCTTCTCGACGGGCTCCGCGACCTCATCGGGGCTGCAGGTCGTTTGCTCGGTTCCGAGCAGCGGGGTGCCAGCCTCAAGGCCCACCGGTCTATCTTTCGCGCGGTCCGAGACCGGAATCCGCAGCTCGCCGAGCGTCGAATGCGTGCCCACTTAAATGACGTGAGCACCCGCCTCAGAGCGGCAAAGGCCGACTTCGAGCCCGCTCCGCAGAAGGCAGTGGACGCGGGCTAGCCCCGGGAGTGTAGGTTCAAGCTGGCAACGAGGGAGCCCCCCGGCGGTCTGCCTTCCGTTCCTAGCCTGATCAGCGGCCTTACGGCCTCGGTTCGGAGCCGCGGACTTGCGAGGCGGGGCAAAACGAGCAAAAATGGTTATATGGGTAGCCATTTTGCCAAGCGGCTCGCAATCGACTCTCATCACCACATCGGCTACAAGCATGGCCCGGCCGGTATCCGGGAGTTCTCAGGCGAGGATCTCGTCAGGTCGATGGACGCGAACGGCATTGACGTGACGGTGGTGATGCATTTTGTTTCGGCCCTTCGAACTGCGGATGACTTCCGAGCAGCGAACGATTACGTCGCCGCTGCTCGTGCGGTTCATCCCGATCGAATCGCCGGAGTGGCAGTCGTCCATCCCCTGTTGGCGGACGCCGGTATCGCTGAACTGGAGCGTTGCCACGACCTCGGCTTTAAGGCCGTGAAGCTACAGCCAATCGCACATGGTTACTACAACCTCGATGCGGACGTCGAGCCGCTTGTGCGCTTGGCAGGTAACCTCGAGCTGCCGGTGATCATTCATAGCGACTTCGCCCACCACATTTGCTCGCCGTACGCAATCGCGGCGCTGGCGCGGCGCGTTCCGGACACAACGATCGTGTTACTTCACTTAGGCATGCAACCTGCCATGTGTCATCTGGTCCCGGAGATCGTGGAGGCCGAGCCGAATGTGATCGTCGACACCTCGCAGACCTGCGATAAGCCAGACGAGGTGTACGGTCGGCCCGTAGAGGTGCTTGGGGCTGACCGCGTGATGTTCGGATCAGACGGCCCGGAGTGTGATGTGAGTGTCAATCTGCGGAAGCTCAAGGCCGCCGTGGAGCGAGGTGCCTTGACGAGGCGGGCTGCCGAGATCGTGCTGGGGGAGACTGCTGAGACTGTGTTCGGCCTCAGGTCGCTGCGCTCCCGGGACGAAGGTGGCGGGTTGACCGAGAAGGACGCCATCGTGCCGCTGGCTGTGCTGCGGCAGTTTGGCGATGGCATCCTTCAACGCGTCGGCGTGGCGCCGGAGGACGCAGCGCTTGTCGCCGACGCGCTCGTCAAGGCAGACGCTCGGGGGATGCATTCGCACGGGATCATTCGTCTGCCCGTGTACACACGCCGGATCCTCACGGGAGGCGCGCGAGCCGGGACGACCGGTCGAGTTTTGTCAGAGACGCCCGCCACGCTGCTGCTCGACGGCGAGGACGGGATCGGACAGCTCGTCGCCGCGCGTGCCATGCAGGAGGCGATTCGCAAGGCTCGGACGGCGGGAACGGCGGCGGTCGGAGTACGCCGGAGCAATCACTTTGGTGAAGGCGCGTACTACGTAGCGGCGGCAATCGAGGCGGGGATGATCGGGCTGATAACGACTGGCGGCTCACCGAACATGCCGTATTGGGGCGCGCAGAAGCCGGTGCTCGGGACCTTGCCGTTGGCGGTGGGTGTGCCGGCGTGCCGCGAGCCGCCGATCCTGCTGGATATGGCCTTCGGAACCGTGTCGAAGGGCAAGATCCTCCAGGCCGCTGCACGCGGTGAGCGCATCCCGTCGGACTGGGCCGTTGATGCCGATGGTTCGCCGACCGACGACCCAAACGCCGTCCTGAACGGGGGATGGACCCTCCCGATCGGCGGTTACAAGGGTTCTGGACTGATCTTGATCATGGAGATCCTGGCCTCGGTACTCACCGGTGCGAACTTCGCCACGGAGGTGCATGACCTCTATGGCGATCACTCCGCCTCGCAGGGCCTGGGTCACTTCGTCCTTTCGATCGACGTCAGCGCTTTTATGCCTCTGTCCGAGTTCTTCGAGCGCGTTGATCGTCTCATCCGCATTGTCAAGGAATCAGGGAGCGCCAACGCGGATGTGCTCATGCCCGGCGAGCGGGAGCACCGCTTATCGCTGCACCGGCAGGTAGAGGGCGTGCCGCTGCCGGCGAGCACGCTCAGTGCGCTGGTGGACCTCGCGAACGAAGTCGGATTCAACCTCTCAACAGAAGGAAGGCATCACCTTGTCGCCGATTGAAGGCGCCGCAACTGAAGTACCCGCTATCCAGACCTTTGAGTATCAGGCCCGCACCGCCCGCATTCAGGAAGCGATGGCCGTTGCCGGGGTCGATGCGCTTGTCCTGTTTTCGGATTCGATTCGCTGCAGCAGCGTTCGGTACGTCGTTGATTTCTGGCCCATCGACGGCTACTCGGACATCGCAATGGCGGTCGTGATCCTTCCCGGATCCGGGCGAGCCGACGCTCTTCGTCTCGGAGATGAACCTTCTGTGGGCACAGGAGACCGGCTGGTTCCGGGCACTCCCCTTCTCGGAGCTCACCGGCCAGTTGCTTGATCTACGTGAGCGCGTCCGGGGCGGCACGGTCGCCGTCAGCGGACTCTCGTTCATGCCGGTTGCTATGCACACCGTCATCGAGGGTGCCTTGGCCCTGCGAGGCGTAGCGATCCGTCCCGCTGAGGACATCGTCGCGCCCATCAAGGCACGAAAGAGCCCTGCGGAGATGGCGCTCTTACGTCGCGCAGGCGAGCTGACGGTGGTCGGCCTCGACGCGGTTCACGAGGCGGTGACGGACTCGGCAGAGAAGACCGAGCGGGAGGTAGCTCGCCACGCTGCAGCGGCGATGTTCGCCGCTGGGGGCGAGGGGCCGGCATTTCACATTCAGATTCAGTCCGGTCCGCATTCCGCCTACAACAACATCCGTTCGACCGACCGACTGATGGTCAGCAACGAATCGTTGCTGATTGAGATGGGCGCGCGGTACGGGGCGTATGTCACCGACATCGCGCGTGGCGCGACCATTGGTGAAGTCGAACCCCGCCAGCACGAGATCATCGAAGTCGCCGCGTCTGCGCTGGCTGCCGGCTGCGACGCTCTTCGGCCGGGAATGACCGCCGGGGAGCTGAACGAGGTGATCGAGAAGAGCCTCGTGGACGCTGGCTGCGCGGAGTATTCGGCGGAGGCTCGCGGATACGGCACCGGGCACGGTACGGGTGTGGATATCGAGGAGGAGGAGCCGTGGATTCGGCCTGGCTCACCATTCATGCTCGAGGAGGACATGGCGATCGCCCTCAAGGCGTCCATCTTCGTTCCAGGGTTAGCAGGGGTACGTGTCGAGGACGACCTGTTCGTCACGAGAGACGGAGCCGATGTCTACACGCCATATCCCCGCGTGCTGAGCTGGTGAGGCGCCGCTCGGCGGCCGTACATAGGGAATCGGTCGAGGCCCAGGCACGATGACGAGCGACGTTTCGCAATCCGCTCCGATTCAGGGCGATGCGACACGGGGGCCAGCGAAGGCACCGGAGCTTTCCTGGTTCCCGGTGCGCTACATCGAGGACATCGCTCGTGGCCGCCGCCCGGAATCATGGTGGCTACCTCAAGCCGAAAGCTACGGGTTCCGGTTCGTCGAGCTTCATCAGAGCTTTGTTGACGAGCCCCTGAAGCTAGGGCGGATCGAAAAGGCGTTGCGTGCGGGCGGGCTCGGCGTCGCGATGATTACCGGAGCCTCCGATCTGGTTCATCCGCTGGCGACAGTTCGCGCGCAGGAGATCAGGGTGGTCCGGGACAACATCGACATTGCCGCGCGACTCGGAGCACCATCTGTGCGCATCACCGCCGGGGTGCGTCGAGACGAAATCTCCCTCGACGAAGGACTTCGCTGGTTTGCCAGGGCCGTGGACGAGCTAGGTCCGTATGCCGACGCCAGAGCTGTGAAGCTGTGCGTGGAGAACCATTTCAGGGACCGCACCTGGCCGGCAAGCGCGGTCGACTTCGCGGCTGAGCCGGCGCGTTTTGGCGCGCTTTACGAGCTGCTCGGCGATACCCCTGTGCAGATCAACTACGACAGTTCCCAGCCGATGGTGTTCGACACGGACGAACTGGCCCTCTTGGACCAGGTGGGCCCGCGAATATTCCACGTGCATCTGGGAGACCGTCTCCGGCGCTCGCGGAGCCACAGCGTCTTGGGAGACGGGGAGGTCCGCCTCGGAGCGATCCTTGGCCGGTTACGCACGCTGAAATACCACCGCTTCCTTTCAATCGAAGACGGAAGCCCCGAGGGCGACGTTGGACTCAAGCGCGGGCTCGCGTTCGTTCGCAACGAGATTGGCCGACACTGGCCCGAACAAGGCGGTCCAGCGACCGCGATCGGGCCGGCCGCGAGCAATCAGTAGTCGTCACGCGTTTTGGCTGGTATACTGACCACTTCTCCAATTCGAGGGAGGAGCATGCGCGACCATTCAGCTGGAGTGTGCCACGCTCGGTTGCCAAGACCTGATTTTCCGGAGGCGCTTCAATGAACGGCGCGACTACGCTCGAGGGAAAGGTGGCGTTCGTGACCGGCGCTGGGAGCGGCATCGGTGCGGCCACGGCCAGGGCGCTTGGCGCCGAAGGGGTCAAGCTCGGCCTCGCCTCGCTCGAAGGCGACGACCTCGGACTCGAAGCAATCGCCGCGATTTGTGATGTCCGAGAATTTGAACAGGTTGACGCGCTGGTCAATGAGACCGTCGATCGTTTCGGCCGGTTAGACATCGTCTTCGCCAACGCGGGTATTGGCATCATTCGCCGGCGATTCGAGGATCACTCCCTCGAAGAGATCCACCAGCTTGTGGATGTCAACGTCAAGGGGCTGATGCACACCGTCCGCGCGTGCCTTCCCTATCTGCGCCAAAGTGACGAGGCTGACATCGTGACCCTCGTCTCGCAATCCGGGGTGCGTGTGCTGCCGCTGGAATCGGTGTACCTCGCGACGAAATTCGCCCAGTATGGATTTACACGCGCGCTCGATCGCGAACTCAATGATGAAGGTATCCGTACTACCGCGATCTGCCCCGGCGGCGTGGCTACACGTTTTGCCTTAGATGGAGGGGGACGTGAAGAGGGTTCGGCTGAGCTCGACAAGATGCTGCGGCCCGAAGACGTGGGAGAAGCCGTGATCTACGCATTGACACGCCCACGTAGCTACCGAATCGTCGAGCTCGGCTTCCTCCCGCGGATGGAGGAGGTCTAGCGTGTGAGCTCGGATCCGCCTCTCGAGAACAAGGTTGCGCTCGTGACCGGCGGTGCGGTCGGGATCGGCTCGGCCATCGTGCGCCGCCTGCTCGCTGGAGGCGCGAGCGTCGGAGTCGTCGATATACGCTCTTCTGAGGGCGAGTTCGCGAGCGAAGCCGAGCGCGTCGCTCACATCACCGGGGATATCACAAACGATGAGGACATCGCTCGGGCCGTGAGCGCCACCGTGGAGCGCTTCGGTCGCCTGGACATTCTCGTGAACAACGCCGGGATTCTTCGGTTCACGCCGCTCGAATCCTTGACGCGCTCGGATTGGAACGCAGTGGTCGGGGTGAATTTGACGGGGGCGGCCTTCTGTGCCAAGGCAGCGCTTCCACTTCTCCGGGGCAGCGGTGGCGGATCCATCGTGAACGTGGCGTCGATACAGGCGGTCCTCACCGGCCCCGAGTTCGCCGCGTATGCCGCATCCAAGACGGGGTTGCTCGGCCTGACCCGCTCTCTAGCGTTGGAGCTAGGTCCCTTGGGAATTCGGGTGAACGCCGTATTGCCCGGCTACATCCGTACGGACTTGTTCATGTCTGATGCAACGAGGCTTGGTGGGGGGGATCCACAGGTGTTTATCGACCAGCTCGAGCCGAACATTGCCCTACGACGAATAGGTGAGCCCGCAGATGTCGCCGAGGTCGTTGCGTTCCTGGCCAGCGACTCCGCGCGGTACGTGAATGGCGCGGCGCTCACAGTGGACGCAGGGATGACCACACAGCTGTAAGTGATGAGTCTTGGAAAACGCGAGCGTATGCCCAAAGTCATCTACATCGACCCAGACCAAGTCCGCCACGAGCTCGACGTTGAAGCTGGAATGAGCGTGATGGAAGGCGCGGTCACGCATGGAATTGACGGAATCGTCGCTGAATGTGGCGGTGAACTGATGTGCGCCACCTGCCACGTCTACGTGGATCCGGCCGATCTCGAGCGGCTCCCCGAGATGAAGCCTGACGAGGACGAAATGCTCGATGCGACTGTTTCGCCGCGTGAACCCACGAGCCGTCTCAGCTGTCAGCTCGACGTCTCACCGGAGCTCGATGGACTCACCGTTCACCTGCCGGAGGAGCAGATCTAGATGGGAGGCGGCACCGTGGTCATCGTGGGCGCGGGCCAGGCCGGCTTCCAGACGGCGGCCTCACTGCGGGACTCAGGCTTCGAAGGAAAAGTGATCCTGGTCGGTGAGGAACCGGGGCTTCCTTATCACCGGCCGCCTCTCTCGAAGAGCTTTCTCGCCGGTGCGTCGCGGCTAGAGACCCTCTGCTTCCGTCCGCAAGCGTTCTACGACAAGCACGAGATCGAGCTGCTGGAGGCCGAGCGGGTGATGCTCGTTGATCGCCCGGCCCATTCAGTGAGACTGGCTTCCGGAGCGAGCATCACTTACGATTCCCTTGTGCTGGCCACGGGTTCCTCCCCGTGGATGCCAGCTTGGCGGGGCCGCGATCTGGATGGAGTCGTAACGCTCCGAACGCGGCAAGACGCCGAAGCGCTGTCCGAGCGCCTGAAAGAGGCGAGAGATGCGGTCGTAGTTGGCGGCGGATTCATCGGAATGGAGGTCGCTGCGACAGCCGGTCGTCTTGGCGCGAAGATAACCGTGGTCGAGGCATTGCCGGCGGTGATGGCCCGGACAGTGTCGGCGCCGGCTGCCGCCTTCTATGCGGAGGAGCATGCGCGGTGGGGGACGCGACTCGTCCTGTCAGCACCGGTCACGCGGATTCTCGGTGACAACACCGGGCGCGTGAGCGGAATCGAGTTGCAGGACGGCCAGCGCCTTCCGGCCGATCTCGTGCTCGTCGCTGTTGGTGTCCGGCCCAACGTCAAATTGGCACAGGCTTGCGGACTCCCAATCGATAACGGAGTCGTTGTCGATGACCACTTACGCACGCAAGATCCAAGGGTCTCAGCTATCGGTGACTGCGCGCGTTACCCATCCCGTTTCAGCGACATGCCCGTGCGGCTTGAATCGGTTCAGAACGCCGCCGACCAGGCCCGATGCGTAGCGACTCGCCTCGCAGGTGACCCGCAGCCCTATCGCGCCGTTCCCTGGTTCTGGACCGAGCAACGGGACCTCAAGCTGCAAATAGCCGGTATCACCGCTGGTCACGACAGCACGATCGTCCGGCGCGACGAGACAGCCGGGACGTTCTCGATTTTCTGCTTCAAGCGTGAGCGGCTGGTCGGAGTGGAGTCGCTGAACCGAGCTTCGGATCACGTTGCTGCCCGGCGGCTTTTGCGTCTGGTCGACGACGTCGGTTCGGCCCTGACAGCAGAAGAGGCCAACGACCCCAGCCTCAACCTCAAGACATTGGTTGCCCAGCGGGCGTCCCTGGCGCGCTCGGCCGGCGAGAGCAGGCGCGAATTGTGATCGCGGCCGGGCCTGCCGAGACGGCGATGAACCGCCTCTCAGTTCGACGTTCAGCTCGATCGAGGTAAATCGCGCGTCGTCGACACGAGCCTCGGACCCATGTCGACGTGGATGAGCTCCGAAACTGATCAACCGGGATGCTGAGCTAAAGGGAGCTTAACGTTGACAGCCGCCTCAAGCGGCTGGTAGGCTAAATGGATGGTATACTGACCATTTGAGGAGAGGGAGCTTGTCTCAGCTAACAGGAAGCGTCGTGTTTGACCCGATCGACGTACCGACGCACGAGAACCCGTATCCCGCGTATCAACGTCTGCGCGACGAGGCGCCGGTCTACCACAACCTCGAGCGTGATTTCTGGGCCTTGTCACGTCATGCTGACGTGATGGCTGCCGAGGATGACTGGCAGGCCTACACCGGGAAATTCGGTGTCGACTTGGACGACACAAGTAACCAGTTCGGTGAAGGGTTTCCACCCAAGGGGTTCTTCCTCGGTTACGACCCGCCTCGTCACACCGTGATTCGCAAGGCGCTCCAGGACAAGTTCCTCCCGCGCGGCCTCAAGGAACTTGAACCGATGGTGCGCGCAAAATGTCAGCAGCTCACTAAGCAATTCATCGACACCGGCTCCGCTGACATTGCAGAAGTCTTTGCAATCCCGTTCCCAGACCTCGTTTTCGCGGAGGTACTGGGATTTCCGACGGACGAGCATCCCCGCCTGTCACGACTACTTCGGGCCGCCCTGTTGAGGGACCTTTTGAATCTCCCGGCGCCCTTTATTCCGGAGGAGAGCGTTCAGGCTGGGCTTGAGCTGCGTGAGGCCCTGAAGCAGATCGTCGCGGACCGGCGTTCTGAGGCACCTCGCGACGATCTCATCGGACGGCTGCTGGGGGCAAGACCCGATGATCACGAGATGCCTGACGAAGAAATCGTCGGCACGGTCATGTTTTTGTTCACCGCCGGAACCGAGGAAGTCACAGGCGTCATCACAAATGCGCTGCGTCTCCTCGCCGAGCACCCGGAGCAGCGTGCTCTCCTGGTCGAGGAGCCAAATCGGATCCCCGCAGCCGTCGAGGAGGTCCTTCGGTACGAGACCATCGTCCAACACCTCGTCAAACGGCCGACCCGCGATGTCGAGCTTCACGATCAGATGATTCCCGACGGGGCACGCGTCGTCTTGCTCTATGGGTCCGCCAACCGGGACGAGCGGGCATTCGAAGAGCCAGACCGATTCGACATCACGCGGCGAAACCGCGGCCTTGCATCGTTCGGCGGCGGGATTCATCGCTGCCTCGGCGCGCCTCTCGCGAGGCTGGAGGCACGTGTCGCCCTGGAGGAGCTACTTCCGCGGATGCCCGACTACCGCGTCAGCGGTTCAATCGAATGGAGTCAACGAGTGAACTTCCGCGGCCTGCGGCACTTGCCACTCAAGTGGAACTAGCGGGATGGTCGCACACTCCCACCGCCAGGGTTTACTACGGGCCACGGGACCCGCTGCAGACCCAAGTGAGGGCGGGGCCAAGCGCGCGCAGACACAGAGGAGAAGAGAGCAAGCACGGGACCCCGTGCAAACGATGCCTTATGAGGCTTAGGCGCTGGCGTGGCTGGCTGGCGCATACTGATCGGAGAGGAGTGAACACACAATGATAAGGCGGGTCAGTGCAGTTGCCGCAATAGGAGCGGCTGTAGTAATGATTGCCGCCTGCGGTAGCTCGTCGTCGTCCTCGTCGACAAGCGCTGCGGCAAGCAGTGGCGGCAAGACCAAGACTGTCGCCGTCACAATCTACGGACATGGAATCTCACCATGGCTCGATAGTTACGGAGCGCGGCTAACCGCCCTTATCCCCACTCTCAAAGCCCAGGGCATAAACCTGGTTGTCGATTGGGCAAATGGGACTGGCTCCGGTCAGGACGCGCAAGTTACCTCTTTGATGGCGCAATCGCCGAAAGTGATCGGCGTCATGTCCATCGACGCGCAAGCGTCTGTAGCAACCTTCAGGCGCATCAAGCAAGCAGGCATAACCGCCGCTCAACTCGTCATCAATCCGGCGCCGGCTGCGCAACCGTATTTGGCCGGGTACATCGGCGGTGCAAACGACATCGCCCAGGGTAGCGAGATGGGTGATTGGTTGAAAACGAGCTCGATCTGTGCCCACGGCTGCAACGTTGCGATTATTCGTGGCGCAACCGGCGGATCCGACAACCCGAACCGGGCGGATGGCTTCATTTCCGCTGTGAAGGGCAGCCCCGTAAAGGTCGTCGCGGATGTGAGCAGCGACTGGAGCGATCAGCAGACGATCGCGAACGCGGTCAGCGCTGTGCTCAAGACGCATCCTAACGTAAATGTGCTCTACACCGAGTATGACCTGATCTCAATCGGTGCCAATAAGGTTCTCCAGCAGATGGGACTGACCCATAAGGTGAAGATCGTCAACGTGGTCGGAGGCTCATGCGCCGCGGAGCCGCTGCTACGAAATGGAGCGATCGCAGCAGTCACCTGGGAAGATCCGTGGCTTGCAGCGCAAAACACGGCGACTCAGTTGACGGATCTGGCAAACGGGCAGAAGCTGCCATTCAACGAGTACATCGCGACGCCGATAGTCACCAGCGCCACGGTTGACCATCGGGCTTGTCATGACTGATCCAGCAGATAGTGGGGCGATGCGCTCGTGCGTCCGGTTGCGGGCGCACCTCCTCAAGTTCGGCTGATGATCCAGAACGGCGATGGGCGCGATAGTGCAGGGTAACGACTCGACGACCGCAAAGTTCCAAACGCGTCCCGCCTTGCGGCTGAGCCGGATCGTCAAGCGCTTCAACGGGATCGAGGTACTGCACGGCATCGAGCTGGACGTCAACGAAGCGGAGATCCACGGAATCATTGGCGAGAACGGGGCCGGGAAGTCGACCCTGATGAAGATCGTGGCTGGCTTGGTGCGCCCGTCCTCGGGGACCGTCGAGATCGATGGCGAGGTCCTGAGGCATGGGGGCAGCGAAGCGAAGAAAAAGGGCGTCGCTCTGGTCCATCAGGAGTTGAGCCTTGTACCGGCGCTATCGGTGGCAGAGAACTGTGTTCTCGGCGCGCTGCCGACGGTCGCAGGGGTGGTTCGACACCGCGCCGTCCATCGGAATGCGCGACGGGCGCTCGAGGCGATCGCCCCATATCTGGATCTCGATATGCGTGTCGAGCGCCTGCGGTTCGCGGATCGCCAATTGGTAGAGATCGCGAGGGCACTAATGGGACGCCCGCGAATACTGATGCTCGATGAGCCGACGTCGTCTCTGTCTCCGGTGGACGCGCGCAAGCTGTTTGCCCTCCTGCGCCGTCTTCGCGATGAGGAGGGGACCACGATCCTGTACGTCTCGCACCGACTTCCGGAGGTCCGTGAGCTGTGCGAGCGGGTGAGCGTGTTGCGGGACGGAAGAATGGTCGCGACCTACGATGTGGCCAGCGTTAGTGAAGAGTCACTGGCTCACTCAATGGTTGGACGTAAGCTCGATCTTCTGAACCGGCGCGCGTCAATTGCATCGGCTAACACGGCTGAGCAGGTGCTAAAAGTCGAGGAGTTGCACGGCCCGGGAGTAGCGGGCGTCTCGCTGACGGTGCGCCGAGGCGAGCTTTGCGGCCTCGCTGGCCTGATTGGAGCGGGTCGAACTGAGTTGGCGCGATTGCTTGTGGGCTTAGCACGACCGCATCACGGACACATCGAGTATCTCGGCAAAGAGGCCCGTTTTCATAGCGCTCGTGATGCTGTCCGGGCAGGAATCGCGTTTGTTCCCGAGGATCGCGGCGTAGAGGGTTTGGCGCTCGACCTGACAATCGCGAACAATCTGCTGATGCCATCGCTAGTGCTTGGCCAAGTGTCAGGGATGGGAGGATGGGTTAACTCCCAAGCTGCGCAATCGGTCGTCACAAGCTTGATCAGCCAAGTGGGAGTTCATCCTCCCGATCCGCGGATGTTTGTACGGCACCTGTCGGGTGGGAATCAACAGAAAATCGTGATCGGTCGATGGCTACCGGTCCATCCCCACCTGTTCATCCTCGATGAGCCAACCCGCGGGGTTGACATTGGGGCCAAGAGTGAGTTGCACGCGCGGATCGCGGAGCTGGCTGCAGCCAATGTCGCAATCCTTCTGATTTCGTCTGACATCCCGGAGCTACTCTCTTTGGCGGACCGCATCGTCGTGATGCGGGACGGTCGCATTGCGGGTGAGGTGGGCCGGGACCGCTGGTCAGAGGAAGAGGTCATTACGCTGGCTTCGACTGCTCGAGGCGCGCAAACGGCAGCCGGCGCTTGACATGAGCACCGAGCTTCAAGTCCGAGAGGAGCGCCCATCCACGACCGACGAGGCGCGTCAAGCCGCGTCGACTCGCCGGGCCATGCTGGTGCGGTGGCGTGGGCAAGGCGCAGTTGTCGTCCTGATTTGCCTCGTTGCGGGCGGGTTTATCGGCGTAAGCCATTTTGGGACGAAGAGCAACCTTGTCTCGATCGTCCAGTCAGACGCTTTCGTCGGTATGGCGGCGATCGGCATGACGTGGGTCGTTCTCTCGGGGAACTTCGTCGATCTCTCTGTTCCGTCCGTAATTGCCGTTGCGTCCAACACGGTGATAAGGGTCGGAAGCACCAGTTTGCCGTTGGCGATCATTACTTTGATTGCGATCGCACTGGTCATTGGTGTGACGAACGGCTGGCTTGTGGGGGGCTGGGACTCAACCCGGTGATCGCCACGCTGGGAACGGGTGGCATCGTCGCCGGCGTCCTGTTTCTGGCGACTGGCGGCCGGACCAGCGTCGGCAATTCGAACGTGCTCGCGCATTTTGCGTCGGCCCAACCCTTGGGGATCCCCGTTCCGGCCATCGTGTTCGTTGTGCTGGTGGTGCTAAATCAGATCGTGCTGGCGCGCACGCGCTTCGGCGCAACGGTTCACTTCTACGGTAACAATCCCGAGGCCGGCAGGGCTTCGGGCGTGCGGTCGCTATCGCTTGTGGTGGTGTGCTTCTCACTTTCGGCGCTGATGGCCGCGATCTCCGGGATGCTGCTTGGTGCGTACAGCGGGTTCGCGGCAATTGGCACGGGTGCAGGCTATGACTTTCAGGCGCTTGCAGCGGTCGTGGTCGGCGGGACCCTTTTGGCCGGCGGAATAGGATCGTTCGGACGGACCTTTGCCGGAGTACTGGTGATTGCCGCCGCCACGAACATTGCGCTCCTGCTTGGCTTGAGCACAGCGGCCCAGCTTCTGGTGACCGGGATCATCTTCATCGTCGTTGTGGCCTTCGATGCTGCGAGTTCGCGTGAAGCCGCCTAACCGCGTCCTCACCTCCGTCGGCAGGTCTTTGCGGCGGCATCAGACGGATGCGAGGGCCGCGGGAGTCCTGGCGGTGATTTGGCTGGGATTTGGCCTGGCGGTCCCCGGCTTCTTCAACAAGGCTGGAATCGAAGACGTGCTGGGACGGTCGGTCGTTGTCGGGATATTGGTGGTGAGTTTGACGCTGTGTCTTCTCGTTGGAGAAATCGACTTGTCGATTGGGACGACGATGGCGCTCGGTGGGGTGGTGTTCGCGCTGGTTCAGTCGCACTCGTCGTCGGTGCTGGAGGGGGTTATAGTGGCCATCGCCGCGGGATGCGCCGTGGGCTCCATCAATGCGATTTTGGTCTGCATTGTTCGAGTGAACTCGTTTATCGCGACGCTCGGAATGCTGTTCGTCGCTCAGAGCGTGGCTCTGGTGCTCGCGCATGGGACACCGGTGGCGGTCACCGCTTTCAACGCATCGGCCTCCGTTAGCAATCTCGTTTGGGGCCCGATCACCGAGCTGGTGCTGATCTACGCAGCCGTAGTAGTTCTCAGCCAGCTGTTCATAACCTTCACCAGGTGGGGACGAGAGATCGTCGCCACCGGCGGAAGTTCGGGCGCCGCGCGCTCAGTGGGTATACCCGTGCAGCGGCGGCGTGCGCTCGCGTTCGTGCTGTCTGGAGGCCTGGCGGCCGGCGCCGGAATGCTGCAGGCGCTCACTCTGCTGAGTGGTGACCCAAGCATTGGCCAAGTGGAGCTGCTCACCGCCGTTGCCGCGGCGTTCCTCGGTGGAGTGAGCCTCAGGGGCGGACGCGGCAGCGTTGTTGGAGCCGCAATGGCGACGTTGGCTCTCTCAGGCCTGGCCGCGGGGCTGGAGCTCGATCATATCGATCCCTCTTACGAGCAGGTCATCTTCGGCATTGTGATCATTCTCGTCGGTGCGACGAGCGGACGGGAGACGATCGGGACCTTTACCGAATCGGTCGGGGCGACACTGCGAAGGATTGCTACCGGTGGGCGAAGATCGCCGGGCAGCAGTGGCGGAATCGAGCCCCGAGCTAGTAAGTGACCGACGCCAGTGGTCGGCGCACACACCCCGTGTTACGAGCGTAGAGGAGACCTGCAGTGAAGGTCGTGGTAGTGCTCCGCCAAACCGCCGACCTGGTTGAGGAGCTCGAGCTAAACGAAGACGAGACCGACATCGAACGTGAGTACGTCGCCTTCAGGCTGAACGAATGGGACGAGCATGCGCTTGAGGAGGCGCTGCTGATCAAAGAGCAATCGGGTGCAACCGTTACGGTTGTGGCCCTCGACGAAATCGATGTCGACCAGACGCTCTACTCAGCCCTCGCCAAGGGGGCCGACGAGGCGGTGAAGTTCACCGGCGCCTTCAAGGGGCGCATCTCGAGCAACGAGCGGGCGCAGATACTCGCTGAGTACCTGAAGGGAGAGCGCTTCGATCTTGCGCTCACAGGCGTGCAGACGCCCGAGGATCTCGATGGCCAGACCAGCGCGATTCTTGCGGGACTCCTGGGCATCCCCCACGTAGCAGTCGTAATCGGTGTAGAGCCGGAGGGTGAAGGGCTTCAACGTGTATCAGGAAATCGGTGCCGGGGTGGTGCACAAGCTGAGGGTCGCCGGACCGGCGGTGATCGGCGTTCAGGCTGCCCGTCAGGCCCCGCGCTATGTCGCGGTCTACCGGATTCGAGCTGCGATCGAGGAAGGCAGGATCGAGGCACGTCCGGCGCCTGTGGTGGGAGGGGAGTTAGGCGGTGCGGCACGCCGAATGTACGTCCCGTCCGCTACCTCGCATGCCGAGATGCTTAGTGGCGGCCTCGACGCGGTTGCCGAGCGGATCGTGGAGATCATCGACGAGCGCGCATTGTTGCGGGGCGACAGCAGGAGCGATCGGTGAGCGGCGACATCTTCATCTTGGCCGAGCATCATCAAGGCGTGGTCACAGCTGCCACTCATGAGCTCCTCGGAAAGGCTTCCGAGCTGGCCGGCTCGACCGGCGATCAGGTCGTCGCCTGCCTTCTCGGTCACAACGCACGAGCGCTTGCGCAGGGACTCGCGGCCGACGTCGCACTGTATGTCGACGACCCAGCGCTAGAGAACTTCGTACCCGAGGCGTATGTAAAGACGCTCGCCTCAATCATTGTTGAGCGCGCACCACAGCTGCTTCTGATCGGCAATAGCACCGTCGGGATGGACGTTGCCGGCGTGCTATCTGCCCGCGTCGGACAATCCCTTGTCGCGTACTGCACCGAGATCAAGCTGGAAGGTGACATGGTCGTCACGAAAAGCCAGGTCTACGGCGGAAAGCTGGAAGCTGAAGTGGCGACTGAGACTCCGGCGACTCTGACCGTGGTGGCAGGCTCATTCCCGCCCGCCGCTGCCGGTTCCCCCACGGTTGAGGACGTGACACCGCCTGACTTGAGCGTACTTCAGACCGAGTTTCTCGAGCGAGTCGAGCCCGAGGTTGAAGACATCGACATCTCCACGCAGGACATCCTTCTCGCCGTAGGTCGTGGTATCGGCAGTGAAGAGAACATCGAGCTTGCCCAAGAACTTGCTGAGGCGCTCGGCGCGGCGTTGAGCGCCTCACGACCAGTGACCGACGCCGGCTGGCTCCCAAAGACGCGCCAGGTAGGAAAGTCTGGACAGAAGGTCAAGCCGAAGCTTTACATCGCCTGCGGGATCTCGGGCGCCCCGGAGCACCTCGAGGGCATGAGCGGTGCGGAGCTGATCATCGCCATCAACACGGACGAGAACGCACCAATCTTTGAAGTCGCGCATTACGGGACCACTGAAGACATGTTCGATCTTCTCCCTGCGCTCGCTGATCGACTTCGAGCAATGACCGCAACATGACGCAGCCGCTGTTCCCGGTTGCGTTCGCGATCCTGATCTTCGCCTTTGCGATCACAGCTGGCCGGCGCGCAAGGCTGCTGGTCGCGGCGCGTCCAGCTCACAGATTTGAGCGACTCCCCGAACGCCTGAGACGGACGGTCGTCTATGGCCTCGGGCAGAAGAAGTTCCTAGTTGGCGAGCAGCCCGCCGGGATCATGCATGCGCTGATCTTCTGGGCATTCGTCGTTTTGCTGCTCCAGGTGATCACGCTGTTCGGCGAGACCTTCAGCCCGAACTGGTATATCCCGGGGTTTGGGCCCACGCAGCCAATCGGGCCGCCGTTCTTCCTTGCACGTGACCTGCTTGAGGCGACGGTCGTCGTCGCCGTCAGTTACATGCTCTACCGCCGCCTGATCGCACACACACCTCGTCTGTCCGGGATTGGCCCCGCCGAGGAGCGCTACCGCAGTGCGGCCCACTGGGAAGGCGCCGTGATCCTCACATTCATCCTGTTCATCATGATCGGCGGTCTCGTGCATGACGCCGGCGCGCTGGTGGCGGGCAATATCCACGGCAACCAGCGCAATTTCGCTCCGCTGACCGCCGCGGTGGCCGCGGCGTTCGGTGGATTGAGTCGCTCCTCGGCGCATACCGTCAGCGAAGCAGGATGGTGGCTGCACAACGTCACGGTGCTGGCATTTCTGGTCCTGCTTCCGCTCTCGAAGCATTTCCACATCATCACGGCGATTCCAAACGTGTTTCTGGGCAAACTGCCCCCGTCCGAGGTTGTCCGGCCGCTAGTGATCACGCAGGTCCCCGCGGCTCCGGTGGCTGCACTGGAGAAGCCGGCGGAAGAAATCGTGGCCGTCGCGTCGGCGTCCGACCTGAATTGGAAGCAGGTGCTAGATGCCTTCTCGTGCACGGAATGCGGGCGCTGCACCGACGTGTGTCCTGCGACCGCGAGCGGCTCGCCGCTCGCGCCGCGGCAGTTGGTCCTGGACATCCGCGATCGCCTGTACGGCCGGCTTGGTGATGATTCACAGCCATTGATCAGCGACGATGTCCTGTGGTCATGCACAACCTGCATGGCCTGCGTTGAAGCGTGTCCCGTGGGGATCGAGCACGTGCCGACGATCATCGACATGCGGCGCAACCTCGTCGACAAGGGACGGATGGAGGCGTCGCTCCAACACACGTTGGAGAGTTTCGTCAAGCAGGGAAACTCCTACGGTAAGTCCGCAAGGCTCCGGGCACGGTGGACCAGGGAGATTGACTTCCACGTCCCGGATGCGCGCAAAGAACCGGTGCAGTACCTGTGGTTCGTCGGCGACTTTGCGTCCTTCGACGAACGCATGCAATCCTCCTCGCGACGACTTGCTCAGATCTTGCACGACGCAGGTGTGTCGTTCGGCCTGCTGTACGACGGCGAGCGCAACGCCGGCAACGACGTACGGAGAATCGGCGAGGAGGGCCTGTTCCAAATGCTGCTTGGGCAAAACATGAGAGCGCTCTCCGAGGCCCGGTTCGGCGCGATCTTCACTACCGATCCGCACTCGTTGAACACACTGCGCAACGAGTATCCGTCCTTCGGTCTCGATAAACCGGTCTATCACTACACAGAACTGCTGGCTGACCTGGTGTCCCGAGGTGCGATCACTCTTCGTACGCCGCTGAGCGCCGTCAGCGTCACCTACCACGATCCATGCTACCTGGCGCGCTACAACCGGATTACCGACGCGCCCCGGAAGCTGATCCAAGCGACAGGCGCGCAGCTTGTCGAGATGCCACGCCACGGCGCAAACACGTACTGCTGCGGTGCTGGAGGCGGCCGTATCTGGATGGACGACTCGGGGCTGACGGAGCGGCCCAGCGAGCAGCGAATCCGCGAGGCGCAGGCCCTCGGTGCGCTCCACTACTTCATCGTCTCATGCCCGAAGGATCTCGCGATGTACTCGGATGCGGCCAAGAGCGTTGGCGCCAAATTCGAGGTTGCAGAGCTGACGGCGCTGCTCGAGCTGGCGCAGGCTGAGCCAGAGGGGGTCACACCTGCGTCAGCGAGGGTCTAGCGTTCGTTGGGCGGACTTCGAGCGCAGCAGCGCCTGAGTGAGGCGCTCACAGACGAGGACCTCGAGCACAAGAAGTTTTGTCAGCTGGCTAGGGGTCATTCCATACCTCACCACGGACGCGATCGGGGCGACACTGCGAGAGTCCCGAAGTGCTTGCTAGCGGTGGCCTACGGACGGCCCTTCGGGTCAAGACCGATCCCAAGGATTCGGAGTTGTTTGCCCGCTGCTTGATGGCCGGGTCGTTGACGGCGATCGTGGTCCCTTCGCCGGAGGTGGAGGCGGCGCGTGAGCTGATCCGGGCTCACGACGCGTGCCGGCGGGATCTGATGAACGCACGGCATCGGGTGTCAAAGATGCCGTTGCGTCACGGCCGGGTGTACCCCAAGCCGTCGGCGTGGACCCGGGAACACCGCCGGTGGCTGGCCGCCCAGCAGTTCCAGCAGTCAGTCAGCGCGCTCACCTACGCCGAGCTGATCGCCTCTGTCGACGGGCTGACCGCACGCAAGCAAGCGCTTGCCGACCGGATCTCAGAGCTCGCGACCGATCCAGCATGGTGGCCAACCGTCGCGCGGCTGCGCGCGTTCGTGGGGTGGACACGCTGACCGCGTTCGCGATCCACTTCGAGCTCGGCGCCGACTGGCACCGGTTCGAGAAAGCCCACCGGGTCGGCAGGTGGCGCTCCATAGGACACCCGCGCCCAGAGACCGATGCTCTGAGGGAAGCAAACGTCGCCTGCGCTCGCTCCGAAGCAGGTCCCGACCGCAGTCGACGGCCAGCCATCGTATTCGCCACCTGCGAGAATCGTGTCGTCGTCGATCCGTCGGTCGCCGAGACGTTTGAACCGAAACACCCGCTTTCGCTCGGCGGCGTGAACGCGCGACCGTTTGCGGAGGGACCGATGCGTGGCCTGGTTTCACGCAGCGAGGTCTCTTGGCCCAGATCGGCTGAGACCTGAGACTCGCCAATTCCGCAACCGTCGCCGATGAGCTCTGCGGTTGTTCGTTAGCGGAGGGGTCGAGGGACATTCGATCGTCGCGGGGCGCCCGGATCAACGCCCCACAGACACCGCTGCCGTCACGATCCCGTTAGCCGACGGCCGGAACTTGACCCGGCTTGCAAGCACCTCTCCGCGCTGCCCTGGCGCTCCCCATCGCGTGAATCCGAGTGCGGGCGTGGACCTGGGACGGTCGTTCTTTGCTCCCCCTTTGTCGCCAAGGCGGCACTCTCGACAAGACTGCCGCTTGCCGCCAATTTCAGAAGTAACTGATGTCGACGACTGCTCAGCTTGAGGCCGACGCTGACTGGCTCGGTCGCGGTTCCGTAACGCTGGCGCACCCCACCAGGGCCGCCCTACCCAACGACGCCGACCCTTCCCGCGGCCATCGCACCGTCGCCAACGCGATCGCACGACGCCTGGCCGCCGAAGGGCGAAAGCGATCACCCGGCGCACCCGGCCGCTAGCAAATAGGTTCTAGGCGCCGGTGAATTTCGGTATGAAACGGCCGCTACGCGCCGCTCACGGTGGTGTGATGGCGCTTGCTGCCCGGGCAGGTTGTCGATCGGCCGGGTCGATGAAGTCGCGAGATCGTGCGTCCCTCGCGCGGATTCGACCGATCCGCCCGAGGACGCCTACTTGGCCTGAGGCAGCTCCTGCGCCATCTCGCCGAACAGCGCCATCTGCTGTCCTAATGCATCGCCGCTGTAGGCGCTAACCAAACCTAGGTTGTCGATCACGGATCCCGCTCGCGCCAGCAGCCGCTGGAATGCTGCGCTCGACCTGACAGTGTCAAGCGCCGATTGCTCACCGTGAATTAGGAAGAACCCAGCGAGATCGCCGCCATGCGGATCCAGGAGATACGCCTCGAACCTCTCGATCTGTCCCTCTTCCTCGAGCTTGCCGTAGTAGCTGACTACCTCCTGGAAGACCTGGAGCGCAAGCTGTTCGCGCCCCCGCACAACTTGACCCCAGCCAACGAATAGTGCCTCTCCAGCCATCGCGTTACCCCCGAGACGTTTGCCGATAAGGGATGCTACCGCCCCGGGGCACCTTCGCAGTAGAAATCTCGACTCGAGTCGGATGCCTCGCTGGGCGTGCACGCCGGCCGCCTACCGGGGCGAAATGCGATCGTCCGCCGCAGCGCACCCCGGGCCGACCCTCGGGCTACCCTTCGTCGCCCAAGCGATCACGCGTTGAACGCCGGCCGGAGGACTGAGCGATCGTCCGCCGGGCGCGCTTCCGCGCCAGGCAAGGCTCTGCTCCTACGGGAGAGAGCTCGTCGCCACCGAATGCGGGGCTCCGGGCTGCGCTGCTGGATCCGGCGGACAGGGGAAGCCTGGTCCGCTCGATTGGGAGCGGCCGAGAGTGCTGAGTTTTCGTGGAAGCAGGTGCCTCATCCGGTCGCGCGTGACTTGTGCCTGTAGCAACCGAAGCGACAGTCTCGCGAATCCTCCTCCACGCTCTACTGCGGATGGGTCGGTCATCTATCCGGGTTCCCCGCGTGACGTACAGTCGAGCCGTGCTCGCGATACGGACTCGGGGTAGCGCATGGCTGCCACTGAAACTGGGCTGGGTTGTCGCGACCGTTGCCGTGCTGCTGGCCAGCGCCGGACTCGCGGACGCTGCGGCGCCGACTGGATGGCGGGCGCCGAGGCTGGCATGGAAGTCCTGCCGCGATGCTCCGCAAGCGGAGTGCTCGACGTTGTCGGTGCCGCTCGATTGGTCGCGTCCCCGGGGAGCTGAGATCAGCCTGGCGCTGACTCGGCTGCCGTCGACCGGCTCGGGGCGCAAGGTCGGAACGGTCCTCTTCAACTGTGGCGGCCCGGGGTGCCCGAGCGCTGAACAGATGAAGGCGACGCCCGGGATCTTCACGCCCTGGCTGCGCCGGCGCTTTGACATCGTCGGCTTCGACCCCCGTGACACTGGAGATAGCACGCTGGTGAGGTGCGGACTGCCGGGCCTGGATCCCAGCATCCCTCCCTTTCCGCAGCGGAAGTCGGACTACTTGCGGCTGCTGGAGTTCAACCGCGAGCTAGCGCGCAGCTGCCAAAGGCTGAGCGGGGCGTACCTGATGCACGTCGGTGCCGTCGACGTAGTGCAGGACATGGAGGGGATTCGACAGGCGCTGCGCGATGGAAAGCTCAACTGGCTGGGGTTCTCGTACGGGACGATGCTCGGTGCCGAGTACGCCGAGCGCTACCCGAACCACATCCGAGCGATGGTCCTCGACGGCGCGCTCGACCGCTCGCTGTCTGAGCCCGTGATGCTCGCCGACGAGGCACGTGCGGCGGAGGACGAATTCTCCCGCTGGGCGGCCTGGTGCATGACGAGCGCTCAGTGTGCCTTGCACGGTCAGCCCGTTCTGCGGCTCTGGAGTCGGCTAATCACTAGCGCCAACCGTTCGCCGATTCCGGTACCAGGCGCTCCGAGGGGCGTCACCGGCACGGACATCCAGTTCGCCGCGGATGATGCCGGCCTGCTGTTCAAGCACAGAAACGTGTTGTCCTACCCAGTCGACTGGAGCTTCCTCGCAGAACACGTTGCAGAGGCGCTCAAGGGGAATGCTTCCGTGTTCGCTCCAATGGTTCCGCAACCGCCGATGTCCGGCGGCCGCGCAATCGAGTGTTTGGACTGGCCCGTCCAGGCGCGCGGATACAGCGGCTTTGCCGCGAGACTGACCCTTGCTCGGAGGATCGCGCCGCTTCTCGGCGGCAACGTCCAGACGATGCGGATCATCTCTGACTGCGTCGGATGGCCGCAGCCGCGGGCGAATCCCCGGCACAACCTGCACATCAAGGGCGCCCCGCCAATCCTGATCGTGAACGCGACCTATGACCCGTCGACCGCGTACCCCTGGGCGCTCAACATGCACGTCCAGATCCCACGTAGCGTGTTGCTGACCCGAATCGGCGACGGCCACACCTCCTACTTCAGCTCATCGTGCGCTCAGCGGGCGATCGACCGCTACCTGATCGACCTCGTCACACCTCGCGAGGGCGCCGTCTGCCAGGACGCCTAGAGCGTTCCCCGGATTTGCAGGCACGGCGCTGAGCACAGTGTCGAGAATTGCGAGTTGGACGAGCTTCGATACGCCGGTTTGCCGATTTCGCTGCCACGAAGGCTCGATCGAACAGCAGCCGCCTCGCCCGCTCCGACCAGACTTCCCCTCCGTCGCCGTTCCGGCTGCGATCGCGGGACTGCTGCTTCAGCTGCCCGCGGACCTGAAGCAGTAGTGGGACCGTCGCCACGGGCGTCGTTTCAGTGCCTAGTTTTTCGTGGAAGGGGCAGTGAGGTCCTTGACGCCGGACTATCACTTCCGGCGCGGAGCGCGGGTCGGGCCAGCGGGTCTCTGCCCTCGAGTTGCGGTTCCACAGGCAGATCGGCTTGGGGGATCCTGTGGCGCTCAGCGTTGCTCTTGTAGCGCGACGGGCATGAGGCATCCAATGCGGGGGTGCAGCCCTGCCTTGGCGGCCGCCGAGAGCGTGCCGCCCGCGGGAGTGGTCTCCCCGAAGCTGCTGCTGCTCCGGCGGCCGAACGTCCGCGGGCGTATATCCGAGTCACGGGCAATACATTCGAGCCACGTGGTTGTCGGCACCCGATTGCGTCCGGATGTTGCTGCCACCGGATTGCAGCCGAACAACGTTGTTGCCGCCACCCGTAGCGCCGGCGCCGGGGTTGCCGCCACCGTTGCTGCCAGCCTTGTACCCCTTGAGCGCCGCGGCGTTGCCGGCGCCCGGGGTGATCACTACTTCCTCGCCCCTGGGGATGCTGGTCGGGTCAAACGTGATCGTCGGCACCGTTCCGCCCGGGCAAACAAGCTTCGGCGGGGTCTTCGCCTGCACCGCGATCTGCGCCCGCACGCCCATCGCGGCAAGCTTTTCATTCGCGCCGGCGATCCCCGATGGCTGCCTCAGGTTGACGGTGACCGTGCCGTCCGGGTTGCGGGTGACCGCGAACGCCGGGGGGCTGGTCGATGCGGCGAACAGCAATGCGGCCGCCGTCGCCGCTGCGGCCAGCCCGACGGTAGTACCCGCGAGCAGTTGATGGCGGGTCGCGCGTCTGTGCTTGCGGACCGGTCGTCTCGCACGGGCCAGCTTGTCCCCGTGCTCGCGCACGACCTCGAGCCACAAGTTGTCTTCGAACTCAGTCATTAACGCCGTACTCCTTTCTAATCTCGCCCGAGCCCGCGAGAGCCGCATCCGGAACACGCCGCGAGGCACACCAAGCGCAACCGCGGCCTCCTTGGGCGTCAGCTCCGCGAGATCCACCAACTCGATCGCCGCTCGCTCGTTCGCACTCAGCACAGCGCAGCGCTTCAGCAACTCCCGGCCTTCATGCTGCGCGTCGATCTTGGCGGCCAACTCATCGATCTCACTGACCTCGAGCGCCCGCGTAGCCCGCAAGCCGAACAATGGCGTCCCGGCTGTCGACCACCTGCGCGCAATAGGCGGCCCAGACGTGAGCCGCGATCCCAAACAGCCACGCACGAGCGCTGCCGCGACGGAGATCAAACGAGTCGAACGAGCCCGCCGCCCTCACGATCGTCTCCGAGGTCAGATCCGCCACCTCCTGCGGCTCCCGGCAGCGGCGCGCGAAATACGCCGCCACCACGCCGACGTTGCTGCGGTAGATCTCCTCGAACTCTGCAAGCGCGCCGCCGCCCAGGTTCTGCCGCGCGCTTACCTCCGTGGCTATCGCGGTGCTCATGCCTCTAGTTGCGAATTCGCCGCGAGCTGTCACATCGACCCCCTCGCACGAACCCATCCGCGCCACCGGCCGCGGCTCCGGACCATGTGCGCACCCTTGCGTCGATGCCCCAAGATGCTACGCGCGCCCGTCAAACCCCATCGCGCTCCACGTCGAACACGACCGGCTCGGGCCTCCCGAGAGCGGTCAACCCCTCAACATCACCGAACCCGCACGCCCCCGCCCACTGGGCCGAGTCGGTCCGCCCCGAGCCTCCCTGACTCGCGATCCGAGACTGCTGCTTCGCCGCAGCAGTGACCAGGCCAGCGCTGCTGCTTTGGGTCGCCTGTCAATCCGGAGCAGAAGTCGGCGCGGAGGGCGTCCGAGTTTCTGTGTAGGCCGGTTTCCTGGTTCAGTCGGGTAGGCGGTCTCCGAAGTGGATCTTGAACGCCAGCAGGGCTGTCGTCCAGTTCCGGCATCGGGTCCACTGCGGGATCGCGTTGACGATGGCTAGGTAGATGAGCTTTCTGGCGGCTTCCTCGTTGGGGAAGTGTCCTTTGGTTTTGATCGCTTTCCGCAGCTGGCGGTTCAGCGCCTCTATGGCATTTGTTGTGTAGATCACTCGACGCACTTCCGGGGGGAACTCCAGGAACGGGGTCACGTACTCCCAGGCGTTCAGCCACGCCTGTGTGATCACGGGGAACCGGCCACCCCACTTCTCGTCGAACGCCTCGAGCGCCTGCTGGGCGGCGTCGGCGTCGACCGCGGTGTAGATCGGCTTCAGCTCCCGGGCGACCTGTTCGCGCTCGCGCCTGGGCACGTACTTCAGCGAGTGTCGGATCAGGTGCACCACACACGTTTGGACGGTGGTCTTCGGGAAGATCGCCTCGATCGCCTCGGGGAATCCGTTGAGCCCGTCGACGCAGCAGATCAGGATGTCTTGGACGCCGCGCTGCTTGAGATCGGTGAGGACCTGCATCCAGAACTTGGCGCCCTCGCTCTCCTGGAACCACATCCCCAGCACGTCCCGGTCGCCCTCAACCGTTACGCCCAAGGCGAGGTAGCACGCTTTGCGTTGCACGCTGCCGCCTTCCCGGATCTTGAGCACCATGGCGTCGAGAAACAGGACCGGGTAGACGTCCTCCAGCGGCCGCTGCTGCCAGGCGCGGACGTCGTCCATCACCTCGTCGGTGACGCGGCTGATCAAGTCCCTCCCGACGTTCACGCCGTAGATCTCGCGCAGGTGCGCCTCGATGTCCCGGGTCGACAGGCCACGGGAGTAGAGCGCGAGGATCTTGTCGTCGAACCCCTGGAAGCGACGCTGGCCTTTGCGCACGATCTGCGGCTCAAAGCTGCTGTCGCGATCACGAGGGGCCTTGATCCTGACCGGCCCGTGCTCGGTTGCAAGCGTCTTCGGCGAGGTCCCGTTGCGCGTGTTGCCAGCCCCGCCCGGCGGCTCCTGATGCGGCTCGTAGCCCAGATGCTCGGTCAGCTCGGCCGACATCGCCCGCTCCACCAGCCGGCGCACCAGGTCGGCCAACAGGCCGCCGGGCCCGACGATCTCCTCCTCGGTCCGGGCGCCCGCGAGCAGCTCGTCAATCAACTCATCCGACAGCTGCTCGCGGACCTCCGGCGGCAGCTCCTCAAGGGACCCGTGCGGCGAGCGCGCAGCGCCAGCGGGTCGCTGCGCTCGCCCTCCGGGCGAGCTCCGCTCCCCGCCGGCGCTACCCCGCTCCGAGGTCTCTTCGCTCAGCTTGGTCCTGGTCTTCGTGGTCGTAGACATGACGCTCCTTTTTCGTCATGCCTACACAGAGGGTCGGACACTTCCTCGGCGCGCCTCAGTCCTCGCGTGAGGTGCCTGGTGGGTCGTGATGCAGGTGGCTTGGGGTTGCCTGCTTGTCGTTGGACACCTGATCGTTCGTACGACTCGGGATGCGGGGAGGCGGCCTAGAATCGCGGTAATGGAGGTAGAGATTGGCCAGACCGTCTATGTGCCCGACTCTGACGGACACCCGGTTCGGGGCACGGTGATCGTGAGAGGCGAACCAGGGGACGCAGTCGAGATGAACGTGGACGGCCACGCCGTGAAACGCGACGTCGCGATCGTCCGCCACGAAGAGGGCATGACCCGGGGATTCATCGCCCGCGTCCCCTACGACGAGCTAAAAGCCAGCGCGGACCAGTAGCTGGTGTTTGTCTGGGCCTAGCGGTTCAATCCCGGGTTCTGATTGAACCTCGGACCTTGGAGGATGTCGTGGTGTTGACCCAGACGCAGTTGACGGCAGCGGTGGCGGAGCGGGCCGGACTGAGCAAGGCCGACGCCAAGCGCGTCTTAGGTGCGCTTGAAATCGTGCTGGAGGAACTCGGTAATGCGCAGAAGGTGAGGATCAGTGGGTTGGTGCAGCTGACTGTCCGTGTGAAGGCTGCTCAGAAGAAGCGTAAGGGGCGCAATCCCGCCACGGGGGAGGAGATCGACATTGCCGCCAAGCCAGCCAGCGTTGATCTTCGCGCTCGACCCCTGGCCAAGGCTAAGGACGCTCTCCCATCGGTACAGAAAGCCAGGCGCCGGCTAGCGGCCTGAAGCGATCGACCGGAACCACCTCCAGACTTCCGGTTCGTCGCCCCAGGAGCAGTCTGGGCCACACACTTGCTTGCCACCAAGAGGGGAAGCTACCCCCCGCGGCCTGCGTGTCAGCAGCCATCCCAACGTCGCCAAAGCATTCGCGCGCCGCCCGCCGGCTGCAGCACCAAAAGCACTTCCCGTTAAGGCGCCGCTGCGCCCTCAGACCTGCGCGCGCGGGCCCCCCAACGGTCGCCCTCTTCTCCTTCGCGAGCAAGCAATAGACTGGCCTGCTGGTCCCTCGGGGACCAGCACCTGGCGGTAGCGCGTTGGCATCCTGATCTGATCACGGCGCCGCTGGTCGCCAATCGGACGTTCCAGGGTTGGTTGACACCTTTCTCCCGGCGGCGTAGCGTTGGTGCGGGCGCGCACGTCCGCTAGGAACAACTGCCAAACTACCCGGGGGATCTTCGCGGGGAAGGAGGGCTGGATTTCGCGTGAACGCGGATAGCCCCTGTCGAGCCGGGGCTGTCGCAGCGCTGACCTATGCGGCTCGGTCAGTAGATATGTGAGGTGAGAGATGGGATTTGCGCGATCGTTTCGAGGGCGCTGGCGTGTGCTCCGATGGACGCTCGTCGCAGCGGGTGTGATCGTCGCCGTGATCGCGGTGGCCACGGCTGGACCTTCCGCGAGACCCGCCAGTGCGCAGGTGACAACCTGCGTGCCGGGCACCACAGCTCAAACAGCGACGGGTCAGGTATGCGGGACCACCGCCAAGAACGGTGTGGAGGAGTGGCTTGGCATTCCGTATGCCGCGCCGCCGGTCGGATCGCTGCGGTGGGCGCCGCCGCAGGCGCACCCGGCGTGGACGACCACGCTGGAGGCGACGCAGTTTGCGAATGAGTGCCCCCAGCCAACCGGGGCCAAGTCGGGGCCGGCGGTAGCGGGGTCGAGCGAGGATTGCCTTTACCTCAACGTATTTGCCCCGGCGGGCGGGGGGACGAACCTGCCGGTGATGTTCCACATCCACCCTGGGGGTCTGTTCAAGGGCTCTGGCAATGGCGATTACTCGCTGATGGCCGCGACCGGTCACGAGGTGATCGTCTCGATCAACTACCGGCTGGGGATCTTCGGGTTTCTGGCCAACTCGGCGTTCGGCCAGCATGCCGGCGACTACGGTCTTCAGGATCAGCAGTTCGCGATGCGCTGGGTGCAGCAGAACATCGCCGCGTTCGGCGGGAATCCGCACCATGTGACGATCTTCGGCGAGTCGGGCGGCGCCTCGAGCGTGTGCGCACAGATCGCCTCGCCAACTGCCCGCGGGCTGTTCCAGGGCGCGATCAACGACAGCGGCGAGTACAACACGCTGTTCGGCGGCCCGGGTGTGCGACCCGGCGGTCAGTACGACCTCGAGCCGCAGGACTGCAAGTCGTCTCTGCCCTCAGAGCGGCAGGCCGACAGCATCGGCGCGGCGTTCGCGTCGTCGGTCGGATGCCGCGCCGGCAACGCGAACGTCGCCGCATGCCTGCGGGCGTTGCCGACCGACACCGTGCTGGAGGCATCGGACACGCCCGGGGACGGATACCAGTACGGCGGGCAGGGCACGGTCGGCCCGACGATCAACGGCTCGACGCTCACCAGCTCACTCCGCCAGGCGCTCCAGACCGGCGACGTGAACCGGGTCCCGGTCATGATCGGTACCGAGCGCGACGAGGACCTCGTGGGCGAGCCGACCACGCCGACTGATTACGTGCAGACGGTGGAGTCCCAATATGGCCGCTATGCCCCGCAGGTGCTGGCGCACTATCCGTTGTCGCGGTTCGAGACGCCGTTCATCGCGTGGCGGACACTGGCAGCCGACTCCGACACGGTCTGCCCGGCGATGGTGACCGACGAGGACCTCGCCCGGTGGATGCCGGTATACGGGTTCCTGATGAACGACAACGACCTCCCGCCCTACCAGGCGGTGGGGACGAGCGACACGCCGGCGGGAGCGGCGCACGACAACCCCTGGAATTCGTATGAGCAGCCGCAGGCGACGCCACTCGACGCCGATCAGCAGGTGATGCAGGACGAGGAGATCGCGCGGATGACGACGTTCGCCCGCACCGGCAACCCGACCGCCCAGGGATTCGCGGCCTGGCCCGAGTTCAACCGGTCGGGCGATGAGATGGAGCTCGAGCCGGCCGGTGACAGCGAGGTCATGTCCATCGCGCAGATCTCGGCCGACCACAACTGCCGGTTCTGGGACTCGATCTCTCCTGGAGTGGGTCAGCAGGGACATTGGCGCTAACCCGCTGAGGAACGGAACGGAACGGAACGGAACGGGGCCGGGTCACACCCGGCCCCGGACCGAATGCGAGCGGGAGCGGCGAGCGTCCTTGAATCAGAAACGCGGTGGAAGTCCGCGGCGAGGCTGTCGAGGATCTCGTCCAGCGTCTTGTGCCGGACACAGGGGTAGGGATTCTCGTTTCCAGTTGGTCATCCAAGTTGGCTCGACGCGACCAGGTCTCTGACCAGCCACGCCACCGGCGGAAGCACGAAGGCTGGTCTCGATCAGCCCGCGCCTACAATCGCGCTCGGAGGCCGTATCGCGTGCTGCGCCACCCCGGCTACGCCGGCGGGCTGCTGGCCATGATCGGGATCGGCGTGATCTACAGCAACTGGGTCGGCCTCGCCGGGTACACGTTCTCCTGCCTGGCGATCATCGTCTGGCGCATCCACATCGAGGAAACCGCGCTGCTGCGCCCCGCCGGCGACCGCTACCACGTCTACGCCGCGCACCACAAACGGCTCATACCCCTCATCTGGTGAGACGGTGCCCGCAACCGCCTAACGCAGCGAACTCGGCCTCACCACCCTCCGAGCCCTAGGCCGTAACAGGCAAGCTCCTCAGCAGTCGCCCCAACCACGACGCGATCAAACCCGTCCAGTACAAAAAGGAGCACGCGGCCTGCTCTCGCCAAAAGCACAAACCAGCACCAGTCCTCTTCGGCCGTCCGTCGCACCTGCTTTCACCCGAGGCTGGCTTGTGAATCGCCTTAGGGCCGAGGAGCGATCCGAGCATGCGAAAACGGGCCTGCCGACTGGTCGGCCCGGATGAGCATGTTCGGTTGTCAGCTGTGGCTGACGAGCTCCTTGGTCGAAGGGACGGTGTGAGCCGCCGGGAGGAGCCTCCCAGAGACGGGTCTGGCTTTCGCGCTCATGGCAGCAATCAACGGTTCCACAGGCTCCTGCGCCACGCTGTCGCACGGGCTCTAACTACCGCACCAAGCCTCGCCGGCGTCAGCCCGGCGGCCACGGGAGATTCTCATCCCTCATGGGTGGCGGCGCAAGGGCCGCCTCCCGAGAGCAGAAGCGAACAGTGCCCGATTCGGAGCAGCCGATACTTCTGCCTGTGCGTGGATCCAGCAGTGCGGCCGGATTGGCTGAGACTTCCGCGTTGACGGACCGTTAGCCAGGAACGTGCAAGCACGGAGGCGCGGGTCTGAGGCGACAAAGCAGGGGTCCTATTCCAGCTCCGCGTCGAGGGGCCCGGACGAGTCGCGGCGGGCGGCGACGATGACGCGCAACGAGTGCGGGCGGGCTCTCCTCTTGCGCCGGGGGGGAGATACCTGACAGAGTGAAGCGATGCTGACTCAGGTGGCCGACGGCGTCTGGGTCCGGCAGAGCGAGTGGGTCTGGACGAATGCCATCGTGGTGCGCGGGGAGGCTGGGTTGATCCTGGTCGATCCCGGCATCGATGGTTCCGAGCTGAACCAGCTCGCCGATGACCTGGACCGGCTCGGCATTCCGGTGGTCGCCGGGTTCTCCACCCATCCCCACTGGGACCACCTGCTCTGGCACCCCGGTTCGGCGACGTGCCGCGCTATGCCACCCCCGCCGGCGCCCACGCTGCCAGTGAAACCCGAGAGCGGGCGCAGGCGATGGCGGCGGAGAGCGCGTCGGGCATCCCTCTCGAGCTGATCGGGCTCGTCACCCCGCTGCCCGCGGACGGCGGACCCGTGCCGGGCGAGATCATCGAGCATCAGGCGCACGCCATCGGCCACGCCGCGATCCTCCTCGCGGACCGTGGCGTCCTGCTCGCCGGCGACATGCTCTCCGATGTCCTGATCCCGCTCTTCGACCCTCGCCAACACGATCAGCTGGGCGCCTACGAGACGGCACTCGACCGGCTGGGAGAGGCCGCCAGGCACGTCGATGTCGTAGTCCCCGGCCACGGCGCCGTTGCCGAGGGTCCCGAGGTGGCGGCCCGGCTCGCCGCCGATCGTGCCTACATCGACGCGCTGCGGCGAGGCGAGGAACCGGTCGACGAGCGTCTGGCGGCTGCGGACTGGCTGTCCGGCCCACACCAGTCGAACCTGAAGAAGGCCCGAGGGCGGTAGGGATCTTCTGATGGCTCGGGCGTCGAGCGAGGCGATCGCCGCGCAGATCAGCTTGGCCATTTCCACTGCGATAAGTCCTTACGGTGCAGCACGGCTGCACATGCTGAGACTGCGTTGATCACGGCATCGCAGGAGTACGAGTACAGACCGATTCGCTCATCCCGCGCTGCGCATGTCGCCACGAGTAGGAGGCAGCGGTGTGCCGTGAGCCAGTTCCGCATCCACGAAAGCGGAGCAGCCGGCTCGGCGGACCCGGAGCGGCGACGAAGGAGGAGTGTCGGCTCGGTCACGCGAGCCGCGTGAGCGTTAGAACGGAACGGAGGCTCCAGTAGTAAAGCCGCGGCCTGGAGATCGGCTAGGGTCGTCCGATACCCGTTGACTTCACCAGCCAAGTTGGGAGGCGGCCAAATACCTTGGTCGCCACGTCGCTCCCGTGGGCGCGCAGGCCGGGGCCCGAGAGCTCGCTGCCAATGTCTACGAGCTCGACCCGGGCGCCGTCGGCTCGCCGTTGCACGTCCACCACGCCAACGAGGAGCTAATGCTCGTCCTCGCCGGGACCCTCTCGCTGCGCGGTCGGGACGGGACGCAGTGCTGTCGGTTGGCGCGGTGGTCGCGTTCCGGCGAGGCCAGGCAGGTGCCCATAGCTTGGTCAACCGCTCCGACGCGCCTGTTCGCTACATCTTGGTCTCCACGACCAACCGCCCCGACATCGTCGAGTATCCCGACACCGGCGCAACGCTCGTCGTGCTCGCCGAGCAGCGCCTGGCCTATCCGCACGGTGCCGACGCGCACCAAAGCCCGTCATCGCCGAAGCGATGCGGGCGGCGGCCGACCGAGACGCCTGACATGGCCGAGGGTGCAGCAACCGCGCTGCCGGGCAGAGCATGGAGGACGTCCTTGGTGACCCAAGGTCTGCTGCCTAGCAGAACACCGGTGCCGTAGACCCGCCTTCACGAAGATCCAGCAGCCCTGCGTTCTGACGGACCCATCTAAACGTCGCCCAAGCGCTCGTTGGACGACGGCCCTCGGGACGACGAATGGGATCGTCGGCGACATTTCGTCCTGGTCCGGCGGCGGCCGACCGGCCTGGGCCGGCCAGCCACGCTGACGCCTGTTCGTGCTGCACCGCTCAGGTGCGCACGAGCCGGATCGATATGTCCACGTTGACGGTGGCCCAGTCACGGTCTGCAGTGACCGCCGGCACTCCGAGTCGCTCGGCTAGCGCGAGACACGCACGATCCCCGAGCGAGAGACCTATAGCACGGGTCCGAGCCCACAGTGCGGCTGCCGCGAGCGCGTCCTCCGTGGTGAAGGGCTCGACCGTGATCTGTGCGGCGACGGCGCGCAGGATGCTCTCGGCGTCACGTTCGTGGCGGACGAGGACTGCTGCGACCTCGCTGAGATTTACCGTGCTGACAACGGCGCCGGCTGCGATTACGTCGGCCACGGCGCTCGCCCCGGGCTCCTGGAATAGGAGAGTGAGCAGCGCGGACGCGTCCAAAACGCTGAGGCCCGCAGCAGGCGCTCGGTGTTTATCCGGCGGATCAGTGGACTCATCGGGTTGACCTAACATAGTTTTCTTCCTTTCCCGCGGGCGGCGCTGCGGCGGTCTGGGTGACGCGCGTGCGAGGAGACCGAGCGCGGCCCGCGGGTCGGAAAATGGGGGGTCTCCGTCTAAGCGCCGGGCAGCGCGGGGGGTGCGTTCGCCGACCAGGCTGTAGTCACGCCGACGGTCTCGTGCGGACGTCCATCGGCGCGGTCCGGGCGGCGTGAGCTTGGCGCTGCCCTGCGGCCTGCCTCGTGGTGACGCCAGTAGGTCGGGAGCCCGTAGAGACCGAGCGTCCCTCCGCGACGGTTCCCAGGCTGCGCACGAGGATCGGGGCCATGGATGGCTGCCCAGCGCGTCAGCAGCTCAAGAGCGGAGAGATGCGGCAGCTCGGTCTGATGAGCGGTCATCACGATCTCACGGTATCGGCGGATACGGACGGGCCCGAACGGGCCGTGTCCGCCTCCTCGGCCGCCGCTTGCTCTCGACGCTCGGCCGCGAGGTCCTCGAGCACTGAATGGTCCGCGGATCCTGCAAGCCCAATCAGGGCATGTGCAGCGGTGAGCCGGCTCTCGACCCGGAGCGAACCGTCGCTCTGCTCGCTGATCCTCACCTCGTCGCCGGGGTTCAGGCCGAGCCTGTTACGGACGTCGGCAGGGAGGACGAGTCTCCCCCTCTGGTCAAGTCTGATTTTCCCACTCAGGGGGGCCATGTGGGAAATGGTAGCACTTCGCCCACATATCGACCCAGATGGGTGCAGGGCGGCACCCGAGGGTACGCCACACCGCGGTCATTCGCAGGAGGACGGCGGCTACTGTTTGCTTTCGCGACCTGGACCGGACCGGGAGTCGACTCTCGCTTAGATGCCTAAGTAGCCGGCGACCTGGCCATGATGCTGGTGCTGAATGGGTGGATTCCGAAGGGTGTCAAGCGCCATCGAAAGGCCGGTTGGAGTCGTGTCCCGGCCCGCGCTGCCGTCGCTCAGCAGGATGGACGATCGAAGATGACTGAAGACGAACTCCGCGCGCTGGCTCTCTCGCTGCCTGAGCCGGCGGAGCAGGAGACGGGAGGTGTGGCTGCTCGCGAGGTGGCGGTCGCCGCGAAAGCGCCATACCTCTACGAGGCTGGTGTGGCCAGCGATTTCTATGACCCGGATGGCCCCGGTCTTGTGCCTTACCGGCCGTCGGGGCATGCGCGAAGTTGGCCGAGCAGAGAGCCGATCCTGGCGATGCGGGCCAGCACCGGCGAGCCGCCGCTAGCGTCTGCCTCGGCCAGCAACGGCATGGCGTCCGGGGCAGCGCATGACGGCGCCGTGGCCACGCACGACCTGGCGGCAATCCGGGCCGATCTCGACGGCTCGCCGATTATCCCCCTGTTCCAGTTCGCGAGCGACAGCGACACAGTGCTCCCGTTCTACTACGAAGGCCTCGGCCTCACGGCACTGGAGGGTGAGCCGTGTAGCAGGACATCCGGCGGTGACGAAGAGGGGGTCCTCAAGTACAAGGCCGGCGGCTTGATCCTGTCCACCCACCTATGCCGAGCAGGAGGACCCAGGCCAAGGCCACGTCTGCCCAGCGCGCACTTTCGACCCTGGGCGGGCGAGGGAGGTCGCTGCCGTCTTCGGTGTGACCGACATCCAGCGAGAGGTTCAGGAGCTCTCGGCAGGGGCCGCCCTTCCGTGCTAGCGCGTGGGATGCGGAGTTCGGCAAGATCACCCAGTTCCAGAACGGCTCCGGGCACCTCTACTTCTTGTACGAGCCGTCGGCTGGTGCACCGGCCCCACCGCGGCCAAAGAGTTCGGGAGCTACTGACTACCTATGCTTGACCAGGGCTCGGCCGGGGACGCGCTGCCAGTCTCGCAGCAGGCCGCCCGCGCGGTCAACTACGCGCGACAGGTGCTCGCCGGGCTGGCGCCCGGCCGGCACCTGCTCTGCATCGGCGCCGGCCTCGGCTGGCCGGCGATAGTGCTCGCGCAGGCCGGCTGTCGTGTTACCTGCCTGCAGGTGTCAGACCGGACGGTCGCTGAGGCCCAGCGCCGGAGCGCCGGGCCGGCGCCAAGGTCTGCTGGCGGCGCTTCGACCCGCTGTCGGGTGCCGGTTGGCCGACCGGACAGTTCGACGCGGTCGTCTGGGTCGGTGGCTTCGACCTGGGCGCAGGCGCCAACCAGCGTCGCCTGCTTCGTCAAGCTCGACGCTCGCTTGTGAGGGGCGGGGTGCTCGTGCTCAGCGCGTCGACTGGCCTGACCGTTGACCCCTCCGGGCACTCTTGCCTCCCACTCCGGGACGAGGTCAGACTGTATACCCGGGCCGAGTTGGAGGTGCTGGTTCGTGAGAGTGGGTTCGAGGTCCAGCGAGGGGACAGCGGCGTCCAGGTCGATGCCGCGTCCGGTTCGGAAGCACGAACGATTCAGCTCATGGCCCGTCCGGTCCCGGCTCCGCCTGCTGCGCTCGCCGTGGCATCATGGGGGACGCCGCTGGACGCCCGCCTCGACCTGCGGGTACGCGCCCGACGAGACATCGTGGCTGGACTTGCTGCCTGAGCGGACCTGGCGCCAGATGATCGAGGACATGTCGGACGGGGGCTTGAGCGCGGTCCTATGCTACCCGGTGGACGACCCGTACGGCGCGGAGCGGTCCGCAGCGACGCTGAGCAACCATTTCGGCTGCCGGATCCTCCCTGAACGGATCACATTCGGGGCCGGCGTGACCGCACTACTGCGGCACCTGAGCGACCTCGCGGACGGCGGCACCGTCCTCGTGGGCCGCGTCTGCCATATGGATGTACCCGTCTGGGCGATGCAGCGTGGGAGCAGGATCGAGGTGGTCGATCGAGAGCTCGGACCTGCCGCAGTTGTCCAAGCAATCACCAGGACGCTTCCAGCTCTAGTGCACCTCGATCGGCCGACATTCGAGGGCAGCGTGGATGGCCACGACGCCCTCCTCGCGATCGGCCGCGCGGCTGCGCGGTGGGCGCGTTGGTGATGATCGATGAGGCGCCATGCTCGTACCTCGGACCGCGCGCGAGCTCGATTCCGCTCACCCAACAGCTTGACAACCTGATCGTCGTGCGCGGGTTCACTAAAGCGTATTCCTGGGGCGGCGCGCGCGTCGGGTTTGTCGTGGCATCTGAGGCACAGGCGCTCCGTGTTCGCGAACTGGTCTCTCCGCTCCAAGTCAGCGAGCTGAGCTTCCGAGCTGCCCTTCGCCTTTTAGGGTTCGGCGACATCTTCGGGTCGCTCCGCGAACGTATCGGCGTGATGAAGCCGCGCGCCGCCGACGCCCTACGCGACCGCGGGCTCCGAGTCCGCCTCGGGCATCCGGCCCTGCCATGGCTGGTGGTGGAGGATCCGCCGGAGTGTCGGCGCACTGGCTCGCCGAGCGCGGGATCTACGGCCTGCCGCTTAGCGTTTGTCCGTCCTTGGAAGGAGTCTCGTCAGATCTGCTCCAACTCTTTGTGCCGCTATCAGACGAGCGGATGCGGGTGTTCGAAGCGTTGCTGGCGGAGCGTCACGTGCGGGCGGGAGCAGGACCAAGGGCGCAGCGGTGTGCTCGAGCGACCGCATGCAGGAGGTCTGGGTGACCGAGCCATGAAGCAGTTGTACGGACGGATTGCTATTGTCACCGGCGCCAGCCGAGGGATCGGCAAGGGGATCGCGATCGGGCTGGGCCGCGCCGGCATGACAGTGTACGTCACCGGGCGGACGATCTCGCATGCCGACGGCAGCTCGTTTGGGACGATCGTCGACACGGCGGAAGCGATCGATCGAGTTGGTGGAGCGGGTGTTCCGGTGCTGTGCGACCACCGTGACGACCGAGACGTGCGAGCCCTCTTCGAGCGGGTCTCTACCGAGCGCGGCCGCCTCGACATCCTGGTGAACAACGCCGCCGCCTTCCCAGAGCTCGGCATACGGACGGACGTGCCATTTTGGGACCTGCCCGCCGCCGTCTGGGACGAGATGCAGGCTGTCGGCGTCCGCTCGCACTACGTGGCAAGCAGCCTGGCCGCCGACGATGATTTCGCAGGGTCACGGCTTGATCGTGAACGTTTCATCGATGGGGGCCACTCAACACATATTTACCGTCCCGTACGGGATGACTAAGGCAGCGGTCGAGAAGATGACGGGCGACATGGCCTACGAGCTCCGACAGCACCGCGTAGCAGTGGTAGCGCTCCGCCCGGCGTTCACTCGCACCGAGACGATCATGGCAGCCGCCGACCGGTACGACTTCACCGGCTCGGTCCCGCCCGAATTCAATGGCACCGTCGTGGCGCTTCTCGCGGCCGACCCAGAACTGACTGGTCACACCGGCCAGGCACTCCAGGCGACCGAGCTCGGCCGAATGTACGGCATTGCGGCTGAAGACTCGGACTGGCCGACCGCCATGCCGGGTCGATCAGCGACGAGGTGAGCCCGGCGATGACTACACGATGCTTCCTGGCTGTCCCTGCTCGCCCGGGCAACGAAGTGCTCAGCGTAGCCGGCACATTCCGCGCATTAAGCGGACACCGGAGTCAAGACCGCCTCGATCTGCGCCACACGCAGCGAACTCGGCGCGATTTCCCATTCGGCGCTGGCCACATCAGACACCTCCGGGCAGGTCCGCCAGCAGGAGCACCGCGCAGCCTACCAGGTCACCAGCGTCGAGGATCTGACCTTTCTCAACCTTCCAGACGGCAAACTGGCTGCCCTGGACCCCGCCGAGGCGGTCGGCCCGATTGCGCGGCAGATCCGTCGCCGTCCATCCCAGGTGGTCGTCATCTACGGCGCCAACGGCGAGAACAGCCAACCGGATTACGTAGCGATCCCCCACCTGACGGCAGACGCGTTCTCTAAGCTTGAGGCGGGCAACCCAAGCTGGTATCGAGAGCAGGTCGAGACGGGCTCCAACCGTTCCCGCCGCGCAAGCGCCGTATTTGGCGGCAGCGGGCGACGATTTCAATTACCGAGATGGGCACGCCGGACCAGGCGGTCGCGATCTCGACACCATGGGACGTTGGTCGCTGCCGGCGAAGATGGCCCCGGGTACGGGCGCACCGGACGCGGCGCACCGGTACAGGACCCGACTGGTCGCCACCGCGGCATCCTGCCGGTCATTCCCGATGATCCGGACAGCGCGAAATGTTCCGCGCCGTCCACTCCGGCTCGCTGCCAGGCAATGTGCGTAGCACCCATGACCTTATTTCCTTCGATCACCACTTCAACAGCTGCAGCACCCACGGAGGTTCGACGAGGAGGTCCGATTTCAGGTCAGCATCGGTGTCAGAGTCACGGACCGTGCACTCCACGTCCTGCCGGCAACCGACATCACACATCCCAATCAGCAGACCTGACCGTTGACCGACTGGGCGGTTGTGTCGTGTTCCGCCGGGACATTTCGCGGCAATTGCCGAGCCGCGGCATTCGCCTGAATCCGCGGACACCCATCACGACAGCACCTGCTTGGTCACGCGAGGACGCGCCACACCTAGTCCTGGAGTGTGCTCGAGGCCCAGCTTGCATAGGTCCAAGACGCCGGACCGTGGTCCATCACACGCCTCGCTGCGCGCTCATCGGGAGCCCACCACACGCACCGTGAAGATCGTGCCATGCCTTTTGTGGAGAGCTGGGATTGTCGCAAGCAGCGAGAAAAGGTGCAGCAGTCTCCCCGCTGATACTGGTCGTCTCGGGCATGAGTAAGGACACGAATCTCAGGTATGTGACCGTGCTGTTCCGCCTTCTCGTTACTGAGGGGGGTCAACTCATTCAGGGGGAGGTTGTCT